>NZ_CM178755.1:0-2707108 GCF_058684135.1 Proteocatella sp. QWL-06
CTTTGGAATCCTCTCACTAGAGGTCATAACAGAAGAAAACGGAGAAGCCAGAAAGACTGCAAAGCTGCCTGCAGATGACATAAAAAACACTCCGGAGCACATCCTCATATCAAGCGAGATGGACAGCGAGCTCAGAAAAGGCATCGAAGTGCTCAGAGAGAGGGAAAAGCAGGTAATAACGATGTACTATCACAAGAACCTCAACATGAGAGAGATAGCAGAGCACCTCGAGATAAGCGAGCCAAGAGTCTCTCAGATACATGCAAACGCACTCAGAAAGCTGAGAAATGAAATGAACCGGTTTATGGAATAGAAAAGAGAGGTATCATATGCTTCAGGGATTTTACAACCTGACCTCATCCATGCTCACACAGGGCAGAAACCTGGATGTAGTCAGCAACAACATAAGCAACGTATCCACTCCAGGATACAAGAAAGACACCATGACAGCAACGACCTTCAGAGAAGAAATGCTTTCAAGGACAGGAAATACTGACAGAAGCAGCGTCACAAACCTCAACACCACATCAAGGATAGTGACGGCTCAGGAAACGATCACAGACTATTCACAGGGGTCATTCGAAGAAACTGGCGAGCCTCTCAATCTGGCGCTCAGCAGCAGCGGCTTCTTTGAGATCCAGACCCAGACAGGGACAACATATACCCGAAACGGAGCCTTTATAACCGATGAAGAAGGGTATCTGAGCCTTCCGGGAGTTGGAAGAGTCATGGGACTCGGCGGCCAGATCCAGCTCGAAACAGACGATGTGAGGATCGATTCTGCAGGAGGAATCTATGATGCGCAGGGAAATTTCATAGACACCGTGAGAGTGGTGGATTTTGCAGATTATGCGCAGCTTGTCAAAAATCCGGACGGACAAATAACAGGCGGGGGACAGCCGGTAGTGAAAGACGGCGAAATAATCCAGAATACGCTTGAAAGATCCAACGTATCCATGATGAAGGAAATGACAGCGATGATGACCAGCCAGAGAGCGATACAGAGCGCATCCCAGATCCTCAAGATGTACGATCAGATGATGGCAAAATCAACAACAGAAATAGGAAGAGTATAGGTGGAAGATCATGAGAGCATCATTTTACACGGCAGCCACAGGAGCAGGAACGCATCAGTCAAAGCTTGACGTAATATCAAACAACATGGCCAACATAAACACAGACGGCTACAAGAGCAAATCGGCAGTATTTGCAGACCTCATATACAACAACATAAACCAGGCTCAGCAGTCTGCGAGCCTCAAATCCGGGACCGGAACAAAGATAGAAGCCACAGACATCGACTTCAGGAAGGGCAACTACGTTCAGACCGGAAATCCGCTTGACTTTGCGATAACAGGAGAAGGCTACTTTGCGGTGCAGAATCCTCAGACACAGGAGATATTCTATACGAGAGACGGCAGCTTTGCAATGTCGCAGCCATATGACTTTGACGGAGAAACATTTGACCTCGTTACCAAAGAAGGGTATTATGTACTTGACTCCTATCAGGAGACGCTTCAGCTCACAGATACGGATCAGGACCTGGACCTTGGCATATTCAGGTTTCCGATATCAAACGGGATGCAGAGCGCAGAAAATGCAAGATTCCTTCCAGCTGAGAAAAACGGAGAGCCGGAGATGATAACAGAGCAGAGCCAGCTCGAGAGAGGATATGTCGAAGCATCCAACGTGGACCTTGCAAACGAGATGTCAAAGGTAATAGAGACTCAGAGAGCATATCAGTTTGCCATAAGGATGATACAGACATCAGATGAAATAGAAGGAATCGTTAACTCATTAAGATAAACATGGCGTTTGACGCAGGAGGATATATTGAAGATAACTAACTACGAACAGATAGACAGTCTTGGACTCGATGCTCTGAGGGAAATAGGGAGCATAGGCCTTGGGAATGCAGCAACAGCGCTCGCATCGCTGCTCTCGAGAAAGATACAGATGACACAGCCGGATGTATCGGTACTGGGCTACAATGATGCCGTATACAAGCTGGGAGGACCTGAAAAAATAGTAGTAGGAGTACTGACAAGAGTAACAGGAGACATCAATGGGCTCATGCTGTATATACAGGATCTCAATTTCATAAACATGATGCTAAACAACCTACTCTCAGAAGACATAACAGATTATGACCAACTTGGAGAGATGGAGATGTCAGCGCTTATCGAAATCGGAAATATAATAATATCCTCGTACATAAATTCGCTTACAAGTCTTGCAGACATAAGCGTAAAGCTCTCTGTACCAGGAGTATCTACAAACATGCTTGGCGGAATAATGACAGTTCCGATGATAGAATTTGGTTATGAGACAGATAAAATAATGATGATTGGGGGAAGTCTTATCTGCGATGATCAGGAAATAGGTGGAAATCTTTTATTGATACCAGAAATGGAATCACTTAACAAACTATTTGAGAAATTAGGTATTAAAAATGGACAATAAGCATATAGTAGGTATAGCAGATATGAAGATTGCAAGAGCAGAAGGGGTGCTCATTACATATGCCCTGGGCTCATGCGTTGGAGTATGCCTCTATGATCCTTTCATAAAGCTTGGGGGGATGGTTCACATAATGCTACCCGAAGCGCTTGCGTCAGGAAACCAGAATGTTTTTAAATATGCGGATACAGGAATAAAAGAAACAATAAGAAAAATGGAAGTGTTCGGTGCAAGAAGAGACAGAATGGTAGGCAAAATAGCAGGAGGAGCAAAGATGTTCGAGGTTCAGGCCAGCGGACCGCTTGGAAACATAGGGGAGAGAAATGTCGTCAGCGTAAAGGAAATTCTGAAAGCAGAGCGAATAAGGCTTCTCAAGGAAGACACAGGATCAAATCATGCGAGGACGCTCTCATTTGACGTCAGCACAGGAACGGCAAAGATAAAGGTATTTGGCAAGACAGACCTGATATTTTAGATATTAAAATAAACTTGGAGAGGTGAACGATAATGAACAATGCAAACAGAGGAAAGAGCGAAATACTGCTTGAGTCAGGAACAAATGAAATCGAAATCATGGAGTTTACTATATATGATGAGCTTTATGGAATAAACGTAGCCAAGGTCAAGGAAATAATGATGGCCAGCAAGGTAAAGCCTATCCCACATTCTCATCCGGCAGTAGAAGGAATCTTCAAGCCAAGAGACAAGGTATATACAGTAGTCGATCTTCCAATGTACCTTACAGGCAAAGAAAGCGACAAGCAGGACAAGGACATATTCATAATAACCAACTTCAACAGGCTCCATATGGCGTTTCGCGTGCACACAGTAGTAGGAATAAGCAGAGTATCATGGAAGGCTATCCAGAAGCCTGACAAGACCCTCAACAGCGGTGAAGAAGGAATAGCAACAGGAATAGCACAGCTTGGAGATGATCTCGTTACGATACTCGACTTTGAGAAGATTGTATCCGACATATCCCCAGAGACAGGAATACAGCTTGATTCAATAGCAAAAATGGGAACAAGAGCAAGAAACGAGATACCTATAATGCTTGCAGAAGACTCAGTGCTCCTTTCAAAGATGATAACAGAAGCCCTCCTCAGAGCAGGCTACACAAACGTGCTCAAGTTCAACAACGGAGAAGAAGCCTGGAACTACCTTGGAAAGATGAAGGAAAAATCAGGAGACGGCAGCATGCAGGAGATAGGACTTATAATAACAGACATAGAGATGCCAAAGATGGACGGCCACAGGCTTACAAAGCTTGTCAAGGAAGACCGTGAGCTCAGAAAGATACCTCTTGTAATATTCTCATCACTTATAAACGAAGAAATGAGAATCAAGGGAAAAAGCCTCGGCGCAGACGAGCAGCTGAGCAAGCCTGAAATAGGACATCTTGTAGAGATCATAGACATGCTTATCGCAAGATCAAAGCAGGCAAAGGCAGAAGAAAGAGAAAACTAAATCCGGATTCAGATTAAAATCTAAATCTAAATAAATCAATCAATAAATAAAGGAGTCCTCACGGGCTCCTTTTCTACGAGTATAAACATAAAAACTGTTTATACTTGCAATTTTATGGTATAATCAAACAAGGAGGTGTGTTATGAAACTGTTGGAAATATCGTTTGATAATATTGGAATCTTTGAAAAAGGATTTAATTTTGATCTGATTGCATCTGATAGAGTTTTGGATGAAGATCAGGTTTATAATATTTATAATTCTATTTATTCGCAAAATGTAGTCGCTGTTACAGGCTCAAATGCTTCGGGCAAAACATCTTTGCTTAAATTGTTAAGAATAGCATTCAAAATAGTTGTAGATAATGCAGGACTTGATGATGTTGATTTGCCTGAAGGTATAATCAGGGATGGAACTATAATGTCAGTTGTTTTCTTTAACAGGGATTCTTTTTTTAAGTTAGTATCTACAATAGGTACAGAAGAGAAGCTTGGTCAAAGAAAGTATTGCTTTAAGGAAGAAATAATATATGAGAAAAAGAAATCGGAAATAAAAAGCAAAGGAAGCATAAAAAAATTTGATAAGATCGTATTAAAAAGATCTCAGGTCGAAAAACAAAAGGATAGCTTTTTGAAATCTCAAGATAGCATCGTATCCAAGTATTCAGAGAATAAACTTTTCTACGATGATACGATAAGAGCCACTAATCTCAATATATATTACAACCGCGGAAATGATATTATGCCATTTGTAAATTTATTTGACAATAGTATAGAATATATTAAATCAAATAAAGATGAATGCGAAATTAAATTTAAAAATAATGATCAAATTATTGTCGCAAAAACACCGGAAACAGATGAATATCTTTCATCCGGAACCATCAAAGGCAGCAATATATTTTATACTATTGCTTTTATAATGCGAACCGGTGGTTATCTTGTCATTGATGAAATAGAGAATCATATACAGAAAAAGCTGGTTCAGATAATTATTGGATTGTTTACAGATAAAGATATCAATAAAAATGGAGCCACTTTGATTTTTTCTACCCACTATTCGGAAATATTGGATAATATTGAACGAAAAGACAATATTTATGTTTTAAGAAGAGACCAGGACTTTGTAAGCAATGTAATAAAATACTCAGATTTTGTTGATAGAAATGATATTAAAAAAAGCGAGGTTTTGCTTTCAAATTACATTGAAGGTACTTCACCAAATTATGAGCGTATTAATACTGTTAAGGAGTTATTATGCAAATTAGTGAATATATAAGCGGTCATCATTATGCTTTATGCATTTGCGAAGGCAGAGCCGAAGAAGACCTGATTAATTATCTGTTAGATCATGACAGATTAATCTTCAAACGCAGTGACTTGATTTTTGGAAAGGTTACGAGGAGCCGCGGAGTAAAGAAGATTCAAGATGAGTATTTGAGTTTAGATTTTGAAAAACCGGTATTTATCTTCAGGATAGTGGACTCCAAAAATGAAAGATTCAAGTTGGATGCAGCATTTGAAGGAAGATACAGCGATAAGGTTTTTAATATTATAACACGACCTGAAATAGAGATTCTAATAATCATAAAAAATAATGATTATGGAGCTTATACGAACAGAAGCAAGACTAAACTTAAACCGAGTGAATACTGCCAGAGTGCGTATAAAATCAAAAAAATCAAATCGGAGGGTATTTTCATAAATGCCTTCAGTAATATTAATGAACTGGTGAAATCAATTGAAGAATATAAAAGATTAACTGGTTCCAGGGAATATAATTTAAGTGATATTTTATCTAGTTTTTGATATTATTATAGATTAAGCAGGAGTTAGACAACAAACAATTGTCCAGCTTCTGCTTAATTTGCGCCTGGCATGGGCGAAATCTAATGAGGTTATTTACTTTTTTCTGTTATCTGCGCCAGTGCCATTCCTATTATTCTGTCTGAATGGTCGGCCATGAATAAAGGGATGTTGAGCAGATCATCATCGAGCCTTAGATTGCTGAGTGAAAACCTCACTCTCAGCTTAACCTTTTCACCGTACTTTTCCTTATATTTCCTGAGACTTCTGCTCTCTACATTATCCTCTGATTTTACCTCTATCGGGAAAATGTCATTTTCTCTCTGTATTATAAAATCAACCTCATAATTTGGATTATCCATGGTCCAGTAGCGAGGTGTTGCTTCAAACTGGCTCTGCAGTGCCTGCAGAACATAATTCTCACTTAATGCGCCCTTGAACTCCACAAACAGCCTGTTTCCTTCGCCAAATGCTGAAGGCGCGAGCCTGGAAAATCTTCGTAGAAGTCCTACATCCAGCATATACAGTTTAAAAGCTGAAAGGTCATCATATGCCGAAACAGGAAGTCCCGGGGCACTGCTTCGATATATTTTATGGGAGAGGCCTGCATCACACAGCCATTGAAGAGAATCCTCGTATTCCCTTGCCCTTGCACCCTCTTTGACGACCCTGTAAATGAACTTCTTATTTTCCTTTGCCAGCTGAGAGGGTATGGACTTCCATATGAGCGATAATTTGGGAAATTCTCTTGGCTCTGTGTGTTTGGCGAAATCGAGTTCATAGGCATCGAGGATATTTGACTGCACCTTCTGCATAAGCTCCACGTCACGCTCCTGTGTCCAGGCTCTAACTGATTCAGGCATTCCACCTGTAACAAAATACATTTTGAGCTTTTCATACAGTGGATTGAAAAATGCGTCAGGGACAGGCTCAAGCTTTTCTATGCTGTCCATATAAGCCGCCAGGTTGTCATCTCCATTTGCCATAAGGAATTCAACAAAGGTCATGGGTCTCACGTCAAGAAAATCTACTTTCCCAACCGGAAAAGATGCAGGTTTCGATAGCGCTATCCCCAGCAGAGATCCTGCACATGCAACGTGATAATGCGGCGCGTTTTCGCAGAAATATTTAAGAGTATTGAGTGCATTCGGGCACTCCTGGATTTCATCAAATACAATAAGTGTTTCATGCGGAGCTTCATGGTTTATTACTTCGTTGCTTGCCATCATAAGATTCTGCAGTATACGATCAACATCCTTGGTGCTCTCAAAAAACTGTCTGTATTCAGGATGCTCGTCAAAGTTGAAGAAAGTAACCACGCATTCTCGTAACTTCAGTTATGAACAAGTGGTTGCATATGTAGTTTTAAAAACATTACAATAATACTTAAAACACTTGCTTGCTGCTATAGCATATGTTACCATATAATTATGGAGGTAATGTATGTCACAACTTTATACAGGAAGAGGTTATGTTTACTCAATTCAGTATCATTTAGTATGGTGTGTAAAATATCGACACAAAGTTTTATCCGGAGATATAGATGAAAGACTAAAAGAACTTTTATATAAAATTGCATTAGACAATAAGTTTGCAATCAAAGAAATAGAAACAGACTTAGACCATGTTCATTTGTTAATAGAATGCTCTCCGCAACATTATATACCTGATATGCTAAAAGCACTAAAGGGAGTAAGTGCAAGATTGCTTATGAAAGAGTTTGGAGTAGTTTTAAAGAAGAAGCTTTGGCAAGGACATCTTTGGAGCCCAAGTTACTTTGTTGCGACAGTAAGCGAAAACACTGAATCGCAAATACGAGAATACATTCAGAATCAAAAGACTAAATAGAAAGTGAGGTGAACTATCTATGAAAACAGTCATAAAAGGATTCAAATACAGAATCTATCCAAATCCAGAGCAAGAAGTAATGCTTGCAAAAACATTTGGATCATGCAGATTTGTTTATAACCATATTCTTGCTATGAGAATCGAAGCGCATAAGAACGAAAGTAAATCTATGTCCAAGACCGATTGCAACAATTTCTGTAACAGAGAAATGAAGAAAGAGTTTGAGTGGCTGAAAGAAGTAGACAAATTCGCCTTAACTAACGCTATTTTTAATCTCGATTCTGCTTATCAGAACTTCTTTAAAGAAATTAAAAAAGGAAACAAAAATCAGGGATTTCCGAAGTTTAAGAGTAAACGAACAAATTACTATTCTTACACAACGAATTTTACAAATAATAATATCAAGGCATTTTTCGATGATGGATTGGTTCAGCTTCCTAAAGTTGGCAAAATCAAAGCAAAACTTCACAGAAAATTTGATGGCAGGATATTGTTTGCAACTGTAAGTAAAGTTCCAAGCGGAAAGTATTTTGTAAGTTTCAATGTCGAATGCGAACATAGCGAGTCGCCTGTAAATGATAGTAGCGTTGGTATTGACTTGGGAGTTAAAGAATTTGCGATTGATACAAATGGAATCCATATTGATAATCCTGAATATCTAAAACAATACGAAGATAAACTTGCAAAACTCCAAAGACAGCACTCCAAAAAAGTTAAAGGTAGTAATAATTTCAAGAAACACAGCAAGAAAGTTGCAAAGTTACATGAGAGAATAGCCAATCTTAGAACTGATTTTCAACATAAATTATCTTCAAAAATTATCAACGATAACCAAGTGATAGTCACAGAAGACTTGTTTATTAAAGGAATGGTTCAAAACTCAAGATTAGCTAAGTCGATTAGCGATGTCGCTTGGGGTGAGTTCACAAGACAACTCGGATACAAAGCTTCATGGAACGATAGATTGTATCACAAGATAAATCCGTGGTTTGCATCGAGTCAACTCTGCTCAGATTGTGGTCACAAAAATAAAGAGGTGAAATGCCTGTCAATTCGTGAATGGATGTGTTCGGAATGCGGCTCAACTCATGATAGGGATGAAAACGCTGCTAAAAACATACTTAATGAAGGGCTGAGAGAGCTAGGTTTGTTAATGTAGCTAATAGTTATAAATAGGGTCGGGACGATCCGAATTAACGCCTGTGGAGATAGTAGGTTGCGAGGTCTAAGAAGCAGGAAAATGATGTAGCAATACAGAAGCTCGTCACTTTAGTGATGAGAGGTTCACGTATGCCATATTTTTGTAATGCTGCCCTGCAAATTCCTTCAGAAGCCAAGTCTTACCTACCTGGCGCGCTCCTTTCAGAATAAGCGGCTTTCTGTATTTAGAGTCTTTCCATTCAACAAGCTTTTTCATGATAAGCCTCTTCATAAGACATCCCCTTTCCAAAAATCACATTATTATACGTATTTTGTGTATAAAAATCACATATTTATATATAATTATAGTCTGTTTATTTATTTCAGTCAATAAAATCACATTTTAGTACATAAAAAAGTGTATAAAATCACACTTTTATACACTTTTTCGTGACTCAGTAGTTTCTGAGCCGTGATATTGAGTTTTTAAAATTACACGCTAATCGTGATGAGGCTTGTCCTTAACCATCATGCAGGCCTTTATGAGAGCCGTGGATATTATAGCGGTGTTCTTGGTTTCGTAATAGCTTACCATGGGAAACACGGAGTCTCTGTCAGTCACGACTATCTTTGTAGGAAGGTTGGTAAGCGTGAGCGCAAAGGTGTCGACGATGCATCTGTCACACATGCACATGTCAAACTTTCTCATGTATTCAAGGATCTTGTCCTGGATTATGCGTTCATAGACATTTATATATTTAAAATCAAGATCGAGCATTGAGCTGATGTCTTTTCGGTCATGGAAATGAAGCTTCTGTGACTGCTCGAGCTTCTGGGCAAGCGAAAGCTTTTCCGCCGCAATTTCATTTGCGATGGCAGGAGTGCTGTTGATTCCTTTTATCTCTGCCGGTTTTTCTGATGGTGCGGCAGTCTCTGGCTCAGCTGAAGGGATCACCGGTTCTGATACAGCATCCTGATTTCCTGCAGGGTCTGCAGCATATGTCGCTGCGGGCTCGGCAACAGAGGTCTCTTCTGTTTCAAGAGCGTCCTTTATCATATCCGAAAGCGGATCATGATCATTTACCTGGATCTTTACGACCGGAGTATTTGCCTTTGGTGCAGGAATTCCAGGAATTTCAGGACTCTGAGCAGCCGGATGGCTCTCGGCATCGTCAGCTTTTTTGCTTTTAGTTTTCTTAGCTGATTTTTCCTCCTGGCCTGACGTTTCTCCCGAGTCTGACGTTTCCCCCTGATCTGATTTTTCTTCCTGTTCTATCTGTTCTCCTTCAGTGCCCGAACCTGCTATGAGGTTTAGCACATGAGTGGTCTTGTTGCTTCTTCTTGCCATATTATTCCCCCCTTAAAACTCAAATTATAATTTTGCCAGTATTTCATCTATAAGGCTGTTGTAATCCTCAGCTGGATTAGATTTTGGCGCATACTCAAATATGCTTGTGCCGTGCGCAGGAGATTCTGCAACCACGACAGCCGGGCGTATCTTTGCCTCCAGGACTAAGGTATCGAGCTGTGATGCTATCTTTTCGGCCATTTCCAGCACTTCTCTTGCAAGTATCGTGCGTCCGTTGTATTTTGTAAGGAGGATACCGAGTATGCTGAGCTTTGAGTTGTAGAATTTCTGAACTGCAAGGAAGGTCTCCTTGAGCTGCGAAACTCCCAGGAGGCTGAGTATCTCAGGTACCATAGGTATTATCAGGTGGTCGGATGCAACGTAGGCATTTACCGTAAGTACGTTCAGAGCAGGCGGGGTATCTATCACGATGAAATCATACATGTCATGCAGAGGCGCAAGCGCATTTTTGAGAAGATACTCTCTGCCAAACTGGTTGAACTCGATCTCAGCACCGCTGAGAAGTATGTTTGAAGGGATTATGTCACACTGCTCGCCGTGAAATATCGCTTCTTTTATGTTATTCTGGCCCTTGAATACGTCGTAGATGGAAATGTGGTTCTCTATGTCTATTCCAAAATAAAAACCAAGGTTTCCCTGAGGATCGAGGTCTATTCCCAGCACCTTGTAGCCTCTCATCGCGAGACCTGATATCAGGGCGCTCGATGAAGTAGTCTTTCCTACGCCGCCCTTCTGATTTGTAAAAGTAATGACTTTAGCCATAATATATCCTCATTTCGCACAAATTATATAATTTAGAATCAAAACTATTAACAAAAATGCATAAGCTGTCGAAAATACACTTAGAGGGGAAAGTATATATCCCTCTGTCTTGAAACTACATATACAGTGTTTTCGACATAATCTGTTAAAAACATAATAATAAAATAAAAAAAGGATGGCAATCAATATGCAGTATGGATACGAACAATATAAAGAGCAGTCGATAAATACAATGACCAAAGGAGAACAGCTTGTCCTTCTTTTTGATGAGGTAGTGAAAAACCTCAAAAAATCAGAGATAGCCATAGAGACCAAAAACTACGAGCTTCTGGATGTCTCTATTCAGAAGGCCACCGACATCGTCAGATATCTCATAAGTATACTTGACAGGAGCATCCCGATAAGCAATGAGCTCTACAGGATGTATGACTTCTTCCTTTATGAATTCAACCGCATCAAGGCAGGAAGAAACGCAGAGGTTATCGAAGAAGTAAAAGAACTAGTAATCGAGATGCGAGATGCATTCAGAGAAGCAGACAAAATAGCATCAAAAAAATAAAAAATAAAAAATAAAAACATGAAACAAACTATATTAAAGGCAGCTGTATTGAGTACACCTGCCTTTTTACATGCCTGCGAGCCCCTGTATAAGCCACAGCGGTCCTCCGCTTGAGGCGCTGTGCTTTGCCTGGCTCAGTACAGTCTCTATATCCCAGCTCTTCTGAGAATTTGAAACGCTGTTGGAATCAGCTATCAGGACCTTTCCGTTTTCATCAAGTCCTGCAAGCACTATGAAATGCCCTGTAGATTTAGAGAATATCCCTTTTTTCGTAAGCAACACAAAATAATTTCCCTTTTTCAGCTCTGATATCACAGCTTCTGGAGTATATTCATAAAACCCCTCTGACTTTACCGAAAAATGAGCGAGTCCGTCGGTCATTATCGCATGGCTGGAGCCCTGGGCAGGAAGGTAAAGTCCTTTCTGATACATAGCCTCTGCAGCCTCATAGGGATTTATATCCCTTCCGGTCACTGTGCTTGCTATCATTGCAAGAGAAGCAGGGCCGCATCCATATATCCCGATTGAATCTCCGTCCTTGAATCCAAGGTCTCTCCATCTCGGGTCGTTCTGGCTCAGGTAGACAAAATTGCCGCCAACCATGAAATCATAAACGCTGGAAGAACTGCCCTGATCCTCAGGCGCTCCTGCAGAGCTGCTTTGCGCATAAGCATCTGATTCGGGTTCCTCAGCGGATATCTCCTCTGCAAATACATACATCCTCGACCTTACATCCTCTATCGAAGCAGAGGCGCTTTCAGCAAGCTTTTTTCCGCCCTGCTCGATGGAATCAGCTGCCCTGCCCACGAAACTCAGGTCTATCTCGGCGCCATAATGCGAATTGAATGCTGATGCAATAAGGATAAAGCTCAGAGAAAATACTATGGAAAAAGGGGGTAAAACTCTGAAAAGTAATGATATTTTTCTGTTTTTCAAAATTTCCTCCCTCGTCTTCTAAAATTAATTATATATTACAATATTATACCACTAAAATTATGTCCAATCAATAACGCACGATGTTGAAATATAAAAATATAGAGTATATAATATATCAGAGATAATGAAAATTTTAGCAGTGGGGGCATCGGATGAGCTTTATCGAATTCAGAAACGCAGGCAAGGCATATGAAAACGGGCATACGGTCCTCATAAACATCAGCTTCTCCGTGAACAGGGGAGAGTTTGTGTACATAGTCGGCGAGAACGGCTCGGGCAAGAGCACTCTGCTCGAGCTCATGACAGGCGTCTGCACGGCGGACTGGGGAGAGATAACGGTAGGCGGACAGGACGTATCCTCACTCACCAGTGACGAGATCCCATATTTCAGAAGGAGCTTTGGGATAATATCCCCGGGCGTACCCCTGATGCCTGATAAGGATGTATTTCAAAACGTAGCCCTGCCGCTTTATATATCAGGCAGGCCCAAGCGCCTGATCAGGCAGGCAGTCGAGGCCGCGCTTGGCTCCGTCGGGATGAAGGAGAGGATGCACTGCAGCGTCGATGAGCTCTCGGGCGGTGAACAGATAAAGGTGATGATAGCCAGGGCCATAATAGCGGACCCCGCCATACTTATTGCAGACGAACCTGCGGCCAACCTGAGCGAAGACGATGCCTGGGACATATTCGCTCTGCTCGAGCACATAAACTACAGCGGGACCACGGTAATCATGGCCACGCACCAGAAAAAGCTCGTAGACATCTCCAGGAAAAGGGTAATAAGGCTCGAAAAGGGAAGACTCGTTTCGGATGTAAAAAGAGGGAAATATTGAAAGAGAGGAGTTGTAAAATGATGAATAAATTTGTTAAATATCGAAGGGAATTTCACCAATATCCAGAGCTTGGGTGGAGAGAAATGAGAACAAGTGCCAGAATTGCTGAAATCCTTGAAGAAATGGGATATAAATGCCTGATGGGAACTGATGTAATTAACGAATCTTCCCTTACCTTTGAAATGCTCTCTGATGAAGAAAAGGAAACAGAAAAAAAGAGAGCCATTGCTCAGGGAGCAAAACCGGAATATGTAAGTCGCGCAGAAGGCTATCCTGGCGTAATAGTTGAGCTGGACACTGGTAAAGAAGGTCCGGTTACTGCACTTCGTTTTGATATAGACTGTCTTCCTTATCAGGAACCTGAGAAACCGGGGTTCAGACCTTTTGACGAGGGATTTATTTCCTGCAACAGCGGCAGTGTGCACGCATGCGGGCATGATGCGCACACTGCCATCGGACTGGGTATAGCCGAAAAGCTTTTAGAGAAGAAGGAATACTTTAAAGGAAAAGTTAAAATTATTTTTCAGCCGGCGGAGGAACGTTATCATGGCGCGCAGGCAATTGTGGATAAGGGACATCTTGATGATGCTGATAACTTCATAGCTGTGCATATGGCATTGACTGGAGACGGCCATCCTCTTCCATCAAATACTATTTGCTGCGGGTGCAAAGATTTTTTAAGCGACTGTCAGCTTGATGTAACATTTCATGGCAGGGCAGCTCATCCATGTGGAGCATCCCAGGAAGGCAAGAATGCACTTCTGGCAGCCTGCACCGCAGCAATGAATGTACATGCGATTGCTCCTCATGAAGCAGGATTTTGCAGAGTGAATGTGGGTGTGCTCAATGCAGGTGTCGTTGCCAACACCATCGCACCAAATGCATTTATGAGTATTGAATACAGAGGCCAGAATCAGGATATTTCAAACTATGCAAGAAAACGTGTCTTTGATATTCTGGATGGAGCAACAAATGCTTATGACATGGAGTACACATATGAAGATTTAGGGGAAATACCTGCTGCACAAAGTGATGACGCAATAATGGAAGTGGTTCAGAGAGCAGCAGAAAAGACTTCATGGTTTGAAAAGATATATTTTGAAGGAAGCGTTGGCGGTACTGATGATGCCTCTGTAATGATGAAAAAAGTTCAGGAGAACGGAGGCATTGCCACATACATAGGCATTGGTACTGATACGACGCAGCCATTGCATAATGCCGAGTTTGACTTAGACGAAGATGCAATCCCTGCAGCGATTGAAATGCTGATTCATGCAGTAGAAGAACTGCACAGTTAAATGCTAAATAGCTGGAATATTGATTTGAATTGAAAAAACAGATACGACCAGGAGTGAATCCTGGTTGTATCTGTTTTTTGTGTCGTGTCTGTATTTTTGTGATTTATCTGTTCGGAAGCACGAATTTCTTTGAGATCATCTCAAGCGTAGCGGCAAGGCTTGACAGCTGCTCGCTCGCTGCAGAGCTTTCCTCAGCTGCGGCCGAGTTGCTGTGAACTACTGAGCTTATCTCATCCACAGAGCTTCTGATATGGGATATCTGCTCTGCTTCCTTGAGTGCGTTTGCCGAGATGCTCTGTATCATCACTGAGCTTTCATCGACTGCAGTTATAACTTCGCTGAGGGCTTCTCTGGTCTCTCCCGCTATGTCTGTACCGTCTTTCACGGCTCTGATTGAATTCTCTATGAGGGCCGTGGTGTTTTTAGCGGCCTCTGATGACTTGGTAGCGAGGTTTCTTACCTCATCCGCAACTACTGCGAATCCCTTGCCGGCAGCGCCTGCTCTTGCAGCCTCTACTGCGGCGTTGAGTGCCAGTATGTTGGTCTGGAATGCGATGTCCTCGATAGCCTTGATGATCTTTCCTATTTCCATTGACTCGCTGCTTATACGGTTCATGGCATCCATCATCTGCTCCATCTGCTCGTTGCTGTTAAACGCTGCAGATCCCACCGCTGCTATCTGAGAGTTGAGCGCCGTAGTATGCTCTGCGCTTGAATTTATGTTCTCTGTTATCTCGGTTATGTTAATCGCAAGGTTCTGGATTGAGCTTGACTGCTCGCTCGAGCCGTTTGCAAGCTGCTGAGCTCCGTTTGCTATCTCCATGGAGCCAGATGCAAGCTGAGACGAGATAGAGGTGATGTCTCCTATTACGTCAGAGAATGCTGCTACAGTCTTTTCGAGTGAATCTCTCAGTCTGTAGAATTCTCCGCTGTAATCCTGCTTGAGGTCTATGTTCAGATTTCCTGCCGCAAAGCTGTCCAGAGATCCTGAAATTTCGTCTATATAGAGCATGTAGGTACGCAGCTTGTCTACGAGCACTGACATGCCGTTTGCAAGGTCTCCGACTTCATCCTGTGAATTCGCGTGGATCTCTACGTCATAGTTGCCCTTTACAAGCTCGGCAGTAACTGCAGTAAGCTTCTTGAGAGGCTTTGTTATCCTTGCGGAAAGCACTGTCAGAGCGCCTATCATAAGTATAAGCGCAAGTATGTTGATTGTCATTATCTTTGCAGTTATGACGTTTACCTTCGCAGTGAGCTCGCTTTCAGGAAGGCTCGTCAGGATTCCCCAACCTGTGTCTCCTATAGGCGTATAGCAGCCTACGACCTTGTTTCCGCGGTCATCGTATTCCTTTATCGCAGTATCCTGGCTTTCTATGCTGCTCTGGATGTTCTCATCGAGCCCTACCTCAGATGTGTTCTTCATTATCATGGCGCTGTCCTGATGTGATAGCACCGTATGGTTTCTTGTTATCAGGATCGCAAAGCCCTTTTCTCCTATTACATGCTGCTGAGCCATGTCGTTGAGGGCTGTGATGTTTATGTCCATCCCGGTTATTCCGGTGATTTTGCCGGACTTGTCATATACAGGTGCAGTAACTGCGACAACCATGTTCCCAGTTATTATATCTGTGTATGGCTCGGATATTATTGTCTCTCTTGTCTCTCCATCCCTGAACCAGTATTCCTTTTCGCTGAGCACATAGCCCTCATCTGAAACGAAGGTTCCGCCGTCAAAAACGACGCTTGGATCTACGTCGGCCACATATGCCGAAACTATGTTTTCCTTGTCGCTGTCCTGTGAAGACTTGAGCATGGCTCTTACATCCTCGAAATAAGGCGACTTGGTTATATCCTCAGTCCCTGAGGTCTCGCTGAGCAGCCTTCTGACATCTATGTCGTGGGACATCTGCAGCACAGAGGACTGGTAGTGAGCCAGATAGTTCTGGGCTCTGTTTGCAAGGAGCTCGGTTTCAATCCTTGTGAATTCCTGATTGTTGCCCCTGAAAAGATCGCTGGTGGTCATGTAGGTGACGAGGCTCGAGACGATCATTACTGCTGCGAGCGTGCCTCCTATAGTCGCAAGGATCCGTGATCTGATGCTTTTCATAAATAAATTCCTTTCTTTTACTTATCAACTGAATAATTTAAAAAATACACATATATATCTACTATCGTCTTGTACAGCTCCTCGGGGATTTCAGCGCCCAGCTCCAGCTGAGTGAGCATGGTGGCAAGGGAGGTGTCTTCATACACTGCCACGCCGTTTTCATTAGCCACTTCAACTATCTTTTCAGCCATGTATCCCATGCCTGATGCGACGATTACCGGAGCGAGCCCTGAGTTCTCATCGTAGGTGAGCGCCACGGCTTTTTTTGTGGATTCCTTCTTATATGGTGACATTTATGTTGTTCCTCCTCTCCATTATCTTTGGAAAAACCTCGCTTACGGTCAGCCTCTTCCTGGACTTGGCCATGCTCAGGTTCTTTGAGTCCAGCCCGTTGAGCTGGATTATCTCGGTGAGCTTCTTCTGGATCTCCCTCTGGAATCCTTCGAGCTTTTCAGGGTAGTACAGCTGCAGGTCGAGAGCCTTTCCCTGCATGTGGACTACCATGTCAAAAAAACCAAGGTTTTCTATGTCGAATTTCAGCAGGAGCTTGAGCGCGCGGCTCTCGTCATCGCCCTGCCTTCTGCTTCTGTCATCGGGATCTACCCATATCTCTGAGAACATGAACTTTCCTGCGAACTCCACAGGCATCAGCACATGAAGGAGAGGCATGTACACGCTCGAGTTGATGAGCATGGACTGGAGCACATTCTGAAACACGAGCTTGTTCTCGTATCCGGCCTCGCCCGCGAGCCCCCGCTGCATTATGCTCAGCAGAAGGTCGCTGTCAGGCATCTTCATGGCAGCCTTGTCCTGGACCAGCCTGTCCAGAAGGCCTGAGAGAACAGCATCGTCAATGTTTCCGAGCCTGTTTCTGAAGCTGTTGAAGCCGCTGAGCGTCTTAAGCGCTGCGAGCGCATCCTCCCTGCTGCTGTTTTCATATCTTGCTATGTCGAGCGTCAGGTGAGTCACGAAGTCCCTTACAGGTCCAAAGTCGTGATATCTCGAGATATACCTGGCAATCCTCGGCACGATCTCCTCCTTTAGCAGGGCTGCATTTTTCGCAGTGTCTCCGGGATTAGCGCTGAGATCAAGGGATTTTATGATGGCCTCAAGCTCGGCGGCCTCGCTCTTTGGCATGGACCTCAGTATGTTTGTGAGGTTCTGAGATATGCTTCCCAGTATCCTCTGAGTAGAGGTAAGGTCATTGTATTTCTTGAGAAACACGAGAATCGCGCTCTTGAATTCGCTCGAGGCGTCAGAAGCCATGAAATCTCTCAGCACTCCGAAGAACATGTTCTTGAATCCGGCGGCGTTTTCAAGGTGATTCCTCAGAAACGAAGCAAACTCGGCCTCGTTCATCTTGAGCATGTCCATGTACTGAGCTATCTCAGTCGCAAACCCTTCGCTTATTCCGGAGGTCACTATGGTCTCCATGCGGCCCTGGAACATTCCCGGCAGTATGCTCATTATGTCGGGAGCGTTTCTGAGGCTCTGGATGAACTTTCCAAAGTTGGACTCATAGCTTGGCGCGAGCCCGTTTCTTGATGTATCTTCAAAATCGGTTCGATTGTCACTTCTTGTTATCTTTGAAGGATCGACGATGTTCTTTACGTTTGTATTTCCTATCTGAGTTGGATTTCCCCGCGGAGAATTCTCATAGGACTGAGACGGTGGGGTGGTAACTTTCAAAATATTGGCCATTTTTTCACCTTTGCAATTAAAAACTATTAATAAAATCAAATATTTTCCGATATAATATATATAACACGTTTAAAAAATCATAAAATACGAGGTGGTGTAAATTTCCATGAACAACAGCATTGATTCCATGCTTGATATGTACCTTTTTGAAACCAACACTCTACTTGAACAGCTCGAGGAGCTTTTTATTGGTGCCGAAATGGAAAAGACCTTATCCAGCAGCAATATTGACGAGATATTCCGTATAATGCACACCATAAAAGGCTCATCAGCAATGATGGAGTTTACTTCTCTTATGGAGATCGCTCACAGGATAGAGGATCTTTTTTTCTACATACGTGAGAACGGTATGGAAAATATGAGTGAAGCATACGTTTCAGATCTTTTTGATATATTATTCCAGTCGATGGACTATTTCAAGTCCGAAGTGGACAAGATCCAGAAGGGAGAACCTCTCTCAGACAATATCGACAACTTTGTCACGAATATTAATATGTTCCTTGACAAAATTAAGAATCCGGCAGAAGAAATACAGTCAGATTCAGCGCAGCCAGATACGCAGACTGCTGAAGAAAATTCAGGCGCTAAGGAAAGCGGACTAAGGAGAATGTGCACGCTATCAGTCTTCTTTGAAGAAGACTCAGGCATGGAGCACATAAGAGCATTCATGCTCGTTACCGCGCTCAGAGAAGCAGGACTCAATTTCGAATACTTCCCTGAAGACATAGAGACAAACAGAGAAGCCGCATCATATATACTCGACAGAGGATTCTCGATATTCTTTGAGTCACAGGAGCTTGCAAACAAGGCCGTGACCCTGATAAAGAACACCAACGGCATCCGTTCATACGAGATAATATGCGAAGATGAGAAGGAAAAAGAAGATAAGGCAGCGGCTCAGTCAGCTGCAAAAAATGAGAAAGCTCATATTCAGGAAAAGCTGCACAAAGAAACAAAAACAGATCCGCAGGCAGAGCTCGAAACTGTGAACGCAAAGATAAACAGCACTCCAAACAAGCAGAGCCTCATAAGCGTAAACCTTTCAAAGCTCGACAAGCTGATGGCGCTGGTTGGAGAGATAGTAATCACCGAATCCATGGTTACCTCATCACCTGACATACAGGGACTGAAACTCGACAACTTCCTCAAGTCCACAAGACAGCTGCGCAAGCTCACAGACGAGCTTCAGGATATAACGATGTCGCTTCGTATGGTACCTATCTCAGGAGTATTCCAGAAGATGAACCGTATCGTAAGGGACATGAGCAAGAAGCTCGGCAAGGAAGTAGACCTCATAATAGAGGGCGAGGACACAGAGGTAGACAAGTCCATAGTAGACAGCATAGGTGACCCTATAATGCACATAGTGCGTAACTCCATGGACCACGGAATAGAAGCCTCAAGAGAAGAAAGAGTAAGAGAAGGCAAGAAGCCGAAGGGCGAGATAGTGCTTGCCGCAAGACATACAGGCAGCGAAGTCATCATAACTATAAGCGATGACGGAAGAGGGATAGACACCGCAAGAATACTCGAAAAGGCAAGAGATAACGGACTTCTCATAAAGCCGGAGAGCGAATACAGCCAGAAAGAGATAATATCCCTGATGATGATGCCGGGATTCTCAACGAACGAAGAAGTCACAGAGTACTCAGGCAGAGGCGTGGGAATGGATGTAGTCAAAAAGAGCATCGAGGCCCTCGGAGGAACCATAACAATAACAAGCGACTACGGATTTGGAAGCTGTACAACGCTCAAGATTCCGCTTACGCTTGCAATAGTTGAGGGAATGGAGACTGCTGTAGGCAAATCCATATTCACGATCCCTATAAACAACATCAGGCAGTGCTTCAGAGTGACGAGCGACGAGATAATCCACGACGTTACAGGCAGAGAGATAGTAAAGAGAATGGACGAGTTCTATCCAGTCATAAGAATACACGACCTCTACAGCATAGATACGCAGGTGACAGACATTGAAGATGGAATACTGATATGGGTTGAATCAGGAGACAGGTCATACTGCCTGTTCGTAGATGAGCTCATAGGAGAGCAGCAGGTAGTTGTAAAGCCGCTTCCTTCATATCTCAACAGCTTCAACATAAAGAATTCCGGAATAGCAGGCTGCACGATCCTCGGAGACGGCAACATAAGCATAATCCTGGACATTCTGAATGTTTACACACTGGCAAACAACGAGTAGATCGGGAGGAGGAATATAATGTCAGAAGAATTATTAGAATTTGAAGATTATCAGGACTACATGGATGACGAAGAAGTACAGACGGACACGAGAAACTATCAGAAATACCTCACGTTCCGGTCAGACGGTCTCCTTTTTGGAATAGATACCAACAACATAATGGAGATAATAACAAACCTCACTCCGATAAAGCTTCCTATGGTGCCAAGATTCGTAAAGGGCATCATAAACCTGCGAGGACAGATAGTCCCAATAGTGGACATAAGCCTCAGGATGGGTAAGAGCGAGATAGAATATGACGACAAGTCGTGCATAATAGTGCTCAACATGGATAACACAGAGCTTGGAATAATAGTGGATACGGTAGATCAGGTACTCGACATCGAGGAAGAGAGAATATCAAGAAACCACACAAGAAGCGAGGAGCTCGTAAACGGGATGATCTCACTTCCAGACCAGAGCGTAGTCCTCATACTGGACTGCGAGGCAGTGATTAACGGCTGATGCAAGGAGATTGAATGCTAACGATTGAAAAAAAGGATTTTCACACACTGGTGAATTTTGTACAGGCCAACTATGGGATAGACCTCTCCAAAAAAGAGCAGCTCATAGTTGGGCGTCTCCAGTTCACTGTACTCGAAAAAGGCTACAAGGACTTTGCGGAGTATGTAAAGCACATAACAGAGGACAGGAACAGCGAAGACATAGAGGTGATGCTCAACAAGCTCACCACCAACTATACACACTTCCTCAGGGAAGAAAAACACTTTGACTACATGAAAAAAATCATACTGCCAGAACTTGAAAGCACAAAGAAAAACAAGGTGCTCAGCATATGGAGCGCGGGGTGTTCTTCAGGAGAAGAGCCCTACACGATGTCCATGGTGCTTAAGGACCATTTTGACAAAAGCTCATCCCAGTGGGATACAAGGGTGCTTGCGACAGATATATCACAAAATGTCCTGCGAAAAGCGCAGAACTCGATATATCCGGAGTCAGACCTTGAGAATCTACCAAAGGAATGGCTCAGCAAGTACTTTGTAAAAGACGCAGCCGCAGGAGGCTACAGAGTCTCCCAGGGCATAAAGGACAATGTCATATTTCGTACCTTCAATCTGATGGACCCTATAAAATTCAAGCTCAAGTTCGATGTTGTTTTTTGTAGAAATGTGATGATATATTTTGACAAGCCTACCAGGGCGGCCCTCATAAAACGATTTTATGACGCTACAAACCCGGGAGGCTACCTCTTCATAGGACACTCCGAATCCCTGAACAGAGATGATGCGCCCTATAAGCAGATGGGACCCTCCATATACCGAAAGCCGCTTGACTAAGGCATGGACAGATATATCACAGACGGAAAGGCAGCTGGATAAGTTATGATATCAATACTAGACACCACAGTAATAGCCATTGGCGCATCCACAGGCGGGACCGAAGCAATACTGAAAGTAATACAGAAACTTCCCAAAGACACCCCCGGGATAGTTGTAGTTCAGCATATGCCGGAGGGCTTTACTGCAATGTACGCAGACAGGCTCAACAAGATATGCGAAATGGACGTAAAAGAAGCAGAAGACGGCGACAGGATAAGAAGAGGCCTCGTCCTCATAGCAAGAGGAGACCAGCATATGGAAGTCACAGGATCTCCGGGAGCCTACAGGGTAATCCTTAAAGGTGGAGAAAAGGTAAGCGGCCACAGGCCATCCGTAGACGTCCTCTTTGAATCAGTGGCAAGGACAGTAAAGAAGAATGCCGTAGGGATAATCCTCACAGGCATGGGAAGAGACGGAGCCGAAGGGCTTCTCAAAATGAGAGAAAACGGTGCGTTCACCATAGGACAGGACGAACAGTCATCGGTAGTATATGGGATGCCGATGGTGGCATTTCAAAAAGGCGCAGTGGTAAAGCAGGCAAGCTGCGACAACATAGCAGGAGTGCTCATGGATTATCTGAGCAGGCTTTAGAGAAAGGCAGGGCAACAGTAAGATGGAAAACATGGACAGATTCATATCGCTGATGAAAGAGATGACTCAGTTTTTTGACGCATTTCAGCTCATAGAAAAACAGAAGCTCGAAGCTGCGGCATCAAACGATATTCTCAGGCTCGAGGAAATCATGAAAAAAGAACAGGCAGAGATACTCGTGCTCAGAGGCCTCGAGAGAAAGCAGCAGGAGATCCAGGCTCAGATGGGATGCTCAGGACTTACCTTCAGAGAGATGATAGACAGAGCTCCAGAGCAGGACAGAGCAGAGCTTGAAAACTTGTATTCCAGGCTTTCAGAATCCCTTGATCTTTTTCAGAAAACCACTCAGAGCGTAAAGCAGGCCATAGACCTTAATCTGCATGCGATACACAAGGCGCTGGAAAAAGTTGATGCAAAACAGACACGCAGCTTCACCAGCAGGAAAGCTTAATATATAGAGATACGGAGGTGCAGCAATGCGTTCATCATTTGCAGGATTTACTACAGCCCAGCTGGCAATGAGGGCAAGCCAGAAAGCCCTTGACGTCACGGGTCAGAACATAGCTAATATAAACACAAAAGGATATACAAGGCAGAGACTTGATCTCATCAGCTTCAGCACAGGAAGAGGCGTGAGCAAGTACGAATCAAGCATGAATGTAAAGGTAGGAAGCGGAGTCCTCACAAAAGGACTTTCGCAGATCAGGGACCCGTTCCTTGACATAAGATACAGAAACGAAGTCGCAAACGTCGGCACGCAGGATCAGAAGCTGGCGGTATTAAAGGACCTGGAGATCGTATTTGATGAGGTTACAAAAAACGGAATACAGAATCAGATAAGCGACATAGCAACCATGCTTCAGAAGCTTTCCTCAGAGGTAGGAAACTCAGAATTTGACAATCTGGTAAAGTCATCATCAGACGTGCTTACAAAGATGTTCAACGAGTATGCAAAACAGCTTGAGAACATAAGGACAGAGCACGAGACAAACCTTGATATAGATGTGACGAATATCAATGATATTATTGGAAATATACACAGACTTAATGAGACAATAAAGGTCAATCAGATTCATGGAAACGCAGCCCTCGAGCTTCAGGACCAGAGAAACTCGCTAATAGATGAGCTGAGCGGATATATGAAGATTGACGTTGAATATGAACTACAGCAGATAACAGACCAGGTGAGCGTAGAAGTACCAAAGATAAGTCTTGTCGGAAAAACAGAGAAGACACTTCTTGTGAATGGGAGCTTTAAGACAGAGCTTAAAGTTGAAAATGATGCCGGTAAAACAAATATAACCATGACAATGCCGGACCCTCAGGCACCTCAGGAGATAACCGAGGACATAACCGCCGGAACTATGAAGGGTGTCCTGGACATGCTAAACAGATCAGGTGAATTTGACGCAGGGACTGAAACGACGAGAGGAATAGGCTACTATCAGAAATCGCTCGACCTTCTGGCATCCAAATTTGCCGAGTCATTCAATAAGTTAAACGGAGTAGGAAAAGAACTTTTTGTTTCATCGGAATCAGGACAACCAATAACTGCAAAGAATATCGCAATATCAGAAGGATGGAATAACGGAACTATTGGTATAACAGCTTCTGTAAAGCCTGGATCTCCGCTCGGATCAAATGATAATGTACTGAACATGATATCAATTCTGAGCGAAAAGATGGAATATAAGACGCAAGATGGAAAGCTGTTATTCAACGGATCATTCCAGGAGATGTTCACAAATACAGGCAGCATGCTCGCACTTGATATTAAATCAACTACCGCGCTTCTGGACAACTATATGACCATATCGGATGAGGTTGCAAATATGAGAGACAATGTCTCGGCGGTATCGCTTGACGAAGAAGGAATGAACATCCTCCACTATCAGAAATCATACAATGCTGCGGCAAGGCTTATGACCGCGCTTGACGAAGCACTTAACACTATAATAAACAGCATGGGAATTGTTGGCAGATAAAAGGAAGGAGCCTGAAACATGCGAATAAGTACCAATTCAATAATGAGAAACTACAGGACACATCTTGGAAAATCAACGGTAAGGATGAATGAATCAAGAGATAGAGTGCTTACAGAAAGAAAATTTACAAAGGCATCGCAGAGCCCTGCAGAAGCAAACAAAGCATTTCAGCTCAGGAGGGAATACCTTAAAAATCAGGATTACCTCCACAATATCGAGGTGGCACAGGGACAGCTTGCCGCAACAGAATCGAGTCTTATGCAGATAAACGAGATGAGCCAGCAGGTCAAAGGAGATGTTCTGAGAGCGCTTAATGGTACCAACAGCAAGGATGAGAGAGCGGCAATAGCACAGAGCTTTGAGGCAACCGCTGAATCAATGGTCATGAGCATGAATGCCCGATATGGAGACAAAATCCTGTTTGGTGGAGCCAGCACAAAAGAAGCTCCTTTTGAATTAAAGAATGGGGAGTTATCATATCGCGGTATAAATGTAAACACGACTGATCCAGCAGAACTTGCGAAGCTAAAGGCAATGTCAGAGGAGACAAATTATATAGATCTCGGATTCGGACTCAAGAAAGATGATGACGGAAACATCATAAAAGGAACTGCATACAATCTCTCAAATCCAGGAATAGAAGCTCTCGGATATGGGAAAGATGGTGAAATGAGCCTGAATATAGTGAGTCAGATCGTGGATATGGCCAAGGAACTAAGATCAGATAATTTTGATTCTGACAAGCTTGGGAAAATGCTTGGCCAGTTTGACAAAAGCATGAGCAAGAATCTTAACAACATTACAAAGATTGGAAGCAATACTAAATTCCTTGAAGACACAGAAACCAGGCTTAAGGACAGTGAACTAAATCTGAATGAAAAAATATCATCAGTTGAAAGCGTAAATCTGGCAGAAGCCATCACAGAGTTCTCATGGGCAGAATATGCATATAATGCAGCACTGAAGGTAGGAAACAGCATTCTTTCACAGTCATTCATAGACTTCATGAGGTAGGATTGAGACATAAATAATTGGATACCAGGCAATATATTTACACAGGGAGGTGTATATTATGGGACCACTTATCAGGATTACCACAGTCCCAATATCTTTCGAGTTCAAGGTAAACAACGCAAGACTTGAAAAAAGCTCAGGCACTGCAGAACTCAATCTTACAAGGGACAAGGGAGGGCTCAGGATTCAGAGCAACAACATAAAGCTCAACCTGGATACCTTCGAAGCCCGAAATTCAGTTTCGCCTACAGCCATAAGGAGCGTTGAACAGGCTGCCGAAAAGGGCAAATCTGCAGCCTATGAAGCAATAGCAAGGTACACAAATGAAGGGACAATAATGATGGATGCAAAATTTAATGGACAGGCACTGGACCAGATATTTGCAAGCAGAGCGCAGCTTCCGACTGGAGAATTCACGGTTGGATTTACACCGTCAGCAGGGGCTGAAATCAGCTGGTCTGAGCCTGATATATCCATACAGTATGAGATGGACAAGCTCAATTTTGAATTCAAGCTTGCGAATGGAGATTTTGAGTTCATTCCTGGGAATATAGAATTTAACATAACTCAGTATCCGGACGTCCTCATAGAGTACATAGGCAAGCCATTATATGTACCTCCAAGTGCAGATCCTGACTATGTAGAATTTTCAGCTAAGGCTTAATAATAAAGGGAGAACTTATGGAAATATCAACGAAATATTTTGACACAGTAAGTGTTTCAGAAAAAGACATAATTCGATTTCAAAATGGATTATTCGGCTTTGAAAGCCTCAAAGAATATGTTCTTATAAGCTTTGAACCAGGCAGTGACAGCCTTATGTGTCTTCAGAGCACACAGGACAGCGAGCTTGCGTTCATACTTATGAATCCCTTCAATCTGAAAAGAGACTATGAACCAGCACTTACAGATTCGGATATGAAAGAACTGGGAATAACAGATGACACCGAGGAAATTTTTTATTATGCAATCTGTGTCGTAAAAGACAATGTAGCAGACAGCACGGTAAATCTAAAATGCCCTGTTGTAATAAATCCGGACAATATGTCAGCAAAACAGCTTATCCTTGATGACGAGAGATACAGTCTGAGGCATATCCTCAGTGAACTCAAGGAAGGGGATGTCTAAAAATGCTCGTACTGCACAGAAAAAAGGGAGAATCGCTGATAATAAATGACAATATCAAGATAACTATAGTGGACATCAGTGGAGAAAAAGTAAAGATAGCAGTAGAAGCCCCGAAGGAAATCCCGATACTAAGATCAGAGCTCGTGAATGCGGCTGAGGCAAACAAGGAAGCCGCAGGTAGTGAGCGCAAAATCTCGGCGACAGATATACGAAATGTACTGGGGATAAATAAAAACAAGGCAGAATAATTTTGCAGAAGGAGAATTACAAGATGAATCTCAAAGAAATAAGCATACAGAAACTTATGAAGGCTACCTTTGCAGTACTCATAGGGCTCAGCACAGTAAATATGCTGGTTATGCTGGGGGCGGGAACAAAGGGCGCAGGACTTACATCCAATATACCTCTTCTGGTATCAGTTGGATTGAATCTCATCTTCATAATCATGTTTTCGATGATAAGCCTCAGCGTAATAAAAAAGAGAGTTATAAATCCTCTCGAAGAGCTTGAAAAAGACATGGAAGAAATATCAAAAGGAAACCTCAGCACAAAGATAAGACATGAATCAAGCGATGAATTTGGACATTTTGCGGACAACTTCAGAAAGCTACTGGGAGTTATAACAGAATATATAAACGGAATCCAGAGACTTACGACTCAGATGGCTGATGGAGATTTTGATATAGAGTTCAAGAATGACAGTGTAGGAGATTTCAAGGCTATAGACGTATCACTCCAGAATCTCGCGGTGAGCCTTGGAAATATGATACACCAGATAAACGAATCATTTTCACAGGTTTCATCAGGTTCATCACAGGTTGCAGACGGAGCGCAGATGCTTTCACAGGGAGCTACAGAACAGGCAAGTGCCATAGAGCAGCTTTCGGCGGCTATAATGGAAATCTCGGATCAGATCAACCAGAATGCGGAGAGCGCAAATACCGCAAACCAGAAGGTAGCAAACCTCGGATCCGAGATAGAGCAGACCAATGCACAGATGGAAGAGATGATGAGTGCCATGAATGAGATCAACCACACATCAGGAGAAATAGGAAAGATAATCAAAACAATAGAAGATATCGCATTCCAGACAAACATACTTGCGCTCAACGCCGCAGTAGAAGCTGCAAGGGCAGGAGCGGCAGGCAAAGGCTTTGCCGTAGTTGCAGATGAGGTAAGAAACCTTGCCAACAAAAGTGCTGAGGCAGCCAAAAACACTACAGTGCTTATCCAGAGCTCAATAAAGGCAGTAGACAACGGAACGAGGATAGCGAGCGAAACTGCGAGACTCCTTGAAAACATAGACAGAGGATCAAGAGAAATCGTCGAGAATGTCGATCAGATATCTCAGAAATCTCAGGAGCAGGCAGTCTCTGTAAGTCAGGTGACAGACGGAATAGACCAGATATCATCAGTAGTACAGATGAACTCAGCCACATCAGAAGAAGCAGCAGCGGCAAGCCAGGAGCTTTCAAGCCAGGCTCACATGATGAAGGCAGAGCTTGAGAGATTCAGATACAGAAAAGGTGGATATTCATCAAAGGCAGAATCAAGACCTATGCCAAAGAAAGAAACCAAGCCTGCAATGCCAAAATCAGAACCTGTAAAGAAACAAGCTCCAAAACCCGCACCAGAACCGGAAATCAGGGAAGTAAAGCCTGAGCCGGCAAAACCGGCACCTGTAAGAGAAAAACTTAAGCCGGCAGCTTCATCAGGAATAATATTCAACCCGGATAAATATTAAGACAAACAAACAGTGGTCATTTCCGTAATGGAAACAACCACTGTATTTTATTGTTCAGATTTAAGATTTATACAGAATCTATAGACGAGAGCTTTGAAAGTGATTCAATCTTTAACTTAAGTTTTTCATCAGACTCGATTATCTTTTTGAGAACAGCTCTGATAGAGTACCAGATTTCGTTTATATTGGCCTCTTCAAAAGAAACCTCGGAGCTAATTGGATTTTCGGACATCTGAGCCTTGATTCTGATCCTATCAGAAATATCAAGCGACTGGATTTTTTCTGAAATCTCCTCATTGAGAGACTCTATATCTGACATTATCTTATACCTCATGTCGAGGAGCATAGAGAGTGTTTCTGAATCGTTCTGCGATGCTGATTTTTCCATGTCCAGAGCATAACGGTATATCTGATTTATCTGATTATACTTTCTCTTAAGAAGAATCATTATATCCTGCGCTGCATTATAACTCATAGTTTCTTATCTCCTTAAATTTATCCGAACTGCTGGGAAAGCCATCCACTTTGAGAGTTCAGTTTAGACATCACTGTCTCAAGATTAGCGAACTGCTGGTAGTACCGTGATTGTTCTCTAGAGAGGGTAAGATTGAGTTTTTCAACGATTTTGTCTACGAGATTCATCTGATCCAAGAGAGTGTTTTTTGTAAGTGAAAGTGGAGAAGCTGGATGCCCAGCCTTTTCAATTAGAACTCCTTTTGAAGAGCTATCTGTCTTTACATATTTGTCAGTTATATTTTTCAACCTTGACATTATACCGTCTGCAAACTGTCCCTTTATATTTACAGTATCATCTTCTATAGCTTTTCTAAGGTTATCCTCATTGATTACAATTTTTCCTTTATCTTGCCAGTTTGAAGAGGGAGTTACGCCAATTTTTTTAAGTTCGTACATAGTATCTCCATTTGAAAAAAATGCGGTTCGTAGCTCTCTGGTCAGTGAAGCTAGATCGCTATTTCCAAAAAGTAGCCCTGCTTTAGCTTTTTCCTCCCATACTTTTATTTCGGATTCGGTCATCTCCTCTTTTTGTTCATTTGTGAGTGGAGGATAGTTACGATTTGGTTTTGTAGAATATTCAGTATTAACAAGATCAACTATATCATTATATTCACTTATCATTTCTTTGATTGCAGTAAAGATTTTATCTGTGTCTGTTTTTGCACTTAATCTTATAGGATCACCAAATGAGAAAGTATCATTTATAGTTAGGGTAAGTCCGTCTATGTTGAATATATTGTTTGTGCTCTCTAGGGTCAAAGTGTTTTCGTTGCCATATTGAACCTCAAGGAAAGCCTTTGTTGAAGTCTTCACATTCACTGTTCCGCCAAAAAGTTGTTCAGAAAGATTGCCGCTTATTGTAATATCTTTGCCACTATCATTCTTGAACTCAAATCGATCAAGACTTTCGATGTACGATACAGTTATATTGCTTCCTGAATTATTTATTTCATTGATAATATCTTGAGTAGATAATGGTGAACTAAGATTTATTATAGTGCCGTCTATAAGAAGATCTATAGGTTCGGGAATAGTTATTGCAGCTAACAAGTCTAGTCTGTTTGATTCTCCCGCATTAAGCCCCAATACTTTTTTTGCATCGACATGGATATCAGATATTTTAAGAGTTGATCCAGAGTTTGATGTTCTAAACTGAACTGCACCTCCAACTGGCTCAGCCTTAATAGTGTCTTTTCCAAATGCAGAATTTAATTTAGTTTGGAAAAGAGAGGCCATTTTTTCAGCATCATCTATTCCTATGAGTTCTTCCTTTGAGAAGGAAATATTGCTTATCTTTGAATTTAATGAAAAAGAAATATTCTTGTCTGAAAGTGTATTCGAAATATCCGAAAAATCAACATTTTCTCCTAATATTATCTGATCAGATGCATTTTTTGAGGATATGGCACCACCGGAAGAAGCTCTAGAAGCAGAAATAATACTTATGTTTTCGGTTATATTGGAATTTCCTGAAACACTTATTTTTGAAGCATTAGATCCGGAAGTTGAGATATTTGTTTTTGTATAGAAACTAGAACTCAAAAGATTCGTGTTTGAGGTAAATGAAGTATATTTCTTAGAAAAGTCAATGAGTTTACTACTGATTTTCCTGTACGCTTCGCTTTGCCATGTAAGAAGCTGTTTGTTCTGAAATTGTCTTGCAATCTTTGATCTTGTAGAGACGGTCATGCCTTTGATTATTTCATCGGTATCAAGGCCAGTTGCGATACCTCCGATTCCTTTAGAATTCACTCCATAAGAAGCGCTTGAACTTGTAAGACTAGTTATTGTAGCCATAATATCAACTCCTCAATTATTAAGCTTAAATAATAAAAATTAAACCATATATTTACTTTATATAAATATTATCGACATTAAGCTGAAATTATTAAGATTTATTATTATCATTTATTATATTTGTGACGATATTATAATAAGTATAAGAAATTATTAGTAAGGAAAGAATTATAGCACAACAAGTGGAGGAGGGTGAGTTTTGCAATCTAAAACCCTGAAAAAGAATGTTATGGAAAAGAATGTCAATGCTGAAGAAGAACGTATTATAGAATTCAGAGAACTTGCGAAATCAATAAAATCTAGGATTTATGAGTTGATGATAATTGGAAACAATCACGAAGCGGCTGCCATTATAGAACAACTGCAGTCTGTGACTCCATATGACAAAGATCTTGAAGATTTGAAAAGAAAAATCGGCATGGAATGAAAATATTTTTTTAAAAAAAACTATTAAGATTAAATAATAAGTGCCGATATAATTAATAGAAGGTCAAAATAATTCGGCGCCGAATTAAGACCATAATAAAATTTTAACCATTAGAGATAAGGACATCTCTTAAGGACATTCAAGGAGGAATTAAAAATGAGAATTAACAATAACATAATGGCGATGAATACTCACAGACAGTTATCTAACAACACTATTTCTGGCTCGAAATCTATGGAAAAGCTATCTTCTGGTCAAAGAATAAATAGAGCAGCTGATGATGCGGCAGGACTTTCAATTTCTGAAAAAATGAGAAGTCAGATTAGAGGACTTACTCAGGCAACAAGAAATGCTCAGGATGGTATTTCATATATCCAAACTGCTGAAGGTGCAACCAACGAAATTAGTGATATGCTTACAAGACTTAAAGAGCTTGCTGTGCAGGTTACTAATGGAACATACAGCTCAGATGACCAAAATAATATCGGTCAAGAAATGAAAGCTTTAGGTGAGGCTGCCGATGAGATTATAACTAACACGAAATTTAATGGAAAAGCTGTTTTTACAGAGACTGCTGATATTAAATATGGGGAAGATGCAGGTTCGACTGTAACTGTAGCAGCTTTAACAAAAACTGATTTTGCTGCTCTAAAAACTCTTACTGATGCTGCTGATACTGCGCCAACTGCTGTTACGGTTGCGGCTGTTGAAAATGCCATTACTGAACTTAATACTGAAAGAGCAAAATATGGTGCACAGCAAAATAAACTTGAGCATGTTATTAAAAATCAAGATGCTACTCAAGAAAACCTACAAGCTGCAGAATCAAGGATTAGAGATGTAGATATGGCGAAAGAGATGATGAACCTAACTAAGAATAATATATTAACTCAGGCTGCTCAGGCTATGCTTGCTCAAGCTAACCAAGCGCCACAGGGAGTACTACAACTTCTTAGATAATTTGTCGATATTTAAAATGATTAATAAGAGCCAGGAGATATTTCTCCTGGCTCTTTAACTTAAATGGAGAGGTGGATATCCAAGGTGAAAATTAGTCAAAATAACAAGTGTACAAGATGTAATGTGGATTTTGAGTGGATGAGCATCGTACCTCAAAATATACAATATAGTAAATTTGAGGTGGAAAAAATCCCTATTTATGCAACTCAACCATTTGCAATAAATAAAATCAAGACCCATGAGGGGTATAATTATCCTCTTGAAGTAATGGTTAATTGTCCTAAATGTGACTGCGTTAATCAAATAGAAGTTGAATACACAAAAGATTTTTTTCTGTAAAATAGTTTTCTAAACAGAACTCTACTCAAGAAAATCTTATTAAGATGAATATTTTGGTAATGCAATCTAAGTATTATATTTAGGTAAAATGGATTATCTGGATTGTATAGTGAAAACTTATAGATATGAAAACGAGGATAAAGGAGGACCTTACATGGACATAGCAGCATTATCAATGGGGTTAAGCCAGATGAAGGTGGCACAGCAGGCCAGTATCTCTGTCATGAAGATGGCAATGGATACGGCGAAAGGACAGGCTTCTGATTTAGCCAGTATGCTAGAAAGCTCTACGGCAAAGGCATCAGATAATTCTCTGACGCCACATCTGGGCCGCAATATAGATACAAATGTATAAATAGTTAACCTACACTATTGACATCTAAATAACAATGGGTCTATAATTAGGGCAGGGGACAGAATAATCAAGCAATCATTTTAACTTGATAAACCGATTCTGGGCTCCTGGCCTATATTTTTTACCCTAATTTTATTCTATTACTTACTTGTAATATTTTTTCTTTAGTATTTCAGTTTTACTGAGAAGGAGGATTACCATGTTCAAAAAATTTACCAACGGATGTGTCAGTGTTATGAACAAATACCTGCCAGATCCTTTTTTATTCGCGATTATCCTTACTTTCATCGTGTTTGCTGCGGGGATCGGCATGACGGGTCAGGGGCCGCTTGACATGATGCTTCACTGGGCTAACGGTTTCTGGGGTCTGCTTTCTTTCTCTATGCAGATGGCTATGGTGCTCGTGCTTGGGAATACCATGGCTTCTGCCGGGGTTTTCAAGAAGGGGCTCAGGAGCATTGCTTCTACTGCTCAGACTCCATCGAGAGCCATAATGATAACTGCCTTTGTTTCTGCGGTATGCTGCTGGATCAACTGGGGATTTGGACTTGTTATAGGGGCGCTTCTTGCGAAGGAGATCGCAAAGCAGGTCAAGGGCGTTGACTACAGGCTTCTTATAGCTTCGGCTTATTCTGGATTCGTTGTATGGCATGGTGGGATGTCTGGATCTATTCCGCTTGGAGTTGCGGCTGTAGGCGCTGACGGCGTGGTTGCAAACACAGGTGGGGTAGTGACTGCGGCTATACCTACTTCGCTTACGATATTTTCGCCTATGAATCTTACCATATCCGCTATAATAATATTAGGGCTTCCATTCGTGTGCAGGGCTATGATGCCGGACAAGGAGCATACGATAGAGGTTGATGCGGCGCTTCTCGTTGAAGATGCGGAAAAGGTATACAAGATAGAGACTCCTGCGGACAAGCTTGAGCACAGCAGGATAATATGGGCTATAGTACTTATTCTTGGATTTGCATACATCATATACAATATCGCGCTCAACAAGCTCAATTCGCTTAACCTAAACTTTGTTAACTTTATATTCATGTTTGCGGGCATACTGCTTCATGGAAACCTCAAGAGATACATCGATGCGTTTGCTGATTCGGCAAAGAGCTGCTCGGGAATACTGCTTCAGTTCCCATTCTATGCTGGTATTCAGGGCATGATGACGGGTGCGGTTGCAGGGGTTTCGCTTGCAGGAGTTATATCTACCTTCTTCGTGGGAATAGCTACGACTACTACATTCCCGCTGTTCACTTTCCTCAGTGCGGGTATAGTAAACTTCTTTGTTCCTTCAGGTGGAGGTCAGTGGGCGGTTCAGGGCCCTATAATGATGCCTGCGGGACTTGAAATCGGGGTGCCGGCGGCAAAGACTGCGATGGCCATTGCCTGGGGTGATGCGTGGACCAACATGATTCAGCCTTTCTGGGCGCTTCCTGCTCTTGGTATAGCGGGACTTTCTGCAAAAGATATAATGGGTTACTGTGTAATTACGCTTCTGTTTTCGGGAGTTGTCATTGCTGCAGGATTCCTAATCTTCTAAATCAAAATAATATGTACTAACTTGAAATGTGCAGCCTCGTCTTATTCGAAGCTGCACATTTTTGCGAAAATATATCTGTATCAACAGATTCCTAGAAGCTCATCTCATCTGCCTTTGGGAACAGGCCATACAGCCCTCCGGTGTGGATGAAGAGGATGTTCCTGTAGTCTGAGAAATCCGCCATGGGATTGTTTGGGGACAGGCCGAAGTTGGATTTTGCTATCTCTGAGACCATGCCTTTGAGGGTCTTTCCTGTGTATACGGGGTCGAGGAATATTCCTTCGAGTCTTGCGAATTCCTTTATGAATTCAAAGTCTGCGGGAACGTTGAGAGCATAGCCTTTGCCTGCGTAGCCGTCTGTTATTATGAGGCTCTCAGGGGTTATGCCGAGGTTCTCTGGGGTCACTCCCTCGAGGTAGCTGCAGCACTCTTCGATATATCCGAAGGCTCTTTTCTGGAAGTTCGGGGCGGTGTCTGCTATGTTGAAGCCTATTACGTCGCATTTCATGTTGTAGAGCTTCGCGCCGACTGCAAGGCCTGCATATGTGCCGGATGAGCCTACGCATGAAACCACGGCGTCGAATCTTATGCCGAGCTCGTCTTCCTGCTGTTGGATCTCCTTCATCGCGTTTATATATCCGAACAGCCCTATGCCGTTGGATGCGCCCTCGGGAAGGATGTATCCCTTTTCGCCGCTGGCCTCGAGATCTTTTTTTATGTCCTCCATTATCTCGAATCTTCTGAGGACATAGTCCTCCGCGCTTATGAATCTGACGTCTGCGCCGACTATGAGGTCTAGCAGGTGATTGCCTTCGATGGCAGTCTTTTCAGATTCCCTGAGCACGAGTATGGATTTCATGCCGAGCTTTACTGCGGCTACTGCGGTGGCCCTTGCGTGGTTGGACTGGATTCCTCCGCAGGTTATAAGTGCGTTAGCTCCCCGAGACAGGGCCTCTGCGGCTGCGAATTCGAGCTTTCTTACCTTGTTTCCGGACAGCTCTATTCCAGTCTCGTCGTCTCTTTTTATGTAGATGTTTTTCCCTAGATTTTCTGAAAGCTTCTGGAGCTTGTAGGTCCTGGTCGGGAGGTTTGCGAGTGAAATTTTTTCGGGTAGTGTGATCATGGGTGCTTCCTTTCTGCTATCTGTATTTTATACTCTTTTCAAAATAACATATTTTCTGTTTTTTTTCAACATTGCGAAAAAAGGGTTGACAATTAAGATTTATTATTGTAACATATGAAACATGAATTAAATATCAAAACTTCTTATCAAGAGAGACAGAGGGATCGGCCCTGTGAAGTCTCGGCAACCTGCAGCCTGCTGCAAGGTGCTAATTCCGTCAAAGAGAAATCTTTGGAAGATGAGGAGACGGTTGAATTGTGACCTTCTCTTCTGAGGAGGTTTTTTTTATTTCAATTTTCTAAAATCAGGTAATTCAACCAAGCAGTAAAGGAGGGACATATGGGAGCACCACTTATCCAGATAAGGAATCTGGAGAAAGAATTTTTTGGCACGAGCGGCAGCAAGGTGACTGCACTTTCGGGTATAAACCTAGATATAAACAAAGGCGACATATACGGAATAATAGGCATGAGCGGCGCGGGCAAGAGCACACTGGTAAGGTGCATCAATTTCCTCGAAAAGCCGACGGGGGGAACGGTCATCATAGGTGGCAGGGATCTTTCGGCTCTGAATGACAGGGAGCTGAGATCGGTAAGGCAGAAGGTGGGGATGATATTTCAGCAGTTCAATCTGCTGATGCAGAGAAATGTCGAGGACAACATCTGCTTCCCGCTTGAGATCGGAGGCGTACCAAAGGCTCAGGCAAGAGAAAGGGCTGCTGAGCTGCTGGAGCTTGTAGGGCTCTCGGACAAGCGGCTGGCGTATCCGTCTCAGCTGAGCGGAGGGCAGAAGCAGAGGGTGGCGATTGCAAGGGCCCTTGCGACAAATCCGGAGATACTTCTCTGCGATGAGGCGACGAGCGCGCTGGATCCAACAACCACACGCTCGATACTGGAGCTGCTCAAGGACATCAACAAGAAGCTGGGCATAACGATCGTGATAATAACCCACGAGATGTCCGTCGTCGAAGAGATATGCGACTATATCGCGATCGTGGACAAAGGAAGCCTCGCAGAAAGCGGCAGGGTGGAGGATGTGTTCTCGAATCCAAAGACGGAGGCTGCCAGAAAGCTGGTATATCACAACAGCAGCAGCGCGACGGTGGACGAGATGACCGGAAAGAGATGCATAAGAATAGTGTTTGACGGAAAATCATCCTTTGAGCCGGTCATTGCAAACATGATCCTGGAGTGCAGGACGCCGGTGAACATACTTTTTGCAGATACGAACGACATCAAGGGACAGGCCTTCGGGCAGATGATACTGCAGCTGCCTGAGGACAGGCTGCAGGGCGACAAGGTCATAAATTATTTGAAGAGCAGAAATGTGAATGTAGAGGAGCTGAGGGATTATGTTAAGTAATGAAGTATTTACAATGCTTTTGGAGGGCACGAGAGATACGCTCTACATGACCTTCGTGTCAGCTGTATTCTCATATCTGTTTGCCTTCCCGATCGGGATCGCACTCGTGATAACTAAAAAAGACGGTCTGCATCCGATGGCGGCCCTGTACAGGCTGCTGGACATAGTAGTCAACATCGGAAGGTCTGTGCCTTTCCTGATACTACTCATAGCGGTGATTCCGCTGACGGTGCTCATAGCCGGAAAAAGCTACGGCTCTACGGCGACGATAGTGCCGCTCGTGATTGCTTCTACGCCTTTCATTGCAAGGCTGATTGAATCCTCGCTCCACGAAGTTGATCCAGGAGTGATCGAAGCGGCGCAGAGCATGGGAGCTTCCCTTTCGACCATAGTGACGAAGGTGCTGATAGCAGAGGCGAAGACTTCCCTTATAGTCGGCTCCACGATAGCGCTGGGGACTATACTGAGCTACTCGGCGATGGCAGGAGTCGTTGGAGGCGGGGGCCTCGGGGATATCGCTATAAGATACGGATACAACAGATACCAGTATGACATAATGCTGATAACGGTGATACTGCTCGTGGTGCTTATGCAGGTGATGCAGTTCATCGGGATGAGGATAGCGGCAAAGACCGACAAGAGAGTAAGATAAGCAAAAAGAAAAACTAATGGAAACTGAAATATGATAACTGAAAATATAAATATGATAAAGATAAAGGAGAAACAATCATGAAAAAATTCAAAAAAACAGGTATAGCAGTACTTGCTGCAGCATTATCACTCACAGTTTTTGCAGGATGCCAGAGCAGCGACCAGGCGGCAGATACGCAGGAACCGGCGCAGGAAGCAAAGGGAAAGATAACCGTAGCGGCTTCTCCTGTGCCTCATGCAGAGATACTCTCACAGGTAAAGGAAACTCTTGCGGAGCAGGGATATGAGCTTGAGGTAGTGGAATTCACTGACTATGTTCAGCCAAACCTTGTAGTAGACGCAGGAGATGTGGATGCGAACTTCTTCCAGCACAAGCCGTACCTTGACGACTTCAACGCAGAGAAGGGAACAAAGCTGGTTCCTGTGGCAAGCGTTCACTTTGAGCCACTTGGAATCTACGCTGGAAAATCGACTGACCTTGCAAACATACCTGACGGAGCGGCGATTGCAGTTCCAAACGATACTACAAATGAAGCAAGAGCACTTCTTCTGCTTGAAGCAAACGGCCTTATAAAGATAAAAGAAGGCGCAGGACTTTCTGCAACTAAGAACGACATCGCAGAAAACCCTCACAACATCGAGATTGTCGAGCTCGAAGCGGCGCAGGTTTCAAGAGTAATAGGCGAGGTTGATTTCGTGGTACTGAACGGAAACTATGCTCTTGACGCAGGCCTCAGCGTATCAGATGCGGTTGCAAAGGAAGAGCAGGACTCAGAAGCGGCTCAGACTTATGCCAACATCCTTGTAGTAAAGGAAGGCAGCGAGGAGAGAGAAGACATCAAGGCGCTTGTGGAAGCGCTTAAGAGCGAGGCTGTGAAAACATACATCAGCGAGACTTACAAAGGCGCAGTTGTAGCTATAGACTAGGGAAAATTGTCCACCTGGAATCAATCAGAAAGATTGCCCGGGTGGACTTTCGATTTACAAACATCGATTAAGCAAAATGATGAAATGAACGGGGTTTGTTGGGGCAAAAAAAGTCCCTATTTACAATTTTACAAATAAATTCTATAATGTAAATATAACCTATAAGTTATATTTACGCAAAAGATGGTATTAAATGAATGAGAATCTGATACAGAAAATAGAGTATCCTGGCGAGTCCGAGATATACGGATATAAAGATTTTAATGCTGAATTGATGTCTATTGTCAAGAACAGCGGAAATCAAAAAGAAATCGCTCGCGACATGTTTCGATTTTTTGGATTTATGGAAGAAATGCCGAAACATGAACTTATATTAAATAAGCATTTCGAGAAACTTAAGGATACAAAGCACGATCTTTACTGTATCCGATTTTTAAAACAATTAAATCTACGAATCATTTTCATATTTATGGAAGATGGTGGTAGAAAAGTCCTGATTCATGCTTTCTTAGAAAAGAAAAAAAGCGATTATAAAATCGCTATTAAAAAATCCGAAGGCATAGTTGATAGATTGCAAGGAGGAGAATAAATGAAAACCATGGATATGAACTGGTTATTTGAAGGAATATCAAAAGAAGAGTTGGAACTCGACAAGCTTCTTTCAGATATATCGATAGCCATAATTAAAGAACGTTACGCTCTTGATATGAATCAAAAAGATTTTGCAAGTCATTTAGGTATTTCCCAACCTATGGTTTCAAAACTTGAAAGTCTTGAATATAATCCGAGTGTTAAGACGCTGTTTCAAATATGTAAAAAATTGAATCTTAAACTGGATATAAGCGTAACTAAAGTTGAGAACGCAACAAAATCCGTGCTGACAAGATTCGTAAATAAAAAAGAATATGATGTAGCGCTCACAAAAGATAGCGATGACAGACAAATTGGAATAGAAGCAGCATAAGGAGTGTATATGAACAGTATAAATAATATAATAGCTGATTTTCAGAATATAAAATCGAAAATAATATATTCTAAAATGGATTTTAGCAGTGAGATTGATATTGATAATACTACCAGTTATGATTATGCCATTGACTATGATGTTATCGATTCGAAATTAGAGCACCTGGAATATGAAGAAGTTTCCGTTGACTTTTATACCGGAGAAATAAAATTCTATCTAAAACTATACGAAATCTCAAATCAGAAATACAAAAGCCCTAGTTTTAAAAATATAAAGCCTTTTATCGAGGTGATATCAACAGGAACATTTGCGGGAAATGCAAATGTATTAGACAAGGATATGTTCGACCGTATGTTAGTTCAAAACGGCTTAACTTATCTCTCTCAATTCGTAAGAGTTCACCTTCTCGCAATAACATCAACTATAGGTATTTCAGGAAACTTCAGTTTACCTATGATTAATATAGTTCAGTTTATGCGAGAGAAAGATAAAGAAAAATCTAAAAATAGATAAAAGGAGCTATTTCGGCTTGTCACTTCATAAGTGACGAAACTATAATATATGTGTTGAGTAATAGAACTAAAATTTAGAACACTCCCTCCTGCTAAACTAAAGCGTAGAGTCAAGAGGGAGTGTTTTATAAAAAATTGAAATAAATCACTGTTACATTTTGTATCGTTTTCGCAATTTACAGCAGGGTTGTTCTCAATCATTAAATATAGTTTAATTTCCCCGAATTCGGGGGAATTGGAAAATCAGAAGACAGGGATGACTAAAGCTCCTGTATATTGTGGAGATAAATGCTGTTGATTGTGGAGATAAATGCTGTTGATATTGACGAAATTCTGAAAATATGAAATAATGAATAGTGGAACAAACAACTGAATATATGCAGAAATTGGTTGAGGAAGTCAGGTTCAAATCCTGCACAGTCTCGCTGCCGTGATAGAGGAGTGATACAGCATAATGCCACTGGGAAACTGGGAAGGCGCTGTACCGCGATGATGCTTAAGTCGGAACACGTACCTTTTCTGTTAACACACGCTCTACGATGAATAGAGGTTGTTAAAGTGATATGAATAATATGACCGCAAACGCCCTGGGACTCGATGAGACTCAGGGCTTTTTTGACAGGTTTTTATCAATTGAGCTTTAACCCTGCTTTTTCAATCGGATTACACACTTATTTTTGGAGAGAGAGGGACTTAAAATGAAGAAACAAAGAACTGGAAAGATTTTGCTGAGCGTAATGGCGCTCCTTGGGATGAACACTGTGTACTCGAGTGCGATGCACATAGCGGAGGGATTTCTGCCTTCCCCGATGTGGATAGTGCTGTGGTTTGCGATTTCGGCGCCTTTCGTGCTGTTTGGATTCAAGGCCATAAAGACAAAGATCGATGAGGTACCTAAGGCGAAGATACTGCTTGCGATGGCGGGGGCTTTTGTATTCATACTGTCTGCGCTCAAGATACCATCTCTTACAGGAAGCTGCTCTCATCCTACGGGTATCGCTCTTGGAGCTATACTGTTCGGGCCGTCTCCTATGGCTGTGATGGGACTCATAGTGCTGCTGTTTCAGGCGCTGCTTCTGGCTCACGGTGGAATAACCACACTTGGGGCGAACGTGTTCTCGATGGCTATAGTGGGCTCATTCGTGGCATACTATACATACAGATGGATGAAGTCTGCAGGAGCTTCTTCGGCGGTCAGCGTGTTCGTGGCGGCGTTTCTGTCTGATCTGCTGACATATGTGACGACTTCGGCTCAGCTGGCGCTTGCGTTCCCATCTGCGGACGGGGGGATAATGGCTTCGCTCGTGAAGTTCATGGGAGTTTTCGCGGTGACTCAGATCCCTATAGCTGTAGGGGAAGCAATCCTTACGGTAATAGTGTTCGGGATACTTGAGAAATACAGCTTTGCCGAGGTCAAGGCGCTTGAGGCCGGATCATATGAGGCGGCGCAGAAGAATGAAAAAGCTTCAGGAGCTTCTGCTTCGGAGAAGGAGGCAGGAAAAGCGGCGGCAGCTTCTGCAAAGAATCCGCTCTGGAAGAAGAACGTCATACTGCTTGTCGTATTTTTTGCGGTAGTGTTCGCGCCTCTTGCGATAAAGAGCGGCTCGGAGTTTGGCGGGGCTGATGGAATAGCGATGGACATAGTTACGGAGATAGATGAAAATTATGAGCCGAATTTTGAGCCTTTGTTCGAGCCGGCGAGCGTTGAGATAGAATCGCTGCTGTTCGCGCTTCAGGCGGCGCTTGGAGCTGGAGTAATCGGTTTTGGGCTGGGAAGGCTTACGAAGAAGGAGTGTTAGATATTGAGTGGAACTGACAGATATGCGTATGCCTCAAAGATGAGGGGCAGCGACCCGGTGACGAAGATATTCGTATCCCTGGGAGTAATGATCCTCTGCATAGCGCTTGATGATGCGGCTGTGAGCCTTGTGACGATATTTGCGACGAGCCTCTGCAGCATATGGCTTGGGGGGCACTCGGCGTCAGACATCTGGAGGATGTTTCGGATTCCCATGGGGTTCATACTGCTGGGCGTGATCACCGTGGCTGCGGGAAGGCACGAGCTTTCTTCGCAGCTGCTGGTGGGCTTTCAGATGGGGGAGCATCTCTATGGGATATCTCCTCAGGGAGCGCAGCAGGCAATCGCCATATCTGCCAAGTCTCTGGGAGTCATAGGGAGCGTCTATTTTCTCGTGATGAACACGCCGATGACGGACATCACGATGGCGCTTTCGAGGCTCCATGTGCCGGCGCTCTTCGTTGAGCTGCTGGAGCTGGTTTACAGGTTCATATTCATACTTGCGGATACCGCGGACAGGATAAGGACGGCGCAGAGCTCGAGGCTTGGGTACGTCGATATGAAGACTTCGTACAGATCCACTGCGGATCTGGTGTCGAGGGTTTTCGTGAGCTCTTTTCAAAGGGCGAATCATATATTCGATGCCCTGGAGAGCCGGGGCTACACCGGAGAGCTTAGGACTGTGGGATATGAATATGAGATAGATACAAGGATTACTTATGCGGCAATAGCTGTCGCCCTGCTCCAGGTCGGGGCATATTTGATTTAGGTGAGTGAGATTATGCAAAGCAGAAATATAATTGAGACCAGGGAGCTGCGTTACAGCTACGATGGAGGCGCGCTGGCTCTCGATGGTGTCAGCATCGGATTTGAAAGAGGAAGGACCACGGCTGTGCTCGGTGGAAACGGAGCGGGCAAGTCGACGCTGTTCCTCAACCTTAACGGGGTACTCAGGCCTCAGTCGGGGGAGATATATGTAGACGGAAAGAAGCTCGAGTATTCAAGAAAGAGCATCCTTGAGATGAGAAGGACGGTCGGGATAGTTTTTCAGGATCCTGACCATCAGCTTTTCTCGGCGGATGTTTACAGGGACATAAGCTTCGGGGCAGTCAATCTCGGGCTCCCTGAGGATGAGGTGAGGAGGCGCGTGGAGGATGCCATGGAAAAGACCGGGGTGTCCCATCTTGCGCAGAGACCAACACATGCCCTCAGCTATGGACAGAAGAAAAGAGTCGCGATAGCCGGGGTGCTCGTTATGGAGCCGGAGCTCATCATACTTGATGAACCTACTGCGGGACTCGATCCTCAGGGGGTGAGCGAGATAATGAAGCTGCTGAGCGACATAAGAGACCGCATGGGAATCTCGGTAGTCATCGCCACTCATGATATCGATATGGTGCCGCTCTACTGCGACCAGGTATATATAATGAACGGCGGCAGGGTAGTAGCGGGAGGAACCGTCAAGGAGATATTCTCAAATCCTGAAGCTATAAGGAGCAACAATCTGAGGCTCCCGAGGATAGAGCATCTGATGGAGATACTTAAGGAGCGGGACGGCCTGGACGTGGACAAATCCGCTGCCACGATAAGTGAAGCGAGGACAGAAATCCTCAGGGCAGTCGGGAGAGAAGCGTAGTATGGAAAATGTAGTTCAGGGACAAAAGAGCCTGAGAAGAGGCTATACCACAGGAAGCTGCAGCGCTGCAGCCACAAAGGCCGCGCTCCTCATGATGATGAGCGGCGAAAGATGCGAAACGGTCAGGATAGATACGCCAAAGGGCATAGAGCTTTCCCTCGAGGTATCGGATCAGGAGTATTCGCCATGCGAGGCGCTATGCAGCATAACAAAGGATGCCGGGGATGATCCGGATGCGACCCACGGCCTGCGCATATTCTCGAGAGTCAGCAGGAGCAGCGGCTCGGGCGGCCGGGAGAACACTGAACCGCTGGAGACCGCTGTACTTGCTGAAGCAGGCCCTCTTCCATATGAGGAGCAGCTGGAAATATCAGGAGTCACCGTTAATGTTCACATAACGGGCGGCAGAGGAGTAGGGGTGGTCACGAGAGGCGGCCTCAGCTGCGATGTCGGAAAGAGCGCCATAAACCCGGTTCCGAGAAGGATGATACTGAAATCTGTAAAGGATGTGCTCGAAAACATTGAGACTGAGCTTATCCCGGATTTTCTTCATATAGAGATAAGTGCTGAGAACGGAGAAGAGACTGCGAAAAAGACCTTCAACCCCAAGCTCGGGATCGTCGGAGGGATCTCCATACTCGGCACGAGCGGGATAGTGGAGCCTATGAGCGAGAAGGCTCTTGTGGACACCATAAGGACTGAGATAAAGCAGTTCGCGGAGCTCAATGGCTCAGGTTTTCCTGTACCACCGATGCTCGTATGCCCGGGTAACTACGGACAGGATTATGCGAGAGACGTGCTTGGCATAGACCTCGAGAGCGGAGTCAAGTGCTCCAACTATATCGGTGAGATGCTCGACTACAGCTGCTGGCTGGGGATACCGAAGATACTCCTTATAGGACATGCAGGAAAGCTCATAAAAATCGCGGCCAGCGTTATGAACACCCACTCCTCTTCTGCCGATGGAAGGCAGGAGGTAATCGCTTCACACGGGGCGATGCTGGGGATGGAGCCTTCAGCCGTAAGGGATATAATGAATGCGATATCTGCAGAGGAAATGACGGACATACTGAGAAATCAGGGCGAAGGATTTGCACAGAAGGTGTTTGACAGCATAGGAAATAAGATAAAGGAACATATAGATCACAGGACAAGAGGAAAGCTGCAGGTGGAGTTCATAGTCTTCACGAAGATCCACGGGACTCTCATAAAGAGCAGTGGCGCGGATCAGATGCTGAAGGACCTGAAGATGCACCAGCAGATTAATAGATTATAGATGAAAAAAAGCTTATTATAATGAAGGAGAAAAAATGGCAGGAACTTTATATGGAGTGGGCGTTGGCCCCGGAGATCCGAAGCTGCTGACGATTCAGGCAGTGGAGACGCTCAGAGCTGCGGACTGCATAGCGTATCCCATATCGGGAGGCGAGAATGTGGCGCTTGGAATAGTAAGGGAATATATTGAGGGCAAGGAGCTGGTTGCGTGCGACATGCCCATGACAAGAGACAGGGAGCTGCTTGAGGCAAGCCACGAGAGATGCGCGGAGCAGATGATAGCGCTGATGGAGCAGGGAAGGGACATAGCCTTCATAACGCTTGGGGATCCTTCGATATACAGCACGTACATATATGTGCACAAGAAGGTGCTGGCAAAGGGACACAGGGCTCAGCTCATAGCGGGCATACCGTCCTTCTGCGCGGTGGCGGCAAGGCTTAATGACTCGCTGTGCGAATCAAGGGAACCGCTTCTCATAGTCCCGGCTTCGTATGACGCGCTCGATGAGTGTCTGGATTTTCCGGCAAACAAGGTCTTCATGAAGTCAGGCAGGAGCATAGTTAGCCTGAGAGAGAGGCTGAGAGAGACCGGAAAGCTAAGGTCTGCGAGGATGGTTGAATGTGCTACGATGGAAAATGAGAGAGTCTATGATGACCTCGACGAGATGGATGAAAAATCGAGCTACTTCTCCATAGTGGTAGTTAAGGAAGACAATCAGGTGAAGGCAGCTGATACAGAAGCGCCAATACAGAGCTAATATAAAGGAGAGAATTATGATAAATTTTGTTGGAGCAGGTCCGGGAGCGGTGGATCTGATAACTGTAAGAGGAAAGCAGCTTCTGGAGCAGGCGGACATAATAATATACGCGGGCTCTCTGGTAAATCCGGGGCTGCTTGAATACGCAAGTCAGGGCTGTGAGATCCACAACAGCGCATCTATGACGCTTGAAGAGGTCATAGACGTGATGAAGAGAGGAGAGAGCGAAGGAAAGGCTGTCGTAAGGCTTCATACTGGAGATCCGAGCATCTACGGCGCTATAAGGGAGCAGATAGACATGCTTGAAGAACTCAAGATAGACTACAAGGTGTGTCCGGGAGTGAGCTCTTTCTGCGGGGCTGCGGCTGCACTTGGAGCGGAGTACACTCTTCCGGGAGTCAGCCAGAGCGTCATACTTACAAGGATGGAAGGCAGGACTCCGGTTCCGCCAAAGGAAGAGATATCGCTGATGGCAGCGCATCAGGCCACGATGGTCATATTCCTGAGCTCGGGAATGCTCGAGCAGCTGAGCGAGAGGCTCATCGAGGGCGGATACACGAAGGATACGAAGGCGGCCATAGTATACAAGGCTACATGGGATGACGAGAAGGTCGTGAGGACAACTGTAGGAAATCTCGCACAGGCAGCCAGAGAGCACAACATAAGCAAGACGGCGCTTATAACAGTGGGAGAATTCCTCGGAAACCAGTACGAGAGATCCCTGCTTTACGATCCGGGATTCACGCATGAATTCAGAGAAGCGAGCAGATAAATGAAGCAGGCAGACAGGTTGAAGCGAAGCTCAGGCGGGTTAAGGATTTATGTTATGGCATTTACCGCAGCGGGGCTGAAAACGGCAGAGCGGCTGAGCGGAATATTCTCGCAGTGGCAGGATGCTGAGGCGAGGTTCTTTGCGCCGGCAAGGATAATGGAAGCTGAGGACGATCTTGAAGCTTCGGCTGCAGCAAGAGCATCAGGCGAGCCTGCGGAGCCTTCAGCATTTTCGAGCTCCAGCCTTGCGGAATTCACTTCCCTCGCATTTGCCGAGGCCGATCACATAATATACATCGGCGCGGCAGGGATTGCGGTCAGGGCTATAGCTCCTAATATTAAATCCAAGGACACAGATCCCGGAGTCATAGTCATGGATGAAAAGGCAGCTTACGTCATACCGATTCTTTCGGGTCACATAGGCGGCGCAAATGCGCTGGCTCTGGATCTGGCAAGAGAGCTCGGAGCTCAGGCGGTAATAACCACGGCAACGGATGTCAACGGCGTTATTGCCATAGATTCGTGGGCGACAGAAAACTGCATGAAGATAGATCGGATAGGGAATATAAAGCACATATCCTCGGCGGTGCTTGAAAACCGCAGGATTAAATTATATACTCAGTGCAGAGGGAAATTTGCAGTGCTGAAATCAGAGGAGCTGAAAGCACTGTATGAAGGATTTGAAGCTGCAGACTCGCTGGACTCTTCAAATCCATCTGAATCATCTGGCTCGGATGTGCCTCTAGTTGTTATAACGGACTCGCACTCCCTGATTGAGGATGTGAGGAAGAGGTTTCCAGAGGCGCTCGTGCTCATACCATGCGTGACATTCGCAGGCATGGGCTGCAGGAAGGATATAGACTTTTTGCCGGCCAAGGAGCTTTTTGATCAGGCGCTCACGGAGCTTGATCTCGATGTCAGGGCGATAAGGAGCCTTAACTCGGTAGACCTCAAGAAGGACGAAAAGGCGTTGCTGATGCTTGCAGAAAAGTATGGCATAGAATTCAATACCTTTTCAGCTGAAGAACTTATGGAGGCGGAGCTGTACACTGACGCCGAGATGTCTCATTCGGAGCTCGTGAGCAGGGTTGCAGGAGCCGGAAACGTGTGCGAGAGGGCAGCCGTGATGGGAGCCGCGATGGGCGCCACTGGATCGGAATTCGGCATATACATTATAATGAAGAAAACAAAGCGAAACGGCGTAACGATAGCGGTTTCGTGTATATAGATTAGGAGAATTAAAAACATGAAGATATATGTAGTGGGCTTTGGGCCCGGAGGAGAGGATCAGATCACTCCAAGAGCGCTTGAGGCGCTGAGAAAGTCTGACGTCATAGCGGGGTACAATCTTTACATAGACCTCATAAAGGATATCGTAAAGGACAAGAAGCTCATACAGACTCCGATGAAGAAGGAAGTCGAGCGCTGCCAGATGGCTATAGATGAGGCGCTAAAGGGCCAGACCGTGGCGATGATATCGAGCGGGGACGCCGGAGTATACGGCATGGCGGGCGTGATGCATGAGCTCTGCGAGAACCACCCTGAGGTGGATATTGAGGTAGTGCCGGGAATAACTGCGGCATGCTCGGGAGCGGCAGTGCTTGGAGCGCCGCTTATACATGATTTTGCGGTGATAAGCCTGAGCGACCTTATGACGCCTTGGGAGAAGATTGAAAAGAGAGTCGAGCTTGCGGCTGAGGCGGACATGGTTATATGTCTGTACAATCCGTCGAGCATCAAGAGGGCAGATTACCTTCAGAAGGCCTGCGACCTGATGATGAAGCACAAGGCTGCAGACACGAAATGCGGCTATGTAAGAAACATAGGAAGAGATGAAGAGGAATACACCCTGTGCACCCTCTCTGAGCTGAGGGATGCGAAGGTGGACATGTTCACGACCGTGATCGTGGGAAATGAGACCACGAGGGTAATAAACGGAAAACTGGTTACGCCGAGAGGATACAAGGTGAACTAAAATGAAGGCTTTGGTATTTGCAGGGACAACTGAGGGCAGGGAGGCAGCGCTGATGCTTGCCAGAACAGGAATAAGAGTTACGGCATTCACGGCCACGGATTACGGTCATGAGGTCCTTGATGGCGCAGCTGACGGGCTCCAAAACCTGACTGTAGAATCAGGAAGGCTGTCTGAGGAGCAGATAAGAGAACTGCTTCTTGGGGAAGCTCCGAACACTCTGGTAGTAGATGCCACCCATCCGTACGCCGCTCAGGTAACTGCAAACATAAGAAGGGCCTGCATGGATGCACAGAAAAGATATATAAGGATAGTAAGAAAATCCACGTTCGCAGGAGAGCCGGCCGGCGTGACTGTGCTTGCAGACGCGCAGGCGGTAACGCAGTGGGCAAACCGCGAGGAGAACATAAAAAAGAAGATCCTGCTGACGACAGGAAGCAAGGATCTCAGGATATATACAGAAATAGAAAGCTACAGGGACAGAGTCTGGCCAAGGATTCTTCCGGACATGGATTCTCTCAGGATAGCAACGGAGCTTGGATACAAAAAATCAAACATAATATGCATGCAGGGCCCGTTCTCGACCGAGATGAATATCGCGATGATAAAGTCAGTCGGAGCCGATGTGCTTGTGACCAAAGACACCGGAGCTACCGGAGGTTTTGACAGCAAGCTGGAGGCAGCGCTGAGCTCGGGAATAGAGGCAGTCGTTATCGGAAGGCCTTCGGATCAAGAGGCGAGGCAGGCCGATTCAGAGGGCATGAGCCTTGAGGAGCTGCAAAGACATATAGATGAAAATTTTCCTTATTTGAGGGAAAACAGCAGCTCAGACGAACTGGCCAGAATGGCTGATTTTCCCCGCTTTCCGCTCTTCATGAGCCTGTCAGGAAAGACGGTCACCGTGGTCGGAGCCGGAAAGATAGCATCAAGAAGGATAAAGGTGCTGCTTGAGTACGGGGCGAGGATAAGGGTAATAGCACCGCAGATATGTGCGGAAATAAGAGCGCTCCCGGGTTTTCTGGAGATCATCGAGAGGGAGTATGAGCGCAGAGACGTCTCAGGCTCATTCATGGTGATAGCGGCGACGGACTCAAGAGAAGTAAACCAGAAGGCTGGAGCAGATGCAAAAGCTGAAGGTATACACGTTTCAGTAGCGGACAGCCGTGAGGAGTGCAGCTTTTATTTTCCGGCGGTCATCAGGAAAGGCGGCATAAGCATAGGCCTCGTTTCAGACGGCAGTGACCATGCGGCGGCAGCGAGGACTGCAGGAGAGCTGCGAGAATATCTTCAAGCAAATAAGTGAGAATCATTAATATATAAGTTAAGAGGGCAGAAATTTGAAAAAGATCAGAGTAGGAAGCAGAGAAAGCAAGCTGGCAGTCATACAGACGCAAATCGTCATGGATGCCATAAAAAGAGCCAATCCTGAAATCGAGGTTGAGCTCGTGACAATGAAGACCACGGGAGACATAATCCTGGACAAGACGCTGGACAAGATTGGCGGCAAGGGCCTTTTTGTAAAGGAACTGGACAAGGCGATGCTCGATGGTGGTGTGGACATAACGGTGCACAGCTTCAAGGACATGCCTATGGATATACCTTCTGAGCTGCCGATAGTGGCGACGGGAAGAAGGGAAGACCCGAGGGACGTGCTGATACTGCCGCAGGGAGCTTCGGAAATAGATTTTTCAAAGCCCATAGGCTCATCCAGCGCAAGAAGGAGCATGCAGCTCAAAAAGCTGTACCCGGGCGCGGACATAAAGCCTGTCAGAGGAAACGTGATAACAAGGCTCGAAAAGCTCGACCGCGGAGAATATTCTGCACTCGTGCTTGCAGCGGCCGGAGTGAAGCGCCTGGGACTCGATCACAGGATAAGCAGGTATTTCACTCCAGAGGAGATGATTCCCGCAAACTGCCAGGGCGTAATCGTGGTGCAGGCGAGGAAGGGCTTTGACGTGAGCCTGCTTGGAGACTTTGCATGCGACCAGTCATGGATTACTACAGGATGCGAGAGGGCATTCGTAAAGGAACTTGACGGAGGCTGCAGCGCTCCTATAGCGGCGCACAGCAACATAGACGGAGACGAGATAGTGCTTACCGGGATGTATGTCTGTCAGGAGGACTATGAGAGGATGAAGAGGCAGGAAGAGGCGCAGGTCGCTTCCGGCAACAGGATAATAACAGTTACCATGCCAAGGGTACATAAAAAAACCGTGAGAGCGAAGATAGCTGACGCACAGTCCGCTGCGGTATCCCTGGCTCAGGATCTCAAGAAGGAAAGTGAATGTATGAAGACTGGAAAGGTAACCCTCGTGGGAGCAGGGCCTGGAGACAAGGGACTGCTTACGCTCAAGGGAAAAGAGAGGCTTGAACAGGCCGAGGTTGTCATATATGACAGGCTTATCGGAGACGGCATACTCGGGCTCATCCCTAAGGATGCCCTGAAAATAAACGTCGGAAAGAAATCCAATCATCACCTGGTTCCTCAGAGCGAGATAAACAGGCTCATACTCGAGCATGCGCTTTGCGGAAAGCGAGTGGTAAGGCTCAAGGGCGGGGACGGCTTCCTGTTTGGAAGAGGCGGCGAGGAGCTGGAGCTGCTTCACCAGCATGAGATAGATTTTGAAGTGGTGCCGGGGATAACGTCTGCGATATCGGTGCCTGCGTATGCCGGCATTCCGGTTACTCACAGGGACTGCTGCTCGAGCGTACACATAATAACAGGGCATGCGAAGGCAGGAACGAAGATAGACATAGATTACAAATCCCTTGTAGCTCACAAAGGCACGCTTGTGTTCCTGATGGGGCTCACTGCGATAGAGGAGCTCATGAAGGGGCTCATCGAGGCGGGAATGGACCCTAAGATGCCGGCAGCGACGGTTGAAAAAGGGACTTCCACAAATCAGAGGAAGGTGGTCTCCACGATATCCGAGCTCGCGTCAGAGGTAAGGCTTAGAAACATCCAGAGCCCGGCGATAACGATAGTAGGGACTGTATGCGCGCTCAGCGACAAGTTTGACTGGTTCACTAAAAAGCCGCTCCACGGAAGCACTATTGTAGTAACAAGGCCAAAGGACAGGATAGGCACGATCGCAGACAGGCTGAGAGATCAGGGCGCAGATGTCATAGAATACCCATGCATCGAGACTGCTGTCATAGAGGACAATCCAAGGCTTGAGAAGGCGATCGAGGATATAAGGAGCTACAGCTGGATGGTATTCACGAGCCCGGCGGGAGTTGAGAGCTTTTTTGAAAAGCTTTCGCAGATGAGGCTCGACATCAGGATATTCTTCGGCCTCAAGATAGCGGCGGTGGGTCGTGAAACCAGAAAAAGGCTCGAGGACAGGAACCTGCTCGTGGATTATATGCCTCAGACCTATGATGCTCCGGCGCTTTCAGCAGGACTGGCAGCGATCATGGAAAAAGAAGACAAAGTCCTAATACTTAGGGCGGACAAGGGCAGCGACGTGCTTCCAAAGACTCTCGAGCATCACCAGATTGATTATGATGATGTCCATATATATGAGACGAGCTATGTATGCAATGAGTCGGAAACAGTCAGAGAAAAGCTGGATGCAGGAAAGATAAATTATGTAACATTCACGAGCGCCTCTACGGTAACGGGCTTTACGCAGTCGATACTGAGGGACTTCCCGGACTATGACTTCACTAAGGTGAGCGCTATCTGCATAGGCGAGCAGACGGCGGCAGAAGCAAGAAAGTATGATATGAGGATCCACGTTTCGAGAGAATCGACCATGGATTCGATGATAGAAGAGATAGAAATACTTCACAGGATAGAATCGAACATAGAAACAGGAAAATAGATAAATCGTAAAACAGAGGGAGAAAATAGATGGAAATGATACACAGAGCAAGAAGACTCAGAGAGACAGATGCGATAAGAAGAATGACAAGAGAGACGAGAGTTTCTTCAGACAGCCTTATACTTCCGTTCTTCATAAAGGAAGGAAAGGACATCAAGACGCCTATATCATCTATGGACGGCCATTTTCACTACAGCCCGGACAGGATACATGAGGCGGTAGAGGAAGCTATGGAGCATGGCGTGGACAAGTTCCTTCTTTTCGGTATACCTGAGGAAAAAGACCCGGTGGGAACTCAGGCATATCATGAGGAAGGCGTAGTGCAGCAGGGAATAAGGGCGATAAAGGAAAAATGTCCGGATGCCTACATCATAGCGGACACATGCATGTGCGAATACACTTCACACGGTCACTGCGGGATACTGTGCGGACATGACGTGGACAACGATGCATCACTTGAATACATCGCAAAGACAGCACTTTCACAGGTTCAGGCCGGGGCGGACATGGTTGCGCCTTCTGACATGATGGACGGAAGAGTAGCGGCTATAAGAAGGCTTCTTGATGAGAACGGATACAAGCATACGAGCATAATGAGCTATGCCGCAAAATATGCGTCTTCATTCTACGGACCTTTCAGAGAGGCTGCAGGCTCTGCGCCAAGCTTTGGAAACAGGAAGCAGTACCAGATGGATTATCACAACAGGAGAGAGGCGCTCAAGGAATGCCATCAGGACATAAAGGAAGGCGCGGACATACTGATCATAAAGCCGGCGCTTTCATATCTCGACATAATAAGAGAAGTCAAGGACACTACGAATGTGCCGATAGCGGCGTACAACGTGAGCGGGGAGTTTGCGATGGTAAAGGCTGCAGCAAAGGCGGGTCTGATAGACGAGTACGGAGTAATGTGTGAGAGCGCGATAAGCATGTTCAGAGCAGGAACCGACGTACTGATAACATATTTTGCAAAAGAACTCGCAGATGCGATGAAGAGAGGGGACATAGGCTAATGAAGGGAATACTGATACTTGGACATGGAAGCAAGGCGACAGAGACAGAAAAAACGCTTGAAAAGATAGTGGAGATGGTAAGAGAGGCAAATCCGGGCAAGATAATAGAGCATGCATTTCTTCAGCTGAGCGAGAAGACGCTTGAGAAGGGCCTCAGCAGCCTGCTTGAAAAAGGTGTGGATGACATAAAGGTTATCCCATACTTCCTTTTTGCAGGGCTTCACATACAGGAAGATATCCCGGCTGAGATAGAAAAATTCCTTGAAGGAAAGGGCGACATAAAGGTGGAGATGGCGGACACTCTTGGGGCAGATCCAAGGCTGGCTGAGATAGTGAGCGAGAGAATCGCGCAGATATATTAATATGAAGACGGTAAGGATAACAGGCATCGGCATGGGCACTGAGGAGTCTCTCACAAAAGAGGCTTCTCAGGCGATTGCCGGTGCTCAGGAGATAATACTGACGGACACCCTGGCAAGGAGGCTGGATTTGAGCCTTGACACGACTCTGAACCCAGGGGCCGTGATCACGCTCTGCAAGGTATCTGAGGTCGCTGAGAGGATAATAGAGAGCAGTGCAGATAACATTGCGGTGCCGGTTTCGGGCGACGTTGGTTTCTTCAGCCTCTCGAGGACCGTGGCAAAAGGCCTTCAGAAGCTGAAAGCGGAAGCACAGGCCTGCCGGTCTTCGGCGGTGGGAGCGGAAACCGGGCCTGGCGGCTATGACGCGCGCCATGACATAAAGCTCGAGTATATTAACGGAATCAGCAGCATGGCATACTTCTTCGCTAAGATTGGCAGGAGCTATGATGATGTCAGGATAGCGAGTGCCCACGGCAGGAGCACGAGCATGGTCGCGCTCGCAAGCTACACCAAGAAGGTATTCGCGCTTACGGGCGGAGAGCAGAAGGTGAACAGCATATGCAGAGAGCTTGCAGAAGCAGGCCTTGGATACGTTACCGTGACGGTCGGCGAAAATCTTGGCAGCGAGGATGAGAGACTTGTGTCCGGAAGCGCTGCGGAGATAGCGGAGATTGAATTTGAGAATCTCGCGGTCATGCTTATCGAAAACCCTCATTCGGCAGATTCATCCCAGATGCTCAGGGACAGCGACTTTGAGAGGGCGAAGGTGCCTATGACCAAGGAAGAAATCCGCTGGATATCTGTGGCAAAGCTCGGCATAAGGCCTTCGGACACGGTGTATGACATAGGCGCAGGCACCGGCTCGGTTACGATCGAGATGGCAAGAAAGGCCTGCGAGTCCAGGGTATATGCTATAGAGAGAAATCCCGAGGCCATAGAGCTAATCAGGAAGAACATGGCAGCAACCGGAAGCTATAACATAGAGCTATCTGAAGGCAGGGCGCCTGAGGGTATGGAGTCGTGGCCGGAGCCGGACAGGGTATTCATAGGCGGAAGCAGCGGCAATCTGAGGCAGATACTGGAGACAATCATATCGAGGAGCACGAGGGGCTTCAGGCTGGTGATTAACACGGTGACGCTCGAGACGCTTACGGAGGCATTCACGGTGCTCGGCGAGCTGGGATTTGAAAATGCTGAGTATCTCAGCATATCTGCGGCAAAATCGCAGAAGATGGGAAGCTACAACATGATGATAGGCGCCAATCCCGTGTATATAATAACGGCAGATTATTGCGGCGCCGCGGGCGCAGGCAGCACTGCCGGGAATGCTGCGGGAGGCAGCAGTGCAGCCGGGCATTAATAAGGAGAGGGAGCAATATATGAAGATAGATATAATAAAGCCGGATGAGATAGAGGCAAAGAGCTTTGAGATAATAAGCTCTATAATTGAGGAGAATTATCCGGATGCTGTGATAGCTCCGGAGCATGAGAGCATCGTAAAGAGAGTAATCCATACCTCTGCCGATTTTGAATATCTGGACAGCCTCGTGATATCTCCGGGCGCTGTAAGCAGGGCAAAAGAGGCGCTCAAAAATGGAGCAGTGATAGTGACTGACACCAATATGGCAAAGGCGGGCATAAACAAGACTCATCTCGCAAAGCTTGGTGGAGAGGTATGCTGCTACATCGCTGACGAGGATGTGGCAAAAGAGGCGAAGGAAAGAGGCGTGACGAGAGCAATAGTATCTATGGAGAAAGCAGCAAAGCTCGGACGTCCGCTGATATTCGCCATAGGAAATGCCCCTACCGCGCTCATCGTGCTCGACCAGATGATCAAGGAAGGAAGGCTAAAGCCGGAGCTCATAATCGGAGTGCCCGTGGGATTCGTGAACGTGGTGGAATCCAAGGAGCTCATAATGGAATCAGGAGCTGAATATATCGTGGCAAGAGGAAGAAAAGGCGGAAGCAACGTTGCGGCGGCAATCTGCAATGCGCTCATATATTCACTGGTTGAAAGAGAATAAAGGCAAGTTTGCCACATAAAAAACAGAAAATTTAATGCACTAAAACAAAAAATATGGTATTATGTATGTAACAACGGTGATAATACGCAAGGAAATATATATAATGCTACTTTTCAGCGATAATAGCAAACCACCCGAAAGGATGGGACGCAAAGCTAAAGGGCCTAAGTACTCAGTACAGGCAGCCAGCTACCGAAGGAGAAGTTTTTTTGTTGGGAAAAATTTTTCGGGTATTTTTCGGGAATATATTGTTGATAGTAGTCTACTGATTGAAAAACAGGAGAAAAAACTACTATGAGAAAATATTCTTATAACATAACTAAAAAAATAAGCTCGCTTGTCATGGCTTCAATGTTCATCTTATCGAGCACAGCAGTTTCTTTCGCAGATGTGAGAGATTCAAAGCTTGAGTATCTTAGACAGCTTAACACAGAATTCAGAAGAAACATCGACAGCGTGGATACTCTGGATTCCAATTCAGGAAGCAGATGGCAGATGCAGGTAGACGCAGACCTCGTGAAAGACAGAAAAGAAGCTACAAGATTCCTTCAGGGAGTATATTCAGTGGTTCCCTTCTTCAACTCCATGAGCATAAAGAGCTCAGGCGGAAACTATTCTATAAACCTTCAGAACATGAGCTCATATGATCACTCTGTAGTCGTAGACGTAGCAAAGCAGTGGACGGCGGAGATAATCAAGGACGGCATGACAGATACTCAGAAGCTCAGAGCGATACACGACAAGATAATAAATGAGACAGTATACGATGCATCTTCAGGAAACAATGCACATTCACCGGCAGGAGTAGCAGTAGACAACAGAGCGGTATGTGACGGATATTCAAGAATGTTCACGATAATGGCGACGCTGGTTGAGATACCAGTCGTACAGGTTACCTCAAACGTGATGAACCATGCATTCAACCTCGTATATATAGATGGAGAATGGCTGCTCGTGGATGCGACATATGACGATCCTGTAACTTCAAACGGAAAACAGGTTCTAAAGCATGATTACTTCCTCGTAGGACCGACAGATTCAAAGAAACACAAGTTTGACAGCGCGCAGAACGGACTTACGCTCGAAGACTATATAAAGATAGGAAACTACATCTACCAGGATGTAATATAAGAAAGCTCAGGCGATGTCATTCAGACGTCGCCTTTTTAATGCCGCAGACTTGTCTGAGTGCGCATCACCGTGATAGAAAAAATCTATAGTGACGATAGACGAATATTATAAATAGAGCCTGCCTCACAGAGCCGTTAATGTAGTAAAATAGTATGTGTATGGATATTTGAAATGGAGAGGGTATAATGTACAGAGTAGGTATAGATATAGGTTCTACATCGGCAAAGGTAGTTGCCATGGACAGGGAAAACAAGATAGTATACAAGAAGGTGATGCCTACGGGGTGGAGCTCGCTCGAAACGGCTGAGATCATTCAGGATGACCTTGAGAAAAGCGGCATATCAAGCGGAGGCAGGACCGTCGTGGCTACAGGCTACGGCAGGATATCCGTTCCCTATGCTGACAGGACAGTGACGGAGATAACATGTCATGCGGCAGGCGCGGCATATTTTTTTGATACCAGAGAGGCTACCGTCATAGACATCGGGGGACAGGACACGAAGATAATAACCCTTAAGGATGGGAATGTAGCAGATTTCATAATGAACGACAAGTGCTCTGCGGGAACAGGGAGATTTCTCGAGATAATGGCAAACACGCTTGGAATGAAGCTGGATGAGATGTGCGAGCTCGCAAGAGAAGGAAGCGGAGTCAGTATAAGCTCGATGTGCACGGTTTTTGCTGAATCAGAGGTCATAAGCCTCATAGGGGCGGGAAGACCGAAGAAGGATATTGCCTTTGGGGTAGTGGATTCCATAGGAAACAAGGTCAAGTCTCTGTGCAGCAGGCATTCAACAGGCGCTGGAAAGGTATATCTCACGGGAGGGCTGTGCGAGAACAGCTACATGATAGAGATGCTGAGCAGAAAGCTCGAGGCAGAGGTGATCAGCAGTCCGATGGGAAGGTATGCAGGAGCCGCAGGAGCTGCAATAATGGCAGGAAAAAAAGCAAGAAGATAGTCAGAAGGATATAAGAATAATGATGAGAGTCGGCGAGCGTTCGCCGGCTTTTTCAATTCATGGAAAAATAAGTTCGCTGAACAGTGAAAATCGGTCCTTAAGACACGAAAAAAGTTGAAAAATGAAGGGAAAGATAGTATCATGGAGTGTAAGGTGTTAAAATGAAGAAGGAGAAATGAAAATGGATAAAAGCAGGATTCTGCCACAGGATAAAAAGTACATATTTTTTGATCTGGACGGTACTCTCACAGACCCGTTTTACGGGATAACAAGGAGCGTTCAGTATGCGCTGAATCATTTCGGAGTCAAGGTCGATGACCTCAGGGAGCTGAGCAGGTTCATAGGGCCTCCGCTTACGGATTCATTCATGGAATACTACGGACTGAGCAAGGAACAGGCGGCAGAGGCAGTTGAAAAGTACAGGGAGAGATTCTCGGACACAGGCATATTTGAGAACGAGATATATGACGGGATTAAGGAGCTCCTTGGGGAACTGAAAAGCCAGGGAAGAGAGCTCTACATTGCGACCTCAAAGCCTGAGGTATTTGCACAGAGGATAGCCGAGCATTTTGAAATAGAGGAGTATTTCACTCAGATCACAGGCAGCCTGCTTGACGGGACCAGGGTCGACAAGGCGGAGGTCATAGCCCACCTTATAGAGACCGCAGGAATAGGAGACAGAGAGCTTGTCATAATGACCGGGGACAGGATGCATGATATAGTAGGAGCGAGGAAAAATAAAATAGAGAGCATAGGGGTTTCATATGGCTATGGAGGCACGCAGGAGCTAGAAGGCGCGGGCGCTACCTATGTCACAGAGACTGTGGAGGGGCTAAGATCCATGCTTACAGGAAAGAGTCTTCAGCAGGGGTAGAAGCACAAAAATCATGAGGTAGTGTAAAGTTCGTTATGAAAAAGCGATTTAAAAGGATTGCCAGATTTTGTATCCGATCTTTAAAATATAATGATGTGCGAAGCACCTGAATTCGGTTTTTTTTGCACAACAAAAGGATCTTAACCACCCTTGAATTTTCAAAAAATAATGCTGTTTCTCTTTTGTGTGGGATTGGATTTTTAGTTTAGCATCATTTTTCTCAATTTCAAGGGCAAGCCAAAATCAATGTATTGATTTTGATGGTCAACTGGCTTGATTCTCTTTGGCTTCTTCCTGCATTTTCAGTATGCTTTGTTGCCCAAGGTAGATTAGCAGCTGCCATTTTCCGGGCATGTTTTCTGCTTTATCAAGCATTTCGTGTGTATTTAATACCTGATTGTTAAATCTGGAGTGTCTTCTCAGAAAGTTGTAGTAGGCTACCCACAGTGACACGGAGTAATTTGCTCCTTCAAAATTGTCGTAGCCGCAGGTGCATCTGTATGTTTCTTTGAAGGTTCTGTTTAATCTCTCTACTACTTGCTTGTATGGTCTGTATTCTTTTGATACTGCATCATCGTTTGCAAGCCCAATGACCTGTGTGATGTCAAATTCCAGGGGGTTTTCCTGAAGGGAAAACTGCTGTGCGGCGAGTGGATAGGCACTGTACCCGTCTGCTATGAACTTGAAGTTGTCTGTTACTTTGTGGATTCCTCTGAAGGCTTTTCTCATGGCCAGTATGCATGGGCCTACGCTTCTGCTTGCTGATACCTGGTAGCCTATCACTGATTTTGAAGCGGCATCCATGATAAACCAGATGTATCCTTTGATGCCTCGTACTTTTATGTAGGTTTCATCGGCGATAAATGTTTCTGATTTTTCGTAAGGGTAGCTATCTATGAATGGCTTGATTAAAAGCGCAGCTGTTCTGCAGTAGTTGGATACCATTGTGTGGGAGATCCTTATTCCGTAAAGATCTTCAAGGGCCTGGGCTGTTTTTCGTAATGAGAGTCCAAGATTAACATGAAATGTAAGGCACAGGGACATGATATGTGCGTTTTGTTTTCTAAACTTCAGTGAGGATGAGTTCTTTGGAAGGGATTTTAAATCCATCTCAAAGAAATCTACGGTGAATTCCCGGTAGATGTAATGGAGTTTGTATTTGTATTTTTCTTTTTTATCTAGGTTTTCCGGATCTACTTTTTTCAGGTTGTTGAGATAGTACTTGCACTTTTGATTGGTGCATTTATGTATGCTAAAAAAGGTCCTGTCTCTTTTAGGGACAAGGCTGTGACTGCAATGAGGGCATTTGAGTTTTAATGGTTTGGTAACTCTTTTTCCGGTGGAAAATGTCTGGCTGCATATCTTGCACTGGTACTGGCCGTTGTCTCCGTTGTTATCGTAAATATAGTGATGCGGAGCATTGCATACTGGACATGATATTTCTTCTGGTATGGTTCTTCCGTTCCTGCGCTGAACTGGTTTTATCTTCTTCTGATATTTCGATTCGTAGTATGACAGAAGAAACTGCCAGTCCTGTTTGATGAATGGCTGGATTATTGGAAGTTGGTCTGTCTTGAATTTTTGATATTTTGGTGAGTGGGTATCGTCATGCGCCCACTGACCTAATGGAATATATTTTGAAATAAATAGTACTAAAAATCGAATTTGTTGATTTTGGTATTGAATTACATGTAGTAAATGAGTTATAATTTGAGACATAACAATGGCACCCTTGCCTTTCTGTTTTATTTGTTGTGTTGGAACTCAAATTATATCAGAAAATGGGGGGTCATTGTTTTTTTATTTAAAAAAACAGTGAAAACCTTTGAATATATAGCAATATTAAATAAAATAGGGGTGTAAAACTTTACACTACCAATCATGAATCGGGAGAACATATATGGAAAATAATTTGTGGATAGCAGGTTATTCAGCTCTTGTCACGGGGATAATCACTTTAATGGTTCCGGGGACAGTTATGATGAAGCACAGAGCAAGAAATGCCGTTGAAAAGGCCACGTACTACGATGATCTCTGCAGCATAAAGAACCATAAGGGCTTTATGAAGGATGCCGGGCAGCTGCTCAGTGACAGGACGGGGCAGATGGCATTCGCGTACATAGATATTGACAATTTCAGGATGATAAATTCCGTATACAGCTTCCAATATGGAAATGAAGTTCTCGTGAGGCTTTCGGAGGCCATAAGGGAGGTTTTCGGAGAAGACGCTCTCATAGGAAGGTTTTCGGGTGATGCCTTTGGAGTCCTGTGCCACTGCAGGAGCTGCGAGGACATAACAGGAAGGATACATGAGCTTCAGGCTAAGGTTAACCAGAAATGCCATGAGGGAAAGGACCTTGTGCTTGCATGCGGAATCCATTTCATAAGCGATGAGGAGTCGCAGCTCGACATCATATTCGACAAGGCCAACATCGCGAGGAGAAGCGTAAAGAACCTGAGCAACACGATATGCTCCGTATATGATGAGGATTACGGGAAAAAGCTCCATGAGGAGAACGTGCTGACCGAGGAGATAAAGGAAGCACTGAAAAAGAAGTCATTTGACGTATATTATCAGCCGAAGTTTGAGTTTGCCCAGAGAAAGATCGTGGCGAGCGAGGCTCTCATAAGATGGGAACACAAGGAGAAGGGATTCATAAGCCCGGCTACCTTTATTCCGGTCGCTGAAAAGACTCAGCTGATAGTAGAGGTGGGAAGGTTCGTGTTTGACAGGGTATGCTCTGACATAAGACGGTGGAGCGATGATGGTATGACTCTGCTTCCTGTTTCTGTAAATATATCCAGGATAGAGCTGCTTCAGGAAGGGCTCATGGATTTCATAAAGGCGACTGTGGAAAAGTACAGGGTAGATTACAGCCTCATAGAGATAGAAATCACTGAGACTGCTGCCGTGGCGGATTATGACAGGATAGAGGGGATCTTGAGAGAGATAAAGCGTCTGGGAATGAGCATATCCATAGATGATTTCGGGGCAGGGTATTCTTCGCTGGGATGCCTTAACAAGCTTCATGTGGACACTCTCAAGATAGACAGGTCGCTTATAACAGACCTCAGCTGTGAAAACAAGGGAAGAAAGATACTTCAGGGGATGATAGAGCTTTCAAAGAATCTTGAGCTCAAAACTATATGTGAGGGTATAGAGACGGAGGACCAGTTCAGCACACTGGAGAAGTTTCACTGTGACTATGGGCAGGGATTTTTATTTGCAAGACCAATGAAGGAAGCTGACTTTAGAAGAATGCTCATCAGCTGATTCTGAAATCATCCGAAAGGGGATCTTATGGGGAAAAGAACAAGATATATAAAAAGAGCATTTCTGGCGTACTGCATAATATGCAGCGCTCTCATACTTATAATTGCGGACAGGGGAGCGTTGGAAAGGCCAGAAGGATCGGCTCCCGTATGCATGAATTATGGATGGACAGTAGTTTCAGACTCTGATGCAGAGATATACAATACTACCATGCCTTATAGTATTAAAAATAAAGACGCTCAGGTCATAGAATTATATACAAAGATACCGCCTAATGATTTCAAGGTAGCAGCGGTGTCTTTCAATGTATCGCAGAAGAACGTCTGGGTATATTATGAAGGCAGAGAAATATACAGCTATATTTTCAACGGTGCCGACAAGAGGCTGAAGAACGGAAGCGGCAAGGTAGTATGCGTACTCCCAGAGCTCAATCCTGAAGGCGCGCTCAAGATAAGGCTTGAGAAAAATGATGACTCTGATATCGGAACTCTCGGGGGCATAAAGCTCATAGACGGAGCCGTGAATGAGCATAATTTCATTCCGGATTACGGACTCATGTTCATAATAGCGTCGGGGCTTTTTGTGACAGGGATACTGATGATGATTGCTGGATTTGCCTACATGGGATTTGGGGTAAGGATGGCATCTCTTGTATACATGTCGCTTTTTATAATCTCATCGTCGATGTGGATAATATGCAGCAGCAAGACAGGGCAGATGTTCATTGCGGACTGGGCGCTGATATATAATATTGAATACATGAGCATATATATAATGCCTGTGGGTCTCTGGGGATTCATAGCAGAAAGCTGGAGGCCGGAGCTGGCAAGACGAAGGTATTTCCTGCATCTGATGGCTGGCTTTTTTGGAGTAGCCGTGACACTCAAGCTGACAGGAATCGCAGATTTTTTCGAGCTGCTTCCGGTATTTCACGTTCTTGTGATAATAAACGTACCTTTTATACTCTATACCGCATGCAGGGGATTCTTCAGCAAGGACCTCTCTCTGAAGATATTCTACACAGGGACCTTCGTTATGTCAGGGTTTGTGCTTTATGAGATTTCAATGTTCTACAGCTCTGCAGTATATGACACTCTGGACAGTATACTTCCGCTGGGATTCGCGATAATGACAGCATTCATGATAATGAGCTTCGTGACCATGACCAGAGAGAAGGTAGCGAGGATTTACGAGGACAGGCTGTACAAGGAGATTGCATTTACTGATGCGCTTACAGGTGCAGGCAACCGCACGAAGTTCGAAGAGGACATGCAGAAGTTTGAGCATCTCAAGCGTAATTCGGACAGCTTCATACTCGTGGTTGCAGATGCAAACTGCCTGAAGAAGATAAATGACACGATGGGACATCTGATGGGAGACCGTGCCATAAGGACTATGGCGGATTCCCTTAAGAGGGTATTCATAAAAAATGAGGGGATATACCGCACCGGTGGAGATGAATTCTGCGTAGTGCTTTCTGACATGGATGTACAGGAGGTTGAGCAGCATCTCGAGAGGCTTGACGAGCTTCTTCTGTGCACCGACCTTGGATTTCCGGTCAGCATGGCTTACGGATTTGCAAGCTACGACAGGAAGGCTGACAGGCCGGTCATGGATATGTACAAAGAGGCGGATGAAAAGATGTATGCCATAAAATACAATTACAGGAAGATATCACAGATGTGATGACTGATTTAAAAATGAACAGGAGCGAAGGCTGTGCTTATGAAGAACAGGAAATTCTATTATCAACTGGCAGGGATGCTTGTCATAACAGTTTTTGCAGTTGGCTCTATATTCTATCTTACCTTTTTCAGGAGCTCCCTCATGAGCGAGGCGGAGATGCATCTGAACGAGATTACGATTCAGACTGCGGCAAGGATAGAGCAGAAGCTAAGCAGCAACATGGAACTTATGAATACTCTTGCCTCTGAGGCCCGTGATTTTGACAGTCATGCAGAGGCGGAAAATATAGCCCGGCTGAAAGGCTGGACGGAAAAGAACATATTCACGGAGATAGCATTTGCCGATGAAAATGGAAAGGGATACAGCTCTGAGGGCGAAAAGATAAGCCTTGTGAGTTCGGAGCTGTATGACCAGATTTCCCGTACCGGATCAGGTATGAGTCCGGTAATAAGGGACTTCAGGGATAAATACAGTAACGTTATAATATTCTCTTCGCCTGTTATTGAAGATGGGAGATACGAAGGCATAATATACGGTGTTTTTGAAATCCAGAACATATCCAGGGCGATTGAGCTTGAATTTTTTGACGGAGCCGGCCATGGATTCCTGCTGGATTACTGGGGGAATATCCTTGTGCATCCTAAAAAGGAAATGGTAGGAAAGAACATGTTCCTTGAGCTTTCAAGAAACAACAGCAGCGTGGATACTCAGCGCCTCAAGTCTAAATTTCTCTCGGCTGAGCCTGAAAATGGCGTGTATACATATGAAGGCATAAAATACTATGTGTCATCTGTGCATCTAAAGGATAAATACGGCATGAGAAGTGCTGAGCCACAGGGCGGGATATCTGTGATAATGGCAGCTCCATATAATATGGTGTTTGAGCACTCGACCATTATAATCAGGCAGGTGAGAGGCCTTTTCGTGCTGACATTTATCCTCTTCTGCATGATAATAGCATACATACTATATCAAAAGAAGGAAAATGAAGCCTCGCTGAGAAAGGTCGCCTATGAGGATGATCTCTGCAACGTGCTCAACCGGAAAGGCTTTGGAAGATCAGCAGCCCTGATGCTCGAGGACTCAGGCAGCAGGCTTGCCGCAATATATGCAGACATAGACAATTTCAAGATAATAAACGGAATATTTGGCTATGAGTTTGGAGATTCCGTGCTGAAGGCCATGGCCTCCGAGCTGAAGAAGGCATTTGGAAAAGATGCAGTAATAGGCAGGATAAGCGCCGACAATTTTCAGATACTTGTACCATACAGCAACATAAATACGGTATTTCGCAGGATAGACAAGGTCGCGCAGGCTATGAAAAAGCGCTTTGCCGGCCATAAGGAAGTTCTCATATCTGCAGGGATTTACTTTGTGGAGGACAGGACTGAGGAGAGCGAGCAGATATTTGATAAGGCACAGCTTGCGGGAAAAAGAGTAAAGTATGTCAGAAGGACGCCGTATGAGATATATGAAGAGAGTTTTACAGATGACATCAAGAAAGAGAACTGGCTGACCGAGGAGATAAAGAAAGCGGTTGAAAATAGTGATTTTGAGATATACTATCAGCCGAAGTTTGAGATAGAGACGGAGCGAATAGTTTCTACTGAGGCGCTCATAAGGTGGAATCACAGGGAAGCGGGATTTATAAGCCCTGCTGAATTCATACCTCTTGCAGAAAAGACACAGCAGATAGTGGACATTGGAAGATTCGTATTCGACCAGGTATGCAGAGACATGGCGCAGTGGAGAGAGAAAGGGCTTGAAATGCTTCCGGTATCTGTAAATCTTTCGAGGGTAGAGCTCTACCAGGCTGACATAGTCGATTATATAAAGGGCTGCATCGCTGCTCATGAGATAGAGCCGGAGCTTATGCAGGTGGAGGTTACCGAGACGGTGGCCGTATACGAATATGAAGGTATCCACGAGGTGCTGCTTGAAATAAATGCGCTCGGCATATCTATATCGATAGATGACTTTGGATCAGGATACTCATCGCTGGCATGCCTGCACAAATTCAATGTGGACACCCTGAAGCTTGACCGTTCATTCCTTGTTAACATAGAGATCGATAAAAAGGGAATAAATATCCTCAGGGGAATGATAGAGCTCTCAAGAGAGCTGGGACTGAGCACTGTATGCGAGGGCATAGAGACCAGAGAGCAGCTTGATATGCTCAGGGAAATGAGATGTAAATATGGACAGGGATTTGTATTTGCAAGACCAATGCCTTTTGCAGAGCTCGAGAGATTTGTCGAGCAGAACAAGAAGAGCAACCCTGTAAAATACGAAGTGAATGAATTCAATATATAAATAGGAAATGTCTCTAAGTTGGAAAAGTCGATTTGGAGGCTTTTCTATGTTTTTTGTAATATATTTATGCTTAACGTAGTAAAAAAAATTACAGATTCATCCATTATTCAGGTAAGCAGATTATGTAAAAGCTTTAAATAAGAGGTAATTTAACTGATTAAAATATATGGCATACAAATTGTATGTAAAATGGTATAATATATTGATATTATTTCTGTGAACGGAGAAAAGGAGAAATGGGAGAAAAACGAAAGTAAGAATGGACATGAAGAATTTAAGAATCAATGAAAAATTAATGTTAAGCTTCGTGCTTGTGCTGCTTATGCTGCTAATCAGTGCCGGAGCTGCAATATTCAGCATGAACAAAATTGGAGAACAGGTAGACCGGTATGCGGAAAGGACTGTTCCAAACACATCAAGTGTGTGGCATATGCGCAGAGATATGGTGTCTGTACAGCGAAATCTTGTGATGGCTATGATGTAGAAGGATGAGAGCAAGATAAAGATTATGCTTGAAGATGCGTATAAGGATGCAGAAAGTCTAATCACTAGAATGGATGAGTTTAAGCTTAATGCAAGAGTAGATCAAGAGGTGCTTGCACAGATAACAGCAAATTTTGATATTTTAACACCTATTCATAAAGAAATTTCAGATTTGATAAAATTAGACGAAAATGATAAGGCCTAAATAGTTTTTGATACGAAGTATCTGCCGATGTTTGAAAAAACCAACTATATGCTGATTGAAATATCCGGTCAGCAGATGGAGAGAGCAAAGATTCAGAATGACACAGCTCATAAAGCGATGTCAAATGGCAGAATAATACTTATTTCAACGGTGATTGTTGCTTTCATAGTAGTACTTATAGTGATGGCGGCCCTAAGAAAGGCTATACTTACGCCTGTCGATGAAATACGTATCGCCGCGCAGGCACTTTCTCAGGGTGCTACGGAGCAGGCGAGCTCAATAGAGGAACTGTCCGCATCTATAGCTGAGTCGGCATCTCAGATAAATGTCGGGGTAGAACAGATATCGTCAGTTGTTCAGACAAACAGTGCGACATCGGAGGAAAGCGCAGCTGCCAGTGAAAAACTTAGCGGACAGGCAGAACTTCTGAAAAGTCTGGTAGGGAAATTCAGGCTCAGAGAGATGTATTAATAACTCATACTTCGCACTTCAAAAATACGAAATTGATAATATTATATGGGTAGATGCTTCATAGATAACATTGTTTTCACTGTTATGAATGATAATGATATTAAAATGACTGGAGGATGATTTTAAAAATGACTGCTTTTTTCAAAGAAAAACAGAAAAAATATTTACAAAATACAGCCATTGTATTGCTTATGATTATCGCACTGAAAAATCTATTGGCAGCTTTGCCGCTGAAAGCAATTCAATCTCTCGAGCATTTTTACGGTTCGGTTATCAACCCAAGTGATGTAGTTCTTCATCACTCCCTTTCTTTTGTATTGGGATTACTGATGCTTATTCTTGCATATCGTTTATCAAAGCGTGTTCGGTTGGCATGGGCGATTGAGGTGGCCTTGCTTTTTACTACAATTATTTTGCAAATTATTCATTATCATAGATTTACCGTTCCTATTATACTAATCGAACTGTTTGTGTTTATGGTTCTGTCTATGAGCTATAAGGATTTTAGCAGAGAAACAGACCCCATAACTGTGAAAAAGGCACTGGGGTTTGTTGGCGTTTCTTTCTGTCTGGTGCTACTTAACGGAACAGTCGGACTTTTTATGCTTCGTGGTCACATTACCGGGATTCACGATATTATTGATGCATTCATCAGCTCATTTAAATTGCTGATTTTTCTTGATACCGGAATTATTACAGCCATTGGAGCTTATGTTAAAATTTATGTTTTTTCACTGATTGTGCTTAACTGGATTTGCATTGTATCTGCTGTTATTCTGCTTTTAAAACCTATAATCTATCATCCAATTATTACAAAACGTGACCGTGAAAAAGTTCGCAAGCTGGTTTTGGAGTTTGGGCAAAATCCAATGTCATATCTTGCACTTGAAAATGATAAAAAATATTTCTTCGGCACAAAATGCGAAGGAGTTTGTGCGTATACCATTGTGAATGATGTTTTTGTAGTTTGTGGGGATATGATTTGCGCAAATCGGGATGGGTTTGTTTTTCTGAATGAAGTTATAGATTATTGTAAAAAAAACGCCTATCAGATTCTGTTTGTGAACGTGACTGACTATTTTTATGCGCTTTATCAAGCCGCCGATTTCGGTTTGGTGAAGATGGGCGAGGACTGCTGCTTTGAGCTTGAGAATTACAATTTGTCAGGAGGAAAGGTGGCAAAGGTACGTGCTGCAATAAATCACGCCACTAAGGCAGGAATAAAAGTACATGAATATCGGCCTGCAGAGAACAAAAGCGAAGAGATTGAGCGGCAAATGGCTGACATTACCGAAGAATGGTTAAAAACGAAGGGCGGATATGAGATGCAGTTTACCATAGGTGGAACGGGCCTTTGGGAGCCACTTGACCGTCGTTATTTTTACGCTTGCGATGAAAATGGACTCATTTTGGGATTTGTGGTATTTTTACCATATGAAGATGCTTATCTTGCCGATGTAACACGCAGAAGAAATGATGCACCTCAAGGTGTTCTTGAGAAAATTATCTATGAGAGCTTTATGCAGTTAAAGGATGAGGGTATTCATTGGGGAAATATGGGGCTTTCTCCCTTATATAATATTGCAGACAAAGACAAGTCAACCTTTACCGAAAAGCTGTTTGCCTATATATACGAAAATATGAATGAAAGCTATGGTTTTCAAAAACTCCATCATGCAAAGGAAAAATATGCACCTACGCACTGGATCCCGAGATATCTGGCTTTTTACCCCAAGCCCTTTTCCCCTAGGCTTGCGTTGGCTTTAGTGAGGTGTCAGAACAAAACAGGCATATCGAAAATAGTGCTCTCGGAGGTGTTCAAAAAAGGTGATAAATGATTTTTCAGAAGGATTTGTGAAGTGCGGTCATGCTATGTTGTATTATCGCAGCTATGGTGATGGGGTTCCGCTGATTATGCTGCACGGCAACATGCAAAGTGCAAAGCTATTTCATAAGCAGCTTGTCTTTTTTACAGATACATTTCGTGTCATTACAATAGACAGCCGAGGCCATGGAAAATCCAGCCACGGGAAAAAGAGGCTCTCCATTGACGTAATGGCAGAGGATATAATCACGGTGATGAATGAGCTTGGCATTGAAAAAGCAGCCTTTATTGGTTTCAGTGACGGAGCCAATATTGCTCTTAAAATTGCCTGTCATCACCCACATAACGTTTTGGCGATGATTCTTATTGGTGCAAATACAAAAGCAGATGGACTGAAATCGTTCATTCGTATTCCTGCGAAAATCGGATATGCGTTTTTGCGTTGTATCTCGTTTTGCTCTTTTTTTAATCGAATGGCGCAGAAGCTATCACTAATCGTAAATAGCCCGAATATATCCCAGGATCATTTGGATGCCATCAGCATCCCATCGTTGTTTATCGCAGGAAGCAGGGATGTTATTAAAGAAGAGCATACCAAACATATAGCTGGACAGATTAGTAGCTCAGAGCTTTATATTGTCAAGGGCGGCGGGCATAACCTGCTTAGACAAAAGCCTGATGAAATCAATGCGGTGATGAAAATTTTTTTAAAAGATGTTTTTAGCAATCGAAAGAATTAGTAGGCTTTTCTAATGCATTTAATCTTTCATAAACCTCTTGTTGTTTGTCTATTAGAATATCTAATTTTTCATGAATATCTTCAATCATTATCTCCGCTTTCAGGTTCACTTTATAATCGTTGATAGCTCTTATTCTGTCTTTTTCCTCCTGACGATTCTGGCTCATCATGATAATTGGAGCCTGAATAGCAGAAAGACAGGACAAAATCAGATTAAGCAAAATGAAAGGATAAACATCATATGGTTTTACAAGGATTACTGCATTTAATACAATCCATGCAGTTAAGATTATAAAAAATGTTATTATAAAAACCCAGCTACCTGCGAATTTAGCAAGCTTGTCTGCTGCTTTTTGGCCTGCGGTCAATTTGTTTTCATTTTCCGTATTAGGATTTTTAGTAACCTGCTGCTTTAATAACATGTGAAGTATTTCATCTTCCTCAGCAATAATTGTTTCATCTTCAAGAATTATCTTTATTAAATCTGATCTCTGTTGATTAAATGACATATTTTCTCTCCTGTTCTTAAGTTCTACCACGTAAAATCAGTGATAACGCATTCCAATGTTACATTATTTATATTTATTACCATATATCTCTCTAAAATGTTTCACTGCATATTTCCCAATATCGTATAGCCATTTCCACAGCGTCTCAAGCGGCTGCTTTTTCCAAAAAAACAGCTTGATAATTAGTAAAATCAGGAGCAGAACAAGTCCTGCTATAACAAAAACAACCGCAACAGGATTTTCCTTATACATTGCATTAGCAAAGAGCTGTACTGTCACCCCATATCTAGTGAGATAATTATTTGCTGGTGATGGAAGTTCTACAATAGTTGCTGTGTTGATGTCTCCAATTTTTGCAATCATATAGTGATAATAGCTGTTCTTTGTCAAAAGCTCTGCTCCAGCACCCCCGGTAATCAGGTATCTCACTCCATCCTTTGTATATTCCAGATAACTGTGAATATGGGAGAGATATACAGTATCTACATGGTACTTACTCATGAGATTCTCAAACGTTGCAGCTTCTTCTGGATCTTGGAAACCGTGATTCATACTCTTACTTTCGCTGTAATTATTCAATTTATTTTCCAACCAATTTCCATCGCTGTTTGCTTCGTTTACATAGTTTGGAATTTCGTTGGCTGTTACACCGCTTCTTGGGTCTTTTGGAGGTATATGTGTAATAACAAAAATACGTTTATCTTTAGCCTTTTGCAGATCTTTTTCCAACCATGCATATTGCTCATCGGAAATCGCCTGCTTTTCATCCCAGCCCGGAGACGAATCTAAAAACACAAAATGGCTGTCTGCGAAATCAAAGGAATAATACTCTGGACCATACAGCGTAGTATAAGTGATTCGGCCATTCCCGCGAACATCATGATTTCCAGGAACGGTACATAATGTTGTGGATACCTTCGATATCATTTGGTCAAATAGCCGGTATTGGTTTGGTTTTCCGCTGAATACGAGGTCTCCATTGTCAATGACAAATACAGGGTTCTCTCCGTTTACCTGTTGAATTATCTGTCCAAAAGTATCATACCCATCTCGATTATCACCGAGGATGATGTATTTATACTTTCCCGTGCTGTCTTTGCTGCTTGGTTTTAATGGATCAATTTTTATTGTTCCGCCTTCCATAATCGCAATACTGATCCGCAGAGTATTAATTTTCACCTTTTCCAAAGATAAATTACCACCACTAATGCTCTTTGCATAAAAATCAGGGTTTATATTTTCAATCAGCAATAAAACTGTGTCTGTTTTATCACCAACGACGGTTACTGTCGGCAGCGGTGATAGCGCTCTGATAACAATGCTTTCTGTTCCGGATTTATCTCTTTGAATCCCTTTAATAAAACCACCATGAACGGTGATATCTGCCTTTTGCGTTTGATAAGTTGAAGAGGAGTCATCCGGATTGAATTGAAGTGGTATGCTTACAAAATCGTTACTAATTTTATAGCTATTTTCACTATTGTAGATAAAAGCACCTACACCTGCTGCAAGAAATAAGCACAAGATGACTATAGCTATGTTGATAATCTTCTTAATTTTCATAGTCACATCCCCGCCTTGTCTGCTTTCAAACGGTATTAATAATTATATCCTGATTAAGATTAAGTGGTTTTTTCATATATTCCATCGCCATTATTCTTTTTTCTATGCTGAAGTCTAAATCCAGGGTGGGTTATAGTCCTGAGTTTTATCCCCTGAGTACTTATACCCATTTCTTTAATATATTGCCCTGTGCGCTCATAAATAAACTCAATACTTTTTATTTGTCAAATATTATTAAATTTTCAAGGTTCATAAGCACTTTTTGAAGTGTGTAGTATTAGTTAATAATACGGATATGAAAACAGCACAGACTTTCAAAATTCTCGGTCGCCGTTTTTAGTGAATCTTCTTCGTAGAGCGAGGAGGACGAGAAGTTGAACGCGCTCTCTATTATATTCTTGAACTCTCTTACGTTTCCCGGCCAGTCGTACTCGTTGAATAGTTCGAGTACTTCGGGAGAGATTTTTCGGATGTTCTTGTTCATTTCTGAGTTGTAGAGCTTTTTAATTTTGCCAATTCGTTGCACCGTCTTCAATCAAATGTTATAATAAAAACATATGGATTGTTCATGAAGCTGATTCTTGAATCAGGAAATCAGAAGGAGAAAATATAATTAAGATGAAGAAGGATAACTTTGATAATAAAAATGCAGGCAGCAGAAAGACAGCGCTGATGACTTCGGCAAAGTCGAGCGAGGAGAGGTTTGCGAGGCAGCTCGGCAAGCTGGGGTCCTCGATTTTCATAATCATCGTGGCGATGTATTTCAAGATTCCGGACAGAGTGCAGAACCTCTATCTTATGATAGCATTGCTGATGCTGATATATCAGCCGATGTTCAGGACGGTATCGGGCCTGCTCAAAAAGACTCAGAGCAGCATAAACTGGATGGAAACAGGGTTTGTTATGACGAGCATACTTGGCGTATTCGCAGGGCATTATCTTGTAGCTGCCCTCATAATGGTTGTAAGCGAAATCATAGAAACTGTGAGAACAAGACCTTTGTAGGAGAGGAGTTAAGAAGTGGCGGGAAAAATCAAGCTTAACAAAACGGCGGTCATTACAATAGCAAATTCCAAAGGAGGCTCGGGAAAGAGCACTACCGCATCCATGCTCGCAAGGACGCTCGGGGAAAAGGGATACAAAGTGCTGGCGATAGACTGCGATTCACAGATGGACCTCACCAATACTCTGGGGTTCACTGTAGATGAATCTCTTGTAGAATTCGGGCTTACCCTGATAGATTTCAACAAGACTATATATCAGATGATAAGAAGCAAGGGTGATGTAAGAGATTTCATAATACCAACCAAATACAAGAACCTGGACATAGTTGCAGGGGATGACTATATAGGCAGGATAGAGTTCGATCTTCATCATGAATATCAGAGGGAGGCTATCCTCAAAAAGATAATGAAGGATCTTGTGGCTGAAAACGCATATGACTTCATAATATTCGACACATCGACGCATCTCGGGGATCTGGCGGCGAACATACTTAACATCACGGACCATGTAATCATACCGGTTCCTATGGCGATGTTCGGCATAAGAGGAATAAGGACATTCATTGATTTCTACAATCAGTTCACGGAGATAAACGAGAACCTGAGCATACTGGGGATACTGATGACGATGTACAGACCAAACAACAAGATAATGAATGAGAGGGCGGAGACTCTGCTCACGAATATATTTGGCAGGGAGCTGCTTTTCAGGACGAGGATATCCATAGATGCCAACATAGAAAAGGCTCAGTGGAACAATGTGACTGCCGTGGATTATGCTCCAAAGGCAAGGGCTACGGTTCAGTATCATGATCTGGCAAAAGAGGTGATAAAACGTGTCAAAGGCTAAGAAGATGATGGATATAGGCTCAAAGATGAGCTTTGGAAACATATCTGCTGACAGGAGAGCTCCGGGCGGCGCTGATTCAGAGACGAGGGGAAGCTATTCACTTTCTTCTCTCAAGGACGCCGAGGAAAAGCCTGAGCAGATAGTGAGGATAGATATCTCATATCTGGAGATGGCCCCTGATGAGTGGAACTTTTATCCAAAGCTCGAGGGCGAAGAATTTTTAAAGCTCGTAAAATCCATATATGAGCATGGGCTGCTTCACCCGGTCGTTATAAGAAAGCAGGGGGAGCGCCACGTCATCTTATCCGGACACAACCGCGTAAGGGCATTCATGCACATAAAGAATGAGCTTGAAGAGATAAGAAACGGAAGAAACAGCGGCCTTCTCGAGATGAGGGACGACTCTGCGATAGATCCGTCAGAATATGATCAGATAATGGCGGTTATCAAAGAGGGCATAACAGATGATGAGGCAAGAGAGATAATAATCGATGCCAACTATGTTCAGCGGCAGCTTGGGCAGAAGCTCATGACAAGGAGTATCATAGAAAAATACAGGATCATACAGCAGCGAAGAAAAAATGCCGATGACGAGAAATATAAAAATATAAAAACCAGGGAAATAGTCGCAAGAGAATTCAAGCTCAGCGGAAGACACATAGACAGGTACAAGAAGCTTGAAAGCCTTGATTCCAGGATGCTGGATGAATTCTATGAGGGAAGGCTTTCTCTGGAGCTCGCGGCAAAGCTTGCCGGCCTGAGGCCTGAGGTTCAGTCCTATATATCAGAGAGATATCTGAAAGAGGTCGAAAAATACCCGGCCAGGACCCTTGCCAGCCTCAAGCCGTCGCTATGCAAGTCAGACATTGACCGCATAATGAGAGATATCAGATATGACTCAGATCACATGAAGATAAGCGTAAGAGAAGACGGCAGGAGCCGAAGCTTTACTGTGGAGGATCCTGAGCTTATGGAAAAGATAAAGCAGCTGCTCATTGAGCATGCGAATGACAACATAGAATAAGGACAGCTTGGAAAAGAAATATTAATGAAAATCGAGGGGAGTAATACCATGAAGATGCTTGCATCGTTTTCGGGCGGCAAAGACAGCATGCTCAGCCTGGACAGGGCTATTGAGCAGGGAAATGAGATAGAGGGGTTGTTTGTGACAGTAGACGCAGATGGGAGTTCCTGGTTTCACGATATAAATAATGATGTGCTCGAGGCTGTCAGCATGAGCCTTGGCATACCATTATTCCTTTGTCCCTGCAGGCAGGGAGAGGGATATACCGAAGATTTTGAGAGATACATGAAGCAGATAATAATACTTACTGGCGCTCAAGCCTGCATATTCGGAGACATAGACATAGAAGCGCACAGAGCCTGGGCAGAGGAAAGAGCGGAAAATCTCGGTATAGAGGCCGTGTTCCCGCTATGGCAGGAAAACAGGAAGAAGCTCGTGAGCGAGGTTGTGGACAAGGGGTACAGGGCAGTAATAAAGAAGGTCAGCAGAAAGCATCTGGGCTCGGCATATCTGGGGAGAGTGCTTGATCATGAGCTGATCGAGGAATTTGAAGATATGGGCATAGACTCGTGCGGGGAGAATGGGGAATATCATACTCTCGTATACGATGGCCCGGCTTTTCGCAAAAAGATAAACATAAGACTTGGTAAAATTTCTGAAAACGAATATTGCTTCTCAAGGGAGATTGAGCTGGCATAGATACGGAGGTATTTATGAAGAACAACTACTATGATAACGTTGAACATAAGGTCGATACTTCGGGTCCCAAAAGGATGCCGATAATCGAGTCCAGACTTAAAAAAAGGATCGTCACGGTTCCGGAGGTGATAAGAGAGGCATCCGGGATAAAGATTTTCGGAAAGAGGATAAAATCCATAATATTCACTACGGATCTCGCAATAATAAACAACAACAATGCAGATGCGGTGATAGCGGTATATCCGTTCACGCCACAGCTTTCGATCACGAAATCGATAATAGAGGTATCTTCTACTCCGGTATTCTGCGGGGTAGGAGGAGGGCTCACATCCGGCCAGAGGTCTGTAGACATAGCACTTCACGCTGAGCTTGGAGGAGCATACGGGGTGGTAATGAACGCTCCGGCAACGAATGAGCTCGTGAGCGAGATGAAGAACCGCATAGACATCCCTATAGTCATAACCGTGGTTTCCGAAAAGGAAGATTTTGAAGCAAGGATAAGAGCAGGAGTCGGAATATTCAACGTCTCAGGAGGAGCCAACACGGCGAACATAGTAAGAAAGATAAGAGCCATTCATCCAGACTTTCCGATAATAGCAACCGGAGGACCTACGGATGAAAGCATAAGGGAAACTATCAATGCAGGCGCAAATGCCATAACCTACACGCCGCCTACTTCGGCAGAGCTGTTTGCTTCGATAATGGAAAAATACAGGGAAGAAATTGCTGGAAAATAGAAAATATTTAAAAAATATCAAAAATATCCTTGACATACTTCCGGAAAAATTGTATTATGATAAACAATAATAAAAGCTATGACAAAGATCAGTAGTTAGAGTTCTGGATTACAGAGAGCAGCCGGCAGGTGAAAGGCTGCATCCGATTTTAACGAATCTCCTTTCGAGCTGCTTTATGAAAATAGAGCCGTCTAACCCGCGTTACAGGGAACGAGTGAACAGAGCCTTAGAAGTTTTGAGGACTGTTAATTTGGGTGGCAACGCGGAAGAGTGTATTCTTTGTATACGAAAATACAGATGAACTTACAGCTTTCGTCCCTTATTTAAGGGACGAAGGCTTTTTTTATACCCAAAAAGCCAACGATCCCGACACATTGGAAATTGCTGAATGGATTTTAATGTAAAGATCGGAGGAAAAAGATGGAAAATTTAAGACTGTTCATACCGGGACCGGTAACTGTAAGAGATGAGGTGCTTGCAAAAATGGCGGCGCCGCAGATAGGGCACAGGACGAAGGACGCATCAGCGCTTCAGAGGAGGATATCTGACAATCTGAGAAAGCTGTGGAACACGCAGGAGGAGATACTGCTTTCAACGACATCTGGAAGTGGACTCATGGAGGGCGCCATAAGAAGCTGTACTGCAAAAAAGGCTGCAGTATTCTCTATCGGGGCATTTGGCACGAGATGGTACGAGATGGGAAAATGGAACGCAGTGGAGGCGGACCTTTTTGAAACGGAGATGGGAAGGGCGACCGATCCGGCTGAAGTGGACAGGGCGCTTGCGACCGGCCAGTATGATCTTGTTACGATCACACACAATGAGACCTCAAGCGGCGTGATGAATCCTATAGAGGAAATCGCGGCAGTCGTAAGAAAATATCCGGAGACAGTATTTTGCGTGGACATGGTGAGCTCTGCCGGAGGATACAGGGTGGATGTGGACAGGCTCGGAATAGACATCTGCATCACATCAAGCCAGAAATGCCTCGGACTTCCAGCGGGGCTCGCGGCCTGCACGTTCTCACGAAAAGCGGTCGAGAGGGCAAGAACGGTTCAAAACAGAGGATTTTATTTGGATCTGCTCCAGCTTTACGATTTCATACAGAAGAAGGATTATCAGTACCAGTCAACTCCTTCACTGGCCCACATGTTCGCTCTCGATTATCAGCTGGACTATATAATAAACGAGGAGGGCCTCGAAAACAGGTTTGCCAGACATGAAGAGATGATGGAGATGGTAAGGGAATGGGCAGGAAGGAATTTTGCCCTGCTGGCCGAGGATGACATCGCTTCAAGGACGGTAACAACGGTAGTGAATACGAAAAACATAGATATATCAGAGCTCAACAGGGAGCTGAAGAAAAGAGGCATGATGATCTCAAACGGATACGGCGAGCTGAAGGACAAGACCTTCAGGATAGCGCATATGGCAGATACTACCCCGGCTCAGATAACGGAGCTGCTTGACAATCTGGATGATATACTCGGGCTGAATTAAGAGAGAAAAGGAGAATGATCATGAGAATACTTGCGAATGACGGAATAGACAAGATCGCGGCTGATGAGCTTGCGGCAAGAGGATTTGAGATAGACAGAGGCCATTATGCCAAAGAAGAGCTGAAGGCTCAGATAAAGGATTTTGATGTGCTTATAGTAAGGTCAGCTACTAAGGTGGATCAAGAGATAATAGATGCGGCGGCGCAGGGGGATCTGAGGCTGATAGTCAGGGCCGGAGTCGGAATAGATAACATAGATACGGCTTACGCTCAGGGTATGGGGATAGAGGTCAGAAATACTCCGAATGCAAGCAGCGATTCTGTGGCGGAGCTGGTGCTGGGCCATATGTTCTCGCTTGCCAGATTTATCTCAATAGCAAACGTGACCATGAGAGACGGCAAATGGAACAAGAAGGAGTACGAGGGCGTTGAGCTTGCCGGAAAGACTCTTGGAATCATAGGGTTTGGAAGGATAGGAAGATCTCTCGCAGAAAAAGCCAGCGCACTTGGAATGGATGTTATGTTTCACGACATATGTGTAAAGAATGATGAAAAATTCGAATACGCTGAGTTTGATGCCCTGATAAAAAATGCGGACTTCATATCTGTGCATACCCCTTTCACTGGAGAGGCGCTTATAGGAGAGGAACAGTTCAGGAAGATGAAGGAGGGTGTTTTCATAATAAATGCGGCAAGGGGAAATGTCATCGACGAGAAGGCGCTCGTGGATGCGCTCAATACTGACAGGGTAAGGGGCGCCGGCATCGACGTCTTTGAAAAGGAACCAGCCGTAAACCTGGAACTCGTAAGGCATCCCAAGGCATGCGTGACTCCTCACATAGGGGCAGCGACGAGAGAGGCTCAGATGAGGATAGGAAGAGAAACAGCAGAAACTGTCCTGGATTTTTTTGATATTCTTATTGACAAAGCCATGTAATTTGTTCAAAATATAAAGTGGATAAGTATAATTATTTAAATAAAAAGAGAAGGAGATTGGGAAATGATAACACTCAGACCATTTAAGGCACTCAGGCCAACAAGGGAAGCGGCACCGGATGTGGCAGCACCGCCATATGATGTCATAGACACTGCGACAGCGAGGGAAATAGGAAAGAACCCCAGAAGCCTCGTGCACATAACGAGAAGTGAGATTCATTTTGGAAAAGACCAGGATCCTTATTCTCATGAGGTTTACAGAAGTGCAAGAGAAAACCTGGATGAGTTCCAGAAGAAAGGCATACTTTTTGAGGAAGACAGGAAATCATACTATATATACAGGCAGATAATGGATGGAAGAGCTCAGAGCGGGATCGTAGGATGTGCTTCGATAGACGATTACAGAGACGGAAAGATAAAGAAGCATGAGTTCACCAGAGTAGACAAGGAAGCAGACAGGATAAACCATTTCTATACCTGCGAGGCAGATACGGAGCCGGTATTCCTGTTCTGCAGGAAGAACGATGAGCTGAAGGATTTCATAGACAGATACACCGAGGCTCATGCCCCGGAGTATGACCTTATAACTGATGACGGAGTTACTCAGATCCTGTGGGTAGTTGGCGGTGAAGGCGATATAAGAGAGATCGAATCCATATTCGCAGGACTCGATGAGCTGTATATAGCAGACGGCCATCACAGAACGGCTTCCGCATACAATGTGGGAATGGTAAAAAGAAAGGAAAATCCGAACTATACCGGAGAAGAGAATTTCAATTATTTCATGTCAGTGGTATTTCCGGCAGACGAGCTGCTGATAATGCCATACAACCGTCTGGTGAAGGACATGAATGACCTGATGAAGGATGATTTTGTCGCAAGGGTGACGGAAAAGTTCGACATTGAGAAGATAACGCTCAGGGGAGATGAAAGATCAGATTATACCCTCAAGCTCAAGAAGATTGAACCAAAGAGGCGCGGAGAATTCACGATGATAATGGAGGATGAATATTACAGGCTGATTCCGAAAAAGGGCACCTTTGACGAAGCTGATGTCGTGGCTTCGCTCGACGTATCGATCCTTCAGGAGAATCTGCTCGGACCTGTGCTGGGCATAGATGACCCGAGGACCAACAGGAGGATAGAATTTTTCGGAGGAGTGGACATGCTCGAGGAAATCGAGGCCAAGCTTCTCGTGAGATACAGAAGAGGGCTCGGATTTCTGCTTTATCCTACTCAGATTGAAGACATAATGAAGATCAGCGACAGCAATCTCGTCATGCCTCCGAAATCGACATGGTTCGAGCCAAAGCTAAAAAGTGGACTTTTCATGTACAAGTTCTAAATAATGTTCAGAAACTGCAATACCTTCTTGAAAAAACAATCCGGTTGATATATGATATAACTTATATATTATTATTATTTTGAAATTATTAATGGAAAAGGACAGGAAATATGAAGTTACTTATCGATAGGATAATCAAAGACGGAGAAGGCAGAGAAGGACATATCATCAAGGTGGACTCCTTCATAAATCATCAGATGGACATGAAGCTGATGGATGAGATAGGAAAGGAATTCGCAAGGAGATTTGAGGGACTTGGGATAAACAAGATTCTGACGATCGAGGCTTCGGGAATAGGGATCGCGGTGATAACATCCGTGCACATGGGATACATCCCGGTAGTGTTTGCGAAGAAATCGCAGCCCAACACCATGACCGAACGTTACTATGGAGCCGAGGTAAAATCGTTCACGAAAGGAACGGTATCCCTTGCCAAGGTAACTAAGAAATATCTTCAGCCGGGAGAGAAGGTCCTTATCATAGACGACTTCATGGCCTACGGAGAAGCATCCAGAGGGCTCATAAGCCTCGTGCAGCAAGCAGGCGGAGAAGTAGTAGGACTTGGAGCCGTGGTTGAAAAGGCATTCCAGGGCGGAGGACAGAAGCTCAGAGATGAGGGCTACAAGGTAGAATCGCTTGCAGTCATAAGCAAGATCCATGATGATGGCACGCTCGAATTCAGCAATTATGATAAATAACGGGCTTTAGCCATAAATATCCGAAAAACGGAACTATCAAGCGTTTTTGAAAAGCCTATAATTCGACATATATGGAACTATACACAAAAAATCGTAAATATTTTACGATTTTTTTGGTTAAAGCTATTTACAATTTCCGAACGATTGTATATAATTGTCTCATAAACATATTAGAAAAAAAGGTAGTGTAAAGTTCGTTATGAAAAAGCGATTTAAAAGGATTGCCAGATTTTGTATCCGATCTTTAAAATATAATGATGTGCGAAGCACCTGAATTCGGTTTTTTTTGCACAACAAAAGGATCTTAACCACCCTTGAATTTTCAAAAAATAATGCTGTTTCTCTTTTGTGTGGGATTGGATTTTTAGTTTAGCATCATTTTTCTCAATTTCAAGGGCAAGCCAAAATCAATGTATTGATTTTGATGGTCAACTGGCTTGATTCTCTTTGGCTTCTTCCTGCATTTTCAGTATGCTTTGTTGCCCAAGGTAGATTAGCAGCTGCCATTTTCCGGGCATGTTTTCTGCTTTATCAAGCATTTCGTGTGTATTTAATACCTGATTGTTAAATCTGGAGTGTCTTCTCAGAAAGTTGTAGTAGGCTACCCACAGTGACACGGAGTAATTTGCTCCTTCAAAATTGTCGTAGCCGCAGGTGCATCTGTATGTTTCTTTGAAGGTTCTGTTTAATCTCTCTACTACTTGCTTGTATGGTCTGTATTCTTTTGATACTGCATCATCGTTTGCAAGCCCAATGACCTGTGTGATGTCAAATTCCAGGGGGTTTTCCTGAAGGGAAAACTGCTGTGCGGCGAGTGGATAGGCACTGTACCCGTCTGCTATGAACTTGAAGTTGTCTGTTACTTTGTGGATTCCTCTGAAGGCTTTTCTCATGGCCAGTATGCATGGGCCTACGCTTCTGCTTGCTGATACCTGGTAGCCTATCACTGATTTTGAAGCGGCATCCATGATAAACCAGATGTATCCTTTGATGCCTCGTACTTTTATGTAGGTTTCATCGGCGATAAATGTTTCTGATTTTTCGTAAGGGTAGCTATCTATGAATGGCTTGATTAAAAGCGCAGCTGTTCTGCAGTAGTTGGATACCATTGTGTGGGAGATCCTTATTCCGTAAAGATCTTCAAGGGCCTGGGCTGTTTTTCGTAATGAGAGTCCAAGATTAACATGAAATGTAAGGCACAGGGACATGATATGTGCGTTTTGTTTTCTAAACTTCAGTGAGGATGAGTTCTTTGGAAGGGATTTTAAATCCATCTCAAAGAAATCTACGGTGAATTCCCGGTAGATGTAATGGAGTTTGTATTTGTATTTTTCTTTTTTATCTAGGTTTTCCGGATCTACTTTTTTCAGGTTGTTGAGATAGTACTTGCACTTTTGATTGGTGCATTTATGTATGCTAAAAAAGGTCCTGTCTCTTTTAGGGACAAGGCTGTGACTGCAATGAGGGCATTTGAGTTTTAATGGTTTGGTAACTCTTTTTCCGGTGGAAAATGTCTGGCTGCATATCTTGCACTGGTACTGGCCGTTGTCTCCGTTGTTATCGTAAATATAGTGATGCGGAGCATTGCATACTGGACATGATATTTCTTCTGGTATGGTTCTTCCGTTCCTGCGCTGAACTGGTTTTATCTTCTTCTGATATTTCGATTCGTAGTATGACAGAAGAAACTGCCAGTCCTGTTTGATGAATGGCTGGATTATTGGAAGTTGGTCTGTCTTGAATTTTTGATATTTTGGTGAGTGGGTATCGTCATGCGCCCACTGACCTAATGGAATATATTTTGAAATAAATAGTACTAAAAATCGAATTTGTTGATTTTGGTATTGAATTACATGTAGTAAATGAGTTATAATTTGAGACATAACAATGGCACCCTTGCCTTTCTGTTTTATTTGTTGTGTTGGAACTCAAATTATATCAGAAAATGGGGGGTCATTGTTTTTTTATTTAAAAAAACAGTGAAAACCTTTGAATATATAGCAATATTAAATAAAATAGGGGTGTAAAACTTTACACTACCGAAAAAAATAAAGGGAGATTGATATGAAAAAATTATTATCACTGGCTTTAATTTTAGTTCTTTCGCTTACCGCACTTGTTGGATGCGGCGGAGGTGGCGGCTCTACAGAAGAGGGCGCTGCTGATCCAATAACAGTTGGATTTATCTACATCGGACCTGTTGGTGACGGCGGATTCACTGATGCTCACGACAGAGGAAGACTTTACCTTGAGGAGCAGATGGGAGACAAGGTAAGAACTATCTATCAGGAGAATGTTCCTGAGACTATGCAGGACGTTAAAAACGCTGCAAAGATAATGATAGACGAAGGAGCTTCAATAATATTCACTACAAGCTTTGGTTTCATGGATGCTACTGAAGAGCTTGCAGCTGAATATCCGGAAGTAAAATTCATGCATTTCTCTGGATATAAGATGAACGATACAAACTTTGGAAACTACTTTGGAGCTATGGAAGAGGCAAGATATCTTTCAGGTATAGCTGCAGGACTTAAGACAGAATCAAACAAGATAGGTTTTGTAGGAGCATTCCCTCTTACGGAGCTGTTCATAGGAATAAACGCATTCACGCTTGGAGCTCAGTCAGTAAACCCTGATGCTACAGTTCAGGTTATCTGGACAAACTCATGGTATGACCCGGCTAAGGAAAAGGAAGCAGCAGAAGCGCTTCTTGCAGCAGGATGCGATGTAATAGCTCAGCACTGTGATACAACAGGACCACAGGTTGCAGCTCAGGAAAAAGGCGTATGGGCTATAGGATACAACTCGGATACTGCAGAATCAGCACCAGAGGCATTTATGACAGCACCTGTATGGAACCATGGAATATTCTATGTTCAGCAGGTTCAGGCTGTGATAGATGGAACATGGACTCCACAGAGCTACTATGGAAACATGGCTGAGGGATACATCGATCTTCTTCCGCTTACAGCAGTTGCACCAGAGGGAGCTGCAGATAAGATTGAAGAAGTGAGAGCTCAGATCGAGAGCGGAGAGTTTAACCCATTCACAGGACCTGTGAAGGATCAGGCTGGAAACGTAGTCGTAGCTGAAGGCGAAAAGCTTACGAGAGAGCAGATCTGGCAGATGAACTACCTTGTTCAGGGCGTTGAAGGAACAACTAAATAAGACATTTGATGTTATCATTCTCAGAGCGTGAGTGTTCATGCTCTGAGAATGCATTTTTATTTTAATTTGAATTATTTGTGGAGGAAAGATGCAAAAGAATAAAGCTGTAGAAATGATCAATATTTCAAAGAGCTTTGGGAGCATTAAGGCGAATGAAGACGTCAATCTGACCATATATGAAGGAGAAGTACATGCGCTGCTTGGGGAAAATGGAGCAGGCAAGAGTACGCTTATGAACATGCTTTCGGGGATATACAGACCTGACAGCGGTTCTATTTTTGTCTATGGCGAAGAAAAACATTTTGATTCACCGAGTGAGCCTATTGAACTTGGGATAGGTATGATACATCAGCATTTCAAGCTGATAGACGTACTTACTGCGAAGGAGAACATAATACTTGGACAGAAGGAAAGCTTCTTTATAAAAGGAAAGGCCCTTACAAAGGAAATAAGGTCGATATCAGACAAATACAGGCTGGATGTCGATCCGGGCAAGAAGGTATACAACATGTCTGTCGGAGAAAAGCAGACGCTTGAGATAATAAAGGTTCTCTACCGTGGGGCAAAGATACTTATAATGGACGAGCCTACAGCCGTGCTTACTCCACAGGAGATAAAGAGACTGTTCAAGATAATAAACAACATGAAGGAGCAGGGATGCGCCATCATCATAATAACTCACAAGATGAACGAGGTAATGGAGATAAGCGACAGGGTTACCGTGCTTAGAAAAGGAAAGTCCATAGCGACGCTCGAGACGGCAAAGACTACTTCTTCGGAGCTTGTGGAGATGATGGTTGGAAAAGCGGTGGACCTTTCGATAGAAAAGCCGCAGACAGTGAAATCTGAAAAGCCTATGCTTGAGCTCGATGAGGTCACCGTGCTCGACAAGGAAAAAAGATATGCGCTCAAGGACGTGACGTTCAGCGTTCACGGAGGAGAAATCCTCGGAGTGGCAGGGCTTGCAGGAAGCGGACAGAAGGAGCTTTGCGAGACTATCGCGGGACTCATGAAGACGAATTCAGGCAGGATATATTTTGAGGGCGAGAACATAATCGACAAGAGCCCCAGAGAGATAATAAACATGGGAGTAAGGATGGGATTCATACCTGAGGACAGACTCGGAATGGGTCTTGTAGGCTCCATGGACATAGTGGACAACATAATACTCAAGGACTATCAGAAGCAGCCGGGGATATTCCTGAACAAGAAGATAATGGAATCAAAGGCGCATGAGATAGTTGAAAAGCTTGAGATATCAACTCCGAGCATATTCCATCCGGTAAAGAAGCTTTCCGGAGGTAACATACAGAAGGTGCTTCTCGGAAGAGAGATAGACGCCAATCCGAAGCTGCTCATAACGGCATATCCGGTAAGAGGACTCGACATAGGAGCTTCATACAAAATATATGATCTTCTGAACGAACAGAAGAAAAAGGGAACGGCGGTACTCTTCATAGGTGAGGACCTTGACGTGCTTCTTGAGATATGCGACAGGATAGCGGTAGTATACGAGGGAAGAATGACAGGAATAGTGGACACAGCTTCGACGACGAAGGAACAGGTAGGAGTGCTGATGGCAGGCGGAACCATGGAAGACGTGGAAAAGCTTGCGCTTGAGCAGAAAAAGGAGGTGCAGTAATTGCTGAAGTACAACATAATAAAAAAGGACGAGCTTGAAGGCAGACAGGCCATGATGGTAAGAGCTGCAGCGATTATCCTTTCCTTTGTATTCACAGGGATATTCATGGTAATAATAGGATACAATCCGATACAGGTATTCACAAAGATGATCTCGGGAGCCCTGGGTACTGAGATGAGGATTAAGGAGACGATAACCAAATCCATACCGCTTGTCATAACCTCGCTTGGAATCCTCGTGGCATTCAAGATGAAGTTCTGGAACATCGGGGGCGAAGGCCAGATAATGATGGGGGCTCTTGGAGCTTCATATATCGCGCTCAACTATGCTGACAGCATGGCATCATTTCCACTTCTGCTGCTCATGGCGCTGGCATCGATAGTATGCGGAGGACTCTGGGCGCTGATACCGGCATTCTTCAAGGTAAAGCTTGGAACCAATGAGACTATATTCACGCTGATGCTCAACTATATTGCGATAAAGATAGTGCAGTACCTTCAGTATGGACCATGGAAGGACCCAAATGCATCGGGATTCCCAAAGGTGGCCAACTTTGCACCAGCTGCGCACCTTCCAAGTCTCTTTGGCATACACATCGGCTGGATAATAGCGCTTGTGCTTGCGGCGGCTATGTATGTATTCATGAAATATACGAAAAAAGGATATGAGATAGAGGTCGTGGGGGAGAGCCCTAACACTGCGAAATATGCAGGAATGAACGTAAACGGAATAATAATTATGGCACTTATAATATCGGGAGGCCTCTGTGGTCTTGTCGGAATGATTCAGGCATCTGCTATTGAAAAGACGCTTTCTGCAACTCTCTCAGGCGGTCTTGGATTCACGGCGATTATAACTACCTGGCTTTCGGGTCTCAAGCCTCATTTCATAGTGATAACCTCTATTGCCTTTGCAGTGCTTCTGCAGGGAGGGGTATATATCCAGATAGCTATGCAGATCCCATCTGCCGTAGCTGAGATGATCCAGGGAATAATTCTCTTCTTCGTGCTGGGAAGCGAATTCTTTATAAGATACAAGTTTGTAAAGGGGGATAAATAATGTGGATTGATATTTTTGCAGCGGCAATAACTGCCGGAACTCCCCTGCTTTTCGCCACTCTTGGAGAGATATACACTGAGAGAGTGGGCAATACCAACCTTGGGGTTGAGGGAATGATGATAATGGGAGCCGTAGTAGGATTCTCTACCGGATTCCTCACTCAGAACGCGGCGCTCGCGCTTGCAGGCGCGGTGCTTGCGGGATCAGCAGGTGCTCTGATATATGCGATTATAACCATAACGCTCAGGGCCAATCAGATAGTTACGGGGCTCGCGCTCACCATATTCGGAACCGGATTTGCTAGCTTTGTCGGAAAGCCTTATGTAGGAAAGGCGGCTCCTGAGGCTATAAAAAACTTCTTCAGGGTCATAGAGATACCCCTTCTTTCGGACATACCTTTCATTGGAGAGATCCTTTTCAGGCATGACGTGTTCGTATATCTTGGATATATAGTGACTTTCTGGACGCTTATCTACTTCTACAAGACAAGATGGGGACTTAACCTCAGATCAATTGGAGAGAGCGCGGCTTCGGCTGACGCATCGGGTATAAACATCGACAAGTACAAGTATATCCATACTATAATAGGTGGAGCGCTTGCCGGCCTTGGAGGAGCTTATCTCTCACTTGTTACGATACCTGTATGGCAGGAAGGCGTTACAGGAGGAAGAGGCTGGATTGCTGTAGCCCTTGTAATATTCGCATCATGGAAGCCGATAAAGGCTATGTTTGGAGCGCTTCTCTTCGGAGGACTGGACATAATAGGCTTCAGGCTTCAGGGAATGGGGATACATGTTTCGCAGTATCTGATAGACATGCTTCCTTACCTTACTACGATTGTCGTGCTCATAATAAGCACGAGAAAGAACAAGCCGGAGGACATGCCTCCAGCGGACCTGAGCATACCTTATTTCAGGGAAGAAAGATAGAAAAAAGATATTCAAGAAGACATACAAATATATACAGGAAATGTTCTCGAAAAGGGAGCATTTCCTTTTTTTTTGTTGACGGAAATGATATGGAGGGCATCTTACTGGGTATAAATACCTAATAATGGGGTTCAGGGAAGAACCGAAATTTGCGGGCAGGGGAGCTGGATTTATGAAATGGTTGAGAAAGAGCTCAATAAGAAGCGGTGGGATAATTCTTCTGGTGTTCATACTGGGCATGTTTTCTGTATATGCCTTTTCTTCATATGACACTGCGGGGAATTTTTTTGAAAAAAGCAGCATGGAGAGTCTTTACGGAGATGCTGACATAATCTCATCCGAGATAGAAAGCATGATAGGAAGATATGATGTGCTCGTAAGGCAGATGACCACCAACAGGGACTTCCGTATGCTTGCTTCTGAAACGCTGAGCAGGGAGACCAAGCGCGAACACCCTCTCTATGGGAGGGTCGTAGAGCAGCTTATCGATATAAAGACTATAGATGAAAGCATAGAGCTTGCCTATATAACTTCAGGAAAGATAGACGACATAATCGCGGACATATATGAACATGACTCTCCGCAGGGATTTGACCTTGAAAAGAGACCATGGTACATCGACATGGTAAGAGCCCAGAAGACGAACCTCAGCGAGCCGTACAGAGATGCGAGGACCGGAACGATTGCAGTCACCATAGCCAGCCCTCTCTATGAAGGCGGAGACATAATGGGCGCGGTTGCGATTGACATAATGATCGATGACATATACAGGATGATGAGCGAGTACAAGGTCGGAGAAAACGGATACATCGTCGTGATGAACAAAAGCGGAAGAGTGATATACCATCCTGATGAGGACATATCCGAAATCACCGAGATAGAAAATCTGGACCCTGACCTTGCAGCCATGAAGGGCATAATACTCTCTGGAGAATCTGGAGTCATGGAATATGAAGCGCAGGATGGCAATAATTATCTGGCATATGTACCGGTGGATTATTCAAACCTGGTGGTGGCGGCGATAATATCAAAATCTGAGGCCATGATGCCGGTTCAGCAGATGTTCAATCAGAACCTTATAATACTGCTTGCAGTGACGGCTGCGCTGGCAGTATTCATAATGACGCTTACAAGCAGGATAACAAGACCGCTCGTGGAGCTTTCAGAGGAAATAGAGTACTACGGCAAGGCCGGACGCAATATGAAGATACCTGAGAAATTCTTTGAAAGGACCGACGAGATAGGCACGCTTGCCAACGGGCTTGATTTCATGAGCCGCAGCATAGACAGGCACATACTTGAGATGGGCGACCGCAACAAGGAGCTCTTCAGTGAGATAGAGACCAGAAAGACTGTTCAGATGAGGCTTGAGATGATACTTAGGCTCCTTTCAGGAAGCTCTGAGGGAAACTTCATACTCAATGACAGATACGAATGCATATACAGCAACAGGGCGTTTGAAAAGCTTGCAGGATATGAGGCGAGCGGCTCTGCAAGGCACAACCTGCTCGAGCAGGGGATAATAATAAACCAGAATATAGTGGATGCTCTCAGTGACAGCGGAAGATGGAGCGGAGACGTCGTCTTTGAGAACGAAAGCAAGGAGAAGATATCGCTGTATCTCAACATAAGGGCCATGGACTATGACGGTGAGGTATACTACACGGGAAGCACGACAGACCTCACAAGATTCAGGCAGGTGCAGAGAGACATCCACCGTCTCAAGAATTTTGACAGTCTTACAAAGCTCTACAACAAGGATTATTTCGAGTTCATGGTGACCAGCTTTCTCGAAAGCGAAAGCTCTGACAGGTTGATGCACTCAATGATCCTCGTCAACATAGATAACTTCAGGCTCATAAATGAAGCCAGGGGATTTGAGTTTGGCAGCGAGGTGCTGGCCGTATTTTCCAGAAAGCTGATGGAGCTTGCGGGTGAAAAGGATATAGTGGCAAGGCTCGGCAACGACGAATTTGCCGTATTCAGGACAGGGCTTGAGAGCTATGAACAGCTTTACAGGTTTATAGTGGAATTCAGCAGGGAAATAAACAATTATCACAGGGTTTCCGGAGAAGAGATGTTCGTAAGCGTGACCATGGGAATAAGCGTCTATCCTTCTGACGGAGAAAGCTGCCAGGAGCTTCTCAAGAATGCCACGTCTGCGCTCAACAGCGCCAAGAGCGATACCAGCATGGATTTTGAATTCTACAACAAGGAGATAAGCAGCCAGTCAGTGTACAAATATGAGCTCAAGAACATGCTCAGATATGCCATGGAAAAGACTGAGCTTACGCTGAACTATCAACCTCAGATAGACATGGTAACAAAGCAGATAAAGGGTATTGAGGCTCTTCTGAGGTGGAATCATGATGGAGAGATGATACCTCCGGACAAGTTCATACCTGTGGCAGAGGAATACAACCTGATTCTTCCTGTTGGGGAATGGGTGCTCAGGGAGGCCTGCAGGTTTGGGAATGAGCTCAATCGCAGGGGCCATGAGATACAGATAGCAGTAAATCTCTCGAGGATGCAGTTCAAAAACCCTTATATAGTTTCGCTCGTCAGCTCAGTCCTGAGCGAGACCGGGCTTCCTCCGCATCTTCTGGAGCTTGAGATAACAGAGAGCATCCTTATGGATAACGAGGAGGAATGCGAGAGAATACTGAAGAGCTTCAGGGCTATGGGAATAAAGACGGCGATAGATGATTTCGGTACAGGATACTCATCGCTTTCTTATCTCAAGAAATTCGCCGTAGACAGGATAAAGATAGACAGGACCTTCATAAAGGAAATCCCGGAAAAGGACGATGGCGCGATCGCGAAGGTAATAATAGAGCTTGCGACAGTGCTCCATATAGACGTGCTTGCTGAGGGAGTGGAGACTGAAAAGCAGATGGATTTTCTTGTAAAGAACAGCTGCAGCCTTGCTCAGGGATACCTCTTCTCAAGACCGCTCAGTGAGGAGGTCGTAACAGACTTCATCGAGAAAAACGCAGAGAGTGGCCGCGATGATGCTTCACATATTTCAGAAATGTAGTATAATAAGGATAGAGAAAGTTTTAACGGTTAACTGAATTTTATCAGAGGGAGAATAGGCTATGAAAAATCTTGCAGATGCGAAATATCTTCATGAAAACATGGACAGGGTAGTGATAATAGACGCCACAAACAACTTCATGATTGCTTCGGAGGGACGAGAGAAATATGATAAACGCCACATAAGGGGAGCTTTTCATATAGACCTCAAGATGGATATGTGCAGACCGGTTACAAAGCACGGAGGAAGAGACCCGCTTCCTGAGGACATGAATTCATTCAGGGAAAAGCTTGAGCAATTTGGAATAAGCACTGACAGCGAGGTAATCGTGTACGATGAGGACATGGTGCCGGCAAGCAGATTCTGGTGGATGTGCAGATACATCGGCCTTAAGAACGTAAAGCTTCTTGACGGCGGGATAAATTCCTGGACAGAAAATGGATATGAGCTGACTGATGAGCCTTCACAGCTTCCGCAAAGAGGAAGCATAGACATGAAGCTCGATCCGGAATGCATTGCGGACATAGACGACATAAGAAAGGCCATATGGGATGACAGCGTGCTCATAATAGATTCAAGGTCAAGTGCAAGATACTCAGGCAGAGAAGAGCTTATAGACGTAAAGGCTGGACACATACCGGGAGCGAAAAACAGCTTCTATGAGAAAGTGCTCAGGAGCGACGGAAAATACAGGAGCCTTGATGAGATAAGAATGGTATTCGAAGGATTTGATAAGTACAGAGAGGTAATAGTTCACTGCGGGTCGGGAGTTTCGGGACCGGTAAACATTATTGCCCTGGATGAGATAGGAATAGATTCAAAGCTATACGTAGGAAGCTGGAGCGACTATATAACATATGAAGACAGCGTGATAGCAACAGGAGATATATAAAAATGAGGATTTCGTCAATTGACAGGAAACAGTTTAAGGATATAACGAAGATTCTGGGAAAGAGCTTTCTGTTTGCAGAGATGTCCGAATCGGAAATAGAGCGAGTGCTTACATGTTCCGGGGCAACTATAAAAACTATAGATAAAAACGACATAATATTCGACCAGCATGATATCCCCAAATATCTCTTCGTGCTGATAAAAGGCTCGGTAGCGGTGTGCAAGGACTCTATTTCGGGTAAGAGGGGCATCGTGACTGTAATCGAGAGGCCGGGTGATATATTTGGAGAGATATACCTGTTCCTTCCAAAGAATGAATACGACTTCTACACCCTCGTGACTCAGCAGGCAGAGGTTATGCTGATACCGAGAGAATTCTTTTCAAGCACATGCTCAAACAAGTGCAACTATCATTCAAAGCTGATTGAGAACATGATGGGCATCCTGGCGCAGAAGGCATACTATCTGGGTCAGAAGCTTCAGATACTCTCGAGCGGATCGCTCAGGCAGAAGATATCAAAATACCTTCTCGACAACTGTGACAGCAGCGGATCCATAAAGATGAAGATGAACAGGGAGGTTTTTGCGGACTATCTTATAGTCGCAAGGCCGTCGCTTTCGAGGGAGCTCCTGAGGATGCAGGATGAAGGCCTGATTGATGTCGACGGAAAGCACATAAAGATAAGGGATATAGATGCGCTCGAAGCGGAACTGTAGAAAAGCGAACTTGTAAAAAAATCAAATTAAATTTATTGAACACTCCCGCCGCCTGCACTAAAATTTAGAGGCGGGGGATTCCTGGAAACACCGCCCTTGTGGGCAGTTTCTTATCAGGCTAGCCCCGCAGTACCTGCGGTTAGAAGCCTTATGGCTTCGTTTCGTAAGTTTATGCTTGCGTTAATATCCCTGTCATGCACAGCATTGCAGGATGGACAGGTCCATGTCCTTACGGACAGATTCTTAACGGCTTTATTCTGGTAATTACAGGCCGAGCAAAGTTGGCTTGATGCAAAGGTCCTGGATACGGTTATTACTTTCTTTCCGTACCAGACAGCCTTGTACTCAATTAGTTCCTTGAAATGCGACCAGGATACCTCAGATATTGCTTTTGAAAGTCTTTTATTTTTAAGCATATCTGATACCTGCAAATCCTCCATACCGATGATGTCGTGGTTTTTGACTATATCGGTAGACAGTTTATGCAGGTAATCAGCTCTTGTGTTTACTATTTTCTCATGGACTCTTGCCACCTTGAGTTTCTGTTTGTACCAGTTGCTTGAATACTTCACTCTTCTTGAGAGGATTCGCTGTTCTTTGGCGAGCTTAGCTTCAAGGCTTCTGAAGAATCTGGGGTTAGTGTGTCCACTGCCGTCAGATAAAACAGCAAAGTCCTTGAGTCCTACATCTACGCCACAGGCGATTTCGGTTTTTGGAAGCTCAGACACTTCAGTTTCCGCAAGAAGAGACACAAAGAATTTACCCGAAGGTTTCCTTGAGACAGTAGCACTTATTATACGGCCGTCCACTTCTCTTGATTTTGAGAAGCGTACGAGTCCGAGCTTTGGAAGTTTTATGAAACTGTCTTCTACGGCAATATTATTGTTGGTGAATTTGGAAGTGTAGGACTGGACCGGATTCTTTCTTGACTTGAACCTTGGGTAGTCATTCTGCCTGCTGAAGAATCTCTTGAAGGAATCATCAAGAAACCTCAGGGACGACTGAAGAGCAGTACTATCAACCTCTTTAAGCCAGGTGAGTTCTTTTTTAAGTTGAGTGAGCATGGCTGAACAGTTGCTGTAGCTCAGGGTCCTCTTTTCGGACTCATATGCACTGTTGCGCTCAGCAAGGAAGTGATTGAACACAAAGCGGCTGCATCCGATGGTTTTCACTATCAGCAGCGCCTGATTACTGTCAGGATATATCCTGAATTTGTATGCCTTATGTACCAGCAACATTCTCACCTCCCACAGTTTAATTATACCCGCAAAAATACTGTTAAATCAATAGTTTGCGAGTCTTGAAAAGGTATGTTTTAAGAAAAAATATGAGATTCATCCCACCGCCTTAACTCTCGGTTTACCGAGAAAGGTGGTTTAGAGGCGGGGGTATTCTCTCACAAAATTGATAAAATATCGAAATCCGTAATAATTGTTACGGATTTTTTGTTTTTCATGTAGTATTATAAGGTTACAGAAACAGCTAAGACAAAAACAGCTTAAGAAAAAACGAATATAAATTGAAAACAATTACTGATAAACGATTGAGAAAAGGAGAACGAAAATGAAAGTAACTAAAGATATGATAATGGGTGAAATATTGAGAATGGAAATGGGACTTGCACCGATATTCATGGAAAACGGAATGCACTGCCTTGGATGCCCTTCGTCGCAGCTTGAGACACTTGAAGAAGCCTGCTCTGTACACGGAATAGACGCGGATGCCCTCACTGCAAAGCTGAATGCTTACCTTGAGAAGAAACAGGCATAGTTAACAGTCGATTATCATTAGGAAAAGGAACATTAACATGAGCGCATTTTTAGGACCGATACACCACTGGCTTTTTAACAAGATACAGTTTCAGGATCAGATGGTAGAGAACGTGATTGCCTATGCAGAGACTTTTGGCAGGGCGGAAAATTTAAGAGAGCAGCTTGCTGCAAGATATGGAGAGCTTGAGAAACAGCCTCTTGAAGAAATAATAGATGGAAGCAACATTCACGGATGGCTTCAGGACAGAGTCACAGTAGTAGAGAACAGGCTTGCGGCTACAGTTACTCAGCTGCTTGCAGAAGAGCCGGATAGAATAAATGACCTGAGAAGGATATTCTTCGAGTCAGGCAAGGAAAAAAGCGCGGCAGGAATAGACAGCGCAGCCATGATATACAGATTTCTCAGCGACAGCCTTCTTGACGGAATGCCTTGCGACAGAGCGAACCAGGTAGTGACTGAAGAAGATGACCATGCAGTATGGGTGAGAAATGTATGCGTCCACAGGCCTTACTGGGATGCTGCAGGAGGAGATATCTCGGTTTATTATGACCTGAGAGCATCTCTGATAGAAGGAATGCTTTATGGAAGCAGCTTTGAATATCACAGAACTGATGAAAATACTAATGAGATAAAGAAGAAATAAGAAGGAGAAACATATGAATAGCGTAGAGATACTTGTAAAAGAGCATGACAACATACTGGCGTTCCTTGGCGCAGTAAAGAATGCCTGCCTTAACATAATAGAGGGTCAGGAGCCGGACACCGGAGATTTCAGGAAGATGATAGATTTTGTAAGAAATTATGCCGATGGACATCATCATGGAAAAGAAGAGAAATTCCTTTTCGACCATATGGTGAAGGAGCTTGGAAAGATAGGCAAGAACCTCATAACTCATGGAATGATGGTGGAGCATGACCTGGGAAGGCTATACATGTCTGATCTTGAAAAAGCACTCGACAGCTATGACGAAAAACCTTCTACAGAGGCAAAGCTTGGAATAATATCAAATGCTGCAGGATATGCTTCGCTGCTTGAGAGACACATCGAAAAAGAGAACACTCACGTATTCAAGTATGCAGAAAAGAATCTTCCTCAGGAGTCTATGGATAAAGTGAACGAAGACAGTGAAAGATTTGTAGAAAAGGCAATCGCCGACGGCGTTGTAGATAAATACATCTCCCTTCTCGAAGAAATGACCTCAAAATACAGCAGACAGTAAAAGACACATAAGAATATGAACCGTATATACCTTGGTAAAACTGAGGAATATACGGTTTTTATTTATTGTGTATGATATGGTCGATAACTTCCCTTTTATGCCCTTTTAATATATAATGAGAGTATGAAAGGGAAATTAGGAGGTGTTCAGGTTCATGGTTAGTAGCTATGATAAATTGGGGAAAAGAAATTTGTCTGAAGAAGATATCAAGTTAAGATATATAACGCCTGCAATACAGAATGCGGGATGGGACAACAAGCAAATAAGAATGGAATACGCTTTTACAGCAGGGCGTATTATTTTGCGTGGGAATATTACGGCAAGAGGCAAAAAGAAGAGTGCAGATTACCTGCTGTCATATAAGAGCAATTTCCCATTAGCAGTTGTGGAAGCAAAAGATAATAAACATTCGGTAGGGGCAGGACTTCAGCAGGCGATAGAGTATGCCAGAGAGCTGGATGTACCTTATGTGTATGCATCAAATGGAGATGGGTTTGTTGAGCAAAACCTCATAACTGGAGAAGTGAAGGAATTAAAATTAGAAGAATTCCCATCACCGGAGGACTTATATAAAAAGTATAAAATCGATAAGGGGATTGATGAGGCGGAAGAAAAAGTCATATTAGCGCCATATTACTACATACCAGACTACAAAACTCCACGCTATTATCAGCGTGTAGCTATAAACAAAACCGTGGATGCTGTTGCAAAAGGACAAAATCGTGTGCTTTTAGTCAGTGCCACAGGCACAGGTAAAACCTACATGACATTTCAGATTATATATCGATTATGGAAATCTGGCTTAAAAAAGAAAATTCTTTTTCTGGCAGATCGAAATGTGTTGATTGACCAGACTATGACCGGAGACTTTAAACCCTTCGGTGGGAAAATGACCAAGGTTCAGAATAGAAATCTGGATAGTTCATATGAAATCTATCTTGCACTGTATCAGCAACTGGCAGGAGATGATGGAGAAGAATCATATCGTCAATTTAAACCGAACTTCTTTGACTTAATTGTCATTGATGAGTGCCACAGGGGCAGTGCTAAAGAAGAATCAGCGTGGAGAAAGATACTGGACTATTTCAATGAGGCTACACATATCGGATGCACAGCTACTCCTGTTGAAACAAAAGAAGCCTCCAGCCTTACCTATTTTGGTGCGCCTGTTTATGAATATTCACTAAAGCAGGGGATTGATGATGGATTTCTGGCGCCATATAAAGTCATTCGAATTGGGTTAGACAAAGACCTTGAAGGCTATCGTCCGGAAGCGGGAAAATTAGATAAGCATGGGTATGAAATTGAAGACAGGGAGTACAATGGCAAAGATTTTGATAGAAATCTGGTCATTGACGATCGTACAAGGGTTGTCGCATCTAAAATTACAGAGTTTTTGAAAAAGACAGATCGCTTCAGCAAGACTATCGTTTTTTGTGTAGACATTGAACATGCTGAACGAATGCGACAGGCACTAATCAATGAGAATAAGGATCTTTATGTCGAGAATGATCGTTATATTATGCGTATTACCGGAGACAATGATATTGGAAAGGCTCAACTGGAAAATTTTATTGATGAGGAAAGTAAGTATCCCGTTATTGCAGTTACAAGTAAACTGATGACTACAGGTGTGGATGCCAAGATGTGTAAGCTCATTGTGCTCGAGAATAACATAAACAGTATGACCGAGTTCAAACAGATAATTGGAAGAGGGACACGCCTTCTTGAAGATTACGGAAAGACTTATTTTACTATAATGGATTTTAGAAATGCCAGCAGACTATTTGCTGATCCGGAGTTTGATGGAAAGCCGGAAGTGGTTATTGATATTGGAGGCAATGATCCAGTTGATGAACCAGAAACGCCAACTGGCGAAGAAGGAACTGCAGAAGATGCAGGAAGTGATGGAGTGAATGAAGATGGTCCAACATATGGCTCGGATGGCAAAGATCTTTTTGACGATGAAGAAGGCGATGACAAACCGAGAAAGTATTATGTAGGGGATGTAACTGTTCGTGTTCTTTCAGAAAGAGTCCAGTATGTAGACAAGGACGGTAAACTCATTACGGAAAGCCTCATTGATTACACCAGAAAAAATATTCTTCAGCAGTATTCAAGGCTGGATGATTTTCTGCTTACATGGACAGAAGCTGAGAAAAAACAAGCTATCATTGATGAACTCCAGGACGACGGAGTGCTTCTGGAAGCAGTAAGACAAGAGCTGGGAAAAACAGAGCTGGATGATTTTGACCTCATTTGTCACATCGCTTATGACAAAGCTCCACTCACGAAAAGAGAGCGAGCAGAGAATGTGAAGAAAAGGCATTATCTTTACAAATACTCGGATCTGGCCAAGCAAGTCATTGAAGCACTTCTTGACAAGTATGCTAATGATGGTATCAGAGATATTGAGGATACAAAAGTACTTCAGCTTAAAGAGTTTCAGAAAATTGGAAGCCCGATGAAAATAGTCAAATCATTTGGTGGTAAAGAAGCATACCTGAAGGCAGTACAGGAGCTTGAAAACGAAATATATTATGCATAAATAAAAAAAGGCAGGTAGAAATAATGGCAATAAGCAACTTTGTAAAACGAATCCAAGATGTAATGAGAAATGACTCGGGAGTAAATGGTGACGCCCAGAGGATTGAACAGATTGTCTGGATTCTATTTCTGAAAATATATGATGCAAAAGAAGAAACCTGGGAACTGTTAAATGATAACTATAAGTCCATCATTCCAGAAGGACTCAAGTGGCGTGATTGGGCAGTGGACAGAAAAGATGGAGAGGCGCTCACAGGAGATGCCCTTCTTGACTTTGTGAACAATACACTTTTTCCAACCCTTAAGAACCTGGAAATTGATGTAGACACACCGATGAGTCAGGTAATTGTCCGCTATGCTTTTGAAGATGCCAACAACTATCAGAAAGATGGTGTGCTTCTAAGGCAAGTAGTTAATATAATTGACGAGATTGACTTTACAGAGTACAAGGAGCGCCACGAATTTGGAACCATATACGAGTCTTTCTTAAAAGACCTTCAGAGTGCCGGTAATGCAGGTGAGTTCTATACACCAAGAGCAGTTACGGATTTTATGGTAAAAGTAGTGAAACCTGTTCTTGGTGACAAAATTGGAGATTTCGCCTGCGGCACAGGTGGATTCCTGACCTCTGCACTCAGCGAACTGGATAAGCAGGTAGGGAATTCTATCGACAATAGAGAGAGTTATAATAAATCAGTTTATGGAATAGAAAAGAAATCACTCCCCCATATACTTTGTGTAACTAATATGCTGATTCATGATATTGATGATCCAAACATTCTTCATGGTAATGCTCTGGAGATTGACTATAAAGATATGCGGAAGATGGATTCCTTTGATGTGGTTTTAATGAATCCTCCATACGGCGGAAATGAAAAAGACAGTGTAAAAGTAAACTTCCCAACAGAACTGCGAAGCTCTGAAACAGCAGACCTGTTTATGAATGTAATAATGTACAGACTAAAGAAGAACGGTCGAGCGGCAGTAATTCTGCCAGATGGTTTTCTTTTTGGTACAGATAACGCAAAATATAATATCAAGAAAAAACTGATGAGCGAGTTCAATCTCCACACAGTAATAAGGATGCCACATAGCGTTTTTGCACCTTATACATCTATCAGAACCAATATACTGTTCTTTGACAATACAGAGCCAACCAAGGAAACATGGTTCTACCGATTGGACATGCCAGAAGGATATAAAAACTTCTCCAAGACAAGACCTATGAAACTGGAGCATTTCAACGACGTACTAAACTGGTGGGATAATAGAGAAGAAATCGAAGTCGATGGATTCCCAAAAGCGAAGAAATATTCAATAGATGAAATCGTGGAAAAAGGATACAACATTGACCTTTGCGGTTTCCCTCATGAAGAAGAAGTGATTCTTGAACCAATGGCCTTGATTCAAGACTACCAGGAGAAGCGAGCATCCCTCAATGCAGAAATCGATCATGTATTAGATCAGATTACTTCAATGCTTGGAGGTAATTAAATGAATGCACAGGATTTAAAGAACAGCATTCTACAGCTTGCTATACAGGGAAAACTTGTAGAACAGAGAAAAGAAGAAGGCACTGCGAAAGAATTAATTGCAAAGATAAAAGCTGAAAAAGAAAAGCTGATTAAAGAAAAGAAAATTAAGAAAGAAAAACCACTTCCAGAGATTACAGAAGATGAAATTCCTTTTGACATTCCTGAAAGTTGGGAGTGGGTTAGATTATCTGAAATATCAGAAATGTATACTGGAAATAGTATCGCAAAAAATGTAAAAGATAATAAGTACTCTAAAGTATTAGATGGCTATGATTATATAGGGACAAAAGATGTTGGATTTGACAATAAGATTGACTATGAAAATGGAATCAAAATACCATTTGAAGAAGAAAAATTTAAGTATTCTTACGAAAACTGTATTTTAATGTGTATAGAGGGAGGCAGTGCTGGTAGGAAAATTGGAATTTTGGATAAAAAAGTATGTTTTGGTAATAAATTATGCTCGTTTAATGCTATAATTGTTAATCCGCAATTCTTATATTATTATCTTAAAAGTCCTGCGTTTTTCCAACTGTTCAAAATAGAAATGACTGGAATTATTGGTGGAGTTAGTATAGAAAAATTGAAAAAAATAATTATACCTCTTCCACCACTTGCAGAACAAAAGCGCATCGTAGCAAAGATCGAAGAGCTGATGCCTTATGTAGATAAATACGATGTAGCCTATTCTGAAGTGGAAAAGCTGAATAAAAAGTTCCCGGAAGATATGCAAAAGTCTATTCTGCAATATGCCATCCAAGGCAAGCTGGTAGAGCAGCGAGAAGAAGATGGAACAGCAGAAGACCTTTATAAGCAGATTCAAGAAGAAAAGAAAAAGCTGATTAAAGAAGGCAAGATTAAAAAGACTAAGGATCTTCCGGAAATCACAGAAGATGAGATTCCATTTGACATTCCAGAGAATTGGAAGTGGGTTAGGTTGGGTGATTTAGGAAGCTATAGAAAAGGACCTTTTGGAAGTGCATTAACAAAGGCAATATTTGTTCCTAAAAGCGAAAATACAGTGAAAGTATACGAACAAAAAAATGCTATACAGAAAGATGTAAATCTTGGCGAATATTATATTACACGTGAATACTTTGAATCTAAAATGAAAGGATTCGAATTGTTTCCAGGAGATATAATTGTTAGTTGTGCAGGTACTATCGGTGAAACATACATTATGCCTGACCAATTTGAACAAGGCATTATAAATCAGGCACTTATGCAAATGAAACTTACGCCGAGTGTTAATGTTGAATATTTCTTGCTGTATTTTGACTTTATTTTGAAAAAAACGGCTAGGCAAAGCAGCAAAGGTTCTGCAATAAAAAACATACCACCATTTGAAGAATTAAAGAGTTATTTAGTACCAATCCCACCACTCGCAGAACAAAAACGTATTGTGGAGAAGATAGAAGAACTTCTGCCTTACACAAAACAATTGGCAAAGAAGCATGATTAAATAACATTATTATCAGACGCAAATTTAAAAACTAAAAAACTCAAATTATTAAATCTTACCTACTTTTCAGGCGAGTTAATAATTTGAGTTTTTTCAATTATCTCTTTCTTATTATATCTGTTCCCATGTAAGGCACGAGCACGTCCGGCACCTTTACTGAGCCGTCAGCCATCTGGTAGTTTTCAAGGATTGCAGATACTGCTCTTCCTATTGCTACTCCAGAGCCGTTAAGCGTATGCACGAACTCAGGTTTTGACGCCTTGTCACGCTTGAATCTTATGTTGGCTCTTCTTGACTGGAAGTCCTCAAAGTTTGAGCATGAAGAGATCTCTACATATCTTCCGTAGCTTGGCATCCATACTTCAAGGTCGTATTTGAACGCCGCAGTGAATCCAAGGTCTCCAGAGCATATCTGAACCACTCTGTAAGGAAGTCCGAGCATCTGAAGCACTTTTTCTGCATCTGCAGTAAGTTTTTCAAGCTCATCATATGAATCTTCAGGCTTCGTGAATTTCACTAGCTCAACCTTGTTGAACTGGTGCTGTCTTATGAGGCCTCTTGTATCTCTTCCTGCTGAACCTGCTTCTGCCCTGAAGCAAGGAGTGTACGCACAGTATTTTATAGTAAGCTCATCTGCGCTGAGTACCTCGTCTCTGTGGATATTTGTCACAGGAACCTCAGCCGTTGGAACAAGGAAATACTCAAAGCCTTCGAGCTTGAACATGTCCTCTTCAAATTTAGGAAGCTGGCCTGTTCCTATGAAGCTCTGCCTGTTTGCTATGAAAGGTGGAAGCATCTCTCTGTAGCCATGCTGAGCAGTATGAGTATCAAGGAAGAAGTTCATTACTGAACGCTCGAGTCTTGCTCCAAGGTCCTTGTAAAGCGTGAATCTTGCGCCTGTTATCTTTCCGCCTGCTTCAAAGTCAAGTATGCTCAGGTCTGTTCCTACATCCCAGTGAGCTTTGGCTTCGAAATCAAATTTTGTAGGCTCTCCCCACTTTCTTATCTCAAGGTTGTCTTCATCCGTATCGCCCTTTATTACCTTAGGGTTTGGAACGTTAGGTATTGTGAGCATCTTGTTGAAAAGCTCAGTCTCAACGGCCTTCACTTCTTCGTCAAGCACCTTTATGCCGTCAGAAAGTCTCTTGAGGTCAGCCATGAGCTCTGTAGTGTCCTTTCCTTCCTTCTTGTACTGAGGTATAAGCTTTGAATCTGCATTAGACTCGCTCTTCATCACTTCAACCTTCTGAAGCAGCTCTATTCTCTTGTTGTCAAGCGCGATAACCTCTTCAAGCGAAAAGTCGGCTTCTCCTCTGAGATCCATTAGATGCTTTATGTTTTCAAGGTCCTGCTTGATGCGTTTGATATCTAACATGTGTTACCTCCTGTTATATAATAAATAAATTGATTTAAATAATGTCATGTAAAAAAACAAAAAACCGCATAAAAAAATCCTCACATCCATATAAATAGGACGAAGGTTATTCCGCGGTGCCACCTAAATTAGCATAAAATATGCTCAGCTCTTTGCCTGTAACGCGGGCGGCGTGCAGGTTTGCCTGCATGCTCCAAGGTAGATTCGGAAAGCTCCTCTGCAGATTCTCACCGACCATCTGCTCTCTTTGTGAAGGAAATCTGACCTACTTGTCCTCTTCATTGCTCATTATGTGTTTTTTCAGTATTCTTATTAGAATATTATCATTTAAAGAGTAATTTTGCAATAGTTTTTTACCAGTTGTGGTATAATAATGTTATGTGGTAAAATATGTAGGTTGTAAGAAAACAACGCTGCAAAAAAAGACGTAATATAAAAACAGTGAATGAAAATATAAGGAGGCAGGTTATGGCAAAAAGAGGCGGAGGTTTTCCAGGCGGCGCGATGCCGGGAAACATGAACAACATGATGAAGCAGGTTCAGAAGATGCAGAAGGACATGGAGAAGATGCAGGCTGAACTTGGTGAAAAAGAGGTAGAAGCTTCAGTTGGCGGAGGCGCTGTAGTAGTAAAGGCAAATGGAAACAAAGAGGTACTGTCAATAAAGATAAATCCGGAAGTAGTTGACCCGGATGACGTAGAGATGCTCGAAGACCTTGTGCTCACAGCTGTGAACCAGGCGCTCAAGGCTGCCGATGACATGATGGCCGGAGGAATGTCAAAAATCTCAGGCGGACTGGGAATGCCGGGGATGTTTTAATGCAGCACTTTTCTAATCATATTGATATACTGATAGAGCAGTTTGCCAAACTTCCGGGAATAGGCAGAAAGACTGCCCAGAGGCTTGCCTTTCATGTCATAAATCTGACTCAGGAAGAGGTGCAGGAGCTTGCAGATGCAGTAGTGAATGCAAAGAGCAACATAATGTACTGCGATGTCTGCTGCAACATAGCTGACAAGAGCCCATGCGCGATATGCGGCAATCCATCCAGGGATTCGAGCATAATATGCGTCGTGGAGGATCCAAGAGATGTGGCGGCAATGGAAAGATCGAGGGAATACAGAGGAAAGTACCATGTGCTTCATGGGACGATATCTCCTATGGATTCCATAACTCCGGATATGCTAAAGATCAAGGAGCTCATGAAGAGGCTCTCTGACAGTGAGCTCAAGGAAGTAATACTTGCTACAAACCCGACAATAGACGGGGAGGCTACGGCAATGTATATAGCGAGGCTCATAAAGCCGTTTGGAATAAAGGTGACCAGGATAGCTCACGGACTTCCGGTGGGCGGAGACATAGAGTATGCAGACGACGTAACCATAACAAGAGCCCTCGAGGGAAGAAGAGAGCTGTAATAATGTGGACAACCACAACATATTGTGGATAAGAAGGCTCAAAACTGTGGGCAACTCGGGATTTATCCACAATATTTAGGGTATAAAAAGATTTATACAAGTCTTAATCGTATTGAATGTTAGGAGAAAAAATGAAAGATATCAGTATTTTTGATGTAATCGGACCGAACATGATAGGTCCATCGAGCTCCCACACTGCCGGAGCCCTAAGAATAGCGCTTATAGCCTATAAACTGGCTGGAGGCGACATAAGAGAAGCTAGATTCGTGCTTTATGGTTCATTTGCCGAGACATACAGAGGCCATGGAACAGACAGAGCGCTTCTTGGCGGAATAATGGGCTTTGGAACTGAGGATGAAAGAATAAGAGACGCTTTTGAGCATGCAGACAGACTTGGCATAAAATACAGCTTTGAGACAAACTCTACGAACAAGAATGTACACCCTAATACAGTTGAGATATTCATAAAGAACTCAAAGGGTGAAGAAAAATCCATAATGGGAGAATCCATCGGAGGCGGAAACGTTCAGGTAAAACAGATAAATGGCGTAGAAGTAATGTTCACAGGAAAATACAGCACTATAATAGTAAGACAGAAGGACAGAAAGGGTGTAGTAGCCCATATCACGACTGCGCTCAGCGACTGCGACATAAACGTTGCCTTCATGAGAGTTTACAGAGAGCAGAAGGGTGAGACTGCATACACTATAATAGAAGCTGACGAGAAGATCGACAAGAGTGTTGTTGACAGGATACGCGAATGTGAAAATGTTGAAGATACTACCATAGTTGACATGTAATCCTGAAAAAGGGCTGAGTAAAGAAACAGATGATTGGAGATAAGATGAAAGAAAATAATATAAATTTTGATTTTGCAAATGCAGTAGAGCTCCTCGCGCTTACAGAGGAGACTGGAATGAGCATAGCACAGGTGATGCTGAGGAGAGAGGTTCAGGTTTTCGGAAGACCTGAGGAGAAGGTACTCTCAGATCTCATGCATTCATACAATATCATGAAGAATTCCACAAAGAAGGCTCTAAATGAAGATCTTAAGTCGATGGGCGGACTTCTTGGCGGAGAAGAAAAGCTGATAATGGCAAGAAAAGACAAGAACCCTGTGTGTGGAAGCTTTATGTCAAAGGTAATCGCATATTCAATGGGAGTGCTCGAGGTAAACACTTCAATGGGACTGATCGTTGCGGCGCCTACTGCCGGATCTTCAGGAGTAATCCCGGGAGTATTCACGGCTATTCAGGAGGAATATGACCTTACAGATGACCAGATGATGGATGCAATGCTTGTTGCATCTGCAGTAGGATATATAATCACGAGAAATGCAACCGTATCAGGAGCTGAAGGCGGATGTCAGGCTGAGATGGGATCTGCGTCTGCAATGGCTGCTGCGGCAATCACTGAGATCATGGGCGGAACTCCTTCTCAGGCACTCGACGCGGCAAGCTCTGCGATCGGAAACATGCTTGGACTCGTATGCGACCCTATAGCAGGACTTGTTGAGGTTCCATGCCAGAAGAGAAACGCAATGGGAGCGAGCAATGCGCTTATATGCGCAGAGATGACGCTTGCCGGAGTAATCAACCACATACCTTTTGATCAGACTGTGGATGCGATGTACCAGGTAGGAAGATCGCTCCCTTATGAGCTCAGAGAAACAGCGCTGGGCGGACTTGCAGCTACAAAGGCAGGATGCAACCTCTGTTCAAAGATATTCGGATAAAATCATAATAAGCATAAAAGGGAGCATTGACTCCCTTTTTTTCACAGAAAATCACACAAATTCATAAAAAATTTATAGAAATTTTATATCAATTCCACAATCCTGGAGTAGAATATTAAAGAGGCAGCAAGGAGAAGCAATGAAGTATATATCATTATCGTCCGGAAGCTGTGGCAACTGCCATTATATAACTGGTAGGGACACAAAGATAGTCATAGATGCAGGGATTTCCGGAAAGAGAGCAATCGAACATCTTGCCATGCATGGACAAAGCATGGACGGGCTGGACGCTATACTCGTCACGCATGAGCACATAGACCATATTCAGGCGGTAGGGATACTGAGCAGAAAATTCAATGCACCTGTCTATGCGACTGAAAAGACCTGGGAGCACATGAAGAGGCACGTAGGGAAAATAAAGGAAGAAAATGTCAGGGTGTTTAGAAGAGGGGAGACACTGGGTATCAAGGACATAGAGGTAGGCACCTTTGAGATAAGCCATGATGCAGTAGAGCCCGTTGGATATACCCTTACTCAGGGAAACCAGAAGATATCGGTAGTCACTGATATAGGATATGTTTCCGATGAGGTTTTCAGAAACATAAAAGGCTCGGATATAGCAGTCATAGAGTCCAATTATGATCCTCATATGCTGAACTACTGCAGCTATCCTTATCCTTTAAAGCAGAGAATAAGATCAGAAACAGGGCATCTCAGCAACGAAGAGGCTGGATATCTTGGTGCAGCGCTCATAAAGAGCGGAACCCGAAAACTGCTTCTTGCCCATCTCAGCAAGGAAAGCAACCTGCCGCAGCTGGCGTTTCAGACTGTCGCATCCATACTTGCGGAGCAGGATATAGGACCTGAGGACGCAGGTCTCGATGTTATGCTCAGAGGAAGGGTTTCAAAAATATACTCAATAGAATAGAGGGATGAAAATGAAGAAAAACAAGATACTGCTTATTGCGCTCATAGGTGCGATTGCAGGGAGCATGCTTACTATTACAGTGCTTCCGCTCATAAACGGCCTTCCTATAATAGGGGGAGGGAATGGGGGAGCCCAGACTACCATAAATGTGCCTGAGGAAAATACTGAGAATGTATACAAGGCAGTCATAAAGAAAGCCATGCCTTCTGTGGTAGGAATAACTACAGTGGTAGATGTTGGAAACTTATTTACAGGACCTATGCAGCAGACTGGAGTAGGGACGGGAGTAATAATAGATGCAAAAGGCATGATACTGACCAACTCCCATGTAATACAGGATGGAGAGGCAAAGGATGTCACAGTGCTGTTCGATGACGGTTCAAAGAGCAAGGCTGAGATACTCTGGTCAGACAAGACTCTCGATCTTGCCATGATAAAGGTAAACAAGGCCGGGCTACAGGTGGCTGAGCTTGGAGACAGTGACAAGGTTGAAGTCGGAGACATGGCGATTGCCATAGGAAACCCACTCGGACTTGAATTTCAGCGTTCAGTCACAGAAGGAATAATAAGCGGACTTGGGCGTACAATCCAGACCGATGCCAATACTACCATGGACAACCTCATACAGACGAGTGCAGCCATAAACCCTGGAAACAGTGGAGGACCTCTTCTGAATTCAAAGGGACAGGTGATAGGCATAAATACTGCCAAGGCCAGCACCGGAGAAGGACTGGGATTTGCCATACCTATAAACATAGCAAAGCCTATCGTGAACCAGTTCATAGAGACTGGGTCATTCCAGAAGGTTACCCTGGGGATACAGGGAATAGATGCTCAGTATTATGAGCAGGCAACAGGAATAGATACGGGTGCAGACAGCGGAGTATTTGTGGCAAAGATAGATGCAGATTCTGTAGCGTTCAAATCAGGACTCATGGTGAATGACGTCATAGTCAAGATGGACAATGCGAAGATAGAGCAGATGCAGGATCTTGTGAAATACCTTTACACCGTCAAAAAGGGCGATACCGTCAAAGCGCAGGTGCTCAGAGAGGGCAAGAAGGTAGATCTGGAGTTCGCATTCTAAAAGGGCTTAGTAACTGTCTGAGAAAAGCTTATAAACAGGTTCAAAAATCATCAAATAAGAATATCCCCCTTGAAATCTGACAGGATCATTCCTGCGAGATTTTGAGGGGTTTTTGTGTTAATAAAGTGAAAAAAACTGCCAGTAGTGGTATAATGTTTATAATAATGTCAATTCATAGAAAAGGAAACGGAGAAGTCATGTTTTTTCAGGAAAAGACTGTCAGAGAAAAGAGAGAGACCTGCATACCGAATACATTTTTTGAGCAGATACTGCCAATAGTGAATCCGGTGATGCTTAAGATATACATGTATGCATACTACCTCAGCAAAAATCCATCAGATCATGCAGATGAGGAAGATTTGATACAGAGCAACGAAGACCTTGCGCAGAAGCTCGATGTAACGCTAGATGACGTGCTTTCCTGCTGGGATTTTTTCGAATCCTGCGGCCTCATAAAAAAGCACAGGATAAACGAGGAGCAGGCCCAGTCATTCTCCGTTGAGTTTCGAAACCTCCATGAGGTGGGGCTTGTTACAAAGCCGTCAAAGGTAACTACCGATGAGCTTCTGGTGGCATATCAGAATGAAGAATACAGAAAGATGTATGACCAGATAGAGCAGACTATCCAGATTCCACTTATGCACTATGATATGCAGAAGATAAACGAGTTCATAAATCAGTACAACGTATCAAAGGAGCTTGTCGTGGAGGCTATGAAATTCAACCTTTACAGGAAGAAGTCAAAATCTGTGGCATCTGCGCTCGGTATACTGAGAAACTGGCATCTTGATGGAATAAGGAGCTCTCAGGATCTTGACGTCATGCTGAGGAGCAAGGAGAAGAGGTATCTTGAATACAAGAAGATACTTGCGAGCCTCGGAGAATACCGCCTGCCTACAAAGCCGGAAGAAGAGATGATGGACGTATGGCTTGATGAGTACAGATTTACAATAGAGGTCATAGAGGATGCCCTCAGCAGGACCACCGCAATAAAGAGTCCCAACATGAACTACTTAAACGGAATACTCAAGAACTGGAATGAAAAGCTCAAGGAAAAATCGGATGAAAAAGAAACCACCGGCGGCAGCGTGCCAGCCTCTGCATCAAAGTCATCCTCATTCGAGAGAGAGGACAGAACTGATTTCAGGGCGAAGATATTAAGTCTTGTAAGATTTACACGCAAAACCATGAGCAGAGCTGAGATAGACAGCCTCAATTTTCTGTATGAGCACTATCACTATGACGATATAGAGCTTGCCGCGAAATGGCTGAAGGAAAAGGGTACTCCGGTAAGCCTTGAAAATCTCTGCAGGATACTGCTGGATCCTTCGATGAATGAAGAATCCGAAAAAGTCACGATGGAAGACATAAAGAAGATAGAGACGAGCAGCCCGGACAGGTACAAGCCAAAGAATCAGTCAAATCCTGCAGCTCTGGATGGCAAGCCTCGGGAGATGGACGAGCTTGAAAAGAGGCTCCAGAAGAAACTTTTTGAAAAGCTTGCGAAGAAAGAAAAAGACAGAGAAGATAACAGGGAAAACACCAATGAAAATAACAGTTAAAACATATATGGGAACAGAGGTAGCATGGAAAAGATAGAATATATATACCAGAGAAAGAGAGATCAGAAGGAAGCCGAGCTTCAGAGGCGAAAGGACATCATATACTCTGCAAATCCGGAGCTTGAGGAGATGGACAGGCAGATAAGGCTGCTCAACCTGGACAACACCAGAAATACAGTGCTGGGAAGGATTCAGGAAGCTGCAGAGTCTGCAGAAAGGCTTGCGGAGGCAAAGGAAAAAAGACGCATATACATGGAAGAAAACGAGATAAATCCGCTCGACCTTAAGCTGAGATATGAATGCGAGATCTGCAGGGACAGGGGCTATGTGGAGAAGATGGGACGCTTTGAAAAATGCTCATGCCTCATAAGACTTCAGGAACAGCTCAGATACAGGAAATCAAATCTTGTGAAGAGGGTCGAAAAGGAAAATTTCAGGACCTTCAGTCTCGATATATTCGACAATGAGACAAAATATGTAATCCATCCGGAGCAGGGAATAGAAAAGACCCCGAGAGAGCAGATGGAGCTTATACTGAGGGAGACAAGGAGCTTCATAGACAACTTTGACTCAGAGGACACCAAGGGGCTGCTTTTTTACGGAGGCACCGGGCTCGGAAAGAGCTTCATGTGCTCGGCTGTAGCCAAAGAAATGATGGACAGGGGAAAGACGGTAAGATACTATACCGCCAACGAGCTCATAGGCATGCTTCAGATGTATACCTTTGACAGGGAGAGCTTTCTCAAGAATCACATTATAGAGGACTACAGAGAGCTCGATGATGTGGACCTTCTGATAATAGACGACCTTGGCGCAGAGCTTACGAACAGCTTCGTCAGGACTTCTCTGTTCAATATAATAAATACGAGGATAATCAAGGATAAGAAGATGATAATATCAACCAACCTGACTCCGACAGAGCTCAGGGAAAGATATGAGGAAAGGATATTCTCAAGGCTTATAATGTATGTGGATACCTACAAGTTCGTAGGCGAAGACCTGAGATGGTAGAGGTGGACGAATGAGTGACAGAGTGGCTGAAAATAAGAACAGATTCATGGAGATATATAAGACTCATATAAAGAGGGAAGGCGCGGACCGCCTTCTGACATATCTGGAGAAAAGCGATTTTTTCACGGCGCCCTCTTCGACAAGGTTCCACTGCAGCTATGAGGGGGGACTGTGCGAGCACAGTCTCAATGTATATGACTGCCTCAAGGATTACCTTTCAAGGGACTTTGTCAGAAACAGGTACAATCTGAATCCTTCAGAGGAAAAAATTGCCATAGTAGCCCTACTTCATGACCTGTGCAAGGTGAATACCTATGTGGTAAGCATGAGGAACAAGAAGGATGAAAACGGACAGTGGGTACAGGTTCCCTTCTATGAATTCAAAGAAAAGTTTAACTACGGGAGCCATGGCGGCAAGAGCATATTTATAATCCAGGAATTCATGAAGCTCGACCCGGAGGAGCAGGTAGCCATAAACTGCCATATGGGAGCATATGACAGGATGCCTGGAGACTTCAGCCTGAACAACGCATACGCACAGTTTCCGCTCGCGCTCGCGCTTCATATCGCAGATGTGGAGTCCACAGTTATCCTGGAGCATGAATAGACCGTACCAGTTTTTCACTGAACCTGATTTGATTCAGCTTCATTAAGGGTATAACATATCTAGAGGATAAAGTATGAATTAATGTTTCAGGTTTTTGAAAAAAGGAGGATCGGATATGAGTCTATTCAAGAAAAGTATAAGCGACGCACTCGAGGATGTAAAGGACAAGGCAGGAGAGCTTAAGAAAAAAGCTGAGGACAAGGCCGACGAGCTCAAAGACAAGCTTTAATAACTGAAAATGAGCATAAAGATACCCGGGAGTTTATCCTCGGGTATCTTTGCGTGTGTCAAGGTATGCTCTGTATATTTCTGATCCGCTTTGTCTCTCTATCTCAGGATATACGGATTCTGCAGATTTTTTGAATTCTTCTTTAATATTTTCAGGAAGGCTTATTATCATTGTGCCGTCAGAGCTTATGTCGCTTATCTTCTGCTTTACCCTTTCATCTGAAGCATTTCTTGCGAAATCCCGGGCAGATGCTGAAGCCTCTTCTATGATCTTCTGCTGATCAGGGTCAAGTTCCTGGTAAAATTCGTCGCTGACGATGAGGGAGATATAGTGAGGTACATGGTTTGTCTCTATAATATATTTCTGCTGCTCATGGAGCCTCCCGGAAGCAATTACCTCATAAGGATTTTCCTGTGCATCTATCGTCCCCTGCTGAAGTCCTACATATACCTCGTTGAAGGACATAGGAGTCGGATTTGTGCCAATGGTCTTCCAGAATCTTATGTGATTTGGATTTTCCATAGTCCTTATCTTCAGGCCCTTGAAATCAATCATATTATCAATTTCCCTGTTGGTGGACATAACTCTGAAGCCCTGGTCTGCAAATCCGAGCACTCTGTAGCCGGATTTTATGTAGACCTCTTCTATCATGGAATAGAAATAAGGATCGTCAACTGCAGCTCTTGCGCTCTGGATGTCATCAAAAGCGCAGGGCAGGTCGAATATCGATATCTCTGGCATGAAAGCGACCTGAGGTGCGGTATTCTGGACTACAAAGGGTATGTCGCCGCTCGCGCAGCTCTCAAGGAGCTCTCTGTCTCCACCAAGGGTGCTGTTTGGATAAACCTCGATCTTCATGCTGCCATTACTGAGCCTGGATACTTCGTCGGCAAATCTCTGTGCGAATATATGGGTCACCGTGTCCTCGGGGCTTGCGGTTGCTACTGGCCATGCATATCTCTGGACTTCATCCTGCTGTGAGCTGCAGCCTGACATCAGGAGAACTGCCGATGACAGCAGAATCAGAGACAGCTTTTTATATTTGATTCTGTTTGATTTCATTAAAAGTATCTCCTTATGTTTGAACCCCAGTATCAAAGCAGCATGAGGCTTATCTGAGGGAATATTGATATGAGCACGAGCGCAGCCAGGAAAAATCCAATCAGCGGGATGACTCTTGAGGCGATCTGGGCTACCGGGATGCCTGATATCGTGCTTGCAACAAACAGGTTGACTCCAATCGGAGGAGTGACAAATCCTATGGCAAGGTTCACTACCATGATTACTCCAAAATGCACGGGATCTATTCCGACCTCGCGTATTATCGGCAGAAGCACGGGTGCAAGTATAAGTATTGCAGGGGTAGTGTCCATGAGCATTCCTACTGCCAGCAGGAGAAGATTGATTATAATGAGAATCGCAAGTCGGCTGCTGAAGTTTGATAGTATGAGCTCCGAAAGCTGCTGAGGGATCTGCATGAGAGTAAGGACTCTTGAGAAGGCCATTGAAGCAGCGAGTATGAACAGTATGGGCGTGAATGTGCGTATAGCCTCCGATATTATCTCCTTCATGTCTGAAACTCTGAGGCTTCTGTAAATCAGCATGCTTACGGCCACGGAGTAGAATACGGATATCACGGCGGCCTCTGTTGGAGATGTGATGCCGGCATATATGCAGCCAAGCACTATTACAGGAGCCATGAGTGCAGACAGGCTGTCTCTTATGACACTTGATATTCCCCTGTCATGGAGCTCCTGAATCCTTTTATCTATAAGGGTCCGGTCTTCGCCGTTCCTTATGCAGTACAGAATGCAGTAAATCATAAGTAACAGTGAAATCAGCAGACCCGGCATTATGCCGGCAATGAACAGACTGCTGACGGACTGGCCTGATGCCATTGCATACATTATGAACGGTATGCTCGGAGGGATTATTACCCCGATTCCGCCGGCTACTGCAACTATCGCGGTGCTGAACTTGCGGTCATATCCAAGAGCTGTGAGCACTGGGATGGTCATGCTGCCTACTGCTGCGACTGTTGCCGGGCCCGATCCTGAGATGGCCCCGAAAAACATGCAGGTAGCCACAACTGAGCAGGGGATTCCTGCGGGAAATCTCCCAAAAAGCAGTGAGAACACGTCAAATATCTTTTCTGAGATGCCGCCTCTTGCCATTATTATGCCGGAAAGCACGAACATGGGGACTGCTATGAGCGGAAAGCTGTCTATCCCGCCAACCATGGAGCGTATTACAAACTGCCCGCTCGCAGTAAAGGAAGGGTCGAATGCTCCGGGAAGCACCGATGCTATCCCGAGGGATATCGAAACCGGTATTGCCAGAAGTATTGATATTATGAATATTATCATTATGACAAGAGATGACATCAATTTCCTCCTTTGCTCATGGCAGAGCCTTTACAGCTTCTTATGGTCCTCAATTCTGCGATCCACCTCTGAACTATGCGTATGAAGGCAAGCGAGAAGCCTGCAAGTGGTGCGCTCTGGACCAGACACATCGGGATTCCAAGCGCAGGGCTGACCTGGCCGCTTGTGATCGATGAACTCAGGTACATGACGCTGTAAGGGATGAGATATGAAAAGAGGCCCAGCTCAATCGTATGATTGATGAGCTTGAGCACAGCCTGATTTTTCTCTGAAAATAGGTGAATGAACTGCTCTATCTTGATTGATATGCATCTTTTGGTGCAGTAGCTTATGCTGAGGAAGGCGGACCATATGAACATGTATCTGGTTAACTCCTCTGACCACGAAAGTGAAGAGCCAAGGGCATATCTCGAGAATACCTGTATTCCCATGACAAGCGCCATGCCACACAGAAGCATTGCAAGCAGAGCCTCTTCAAGATTCTCGTCCAGCCATTTTATCATATCGTCCGCCTCCTTTTTATAATAATTTTAATACATGTACCGAGAATTCCCCCTCCTCTAAACTACCTTGCTCGTATTAACGAGAGTGAAGGCGGTGGGATGAATCGGTTTATGAGTGTTTATAATACTTTTGTAGGGGTATAATATAATCAGTCGTAATAGGAAAGGATACTTATAATATGGATAGATTCGATAATAATGCACATTCAGTATTTTCCTTATACTATCATCTGGTTATGGTTACTAAATACCGTAGAAAAGTGTTTGATTCAAATATTTCAGACAGAGCTAAGAACATATTTGAATACATTTGTCCAAAGTATAATATTACACTGCTGGAATGGAACCACGATATGGATCATGTCCATATACTCTTCAAAGCACATCCAAACAGTGAAATCAGCAAATTCATAAATGCATATAAAAGCGCAAGCAGCCGACTTATTAAGAAAGAATTTCCATGCATAAGAGAAAAATTATGGAAAGAAGCATTCTGGTCTCAGAGTTTTTTTCTTATCACCACAGGAGAGTCTTCTGTAGATATAATCAGAGATTACATCGAGACGCAGGGTGAAAAAGTGAGGTGAACATTATGCTGAAAGCATACAAGTACAGAATATATCCAGATGCAGAGCAGATGCAGTTCTTTGCAAAATGCTTTGGATGTGTGCGCTTTGTCTACAACCGGATGCTTTCAGACAGGATAGAGCACTACAATCTCACGGGAAAAAGCCTGAATAACACTCCTGCCCAGTACAAATCAGAATTCACCTGGCTAAAGGAGGTTGACAGCCTGGCTCTCGCCAATGCTCAGATGAATCTCAATACAGCATACAGAAACTTCTTCAGAGACAAGTCCAATGGATTTCCAAAATTCAAAAGCAAAAAAAACAATAATTTCAGCTATACCACCAACAACCAGAAAGGAACGGTATATGTTGAAAACGGATACATAAAACTCCCAAAACTGAAGTCACCTGTAAAGATCAGGCAGCACAGAAGCTTTGAAGGAGTAATAAAGTCATGCACAATTTCAAAAGCCCCATCCGGTAAGTATCACATATCCATTCTGGTTGAAACTGAAATACAGAAACTCCCAGCATCGGACATGCGAGTCGGCATAGATGTCGGGATCAAAGATTTTGCCGTACTTTCAAATGGAGAGGCATACAAAAATCCGAAACATCTCAGGAAATCCGAGAAGAGACTTGCCAAACTTCAAAGAGACCTTTCAAGAAAGCAGATAGGAAGCAGCAATCGCAACAAGGCAAGAATCAAGGTAGCGAAGCTCCATGAGAAAATAGCCAACCAGCGAATGGACTTTCTTCACAAAAAGAGTACAGAGATAATACGCAAAAACCAAGCAATAGTTATCGAAGACCTGAAAGTGAAGAATCTCATGAAAAACCATAATCTTGCGAAGTCCATTGCCGAGGTTTCGTGGAGCAGGTTCAGGGAAATGCTGGATTACAAGTCCAGGTGGTATGGCAGGGAGCTCATAATTGCCCCACCGGACTACCCTAGTTCGCAGCTTTGCTCTGACTGCGGTAACAGGTCGAGTCAGACAAAGGACCTGGCCTGCAGAGTATATATCTGTCCAGAGTGCGGTCTTGAGATAGACAGAGATTACAATGCAAGTCTGAACTTGCTGAAGCTGACAATGTAAATACAAGATACAGTGTCAGTCGGGGAGGGTACCGCCCTTAGAGCCTGGAGAATCTTGCTTCATCAGAAGCATTGACCAGGAAGCCCCCACTTCTTAAGTGGTGGGTAGTTCACTAATTGTCTGTCTATATGCCTGAATGTATTATGCTTAGAACCTCATGAAGCTCTTTCACTCCGATCTGACCTGGCGCTGAAGCTTTTTTGGCAGCTCCGAATGTAAGCGCCGATCCAAATACTTCGCCGGAAAGCCTGCTTATAAGCCCGCTTCCTGCCATGGACATGGTGATTATAGGTCTGTCTGCATGCTGTGAGTGCATTTCCTCTGTAGCTGAAAGAAGGGTAAGCACATCCTTTTTGCTCTGAGGCATCACGGCTATCTTTGGGATGTCCGCTTCGAGGTCCTGCATCTTGATGAGCCTTGAGATGATCTCTTCCTTAGGTGGCGTCTTGAAGAAATCGTGATTTGAAGCTACTACCTTTACGCCATGCTCATGGGCTTTTTCTATTATCTTTCTTACGATCTCATCGCCAGTGAAGGCCTCTACGTCCACAAGATCTGTATTTCCGCTTGCAGCAGCAGTTATATTGAGCTCTGCGTATGATTCGGGAGAGATTTCTTTTTCTCCGCCTTCTTTTTTAGTCCTGAAGGTGAAGAGCAGCGGCATGTCGCCGAGGGCTTCTCTAACCTGTGAAAGCGTCTGCATGAGAGTATCCATTTCGAATACGTCCTCATACCAGTCTACTCTCCACTCAGCTATATCGGCCGGGATGGATCTGAGACTCATAGCCTGCTCCAGGATATCATTTTTTGTTACTGCGACTATCGGAACGCATATCTTTGGGATTCCGCTGCCGAGCTCTATATTTCTTACTTTTACGGTCTTCATTTTTTTCTCCTTATATAAACGGTCTTAGCTTGCCTTTACTTTGCCTTTTCTGTACTGGCTGTTAACGAATACAGCCAGAAGTATGCCTATGAAAGTGATTCCTATATTCAAGAGTATAACATGCAATGGGCCCTCTGCGCCTCCATTTTTTGTCAGGATTCCTGCGATGTTGAGGATTATATAGTTGGCAAGGCTCGAGGCTATCATTATTATTGAAGTGATCTTGCCCTTGTTTGCAGGGAACATATCGTTCGCGGCTGCGGTTGCCATCTGGAGCACTCCTCCCGCTGCTGAGAATCCGATCACGAATCCGCCAAGAAGGCATATGAAAGGGGTTCTCACTATATAAACGATAATCAGCATGGTCATTGCTATTGCAGGATAAAGCACAAGGAATTTCAGCGGCTGCACCTTCTTCTTCATAAGAAAGGCAGTGAGAAGCACGGCGATTATCGTACCTGTAGAATAGTAAGACTGGATCCTGCTTGGATCAGCCATTCCAACAAGCTTTCCAAATTCCTGGTTGCAGTTTAGCCACAGCTGGAAGGTAGAGGTACATGTAAAACCGATAGATATTAGTGCAATTGCAGCCGGAGTGAACTTCATCTTCTGCGATGCGGCATTTTCTCCGGATTTCACGTTGCTGTTCATTGGAGGCACCGGCATGAAAGCGATAAGTATTCCGTCAATTATTATAAGTGCAGCCATAAGGAAGAAGATGGACTTGAATGAGAGCTCATTTGCCGCAACAAAGCCGATCATAGTCGGAAGCAGAAGCTGTCCAAGCGACACGGCAAGCTTTGTGAATATGGTCGCAAGCCCGCTTGATTCAACGAGGATCTCAAGGCATGCAGGGATTACTCCTGTGTCAAGGAATGAGTTTGCAGCTCCGCCCATGATTGCGAAGGCATAGGCCACGTACATGTTCGGTGAGAACACGATTCCTACGAAATATACAGCGTAGCACAGCACTCCGATCAGTGCGGAGGTCTTTCTTCCGAACCTGTCTGATATCGGTCCGGCAAATGGAAGCGTGATAAGTCTTCCGAGTCCGAGCGCGGCTATAACGATAAGCACGTTTCCTACGTCAAATGATCCGTCTGCGAGCTTTGCCGCTCCCCACTGACCTGCAAAATTCTGTTTGTACTGACCTAAAATCGATACCCCTATTCCGTGAATGAAAAAGCTTATATACATGACAAGGGCTGTCGGGTAATACTTCTTGTAGTTAATAGTCTCCATCTTATCCTCCAATTGTTTTTTAGTATTTTACGCCTTTTTTAGTATTTTATGCCTAAGGTTTCCTTCATATATTCAATCGGCATCGGCTTTCCTGTCCACAGCTCAAATGCAGCAGAGCCCTGAAAAAGCATCATTCCGAATCCGTTCATGCATTTGCAGCCGATCTGCTTTGCCATCTTGAGGAGCGCTGTCTCGGCAGGTGAGTACACTACATCTGCAACTATCAGGTCAGGTCTCAGATATGAAGCATCTGGAATATAGGTCTTTCCTTCGAGGGGCTTCATGCCCATGCCTGTAGCGTTCACAAACAGGCAGCTGTCAGCTATTTCTGCCTTGAGTATTTCAAGGTCATCAAGGTCGAAGAGCTCAGCCCTGCAGTCAGTTTTTTCATTTATGACATCTACATTTCTCTGAGCTCTTTCCCAGAATTCATCTTTTCTGTTGAATACTGATATCTGGGCTACTCCATCAAGCGCGGCCTGTATCTCGATTGCTGTTGCTGCTCCTCCTGCGCCCACGATGGTCATCTTCTTTCCTATAACATCGATAGCGTTGTCTCTCAGTGCAGCCATAAAGCCTGTTCCGTCAGTTATGTGCCCTGTAAGGACTCCATCGTCGTTTACAATGGTATTTACAGCTCCGGTAAGCTCTGCAGCCGGAGACAGATGATCAAGATATTTGTGAACTACGGTCTTGTTGGGCATCGATACATTTGAGCCTCTCATCTTCAGTGCTCTTATCGATCTTATCGCATCCTCAAGATTGTCATTGTCAACCTCGAATGCAAGATATGCATAGTCAAAGCCCATCTTTGCGAATGCCTCGTTCTGCATCGCCGGGGAACTTGAGTGTCTTATCGGGTATGCCATGAGCCCTATGAGCTCTGTATGTCCTGTTATTCTTTCTGCCATTTTTTTAACCTCTCTCAGTTTTATAGTAATTAAGTTTCGTTATTAATTTGACAATTCCTGCATTGTTATTATATGATATATAAAACATAACTTCCAATATAACTTGTGAACGATATTGATAGCCTGGAGCTATCTTTCTGAAAGGAGAATATATGAATCTGAATCAGCTTTACTATTTTCAGATGGTTGCTGAGCTTCAGCACTATCATCAGGCGGCCGCAGAGCTGAACATATCGCAGCCGAGCCTGAGCCGCTCGATGGCAAACCTCGAGGAGGAGCTGGGACTATTTCTTTTTGAAAAACAGGGAAGGAACATAGTGCTCACAAAATATGGCAGGATTTTTGCCGAGCATGTGAACAAGATAATAGATGAACTTGAAAATACAAAAAAGAGGATGGAAAATCTTGCAAGCAGCAGCGATGGACACATAGACATCGCATATGTGTCGCCGCTGGCAAAGCATTATATCCCGTTTTCGGCCAGGAGATTTCTGGATATCGAGGAGAACCGGAATGTGACATTCTCATTCTCTCAGGATTATACGGCAAAGATGATAGAGGGCCTCAAGGCTGACAGGTTTGACGTGGTATTTGGTTCCTATTCTGAGGGAGAGAGCGATCTCAGCTTCGTTCCCATAATAAGGCAGGAGCTCGTAGCCATAGTTCCACATGACCATGAGCTTGCAGGCCTGGATGAGATAGAAGCGAGGCAGATCGAGAATTACAGCCTTATAGCATATGAAAGGTATTCCGGTCTTGGCAAATTCACGAGAAAGCTTTTCAAAGAGCTTGAGATAAATCCGGAGATTATATGCGAATCCTCGGATGAAGGTTCCATAGTAGCGCTTGTCGAAGCGGGATTTGGGGTCGCCATAGTAGCGAGGGTATCGGAGGTAGAGAGGGCAAACGTAAAGATACTTCCACTTAAGGACGTTGGAATGCATCATGATGTCTACATGATATATCACAAATACAGGTATCTTGCTCCGGCTGTACAGAACTTCATAAACTTCATAAAGAAGCAGGCCGCATCAACGCTGAAATAGACTTGCTCCCTGAATATCAATAGCAAAAAGCTATCAATAAAGCATAAAATATACATTAGATTTATCTTTGCGGCTGTAATATAATTAGACATATCGTTATTTTATATACAATTTCTGCAAATATATATGTTATTTTTATGTTAGAGATTTATGGAGGAAAGAATGAAAAGTGACTACAGGAATTTATTGAGCCCACTGACAGTCAGGAACATGACTCTGAAAAACAGGGTTGCAATGACACCGATGGGAACCAACTATGCAGAGCAGAATGGAGAGATGAGCTTCCTGCATATCAATTACTATGAGCAGAGGGCGAAAGGCGGCACGGGTCTTATAATAGTTGAAAATACCTGTGTTGATTTTCCGCTTGGATATAACGGGACCACTCAGCTGAGAATCGACTCAGACAACTTCATGCCAAGGCTGTTCAAGCTCTGCGAAAACGTGCACAGGCACGGAGCCGCAATTGCGATACAGCTAAATCATGCGGGAGCTTCGGCAGTGGCATCTAGGATAAATGCTCAGCCGGTGTCGGCTTCTGACGTGCCTACAAAGGACGGAGGCGACATACCGAGGCCGCTTATGAGAGAAGAGATCGAGGCAATCGCCAGAAAGTACGGCGAGGCGGCAAGGAGAGCCCAGATAGCGGGATTTGACGCTGTTGAGATACATGCAGGCCATTCATATCTTATCAGTCAGTTTCTTTCACCTATAACCAACAAGAGAACTGATGAATTCGGAGGCAGCCCTGAGAACCGTGCCCGTTTTGCGGCAATGGTGATCGAAGAGGTCAGAAAGGCTGTCGGACCTTCTTTTCCTATTATAGTAAGAATAAGTGCCGATGAGTTCGCAGAGGGCGGAAACACGCTTCAGGATTCTATCGAGTATCTCAGATTCTTTGAGAAGGATGTAGACATGTTTGACGTTTCCGCAGGCCTCAACTCATCCATTCAGTACCAGATAGATGCAAATCACCTTGCTGACGGATGGAGAGCATATCTTTCGAGAGCTATAAAAGAAGAGTTTGGCAAGCCGGTATTCGTAATGGGGAATATAAGAGATCCGAAGGTTGCCGAGGACATACTGGCAAGAGGCGATGCAGACATGATAGGCATAGGAAGGGGACTGATAGCAGACCCTGAATATGTAAACAAGGTAATATCAGGACGAGAAGACGAGATAAGAAAATGCATATCCTGTAACATTGGATGCGCAGGAAACAGAATCGGAGTAAACCGCCCTATCAGGTGTACTGTGAATCCATGTGTTAATGAGACGGAAGATTACAGAGAGGTAGAGCTTCTCAGACCGTGCAACGTAGTAGTAACAGGGGGAGGAACTGCGGGGCTTGAAGCCGCATGCACGGCCGCAGAGGCAGGCTGCACGGCATTCCTTATAGAAAAGAATAGCCAGACCGGAGGGCTTGCCGCTGAAATCTCGAAGATTCCGGACAAGAACAGGCTCGGGGATTTTCCACAGTATCTGAGAAACCGTGCCTCAAAGCTAAGGAATCTTTTCATACTGAATGACACAGAGGCGGATGCAGCGCTCGTCAGAAAGCTGAATCCGGACATAATAGTCAATGCAACAGGATCTGTTCCACTGCTTCCTCCTGTGAAGGGGCTCCGCGAGAACATAAGCATAGAGGGGACGAAGGTATATTCGATACTGGATATGATAGAGAACCTGAGCAGCTATCCGGAGGACCTTTCTGGAAAGAAGGTAGTTGTAATAGGAGGCGGAGCAGTAGGGCTGGACGTAGTGGAGTTTTTTGCTCCGAGAAATGCGGATGTATCAATAGTGGAGATGCAGCCTGTCATAGGAAGAGACATAGATCCGGTATCAAAGAGCGATATAAATGCTCTTATGAAGAGATACGGAGTAAGAAAGATGCCGGATACCGCGCTTCTTGAAGTAAGACCGGGAGAATTCATCGTAAGGAACTCAGGCGAAGAAAAGACTCTGGAATTCGACTATGGATTTGTGTGCCTGGGCATGAGAGCCAACAATCCGGTGCTTGAAGAACTCAGAGCGGAATTTGAAAATGATGATGTCGAGATAATAAGCATAGGAGACAGCGTAAGGGCAAGAAGGATCATCGAAGGAGTTTCAGAGGGAAGAAACATAATAAATGTCCTCAGAAACAGGAAATTCATTAAATAGATAGGAAACATATGATAATAATTGAAATATACAGCAAAAAACGTTTGCAAATATTCGATTTTTATTATATTATATTAAGTAACACTAAAAATCGCACTCGCTCAGCAGGTGCGTTTTTTATTCACTTTAAAAATTAATTGTGTAAAAAATACAATACGGAAGGGGATGAAACATGTCCAAAGAAAAAATTGAATTTCTTTATCTGTCAGAGCCTGACATGATAGAGGCGGGCGTTCTCGATATGAAGGAATGCATAAATGTCATGGAGGAGGTTTTCACTCTGATGAGTGACAATGACTACCTCATGGGAGGACCAAAGGGAAGCTCTCACGGGATGAAGCTATGGTATCCAAAAGAAAAAAGGGGAAGAAACATGCCGGTAGCTGGCGATGACAGAAGAGCCATGACGATGATAGCCTATGTCGGGGGAGAATATGATGTATGTGGAAATAAATGGTATGGGTCAAATGTGGCGAACAGGGAGAGGGGACTTCCCAGATCGATACACAGCATAACGCTCAATGATCCTGAAACAGGAGCTCCGCTTGCGATGTGCTCCGGAAATCTCGTAAGTGCGATGAGAACAGGTGCAGTGCCAGGGCTTGCAACAAGGTATCTGAAGTCGGACTCTGCATCAGTCGTAGGAATAATAGGTGCAGGAGTCATAAACCGCGCCGCACTGATAGCAATATGCGAATCACTTGGAAACGTAGAGCTTGTAAAGATATATAACAGAACTGCCTCAAAAGCGGAGGCGCTCTGCAGAGAACTTTCAGAAGAAACAGGAATCAGGATGACCGCTGTGTCTTCAGCAGAAGAGGCTATAAGGGAGAGCGATGTTATAAGCGTAGCGACCTCAGGCGGAACGCCGGTTATAATAGAGGATGGCTGGATAAAAAAAGGGGCACTCATACATCTTGTTGGTACAGCATCGCTGAGCGAGGATATGTACATAAACAGCAGAGTGGTAGTAGACAACTGGAATATGCACCTTGACTGGATTGATGATGGCATGAGGCATCCGGACGGGATAGAAAGCCTTATGGCTTCGGCGCCTGCTGCCCCTCTGATGAAGCTTTATCTTGAAAAAAAGAAGGATAATGCCGATATAGTGAGCCTCGGAGACATAATAACCAGACGTGCTGCAGGCAGGCAGCGCAGCGAAGAGACAATAATATTTATAGCAGGAGGAATCCCGGCCGAGGATGTGGCATGGGCACACACCGTGTACAGCCGCGCGCTCGAAAAGGGCATAGGGCAGAAACTGCTCCTGTGGGAAAAACCTCACTGGGCATAATTAACATAAAATTTACATTACATTAACTGATCCATTACATAGCAGACTCTCATAAGGGCTATAATGAAAATAGCGGCCTGAAAATCAAATGGGAGGAAATATGTCAATGGATCTTTTAATACATGTACCGAGAATTCCCCCTCCTCTAAACTACCTTGCTCGTATTAACGAGAGTGAAGGCGGTGGGATGAATCGGTTTATGAGTGTTTATAATACTTTTGCAAGGGTATAATATAATCAGTCGTAATAGGAAAGGATACTTATAATATGGATAGATTCGATAATAATGCACATTCAGTATTTTCCTTATACTATCATCTGGTTATGGTTACTAAATACCGTAGAAAAGTGTTTGATTCAAATATTTCAGACAGAGCTAAGAACATATTTGAATACATTTGTCCAAAGTATAATATTACACTGCTGGAATGGAACCACGATATGGATCATGTCCATATACTCTTCAAAGCACATCCAAACAGTGAAATCAGCAAATTCATAAATGCATATAAAAGCGCAAGCAGCCGACTTATTAAGAAAGAATTTCCATGCATAAGAGAAAAATTATGGAAAGAAGCATTCTGGTCTCAGAGTTTTTTTCTTATCACCACAGGAGAGTCTTCTGTAGATATAATCAGAGATTACATCGAGACGCAGGGTGAAAAAGTGAGGTGAACATTATGCTGAAAGCATACAAGTACAGAATATATCCAGATGCAGAGCAGATGCAGTTCTTTGCAAAATGCTTTGGATGTGTGCGCTTTGTCTACAACCGGATGCTTTCAGACAGGATAGAGCACTACAATCTCACGGGAAAAAGCCTGAATAACACTCCTGCCCAGTACAAATCAGAATTCACCTGGCTAAAGGAGGTTGACAGCCTGGCTCTCGCCAATGCTCAGATGAATCTCAATACAGCATACAGAAACTTCTTCAGAGACAAGTCCAATGGATTTCCAAAATTCAAAAGCAAAAAAAACAATAATTTCAGCTATACCACCAACAACCAGAAAGGAACGGTATATGTTGAAAACGGATACATAAAACTCCCAAAACTGAAGTCACCTGTAAAGATCAGGCAGCACAGAAGCTTTGAAGGAGTAATAAAGTCATGCACAATTTCAAAAGCCCCATCCGGTAAGTATCACATATCCATTCTGGTTGAAACTGAAATACAGAAACTCCCAGCATCGGACATGCGAGTCGGCATAGATGTCGGGATCAAAGATTTTGCCGTACTTTCAAATGGAGAGGCATACAAAAATCCGAAACATCTCAGGAAATCCGAGAAGAGACTTGCCAAACTTCAAAGAGACCTTTCAAGAAAGCAGATAGGAAGCAGCAATCGCAACAAGGCAAGAATCAAGGTAGCGAAGCTCCATGAGAAAATAGCCAACCAGCGAATGGACTTTCTTCACAAAAAGAGTACAGAGATAATACGCAAAAACCAAGCAATAGTTATCGAAGACCTGAAAGTGAAGAATCTCATGAAAAACCATAATCTTGCGAAGTCCATTGCCGAGGTTTCGTGGAGCAGGTTCAGGGAAATGCTGGATTACAAGTCCAGGTGGTATGGCAGGGAGCTCATAATTGCCCCACCGGACTACCCTAGTTCGCAGCTTTGCTCTGACTGCGGTAACAGGTCGAGTCAGACAAAGGACCTGGCCTGCAGAGTATATATCTGTCCAGAGTGCGGTCTTGAGATAGACAGAGATTACAATGCAAGTCTGAACTTGCTGAAGCTGACAATGTAAATACAAGATACAGTGTCAGTCGGGGAGGGTACCGCCCTTAGAGCCTGGAGAATCTTGCTTCATCAGAAGCATTGACCAGGAAGCCCCCACTTCTTAAGTGGTGGGTAGTTCACGGCATATAACGATGTATATGGATTCGAAAACGGAGACCGTGTAATCGTAATGCTTGCAGAGATACTAAAGGATGTATTTTCAAAAAATGAGTTCACTGGCCATATCGGAGGAGACGACTTCATAGCTATAAGCGAAAAGAAGGATTTCAGGGAGAAGTGCGCAAGGGTCATAGCCGAGTTCGATGGCAGGGTAAAGCAGTTCTACCGCGAGGAGGACTACGAAAAGGGATATATACTGTCAAGGAACCGAAGGGGCATAGAAGAGTGTTTTCCGCTCACTTCACTTTCAGTGGCATGCCTTGGCAGCAGACAGTATTCTTCTATATACGATCTGAGCGAAAATGCCAGCCGGCTCAAGAAGGAATGCAAGCTGCTCGAAGGAAGCAACTGTATATGCGAAAAAGATTGTGATATTGGAGATAAACAAGTATAATGGATAAATAATTATAATATATTGGATTAATTTGAAGGATCAGAGTGACAAACAGTATGGAGACAAGAATCGACAGGGACAGTCGAAATGATTTGATAACAGGCCTTAGATATGAAAACAGCAGTCTCAGAGACACCTGTGACCGCTACAGGCTTCTGATTGAGGGGCTGCAGGAAAGCATATGGGAGTGGGACGTTGAGAAAGGAATGTACACCTTTTACACAAAAAAGAGTGGGTACAGGGATCTCAACGTGATTGAAGGCGCCTGGGACTATGAGCTCTGGAACAGCAGAGTGCATCCTCATGACCAGGGACAATTCAGACGATATCTGGATGATTTTGTAAAGAGCAGCAGGAAATATTTTGAAAACACCTTCAGGGTAAGAAGCGAAAGCGGAGAATACAGGTGGGTGAGAGCGAGAGGGGCTGCAAAGCATGACAGCGAAGGCAGGGTTGCGCTTATCGCGGGCTCAGTTCTGGATATAACAGACAGCATCGAAATGGAGCAAAAGCTAATAAGGCTCGCATACTATGACAAGCTTACCGGGCTACCGAACAAGGAGAAGATAAAGGGAGATTTCGGTGACATAACCAGCCGAAATACAGTAGAAGGAAGCATCGCATTCATTCATATAAACATCGACAATCTAAGCTATATAAACAATACCTTCGGTTATTCTGCAGGAGATCAGATGATAAAGCGGTTCTCGGGATTCCTTTCGGAGTATTTTGAAGATACGCATCTTCTTTCAAAGATAAATGCAGATGAATTCCTGATAATCTACAGAGATTTTGAGTCAGTCGAAGACCTTGAGGCAGGCATGGAGAGATTTTTTGCGGCCGTCAGAAGCGAAAAGCTCCTGACGCACAGTGAGATAAGGACCTCTATAAGCGCGGGGATTGCAATACACGGAGTCCATGGAGAGAGCTTTTTTGACCTGCTCAAATGCTCGGATGTAGCTCTATATTACTGCAAGAACAACGGCAAAGATCAGTTCAGGATATATGACTCAAGTACCGGAGAAAAGCTCTATACCACAATAGATCTCATAAATCAGATAAGGATCGGACTCGAAAGAAGCGAGTTTCAGATGCATTATCAGCCGATTGTCAGCTCAAGGACGGGCAGGCTCGTTGGCATAGAAGCGCTCGCAAGGTGGTATCACTCAAAGCGGGGAATGATATCGCCCGGAGAGTTTATAGTCGCTGCTGAGAATTCGGGACAGATGAAGGCTCTTGAGAGGTGGATAATAGATGATGTATTCAGGCAGGTAGAGGCATGGATTGGCATGGGAGAGCTGGATATGTTCGTATCGGTGAACCTTTCGGCAAGAGGCCTCATGGAGGACGACCTGATATCATATCTTGAGCTTATGCTCGAAAAGCACAGGGTAAAGCCGGATAAGATAGAGTTCGAGGTTACGGAGACCGCACTCATGAACAATCTGACTCAGTCAATGGCCATGCTGTACAAGCTAAAGGAGATGGGATTCAAGCTTTCCCTCGATGATTTCGGGACCGGATATTCTTCACTTAACTATCTGAAGAACATACCAATAGACAAGGTAAAGCTCGACCGCAGCTTTGTCGTGAATATAGACAGGAATACCAAGGATCAGCTTCTGGTGAAGTCGATAATAGAGCTTTCACACAGGATGGAGCTTGAAGTCGTGGGAGAAGGCGTGGAGACGCATTTTCAGAACACGCTCCTGGGTACCTTCGGATGCGACTATATACAGGGTTACTTCCATGGAAAACCGCAGGACAGGAATGGCATAAATACCTGGATAAAGGATAATAATAAGAAGACATAGAGCGATAATATAAAGACACTGAAGAAGCATAATATGCTGAATCAGTGTCTTTTGCTTTATTACTGGCTGAGAAGCTTTTTGTATGTCCTGTCTATGCCAATCGCCCCGACAGGTGCGCTGATTATGATCGCAAGCACGGCAACCGTAAGGATGGTATTTCCTGCACCTACTCCGGCTGACAGTGGCACAGCTCCTATAGCAGCCTGTACGGTGGCTTTTGGGATATATGCGATGGAGCAGAACAGGCGCTCTTTGAGGCTCAGGCTCGTCCCTGCAAGGCTCAGGCTTACTCCGATTATTCTCAGGGAGAGTGCTGCAAGTATCAGGAGCACGGAGCTTATTCCGGCGCCGGCGAGGTAAGATATATCCACCTGAGCGCCCACGAGCACGAACAGGAGTATCTCAGCTCCCACCCATATCTTGGAGAACTTGCCCATGAGTCTTTTTGCCAGTATCTCATAACTCCTTAGTATGCTGCAGCCAAGCGACATTACTGCAAGCAGGCCGGATACAGGAAAAAATGGATTCAGGAAATCCTCTATTGAGACGAACATGAAGGCTATGCTGAGGATTATGAGCACTTTGACTGTATCTCTCATGTGTATCCTCTTGAATATGCTCACCAGAATGATGCCGGTAACTGCCCCCATGATTACTCCTGAGAGTATGGAAGCAGGAACGGATACAAGTGTTGATGCGCTGAAGCCTTCTCCATGATACATCCCCAGAAAAGCTGTGAATAGAACTATTACATAGATATCATCGACAGAGGCCCCGGCCATTATTATCTGAGGAATCCGGGATTTTTTGCCATAGCCTGTTTCCATGAGATGGATCATGCGTGGGACTATGACTGCCGGAGACACTGCCGCAAGCACGCATCCCATTATGGCTGCCTCTATATAGGACACGCCAAGGAGTAAGGGAGCTAAATATGTCACCGCTGCTATCTCAAAGGTTGCAGGAACAAAGCACATGAGCAGCGCCGGACGTCCTGCCTTTCTGAGGTCGCTGATATCTATGGAAAGCCCTGCCCTTACGAGGATGACGATAAGGGCGATCTCGCGCAGGTCGGCAGAGATGCCCAGAATTTCCGGTGAAATAAGGTCAAGCATGTGAGGCCCGAGCAGCACGCCTGTGAATATCATTCCTATGAGTCCGGGTATTTTTATACGGTTAAGTATGCCGCTCAGCGAGAAGCCGATTATAAGTATTAGTGAGAGTGAAAACAGCATGGGAGTCTCCTTTTAATTAAACAATGGTATCATATTATCGGATTTTCTGCAATATGTATGAATATATCCGAAGGTGGGTATAATCTACAGAGTAAGCTTAAAACAAGGATTAAGGGAGGAGCCCTCGATGAGAAATGTGATTATACTTGGACTGATCAGTTTTTTTGCGGATGTAGGTACTGAGATGGTCTATCCTATAGTACCGCTATATCTCACCGCCGTGTTTGGGGCAACGCCTGCTCTTGTGGGGATAATAGAGGGAACAGCTGAGAGCCTCGCCAGCCTTCTGAGGGTATTCAGTGGCTATATGACTGACAAATACCGGAACAGGAAGAAGGTCGCATTCGCGGGATATTCAATGGGAATAATCTACAAGCTGCTTCTAATGTTCGCAGGTTCATGGACCGCAGTATTTGGCGCAAGGGCGGTGGACCGCATTGGAAAAGGAATAAGGACTGCGCCGAGAGACGTTATGGTCAGCCAGGCTGCAGAAAAGGGCAAGCTGGGAAAGGCGTTCGGCATCCATAAGGCACTCGATATGGCCGGCTCCGCTCTGGGAATACTGATTGCATATCTTATCCTGAGGGAATCTTCAGGGAACATAGATTACAGACGCATATTCCTTATATCGATGATCCCTGGGATTTTAGGGCTCATGCTGTTCTTTTTCGTAAGGGAATCGGAGGAGAAGGATTCTTCAGCAATCATAGAGCCGTTCTGGAAGAATATAGGAAAACTGGATTCTCAGCTGAGGATGTATCTTGTGGTCGTATTCATGTTCACTCTGGGCAACTCATCTAATACCTTCCTTCTGCTCAGGGCAAAGAGTGTTGGATTTGATGATGCAGGAGTAATATTCATGTACTTCATATATACAATAACAGCTTCTGCGCTGTCGATGCCCTTTGGAAAGATGTCGGACAAAGCAGGACGCAAGAAGCTGCTGGTTTCAGGATATATAGTTTTCGCTATCGTCTATCTGGGATTTGCCGTTTCTCTCAACAAGCCTTTCGTAGCACTGATGTTTGTGATGTACGGAGCATATACGGCCATGATAACAGGAGTAGAGAGAGCATTCGTATCAGAGATATCTCCTCCTGAGCTCAAGGGAACCATGCTGGGGCTGCATTCCACGGTATCAGGCATAGCCCTTTTTCCGGCGAGCGTACTTGCAGGACAGCTCTGGACTAAATTTGGAGCAGAAGTCCCATTCGTGTTCGGGGCATGCATGTCCCTTGGAGCAGCGCTCATGCTTATCCTTTTCATGAAAAACGGTTCTTAGATCGAAGTCTGGATGAACATTATATAGCTTATGACTGTTACCGCCGCCGCAGCTGAATAAATCAGATTTGCGGAGGAGGCGCTTTTTACTGCAGATCTTGATTTGAAATGCAGCGCCGCAAACCCGGCGATTCCTGCAACCGCTCCAAAAAAGAGAAGGCTCTGTGCCTGTGGATTTGAAGCATAGATAGATCCTCCCTGGTAAAACAGGTCAGCCATGAAGAGTATCGAAAAATTGAACAGATTGCTTCCCACTATGTTTCCTGTGGTCGCATTGAAATTACCAAACCTTACGAGAGATATCGATGAAGTCAGCTCTGGAAGGGAGGTAGCTACTCCAAGAAGCAGGGCTCCGGCAAATGTCATTCCGAGGTCGAGCTTTTCGGCTATTACGTCTGTAGCAAATGTAAGTGCAATGCTGGCGATTACAAGGAGCAGGCTCATCAGCGCAAATCTTGATATAATCTGTTTTTTGCTGAGATGGCAGACGAATTCTTCATTTTCATCTTCAGCGCTGCTGTCATCAGAGGACATTTTCTTTACGGAAAATATATAGAGCGCAAATACGGCTATGGATACCGGATTGAGACCGAGTATGCTCATTCCCGAAGGCACTGCAAGCGCGATGCTTACGAGGGCGTACATCGCAAGTGTTGCAAGCAGAGTCCCTCTGTGGCTTTCTGACAGAAAGCTGGATGAGAATTTTCTGAGGCTGAAGAGTATGAGAGATCCCAGAATGGCAAGGTTGAAAAGATTGCTCCCCAGAACATTGCCTATGACAAGATCGGGCTGATTTACAAAAAGCGTGGCGGCTATGCTCGTAAAGAGCTCAGGAAGGCTGGTTACCGCAGCAAGCATGACTCCTCCTATAAAAGCTCCGGAAATATCAGTGGTCCTGTCGAGCAGATCGACATATTCGGAAAGCTTTACAGATATAAGTACTACGGCAGCGGCTATTGCAAGGTATATTATATAGATCATTTTTCCTCCGATAAGAAACAGTGTAATATTAATTAAAAATCAAACTGTACTAATTATAACATCCGTAAGTTTTTTTGTATATGAAGACAGGCAAAAAATAAGAAGCGGGAGTATTATTGAAAGCCTATGCTGTATAAGGTATAATCAATTTAAAAATGGAGGATGAGCATGATAAGAATAGTCGTATTTGTGGGGCCAAGCGCTTCGGGGAAATCTACTGTAAGAGACAAGTTCGACTTCAGGAAGATAGTAACCTATACCACGAGAAGTCCCAGAACCGGAGAAATCTCCGGAGTGCACTATAATTTTACTGACAGGGAGAGCCTCATGAAGCTCAATGAAGAAGGCCGCCTACTCGAGTACAGCGAATATAACGGAAATCTTTATGCGACCTCAATGGATTCCTTTGAGAATGTATTCAAAGGTGATGATATTTATTCGGTTGTGCTTGATTCCAGCGGAGCAAGGAAGATAAAGGAGCTTTATGGAGACAGTGCCATCATAATCGGAGTGAGCGCGGGCAGGGAAGAGTGCATTGCAAGAATGCAGTCAAGGGGCGGAGAAGGCAATGATCTGAGGATAGCCTCTTTTGAAAAGGAGCTTCAGGAGGCCTGCGACATAAGCGAGCTCATAATAAACAATTCGCAGAAATACTGGGATACATCTGCAAGGCTTATAGCTGTGATTCAGGAAGGCATACTCGGTCAGAAACGCTGAAATATAATTGCTCTGGAAACAGGAGAATATAAAATGATGAGAAAAAAGGTGCTTGTAATTGATGATGAAAAATCCATAAGAGATATAATAGGGGAATACCTTACCCAAGAAGGCTTTGAGTTTGTCGAGGCTCCGGACGGCATAAGAGGGCTTGAGATATTCAGGTCTGCAGGTCCGGATCTTGTCATACTGGACGTAATGATGCCTAAGATGGACGGCTGGAAGGTATGCAGGGAGATCCGGAGTGAATCTGTTACGCCGGTCATAATGCTGACGGCAAGGGGCGAGGAGTATGACAAGCTTTTCGGGTTTGAGCTCGGAGCAGATGATTACATGGTAAAGCCTTTCAGCCCAAGGGAACTAATCGCAAGAGTGAAGGCTGTGCTTTTAAGAGGAAGCGTAAATGAAAGGAAGGACCATGAAATCATTGAGATAGAAGACCTCAGGATAGACTTTGATGCAAGGAACATCTACCTTGGCGAGGAGCATCTCAATCTTACGCCCAAGGAGTATGATCTTCTGAGCTTCTTCGTAAAGAATTCGGGAAGGGTATTTTCAAGGGAACAGCTCCTGAATCAGGTATGGGGATATGAGTTTGTCGGGGATGCAAGGACGGTAGATACACACGTCAAGATGCTCAGAGAAAACCTCAGGCATCACAGGAACTGGATTGTGACTTCGTGGGGCGTCGGATACAAATTTGAAGCGGGTGAGAAATAATGAAGAGCATAAGAATGAGGCTATGGAGTGGGATGATGATACTGAGTGCAGTGGTGATACTGCTGATATTTCTGTTTCAGATCGTCTTCCTTGAGAGATTTTACACTGAAATGGAGATAAGTGCTGCAGGCAGGGATGTTGCAGAGCTTGTTTCGGAAATAGAGCAGTATGGCAGTCTCACAGAAGCCACAGCATCGCCGGAGATAATTGAGAAGGCAGATGGAATTTCATACGACAGGAACATGCAGATACAGATTGCGCTTCCTGATGAAGGAATCATATATGCCAGCCAGTCAGGTGCGGAGCGCATGCCGGGTATGATGCAGTCAGAAACAGCAAAAGCACTCGCATCTGCGCTTGGAGGCGAGGAATACAGAAATCAGACCGTTCACAACAGATTTGGGAATAAGATTGCAGTCATGGGATTTCCGGTCATGAGAGATGATGATATAGAAGGCGCTGTTTCAGTATCGTTTTCTCTTGCCTCGGTTGAGGATACTGCGGAGATACTCAAGAAGCAGCTGGTGATAATAGCTCTTGTGATAATGGTGGTTTCTGTGATAATATCCTCAGTGCTCTCAAAGAAATTCACAGAGCCCGTAAGGCTCATAAGCGAGGCTGCCGAAGCGTACAGCCGGGGTGAGCTCGAAAAGCGACTTCCTGATCTTGGAGAAGACGAGACCGGACAGCTTGCTAGGCGGATGAATGAGATGGGAGAAGCGCTGACGCGAAATGAAATGCTGAAGAAGGAGCTGATATCGAATGTATCTCACGAGCTCAGGACGCCGCTCACGATAATAAGAGGATATGCTGAGGCGATGCGTGATATAACAGGAGATGATGCTGAAAAAAGGAGCAGGCAGCTTGGAGTAATAATCGAGCAGTCAGGCCGACTTGGAAATATAGTCGAGGACATGCTTAGCCTGTCAAAGCTTCAGTCGGGAACTGAGACACTGAGGCTTGAGCCATTCTCTGTGTATGACATACTTGAAGAAATCCGCCTGATGTATGGCGCAAACAGCGAAAAGAGGGCATTTGAAATATCAGGTGAAGACTTCAGAGACAGAGAAGTCACAGGAGACAGGCGAAAAATTGAGCAGGTTCTATACAATTTCATAAGCAATGCCTTTGTCCATACGTCACCTGAGGACTCTGTAGAAGTCAGGATAAGCGAAAATGGCGGCTTTATGAGGATAGAGGTAGCAGACAGTGGACCTGGCATCTCCGGCGAAGATATAGGACATGTTTTTGATAGATATTACAAAGGCAGCCGGGATAAGGATTCGGTTTCTTCCGGCACTGGACTTGGACTTGCCATAGTAAAGGGAATACTTGAGCTTCACAAAGCACCATATGGAGTAGAGAGCGAGCTGGGAAAAGGAGCTGTTTTCTGGTTTGAGCTGCCATTTTCTTAAATCTCACATTTATTTTGAACTTCCATCACAATTCCATCATATTTTTCTCCTATAATTATCTTAAGGCAGAACGGAAGTAGCCTTTGGATTAAAAGTACTTTTTTTGAAAATGAGAAAAATCATGAAAAATAATATGAAGAGAACATTTGCAGGACTTGCAACAGCAGCAGTAATGGCAGCGAGCGTATCAGGAGGAGCAGTATTTGCTGACTCTGCAGAGACAACAGTGAGGGCTCAGCAGTTTCAGGGAAATAGAAACGGCCAGTGTGAGTTCTGTCAGGATGGAGAAAACGGAACCGGCGGATTGAGGAATGGAAGCGGATTTGGAGCCGGAGAGCAGAGAGGAATGGGCAAGGGAAACAGAACAGGCCCTAAGGACGGAAGCGGAATCAGAGCACAGAATGGAACCTGCGTACTTCAGAACAACTGATAATTGATAATGATATGAATGATAGAGAGGCGTATGGTGCGCTTCTCTATTTAATTTATCAAATTTTGGGTATAGTATAAACAGATGGTCAGGCTGAGTTTTGTGATTATTATAAGAGAGGTGCGGAAATGATTGAGAAGATGGTTTTTGCGGCAGGGGCTTCAGACAGCTCTATGGAAGTTATCAGATGCATGAAAAGCATAAGAAAGCTCGGAATAAAAAAATGTCTGCTACTTCAGTGCTACAGTCCTGGTGAGGAGGCCTCTGCAATAGGTGGAATAGTTGGAGAAATCTATGAGGAAAATCTCGCAAGGCAGAAGGAGCTTCTTGAAGAGCAGGGATACGAGGTCGAGACAAGGATCGTGAAGGGCTTCCTGGAAAATGAGGTAAATGACATTGCAGAAAAAGAGAATGCGGACATAATAGTGACTAAGGCCACCAACAGATCCCTTATCGGTGATGCCGTATTCAAAGGGCTTGCATATGAGGTTCTTCATAAATCTGAAAAACCGGTAATGCTTGTAAGAGCCAATTTCAAGGCTGATGCTGATATTGAGTGCGATATAATGAAACATATAATGTTCCCTACGGACTTCTCTGAAAATGCAGCAAAGGCGTTTGGAGCTCTCAAATCACTGGCTCCCTGTCATGGAACGAAAATAACGCTTGTTCACGTTCAGGATACCACGAGGATGGATTCGGATCTCTTTCAGAAACTCGATGAGATGAACGAAGAGGATTTTGCAAAGCTCATGGACATGAAAAAAGAGCTCGAGGAAGCAGGTGCGAGTGATGTGGAAATCCAGGTAGTTCAGGGAGTTACCACTACAGTGCTGATGAATATGGCTGCAGACGAAGGAGTATCGCTCATGATCATGGGTAGCCAGGGACTGGGTTTTGTAAAAGAGCTTTATCTTGGAAGCGTGAGCCATTATATGGCAAGGCACTCTGCTTCATCTGTTATGCTGGTATAATAAAGGGGCTGTCGGAGAATGAAGTTTTTTGACCCATAAGCTCTAATAATTAAAAATCCCAGATTATTCAACATCTACAAGAATGTAGAGAATCGAATAATCTGGGATTTTTTTGTTTAATTCAATATTTATTGTATGGCAAAAAAAGCCATGTGATATTTGCTCATGACTTATAAAAATCCGATAGGATTAAGCAGTTTTTGCTTCATAGGTCTTAATTATTTCTTTTGAGAAGCGATAATACTTATTTAAATTTCTGCCTATAGCATACAAAAAGAACTCTTTATGTACTTTTTCAGATGTCCGGTGATTAAATCTTCTAAAATTATCATTTTCTTTGATGTCTCCAAAATGACCTTCGGTCTGAATGGAACGTATCTGACGATACAAGATACCTTTTTCACTTTGTACATTATTATTGGACTCTGTCTTTAAGGTTTCCCAAAGCAGATTTATCTTCATAACTTTGTTTTTGTGGATATCTTTTTCTTCGTTGTATTTATACAAACAGTGTGGCTTAAACTCGCATCCGCTACAATCTTTGCAAGCGTAGACTTCGAAATTACTTCTGTAACCATTATGGTTTCTGTATTCAGAGCGTTCATATTGAAGTTTCCGTCCATCTTTACATATGAAATGAACACCGTTTTCTGTAATTATTTTTTCCATATTATAAAACTTGCCGGGATCGTTCTTGTACGCCCTGGTTTTCATCTTTTCATGCATTTGAAGTTTTATGTATGAATCTATGTTATTGTTTTTAAGGTAAACTAAGTTAGCTTCACTGGAATAACCACTATCGGCTGTTACTTCCTGCGGAAATTTTTTAAGATACTTTTTATGTTTTTCAAGTACAGGAATAAGTGTATTATAGTCCGTTCTGTCATTGCTGATGTAAGTATGGATAATAAAATAGTTTTCAACTGCAATTTGAACGTTGTATGCTGGTTTCAACTGTCCATTTTGCATATGATCATCTTTCATACGCATAAAGGTTGCTTCTATATCTGTTTTTGAATAACTATTTCTATCAGTTCCCATAAGCTTGAAATGTTCTTTATATTTCAATAGTCTTGTTGAAGCTTCTTCAATTGCCTCATAGAGTTTTTGCAGCTCGCTTTTTTTATTTCTCTTTCCATGAACAAAGAGAATTTTTTCTGCGTCAGCAATGCGACTTAAGTTTGCTTGAAGCTCAATTAATTTCAATGGACATATATTCCCAATTTCAATGATTGAGTTGTTTGAAAGCTTTTCCAGATTTAATGATTTTCGCTTTCTATTTTTAGCAATAATATCCTTAACTTTATCAATTCCTTCCACAACAAACATGGTTTCTAAAGGTAAGTTATAGGCTTTGTTATAATTTTGAGATTGCAGAAACTGATTATATCTTAGGTACAGCTTATCAATAGTATCCAGAAGTCCTGCTAAATGATAATTTACAGTTCCCCGCCATACAAATGTATATCTATTTGCATTTGCTTCAATTTTAGTGCCGTCTATAAATAGGGTTTTTAAAGTAACGAGTCCCTTCTTTTCTAATATTCGTATGAACTGATAATGAAGATCTTCGAGTATTTCCTTTGTTAATTTTTCATTTAAGAAAGCATAGAAAGTATCTCTTTGAGGCTTTTCGCCTTTTGTCAGCCAAATAAAGGCTATATCTCTTTCGCAAAGTTCTTCAATGCGGTCAACAGCTCTAATTCCTCTCATATTTGCGTAAAGCAATACTGCAAATAACATAATAGGGTTATAGCCTTTTCTTCCCTTGTTTGAGTATCTAGCCAGCAAGCTAGAAAAATCGAAATCCTCCAATATATTTATTAGGGTATAGACTGGATCGTCAGCAGATAAACCTAAATTGTAAAAATTAAAATTAATAACCTGTTGTCCTTTTTCAAAAAATTGGTTATAATATTGTATCATAAGTAGTTATATTTTATAATATAACGGAAAGAGATGGCAATATTATTTTGTCATCTTTTTTTTTGCATTAAAAAAAGCGAACTAGTCGCTTTTTTCTTTGGGGGTTATTTCCCGACAGCCCCTCTTAATTATCTATATTATTCAGGAATTACTGCTTATTATCTTCATCATGCGGTCTGACCATTCTATGGACTGAATATACCACCTGAAAAGCTCTCCCTGATCAATGTCCAGCTTTTCGGAGCTGATGCATACGGGAGTTCCTTCACCGGTTTCATAAAATCTTATGATGTCGTGAACAGGAGCAAACGGACCTTCCCCGCGGATGAGTACATCCTTTATATCCTCGCTTACGCTGAGATTCTCAACGGCTTCGTTCATAGGCATGTCGAGCATGGCATCAAGCACGCTGAAAAGGCACATCAGTGAAACCTCATGACGCCTGTTCCTAAGGCTGCTGTGCTGTGCGATGAGCTCTCCGAATCTTGATCTAAGGAGTGAAAGCCTTATAAGCTCCTGAGGCTTGTCTGAAGATAGATCCAGAAGCATAAGTACAGATACCCACCTTTCAAGATCTACAAGACCCATTCTCGTAAGTATGGATCTTATGGAATTATCTCTGGATTTATTGTTGCCGCCTATCTTTACGACTCTGTAGGCCATATCAACGTCTTTTTCTATTATGCTTGCGAGCCTGTGAAATGAAGGCTCTTCACAGTGAAGCTCTGAGAGCAGGTGCTGGTATACAGCTTTGCCTGATTTTTTTGACTGGAGCCCTGCAACGATCTTTGGACGGCTGAAGAAATACCCTTGAAACAGCTGGAAGCCCATACTTCTAGCCTTCAGATAGGTATCCTGATCTTCGATTTTTTCAGCAACAAGTATCTTTTTCTGTGAAAGGGCTCTTGAAACCTGAGACTTAATGTTATCAAGCGGAGTGAGAATGAGGTCGAATTTTATCATGTCAGCATGATTTTCGGCCCTGTAAGTATCTTCATTGTATTCAAAATCATCAAGCGCTATCTTGTACCCAAAGCTTCGCAGCTCGCTTATCCTGGCAATCACATCATCGTCAAATACCGTATCCTCAAGGATTTCTATAATCAGAGTAGCTGGTTCGATGAGCCTTATAGATTCTGAATTAAGGAAATTCTGATCAAAGTTCACAAATGCCTTTTTATCACCTACAATCTGATCTATGCCCGTCTCAAAAAGTCCACCGAGAACTGTCGCCGTCGACCTGTCGCTGTCCGCAGAGCCGAACGAAGTCGATCCACGGTCATCACGATACAGAAGCTCGTAGCCGTAGACATTCATTTCTGTATCAAATATAGGCTGTCTTGCTATGTACAATGCTGTTCCCTCCCCCCGGAAATTCAAAGCCATTATTTATTTGAAATACCCTCATATCTTAATTATAATACATTTTGATTTTTTATGCAATTATTTTCAATAGTGTCTAAATATTGAAAGTGAAGGCCGTATAATATATAATTGTATATAGGAAATCAGAACATATTATGAGGTAATTATGGATATATCGGTTATAATACCAGTTTACAACGAAGAAAATACGATATCTGACGCTATGGAGATGCTCCGGCCGCTCACAGGCAGATGTGAGATCCTGTTCGTTGACGGGGGCTCGACGGACCGAACGGTATCCATGATATCAGATGAATTCAGGGTCATAAGCTCACTTAAGGGGAGAGCCAATCAGATGAATCAGGGAGCTGTCAGCAGCAGCGGAAAAGTGCTGTTTTTTCTTCACTGCGACAGCGTGCTGCCAGACTCGGCACTCGAGCAGATAGAAGAGGTCATGGAAAAATGCAGGGCGGGATATTTCGGAATAAGATTTGACTCAGGCAGCCTTATTATGAAAACCTGTGCTTTCATGTCAAACCTGAGGTCCGTTACAAGAGGGATTGTTTTCGGTGATCAGGGGATATTCATAGACAGGGAGCTTTTTTTTGAGGCCGGAATGTTCCCGGCTATAGCTATTATGGAGGATTATCAGTTTTCGCTGAATCTGAGAAAAATGAAGATAAGGCCTGTAAGGACAAGGGACAGGATATCCACATCTGACAGAAGATTTGGACGCGGAAATGTGAGAAGGCTAAGGGTTATGTGGAATATGCACAGACTGAGATTTTTATATAGAAAGGGAATATCCGCAGATGAGATTGCAAGGATGTACAGGGACATAAGATGAGAGAGGCCATAATAATATTTACGAGAGTGCCGGTTGCCGGAAAGACAAAGACCCGGCTTGAGGCGATGATTTCGCCTGAAGAGTGCGCGCAGCTTCACAGATGCTTCCTGAAAGATCTCAAAAGGCTCTGCGAGGATTCGGGAAGGAAGTGCTTTGTATTCTACACGCCCTCTGGAATGAAGAAGTCGCTCTATCCTCTTCTGGGAAAAGACAAGACATATGTGCCTCAGAAAGGCAAGAACCTTGGAGAAAGGATGCATAATGCCATAGAACATGTCCTGGGGGTGGGATATGACTCATGCGTGCTTACAGGAACAGATATTCCTGAGCTTGAGAGAGCGGATATCGTTCAGGCATTCAACTGCCTGAGAGAGAGTGATGTGGTTTTTGGGCCCACCTCCGATTACGGATATTATCTTGTCGGCATGAAAAAGCCATGCATAGAGATATTCGACAATCAGACATATGGATACGGGAGCGTGCTGAGAAACACCATAGAGTCAGCAAAATCAGCAGGAAGGAGCTACAGGCTCATAAATGCTCATATGGACATAGACGAGCCGGAGGACCTTTTCAGTCTTAAGAATCGTATAGACACTGGTGAATATGACAGAAATACGCACACGGCGAAATATATAGAATATCTTGTAAAGGAGTATGAAGACATATGGACAGAATCAGCGGACTGCGGGACTATTTAAAAACGAGCTCATATCTTGAGGCGCTTGGGATTCCTGAAGATATGGAGACAGAGTATACGATGCTTGCCCAGGGCGAGTACAACATAAACTACCATTTCGTTCATCCTGTGACGCAAAGGGCGCTGGTTTTGAGGATAAATACCGCAAGTCAGATGAATCTGGAGAATCAGGTTGAATATGAATACAGAACTCTTAAGCTCCTTGAGGAATCAGGGAGAACTCCTGAGGTCCTTTATTTTGACCCGGCACCTGAAAATATGGAGTATGGTGTCATAGTGATGGACTTCCTGAAGGGGAGGCATCTTGACTACAAATCGGATCTTGTATCGGCGGCCAGTTGCCTGGCAGACATACACAGCGTAAGGGTAAATGAGGAAAGTCATCTCATATCCCCGGAGGACCCGCTTGAGGCTGTAATGGAAGAATGCAGAGAAATGATAAAAACCTACTATGAATCTCCGTTTGCAGATGAAAAAAAGAAAGCGCTGATTGCAGATCTGCTGGAGCGCGGAAGCAAAAAGATAAGAGAATACCACAGCTATAAAGGATACAGATGCTGCATAAACACGGAGCTGAATTCAACCAATTTCCTGATTAACGAAAGCGAGGGACAGGACTTTCTGGTGGACTGGGAAAAGCCACTATATGGGGACCCCGCTCAGGACATAGGTCATTTCCTTGCTCCCACCACTACCTTCTGGAAGACTGATGTGATCCTTGGGAGAGACGAGATGGACGATTTCATTTCGGTCTATGAAAAATCAGTTGCAGGAAGGTTTGATACCTGTGGGCTTAGAGACAGAGTTAATGTATATATCCCGATAAACTGCCTCAGAGGAATAACCTGGTGCGCCATGGCCTGGGTTCAGTACAAAGACCCGCAGAGGCTGATCGCAAATGAGTCTACCAGGATAAAGCTGGATCAGTATCTGGACATGGAGTTTCTGCAGAGGATAGAGCGGGATTATTTCTAACACGGAATTATTTCTGACAAAGGGAGGAGAACCTCATGGAAAAAGGATATGTGCATATATACACCGGAAACGGCAAGGGAAAGACCACGGCTGCCTTTGGGCTGGCGCTTCGTGCTGCTATGTCTGGGAAAAAGGTATATATAGGCCAGTTCATAAAAGGAATGGCATATGAAGAGACGAAATGCGCTCAGATAATCCCTCAGATAAAGATCGAGCAGTTTGGGACAGATTGCTTCATAGACAGAAAACCCGGCGATGAGGACATCCGGCTTGCGAGAAAAGGCCTTGAAAAATGCATGAATGCGCTCTGCAGCGGAGAATATGAAATGGTCATAATGGATGAGATTACTATAGCCATATATTTCGGACTTCTCTCGGACGATGAGGTGATCGAAGCAATCAAGAAGCGAAAGAATAACGTAGAAGCAGTACTTACAGGGAGGTATGCATCTGAGAAGCTGATTCAGGCGGCGGATCTCGTAAGTGACATAAAGGAAATAAAGCATTATTTGAGCCAGGGCGTAATGTCACGAAAAGGCATCGATTGTTGACCTTAATATTAAAAAGGACAATCATCCTCTGAAAAAAGGACTGTTGAAACGTAGACATATGAATGCTTTAACGGTATAATCTAATGCATGAGAAGTTCAGAAAAGAAGGTGACGATATGATCCCAAGACTCTTTATGCTTATTGCATTCGTGATTATTTCTTTAAAGGTATTCCACATGATTTACTTAAGCCTTTTCAGAGCAGGGCTCTGTGACGATGGCTTTTATTGTGGAGGGATAGCAGAGACTGTTTCCGGCAACAAAATGAAACAGAGAAAGACTGCGCCTCAGACCCGTTCAGCAAACAGGAAAGCTCTGAGGAAAAGGCCTTCATCCTCATCAGGCAAAAATCTGAACACAGGCTCATATAGCACATATAAAAAACTCAATTCGCTCTAAAAGACAAATCGAATTAAAACATATCTACATATGCCCAGTATAACCCCCCACCCTTTTATATCCCGGGCTTCGTGATTAAAACAGATGCAGATTCAGCTGCACTGTTTTTTTTTGAAATAAATCGAGAAAAATCAGAAAAATAATTGTAAATCATAGAGGATAGTGTATAATACTAACCATAAATATATTTTTGAAAGGGGCTGATGTTGATGATTGAAAATACTTTAAAGGTGATCGTGATTTAAAACTTGATAGCTGTAACAACCTTTCAGATACAGGCAGCATGGTAAGCTCATAGAAAATTGAGTATATAACCGTAGAGAGCAACCTTTTTTGCAGGGGTTGTTTGCTATGGTATTTTTTTGCCCTATTTCAGAAATATGGAGGAAGAAATGAATAATCTAAGGATTGAAGATTACGGATATAACGATTTTTTCAGGAAACAGAAGAATGATTGGGACAGGAGCGGCGAGCTGGTCGTTGCCAGAGTAACTCAGGTACACAGGGAAAGCTATACGGTGGTATCAGACATGGGAGAAAAAAATGCAAAGCTAAAGGGCTCGATCTTCTTCAGCCCCGACAGCGCGCAGATTTATCCGGCCACGGGAGATTTTGTGCTGATAAAGCACAATCCTATGGGAGAAGACATAATATACAGGGTATTAGATAGAAAGAGCAAGTTTTCAAGAATGGATACATTCAACAGCAGGGAGCAGGTGGTGGCAACCAACTTTGATTATGTTTTTATCGTCACATCCATGAACAGGGATTTCAATATAAAGAGAATAGAGAGATATCTTTCAATCGCATGGCAGAGCGGAGGTACCCCTGTAATAGTCCTTACAAAGGCAGACGCATGTGAGGACAGGGAGCAATATCTTGACCAGCTTCATGATATATCTGCAGGAGTAAGGGTGCTGGCAGTGAGCGCGCACACAGGAGAAGGCATGGATGAACTGAGAGAATATATGGGACCATCAAAGACGCTTGTTCTGCTGGGATCATCAGGAGTCGGAAAGTCATCGCTGGTGAATGCGCTGTCCGGAGAAGAAATAATGAAAGTAAATCAGATACGCGAAGATGACAGCAAGGGACGGCATACCACGACTCACAGAGAGCTGATAATGCTGCCTGGAGGAACCATGATAATAGACACTCCGGGAATGAGAGAGCTTGGAATGTGGAGCTCTTCAGAGGGCATGAGCACGACATTTGAAGATGTCGAGGAGCTTTTTGAAGGCTGCAGGTTCAGCGACTGCAGGCATGAGGGAGAGCCGGGCTGCGCGGTGAGAGAGGCGATTGAATCAGGAGCGCTTTCACAGCAAAGGTGGAATAACTACCTCAAGCTCCAGAAGGAATCCCGGTTTGCAGAGAGCAAGGAAAAGCAGGCTGCCCTCATGAACAAGAAGGCATTTGAAAAAAATATTGCAAAGCTACAGAAGGAAATGTATAAATCAAGGAAGAAGAGATAAAGCCTTAAAACGGCTTGTCCTCATTGAAAGGAGATGTAGCTTTATGTACAGGAATGTCCTTATAGTGTGTGTTTCGGTTCATCATGGAAATACCCTCAGGATCGCAGAAGCCATGGCGAAGGTTCTCGGAGCACGGATCATTGAACCGGGCGAGCTTACGGACTCCGCTCTGGAGGAATGCGACCTCGTTGGATTTGGCTCGGGTATATACAATGGCAGCCATCACGAAGGGCTGATTTCGTCACTTGACCGGATTTCTGCCAGGACCGGAAAGCCGGCGTTCATATTCTCGACAGCAACTATACCAGTAAAAGCCATGAACAGGAAGCTTCTTGAAAAAGCATCTGAAAAAGGCTTTGACATAATAGGGGATTTTGCCTGCAGAGGATTCATGGATTACGGCTTTACAAAGATATTTGGCGGCATTAACAAAGGACGGCCGAATCAATCGGACCTTGAGAATGCCGGAGAGTTCGCAAGAAGACTGACAGATGGAGGAATTAAAGTTGAATAAAGATAAGATTAGCATAAACGCCGGATGCTGAGCTCCGGATGAAGGCGGCGCGGCTGCGCAGCATGAAATCCTTGAGAACTGCATGATATGTGGAGAAAATCTTGAGTATTATGATACAGGGCATGAATTCACATGCATTGAATGCGGAAACATAGAAACTGGATATGTGAACTGCAGCAGAGGACATTATGTCTGTGATTCATGCCACGGAGAAAGATCATTTGAAACTGTAAAGAAGATGATATCAGATTCAAAAGATGAAAATCCTTTTGAGATTGCAGAAAGGATCATAAACGAAGCCCAGCTGCCCATGCTTGGATGTGAGCATGCATGGGTAGCCGGCGGGGCTTTGATTGCAGCTCTGAGGAACCATGGAAGCCTGAACCTGGATGAAGGCTATCTGGAGGAGGTGCTCATGAGAACAAGGCGCCAGGCAGTTGGGGCTTACTGCGGGCTGACAGGCGTGTGCGGCATTGCACCTGCAATCGGCAGCGTATACAGCGTGATACTGGGAGCTGCATGCCCAAAAAATGAGGAGACATCGGCTACCATGAAAGTGGTATCTGAAGTGATCTATGCCATATCTGAGGAGGCGGGGCCATGCTGCTGCAAGAACTTCGTATTTACTGCACTGGAGGCGGCATGCAGGAATGCTGGCAGATATCTTAATACAACGCTTGACTATCAGGCGGATTTCATATGCAGCTTCAGCGACAGACATCCGCATGGATGCCGAAGGGAGCTTTGCAGATTTTATCATCCAATTGATGAATAATATGATATAATCAGATCAATCAGAAAATTTACAGGAGGAATAATATGGGTAACAAATATGTAGCAATAATACAGTGTGACATTGCGCACAACAGATGCAGCGGATACGCATGCACAGAGTCGTTCTATAACAGGGAAGGCATGTTCGAAAATTATGAGGACGGGGTAAGATATATATCATTTACGTGCGGAGGATGCTGCGGAAAGAGCGTATCAGCCAAGCTGGAGCATTTTGCGGCGAAGTGCAAAAAATACGGAGATATAGCAAAAGAGGATGTAACGATTCACCTGGCTTCATGTATGGTGACAGACCATCATCATTATGACAGATGTCCGCATTTAGACTACATAAGAGATATAGTGCGCAAGAAGGGATATGAGAATGTAGTCGAAGGATCATATATAAGCAAGGCTGCAGCATTCAAGCGAGAAAAGGGTATATATAAGGTATATTAGAAATACAGGCATAAGAGAGGAAAGGGACAGATATGATTAAAAGAGAAGATGCGTGGAAGCTTCTTAAGGAATACAACAAGGATGAATTCCATCTTCAGCATGCGCTTACGGTAGAGGGTACTATGAGATACTTTGCAGATCAGCTTGGATTTGGCGATGAATCAGATTTCTGGGCAACTGTCGGGCTGCTTCATGACCTTGACTTTGAGATCTACCCGGATGAGCACTGCAGCAAGACTCAGGAAATCCTCAGAGACAGAGGCTTTGACGAGAGATTCATAAGAGCGGTAGCGAGTCATGGATACGGTCTGTGCGGAGAGCCTCAGCCGAAGCCGGAGCATATTATGGAGAAAGTGCTTTTTGCTACAGACGAGCTTACGGGACTCATTGGCGCAGCTGCAAGGATGAGACCTTCAAAAAGCGTCATGGACATGGAGGTATCGAGCCTCAAAAAGAAATTCAAGGACAAGAAATTTGCGGCGGGATGTTCCCGTGACGTAATAATACAGGGCGCGGAGATGCTTGGATGGGAGCTCGACAGTCTTTTCGAGCAGACCATAATGGCAATGAGATCATGCGAGGAGCATGTGGATAACGAGATGGACAAAGAAAGATAACAGAGCTGACAGGGACTGCATATCATCCTGAAAGGAGGAAGATATATGGACAGAATCAGTGCAATCAAAAGGCTGAGAATTGCGATTGCCGTAATTATAATATTAACGGCTGTAATGGCATCCTACAACTTTGCCAGAAGCAATTTTCAGGATGCTCTCATAGAAGATGTGGAGCTCACTGAGAAGCTTGAGGCAGGGATGCCTGTGTATGTGGATTTTGAAGATATAAAGACTGGAGACTACAATCTGGAATATGATGAAAATTCATCCTATTCACAGCTTGAGATAAGTAATGTATCGGATGAAACGCTATATGACATAAGCATAGAGCTCGCTGAACAGCAGACATCCCAGCGAAACAGCTTTCTCATACCTTCATACCATATAAGCATCCTCAGATCAGGTGAATCAGCCCTCCTCAGCACTCAGCACGAGAATGTGGACAGGGATCAGCCGCTGATGGTAAAAGAGGTGACATACAGGGACAGCGAGGGTAATGCCATTTTCATATCCGCATCATCTGATGACGGCAAGGAACGCAGCATAACCGTAAAGCCGAATCTGAAAACCGAATTTGCAGTCCTCACTGAGGATATAGAAAAAATCAGGACAGGAGAGATAACTGTATCAGAAGAATCCGGCCAGAGGACGGCCAGAGTAGAAATAACGAATATATCTGATGAAAAACTGTATGATGTATATGTAAATTTCATCGAATACCATGATGGCATGGCAACCGGAAATATATATGCAAGGCTTGAGGTGCTCGATGGAGGATTTTCCAGAAGCATAAGCATAAAGCCTCATCCTGACACCGAACTTAAGATATCTGACACGGGATACACACTGAGGACTGAAGAAGATAAAAACGGTCATGTGTATTCCCTGTTTCCAGATGAAGGCGTATACAGAGTGAGAGCTTATTCGAGTCAGGCGGCTGCGCAGAGCAGGAATACCTCGATGACATTTGCAAGGCTCGCTGCGATAATAATATTGCTGGAGGCCAACCGCAGGGAAGCAGAATACAGGTTAAAGGGAGCCTCTGAAGGCAAGGATGAATATCTAAAGAAAGCAGGTTATGCAGCCATGATAAAATGGGTGACCCTGGTCATCTATATAATACTCGTAGCAGACCTGTTCAGGATATAAAAAAAGAGCCGAGGCTCTTTTTTTTATATTTATGTTATCTTTCTTTTGAAACCGTCATTATGAGCTCTCTTACTAGCTTGCATGCCACTGCTGTAGAAGTGCCGCTGTGGTCATATACCGGTGAAAGTTCATTTATATCCAGTCCTACTATATCAAGCTGGCTTAGCTTCATAACTGCGCCAAGGAGTTCATTGAATGTGACTCCTCCGGCTTCAGGGGTACCTGTACCAGGGAATATAGAGGGGTCGAGGACATCGAGGTCCAGAGTGAAGTAAACCGGCTTTCCTTTAAGAAGCTCTATTGCCTCATCAAATCTCGTGAAGCTGAACTTGTTTGTCTGAACGTGATCTTTTCCCCATTCAAACTCAGCTCTTTCACCTGAACGGATTCCGAACTGGAATATTCTGCCGTCTCCGATTATCTCCCAGCATCTCCTCATTACTGTCGCATGAGAGAGTTTTTCTCCCATGTAGTCCTGCCTGAGGTCTGCGTGAGCATCAAAGTGTATTATATGAAGATCAGGATATTTTTCAGCCACAGCTCTTACTGTTCCAAGAGTTACGAGGTGCTCTCCACCTATCATGAATGGCACCTTTGAGTCGCTGAGGACTTTCTGAGTGAATTCAGTTATAGTGTCAAGCGTTGCCGCCGCGTTTCCAAAAGTAAGCTCAAGATCGCCTGCATCAAATACTGCAATATCTTCAAGATCCATATCCTGATAAGGGCTGTATGTCTCTATTCCGATAGATTCGGTTCTCATTGCGCTGCTTGCGAAACGAGTTCCAGGGCGAAATGAGGTAGTGCAGTCAAATGGAGCTCCGAAAAGCACTATTTCTGATTCGCTGTATTCATTTTCACATCCTATGAATGTGGATACATTTCTATTCATGGGCCTGCTCCAGCATCTCCTTCACGTAGTTTGGAAGTGCAAAGCATCCTGTATGAAGGTCAGTGTTGTAGTATTTTGTCTTAAGTCCAAGCGCATTCCATCTTGCAGCATCAAGGTCTGCTACTGGATTGAATTTCTTTGATGCAAATCCAAACAGCCAGTGTCCTGACGGATATGTCGGGATGTGAGCCTGATAAACGCTGCATATAGGGAAGAATTCTCTTATCCTCTTGTGAGCTCTCTGCATAGAAGCGGCATAGCTGCTGTAGTATGGGCTTTCATGCTGATTAACGAGGATTCCCGTTTCGTTTAGAGCCTTGAAGCAGTTGCCGTAGAACTCTTTTGTGAAAAGTCCTTCGCCAGGTCCGAATGGATCTGTAGAGTCAACTATTATAAGGTCATACTCATTCACCTTGTTTCTTACGAACTTGAGGCCATCTTCATAGAAGAGGTTTACTCTCGGGTCGTTAAGCTGTGATGAAGTCAGCGGGAAGAATTCAAGAGATATATCAACTACCTTCTTGTCAATCTCAACCATGTCGATCTGCTCCACAGTCTTGTATCTTGTAAGCTCTCTTACAGTACCGCCGTCTCCGGCTCCTATAACAAGAACCTTCTTTATATCAGGGTTTGTAGCCATCGGAACGTGAACTATCATGTCGTGATATATGAACTCGTCCTTTTCTGTAACCATCATAAGGCCGTCAAGCGTAAAGAACTTGCCGAACTCCTTTGATTCAAAAACATCTATTCTCTGAAAATCGCTCTGACCTGAGTAAAGCTGATTCTCTACTTTTATTGAAAAGCGTACGTCATCTGTATGCTGCTCTGTATACCATAGTTCCATTTATTTTCCCTCCAAAACATTTATTCTCTCAATATTCATATCCTCTGTTCCCGTGAGGAGGCTTCCTTTTTCTTTTGCAAAGGCGATGTAATCAAGGGAGTCCCTTGATATTCTTTCGCCAGGCGCAAGTATTGGAATTCCAGGAGGATAACACATCACAAATTCACCTGAAACCAGGTTTTCGCTTTCTTCTATAGGAACTGAGCGCTTGTGTCCGTAAAAAGCTTCTGTAGGAGAAACCACAACGTCAGGCTCGATGTATTCATGATCGAACATTCCGGCAGGGTCCTTCTGATAGAGTCTCTTTGTTTCAGACAGTGCGGCGATAAGCCTTTCGATATCGAGAAGCCTGTCTCCTACAGATATTATGGCAAGGATGTTTCCTACGTCGCCGAATTCTATCTGTATTCCATAGTTGTCCCTGAGGATGTCATAAACCTCGACCCCTGCAAGTCCCATCTCTCTCGTATGGATTGAAAGTTTTGTGATGTCGAAATCATATACAGTATCCCCATTTATGATTTCCTTTGAAAATGCATAGTATCCACCTATGCTGTTTATCTCTTTTCTTGCATATTCTGAAAGCTCCTGAACCTTTGCAAATATCTGCTTTCCATTCAGCGCGAGATTCATTCTTGATATGTCAAGTGATGACATGAGAAGATATGAACCGCTTGTCGTCTGGGTAAGGTTGATTATCTGCCTTACGTATTCAGGATTCATGGCAGGGCCTGTCAGAAGGAAGGAGCTCTGAGTGAGCGATCCTCCGGTCTTGTGCATGCTTACTGCAGCCATATCTGCGCCTGCAGCCATAGCTGTAACTGGCATATTGTCCCCAAAGTAGAAATGCGTTCCGTGAGCCTCATCAACCAGCACCTTCATGCCAGCTTCATGAGCCAGTTTTACTATTGATTTCAGATCTGAGCAGATTCCATAATATGTTGGATTGTTGACTATTATGGCTTTTGCGTCGGGATGATCCGCTATCGCCTGCCTTATGTCAGCTATGGACATTCCAAGTGGAATACCCAGTCTCTTGTCAACCCCCGGATTAAGGTATACCGGAGTTACCCCACCGATTATCAGCGCATTTATGGCGCTTCGGTGTACATTTCTCGGCATTATTATCTTGTCGCCGGGCTTGCATACGCTCATTACCATTGCCTGAACAGAAGAGGAGGTTCCTCCTACCATCAGGAAGGCATGATCAGCGCCAAAAGCCTCGGCAGCAAGTATTTCAGCATCTCTTATGACTGAAGACGGGTGGCACAGGTTGTCCAGCATCTTCATGGAGTTCACATCCACGGAAATGCAGTCAGCGCCAAGAAACTCCTTCAGCATGGGATTGCCTGAGCCCTGCTTGTGACCTGGAACATCAAAAGAAACTATTCTCAGTTCCCTGTATTTCTTGAGTGCCTCATATATAGGGGCACTGCTCTGGGAAAGCTTATTCAATTTCGCTACCTCCACCATATACATTGTATCCGCTGAAGATCTCGATCATCTCTCTTCTGAGGTTGTTGGTGATCTCGAGTCTTGTCTTTGGACTGATTTCATATACGTCTTTGTTGAAAAGATAATTCTGGAGTTCGATATCCTTTATGAGCATTTTTGTATGAAAAATATTAGCCTGATATACATTTACATCTATGGCATCATATTTTTTAAGTGTTTCATCGTCGATATAGTCTTGTATGGAAGTAATGTTATGATCTATATAACACTTTTTGCCATCAACATCTCTGGTAAAACCTCTCACCTTGTAGTCTATCGTCATTATGTCGGAATCAAAGCTTCCGATAAGATAATCCAAGGCATTGATAGGTGAAATCTGTCCACATGTGGATACATCAATATCCACTCTGAATGTAGCAATGGAGTTATCTGGATGATACTCCGGATATGTGTGCACGGTTACGTGACTCTTATCCAGGTGTGCTACCACCGTGTCTTTCATTTCTCTCGTATCAAAGAAGAAATCTTTACCCTGATTGCATGATTTGTCAACTACTTCTTCGGAAAGTGCTTCCTCTGCAATCAAAATTGTTACGCTTGCTCCCTGCGGATCATAATCCTGCTTGGAAATATTGAGCACATGTGCTCCAATCATTTCAGTGACATCACAGAGGATCTTAGTTAATCTCTCTGAGTTATATTGCTCATCAATGTAAGCAATGTAATCTTTCTGCTCTCTCTCACTCTTCGCATAACATACATCATAGATGTTGAAGCTAAGTGTTTTTGTGAGGTTGTTAAAGCCGTAAAGTTTCAGCTTATTTTGCAACCCTAACATCACAACCTTTCTCTAATATATTTTTATTAACCTAATAGAATTGTATTGACTTTTAGAGTTTATAATACCAATAAAATTTTCAAATGTCAATGGATTTCATTAAAGTAAGAAAAATGTTTTGAGCTTGGAGCCATCAAGGTTTGGATGAGGTTTAACGCGTTAAAAAACGAAGCCTGATTCAAATGTTTCAGATTTGATAATACTCCATGCAGCTGTCAATTATAAAGCCGGTATTCAGATAAAGACTAATGGCATTTTTATTCTCAGTAACGACCTGTAAAAAGATCTTTTTTGCACCTTGTTTCCTTGCCTGCACTCTCGATAAACCGAGTAAGGCAGTTTAGAGGAAGGGGTGTTCTCTCAAAAGTTTTGATAAAAAAATGTTGACAGTTGAACGTGTGTTCAACTATAATATGTATCATACGGTTGAATGGTTGTTCAACTGTGTGCATATAATAAAGAATTTGCAGGAGTAGAAAGCGGGGAAAAGAAATGGCAAAAGAATTATCGAGAGCTGTATACTGTGACTGTGATACCATACATGAGGACATACTCGAAGAAGTAAGAGCAAAGATGCCGGAAGAAGGCGTACTTTATGAACTTGCGGATCTTTACAAGGTATTTGCAGACAGCACAAGGGTAAGGATACTGTGGGCCCTTGAGCAGAGCGAGATGTGCGTATGCGACATGGCGGTACTCCTTGGGATGACAAAATCAGCGATATCTCATCAGCTGAGGACACTCAAGCAGACCAATCTCGTAAAGTTTCGAAAAGAAGGAAAGAACGTATTTTACTCACTCAAGGATGATCATGTAAAGAAGATCCTGGAGATGGGGATGGAACATATAAACGAATAGAAAAGTAAATCACTGGAGGAAAACATAATGACAAGAATAACTGAAGATACAGAAAAATCACATGGACACAGCCAGGGGCATGGGGATGGAGGATGCTCTGACTGAGCGGCTAAGACGGAAATAGTTATTTCCAGGCAGCACTACCATGTTCACGAGCTGGACAGGGGGACTATCATGAGGATAGTCGCAGCCGCGGCGATATATGCAGCGGCATTTATGGTAAATGATGAGCTCCTTTCACTTCTGCTCAACGTTACAGCGTATATAATAATAGGATACGACGTAGTAATCAAGGCTCTCAGCAATATTTTCAAGGGAGAGGTTTTTGATGAGAACTTCCTGATGACTATAGCTACAGTAGGAGCTTTTGCCATAGGCGAGTCTCCAGAGGCTGTTGCAGTAATGCTGTTCTACCAGATCGGAGAGTTTTTCCAGGATTATGCAGTAAGCCGCTCAAAAAAATCCATTGCAGACCTCATGGACATCAGGCCGGACTATGCAAACCTTAAGATAAATGATGAAGTGCTCGTGTTTTCACCGGAAGAGGTAGAGCTTGACGACATAATAGTAATCAAGCCGGGAGAGAGAGTGCCTCTTGACGCCGTAGTGACTCAGGGAAGCTCATCTGTAGATACATCAGCCCTTACAGGCGAATCGATACCAAGAGACATCAAGCCGGGAGACGAGATTCTCAGCGGAAGCATAAACATAAACAGTGTAATAGAGGCAAGGGTAATAAGGAAATACAAGGAGTCTACCGCGAGCAGGATACTGGATCTGGTTGAAAATGCTGCAAGCAAGAAATCCAAATCAGAGAAGTTCATAACAAGGTTTGCGAGATATTATACGCCTGCAGTAGTAGTGATGGCAGCTCTTCTTGCAATCGGCGGGCCGCTTGTGACCGGGGACGCTTTTTCACAGTGGATATCAAGAGCGCTTATATTCCTTGTAATATCATGTCCATGCGCACTAGTGATATCAGTGCCTCTGAGCTTCTTTGGAGGGATCGGGGGAGCTTCGCGAAGAGGTATTCTCGTGAAGGGAAGCAATTATCTTGAATCACTTGCAATGACTGAAATTGCAGTATTTGACAAGACCGGTACCCTTACAAGAGGCGTATTTGAGGTCCATGGAGTAAAGCCTTCAAAAAATCCGGAATCAGCAGGCATAGATCCTGAGGAGCTGCTTGAGCTCGCTGCATATGCAGAAAATTACTCAAGCCATCCGATTTCGGTTTCGCTCAAAAAGGCCTATGGAAAGATAATTGAGGCAAAGCGGATAGGAACCGTAGAGGAAATAGCAGGACATGGAGTGAAGGCGGTCGTAGACGGCAGGACGGTGTTTGCAGGAAACAGCCGGCTCATGGAGATATTCAAGATAGGCTTCGAGAGCGAGGACGTTGCAGGAACAGTAGTTCATATAGCCGTAGACGGAAAATATGCCGGACATATACTGATTTCGGATGAGCTTAAGGAAGATGCAAAGCTGGCAATCCAGGAATTAAAGAGGCTGGGCGTGAAAAAGACGGTAATACTGACAGGAGACTCAAAATCCGCAGGGGATTCAGTTGCAAGGATTCTTGGAGCAGACGAGGTATATACGGAGCTTCTCCCTGGGGATAAGGTGGACAAGATCGAGGAGCTGATGAAGGAGTTATCCACAAAAGGCAAGCTTGTTTTTGTGGGTGATGGAATAAACGATGCTCCTGTGCTTGCAAGGTCAGATACCGGAATAGCAATGGGCGGACTCGGATCTGATGCTGCTATTGAAGCTGCTGACGTTGTCATAATGACTGATGAGCCATTAAAGGTAACCGATGCGATAAGAATATCAAGAAAGACTCTTGGAATAGCAAGACAGAACATAATATTTGCACTTGGGGTAAAGGCGGTAGTCATGATCCTGGGAGCTGCAGGTATCGCGAATATGTGGGCAGCTGTATTTGCCGATGTGGGCGTAACCTTCATCGCAGTGATAAATTCCATGAGAGCCATGAGCTATGAAGACAGGCAGTAGTTTATAAATACAGAAACCGGCGTGATAAATTCATGCCGGTTTTTTGATGTGCGCCCAGCATGGGCGCAATCTCAAGGGTTAAAGTCCCAAGTCTGCCCCGGTAGTGGGAAAGACATAGCTGAACACCAAGGGTGTCCATCGCGAGGTGGAATCTGAAGGAAGGTGTAGGCAAATCTCTGGTCTGACGAACAGAAATCACATCAGGCTACAGTTAAGGATAAGGCTGCATTACAAGTCAAAGTCCAATAACTACCCGGGATTAACTGTAGTAAATGTGGCAGATATATGGAGAGGAAGATTGCGCTCTTACCTGGGGAGGTCTCATGGACATAACGGGGCAATAGAACATTTTGCAGTTATGGTTGAAACAAGATTTATCATGAGAAGTCAGCAGAGGTCATAGTACCAATTCAGTTGCAAATGAATCGGGAAGGACTGAACTTTAGACCAGCTAGTAATTGTCAATGATTTTTGATAAAAATTCATTTATGGTTTTATGGTACTACAAATAGGCCAAAAAAATATTCGAATTTTGAATGGCCTGACTTTTAAATGGTTCGTATTCAGCCGTTAGGCTACTTGCAGATATTGATTTTCAACATACATCTTACAGTGTAGCTCAGGGTGACGAATTTCATATGACTTTTGATTCTTTAATATGGAAAATATATAACCCAATAATTTTTTCATGACAGCAACAATGCCTACCTTCTTGCTCTTACCATTCATATTTTCTTTGTAATAGTTAAGAAGTACGCTGTTTGTTGCAAGACCATTTCGTTTGCTTCTAACCGAAGCAAGAGCGACAGCGTAAAGAGCTCTTCGGCCCGTGCGTGTTCCTCTTTTAGAAATATGATTATTGGAGCCTTTGAATTTTCCGGATTCATTTACCGAAGGATCAAGTCCGAAAAATGCAACCAGCTTTTTTGATTTTGCAAAATTTTTAAAATCACCAATTTCACTTATAATTGTTATAGCAGTTACTTCACCTATACCAGGTATTGATTGAAGCAACTCAATATTTTTAAGAATATCAGTCGGTATTCTGCCACTTGAAAGCAGATTTTTGATTTCGCAGAGAAGTAAATCTATTTGAGTTTCAAAGTTCTCTATAATGCTTATATTAGCTTTCAACTTAACAAACAGACTATCTGATGATACTCCAGTGATAAGGGATTCTTTTGCGGCAGCAAACAGAAGAGCATATTTGTTTTCAGCGTATTTCATGCCTTTCCTGGAAAGTTTCAACAGAAGGTTTATGATTTCAGTTTTGTCAGCTGAAAGTATATCGTCGGGTCTTGGATACTGCTTCAATATCTGTAAAGATGATTTTGATGTAGTATCAGAAAAAATATTTAAATAGCCAGGGAAAATTATTCTTAATTCATTAGATAATTTTTTCTTGAATGTAGACTTGGTATCGGTAAGCTTGTAATATTCACGACAAAGTGATTTCAATGTATACAGCTCTTTATCAAAGTTATTGGATACCTTGATATTTTGGAATTTGCATATTTTAGCAATAGCAAGTGCATCTTGTTTATCATTTTTCACTTTTCTAATATCGAAATTTTTGTTAGAATTAGTGATAAGAGGATTGATAGTGAACACATCAAACTTATTATCATTTAAAAAGTGGAAAAGAGATATATGATACACGCCAGTGGATTCCATGAAGGAGGCAACCTTCATGTCATATTTTTCTTCCACTTTTTTTATTTCAGAAGCTAAATATTCAAATCCATCCAAAGTATGATTTATCCTGAATGATTTCCTGTATACCTCACCGTCAGGTGCCAAAATGGCAACCATTGAAAATTCTGCGGCAACATCGATTCCTACAACTGGTCTATTAATATATTTGTTCATTTCCAGTATCTCCTTATTTAATATATTGAGATAGAATTAGAGATTCCACCTTCTATCAGCAACTCTACAACCTTGTTTGTGACACGGATAATTCCCTTCGGGAAATCCAACCAGCTAAACATAGAATTTTTACTGATGGAATGATACGCTAATTTGCGGGTATGGGATACTGTGATCCTCCCAGGAGGTGTACATCTATCCTCTATTCAATAAAGATTATACTACATTTGGCAAAGTTGAATTTTCAAAAAGGAATAAATTTTATATAATATATTCAATAATCCGCCAGGATTTGAAATATATACAAAAAAATTAGTAGTTCGTAATGTTCGGGTTTTATTAGTTGAATTAAAACCATAAATTACTAACTACATTATACAAGGAGGTGTGAGTAAATGAATGTAACTAAGAATGAATTTAAGGACAGACAACTTCATACTGAGGGCTATCTGCAAAGGGCATCTGCGGAACAGAAAGAAAATGCAGAAGTGTCCAATCATTCGAGGATTGCTGAAAACAACGACACCATCACATGTATTCAGACGGATAAACTTATGGAACAGATATTACACCCGGATAACCTTAACAAGGCATACAAAAGGGTAAAGTCTAACAAAGGCGCAGGCGGTGTTGATGGGATGAGCGTGGATGAACTTCTAACGTTTCTCAAAGACAACAAAAAGCAACTTGTACAGAAGTTAATGGAAGGGAAATACAAACCCAAACCAGCCCGTAGGGTAGAAATACCAAAAGAAACAAAAGGCGAATTTCGTAAGCTGGGAGTACCAACTGTCGTTGACCGCGTATTTCAACAGGCAATAACACAGGTGCTCTCCCCAATCTATGAGGAACAGTTTAGCGGAAACAGTTATGGCTTTCGACCAAAACGAGGTGCACATGATGCACTGAAACAGTGCCAGCAGAATGTTAACGACGGATATGTATATGTGGTTGATATGGATTTGGAGAAATTCTTTGATACCGTGTGTCAGAGTAAGCTCATCGAACTGTTGTCACGAACCATCAAGGATAACAGGTTAATATCACTCATTCACAAATATCTCAACGCGGGAATAATCAGCAAAGGTATGTTCGAAAAGACAGATGTTGGTATGCCTCAGGGGGGACCATTAAGTCCACTTCTTAGCAATATCATGCTCAATGAGCTGGATAAGGAACTAAAACGCAGAGGGCACAGGTTCGTGCGCTATGCGGATGACTGCATGATATTTTGCAAAAGCAGAAAGAGTGCAGAGAGGACCTTGAATAATATCGTGCCATATATAGAGGGGAAACTCTTTCTTAAAGTAAACCGAGAGAAAACCAAAGTGTCACACATCAGCAAAGTGAAATATCTGGGGTACAGTTTCTACAGATACAAAGGAAAATGTAGACTGAGAGTACACTCTAAATCAGCAGCTAAAATGAAAGCAAAGTTGAAAGAACTCACATCAAGAAATAATGGATGGGGAAATGAGTACAGAGCAATGAAATTGACGCAGTTCATTAGAGGATGGGTGAACTATTTTGCGATGGCAGATATGAAGAAGCTGCTCATTACTACAGATGAATGGCTACGCCGGAGGCTGAGAGCGATATACTGGAAACAATGGAAGAAAGTAAAAACTAGATACCGGATGATAAATAAATTCGGGGTGCCCAAGTCTAAAGTACACCAACTGGCAAATTGCCGTAAAGGAATATGGCGCGCAGCGCTTATGCTAAATAGTGTACTTACAAACAAAGTAATAGCCAGCCTTGGAAACATTTCCATGACTGACTATTATCTGAAAGTATGTGAAAACTAGAGAACCGCCGTGTACCGAACGGTACGCACGGTGGTGTGGGAGGTCGGTAGATAAAATAATTATCTACCTCCTACCCGATGTTCGTAGTTAAGATCCAATTATGGAGCCGATATCGGTAAGCGGATATTCCCTGAAATATTTCAGCTTCAGGCTTCTGGATTCAATGAATTCCCTTATTTTGAAAAAATCCGGATGCTCTTCCAGATTTCCGTTGAAAATCACATAATCACCTATTCGTCCCGAGGTGCCGCCGAGAAATCCATATTCAAATCCTTCGAGCCTTACATGACCGGGAGATACCGTGAGCACATCAATTTCGGGATGATTCTTTCTCATGACAGAGGCTATGCCCATGTCAGAGGTTATTATGGACCTTTCATCCACAACTGCTATGCTGCAGTTAGTGTAGCCCTGAGCAACGTTTATGAGTTTAAGCCCTGAGATTCCTGCGGCCTCCAGTACGGAATCGTCTGTAAATCCTGTATTGTGGATCAGAAATCTCCCTGCCTGAACGGCATTGTAGACAGCGCTGGCAGGATACTTCATTCCCAGCGGCTTTGAGCCGAGTATGAGCCTTGGGATGTCAGGCACATTCGCAATCTGGGAGGTAATGTGCTCATATTGCTCAGGGGAAGCTATAAGGCTTTCATCGATCAGGCATACATATATATCCGGGTGATCTGCTATCTCGCTGTATACGCACCCGGTTTCTTTTATTTCTATTAAAGTTTTTCCGAGCTCCATGAGGAAACCTCTGAGCTCAGGTCCTGCTTTATGCGAAATGAATACACAGTTCATATTGTTCTCCTTCTAGGGCTGTCTTTGTTGAAGGGCCTTATATATTGTACAGAAATCATCAGTACCGGGATAGTCATTTATAAGTATAGATTTCTCATGGGCATAGCTTATCCCAGGGAAAGTCGTAATGAGGAGATCGTAAGATTTTAGATCTTTACCTGTCAATATATCCATAAATGAGAGGACGTCAATAGTAAGGAAATCTGATGACCTGCCATTAAAGAAAGCCGATATCGTTTCTGCCAGAAATCCAGCGTGGGAATTCCCGAAGTCGGATACGAGAGCAGCTCTGTAGTATTTTTTTACATCATTAAGTTCGGGACATATCAGGCACATCCAGAAAAGGACATCAGATACACGGCCGGATAAATCCAGTCCTACTTTTTCAGAAAAAAGCACGAGGCAGTTATGGGTTACCTCATATAGCTTTGGGTTCTCCCTGCTTAGAGAGAGAGAAAAATAATATATCCTGTCAAAAAGCTCAGAAGTTCTGAATGGTCGGAGTTTTGTATTGAAATATATATTTTTTAAGATATAATTCAGGTTTTTTATGGTTTCATCATCTGGATCAAAGAGTACATCCGAAAAAAATCTGTCGCAAAATGCTGAAATGGCATCAGTAACTGAGATTTTTTCTTCATCAGAGGTCCATCCGTTGAACTGGTTTGTTATATATTCGTGTATCGGATTCAGATTATGGATTCTGATATCCTGAAAATTATTTTTTATGTAGCTTAGATGCTCTGTCCGGATATTAATGTCCGAGGAATATTTTGAAATAACAGTATATCCATTCTGTTCTCGTACAAGGGATACAATATAGAACATCATGTGATAAACAACCAGGATTTCATCTTTTGAAATCCATGAAAATTCATTAGAGTCAACATTTTCAAACAGGATGGACAATATTATATTTCTTAATACGGAAAGGTCCAAATTAATATCAAATTTATTCAGATCAAATCCATACAATTCAAGCAGGAAATTCGCGCTGAAATCTCTTAGATATTGCTCGTCATCCCCGATGAAATCATATCTGTTGTTTTCGCATATTATCTTCATTCCTTTGCCGGAAAGGTAGCGGTTTATCTTCGGAAGAATACGCAGAAGCGTAGACCGGCTTGTAAAAAGCTGACTTTCATAAAATTCCATAGACATGGATGGATGAAAAAGCAGTTCCCGGATCCATTGGAGTGAAAGCGAGTCATTGAATATATCCGTAAAAACAGCTCCGGTGCTTGAAATATTCTGATTTATGAGCCGAACTCCGTTTTTCTTGGAGACTTCAATATTAAGATGGTGTCCCCAGCGTTCTCTCAGCATGGCAATATCCTTTGCAACAGTACGTTCGCTTGTTTCAATAGCAGAGCCAAGACTTGCAAAGGTGGTCCATCCATCGTTTTCGAGCAGAATCTCCAGTATACTGATCAGTCTCTGCGATGAAACATCCAGAAGCTTGCGCATATGAGCACCTCCTTCAATATTTCCATTAGGATAAATATTTTCTTAATTATATCAGATTTTGAGTTTTTCAGTCAATCGGAGCTGAACCTTATAAATGTCTCTGAAGTCATTGCAACAATTTCCTTTATATAGGAAAAAACAGGACGGATATATATATGCAGTTTTGCTACAATGGAATTAGTATATGTTTTTAATTAAAAAAGGAAAGGTAATATAACATGATAAGATTGTCAGAATTCAAAAAAAGGCAGAGGCGGCTTCTGAGCTTTATTCTTATGGTCGTCTTATTTTCAGGTTCTATACCGGTGGATTCGCTTTCAGCGTTTGCGGATTCAGCCGGACAGGACTTTTTAGTGACAGATACCAGCTTCAGAGAAAATGGTGCGATGCTGAGCTGGGAATATATCTATAATACGGGCGGAAATACTGACTTTGAGCTTGAAACGGATCTTGAGCTGGATAATGGCATGGCCGAAGGAGACCTGATCAGCCAGGATGAAAATATAAAAATAGGCTCATATAGATTATCTGCAGATGGCAGACTGTCAGTTTCTTTTGATGAAGAAATAATTGAGGGGATTGCAGGGCGGGAAAGCACAGAAATACTGATTCCAGATGTCGAAGCGCAGACCACTACTCCGTCAAGCTCTCCTGCAGAAACTGAAGAGAATTACCTGACTGGGAGCTATAAATTTACTGGGATCCTTGAAGTGCAGGGTGCAAAGGAAAAACAACCATCAGGCATTCTGGAAAATATCGCTCTGTTCGCAGGAGAGGTTTCATCAGGCCAGGATGTTACGGGTATTCTGAAGAATCTTGCAGTTAAAGTAACCCAAAGTGGGAATGAGATATCGGAAGGCGCAACGCTGAGTACAGATCCAATCATGGTCGACATATCCTTTGATGTTCCAGTGATTGGAGATACTTCGGAACCATCTGATGTTGTGAACAGGAATGATTATGCAATATTTAAAATAGAGGGTTTTGAACTTCAGGGAGGCCCCAGGACAATTGATTTAATTCATGAGGGAACCAAACTTGGAACACTGGAATTTTCATCTGTAGATGATGGTAAATCCGCTCAGGTCAAAGTAATATTTGATGGAGAAGATGCTGTTTTCAGTGGCGAGTTCAGTGAAGTCACCGCTCAGTTCAGTGCCGACCTCAAGTATGTTGGAAATGAACAGGGAACGGAAGATAAAGACTATGAAGTTACTATTTTGGATAAGATTTTTACCGTGAAGGTTCCGGCTCTGCCTGTAGAATTTTCAGGAGAAAAAACAGGTGTGAAAAATGGAACCCAGATTGACTGGAAAGTAAAAATCGACGCTACTCAGGCTGGAAAGCCTCTGAGCCTGAGCGGCTTGAAACTGTCAGATGACCTGGCTTCCGTAGGGGAGCTTGTTAGCGTATCCCCAGATGTAGATGATTTTTATTACAATACAGTCGATGAACGGGCAACGGCTGTCAAATTTGATTCTTCGCTTATAAGTCAGCAAGATTCCAGATATACATTGGAGTTTCCAGAAGATGCTGTAGCTCCTGTTTACGTATACTTCAGTACGAAAATACAGGATGATTTTGTCACAAATGGTAATAGAACAATCACAAATACGGCACAGTTATTTGATGGAAACGTGAAAAAGCTTGAGGTTTCAGGCAGTGTCCCTTTTGAGAATAAATGGATAGAAAAAGCAGCCGGAACTACTGAATATGTTATGGAAGATGGAAAACGGGTTGCATATATCACATGGTTCATTACGGTAAATCATATGGGAGCATCTCTTCCGGATGCAAGGATAATTGATGTTTTAAATGAAGATCTTATATTTGTTGAATCTCAGTGGTATGAGAAATCTGGTGAAAACTGGAGTCCTTTGGGAACTGTAAACACCACTCGGCCGGCAAAGGACAAATACTTCTATCCAAATTCTCAACTGAATAAGAATGTTCAGTTAAGGATAAAGACAAAAGTAAATCCGGATAAGAATATCGGTCATAATGCAATAACCATACCTAATGATGCCATACTAGAGTGGGGCGCCAAGGATCAACGAGTAGGAAGTGGAAGTATTAATGCAGAGATAGGAATGAATCCTGTAAGCAAGGCTGCCGGCAGCTATAATGCTGAATCCCATACAATACCATGGACTGTTACGGTTAAAGAATCCGATGTTTCTGTTGATTTAAGGGTAATGGATCTGCTGGTTTATGGCGCTAATTTTAACTATAGTGATGTAGCTAGTATAGAAAAAGATATTGGTTCTGGAAATGGACTAGAAAATATTGATAAAACAATACTAGATACAATACAAAATTCATTAACTCCTAGTCTTAGGCAAAAATACAAGCCAGGTAGTTTTTCTAGTAATCATGGGCTAAACCACACAGTATATAAACTAAAAAACAGTTCGGGAAAAGCAATTGCAGACCTCATAGTGGTTTCAGGAGATCAAAGCGGTAATGGTATAAAAGTAAGTGGAGGTACTTTGCAAAACCCTGCGTCAAAGGCTTTCAGCTTTGAGACCATCGTCACTGACCCGTCATGGTATCTTTCAAGCTCAAATAAAACGGTCACAAATACAGCGATGCTGTTCAGTGCCAACAATAAAGTAAACCATAGTGATGCATCTGTAGAAACAAAACCAAGATCTACCAGAAAAGATATGCTAAAGGCAGATGCAGGTGTAAATCCTGAATTAAATAAAAACAATGGAACTACAAATAACTCAGAAGGATTTAACTATAAAGATAAGTCGGTAACATTCAGGCTATTCATAAACCAGAATGGTGTAGATGCCACTGGAGGGATAACCACAATCGATGGTAAGACATTAGGGGATTTAACAGCTGAAGATGTATTGCCATCAGGCTGGGAATTTGCCGATATAGAAGAAAATACAAAGTTTTATCTGTTTAAAGCCTCGGGTACTCCAGGAACCATGACGGTTGGAGAGCGAATTGATTCGTATGATAGTTTTTTAAGTGCTGCGTTTTCAGATGAGAATGGATCAACACCAGCCAGGGCAACATTTAAATTTAAGGAGCTTAAAGAGCCTTATGTTATATTTGTGAAGGCGAGACCATCGGAAGACGCGTTAAATTCATATTTTAATGACAATAAGACCACAACTGTAAAAAATACCTTAAATTTAAAAAATTCACAAGAAACTGTACTGTCAGGATCAAGTCAGGAAGTTAAAGTAACAAGCCAGATTCTTGATAAGACAATGACAAAGCCTGAGGATGGAATACTGAAATGGACGCTTTCCTACAGACCTTACGATGTTTTTACAAATGCTAAGGTTTTAGACGAATACAGGCTCATAGATACTATTCCTGAAGGGCTTGAGCTGTACAGAGATTCACAGGGAAATCTGGATTTCTCGGAAGGAAACTTTGTCGTAACTGAGATGATACTGACACCATCAGGATATTCGGTTTCAGGTCCTGCATTCACAGACCAGCAGCTGCGTGATGCCATAAGCTACGAAAATTTAGGCAGAAGCCTCATATTTGAAGTACCTGACAAAAATAAGGCGTACAGATTTGAGTACAGGACTATGATAACTGCCGGATCAGGAAGCAACCTTACAAATAAGGTCATCCTGGAGGGGGCAAGCCTGAATGCGGTGAACACTTCAAAATCCTACACGGTGGCATCTCTTGATGCAAGCGCTACAATGACCAGAAACGGCTGGATAGAGATCCAGAAAGTGGACCAGAGCGGGGCTTCGCTCAAAGGTGCAGTATTCACTGTTTTCAGGGCAGACAAATTACTTGCACTCAGAACGGGAAGCACTGATTCAAATGGAAAGCTTGTACTGAGAGGACTTCCTGCAGGCAGCTACATCCTTAAGGAGACCAAGGCCCCGGAAGGCTATACACTTTCAGACAGAGAATACGAAATTAATGTAAGCAAGGAATCGGGCACAGTAATAACAAGGATAGATGAAAAGACTGGCACTGACAGCAACAAAATCAGAGTCACAAACTATGCAGGTGGAACCTCGGGTAATCTTTCTGTATCCAAAACAGTTTCCGGAAATGACGGAGATGCTGAAAAAGAATTTGGTTTCAAGCTAAGCATTGCGGGGATATCTGGAGCAAGAGATTTTATCAGGACGGATTCAGATGGAAATATATCATATGGCTCTGTAACATTCAGTGGTGGACATGCAAGCTTTTCACTAAAGCATGATGAGAAGATTACAATTATGGGATTGCCTAAGGATGCAAGCTACAATCTGGAAGAAAATGATTATGCAGCCGATGGATATGAAACGAAGCTTGCTGCAGATGCTAATCATTTGCAGGATGGAAGATCATATGCCGGCAAGATTTCATCTGAAACAACTCATGAGATAGCATTTACGAACATAAAGAACACTTATGGAGACCTGCTGATAAACAAAGCCGTTGCAGGAAATGCGGGAGATGTTAAAAAGGGATTCAATTTCATCCTGAAATTTGAGAACCCGTCTTATGGATCATATCTGTATGATGGACTTGGTGGAAAATCAGATGGCACAATTGTTTTGGATTCTGAAGGCAAAGCGGCATTTACACTGAGGCATGGAGAATCCATAAGGATAAAAGATCTGCCAAAAGGATTGAGCTACTCCATAGAAGAACAGATAGACGTCGAAGACATATATGATGTTTCGATAGACGGAGAAGATTCAAATAAAATAGCAGGGACTGTTCAGGATGAAACTGAAAAAATGGTTTCGTTTGTAAACTCAAAAAGCACATTCGGAAACCTGCTAGTGAGAAAGTCTGTAACAGGAAATCTTGGTGAGCTTGACAGACCTTTCAGCTTCAATCTTCAGATGGGAGCACTGGAAGTTAAAGCTTATGAGTTTGAGCTGCTAAATGATGAAAATGAGACTGTCGAAACAGGGATCATGACATTTGACGATGATTACAAAGCCACATTCACACTAAGGCATGGAGAATCACTCAAGATTAAAGGACTTCCAAATAAAGTGACTTACAGTCTGACCGAGAAAAGTGAAGAAGGCTATGTAACCACAACGACTGGAAATGAGAATGGATTAATAGTTGGTCTGAGCACTCCGGAAGTAGTATTTACAAATACCAGAGAAACCCACGGAACTCTTGTGATTGAGAAATCTGTTACCGGAAACGGAGGAGACAGATCAAGAGAATTCAATTTTAGTCTGAAGGTCCAAGAGCTTGAGGACGGAGAATATGAGGCTGAAGTCGTGGATACGACATCAGGAATTCTGAATAATATAAAGCTTGATTTTAAGGATGGGCATGCGATTTTCAAATTAAAGCATGGCGAAAGGCTTTCCATAAATCTGCCAAAAGCCCTGGCATATTCTGTCACTGAAGATGATTATCGTTTATATGGGTATACTACACAATTAAGCGGCGACAGCTCGGGAACAGTGGAAGTGAATGAAGCTTTAAAAGTAGTATTTACTAACAACCGTAATGTTTCAGGCGGAGGCGGTGGAGGCGGGAATCCCCCAACTGAGCCAGAACCGCCGGAAATTACACCTGAAATACCAGTTACACCAGAGCCGCCGGTAGAATTGCCAGAGATTCCAGCGGTACCTGAGCCTCCGACAGTTCAGCCGGAGACACCTCAGATTCCAGAATTCATAATACCGCCTGCACCAGCGGATGGACCTGACAAGTTCATTCTTATAAATGAGAACGGGGTTGAAAGAGGAATCTACAGCAGAGTAAAGACACCAGACGGCGAGTATATCTATATTGACGAATACGGATCGCCGCTTGGATCACCAGGCATACCGCAAACTGGGGATGAGAGCCATAGCGGGATGTGGATGCTTCTGATGGCGGCCTGCCTGGCAGGATCGGGATTGCTCATGAGGCCCGCAAGAAAAAAATCCGAGCAATGATGAGACATAAAAACCTGCGAAGCTATTCTGCACTGCTTTTACTTTTCCTGGCAGGATTCTGCGGATTCAATCTGATTTCAGACTGGAAGGAGGGCAGAGCAGCTGAGCAGGCCTTTTTAGAAATATCCGCACAGTACCATGAACTGAAGGCAGAAAGCCGGGAAGGCGGGAGCACTGAAAATCCCGGCTCATCTGCCCAAAGAGCAGTGGAGTCACTCATGATTCAGAATGAAGACATGTTTGGCTGGATCGATGTAGAAGGTACGGGGATAGAATATCCGGTAATGTTTACGCCTGATGATCCTGAGTATTATCTTCGCAGGGATTTCAGCAGAGAATATTCCATGTCAGGGACACCTTTTATTGATGGAAGGACTTCTGAAAAAACCGATAACTATATTGTCTATGGCCACAACATGAAAAATGGAAGCATGTTTTCTGAACTCACTCGTTACAGCGAGGAAGCCTATATGAGGGAGCATCCTTGGATCACGCTGACCACCAGCAGTGGAGAAATAAAGTATCAGGTCATTGCCGCCTTCTATTCAAATGTGTATATGGACAGAAATGATTTTACGTGGTTTAATTATCTTATACTGAAGGATAAAGAGGTGTTTTACGAGTTTACAGAAAGAATCTCTGAGGCATCACTGTATCCCATGACGGCAAATCCGGTCTATGGAGACCGGTTCATAACTCTGGTGACCTGCTCATATCATGACTATGATGGACGATTTGTAGTCATAGGCAGGGAAATGGAAAACAGAGATGATCCAAATGAAATCAGATTGAATTGATTAGGTTGCGCCTGGAGGTTGAAATGAGGCTTCTTCACATTGATAATGATGAAATTTTTTCCGCAAAGATAAAGAAAATCGTAGAGGACAATGATGTTGTTTATATATCCAGCGATTCATATGAAAAGGCTGGCGAGATAATCACAGGGATAAAGATTGATCTGGTCATAATAACTGAGCAGATGGATGGGATTTCCTGCAAGGCCTTCATCGAAAAGCTGAAGCTGGAAAAGAGCACGCTTACGCCGGTCATTGTAATATCTGAAGATCACTCTGACGAAAAAAAATCTGTTTATTTTGATATGGGGATAATGTCATACCTTACAAAAGCGCCTTTCAGCGACAAGCGGTTTGCAAAATACATTCAGACGATAAAAAACGATCTCAGCCTCATAGATGAGCTGAAGTATCTGCGGATAGCAGTCGTGGATGACAGCAGCTTCTCGCTCGGAATGATAAAGAATTTCTTCGATATGTACGATATCAAGGATGTCGATTACTATCAGAATTCCAGCGATTTCATGGCGGCAGAGAAGAATTATGACATATATATAGTAGATTATGTAATGCCGGGTTTTGACGGAGAAGATCTGATCTACAATATAAGAGAAGAAAATCTTGATTCCATAATAATACTCGTTACAGGGCAGGAAAGCCAGAAGATAATAACGCACTCACTCAATATCGGGGCGGATGACTTTATATTCAAGCCGCTTGACGCAAAGCTGTTCATGCTGAGGATAATATCATGCCTCAAGCAGTACAAGCTGAACAGGGAGAATCTGCACAAGAGCAGCCTCCTTTACAATATGGCTACCCGTGACACTCTTACGGGTCTGTGCAATCGAAATCATTTCATGGAGCTTTATGAAAAAAAGGCTGCAGAATCAGCAAGAAGCGGCGAGCCGATGTCAGTGATACTCATGGATATCGACCACTTCAAACTCATTAATGACCAGTATGGGCATCTAAGGGGAGATTATGTGCTCAGGGAGATTGCGGACATCCTCACAAGAAACCTCAGGATATCGGATACGATATGCAGATGGGGAGGCGAGGAATTCCTTATCATGTGTCCGCATACGGATAGTGAAAAAGCCCTTATTGTAGCGGAGAAGCTCAGGGATGAGATAGAGAGACATGAATTTGAAAGCGTAGGCAGAATCACCTCAAGCTTTGGAGTGACGCAGTGGCAGGAGGATGACAATCATGAAAAGATATTCAGAAGGGCGGATAATTCGCTTTATCTCGCAAAGCTCACAGGCAGGAACAAGGTAGTATTCGATGAGGAGATAGCCATAATGCATAACGGCGGACCGTCGAATATAGAATGGGGACCTTTCTTCAGTAGCGGAAACATACAGGTGGATCTGGACCATCACGAGCTCATAACCATATCAAATGAGATCATAAGAAACTGCCTCGTTGAGGGCAGAGAGAATTATACTAAGGCACTTTTTGACAAGCTCATATCCGACACTCAGAGACACTTCAAAAATGAGGAGGATATACTTGCCGAGCTTGACTATGAAGAGCTTGAAGAGCACAGGAACAGACATGAACAGTTCCTTGAAAAGGCTCTGGCCATGCAGGATAGTTTTAAACGTGGCGATTTGAGGCCGGTTGACGTAGCCAAGTATCTTGTTCAGGACATGATAGTTGGACACATTGTAAAGCATGATTTCGACTTCTTCAGTATATTTAAAAGCAGCAGATAAAATAAGATAATTCGGCTCCGGAGCATGAAACCTCCGGAGTTTTTTCATGCAAACATTACAAAAAGACGATTTTCCTGCAAAAAACAGAATTTAACAAAAAAACGTTTTTTTACAAAGAAAATCAAAAACTGTTTGCCGTGCAAAAACAACCCTGATATAGTTTATAGTTTAACAATACAAAACGAGGTCTCAGGTGCAAAGATTTATGCACCTGGTTAAAGCGTAAATACAAAAAATGGATTTAATAAAAAATCCCACAGTTAAGCGACTTGTACGGTTCTGAATTTTCTTACAATAACGACTTTGAGGAGAGATAATCAGTTCTAAGAGATTAAAAAAATATATTAAAAAGGGGTTGAAATTGTAAGGGAATTAAGATAGAATAGCATTATTATGTCACAGAATTAACAATGATATAAAAAGGAGATTAATATGAACAACGGAGAAATGATTACAAAAGTTGATGAAATTCTTGCAGAATATGGCAAGGAAAAAGCTCAGCTCATAAACATCATGCAGGCAATCCAGAAGGAATACCGCTACCTTCCAGAGGAATCATTAAAATACATATCAGAAAAAATGGAAATAAGCGAAGCAAAAATATACGGGGTAGCAACATTCTATGAGAACTTTTCCCTTGACCCAAAAGGAAAATATGTAATCAAGATATGCGATGGAACGGCATGTCACGTAAGAAAATCCATACCTATACTCGAAGCTCTCAGAAAGCAGCTTTCACTCACGGATAAGAAAAAGACTACGAATGATATGATGTTTACGCTTGAGACGGTATCATGCCTTGGAGCATGCGGACTGGCACCGGTAATAACGATAAATGACAAGGTATATCCAAAGATGACGCCAGAACATGTAGTAGAGATAATCAACAACATTAAAGAAGAGGAGGCGCAAAATGCTGATAAATAGTTATGATAAGTTAGTAGAGCTTTCAGAGCTTTATAAATCGTCTCTTGACAAACAGAAGAAGAAAATACTGGTATGTGCAGGTACCGGATGTATAGCAGGAGGCTCTCTAGATGTTTATGCAGAGCTTAAGAGACTCGTTGAGGCAAAAGGCCTTCTTGTTGATGTAGATCTCGAAAAAGAGGAAGAAGGAGTAGGCATTAAGAAAAGTGGATGTCACGGATTCTGCGAGGCAGGCCCGCTTGTGAGGATTGAGCCTGAGAACTACCTTTATCTGAAGGTTCAGGTTGGTGACTGCGAAGAGATAATCGAAAAATCAATAATAAATGATGAGCCTGTGGACAGGCTGACATATGAGCTTGACTGCAAGAACTACAAGAAGCAGGAAGAAATACCTTTCTACAAGCTTCAGCACAGGGTAGTACTTGAAAACTGCGGACACATGGATGCAGAAAGCATACAGGAATATATTTCACACGGCGGATATCAGGCGGCTGCAAAGGCTATCACTCAGATGACTCAGCAGGAGATATGCGACACTCTGGAGGCATCGGGACTAAGGGGCCGTGGCGGCGGAGGATTTCTTGCCGGAAAGAAATGGAAACAGGTGCTTGCGCAGAAGGAAAGCCAGAAGTATGTAGTATGCAACGGTGACGAGGGTGACCCTGGGGCATTCATGGACCGAAGCATAATGGAGGGAGATCCTCACAAGGTAATCGAGGGAATGATGATAGCAGGATTTGCAACAGGTGCAAATCAGGGATATATATATGTAAGAGCAGAGTATCCTATGGCAGTTGAAAGACTTAACATAGCGATAGGAAAAGCGAAAGAGTGCGGAATCCTTGGACAGAACATATTCGGAACTGACTTCAGCTTCGATCTTCACATAAACCAGGGCGCAGGCGCATTCGTATGCGGCGAGGGATCAGCTCTGACAGCTTCGATAGAAGGTGAAAGAGGAATGCCAAGAGTAAAGCCACCTAGAACGGTAGAGCAGGGATTATGGGCAAAGCCTACAGTGCTTAACAACGTAGAGACCTTTGCAAACGTTCCGGTAATACTTCTTAACGGAGTTGAAGAATTCAGAAAGCTCGGAACTCCAGGAAGTCCAGGAACTAAGGCATTTGCACTTACAGGAAACGTAGTCAATACAGGACTTATCGAGGTTCCGATGGGAACTACACTCAGAGAGGTAATATTCGACATCGGTGGAGGTATAGCAGGTGGAAAGAAATTCAAGGCTGTGCAGATAGGCGGACCATCAGGAGGATGCCTGTGCTTTACAAAGCAGCATCTTGACATGAAGCTTGACTTCGACTCACTGAGCGAAGTAGGAGCCATGATAGGCTCAGGCGGTATGGTTGTAATGGACGAGGATACATGCATGGTAGAGGTTGCAAGATTCTTCATGAACTTCACTCAGAACGAGAGCTGCGGAAAGTGCGTACCTTGCAGAGAGGGCACAAGAAGAATGCTTGAGATCCTTGAGAAGATAGTAAATGGAAACGGAGAAGCATCAGACCTTGAGCTTCTTGAAGACATAGCAGACACTGTGCAGAACACTGCGCTGTGCGGACTTGGAAAGACAGCAGCAAACCCTATCCTGAGCACACTTGAATGGTTCAGAGATGAGTATGAGGCTCATGTCATAGACAAGGTATGTCCTACAAAGACATGCAAGGGACTGATGAAGCTTGAGATAGATCCTGTTCTTTGCAGAGGCTGCAGCAAGTGTGCAAGAATCTGTCCGGCGGATGCTATAACAGGAAAAATCAAGGAACCATTTACAATAGATACGAAAAAATGTATCAAGTGCGGAGCTTGTATTGAAGCTTGTGCATTCGATGCAATCAAGGAGGTATAACATGAGCAATGCTATGATCATAGATGGTATGAGAGTACCTTTCACAGATGAGAAAAACATTCTGGCAGTAATCAGAAATGCAGGTATAGATCTTCCTACATTCTGCTATCATTCAGAGCTGAGCATATACGGAGCATGCAGGATGTGTTCTGTAGAGGACAAGCGAGGAAACATAATTGCGTCATGCTCAGAGATACCAAAAGACGGAATGGAAGTGTTTACAAACACTAAGAAAATCCAGAAATACAGAAAGACCATTCTTGAGCTGCTTCTTTCAAATCATGACAAGGACTGTACATCATGCGAGATAACAGGGAAATGCCAGCTTCAGTCGCTTTCGCTCAGATATGGAATCAAGAAGCTGAGATTTGAAAACAATTATGAAGAAAAAGCAATAGACAACTCAAGCCCAAGCATAGTAAGAAATCCAAACAAGTGCATCAAGTGTGGAGACTGTGTAATGGTATGCGAAGATGTTCAGGGCGTAGGAGCTCTCGGATTTGCACACAGAGGCTCTGAAGTCGAGATATCTCCGGCATTTGGCAGAAAACTTGCAGAGAGCAACTGCGTGAACTGCGGACAGTGCAGGATCGTATGCCCTACAGGCGCAATCACTATAAAGAACGACACTCAGAGAGTGTGGGATGCTATATTTGATGAAAACACAAAGGTGGTGGCTCAGATAGCTCCGGCTGTAAGAGTAGCGCTTGGCGAAGAGTTCGGACTGCCTGCAGGAACGATGACTCTTGGCAAGATGGTTGCGGCCATGAGAAAGATGGGAATAGAGCAGATATTTGACACTGCTATCGCTGCAGACCTTACAGTAAAAGAAGAGTCCGGAGAATTTCTTGCGAAGTTCACAAAAGGCGAAGGCATGCCGCTATTCACTTCATGCTGCCCTGCCTGGGTAAAATTTGTTGAGAACAAATACCCGGAGTTCGTTCACAATCTTTCGACAGCACGTTCTCCTCAGCAGATATTTGGATCAGTTTACAAGGAGATCGAGAATGCAGACACTGAAAATCAGGACAAGAGAAAATCATTCCTGGTATCGGTAATGCCTTGTACTGCAAAAAAAGAAGAGATAACAAGACCAGAGTTCACAAAAAATGGAGAGCCTGATGTAGATGCGGTTATAACTACTCAGGAGCTTGCAATAATGATAAAAGAAATGGGAGTTAAATTCACGGATCTTGAGGACGACTCTATGGACATGCCGTTTGGAGTTGCATCTGGCGCCGGCATAATATTCGGAAATACTGGCGGAGTTACAGAGGCAGTGCTCAGAGACGTTGCCGGAGACAAGTTTGGCAAGATGGATCTTGAGATTCTGTTTGAAGATGTAAGAGGACTTGAGGAAGTTAAGGAAGCTACTGTAAATCTTGACGGAGCGGAAATAAGAATGGCAGTAATCCATGGACTCAAGAATGCAGACATGATCCTTAAAGAAATAAAGGAAGGCAAGAGACAGTATGACCTTATAGAGGTAATGGCATGCAGAGGAGGATGTATATCAGGTGGAGGACAGCCTGTAAACAGAACTCCGGCAAAACAGACAAGACAAGACAGAGCAGCAGGGCTGTACAGCATAGACAAGAAGAAAAAGCTAAAGCGTTCAAAGGACAACTATGTTATAAACGAGCTTTACGAAGGAATTCTCAAGGACAACGAGCACATAATGCATATACACAGATAAAATTTCGGCATAATCGTTTACAGCGGTTATGCCTTTTTCTTGTCCTCAATTCAATTGTTATTTGCTCAGATTAACGATATAATAGAGATAAAAAGATAATTGAAAGAAAAAGGAGAAACAGAATAATGGCTGATAACAGGAAAGAACAGGAACGTGCAGAACTGCACCGTACTATCTGGAGCATTGCAAATGACCTTAGAGGCAGCGTGGACGGCTGGGATTTCAAACAGTATGTTCTCGGGATGCTTTTTTATAGATATATATCAGAAAACCTTACAGTCTATATAAACAGAGGGGAGCATGAAGCCGGCAACCAGGACTTTGATTATGCAGATCTAATGGACAGCGAAGCCGAAGAAGCACGGGCAGACCTTGTGCATACCAGAGGCTTTTTCATGCTTCCAAGCGAGCTTTTTGAAAATGTAAGAAAAAAGGCCGTAGGAGACGATAATCTCAACGAGACTCTGGAGAGAGCATTTCGCAACATAGAAAGCTCAGCTCAGGGAGCCCCAAGCGAAGATGACTTCAAGGGCCTGTTTGACGATATAGATGTAAACAGCAACAAGCTTGGAGCAACCGTAGCAAAGCGTAACGAAAAACTGCTCAAGCTCATGAATGGCGTGGGCGAAATGAAACTGGGAGATTATCAGGACAACACCATCGACGCCTTTGGCGATGCCTATGAATTTCTTATGGGAATGTATGCGTCCAACGCAGGAAAAAGCGGAGGGGAGTACTACACTCCTCAGGAAGTTAGTGAACTGCTTACACGAATAGCCCTTGTAGATAAAACGGAAGTAAACAAAGTCTATGATCCAGCCTGCGGCTCGGGTTCACTTTTGCTCAATTTTGCAAAAATACTCGGCAAGGAGAATGTAAGACAGGGCTTTTACGGTCAGGAGATAAACATCACCACCTATAACCTCTGCCGTATAAATATGTTTTTGCATGACATAGACTACGACAAGTTTGACATAGGTCATGGAGATACCCTGACTGACCCGATGCACGGAGATGATGAGCCATTTGAGGCTATAGTATCAAATCCACCATATTCCATAAAATGGGATGGCGATGCCAATCCGCTTATGATAAATGACCCGAGGTTTTCACCTGCCGGGGTGCTTGCACCAAAATCCAAGGCAGACCTCGCATTTGTAATGCATTCACTTTCATGGCTGGCAACAAATGGAACTGCAGCTATCGTCTGCTTCCCGGGGGTAATGTACCGAGGAGGAGCAGAGCAGAAGATCAGAAAATATCTGATAGATAACAACTACATCGACTGTGTGATACAGCTCCCGGACAATCTTTTCTTCGGGACAAGCATTGCTACATGTATAATGGTGCTCAAAAAGTCCAAAACTGAAAACAGCACCCTGTTCATCGACGCCTCAAAAGAGTGTGTCAAGGTCACCAACAGCAACAAGCTGACACAGAAAAATATTGAAGCCATAATAGATGCCTATACGAAAAGAAATGATCACGAGCATTTTGCAAAAAAAGTGGCAAACAGCGAAATCGCCGATCAGGATTACAACCTTTCAGTATCAACCTATGTTGAGCAGAAGGACACACGAGAAGTCATTGACATTACAGTGCTCAATGCTGAGATTGAAGATATTGTTGCCAGGGAGCAAATTTTGAGAGATGAGATAGCTAAAATCATTGCGGAAATAGAGGTGGAGTAATGAACAGAGAGTTTCAATTTTTAATCTATCGCTCTGCTGATGAAGATTCATCCGTAAATGCAATCGTCAAGGATGAAACGGTATGGTTGACACAGAAAGCTATGTCAGAGCTGTTTGATTGTACAAGTGATAATATCTCCTTACATCTTAAGAATATTTATGCAGAAAGAGAGTTGGACGAAGATGCAACTACCGAGGAAATCTCGGCAGTTCAACAGGAAGGTTCAAGGAAAGTCCGAAGAAAACAAAAATTCTATAACCTTGATGCTATTATCTCGGTGGGATATCGTGTAAATTCAAAAAAAGCAACCCAATTTCGTATCTGGGCTACAGGAGTGCTGAAGGAATATATGACCAAAGGCTTTGCCATGGATGATGAACGCCTAAAACAAGGCAAAACCGCATTTGGAAAAGATTACTTTAAGGAATTATTAGAACGTGTAAGATCGATTCGTTCCAGCGAACGCCGAATGTGGCAGCAGATTACAGATATATTTGCTGAATGCAGTATTGATTACGATCGAGATTCAGAAGTTACCCACGAGTTTTATGCAATGGTGCAGAACAAATTCCATTATGCCATTACGGGGCAAACTGCAGCAGAAATCGTATATTCTAAGGCCGACCACCAAAAGGAAAATATGGGGCTTACGACGTGGAAGAACGCACCGGATGGACGCATTTTGAAGTCGGATGTTTCCATCGCAAAAAACTATTTGAGTGAAACGGAAATCCGAAGACTGGAGAGAACTGTTACGGGATACTTTGATTATATTGAAGACCTTATCGAACGTGAAAATAGCTTTACCATGGAACAGTTTTCTGCAAGCATCAACGAATTCTTAACTTTTAGAAAGTATGAAATACTGCCTGACAAAGGCAGGGTTTCAAAGCAAAGGGCACTGGATAAGGCTGGTTCCGAGTATTATGAATTCAACAAAACCCAGAAAATAACATCGGATTTCGACCGTGAAGTGAAAAAACTTATGGGCATAGGAGGCAAAGCAGATGAGTAGACTTGAAGAACTGATTGCGGAGCTTTGCCCGGATGGGGTGGAGTATAAAAAAATAAAAGATTCGTATAAAAGGCTCCAAGGCACACCTATTACAGCTGGAAAAATGAAAGAAATTGATAAAATAGATGGGGACATTAGGATTTTTGCAGGTGGAAAAACTGTAATCAGTGCTTTCGAAAAAGATATTCCAAAGGCAAATATAACGAGGGTGCCTGCTGTTTTAGTTCAATCTCGTGGAGTTATTGATGCTGTATATTATGAAGAACCTTTTACATTCAAAAATGAAATGTGGGCATACACCGCTGAAGATAAGACATCAGTGAAATATTTGTATTATGTTCTAAAAAGAAACATTCAGCAATTCAGAGACGCAGCTTCTGGTATGGGATCATTGCCACAGATATCGCTGAAGGTAACAGAAGATTTTCTAATCCCTCTTCCACCGCTGCCTGTGCAGCGTGAAATTGTCCGGATTTTGGACAATTTCACAGAGCTTACAGCAGAGCTTACAGCAGAGCTTACAGCAGAGCTTACAGCAAGAAAAAAGCAATATGAGTATTATAAAAAACTACTCTTAAACTTTGATGGAAAACAAGATGTTCAATATAAATGGATGACATTAAGCGAAGTTGGACGAGTTTCAATGTGTAAGAGAATTATGAAATCAGAAACAAGTCCTGATGGTGAGGTTCCATTTTTCAAAATTGGAACATTTGGAAGAGAGCCGGATGCTTATATTTCACAAGAAAAGTATGACGAATATAGAAAAGCATACTCTTTTCCAACGAAAGGTGATGTTCTAATATCAGCAGCAGGCACGATTGGAAGAACCGTAATATACGATGGAGAACCGGCGTACTATCAAGATTCAAATATTGTTTGGATTGATAATGATGAAAGTAAGGTTTTAAATAAATATTTGAATTATTGCTATTCTATGAAGCCTTGGGCTGTCTCAAATGGTGGGACTATAGCAAGGTTATATAACGATAATATCAATAAGGCGAAAATTCCTGTTCCATCCCTTTCAGAACAAGAACGCATCGTTAACATACTCGACCGCTTTGATGCTCTGTGCAATGACCTCACTATAGGTCTGCCTGCTGAAATCGAAGCAAGGCGAAAACAATATGAGTATTACCGAGATAAATTATTGACCTTCAAGGAGGTGAGCAAATGAGTTTATACAACATAGTGGTTTCATCCAACGAAGCCACTGTTGTTGCTGAATATGTAGCAGAGTATGGAAGGCAGAGCTCGTATCAGAGCGAGGCTGATCTGGAGCGTGAATTTATAAGGCTGCTACAGACGCAAGGGTATGAATTTCTGAAGATTCATGATGAAGCCGCACTGATTTCTAACCTGAGAACTCAGCTTGAGCAGCTTAACAACTACATCTTCTCTGATGGGGAGTGGAGTCGTTTCTTTGCAGAATGTATTTCCAGCAGCAACGAGGGAATCGTTGAAAAGACCCGAAAGATACAGACCGACCATGTTCAGATTCTGAAAAGGGATGATGGCTCTACCAAGAACATCTACCTTATTGATAAGAAGAACATCCATAACAACAGGCTTCAGGTCATAAATCAGTATGAGGAGTCGGAAGGCACACATGATACCCGCTATGATGTGACCATCCTCGTTAATGGTCTGCCACTTGTGCACACTGAGCTAAAACGCCGTGGGGTCGCTATCCGCGAAGCCTTCAACCAGATCAACCGATATCAGCGAGACAGCTTCTGGGCGGCCAGCGGTCTTTTTGAGTATGTTCAGATATTCATAATTTCAAATGGTACTCATACCAAGTATTATTCAAATACCACTCGCTTCAGCCATGTGAAAGAAAATGCTGAGGGTGAGCGCAAGAAGAGCAAAAAGACAAGCAACAGCTTTGAATTCACATCTTACTGGGCAGATGGGACCAATAAAGGCATTGCGGATCTTGTTGACTTTACAAGGACTTTCATGGCAAAGCACACTCTACTCAACGTTCTGACAAAGTACTGCGTATTCACTTCGGAAGATTTGCTTTTGGTAATGCGACCATACCAGATTGCGGCAACAGAGGCGATATTATCTCGGATTGAGATATCGAGCAATTATAAGAAGAGTGGAACACTTGATGCCGGGGGATATATCTGGCACACTACGGGGAGCGGCAAGACATTGACATCCTTCAAGACTGCTCAGATTGCTTCGGCGCTGCCGTACATAGACAAGGTACTTTTTGTAGTTGACCGTAAAGACTTGGACTATCAGACGATGAAGGAGTACGACCGTTTCCAGAAGGGGGCTGCAAACAGCAATTCCTCAACAAGAATACTTCAAAAACAGCTGGAGGACAGCTCATCTCATATCATCATAACTACCATTCAAAAGCTGGATGTGTTTGTTTCAAAGAACAAAGGGCATGAGATTTTCAAAAAGCACGTAGTCATAATTTTTGATGAGTGTCACCGCTCTCAATTTGGAGACATGCACAGTAAAATAGTAAAATCTTTCAAGCATTATCACATATTCGGATTTACTGGCACGCCTATCTTTGCGGTCAATTCCGGAAGCGGCGGTAATCCGCTGCTCCGGACCACTCCACAGGCATTTGGAGACAAGCTGCATACCTATACTATCGTAGATGCTATCAATGATGGAAACGTGCTGCCATTTCGGATAGATTACATCAACACAGTGAAGATGAAAGATGGTGTGAAGGATAAAAATGTCTCAGCAATCGATACAGAAAAGGCAATGGCGGACCCGAACCGCATTCGTGAGGTTGTGAGCTATATTCTCGAACATTTTGACCAGAAGACCAGGCGAAGTAGTTCCTATTCGCTTCAAGGACAGCGGGTATCAGGTTTCAACTCCATTCTTGCAGTCAGTTCGATCCCTGTCGCGAGAATGTATTACACTGAGCTCAAAAAGCAACTCACGGAGCAGGGTCGCAAGCTCAATGTGGCTACTATCTTCAGCTACAGCGCTAATGAGGCCGATACTGAGGATGTTTTCCCGGATGAAGGATTTGATACTGACAGCCTGGATAAGTCTTCGAGGGATTTCCTGGAATCCGCTATTGCAGATTACAATGCTGACTTTAATGTCAATTATGATACTTCCTCGGAGAAGTTTCAGAACTACTACAAGGATCTGTCTATGCGCATGAAAAGACGTGAGGTGGATCTGCTTGTTGTAGTCAATATGTTCCTGACCGGGTTTGATGCTACGACGCTCAATACTCTGTGGGTAGACAAGAACCTCAAGCAGCATGGCCTGATTCAAGCATTTTCAAGAACCAACAGGATTCTGAACTCTGTAAAAACCTATGGAAACATAGTCTGCTTCCGTGACTTGCAGAAGGAGACGGATGAAGCTATTGCTCTGTTCGGGGATAAGGATGCCGGCAGCATAGTGCTCCTGAAGAACTATGAGGCTTACTATAATGGATTTGATGAAAATGGCAGGCATCAGCCAGGCTACAGTGAGCTCATTGATGAACTGACTGAGCGTTTCCCGCTTGGACAGGCAATCATAGGGGAACAGAATCAGAAGGATTTTATAAGGTTGTTTGGCGCTATTCTTAGGCTTAAAAATATTCTGACCGCTTTTGACAACTTTTCTGGAAATGAGATTTTGACGTACAGGGATTATCAGGACTATCAGAGTGTTTACATTGACCTATATCAGGAGTTTACTAAAGAAAAGACTGCAGACAAGGAAAAGATCAATGACGACATCGTATTTGAAATCGAGCTCATAAGGCAGATTGAAATCAACATTGATTATATTCTCATGCTCGTAGCCAAATACCATGCTTCCAACTGCGAAGACAAGAGCATTCTGGTTTCGATTGACAAAGCAATAAATTCCAGCATTCAGCTCCGCAGCAAGAAGGAGCTTATCGAGCATTTCATAAACACGGTCAACGCCTCCACTAAGGTGGATGAGGACTGGCGCAGGTTTGTTCATGAACAGAAGGATACAGATCTGGAATCCCTTATAAGCGAGGAAAAGCTAAAGCAGGAAGAAACTAAGAAGTTCATCGACAATTCTTTCCGCGATGGGATTCTAAAGACAACTGGCACAGACATCGACAAGATCCTGCCTCCGGTTTCACGTTTTGGGGGCGGCAACAGAGCTGCTAAGAAACAGAATGTAATAGAAAAACTTATGAAATTCTTTGAAAAGTATTTTGGGTTAGTTTAGATATGGTGACTTTTGATATATCTCTCTATGATTCCTAAAAAATATTTTGAATTATGAATGAAAGGATTATCCTGAAATGGCCATTATTGAACACGATCTGTTACCAAAGCAGAAATCAAGAAAAAATAATTTAAAAGTCAAGGTTGATTTATACCATTATGCAAGTGAGCTATATGATGAACTGTCAACCATTGGTATCGTGCAGCGCCTTAAGGATATTCCTCACTTAGGAGTAATTAAGGTACCTAAAAAGCTAATGAAATCAAGATTTGACTATACTATGCTTCAGTTATATTTTCATCAACTGGTTAAGAAAGATCTTCAGACAAAATTGAAATTGACATATAATAATCCAGTTAAAGCAAAAGAATTTAGGCATGATTTGAGTTATAAAACAAAAAAAGATAATCCATCGGTTGGGGATATGCTTCAAATCCTTACAATTGCATATAATCTAGGCCATTTTTATAACACATTTACAGCGTCAAGGGCAGTTGTATTACTTTCGAACGACAATCCTGATTTTCGAGAGTCATTTATAAATAGTTCTGAGAATGCGTGTTTTCAAGCTACTGCAGAAAGTCTGCTTGATGCACAAAACTATCAACGGCTACATATATTAAATTCCTTGCTTGTTCTTGAAAATTGCGACCAAGATAAACAATCAGTTATTTTGGCTCAAGAACTTTTGTATGCTTACCTTAACGAGAATAGAATTGATGAGAAGAGTAAGCTCCATTTTGTGTTTAATATTTTCCGAACAGTTAGAAATGTTTCCTATATGGCTTATGACCTTCAAATTGCAAACACGCCTTTCACTATTGATTTATGTAATCAAAAGGCTATACTTGTATTATTTAATGAGCTTTTATCAGAGTATAATGATCAATTGCCTGCAAACCGATTGATTAGTTCTATTGGTAAAATGCTTGATGATACAGTCTATAACGAAAATTCAAATGCCATTTGTTATTATAGAATATCTCGAAAAATTGCTTCGACCTTAGATAATAAATACGATAATATACAATCAAAAAGCTATTTTACTAACTTTTGGCTAGATTCCGAGAGTTTATTTAACAAGCAACATCGACAGTCACGCGACTACTCATCCGATGCAATACTGAAATTGACTTTTTGTTCTGAAGACAGAAATCTATCACAGCGATTGTTGACGGATTTAGACCGTATCAATAATTCAAGGGTAGGCTATTATGATCGACATTCTGGAGAACGTACGATTCTTATTTCAATAAAAAAGAATTGTCAAAGTAAAACAAAGGCCGCTTTTAAAATCCTTAGGACCACTATAAGTTACCTACGACAAGTATCATGTGCATCAAATGCAGACACAAGGTATCTACTTACAAGCAAGTTCTTTCTTTATTATTTCTTTGGTGAAAATCCTATTGCTATTAAGGCAACAGTCGATTCCGAAGTTTGTGTTCTATGTACTCGTGGTAAAAAGCGCCGCATTTCTGAGATTAAGTCAATTTTAGATGAAGGACATGGGAACGTTGATGAGCGTCATGAAGTGGAGTTTATGATGAACTGCTTATTGCAGGATAACATAAACGATACGAGTATAACAATACCTGGAAGTGTATTGATTTACCAAAAAAATTTACCAGGTAAAAAACTATGTGAGTTTGATGGAATGGTAATACATCCTATGAGGGAAAATGAGCAAATCATTCTACTGGAAGCAAAAAATACTTCAGATAATCCATCATATGCAAAGAAATGCCTATCTGAGAAACTCGATAAATTAAATTTTGAATACAAGAAGGATTTCATAGAAATTTGCAGATATGATGCTCTTCTTAAGTTATCTATTTAGAGTTCATGCTAATAAAATACCAGCCACTACAAGCAGTTATGCCTGATAGTGACTGGTATCTTGCTGCTTCCGCTTTAAGTTATTTATTTTTTTAATCTGTAAGTGAACGCTTCATTCGTTCTCTCTTTTTTGTTATCTACTGATGCATAATCAAACCTTATAAGAACTATAACGATAATTTATATTGAAAGGGCGAAAATTTTGTTGTACTATTGATATAGGAACAGTAAAAAATTGACAGTAAAGGAGGGATATTTTGTTTAGCTTGAACGACTGCATTGGTTTTATAACCAACATTGCATCAAAAAGACTGTCAGAAGAATTCAACAGAAGGCTTGAATCCTATGGAGTTACAAGAGTCAACTGGATAGCAATTTATTATATAGGCGAAAATGACGGGATATCTCAGAGAGAGCTCGCGAATAAGATGGATGTAAACGAATCCTCAATAGCAAGACTGCTGGACAGGATGGAAAAGGAAGAGCTGACTGTGAGAACAAAAGATCCCAATGACAGAAGGACTGCAAGGGTATATCTTACAGAAAAAGGTGAGAAGCTCAGAATAAGCCTCATACCTCTGGCACAAGAGTTTCAAAATGATGTAACAAGAGGGCTTTCAGCAGATGAACTTGAAATCTTCAAAAAAGTTCTGGATAAAATGGTTGAGAATTTGTAAAAGCTGTTGACGATACCATGAATTAGTGGTATCATTTTTTCAGAAGCATACTTGCTATAGCAAATATTGTTATAGCAAACATTGCTATAACAAATATAAAAATCGGAGGAAGAATATGAAAAAAGATGTAAGAGCAATGCTGAATGACTTTACAGGCGGACTTGGAGTAATGGCAGAGACGAATGGGGAAAGCGTAAGTGCTTTCATGAATCTTCTAGGAACAAACTATGCACCAGGAGCAGTAGACGTAAAGACAAAAGAACTTATAAGTGTAGGAATAGGCGCATACAACAGATGTGAATACTGCATTGTATTCCATGTATACAAGGCTCTTGAGGCGGGCGCTACAAGAGAAGAGATAATTGAAGCAGCTATGGTATCTGTTGCATTTGGCGGCGGACCTACTATGGCATATACTGTGACTCTTCTGAAAGATGCGATTGACGAGTTTGAAAAGGATTTCAAATAGCAGATAATTCATATCCGCTTACTTATAACAACTACGGCCCTGTACTTTAAAAAAGTACGGGGCAAAAATTTGAGGAGAAACATATGGAAATAAAATTAAAGAGCATAATGGGCAAGGATAAAACTGCGATTGTGGGCAAGCTGAATGTCTCAGTCGGGGACACTATAGAAACTGGCCAGGTCATTCTTCAGCTTGAAACCAAGAAAGGGAACAGCCCTGTAAAATCTGAAATAAGCGGAACTGTAGAGGAAATACTGATTTCAGAAGGCCAGACGGTTGAGATTGGTCAGACGCTGATCTGCGTAAAGTCTGAATCTGGAGGAGCGGCTACTCCAAAGCTGGATTACTTTGCAGGAATGATAAACGGCAAAAAGGAAGACATAAATACAGACATACTTATAATAGGTGGGGGACCTGGCGGCTATGTTGCAGCTATACATGCGGCAAAAAATGGCAGAAAAGTCGTTCTTGCTGAAAGAAAGGCAATGGGAGGGACCTGCCTGAATGAGGGATGCATACCTACCAAAGCGATCGTGAAGTCGGCAGAACTCTTTGAGCATATAAAAAATGCTGATGAATTCGGGCTTGAGGTAAAAGAAGCCAGAGCTGACATGAACAGGATTATAGATAGAAAGAATTCCATAAAAGACACGCTAGTATCAGGCATAGAATACCTGATGAATAAGAATGAAATAAGAGTCATTAAAGGCAGCGCATCATTTGTCGATGAAAGGACAGTATCAGTAAAGTCAGGAAGAGATGAATACACTGTAGAAGCTGAAAATATAATAATAGCGACAGGGTCAACTTCCTCCACTCTAAAAATCCCTGGAATAGACAATGAATTCGTTATGAACAGCACGAAGGCACTTGACTGCAGGGACAATATGGACTGCGTAACAATAATCGGCGGCGGAGTAATCGGCATGGAGTTCGCATTCATATATTCCAATCTCGGAATGAAAGTAAACGTGGTTGAGTATTTTGACAGGGTTCTTACAATGGTAGACAGCGATGTATCTGAGGAAATCTGCAAAATAGCAAAGCAAAGAGGAATAGGTATACACACTGGCTCGAAAGTTACAAGAATAGGAAGAGAAGAGAATGGAAAGGCAGTGGTATTTTTTGAAAAGGATGGAACTGAAAGATTCATAACAAGTGATAAGGTGCTTGTAGCGACAGGAAGAGAGCCTGATGTTCAGGGGCTCGAGATTGAAAATACAGGTGCAGCCGCAAATGAAAATGGCAGGGGAATAGCGGTTGACAGCGGCATGAGAACATCTGTAAAGCACATATATGCGATTGGAGATGTGAACTCGAGGATGCAGCTTGCTCACGTAGCTTCTCATGAAGGAATGGTCGCGGTGGATAACATACTTGGAAAAGATGCACATATGGATTATACGGCAGTACCGAATGTCATATTCACATCTCCGGAAATAGCGAATGTAGGACTTACGGAGGATGCGGCGCTCAGAGAAGGCCTCAACATAAGCGTAAGCAAATTTCCTTTTGGAGCTAACGGCAAGGCTCTCACCATGGGAGAGTCAGAAGGCTTTGTGAAGCTTATAAAGGACCTTGATACAGGTGGAATAATCGGAGGCGCAATCATTGGCCCCGAAGCATCCGCGCTCATAAGCACACTCACGATGATGATCAACAGCCGCATAAGCGAGGAGGAGATAATCCATACTGTATTTGCCCATCCTACAACCGGAGAGTCGATACATGAGGCCGTACTCGGGCTTGGAAAAGGAGCCTTCCATTATCATGAATAGATGCATCATCTCAAAAGAGAGCGACCCATATTATAATCTGGCTCTGGAAGAAGAACTGCTAAGAAATGTGGATGACGATGAGATCATATTCTATCTCTGGCAGAACTACAGGACAGTTGTAATAGGAAGGAATCAGAATCCTTTTATTGAATGTGACATCGACAGGATGAAGGCAGAAGGGGTCAGGCTCGCAAGGAGGATATCCGGTGGTGGAGCGGTATACCACGACATGGGGAATCTAAACTTCACATTTATTTCAAAAGAGAAAAGCAGCGATATCAAGAGGCAGATTGAAGTAATAAGGGCAGCAGTAGAGCGCTTTGGAATAAGTGCACAATTCTCTGGAAGAAATGATCTTCTCTGTGATGGCAGGAAGTTCTCGGGGCACGCATTTTACAGTGAAGATGGAAACTGCTTCCATCATGGGACGATCATGATAGATGTGGACAAGTCCGTGCTTGGGAACCTGCTTAAGCCTTCTAGGCTTAAGCTTGAGGCAAAAGGCATCACTTCTGTAAAAAGCAGAGTGGTAAACCTTAGGGAAATCTGTTCAAATATTACTGCTGAGAATATGATAGAGGCGCTGAAGGACAGCTTTGAAAGTGAATACGGAGAATTGCAGGAATATATTGAATACAGCAGGGAGAATTTTATTCCCGCTATGACAGGTAGATACAGTGATCATGACTGGATTTACGGAGAGAGTCCGATCTATGATGCTGAGATCGAAGTCGCTGCAGAGTATGGCAATTTCCGAATGCTTGCTCAGGTGGAGGATGGTATTATAAAGAAGGCAAAAATCTATACAGACAGTCTTCTCAACTTTAACCACGATGAAATTGAGGCCGAGATATCAGGCACCTGTTTTCATGAAGCGAATGACACTCTGAATCGAATAATCGAAAAAAACCAAAGTGTTTCAATTAATTTATAATTATAAATAAAGGGCGCTATTTCTTTTAAAGAGATAGTGCTCTTTTGATTTACATAAATGATCAGTTTGTGATATTGTAAGACTGTGAAATACAATCAGGCAGGGAAAATGTTTTTCTTAAACAAAATATTCAAAATTAATCAAAAATTCTTGAATTAATTTTTTTGGTACGATATAATATGAAACATTAAACGGGAGAAAAAGACATATGAAAAAGGAACTGAAGATATTTGCCATCGCAGTAGCATTTGCAGGTTTTGCAGGAGGAATTGACGGAATCCTGGCGAATTACTTTAAAGAAGCATATGATGTGACCGCATTTCAGAGAGGATTTATTGAGTTTCCAAGAGAACTGCCGGGGGTGCTGGGAGCCTTCGTTATAAGTGCTCTGGGATTCATGGGAGATATAAGGATAGCTGTGATTTCACAGCTGCTTATGGCCATAGGGATGATGATACTGGGACTTTTCACCCCGGGCTTTGGGCTGATGCTTGTATTTCTTTTTATTTTCTCACTGGGGCAGCACATATATATGCCGCTTCATGACGGGATAGCAGTGTCTCTTTCTGAAAAGGGAAGAGAAGGAAAGACACTGGGAACTCTTAGCGGCATAAAGGTTGCGAGTGCAATGGTGGCTTCAGTTGTTACTTTTGCAGGATTCAGGTATGAGCTTTTCAGCTTCAGAAATCCTGTAATCCCGTTTTTGCTTGTAGCGGTGACTTCGGTGCTGGGAGCCGGAGCTATGATATATCTCTGCAGGTATGTAAAGGTTCCGCACAGGGATTCGCTCCCTGGAAAGATAAAACTGAGAAAAGAGTACAGATACTACTATGCACTTGCCATACTTAATGGGGTGCAGAAGCAGATAATGATAGTTTTCGGGCCGTGGGTGCTCGTCGATCTTCTTGGAGCAGGAGCAGACCATATGTCGCTTCTTGTTATAATGACTTCGCTTCTCGGTATGATATTTCTTCCTTTTATAGGAAGATGCATTGACAGTCTGGGCATAAGAAAGATACTATATGCGGATGCGCTTTCGTTCATACTCGTATATGCCCTTTATGGCATGCTGTGCAGCGCCATAATAGCTGGAGCGGTATCACTTAAGGTCGGCATGATACTTGGGGGCACAATGTTCATATTTGACAGGATGAGCATGAACCTTGGAATGGTAAGGACCATGTATCTGCGAAATATAGCAGTTGATAAAAATGAGCTTACTCAGACTATTTCACTTGGGATAAGTATGGACCATGTGGTGGCTATAAGCTGCGCCATGCTCAGCGGTTACATCTGGAGCAGCGTAGGTCCGCAGTACGTATTCTATTTTACGGCGGCGCTTTCGGTTCTTAACCTCCTGATTGCAAAAAAAGTAGAAATAAAGGAATAGATAATATAGAAAAGGAGAAAATGAATATGCTTACACTTGATAAAATATATCATGCAGCTTTTGTATTAAAAAATGTAGTGAGGAAGACTGATCTTATTCATGCTCCTAATATAAAGGAAGGCAGCAATATCTACCTGAAGACGGAGAATCTTCAGGTGACGGGATCCTTCAAGGTAAGAGGTTCTTATTACAAGATATCGCAGCTTACAGAAGAGGAAAAGGCAAACGGAGTTATAGCCTGCTCTGCAGGAAATCATGCTCAGGGAGTTGCACTCGCGGCTGCTACCGAAAATATAAAATCGCTCATATGCATACCGGATCTGGCCCCTATCTCAAAGATAGAAGCTACCAGAAAATACGGAGCTCAGGTGGAGCTTGTGAACGGAGTATATGACGATGCATACAACAGGGCATGCGAGATAAAAGAAGAGAGGAACATGACCTTCATACATCCGTTTGATGACGTGGATGTAATCGCGGGTCAGGGCACCATAGGGCTCGAGATCCTGGAGCAGCTGGACAGCGTAGATGCGGTAGTAGTTCCGATCGGAGGAGGCGGGCTCATCTCCGGAGTGGCGTATGCAATAAAGACGCTCAAGCCTCAATGCAAGATATACGGAGTACAGGCGGAGGGAGCTCCATGCATGTACAAATCGATAGAATCTCAGAAGCAGATAACGCTTGGCAGTGCTTCGACCTTTGCAGACGGGATTGCCGTCAAAAAGCCGGGAGAGCTTACCTTTGATATATGCTGCGGCTATGTGGATGAGATAGTTACAGTCACAGATGATGAGATAGCAGCAGCTATACTGATGCTCATGGAAAAGCAGAAGCTCGTTTCAGAAGGAGCCGGAGCAGTTTCAGTGGCGGCGGTCATGTTTGACAAGATAAAGACGCAGGGAAAAAATACGGTCTGCATAGTTTCAGGGGGAAACATAGACGTAAATATACTTTCAAGAGTCATAACCAGAGGACTTGTCACAAGCGGAAGGCTGTCGGATCTTACTCTGGAGCTTATAGACAAGCCAGGACAGCTCGAGGGAGTTGCAAAGACTATTTCTCAAAAGGGCGGAAACGTGATAGCTGTTCATCATGACAAGGCAGAGCCGAACATGGCGATAAATGCGTGCCTTCTCAAGATAACGATGGAAACCAGGAATTTTGAGCATATAGAGGAAATAAAGAACAGCCTTACTGCAAACGGATTCAGGCTGGCGCCTTCACCTTCGGATTACTGCATAAGAACGGTATAAAAAAATGATGCATGGAGATCTGCATCAGAAATAAAAAAGGAACAGGAACTGGTTTTTTTATAGACTCAGTTCCTGTTCCTTTTTGCTTATTTATCATGGACATGCTATTTGCTGTGCATTTTTGCGGCACTTGGACAGCTGCTGCAGCCTCCGCTGCATCCGGCGCATCCTTTGCCGTTTTTCTTATCTTTGTATAGCTTGTACAGTGCAAGACCGAAAAGCCCGAATACAAGTGAAGCGATTATGAAAGTTGCCATCTAAAGCCTCCTTAAACCTCTGCGTTTCCCAGAGGAGCCAATGAAGATCTCAGCTTTCTGCCAGTATCAGGAGCAGAAGGCTTTCTTAAGATCATGTATATAACAGCAGCAAAAACTGCCAGAGATATTATCGTCATTACAGTAATCCCGCCTCCTGTGAAGAACAGCGCGAACTGGTAGAAAATGAATGATACAGTATATGCGAATCCAGTCTGGTATATTATTGCAAACCATGTCCATCTGGCGCTTGCCATCTCTCTTCTTATGGCACCGATCGCCGCGAAGCAAGGGGCGCACAGAAGGTTGAACAGAAGGAATGAGTAAGCTGATATCTGAGTGAAGGATGATCCCATGGCCGTCCATATTTCTGCGCCATTTTCTGCAACCTCTTCGAATCCGAGCAGAACACCGAAGGTTCCTACTACGTTTTCCTTTGCAATAAGACCTGTTATAGTCGCAACCGCCGACTCCCAGTTTCCAAATCCTATAGGAGCGAATACCGGGGCAATAAGGCCTCCAAGGAACGCAAGTATAGAATCTGAAGTATCAGTCATGCTGAGAGTGAAATCAAATGAGCTCAGGAACCATATAGTTCCACTCGCAAGGAATATGATAGTTCCCGCTTTTTTTACAAATGACTTTCCACGGTCAAGCACATGAAGCATCACGTTCTTCATCGAAGGCATGTGATATGCAGGAAGCTCCATTACAAACGGAGAAGGGTCTCCGGCGAATCCGCGTGTCTTTTTGAGTATTATTCCCGAAACTATTATTGAAGCTATGCCTGCAAAATATGCAGATGGAGCTATCAGTACAGATCCAGGAAAGAGTGCTCCGGCGATAAGCGCTATTATAGGCAGCTTTGCAGAGCATGGTATGAATGAAGTCGTGATTATGGTCATTCTTCTGTCATTCTGATTTTCTATAGTACGAGAAGCCATTATTCCAGGTACGCTGCATCCGGTGCCTACAAGCATAGGTATGAATGATTTTCCTGAGAGGCCGAATTTACGGAATATCCTGTCCATGATGAACGCTATCCTTGCCATATAGCCGCATTCCTCAAGGAGCCCGAGCACAAAGAACAGTACGAGCATCTGAGGAAGGAATCCGAGGACTGCCCCGACCCCGCCGATTATTCCATCAAGTATCAGAGATGACAGCCACGGAGCGCTGTTTACAGATTCAAGAAAACCTTCTGTCGCAGGCGGGATGATTTCTCCAAACAGCACATCGTTGACCCAGTCAGTGGCCCATCCGCCAACCGTTGAGACCGATATGAAATATACAAGGAACATCACGAATGCAAATATTGGAAGTGCAAGCAGCCTGTTTGTAACTACTTTGTCTATCCTGTCTGAAACGCTCAGCTTCCCTGATGAAACCCTTTTTACGCATTTCTTAGTTATGTTTCCGGTGAAATTATATCTTTCCGAAGTCATTATGCTTTCTGTATCATCGTCCATATCTTTTTCAAGAAGCGCTATTATCCTGTCTGTTTCTTCAGCAACTCTTTCTGAATATGGAAGAGCGCTGATTATCTTTTCGTCCTTCTCAAAGACCTTGAGCGCATACCACCTTGTCGGGATTGCAGGGTTGAAAAGGACTGAATCATCGTTATGGAGAGCTTCTGAAGATGCTGACTTTGATGCATATGAATCTATGATGGATGCTATTTTTGATATGATTTCTTCCACAGGCTGAGAGAACATCTTTACAGAGCTTCCTGAAACGCTTCTTTTCTTAGCGGTCTCAATCAGCTCTCTGCAGCCTTCACCCTTTATTGCAGCAGTCTCAACTACCGGACATCCGAGCATCCTGCTGAGCTTTTCTTTATCGATAGTATCACCGCTTTTTCTAAGTATATCGGTCATGTTCAGAGCGACAACCACGGGAATTCCCATCTCTATCAGCTGAGTGGTGAGATATAGGTTTCTTTCAATGTTGGTGCTGTCTATTATGTTTATTATTGCATCCGGAGTGTCACTTAGAAGATAATCTCTCGTAACTACCTCTTCAAGCGTATATGGAGAAAGAGAGTATATTCCGGGAAGGTCTATTATCTCGATCGTCTTGTCATCTTTATAAAAACCTGATTTCTTCTCTACTGTAACTCCAGGCCAGTTCCCAACATGCTGAGAGCTTCCTGTGAGGGCATTGAACATAGTGGTTTTTCCTGAGTTTGGATTACCTGCCAGTGCTATTTTCATATTCATTGTATTCCTCCTGCTATTCTATTTCTATAAGCTGAGCATCAGCTTTTCTTATCGTGAGCTCGTAGCCTCTTACATTTACCTCTACCGGATCTCCAAGAGGAGCTACCTTTCTTATGAGTATCTCAGTACCCTTCGTTATGCCCATGTCCATTATCCTTCTTCTGAGAGCGCCTTCTCCATGGAGTTTTTTTACGTTGACCGTTCTCCCGCATTCTACATTATTTAAGCTGTTCACTGCTATCTCCTCTCGACTATTATTCTCTGTGCCATAGATCTGTCTACCGCTACTCTGGTGTTTTTCACGGATACTATTATGTTTCCGCTCAGTTCTGAAATTATGGTGACGCATTCACCCGCCACAAAACCAAGGCTTTCGAGAAATTTCTTTGTGGTGTCTTTTCCGTTTATCTGCTTTATGAAGCTGTTTTCGCCTATGCGAGCCATTGTAAGGGGCATGCTGGACCTCCTGATTATTTATAATAAGTTGAATTAGTGCTGAAACAATAAATTAGCGTCGGCTAACTTTGTGGCTAAGAAAAAGTTAGCAAAAGCTAACCGAATATGACTTATTTTATCATTGTGAAAATTCATTGTCAATAGGGTATTGATAAAAATTTCTTTAACTATGATTGATAAAATTTAAATAAAAAAGCATATTGACGGACATGATCAAGGGGTGTATAATGAAATCAATTAGTCGAGACTAACTATGAAGGAGCTGAGGCTCCTAAAAAATGTGCGTTAGTTAGCCGATACTAACTGACTGCATTTATGGGTGGATTGACTGATAAGCAGAAACATTTTGCAATGGAGGTAAATCATGTTCGGTAATTTTGAAGAAAGACTGGCATTTCACTGTGGTCCAGCCATGGCAGGAATCAAGCCTGCAAATCTTATATCGTTTAAAAACGAGGAGTTTGAAAAAATCAGTCCGCGGCTGAAAGAGATTGAATTCAGGCTGTCCTCACAGGATATTCGTTTTGAGACTGTATATGAATCTGAAAAACATGTGCTGATCATGGTATATCAGGAGGAAGCACTGGAGACGTGCCTGAGATGCAGAGCATGTGCGGGCATCCTTACTGAGCAGGGCTATCCGGTTGAAGATGTCACCGGATTCATAAAGAACAAGGGCAAATCCTTCAAGCTTAATGGATACTGGAAAGTTTATGGTGATGAGAAAAAAGCCAGCCACATGTTCAGAAGATATACAGAGTGCAGAGACTCTCTGTGCAGAAAGCTCTCACAGGGAATAAGCCTTGAAAGCGCACTTGGACTGGCATCGTAATTTTATTTGTTATTCGGGAGGTATATATATGAGCAGCATTGGCGTTATTTACTGGAGTGGAAGTGGAAATACGAAAGCAATGGCAGAGGCCGTGGCTGAAGGGATAAGAGCGGCAGGCTCAGAGGCAGATTTGATGGAAGTATCTGACATAACCCCGGACAAGGCTGCAGAATACGAAAAGCTTGCATTCGGTTGTCCTTCAATGGGATCGGAAGTACTTGAAGAGTCTGAGTTTGAACCGTTTTTTGAAGCCGTAGAGCAGAAGCTTTCGGGCAAGAAGGTCGCGCTTTTTGGATCATACGGATGGGGCGATGGAGAGTGGATGAGAGACTGGCAGGAAAGAACCGAAGGAAAAGGTGCTGACGTATTCAGTGAAGGACTTATAATAAATGAAACTCCGGACAGCGAAGGTCTGGATACCTGCAGAGAGTTTGGAAAAAACTTTGCGGCATATTAATATAAATTTCAGGTAAAAATTAAATACAGCAAAAATCGCACAGATACTTTCTCTGTGCGATTTTTGCGTTCAACTGCTAATTTCTATTTTGTTGATCCGGACCTGCTTCTCTGTCATCAGAGCTCATCAGCTCATTATCTACTCTTAACAGGATTGCCGCCAGTTCTGCTCTTTTCAGTACTCTTTCTGCAGAGAAGTTGCCATCTGCATCTCCTACCATAAATCCATATGTCTTACAGAATTCTTCTGGAGTCATATCTTTTGCGTCCAGGATGTCTCCAGTTAATTTAAGGAGATAATCAGCCAGCTCTCCTCTGGTTATTGTTTGTTTTAATACCTGAGGTTTTTGTGCTATTTTTTCAATCGTTTCTAAATCTGTATTTCCTAATGTTTGAACTACAGCCAGTGTTGACCAGCTTTCATTTTTGAGGTACTCGTTTAGTCTGTTTTCCAGGTATTCTCTCTTTACCTTCATCTGTATCATGTTGTTTTTAAGGAATACATTGTTAAAACCAACCAGTGTCTGTTCCAGTGTCAGATTGGATTTTGGTGCAAATTCTCTTTCTGAAACTCCATTCAACAGACCTCTCTCTACTGCTTTATTTATAGTATCCCCTGCCCAGTGATTTCCTGTATCTGCAAAGTTGGGAATTCTACCTTCAACGGATATTGTCTTTAGGGCTTCTGGCAGATCTATCCCCTTGACTAATGACTCAGGAACTACAAATCCATTTAGAGCTCCTAATACTCCCGGGGTAATAGTTGGTATCATCATATTTGATATTGTAGGGTATTCAATAAATATAGGAGTAACTGGTGCCGCTGGTGGTTGAGGTACAGGTGCCGGTGCTACTGGCTTTGGAGTTGTCGAGCCTCCGCCGCCTCCGCCACCGCTGCTGCCACCGCCGCCAGTGATTGAATTTGTAGTTACCGTCAATCCGCTTCCTTCCTCAGATGCTTCTCTTTCAGAAGTTTCAGCAACTCTCTGATAGAAGGTGTATGCTTTGTTTGCAGCGAGGCCGCTGAATATATTGCCTTCCTGCCATGTGATTCCGTCTTTAGAGAACTCATAAGCCCCATTTGCAGAGAGTGTAATTGAGTTATGAGTCTTTGAGGAAAGTGAAGGAGCTCCAGGTGCAGACGGAGCTGATTTTTTGAGCACCGCAGAGGTAGCAGAGCTTGTTATTTTTCCGGTCTCAACGCTTGAAGTGATTTCAAGTGTTATAGTTTTTCCAAGGTCTGCTGCAGTCACTGCATAGCTTGTTCCTGTTCCGATCTGTTCTCCGCCAGCCTTCCATACATAAGTCAGTGTGCCTGAGTTGCTTCCTCCAACCAGCGAAGCCGTCAGTGTGTCACCGATTCTTGGAGTGGTATTGTCTATACTTGCAGTACCTGTAAGCAGAGAAGGTGCATATTCTGGGATATGAACAGTAGCGTATGCGCCGGCCTCATGGGTATCAGTGGCCTTGAAGCGTACATACCAGGTTGTTCCTCCGTCAAACATGGTGGTTTCGCTATCTTCACAGTTAACAGGATTGCTAAAGTCTGTGTGAAGAGAATATTCCATCAAGGTATTTGTACCGGTTATCTTCCCATTTTGGCTGTCAGATCCGGTTGGGGAAACTCCGGCAAGTCCTGTAGGAGAAGAAGGTCCATCTGCTTTTGGGATGGAAGCAGTTGCAGCGCTTAAAACGGTTCCTGTTTCAACACTGCTTGTTACTTCACAGGTGAGAGTATGGCCAATATCAGCTTGTGCAATCGTATAAACATTATTAGTGGCTTGGGGAATATCGTTTCCGTTTCGCTTCCACTGATAAGAGAGTTCTCCTGTGTTGTTGCCGCCGCTGTACGCAGCGGTAAGTGTTTCACCATATTTTGGTGTACCACTGATCGTCACGGTCCCAGTTATAGCAGGCGGAGAAGTATCTACTTTAATGCCTGCGGTATCAGGTGGTAAAAAAGTCAGTACGGCATTGATTTCTTCGGCGCCTCTTATGGTACTGCCATTTAGTGTAAGCGGAGACAGACACTCAATTCCATCATTATCTAAATCACCGGCTTGAACGGTATATATAAACATAAGAGAAGGTGTTCCGCTGCCTCCTGCATAATACGCATTTACTATGTTCGTACCGATTCTCAGTCTGAGATACGGTGTTCCGCTGACAGTGTTGACGGTAACACTGTCGCTAAAATTTACCAAAAAGCTCAGAGCATCTCCCTTGGTATAGGTGCCCTCAGCATTTGTTCTATTTACCAAAGTGATAGATGGGGGCGTAGTGCCTGTTTCAAATTTGAGGTATTTGTAGCTGGATATATTTTCTAGATTATAAGTTGTTGGCGAGCTCCCATCATAATTTGTGCTTGCTGTAACGTGGACATTCTCGTAGCTGCTCAAATCAGGGGCAATGTTTATCGCCATTTGGCCACCACTTATAACAGCTGAACCACCTTGGATTGTGATTTTGCCTGTTGGAGAGTTGGAAATTGCAGTACCCAATCTGCTATCTACTTTTCCTCCGGATATAGATACTTCCCCAGTTGAAGGATTCGCAATAGCTTCACCATAGTCAGTACTTTTTATTTCACCGCCTGAAATAGCTACTTTGCCGCTATTGGGGTTTACAATTGCACGGAATCCAGAAATTAACGTGCCACTCGAAACGATAACAGAACCTGTTCCATGGTTTGCAATTGCAAAGCTTACGCTACTGAGTGCTTTCACTGTACCGCCTTCAACAGACACGCTGCCGGCACTCACATTAGAAATTGCAGCGTTGAAATTTGAAGTACATGTATTCTCTATGGTTCCGCTCAAAGCTACAAGACTGCCGCCGAATAGATGTATCGTGCCATCGGCAACGTTGCTGGTTATCTTGCCTTCGCTTGCGCTATCTTTGATGGTTAGCTTACCGCCGTTGTGCTGAATAGTGATGGCATTGCCACCGTCAAGTGTTTTACCATTCAGGTCAATGCTAAAGCTCTTATTATTATCTTCAGCTATTGTGACCGTGGATGCGAGATTGATGTTGCTCAGTAACTGAATTGTCTGCCCTTCCTGAACTGCATCAATTGCTGACTGGAGCGTATAGTATGAATCAGAATCAATTCTGGCTACTCCGTCCATAACCATAAGCATTATTTCGTCTTCAGCCTCGGGTTCTGTTATTTCTGCAACCATTGCAGAACCGGTAGTCACAGCTGTACCCATCGGGACTGTCTGTTCTGCAGTCTCAGGCGTTTCAAATGCGGTGATTTCTCCGCCTGAATAATCATAAGTATCATTTTATTCTGCTATTGCCGAGAATGGCAGCAGGGTAAGCACCATGCAAAGCGAAAGAAATATGCTCAGTAATCTTTTGTTCATAATTGTGTGTTCCTTTCTGAATTGTTTAGTTTTTTTATTTTTTATAGTTATTTCAGATAATCCTTTTTTCTGAGGCCATATATTCCTGCAATAATCATGAAAGGGAATATATGGATTCTGTGGTTAAGCTTTTTAACGCTGTCATTATAGACAAGGCAGCTGGTGCGGATCATGTTTTCAAATGCCTCTACTGCGCCAGTCATCTCGATATAATCAGGGTCTGATTTCAGCTCGGGGTATTTAGCCGTCAACTGCTCAATCCTGTTCAGGGCTTCGGTAATGATTTCTTCCTGCTTCAAGACATCATCCGGTGTGGATTTTGCCGTGATCATTCTTCTGCGGGAGCTGACTGTTTCAATGAGCATGTCGCACTCGCAGCTGGCATGATCTCTGGTCAGATACAGAAGCATCATCAGGGCGTCAAAGCGGCCTGAGAGCTGGACACCTATCTGGCTCATGGCACTGCCTGCATTTTCGTCAAGTGCTGCAAGGGAGCGCTGCATAGAAATCGTCCATAGATAGATGAGTGCAATGATGGCTATTGATAAGGCAAAAGTTGGCATAATAGTAAAATCCCCCTGTTGCTTAGCTGACTTTGTATCGGTTGTCGCCAAAGTAGATGTATCCGTTATCATACCCTGCAGGATTGTTTAAAAGATAGAAATTATTTTTTTCGACCTTTTCGATAACCATTTTTCCGGTGCGGTCGAATACGCTCCAGTAAGCGGAGTTCATCTGAATATCTAATACGTCTACCTTTGGGTTGTCAGGCAGCTGGTGCAGGGCAAGCGTATAGCCGCCGCCGATCGGCATGGCGTCTACATAGCCGTCGAGTTTTTTGATCAGTTTTCCTGAGTAGTCATATATTGACGAGAAAGACCAGACGTGTCCGCCGCCTTTTGTCGGTACTCCTTTGGTATTTACTTCCCTGTTAGGGGATACGGCGATGATGCCATCACGCCAGTGCAGACCGAAAGAGTCAGAATGGAACCATTCGTCCTTGTTCGCAGCTACTATGACCTTTCCGGTTTTGTTCATTATTCCTACAGCTGGAAGAGTATACGGATCTTTGTCGGTTTCAACGAAATAGCACACCAGGCCGTCTTTGAAGCTGTGAACGCTGCCGTCATAGTAAGATGCATCGTCCGACTTGTATGGTATTACAAGCTTTCCGGCAGTGTCGATCCAGCCGACTTTGGTATAATCAACGTCTTTGAGCTTGCCCTGATACTGGAACACTGCTGCAAGCCCGCCCTGAAAGGACTGAGCGTCGTAGTACTGAATTGGGATCACTTCTTTTCCCGTAGTGTCTATAAATCCACATCTTGGGGCGTATTTAAGCGCTTTTCCACTCTTCATCATGACTTTATCTCCGATGTAATCTACGCTGTCCCCGTTCATAATGGCTTTGGTTACTTCTTCGCCATGTATCCCCACTCGGACAAGCCCGTCATGAACGCTCCATCCACTGTTTGCGTTGTAATATTTGAACGGAGTGATGAGTTTGCCTGCGGTGTTTATAAAGGCGCACGCATCTTTGTTTTTGTCATAAACCCTGGCTATTCCCTGGGAAAAATCTTTGGCGGCATCATATTTTGCCGGGATCACTACTTTGCCGGCAGCGTCCTTGAAGCCGACGAGCCCTTTTTCATTATAAATAGTCCAGCTCTCCCCGGTGGGGTCTGCGGCAGTAGTTGCCGGAATAAAGCGGAACTCGGCGTTATTTGGGGCATCTTGTGCTGGATGTGACCATATTATAACTGCAGTTCCGTCAGCGTTCTTTTCTCCGGATGCATTGACAACCATTTTGTAGGCTTCCGGAGGTCTAAGGCTGAAGATACCTTCCTTATTTTCATGACGGATCGTCCATACATAAGAGCTGTTTACGGCCTTTAGCCTGGTGCCGTTTTTTCTGTCTCCTTCCAGCCCCAGATACCGACCGTCTTTCATTTTTAGAGACACCTTTCCATCGCCCTTGCTTTCCATATAAAATGCCTGATTTTCGGAGAGGCTGCGAAGCTCTGCGGCCCCACTTGTGGTCAGATTGAGGTAATTGTACATACAGCGGAGATAGTACCAGCCGTCAGATGGCTGTTCTGCTGCAAATGCGGACACCGTCATAATGGAAAGCAAAATGCACAGCGTGAGCAGAGTTCTCGTAAATCGCTTCTTCATAATTATTTTCCTCCTTTATATAATTTTTATTAAAATTTGTGAGAGAATACCCCCACCTCTAAACCACCTTTCTCGGTAAACCGAGAGTTAAGGCGGTGGGATGAATCTCAGACTCGAAAAGCATTGATTTAATAGTGTTTTTGCGGGTATAATTAAACTATGGGAGGTGAGCATATTGCTGGTACATAAGGCATACAAATTCAGGATATATCCTGACAGTAATCAGGCGCTGCTGATAGTGAAAACCATCGGATGCAGCCGCTTTGTCTTCAATCACTTCCTTGCTGAGCGCAGCAGTGCATATGAGTCCGAAAAGAGGACCCTGAGCTACAGCAACTGTTCAGCCATGCTCACTCAACTTAAAAAAGAACTCACCTGGCTGAGTGAGGTGGATAGCACTGCACTTCAGTCGTCCCTGAGGTTTCTTGATGATTCCTTCAAGAGATTCTTCAGCAGGCAGAATGACTACCCAAGATTCAAGTCAAGAAAGAATCCGGTCCAGTCCTACACTTCCAAGTTCACCAACAATAATATTGCCGTAGAAGACAGTTTCTTAAAACTTCCAAAGCTCGGACTCGTTCGCTTCGCAAAATCAAGAGAAGTGGACGGCCGTATAATCAGTGCTACTGTCTCAAGGAAACCTTCGGGTAAATTCTTTGTGTCTATTCTTGCGGAAACTGAAGTATCTGAGCTTCCAAAAACCGGAATTGCCTGTGGCGTAGACGTAGGACTCAAGGACTTTGCTGTTATCTCTGACGGCAGTGGACACACTAACCCCAGATTTTTCAGAAGCCTTGAAGCTAAGCTCGCCAAAGAACAGCGAATCCTCTCAAGAAGAGTGAAGTTCTCAAACAACTGGTACAAACAGAAACTCAAGGTGGCAAGAGTCCATGAGTCTATAGCAAACAAAAGAGCTGATTACCTGCATAAACTGTCTACCGATATAGTCAAAAACCACGATATCATCGGTATGGAGGATTTGCAGGTATCAGATATGCTTAAAAACAAAAGACTTTCAAAAGCAATATCTGAGGTATCCTGGTCGCAGTTTAAGGAACTGCTTGAGTACAAGGCTGTCTGGTACGGAAAGAAATTAATAACCGTATCCAGGACCTTTGCATCAAGCCAGCTTTGCTCTGCCTGTAATTACCAGAATAAAGCCGTTAAGAATCTGTCCGTAAGGACATGGACCTGTCCATCCTGCAATGCTGTTCATGACAGGGATATTAACGCAAGCATAAACTTACGAAACGAAGCCATAAGGCTTCTAACCGCAGGTACTGCGGGGCTAGCCTGATAAGAAACTGCCCACAAGGGCGGTGTTTCCAGGAATCCCCCGCCTCTAAATTTTAGTGCAGGCGGCGGGAGTGTTCAAGCATTAACTAAGTCAATCAATTATAATCTATCAGAATTTAAGTTAAAAAAACGTCTGCCGCATGAATCATGCTTTTTTCTGCATGAAACATGGTTTTTGTGGTAAACTTGTATTGGAAAAATAATGAAATGGAGGACTTATTATGCTGCAGATCGCGCTCTGTGATGATAATATTGACGAGCTGTCGAACATGGTACAGCTCATAGATCTTTACAGGACATCAAAAAATCTCAACTGCGAATACAGAGTCTTTTCAAATGGATTTGAACTTATTTCGGACATTGAAAAAGGAAAGAGGTTTGATATATACTGCCTGGACATTGTCATGCCGGGATTTACTGGGATAGATGTAGCCAGAGAGATACGCGCCGTTGACAAAATTGCGCCGATTCTTTTTTTTACATCGTCGCCCGAGTTTGCGCTGCAAAGCTATTCGGTCAGGGCTATAAATTATGTGCTAAAGCCCGTGACGAAGGAAAAGTTTTTCTTTACTTTTGACGAAGTGCTGGAGCACATAAAGAGAGAAGAAGATGAGGATTTCATTATAGTAAAGAGCAGTGAGGGAATACAGAAGATACTTATAACAAATCTGGTATTTGCAGAGGTCATTGGCAGAAATGTGAGGTATCACCTGAACTCAGCAAAGGTAATAGAATGCACGGAGTCTTTTGCATCTGCCTGTGACAATCTTATGAAGTACGGTTGCTTTATCAAGCCTCACCGCTCTTATCTTGTAAATATGAGATATGTGGATACTATAGAAAATAACAGGGTTACCCTGCAGACGCTTTCGACTGTGCCTGTAGCACAGGGGAGGGCAAGGGAGATAAAGCTGCAGTACCTCAATTATCAAATGGAAGGGGAATAGTAAATGATGGAAACTGCAATTGCATTCTCGCGTTACCTGATTGCCCTGTTATTTGGCTCGGCGCTTGCGGTAAGATTTGCCGGAATGACGGGAACAAGAAAAAACAATCTGGCTTTTGGAGGCTTCGTCCTGGCATTATTCGTCCTTCAGCTATTCTGCCTGAAGACCTGGGGGATGGCAGTCACGCTGAAGATTTACCCGCTGATTTCTCATTTGCCGGTTGCTGTTTTTATAGCACTTTACCTTAAGCGTACATGGCTGATTTCGTTCACCAGCATGTTTGTGTCATTTCTGTGCTGTCAGCCTCCCCGCTGGATTGGAGCTGTAGCAGGAGAGATTTACGCAAGCGTAGCCGTGGATCACGCCTTATATATTTTGTCTGCATTTCTGACTTATTTTTTGCTGGACAGGTACGCACTCGGATCTGTGAGGCATCTTATGGAGCGCTCTGTCAAATCCTGCCTGCTGTTTGGGGCCATGCCTGCGCTTTACTACCTGTTTGACTATACAGCTACGGTATATACCAGTTTTTTATACAGTGGAACACGCGCAGCTATGCATTTCATGCCGTCTGCAGCGGCTACCTTCTACTTTGTGTTTGTACTCCTTTATTATGCCGAAACGCAGAAACAGGCAGGCATACAGAGGGAACGGGACATGCTGGACATGCAGCTCACTCAGGCACAGAAGGAATTTGTAGCTCTTCGCCATAATCAGCAGAATGCCGCGGCGTACCGCCATGACATGCGCCATCATCTGGCTCTTCTTCAGGGACTGGCATCGAGTGAACGCATAGAGGAGATAAAGGAGTATCTGCACACCGCTCAGTCAGACATGGACGCCATAACGCCAACGCGATTCTGCGAAAACGAAACCGTGAACCTCATTCTGTCTGCATTTTTCGCGAAAGCAAAACAGGCGGAGATTCAGTTTGAGGCAGAAGCGAGGCTGCCGGAAGCTTTTCCCTTCAGCGATACAGAACTTTGCTCGCTGCTTTCAAATGCTCTTGAAAATGCAATAATTGCCTCGGAAAAGATGGATGACAGAAGGGAAAGCTCTATCAGGCTGAGAGTGTATTCAAAGAACAACAAGCTGTGCATCGACATCAGAAACAGATATCAGCAAGAGCCGATATTCCATAAGGGCCTTCCTGTGACAGGGGAGCAAGGTCATGGGTATGGGACCAAAAGCATGGTCAGCATAGTGGAGAAGCATGGTGGAGTATTTCGCTTCATGGCAGAGGATGGCTGGTTCATATTCCAGGCTACCGCATAATAATAACGATAAATAAAAGGCAGGCTGCGAATTGATTGTTCGCGGCCTGCCTCTATTAATACATATCAGTGTTAAGCTTATATTAAACGTACTGCTTTATTTTTGCTTCGATTGCCTGCTTTGGCATGAATCCTATTATTCTGTCTACTTCTTTTCCGTCCTTTAGTATTGCTACTGTAGGGATTGATGAAACCTGGAATCTTGCAGCTATGTCCTGTGTGTTATCTACGTCTACCTTGACGAACTTTGCAGTTCCATCCATATCCTTAGCGAGTTCCTGGAAAACAGGAGCAAGCATCTTGCATGGTCCACACCAGTCTGCATAGAAATCCACTATTACTACTCCATCTTTTACCTCTGTATCAAATTCTGATGATCCTAGTACTTTTATCATTGTTATTCTCCTTTGTTTTTATATGAATTTTTAATTGATGCCATTATTTCTGTAAATCTGAGAGTTTATTCGAGTATTATGATTTTCTGTTCAAGCTGTCAAGATAAGAGACTGCAGACAGTGAAGCCACGTTTCCTTCTCCAGCGGCCTTGATATACTGATATGGAGCCCCGACTACGTCTCCAGCTGCAAAGCATCCTGGAAGGTTGGTGCGCATAAGCCTGTCAACCTCGACATGATTGTCGGCTATATTAAGGCCTGGCACAAGCTGTCCTGGAGAGATGCTGTCTCTCAGGATGAAGAGTCCGTCTGTCTCGATCTCGTTGTTTTTCATTACCAGTCGATTTACTTTATTTTCTCCCTTGATCTCGAGCGGGATATCTTTTATGATTTCTATGGAAGGCTTAAGCTCTACCGGATCCTTGTACATAGGCACATAGTATACCTTTGAGGCAAGGTCTGAGACGTAGTTTGCTTCAGCTTCGTCATGCTTGTTGTAGGATATTATAGTTACTGTCTTGTCTCTGTAAAGCGGAGCGTCGCATGTAGCGCAGTATCCGACTCCTCTTCCGAGAAAATCCATCTCGCCTGCAAACGGCTTTCCAAAATTGACTCCGGTTGCAAGTATCAGCGAAGTGGCCTCGTACATGCGGTCGTTTGCCATCAGTGCATAATAGTCTCCCATTGGATAGATATTGTTTATTTTTTCTTCTGTTATCTCTATTCCCATTGATTCGAGGTGATTCGCGAACTCGTCTCTGAGCTCCTCGCCGCTTTTGCCGGGGAATCCGAGATAGTTGTTCACAGATGGGGCCTTTACGAGCTTTGTGCTCATTTCGCGGCTTCCGAATATTATGAAGCTTTTGTTTCTTATTTTTGCGTTAAGCGCAGCGGAAAGACCTGCTACTCCGCTTCCTACTATTGCAATGTCGTATCTGTTGTTCATATTTATCTCCTGCCTGGTATTAATTTAATATAGATATTATTTTATCAGCTTGTTCAGCAGCCGTTCCACAGGCTCTTTGAGCTCGTCTTTTTCCTGAGGGGTTATTCCTATCTCGCATGACATGAGTTCTGGTATATCTCTTATTTCATCTCTGAGGGATCTGCCTTTTTCGGTCAGCTCAACGATAACCACTCTGTCATCACTGGAGTCTCTTTTTTTGGATATAAGATCCATTGCTTCGAGTTTTTTGATGACTGGGGTTAGAGTGCCTGAATCGAGATGAAGACGGCCTCCGATTTCCTTTATGTTCATTTTCTCAGCTTCCCACAGTACTATCATGGTGAGGTACTGCGTATAGGTGAGATTATACTTGTCCAGAAAAGGCTTGTAAAGCCTTATTATTTCTCTCGAAAGAGCATAAAGAGAAAAACACAGCTGATTTTCAAGTTTCAGGCATTCATATTTTTCCATAGCTTTATTCTCCTGAAAATATTGTTTAAAATTAAATTGCACACAATTGAATATATTTATATTATAGTGGCATATGCGTGATATGTCAACAGCTTTCTGAAGATTTTTCATAAGCTTTCTGAAGATTTTTCATAAAAAAGCCACAGAACCTTGCAAAATCAAGGGCTGTGGCTTTTTTCTACAGTATTACGCCATCTCTGAAGATGGAAATTTCTCTGTAGCCGTAGCTTTCGTTTTTGGTCTTTATTTTTCCTGAGGCTACGTCAAGGATGTAGCTGAAGAACTCGGGAGTAAGCTCTTCAAATGATTTTCCTTCAAGCAGCTGGCCTGCATTAAAATCAATCCAGTTTCTCTTTTTATCATACAGGTCTGTATTTGAAGATATCTTTACTGTTGGAACGGGGCTTCCGAATGGATTTCCTCGTCCGGTGGTGAATAGGATCATCTGTGCTCCGCTGGCAACGAGATTTGTGCATGAAACCTGATCGTTTCCTGAGCCTGTCAGCAGGTTGAGCCCTTTTGCCTGAACGCTTTCTCCGTAGTCAAGAACTCCTGTAACAGGCGCAAGTCCGCCTTTTTGAGTGCATCCCAGCGATTTTTCCTCAAGAGAGGATATGCCGCCCTGCTTATTTCCAGGAGATGGATTTTCATATATTGTCTGATTGTATTTGGTAAAATAATTCTTGTAGTTGTTGATGAGGCTGACTGTTTTTTCAAATACCTCAGGACTTACGGCTCTTTTCATGAGGATAGTCTCTGCTCCGAACATCTCAGGGACCTCTGTGAGCAGGGTGCTTCCCCCGTGCTTAACGAGCATGTCGTTTACTCGTCCGCAAAGGGCGTTTGCGGTAATTCCGGAGAATGCGTCGGATCCTCCGCATTTGAAGCCCAGGACAAGCTTTTCGGCAGATATTTTCTGTCTCTTTTCTGAGGACATTTTTTCTGCGAGCTCTTTTATGAGATTCATTGCAGCTTCGTATTCATCTTCCACATCCTGTGTAACCAGGAATTTGACTCTGCTTTCATCTACGTCACCCAGAACTTTTCTGAAGTCCTCGAGGTTGTTGTTTTCGCATCCGAGGCTGAGTACAAGGACTCCTCCTGCGTTTGGATGCTTTACAAGTCCGCTCAGGATTTTCTGTGTGGTCCTGTGGTCGTCGCCAAGCTGGCTGCAGCCCATGTTATGGGTGTAGGCAAAAACTCCGTCTATATCATCCTTATACATGGCGCCTGCTTTTTCAGCCAGGATTTTTGCGGTATTGTTTACGCAGCCTACAGTTGGGATTATCCAGATCTCATTTCTCGTTCCGGCGTTTCCGTCTGGTCTGAGATAGCCGTCAAAATAGGCTTCCTGTTTTTCCTGCTCAAATCTTGAGATAAGCTCAAGGTCAGGATCGTATGAATAATTTATTATTCCTGAAAGATTTGTCTTAAGGTTGTGAGTGTGCACATGCTCGCCCTTTTTTATGTCTCTTGTCGCGTGGCCGATAGGGGAGCCGTATTTTATTATGTCTTCGTTTTCCTTTATATCTGCGAGCGCTATCTTGTGTCCGAAGGCTATGTCATCAAGAGACTCTATCTCTTCTGGGCCGAGAGATATAATTCGGCCTTTTTCTATGGGCTCAAGTGCAACCGCGACATTATCGAAATTCGAAATCTTCATTATGGTTTCTCTGTTTTTCATATTATCTATTTCTCCGGATATCCTATACAAGATCTGAAATTGCGTTCCTGATTCCTTTTGAATGAATCTGCCCGAGGTGATCTGATACGGCTTTTTCAAGTCCGTCTGTTTCGGTAAGGTCTGTGCCATTCCAGAAATCTCTGTTTGAAAGCACTTCCTTAACGATGCGGTCCTCTCTGTTGTTCCAGCAGTCATTGAAGAATTCAAGGACAGGGGCGCTGTCTCTTATTTCATATTCTGTACCTTCTGATCTTTTGCCGATGTATTTTCCATCTCTGAATTCACCTTTGTAGAATGCAATGAATGCAGCCAGGGCAAAGCTCAGGCATGAAGGAACCGTGCCGTTTGTTTCTTTGAATGAAAGAAGTGATGGCAGGCATCTTGCTGTGAATTTTGAGCATGAGTTCAGCGATATATCAAGCAGGCTGTGTTTTATATATGGATTTGCAAATCGGTCGCTTACGGCCTTTGCGAATTCTTCGAGCTCTTCTTTCGGAAGGTCCAGAGTAGGGATTATCTCGTCAAATATCAGCTTGTCCAGGTAGCTTTTGAATATATCGTCATGCATGAAATCGAGAACATAGTTATGGCCTGAAAGGTATGCGGCAAGAACTGTTGCAGTATGGGCTCCGTTAAGTATGCGCACCTTTCTCTTTTTGTAAGGGGTTACATCCTCGGTCCATATTACATTTGCGTCTGTCCTGTGAACTGGAAGTATCTCGGCCCATTCCTTCTTGCCTTCGATTACCCACAGATTGAAGATTTCGCTTGTTACGATCGCATTGTCACGGTACCCGAGCTTTTCCTCAAAATATCCGATCTCAGATCTAGGGTATCCTGTAACTATTCTGTCGACAAGGGTGCTTGTGAATTTGTTGGCTTCTTCTATCCAGGCTGTGAATTCTGCTCCAAGGTTCCACTCCTGTGCATATCTGAGCACTATTTTTTTCAGCTCGCTTCCGTTATTGTCTATTAGCTCAACCGGAAGGAAAAGAAGACCCTTGTCCATTGCGCCGTCAAATGCCTTGTACCTTGAATAAAGAAATGCAGCGATCTTTGCAGGGAATGAAGCGGGTGGGGCGTCTGTAAGGGCGTCGCCTTCTCTGTATGCTATGCCGGCCTCTGTGGTGTTTGAAATCACGACCTCCAGGTCAGGGCTCTCTGCCAGCTCCATGAGGGCCGCATAGTCGCTGTATGGGTTGATGCATCTGGATATTGACGTTACAGTCTCAATCCTTTCTACAGGAGCTGAATTTTCAATACCTCTCATGGCAAGAGTATATGTACAGTCCTGAGAGTTCAGCATATCGGCCATTCCTTCTTTTACAGGCTGGCATACCACGATGCTTCCCTCGTATATTCCGTCGCTGTTTGCCTTATCTATCATCCAGTCAGTAAAAGCTCTGAGGAAATTTCCCTCTCCAAATTGAAGGATCTTCTCTTTATAGTTTCCATTTCTGTTCTCTACTACGTTGTTAATAGCTTGCATAAATTCCTCCTTGATTATGTTTGATGAAAAGATTATACAACAAGTATACTGCGTTGTATACAATAAAAATCCCGAAAACAGGTTGATCATATCCAGGATGACCAACCGGGAAAAATTGTTATATTGAGGTTCATTGACTTAGATAGTCCAGTTAGGGTCTTTCAGTATCACTTCAAATGCCGCGTTCTTTGATGAGGCAAGATGCTGCTCCATAGCCTTTGCAGCTGCTTCGAAATCATTCTTGAGGCAGTGCTCTACGATTCTTATGTGCTCAGCGTGACTCTCGCGTATCCTTGACTCCTTCATTATGCCGCTCATTATTCTGAGGCGGTAGTTCTGGTTGTAGGTGTGATTGTATGTCTCTATGAAATAGTGATTCTCTGTGGCCATTATGAATTTTCGGTGAAAAGCATCATCAATGTCAAATGGCTTATCTCCGGATGCGTCTTCTGCAGCAGAGCTGAAGTGCTTGAAGAAATACATATAATCCTCGTATGATATCTTTGATCCGTAATTCAGTATCGCATATGTTTCAAGCAGCGATCTGGTTTCGTAGATCTTGTTTATTTCATTTATGGTCAGTCCTGACACTACTACGCCTTTTTTTGGAAGTATCTTTATCAGGCCCTCCTGCTCAAGTCTGCTCAGGGCGTCTCTTATTGGAGTGCGGCTCGCATTGATCTCTTCTCCAAGCATATCTTCGTTCAGAAATGTATTTGGAGCGTATTCACAGTTGAGTATCTTGGCTTTGATATAACTGTATGCCTGTGATTTTAGGCTTTCTTTTTTCATGATGGATTCCCCTTTGTTAATTGGAACATCACGCCGATGTAAATAGTGGCAGGTGATGTATACAAACAGTATATTACAAAAATATCCGCTAATCAAGATAGAAAATCAAAAAATATATCTGTATATAACGTTTTCTTGAAAAATAGAAAGATATGAAAAAAGCAAAAATATTGTATTGACAGATTGGGATATTTTATTTATCATATTATTGTATACAACAGAAATACAACACAAATACAACAGAATGTTCTATAGAGAGGAGGATAAATGGAGTCTATATTTATAATAGAACCAGGAAAGGTCGAAGTTAGAGATATCGAGATGCCGGTTCCTAAAGAAGGAGAAGCACTTCTGAAAATCTTATATGGAGGGATATGCGGCAGCGACCTTACTTCATACAAAGGCGGAAATGCTTACGTGTCCTACCCAAGGATACCTGGACATGAGTTTTCAGCAGAAATAGTAGAAATCGGAGAAAATGACAGGGACCTTAAAAAAGGAATGACAGTTACATGCAATCCGTACTTCAACTGTGGAAAATGCTATTCATGTGAGAGAGGTCTTGTGAATTGCTGTACTACCAATGAGACAATGGGGGTACAAAGAGACGGAGCGTTCTCAAAGTACATCACTATGCCGGTAGAGAGGATAATTGACGGAAAAGGCCTGGACGCAAAGACGCTTGCACTTATCGAGCCTTTCTGCATAAGCTATCATGGAGTAAGCAGAGCGGATATAAAGCCTGGAGACACTGTGCTTATTCTTGGAGCAGGAACAATCGGCATACTTGCCGCGATGTCTGCAAAGGTTAAGGGCGCAAAGGTTTATATGAGCGACATAAGCTTGAAGAAGCTTGAATTTGCCATGACTCTTGGAATCGACGGAATAATACTTAATGACAGCCCGGAAGGCTTTGACAGCAAAGTGAATGAAATCAGCGGCGGAAACGGATTTGATGTTACAATAGAAGCTGTAGGTCTGCCTTCGACTTTCCAGAACTGTATTGACAGCGTGGCGTTTGGCGGAAGGGTAGTTATCATAGGAGTGAGCAAGCAAAGCCTTGATTTCAACTTCACTATGATACAGAAGAAAGAGCTTAATGTTCTTGGATCAAGAAATGCGCTTACAAGAGATTTTGAAGAGCTTATTGACATAGTAGGAGCAGGACAGTTTGATCTTCAGAAAATAATAACTGACTGCTACAAGATGGAAGACGCGGCAAAGGCGTTTGAAGATTTTGCTGCAAATTCGGCGTCTATGCTGAAGGTAATGCTTGAATTTTAATGATATATGGGTATATCTTATTATATCCCTTTCTCAGATTTAATAATCTAAACTAAATTTATGAAAATGAAAAGGAGAGTACATATAATGAAAAAATTATTATCATTAGTGCTTATGTCTACACTTTTAGTTTCATCACTTGCAGGATGCGGTTCAAACAGCGAGTCTGGTGAAGCAGCTGAAGCAAAACCAACAGTAATACAGGTTGGATACGAAAATAACCCGGGAGAGCCTTTTGACCTTGGAGTTCAGAAATGGCAGGAGCTTGTTGCTGAGCAGAGCAACGGAACTCTTGAGATAGAGCTTTTCCCTTCAAGCCAGCTTGGAGCAAAGAATGACCTTATCGATCAGATGATAGCCGGAGAGCCTGTTGTGACTCTTGCTGACGGAGCATTTTATGCAGATCGTGGAGTGCCTGATTTTGGTATAGTATTCGCGCCATTCCTTTTTGATTCATGGGATGACTGCTGGAAGCTCATAGAGAGCGACTGGTACAAGGAGCAAAGTGCAAAGCTTGAAGAGCAGGGCCTTAAGATAGTGGCTTCAAACTGGATGTACGGAGAAAGACATACTATGACTAAGAAACCGGTTAATTCAGTAGAAGATCTTTCCGGAATGAAAATCCGTGTTCCAAACAACAAGATACAGATAAAAGGATTCGAGGTACTTGGAGCTACGCCTACACCTATGCCTCTTGGAGATGTTTATACAGCGCTTCAGCAGGGAACTATAGACGGACTTGAGAATCCGCTTCCAGTTCTTTATAACGGAAAATTCCAGGAAGTTGCCAAAAACCTTATACTTGACGGTCACGTAAAGAACTTCACAACGTTAGTATGTGGAGCTGATTTCTTCAACTCGCTTACACCAGAGCAGCAGGAGATATTCGTTTCTACTGCTGAAGAGGCGGGAATATTCAACAATGAGCTCCAGGAGCAGGCTATGGAAGACACTCTTAACCTTTTCAAGGAAGAAGGAGTTACTGTTGTAGAGCCTACAGCTGAGCAGCTTGCAGGATTCAAGGCTGAAGCAGAGAAATTCTATCAGCTTTCTGATTTTACTGACATCTGGACTCCAGGTCTTTATGACACAGTAAAAGCAGCAATGAAATAATTAGTCTTAAGGAGAATCTATGAATACTAGAAATAAAGCGTTGGATCTGCTGAAGAATCTGGACGTGATAATCGCCAGCTTAGCTCTGACAGTTTTAATATTTATAACTTTTTTCGGTGTAATACTGAGGTATTTCCTCGGCCAGCCTCTGATATGGCAGGAAGAAGTTCAGCTGATGTGTCTCGTATGGATAGTGTTTCTGGCATCAGGAGCAGCATTCAGATATGGCAATCATGTAATGATTGAAATGGTAGTAGACATGCTTCCGGCAGCTGCGGCAAAAATCGTTACTATAATAGACCTTTTCATAAGCCTTGGAATTCTTGCGTTCTTCGGAATCCAGAGCACTACGCTGATAAGCAGCTTCCTCACATCAGGAAGATCTACCAACATACTTGATATCCCGTATTCAATGATATATATGGCGGTACCGGTTGGAGTAGTGCTTATGATGATAAACATAGTAATAACTAATATTGAAGAAATAAAGACGATAAATTCTGAGACAGACGCGAAGGGAGAAGCAGTATAATGAATTCTAGTATAATAACTCTGGCAGCTATTGTAATGCTAGCGCTGCTTTTCATGAAGGTGCCGGTGTTCATATCGGTGCTTGGCGGATCTGTGACTTATTTTATTCTCAATCCGAACATATCCACTCAGATTTTTGCACAGAGAGTGATTTCGGGAACAGAGAGCATTCCGCTGCTGGCCGTGCCATTCTTCGTTTGTGCAGGGATACTGATGAACTATTCGGGTGTTACCAAGAGGATAATGGATTTCTGTGAGGTTATTACAGGAAGAATGAACGGAGGACTTGCTCAGGTTAACGTTCTTCTGTCTACCCTTATGGGAGGACTCTCAGGATCAAACCTGGCGGATGCAGCAATGGAAGCAAAAATGCTTGTTCCTGAGATGGAAAAGAAGGGATTCTCAAAGGAATTTTCAACTGTTGTAACTGCTACCTCAGCTATGATTACTCCGCTTATACCTCCCGGAATCGCGATGATAATATATGGCTCAATTGCCAATGTATCAATAGGAAAGCTCTTCATAGCAGGTATTGGACCGGGTCTTCTGCTTTGCATATCTATGATGATACTTGTCAGCATAATATCGAGAAAAAGAGGATATAAGCCTATAAGGACAGAAAAACTCAAGCCTGCAGAACTGAAGAAGTCGCTTATGCCGGCAATCCTTCCGCTGCTTCTGCCTGTAATAATAATAGGCGGAATAAGACTGGGAGTATTCACTCCTACTGAGGCTGGAGCTGTAGCCATAGTATATGCCCTGCTTCTTGGAGCTGTTTACAGAGAAATGAAGATAGAAGATCTCAAGGCTTCGCTTATCGAAACTGTTGCCACTACTTCATCCATAATGCTTATTGTCGGTGCGGCATCTGCATTTGCATGGATACTTACTAAGGAAAGAATCCCTCAGGAGCTTACGGAAGTGCTGGTAACATATATAAATAACAAATATGTATTCCTCATGATAGTGAATGTGTTCCTTATTATAGTAGGAATGTTCATAGAAGGAAATGCGGCCATGATAGTACTTGTGCCTCTTCTGGCGCCGGTTGCGGCGGCATTTGGAATAAATGAGATCCAGTTTGCCATGGTATTCATATTCAACATGGCTATCGGATGTATTTCTCCTCCGATGGGAACTCTGATGTTTGTTACATGCGGTATAACAAAGTGCAAGATGAAGGACTTTATAAAGGAAGCAGTGCCTTTCTATATACTGCTGCTGGTATGTCTTCTTCTGCTTACTTTTGTACCTGTATTCTCTACAGGAATCGTAGATCTACTATACTAAGAATTTAATCAAGTGAATTAAATGCCTCCCTGTGATTTTATTAGCGGGGAGGCTTGTTTTATTTGTGTGGTGTGATAATATAATTATAAAATCTAATATGATAATCGCAGGGGGTAAAGTGGAAAACGAAGAAAAAGCAAAAAATCCGATACAGGTCGCAGAAAGGATATTTCAGGCTGTTGAGGAACTTTCATTATGTGAGCCTGCCGGACTGGTGGAGCTCAGCAACCGCCTGGAACTTCACAAAAGCACTGTGCACAGGATACTGAGCTCGCTTCAGATGATGGGATACGTAAGGCAGGAAGAAGATACGGGGAAATACAGACTTTCTCTGAAATGGATGGAGATATCAAATCGGATAACAGAAAAACTGGATATAGTTTCGATAGCACGTCCCTATCTTAGGAAACTGAGCGAAATAAGCGGAGAAACGGTGCATCTGGTGGAAGTGGAAGGAAACGAGGCAATATATATAGATAAGGTAGAATCTGGCTCTAATTCGATACGTATGGTATCAAGAGTAGGTAGCAGGATACCCCTTTATTGCTCAGGGGTAGGAAAAGCTATGCTTGCAGAGCGATCGGATGAGGAAATAGAGGAAATCTGGAACAGCAGTGACATAAGAGCCATGACTCCAAAGACTATCCTGAGTCTGGATGAATTTCTCGAGAATATCAGAGAAATAAGGAAATTCGGATATGCTCTTGATAATGAAGAGAATGAAATGGGAGTAAGATGTATCGCTGCAAGCATACTCGATCATGAAGGCAAGGCAAGAAATGCATTCAGCATATCGGCTCCAGTCGGAAGGATGACTGATGAAAAGCTCAAAATGCTCGCAGAATATGTGCTTGAAAGCAAAAGGAATATATCAGGCGAGTTTGGGTTCAGATAATATGAAGAAAGCCGTTTTTAAGGCAAAAAAACCCCAGTCCCGGGAAGGATTACCAAGAATCTTTTCCGGGACTGGGGTAAAATTATATTATAGGAAGGTTATCGCTTATTAAAACTGTATTGAATTATCTCTGAACGCGGCCAGAAGCATCTCCGCCTGCCAGTTTTCTGACCTCATCCACAGATACCAGATTGAAGTCACCTTCTACAGCGTGCTTAAGGCAAGATGCCGCAACTGCGAATTCGATTGCATCTCTTGATGAATAGTCGTTAAGGCAAGCATATATAAGTCCTCCGCCGAAGCTGTCTCCACCTCCGACTCTGTCTACTATATGAACTGGATATTTCTTACTGAAAACATATTCTGATCCATCAAACAGCATCGCTGACCAGTTGTTGTCGTTTGCAGATATTGATTCACGAAGAGTTATTGCAACCTTGCTGAATCCAAAACGGTCAGCGAGCTGCTTTGCGACATCCTTGTATCCTTCGTGGTTCACGTCGCCCTTTGTCACATCTGTATCTGCCGCATGTATTCCAAATACATCTGCAGCATCTTCTTCATTGGCAATACATACATCTACATATCTGCAAAGCTCTCCCATCACCTGGCCGGCCTTTTCCTTTGACCAGAGTTTGTTTCTGTAGTTAAGGTCACATGAGATCATAACGCCAAGGTCCTTTGCCGCCTTGCACGCATCCAGGCATATCTGAGCAACGCTGTCATTCAGCGCAGGAGTTATTCCTGTGAAATGGAACCAATGCGCGCCACTGAATATCTCGGCCCAGTCAAAATCGCTCTTTTCTGCAGTCGATATTGAAGAATGCGCTCTGTCGTATATTACTTTTGAAGGCCTCTGTGATGCGCCTTTTTCAAGGAAATATATTCCAACTCTGTCTCCGCCTCTTGAAATAAAATCAGTGCCTACACCGTATTTTCTAAGTGAATTGACCGCTGCCTGTCCAATCTCATGCTTTGGGAGCTTTGTTACAAAGTGTGCGTCAAGTCCGTAGTTTGAAAGAGAAACTGCCACATTGGCTTCTCCTCCGCCATATGTTGCCCCAAAGCTGTCTGCCTGAACAAATCTGTAGTATCCCTCAGGTGCAAGCCTGAGCATTATCTCTCCGAATGTGATGACCTTTTTAGACATTTATTTTTCCTCCGATTTTATATAATAATAGAATTCATTGTGTATTCATATATAGTTCTGCTGTTATTTCTGAACAAGGTGGATAGCAAATCCTCCAACCTGGGCTTTCAGGTAGACTGCAGTCAATTTGTCATTTTTGTATTTCGCAGTGTCCATATCAAGCTCAAAACCCTGTGATTCAAGGTAATATACTGCTCTGTCGATATATCTGGTCTTTATTGCTATATGACCGTTTTTCCCAAGGTATGGGCTTTTCATGGCTTCTATGAAACTGCCGGCGAATATTGAGCTGTTACCTGTCTTTTTTTCAAATCCAAACATTTTTCCAAAAGCGCCTGTAACTTCATCAGCTTCGCTTTCGCCTTCGCAGTTTATCCCGATGTGTGCAAGCTCAAAACCAAGCATAGAATGAACAGCATCTTCTGTCAGTTCTCTTATCTTGTCAAAGTTGCCTTCCTTTATCAGGTCACCACTTACCATCCAGCTTCCTCCACATGCGATTATCTTTGGGAAATCGAGGTATGTAGTAAGGTTTTTCTGGTTGATGCCGCCTGTTGGCATGAATCTTACATTTGTATAAGGTGCTGACATTGCCTTTATCATATCAAGTCCACCCGAAGCTTCGGCAGGGAAGAATTTCACAACTTCGAGACCAAGCTCTATGGCAAGCTCTACATCGCTTGGATTGCATGTCCCTGGAGTGATTGGAATGTTTCTTTCTGTACAGTATCTGACGATCTTAGGGTTGAGTCCTGGGCTGACTATAAATTTTGCCCCCGCTGCAACAGCGCGGTCTACCTGATCAGTAGTAAGTACAGTTCCTGCGCCTACAAGCATTTCTGGAAATTCCTGAGACATTATCCTTATTGCTTCTTCCGCGGCCTCAGTTCTGAATGTAACCTCTGCGCAAGGGAGGCCTCCGTCACACAGTGCCTTCGCAAGCGGTGACGCGTCACTGGCATCGTTAAGTACTACTACTGGAACTATTCCTAATTGCTGAATTTTTTCTAATACTGGGTTCATATGAGAGTTCTCCTTCTATATATATGAATAGGATCCGAATGTTTCATGATATGAAACTCATTATTACATCATGAAACTATAATTCAATTATATATTTTTCTCATGAAATGTCAAGCACAAAAAAAACACCATATCCTAAAAAAAAGGAAATGGTGTTTCTGGTATTGGTGCACCTAAGAGGACTTGAACCTCCGACGCACAGTTTAGGAAACTGTCGCTCTATCCGCCTGAGCTATAGGTGCGTGTTTGTTCGTGCATAATAGATTTTAACCAAAAAATCAGGAATTGTCAACATAAGGATTGCCTAAATGTGGATTTTATTATATTATTCTTAATGATAGATAAAAAAATAACAAAATGTGTGATAAAATTCCATATGCAAAGTGTATATAATTTGAAAATATCACCAATAAAGTAACTATTAGTTAAAAATAGTTTAGAATATTCTGAAATGGAGATATTTTAAATTGACTTTTTAAATCGTATATAGTAATATTATTTCATAGCGAAAAATTTAAGAATTTATAAAAAATGATAATAGATTAGGTCGTTCATTCAAAATGCGAACGTGATCAGTAATTAAGAGACCGGGGGAAAATTTGTGAAGCGAGATCCTAGAAAAACTGTTGATATTGGAAAGAATCTTGCATTAGTAACGCAGATGGGCATAATGATTCTCGCTCCTGTCGGACTTTGCATGTTTGCGGCAAACGCTCTCATCGAGAAGTATGGTCTTGGTGACTGGGTAATGATAATTGCCATTTTACTGGGTATTTCAGCTGGTTTTTTGAATATTTACAAAATTCTAAGAAATTACTTCGAAAGTGGCAACAATGGTAAAAAATAGCTGTTATTTAAATATAAATTAAATTTAGTTAATTATGATATGACCTCATTTTTGATAAAAAATAGACAATGAATTGGAAAGATATTATGGATGAATTATTTGCAACGAAACTTAAAATAGTCAGAAATGCCATATTTCTAATGGCAACAGTAGCAGCGCTGTCAGTGGTTTTATATGACGGATGGACAGCATTTGTAACTGGAATAGTGTTTGGACTGCTGATAGCGGTACTCTGCTTTGAGCTTCTGTCATCTGCGGTCATAAGAGCTGTAAATCTTCCGCCTGAGAAGGCGCAGGTATATGCAGGTACCAGATATATAATAAGGCTTGTCATATATGCCGCTGTGATCTTCATATCAATCAAGGCAGATTACATAAACGTGGTGGGAACTATCCTCGGACTTTCGAGCATAAAGCTTTCGATTGTCATTTCCGGAATACTTGACGGGCTGAAGTAAGTTATTATTACTCGTTAACAGCAGAGTATTAATATAAAGAATTTATGAATTAACTGGGAAAGGAGGATTACTAATGGGTGATGGAGGATTTGGAGCAAAAATTAAATTTACGATAAGTGAAAATATCCCTTTTATTGGCGGAGTGCCTGTAACCGAAACTATAACTACAACTTGGATAATCATGGCGGTGCTTATAATAGGGTCAATTATTCTTACCAGAAACCTTGACAGGATTCCCAAAGGTATGCAGAATGTCGTAGAATTGCTTGTTGGACTTGTGTATGGGCTTACTGAGGATACTATGGGAAAAGACAAAGTCGGATTTGCACCTTATATTGGTACTCTGATGCTTTATCTGGCCTTTGCGAACCTCGTTGGACTTCTTGGAGTCAGGCCGCCAACAGCAGATCTTAATATGACGCTTGCACTGGCGCTTATAACGTTTTTCCTGATTCACTTCAATGGAATACGCAGAAAAGGACTTTTCTCATATCTTAAGGGATTCACGGAGCCGTTTATTCTGCTTATGCCAATTAATCTTATTGGAGAGATTGCAACCCCAATATCTTTGTCATTTCGTCTATTCGGAAACTTAGTCGGCGGGTCCATAATAATGGCTTTGGTATATTCTGCTCTTGCATCGCTTACGACAGCTTTGCTTGGCATAGATATTCCAATATTCCAGGTGGGAATACCTGCTGTACTGCATGTATACTTTGATATGTTTTCCGGATTGCTTCAGACATTTATCTTTGCGATGCTTACAATGGTATTTGTTTCTGGTGCTATGGATTAAGATGGATGAGACAAAATTTATGAAGAAAGGGGTGTTTTGATGCAAGAAATGGATTTTATAAGCAGATTTTTATACTGGCTGGTTTCTTTTGACAGGAAGGCGCTTATACTTGGAGCATCTGCCATTGCGGCCGGGCTTGCAATGATTGCAGGTATTGGTCCGGGAGTTGGACAGGGATTTGCAGCTGGAAAAGGAGCTGAGGCAGTAGGAAAAAATCCAAAAACTGCAAAGCAAACAACCATGATAATGCTTCTTGGAGCTGCAGTTGCCGAAACATCAGGGATATTATCTCTTGTTGTAGCGCTGATACTGCTCTTTGGAAATCCCGTAGTCTCACAGGACGGCGCCGTGCTTGTTCTGGCCGCGTCAGTCATAGGAGCAGGTTTTTCCATGATAGCCGGCATAGGACCTGGTATAGGACAGGGATATGCAGCAGGCAAGGGAGCTGAAGGGGTCGGAAAAAGACCGGAATTTCAGTCCTCTATAATGAAAGCTATGTTCGTTGGTCAGGCGGTAGCGCAGACTACAGGAATATATGCTCTTGTAATATCGCTTGTGCTGCTTTTTGCAAACCCGTTAATGAATCTTTTGTAGTTTATGATTAAAAATATATTTTGTATGAAAAATTGGAATTTACAATATAACAATATTCAAAATTCAGGAGGAAAATAATTATGGAACCTATCACAGGAAAAGCATTAGTATTAGCATGTTCAGCAATTGGAGCGGGTCTTGCGATGATCGCAGGTATAGGACCTGGTATAGGACAGGGATATGCAGCAGGTAAGGGAGCTGAGGCAGTTGGAAGACAGCCTGAGGCTCAGGGAGATATAATCAAGACTATGCTTCTTGGAGCAGCAGTAGCGGAGACAACAGGTATCTACGGACTTGTTATAGCGCTTATCCTTTTATTTGCAAACCCACTTGTAAAATTACTGGGATAATAAATACGGCGGAATTTGGATGAAAAGCCATTAAAAGGAAGGAGGCGTATTTATGGCAGGATTGATAGAGTTAAATGTTTGGCAGATTATCTTCAATATAACGAATACAATTATTCTTTTTATTGCACTTAGACACTTTCTGTTCAAACCTGTAAAGGCATTCATGGATGAGAGGACAAACAGCATTCAGGAATCGATAGATACCGCAGAGGAGAAGAACAGAGAAGCGGAAAGACTCAGCGCGGAATACAACAGAAAGCTTGAACTTGCGCATGAAGAAGGAAGAGAAATCGTAAGAAACTCAACCAGACATGCGGAGAGAAAGGCTGAGGAGATTGTAAATGCAGCCAGAGAAGATGCACAGAGAATGAAGGTTAAGGCTCACAAGGACATTGAACTTGAAAAAGCAAATGCTTCAAAATCGATAAAAGGCGAGGTTGCGAGCATAGCCGTAATGGCAGCTGGTAAAATAATCAATAAGACAATCGATGCAGATACAAACAGAAATCTTATAGATGAAGTCATAAACGAAATAGGTGATGAGAGATGGTCGAGCTAGTATCTAAAAATTACGCCAGAGCCCTTTTTGATCTTGCAGTTGAAGAAGAGCGTGTTGATGAGACAGGCGATGAAATCAAAGCTATTGTCAGCATACTGAAATCTGAAAAGAATTTCTATGAATTTTTTATCACTCCGCTTGTTTCAAAGCAGGAAAAGATAGATCTCGTAGAAAAAGCTTTTGGAGGCAGAGTGTCAGGCATATCTGAAAACTTCCTGAAGGTTCTGATTGAGAACGGAAGGACAGGTGTGGTAGAGGCAGTGAGCTCGTTTTATCAGAAGCTCAGGCTTGAGCACTTCAACATGGTAGAAGCGACGGCCTTTACTGTTATACCTATGACAGATATTCAGAAGCAGAAGCTTGTCGAAAAGCTCGAAAAAGAAACTGGCAAAAAAGTTATATTCAAGAATGAAATAAATCAGGACCTCCTTGGGGGAATGCTGATAAAGATTGGTGAGAAGGAAATCGATGGAACAGTGCTTAATCGTCTCAGAAACCTGGAGGCGGCAATAAGCAAATAAACTAGTAGCAAGGGATGTGAAAATAGATGAATCTTAGACCTGAAGAAATAAGTTCTATTATAAAAGAACAGATAAAGAATTACAGTCAGAAGCTTCAAGTTTCGGATGTAGGCACTGTTATACTCGTAGGAGATGGTATTGCAAGAATCCACGGACTTGAAAAATGTATGGCGGGTGAGCTTCTTCAATTTGCAAACGGCGAGTATGCGATGGCGCTCAACCTTGAAGCCGAAACTGTTGGAGCGGTTATTCTGGGAACTGACGAAGAAATAAAAGAAGGCGATACTGTAAAGAGAACAGGTACTGTTGTTCAGGTTCCAGTTGGAGAAGCTATGCTCGGAAGAGTAGTGAATGCTCTGGGACAGCCTATTGACGGAAAAGGAGACATAAAGACCACTGAATTCAGACCGGTTGAGACACAGGCTCCTGGTATCATAGAAAGAAAATCAGTGCATCAGCCGCTTCAGACGGGTATCAAGTCCATAGACTCTATGATACCTATAGGAAGAGGACAGAGAGAGCTAATAATAGGAGACAAACAGACAGGAAAAACCACAATCGCTATAGATACGATACTTAACCAGAAGGGTGGAGACGTAATCTGTATATATGTTGCAATCGGACAGAAGAGATCTACGGTTGTACAGCTTGTTGACACGCTTGAGAAGAATGGTGCCATGGACTACACTATAGTAGTAGCGGCAACTGCTTCTGAGCTTGCGCCGCTTCAGTATCTTGCGCCATATGCAGGATGCGCTATGGGAGAGCATTTCATGCATCAGGGAAAACACGTACTGTGCATATATGATGACCTTTCAAAGCACGCGGTAGCATACAGATCGATGTCACTGCTTCTGAGAAGACCACCGGGCCGTGAGGCTTATCCGGGAGACGTTTTCTATCTTCACTCAAGACTGCTTGAAAGAGCGGCAAAGCTGTCTGATGACAAAGGAGCGGGTTCACTTACAGCGCTTCCTATCATAGAGACGCAGGCGGGAGACGTTTCTGCATATATTCCTACGAACGTAATCTCAATAACAGATGGACAGATATTCCTTGAGAGTGACCTGTTTAACTCCGGAGTAAGACCGGCGGTTAACCCGGGTATATCGGTTTCAAGGGTTGGAGGAAATGCTCAGATAAAAGCCATAAAGAAAGTTGCAGGAACTCTGAAGCTCGCATACTCACAGTACAAGGAGCTTCAGTCTTTTGCGCAGTTCGGATCAGACCTTGATGAGGATACGAAATCAAGGCTTGCAAAAGGAGAGCGAATAGTTGAGGTGCTAAAGCAGCCTAACTCATCTCCGGTACCGGTTGAAAAACAGGTTATGATAATGTATGCGGTAAACAACAATTATCTGAAGGATATAGCAAAATCAGACATACGCGAGTTTGAAATGGAGCTCTACAGCTACATGGACGAAGTAAGGCCTGAAATAGCAAAGAGCATACTAGAGACTAAAGACCTTACAAAAGAGAATGAAGAAAAACTTAAAGATGCCATCGTTGAATGCGTAAAGAAATTTAACGAGACAAGATAAACTCAGAGGGAGGTAAGCACATGGCCGGAGCAGGTATGAAGGACATAAAGCGAAGAATCAAGAGTGTCGAAAGTACAATGCAGATAACAAAAGCCATGGAGCTGGTTTCATCTTCAAAGCTAAGACGAGCAAAAGAAAAAGTTGAGAAATCCAGACCATATTTCAACATTCTACAGGAAACGATTCAAAAGGTTCTGGACAATACCAAGTCGCTCAAATCTGTGTATACAAAGGAAAGAGAGATAAAAAACTCACTCTTCATTGTCATAGCAGGTGACAGAGGGCTTGCAGGAGGCTATAATGCAAACATCATAAAGGCTGCTGTAGCTGAGATGGAAGGTAAAAACCCTAAGATCATTCCGATCGGAAGAAAAGCATCGGAGTATTTTGGAAAGAGAAATTATGAAGTAGTCGGAGACTATGTGAATGTAGCGGAATCACTCGATTTCATCGATGCCGCGCTCATCACATCAGTAGCGGATGAAATGTACAGAAACGGAAAGGTTGATGAAGTATACGTATGCTATACCGAATTCGTTTCTGCCCTGACACAGACGCCAAGAACTATAAAACTGCTGCCTCTGCAGATGCAGAAGAGCCCTGCGGACATAATATCTTCACTTGAGTTTGAACCATCTCCTGAAGAAGTATTCGACAGAATGATACCAAGATACTTGGAAGGAATTGTATACTCGACGATAGTAGATGCCTTTGCTTCAGAGCAGGGTGCAAGAAGAACTGCAATGGAATCAGCCAGTGACAATGCAGGCGAGATGATAGATTCGCTCAGTCTGCTTTATAACAGAGCAAGACAGGCGAGCATCACACAGGAAATCACAGAAATTGTGGGTGGTGCAGAAGCAATAAAGTAAAAATAATCCTGTCATAAGGATGAGGAGGACGAACGATGGAAAAAAATACAGGGAAGGTAGTGCAGATCATCGGTGCGGTACTGGACATAAAGTTTCCTGCAGGAAAGCTGCCAAACCTTTTGAACGCTGTAGAAATAAACCACGAAGGCAACAAGCTGGTAGTTGAGGTTTCGCAGCATATAGGGGACGATACGGTAAGATGCATCGCTATGAGCTCTACTGACGGACTCATCAGAGGCGTTGACGCAGTGGATACAGGCAGACCAATATCTGTACCGGTTGGAAACAAGACTCTTGGAAGAATATTCAATGTACTTGGAGAGCCAGTTGACAACATGGAGGTTCCAAATACAGATGAAACCTGGCCTATACACAGGTCTGCTCCTCCGTACGAAGAGCAGGAGACAGGAACTGAAATCCTTGAGACAGGCATAAAGGTCGTTGACCTGATAGCGCCATATCTTAAGGGCGGTAAAATAGGCCTGTTCGGAGGTGCCGGAGTTGGAAAGACCGTAATAATAATGGAGCTTATCAACAACATTGCCAAGCAGCATGGTGGAATATCCGTATTTACTGGAGTTGGAGAAAGAACAAGAGAAGGTAATGACCTTTACAATGAGATGACCGAGTCAGGAGTTCTTAAAAAGACAGCGCTTGTTTACGGACAGATGAACGAACCGCCTGGAGCGAGGATGAGAGTAGGACTTACTGGCCTTACAATGGCTGAATACTTCAGAGACAAGGAAGAACAGGACGTGCTTCTGTTCATAGATAATATATTCAGATTCACTCAGGCGGGATCTGAGGTTTCTGCGCTTCTGGGACGTATGCCTTCTGCAGTTGGATACCAGCCTACGCTGGCAACTGAGATGGGTGCGCTTCAGGAAAGAATAACTTCTACAAAGAAGGGATCCATAACGTCTGTACAGGCGGTATATGTTCCTGCGGACGACCTTACTGACCCGGCTCCGGCTACTACATTTGCCCATCTTGATGCGACTACGGTTCTTTCAAGAAACATAGCTTCGCTTGGTATATATCCTGCGGTAGACCCGCTTGACTCTACATCCAGAATACTTTCTCCTGATATAGTAGGAAAAGAGCATTATGATGTAGCAAGAGATGTTCAGAGAACGCTTCAGAGATACAAGGAGCTCCAGGATATAATAGCGATACTTGGAATGGACGAGCTTTCAGATGAAGACAAGACTACGGTATCAAGAGCGAGAAAGATTCAGAACTTCCTTTCGCAGCCGTTTACAGTTGCAGAACAGTTCACGGGAATGCAGGGCAAGTATGTTCCGCTTAAGGAGACGATAAGAGGATTCAGAGAAATCATGGAAGGAAAGCACGATGCGCTTCCTGAGTCAGCGTTCCTTTTCGTTGGAGGAATAGAAGAGGCAGTGGAGAAGGCAAAGAAAGGGGAGTAGACTGATGAGCACATTTCGTTTACAGATAGTAACCCCGGATCAGCTTTTCATGGATGAAGAAGTCGAAGCTCTCATCGTAAGAACTACAGAAGGAGAACTCACTATACTGAAGGATCATATAGATTTTGTTTCAAATCTTAAGATTCATGTAGCAGGAGTAAAACAGAAAGGGAAGATCAGAAAAGCTGCCATTGCAGGTGGGATACTCCAGAATGACAAAGGAGTTACAACCATAATTTCAACAGCGGCAGAGTGGTCCGACAAGATTGACCTTCAAAGAGCTGAAAGAGCAAGAGCTGAATCAGAGAAAAGGATGCAGATGCACAGAGACAATCTCAATGAACTGAAGATAGCTGAATACAGACTTAAAAAGGCAATAAATAGAATAAATGCCGCAAGGTAGATAACAGAAAGTATCTGATTCGATCAGATGCTTTTTTGTTTGCAGAAAAGACAAAATTGAAAATATTCAAAAAAATTTCTAAAATGCTATATAAAAATTAAATAATTGGGTATAATATTAAATTAAGTAGGAAACTAATTTTCTTATTTGTCAAACAGACAAGAGGTGCAACATGAAATATGCAATAATAGATATTGGCTCAAACAGCATAAGGCTCACTGTCTACAGGCACGATGAAGAAGATGGACAGGTATATATTCAGTTCAAGGACAAGGTTATGGCGGGGCTGGCCGGATATGTGGAAGATGGCGACCTCAGTGAAAAAGGCATCAGAAAAGCTTGTGATGCGCTGAAGATATACAGAAAGGTGCTTGGCAACCTTGCAATAGAAAATATTTATCCTTTTGCGACTGCCTCACTCAGAAACATAGGAAATGCCAGGGAAGTGCTTGACAGGATAAAATCAGAAACTGGATTTGAAGTAGACATAATAAGCGGAGAAGAAGAAGCTGTACTTGATTTCATAGGAGCTACCAAGGTCGTGAATATTGACAGGGGAATGCTGGTGGACATTGGCGGAGGTTCTACGGAAATAGTGCTTTTCAAAGACGGAAACATAGAATGTGCTCACAGTATACCCGTGGGATCGCTCAATATGTACAAGAAACATGTAAAGAGACTGCTTCCTTCCAAAGAGGAAAAAAGAGCTATCACAAAAGACGTAAAGAAAGAAATTGAGAAACTGAACATTGAATGCAGCGAAAAACAGCAGAAAATGTGTGGAGTAGGGGGAACTCTAAGAGCGGCAAGAAAGCTCGGCATCGAAATTACCGGAAGGGAAAATGCTGACAGAGAAGTGGACGCCAGCGACGTAAAGAAGGTCATGAAAGTTCTGGAAGGGGAAGAAAAAGAGACTATAGACAGGATACTGAGGGTAGTTCCTGAAAGGGTCCATACGATACTCCCGGGCATGATAATACTGAGCGCCATTATAAAGCATTTTGAGGCAGAGCAGATATATGTAAGCAGCTATGGAGCAAGGGAAGGCTATCTTTACAAAAATGTACTCAGCAAGTAAGACAAAGGGGAGAATCTGATGGAAAAAGAGACGGCAGGAAAGCCACATAACAAGATTTATACTCAGGACAGAGAGCTTTCCTGGCTTAAATTCAACAAGAGAGTCCTTGAAGAGGCAGATGACAAAGCGGTACCTCTTCTTGAAAGGCTGAAATTCGTATCTATATTCATGACTAATCTAGACGAGTTCTACATGATAAGGGTAGGCAGGCTCAACGATCTCAACAAGATCAAGGTGGAGATAAGAAACGACAAGTCCGGCCTCACCCCGGGAGAACAGCTGGAGCTCATATTTGAAAAGACGAGAAAGCTCATCAGAGAGAGAGACTCTGTATACAGCGAAATAACAAGCCAGCTTAGAGAATATGGAATCTACGACCTCAAATTTGATGAACTTGACAAGAATGAAAGGAAGCATGTAGAAAATTATTTCAAGAACAGGATACAGCCTGTGCTGTCACCCATGATAATTGACAACCAGCATCCATTTCCACATCTTGCGAATAAGCAGCTTTATGTTCTGGCCACGCTGAGGAATGAATCTGGCTCAAAAAACATGAAGATAGGAATAATCCCTGTTCCGCTGAATCTTTCCCCTGTAATCTATCTCGAGGACCGGGAAACTACGATAAAGCTGGATGAGATAAGGTTCATAAGAGTCGAGGAGATAATAAGGGAATATTCGCAGAGCATGTTCGGACAGTATAAGGCAGAAGAAAAGACCGTCATTTCAGTTACAAGAAATGCAGACCTCAATATCAGCGAGGAAATTGAAGAAGATGATGGAGAAGATTACCGGCACTTCATGAAAAAGCTCCTGAAAAAAAGAGGAAGGCTGCTTCCTGTCAGGCTTGAGGTCATGGGAGAGCTATCGCCGGAGCAGGCCCGCTTCATGGCGAAAAAGCTTGATATAACAGAAAAACAGATTTTTCAGAGCGATATGCCTGTAAAGCTGGGCCACGTATTCGAACTGACTGAAAAGCTGTCTTCGGAAAAAAAGCTGCTGCTTTGCGACAGAGGGTTTGAATCTCAGTATCCCTCATGCTTCAGCAGGAATTTGAGGATAACGGATCAGATAAAAAAACGAGATGTGCTTCTGCATTATCCTTATGAGCAGATGGAGCCTTTTATAACACTCCTTAAAGAAAGCGCGTCAGATCCAAATGTGCTTAGCATAAAGATCACTGTCTACAGGCTGGCTCTCAGGTCAAGGATAGCAGAGCAGCTGTGCGAGGCTGCGGAAAATGGCAAGGAGGTCCATGTGCTCATGGAGCTCAAGGCAAGATTTGACGAGAAGAACAATATTGCCTGGGCGGAAAGACTTGAGGAATCAGGATGCAATGTTATATATGGCCTGGAAGATTTCAAGGTACATTCCAAGATATGCCTGATAACAAGAAATGACGGCGGGACTATAAACTATGTCACGCAGATAGGTACAGGAAATTACAATGAGAAGACGGCCACTCTTTATTCCGACTTCAGCCTTATGACAGCAGACCGCGAAACTGGAAAAGATGCAAACGAGTTTTTCAGAAACATGATGATATCAAATCTGTACGGCTCATACAACAGGCTGTGGGTAGCTCCGGATTCGCTCAAAAGAAACATAATAGATGCGATAGACAGCGAGATAGAAAAGGTTAAGTCAGGAAGCTCCGGCTATATCCTTATGAAGGCCAATTCCCTTACTGAGCGCAGTATAATCGACAAATTAAGCGAGGCATCATGTGCAGGAGTAGAAATTAATTTAATAATCAGAGGAATATGCTGTATATTACCGGGCATAGAGGGGTATACAGAGAATATAAGAGTATTCAGCCTGGTAGGACGTTTTCTTGAGCACCACAGGGTATACATGTTTGGTCAGAAAGATGAAAGAAAGATATATATATCTTCGGCAGATATTATGACCAGGAACCTTGCAAGGCGCGTAGAGATAGCGTGTCCGGTACTTGATCCTGAGCTTAAAAGCAGGATAGAGCACACAGCAGAGGTAATACTTTCAGACAATGTGAAGCTCAGGGAGCTTAAAAATGACGGAAATTATATAAGGGTCACAGCAGGCACAGGAAAGCGCATAAATGCTCAGGATATATTCATCGAAGAAGCAAAGGCCGGAGTAGTGGAGATTTTGGGTGAAGACACAGGGTTCAGAGAAAATCGTGGGATTAATGGTTTTTTCTCAAGGCTCAAGGCTATGTTTTCAGATAGGCAGAAGTCCTAACCTGAAAGTGACCGCCGCAAAAGCTCAGTTTGTTTGTTTGTCCTGCAGGACAAATTCAAATAAAATTTATTATTACTTAATACTATTAAAGAAAAGAGGTAAACAGAATGAAAGCGGATATAAAAAGAGAAGAAATGTTAGATGCGTTCATGCAGGCATTCATGGAGTTTGGCTTAGATAAATCATCAACAAAAAAACTGACATCAAAGGCAGGAGTGAACGAGGCGCTTCTTTACTATTATTTTTCTGATAAGAACGAGGCAATCGTAGCCTGCGTAAACAGACAGTACGAAAAAAACAGAAATGCAAGCTTTGATCTGATAAGAAAAAATCTTGCAGACCCGGAAAAAATGATGGATAAGCTGTTCACCTATACCAAAAAGACATCCGCTGAGCAGAGATTCATTATGGAAGTAATATCACATCCGGTATACTCAAAGAGCGTGCTTCCGCTTGTAAAAGAGATGAGCAGAAAGCTTGAGGCTGACATTGAGGAGTATGCGGAGCAACATGGAAAGGATGCAAAAAACCTTACTATGCTGATCCATCTCGTATACAGCATACTGAATGATTACTGCCTCACAAAGAATGAAGAAGTATTCATGTCATCAAAGCAGTTTGTTACAGGGCAGCTTAAAGCTGCGATGGCATAAAAAAATAAAAAACTGAATTTTCGAGGCCCTGCCGGACAGCATAGTATAGCTATCTGGCAGGGCTTTGTGTTATAATAATCAAAAACAGAAATACAAAAATCTTCACGTAAAGGAGATGTTTATGAAATATTTTGCAGGAATTGATCTGGGGGGAACAACCATAAAGGGCGGGATTGTCGACGCCGAAAACAGAATAATATGCTCAAAGAGCATCAGGACACTTCCGGAAAGAGGCTTTGAAGCCGTAGCTGAGGATATCGCAGTGCTTTTTGAGGAGCTTGTGAAGAGTAGCGGCCTGACTATGGAGTCTGTTGAATACCTTGGGGTAGGATCTCCGGGGGCGGTAGATGTAAAAACCGGAAAAGTGTTTTTTTCGGGAAACCTTGGATGGGAAAATGCAGAGCTTGGCAAGTATTTGAAAAACAGGCTCGGGAAAGATGTGTATGTGGGAAATGATGCATCGTGCGCCGCGCTTGGAGAATTTTTGTGCCTTGAGGATAAGAGCATTGATTCGATGGCCATGATGACAGTAGGGACAGGAGTCGGGTTTGGACTGATACTCGGAGGCCATATGTACAGCGGGGCTACATACGGGGGAGGGGAGTTTGGTCATACCACTCTGGTTTTCGCAGGAGAGAAGTGCACATGCGGCAAGAAAGGCTGCATTGAGGCATATGCTTCATTTACGGCTCTAATAAGAGATGCTTTTAAACTTGCCGAAGACAATCCTGACGGCCGCATAGCGGAAATAATCAAAAGAGATGGGACTATTGACGGCAAGTCGATATTTGAAGCCGCTATCGCAGGATATCCTGACGCAAGGAAGCTGACTGAAACCTTTATCGAATATATCGGTGCGGGAGTCGTAAACATAATAAACATACTCGACCCGCAGATGATCGTAATAGGTGGCGGGATATCAAGATCATCGGATTATTTCCTTCCAAAGCTCATCGAATATGCAAGGGACAATGCATTCTGCAGGCAGGTAAAGCTCTGTGATATAAGAGTGGCCTCAAAGGGTAACGATGCAGGGATAATAGGCGCAGCGAGGCTTGGCGATTACATTTAAATTCAATATAAGTCATTATTAGAAGAGGAGAATGGAAATGGAGAAGAAAATATCACTGGATCTTAGCAAGAGCCAGATAAATGAAGAGAGCATACTTAAGTTTCAGGAAAGAGCAGATCATATCCATGCGAAGCTTCACTCTGGAAAAGAAGCATATACGGGGTGGGTGGATTATGCTATGGAGCTCAGCGAAGAGCTCATATCAGAGATAGAGTCTGTGGCAGCCGATGTAAGAAAGGAATGCACTGCATTCGTTATCCTGGGCATAGGAGGTTCATACCTTGGAGCGAGAGCCTGCATAGACATGCTTGGAAACACTTTTCACAATCAGGTGAAATCGGACATCCCAAAAATCTACTATGCAGGTCACAACATGAGCAGTGCATATTATCTTGAGCTGCTTAAAGTGCTTGAAGGAGAAGAAGTGACAGTCTGCGTTATTTCAAAATCCGGAACCACTATAGAGACAAGCGTTGCGTTTGCCATATTCAAAGAATTCCTTAGAGAAAAATACGGTGAATCCTATGCAAAGAGAATAATCGCAATCACAGACAAAGAAAAAGGAATCCTAAGACCTGAGGCGCAGGAAGCCGGCTACAGGACGTTTGAAGTTCCTGATTCAGTCGGTGGAAGATACTCAGTGATAACCCCTGTGGGCCTTCTTCCCGTGGCGGTTGCAGGAGTGGATATAAGAGAGCTTGTAAAAGGAAGCCGGGATGCATACGAGCTTTATAAAAATACAGATCTCAAGGAAAATGAAGCATACAGATACGGAGTAGCAAGATATCTGCTCAATGCAGAGCTGGGCAAGGATATCGAATGCTATGAGTTTTATGAGACTAAGCTGAAAAACCTTACGGAGTGGATGAAGCAGCTTTTTGGAGAGAGCGAAGGAAAGCAGGGACAGGGACTCTTCCCGGTTACTGTAGAGATGACCACTGAGCTTCACTCAATGGGTCAGTATCTTCAGGAAGGACAGCAGATTTTTGCAGAGACGGTGCTTAATGTCGAAAACACAGGGGCATATCTTCCTATACCTCAGGAACTCGGATATGACAGCTCATGGACCATGGAAAAGCTCAACAGAATAGTAACTGAAGGCGTCATCCAGGCGCACAGGGAAGAAAATTCGACTCCTACGATTCAGATAACTATCAAGGACCTTACGGCGCACACCTTTGGATTCATGGTTTATTTCTTTGAAAAAGCATGCGCTATGTGCTGCTACCTGAGAGACATAGACCCGTTTGATCAGCCTGGCGTGGAAAAATACAAGGCCAATGTAAAGCAGATAATAAAGAATGGATAAATTAAAATATCAAATTTACTAATACTGTTATCAAATACGGAAATTAGTGTTATAATAAAGGTGCAATTTAATAAACACATTCTGGGGAGGATGTAAAATGATTAAAACTATAAATAAGAACCTTAATGTAATCGAGTCTATGCTCTATTTCTGGCAGGCAACCAAGGAAAAAGAAAAAGTAGGCGAGAATTATCTGGTTACACTCAGCGAGTACAATGAGATGAAACTGCTGTACAACGACGATTTTGACGCGGAGTCAGTGAGAAAATCCCTGAGCGCGATTTCCAACAGGGAAATGCTCAACGGAGGGACACAGAAGGAGAGACAGTTCTGGAATAACAACATGTGGATGATGGAAGACATGGACTACATGAGAATGATGGTAAATCCTCTTAAAAAACTGAGCCTCGACACGATTGTCGACAGCATAAACAGCAAGAAGGACATAGCACAGGAAGAAATAGAAGTGGTATTCATCCCTGCGAACAAGGAAGAATACATAATAAAGGGCAATAAGCTCGTTATAAACTTCTTCAAGGTGACTCCTGATCTTATGGACGAAGAAAAAACAACTATAGAAGGCAAAAATCTGATTGAATATATTGAAGAGAAAATCCTCGAGAATTTTTAAAGATAATACAGTCTTCAGGATTCTGAACACATATTCTACTGATCATGAGGCCTTCAGACAAAAATGGAGGATATAATGGAAAAGTTAATAATAACAGCAGCGATATGCGGAGCAGAAGTTACAAAGGAACAAAACCCGGCAGTACCATACACAATCGAAGAAATCGTAAGAGAAGCTAAGAGTGCATCTGAAGCAGGAGCGGCAGTAATCCACCTTCACGTAAGAGAAGATGATGGAACGCCTACTCAGAGCAAGGACAGATATGAAGAAGCAATAGCAGCGATAAGAAAAGAGCTTCCAGAGATAATAATACTTCCAAGTACAGGTGGAGCTGTTGGAATGACTGCAAAAGAAAGACTTCAGCCAGTGTTTCTGAGCCCGGAGATTGCTACACTTGACTGTGGAACATGCAACTTTGGAGGAGACGATGTCTTCACAAACACTGTAAACATGGTTAAGGAATTCGCAACGACCATGAAGGAGTACAACGTAAAGCCTGAGTGTGAAGTATTTGAAAAGGGAATGATAGACACTGCAATCGCAGTAGCCAACAAAGGCCTTATAGACTATCCACTCCACTTCAACTTCGTGCTTGGAGTTAACGGAGCTATGACTGCAACTGCAAGAGACCTCGTATTCATGGTGGGATCTATTCCTCCGGGATCTACATGGGTTGCAACAGGAATAGGAAGAAATGAATTCACGCTTGCTGCCGTAGCAATAGCTATGGGAGGAAACGTAAGAGTTGGATTCGAAGACAACCTTTATGTAGAAAAGGGAGTTCTTGCAAAGAGTAATGGAGAGCTTGTTGAGAAGGTAGTAAGAATAGCTAAGGAACTTGGCCGTGATATAGCTACGCCTCAGGAAGCAAGAGAAATAATGGGACTTAACAGAAAATAGTTTGAGATTTCTGTGAGATAATCAGGGGGATCACTGCGTCATAGCATCAGATGCAGTGATTTTCTGATATATTATGCAAATATGCAAATATTCCATACGGGAAAAGGGAGGCAAATATGAATACAGAATTTAAGTATGAACTGCTTGAAGAAGATTTTATACAGTCTAATCTTGACTATGTCAAGATATCACCTAATTTTGCAAAACAGATGAGAATAATTAAATATGGGTTTGTAATCATTGTAGCACTTATGATAATGTTATTCATGAGGAGCCTTCAGGGCGTGGTTTTTGGACTCCTGCTTGCCGGTATTTACTCATTTGGATTCGACAAGTATTATAAATATTCCGTGAAAAAAAGAGTAAAAAAATCAATCGCCAGCGGAAACCTTCAGCTTAATGACACAGGCATGACCGCAGTGGTGAGCGATGCCGGAATAGTAATCAAAGGAAAAAAGGAAAAGACAAAATATACCTGGAAAGATATCCGTATTTTTGTAGAGAGCCCGAAGTACATATATCTGATTTCTGATCATGGAACAGCGGAAGTAATACCAAAAAGAGGGCAGGATGAGTCGCTCTTGAAGACTGCGCTTGCTGACAGGGCCAAAGCATCTCCAGAGACAGAATATAAAAGAATATCATAATAAATATGATATTTAAAAACTAAAATTAAGAGGATTTTTATGAAAGAGAATTATAAGATTAAAACAATACCTGAAATACCAGAAATAAATGACAGAAATCTGAGGCTCATAAGATATACACAGAACATATATGACGGACTTAAGAAGTTTGTCAGGATTAACTCTGACAGCATGGAAATAGTTGATTTCAGGATAAAATCTCCTGTAGGGAATATCCCGGCAAGGATATATTATCCTGGCCGCACCAGAACTGACGGAAATCTACACAGCGCGCTCATGTTTCTTCATGGAGGCGGATTTGTAATGGGAAGCATAGGAACGCATGACGGCATATGTAAAAAGCTTGCCGAAAAAACAGGAAGAATTGTAGTTTCGGCTGCCTACAGACTGGCGCCAAAGCATATCTATCCTTCCGCGATAAGAGACAGCTACTGCGTTTACTATTATCTCTGCAAAAACTCAGAGGCGCTCAGGATAGACAGGTCGGACATAGCTATCGGAGGAACCAGTGCCGGCGGCAACATTGCCCTCGGAGTGATGGAGATGTGTCTTCGAAGAAAGAAAAGAGGCGTTATTCCTTCTGCGATAGTGCTTCAGTACCCGCTTACAGATATCGAATCCGTGCTCATGGGGGACTTCACAGAGTCCGCACTTAAAAATGCTAATGGAAGAACGCTTACGCTTGATGCCATGACAAGGATGCTCAGATATTATATACCGTACTTCGAGATAGAGGATGGAATAGAATCTCCGCACCTTCTTGGGAACCCTTATCTTTCTCCGGTAAAATCCGAGCTTATGTTCCAGTATCCAAGGGTAATTATGATATCAGCAGGCAAAGATATACTAAGAGATGACAACAGAAATTTTGCAGAAGCCATGGCCAGCAATGGAGTGGAATTTGAACATCATGAATACAAAAAGATGCTCCATGCGTTCATGTCTTTCGATTCAGGAGAGACGGAGATGGCATTTAATCAGATAGCAGAGTTTTTAGAATAAATTTAAAAAAAGTACAGAATTGTCTGTACTTTTTTTGAGCTATTTAGTTTTTTTCGCGAAATTGCATCATGTAGAGGTTACGGTATATGCCTTCTTTTTCAAGCAGATCTTCGTGAGTTCCTTCTTCCTCGATTCCGTTTTCCGTAAGCACTATTATCCTGTCAGCGCGCTTTATGGTGCTGAGCCTGTGTGCGATTATAAGCGTAGTCCTTCCCTTTGAAAGCTCGAAAAGAGCTGACTGCACAAGCTGCTCAGACTCATTGTCAAGCGCTGAAGTGGCTTCATCAAGTATCAGGATCTTTGGGTTTTTGAGGAATATCCTCGCGATGGCAATCCTCTGCTTCTGTCCGCCGGAAAGCTTTACTCCTCTTTCCCCGATATAGGTGTCAAATCCGTTTTCAAGCTTTTCTATGAATTCAAGGGCATTGGCCTTTTGTGCGGCTTCGTAGATCTCCTCATCTGACGCATCGAGCTTTGCATATACGATATTGTCTCTTATGCTTCCGGCAAACATGACCACGTCCTGCTGAACGATCCCTATGCTTCCTCTTAGTGAAGCAAGCTTTATGTGGTTTATGTCGTTTCCGTCTATGGTTATGCTTCCGCTTTTCAGGTTGTAGAACCTTGGGATAAGATTAAGCAGCGTAGATTTTCCTGATCCTGAGGGACCTACTACGGCGAGCTGTTCTCCGGGTCTTACGGTAAGGGACAGGTCGTTTATGATGGTCTTGTAGTCTTCATAGGAGAACGATATGTGATCAAATACTATCTCACCCTTTACCTCTGGGATATCTATGGCATCATCCTCGTCATCTATGTCAGGATGGATGTCCATTGTCTGGCAGAATCTCTCAAAGCCGCTCATGCCTTTCTGGAAAAGCTCTATCAGAGTGGCAAACCGCTTTATCGGCGTAAGGAGTATGTTTACATAAAGAAGAAATCCTACCACGTCTCCATACTGGGCATTTCCCTTAGTGATCAGGTAGCCTCCGTATGCGAGAACGAGGAGGCTGATTATGTTCGAGATGAACTCCACTCCGGTGAAGTACTCGGCCATTATCTTGTAGGATTCTTCCTTGGTCTCTTTGAAATACTGATTTCCTCTTGCGAATTTTTCGATTTCGTAGTCTTCGTTTGCGAAAGCCTTGACCACGCGGATTCCCGATATCGAATCGTCAATCTGAGCATTTACGTCGGCGATCTTCTCGCGCATCTTCCTGAAGGTACGCTTCATCTTAATGTTCTTTGATACCGTGAACCATATAAGTATAGGTACCGGCGCGAAGGTCACGATTGCAAGCTCGGCATTCATAATGAACATCAGTATGAAGGATCCGATGATGGTTGTGAAGGTTATGAATATATCCTCCGGCGCATGGTGGGCAAACTCTGATATATCGTTCAGGTCATTCACTATCCTTGAGATAATCTTTCCCTTCTTTACATTGTCGAAGTAATTGAAAGAGAGTGTCTGTATATGGTTGAAGAGGTCGCGCCTCATGTCATGCTCGATCCTTGTTCCCATTACGTGGCCTACATAATGAACCAGGTAGTTTGTAAGGAACCTTATCATGTAAAGCACGAGAAGTATAACCAGAAGCCTGAAGAATTCATCAATCCGGCTTTCCGGAAGCAGCGTATTTATGGCATAGCTTGCGACCATTGGGAAGAACAGGTCCATTATAGACATTATGAATGCCGAGCTGAAATCTATAATGAAAAGCTTCTTATGTGGTTTATAATACTTTGCTAAACGTTTTAACATCTTTTTTCCTTTCCTTCTGTTTTATCAAGAGAAGACAGATAAGCTGCCCTGCCTTCTTTGTAGTAGTCGTTACCGAGGCTGTCTATAAGGACCACAAGCGGCAGGTCTTTTACGGTGAGCTTTCTTATGGCCTCGCTCCCAAGATCCTCATACGCTATGAGCTCACTCTTTACTACGCATCTGCTCAGGTATGCTCCGGCTCCTCCAGTGGCGCCAAGATAAAGAGCCTTGTTCCTTATTATGGCCTGCCTTACTTCCTCTCCTCGCCTGCCCTTGCCTATCATGGCTTTCAGGCCGAGATCCAGAAGCGTGGGAGAATATGCATCCATCCTGTAGCTCGTGGTAGGACCGCATGATCCGATTGGTCGGCCGTTTCTTTCCGGAGTCGGGCCAACATAATATATTACCGAATTCTTTATTTCAAAAGGGAGCTCAGTTCCATCCTGAATCTGCTCGCAAAGCCTTTTGTGTGCAGCATCGCGGGCCGTATATATTGTACCGCTGAGAGTCACGATGTCGCCTGCCCTGAGCTGGGAGATGACTGCTTCCGTGAAAGGAAGATGTATGTTATATTTCATAATATTATTATCCTTTCTTCTATTATAGTACGACAGAGAAGTGTCTTGTAGCGTGGCAGTTTATATTCACTGCGCACGGCAGCCCGGCTATGTGAGTAGGTATGGCTTCGATATTAACGGCAAGTGCAGTGGTAAGGCCGCCAAGCCCCTGAGGTCCTATTCCGAGGCTGTTTATCCTTTCGAGAAGTTCCTGCTCAAGGCTGCTGTAGAACGGGTCCGGGTTTCTCAGGTCGACGTCTCTCATGAGGGCTTTTTTGGCAATCAGCGCAGCCTTGTCAAACGTACCTCCTATACCAACGCCTACGACTATTGGAGGGCATGGGTTTGGACCTGCTTCCTCAACGACTCTCAGCACGAAATCACGTACGCCATCTATTCCATCAGAGGGACGCAGCATCTTTATCTGGCTCATGTTCTCGCTGCCAAATCCCTTTGGCGCAACGGTTATCTTTATGCGGTCGCCGCTCACTATGTCGTAATATATCATTGCAGGAGTATTGTCGCCGGTGTTTTTTCTCCTGAGTGGATCGGATACGCAGGATTTTCTGAGGTATCCCTGATCATATCCTTGTCTTACACCTTCATTTATAGCGTCTTCGAGATTTCCATTTATATGAAGATCCTGGCCTATCTCAATGAACACGCACGCCAGGCCCGTATCCTGACATATCGGGATATTGTCATTTTCGGCAATCTGATAGTTGTCAATAAGGATATCAAGAGTATTCTTTGCAACAGGAAATGGTTCGCATCCAGAAGCTTCGCAGAGCGATTTTCTGATATCGTCAGGCAATATATAATTTGCCTTTATGCACAGTTCCTTTACAGAGTCCGTTATTATTCTTGCATCTAATTCTCTCATATAAGCTCCTTAAATAATCATATTTTTTACACAATTCAATAATACCACAAAAACAGCAAATTATGCCATATCTTAAAGAAGGCAGGCTTGAGAAATTATGAAAAACATCATATAATAAAGATACGTGAGGAAAACATGAATATATTTCAGAGAGGGAACAACCATGAAACATGAAATACAAAGCAATGAAAATCACAAAGCTGCAGAACCGGATTTCAGGCATAAAGTAGAGACATATCATATACCCAGATGGAGCGAGCTCCCTGACTTTGAACTATACATGGATCAGATACTTGGATTTCTTGAAAAGCACACAGAACTTTTCGGAACAACCGAAAAAGAGAAGATAATAACAAATTCGATGATAAACAACTATGTAAAGCTGGGACTGATAAAGGCGCCTGTAAAAAAGAAGTATAACAGGAGCCACGTGGCAAACCTCATAATGATAACCATACTTAAGAAAGTGCTTTCCATGAATGAGATAAAGGACGCTGTAGTACACTGCAACAGACAGATGGGTGAGGAGGCCTCATATGATCTTTTCTGTGAAGAACTGGAAAAGTCCATGGTCGAAGGAATAATGGAAATGGATGAATCAGTGCCTGTTTTCAGAGCGGCTACAAAAGCCCTTTCAAGCAAGGTTGTGGCTGAAAAAATAATAGAAAGACAAAATATGAAATAAATAATAAAAATTAAATACAAAAAAGGGGTTGACTTTTTCGGCGGCCTTTAGTATACTAATAAAAGTCGCCGGAAGACAATAACGAAAGCGGCATCACAGAAATATGAACCTTGAAAACTAAACAGCAGAATATACAAACCATTTAGATGAGAGCCTTCGGGTGATCATCAAAAAAAGAAACAAACCGTAATTTCAATTTATTGAGATAACAAAATAGATATGTCGGATGTTTAATCCGGCCAGTCAAACCATTAAATTTAAGAGTTTGATCCTGGCTCAGGATGAACGCTGGCGGCGTGCTTAACACATGCAAGTCGAGCGGAGCTCAAATGCGGATCCCCTTCGGGGGTGAAACATCTGAGCTTAGCGGCGGACGGGTGCGTAACGCGTGGGTAATCTGCCCTTGTCACCGGGATAACACATCGAAAGGTGTGCTAATACCGGATGAAATACAGACCCGGCATCGGGGCTGTATCAAAGTCATGCGGACAAGGATGAGCCTGCGTCTGATTAGCTTGTTGGTGGGGTAAAAGCCTACCAAGGCGACGATCAGTAGCCGACCTGAGAGGGTGATCGGCCACACTGGAACTGAGACACGGTCCAGACTCCTACGGGAGGCAGCAGTGGGGAATATTGCACAATGGGCGCAAGCCTGATGCAGCAACGCCGCGTGAGTGATGAAGGCCTTCGGGTCGTAAAACTCTGTCCTAAGGGAAGATAATGACGGTACCTTAGGAGGAAGCCCCGGCTAACTACGTGCCAGCAGCCGCGGTAATACGTAGGGGGCAAGCGTTATCCGGAATTACTGGGCGTAAAGGGTGCGTAGGTGGCCTGACAAGTCAGGGGTCAAAGGCAACGGCTCAACCGTTGTAAGCCCTTGAAACTGTCGGGCTTGAGTTCAGGAGAGGAAAGCGGAATTCCTAGTGTAGCGGTGAAATGCGTAGATATTAGGAGGAACACCAGTGGCGAAGGCGGCTTTCTGGACTGATACTGACACTGAGGCACGAAAGCGTGGGGAGCAAACAGGATTAGATACCCTGGTAGTCCACGCCGTAAACGATGAGTACTAGGTGTCGGCCCTAAGGGTCGGTGCCGCAGTTAACACATTAAGTACTCCGCCTGGGAAGTACGCTCGCAAGAGTGAAACTCAAAGGAATTGACGGGGACCCGCACAAGTAGCGGAGCATGTGGTTTAATTCGAAGCAACGCGAAGAACCTTACCTAAGCTTGACATCCCTCTGAAAGCCCCTTAATCGGGGCCCCTCTTCGGAGCAGAGGTGACAGGTGGTGCATGGTTGTCGTCAGCTCGTGTCGTGAGATGTTGGGTTAAGTCCCGCAACGAGCGCAACCCTTGTCTTTAGTTGCCAGCAGCTTGGCTGGGCACTCTAGAGAGACTGCCGAGGATAACTCGGAGGAAGGTGGGGATGACGTCAAATCATCATGCCCCTTATGCTTAGGGCTACACACGTGCTACAATGGCTGTTACAAAGGGTTGCCAAGCCGCGAGGTGGAGCTAATCCCATAAAGACAGTCTAAGTTCGGATTGCAGGCTGAAACTCGCCTGCATGAAGCTGGAGTTACTAGTAATCGCAGATCAGAATGCTGCGGTGAATGCGTTCCCGGGTCTTGTACACACCGCCCGTCACACCACGGGAGTTGGGGGGGCCCAAAGTCAACTATCCAACCGTAAGGGGGAAGTTGCCTAAGGCAAAACCAATGACTGGGGTGAAGTCGTAACAAGGTAGCCGTATCGGAAGGTGCGGCTGGATCACCTCCTTTCTAGGGAGAAACTATTCTGCTGTTTAGTCTTGAGGGTTCATCATTTTTTTTGATGAAAAACTCAAAAATGTACCTTGAAAACTGCATACCAATTAAAAGAAACACATCTTTTAATTCCAGAATATAAATTACAGATGATACGCAAAGACGAAGAAAGAAATACAAATATACTAATCACCCTAAAAGTTGATAAAGTTATGTAGGTCTGAAATCCGTCGAAGGTAACACAAACTGTAATTTCATCGAGAAAAAAACAAAACAGTTAAAAATATCTATTATTTTTAACAACAATTCTTAAGTTGATTGCAAAATCATCAATAGATTTAAAGACGGCGAAAGCCGAGAGCGGGTGAGAGTCCCATAAAGAGAAACCAAAATTTGCATAGCAAATATTGATTTATATAGGTCAAGTTATTAAGAGCGTAAGGTGGATGCCTTGGCGCCAGGAGCCGATGAAGGACGTGGTAAGCTGCGATAAGCTTCGGGGAGGTGCAAGCAACCTTCGATCCGAAGATTTCCGAATGAGGAAACTCATACAGGGTAATGCCTGTATATCTCTGCATGAATACATAGTGCAGTGAGGGGAACCCGGAGAACTGAAACATCTAAGTACCCGGAGGAAAAGAAAGAAAACTCGATTCCCTAAGTAGCGGCGAGCGAAAGGGGAACAGCCTAAACCTGATCGGTTTTCCGGTCAGGGGTTTTGGACACCATCATGGAATAGAGGTATCATAGTAGAAGAGCTTTGGAAAGAGCCGCCGCAGAGGGTAACAGCCCCGTAAACGAAATGAGAAGACTTCCAGGTGTATCCAGAGTACCACGAGACACGTGAAACCTTGTGGGAAGATAGGGGGACCACCCCCTAAGGCTAAATACTACCTGGCGACCGATAGAGAATAGTACCGTGAGGGAAAGGTGAAAAGAACCCCGGGAGGGGAGTGAAATAGAACCTGAAACCTTATGCTTACAAGCTGTAGGAGCACGTTAATGTGTGACTGCGTACTTTTTGTAGAACGGGCCAACGAGTTGCGGTATTGAGCAAGGTTAAGGACTTCTGGTCCGAAGCCGTAGCGAAAGCGAGTCTTAACAGGGCGAAAGTTCAATGCTGCAGACCCGAAACCAGGCGACCTATCCATGGTCAGGTTGAAGTTTCCTTAATCGGAAATGGAGGACCGAACCCACGCACGTTGAAAAGTGCGGGGATGAACTGTGGATAGCGGTGAAATTCCAATCGAGCCTGGAGATAGCTGGTTCTCTCCGAAATAGCTTTAGGGCTAGCGTCGAGGTTAAGATTGCGGGAGGTAGAGCACTGAATGTCCTAGGGGCCCTTTGGGTTACCGAAGACTATCAAACTCCGAATGCCCGTACATCATACTCGGCAGTCAGACTATGGGTGATAAGGTCCATGGTCAAGAGGGTAACAGCCCAGACCGTCAGCTAAGGTCCCAAAATATATGTTAAGTGGAAAAGGATGTGGGATTGCACAGACAACCAGGATGTTGGCTTAGAAGCAGCCACTCATTTAAAGAGTGCGTAATAGCTCACTGGTCGAGTGGTCCCGCGCCGAAAATTACCGGGGCTCAAACATATTACCGAAGCTACGGATTCTCCGTAAGGAGAGTGGTAGGAGAGCGTCGTATACAGGCTGAAGCTGTACCGTAAGGAGCAGTGGACAGTATACGAGTGAGAATGTTGGCATGAGTAGCGAGATGGGGGTGAGAATCCCCCAGGCCGAAAACCCAAGGTTTCCTGAGGAAGGTTCGTCCTCTCAGGGTTAGTCGGGGCCTAAGCCGAGGCCGAAAGGCGTAGGTGATGGACAACGGGTGTAGATTCCCGTACCACCAAAGATCGTTTGAGCAATGGGGTGACACAGAAGGATAGCAGAAGCGCGCTGTTGGTTATGCGCGTCCAAGCGTCAAGGCAGTACCTGCAGGCAAATCCACAGGTACAATGCCAAGGCGTGACGGGGAGTGAAATTAAGTAACGAAGTCTGCGATTTCACGCTGTCAGGAAAAGCCTCTAGTTAGATCAAGGTGCCCGTACCGCAAACCGACACAGGTGGGTGAGGAGAGAATCCTAAGGCCAGCGAGAGAACTGTTGTTAAGGAACTCGGCAAAATTACCCCGTAACTTCGGGAGAAGGGGTGCCTGAGAAATCAGGCCGCAGAGAATAGGCCCAAGCGACTGTTTACCAAAAACATAGGTCTCTGCAAAACCGCAAGGTGAAGTATAGGGGCTGACGCCTGCCCGGTGCTGGAAGGTTAAGGGGATCTGTCAGAGCAATCGAAGCAGTGAACTTAAGCCCCAGTAAACGGCGGCCGTAACTATAACGGTCCTAAGGTAGCGAAATTCCTTGTCGGGTAAGTTCCGACCCGCACGAAAGGCGTAACGATTTGGGCACTGTCTCAACAACAGACTCGGTGAAATTGTAGTCCCGGTGAAGATGCCGGGTACCTGCGACAGGACGGAAAGACCCCATGGAGCTTTACTGTAGCTTAGCATTGAATTTAGGCAATACATGTACAGGATAGGTGGGAGGCTAAGAAGATGGGACGTCAGTCTCGTTGGAGCCGCCGTTGGGATACCACCCTTGTATTGTTTGAGTTCTAACCACGACGAGTGAATCCTCGTCTGGGACACTGCTTGGCGGGCAGTTTGACTGGGGCGGTCGCCTCCTAAAGAGTAACGGAGGCGCCCAAAGGTTCCCTCAGCACGGTCGGAAATCGTGCGAAGAGTGTAAAGGCAAAAGGGAGCTTGACTGCAAGACATACAGGTCGAGCAGGGACGAAAGTCGGGCTTAGTGATCCGGTGGTACCGAGTGGAAGGGCCATCGCTCAACGGATAAAAGCTACCCTGGGGATAACAGGCTGATCTCCCCCAAGAGTCCACATCGACGGGGAGGTTTGGCACCTCGATGTCGGCTCATCACATCCTGGGGCTGTAGTAGGTCCCAAGGGTTGGGCTGTTCGCCCATTAAAGTGGTACGCGAGCTGGGTTCAGAACGTCGTGAGACAGTTCGGTCCCTATCCGTCGCAGGCGTAGGAAATTTGAGAGGAGCTGACCTTAGTACGAGAGGACCGGGTTGGACGCACCTCTGGTGCACCAGTTGTCACGCCAGTGGCACAGCTGGATAGCTATGTGCGGAATGGATAAGTGCTGAAGGCATCTAAGCACGAAGCCACCCTTAAGATAAGATTTCCCATCCGTAAGGAGTAAGATCCCATGAAGACTACGTGGTTGATAGGCTCAAGGTGGAAGTGCAGTAATGCATGCAGCTTATGAGTACTAATAGATCGAGGACTTGACCAAAATTTACCTGGAAGAAAAAAGAAGCGAAGCTTTAGATTGGCATGCAGTTTTGATGGTACATCCATCCAAATTAATATGGTTGCAATAGAGTAGGAGATACACCTGTTCCCATTCCGAACACAGAAGTTAAGCCCTGCATCGCTGATAATACTTGGAGGGCAGCCTCCTGGGAAAGTAGGACGCAGCCAATTAAAGAAGCACCTGAGGATACCTCAAGTGCTTTTTTTTTAGATTGTATTTACGGATAAGCTTGAAAGGAAACTAAAATGGGATTGAGATTCAGAAAAAGCTTTACAGTTTCAAAAGGTGTAGAGCCGGATATCGGAGAAATCGCACAGGATTTCAATTTTGGAAGTGAAGGCCTTAGAAGAATAATGAACATAAGTGAAAAGAATAAGACAGATAATGTATTTTTAAGGGAAATACTCAGTGGAAACATTGAGGAATTCAGAGGAGATGCAAAAGCGGCAGTAAACGAATATCATGAGCTTATGGATGCTGTTACGGGCATGCACAGGAGATCTGATGAAAGGATAGACTGGAAATATGTCTATAACAGCCCGCAGCCCTTCAATATAAATGCACTTGGCCCAAAAGCGCTTAAAGTGAAGGAAAAAATTGACGGCTATGTGCCTTCTGCATCGGAAAAAATCTTTAAATCAAGGCTTGAAAAGAAAATGGCTTCCATGAAAGAAGAACTGCTCAAAGCAATGGAAGCGGACGAAGAGACATACAATGGATGGAGAAGTCTTGTGGATCTTGCGGGTGAAGTTCTTAAAGGAAATATAGACGCATATTTTGAAGTCATAAATGAGCTGAGACCTCTGGATGATCTTCTTGAATTTGGAGTAGATTTTGAATTTGGATCCAATTCATCCGACACGATGCACGTTGAATATGTAGCAGACTCAGCAGGTGCAGTTCCTTTTTTCAGTCTCTCGCTTTCAAAGACAGGAAGGCTTCAGAAGACTAATCTCAGCAAATCTCAGCATAATGAGCTCATAAGCATACATATAGCAAGTTCAGCTATAAGGATTGCAAAGGACATGTTTGCACTGCTTCCGGTAGAAAAAACTGTTGTACACATAGTGGACAATTATATAAATGAACTGATATCAAAAAAAGAGCGGGTTACTGTACTTTCAGTCGAGTTTGAAAGAGACAGGCTGGAAATCGCAGAAAAATCAAAAATAACTCCCCTGGACATACTTCAGGAATTCAGGCATAACATGAAATTCACAAAATCGTATGGATTCAGGCCTGTTGAAAGGATATAGCCATATGCGGCCGTCACAGAAATCTGTGGCGGTTTTTTTATTTGATATTGAAGTAGGATTTTAATTGTGATATACTGGATATGTTGACTAAATATAGAACAAAAAGCTTTGTAATCAAAGCTTTTAAATAGACAGTATATAAAAGTCTAATAAAAAACGGGCTTTACAGATGTAGAGTAAGCCTTATATGAGGAGAATGAAATGCAGAGATGGAATGGAAAATCACTTAAGATAGGAGAGCTTGTCGCAGAGACTCCGATTGTTCAGGGAGGAATGGGAATAGGTATATCACTTTCAGGACTTGCGTCTGCGGTTGCAAATGAAGGTGGAATAGGAGTTATTTCAGCAGCAGGAATAGGAATGGATGAACCTGACTTTGGCACGGATTATATAAGTGCAAACAACAGGGCTCTCAGAAAAATAATCAGGAAAGCCAGAGAACTTACAAACGGAATAATAGGCGTAAATATAATGGTGGCGGCAAGAAATTTTGACGAGCTTGCAAAGTCTGCCATTGAAGAGGGCATAGACATAATATTCGCAGGGGCTGGTCTGCCGCTTAATCTGCCTTCACTCAAGGACGCTTCTTCAAAGACGAAGCTTATACCTATAATATCTTCTGTCAGAGCGCTTAAAGTCATAACGAAGAAGTGGATTGACAAGTATAATTACATTCCAGATGGCTTTGTGCTTGAAGGCCCGATGGCTGGAGGCCATCTCGGATTTTCAAACGATCAGGTCGAAGATGCTGAATTCAGCCTTGAAAAACTTATCGTACCAGTGGTAGAGGAGCTCAGAAACATGGAGAAGACTCTGGGAAGAAAGATTCCGCTCATAGCTGGCGGAGGGGTTTATTCAGGAGAAGATATAAAGAGGATTCTCAATCTTGGAGCAGACGGCGTGCAGATGGGTACAAGATTTGTAGCGACTCATGAATGCGATGCGGACATAAAGTTCAAGGAGATGTATATAAACGCCGAGGAGTCAGATATTCAGCTGATAAAGAGTCCGGTTGGGCTGCCTGGAAGGGCTGTGCACAACGACTTTATAGATCAGGTAAAACAGGGAAGCAGGACTCCGGCCAAATGCCCATACCACTGTATAGTCACATGCAAAAGAGAGCAGAGTGAATACTGCATAGCCCTGGCGCTCATAAATGCGTATAAGGGAAAGCTCCAGAACGGCTTCTCGTTTGCAGGCGCAAATGCATGGAGAGTGGACAGGATAATGAGCGTAAAAGAGCTTGTGGATTCGCTTGAATCTGAGTATATTGCAGCTTTACAGAAATAGCAGCTTTTTAAAGGGATTTTCCTTCAGACAATATCTGAAAGGGACGTCCCTTTTTTTATCTTAAATCCATATTATCAAGTTTCTTATGTTATAATTAAAATGTATGACTATATGAAAGGAGCTTGAATAAGTTGATCGAAATATGCAATGTATCAAAGAAATTTGATGATATAAAGGCTTTGGACAATATAACACTGAATATCAGGCCAGAATCCATATTCGGGCTGGTGGGCTCAAATGGAGCCGGAAAATCCACGCTCATGAGAATAATAAGCGGGATAATCAAGCCAGACTGCGGCAGCATACTGCTTGAAGAGCACCCTGTATATGAAAATACTGCAATAAAACAGAAGGTTTTCTACATATCTGATGAGCAGTACTTCATCAAAAACTCTACGCCACTTGAAATGATGGAGTTCTATTCTTTTTTCTATAAGAATTTCTCGAAGGACAGATTCAGGAAGCTGATGAACGATTTTGACCTTGATCCTTCAAGAAAAACGGATACTTTCTCAAAGGGAATGAAGAAGCAGCTTTCCGTGATCCTTGGACTGTGCAGCATGACTGACTATATTCTCTGTGACGAAACATTTGACGGACTAGATCCGGTAGCAAGGCAGGCAGTAAAGAGCCTCCTGAGAGAGGACATAAAGAACAGAGGGATAACTCCTGTAATAGCATCTCACAACCTGAGGGAGCTTGAAGACATCTGCGACCACGTGGGGCTTCTGCACAAGGGAGGGGTGCTTCTTTCCAAGGACATCATCGAGATGAAGCTTGAGCTCCAGAAGCTGCAGTGCGTTTTCAACAAGGATCTGGAAAAATCGGATTTTGAGGAAAAAGGCATAGAAATCCTGAAGCTTGACAGAAGGGCATCGCTTTATACAGTCGTTTCAAAGGGAAACAGCAAGGACCTGGTAAGCAGGATTGAAAGCATGAAGCCTCTTTTCTATGAGGTGCTGCCTCTGTCGCTTGAGGAAATATTCATTACAGAGACGGAGGTTGCCGGTTATGATATCAAATCGATTATACTTTAGCCTTAAGATGGTAAAGGACAGGCTTGTTCAGAATATATGGGTAAGCGCATTGTTTCTTGTAAGCTGTCTGTTTACGTTTCCAATCCAGGCTGCACTTATATTTCAGAGATTTGTTTCCGATATTGGAGAAAAATATGCCAGCAGGGAGCAGGCGGCAGAGTATGTCACAAGGATACTCGGTCAGCAAAACATGATTTTCAAGGTTACGCTCATAATAGCGGCGCTTGTAATGGGATGGGCATTCTATTCCTACATGCATTCAAAAAAACAGGTGGATCTCTACCACTCGCTTCCTGTGAGCAGGACAAGGATATTTCTCAGCAATTTCCTTGCGGGGAATATAAGCTTTGTCATAATATATCTTGGGAATCTATTCCTTGCAGCAGCAGTGATTTCTGTCATAGGCTTTGGCGCCGATATCGATTATCTGGAGCTGCTGAGGAACTTTGTCATGAATACGGTATACTTCAACCTTATCTTCTCTGTGAGCATACTGGCAGGGCTGATCACTGGAACCAGGCTCATACACGTGCTGATGACATTCGTTATCCTTGAGTATGTTCAGCTGTTCCTGGTGCTTTTCAGCGAATACATGAAATTCTTCTTCAGTACCTTCTATGCTAGGGCAGTATTTACTGATGACCTTATCATGAATCTTTCACCCGTAACGAGCCTTTTCATGGAAATGGAGAGCTTCAGCTTTACTATGACCGCAAACGTGCTTGTTCTTGCCTGCATAATACTCCTCAATGTATATATATTCAACCTGAGGCCATCAGAATCAGCAGGGAAATCGATAATAAGAAACAGGCTTCTTGAAACCGTTAAATATATGGTACTTACGGCAGGAACCATGGCTGGGGGTCTTATATTCAATGAGGTTGGCCAGGGCCGAAGCTGGATGATATTCGGACTTGTATTCAGCGGCTTTGTAGGCCACTGCATACTGGAATGCCTTCTCAGCTTTGACATGAAGCGCATATTTCGCAATAAGGGAAAGCTTGTCATACTGATGTGCGCGCTTGCGATCGCATTTCTCGTAATGGACAGAGACGTAGCAGGCTATGACATGAGGATACCTGAGACGGGCAGCATCGAATCCGTGTCCATAAATCCAGTGAGCTTTGACTCTTATGCGAGCTACAATCTGGCTGATTATGATGAGATTGACAGAATGGAGAGCATAAGGCTTTCAAATCCGGATACGATAAAGGCGGTAACGGAAATCGCAGAAATTTCGGTTAAAAATCAGGAAAAACATGAGTCAGACAAGAATTTTGTATCAGGCGATCATTTCCAGTTGGCGGTGAAATATAATCTGAAGGACGGAAAGAGTCTTACGAGGTACTACAGCCATGCCCCTGCTGCATCCGCGCTTGAGGTATTTGCAGATATTTACGATACTTCGGAATTCAAATACAGATACTATCCTCTGATGAGCTTAAAACCAGAGGAGATAATAAAGGCGACAGCTGAGTTTCCGGGTTTTGTGAATCCGGATAACAAGAATTCCTATGAATCTGAAATAAGAGGCAGTGAAAAAATGAAAGCGCTCCTGAGCGCGGCTCAGAATGATCTTATAAACATGAGCTCCTCAAAGCTGAAAAACAACAGTCCTGTAGCGCTGCTCACATTTTTCGTTCAGGATGATATAAAGGGCAGATATGCTCAGGATTCACAGAGGCGGATAGAGGTTCCTGTCTTCAGGGAATATATAAAGACGCTGAGCGTACTGGCGTCACTCGGATACCGCATAGAAACGGATTTTTCTGAGGACATGGTTGAATATATAGAGCTGTATTCATATGATGACTCTGCCAGTGCAAAACCAGATTATCCACAGACTGTAGATGTAAAGGAATCTGTAAAGGTTCTGAGAGAAAAAGCCGAGATTGAAAAATTTTTTACTGAATATATTTCGGGCATCAACATAAGCTATAACGGATTTATATTACCCGATTCAAATAGATGGGCAATCGTTTATTTAAAGGGAAGCAGCAACTCAGGCTATGATTTCATATCCGTAAAAGATGTCGGAATTTAACGATTATTTCTAAACTATAAAAATAATTTAATAAAAAACTGTTTGCAATATTTGGAGAACTATAGTATTATAGTAAAAACGATGTTGAAACAAATACAATTGAATACCCAGAAAAAACAAACTTATCAAGAGTGGTGGAGGGACTGGCCCTTAGAAACCCGGCAAAGCGAAAGCTAGTGCTAATTCCAGCAGGCATTATGTCTGAAAGATAAGTGTAGCCTGATAGATATATACTATAGCCGCACTTATAAGAGTGTGGCTTTTTTATACCATATTTTAGCTGCACGGAATGAAACAATATAAAATAAAAGTCACAGAAAGGTGGAAACTAAAATGAAAAAATATGCACAGGAAACAATCTGCATACAGGGAGGCTATGAGCCAAAAAACGGAGAACCAAGAATACTTCCGATATTCCAGTCAACGACATATAAATATGACGAGGCAGACGAGGTGGCAAAGCTGTTCGATCTTGAGGCGGCAGGTCACATGTATTCAAGAATAAGCAATCCTACGGTGGAGGCTCTCGAAAAGAAGATTGCCGAAATGGAAGGCGGCGTTGGTGCTATGGCAACTTCTTCAGGACAGGCGGCAAATCTTATAGCCATCCTGACTATATGCAACGCAGGAGAGCATGTACTGGCGATGTCGAACCTGTACGGCGGGACATTCACTCTTTTCACTTCGACGCTCAAAAAGATGGGCATAGAGGTTACCTTCGTCGATCACAGAGCTGATGACAGAGAGATATCTTCAAAAATACAGGCAAACACGAAGCTTATATTCGGAGAGACGATAGGAAATCCGGGGGTAGATGTGCTGGACATACAAAGAATAGCAGAAATAGCACATGAGAACAGTATACCTCTAGTGATCGACAATACTTTTGCAACGCCATATCTTTGCAGGCCGTTTGAGTTTGGCGCAGACATTGTCACTCACTCGACTACAAAATATATTGACGGACATGCTACAAGCGTTGGCGGGATAATTGTTGACAGTGGAAAATTCGACTGGAAGTCGAGTGGAAAATTCCCTCACCTTACAGAAGCGGATCCGAGCTATCATGGACTAAGCTATACAGAAAAATTTGGAGCAGCAGCCTACATCACGAAGGCCAGAGTAGCGTTTCTCAGAGACATGGGAAGTACAATGAGCCCTTTCAATGCATTCCTTACAAATCTCGGAGTAGAGACTCTTGCGCTAAGGATGGAGAGACACAGCAGCAATGCGCTTGCTGCGGCAAGATTTCTTGAGAGCCATCCAAATGTTTCATGGGTAAACTACCCGCTTCTGGAATCATCGCAGAGCTTTGATCTTGCCAGAAAATATCTTCCTGGAGGAGCCAGCGGAATAATCGCATTTGGAGTAAAGGGTGGAGTTGAATCCGGAAAGAAATTCATTGACAGCCTTGAGCTTGCAAGCCTTGTAGTTCACGTGGGTGACATAAGGACACACGTGCTCCATCCGGCAAGCATGACTCACAGACAGCTTTCGCAGGAACAGCAGATCAAGGCAGGGATAAAGCCCGACATGATAAGGCTGTCAGTAGGGATAGAGAACATAGACGACATTCTTGCAGACCTGGATCAGGCGCTTAGAGCATAACAGGCAACAGAATAAACAGAAGAGGTGAGAAGACGTGCCAGTATTAATACCATATGATTTGCCAGCAAAAGAGATATTGAATAAAGAAAAGATTTTCGTAATGAACGAAACCAGAGCCCAGACTCAGGACATAAGGCCTCTAAGGGTAGCTATAATAAACCTCATGCCGACGAAGATAGAGACTGAGACGCAGCTTCTGAGGATGCTTTCAAATACAGCGCTTCAGGTAAATGTGGATCTCATAAGGACAAGCTCTCATGAAAGCAAAAATACAAGCAGAGAGCATCTTGAAAAATTCTACAAGACCTTTGATGAGATAAGAGGAAGCAAGTATGACGCCATGATAGTTACGGGAGCTCCGGTTGAAAAGCTTGATTACAGGCAGGTGAGCTACTGGGAAGAGCTTAAGGAAATAATGGATTATGCGAGAGAGCACGTCTATTCCACGATGTTCATATGCTGGGCCTCCCAGGCAGCGATGTATCACTATTACGGTATAGAGAAGCACCAGATGGATAAAAAGCTGTCCGGGGTATATGAAAATGAAGTTGTGGCAGACAGCGTCCTTACAAGAGGGTTCGACAGGTTCTTTTATGCTCCGCAGTCAAGATACACCTACTGCAGAGAAGAAGATATACAGAAGATAGAGGACCTTGAGATAATAGCCAGATCGGATGAAGCTGGAGTGCACATAGCCGCAACCAGAGATAACAGACTCATATTCGTGTCGGGACACAGTGAGTATGATGAAGACACGATTGACAGGGAATACAGAAGAGACCTTGCAAAAGGCACGCCAGTAGACGTGCCGGCGAACTACTACAGAAACGATGATCCGGAGCAGGGAATAATGGTAAGGTGGAAATCTCATGGGAACCTTCTTTTCAGCAACTGGCTCAATTACTGTGTATATCAGGAGACTCCATTTGACATAGACAATATAACCAAAAAAGTAGTGGCCAAGTTTGGGGGGACCTCACTGGCAGACGCATCGCAGTTCAACAAGGTAAAGGACATCATCCTGTCCCAGGATGACAGGAGCTATATAGTGGTATCAGCCCCTGGAAAGAGGTATGACGGAGACGTGAAGGTGACAGATATGCTAGGTTATGCCCACAACATCCAGAGCGTTAAGGAAACTGTCAAAGAACAGATAAGAGAGCTGCAGAAGAAGGAATTCTCGCTCACGAAGGAAAAAGAGCAGGTAATCCATCAGATAGAGGACAGGTTTGAGGAAATATGTGAAGACCTGGGCGTATCCGGAAAGCCGAAGCGCGAGATAAAGTCGGTAGCTGAGCAGCTGAGAGCCGCAAAGGACAGGGATTTCATGATAAGCAGGGGAGAATACCTGAGTGCGGTTATAATGGCAGATTATCTGGGATATGACTTTATAGATTCAGCAGATCTGATATTCTTTGATGAAGATGGAAAACTTGATGAAGAAAAGACATATTCAGAAATAAGAAGAAAGATATCTCCTGAGGACAAGGTAGTGATACCCGGTTTTTACGGATCAGGCCACAGAGGGGAGATAAAGACTTTTGAAAGAGGGGGATCTGACATCACAGGGTCCATAATAGCAAACGGAATAAGCGCAGACATGTATGAAAACTGGACAGACGTAAGCGGAGTCATGACAGCGGATCCGAAGAAGCAGAAGGATGCGATGACAATAGACTCCATGACATACACTCAGCTTCTTGACATCACAAAGAACGGAGCTCAGGTTTATCATCCGGATGCAATCAGGCCGGTAGCCAAGGCAGACATACCTATAAACATAAAGAATACCAACAAGCCGGAAGATACGGGAACAATAATAAAGGGAGGAAATTAACATGAAGAGAGTCAAAATCGCGCTGCTCGGACTGGGCACAGTAGGGAGCGGAGTAAAGAGCATTCTGGAAGAAAAGAAAGACCAGCTCAGCCAGAAGCTTTACGAAAAGACCGGTGAGGAAAAATGCATAGAGATAAGCCGTATACTGGTAAGAGATACTGAAAAGGACTATGGCGCTGACAAGAGCCTGCTTACAGCAGATTATGAGGATATAATAAACGACCCCGAAATAAAGATAGTAGTGGAGCTGATCGGAGGGCAGGAGCCTGCCACGAAGTACATGAAGCAGGCCATAGATGCCGGAAAACATGTCGTTACCGCCAACAAGATGGCGATAGCTATGTCAGGCGGGAGCATAGAAGATCAGGCAAAGAAAAGCGGAGCAGCATTCATGTATGAGGCCAGCGTCGCCGGGACAATACCAGTCATAAGAGTAATCCAGGATTCTCTTGTCGCAAATGACATCAGGAAGATCTCCGGCATAATAAACGGAACCACCAACTATATTCTAAGCAAGATGGCAAATGAGGGACAGAGCTTTGAAGACGCACTGAAAAAAGCTCAGGAGCTCGGATTTGCAGAAGCAGATCCTACATCTGATGTGGAGGGCTTTGATGCGATGTACAAGATTGCGATACTGTCAAAGCTCGCATTTGGAATAATGCCAGAGCCTGATCAGATCAGCAGGACAGGAATAACCGGAGTTAGCGTGGCAGACATTGAGAAAGCAAAGGCAAATGGGAGCACGGTAAAATTCATAGCGCAGGCTCATAGAGAAGGAGACAGCGTCAATGTTTCCGTATCGCCTGTTGAGATAAGCACGAAGCATCCGCTGGCAAACGTGGACGGAGCGATGAATGCGGTATATATAGACTGCGACAATGCAGGAGAGATAATGCTTCAGGGAGCCGGAGCCGGATCGAGGCCGACAGCGAGCGCCGTGGTGAGCGACATATTCGCGATAGCTGAAAAACTATAGAAGGGCAGAGAGGGAATGAAAATGAAAAAAACTAATATAGCAGTGCTTGGCGCAACAGGAATGGTAGGGCAGAGATTCCTTACTTTGCTTGAGGATCATCCTTACTTCGATGTGAAGGTGCTTGCGGCAAGTCCCAATTCAAAGGGAAAGAAATATTCAGAGGCAGTAGAAGGCAAGTGGAAGCTGGATTCGCAGATTCCTGCTTATGCAAAAGATATGGTGGTAGAGGACGTAAGCGATATCGAAGCCGTAGCACAAGGTGTGGAGCTCGTGCTTTGCGCGCTTGACCTGGACTCTGAGTCAATAGTGAAGATAGAAGAGGCTTATGCGAAAAAGGAGATCATAGTAGTCTCAAACAACTCTGCAAACAGGTGGACGCCAGATGTTCCGGTACTTATCCCGGAAATAAACAAAGATCAGCTGGACATACTTTATGTACAGAAGAAAAGGCTGGGCACAGAAAGAGGCTTCATAGTTGCAAAGCCCAACTGCTCGATCCAGAGCTATGTTCCGGCGCTTGACGCCCTGAAGGAGTTTGAGCCTGAACAGGTTATCGTCAGCACATATCAGGCTATCTCCGGAAGCGGTAAGACGTTTGAGCAGTGGCCGGAGATGATTGGAAATGTAATTCCTTACATCGGAGGAGAGGAAGAAAAAAGCGAGAAAGAGCCTCTCAAGATATGGGCACAGGTAAAAGACGGAAAGATAGTAAATGCCTCGAAACCGGCTATAAGCGCTCAGTGCATAAGGGTTTCTGTACTTGATGGCCATATGGCGACCGTAGCGGTAAAGTTTGCAAAAAAACCTTCCAGGGAGCAGATCCTTGAAAGCTGGGCAAACTACAGCACTGCAATAGAGGATATGGATCTTCCGCTTGCGCCGAAGAAGTTCCTTAACTACATGGAGGAGGACAACAGGCCTCAGCCTGTTCTTGACAGAGACCTTGAAAAGGGCATGGCAGTGACGATAGGAAGACTGAGAGAGGATTCGATATTTGACTACAAGTTCGTATGTCTGTCACACAATACTCTGAGAGGGGCCGCGGGCGGGGCGCTGCTTACTGCCGAGCTCATAAAGAAAATGGGATATCTGGACTAGATATTTTTATAACAATTAAATCGAATAATCAATACCTTCGGATGACATAGTCATTTCGGAGGTATTTTTTGGTTAAAATATTATCAATAATAAGCACAGAATATAATGAAAAAGGAGCAAATTCATACTAAAATAAGGTCAATTTCGAATTTTCAGGCTATGTAAACTGAAGAAATCAGGTAATTTGAAATTTATTTCAAAATCACTGGAAATTTATTTCAAATTTGGAAAACGTATTATTCCAATGGAATCACAAAAAACTTTAATTCAACATGCAAAAAAAATATCAAAAAAACGTAAAATTGCTAAAGTTACTGAAAAAACGGCAATTCCGAAATTGATATTTTATAAACAGCATATTTGGCACGCATATTGCATCATATATGGGCATGGTTATTAATTTTTTATAATTACATAAGAATTCAGGAGGAATTATGGAAGCAAGAAAACCGTATCTTTATGAAGCAATTTTATCTTTTTCATTCCTAATACTGTGTATGGCAGTAGGAATAGCAGTCTATGGAGCTAACCCACACATACCTATGCTTATAGGAACAGCTTTTGCCGCTGTGATGGCAATAAAGATGGGATACAAGTGGAAAGAAATCGAAGACAGCATGTTCCAGGGGATACTTCAGGCGATGCAGGCTATAATAATACTTGCGATAATCGGGGTACTAATCGGGGTATGGCTGCAGGCAGGAGTCGTGCCTACGATGATATACTACGGACTTAAGGTGCTTTCGCCTCAGATATTCCTTGTAGCAGCAGTTATAATATGTTCTATAACTTCTCTGGCTACAGGAACTTCATGGGGAACAGCAGGAACTATAGGGGTTGCGCTCATGGGAGTTGCAACAGGACTTGGAATCCCTGCGCCGATTGCAGCAGGAGCAATAATTTCAGGTTCATACTTCGGGGACAAGATGTCACCGCTTTCTGATACTACAAACCTTGCACCGGCAATGGCAGGAACAGACGTATTCACTCACGTTAAATTCATGATGAAGCCGACTCTTATCTCTTATGCCATAACGCTTGTGTTCTTTGGAGTGGTAGGAATGAGATTTGGAGCAGAAAATGTTGATTTTGGAGCAATTGAGACAATAAAGCAGGGACTGTCTGACAGCTTCAGGCTTTCACCGGTGCTGCTTCTGCCGCCAGTAATAGTAATACTATCAATAGCTAAGAAAATGCCTGCGATACCGGGAATCTTCCTTGGAATAATCTCAGGAGCGATACTTGGAATGGTACTTCAGGGATCAAGCTTTGGAGACATACTGAGCGTGGGATACAATGGATATGAGAGCACTACAGGAATAGAAGTCATAGACTCGCTGCTTTCTGCAGGAGGGCTTTCAAACATGTTCTACTCAATCTCGCTTACTATATTTGCGATGATGTTCGGCGGTATAATGGAAAGAACTGGACAGCTTGAAGTAATAGTTGAAAAACTCATAAAGCGCGTGAAATCAGATCAGGGACTTATAGGACTTACAATGTCTACATGTCTTCTGAGCAACATGACAATGCCAGAGCAGTATATAGCGATAGTTCTTCCAGGAAGAATGTACGCACAGGCATACAGAGACAGAGGACTTCATCCAAAGACTCTTTCAAATGCGCTTGAATCTTCAGGTACTATAATATCTGCGCTTGTTCCATGGAACACATGTGGAGCTTTCCTTCTTGGCGTACTTGGCGTTTCTACATTCGCATACGCTCCTTGGGCGGTATTCAATTACCTTACGCCTATCGTAGTAATGGTACTTAGCTACGTTGGGGTTACTGTTGCAAAAATGACGCCAGAAGAAATACAGGAACTCAAGGCTGCAGAATAAGCTGAAATACAGTATTGACTGTAATTCTTACGAAAATTGAAAAAAATTTCATAAGATGATATAATGGGAGAGCGAACAGGCTCTCTCATTTTTTAGGAGTAAATTATGAAAAAAAAGTGGTGTACATATTTTTCGATGGTAATGCTGATCATGGTTTTCGGCATAAATCATTTTTTCATATTGGAATATAATGTAAACATAATAGAATATATAAGTTATTCAAGGGATTTCACTCAGAGCGAGAGAGAAATACTCTCAAAATATTCACCCCTGATATACGGAGGAAATATCAATGATCCGCCAATGGGAGTATATTATGAAGAGAGCGGTCAGTATCTCGGGCTTGCGGTGGATCACATGAGCGCAATCTCTATACAGCTCGGAGAGAACATAATATCGAGGCCGATGGTGTGGGAGAGCGCCATAGAAGCACTGAAAAAGGGAGAAACTGACATATGCGACATGATTCCCTCGCAGGAAAGGGGAAAGCATTTTGCATTCACGGACCCCATATATCCGATAAGAGGGATTGCTGTAGCCAGAAAGGAATATGAGGAAATACTCAGGGGCGAGGACTGGAAGCAGCTCAAGATTGCCGTCCAGAAATCGGATTATTCGGCAGAATTCATAGCTGACAGAGTAGATGAAAAAAACATAGTGTATGCAAAAGATCTAAAGGAAGCCATACACCTTCTTGAGTCAGGAAAAGTTCAGGCAGTGGCAGGCGATGAGCCGGTTATAAGATATTTCATGAAGGAACTCAGGTACATGGATGACTATCATATCCTGGCAAAACCGATATATGACGAAAACTGCGTGCTGGGGGTACCTATTGAAAACGCAGATATAGTGCCGGTGCTTAACAAAGCAATATTCTCTCTCAGAAGGAATGGCACTATAGACAAGATAAACGAGAAATGGATGCCATACGCCGAAACAGGTTCAGACCGGAATACTGAAAAGCTGCGACTTGTATTTCTTATGGCATCGCTGATCGGACTTCTAAGCGCATATACTGCCTATATGTGGAACAGGAGTCTCAAAAATCTTGTCGATATAAGGACAGGGGAGCTGGAAAGGACCAAGAACGAGCTTGAGGTGACATTCAACGGCATAAGCAATATGATAGTAATACTCGATATGAACGGTAAGGCCGTCAGTGTGAACAGGTCCTATTCAGAACATACAGGGAAAGCTGAAAAGGATCTTACAGGTACTTATTTCATGGAGATGCCTGTGATAAGCGATTTTGAAAAAAATTTCAGCGGGATAATATGGAATGTACTGGATGATGAGCACGGCAGCAGTGAAGCATTTGGAAGCACATATGAGCTCAAGAATGACAGCGGCATATACAATATAAAGATATTTCCTCTTGAGCATGGACAGAGCTCGGTAGGTAGAATTGCCATAATGATGGAGGATGTGACTGTACAGAAGATAAATCAGGAAAAGCTTACTCAGGAAAACAAGATGTCCGCAGTGGGGCAGCTTGCGGCAGGCGTAGCTCATGAACTGAGAAACCCTCTTGGAATAATAAGGAATTCCACGTTCCTTCTTAACGAGGACTGGAATGACATGCAGATGAGGGAAATGGCAATAGAATCAATAGACAGCTCGATAGAAAGAGCTGGAAAGATAATAGATAATCTGCTCAATTTTTCCAGAATAAATCAGAGCATAGATGAAGATATAGCCCTTAGAGAAATGGTAAACCAGGTAACTGGGCTTTACGGTGCCAATACGAAAAAACAGAAAATATCAATAGGCGTGGATATAGCTGAAAGCATATGCATAAGGACAAACAGGACATCCCTCAGCCACATACTTATCAATCTCATTCAGAATGCGGTTGATGCAATAAAGGAAGATGGTCATATTTCAATTTCAGCGCATATGGAGGGCAGATCGGCCATGATATATGTTGAGGATAACGGAGGAGGAATTTCTCCAAGGCATATTGAAAAGATTTATGAGCCTTTCTTCACGACAAAAGAAATCGGCAAGGGCACTGGACTGGGGCTGTATATAGTATATTCAGAATGCGCAAAAATAGGAGCAGACATAGATGTAAAGAGCCATGAAGGAAAAACTGTATTCACACTTAAGATTCCGGAGTTCAGGGAACATGGAGGTGACTTGAGATGAACAGCGAGACAAGAATTCTGATAGTTGATGATGAAAAAAATTTCAGGGAATTACTGAGAGCAATACTCAAAAAAAGGGGCTACATGGCAGACTGTGCATCAAACGGAGCAGATGCAGTCAGGGCGATGAAAGCAGAAGAATATGATATCGTAATCACAGACCTCATGATGGACGGCATGAATGGCCTGGAGCTCATAAAATATATGAAGGAAAACAGGATAAAATCAAGATGCATAGTCATAACGGCATATGCGAGCATCGAAACTGCAGTAGAGGCCATAAGAGAAGGCGCGTTTTCTTATTTCATAAAAAGCAGCAATCCGCAGGAGCTTATCTTTGAAATCGAAAAAATCGTGGAAATAAACAGGCTTAGCAGCGAGAACAGGATGCTGAGGAGCCAGGTTTCCGGACTCGATGCCATGCTCAGCACAAAGAGCGAAAAATATGCAAACGTTCTGGAGCTTGCCGAAAAGGTCGCAGCGACTGATGCAAATGTGCTGCTGCTCGGAGAGTCAGGATCTGGAAAGGAAATACTGACAAAATACATCCATATGAAGAGCAGCAGGAGCGACAATATCCTCGTTTCGGTTAACTGCCATGCCCTTCCTGAAACGCTTATCGAATCAGAGCTGTATGGTCACGAAAAAGGCTCCTTCACAGGCTCTGAGGGCATGAGAAAGGGAAGGTTTGAAGCAGCTCACACAGGGACGCTCTTTCTGGATGAGATAGGAGACATTCCGCTTACATCTCAGGCGAAGATACTGAGGAGCATAGAGAACAAGGAGATAGAAAGAATAGGAAGCAATGAGTCCATAAAGGTGGATTTCAGGCTCATATGCGCCACTAACAGAAATCTAAAAAAAGAAATTGCGGAAAAAAACTTCAGGGAGGACCTATATTACAGGATAAGCACTGTGACCATAGAAATACCGCCTCTAAGAGAAAGAAAAGAAGACCTTCCGCTGCTCATTGAATTTTTCATGAATCAGAGCAGCCGGGATCTAAAAAAAGACGTGAAATCTATCGACAGCGATCTAATGAAGGTGCTCATTTCGTATGACTATCCAGGAAACATCAGAGAGCTGAGAAACATAATCGAAAGGCTTACGGTAATGGCTGAGGGAGATAGGATAACCCTGGAAGATGCCATGAGATACAACATATTCTTAAGCTCCGCAGAGCAGGATAAAAACTCAGGCCTCAGCCTCCGTGAGATAAGGAGCAGAGCTGAGAAAAAGCATATCATGGAGATCCTTGACGAGAATGACAATAACATGGAGCTCGCAGCTGAAGTTCTTCAGATTTCCAGCAGGCAGCTCTACAATAAGGTCAGGGAGTACAATATAAATATAAAGCGCCAGCCATAGGGCAGGCGTATAAAAGCAGATCATCTCGCGGTGATCTGTTTTTTTGGGGGTTGAAAAAGGAAATGCAGTGTGATAAAATAAACATCACATTCACGGTGAACATATGTATTCTATCGACGGACAGAAAGGGAGATTTGAAATGGCAGAATTTTTCAGCACAAGAAACAGAGGGGAAAGCGTAAGGGGTTCAGAAGCGATAATGAGAGGGATAGCAGGCGATGGCGGGCTTTACGTTCCGGACTGCTTTGAAAATATATACGGGAAGTGCATGAAAGCGAAAAGCTACAGCGATCTTTGCAGCACGGTTCTTTCGAGCTTCTTCCCGGAGATAGATATATCTGACGATGTGGAGGCTGCATACATGAAATTCAGCACGAATCCTCCTCTTTGTATAAAAAAAGCAGGAAGCCTTCATGTAATGGAGCTATATCATGGACCGACCTGCGCCTTCAAGGACTTTGCGCTTTCGGTTCTCCCATATCTCATGAGAAAATCCAGAGAGCTTGAGAAGGACAGCCTCAGGACAGTCATACTGACTGCAACCTCAGGGGATACAGGAAAGGCGGCGCTCGAAGCTTTTTCTGACAGAGGAACAGGAAGCAGGGACATACAGATAGTTGTGCTGTATCCGCAAAACGGAGTAAGCGACATTCAGAAAAGGCAGATGATAACCCAGGAAGGCGAAAATGTAAGCGTAATAGGCATAAATGGCAACTTTGACCATGCACAGAGCGCCGTAAAGGAGATATTCTCAGATTCCGGGCTCAAGGCTGAGCTCATTCAAAAGGGTATAGAGCTCTCGTCTGCAAACTCTATAAACATAGGAAGGCTGACACCTCAGGTTGCATATTATTTCCATGCCTACAGGGAGCTGCTTGAAAGAGGGGACATATCCGAGGGAGAAGAAGTCAGCTTCTGCGTGCCTTCGGGGAATTTCGGGGATATACTCGCCGGTTACTACGCGAAAAAGATGGGACTTCCGGTACATCGCCTGATATGCGCATCAAATGAGAATGATGTCCTGGCAGAATTCTTCAGGACCGGAACCTACGACAGGAGAAGGGAACTTCTTTGCACATCATCGCCATCTATGGACATACTGATCTCAAGCAACATAGAAAGGCTGCTCTATCATATATCAGAGAGCACTCAGGCTGTTTCAGGCTGGATGGAAAAACTTGAAAAAGATGGATTCTACTCTGTATATGGAGATGACAGTCAGATGAATGAAAAGATAAAAAGAGAGCTCGCAGTATTTGATTTTGGAAGCACAGATCATAAGACTGCTCAGGACACCATCAGAAGAACATTTGAAAATCACGGTTATCTGATGGATACACATACCGCGGTTGCCTTCAGCGTTGCTGAAAAATCAGCTGTCTCAGGCGTCAAAGTGGTACTTTCCACGGCGAGTCCGTTCAAGTTTGCATCAAGCGTCTGTGATGCACTTGGAATAGATACTTCAGGGGCCGGCGAGTTTGAAGTGCTCGATATGCTGAGCGCAGAGACAGGATGCGAAATCCCTCAGCCGCTGAGAGAACTGAAAGACAAGAAGATAATCCATGAACTCACGGCTGACAGAAGAGACATAAAGAAAGCTGTAGTTTCATTATTATACGGACAGAATAAATAGAGATACAGGAGAAGGATATGAATATAAATAAGAAAATAGTGCTCAGGGTTCCGGCTACATCTGCAAACGTGGGACCGGGATTTGATTCTCTGGGCATGGCACTAAGCATATACACAGAAGTGAGCTTTGAACTAAGTGGAAGCGCTGAGCATAATGATCCGGAAAGCATGGAGCTCGAATTTGAAGGCTGCGAAGAAAAGTACGCAGACAGGAAAAATCTAATATATACTTCCTTTGTGAAGGGAATCGATCATTTAGGAGGGAGTTTCCCAAAAAAGATGAAGATAGGGATAAAAAGCGAGGTTCCTGTGTGCAGGGGGCTTGGAAGCAGCGCGGCTTGCATAGTAGCAGGAGTAAAGGCTGCCTATGAAGCATCATGCGAACAATACTGCGACCGTGAAGTGCTTGAGATATGCAATCTCATAGAGGGTCACCCCGACAATGTCACTCCCGCCCTAATGGGAGGATTTACTGCATCAATGCAGAAGGATGGAAGGGTATTCATGTCGAGCATACCTGTGAGCAGAGAGCTGAGGTTCATCGCATGCGTTCCACAGTTCAGCCTCTCTACAGAATATTCGAGGTCAGTGCTTCCGAGCAGCGTGGATTTCAGAGACGCCATATACAATGTCAGCCATGTATCGCTTATGATATCCGCATTCGTAAACAGCGAATTCGAGCTTCTGAAGACGGCTGTGAGCGACAGGCTTCATCAGAGATACAGATCCGGGATAATAGATGAATATGAGGAAGTGATGGAGATATGTGAAAAGATGTCTTCGACAGCGAATTTCCTGAGTGGAGCAGGGCCGACGGTGATGATAATTGACCAGGATCAGAGCAACACCCTTGAGATGTACCAGGAGAGGCTTTCGAAGCTGAAAAGAGGCTGGAAGGCATATGAGCTGAGGATAGATTTTGAAGGCACTAAGGTGAGAAAAGAGGGATTTTAGACGGAGCATAAATATGCTCTGTTTTTTTGTTGAAAATTGTATTCAATCAAATACTCATTAATGGTATTATATAGGGTATAGCAGATAAATCTGATTTATAGAAAAGGGAGGGAAGGCAGTGATAATAACGGATCTTTTAAAAAGAGAATGCATAGACATAGACATGATGCCATTATCAAAGCACGAAGTCATAGAAAAAATGATAGCCATGATAGTATCCACGGGCAGCATATCGGATGTCAAGGCATTCTCAGAAGCTGTCTTTGAAAGGGAAGCTCTCATCACGACTGGAATAGGTGATGGAGTAGCCATACCTCACGGAAAATCGTCAGCAGTAAAAAAAACGGTACTCGCAGCGGCAGTGTGCAGAGAGGGACTGAACTATGAATCCATAGACGGAGAACCTACCTATCTCATTTTCATGATAGCTTCCCCGGACAATGAGGATGACAGTCATCTAAGCCTGCTTTCAAGGCTGTCTGCGATGTTAATAGATGAAGACTTCAGAAAGAAGCTCATAAAATCAGAGACGGTGGAGGAGTTTCTCCAAAGTATAAATTTCTGTGAACAGAAAAAGTTTCCTGAGCAGAGCGAAGCAAAGCCTGAACTTAAGGATAAAGACTTCGCATCCCGAAATGACAGATATGAACTCCTTGCGGTCACCGCATGTCCTACAGGAATAGCTCACACATATATGGCGGCAGAAAAACTGGCATCAGAGGCAAGAAAAAGAGGCATAAACATAAAGATAGAAACTAATGGCTCGAGCGGCATCGCAGACGTACTCACAGAGGAGGAAATAAGATCTGCAAGAGCAGTCATACTTGCGGCTGATACGAAGATAGATACGGACAGATTTGAAGGAAAGAAGGTCGTAAGGGCATCCTCAGCTGAGGGCATATACAGCCCCGGAAAGCTTATAGACATGGCGCTTGAAAACGGAAAGGAGTCACCAGGTACAGAAAAAGCCGCTTCAAAGATATACAGGAATCTCATGAACGGAATCTCACATATGCTGCCTTTTGTAATCGGAGGAGGCATCCTCACGGCGCTTTCATTTCTCCTGGGAGATTACTCGCTGAGCCTTGGAGAAGCTGTTTCAGGCGGTGAGGTATCAGTATTTCTGAAAAATGCGGGAGACATAGCATTCAGCTTCATGCTTCCGGTGCTTTCGGGATATATAGCATCAGGAATAGGAGACAGGCCTGCGCTTGCGGCCGGATTCACAGGAGGAATGATTGCCTCTCAGGGAGGCTCTGGATTCATAGGAGCGGTTGCGGCCGGATTTCTTGCAGGCTATACAGTCGTATTTCTCAAAAAGCTTTTTTCTGCAATGCCGGAACCTCTTGAGGGCATGAAGCCGGTCCTTTTCTATCCTCTTTTCTCAATACTCATAGTTTCCGCAGCAATGCTCTTTGTCGTAAATCCTCCGCTCAGCTTACTAAACAGTGAGTTGAGCCGGGGGCTCATGTCTATGCAGGCAAAAAGCAGGATACTTCTGGGAGTCACGGTTGCAGCGATGATGGCCGTAGATCTTGGGGGGCCTTTTAACAAAGCGGCATATGTATTCGCACTGGCGGCTCTGGAGTCGGGCAACTATGAGATCATGGCGGCAGTGATGGCCGGAGGCATGGTACCTCCGCTTGCAGTGGCGCTTGCCGTTACATTCTATGGGAGGGGATTTACGGATGAGGAAAAGAAAGCAGGACTGACAAATTATATAATGGGGCTTTCCTTCATTACGGAAGGCGCTATCCCGTTTGCGGCGGCTGACCCTTTTAGAATAATACCCTCATGCGTTATTGGATCCGCGCTTGCAGGCGGGCTGTCCATGGCGTTTGGATGTACGCTTTCGGCGCCTCACGGAGGCATATTCGTGCTCCCGCTCATGGGCGAAAGAATGGGATATATAGCAGCTGTAGCGGCGGGATCGGCAGCAGCAGCGCTTCTCATAGTGCTGCTCAAAAAGGCCGGGCATGCGCACAATGATGCGCAGTGAAGCGAATTGTATGATATAATATTTTCAGAAGCAACTGTAACAAATATGACATCAGGAATACACTGATTTTTAACTAGAAAGAAGGTTTTAGAAAATGAAGAGAGGTCTTGTGGTTGAAGGCGGAGCTATGAGAGCCATATTCACATGTGGCGTGCTTGATGCTCTGCTCGATGGAAAAGTGGAGGTTGATTATTTTATTGGAGTTTCTGCAGGCATAGCAAACGGAGTTTCGTATCTGTCCGGGCAGAAGCACAGAGGAAGAGATATCCTTATAGGATATGCAAATGACCCTCGCTACATGGGGACCAGAAACCTGTTCAACCCCAAAAACAGGAGCTATTATGGAATAGATTTTGCATTCAGGGAGATACCCATGGTTCACAATCCGTTTGACTTTGAAAGCTACAGAGATTTCAGAGGAGAGGTCAAGGCGGTAGTAAGCAATCTTGAGACAGGACTGCCCGAATATCTGGATGTTGAGGCAGATGAGAGCATGATGGAGAGCATAATCGCAAGCTGCTCGCTTCCGGTAATGTTTCCTGTGAAAAAGATAAATGGGACTCCTTATCTCGACGGGGGAGTCAGTGACCCTATACCTGTTCAGAAGGCAATAGATGACGGGTGCGACAGGATCATAACCATACTGAGCAGAGAAGAGGGCTACAGGAAAGGTCCTGAAAAAGGAGGCAGGCTTGCAGAGACAAAGTACAGGAAGTACAGGGATTTCTGCGATACCATGAGAAGAAGACCGGAGATATATAACAGCCAGGTCGAGCTCGTGGAGGAGCTTGAGAGAAAAGGAGATATCAAGGTAATAAGGCCGGTTTCCACAAAAGGAATAGGAAGGCTTGAGAAAGACACTTCAAAGCTGATGCAGCTTTATATGCAGGGATATGAGTCTGCAATGTCAAGGATGGAAGAAATACGAGAATATATGATGAGATAGCGGGAAGGATTTTGCTGATGATATATGTCAGGATAAAAAAAATCATTGTTGTAATGTTGATGGCAGCGATGGTCGGATCAGTATCAGGATGCTCCCCTAAGGAGAGTGAGCAGGAACAGCCGCTTTCTGCAGAGATATTTGCGCTGGATACGGTGATAAGCCTCAGCATATGGGGAGGGTCACAGGAGGCGCTTGACGGGGCGGTCGCCCTCTGCTACAAGTACGAAAAACTTCTGAGCAAGACTATTGAAGGAAGCGATGTACACCGCATGAATAATGCTGACGGAGAATACATCCAGGTAAGCGAGGATACGGCGATGCTTGTCAGAAAGAGCATCGAGTTTTCTGAGGCCTCGGATGGCTACTTTGACATTACGATATCTCCGGTAAAGGATCTCTGGGACTTCAAGGCGGAAAATCCCGCAGTGCCCGCCAGGGACACCATAGATAAGGAGCTCGCAAGAGTAGGCTACAGAAACATTGAAATCGAAGGAAACCGCATCAGGATGAAAAGCGGAGCGCAGATCGATCTTGGAGCGGTTGCCAAGGGATATATAGCAGATAAAATTGCTGAATATCTCAGAGCTGAGGGAGTGGAAAAGGCCATACTCAATCTTGGCGGGAACATAGTCATGGTTGGAGAAAAGGAAGAAGGTATTCCATGGACAGTAGGAATAAAGAATCCTGACGGAGGACAGAATGAATATATAGCTACTGTTGATGTGAAGGATGCATCGGTGGTTACATCGGGAGTATATGAGAGGTTTTTTGAGGTGGATTCTGTAGTCTACCATCACCTTCTGGATCCGTTCACAGGATATCCGGTGCAAAATAAGGTCAAGTCAGTCACCATAGTCTCTCAAAGCTCTCTTGACGGAGACATACTGAGCACGACATGCTTTGTGCTGGGGCCGGAGAAAGGCCTGCAGCTTATTGAAAGGCTTGAGGATGCAGAGGCAGTATATATAATGGAAGACATGAGCATAATAAAGAGCAGCGGTATTGAAAAATACAGCTTCAAGATGCAGGAATAAAAGACAATCATAAAATATGGAGGTAAAAGTCATTGGAAAGAGCGTATATAGAGGTAACAATCGAAAAGAAGAAGAATATAGCGCTGATTGCGCATGACAGCAAGAAATCGGAGCTTGTGAAATGGTGCATGGACAACAAAGAAATACTCTTAAGACATGATCTTTGCGGAACAGGAACTACAGCAAGGCTCGTATCTCAGAAGACAGGGCTGAGGGTGCTGGGATACAACAGCGGACCTCTTGGAGGAGACCAGCAGATAGGAGCCAAGATAGTCGAAGGAGAGATAGACCTCGTGGTATTCCTTTCTGACCCGCTGACTGCACAGCCGCATGATCCGGATGTCAAAGCGCTGCTCAGGATTGCGCAGGTATATGATATTCCGATAGCAAACAACCGCGCTACGGCTGATTTCATAATAACTTCAAAATTCATGGACATGCCTTACAGTCATACGGTAATAGATTACAAAGAGAATATAAGGCACAGAGCAGAATTTATGGAGTATATATAAAACATCTGAGGAGAAAAAATGGAGAGTTTTGAAGGCAAGGTCGTTGAGATAATATACAGAAATGATGAGAATGGATATACAGTTGGCGTCATGGAGACGGTGGAAAATGAAATAATCACTTTCGTAGGGACGTTTATTTCAATAGAAGAGTCAGATTATCTCAAGATAAGCGGAAATCAGAAGCTCCACCCCTTGTATGGAATGCAGCTTGACGTGAAAAGCTATGAAATGCCGGACCTTGGAAGCCGAAAGAGCATACTGGCATATCTTTCGTCAGGGATAATAGATGAGATAGGTCCCAAGATGGCACAGCGGATTGTGGACCTCTTCGGAGACGAGACTTTTGAGATAATGGACAATCAGCCGCACCGCCTCCTTGAAGTAGAGGGAATAGGAAAAAAGAAGCAGGAAAAGATAATCGAGAGCTTTCAGTCAAAAGTCAGGCTAAGGAGCATAATCGTAGCACTTGCGGAATACGGCATATCTCCAAACATAGCCATGAAGCTCTACAGGGCTTTTGGAGAGCAGACGCTTGGAATAATAAAGTCAAACCCTTATGAAATATGTGCAAAGATAAAGGGCATCGGGTTCATAAAGGCGGACGAGATCGCAAGAAAGACAGGATTTGCAAGAGACTCGATACAAAGGATAAGCCAGGGAATAAAATATGTACTTGAGGAATTCTGTTATCAGGGAAATGTATTCATGAATATCGAAGACCTTCAGGAAAGCTCTATGAGGCTTCTCGGATGTGATGCTGATAAATTCGAGCAGGGAATTTATGAGCTCTGCATAAGCGGTCAGGCCGTGCTTGAAAACAAGGACGGAGCAAGGCGGATGTATCTGTATAATTTCTACAAGGCGGAAAATGCAGTAGCAAAGATGACGGTGGACCTCCTGAGCCAGGCTGCAAGCACTGACTTCACAGGAAGAAGCGCAGAGTCTATGATCACTGAGACTGAGGACAGGCTTGGGAAAAAACTTGCAAAGAGACAGAGAGAAGCGGTGATATGCGCTCTTGAGAACAGCCTGATGGTACTTACGGGAGGCCCGGGTACGGGAAAAACTACTATTGTAAGCTTTATAATCGAATGCTATGAGCAGATAGGAAAAAAGGTGACTCTGTGCGCGCCTACAGGGAGGGCGGCAAAGCGCCTCGCAGAATCGAGCGGCAGAAAGGCGAGCACTATACACCGCCTTCTTGAGGTCGGATATACAGATGAAAACGAACAGGAGAATTTCTATAACAGAGACGAAAGCAATCCTCTTGACACAGATGTTCTGATAGTCGATGAGATGTCTATGGTAGACATATTCCTTATAAAGGCGCTTTTCTGCGCCATAAAAACGGGAACATCGGTAATAATGGTAGGAGACCGGGACCAGCTGCCTTCCGTGGGACCTGGAAAGGTGCTGTGGGATTTCATAGAAAGCGAAAAAGTAAGCACGGTGACTCTCGACGAGATATTCAGGCAGTCAAGTGAGAGCAGCATAATAATCAATGCACACAGAGTTAATCAGGGGAAACCGCTGGAGCTGGTAAAAGGCGCGGATGACTTCTTCTTTATGGCCAGGAATACTCACAGCGAAGCGGCAGATCTCATAGTAGAGCTCATATCCTCAAGGCTGCCTCAGTATTTCGGAGTAAAGCCTCAGGACATACAGATACTTTCACCTGTGAAAAAATCCGAATCAGGTGTAAACGAGTTAAATCGAAGAGTACAGGAGGCTGTAAACCCTCCGGCGAAAGAAAAATCGGAATTCAGGCATTCAGAGAGAGTCTTCAGGACTGGAGACAAGGTTATGCAGATAAGAAACAATTATGAAAAAGAATACACGGGTTATGGCGGCATTGAGTCCGGAAAGGGAGTTTTCAATGGCGACATAGGTTATATAGATGCGGTGGACACAAGGGCAAAGCAGTTCTATATCAGCTTCGAGGATGGAAGAAGATCAAGGTATGAATTTTCAGAGGCTGACAATATAGACCACGCATACGCGGTGACTGTACACAAGAGCCAGGGCAGCGAATTTGACATAGTGATAATCCCGGTGCTTTCGGTGCCTTCTGTCATGCAGAGCAGGAACATACTCTACACGGCTCTCACAAGAGCAAAGCAGGCGGTCGTGCTTGTGGGCTCCATGAAAAGCATCAACAGGATGATTTCGAACACCAGCCTCATAGAAAGAAACTCATCACTGGCAGAACGGATTGTATATATAAGCGAGATTCTGAAAGATAAAAATGAGAACACGGCTTTAAGCTGATACAAAGGGAGAGATATGATAAAAAAAGACATCAGAGCAGCAGAGCTTTACAAAACAATGTTTACGGTTGCCATCCCGATTGTAATACAAAACCTTATAGGAAATTCGCTCACGATAGTTGACACTGTGATGATAAGCTCGCTTGGAGAAGCCTCAGTGGCTGCAGTGGGAATAGCGGGAAGGCTTCAGTTCCTGTTCGTGCTCATAACATTCGGGTTCTACAGCGGAGCGGGAATATTCATGGCGCAGTACTTTGGAAGCAGGAACTTCGAACGGATGAGGGTAACGATGGCCATGCAGCTCGTGCTTGGAATAATGTCATCTGCAGTCTTCATGACCGTAGCCCTGGTTTTTCCGAGATGGTACATGAGCATATTCAGCAAGGATCCTCAGGTAATAGAGCTTGGGATTGGGTATCTTAAATATCTTGGATGGGGATTCGGGATGCATGCCATATCCTATGCATATATAGTATCTCTGAGGAGTATAAGAGACTCACTCTATCCGATGTATGTAAGCGCCATAGCGCTTATTGCGAACACATTGCTGAATTACGGGCTCATATTCGGAAATTTCGGCCTTCCGCAGCTTGGGGTGGAGGGCGCGGCCATAGCTACTACGATTTCAAGGTTCATAGAGGCAGGCTTCATGATATACTCTGTATATTTTGGGAGCAGGTTCGTCCTTCGGGCAAAGCTGGAGGATTTCAGGAAGATAGAGGCTTCTTTCCTCAGCAGGTATTTCAAGATAGCGCTTCCGGTAATATTCAATGAAGGTCTTTGGGGGCTTGGGACCGTCATGCTCTCGGTAGCATATGCAAAGCTCGGGACTCAGGCGGTAGCGGTTTCTCAGGTGGCATCTACTATTAATGACCTCATGATGGTGCTTGCGTTTGGAATCGCCAGCTCATCATCCACAATACTTGGAAACAAGCTCGGCGAAGGGGCTATGGATGTGGCGGTGTTTTATTCCAGGCGAATTATGGCAATGGCGCTTGTGCTCGGGTTTGTCACCTCGGGGGCCATACTCGTGTTCAGGCCTCTTATACCGACGTTCTTCAGGCTTGAGCCGGAAAGCATAGAGGATATAAAACGGATACTCCTCGTAAAGGCGGCGTTCAGCCCTCTGATAACCTTCAACTGGACCAATGTCATAGGGATACTCAGATCTGGTGGGGATACATTTGCAGGCCTGATGCTGGAGATCATTCCGCTCTGGTTTGTCGCAGTGCCGATATCCTTTGCAGGGGCATTGTATTTTGGCTGGCCGATAGAGATAGTTATACTTGCGGGAAGCATGGAGGAAGTCATAAAGATGGCTTTTGGAGTCCCAAGGGTTCTCAAGAACAAATGGGTTAACAATATAGCGGTATGATATACGAAAATAAATGCCGGAGCTGACATGAAGTCAGCCCCGGCATTTTTATGAAAAGCTCATCCTGAATCAGATCTGGGAGAGAGTGTGGTCTGAATAATATCGAAATAAATCAAATGATGTCCGAAAAATTCGAATAGAAAGTCAATTTAACGAGATATTATCAATGTTTGAAAAATGACATAAAAAAACAATAAATTTTAAAACTTTTTTAAAAATTACTACCAAAATGTTTTAAAAATACGAATAGATTCAAACATAAATAAACATTTATTTGTGATACTTATTAAGCGGATGGATCTGAAAAGTGGGCTCTGTAGAACTTTGATTTTTTATTGATAAAAAAATAACCATTTCCTGTATTCTTTAAAATAAATTATAAAATCAGTGTAAATTTTCAGATAAAGGCAGATTTAAAAACAATAATAAAACGTTTTCCGTGTATCATGAGGTGAATTATAAATTACATAACAGGAGGAATTATTATCATGGAAACATTTTTAGGTCTGGTTTCAGCAATTTCAAACTGGCTCTGGGGAATCCCACTTCTCGTACTTCTTGGCGGTGGAGGATTATTCCTGAGCATTTATCTTGGATTTTTCCAGTTCAGGTATCTGCCTTTTATAATTGGGCAGACTTTTGGGAAGATATTTTCAAAGCCTGAGGGAGAAGGAACCGTATCTCCTTTTCAGGCTGCAACTGCGGCTCTCGCATCAACTGTAGGAGCATCAAATATCGTAGGAGTGCCGGTAGCCATAGCTTTTGGAGGACCGGGAGCGATATTCTGGATGTGGGTATTCGCACTTCTTGGATCGGCATCAAAGTTCTCTGAGATTCTGCTTGGAATAAAGTACAGAGAAAAGAATGCTGAGGGAGAGTTTGTAGGAGGACCGATGTACTATCTGAGCAAAGGTCTCAAGAGCAAATTCCTTGGAGGATTCTTTGCATTCTTCCTGATGATAGAAATCGTACCTTCGATTGCTACTCAGTCTGTGTCATTCATTCAGACGGCAGGAACAATAGGAGTTCCAAATATGGTATCAGCAGCAATTATGACAGTAATAGTACTAATTGTAGTTTATGGCGGAATACAGAGAATAACGAAGGTAACTGAAAAAATGGTTCCTTTCATGGCCATATTCTACCTGCTTGGAGCAATGGTAATAATCGCGGTAAATATAACGGAGCTTCCTGGCGTGATAGCGCTTATATTCAAGTCTGCGTTCACACCGCTTGCGGCAACTGGAGGATTTGCAGGATCTACAATCGCAGGAGCTCTGAGATGGGGTTCTGCGAGGGGAACATACTCAAACGAGGCCGGAATGGGAACAGCGCCTATGGCTCACTGCGCTGCGGTTACTGACCATCCTGTGAGACAGGCATTCTGGGGAATATTCGAAATAATAGTTGATACTCTCTTCATATGTACAATGACTGCGTTCGTAGTTCTTACTACGGGCCTGTGGGAAAACGTACCGGCTGCAGAAGCGGCTTCAATCCCGGCGCGTGCATTCCAGTCCGTTTTTGGAAATTCGCTTGGAGGCGGAATCGTTACTTTCTGCATAATGATGTTCGTGCTTTCTACTATAATAGTACTTGTGTTCTACGGAGAAAAGCAGGCAGAGTTCCTGTTTGGAACTAAATTCGGTAAAGTAATGAAATTTGTAAACGTTGCAGCGATAGTGCTGGGTGCGATAGGTGGAATTGAATTCCTTTACCAGTTCCTTGATCTTCTGCTTGCGATGGTTATAATACCTAACATGATAGGACTCGTGCTTTTGAGAAAAGACGTAAAAGAGTCGCTCGATGATTTCTTTGGAAATCCAAAGTATTATCCGGGAGCAAAGGTAAAGGAAAGAAAGGCTGAATAATAAGGGTTTAAGATTATATAATTAAGAGGTTTTGTTTTTATAGATACATTTAAGGAGGCAAGTAAATGACTGAAAAGATAGCAAAAAGAATTGAGGAGATCGCTATAGAGCTCACTAATGAGCTCAGCGTGGTAGAGACTCCGGGAGAACTGGATTCTGTCAACAAGATATTTGAGATATTCTCAAAGATGCCATATTACAGAGAAAACCCTGAAGATCTTTTCTTTGTTGAAACAGGAGACAAGCTTGGAAGAAAAAGCGTTGTCGCAGTGCTCAGAGGGAAAAAGGGCATCAGCAAAAAAACGGTTGTAATGATAGGACATACCGATACTGTGGGAATCTCGGATTATGGCAATCTTCAGGAATATGCCAACAGGCCATATGAGCTTATGGAAAAGCTCAAAGAGGTTACGCTGAGTGAAGAGGTGACCAGAGATCTCAATTCTGGAGAGTATCTTTTCGGAAGAGGAATCTTTGATATGAAGACGGGGGATGCCATAATAATGGCTCTCATGGAAGAAATCGCGTCTGAAATAGAGAATTTTGAAGGAAACCTCATATTTGCCGGAGTATGCGACGAGGAGGGTAATTCAGGCGGAATGCTGTCTGTAGTACCGAAGCTGGTAGAAATGCAGGAAAAAGAAGGTCTTGAGTATCTCGCGCTTCTTGATACGGATTACATGACATCTGAGTTTGAAGGCGATGAGAACAAGTACGTATATATAGGTACTGTAGGAAAGCTGATGCCATCTTTCTACGTAGTGGGAAAAGAGACGCATGTAGGAGAATCCTTCAAGGGGATAGACCCTAACCAGATAGCATCCCATATAACAAGCAGGATAAACCTGAATCCTGAATTCTGCGACGTTGCAGAGGGAGAAGTTTCACTTCCTCCTATCACTCTTCATCAGAGAGATCTCAAGCCGGAGTATTCAGTTCAGATCGCAAAATCGGCTACGCTTTTCTTCAATTATGCGACTCACTGCTCGACGCCGGATGAGGTTCTCGTAAAGATGAAGAATGCGGCAAATGAAGCCTTCCAGGAAGCTATAGACACTCTTAACAGCAGGTACAGCACTTTCTGCGAGATGGCAGGAAGAAAACAGGAGCTGCTCCCGTGGAAAGCAAGGACGATGACATATGAAGAGCTTCTTGCAGCTGTGGAAAAAGAAAATGCGAGCGTTAAGGATATTATGGACGAGTACAACAGGGAGCTCATGAAGGATGAGGACCTAGATCCAAGGACATTCTCTCTCAGGATGGTAGAAAAGCTTCATTCGCTGTGGTCTGACAGAGAACCTGTGGTAGTCGTATACTTCTCGCCTCCATACTATCCTCACATATATGTGGAGGGAACAGCTGAGAAGGAAAAGAATCTTATTGATGCTGTGGCAGAGGCTGTAGACTCAACAAAGACAGACTACAGACTCGTGTACAAGAAGTTCTTCCCGTATATATCAGATCTCAGCTATGCAGCAGCTCCAAAGGATCCTGCGATAATAGCGGCGCTCAAGGACAACATGCCTGGATTCGGAAGCAAGTACGATCTTCCGCTTGAGGACATGCAGAAGCTGGACCTGCCTGTGCTTGACATTGGAAGCTTTGGAAAGGATGCACACAAATTTACCGAGAGAATCGAAAAGAGATACAGCTTCAATGTAGCTCCAGAACTTGTGTACAAGACTGTAATGAATCTATTGAAAAAATAACATACTGAAAATATAAATCTCTGTTTTAGCAAAAAGGCATGAAAAACCTCAAAGTTTTTCGTGCTTTTTTGTCGAGTACGATTTGAGTATGATATAATTGTCATATAAAAATATATATGAGGTGACGACTTGATACTTATAAATGGGAATATAATCAATTTTTCTGGAGAGAATTACAGTTGGATAAGAACTGATGGCAAAAAGATAGCAGAGCTTGGATATGGGAGCGGATATGAAAGATATGCCGGAAGCGATGAGGAGATAATCGACCTGAGAGGAAGAAGCCTGCTGCCGGGATTTTATGACAGCCATGTCCATCTGGATGAAACGGTAATCAATGAGAACAACATCGATTTCAGTGAGGCGGTAAATTTCGGATATATAGAGAAGAAGCTCAGAGCTATGTGCGACGACAGACCGGACAAGAAAATAATCATGGGGCTTTCACTGCACTATCATACGCTTGAAGAAAGAAGGCTTCCTACGAGGAGGGAGCTTGACCGGATGTGTCCTAACTATCCGGTGTGGATAGCGAGCAGAGACCTTCAGAAAAGCGTGGTGAACTCAAGAGCCCTCGAGCTTATTAAGGTACCCTTCAGTCTAAATGGTATACAGGAAGACGAGGACGGCGTAATCACAGGAATCCTTGAGCACGAGGCGAACGCATATGCGAAAAACAAGATAATGAATCTCTATACCTTTGAAGAAAAATGCAGCATGATAAGAGACTATATAAACCAGAAGATCCTCCCTATGGGAGTGACGACCGTAGTTGCTATAGAAACAAGTCTGATAAGAGAGCGGGAGGATTATCAGAAATTCCTCAAGTTCATCAAGAAGCTGCCTGTAAATATTGAGCTGTATTACAGCATTACTGACACGGATGAAATCAAGGCTAGAAAGATGAAGAGGATGGGCGGAGACATAGGCGTGGATGGGTCTTTTACATCCAGAAATGCCGCACTCTTTGAAAACTACGAAGATGTAGATGGCAACGGAGACCTGTATTTCAGCCAGGAAGAGCTCAACAGGCTTGTCCTTGAGTGCTATGAGGCCTCTCTTCAGATCGGGCTTCATGCTGTGGGAGACAGGGCTTTTGAACAGGTGCTGTCAGCGCACGAGTATGCTCAGACGATATGTCCGGGAACAGATCTGAGGCACAGGGTTGAGCATGCAGAGCTTCTGAGCTTTGATCAGATAAAGCGGGCAAAAAAACTTAATCTGGTGCTTTCGATGCAGCCGGTGTTTGAGACCCTTCTCGGGAATACGCAGAAAGGACTTTATGAAGGCTGCAATGAGCTTTATGTAGAATCGCTCGGAGAGAGGCACCTGAGGACCAACATGTTCAGGCAGATACTTGATGAGGGGATAGTTATATGCGCAGGCTCTGACAGCGCGCTCACGCCTGTAAATCCTCTGCTGGGTATATATTCTGCAGTAAACCATCCCAAAAAGGACCATGCGGTGACTCTCATCGAGGCCATTAAGATGTTCACTTCATCTGCGGCATATGCCACATTCAGCGAATCTGAAAGAGGAAGCATCGCCAGAGGTAAAAAAGCAGATCTGACGGTCCTCGATAAAGATATACAGAAAGTTAAGCCAGAATCCATAAAAAATATTTCTGTGGACATTACTATAAGAGACGGAAGGATAGTATATTCGAGGAACCGGGAGGAGCTGTTATGATGCAGGAAATGCTTGTCGTAAATCTCCTGGGAAATGCGGGGATATATTACAGGGGCGAAGATATAACCACCAGGCTGAGCTCGAAATCCGTAGCCATAATAATGTATCTGGTGGAAAACTACAACAAGAAGATAACGAGAGAAAAAATATCAGATCTGCTGTGGGCCGAGAAATATGAAAACTCAGGCTATAATCTCAGATACAATCTATGGAACATAAAAAAAGTAATACCAGGGGATGAAGAGGGCAGAAGCCTCATACTCGCAAACAAGGAATACTGCTATATAAATCCTGAATACAGGTTCAATTCTGATGTAATAAGGATAAAGAAGCTTGAAGAAAAGCCGCTTTCATCCATGAGCCTTGAGGAGCTCAGGGAGATGAAGTCCGCGTTTCGGGGTGATTTTCTGGAACAGCTGCATATAAAGGATGCGGAGGAGCTTTATGAGTGGATACTATCAAACAGAGTGAGATATCAGAAGCTTCATGCGAGCTGTCTTAATCAGATATATCTCAACCTGAAAGATACCCACATGCATGAGGAAAAAGTGGAGATTCTTGAGGAAATACTTCTTCAAAATCCATATGATGAGGAAAGCCATTACAACCTGATGACAGAGTATATAAAGCTGGGAGAGCGTCACATGGCCATATCTCAGTACAAGAAGTGCGACCAGATACTAAGAGCAGAGCTCAACATAGGCGCTAAGAAGAAGCTGAAGGAGCTCTACCTCAAGCTGCTTGACGACAGGACCGAAATCAGCGAGCACAGGGAGAATCTCAGGGAGATGCATATCAATAGCTACTGCAACAGGAACATAGAGTATCTTGCGCTCGGACAGCTTATGGAATCCCTTCTGAGCCTTGACCGCGAAAAGGGATTCAGGGCGGTGAGCGACTCAGAGCTGAGAGTGTTCTCTTCAGTAGTTTCTACCGGAGACAGTGACCTCGAGCACGCAGCTCAGGTAAAAGACATAAGGCTTTTCATCGCTGTGAGGGATGTGATGAAAAGCCTTATGGAAAAGATGACGATTCGGATATATCTCCATAATAAAGAAAAGCTGGATCCAAGGTCCAGGAATTTTTTCGACTACATAATGGGAACTGACAGCGAGATCAAGAATGCCATAGAGCTTGTGAAATAGATAAAAGCCGGAATCCTCAAAGGAGTCCCGGCTTTTAAAATTTAATCTTTTATTTTATTTTATCTGAGATGCTATATCAAATAGCAGCTCCACGCCATAGCCTGTGCCGCCTTTTCTGCAGTAAGGAATGTCCTTTTCAGCAGCAGAGGTGCCTGCTATATCTATGTGTACCCATGGCGTATCATTTACGAATTCACCTATGAAAGCTCCTGCGGTGCTTGAGCCTGCATATTTTCCTCCGGAGTTCTTAAGATCCGCTATCTCTGATTTATTTCTTTCTTTTATGCTCTCATCAAGAGGAAGCCTCCAGATTTTCTCGTTGGACATCTTTGATGCCTTTTCAACAATCTTATAAAGTTCCTCGCTGTTAGTGACTATTCCGGCATAATCAAGCCCTAGAGCTGAAAGCACAGCACCTGTAAGCGTAGCTATGTCTATGATTTTGGTGGCTTTTTCATTTTCACGTGCAAATGTGACTGCATCGGCAAGCGTAAGCCTTCCCTCGGCATCCGTATTAACGACCTCTATGAATTTGCCTGCCATTGAGCCGATAAGGTCTCCAGGAAGATAAGCCTCTCCAGAGATCATGTTTTCGCATGCGGCTATTACAGCAACGACATTGACCCTGAGCTTCGCCTCTGCTATGGACTTGATTGCTCCAACCACAGCAGCCGATCCGGCCATGTCGGTCTTCATGGTAATCATGCTGTCAGTCGGCTTTATTGAGTAGCCGCCGCTGTCGTAAGTAAGTCCCTTTCCAACGAGTGCAAGCTTTTCATCGGAGCTTTTGTTTCCTCTGTAATTTATAACTATGAGCCTTGGTTTGGCAGAAGATCCCTTTGCAACAGACAGGAATGCAGTCATGCCGAATTTTCTGATGGCTTCCTCATCATATATATCTATGTCAAGGCTGAGCCCTGAAAGTATCTCCTTAACCTTATCCGCAAGGTCTTCAGGCTTCATGAAGTTTGAAGGCTCATTGACGAGATCTCTTGCTATGATGGTATTATCAGCAAGCAGGGAAGCTCTTTTTTCGCAGCGGGGAGCCTCATAATACTCTGAATATATATCTATGGAATCTATTCTCTTTGTCTTATCTTCTTTCGTCTGATATCTTTCGAATGCATACTCAGCAAGAATCATGGCCTTGCATGATTTGAGGAATGAATCTACTTTATTCACGCAGGGTGCGATATTCTCCATGAATATCAGCGGCTTTTCGGCTTTCAGGCTCTGAAGCGATGTAACGGCCTTTCCGAAACCATTCATAAGGGTATCCGCTGTCAGGTCTTTTTCTTCGCCAAAGCCTGCAAGGACTATATTTACATGCTTGCTGGTCCCTTTGAAGAACGATGTGAAGCTGTAGATCTCGCCTTTTTTTGCCTTGAAGAGTTCTGAGTCTATGTAAGGCTTTACAAGATTGCAGAAATCTTCTTCGAAAAAGTCTGCCATTACTGCCGGAGAGGTGAACGGGATAACATAGGAATCGTAATCCTGCATTATTTCAAGACTGTGTAAAATGTTCAATTTCATGATAGCCTCCTTATATTTTTCAACATGGATTTCCATTCTTTCTTTAAGGCTATTTTAACTCAAAAGAAGAACTGTGTACATAGCTTTTTGCCTTGACAAACTTATATATGAAATATAAACTGTAATTACAGAGGTGCATATGTGCCCTGCTGGAGGAATCAGAAGAAAGAAGGGGATCTGTTTGGAAAAGAAGAAGGAAATAGACATAGACAGCATACTTTCAAAGTTAAAGGAAGAAAAATCCAGGGGCGAGATTGACCAGAAGCCTCTCAGCGAATTCAGGAATAACCAGAAGCATTTTCAGTATGATTATGAAGAGGATTTTTATGAGCCTCACAAGAGTTCCTATTCGTATGATGACTATTAACATTCAGGAAAAAACAAAAAATATGATGTAAAACTCAAAAAAAATTTGCAAGCACCGTATATTTATGTTAAAATAATACGGTATGAGATTTGCGCATGTGAATGCGAAGAAATGAAAATTTCGGTTCTCATCTTTCTGCTCAGATAATGAGCCGTATAGTCCAAAGGGAGGTGAAATGTAATGAAAAATTATGAGTTAGTTTATGTACTAAGACCAACTCTTGATGATGAGGCAAAAACAGCTGTACTTGACAAGGTTAAAGCAATAATTGAAACATCTGGAGAAGTTGAGAAGGTTGATGTATGGGGAGCAAGAAGACTTGCATACGAAATTCAGAAGCTTAACGAAGGTTTTTATGTTCTTGTTAACTTTAAGGCAAGCACAGACATACCAAAAGAGCTTGACAGAAACCTTAAGATCAGCGACAGCGTAATCCGTCACATGATAATCAACTTAGATGAGAAGTAAGAGGTAAACACTATGAATGTTGCAATACTGATTGGAAGACTTACAAAAGATCCTGAGCTAAGATACATTCCTTCAACAGGAAAGGCCGTAGCTACATTTGCAATTGCAGTAGACAGACCATTTACATCGAAGGATGGCCAGAGACAGACTGATTTTTTCAACATAGTAGTATGGGGAAAAATAGCAGAAAACTGTGCCAACTATCTTTCCAAGGGAAGACTGGTTGGAATAAAGGGTCAGATCCAGAACAGAAGTTACGATACTCAGAACGGTGAGAAGAGATTCGTAACTGAAATAATTGCCGATACGGTTCAATTCCTGGAAAAAGCTCAGGGAGCTTCACCAAGAACTGATTTAAGTCAGGGATTTTCAAATGCAGGCTCAGATATATTTGAGCCATCCGGATTCCAGGCTCCAGAAGGATTTTCTCCAAAAGGGCTTGACGACGAAGGCTACAGAGCACTTGAGGATGATGACGTACCATTTTAAGAAGGAGGTTTAGTCATGGCAGCACAAAGAGGCATGAAAAGAAGAAGAAAAAAAGTAGATCCATTTGCAGGCGACAAGATAAACATGATAGATTATAAAGACGTTGCGCTTCTTAAGAAGTATATCTCAGAAAGAGGAAAGATACTTCCAAGAAGAGTTTCAGGAACATCTGCAAAGGCTCAGAGAAAACTAACAGTAGCGATTAAAAGAGCTAGAAACCTGGCACTTTTACCATACTCAGTAGAATAATCATATTCAGGCACAATGACATCATTGTGCCTTTTGATTATCAAAATAAAAATGTTTAATTAATCAGGACCATATTTGTTATGAATAAGATGATTAATTAAGGGTATAAAAATGATGGTAATCTGTAATTACCTGTTTTAAAGACCCAGAAACGAAAGAAGGATAACATATGAAGATTAAATCTTTTTCCTTTGGAAAATTTAATGTAAGGCAGGCAGGGCTCCTGATAGTGGTTGCGGCCATAGGAATGGTTATTGCATTTTTCGGGACCATAATGAACTTCGTTGTGGACCTTGCATGGTTCAGGGAAGTAGGATATACGGATACGTTCCTGAAGATGGTTTTCTCAAAACTCACGGTAGGAATTCCAATATTCATATTCTTCTATATATTCCTGACCCTTTATCTGAAAATCATAAAGAAGAAATATTATGACAAAATGGGAATAATACCAGATCCGGATTCGGACAAACGTTCCGGAAGGATAAAGAGCATAGCGGTGGCAGTCGTATCTGTTCTGTTCGCATTTTCAATCTCGGGTATTTTCTGGATGGATATACTCAAATTCATGAACAGCACGGCTTTTGGAGTAAAGGACCCTCTTTTTGACAGGGATATATCCTTCTATGTATTCAAGCTTCCACTGATAAACAATCTTTTCGCGCTCGCGCTGAATGCTCTGATATCCCTCATGATAATAACGGTAGTGTACTTTGCCGTTCTGATAAGTCAGGACCCTCCGCCAAAAGAGGAGCACAATATACATGATGACAATATCAGAGACATGTATCCGGAGATGAGAAACAGAGAATCCGTGAACAAGCTTGTCGAGCTTGGACTGTCGATAGTCATAACTATAGGCGTGGTATTCTTTATGGTGCTTGCGCTCAGAAACGTACTCTCAACCTATGAACTTCTCTATTCTGCACGAGGTGCAATATTCGGAGCAGGCTATACCGATGTAAAGGTAGCGCTGTGGGTATACAGGATAAAGGCAGTCGTATCTCTTCTGATAGCAGGAGCACTGCTTTTTGGAAGAAAGAAGGGCGATATGAAAAAGCTTGCCCTTGGCGGTGTATCCGTGCTTGTTATCGTAACTCTTATAGGTACGGGAGCGGAGATGGCTGTTCAGAACTTCATAGTGTCTCCAGATGAGCTTTCCAAGGAAAGGCCTTACATTCAGAACACTATAAAATATACCAATCTGGCTTATGGGCTCGATGATGTTGAAATCAGAGATTTCCCTGTGGACCAGAATCTGACTGTGGATGACATAATAAACAACAAAGAGACCATAACAAACATAAGCCTTAACGATTACAGGCCTACAAAAGAAGCCTTCAACCAGCTTCAGGGACTCAGAGGATACTACAGCTTCAATGACGTGGATATAGACAGATATGTCATAGATGGAAAGCTTACTCAGGTATTTCTCTCAATCAGAGAGATAGACAAGGACAAGCTTGAAGCCAACGCGAGGACGTGGATAAACACCAAGCTTAAATATACTCATGGATATGGAGCTACAGTCGCTCCTGTAAATCAGCTGAACCCATCAGGTCAGCCAAACATGATACTCAAGAACGTTCCGGTGAGCACTAATGCTGAGGCGCTTACGCTTACAAAGCCACAGGTGTATTTTGGAGAGCTTACCAATGACTATGTAATAGTTAACACGAACGAAATGGAATTCGATTATCCTAAAGGCGATTCTAACGAGATGACCAAATATGAAGGGGCTGGCGGAATAGAACTAAATCTGTTCAACAGATCACTTTTTGCCACTCGAGAAAGAGACCTTAAGATACTGATCTCAGGTGGTATAAATTCTGACTCTAAAATCCTGATCAACCGAAATATAAAGACAAGGGTACAGAAAGTAGCTCCATTCATAAGATTTGATGAAGATCCATATGCCGTTATAGCGGATGGAAGGATTCATTATATCATAGATGGATATACGGCGACCAATTTCTACCCTTATTCGGAGCCTTTCAGCGACAAGAGCAATACAAACTATATAAGGAACTCTGTAAAGGCAGTGGTGGATTCATATGATGGAACCATAGATTTCTATATATCTGATGAGACTGACCCTATTATAGAGACCTATTCAAAGATATTCCCTGATCTTTTCAAGGAAATGAGCGAAATGCCGGAATTCGTAAGAAGCCACATCAGGTATCCGCAGTTCCTGTTCGATATACAGGCGCAGATGTATGCGACATACCATATGAACAATCCTGATGTTTTCTATAACAGGGAAGACAAGTGGGACATACCGATAGAGACATATCAGGGTGAGACGGTTCCTATGGAGTCGCTGTATTTCACATTCAAGCTCCCTAAAGAGGAGAAGGCAGAATTCGTGCTCAGCATACCTTATACTCCTAAGCAGAAGCAGAACATGACTGCATTCCTCGTCGGCAGGAATGACGGAGAGTTCTACGGAGATCTGGTGCTCTACAGCTTCCCTAAGGACAAGAGCATAATCGGGCCTCAGCAGATGGAAGCAAGGTTCAGCAACAATGATGTCATATCAAAAGATCTTTCGCTATGGGACAGCCGCGGCTCGCAGGTGCTTAGAGGCCATATCCTGACCATACCGATTGAGAGCTCGATCCTCTATGTGGAGCCACTCTACATCAGGGCGGACTCAGAGAGCGCTATACCGGAAGTAAAGAGGATAATAGTAGGGTACAATGACAAGGTGGTAATGGAAGAAACCCTGGACAAGGCACTCGAAAAAATCTTCGGAAAGCCTGAAGATTCTCAGGAAGTCCTTGCGGGAAGCGTCGTAGATGATGAAGGTAATCCTGTTGAAATACCGGGAGATTCCGGCGCAGCTTTACCTGGGGATCAGACTGGAATATCTGCTCCATCAGATACGATAGCATATGCAAACCAGCTTTATGAAGAAGCTCAGGAAGCGCTCAGAAACGGATCCCTCAGCGAATATGAGGCAAAGATAAATGAGCTCGGAGAAGTACTGAAGCAGCTCAAATAGAATAAATAAGTTCAGCGAAAAGCAAGCCCTCAGACTTGCTTTTCGTTTTTTGAAAAACTCTTTTTGTTAAAACTATTTTTAAAAAAGAGGATATATAGTATAATAGCTTAGTGAAAGTACAAAATAATTCAAAGAGGTCTGGAAGTCATGCGAATCGGATCCTGGAGGAAAAATGAATAAAATCGCAGTAATATCAGATACAACATGTGATATTCCAGATCATATTGTGGAGAAGTACGGGATAAGGCTTCTGCCTATGCAGGTAGTATACAGCTACAGAGCCTTCAAGGACAGGATTGATATTGATACGGACTACGTGTATGAAAATCTCGAATCTGAGATACCAAGATCATCGCTTCCGCTTATAGCAGACATAACGGATGTCCTTGAAAAACTGAAAAATGATGGATTTACCCATATAATAGCGATAACCCTCTCTTCTAAGCTGAGTGGGACATTTAACGCAGTCAAGACTGCGCTTGACGGATACAGAGGCATCTTCTGTGTGGAGATAATCGATTCAAAGCTGATTTCGATGGCCATGGGATTCTCGGTAATCGAGGCGGCGAGAACGGTGATTGAAACCGGAGACTTTGACAAAGCCGTGGAGAGAGCCAGATATGTTCTCGAAAGAAGCCGCGGCTATTTTACCGTGGACAACATCAAATATCTGGTAAAAGGCGGAAGAATAAGCAGTTTTGAAGCAAAAGTAGGAAAAATGCTCGACATCAGACCGATAATAGGGGTTGATGAAGAGGGAAAATATTATGCAGCAGGAAAAATCAGAGGAAGAAAAAAATCACTTCAGGAAATGATGGAGCTGGCAATGGCTGATGTCAGAGGAAAGCGTAAAATCAAATTTGCTTCCATGCATGGAAGGTCCATTGAAGATGCGAAAAGGCAGTATGGTATTTTTTCTTCACTTGAAAATATATCTCAGGATGACAGATACATTATTAACGTTGGGCCAATGATGGCAGGGCATTCTGGACCCGGAACAGTGGGTATATGTGTAAGTTGGGAGGATTAGGATGCAGAAGATAGGTATATTGACAGATACGACCAGCGATTTAAGCCTGGAAGTGCAGGATACTGAAAACATAAAGATAATACCGTTGCAGGTTATATTTAACGATGGAAGAACATTCAGAGACAAATATGACATAAGCTACAGAGAGTGCATGGCATCTCTCGATGAGTATGACACAAAGACGTCGCTTCCGGTGATCGCAGAGGCAGTAAGAGCTTTTGACGAATTTGTGGAAGAAGGATATACGCACGTTATCGTGATGACCATATCGCACAATCTCAGTGGAACCTACAACATGGTGAAGAATGTTTCTGAGGAATACAAGGATAAGCTTGTTATAGAAAACATAATAACGAGATCCGTAGCTTACGGGATTGGACATGTGGCGATCGAATCAGCAAGAATGGCAGCAGCAGGCGAAAGCTTTGACAGCATTGTAAGCTATGCAGGCAGAAGCTTTGAAAACCAGCAGATCAATTTTGCCGTAGAGACCCTGAAATATCTTCAGAAAGGTGGAAGAATCGGAAGACTTTCGGGCACTATAGGAGAGGCGCTTGACATAAAGCCTATCATAAACATGACTGAAGAAGGAAAACTTGTACCTGTGGACAAGGTCAGAGGAAGAAAGAAATCCATTCTCAAGATAGAGGAGATAACAAAATCCCTTGCGGAAAAACACAGCATGGACAAGATCTATATAGCTCACGGAGACCGCCTGGAGGATGCACAGAAGCTTAAGGAAAGAATAAGCGACATTACAGAGAAGGAAGTAGACATAGTGGATCTTGGGACTCTGGTATCTGTACATGCCGGTCCTGGAGTACTGGGAACTATATGTATCTGGAAATAATTTCCATTTAGAAGGAGTGAACAGCCATGAATGAATTTGCAGTAGTACTGATGAAAAAAGACAGCGACAACATAATAACTGAAGAAGTTGCGACGATTGACATAGGAAGCGATGCGGAGTATATTAACAGTATATTCATAACGGGAGATGGAGACGGCGAGATGCTGAACCTTCAGCTCAGCACGAAATCAGGCGTAGAAGACTGGGAATACACGGCCATATATGACTATTATGAAGAAGACAAGGTGCTCAGCGGAATTTCTGAGCTTGTAGGAAACGAGGCATCGGTTTCGATATGCGATGAAGAATTCAATCCCGCATGGGAGTACAGGTTCATCATTAAGGATGATGATATCGACGCTCTCGAAAAGGTTCTGAAGGATATAATTCAGATCCATAAAGACGAATTACAGGATGTTTTTCTTTCCATAAAGGATAAAGAAGAAGAATATCTGTAATAAATATATATTAGTGTTTGCTTGGTCCCACTAATAAAAAAACAAGGAAGGTAGAAAAAAATGAACACAGGAAAAACCCGATTTATCGTATATACCGCAATAATTGCAGGTATATACGCATCACTTACAATTTCAATGGCGCCCGTAAGCTATGGCGCTATCCAGATGAGGATTCCGGAAATCCTTACGCTTCTGGCATTTGTAAACCCGCAGTTTGCACCAGGACTTATCCTTGGCTGCTTCATTGCAAATCTTTTCAGCCCGTTCGGGATGATAGATGTCATCGTAGGGACATTCGCGACAGCAGTCGCCGTATACTCGATGAGATATGCCAGAAACATATGGATTGCATCACTCATGCCCACCCTGGCAAATGGAATAATAGTAGGCCTTGAGATTGCTCTCCTGGCTCAGCTCCCGATCATGGAAACTATGTTTTACGTGGCTCTTGGAGAATTCATAGTCGTAACGGTGGCAGGGGTTCCGGTATTCAAAAGCCTGTCAAAAAAAATAATGCAGCATACAGAAGCTCATTTTTCGTAAAAACTGAAACAAGCATAAGGCACATGCTCATCTTCGTGATGAAGTGTGCCTTTACATATTATGGGAGGAGGTGCAGAAGTGAGTCTTCTGAAAATAGACGAGAGACTTGTTTTTCTCAGCGCAGAGTTTGAAAATGCAGAAGAGGCCATAAAAATGATGGCTTCGGAGATGAGATCCGAAGGATATGTCAGAGACAGCTACTGTGATGCCGTGCTGGAAAGAGAAAAAAACTTTCCCACAGGAGTGCCTGAAGAAGGCCTTGGAAGTGCAGTGCCCCATGCGACCTCAGAGCATGTCATAAAGCCCTCCATGGCAATTGCGGTGCTTAAGAGGCCGGTGAGATTCAATCTCATGGGAAGTCCGGATGAGAGCGCGGATGTGGATCTCATATTCATGCTGGCGGCAGGGACTCCTCGGGATCATATGGTGGCTCTGGGAAAGGTTATATCCATACTGATGTCATCTGAAAAGACAGATCGAATAAGAAATTTGGCAGATCCGGCGGAGGCTGCAGATTTTCTTGAAACAGAGATAAATGACAAAAAGGTCGAAAACTGTATTTAAATATACAGCCTTCGACCTTTTTGCTATTACAGACCTTCAAGCATCGAAAGTATTTCCTCTCTGCTCTTTGGATATATTTTCTCTGCGACTTTTTCTCCGTTTTTGAATACTATCACGGTAGGAATAGTCATGACCCTGAATTTTCTTGCTATTTCCTTGCTTCCATCGACGTTAAGCTTGCATACCTTAACTCTGCCTTCCAGCTCTGCAGAAAGCTCTTCAACTATAGGAAGCACCTCCTGGCATGGGCCACACCATGGCGCCCAGAAATCAACAAGTACAGGCAGATCTGATTCATAAACCTCAGTTTCAAAATTATCTCTGTTCAATTCAAATGCAGGCATATATTTCTCCTTTCATGTCGTAAACAACAAAGTAAGTTATAACAGGCTCAGCAAAGGCGTTACTACAAGCCCGAGCACTATTATTATTATCATTATCCTTAAAATAAGATTTTTCCTTCCGGCGTTTTTCATTTATCCTCCTTAGGCCTTTATCCCATCGATCATGAGGCATATCGATTCGAAATACTTCTGATTGTCCCTGCTGGTATCTACGTAGGTATGAAGTATTATCGACTGCGCGAGCCCGAATATCGCTATCGACATGGATTCGGCATCGCATTGCTTTATTTCGTTATTGTATATCCCGCTCTCCACTACCTGGAAGAACATATCCTGGACGCTCAGATAGAAGAACTTAAACTTGTTCTCAAATACAGAGTTGTTTTCCTTTAGGAACATCAGCACCTTCGCAAGCTGAAAAAACCTCTGTGAGTCAGCTTTTGAATCAAAGATGAACACAGACAGCATCTTCTTGATCTTTTCGGTAGAAGACATGCTTTCTTCGAGCATTATGGAGTCGAGATTGGAAACGAGCTCAGAAAAGAATGATATTGAGACCTCATAAAAAATCTCTTCCTTATTCTTGAAATACTGATAAATTGTGCTCCTTCCCATCTTGCAGAGCTTGGCTATATCAAGAAGCGTAGTGTTGTTGTATCCTTTATCTAAAAAAACCTGTGTCGCAGATCTGTATATCTCCTGTTTTTTTTCCTGAACATCAACTATCTTTGGCATTTAGACCTCCTAATTAATAATGGTTTTTATCATACATCGTATATAATTATAATATAATTATTTTGCGATAATGTCAAATGCACAATTCAATATAATTTATTTCAGAATTCTCTGAGTCGTCAGGCTCCCTTAATTATCCCACAAATATTCTGTATAATATGATATAATATTGTACTGTGGACAAATATATACCAGGAAGGAAATCAAGATGTCTAAAAAGATTATAAAAGATATGAATGGAAATAACAATATAAACAGGGCAAAAAAAGACAGAAATGTCGAAAAAAAGCCTGGCAGAGCTAAAATGGCTCTCCCCTACCGAATTGATACTGACAAAATAAGAGATTTTGTAAGAACAAACAAAAGAGTATTTATTTTTTCGGCAGCAGCTATAATAGTTGCGATATCAGCATATTATGCATATTATACGAGGATCCCTTCTCTCGAAGAGATCCACAGAGAAGACATAAAAGGAGTAGTGGAATCTTATGACGGAGATGTACATCCATTTGAGATTCTTTCCTCAAATCGTGAAAACATGGCTGATTTCAGAGGCGAGCCTGACTCAAAGGGCGATGGAAAGACGCCGGAGACTAAATTCGTAGTGTATAAGCTCGACTGGTTTGGAAAGACGAGAGAAACCATAATTTTCTATGACTCACAGAATCATTTCAGCAGGATAAAGCTGAACATAGGAAACGAGAGCGCAAAGGACCTTGTTCAGAAGCTTATCGCTGATTTCGGAGAGCCTTTTGATAGCCAGTCGCCGGAGACCAAGGGAGGCTATGCTATGTGGGTGAAAGATTCTGTTCAGTACAAGCTCGTACATCATGGCTCATATGCAACGATAGAGATGAAGCTTGCGAGATATGAAAACACTAACAAGCTTGCCGTAGGAGATGCTCCTGTAGTTATCCACAGGCTTCTTAAGCAGGATGTAAACAAGGATGAAACGCTCGAAAGCATACTTCTGCTTGGAAACAGAAAGAACAGTCTTTCTCCTGAATATGAAAAGCTCTATCTTGTCGTATGGGATGGAAAGACTCATGTCGCAAAGATGGCAGAAGAAATGGACGGCGGGCTCTATCCTCAGATAGAATATTCAGATACTGACAAGGATGGAAAAGATGAAATAGTCATCTCGAGCGATAACAACGGCATAGTCAGAAACTATAACGCATTCAGATATGACGGCGCAAAGCTTGAACTCATATACAATGGACACGATGAACCGTAAACGGATTTAAGGAGATTTTATGGAAAAAAAGACAATAGCAAAACTCAGGCTGTTCTTTTCAGGGCTGGAAAGCCGACATCAGGAGCAGCAGGATTTTTTCAAGGATATGAACATTGCCTTCAAGTCAGGCACAAAGACTTTTACTGCAAGCTATAAGGACGGCCAGCTGTACATGAACAAAGAAATAGTGGACGCGAATTTTTCTGATGCTCTCGAAGCCGTGCTGTCTGAGGCGGTAAAATATGAGTCTCTCGAAGCCGTGTATTGCGAGCGGGGAACAAATGTCATAATAACTGCGGACGCCAGAAACGTCAACATCCGATATGAAGAGCCAAAACCGGAAGCAGAAGTAAAGGTGGAAAGCAGGAGAGACTATCTGATAAAAGCCTCAAAAGCGCCGGAGCTTCTGAAAGAGATAGGCATAATGACCAAAGACGGAAAAGTAAAGAATGACATGATCAGGAAATATAATCAGATAGATCATTTCATTGAGGTGGTCGAGCCTATCTTAAGAAACATGGACCCGAATGAGCCGCTCACGATAATGGACTGTGCATGCGGGAAGAGCTACCTCACATTCGTGCTGAACTACTATATAAGAGAAGTAATGAAGCGCAGCTGCTACTTCATCGGAATCGACTATTCCGAGGGCGTCATAAAGAGCTCTATAGAAAGAGCGGAAAGGCTCGGCTACAGGAACATGGAATTTATTCAGGAGGATCTGAGGACATATGTTCCCTCAAGGAAGATAGCTATGGTCGTGAGCCTTCATGCATGCGATATCGCTACGGATTATGCTATATCGGCAGCGATAAGAGCAGAATCAGGAAGCATGGTAATAGTTCCATGCTGCCACAAGGAGATGATAGATCAGATAGATGCACCAGAGCTGGCTCCATTATACAAGCATAATATCTTCAGGGCGAGGCTTAATGATCTTCTTACAGATTCGATGAGGAGCCTTTTCATAGAATCCTATGGCTATGAGGTTTCGGCTCTTGAATACATCTCGCCGCTTGATACTCCGAAGAATCTTATGATAAGAGCGGTAAAGATATCTTCTGAAAATATCGAAGCAAAAAAGGAATATCAGGACATGAAGAAATTCTTCAATGTCAGCCCGACTATGGAAAATTACGTTTACTGATCACAGGGGGAATTATGAAAAAGTACAATATTGGAATCGACATAGATGGAACGCTTACGTTTTCAGGTTATTTTCTTCCTTATCTCAATGAGTATTTTGGCAGAGACATAGGATATGAGGAGCTTAACAAATATGATTTCAGGGATATATACAATGTAACCGATGAGGAGATAATGAGCTTCTTCAGAGGCGAAGGGAAAAATCTGATTTTCAATGCAGATCTTCTCGACGGCGCGCGCGACACCGTAAACGAGCTTTCTCAGAAGCACAATGTATGGATAATAACTGCAAGAAAACCGGACATGCACGAAAAGACCAGGAAATGGCTGGATGAAAACGGACTTGAAAAGATCGAGCTGATAACGCTGGGAACTCCGGACAAGCTGCAGAAGGCTACTGAGCTGGGATGTGAGATATTCATAGAAGACCATCCGGATGCATCTATAGACATCGCGGCCGCAGGAATAAAGCTTTATCTTGTAGATGCTCCGTACAACAAGATATCTGAGCACGAGAATATTACCAGGGTCCACGACTGGGAAGAAATAAGAACTATATTCAGGGCAGAAGGAATATTGTGATGGCAGTGAAGCTGTTTCTCGTATTCCTCAAGATAGGAGCGTTCACGCTCGGTGGCGGCTATGCCATGCTTCCGCTTATTGAAAGAGAGCTCGTGGAAAATCAAAAGATGCTGAGCAGAGAGGAATATTATGATGCTGTGGCCATGGCTACGAGCCTTCCGGGTGCGATTGCCATAAACTGCAGCATTTTTGCGGGATACAAGGTAAGAGGCCTGTCTGGAGCGCTTGCTGCAGCCCTTGGGTCGATACTTCCTGCCTTTGCAGCCATAATTGCTGTGGCGGCATTCTTTGACGATGTATCATCTCTTGAGCCTGTCAGGCTCGCGTTCAAAGGAATACGTCCTACGATCGTCGTCATGATAATATATGCGCTTGTGAATATGACGAAAAACACGGATTTTTCAGGAAACAGAAAATATATAGCAGCAGCAGCACTTGGGCTCCTGATGCTGGGAGTTTCGAGCTTTTATATAATAATTGCAGCCGCACTCTCAGGACTCATGCTCAAGAGACTGGAAAGAAGGTGACGACATGATATCCAGACTGTTTTTCAGCTTTCTTAAAATAGGGGCGGTAAGCTTTGGAGGAGGATATGCTGTCATCTCTATGATTCAGCAGGAAATCCTCGAAAAATACGGGGTAATAGACAGCGGACAGTTCATCGACATGGTGGCGCTTTCGGAGATGACGCCGGGCCCGCTTGCCATAAACTCCTCCACTTTTGTAGGATTCAAGGCAGCCGGGATTGCCGGAGCTTTCACGGCGACTTTAGCAGTAGTCCTGGTTCCTGTGATCCTCTCGCTTCTCCTGGCATCCTTTTACCGCGGCGGAAGCGGAGGGATGATTTCAAGGCTGCTGTACGGCATAAGGCCATGTGTAGTGCCAGTAATACTTTTTGCGGTAATCAAGCTTTTCCCGATGTCAATAAATGACATATACGGAGCGCTCATAGCGGCAGTTATGGCTGCGATTTATCATTTCAAAAAAATATCCCCGATACTCATGATAATTATCGGGGGATTTCTCGGATATATTGTTTATGGAATAGGAATACCATATTTTGCATAACACTCTAGCATATGTCCAGATAGTTCTTTGACTGATAAAGGTTGTTTGAACGCATATATTTCTGAATACCGTTAAGCACATAACGCTTGTTGAGAACCCATACGGGAGCCAGCAGGCTTTCTTTTTTTCCATCGCCTGTAACCCGGTGTATGACGATATCAGGAGGCAGATATGTAATCAGGTTGCTCACAAGCTCAATATATTCATCCGCAGTCCGGAGGTAGAATCTGTCTGAAAGGTAGTGCTTTTCGAGATCCGTGTTCTTAAGGACATTCAGCATCTGAAGTTTTACGCCCCAGACGCCCATGTCAGAGACATATCCAAGGCTGTTTCTCATGTCATCAAAACTCTCATCCGGAAGATTGAGGATAAGATGAGCCACGGTCTTTATCTTAAGGCTGCCCAGATTCTTCATCGCTGTATCAAATGTCTTCAGGTCGTAGCCCCTTCTTATGAAGTCAGCGGTTTTTTCATGGATAGTCTGCAGTCCGAGCTCAACCCATAAAAAAGTTCTGGAATTATATTCCGTCAGAAGCTCGAGCACTTCGCTGCTCAGACAGTCTGGCCGTGTGGCGATTGCTATGCCTACTACATTTGGGAAAGCGAGCGCTTCATCATATTTCTTCCTCAGGTTTTCAACCGTGTCATATGTGTTGGTGAAGCTCTGGAAATATGCGATGTATTTGCTGTCAGGCCACTTGGAACTGAGGAGCGATGTCTGATCGAGCATCTGCTGAGTTATGCTGAGATTCCTGTCACCTGAAAACTCTCCCGAGCCTTCCTCTGAGCAGAATATGCAGCCTCCCCGCGCGATGCTTCCATCCCTGTTAGGGCAGCTGAAACCTCCATCTATTGAAAGCTTTATGACTTTAGAGCCGAATTTGCGTCTGAGATAATTATTTAAAGAGAAATATAATTCAGTGTCTGACATAAGACCATCCTTTCTGAAATTAATTTTAAATTATATACCCATTATATCTCAAAACATAAAAAAATACTTAAAAAGCATTGAAAAAATAAGCAAAATCTGTTATCATAATAAATATACAATATAGAAACGGGCCAAAAGAGTGGGAAAAACCCACTCTTTCGTTTTAGAATAAACTTAAAAGGAGGGTAAGCTATATGGCAAACAAGACGGAAGAAGCAGTGGAAGCACTGGTACTGGAAGTCCTTCCTCAGGAATTTGAACTGGTTGATACGGAATATGTAAAAGAAGGATCTGACTGGTATCTGAGAATACTTGTTGACAGAAAGGCAGAAGATGAGAAAATCAGCCTGGAGGACTGTCAGAAGCTTTCAAGGATGATTGGAGAGATGCTTGACATAAAAGATCCGATAAAGGAACAGTACATGTTGGAGATTTCTTCTCCTGGAATAGACAGGGCACTCAAAAAAGAGAGAGATTTCATAAGAGAAAAGGGAAGGGAAGTGGAGATAAAGCTCTACAAACCCATTAACGGACAGAAGGAATTCGAAGGAAATCTTATCGGCCTTACAGAAGATGGAATCGTACAGATAGAATTCAATGGCAGGGTAATAGAAATAAACAGAAAAGATATTGCAATAATAAGACTTAAGGTAACATTTTAATTTAGGAGGTAAATTAACAGATGAACGCTGATTTCATAACAGCACTGAACCAGATTGAGGCAGAAAAGGGCATAAGCAAGGACATACTCATAGAGGCTGTTGAAAACGCACTGGTAAATGCATACAAAAAGAATTTTGGTGCTACCAACAACGTAAGAGTGGTAATAGACAGAGAAAACGGAGATATAAAGGTATACACTTCAAAGACCGTAGTAAACAAGAGAGAGATCGACCTTCTCGACGGAGAGATTTCGCTTGAGGGAGCTCAGGAAATCAACATGTCCTATGAGATAGGCGATATAGTAGAAGAAGAAGTGACTCCAAGAAACTTCGGAAGAGTAGCAGCTCAGACTGCAAGACAGATGGTTGTTCAAAAAATCAAGGAAGCCAGCAGAGACATAGTATTTGATGAATTCTCACTGAAAGAAACTGAAATAATGACAGGCGAAGTAGTGAGAAAGATCAATGGGCCGCAAAGATCAAACGTGCTTGTGAATCTCAGCATAAGAGGAAAGAACGATCTTCTTGTAACGACAGAAGCAATGCTCCCTTCACAGGAACAGATGCCAACCGAAGAATATGAGCTCAATGACAGAATAACAGTATATCTGATGGAGATAAAAAAACAGAACGGTGTCCCTCAGCTTCAGGTTTCAAGAAGCAATCCGGGACTGGTAAAGAGGCTTTTCGAGAGAGAAGTGCCAGAGATAAGCGAAGGCATAGTTCAGATTAAATCAATATCAAGAGAAGCGGGCTCAAGGACAAAGATGGCAGTATGGTCTTCTGATCCTGGGATAGACCCTATAGGAGCATGCGTAGGCTCAAAAGGCCAGAGAGTAGCTAACATAGTAGACGAGCTCAAGGGCGAGAAAATAGACATAATAGTGTACAGCGATGATCCGACAGAATATATATCAAGCGCGCTCAGCCCTGCAAAGGTGGTATCTGTAGAGCCTAATCTTGAAGATAAGACAGCAAGAGTAGTGGTTCCGGATTATCAGCTTTCACTTGCCATAGGAAAAGAAGGCCAGAACGCAAGGCTTGCGGCAAAGCTGACAGGCTGGAAAATTGACATTAAGAGCGAAAGCCAGTCAGTTATTTCCGAAGAAATTGAGCAGGACACTGCCGAGGAGCTTCAGGAAATTACAGAAGGCCTGGCAGAAGAACTGATTACAGAATAAAGGCACAGGAGGGCAGAAATGGCACAACCAGCTAAGACCAAGAAGATTCCTCAGAGAAAATGCATAGTCTGTTCAGACAGAAGCGATAAGAAGAAACTTATAAGAATAGTTAAAAATAAAGAAGGTCAGATATTTGTAGATCCTACGGGAAAAGCCAATGGAAGAGGTGCATATATCTGTCAGAGCATGGAGTGCATGGAAAAGGCAATCAAGACTCATGCTCTCGAAAGAAGCTTCAGGGTGGAAATCCCGACCGAAGTATATGACCGTCTTAAAGAGGAGCTGATAAAAGCTTGAAGCAAAAAATAAAAACAATGCTGGGATTTGCAAAAAAAGCAGGGAAGATAACCTCGGGAGAGGGAATAACCCTGGAAAATCTCAAAAACGGAAGAGTGAAACTTGTAATACTCGCAAGCGACGCTTCTGCCAACACGTCTAAAAGAATCAAAGATAAATCCAGCTACAGAGACATACCGGTAATCGAATGCCTTGACCGCTATGAAATAGGAAAAGCAATGGGCGTAGAGGAACGTGTCGTAGTTGGAATTACTGACAGAGGCTTTGCGGATAGTATCAAAAAAATAGTTGGAGGTGAACAACATGGAAAAGATACGAATACACAAACTAGCTAAAGACCTGGGGCTGCCAACAAAGGAATTGATAGATATGCTAAGCAAGGTCGGATTCAAGATAGACAGCCACATGGCTGCAGTTACAGAGCAGGAAGCGCAGCAGATGATGAAAAAATTGTCTACTGTAAAGATTGACACGCAGGCAAATAAGAAGGATAATGAACATGGTAAAATAGAATCGAAAGCTAAAGATGAGATAAAAAAGGACGATATGGAAAACAAAACAGAAAAAGAAACTCAAAAAGATGAAATAAGCCAGGGAAACAAAGAAGAGAAGACCCAGAAACCTGAACAGAATCAGGAACAAAAGCCGCAGGGCGAGAGAAAGCCGTACCAGGGAAATCAGACTGGCGAGAGAAAACCTTATCAGGGAAATCAGAGCGGCGAAAGAAAGCCGTATCAGGGAAATCAGAGCGGCGAAAGAAAACCTTATCAGGGAAATCAGAGCGGCGAGAGAAAGCCTTATCAGGGAAACCAGACTGGCGAGAGAAAGCCTTATCAGGGAAACCAGACTGGCGAGAGAAAGCCGTATCAGGGAAACCAGACTGGCGAGAGAAAACCTTATCAGGGAAATCAGACTGGCGAGAGAAAGCCGTATCAGGGAAGCCAGACTGGCGAGAGAAAACCGTACCAGGGAACACAGACTGGTGAAAGAAAGCCGTATCAGGGAAATCAGACTGGTGAAAGAAAGCCGTATCAGGGAAATCAGACTGGTGAAAGAAAGCCGTATCAGGGAAATCAGACTGGTGAGAGAAAGCCTTACCAGGGAAATCAGACTGGTGAGAGAAAGCCTTACCAGGGAAGCCAGAGCGGATCAGATGACAAGAAGGATTTCAGAAAAGACGGAAAAAGAGATTTCAAAAAGGACACGAAAGAGGATCTTACAAAAGAAGAGCTTCTGATAGAAATCAAAAAAGAAGAGAAAAGAAAAGAACTTAAGATAGAAGAGCTTAAAAAAGCCAAGGATAAGGGAAAAAAGAAGGACAACAAATTTGCATCCGGTGAAATGAAGTATGCAAAGAGAGACCTTACTAAAAAAACTCAGGGCAAGAAAAAGAAGAGAGGCAGACATGAGCAGCCTCCAGTAGAAGAGCAGGAAGTAGTTCAGATTGAAGGAAGCGCAGAAGACGGCATACTTTCAATCGGAGAGACTATAATGGTCGGAGAATTTGCCAAGGCACTTGGAGTGCAGGCATCAGAAGTAATCATGAAGCTTGTAAAAATAGGTATAATGGCCAGCATAAATCAGGAAATCAAATTTGAGACAGCGGAAAAAGTAGCTCAGGAATATGATATCATACTGATGAAACAGGAAGTAGAAGAAGAGCCTCAGGATCTTGTAGACATAGAGATAGAAGAAGATGCTGAAGAAGATCTTAAGCCAAGAGCTCCAATCGTAGCCGTAATGGGTCACGTTGACCACGGTAAGACAACGCTGCTTGACAGGATAAGACATACAGGAGTCGCAGAAAAAGAAGCCGGTGGAATAACTCAGCATATAGGAGCATCAGAAGTCGTGGTAAACGGACAGAAGATAGTGTTCCTGGACACTCCTGGCCACGAGGCTTTCACAGAGATGAGAGCAAGAGGAGCCAAGGTAACGGACATCGCGATAATAGTAGTAGCGGCAGATGATGGAATAATGCCACAGACAGTAGAAGCGATAAACCACGTAAAGGCTGCGGGAGTACCGCTTATCATAGCGATAAACAAGATAGACAAGCCGACTGCCAACATAGATCAGGTAAGACAGGAGCTGTCAGGCCACGGACTTCTCGTAGAAGCATGGGGTGGAGAGGTGATCGACTGTCCTGTATCTGCAAAATCTGGAGAAGGAATCGAAAATCTCCTTCAGATGGTCCTTCTTGTTTCAGAACTTGAAGAATTCAAGGCAAATCCGGACAGAAATGCCGTAGGCTGGGTAATTGAGTCAAACCTTGACAAGGGAAGAGGAGCAGTTGCGACTGTAGTTGTTCTCAATGGTACCCTCAAGGTTGGAGACGCGGTAGTTGCAGGATCATCACATGGTAAGATCAGAGCGATGATCAACTCAAAAGGAAACCGTACAGGCAAGGTCGGACCTTCGACAGCGGTAGAGATACTTGGGCTTAATGAGGTTCCAAATGCCGGAGATCAGTTCGTGGTAGTTGACAACGAAAAACAGGCAAGGATAATAGCAGAAAAGAGAAGAGACAAGATAAGAGAAGATTACATGAAGGCAACTTCAAAGATCCATCTTGAAGACCTGTTCTCTCAGATGCAGCAGGGATCAGTGAAAGAACTGAATCTTATCGTAAAAGCGGATGTTCAGGGATCTATCGAGGCTCTGAGAAGCTCGCTTGAAAAGATAAGCAACGAAGAAGTTCTTGTAAAGGTAATCCACTCAGGTGTTGGAGCCATAACAGAGTCTGACGTAATGCTCGCATCTGCATCTAACGCCATAATAATAGGATTCAACGTAAGACCTTCAATGGGGGCGACATCTACTGCTGAAAGAGAGCAGGTAGACATGAGAACATACTCGATCATTTATCAGGCTATCGAAGAAATCGAAACTGCTATGAAGGGAATGCTTGATCCAGAGTTCGTAGAAGAAGAACTGGGCAAGGCAGATGTAAGAATGGTATTCAAGGTGCCTGGCGCAGGTATGGCTGCCGGATGTTATGTAACAAAGGGCAAGATAACGAGAGCTTCAAAAGTGAGACTGGTAAGAGACGGAATAGTAATATATGACGGAACCATAAACTCGCTCAGAAGATTCAAGGATGAAGTCAAGGAAGTAGCGACAGGGTATGAATGTGGAATAAGCTTGGAGAAATACAGCGACCTCAAAGAGGGAGATATCATCGAAGCATATTTCATGAAAGAAGTTAAAAGAAAATAAGAAATCCAGGTGATAATATGTCATACGCAAGAACAAGAAGAATAGGCGAAGAAATAAAGAAGATAATCGGAAAGATGCTTTTTGAAGGACAGATCAAGGACACAAAGGTAAGCGGTTCGAGATCCCTTATATCGGTTACAGGAGTAGAGGTTGTAAAAGACCTCAGATATGCTTATGTATATATAAGCGTGCTTGGAAACGATCAGGAAAACGTCATGGAAGGGCTGAAGCGTTCTGCTGGATTTGTAAGAAGAGAAGTAGGAAAGCAGATAGACATAAGGTACATTCCGGAGGTAATCTTCAGGGTTGACGACTCCATCGAAAGAGGAGCGTATATGTCAAAGCTTATAAACGATCTGAACAGGAGTGACGCAAAGGTCAGTGACACTGAAACTGAAACTGATGCCAGCGACACAAATAACATTGATACCGAAGAATAATATCTCAGACCGGCTGCAGCTGCCTATCATCATGGTGGCACGCAGCCGGTTTTTGTTGTAAACATGCATGGGTATCTGATATAATCAAGAAAATAAATAAAAAAGCATCAGGAAAGTGAATAATATGAACAATACAGATATTATAGAGAAAATTACCGACAAGATAAGGGGCTCGAAGAATTTCATAGTGACCTCTCATACGAGTCCGGACGGAGACAATATAGGCTCATCCATCGCCATGACTCTCTTTCTGAGAAAAATGGAAAAAAAAGCATGGCACGTGCTGGATGACAGCGTGCCGGAAAACCTTAGATTCCTCCTTGATGAGCCTGGAAGAAGGGCCGTGGATGAGAGCGACATGAGAGGCAGATGCCACAGAATATATACAAGCGAAGAGTTTCTTGCGACTGAGACCGGAAGAGCGCTTGCGCAAAGTGGGGATTATGTGCTTATAATCCTTGATACCGCAGATGAATCCAGGATATGTGTATCTTCTGAAATATGGGAGAATGCATCATTTACGATAAATATAGATCACCATGTGTCAAACCGCGGATATGCGGATCTCAACCACATAGAGCCTGAAGCAAGCTCTACCTGTGAGGTCCTGTGCAGCATACTGAGATCGATCGATGAGAAAAAATTCACTCCTCAGATTGCTACAGCTGTGTATACAGGGATATCTACAGATACAGGCAATTTCCTGTATGATTCCGTGGATGCGCATACATTCGAAAATGCCAGCTTTCTTACGAAAATGGGCGCGGACAGAGATACAGTAGCAAACCGCATATATCAGAGCACCAGCTATGATTACCTCAGGCTTACGAAGGAATCCCTCGATACCCTTGAAGTAGACGACTCAGTAGGTATAATGATACTTACTATGGATATGCTTGAAAGAAACAACGTAGACTACAAGGATACAGATTCGCTTGTGAACAATGTCATAAACATAAACGGAGTAAGGGTAGCAATCCTCATAAAGGAAAGAGGCCGGGGCGAGTACAAGATATCCCTGCGCTCAAAGGATGCGACAAACGTATGCGAAATCGCAGCCAGATTTGGAGGCGGAGGCCACAAGCGGGCAGCCGGATGCAGCATGAACGGAGACCTGGATACTGTTGTCAGTCAGATAAAAGAAGCGGCAAAGGAGCAGATATGTATAACGGATTTATAAACGTGCTCAAGCCTACCGGGATGACATCTAATGACGTCGTAGGGAAGCTGAAGTATCTTGCAAGAAAGCACCTTGGAGAAAAGCTCAAGTTCGGGCATACAGGGACTCTTGATCCGAACGCAGCAGGGGTCATGATGGTATGCTGCGGCCGTGCAACGAAATTCAGTCAGTATGCAGTCGAAAAAAAGAAGACCTATATAGCGGAGATAACCTTCGGAAAGACTACCGATACAATGGATACCTATGGCCAGATCACTGAAGAAAGAGAGAGCGCCGTGCTTCTTCCTGAGCGCATCGAAGAGGTGCTTTCAGCATACAGGGGAGAAACTATGCAGATTCCTCCGAAATACAGCGCAATAAAGATAAACGGGCAGAAGCTTTATGATCTCGCAAGAAAAGGCGCGGACATACCGGAAATCAAGCCCCGAAGGATCGAGATAACAAAGCTTGAAACAATAAGCTATTCACATCCGTGCCTCAAGATAGAGGTTGAATGCTCAGCCGGGACATATATAAGGAGTCTTGCTCAGGACATTGGAGAAGATCTTGGAGAGCTTTCACATCTCAGCCTCCTTATAAGGACTAAGGTGGAAGATTTTGCTATCGAGGACAGCTTCAGCATAGAAGAGATAGAGGAGCTTATTTCTCAGGGACGCTTCAGTGAAGTGCTTACAGGTACCGAGAAAATCCTTTCCAGGTATCCCGAAGCCGTCATAAAAAATGGATCTCAGAAAGCCTACATGAATGGCGTGATCATAACTCAGGAAGGCATGCTTGCACAGATCAAAAAAGATATGCCGGATTCCCGATATAAGGTGTATAATGAGAACGGGGAGTTTCTGGGAATAGGAAATATATGGAAGAACCAGAACTCTGATTATGTTTTGAAATCTGAAACTCAAATATAGATAATAGAAGGATATAATTACATGACATTCCTGGAATATATAGATATGATTGAAATAACAAGAGACACCGTGGTCACCATGGGGAATTTTGACGGGCTCCATCTTGGCCACATGCAGCTCATAAAAAAAGCTGTAAGGATAGGCAAGAGAGAAAACCTCGAAAGCATAGCCTTTACCTACGACATACATCCCCTTAATTTCCTGTATTCTAAATCCGTACACCTGCTTATGAGCAAGGAAGACAAGGACAGCATACTCCATTCAAGAGGTATAGACCGAGTACTTCATGTTCCTTTTGATGAAGAGATAAGAGGAATGTCAAGTGAGGAATTCTGCGACATCATACTCGTAAAGAAGCTCAGGGCAAAACACCTTGTCATGGGAGAGGATGCAAAGTTTGGCAAAGACAAGCAGGACATAAATCATATAAAGGAATACTGTGAAAAAAGAGGAATTGAGGTGCATGTAATCCCGCTTCTTATAATGGACGACAAGAGAGTATCAAGCTCTCACATAAGAAAGCTTGTGGAACGTGGAGATATAGAGAGCGCAAACCGGTATCTTGGAAGGATGTACAGTGTTGAAGGCACAGTCGTACATGGCAAGAAGCTGGGGAGAAAGCTTGGCTACCCGACAGCAAACCTCTATATTGACTCAGAAAAGGCCGTTCCGGCAAGGGGCGTATATGAGACAGAGGTGGAGATAGAGGGAAATGTATTCATAGGAGCGACCAATGTGGGAAACAATCCTACCGTAGGAGACAAGACCCTGAGGGTGGAAACCTATCTTGTGGGATTTGAAGGCGACCTCTATGGAAGGACCATAAAAATAAGGTTCATAAGAAGGCTCAGGAACGAACTCAAATTCGACAGCGTAGAAGAGCTTATAGAACAGATGTCGAAGGATGTAAAAAATATAATCGAAAACAGATCTAAACATATTTACGAATAATTGCTTATGTGATATAATTATAAAGATTGATTTTGCCTGAAACTAGGACTCACGACACTCCGACGTAAGCCTTGGTCCAGGACATGATTGATAATAAAATTCAAAGGAGAAAAAAGAAAATGACTAAAGTAGAAAAAGAACTGATAATCAAGGAATACGCAATTCATGAGGGAGATACTGGTTCTCCAGAAGTACAGATAGCTATTCTTACACACAGAATCAATGAGCTTAACGGTCACCTTGGAGTTCACAAGAAAGACCACCATTCAAGAAGAGGACTTCTAAAAATGGTAGGTAGCAGAAGAAACCTTCAAAAATATCTAAAAGCTAAAGACCTTACAAGATATAATGCACTGATTGCGAAATTAGGACTTAGAAAGTAAAGGCAAAAAAGAGCGGGAAAAGACCGCTCTTTTTCTATAAAACAATTAAACAAAACTTATATATAGTATTAATATTAATGGAGGTATGAATGATACAAAAATTTGAAATGCAATTAGGCGGCAAGAACCTCGAAGTAGAAATAGGTAAAGTCGCAGAGCTTGCGAACGGAGCATGTCTTCTGAGATGCGGAGACACTATGGTTCTGGTTGCCGCAACAAGTTCAAAAAATCCAAGAGAAGGCATAGATTTCTTCCCGCTGAGCGTAGATTTTGAAGAAAAGCTATATTCAGTAGGAAAGATACCAGGCGGGTTCATAAAGAGAGAAGGAAGGCCGTCAGAAAAGGCTGTACTGACTTCGAGACTGATAGACAGACCTATAAGACCGCTTTTTCCAAAGGGTTTCAGAAATGATGTTCAGGTTGTAGCGACAGTGCTTTCAATCGACCCTGATGTAAACCCTGATACGATAGCGATGATAGGATCATCGATAGCGCTTTCCATATCTTCAATACCATTCAATGGACCTACAGGATCGGTAGCTGTAGGACTTATAGATGGGGAAATGATAATAAACCCGGATCTTGCGCAACGAGCGATATCTGAAATGTATCTTGTAGTATCGGGTACGAAAGATGCCATAATGATGGTTGAAGCCGATGCTAATGAGATATCTGAAGAAGTCATGCTCAAAGCAATACTTTTTGCTCATGAACAGATCAAGAAAATAGTAGAATTTGTTGAAAGCATAGTTAAGTCAGTTGGAAAAGAAAAAGACGAGTACGCAGTTTTCAAGGCACCTGAGGAAATTGAAGCTGAAGTTACGGCTTATGCAAAGGACAAGATGAAGGCGGCAATCCTTACAAAGGACAAGCTTGAAAGAATGGAAAACATGGACAAGGTAAAGATGGAGACGCTTGAGCACTTTGCACAGCTGTATCCGGACAACATGAAGCATGTCGATGAAGTTATTTACAAGCTGACAAAGCAGGGTGTGAGAGAGCTCATCCTTATTGACAGAATAAGACCTGACAACAGGAGAATGGACGAAATCAGACCTATATGGTGTGAGGTTGGCACACTTCCAAGAACTCATGGAAGCGGACTTTTCACAAGAGGCCAGACTCAGGTTCTCAGCATCACAACTCTTGGATCACTCAGAGACGCTCAGACAATTGACGGACTTGGCGAAGAAGATGAAAAGAGATACATGCATCACTACAACTTCCCAGCATACAGCGTAGGAGAAGCAAGACCTTCAAGAGGTCCGGGAAGAAGAGAAATAGGACACGGCGCACTTGCAGAGAGAGCTCTTGAGCCTATGATACCTTCAAAGGAAGAATTCCCTTATGCGATAAGAGTAGTATCAGAGGTTCTTTCATCAAACGGATCGACTTCACAGGGCAGCGTATGCGGAAGCACGCTTTCGCTTCTTGATGCGGGTGTTCCGCTTAAGGACATGGTTGCCGGAATAGCGATGGGACTTATCAAGGAAGAAGATAAGCTTGCCATACTTTCGGATATCCAGGGAATGGAAGATTTCCTCGGAGACATGGACTTCAAGGTAGCAGGAACTAAAAATGGAATAACTGCAATCCAGATGGACATAAAGATATCAGGCATAGATGAAGAAGTCCTTACAAAAGCGCTTGCACAGGCAAAAACAGGAAGGCTTCACATACTTGGCGAGATGCAGAAGGTAATAACAGAGCCAAGACCGGAAGTTTCAAAATATGCGCCTATGGTAATAAATATGCAGATAAACCCTGACAAGATAAGAGACGTAATAGGCTCAGGCGGAAAAGTAATTAACAAGATAATTGAAGAAACCGGAGTAAAGATAGATATCGAAGACGACGGAAAGATATTCATTCTTGCCGTAGAAAGAGATATGGGTAAAAAAGCAAAGGCCATAATCGAAGGCATAGTTGCAGATCCAATCCCTGGAACAGTATACAAGGGAAAAGTAACGAGACTTATGCAGTTCGGAGCATTCGTTGAAATACTTCCTGGCAAGGAAGGCCTGCTTCACGTATCTCAGATCGACGTAAAGAGAGTCGACAAGGTTGAGGACGTGCTCAAGCCGGGCGATGAAATAGAAGTACTTCTTCAGGAGATAGATTCACAGGGAAGGCTGAACCTTTCAAGAAAGGCGCTTCTTCTTAAAAAAGATAAGTAAAACAGACATGCATTCTGAAGTCGGGCACAAATGGTCCTGATTTCGGAATGTTTTTTTAGAGGGCAGGATATGACGAGTGCAATAATTGTCGCGGCTGGAAAAGGCACAAGAATGAAGTCTGCAGCCGGAGTAAGCAAGCAGTATATTGAAATAATGGGAAAGCCTGTAATACTCAGGACCATCGAAAAATTCACAGAATCTGAGGCTGTAGATGAGATAGTCATAGTGCTGATGAAAGATGATGAAGCTTATTTCAGGGAGAACATACTCTCAAAGGTAAAATCGGAAAAACCTGTAAAGATAGCATATGGCGGAAAAGAGAGATTTGAATCCAGCCTGAATGGCATAAGGGCGTCTTCACAGGATTCGGAGACTGTTCTGATACACGACGGGGTGAGACCCTTCGTGAAGCTTTCGGAAATAGAGAAGCTGGCCGCAAAGGCAAAAGAGACCGGCGCTGCAGTGATGGCCGTAAAGTCAAAGGACACTGTAAAAATAGTCTCGGATGGTTTCATAGAGTCGACGCCTGACAGGGAAAGCGTGTATCTTATACAGACACCTCAGGGCTTTTCAAGAAAGCTGCTTATAGCTGCCTATGAAGACCTCTTGAATTCGAAAGACGACTTCTTGCCTACAGACGATGCCTCAGTAGCCGAAAGATACGGAGCCAGGGTGAGCGTCGTAGAAGGAAGCTATGAAAACATAAAGATAACCACAGTTTCAGACCTCGCGTTTGCGGAGGCGATACTGAAGACGGAGGCCGTGATATGAGGATAGGAACAGGATACGATGTCCATGCATTTGAGCAGGGACGAAGGCTCATTATCGGAGGAGTGGAGATACCTCACGAGAGAGGTCTTGCCGGTCATTCAGATGCAGATGTGCTTCTGCATGCGATAACAGATGCCATGCTGGGCGCGCTTGCGCTTGGAGACATAGGAAAACTCTATCCGGACAGCTCGACGGATTTCAAGGACATAGATTCCAGGATACTTCTCAGAGACGCCTTTGCCCTCATAAAGAGCAAAGGCTATTCGGTAGGAAATCTGGACGCCGTCATAGTGGCTCAGAGGCCGAAAATGGCACCTTATATAGAAGCTATGAGAGAAAACGTGGCAGGAGACCTTGAAACGGAAACAGGCCGAATAAGCATAAAGGCGACCACCACAGAGAGGCTGGGCTTTGAAGGAAGAGAAGAAGGCATATCATCACAGGCTGTCGTACTGCTTGTCAAAGCGTCAGAGCTGTAAATATATATTGGAACAAGCACAGAGGAGGAATAACTTTATGAAATTCAGAATGATCCACAACAATATAAATGTGCTCGATCTTGAAAAGAGCATCGCTTTTTACAAAGAAGCGCTGGGAATGGAGATAAAGAGAGTGCATGAACCGGAGGACGGAAGCTTCAGGCTGGTCTATCTGGAGGCATCTGAAGGCAGCCATCAGCTAGAGCTCACATGGCTAAGAGACAGAACAGAGCCTTACAATCTTGGAGAAAATGAGTTCCACCTGGCGTTTGAGACAGATGATTTTGAAGAGGCTCATGAAAAGCACAGGGATATGGGATGTATATGCTTCGAGAATCCTCAGATGGGAATATATTTCATATCTGATCCGGACGGATACTGGCTTGAAGTTCTTCCATCAAAAAGACATTAGTCCGACAACTGTTTTTCCTTAAAATAAGCTTGCTTTTTTAAGGAAAATAGTATAATATATTATGGGTATAAATTTTAATAATACACACGCCGTGCATTTTGTAAAAGGGTGCCTTAAGAAGGCCTTTTACAGAGATAAACACAGCGGAGGAAAAAACCGGAGGAGAAAAAAATGAGCGTAGTTAGCATGAAGCAGCTTTTAGAAGCTGGAGTACACTTTGGACATCAGACAAGAAGATGGAATCCAAAAATGGCAAGATTTATCTTTACAGAGAGAAATGGAATCTATATAATAGACCTTCAGAAAACTGTTAAGAAAATAGAAGAAGCATACGATTTCGTAAGAGAAGTTGCTGAGACAGGAAAGCCAATCCTTTTCGTAGGAACAAAGAAGCAGGCTCAGGATTCAATAAAAGAAGAAGCTGAAAGATCAGGAATGTACTTTGTAAACGAGAGATGGTTAGGTGGAATGCTTACAAACCACAAGACAATCAAGACAAGAATAGACAGACTGAGAAAGCTTGAAAAAATGCAGGAAGATGGAACATTCGATGTACTTCCTAAGAAAGAAGTTATCAAGCTTATGGCAGAAAAAGAGAAGCTTGAGAAATATCTTGGCGGAATCAAGGACATGACAGAGCTTCCAGGAGCACTTTTCGTAGTTGACCCAAGAAAAGAAAGAATAGCTATCAAAGAAGCTCAGAAGCTTGGAATACCAGTAGTAGGAATAGTTGACACAAACTGTGATCCAGACGAGCTTGATTTCCCAATACCAGGAAATGACGATGCTATAAGAGCAGTAAAGCTTATTGCAGGAGCTATGTCACAGGCTATAATCGAAGCTAAGCAGGGAGCTATCGAAGTTACTTCAAGCGAAGCCGCTGAAGAGACAGTAGAAGTTACAGAAGAAGCATAATAAACAATTTGAATTCAAAGTAAGGTATCCTCATAAAATACTCACCCACCAAGGCAAGTGAGGTGGTCTGGGTACCTTACTTTTAATATGTACAGGAGGAAAAACAAATGGAAATAACAGCAAGTATGGTAAAAACGCTCAGAGAAAAAACTCAGGCTGGAATGATGGACTGCAAAAAAGCTCTTGCAGAAGTTGATGGAGATATGGACAAGGCGATAGACCTTCTAAGAGAAAAAGGACTTTCAAAGGCAGCTAAGAAAGCGGACAGAATAGCAGCAGAAGGACTTGTTAAGCTTGTAATAGCTGACGACATGAAATCGGGAGCAGTTGTAGAGGTTAACTCAGAGACTGACTTCGTTGCAAAGAACGAAGAATTCATAGGATTCGTAGAAGACCTTGCAAAAATGGTACTTGAGACAGCACCAGCTTCAATCGAAGCACTTAAAGAATCAAAATATATGGGAACAGAAGAGACAGTTCAGGAAGTTCTTAACGGAAAGATAGCAAAAATCGGAGAGAACATGAACCTGAGAAGATCAGCAAGAGAAGAAGCTACAGGAGCTGTTGTTGGATATGTTCACGGAGCTGGAAAGATAGCAGTTCTTGTAAACTTTGACTCAGAAGCTGCAGCTGCAGATCTTGAAGAGCTTGGAAAAGACGTTGCAATGCAGATAGCAGCGATGAACCCTATGTATATCTCAAGAGATGACGTAGATCAGGCATACATCGAGCATGAGAGAGAAATCCTTACAGCTCAGGCTATAAACGAAGGAAAGCCTGAAGAAATAGCTAAGAAAATGGTAGAAGGAAGACTTAACAAGCAGCTTAAAGAGGTTTGCCTTCTTGAGCAGGTATTCGTAAAAGATTCAGATTTCACTGTAAAGCAGATAATCGAGAACAAGGCAAAGGCTCTTGGAAAAGAAATAAAAATTGCCGGAGTTCAGAGATTTGAAGTTGGAGAAGGAATAGAGAAGAAGGAAGAAAATTTTGCAGAAGAAGTTGCAAAACAATTAGGAAACTAAACTGAATTAGCAGAGAACACCTTGTGATGCAGTGAAACATATCATCTGTCGGCTATAAGCGTGTTCTCTTTTTATAAGCGGAGGAAAGAATCAAATGAGTGAATTAGCATACAAAAGAGTCCTTTTGAAACTCAGCGGAGAAGCGCTGGCTGGAGAAAAAGGGTTTGGCATAGATAATGACACAGTCCTGGAAATAGCACAATCAGTCAAGAAGATGCTTGAAATCGGAGCTGAGGTTGCCATAGTAGTAGGCGGCGGAAATATCTTCAGAGGCAGGAGCGGAGAGAACATGGACAGAACGACAGCTGACCACATGGGCATGCTGGCGACTGTGATAAATGCACTTGCGCTTCAGTCATCGCTTGAGAATATAGACGTGGTAACGAGAGTTCAGACAGCGATAGAGATGAAGGAAATCGCAGAGCCATACATCAGAAGAAGAGCTATGAGACATCTTGAAAAAGGAAGAGTAGTTATTTTTGGAGCGGGAAGCGGAAATCCATACTTCTCCACAGATACGGCTGCTGCGCTCAGGGCTGCGGAAGTGGATGCAGAGGTGATACTGCTGGCGAAGAAAGTCGATGGAGTATATGACTGTGACCCTGTTACAAATCCTGACGCTGTAAAATTTGACAGGCTGAGCTATCTTGAAGTGCTAAACAGAGATCTGAAAGTAATGGATTCAACAGCAACCTCCCTTTGTAAAGACAATAAGATACCTATAAGAGTATTTTCACTTGAGGACCCGGACAATATAATCAGGGTTATCAAAGGCGAAAATATAGGAACAATAGTAGAGTAGAATAGCAGTATATGATATAATAGACTAAAAAGCAAAGGAGTATTACCATGAAAAACGAAGTACATGAAAAACTTGAATCCAAAATGGAAAAAACCATATCTGTGCTTAAAGAAGACCTGGCAGTAATAAGAGCAGGAAGAGCCAACCCATCTATGCTGGACAAGGTGGTTGTGGATTATTACGGAACCCCTACTCCTCTGAAGCAGATGGCAGGAGTTTCAGCACCAGAGCCAAGAGTAATACTTATCCAGCCATGGGACAAAAGTTCACTCAAGAGCATAGAAAAAGCCATTCAGGTGTCAGACCTCGGGTTTAACCCAACGAATGATGGAATTCAGATAAGAATTGCAATACCTCAGCTTACAGAAGACAGAAGAAAAGACCTTACAAAGCTCGTTGCAAAAACAGGAGAGCAGGCAAAGGTAGCGCTCCGAAATGAGAGAAGAGAAGCTAACGACAAGATCAAGAAGCTTGAAAAAGACGGAGAGCTTACAGAAGACGATGCAAAAAAAGCTACAGACGAAGTACAGAAGATAATAGACAGGTACACAAAAACTGTAGATGAAATGGTTGCCAGAAAAGAAAAAGAGATCATGGAAGTATAATGGATATAAAAATACTGGTTTCAATGCGTCTTGAAGAGGCGCAGGCGCTTCTTAAGGATCAGGGCGTGAAATATGAAGTTGAGTATACCTGCGGAGGCAAGGACAAAGAAATCCTTACGCAGATGCACGTGATACGTGCAATTCAAAAACCGTCCGGAGTACTGCTCACGGCTACAGGCTTCAGGACGAGTATATAATAAGCATAAAAATACAGACTCAGCGGATTTTCCGCTGAGTTTATTAAAAGATATAAATCTGAAAACAACTTACGTTAACATATATTATTTTATTATTACAAATTTCAGCAAAAGAGGATATGAAATGCAGCTTAACAGAGAAAAAATGCCAAAACATATAGGAGTCATAATGGATGGCAATGGAAGATGGGCAAAATCCAGAGGACTTAAACGCACCATGGGTCACAAGCAGGGAGTAGAGAACCTGAGGACCATAGTGAAGGAGTGCAAAAGACTCGAAATACCTTTTCTTACGGTATATGCGTTTTCTACGGAAAACTGGAAGAGGACGCAGGAAGAAGTATCTTCTCTCATGTGGCTGCTTGAGCAGTATATGACAAGAGAGCTAAAAGAGCTTCACAGAGAAGGCGTAAGGATCAAGACGATAGGAGACATAACCGCTCTTCCAAAGTCGACTTATGCAAAGCTCATGGAGGGAATCGAATATACGAAGGACAACAGCGCGCTCACGCTCACGCTTGCACTTAACTATGGTGCAAGAGCAGACATAACTCAGGCTGTGAGAATCATATCCCAGAAAGTAAAGGATGGAGAGCTCCTCCCTGAACAGATCAGCGAAGAGACTGTATCAGAGCATCTCAGCACCAGCTTCATGCCTGACCCGGACCTCATAATAAGGCCAAGCGGAGAATACAGGCTTTCAAACTTCCTGATGTGGGAATCCTCATACAGTGAATTCTGGTTTTCAAATATTAACTGGCCGGACTTTGGAGCAGAGCAGCTCCAGCAGGCTATTTCAGATTATCAAAACAGAGACAGAAGATTTGGCAACGCCAAATAAGGGGGACTTATGCTGACGAGAATCATTTCCGGACTGGTACTACTTCCATTGTTATTCTTCGTGATAATAAATGGAGGAATATCAATATATCTGGGAGCGCTTATATGTTCGCTGATAGGGCTGTATGAATTTTTCAGGGTATTTGAGGGCAGCGGCTACAAGCCTCTCAAGACAACGATCTATGCAATGACTGTAATTATGTACACTGCCATGACGTATTCAGGGATGTCTTACTCACACATAGTGATCTCTGTCACATACCTGATATTTGCAGTAGGTGCCGTATATATAATGAATCGCAGGATAAGGGTAGAGGATTTAATGATCACCATAATGGGGTATATATATATACCGGTATTCCTTTCGCACATAAACCTCCTCAGCATGGATCAGACCATATATATATGGCTGGTATTCATATTCGCATGGGGGAGCGATACCTGTGCATATTTTACAGGAATGTTCTTTGGAAAGCATAAGCTCATACCTGAGATAAGTCCAAAAAAGACGATCGAGGGAGCAGTAGGCGGAGTCGCAGGTACAGTTCTGCTCACGCTTGTCTTTGCAAGATACTTTCAGGAACCGAATCCTATGTATTTTATCCCACTTGCCATGATAGGCAGCACAGTTTCACAGATAGGAGATCTTTTTGCATCCGCGATAAAGCGAGAATTCGGTATAAAGGATTATGGAAACCTGATCCCGGGACATGGTGGTATCCTGGACAGATTTGACAGCATACTTTTTACAGCTCCTCTGACATACTACGGAATAACATTCATAACATATATTCAGAATCTGTAGAGCCTTTCAGGATTTAAATTAAGGAGAACCAATGAATATAATATTAGCAATACTCATATTTACATTCCTCGTGCTTATACATGAGCTTGGGCATTTTCTCACTGCAAAGTTTCTCAAGGTGAGAGCATATGAACTTTCCATTGGCATGGGACCCAAGATACTCGGGAAAAGGCACAAAGACACAGAGTATACTCTAAGAGCACTTCCATTTGGAGCATATGTGAGATTCGGAGACGAAGATGATTCCCTGTTCGAAGAAGGCGACAATTTCATGAATCAGAGCCCTTGGGACAGGATAAAGATAATAGCGATGGGACCAATCGTAAATATAGCAGCCGCGCTCATCCTGATGATACTTGTAGTATTCCTTACCGGAGTTCCGGTCAATAAGATAGGCGATGTGGCAGCAGACATGCCTGCAGCGGCAGCCGGACTGCGCGCAGGAGACGAAATCCTGGAGGTTGAGGGCGCACCGACCAGCTCATGGGAGGATGTGGTAAAGGCCATAGATGCCAACTCCGATGATGTGATAAGCGTGGTCGTTCAGAGAGAAGGCCAGCAGGCTCAGACAATAGAAATAACGCCTACCCTTAGTGAGGGAAGGATGATGATAGGGATATCGCCGGCCTTTGAAAAGGATCTGGGGCAGTCTGTCATATCGGGGTCAAAGGCTACCCTTAACATGAGTACGATGATGCTGGATATAGTCAGGCAGCTGTTTACAGGAAAGGCTGATATAAGCAGCTTCTCAGGACCCGTAGGGATAGTGGCCATAGTGGATGATGTTGCTTCCACCGGATGGATAAACCTGCTTTATCTTACGTCAGTTCTCAGCCTGAACCTTGGAATACTGAACCTGCTTCCGATACCCGCGCTTGATGGAAGCAAGATACTAATCTACGGATTTGAGGCTCTCAGTGGAAAGCCGATGAACAAGGATATAGAGATGAAGCTTACGATGGTAGGCTTTGCAGTTCTTATGGCGTTTACGATCTTTATTACATTCAAGGATATAACAAGGCTTATAGGATAGAGAAAAACTGGAGTAAAACATGATAAACAGAAGAATAACAAGAACCGTGACTATAGGAGACGTGAAGATAGGAAGCGGGCACAAAATAAGCATACAGTCGATGACAAATACGGTTACATCAGATGTAGAGGCAACTGTTGCTCAGATAAAGAGGCTTGAAGACGCAGGCTGCGAAATAGTAAGAGCATCCGTTCCGGACCTTGAGTCTGCCGAAGCCATAAAAAGCATAGTGAAGAAGATAAACATACCGCTCGTGGCGGATATCCATTTTGACCACAGGCTGGCCCTGAAATCCATTGAAAACGGAGTGGATGGACTGAGGATAAATCCTGGAAACATAGGCGGACATGATAAGGTAAGAGAAGTAATACAGAAGGCAAAGGAAAGAAACATAAAGATAAGGATAGGCGTAAATGGGGGATCCCTCGAGAAGGAGATAGTCCATCTTTATGGAAAAGGTGCAGATGCCATGGTGCAGAGCGCCATGAGCCATGTGAAGATACTTGAGGATCTTGACTTTTACAACACAGTGGTTTCTCTCAAGTCCAGCGACATATTCAAGACCATAGAGGCCTACACCAAATTCGCACAGATGACAGACTATCCTCTGCATCTTGGGATAACCGAATCGGGAACCACAAAAAAAGGCACTATAAAGTCGTCGATAGGAATCGGCCATATGCTACTGGGTGGCATAGGAGATACTGTAAGAGTTTCCCTTACTGCTGACCCTGTAGAAGAGATATATGTAGCAAAGGAGATACTCTCAGCACTTGAGCTGCAGAGGGATGGAATTAGGATAGTATCCTGCCCGACCTGTGCAAGGACAAAAATAAACCTCATTGAGCTTGCCGAGAGGATAGAAGAAAAGACAAAAAATATCAAGAAGCCGATAACCGTAGCCATAATGGGATGCGCAGTTAACGGTCCGGGAGAGGCAAGCGAAGCCGACATTGGAATAGCAGGCGGAAGCGGAGAGGCTATACTTTTCAAGAGGGGCAAGATAGTAAGAAAGTTCAGCGAGGATGAGATAGAAGCAGTGCTTCTTAAGGAAATAGAAGACTATTAGAAAGAAAAGCCATGCAGAAAATTAAAGAGTACTTTCATAAAAACAGCATTTCACTGGAAAAAATATGTCTCTACAAAGAAGAAAAAAAGCTTGAATTTACGGCAAATTCAAAGCACATAGTCAGCTACAGGGACATCAGGACAATAGAGGAAAACTTCGTGAGAGAGAACCCGGACGTAAACAAGGCTCTCGTAAAGGTGAAATACAGAGGAAACAAGGATAAAGCGCAGCTGCTTCAGGCATATATTCCAAACATAGAATATATGCTTGAGGCTTTTTGCCCTGCAGTGAAGTGTGGAAAGGACTTTATCGAGATAAGATGCGAACATGAACCTGAAACTGAACTTACGCTCGACGTGAGGGATAAGATGGTGCTCAACAGCATAAAGACCAGGAAGATTGATTCAGAGCTCAGGAATATAATGGCCTATGATCTTGGACTGGATGTAAGGGTAAGCATAAAAGATGTCAGCGTGGCAGAAGATACGCTTGATTTCATGAACCGCAATTCTGAAATCCTGAAAAAGGAAGCAGCGGTCATAAGCAGCAAGGCAGAAAAAGTCAGAAAAACTGCTGCCCCAAGAAAGCAGGTAAGCGATGAAGATGTCATATACGGCAGGAAGATAAGCATTGAGACGGTAAAACTGACTACGGTAAGAGACATCACGCCAAACATAGCGTTTGAGGGAGAGGTTTTTGCAACCGACAAAAGAGTTCTCAACTCGGGAAAGGTGATACAGACATTCTCGGTAACGGATTTTACAAACTCCATACAGTGCAAGCTGTTCACTGACAGTGAGGAGGATATCGTAAAAAAAGGAGATTATATAAGGGTAAGGGGAGACGCTCAGTATGACCCTTATGCGAGAGAGCTCATCGTAATGGCAAAGGACGTAAACAAGGCAGACAGGCCTGTGAGGAGAGATCTTTCAAACGAAAAGCGAGTCGAGCTGCATCTTCATACCTCAATGTCCATGATGGATGCGGTTTCCAATGTCGGGGATCTTGTAAAGCAGGCAAAGGAATTCGGACACAAGGCTGTAGCCATAACTGACCATGGGATCGTACAGGCATTTCCAGATGCCATGAGCGCCGGGAAGAAGCATGAGGTAAAGATACTCTACGGAGTGGAGGCATATCTCATAGACGATCTGGCCATGGTGCTCAAGGAGCATAACGACCTTGGGCTCGACCAGACATTTGTCGTGTTTGATATAGAGACCACGGGGCTTTCGCCTTCCACGGACAAGATTACGGAAATCGGGGCAGTAAAGATTAAAAACAGGGAGATAACAGAGCGCTTCAGTGAACTTGTCAATCCTCAGATGCCGATTCCTGCGAAAATAACAGAGCTGACAGGGATAACAAATGACATGGTAAGAAACAGCAGGACGATAGAGCAGGTCCTTCCTGACTTTCTTGAGTTCGCAGAAGGCAGCATGCTCGTGGCTCACAACAGCGATTTCGACACGGGATTCATAAGAGAAGCCTGCAGAAGGCAGGACAGGACTTACGGCCTGAAGGCGCTCGATACGGTGGCGATTTCCAGAGCCCTGCTTCCTGAGCTAAAGAGACACAAGCTCAATGTTATAGCAAAGCATCTTGACATAAAGCTCGATAATCATCACAGAGCAGTAGATGACGCCGAGGCAACTGCAAACATATTCCTCAGATTCATCGAGATGTTCGCAGAAAAGGGTATAGAGAGGCTCTCACAGGTGAATGAGCTCTATACGGACAAGGATTACAAGAGCAAGAGACCAAATCACATGACCATACTCGTAAAGGACATGACGGGCCTCAAGAATCTCTACAAGATAATATCAATCGCGCACATAGAGAATTTCTACAAAAATCCAAGGACGCTCAAGAGCGTCCTGAACAGGCACAGAGAAGGCCTCATACTCGGGAGCGCCTGTGAGGCAGGAGAAGTATATCAGGCGGTGCAGAAGAACCTGCCTGAAAAAGACATAGACAGGATAATCTCATACTACGATTATATAGAGATAATGCCCTGTGAGCACAATTCCTTCATGATCTCAAAAGGGATAGTGAAGGATGAAAATGAGCTCAGGGAGATAAACAAAGCCATATACAGACATGCAAAGCGAAACGGCAAGCCTGTGGTTGCCACAGGAGATGTGCATTACAAAGACCCTTCTGACGGCATATACAGAAATATACTAAAGGTAGCTCAGAAATTTTCAGTAGAAGGAGAAGACAGAGCCTTCTACTTCAGGACAACAGATGAGATGCTTGAGGAATTCAGCTATCTCGGAGCAGATACAGCATACGAGGTAGTAGTGAAAAATCCAAACATGATAGCGGATATGATAGAAGACATAAAGCCTATACCTGACGGAACATTCGCGCCCTTCATAGAGGGTTCAGACACAGAGCTCAGAGAGATGTGCTACAGAAAAGCCGAGAAGATCTACGGAAACCCGCTTCCGGAGATAGTGCAGTCAAGGCTGGACAGAGAGCTCAACTCCATCATAGGAAACGGCTATGCCGTTATGTACATCATAGCGCAGAAGCTTGTTACAAAATCCATAGCCGATGGATACCTTGTTGGATCAAGAGGCTCTGTGGGCTCATCGTTTGCAGCCACGATGAGCGACATCACAGAGGTAAACCCGCTCTGCCCTCATTATGTATGCGCAAGCTGCAGATACAGCGACTTCATAACAGACGGAAGCTATGCCTCTGGGGTGGACCTTCCGGACAGGATGTGTCCGCAGTGCGGAAAGCCGCTGATAAAAGACGGGCATGACATACCGTTTGAAGTATTTCTCGGTTTCGAGGGAGACAAGGAGCCGGACATAGACCTCAACTTTGCGGGAGAATACCAGCCCTGCGCCCACAAATACACAGAAGAGCTTTTTGGAGAGGATTATGTATTCAGGGCAGGCACTATAGGAACCGTCGCAGAAAAGACCGCATACGGATATGTCATGAAATATCTCGAAGAGACTGATTCTGTGGCCAGCGGGGCGGAGATAAGCAGGCTCAGGGAGGGCTGCACCGGGGTAAAACGTACCTCAGGCCAGCATCCGGGCGGAGTAATGGTAGTACCTGACTACAAGGATGTCTACGATTTCACTCCTATACAGTACCCTGCGAATGACCCGTCCAGCGGAGTAAGGACAACTCACTTTGACTATCATTCAATAAGCGGAAGGATACTCAAGCTTGACATACTGGGCCACGACGTACCGACCATAATAAAGATGCTCGAGGATTTTACAGGAGTAACAGCGACTGACATAAAGCTGGATGATCCGCAGACCATGTCCATATTCACATCTACAGATGCGATAGGCTGTGATCTCAGCGAGATAAAATGTGATACAGGCTCTCTGGGGATACCTGAGTTCGGTACCAAATTCGTAAGGCAGATGCTTATGGATACAAAGCCTACAACCTTCGGAGAGCTTGTGAGGATTTCAGGACTTTCCCATGGAACAGACGTATGGCTCAACAATGCCCAGGAGCTTGTAAGAAGCAAGGTCACCACCCTCAAGGAAGTAATATCCACAAGGGATGACATAATGAACTATCTGATGCTCAAGGGTGTAAAGCCAAAGACCTCCTTCAAGATAATGGAGAATGTCAGGAAGGGAAAAGGACTTACTGAAGAGCATATAGAGGACATGAAGGAGCACAGCGTTCCGCAGTGGTACATCGAATCGTGTCAGAAGATAAAATACATGTTCCCGAAAGCCCATGCCGCAGCATATGTCATGATGTCCTTCAGGGTTGCATACTATAAGGTCCATCACAAGGAAGCTTTTTATGCTACATTCTTCACCACGAAGATAGATGATTTTGATGCAGATATAATATGCAGAGGAAAAGAGCATGTGCTCGAAAAGATAAAAGAGCTTGAGTCACTCGGAAACAATGCCACGACAAAGGAAAAAGGCATGATGATAGTCCTGGAGGTAGCATATGAGATGTTCTCAAGAGGCGTGGAGATAGACAAGGTAGACCTTTACAGGTCGAGCGCTGCGAAATTCAGGATAGAGGAAGGCAGGCTGCTTCCGCCGCTGTGTGCAATACAGGGACTGGGAGAGACGGTAGCCAGAAACATCGAAGCTGAGGCGCAGAGAGAATTCATTTCACTTGAGGATTTCAGGACAAGGACAAAGGCCAACAAATCCGTGACAGACATACTGATAAGCCATGGCTGCCTCTGCGGGCTTCCGGAGAGCAACCAGCTCACGCTTTTTTAAAAAACAGATGAATTTGAAAAAATAATTAAGATAAGGGAGATAAATATGAGTAAACTCAAAGTAAAGCTTATAGCACATACGCCTGACCCGGACAAGGTTGTCTCGATGGCTGCAAAACTATGCTATTCACCGATTGGAGTAGAAGAGATGTCGGAGAAGATAACCTCAGAGGAGGTTGAAAAGTTTCTCGGGATGCTCATAAGCCTCGGGCATGAAAGCCCGGTGGAGCACACCAGCTTTACCTTTGCGATAGAGGGAATATCAAGGGCATGCTCCCATCAGATAGTAAGGCACAGGATAGCTTCATATTCTCAGCAGTCTCAGAGATATGTAAGGCTTTCTGACTTTGAATATATAATCCCGCCTTCGATAGAAGCTGACGAGAAGGCGAAAGCGCTTTATATCAGGGCTATGGACAGGGCGCAGGAAGACTACAATGCCCTGGTCGAGGCGCTGATGAACGACGGAAGGACCGAAAAAGAAGCAATCGAAGATGCGAGATACGTATTTCCGAATGCCTGTGAGACCAAGATAGTAGTAACGATGAATGCGAGGAGCCTTTTCAATTTCTTTGAGCACAGATGCTGCGAGAGAGCCCAGTGGGAGATAAGAGAACTGGCATATCAGATGCTCGAGGAGTGCAGGAAAGCGGCACCGGTTCTTTTTAGAAAATGCGGGCCAAGCTGCTACACAGGTACATGCAAGGAAGGCAGGATGAGCTGTAAGCATCCGGAGATACCAAGAGGCAGAATAGAGAAGATGGGATTGTAATTTTAGATATCCACAGGAGAGAAAAGATGCAGATAGAAGGAAGAAATGCCGTACTCGAAGCCCTGAAAAATGGAAGGGAAATAGACTATATATACATCAAGAAAGGCGAAAACGAGGGTTCCATAAACAAGATAATAGGAAAAGCAAAAGACATGAAGATAATGATCAAGGTTGTCGACAAAAACAAGCTTGACGAGATGTCAGAGAGCAAGAACCATCAGGGGATAATCGCCGTAGCCAATGAATACAGATACTTCGAGCTTGAGGAAATACTTGAGCAGACCAGGGAAAAGGCAGGTTTCTTTCTGATTCTTGATGAAATAGAGGACCCCCACAACCTGGGAGCGATAATAAGGAGCGCAGAGGCAAGCGGAGTCGATGCGATAATAATTCCCAAAAGAAGAGCCTGTCAGGTAAATGCTACAGTAGAAAAGACTGCGGCTGGGGCAACCAGCCACATAAAGATAGTAAGAGTGACGAATCTTGCTCAGACGATAGAAAAGCTAAAGGAATCAGGAATCTGGATATACAGCGTGGACATGGACGGAGCGGACTATACAAAGACTGACCTCAAAGGAAAGATAGCGCTTGTCATAGGCAATGAGGGAAAAGGAATATCAAGACTCGTGAAGGAAAAGAGCGATTTCACTGTCAGCATCCCCATGAAAGGCCACATAAACTCACTCAATGCCTCAGTCGCAGCATCTATACTGATGTTCGAAGCAGTAAGGCAAAGAGGTTAGAGATGTGAAGAGGAAAATAAGAGAAGTACTTGTCGTAGACGGATACAATATCATAAATGCATGGGACGAGCTTGCAGAAACCGCAGAGACAAGCCTGGAGAACGCAAGAGAGAAGCTCAATTTCATGATAGCCGAGTATGCAGCATACAAGGGCATACAAAGCTATATAATATATGATGCGTACAGGGTGAAGACGGTGCTTCCAAGAGAAGAAAAAAACCGGAACATAACTGTCATATTCACGAAGGAAAACCAGACGGCGGACAGCTTTATCGAAAGATTCATACATGATTTCGAAGACAAGAGGAACACAATAATAAGAGTCGCCACTGATGACATGGCCGAGCAGAATCTCATCCTGGGAAAAGGCGCGAGCCGAATGTCAGCAAGAGAGCTTCACCTTGAAGTAAAAGACAGCCAGAAGAAGATAAGAGAAAAGATAAGCAGAAGGCATGTGAGCAAGAATACTCTGGATACTATACTTAATCAGGAAATAATCGACAAGCTTGAGGACATGAGGCGAGGAAAGTAATATACTGAATTCAAAGGATGGGGTGCGAGTGGAAGAGATTACAAAAAGCGGCAGAGAAGCTGCAAGCCATCAGGATGACCTTACAGTCATAAGCGCGCAAAAAGGGGACAAGGATGCGCAGGAGCTCATAATGAAAAAGTATAAAAATCTTGTAAAGAAGACTGCGAGCAGATATCACATGAGCGGCGCTGACAGGGAGGATCTCATCCAGGAAGGCATGATTGGACTTTACAAGGCGATCAGAGACTATAATTCAGAGAAGAGGACTTATTTTCACGTATTTGCGCAGATGTGCATCACAAGGCAGATAATGACTGCAGTAACATCTTCAAACAGACAGAAGCATCTTCCACTGAATGATTACATCTCCTTGAGCACAGCAGCAGATTCAGGCGATGAAGGCTTTTTCGAATACATGAGCCCAGCCTCATCAAAAGGGCCGGAGGATATCCTTATTGAAAAAGAAGACAGTGAAAACATAAGAAGGACGATAAAGGAAAAGCTTACCGAGAAGGAAGCCAGGATAGTGAATCTTTACATGCAGGGATTCAGCTACTCTGAAATGGCAGAGATGACAGGCATAAGCGACAAGGGGATAAGCAGCACGCTTCAGAGGGTAAAGAAAAAACTCAATTCAAGGCAGCACAGACATGATTAAATCTGATTTACAGGGACGTCTCATAATTCAGCCTCAAAGAGGTCATTGATTATGAAGCGTCCTTTTTTAATCTCTTAATGCTTGACAGAAAAGCAAAGCATAACTATAATTATAATTAATCAGACAGATTTTATGATTTCCTTACAAAAAGTTTGAAAAGGTTTTCATCAAGGGGTCTGTAAACGATATGGGAGAATAAAATGAAGATCCTCGAAGAATTCATAAGCAGGCTCGTCCCCAATCTGGCCGGATTTCTAGGAAGCAACTGCGAGGTAGTATTCCATGATTTTAGCAGAGGCTATGATGAGACTGTGGTACTTATTGAAAACGGGCATGTAACCAACCGAAAGGTAAAGGACTGTCCTACAAATCTTCTGTTTGAGAAATTTAATGACAACATGATGGAAGATTCACCGATTTATTTTAATACGTCAAAAGATGGACGTATAATAAAATCCTGTTCGACGATGATAAGGGATGAAGGCGGTAAGATAACAGGGGCCCTTTGTCTTAACATGGACATAACGGACATGATACTTGCTCAGAATGCCATAAGCGCGCATACGTCCTATGACCCCAATGCAGCTTCAGAGGTCGTGTTTGCAAATGACGTGCAGGAGCTGCTCGAGATGTATCTTACTCAGTGTGAGAACAGGTTTTCAAAGCCGGGAGCTCTCATGAGCAGAGACGAAAAAGTAAGAGCACTGGAATTTCTTGATTCCAGAGGGGTATTCATGATATCCAAGGCGGGAGTCAGGCTGTGCGAATTTTTCAATGTTTCAAAGTATACTCTGTATACTTATCTTGAAGAAGCACGAAGTCGTGGTAATGGAAATTTAAAGAAATAATCTTTTGCTGAAGGGAGATTAAAATGAACAGAGTCATGAAAACAATGGATGGAAATGAAGCAGCTGCATATGTATCATATGCTTTTACAGAAGTTGCGACTATCTATCCGATAACGCCATCCTCACCGATGGCAGAGCATGTTGACGTGTGGTCTGCAAACGGAAAGAAAAATATGTTCGGACAGAGCGTGAAGCTTGTAGAGATGCAGTCAGAAGCAGGAGCGGCAGGTGCGATGCACGGAGCGCTGGAGGCGGGAACTCTCGCTACTTCATATACAGCCTCACAGGGGCTTCTGCTTATGATACCGACCATGTACAGAATGTCAGGACAGCTCAAGCCCGGAGTGCTGCATGTGTCGGCAAGGACCGTTGGGACTCATGGGTTTTCGATATTCGGAGATCACTCCGATGTAATGTCATGCAGGCAGACTGGATTTGGGATGCTCTCCACAGGAAGCGTTCAGGAAGTCATGGACCTTTCGGGAGTGGCCCATCTGGCATCCATAAAGGGAAGAGTGCCGTTCATGCACTTCTTTGACGGCTTCAGGACCTCTCATGAGATCCAGAAGGTGGAATGCATGGATTACGCAGACCTTGAAAGACTGGTGGACCAGGATGCCCTCGAGGCCTTCAGAAAGAGCTCACTTAATCCGGAAAGACCTGTTCAGAGGAGCACGGTAATAAACCCTGACGCATTCTTCCAGTCAAGAGAAGCTGCAAATCCATTCTACGACAGGCTTCCACAGATAGTTGAAGATTACATGAATGAAATAAATAAAATAACGGGAAGAAACTACAGGCTTTTCAACTACTACGGAGCTGAGGATGCTACTCAGGTAATAGTAGCCATGGGATCCGTGAGCGGGGCAATTCAGGAAACAGTAGATTATCTGAACAGCCAGGGAAGAAAGACCGGCTATCTTCAGGTACATCTGTACAGACCTTTCTCAATAAAACATCTCCTCAGAGAGATGCCGTCTACTGTAAGGCAGATTACGGTGCTTGACAGGACAAAGGAACCTGGCGCTTCTGGAGATCCGCTTTATCTTGATGTCTGCTCAGCATATATTGACTGCAGCGACAGGCCTCAGATACTCGGAGGAAGATACGGGCTTTCATCAAAAGACGTGACTACTGCTCAGATGGTGGCGGTGTTTGACAATATGAACAGCAATGAACCAAGAAATCAGTTCACAGTGGGAATAAACGATGACGTCACATTCAGATCGCTTGAGACAGGTCCTGAGCTGGACCTTTCATCTGAAGGGACAGTAAGCTGCAAGTTCTGGGGACTGGGCTCTGATGGAACCGTAGGAGCGAACAAGAACTCCGTGAAGATAATCGGAGACCATACAGACATGTTCGTACAGGCATATTTTGAATATGACACCAAAAAGTCAGGCGGGATAACCAAATCACACCTTCGCTTTGGAAAGCATCCTATAAGATCGAGCTACTATGTAAAATCCGCGAACTTTGTGGCATGCCACAATCAGTCATATATAAACAAGTATGATATAGTATCAGACATAAAGGACGGCGGAGTGTTTCTTCTCAACTGCACCTGGAAAGGCGAGGAGCTCGAGGACAATCTTCCGGCTCAGGTAAAGAGGCAGATTGCAGAAAAAAACATAAAGCTGTATACGATAGATGCTACAGGAATAGCAAAGGATCTTGGCCTTGGAAATCGTACAAATACTGTGCTTCAGGCAGCATTCTTCAAGCTTGCGGACGTAATACCGGTTTCAGAAGCGGTAGACTACATGAAAAAAGCCATCTACAAGACTTATGGAAACAAGGGCGATGATATAGTCAAAATGAACTACGCCGCAGTAGATGCAGGAGTTGAAGGCGCTGTAAGAGTGGAAGTTCCTTCCAGCTGGGCAAATGCAATAGAAAAATCTCTTTCAACTACAGAAAAGCTTCCAAGATTCGTGGAGGAGATAATGATCCCGATGAATTCTCAGAAGGGAGATGACATCCCGGTAAGCGCATTCAGGGGAATGGAAGATGGCACCGTGCCGCTCGGAACTTCAAAATATGAAAAACGCGGGATTGCCACAGATGTACCTGTGTGGAATGTGGATAACTGCATCCAGTGCAACCAGTGCTCATATGTCTGTCCACATGCTGCGATAAGACCATTCCTTCTCACAGAGGAAGAAAAGTCAGCGGCCCCTGAAGGCTATGATACAAAGCAGGCTGTCGGAAAAGGCCTTGAAGAATATTCATACAGGATACAGGTAGATGTGCTTGACTGCACAGGCTGCGGAACCTGTGTACAGGTATGCCCGGCAAAGCAGAAGGCGCTTACGCTTGACTCGCTTGAATCGCAGATGGATCAGATGAAGAACTGGGACTACTCGCTTGCACTTTCACACAAGAAAAATCCTGTGGACAAGTTCTCCGTAAAAGGAAGCCAGTTCGAGCAGCCGCTGCTCGAGTTCTCAGGAGCATGCGCAGGCTGTGGAGAGACCGCATACATGAAGCTCATGACACAGCTTTTCGGAGACAGGATGTATCTTGCCAACGCTACAGGATGTACTCAGGCCTGGGGCGCGGCAGCTCCTTGCGTGCCTTATACGGTGAACAGGGATGGACATGGCCCTGCATGGTCAAACTCGCTTTTTGAGAACAACGCAGAGTTCAGCCTTGGCATGTGCCTTTCAGTAAGGCAGCAGAGAGAAAGGCTTGCAATGAAGCTTGAGGAGCTCATGAGCATCACATCTGATGAAGCTCTCAGATCCGCAGTCGCAGAATGGCTTGAAAAGATAGATTCGAAGACAGAATCAAAGGAAATAAGCAGAAAGCTCACAGAAGCGCTCATAAGAGCAGAGCTCTCAGGCAAAGCCGCCGAGCTTAAGGATTATGCTCTCAGAAACAGAGAGCATATGGTAAAGAAATCCATGTGGATGTATGGAGGAGACGGCTGGGCTTATGATATAGGATACGGTGGTCTGGACCACGTGCTGGCGTCAGGTGAGGATGTCAACATACTGATAGTAGATACGGAGGTGTATTCGAACACAGGAGGACAGTCATCAAAGGCGACTCCTCTCGGAGCGGTGGCTCAGTTTGCAGCCTCAGGAAAGAAGATACAGAAAAAAGATCTGGGCCTCATATCAATGGCTTACGGATATGTATATGTTGCACAGGTAGCCATGGGCGCAAATCAGGCGCAGCTCATTAAGGCACTAAAGGAAGCCGAGGAGTATGACGGACCGTCCATCATAATCGCATATGCGCCATGCATAAGCCATGGGCTCGTGAACGGAATGGGAACCTCACAGCTTGAATCAAAGAGAGCTGTAGAGGCAGGATACTGGCATCTCTACAGATACAACCCACTTCTTGCCGAGCAGGGGAAAAATCCATTCATCCTCGATTCCAAAGAGCCTACAGCCGATTTTGAGGAATTCCTTATGGGAGAGGTGAGATATGCTTCGCTCAAGAGGACCTTCCCAGATCAGGCGAAAGAGTTGTTTGCAGCAGCAGCAAAAAAAGCTGCAGAGAAATACGAGAAATACAGAAGGCTCGCTCAGGATTAGGCAAAAAAAATATAAGATAATAAAATAAATGAAGGGGCTGTCGGGAAATAACCCCCAAAGAAAAAAGCGACTAGTTCGCTTTTTTTAATGCAAAAAAAAAGATGACAAAATAATATTGCCATCTCTTTCCGTTATATTATAAAATATAACTACTCATGAAACAATATTATAACCAATTTTTTGAAAAAGGACAACAGGTTATTAATTTTAATTTTTACAATTTAGGTTTATCTGCTGACGATCCAGTCTATACCCTAATAAATATATTGGAGGATTTCGATTTTTCTAGCTTGCTGGCTAGATACTCAAACAAGGGAAGAAAAGGCTATAACCCTATTATGTTATTTGCAGTATTGCTTTACGCAAATATGAGAGGAATTAGAGCTGTTGACCGCATTGTAGAACTTTGCGAAAGAGATATAGCCTTTATTTGGCTGACAAAAGGCGAAAAGCCTCAAAGAGATACTTTCTATGCTTTCTTAAATGAAAAATTAACAAAGGAAATACTCGAAGATCTTCATTACCAGTTCATACGAATATTAGAAAAAAAGGGACTCGTTACTTTAAAAACCCTATTTATTGACGGCACTAAAATTGAAGCAAATGCAAATAGATATACATTTGTATGGAGAGGAACTGTAAATTATCATTTAGCAGGTCTTCTGGATACTATTGATAAGCTGTACCTAAGATATAATCAATTTCTGCAATCTCAAAATTATCACAAATCCTATAACTTACCTTTAGAAACCATGTTTGTTGTGGAAGGAATTGATAAAGTTAAGGATATTATTGCTAAAAATAGAAAGCGAAAATCATTAAATCTGGAAAAGATTTCAAACAACTCAATCATTGAAATCGGCAATATATGTCCATTGAAATTAATTGAGCTTCAAGCAAACTTAAGTCGCATTGCTGACGCAGAAAAAATTCTCTTTGTTCATGGAAAGAGAAATAAAAAAAGCGAGCTGCAAAAACTCTATGAGGCAATTGAAGAAGCTTCAACGAGACTATTGAAATATAAAGAATATTTCAAGCTTATGGGAACTGATAGAAATAGCTATTCAAAAACAGATATAGAAGCAACCTTTATGCGTATGAAAGATGATCATATGCAAAACGGACAGTTAAAGCCAGCATACAACGTTCAAATTGCAGTTGAAAATTACTTTATTATCCATACTTACATAAGCAATGACCGAACGGATTACAATACACTTATTCCTGTACTTGAAAAACATAAAGCTTATCTTAATAATTTTCCGCAGGAAGTGACGGCCGATAGTGGTTATTCCAGTGAAGCTAACTTAGTTTACTTTAAAAACAATAACATAGATTCATACATAAAACTTCAAATGCATGAAAAAATGAAAACCAGGGCGTACAAGAACGATCCCGGCAAGTTTTATAATATGGAAAAAATAATTACAGAAAACGGTGTTCAGTTCATATGCAAAGATGGACGAAAACTTCAATATGAACTCTCTGAATACAGAAACCATAATGGTTACAGAAGTAATTTCGAAGTCTACGCTTGCAAAGATTGCAGCGGTTGCGAGTTTAAGCCACACTGTTTGTATAAATACAACGAAGAAAAAGATATCCACAAAAACAAAGTTATGAAGATAAATCTGCTTTGGGAAACCTTAAAGACAGAGTCCAATAACAATGTACAAAGTGAAAAAGGTATCTTGTATCGTCAGATACGTTCCATTCAGACCGAAGGTCATTTCGGAGACATCAAAGAAAATGATAATTTTAGAAGATTTAATCACCGGACATCTGAAAAAGTACATAAAGAGTTCTTTTTGTATGCTATAGGCAGAAATTTAAATAAGTATTATCGCTTCTCAAAAGAAATAATTAAGACCTATGAAGCAAAAATAGCTTAATCCTATCGGATTTTTATAAGTCATGAGAAACTATCAAGTGGCTTTTTTTGTCATACAATAAATATTGAATTAAACAAAAAAAATCCTAAATTATTCTGTGTTATACGTTTTTGTAGATGTTGAATAATCTAGGATTTTTAATTATTAAAGTTTAGGGGTCAAAAAACTTCATTCTCCGACAGCCCCTTCGTTTAACTTTACTCAGGATAAGAAGAATCTGTGCTACTTCGGCATATCCGCATATATAGCTACTATGTTTTCAAGTATTTCTACTGTCTTGTCCATTCCCTCAACGGTTATGTGCTCATAAGGCCCGTGGAAGGCATATCCGCCTGTGCCCAGGTTTGGACAAGGCAGACCCTTGAAGCTCAGGTTGGCGCCGTCAGTTCCTCCTCTTACGGGGATTATCATAGGCTCTATGCCTGCTTTTTCTACAGCAGCTGAAGCGTTTTCTATTATATGGAAGCAGGGCTTTATCTTTTCGACCATGTTCCTGTACTGGTCCTTGAGAGTAAGTGAAACCGTGCCCTCTCCGTATTTCTCGTTCATGAGCTTTTCTATGAGCCTGAGAGTGGCTTTTCTGGCCTCGAGCACTGCAAGGTCATGGTCTCTTATTATATAATCAAGCCTTGCGTGCTCAACGCTACCGTTTATGGATGTCATATGAAAGAATCCTTCATAGTTCGTCGTATCTCGTGGAGTCTCTCCAGTAGGAAGCATGGAATTTATCTCTGTTGCTACCAGCGAAGCATTTATCATGGTATCCTTAGCTTCTCCGGGATGTACATTGAAGCCATTTATGTCAAATGATGCGCTGGCTGCATTGAAATTTTCATATGATATCTCGCCTTCAGGACCGCCGTCCACGGTATACGCGAAATCAGCTCCAAAGGCCTGTATGTCAAGGTGGTCAGCTCCTGAGCCAACTTCCTCGTCAGGCGTAAAGCCTATGCATATCCTTCCGTGAGGGATCTCATTTTTGATAAGGTTCTCAGCAAGAGTCATTATCTCGGCTATACCAGCTTTGTTGTCTGCACCCAGAAGCGTGCTTCCATCAGTTACTATAAGTGTACGGCCCTTGAGAGCAGGAAGGTGTGGAAATTCATCAGGGGATAGCACCCTTGAGCTTTCGCCGAGCACGATGTCCTCTCCGCTGTAATTTTCTATTATCACAGGATTTACGTTCTCACCGCAGAAGTCAGGCGTGGTATCGATATGCGCGATAAATCCTATGGCAGGTTTATCCTCATATCCGGGAGTCGCCTCAATAGATGCGTAGACATAGCATTTGTCGTCTACACGTGCATCTTTGACTCCAAGCGATCTGAGCTCATCTGCAAGGACATTTGCGAGATCAAACTGTATTCTGCTTGTAGGGACAGTTTCACTCTGGCTGTTACTTGAAGTATGTACTGTAACATAATTTAAAAATCTTTCATAAGCCTTCATTTTCTGTTTCCTCGTTTCGTTTGTTTATTTAAATACTGACTTTCCATAGTATAGATTATCACATATCGGGACATATTGCCATAAAATCTAACAATTAACAAACTCTATACGTGGTCGCAGCCGTCATGAAGGCTCACTTTCTTAAGAAAATCTCCAGTCGGGACAAAGCTCATGTCGTAGTCAGCTCCGCATCTTCTCATCTCATTCAGCTTTATGAGGAGAAGATTAATGTTGATATCCATAGCACATGAAATCTGCAGTACATCGAGGCCTTCTCTGAGCATGGATTCAAGCTCGCGTTCATCGATAAGCAAGTGGGCTGCAAATACATTTGCCTCATACTCCGGCCTTGAGGTCACGTCAAGTACCTGAAACTCACGAAATGAAGATTCGCTGCAGAGCTTCTGGTGAAGCCTGTCATGCCCTATCTCATGCGCAAGCACGAGACTCATGAGGCGGCTGCTGAGCCTTGAGTTTATGAGTATGCATCTTCTCCTGTTTATGATGGTGTACATTCCGAGGAGCTCTCTCAGGTCATCGAGGTAGTATATGTGTATTCCCAGCATCCCGGCAAGCTTTACAGGATCTCGCGTATCATATTTCCTTACGAGAGATTCGGCGAGGCTTCTTATGTTATTCAGGCGAGCCATCTGTCTCACCCCCGGTGTCGCTGATTCGGGAATATTTGCGGTTCTCTTTTTTTGAATCCCAGTATATCTGCTGGAGAGCCTGCATTACAGCATCTTTGTCATTGTCTGACAGCCTTCCTCCTGCAAAAAGCCCCGCCACATCATTTATGATCTTCTCGGCCTGCTTCTGACCGCTGTATCCGTACTGCTCTCCTGCTGAAGTCACAAAGTCTTCATCCTCTGTCAGGAGGTAATTTATATCGACTCCGAGAATCCTGGAAAGCGAAAAATATACCTCGCGCTTTCTTGGATAGCTGTCCCCGAGCTCATAATTCTTGTATGTCCTCAGCGATACTCCGGCCATTTCTGCCATTTCTGACTGTGTATAGCTGGATTTTTTTCTGAGCTCTCTGAGCTTGTCACAAAATTTCATAATCGTCTCCTTCTTTTTCAGTATATTTAAGTGCAATTAAAATGCACATAATATGTAATTAACCCTTGACAGGTGCATTTAAAATGCCTATAATGATTCAAAGGGCATTTTGATTACACTTATGATATTACATATTGCACTTTTTGTCAAGGAGGAAGACTGATGCCTGAAAGGACGATATTACATTGTGACATGAACAACTGCTATGCTTCCATTGAGCTTATATCCAATCCGCAGTGGAGAGGAAAGCCTCTTGCAGTATGCGGATCTGCTGAGGAACGAAGAGGTATAGTACTTGCAAAATCTGAAGAAGCAAAGAAATTCGGGATAAAGACAGGCGAGACACTCTGGCAGGCAAAGCTCAAGTGCCCTGACCTTATAACAGTAGAACCGCATTATGAGGAATATCTCAAGTACTCCAGGCTTGCCCGCAGCATATATTATCAGTACACAGACAGGGTTGAGCCGTTCGGGCTCGATGAATGCTGGCTTGACTGCACTGGGAGCATCAGCCTTCTTGGAAGCGGAGAGAAGATAGCGGAGGAGATAAGAGAGAGAATAAAGAATGAGCTCGGAATAACAGTGTCAATAGGGGTCAGCTTCAACAAGATATTTGCAAAGCTGGGAAGCGACCTTAAAAAGCCGGATGCAGTAAGCTTCATAGGAAGGACTGATTTCAGGCGCAAGCTCTGGAAACTCAGCGCATCAGAGCTTCTTGGAGTAGGAAGATCAACCGCTGAAAAGCTCAGTCGCTATGGAATAAACACCATAGGCGATCTTGCCGGGGCAGATCCGCGCCTGATGATGCAGATACTTGGAAAAAACGGGATACAGATATGGAATCATGCAAACGGACGCGACGAATCAGATGTAATGCCTGCAGGATACAGAGCCCCTGTAAAGAGCATCGGACACGGAATAACCTGCATCATGGATCTTGTAAATGATGAGGAGGTAAAGCTTGTTTTCCTGGAGCTGTGCCAGGATGTATCAAGGCGCCTCAGGGACAATCAGCTGAAGGCTTCAGGGGTCATGATATCAGTCAGGGATTCTACCATGGCCTGCAGGCAGTATCAGTGCATCCTGAAGATTCCTTCTCAGTGCTCATCTGAGATAACGAGGGCTGCTTCGGAGCTTTTTTCTAAAAAGTACAGCTGGGATGCACCGGTGAGAGCACTTGCAATATCGGCGATAAATCTCATGGATGAAGAGACGCCTTATCAGCAGGACCTTTTCTCAAACCACGAAAAGCATGAAAAGCTGGAGCGGGCCGAGAGAGCAATGCACAGCCTCAGAAAAAGATATGGAAAAAAATCCGTGACATATGCATCTCTCATACAGGATATAAAGATACCGGGAGAGCGGACCGACATCGTGGTACTTCCTACAATGGCAGGAAGATATTGATCATTGAAAAAAACTGATACTGGCAATATAATATAACTGGAACTTATATATATGAAAAGAGGAAGAGAGAGAATAAATGAAAACTATAACTACTAAAAAAGGACAGGAAATAATTCTCAGATACCCCACCCGTGAAGATGCCAAGTCGGTTGTTGATTTTTACAATATGGTAGGGGCGGAGACAGAATATCTTTCCTTCTGCGGAGGAGAATACAGGGTTACGCCGGAGCAGCAGGAGAAAATGATAGATGAGGCAAATTCCTCGAATAACAGCACCATGATACTGGCGGTTGCGGATGATGAGATAGTTGGCATCGGAACTATTTCGTCCAATCAGAAGATAAAGGGAAGACATGTAGGCACACTGGGGATAGTAGTGGCTGAAAAGCACTGCAATACTGGTATAGGAAGGGCAATGATGGATGAGCTCATAATGTGGTGCAGGCTTAATGGAATAACCAGAAAGATATCTCTCGTAACCTCGCAGGAGAACAAGGGAGCCATTGCGCTTTATGAAAAATTAGGGTTTGAAGCAGAAGGAATACTGAAAAATGAAATATGCATAAACGGAAGATTTTCCAATCTTGTATACATGGGGCTTATGATATAGAGCCATATTAAAATACTCCCTTAGCTCTCTGAGAGCAGCAAGGGAGTATTTTAATATTCATGCAGACCTCGTAATCTCATACTTATCTTTGGGTATAAATAAGCCAGGTGAATTTCAGGATATAAATTTCAGGAGGTAAGAGAATGAAAGGTTATTATCTGATGCCCCATCCGCCTCTAATAATTCCGCAGATAGGAAGAGGCGAGGAGAAGAAGATCGAATCCACTATAAAGGCCTGCACAGAGATTGGAAGGAGAATACGCGAAACAGCTCCTGACACTGTCATAATAATAACCCCTCATGGGATGGTGTTCCGTGATGCGGTAGCTGTATATACTCAGGAGGAGATCAGCGGCGATTTAGGAAGGTTTGGGGCTCCCGGAATAAGCATGAGCCTTGAAACGGATACAGAGCTTGCAGACTTGATAATAGAAAACGCCGAAAAAGACGGACTTGTGGCAGTCAGGATTGGAAGCGGAGCAGGAAATCAGTACGAAGACCGGGCGCAGCTCGATTATGGGGTCATGGTGCCGCTTTATTTTACCGGAGATATGAAATTCAGGATAGTATGCCTGGCATACGGATTTCTTACACCGCGTGAGCTCTACCGCTTTGGGATGGCAATAGAGAAAAGCGTAAAAGAAACAGGCCGATCCGCAGTCATGATAGCCTCAGGAGACCTATCTCATCATCTTACAGATGATGGGCCTTATCATTACAGTCCCTTCGGTCCGAAGTTTGACAAGAGGATTACCGAAATAATATCTTCTGGGGATATTGAAGATATTTTCTATATGGATGAAAAGGAGACAAGAGAGGCCGGAGAGTGCGGGCTCAGGAGTCTCTACATGCTGGCAGGAGCGCTGGATGGAAAAGAAGCAGAGGGAGAGCTTCTGAGCTATGAGGGGCCGTTCGGGGTAGGCTATGCAGTGGCTGAGTTTCATCTCAGCTACGGAGCCGATATGCAGGACCGTATGACAGAAGCAGGCAGCCGCCATGACAGGAGGATGAGAGCGGGGAACCCTCATACGAGGCTTGCAAGGACAAGTCTTGATTATTTTTTCAGGAATCATGTGCCGATGCCTGTAAAAGAAAGCGACTGGCCTGAACTTTTATCAAAGAGAGGTGGAGTCTTCGTATCAATAAAGATCGATGGAAATCTCAGAGGCTGTATAGGAACGATAATGCCAACCACAGGCAGCCTGGCAGAGGAGATAGTGCAGAATGCTATCTCGGCGGCAGTAGAGGATCCGAGATTCATGCCTATGGACATGGAAGAGCTGAGGGAGTGCGATATATCGGTTGATGTGCTTGGGAGTCCTCAAAGATGCTCAAGGGAGGAGCTCGATCCAAAAAGATATGGGGTCATAGTAAGCCGGGGATCAAGAAAGGGACTTCTCCTTCCTGAGCTTGAAGGAGTCGACACTTCAGGCCAGCAGCTTGCCATAGCGCTCAGGAAGGCGGTCATACCCGAAGATGCAGACTATGAGATCGAGCGCTTTGAGGTAGTGAGATATGAGGAGGAGATAAAGTGAAAAAAGAAGCCATGTTTTATGAAGCTTTTGATGATCATGCGCTGTGCCATCTCTGCCCCCACGAATGCAATATAAAGGAAGGAAACCGGGGGATGTGCAGAGTGAGAGGCGCGCTCAGAGATGAAGAGGGCATGCTCAGGCTGTATACTTTCAATTACGCAGAGGTATCCTCGCTTGCAGTCGATCCTGTTGAGAAAAAACCCCTCGGCAGATTCTGCCCGGGAACGCTTATACTTTCCGCAGGTTCATATGGATGCAACATGAAATGCCTGTTCTGCCAGAACTATCATATCGCGCATGAGGACCCTGAGACTCTGTTCATGACTCCGCAGGACATGCTCGAGAAAGTAAGGCAGCACAGGGAAAGCATAGGGCTTGCATTCACATATAATGAGCCGACCGTATGGTATGAATATGTACTTGATACGGCGCAGCTTATAAAAAGCGAAATGCCTGAAAAAAAAGATCGTGATCGTCACAAATGGATATATAAATCCGGAGCCACTAAAAAAACTCCTTCCTTATATAGACGCCATGAATATAGATCTCAAGGGGGGAGATGAGTTCTACAGGAGCATATGCTCCGGCAAAATGAGAGAGGTAATGGACAGCATAAGGCTGGCAGATGAGATGGGGGTTCATGTAGAGGTGAGCACTCTAATAATTGGAGAAAGAAACAGCGATGAAAAAACCCTGACAGAAATAGGAGAATTCATCAGAAGCGTGAATCCGGATATCACGCTTCATATATCGAGGTATTTTCCATGCTACAGGATGAATAATCCTTCTACAGATATAGCGACGATGAAAAAAGCTTATCATACACTTAAAAAAATGCTTCGGGATGTAAGGCCCGGAAACGTCACATCAGAAGAATTCAGGCGCATCACAGAAAATTAGCATATGTTATACCTAGATTCTACGTCAGTACTTCAAAAAGCATAATCAAAGCCTTGATAAATATGCGTTCCTTCGAAATTCAGCTTTCACCCATTGGGTGAAAGAAAAGTGCTCAAAAATATGTTAAATTATCAGCTTTTATGACTCGATATATGGTAAAATAATAGTAAGAAAAGTAGTAAAAAGGGGTTCTAATTATGATTAATAAAATTGATTTCAAAGCTAAGAATCTAACATCAAATGCAGGTCTTTTTCTGCTCCTTGAGAATGCAAAAAGCAATGGGATTTTTGATTTTATTGAAAATGACCTCGTATTTGATAATGACTCAACAAATAAAATCAAGATGAATCATATAAAGACCATGCTCTGCGGTCACTTCATTGGCATTGATAAGTTAGAACGTCTAAAGCTACTTCAAAATGATCCCCTCGTCAACGAGTTTGATATTTCCGTAAAAGAACCTGAAACAGTGTCACGGTTTCTAGGAAACTTCAACTTCAAGACAACCCAAATGTTTAGAGACATTAATTTTAAAGTCTTTAAAAAACTGCTCACTAAAAGTAAATTGACATCCATTACGATTGATATTGATAGTAGTGTAATTAACGTAGAAGGTCATCAAGAAGGTGCGTCAAAAGGATATAATCCTAAGAAACTGGGAAACCGATGCTACAATATCCAATTTGCATTTTGCGACGAATTAAAAGCATATGTTACCGGATTTGTAAGAAGTGGCAATACTTACACTGCAAACGGTGCTGCGGAAATGATCAAAGAAATTGTTGCTAACATCAAATCAGACGATTTAGAAATTTTATTTCGAATGGATAGTGGCTACTTTGATGAAAAAATTATCGAAACGATAGAATCTCTTGGATGCAAATATTTAATTAAAGCCAAAAGTTATTCTACACTCACCTCACAAGCAACGAATTCATCAATTGTATTCGTTAAAGGAGAAGAAGGTAGAGAAACTACAGAACTGTATACAAAATTAGTTAAATGGGAAAAAGACAGAAGATTTGTCGTATCTCGCGTACTGAAACCAGAAAAAGAAAGAGCACAATTATCACTTTTAGAAGGTTCCGAATACGACTACTTTTTCTTTGTAACAAATACTACCTTGCTTTCTGAAAAAGTAGTTATATACTATGAAAAGCGTGGTAATGCTGAAAACTATATCAAAGAAGCCAAATACGACATGGCGGTGGGTCATCTCTTGCTAAAGTCATTTTGGGCGAATGAAGCCGTGTTTCAAATGATGATGCTTTCATATAACCTATTTTTGTTGTTCAAGTTTGATTCCTTGGACTCTTCAGAATACAGACAGCAAATAAAGACCTTTCGTTTGAAGTATGTATTTCTTGCAGCAAAAATAATCAAAACCGCAAGATATGTAATCATGAAGTTGTCGGAAAACTATCCGTACAAGGGAGTGTATGAAAAATGTCTGGTATAATAAGAATATCATCAATAAAATTGAGTGTTGCTCTGTGGATAACTTGCAGAGTTTATTAAGTATCATTGCAGCAAAGATGAAATCAATGATTTATCAAAAATGATTGAAAGGTGGTTGTAAATAATGTTACAATGTGTGAGAAGCAGTCTAAATTCTTCGTGAAATAGTGATTTTTGAAGCTAATAAAAAACACACGTGGAATTTAGGAAGTAAGCTTACAAGCCAATTTACAAGCCGATTTGCAAGTAATCTTACAAATAAGTCTTGCTATCAATTGTATACCAGAACAAGGTTATTTTCAAATTTAAAAATATTTGACTCCAATAAATCACTCTTATATTTTTAAATAACTAACTATTTTGATAAATTTGGGGTATAATATATAAAGGAGGTTGTCAGCTAATTACTTCAGTTTGTTATTTTATAATCAATATCTTGTTCATCAATTTAAAGGGGGAATTGTATGACTTATGAAGAAATTAAATTGGGAGACTCGGCCTTTATCACAAAGACCATCACCAAAGAGGATGTGGAGGAATTTGCCAAGCTATCTTTGGATATCAACCCGATTCACCTGGACCAAGAATATGGGAAGTCCAGTATTTTTAAAGATAATATTGTTCACGGAATGCTAGTTGCTTCACTTATTTCAGCGGTAATAGGAAATGACCTGCCAGGACACGGCACTATTTATTTGGGCCAGGACCTAAAGTTCATGAAACCGGTCTATATAGGTGACACCTGCACAGCTACCGTAACTGTCATTGAAAAAAAAGACGAAAAACACATTATAATTTTGGACACAGTCGTAAGTGCAGGAAATGATGAAAATGTTGTAATTAAAGGACAGGCTGTTGTAAAAAAGCCATAGGAAAAGGAGAAGATTTATGGATTATATGAAAGATTTTTTTGGTGCCCAACAAAAAATGTTTGAAAGTTTTCAAGATACCTACAAGCCATTTTTTGAAACACAAAAAGAAGGTTCTTCTGAAAATATGGGAAATCAATTTATGGATATGCAAAAAAAATGGCTTGAAGGCTGGACTGGGGATTCAAATCCATTTTCCATGTACCAAAAAATGGGAGATACAAAAGGGTTTAACCTCGATGCCTACAAGAGTTTTATAGATATGCAAAAGATGTTTTTTGATAATATGCAAAAATTTGAAAACATATATCCCAAGGGATTAGGGATGTATAATTTTTCTGACTACAATTTTAATAGCTTTAACGAGGCTTTTAATCAATACAAAGATATGTATGCGGACTATGACATTGCAAAGCTTTTTGATCCTAGTATGAGCGAAGTGATGTCAAAAATGTTTGAGGCCAATAAGTTTTATCTGCAAATGTATGAATTTTGGAATGAGTTAAGTAGTGGCATGAAAGATTCTGCGGAAGTTGATCTTACAAAATTTCAAGACCTAATCACCAAAAACTCTAGTATGGCTTATGATATGCTGCTTTCAGCTCTTCCCAATGAGTTTAAGCCCTACCTTTCCGAACCAAAGGGATTAGTAGACCAGTATTTTAACACCATCTCTGGATTTTACACCCCTTGGAAGGATGAATTAGACCAGCTAAGAGACCTCTTTGTAAGAGGCACCCTAAACAATGATATTGAACAAATTTCAGACTTTTTCAAGCTTTGGAAAACAAAATACAATGAAACCTTTGGAAAAATCTTGAGCTCCGACTCCTTTGGTGTCAACAAAAATATCATGGAGCAACAAAATAAGGCTTTCGACAAGATGATTGATATGTTTATTGTGGCATCGGAGTTTTCAACAAAACTAAATGCGGTTCAAAAAAATGCCTTCCAAGCGATTATCGACGAATATGGACAGTTGACAAAAGAAGGCCTTGAAATTAAAACCTTTGAAGAATTTTTTAACTTCTGGTCCAAAAAAATGGATGGCAAGTTAATCGAATACTTCGGAAGTCAAGAATTTTCCCAACTTCTCAGTCAATTTGGGGCAGCAGCCATGGACGTTAAGGCAGAGTTTAACCAATTGATGGAGTATTATCTTGCAGATACACCTATCGTCACCAAAGGCCAGCTAGATAGCATGATTAAAAAGGTTTATGAAATGAAAAAGGAAATAAAAAGCCTTAAAAAAGAAGTTGACGAATTGAAAAAGAGCAAACCTGAAGAAAAGAAATAAGTTTGAATGGTATTTTTTAGGTAGTAGTGAATGGGAGGTTCAATTTGAATAAGATGGATTTTGATATAAAGAAAAATTTTGAAGAGGCCGTTGGTTTTCAAAAAAAGATTCTGAGTGGATTTGACAATATGCTAAATATTGAAGGCCTAGAAGCGGGTGTCTCTGAAAAAGAGTTGGTTTATGAAGAAGACAAGCTTTCCGTGTTTAGATTTAAACCGGTTACAAAAAATCTTCAAAAAACACCCCTTTTGATTGTCTATGCCCTTGTAAACCGGGAAACTATGATGGATCTTGAGGAAAACAACAGTTTTATTCAAAACCTCTTAAAAGAGGGAGTAGATGTTTATATTATAGACTGGGGCTATCCGACCATCGATGACAAATACATCACCATGGAAGACTATATAGAAGGATATATAGACAATGTGGTTGATTTTGTGAGAGAAAAATCCAAATCAGACAAAATTAACTTGTTGGGCGTTTGTCAAGGTGGAACCTTCTCCGCCATTTATTCAGCCCTGCATCCAGAAAAAATAAAAAACCTTATTACCATGGTAGCGCCTATTGATTTTGCGCCGAACGATGCCCTTTTGTTTGCCTGGGGTAAATATCTGGACATTGACAAAATCGTAGATGCCCACCACGGGCTGGTACCTGGGGACTTTATGAACAATGCTTTTGTTACCCTCAAGCCCTTGGCCCTAAATGTGAACAAATATCTCAACTTGGTAGACGATATGGACGATCCAGAAGCCCTTAAGAACTTCCTAAGGATGGAAAAATGGATTTTTGATAGTCCTTCCCAAACAGGACAAGCCCTAAGACAATTTGTCAAAGACCTCTATAGAGATAACAAACTTGTAAAAGGCGAGCTGCAGATCGGGGAGAAAAGGGTAAACCTTCAGAATATAACCATGCCCGTATTGAATATCTATGCCAAAAACGATCATATTGTATCACCAGAATCAAGCAAAAATTTCGAAAAATATGTTGGAACAAAGGATTTTGAGACCCACGAAATTCCAACAGGGCATATCGGTATGTATGTCAGTTCAAAATCAAAAGCCATGGTGGCACCTTTAATAACCCAGTGGCTGAAAGCTAGAAAATAATTAGGCTTTAAAATCTATTTCTTAGAAGCTGATCCGAAGCAGGGTCAGCTTTTGAGCCTGTATGACAAAGGAGATTCAAATGGCTAGCAAGAAGTATCAATTAAAAAAACTCAAAAAAAAGATATTCAGAAATAATAAAAAAGAAAAGCAAAGAATGATGAAAAATCTATGCATCGGCAGTATAGGCGCAGTCAGCGCTGTTAATGTGCTCGCCCTAACAGGTATCTTTATGCCAAAAAAATCCAAGGATAATCAGGAGCTAAGCTCTCAAGTATTAGCCCAGTGCAAGGATAAGGAAAAAAGAAAAAGAGTCAAACAGGTTTCGATTAATGCCCATGATGGACTAGGCCTCAGAGCGACAGTGTTTGAAGCCGAAAATCCATTATAAAAATTTATTGCAAAAAGCATTCCAATATGATATATTTATATAATCTCATCTTTGACACTTTAATGGAATAAAAACCTGTGAATCGAAGCAATATCAACGATTTACAGGTTTTCTTGTTTTTTGAAAAGTGAGTAATGTTTTTTATTTTTTTGTATCTTTGAAAATTTTTTTCATTTGTTTTGTATTTACTATCTGATAATCTGTTCTGAATCCAAATGCATCGTGAAGATCATCAGTTAAATCTGTTCTTGTATATGTTGGAAGGTAGCCTTCACCAGTGATTTCAAAGAAATTCATGTCTCTCAGTCCTGTCACTATGTCGTGACATGTATATTTTTCGCCCAACTTCTTTTCAAGAATTCTGTATATCATGAGTGAAATGAAGCAGGTAGTGAAGTGTGCCTCTATTCTGTCATCACGCTGCAGATATACCGGTCTAGCCTTGAACTCAGACTTCATGATCCGGAAGGATTCTTCAATCTCCCATCTTCTCTGATTTACCTTGATGATTGCGGAAGCATCGTCATCGAGGTTTGTGCAAACCGCATAGAATCCATCGTAAGCGGCTTCGCCGGCAATCAAATCAGTATCAATGGAGTAGCTTTCATTTTCGGCTACCTCACCATTTTCGGTGCAATGAGACTTGGATATGAATCTCTTGTAATCATTTGAATTACACTTCTTCAGTTTTCCAGAGTTTGTATCAATTACTTTCTGTGCGCGTTCTATCTGACGATTCCTGATGCTCTGCTGATACTTCTGATATTTGGTAGAGAATGTCACAATCAGTTTTTGTTCCAGGTCTTTCTCCTTGATCCATCTTTCTTTGTAGAATGTGAGGTCCAAGTTACTGTCCTCATTTAACTCCGTTAAATCATAAAGAACATCTGAACCACTCATTTTCCATCCCGTAGGATCCAGAGCCCATTCCCTGAGAGATGCCTTCAGTTTCTTGATAGACTGAGTAGTTATGAATGCCCGGTCCTGTATGTCGTTGAACTTGCGATTAGCAACAGAAGCCAGCCCGGCATCAGTACATACTACAAATCTTGAAAGACCAAAGTCAGATATTATCTTTTTCTCCAGTGGTTTCAACGTAACCTGTTCATTAGTGTTACCTTTGTTTATGCAAAATGCAAGCGGGAAACCATCCCCATCCATAAACAGTCCCATCTGGACAATCGGATTAGGCCTGTGCTCCTTCGAAACGCCATATTGCCTTAAGCCATCTTCCTGCTCTGTTTCGAAGAAATAGTTGGTGCAGTCATAGTAAAGGATCCCATTGTTTCTGTCGCAGATTTTGAGGCTGTTCTTGTAAAGCTCAGACTGTATGTAATCTGACTCTTTGGCGAGTACTTCCAGAGACCTGTAGAGATGCTGAAGCTCAAATTCAGGCTGTTCCATGAATAACTTCGATTGCTCGCATGTAGCGAGTTTAGAAGCAGGAAAGATAATCCTGCTGTAAACAAGTCTTGAAAGAACCGAATCCAGGTTGTATGTAAATTTGTATTTTTCTGAGATTACCTTTGATATCTTTGAAAGACCCAACTGGTGGTATATCTGCTGCAGGAACAGATATCCGCCATTGAATGTTTTTTGTTCATCCTTGGCAATCTGCTTCGCAGGAGAATACCTGACCATAACTTCTCTTTTTTCTTCTTTTTCTTTTCTTGTAAGCTCAGCAACATAAGCCTTAGCCCATTCGATAGGGTCCTCACCGTTGAGCTTCTCTTTTAGTTCATCATATGTACCAAGTTTTTCAACAACCTTGGAAGTACTAACTCCGTTAACATAAATAGATTTTGTGACATATAATGACGAAGCATTTTTAGATTTAGAAATTTGAAGTCTCATATGAAATACCTCCTATCCTTTATATTATAGCACATTGCTAGACATTGTGCAATAATTATTTTTATAATTTGACAAAAAAATAAGCCTGTTGCAAGGCTTTGGAGCATATTCTAATGGGATAAAGTGTCAAAGATCCGAGCGACAGTGTTTGAAGCCGAAAATCCATTATAAAAATTTATTGCAAAAAGCATTCCAATATGATATATTTATATAATGCTATGGAATAATAATGGGGACGTATGTCTAATTAGAAATTCTTTTTTTATTAATTGAGAGGTGAAGTCTGAATGCTATATCCACATCCTGTGCAAATCGGGAGAAGAAAGAGAATGAGTTTTTCGAAGATTAACGAGGTTACGAGTCTGCCAAATCTTATAGAGATACAGCTTGATTCGTACAAGTGGTTTATCGAAGAAGGACTTAGAGAAGTATTTGAGGAAGTTTTCCCAATTGAAGATTATACTGGAAACATCAAGCTTGAGTTTTTGGACTATTATTTGGAAGAAGAGCCCAAATATGACGTTGAAGAGAGCAAGGAAAGAGACGTTAACTATGCTACTCCGCTGAGAGTCAGGGTAAAGCTTACAGTTCCTGATGAGGATGGATCCAAGATAGTTAAGAATGAGGGTGGAGAGCCCGTGTTCCTTGGAGATTTCCCACTTATGACAGATAAGGGAACCTTCATTATAAACGGAGCAGAAAGAGTTATAGTAAGTCAGCTTGTAAGATCTCCGGGTGTATACTACGCTCAGGAAATTGACAAATCTGGTAAGAAACTGATTTCATCTACAGTTATTCCTAACAGGGGTGCATGGCTGGAGTATGAGACTGATTCCAACGACATAGTTTCTGTAAGGGTAGACCGAGACAGAAAACAGCCAATAACAATGTTGCTCAGAGCTTTTGGCTATGGAAGCAATGAACAGATAAGAGACCTTATCGGAGAAGACGAAAGACTTGAAGCCACCCTTGGAAAAGACAGCACTACTTCAAGAGAAGAAGCTTTAATAGAAATATACAAGAAACTCAGACCGGGTGAGCCGCCAACGCTTGAAAGCGCCGAATCACTCATAAATTCCCTTTTCTTTGATCCAAAGAGATATGATCTCGCGAAGGTGGGAAGATTTAAATTCAACAAAAAACTTTCAATTGCCAACAGAGCAAATGGAAAGAAGCTTACAAGAGATGTCGTGGATCCAAATACTGGAGAGATCCTGTTTGAAGCTGGCCACAGACTTACTTTTGCAGAAGCGGATTCAATAGAAGATACAGGCCTCGAAGCCGTATTCATCGAAGGAGATGAGGGCAAAGAGGTTAAAGTCGTTGGAAACAGATTCGTAGATATTAAAAAACACATTGATTTTGATATAAGCGATTTAAAGATAAAAGAAAAAGTAAGATACAAGGTACTTCAGGAGATCCTCGAAGAAACAGAAGACCCTGAAGAGAGAAGAAACCTTATTTCAAAGAGAAAGCGTCAGCTGGTACCGAAGCATATAGTCATAGAAGATATAGTGGCTTCTGTAAGCTATCAGTTCAACCTTTTCAGTGGAGTAGGAAATCTTGATGACATAGACCACCTCGGAAACCGAAGAGTGAGATCTGTAGGAGAACTTCTGCAGAACCAGTTCAGAATAGGTCTTTCGAGAATGGAAAGAGTAGTAAAGGAAAGAATGACAGTACAGGATACGATGGAGCTCACTCCGAACACTCTTATAAACATAAGACCTGTAACTGCAGCTATAAAGGAATTCTTTGGTTCATCTCAGCTTTCGCAGTTCATGGATCAGACTAACCCGCTGTCAGAGCTTACTCACAAGAGAAGGCTTTCTGCACTTGGACCTGGAGGACTCTCAAGAGACCGTGCAGGATTCGAGGTAAGGGACGTTCACTATTCTCACTATGGAAGAATGTGTCCGATAGAGACTCCTGAGGGACCGAACATCGGACTTATAAACTCACTTTCAGTATATGCCAAGATAAATGAGTATGGATTCATAGAGTCTCCATACAGAAAAGTTGACAAATCAACCGGAATCGTAACGCCTGAGATAGTATATCTGACAGCGGACGAAGAGGATCTTTATATAAGAGCTCAGGCAAATGAGCCGCTTGCTGAAGATGGAAGATTCGTAAACGAGAGAGTTGCCTGCAGAACCGTAAATGGTACAGTTCAGCTCATCGACAGAAACAGGGTAGACGTAATGGACGTTTCTCCAAAGCAGGTTGTTTCAGTAGCTACGGCAATGATACCATTCCTTGAGAACGACGACGCCAACAGAGCCCTTATGGGATCGAACATGCAGCGTCAGGCCGTACCTCTTGTAAGAAGAGAGGCTCCTGTTATAGGAACTGCCATAGAGTACAGATCAGCTGTTGACTCTGGAGCTGTTGTGGTTGCAAGACAAGCAGGAACGGTTGAGAAAGTATCTGCCAACCAGGTAGTCATAAGACGTGAAACTGGCGAAAGAGATTTCTACAAGCTCCTGAAATTCAAACGTTCAAACCAGGGAACATGTATAAACCAGACTCCTATAGTTAAAAAAGGCGATGTCCTTGAAAAGGGAGATGTAATTGCTGACGGACCTTCAACAGACCTTGGTGAGATAGCGCTTGGAAGAAACTGCCTGATCGCCTTCATGACATGGGAAGGATACAACTACGAGGACGCCATACTGATAAATGAGAGACTCGTAAGAGAAGACAGGCTTTCTACAATCCACATAGAGGAATATGAATCAGAGGCAAGAGATACGAAGCTTGGACCTGAAGAGATAACAAGAGACATACCTAATGTAGGGGACGATGCCCTCAAGAATCTTGATGAAAGAGGAATAGTGAGGATCGGAGCCGAGGTTGAATCCGGAGATATACTCGTAGGAAAGGTAACTCCAAAGGGAGAAACTGAAATAACTCCTGAAGAGAGGCTTCTGAGAGCGATATTTGCTGAAAAAGCGAGAGAAGTAAGAGACACATCTCTGAGAGTTCCACATGGAGAATCAGGGATAATAGTTGATATAAGGATATTCACAAGAGAAAACGGCGATGAGCTTCCAGCAGGAGTAAATGAGCTTGTAAGATGCTATATTGCCAAAAAAAGGAAAATAAATGTAGGCGACAAGATGGCCGGACGTCATGGTAACAAGGGTGTTATCTCACGTATTCTTCCAGAAGAGGATATGCCTTTCATGCCAGACGGAACACCGCTTGAGATAGTTCTGAATCCGCTGGGAGTACCATCACGTATGAACATCGGACAGGTACTTGAGGTCCATCTGGGACTTGCTGCAAAACAGCTTGGATGGCACGTAGCTACACCTGTATTCGATGGAGCAAACGAGAATGATATATTCAAGGCTCTGAATGAAGCCGGATATCCTGAAGACGGAAAGATTCAGCTTCAGGACGGAAGGACAGGCGATTTCTTTGACAACAGGGTTACAGTGGGATACATGTACATGCTGAAGCTTCACCACCTTGTTGATGACAAGATCCACGCCAGATCCACGGGACCTTACTCTCTTGTAACTCAGCAGCCACTCGGAGGAAAAGCTCAGTTTGGTGGACAGAGATTCGGAGAGATGGAGGTTTGGGCTCTTGAGGCATATGGAGCAGCTCATACACTTCAGGAAATTCTTACTGTAAAATCCGATGACGTGGTAGGAAGAGTAAGAACCTACGAGTCAATAGTAAAAGGTGAAAACGTTCCTGAACCGGGAATACCAGAATCATTCAAGGTTCTTATAAAAGAACTTCAGTCACTCTGCCTTGATGTAAAGCTTCTTTCAGAAGACGAGCAGGAAGTGGAAGTGAGAGAAGATGTAGATGATATCGAGATAAAAGACGATTCCGTATATATCGATGAAGAGAGAGATGACATGTTTGAGGTAGACATAACAAAGGATGCCTCTATTATTGACGAAGAGTCCACGTTTGATCTTGAATACATGGATGAAGAAGAAGACGAAGATTTCGATGATGATTTTGATATTGACGAAAATGAACTTGACTAATAAACCAGAGAATAAACTGTGCCACAGCGGCACGGTTTATTCCGTAAAAAGTGTTAACCTAAATTTATTTCCAGTATAAGAATAGAAGAAGGGAGCTGCACTCCTTGTTTGAATTAGATAATTTTGAATCAATCAAAATAGGTCTGGCATCGCCGGAGAAGATCAGAGAATGGTCTTATGGCGAGGTTAAAAAACCTGAAACAATAAACTACAGAACATTAAAGCCGGAAAAGGACGGTCTTTTCTGTGAGGCCATATTCGGGCCGCAGAAGGACTGGGAATGTCACTGTGGGAAGTACAAAAAAGACAGAGCAAGACACAAGGGCGTAATTTGTGACAAATGTGGTGTCGAAGTAACCAGAGCAAAGGTAAGAAGAGAAAGAATGGCCCATATAGAACTGGCAACGCCGGTTTCACACATATGGTATTTCAAGGGAATCCCGTCAAGAATGGGACTGCTCCTGGATATGTCACCGAGACTTCTTGAAAAAATCCTCTATTTCGCTTCCTATGTAGTCATAGATCCGGGTGAGACAAACCTCACAGAGAATGCGCTGCTAAGTGAAAAAGAATACAGAGATGCAATAGAGACTCACGGAAGAAACTCATTCGTAGCAAAGATGGGAGCCGAGGCCGTAAAAGAAATGCTAAAGAAGCTTAACCTTGAAGAACTTTCAAAAGATCTCAAAGGCAAGCTTAAGGATGCCAGCGGACAGAAACGTATCAAGGCAATAAGAAGGCTTGAGGTAGTAGAGGCATTCAAGCAGTCAGGAAACGATCCTTCATGGATGATCCTGGATGTAATCCCGGTAATACCGCCGGAGCTGAGACCTATGGTTCAGCTTGACGGAGGAAGATTTGCTACTTCAGACCTGAATGACCTTTACAGAAGAGTAATAAACAGAAACAACAGACTAAAGAAGCTGCTTGAGCTTGGAGCGCCAGACATAATAATAAGAAACGAAAAAAGAATGCTTCAGGAAGCAGTAGATGCACTTATAGATAATGGAAGAAAAGGAAGACCTGTAACGGGTCCTGGAAACAGGCCTCTCAAGTCACTTTCAGACATGCTTAAGGGAAAACAGGGACGTTTCCGTCAGAACCTTCTTGGTAAGAGGGTTGACTACTCAGGACGTTCGGTTATCGTAGTTGGTCCGGACCTCAAGTTCTACCAGTGCGGACTTCCTAAAAAGATGGCTCTGGAGCTGTTCAAGCCATTTGTAATGAACGGGCTCGTAGAAAAAGGCTATGCTCAGAACATCAAGAATGCCAAGAGAATGGTTGAAAAAGTAAAGCCTGAAGTATGGGAAGTTCTGGAAGAAGTAATAAAAGGACACCCGGTACTGCTCAACAGGGCACCGACGCTGCACAGACTGGGAATCCAGGCATTTGAGCCTGTTCTTGTTGAAGGAAAGGCCATAAAGCTTCATCCGCTTGTATGTACAGCTTACAACGCTGACTTCGACGGAGACCAGATGGCAGTTCACGTACCGCTTTCAGTGGAAGCCCAGGCAGAGGGAAGATTCCTTATGCTTTCTCCGAACAACATCATGGCGCCTAAAGACGGTTCTCCTATAACAACTCCTTCGCAGGACATGGTTCTTGGAGCGTATTACCTGACTATGGAAGAAGAAGGTGTTCAGGGAACGGGATCTGTATTCAAGGATTTCGATGAAATGATGCTTGCGTATGAAAACAAGCAGGTTAATCTTCATGCGAGAGTCAGAGTAAGAATAAAGCTTGATGAGAATGACAAGGGACAGCTCGTAGAGTCAACAGTAGGAAGGTTCATATTCAACAACAACATACCTCAGAACCTTGGATATGTTGACAGAAGCGTGGACAAGTATTCTCTCGAGGTAGACTTCATACTTGCGAAGAATCAGATAGGAAAAGTAATAGACAAGTGCTTCAGAAAGCACGGAAATACTGCAACAGCGCTTATGCTTGACAAGATAAAGGATCTTGGATTCAAATATTCAACAAAGGGTGCGATGACCGTATCAGTTGCGGATATGATAATTCCAGAAGAAAAGCATGATCTTGTAAGACAGGCAGAAGAAAAAGTTGCAAAATATGAAAAGAATTTCAAGCGTGGTCTTATGTCAGATGAAGAGAGATACGAAAGAGTAATCGAAACCTGGGCAGCTACAACTGACCTTGTAACAGACGCTCTTATGAAAAACCTCGGCCCGCTTAACAACATAAACATAATGGCAGTATCCGGAGCGAGGGGTTCTAAGAACCAGATAAGACAGCTTGCAGGAATGCGTGGTCTTATGGCCAATGCTTCAGGTAAGACCGTTGAGATACCGGTTAAATCAAACTTCCGTGAGGGTCTTACAGTACTTGAGTACTTCACATCCTCACACGGAGCCAGAAAAGGACTTGCCGATACGGCGCTTCGTACGGCCGATTCAGGATACCTTACAAGAAGACTTGTTGACGTATCTCAGGATGTCATCATAAGAGAGATAGACTGTGGAACGACAGAAGGAATCGAAGTAAGCGCATTCAAGGACGGAAACGAAGTAATAGAACAGCTTTATGACAGAATAGTAGGAAGATATCCGGTATCAGATGTGCTTCATCCTCAGACCGGTGAAATTATAGCAAGAAAAGGCGAAGAGATTTCAGAAGAGGTTGCAGAAGAGATAGTTGCAGCGGGAATCACAACCCTTGTTCTGCGTACAGTCCTCAACTGTAAGTCAAAGCATGGAGTATGTGCTACATGCTACGGAAGAAACCTTGCGACAGGAAAGAACGTGAATGTTGGTGAGGCCGTTGGTATAATAGCAGCTCAGTCAATCGGTGAGCCGGGAACGCAGCTTACTATGAGAACCTTCCATACAGGAGGAGTTGCGGGTGGAGACATCACGCAGGGTCTTCCAAGGGTTGAGGAGCTTTTCGAGGCTCGTAAGCCAAAGGGACTTTCTGTTATAACCGAAGTTGCAGGAACTGTGAAGTTCGTAGAAAATGGAAAGCGTAAAGACATCATAGTTACTACTGAATCAGGCGAAGAGCATGAGTATCAGATACCATACGGCGCTATGCTGAAAGTCAGAGACGGACAGCATGTTAAGCCGGGCGAGCAGCTTACTCAGGGATCAATAAACCCTCATGATATCCTCAGGGTTAACGGCGTAATCGGAGTTCAGGACTACATCGTTAAAGAGGTTCAGAGAGTTTACAGGCTCCAGGGTGTTGATATAAACGACAAGCATATCGAGATCATTGCGAGACAGATGCTGAGCAAGGTAAAGATCGAAGAGCCAAATGACTCGACTTTCCTTTCTGGAGCACTCATGAGCCTCGCAGAGGTGAGAAGATCAAACGAAAAGCTGGAAGAAGAAGGCAAAGAGCCTGCAACCTTCAAACAGGTTCTTCTCGGAATCACAAAGGCTTCTCTTGCAACAGATTCATTCCTTTCTGCAGCTTCATTCCAGGAGACAACAAGAGTCCTTACGGAAGCAGCTATAAAAGGAAGCAAGGACAATCTAATAGGTCTGAAGGAGAATGTTATAATAGGAAAGCTTATACCAGCAGGTACAGGCCTCAAGCGTTATAAATCAATCCACATAACAAACCTTGAAGAGACTCCAAACTATCCAAAGCAGGATGGAGACAACATAGCCCTGTAATAAGACTTATAAAATCAGGAATATGATACAGCAAATAAATACCCGCCCTCTGTAAATTACAGACGGCGGGATTTTTTATGTAAAAAGCGCTATGATGACAATGGTAAACGGGAAGACAGTTTACGAAGCTTAAAAAATAGAAATGGATAAAATGCTGATAATAGGGTATAATGAAATATTAGAATATGAACATTTTATTATAGAGTCAGGATGGAAAATGAAATTTGAAGATTTGAAACTTGAAAAACAATTATTAAAGGCACTTGCTGAGGAAGGTTACAAAAAGCCGTCCCCTATTCAGGTGCAGGCAATCCCGCCAGCTCTTGAGGGACGGGACATATTAGGCTGCGCGCAGACTGGAACCGGAAAAACTGCGGCGTTCGCACTGCCAGTGCTGAACAAGCTGATAAATCACAAAACAAGGGGTCGAAGAGAAATAAAGGCGCTCATACTGACGCCTACGAGAGAGCTTGCTCTTCAGATACACGAGAGCATCGAAGCATATGGAAGGCACACCGGCATAAGAAGCTGCGTGATTTTTGGCGGAGTATCGGCAAAGCCTCAGATAGAAAAGCTGAGAAAAGGAGTAGATATTCTTGTAGCAACCCCGGGAAGGCTCAAGGACCTTGAATCCCAGAAAGAGATAAATCTGAAAAGCCTGGACATATTCGTGCTTGATGAGGCAGACAGGATGCTGGACATGGGATTCATACATGACGTCAAAAAAATAATCTCCATGATTCCGGAAAAAAGGCAGACAATGTTCTTTTCAGCAACTATGCCACCGGAGATACAGGATCTTATTTCAAAGATACTCAAAAATCCAGTGAGGATAGAGGTGGCTCCTGTATCTTCAACGGCAGATACAATTGAACAGTCAGTATGCTTCGTAGACAAGAACAACAAACACAGGCTTCTCATAGAATTTCTCAGAAGCGGCAGGATATCGTCATCTCTCGTTTTTACCAGGACAAAACACGGTGCTGACAAGTTAGTGAAGGAGCTTCTCAAAGCGGGTATAAATGCCAGAGCAATTCATGGAAACAAATCGCAGGGAGCGAGGCAGACGGCGCTTTCAGAGTTCAAGAGCGGGAAAATAAAAGTGCTTGTAGCTACTGACCTTGCAGCCAGAGGAATAGACATAGATGAGCTTTCCCATGTATTCAACTACGACCTTCCAAACGTACCGGAAACATACGTTCACAGAATAGGCCGGACAGGAAGAGCGGGGCTGAGAGGAATATCTATATCTTTCTGCAACATAGAGGAAAAGCCATATCTTAAGGATATCGAAAAGCTAACCGGGAATAAGATTGACGTAAATGAAGATCACTCATACCCGATGATGATAATGACCGTGCCAGAGAAGGAAAAAACTTCAGGCAGACAGCCAAGATCATTTGCTCAGAAGGCGGAAACAGCTCAGAACTCTCGCAGAAGAAAGCCTTCGAAAAAAAAGTAAAAAAATAGCAAAAAAAATGTTGCATTTATAGACATGCTGTTATATACTATATTAGTGTGTTTAATAAGAATTGCGTAGAAACGGAAGGTGGCTGGTTAAGTCCAGGGAATTTCCGTGGAGCATGCAACATCAATGAATGTGGCGACTAGAGCCGTAAAGGCTGTTTTTTTCGGAAGTTTACGAAACGCCCGGAACAGTTTACGGATCGAGTCGTACGAGAATCGTACGATAGGAGGTAAAGAAGAATGTCTAAGAACCAAAAAATCAGAATCAGATTAAAGTCTTATGATCACAGAATGCTGGATCAGTCGGCTGAGAAGATTGTAGAAACTGCAAAAACAACAGGTGCTTCAGTAGCGGGTCCAATACCACTTCCAACAGAGAAGCAGATAATCACAATCCTGAGAGCGGTACACAAGTACAAAGACTCAAGAGAGCAGTTCGAAATAAGAACTCACAAGAGACTTATCGATATTTCGAATCCAAGTCCAAAGACTGTAGATTCGCTGATGAGATTAGATCTCCCAGCAGGAGTAGATATCGAAATTAAACTTTAATTCAAAATGAAGTTAAGGTATTACAATAAAAGATACCTTATCTTAGAATGATTGCATAGCAATCCGCTGTAAGAATAGGAGGGTTCCAGAATGAATGGAATATTAGGAAGAAAACTGGGCATGACTCAGATATTCACTGAAGACGGAATAATGGTTCCGGTAACAGTAGTAGAGGCAGGACCAATGGTAATTACACAGCTTAAGACTGTTGAAAACGACGGGTACCAGGCTGTACAGGTTGGTTATGGAGAGGTTAAAGAAAAAAGCCTTAACAAGCCACAAAAAGGACACTTTGCAAAAGCAGGAGTAGGCCTTAAGAAATTCGTAAGAGAGTTCAGAAGCGAAGATGTTGCAAATTACACATTAGCTCAGGAGCTAAATGTATCAATGTTTGAAGTTGGACAGAAAGTTGACGTTACAGGAACTTCAAAAGGTAAAGGATTCCAAGGACCTATAAAGAGACATAATCAGTCAAGAGGACCAATGAGCCATGGTTCAAGATACCACAGAGGACCTGGATCAATGGGAGCTGCATCTGACCCATCAAGAGTTTTCAAAGGAAAAAAACTTGCAGGTCATATGGGAGCTGTTAGAAGAACAATCCAGAATCTTGAAGTAATAAGAGTTGACGCTGAAAAGAACTTAATACTAATTAAAGGAGCGATTCCTGGACCTAAGAAGGGCTTAGTAGTAGTTAAGAAAGCCATCAAAGGTTAATGCAAAGGAAAGGAGGAATAAAAAATGCCTAAAGTTGATGTATTAGACTTAAACGGAAAGAAAATTGATGAAATAGAACTGTCAGAAAGTATATTCGCAATAGAGATGAGTGAGCATGCGGTTTACGAAGCTATAAAGAATTACCTGGCAAATCAGAGACAGGGTACACAGTGCACTAAAACCAGAGCTGAAGTACGTGGCGGAGGAAGAAAGCCATGGAAACAAAAAGGAACTGGTAGAGCAAGACAGGGTAGCACAAGATCACCACAGTGGAAAGGCGGCGGAGTAGTATTCGCACCAAAACCAAGAGATTACAGCTACGCAATCCCTAAGAAAGTTAAGAGGCTTGCGATGAAGAGCGTTCTTACTTCAAAAGCTCTTGAAAACAAGCTGATAGTAGTGGATGAATTTGCTATGGATGCTCCAAAGACAAAGGATTTCATGAACGTAATGTCAGCACTTAACACTGGAAAGAAACCACTTATAATTACAGCAGAAAATGCACCTGCAGTAGTTAAGTCAGGAAGAAATATTCCAGGAGTAAAAGTTTCTTTTGTTAACATGCTGAATGTATACGATATCGTAAACAGCGACACGCTTGTTATAACAAGAAAAGCAGTTGAAAAAGTAGAGGAGGTGTACGCATAATGCTAGCACAAGATATCATAATAAGACCAGTAATTACTGAGCAAAGTATGACACAGGCACAGGATAAAAAGTACACTTTCATAGTTGCAAAAAATACAAACAAGACTGAAATAAAAAAAGCTGTACAGGAAATATTCAAAGTAAATGTGGAAAAAGTAAACACTATGAACTATGCTGGAAAGACAAAAAGAATGGGAAGAAACGAAGGAAAGACGTCTTCTTACAAAAAAGCAGTTGTAACCTTGACAGCAGCAAGCAAAGAAATAGAGTTCTTTGGTGTATAAAAGGAGGGGAATTAAATGGCTATAAAGAAGTATAGACCTACGTCACCTGGTTTGAGATCTCTTACAGTACTGAATTCTGACGAGATAACTAAACACGAGCCAGAGAAGACTCTTCTTGCAACATTAAAAAAGAACGCAGGAAGAAATTCAAGAGGTAAGATAACAGTTCGTCACAGAGGTGGCGGTGCAAAGAGAAAATACAGAATAATCGACTTCAAGAGAGATAAAGATCAGGTACCTGCAAAGGTTGCCGGAATCGAATACGATCCAAACAGAAGTGCAAACATAGCGCTGCTTCACTACGTTGACGGAGAGAAGAGATACATCCTTGCTCCAGTAGGACTTAAAGTAGGCGATATGATATACTCAGGAGCAGATTCAGACATAAAAGTTGGAAACTGCCTTAAGATGAAAGACATGCCAGTTGGAACAATAATCCACAACATAGAGCTTAAAGAAGGAAAAGGCGGACAGATCGTAAGATCAGCAGGAACTTCAGCACAGCTTATGGCAAAAGAAGGCAAGAACGTTCTTCTAAGACTTCCATCTGGAGAGATGAGATATGTAAACGCGAACTGCAAGGCTACAATCGGACAGGTTGGAAACATTGAGCACGGAAACGTTGTAATAGGTAAGGCTGGAAGAAAGAGACACATGGGAATCAGACCAACTGTAAGAGGATCTGTAATGAACCCTAATGACCATCCACACGGAGGAGGAGAAGGTAGATCTCCAATAGGAAGACCATCACCAGTAACTCCATGGGGTAAGCCAGCACTTGGTTACAAGACAAGACAGAAGAAAAAAGCATCAAGCAAGATGATAGTATCAGGAAGAAAGAAATAATAACCCTTGAAAGGAGGATTTCATAAGTGGGAAGATCATCTAAAAAAGGCCCTTTCGTACACGAAGGACTTTATAAAAAAATATTAGAAATGAACAAAACAAATGATAAGAGTGTTGTTAAAGTATGGTCAAGATCATCAACAATATTCCCGGAATTCGTTGGACACACAATAGCAGTACATGATGGAAGAAAACACGTTCCTGTATATGTAACTGAAGATATGGTAGGACACAAGTTAGGAGAATTTGTTCCAACTAGAACATTCAAGGGACATAAGGACGACGATAGATCTTCAAAGAGAAAATAATTCCTGTTATAATAAGGAAGGAGGTAAGAAACATGCAAGCGAAAGCAATAGCGAAATACGTGAGAACTTCCCCAAGAAAAGCGGGATACGTATGCTCACTGGTTAGAGGAAAGAACGTTGACGAAGCAATAGCGATCTTAAAATATATGCCTCACAGAAGTGCAAAGATAATATCAAAAGTAGTTGCATCAGCAGCAGCAAATGCTGAAAATAACAACAATATGGACAGAGAAAAACTATACGTTGCAGAGATATATGCAAATCAGGGACCTACTCTTAAGAGATTTATGCCAAGAGCACAGGGTAGAGCAACAGGTATAAGAAAAAGAACTAGCCATATCGGAGTTACAGTACAAGAGAGATAGGAGGAAATAGCATGGGTCAAAAAGTTAACCCACACGGACTGAGAGTCGGAGTCAACAAAGACTGGGATTCCAGATGGTTCGCTGGTAAAGGTGATTTCGCAGCATTCATAAAAGAAGACGCTGTAATAAGAGACTTTGTAAAGAAAAAGCTATACCTATCAGGCGTAGCTAAAATAGAGATAGAGAGACAGGGACAGAAAGTTAAGGTAAATGTATTCTCTGGAAAACCTGGAATGGTAATCGGAAAAGGTGGACAGGGAATCGAAGACCTTAAGAAGGATATCGAGAAGCTGACAAAAGGAAAGACGGTATTTGTCAACATAATCGAGGTATCAAGACCTGAAAGAGATGCACAGTTGGTTGCAGAGAGCATAGCAATGGCTCTTGAGCGCAGAATAGCATTCAGAAGAGCTATGAAGCAGGCAATGCAGAGAGCTATGAAATCAGGAGCTAAAGGAATCAAGGTTGCTACAGCAGGAAGACTTGGTGGAGCAGAGATGGCCAGAACAGAAGGATATTCAGAAGGAATCGTTCCGCTGCATACACTTAGAGCTGACATAGAGTACGGATTCGCAGAAGCAGATACAACATACGGAAAACTAGGCGTAAAAGTATGGATATGTAACGGTGAAATATTACCATCAAGAAGAGGACCTAAGAGAGATTTCAGCGCTCCAATGGTAGCTCCAAAAGATGCAGGAAGAAAACCAAAGAGAAGAGACTTTGATCCAAACGCTAAGAGAGGCGACAGACCTAACAGAAAAGGGCCTAGACCTGCTAATAGAGACGATCAGAACTAGGTCTTATTCAAAGGAAGGAGGAAACAATTATGTTAATGCCAAAAAGAGTAAAACGTCGTAGAGTACACAGAGGCCATATGGCAGGAACTGCACAAAAAGGAAATAAGCTTGCTTATGGAGATTTTGGACTAGTTGCAATGGAGCCATCGTGGATAACTGCAAATCAGATAGAGGCTGCGCGTATAGCAATTAACAGATATATAAAAAGAGGCGGTAAGGTGTGGATAAAAATATTCCCACACAAGCCAATAACACAAAAGCCTGCTGAAACTCGTATGGGAGCCGGTAAAGGTTCTCCGGAGTACTGGGTAGCAGTAGTAAAGCCAGGAAGAATATTGTTTGAATTATCAGGTGTTTCTGAAGAGAAAGCCAGAGAAGCCATGAGACTTGCTAGTCACAAATTACCAATAAAGTGTAAATTCGTGACAAAAGCAGATTTTGAAGTAAAGGTTGGTGACACGAATGAAGGCTAAGAATTTAAGAGAAATGACTAACGAAGAACTTTCTACTAAATTAACAGAGCTTAAAGTAGAATTATTCAACCTTAGATTCCAGCTGGCAACAGGACAGCTTGAGAATCCTGTAAAAGTTAAGTTCGTTAAAAGAGAAATAGCTCGTGTAAAAACTATTTTAAACGAGAAGCAAAGAGCGTAACAAAAGCCTGTTTGGAGGGAGGTCAACGAATAATGGAAAGAGCAAATAGAAAAATCAGAATCGGATATGTAACTTCTGATAAAATGGATAAGACTGTTGTAGTATCAATAGTTGAGTTTGTGCGTCATCCACTGTACGGAAAAGCAGTTAAGAGAACTATAAAGTTCAAGGCGCATGATGAAGAGAACACTTGTAAAACAGGTGACCGTGTAAAAATAATGGAGACTCGTCCACTTTCTAAGGATAAGAGATGGAGAGTTGTAGAAGTAATAGAAAGAGCTGCTGAATAAATTTTAGCAGGAAGGAGGCAGATACAATGATACAACAAGAATCACGTCTTAGAGTTGCAGATAACTCAGGAGCAAAAGAGCTACTTTGTATTAGAGTATTAGGTGGATCTACTAGAAAGTCAGGAAACATCGGTGACGTTATAGTGTGTTCAGTTAAAAGCACAACGCCAGGCGGAGTTGTTAAAAAAGGTAAAGTAGTGAAGGCGGTAATAGTTCGTACAAAGACAGGCGTAAGAAGAAAAGATGGTTCATACGTTAAATTTGACGAAAATGCTGCAGTAATAATCAAAGATGACAAGTCTCCAGTAGGAACTCGTATATTCGGGCCTGTTGCCAGAGAACTTAGAGATAAACAGTTTATGAAAATTATTTCACTTGCACCAGAAGTACTATAATTCAAGGAGGTGTTAGAAAGTGCGTATAAAAAGCGGAGATACAGTCGTAATTATAAGTGGAAAAGATAAAGGCAAAAAAGGTAAAGTAATGCAGGTATTCCCAAAGGCAGAGAAGGTTCTTGTTGAAGGAGTAAACGTAGTTACAAAGCACCAGAAACCAAGCAAGGATCATCCACAGGGTGGACTGCTAAAAAAGGAATCAGCTATTCATTGTTCAAACGTGATGCCGTATGACTCAAAAGCTGGAAAAGGCGTTAGAGTATCATACAAAGAAATGAATGGCAAAAAAGTTCGTGTTTCTAAAAAAACAGGCGAGCAGATATAGATTTAAAATGGGATGAAAGGAGGCAAATAAATGGCTTCAAGACTTAGAGAAAAATATACAAATGAAATAGCCAAGGCTATGATGGAGAAATTCAACTATTCAAACGTTATGGAAATTCCAAAACTTGACAAAGTTGTTATAAATATGGGACTTGGATCAGCAAAAGAAAACGTAAAGCTTCTTGATGCGGCAGTAGCAGAACTTGAGACTATAACTGGACAAAAGGTTGTTGTAACAAAAGCCAGAAAATCAGTTGCGAACTTCAAGCTTAGAGAAGGAATGCCAATCGGAGCTAAAGTTACACTTAGAGGAGACAACATGCTGCACTTCGTAGACAAGCTTGTTAACATCTCTCTTCCACGTGTAAGAGACTTCAGAGGAGTAAACACAAAATCTTTTGACGGTAGAGGAAACTACGCTCTTGGAATAAAAGAGCAGTTAATCTTCCCTGAGATAGAATATGATAAAGTGGATGTAGTAAGAGGAATGGACATAATATTCGTTACTACAGCAAAAACTGACGAAGAGGCAAGAGAGTTGTTAAGACTTTACGGAATGCCTTTCGCTAAGTAGAAGGAGGTAAAAAGCATGGCAAGAAAAGCTATGGTAATTAAACAGGCAAGAAAGCAAAAGTACTCTACTAGAGAATATACAAGATGTAGCCTTTGCGGAAGACCTCACGCAGTTCTTCAAAAATTCGGAATATGCCGTATATGCTTTAGAGAATTAGCTTACAAAGGACAAATACCAGGAGTAAGAAAAGCAAGCTGGTAATTGCAAACCATGGAAGGAGGTTAAAAAATCATGACAATGACAGATCCAATCGCAGATATGCTGACACGTGTAAGAAACGCGAATACAGTTAGACACGAAAATGTTGACGTACCTGCATCAAATATAAAGAAGGAATTAGCTCGTATACTTCTTGAAGAAGGATTCATAAAAGGATACGATGTAATCGAAGATGGTAAGCAAGGCCTTATCAGATTACAGTTAAAGTATGGCAAGAACGGTGAGAAAGTTATCACTGGAATAAAGAGAATATCAAAGCCAGGTATGAGAGTATACGCAGACAACCACTCAGTACCAAAGGTATTAAACGGACTTGGAATTTCAATAATTTCAACATCAAAAGGAATACTAACTGACAAGCAGGCTAGAGAGCTTGGAATAGGCGGAGAGGTAATCTGCTACGTTTGGTAATAATATGCAAAGGAGGTGCCTAAATGTCAAGAATAGGACTTAAACCAATTACAGTGCCAGCAGGCGTTGAAATAAAACTCGATAAAAATAACTTCTGCGAAGTTAAAGGACCAAAAGGAACATTAACTCAGCAGTTCAGCCCAGATATGAAAATAGAGATATCAGAAGGAATTGCAACAGTAGCAAGACCGACTGAGCAAAAGAAGCATAAATCTCTTCACGGACTTACAAGAACATTGCTAAGCAACATGATCACAGGCGTTACTGAAGGATACACAAAGAAACTGGAAGTTGTAGGAGTAGGTTACAGAGCTGCAAAGCAGGGAAACTCGCTTAACCTGAGCCTTGGATTCTCACATCCGGTAGAAATGATAGATCCAGAAGGAATAGAGACTGAGGTTCCAACTCAGACTGAGATCATCGTAAAAGGAATAGACAAGCAGGTTGTAGGAAACTACGCTGCTAAAATCAGAGCATGGAGAGAGCCAGAGCCATACAAAGGCAAAGGAATCAGATACTCTGGTGAGAAGGTAAGACGTAAAGAAGGAAAAACTGGTAAGAAATAGTAAATAAAACGAAAGGAGTGATGAAGGTGTTCAAGAAGATAGATAAAAACTCAAATCGTATAGCTAGACACAAGAGAGTCCGCAAAAACGTATTTGGAACTCCTGAAAGACCGAGACTGAATGTATTCAGAAGTACAAACAATATATATGTACAGATCATAGATGACGTGAACAGAGTAACTCTTGCTTCAGCTTCTACTTTAGACAAAGAAATAAAGTCAGCGGTTGAGAGTACAGGAAACAAGGAAGCTGCTAAAAAAGTAGGAGAACTTGCTGCAAAAAGAGCGATCGAAAAAGGAATCAAGCAAGTAGTATTTGACAGAGGTGGATATATCTACCACGGAAGAATCCAGGAACTTGCAAACGGAGCTAGAGAAGCTGGCCTTGAATTCTAGGATAAGGAGGAGAATAAATGCGCGCAAAGCAAATAGATGCAAAACAACTGGATATAGAGACTAAAGTTCTTGATATCAGAAGAGTAACAAAAGTTGTTAAAGGTGGTAGAAACTTCAGATTCGCTGCACTGGTTGTAGTTGGAGATAAAAACGGACACGTTGGCATAGGTACAGGAAAAGCTATGGAAGTTCCAGAAGCTATCAGAAAAGCTGAAGAAGATGCCAAGAAATCTTTAATAAAGGTTCCTATGGTAGGTACGACAGTTCCTCACCAGATAAACGGAAGATTCGGAGCTGGAAACGTTCTTATTATGCCTGCCAAAGAAGGTACAGGAGTTATAGCTGGAGGACCAGTTAGATCAGTACTAGAGCTTGCAGGAGTTACGGACGTAAGAGCGAAATCTTTAGGAACTAACAATGCAAGAAACATGGTTAATGCTACAATGGAAGGCCTTAAAGGTCTTAGAATGGCAGAAGACGTAGCAGCTCTTAGAGGGAAAAAAGTAGAAGACCTTTAATGGCAAAGACCTTTTAAGATAGGAGGAAAGAACAGTGCTTAAGATTAAACTATCTAGAAGTCCAATAGGAACAAAACCTAATCAAAAGAAGACACTGGCAGCTCTTGGACTTACTAAGAGAGAGCAAGTGGTTGAAAAACAAGACAATCCTCAAATCAGAGGAATGATAAATGTAGTTAGTCATTTAGTAACAGTAGAAGAAGCTTAATAAAGGAGGTGTACGCGTTGAGACTACACGAACTAAGACCTGCAGAAGGCGGTGCAGTTAAGCCAAAGAGAAGAATTGGTAGAGGTACAGCGACTGGACAAGGTAAAACAGCTGGTAGAGGACAAAAAGGACAATGGTCACGTTCTGGCGGAGGAGTTAGACCTGGATTCGAGGGAGGACAGACTTCTTTAATGAGAAGACTTCCTAAGAGAGGATTTAACAACTTTGATTTTGAAACAAAATATACTGTAATCGATCTTGATGTACTGAACAGATTTGAAGAAGGTACAGAAGTTACAGCAGAACTGTTAAAAGAAACAAAGACAATAAAGAAGATAGAAAAAGACGGAATAAAAATATTAGGAAGCGGCAATCTGGAAAAGAAACTTACTGTGAAAGCAAACAAGTTTACAGGATCTGCTGCTAGCAAGATTGAAGCAGCTGGAGGAAAGGCTGAGGTGATCTAATTGCTGAATACTTTTAAGAAGGCATTGAAAATTCCCGAACTGAGAAAAAAATTAGTATTCACATTTCTGATGCTGATAGTATTTCGAATAGGTTCATCGATCCCGGTACCAGGAATTGACGTTGCAGTTGTAAAAGAGGCAATAAATCAACATGGTGGAGCATTTGCACTTTATGATGTTATTTCAGGAAGCGCACTGAGCAACTTTACATTGTTTGCACTGAGTGTAACCCCTTACATTACATCTTCAATCATAATACAGCTCCTGGCAGTTGCCATACCTTCAATGGAAGAAATGCAGAAATCAGGAGAGCAGGGTCGTAAGAAGCTGGCTTCATGGACAAGATATCTTACAGTAGTGCTTGCACTTATACAGGCAACTGCGCTTAGTGTAGGTATGTTCAGAAGTGCGCTGATGTCAGACTCAATAATCTCAACTGTCGCAGTAGTGCTTACGCTTACAGCAGGAACAGCATTCCTTATGTGGCTTGGTGAGATGATAACAGAAAAGGGAGTAGGAAACGGAATGTCAATGATAATATTCTTCGGAATAGTATCAAGATTCCCGAATGATGTAAAGCAGACAATTGCTCTTGCCCAGGCAGGACAGATCAATTTTGTGCAGATTGCATTGTTCCTTCTTGTATCACTCCTTATAGTAGTAGGCGTAATAATGGTACTTCAGGGAGTGAGAAAAATCCCAGTACAGTACGCAAAGAGAACGGTAGGAAGAAGTACTTACGGTGGAAAGCAGTCGCATATACCACTTAAGGTAAATCAGGCAGGTGTTATACCAGTAATATTTGCATCTTCACTGCTGGCATTCCCACAAGTTCTTCAGCTTTTCATAAAGAACCAGGCATACGCGCAATTCGTGGCAAAATGGTTCAATGGAACAGCAGCACCTGGAATATACGTATTCTCGCTGTTACAGTTCGTACTTGTAATAGCATTTTCATACTTCTACATCTCAATCACATTCAACCCGGTTGAAGTGGCTGACAACATGAAGAATGCAAATGGATTTATTCCGGGAATAAGACCAGGAAAGCCAACATCAGATTTTATAACTAAGTCACTGAACAGATTAACATTCGTAGGAGCTATATTCCTTGCTATAATAGCATCTGTGCCAACAATACTTTACCAGGCTACAAACGTACCTTTCAAGTTTGGTGGAACTTCGCTGCTTATAGTAGTAGGGGTTGCTATAGAAACAGCTAGACAGCTGGAATCTCAGACTGTGATGAGAAATTATCAGGGATTCTTAAAATAATCCTTAAAGGAGATGATTGTAATGAAACTTATATTACTTGGACCTCCAGGGGCCGGTAAAGGGACGCAGGCAGCGAACATCGTAAATGAGTATAAAGCTGTGCACATCTCAACAGGAGACATATTCCGAAAGAATATAAAAGAAAATACTGAGCTTGGTAAAAAAGCCAAAGAATATATGGAAAAAGGATTACTCGTTCCAGACGAATTAGTTGTGGAGCTGGTAGCCGACAGACTTAAGCAGGACGATGTTAAAGACGGATTCTTGCTTGATGGCTTCCCAAGAACTGTAAACCAGGCCGAAGCTCTTGACAAGGTGCTGGAAAGCCTCAATGGAAAGATCGATAAGGTTATAAACATTGAAGTAGACAAGAGCAAGCTTGTTGAAAGAGCAGTTGGCAGAAGAATCTGCAGAGACTGTGGAGCAACATACCACATCAGCTTCAACCCTTCTAAAGCAGAAGGCAGATGCGACGTTTGCGAAGGCGAGCTGTATCAGAGAGCGGATGATGTTGAAGAAACAGTTGAAAAGAGAATTCAGGTTTATCTTGATGAAACGCAGCCGCTGATTGACTACTATACAAAATCCGGAGCAATCGTTACAATCGATGGCGATCAGGATATAAACAAAGTATTCGAGGATATCAGGCTGGCTTTGGGAAGTGAAAATTAATGATCATACTAAAGTCAAAAAAAGAAATCGAGTTTATGAGAGAAGCCGGCAAGATAGTGGCATATGTACACGAACTGCTCAGAGAAGCGATCAAACCAGGTATATCGACATTTGAGTTAGACGAGATTGCCTACAGAGCGATAGTGAAACATAACGCATCACCATCTTTCAAAGGTTACGGAGGATTTCCGGCAAGCATATGTGCTTCAAAGAATGACGTCGTAGTTCACGGTATTCCGAGAAAAGACGACATCCTGATGGAAGGGGACATAATCAGCATAGACATAGGAGCCGAATACAAGGGCTACCATGGCGATGCAGCAAAGACCCATCCGGTGGGAAAGATAACCGAAGATGACGCAAGGCTGATCAGAGAAACAAGAGAAAGTTTTTACAAAGGAATAGAACAAGCATTGGTTGGCAAGAGACTGTCAGATATATCACATGCGATTCAGTCACACGTAGAAGAATTCGGATTTTCCGTAGTAAGAGAATTCGTAGGTCACGGTGTCGGCAGGAGTCTGCATGAAGACCCTCAGATTCCCAACTATGGACCACCAGATAGAGGACCTAGGCTCGAAAGCGGCATGGTACTTGCTATAGAACCTATGATAAATCAGGGAACATACAAAGTACAGGTATTGGAAGATGGTTGGACCGTCAAAACAATAGATGGTAAAAAATCATCACATTATGAGCACACTATAGCCATTACAGATAACGGACCTGATATATTAACGAAACTATAGGAGCAAATGATGGAAAAGCTTGAAATAGGTCAAATAGTCAGAAGTAACTCTGGAAGAGACAAAAATATGCTCTTCATTGTCACAGGACTGTCAGATAATGGGTATGTATATATAGCTGATGGAAAGTACAAGACTGTACAAAACCCTAAGCGAAAGAATACAAAGCACTTAGATGATATGAAACGCGTGGCCAGTATACAGATTGATGAAGAAACAACCGACCCGGAAAGTCAGAATGCCACAATCAGGAAAGAATTAAAGAGACTGGGAAATGAAATGGAGGAAGTAGTTTATGTCTAAAAAAGACGTAATAGAACTTGAAGGAACAATATTAGATGCTCTTCCAAACGCAATGTTTAAAGTGAAATTGGAAAATGATCATGAAATAATAGCTCATATATCTGGTAAGCTGAGAATGAACTTTATCAGGATATTACCAGGAGACAAAGTTACGGTTGAGCTTTCCCCATATGATCTGACTAAGGGCAGAATCACATGGAGAAAGAAATAAACCAGGGAGGTAAATAAGATGAAAGTAAGAGCATCTGTTAAGCCTATCTGCGAAAAATGTAAAGTTATCAAAAGAAAAGGACGAGTAATGATTATCTGTGAAAATCCTAAACATAAGCAGAAACAGGGCTAAAAATTAAAAATTTGTAATGTAATTTCAGATATAAACTAATAAGTAGGAGGTGTAATACATGGCTCGTATTGCCGGTGTAGACTTACCAAGAGAAAAAAGAGTCGAAATTGGTCTGACATATATATATGGAATTGGGAAAGTAACTTCTCAAAAAATTCTTGCTAGCACAGGAGTAAACCCTGACACAAGAATAAAAGACCTTACTGACGAAGAAGTAAACAATCTTAGAAAAGCTATTGACGAGTTCACAGTAGAAGGTGACCTTAGAAGAGAAATAGCACTTAACATCAAGAGACTCAGAGATATCAGATGCTACAGAGGAATCAGACATCAGAAGGGTCTTCCTGTAAGAGGTCAAAAAACTAAGACAAATGCAAGAACAAGAAAAGGACCTAAGAGAACAGTAGGACGTAAGAAGAAGAAATAATCTATCAGTAAGGAGGGAAAATAATGGCTAAACCAAAAAAAGTTACTCGTGTAAGAAGAAGAGAACGTAAAAATATAGAAAAAGGTCATGCACATATACAGTCAACATTTAACAACACAATTGTTACACTGACTGACGTTCATGGAAATGCGCTTTCATGGGCAAGTGCTGGACAGTTAGGCTTCAAAGGATCAAGAAAAGCAACTCCATATGCTGCACAGATGGCAGCAGAGTCAGCTACAAAAGCTGCGATGGAGCACGGATTAAGATCTGTAGAAGTATTTGTTAAGGGACCAGGTTCAGGCAGAGAAGCTGCAATCAGAGCGCTACAGGCAACTGGATTAGATGTTACAATGATCAAGGACGTAACTCCAATCCCTCACAATGGTTGTAGACCGCCAAAGAGAAGAAGAGTGTAGGTAGGAGGAGAGTTATGGCAAGATATACAGAAGCATCATGCAGACTATGCCGTAGAGAAGGAATGAAACTTTTCCTAAAGGGCGACAGATGTTATACAGACAAATGTGCTATGGCGAAAAGAGCCTATGCACCTGGACAACACGGTCAGAACAATAGAAAAAAAGTTTCTAACTACGGTGAGCAATTAAGAGAGAAACAAAAAGTTAAGAGAATATACGGAGTACTTGAGACTCAGTTCTACAACTTATTTGAAAAAGCTGACAAAATGGCAGGAAAAACAGGTGAAAACCTACTAAGCCTGCTTGAGAGAAGACTTGACAATACAGTTTACAGAATGGGACTTGCACACTCAAGAAAAGAAGCAAGACAGCTTGTAACTCATGCACACTTTACATTAAACGGAAACAAGGTTGATATACCATCACTTCTTGTTAAAGTTGGCGATGTAATAGAGGTAAAAGAAGGTTCAAGATCATCAGCAAAATTCAAAGGTTTAGTAGAAGCATCTACAAGAACAGCTCCAAAATGGTTAGAAACAGACCTTGCAAACATGAAGGCAAGAGTCGTAGCTATCCCTGATAGAGAAGATATCGACCTTGAAGTAGCAGAGCACCTTATTGTCGAGCTTTACTCTAAGTAATATCTTAGTACCCTCGGTAAAACAGCAACTATTATATTTTGTATAATCCAAGGAGGGTTAAAATCAAATGATAGAAATCGAAAAACCGAATATTCATGTATTGGAGTTCAAAGAAAACTATGGAAAATTTGCAGTCGAACCACTTGAAAGAGGTTTTGGCCACACAGTAGGAAACTCACTGAGAAGACTGCTGCTGTCATCACTCCCTGGTGCTGCTGTGACTTCCATTAAAATTGATGGAGTTCTTCATGAGTTCTCAACGATTCCAGGTGTAAAAGAAGATGTTACAGAGCTGATACTGACTTTAAAGGAGCTTTCAATGAAAATTGAGGGCGACGGACCTAAAACTCTGAAAATAGAGCATAAGGGTGAAGGAACGATAACTGCCGGAGACATTTACTGTCCTGCAGGAGTAGAAATACTAAATGAAGACCTTCACATAGCAACACTGACAGAAGACGCGGATCTGTATATGGAAATATACGTTGACAAAGGTAGAGGTTATGTTGCTGCAGAGAATAATAAATCTGAATCAATGCCAATAGGAGTAATACCTGTTGATTCTATATATACACCAGTGCACAAGTGCAGTTATGCAGTAGAGAATACAAGAGTCGGGGCCAGAACTGACTTCGAAAGACTTGTACTCGAGCTGTGGACTGACGGAAGCATAAATCCACAAGAAGGAGTCTCACTGGCTGCCAAAATTCTTGTAGAGCATCTTAATCTATTCATTAACCTTAGCGAGAACCTCAGCTCAATGGAAATAATGGTAGAAAAAGAAGAAGGTAAAAAAGAAAAAGTTCTTGAAATGACTATTGAAGAACTTGACCTTTCAGTAAGATCATACAACTGTCTTAAGAGAGCAGGAATCAACACTGTTGAGGAACTGACGGAGAAGACAGAGGACGATATGATGAAAGTGAGAAACCTGGGTAAAAAATCCCTGGAAGAGGTAATTCAAAAACTAGAAGAGCTTGGATTCGGACTGAAATCAAGCGAAGACTAGAAAAGGAGGGACATAGATGGCAAAATACAGAAAGCTCGGAATGGTTAGCTCACACAGAAACCTTGTTCTGAGAAACATGACAACTGACCTGTTGAAGCATGGAAAGATAACTACAACAGAGACCAGAGCAAAAGAAGTAAAGAGAATGGCTGATAAGATGATAACTCTTGGCAAAAGAGGAGATCTTCATGCCAGAAGACAAGCTCTTGCATATATGATGGATGAGACTGTAGTAAAGAATCTTTTCGATGAGATAGCACCAAAGTATGCTGAAAGAAACGGTGGATACTCAAGAATAATAAAGACTATGCCAAGACGTGGAGACGCGGCTCCTATGGCAATAATCGAACTGGTTTAATATAAAATCCCTGAATCAGTCAGGAACAGAAAACTTATTAAACACATAAAATATTTCATGAAATATTTGATACAGAATAAAACACCCGGCACGGGTGTTTTTTTTGTGCTTTGATTCTAAATTAAACTATGCAAAACAATAGAGGAGAAGGCGAGCTTCTCCTCTATCAAGTATTCATAGAAAATGTGTTAAAGCAGCAGATTATTAACTGATCTTTTTGTTCTCGTATTCGGAATCTTTGTTTTCCAGGAAATTACCTTCAAAATCATTGGCAATCTTGAATACAAGTGCCGACATTCCAAGGAGCGCTATAAGGTTAGGGAAAACCATAAGAGCGTTGAACATATCAGCAAGCTCCCATACAAGAGGAACATTTATTACAGTACCAAAAACTATCACGACGCTCACTAGAGCTCTGTAAGGAAGGATTCCCTTCTTTCCAAAAAGATACTTGACGTTTGACTCGCCAAAGAAATACCATCCGATGATAGTTGAAAAAGCAAAGAAGAAAAGACAGATAGCCACGAATTTTGTTCCAAAGCTTCCAAACCCATTCGTGAATGCGGCCTGCGTAAGCTCAGCACCTGTGAATCCAGTATCAAGAGCTCCGGTAGTAAGAACAACAAGAGCTGTCATAGTACATATTATTCCGGTATCGATTATTACTCCCAGCGTAGCTGTAAGTCCCTGCTCAGCCGGGTGCTTTACTTTAGCAAGTGCATGAGAGTGAGGCGTAGAACCCATACCTGCTTCATTCGAGAAAAGCCCTCTGGCAACTCCATATCTGAACGCTTCCTTTATGGTCACTCCGACAATACCACCGCCAAGAGCTTTTGGATTAAATGCTCCGACAAAAATCATCTTGAATGCCGGAATTATCATGTCAGCATTCAGAAGTATTATGATCGTACTTCCGATGATATAGAAAAGCGCCATGAAAGGCACGATTTTTTCAGTAACAGAGTTTATTCTGCTGACGCCTCCAGCTACAATAAGCATTACGAGTACAGCAACGAAAAGTCCGGTAGCAACCTTTGGTATTTTGAATGCCGTGTATACTGAAGAAGCGATAGAGTTAGCCTGCACTACGTTACCCATCAGACCTAGCGCAAGGATAATGGCAACGGCAAAGAATCCGGCAAGGAATCTGCTGTTAAGGCCATATCGTATGTAATAGGCAGGACCTCCTACTTTTTCTCCATCCTTGAACTGCACGAACTTTTGTGCTATTACAGCCTCTGCAAAAATAGTACCCATCCCAAAGAATCCGCTGATCCACATCCAGAATACAGCTCCAGGTCCTCCCGAAACAATTGCTCCGGCTACTCCCGCTAGATTTCCTGTACCGACCTGTGCAGCTATAGCAGTGGCAAGCGACTGGAATGATGATACCTCTCCTTTAACTTTTTCCTTCTTCTCTTTTTCAAAGAGAAAGCCGAATGTCTGTTTTACTGCAAGCTTGACTCTTCTTACCTGGATGAATCTCATCCTGAAAGAAAAATATACCCCTGTTCCAAGCAGCAGGAACAGCATGAAAGGTCCCCAGAGAACCTTGTTGATGGAAACTACAAGTTCCATGATATCCATGATAATACCTCCTCAAATAAATAAATTAAATAGATAAATGATATTTATTTCACCAATTAGATTATACTATAACGGCGGATAAATTTCAACTATATTATAAATAATCAGTAAAATTTAATATATATGAAATTAAGAAAAAATATATAAAATGAAACATTTATAGAAAATGACACAAAAACACGCTTTCAACAATACTTTAAGATGAATTTGCCGGATATGAACTATTTAAAAAATTCATTATAAATAAATTTAATGGGGTTTAGCTTGATAATATGTCTGGCCACTCAAAGAATGACATTAATTTTAGGTTAAATATAGATACAAAAATAACGAAATATAGGAATGTTTTGAAAATGTTAATGTGCGGATTTATGCTTCTTTCACATAAAACTGTACAAATTGATAATTTTGTAATAGAATCAATATAAGGTAGAATATTATGATTTCTTTTCGAGGGAGCAGATATGATAATCAGAAATGGATTGATCTTTTTAATCGAGAATGACGGTTTTACTAAAAAGGATATTGAACTCAAGGACGGAAAGATAGAGAGAATCGGCAGAAATCTTTCTAATGATTCAGGCTCTGAAGAGTTTGATGCAGAAGGAATGTACATAACGCCAGGGCTCATAGACGCACATTCGCACATAGGGCTTTTCAACGAATCCATGAGATGGGAGGGAGAAGACGGAAACGAGGAGTTCGATCCGGTGACTCCGGACATGAATGCAGTTGATGGCATAAATCCGTTTGACATTTCGTTCAGGGAAGCGCTTGAAGGAGGAGTGACTACTGCCTCAACAGGGCCTGGAAGCGCAAATGTAATAGGCGGCAGCTTTGCAACGATATCTCTTTATGGAAATATAGTCGACAACATGGTGATTCAAAGTCCTGCGTCCATGAAATGCGCATTTGGAGAAAATCCAAAGGGAGTTTATGGACAGAAGGGAAAGGCTCCGGTCACAAGGATGGGAGTAGCTGCAATACTCAGGGAGACGCTTGTCAAGGCAGAAAACTATATCGCAAGGAAAGAAGATGCTCAGTACAAGGGAGAGCATTTTGACATAGATCCAAAAATGGAGGCCATGATTCCTGTAATCGAAAAGGACATACCTCTCAAGGCGCATGCACACAGAGCAGACGACATATGCACCGCTATAAGGATAGCGAAGGAGTTCAATGTAAAGCTGACTCTTGAGCACTGCACAGAGGGACATCTTATCGCGGACTATATAGCAGAAGAAGGCCTCAGTGCACAGGTAGGACCTACATTTGGCTCAAGGACAAAGGTAGAGCTCACAAACAAGAGTTTTGAGACTGCAAAGATCCTGAGCGAGAGAGGCGTAAAGGTATCCATAATAACAGACCATCCTGTCATACCTCAGCAGTCACTGAATATGTGCGCAGCCATGGCAGTAAAGGCAGGCATGGACGAATTTGAAGCGCTTAAGGCAATAACTTTGAATCCGGCTCAGACGCTGGGGATTGATCATCTCAAGGGGCAACTCAAAGAAGGCCTTGATGCGGACATAGTCATATGGGACCAGCATCCGCTGGATCTCCAGGCCGCTACCGTAAGAGTATATGTAAAAGGCGAAGAAGTATTTGGAAGATAAATCAAAAGAAGAGCTGACAGAGACAATAATTTGGATCTGGCGGCTTTTTTGTTTGATTTAACTGTTTGGATAAAGAAAATTTTATTGGGTATATTAAAAAGAAATGATCAGGAAATGAAAAATTGGAGGTGCAGGATGGTTAATTCAAGCAAATGGGAACTAAGTAAAAAAGATATGGAAGTAGATGTGCGATTTGAGGATTTTGACTTTGAAACCACTAAGGACATAGAGAAACTCAATGGCATAATAGGACAGGTAAGGGCAGTAGAGGCCCTTGATTTTGGAATCCACATTCAGAATGATGGATACAATATATATGTTTCCGGAGAATCCGGAACAGGAAGAAAAAGCTACTCACTTTCCCTTATAGAAAAAGTCGCAAAAAACAAAAAAGTACACAGAGACTATGTATATGTGTTCAATTTTCTCAAGCCGGATGAACCGATTGCACTTTCATTTCAGCCGGGCGAAGGAAAAACCTTTAAGAAGGATATGGAGTTTTTTATAAACAGGATAATCAAGGAGATTCCAAAATCATTTTCAGGCTCGGAATATGAGTCGAGATATCAGGATATCGTAATGAAATTTGAGCAGCTTAGCGGCGCTTATCTTGCTGAGCTCAATCTTGTAGCACAGGATAAAGGCATAAAATTCGTGCCTTCACCAAAAGGCCTCATGTCATTCCCGATAAAAGAAGATGGAACAAATTACCAGGAAGAAGAATATAACGCACTGGAACCGGAAAAAATAGAAGAAATTCAGGAAAACAGCAAGAGCCTTGCGAAGGATTTCAATGAATACATGAATAAAATGAAGGAGCTGGATCTCAAGATATCAGATAAGATAGCTCATCTTGAAAGACAGGTAGTTGACAAGATAGTAAGCTACTATATTTCAGACATGAAGGAAAAGCACGAGGACAATAAAAAAGTAGTGACCTATCTGGATGATCTTCAGCAGGATATCATCAGTCATACAGGATTTTTCAAGGGTAAGGACAAGGAGGATGCCTCAAATCCGCTTGCAATATTCAGGAGAGAGGATCCGAAGCAGTTCATTTCAAGATATGACGTCAATCTCTTTATCGACAACACAGATACAGAGACTGCGCCTGTAGTCCTTGAAAGAAATCCCAGCTATTACAATATCATAGGATTTGCAGAATACAGAAACGAAAACGGAATGTATACCACAGACTTCATGAGCATAAAGCCGGGAGCTCTCCACAAGGCAAACGGAGGATTTCTCGTGATAAATGCAAAGGACATGCTTCAGAATCCTCTTGCATGGGAAGGTCTCAAAAGGAGCATAAAGACCAAGAAGATAATGATAGAGAACCCTTTCAAGCAGAGCCTCGCTCTCATGACTACAGGCCTAAAGCCTGAGCCGATAGATCTCGACATAAAGGTAGTACTTATTGGAGATATGTATATATATTCGCTCCTGTATTACTATGATGAAGATTTCAGAGAGCTGTTCAGAATAATGGCTGATTTCGACATAGAGATTGAAAAGAACAATGAAAACGAGATAAAATTTGCAAAATTCATAGCAGATTTCTGCGAGGTGAAAAAGCTCAAGCATTTTGAAAGAGATGCAGTCATAGAGACCCTTAAATATTCTATAAAGCTGGCCTCTGAAAAGAATAAGATCAGTGCAAGGTTCAACAAGATAACCGAGATAATATATGAATCCAATGCACTTTCTGACGAAAACCAGGATTTCATAAAGGTCAAGGATGTACAAAAGGCTATACAGAAAAAAAGGATCAGAAACAGCAAGATCGAAGACCGCATGAATGAAATGTACAGAGACGGAAGCTACCTCATAGATGTAGACGGCAAGAAAGTTGGCCAGATAAACGGGCTTGCAGTAATGCAGGTGGGCGAGTCTGTATTTGGAAAGCCATCTCGTATAACGGCATCCAGCTACAAGGGAAGATATGGAATACTGAACATTGAGAGAGAGGTTGCGCATTCCGGCAGCATACATGACAAGGGAGTCCTCATACTCAACGGATATATAGGCAACAGATATGCAAAAGAAGACATTCCGGCAATGACGACCTCGATAACCTTTGAACAGAACTATTCAGGAATAGATGGAGACAGCGCATCCTCAACCGAGCTCTACGTAATAATTTCAAGCATAGCAGAAATACCGATAAATCAGGGTATAGCTGTAACCGGATCCATGTCCCAGAAGGGTGAGATACAGCCAATAGGAGGAGTCAACGAGAAGATTGAGGGCTATTATGATGTATGCAGCATAAAGGGACTCACTGGAAAACAGGGAGTGATAATCCCTATCCAGAATGTAAAGAATCTCATGCTCAGGGATGACATCATAAAATCCGTAGAAGAGGGACAATTTCATATTTATGCCATCAGCAACGTAGAGGAAGGGCTTCAGATTCTTACAGGCCTCACCATTGCAAAAATCGATGAAAAAGTGAAGGCTGCCTTCAAGAAATTCAGTGAAAACTGTGATGAAAAGAAAAGCGAGAAAGGCGAGTAAACTATTTTGTGATGCAAAACCAGCTCGGATATGATATATTTAAAATATAAATTTGAGATTTGGAGGCATCACAATGAATGCAGAAATATTAGCAGTAGGCACAGAACTGCTGCATGGAGATATTGTAAATACAAATGCACAGTATATAAGCAGAGAATTTGCAAAAATAGGTATAGATGTTCATTTTCACACCGTTGTCGGAGATAATGCAAAAAGAATGAAAATGGCTTTTGAGACTGCACTTGGAAGAGCAGACATAGTCATATGCACAGGAGGACTTGGACCTACTCAGGATGACATCACAAAAGACATACTATCAGAATACCTTGGAAGAGAAATGATTCTTGATGAAGGCAGCAAGCTTCACCTCGAACAGAGATTTGCCATGAGAAACAGGATAATGACCCAGAACAACCTCAGGCAGGCGTATTTCCCAGAAGGCTCAGTCATACTGAAAAACGATAATGGCACGGCGAACGGGTGCATAATAGAGCAAAACAGCAAGACCGTAATACTGCTTCCTGGACCGCCAAGGGAAGTTATCCCTCTTATGGAAGAATATGTTGTAGAATTTCTTATGAAATATTCAAATGAAGTTGTAGTGTGTTCAAAAATCAGGGTACACAATCTTGGCGAGTCTACGGCAGAGACGCTCATAATGGATCTGATAGAAAATCAGACAAACCCTACGATAGCATCCTATGCAGGTGACTCAAGCGTCGTATTTAGAATAACTGCAAAGGCAGAATCAAAGGAAGAAGGAAGAAAGCTCATTGAGCCTGTGGAAAAAGAACTCCTGAGAAGATTTGGAGACAATGGAAAACTCATCGAGGAGGAATTACAGATATGAAAAAAACCGCGCTTGTTCTTGGTGGCGGAGGCTCAAGAGGCGCATACGAGATGGGCGTCTGGAAGGCTCTGATTGAGCTGGACATCCCTGTCCATATAGTATGCGGTACGTCTATAGGAGCCATAAATGGAGCCATGATCGCGCAGGGAAGCTTGGCAGATGCACAGAAGATGTGGGACACTGTAGAAACCAGCGAGGTGTTTGCGGTTCCTGTCAGAGAAGATCAGAAGCTGGTTGAAAAGGTTGTGAAAACCTACAGCACATTTGCAAAAGATCTTTTCCATGGTGGGACAGACACGAGTCCGCTGAAGGCAACTCTCGAAAGATATTTCGATGAGGACAAGATTCGAAAATCAGATGTGGAATATGGCCTCGTAACTGTTGAAAAGGACAGCCTTAAGCCCTGGGAGCTCTTTATAGAGGACATTCCGCAGGGCAGGCTTGTGGACTTCGTGCTCGCAAGCTCATCGATATATCCGGCCGTAAAGCCGTATAACATCGACGGCATAGACTTCATCGACGGGACATATCATGATAATATACCTGTGAGCATGGCGCTTCGAAAGGGTGCAGAAAAAATAATTGCCGTAGACCTTGGCGCATTCGGGAAGGTTAAGAAAGATGTTCTCAATTCGGTAGAGGACCTCGTGTATATACGAAGCTACTGGGATCTTGGAATAACGCTCGTATTTGACAGATCAAAGATAAAGCAGATAGAAAGATATGGCTATCTTGACTGCATGAAGGCTTTTGGGGTTTTTGACGGATATGCGTATACATTCGTAAAGAACAGCCTTATGGAGATAGACGAAGAATTCAGGAAGGATGGAACACTTGAGAAGAAGCTGGGGATATATTCGGGCAGAAGCAGGTATTCCATCGCCGATCAGCTGCTAGCTGCAAAATGGAAGAAGATCATAAATGACAGGGCAGCCAGGAAAGGCTCAAGGATATCGGAGATCCTCATAAGTGCCGAGCTAGCCGCAGAAATACTGGAAATCGACCCTTCAAAGATATATACTATAGAGAGGCTGGATGAGAAAATACAGGAATCACTTTCCCAGATAGAGGCATATCCGATTGACAGGGGAGCAAAGGGAGCAAAGTTCATAAAAACTTTCCTTGAAACTCTTGCACTTGTAGATAGGAAACAGAGGCTTAAAAATATGGCAAGCGAAATCAGAAGGGTAATTGATAACGATGAAGAATTACCAGCTTCAAGGATAGCCAGTCTCTATACGGAAGAATTTTTTGCGGCACTTTATGTGGCTCTGAAAGGAATTTTATAGCCGGAAAATGTTTTCTTTAAAAATAATTAAAAAAATCGAGAAAAAAGTATTGACAATTATTTTAAATGGCTTTATAGTGATAATTACAAAAAAGAAATATAACTAAATCATAAAAACAGTCAGGAGGTATCAGCGATGAGGCACAGCTACAGGCATAACAGGCGCAGCAGACGCGAAAACTTAATATCATGTATCGTTGATACAGAGAGTAGCTATGGTGGTAATCACAGCGAGCCAGTGAAGGTGTAAGACTGGCATTACGAACATAAGTGAAAAGGACTGTTGAGATTGAATCGACAAAGCTCAGGCAAGTATCGATCACGTGGCATGCGTTAAATGCAATCAAAGCGAGCTGTTTTGATAACCGGACATGTCCGGCAGCAGAGCAGCTAAATAGAGTGGTACCGCGGGTTATTATGCTCGTCTCTTTCAAAGAGACGAGCTTTTTTTATTCCAAAAATTCATAATGTTCTAAAAAACATATGTATATTTTAATTTTATTTTAAATGAGGAGAGAGAAAAAATGAAAAAATTACTAAGCATCATAATAACAGGAATCATGGCACTATCACTTATGACAGGATGTACAGGAACTCAGGAGCAGGCAGCAGAGCCGCAGAACAAGCTCGAAGCTGTAAAAGCCGCAGGCAAGCTGATTGTAGGAACCAGCGCAGATTACCCTCCATATGAATTCCACATGGTAGTTGATGGAGTGGACACGATAGTAGGATTTGACATCGAGATCGCAAAAGAGCTTGCCAAGGGGCTCGGGGTAGAGCTTGAAATAAAAGACATGGCATTCGACGCAGTGCTTGCCGGAGTTGGAACTGGAATGATAGACCTGGGAGTTGCAGGAATAAATCCTACTCCAGAGAGAGAAGACGCAATGGACTTCAGTGATGTATATTACAAAGCAAGCCACACTATAGTAGTAAAATCAGAAAATGTTTCTCAGTATTCTACAGAAGCTGACCTTGTCGGAAAAGTAATAGGAGCACAGACAGGAACGCTTCAGGAAGGCGTAGCTCAGGAAATCGAAGGAGCGACAGTCAAATCACTTGGAAAAGTAACTGACCTTATACTTGAGCTCAAGACAGGCAAAATAGATGCAGTAATACTTGAGCTTCCGGTAGCAAATTCATATGCAAATCAGAATGAAGACCTTGACGTTGCAGACAGCGTGGTATTTGAAAAAATGGAAGGTGGATCATCAGTAATAACCGCTGAAGGCGAGACAGAGCTGATGGCAGCAGTAAACGAAATACTTGCTCAGCTTATCAAAGACGGAAAGATAGATACATTTGTAGCAGATGCGACTATGCTGGCAGAGCAGGTAGCTGAATAAGGACACGGAGGAAAAAATGCTCGAGATACTAATAAAATATTCATCATATTTCATAACCGGGTTAAAATCCACGCTTGGGCTTTCAATAATTTCAGTGCTGATAGGGATCGTAATAGGATCCCTTCTGGCACTCATGAAGCTCTCAAAGCACAAGCCTCTAAAATGGATAGCGGCAGTGTATATTGAAGTAGTCAGAGGGACCCCGATGATAACGCAGCTGTTCATAGTGTATTTTGGATCATACGTTCTGTTCGGGCTTGATATGAATCCGTTCATTGCGGGTATAATCGCAGTAAGCCTCAACAGCGGCGCATATGTTGCCGAAATAATAAGATCGGGCATACAGTCTATAGACAAGGGCCAGATGGAGGCAGGAAGAAGCCTTGGAATGACTCAGTCTATGACCATGAAAGAGATAATAATGCCTCAGGCAGTAAAGAACATACTTCCGGCTCTGTGCAACGAATTTATTACCGTAATAAAAGAAACATCCATAGTATCGGTAATCGGAGTGACGGATCTTATGTACAACGTAAACATAGTGAGAGGCATAAGCTTCAGACCTCTGGAGCCGCTCCTTATCGCAGCTGTTATATATTTCATACTGACATTTGGACTCTCAAAGGCAGTAAATATTCTGGAAGGGAAGATGAAGCAAAGTGATTAAGATAAATAATTTGAAAAAGAGCTTTGGAAAAAAAACGGTCCTGAAGGGAATAGATCTTCAGGTTACTCAGGGGGAAGTAATGGTTATAATAGGACCATCAGGAAGCGGAAAGAGCACGCTGCTCAGATGCCTTAATCTTCTCGAAAAGCCCGACAGCGGAGACATATATCTCGATGACGAGCTGATTACATCTCCAGAAGCCAATGTGGACAAAGTGAGAGAGAAGATGGGAATGGTTTTTCAGAACTTCAACCTTTTTCCGCACAAGACGGTACTGCAGAATATAATGCTTGCCCCTGTGAAGGTCAAGAAGGTTCCTGTAAAAGAAGCAGAGCAGCAGGCCGTGGCACTGCTTGAAAAGATGGGACTCACAGACAAGAAGGATGTATTCCCAAACTCGCTTTCAGGAGGGCAGAAGCAGAGAGTTGCAATAGCAAGAGCTCTTGCGATGAACCCGGAGGTAATGCTTTTCGACGAGGCGACATCAGCACTCGATCCGGAAATGGTAGGGGACGTGCTCTCTGTAATGAAGGAGCTTGCAAAGGAAGGCATGACGATGGTGGTTGTAACCCATGAAATGGGATTCGCAAGAGAAGTCGCAGATGATGTCATTTTTATGGAGGATGGGCTCATTGTAGATGAAGGAACGCCAGAGCACATATTCGACAAGACTGATAATGTAAGAACAAAAGAGTTCCTTTCAAAGGTACTCTAGTGAGAAAGGATGGACCAAAATGCCAAAATACATCTTTGATTATGGAAAAGGAGAAATATCCCTTGAATTAAACGAAGGAAACATATTAGGAGAACTTAGCGGAAACAGCAGGCCACCGCTTGAAGATATAGCGTCTGAGCTTTTTGATACATTCGAAAATCCGATAGACAGCGCTCCTCTCAGGGAGCTGGTTAAAAACGGAGACAAAATCACGCTTGTGATAAGCGACATGACAAGATTCTGGATGAGACAGGACCTTGTCATTGTGCACGTAATAGAGTATCTAAACCGCTGCGGCGTAAAGGACGAGGATATAACCATACTGATAGCAAACGGTACTCACCTTCCGGCGCCTCAGTCTGATATTGAGATCCTCGTGACAAAGGAAATAGCGGACAGGATAAAAGTGGTCAACCATGACTGCGAGGCAGAGGACCTCGTATATGTGGGAACGACCTCAAGAGGTACGGAAGTAGAGCTCAATCCGCTTGTGGTAAACCAGAAGACCATATGCCTTGGAGCAGCAGCGCACCATCTTATGGCAGGCTTCGGGGGAGGCCGCAAGAGCATACTCCCTGGAGTGGCATCAGGAAAATCCATAGCTCAGAACCATCTTCATGCGCTTTCACCGGATCAGCCCTGCTCAAATCCGCTCATAGGAAACAGCAGGTTAGAAGGAAATCCGCTCAATGAAGATATGTGCGAAGCGGCAGCCATGGTAAACCCTTTGTTCATAATAAACCTTGCCATGAACCCCGAAGGAAAGCTCTGCAGGATATTCTCAGGAAACTGGATGAACTCCTGGCTGGAGTGCTGCAGATATGTGGATGAGATGTATACCCTGGAGATACCTGAAAAAGCGGATATAGTAATTGCCGGATGCGGAGGATACCCAAAGGACATGTCCATGTATCAGTCCACAAAAGTAATAGACAACGTAGAGTCAGCAGTGAAGGACGGCGGCATACTGATACTGATTTCGGAGTGCATAGACGGAGGCGGACCGGACGAGTACTTTGCATGGAGCAGGCATATCGAGACAGGAAAGCTTGATGAGGAGCTTAGAAAGAGCTTTACGATCCCGGGATATATTTTCTATCAGAACTGTGAGATAGCGCAGAAAACAAGGATATACATGATCTCAGGCATTGATCCCAAGCTGCTTGAGCCAATGGGTATAACTAGCTTCAGGACTTCTCAGGAGCTGCTTGAAAACATAAGCCTGAAAGACAAGAGCATATATATCATTAAAAAAGGTGGTACGGTAATCCCGAAGGTTATGAAAAAGTAAAATAGTACAAGCAGAGAAAGGCACTATATGAAAAGTTTAATATCAGGAAGATACCAGAAGTCAGAAAAAACAGCCATGGGCGAGGTTTTTGACTTTCTGAAAAAATATGATGACATAATAAACCTCAGCATAGGAGATCCGGACATAATAACTGATTCATCGGTAATAGAGCGTATGGCAGAGGATGCGAAGGCCGGCCACACGAAATATACGGATTACAGAGGCTACCCTGAGCTTAGAGCCGAAATAAAAAAGTTCTATAAGGAAGAATACGACGCAGACGTTGACGATTCGGAGATATTTATCTCAGCAGGAGGCTGCGTGAGCATGTATCTCGTCATGGAGGCCATACTCAATGACGGAGACGAGGTAATAATACCTGATCCGTATTTTGTACCGTATCCATCTCAGGTGGAGCTTGCAAGAGGAAAGGCAGTAATGCTGCCTACCTATGAAGAGGAAGGCTTTCAGATAAATATAGACAGACTTGAAAAGCTGGTTACAGAAAAGACGAGAGCAATAATACTCAACACCCCGAACAATCCTACAGGATCATGCCTCAGCCTCGAAACCATGCATAAGATAGCAGAGTTTTGTGAAAAGCATGATATCATAGTTGTTGCGGATGACATATACACGGCATTCTCGTTTGACTCGGAATTCGTCCCTATAATGAATATAGATTCCATGAAAAAAAGAACCATAACAATCAACAGCTTCTCAAAAAACTTTGTTATGACGGGTTTCAGAGTGGCAAACATAATAGCTCCCGAGGAAGTGATACAGACTATTCAGAAGATAAATGAGAATGTAGTATTCACAACACCTTCAGTATCTCAGAGAGCGGCGCTTCATGCGCTCAGGATGAGGCATCAGATACAGCCTGCCATAATCGATGAGTTCAGAGAAAGAGTGAAGTACTGCAGACAGAGAGTGAGCAGCATAAAGAATATGAGCGTGCTGGAGGAAGGCGGAAGCTTTTATGTGTTCCCAAACATAAAGGCGACAGGGCTTTCATCCAATGAAGTCACAAAGCTCATGATGGAAGAGGCTCATGTGCTCGTGCTTCCCGGAAATGCATTTGGTAGCTGCGGAGAGGGATATATTAGGATTTCATGTACCGTAGGAATAGAAAAGCTCAGGGAAGCTTTTGACAGAATAGAGAAAATGAAAATATTTTCATAAAAAGAAGGGATTTTTCCTTCTTTTTTTCTTATCAGAATATATATATGATAAAATATAAAGTATAATAAAATGATTAAAGAAGATCAGGAGGAATTTATGAAAATCAAAATAGGACTGGCTCAGATCAGCGTATCTCATATAAAGGAAGATAATCTCAAAAAAGCTGAAGCTGCAGTAGCGCTTCTGGCTTCAGACGGAGCAGACATAGTAGTCCTTCCGGAGATGTTTTCCTGTCCATACATCACCTCCGTTTTTCCCGAATTTGCAGAGCCTGAAGGAGGACATACATGGAAACGGATGTCCGAGGCTGCGAAAAATAACAAGGTGATACTCGTGGCAGGCTCGGTGCCGGAAGACAGCGAAGGCAGGGTATACAACACATCCTTTGTATTTTCGAGGGATGGAATCCAGATTGGAAAGCACAGGAAGGCTCACCTGTTTGACATTGCCGTAAAAGGAGGTCAGCATTTCAGGGAATCGGATACACTTTCACCTGGAGACAGCCACACAGTCGTTGATACTGAGCTGGGGAAAATAGGGATCGCTATATGCTACGATTTCAGGTTTCCCGAGCTTGCGAGGAAGATGACGCTTGAAGGAGCAAGAATACTCATAGTCCCGGGCGCATTCAACATGACGACGGGTCCGGCTCACTGGGAGCTGCTGTTCAGGCAGAGAGCGGTAGACAATCAGGTATACTGCATAGGAGTCGCACCGGCAAGGGACTGCGGCGGAGCATATGTGTCCTATGCAAATTCAATAGTGACTTCACCGTGGGGAGATATAGTGGACAGGCTGGGAGAATCAGAGCAGCTGCTCATATCCGAGATAGACCTTGACTATGAAGCAGCGGTAAGAGAACAGCTTCCACTGCTCAGGCACAGGCGCGAAGAGCTGTATTAGAATTACTGGGAATTTAAAATAAAAAATTAACAAAAAAATCTTAGATATGTTATAATCAGAAGGAGTAATTATGTTGACAGGTACGATAGTTAATACATTAGCAATAATAGCAGGAGCAATGATAGGAGTAATAGCAAAAAAAGCGATACCGCAAAGGATGGGAGATCTCGTAATGAGCGCTATCCCGATTGTCGTGATGGTACTTGGGGTCCAGTTTGGGATTGCCAGCTCAAATATACTTATAGTGATAGTGAGCCTCGTTGTCGGAGGCATAATCGGAGAGTGGATAGACATAGACAGAAGGCTTGATGATTTCGGAGTCAGGATACAGTCAAGGATGAAGGGCGGGGACAGCAATTTCTCTGCAGCATTTGTCTCCACTACTCTCATATACTGCGTGGGATCCATGGCAATACTGGGCTCGATAGAGAGCGGAATAAACGGCAACCACACCATACTCTACACCAAGTCACTGATGGACGGTATATCAGCGATATTTTTTGCATCCACTCTTGGCGCAGGCGTGATTTTTTCGGGTATCAGCGTATTCATATATCAGGGAATACTGACTGTGCTCGCCGGATATATTGGACCATATCTTTCTCCGGAGGTAGTGACTGAAATGAGTGCAAGCGGAGGTATACTCCTTATAGCGCTTTCATTCACTATTCTTGGAATAAAGAAGATAAAGGTCGCAAATCTCCTGCCCGCTATATTTCTTCCTGTGATATTGATGCTCTTCATGAAGTAAAATAATATATTTTGGAAAGGGATAAAAATGTTTGAAGATTGTTTTCTTTGCAGTACTGAACGCTCTGTAACAGAGGAGCGTATCATTGAAAGCCTTATTGAACGTATAGATGAAATAGTAGTTATATTCGATGAGAACGGGATCATAAGGAAAATGAACTCGATCTGCGATGATATCCTGCCATTTAAAAGAGAAGAGGTTACGGGGAAGGATATCTATCAGCTCATGGACTTGGGAGAGGTAAGCGAGCCCATAATAATCAAGATGCTGGAGGCCAGGAAGAAGGTATACAAGAACATAATATACCCTACGGGCAAAATGATCGCATATACGGCCATTCCACTGTTTGATTCAGATGACAACATAAAGGGCGGAGTGCTCACCGGAAGGGATATCTCTAGAATCGCAAAGCTTGACAGGATAAAGAAATATGATGAAAAAGAGGCTACTGACGCTGACGAGATACAGGAAGCCAGAGAGTATGTGAGCATAAGCCGGGAAATGAAAAAGGTCAAGAAGATGATACTCAGGGCAGCCAGGTCGGACTCGTCCATATTCATAACAGGCGAAACCGGAGTAGGAAAAGAGGTAGTTGCAAGATACATACACAATAACAGCTCAAGAAGGGAAAAGCCCTTCATAGCCGTTAACTGTGGCGCGATTCCGGCAGAGCTCATAGAATCAGAGCTTTTTGGATATGAGGAGGGAGCTTTTTCAGGAGCAAGAAAGCGCGGAAAAGAAGGAATCATTGAGCTCGTGGATGGAGGGACGCTGTTCCTGGATGAGATCGGAGAGCTGCCATATGAAATGCAGAAAAAGCTCCTGAGGGTAATACAGGAAAATGAGGTCACGAGAGTAGGTGGCGTAAAGCCGAAGAAGATAGATGTCAGATACGTGAGCGCTACGAACATAACGTCCGAGGAACTCCATAATCCAAAGAAATTCCGTCAGGACCTGTACTTCAGGCTGAGCGTAATACCTATAGGAGTTCCTCCGCTGAGGAGCAGAAAAGACGACATAGTACCTATGTGCAATCATTTTCTGGAGATCTTCAACGAAAAATATCAGAGGAATATAAGGATAACAAAAAAAGTCGGCGACATACTTACCGAAAATCCATGGTATGGAAACGTAAGAGAGCTGAAGAATCTCGTAGAGAGGCTGGTTGTGCTCTCAAACAGCGATCTGGTGGGAGAAGATCAGCTGCGGATACTCATGGATCTTGACAGCGGGATGCATGAGAACATAAGCGCAGCAAGCATATGTGATGTCAACCTGCATGACTTTGAAGAGGTTTCCAGGCCATCCGTAGTGATAAATGGAGATATGAGCCTTGATGAGGCGGTAAGACATGTAGAGCAGACTATGATAAAAGAGGCAGTAGATAAGCATGGAAGCATCCAGAAAGCGGCGAGAGCTCTCGGGATAGATCCGAGCACCATACACAGAAAAATAAAAAGCGGGCAGATAGAAATATAAGCCTATTTCAAAAAGCCATTGCAACATGCAAGAAACTCTTGCACTTTGCAATGGCTTTTTGCATGTCAGGGATTTTTGATAATTAAAAAATAAACAATAAAATACTAAAATAGATTAATTTTTAACAAATTTCGAGCACTTCTAAACATTGATAAATGAATGTTAATAATAAAACAACATCAAACAAAAAACAATATTTAAAAAAGTTGGCACGACAATTGCGATATATATGGGCAGGATGATAAGAATACACATAAATAAATAATTTCAGGAGGCTTTTGTAATGGATAATGAGAAACTGATGTTAAAAGGGGTCAAAGTAGTTGAACTTGCAACCTTTGTTGCAGCACCAAGCTGTACAAAGCTGATGGCGGACTGGGGAGCGGACGTAATAAAAGTCGAGGCGCTTTTCGGAGATGCAATCAGAGGCATGGGAGGAACCTTCAATGCACCTATGACAGATGAAGAAAACCCGATGTATGAGCTTGAGAATGGAAACAAGCTTGGCATAGCGATAGACATCAAGGATGAAAAAGGGATGGAGATACTCTTCAGGCTTCTTGAGAATGCTGATGTTTTTGTAACAAACATCAGAGAGCAGTCACTGGCAAAGAGCGGACTTTCATATAATCAGCTCAAAGAAAGATTTCCAAAGCTTATACACGCACATATACTCGGATACGGAGAAGACGGACCGCTCAAGGACAAGCCGGGATTTGACTATACAGCATATTTCGCAAGAGGCGGGGTAAGCATGTCGCTTATGGAAAAAGGAACATCTCCAGCGAACACAGCGGCAGGCTTTGGAGATCACTATGCAGGAATGGGACTTGCGGCAGGGATACTGGCAGCGCTATACAGACAGGCAAAGACCGGTCAGGGAGAAAGAGTAACACTCAGCCTTTATCACGCAGCGCTTTTTGGAATGGGGCTTATGATAACTACTTCACAATATGGAAATGAAATGCCGCTTTCAAGAAAGGTGCCAAACAACCCGCTTATGACTACATACCAGTGCAAGGACGGAAGATGGATACAGCTGGCACTCATACAGTACAACAAGTGGTTCCCAAAATTCTGCAAGGTGATAGAAAGAGAAGATCTGATAAATGAAGCAAGATTTAACAGCATAACAGCAGTAGTTGACTGCGTGGACGAGCTGGTTGCCATAGTTGAAAAAGAGATGATGAAGAAGGAACTTAGCGAATGGTCAGCGCTTCTAGAAGAAGCGGATCTTCCGTTTGAAAAGCTTCAGACAGTAAACGACATACTCGACTGTGAGCAGGCGTGGGCAAACAGATACCTTTTCAAGACAAGATACTCAAACGGAAACGAAGGCATACTGGTAGATACTCCGGTAAGATTTGAGACTATGGGAATCAAGGAGTACATGCCGGCTCCAAAGCTGGGAGAGCATTCAGCGCATATCCTTGAGAAAATAGGATATACAGCGGATCAGATTTCAGAGCTCCAGAGCACTGGCGTAATAAAGTAAGTTAAGGATGAGGATGAATATATGTATACAATGGGATTAGACATAGGATCTACGGCTTCAAAGGGAGTCATACTGAAGGATGGAAGAGAGATAGTAGCAACATCTGTAATACCTTTTGGGACAGGAACCAGCGGACCGGAGAAGGTAAGGAAAGAGCTTATGGAAAAGAGCGCGCTCGAGAGGGGGGATCTCGAGAAAATAGTAGTTACAGGATACGGACGGATGAATTACGAAGATGCTGACAAACAGATAAGCGAGCTCAGCTGCCATGCAAAAGGAACAAGTTTTCTTGTAGAGGGAGTAAGAACTATCATAGATATCGGGGGGCAGGACGCTAAGGCGCTTGTACTGGATCAGTCAGGAACGCTTCAGAATTTTGTAATGAATGACAAATGCGCTGCAGGGACAGGAAGGTTCCTGGATGTAATGGCAAAGATACTCGAGACTGAGGTTTCAGAGCTCGGCGACATTTCGTCCAGATCAGAGAAAGAAGTTTCCATAAGCAGCACCTGTACAGTGTTTGCAGAATCAGAGGTCATATCTCATCTTTCAGCCGGCGAAGCGACAGAAGACATTGTAGCAGGTATTCACAGCTCGGTAGCAAAAAGGGTTTCCAGTCTTGCAAAAAGAGTGGGAATAAAGGACAAGGTGGCCATGGTAGGGGGAGTTGCCAGAAACAAAGGGGTAGTAAGGGCGATGGAAGATGCCATAGGGATGGAAATCACGGTTCCTGAGAACGCTCAGCTCACAGGGGCGCTGGGAGCTGCCATATACGCCTACCATGAATCAAATAAAAAATAAGGAGAATCATCATGAGCGATAAAAAAAATGCAAGAACCGTCATAAATGAGCTTCTGGCAGAACAGTATGATAACGCATTCAAGGCAAAGGAGGCAGGTAGGCCGGTTGGCTGGTCGACTTCAGTCTTTCCTCAGGAGCTTGCAGAGGCGTTTGATCTTTGCCTGCTTTATCCGGAAAACCATGCAGCCGGGGTGGCTGCAAAGAAGGAATCTCTCGAGCTGTGCGAGCTTGCAGAAGAAAAGGGATATTCAATGGATCTTTGCGCATATGCAAGAACGAATTTCGGGCTTCTCATAAAAGGACATTCGGATGCACTGCCGATGCCAACGCCAGATTTTCTCTGCTGCTGCAACAACATATGCAACGAGGTAATCAAGTGGTATGAGAACATATCAAGAGAACTCGACATACCTCTGATAATGGTGGATACGGCATACAACAACGAAAATATGGCAACAGAGAACAGAATAAAATACTTAAGAGGTCAGTTTGAAGAAGCGATCAGTCAGCTTGAAGTGATCTCAGGAAAGAAATTCGATCCAAAGAAGCTTGAAGAAGTAATGGAGATTTCTGCAGAAAATGGAAGACTTTGGAAATATTCTATGAGCCTGCCATCAAATTCATATCCATCACCTATGAATGGATTCGACCTTTTCTCATACATGGCGGTAATCGTATGCGCAAGAGGGAAGAAGGAAACGACAGAGGCATTCAAGCTTCTCATTGAAGAACTTGAAGACAACATAAAGACCGGAAATACGAGCTTCAGGGGCGAAGAAAAGTACAGGATCATGATGGAAGGGATTCCATGCTGGCCTTATATAGGATACAAGATGAAGACACTTGCAAAATACGGAGTGAACATGACGGGCAGCGTATATCCTCATGCTTGGGCTCTTCAGTATGAAGTGAATGACCTTGATGGAATGGCGCAGGCTTATACCATGATGTTCAACAATGTCAACATAGAGACAATGGTAGACTACAGAGTTAATTCGCTCATAGATGGAAACTGCCACGGAGCACTTTATCACATGAACAGAAGCTGCAAGCTAATGAGCTTCATACAGTATGAGATGCAGAGACAGGTAGCAGAGAGGACGGGGCTTCCTTATTCAGGCTTCGATGGAGACCAGGCAGATCCGAGAAACTTCACGGATGCGCAGTTTGAGACAAGGGTACAGGGCCTCGTGGAAGTAATGGAAGAAAGAAAAAACATGGGAGGTGTAAACTAATGGATATCATGGAAATGTTTGGCAGATTTGAAGAAATAGCAGACGCACCTTCAAAGTATGTGGATAAATACCTGGCAGAAACTGGAAACAAGGCAATAGGCTGTTTTCCTGTATACACTCCGGAAGAGATAGTACACGCAGCAGGGATGCTTCCTGTGGGAATGTGGGGTGGACAGACAGAGGTAGACCTTGCAAAGCAGTACTTTCCGGCATTCGCATGCTCCATAATGCAGTCATGCATGGAGCTTGGCCTGAGAGGATCATACAGCCATCTTTCAGCAGTCATAATCCCGGGAATGTGCGATACGCTCATATGCATGGGCCAGAACTGGAAATCGGCAATAAAGGATATTCCTATGATTACATTCGTGCATCCTCAGAACAGAAAGATACAGGCCGGAGTTGACTATCTGGTGGAAGAATACAGACACGTAAAGAAAAAGATAGAGGAAATAAAAGGAAGCGAGATTGCCGAAACTGAGCTTAAAGCGAGCATAGATACCTACAATGCTCACAGAGCAGCGATGAGAGAGTTCACAGAGCTTACTGCGACGCATCTTGATACCGTGGATTCCAAAAAGAGAAGCAGCGTAATAAAAAGCGCATACTTCATGAGAAAAGAAGATCACACAAAGCTCCTCACAGAGCTCAATGATATGCTCAGAGCTCTGCCTGAAGAAAAATATTCAGGAAAGACAGTTCTTGTTACCGGAATCTCAATGGATTCAAAGGAGATACTGGACATATTCGAGGAAAACAACATAAGGATAGCATTTGACAACCTTGCTCAGGAAACAAGACAGTTCAGGACAGATGTTCCAGAGGGAGACAGCTCCCTTGAAAGGCTCGCGATGCAGTGGAGAGATATTGAAGGATGCTCGCTCGCATATGACCCAAAGAAAAAAAGAGGACAGATAATAACAGAAGACGTCAGAAAGAGAAATATCGACGGCGTGGTCTATGCCATGATGAAATTCTGCGATCCTGAGGAATATGATTATCCGATAATCAAAAAGGATATAGATGAAGCCGGCATACCAAATCTTTATATCGAAATAGATCAGCAGACGACCAACAATGAGCAGATAAGAACAAGGATACAGACATTCGCTGAGATTCTGGGCTAACATTTTTATGGCAGTTATATTATTAAATATATAAAAAACACATAATTGGAGGAAAATATGATATTCAAGAAAGAGCACCTGTTACTGCAAAAGGCAGTAAGAAAATTTGCAGAAGAGGAAGTTTTACCTTACGCAGCTGAGAGAGAAAAAGAAGGAGCTATTTCCAGAGATCTTATGGAAAAGCTTGCAAGATACAAATATACAAGCCCGATAGTTCCAAAAGAGTACGGCGGAGCAGGAGCTGACTACACATCATACGTTATCATAATGGAAGAGATAAGCAAGAAGTGCGCATCTACTGGAACATTCACGACTGCAGCGGCATCGCTTGTATCAAGCCCGCTTCTCAACTTCGGAACAGAGGATCAGAAGCAGAAATACCTTACAAGAATAACCTCAGGCGAAGCTATCGGAGCATTCGGACTTACAGAGCCAGGAGCTGGATCAGATGCAGGAGGACAGACTACTACTGCAGTTCTCGATGGAGACAGCTATATACTTAACGGAAGAAAGACATTCATAACAAACGCTCCAATAGCTGACTTTGCAATCGTAATAGCAGTTACAGAAAGAGGAAAGGGCGTTAAGGGAACCTCAGCATTCATAGTAGACATGAATCTTGAAGGAGTATCCTGCGGAGCGCACGAGGACAAGATGGGAATCCGTGCAACAGAGACTTCAGATCTTATATTTGAAAACGTAAGAGTCCCTAAAGAGAATATTCTTGGAAAAGAAGGACAGGGATTCAAGATAGCAATGCATACTCTCGACACAGGAAGAATAGGAGTTGCGGCTCAGGCGCTTGGAGTGGCTCAGGGGGCAATGGATGAGGCTGTAAAATATTCAAAAGAGAGAGTACAGTTCGGAAAATCTCTTTCAAAATTCCAGGATATCCAGTTCAAGCTTGCAAACATGGAAACCAAGATATGCGCAGTAAGGGCGCTTCTTTACAAAACTGCAGAAATGAAGGAAGCAGGAATGTCCATAAGCAAGGAATCCGCGATGTGCAAGTACATGGCTGCAGAGGTTGCCAACGAGGTTGCATATGATGCGCTTCAGATACACGGTGGATATGGATTCATAAAGGATTATCCAATCGAAAGAATATACAGAGACGCAAGAATAATGTCAATATACGAAGGAACATCTCAGGTTCAGCAAATGGTAATAGCAGGAAGCTTATTGAAATAAAAATTTGGAGGAAATTTAAACATGAAGATCATTGTTTGCGTAAAGCAGGTACCAGATACAACAGAGGTTAAGATAAACAAGGAGACAGGAACTCTAATAAGAGACGGAGTGCCAAGCATACTGAATCCTGACGATGCGAATGCCCTTGAAGAGGCACTCAGAATGAAGGATGCTGACAGCAATGTCCACGTTACAGTAGTTAGCATGGGACCACCACAGGCAGAAGAGATGCTCAGGGAGTGCCTGGCTATGGGAGCTGACGAAGCAGTGCTTCTCAGCGACAGAGCATTCGGAGGATCAGATACATGGTCAACATCAAACGCTATAGCATCAGGAATAAAGACTCTTGGAGAGTTTGACATAATCTTTGCAGGAAGACAGGCAATAGACGGAGATACAGCGCAGGTTGGACCACAGATATCAGAAAAGCTTGGAATACCTCAGGTAACATATGTACAGAACTTTGAGATAAAAGAGAACAAAGAAGTCATAGTTCAGAGACAGCTTGAAGATGGACACGAAATGATAAAGGTAAAGGCTCCGGTACTGCTTACTGCAGTAAAAGAGCTTAACCAGCCAAGATACATGGCGCTTGACAAGATATTCGAAGCATACACAAAGCAGATAAAAGTGCTTGGAATAAACGACCTTGACATAACCTCTGACCAGGTGGGACTGATGGCATCTCCTACAAGAGTATTCCGCTCTTTCACGCCTGACATGAAGACTGCGGGAATCATGATAGACAAGGCTCCAAAGGAAGCGGCTCTCGAGCTTCTCGGACACCTTAAGAGCAAACATTTCATATAAAAAAAGAACATAAATAAGGAGATAAGTATGGGAAAGCATGATATAAATCAGTACAAGAATATTTGGGTTTTTGCAGAGCAGCGTCATGGAAAGCTTATGCCAGTAGTAACAGAGCTTGTTGGAGAAGGAAGAAAGCTTGCAGAAGAAAGAGGAGTAGAGCTTAACGCAGTGCTTCTTGGAGAAAACCTTGAAGAAATGACAAAAGAACTTATCGCGCATGGTGTTAAGAACGTATATACAGCAGATCATGAGCTTCTTAAGAACTACACGACAGACGGATACACAAAGGTAATATCTGAAGCAATTCATCAGCACAAGCCGGAGATAATGCTCATAGGAGCGACTCATATAGGAAGAGACCTCGCTCCGAGAATAGCATCAAGAGTTGATACTGGACTTACAGCAGACTGCACAAAGCTTGAGATAGATCCGGAAGACGGAAAGATCAAGCAGACAAGACCGGCGTTTGGCGGAAACATCATGGCTACTATCGTATGCCCTGAGAACAGGCCACAGATGTCTACAGTAAGACCAGGGGTTATGGATAAGGCAGACAGGGATGATTCAAGAAAAGGAAACATAGTTCCGCTTGACTTTTCAATCAGCAGCGAGGACATAAGAACAGAAATCCTGGAAATAGTGAAAAGCGACAAGGAAATAGTATCTCTCGTTGACGCAAACTTCATTATATCAGGAGGACTTGGACTTCAGTCTCCAGAAGGATTTGACCTTCTCAAGCAGCTTGCGGAGAAGCTTGATGGAGTAATAGGCTCATCAAGAGCGGCAGTAGACAAGGGCTGGATAGACCATTCTCATCAGGTTGGACAGACAGGGGTGACTGTAAAGCCTAACATATATTTCGCATGCGGAATATCAGGAGCAATACAGCATCTTGCAGGAATGAACCAGTCAGACATAATAATAGCGATCAACAAGGATCCAAACGCACCTATATTCTCAGTTGCAGACTATGGAATAGTAGGAGACCTCTATGAGGTAGTGCCTCATATAATAGAGCAGCTTGACAGCGTAAGAGGATAGACATATAAATAAGCAAAATCCTAAGTTAAAGTAATATTCCATGAGATCCTTCTCTGCCGGACTAGAGCCCTGGCAGAGGAGGCCCGCAGTGGAAAAGGATAATTAAAGAAAAATTGTGATTTATAAAAAATGATGTGAAGGGAAATGGTGGGTAAGATGAAGATACTTATATATGGGGTTAGAGATTATGAAGAAGAGGTAATGAAGGAATGCCTTAAAGCGGCCAATCTTAATGCGGACATGATACATGAGGATCTCACTGAAGAAACTGTGAAAAAAGCAGAAGGATATGACGGAATATCAATACAGCAGGTAAAGGAAGTCAAGGATGAAAAGACTTTTGAGCAGCTTAAGGAATACGGAGTCAAAGTTATTTCTTCACGTACCGCGGGAGTTGATATGATTAACTTGGAAGCTGCCGCAAAAAATGGTATAATAGTCACTAATGTACCAAGATATTCTCCAAATGCCATAGCTGAGCTTGCTGTTTCACATTCGCTGAATCTTCTCAGAAAATGTGACAAGGTAGATGGAAGGATGAAGAAGAATGACTTCAGATGGAAAGCTGACCTTCTGGGAAAAGAGATAAGAAGCCTGAAAGTAGGAATCATTGGTACAGGAAAGATAGGCCTTACATCGGCAAAGCTGTTCAAAGGCTTTGGAGCAGAGGTAATAGGCTTTGATGTATACAGATCCCCGGAAGCAGAAGAGATTCTTACATATTGTGAAACAATAGAAGAACTCCTGAAAGAGGCTGACCTTGTGAGCATACACACCCCATCGCTTGAGTCTACGAGACATATGATAAACAAGGACCGTCTCAAGCTAATGAAAAAAAGCGCACTTATAATTAATACAAGCAGGGGTGATGTCATAAATACTCAGGATCTTCTGGAGGCACTTCAGAATGGTGAAATTGCGGGAGCAGGACTGGATACACTCGAAAACGAATCTGTATTCATAAACAAGACGGTTACGACTGAGATGATTGAAGGAAGCGCTATTGATCTGCTTCAGAAGATGGACAATGTCATAGTCACTCCTCACGTAGGATTTTTTACAGAGACTGCGATTGAGAACATAGTAAGCAAGGCGCTTGAAAATGTACAGGATGTAATCCGAAATGGACACAGTGAATGCAGAGTAAACTGATAATAATTTAGTGCCTTTAGGGCAGGGAGGTATGGCTTGAATAAAAAGAGCGATGTTATAGTTGTAGGATTTGCATTATTTGCAATGTTTTTTGGAGCGGGAAACCTGATTTTTCCACCGTATCTTGGAGTTATTTCCGGAAGCGGATGGCCACTGGCTATGGGTGGATTTTTGATTACAGGAATTGGACTTACACTAATGGGAATAGTTGCTATAGCTATTTCGGGGACATCAATCAATGATATGGCTGAAAGAGTACATCCAAAATTTGGAGCCCTGCTGGGATCTGTCATAATGATAATAATCGGACCACTTTTTGCTATACCTCGTACGGCAGCTACTACCTATGAGATTGCAATGGTACCGACCATGCCAGGATTCAGCAACATACTGTTTATTATTATTTTCTTTGCAATAACGCTTTATTTTTCAATAAGACCCGCAAGCGTGGTTGATAATATAGGAAAAGTGCTTACTCCGGTTCTTCTTGTGGTACTGCTAATAATAATAGGAAAAGGTATAATGAATCCTATTGGTGAAATTGCAGTACTGTCTGAAGGCGTAGGATTCTCGAGAGGTTTTACTGAAGGTTATCAGACAATGGATGCCCTTGGATCGGTTATCCTGGCAAGCATAATAATTGAATCTATAATCGCAAAAGGATACACAGACAAAAAGACCAGAGTTAGCATGACTATAAAGGCTGGAATAATCGCTGCGGTAGGACTCACGGTGGTTTACGTAGGGCTTATGTATGTTGGAGCTACTGTAGCAGGAACATTTGATGCGGGAGTTGAGAGGACTGCGCTCATGATAGCGATAACAGAGGAGCTTCTTGGCGGGTTCGGCAAATACGCGCTTGCTGTAACCATAGGGCTTGCGTGTCTTACGACTTCGATCGGACTTACGGCAGCTGCCGGAAAATTCTTTAACGACATAAGCAAGGGAAAGCTTTCGTATAATCTCATAGTTATTTCTACAGTTTTGGTTTCAGCAGCAATTGCCAGTCTGGGAGTTGAAAAGATAATATCTTTCTCAGTGCCTATACTTTGTCTGGTTTATCCAGTTGTAATAGTGCTTATAGTAATGACTGTGTTCTTAAGGGAAAAGCTTACATCAAGAGCTCCATATGCCGGAGCGGTGACGGGAGCATTTGCGCTCAGCTTCATAGAGTTTCTCATAAGCATGGGAGCAAAGTCTTCAGTACTTATTTCTTTCAGGGATTCACTTCCTTTTGCAGAAGCTGGATTTGGATGGATAGTTCCTTCTATAGCCATGTCGATAATTTTCGTAATATTTGATAAAATGCTTCAGAAGGATACAGTACAGGAAAATGCTTAGTATTTTGGTAACATATTTATTTTACAGAGTGAAAAAGGAGAAGGTGTAATGTCAGTAGAATTTGCAAGTATAATGAGCAAGCTTGGAGCTTCAGAGATTCGTGAACTTTTAAAATTGACAGCAAGAAAAGAAGTGATTTCATTTGCGGGCGGGCTTCCTGCACCTGAGCTTTTCCCTGTCAAGGAGTTCATGGCGGCATCTGCAGCGGTAATGACAGAAGCGGGCGAAGATGCGCTTCAGTACTCTACAACAGAGGGATTTCCTCCGCTTAGAAAGCAGATAGCAGAAAGAATGAACACGAAGCTTCTCACTCAGGTAGCTCCTGATGACATACTGGTAACGAACGGATCTCAGCAGGGACTTGATTTTTCTGGAAAAGTGTTCCTCAATCCTGGGGATGTAGTCATATGCGAAAGCCCTTCATATCTTGGTGCTATAAACGCATTCAAATCATATGATCCGAGATTCATCGAGGCACCGACAGACGAGCACGGAATGATAATGGAAGAGCTTGAAAAAATACTTGAGTCAAATGACAGAGTAAAGATGATATATGTTATTCCGGATTTCCAGAACCCTACAGGAAGAACATGGCCTCTTGAAAGAAGAAAGAGATTCATGGAGATAATAAATAAGCACAACATAGTTGCAATCGAAGACAATCCATACGGAGAGCTCAGATTCGAAGGTGAGATGCTTCCATCGCTTAAGTCGCTTGACACAAAAGGACTTGTGGTATTCCTGGGAACTTTCTCAAAGACATTCGCTCCAGGACTTAGAATAGGCTGGGTTGCGGCTTCTCCGGAAATACTCGAGAAGTATATAATAATAAAGCAGAGCGCAGACCTTCAGTGCTCCACAATATCTCAGAGAGAGCTTTCAAAGTTCATAGACATGTATGATTTCGATGCTCACGTTGCAAAGATAATCAAGGTATACGGAGAAAGAAGAAACCTTATGCTGGACAGCATAAAGAAATACTTCCCACAGGACATAAGCGTGACATATCCTGAAGGCGGGCTGTTCATGTGGGTAACTCTTCCTGAACACTGCAATACAAAGGACATAATGGTAAAATGTCTTGAAGGAAACGTGGCCTATGTTCCAGGCGGATCTTTCTATCCGAATGGAGGCGTGGACAACACTTTCAGACTGAATTACTCAAACATGCCTGAAGAAAAGATCGTGCAAGGCATAGAAAGACTTGGAGAGATCCTCAAGGCAAACATCTAACAATATACTAAACACCCCCGTCCTGGTTTTGAGGCTTCCAGGAGCGGGGGTGTTTTTTTAAAAAAATGTCCACTTTGCATCGACTCTACTGTATAATTGTAGATAATAAGCAGAATCGGAGGTGTCAAATGCTTAAGATATCAACATCGAGATATGTAAGAGATATAGAAAAGCGAGTTTTTGAGAGAGCAGCAGGAGACCACAGAGAAAACAGAAGAGCATATATAATGGTTCCTGAGCAGTTCACGCTTCAGAATGAAATAAAGCTCATGGAGGCCATTGATGCGCAGGCGGTAATGGATATAAGGATAATGAGCTTCAACAGGCTTGCCATGGAAGCCCTTTCTGAATCTGGGGGGCTCAAGAGAAAGTATATAGATGACATAGGAAAGGCGATGGCGGTCAAGCGGATATTCCAGAGTGACGGCTCAGGACTTTCTCTGTACAGAGGAAGCATTGATAAGGAAGGATTTGTGGCTTCTCTGGTAAGGCTCATGTCAGAGTTTAAAAGAACCATGATAAATCCGGCACAGCTCATGGAGGCGTCTGAGCAGAATAACTCCAATATACTCATGTCCCAGAAGCTCAGCGAACTGGCCATGATATATCAGAAATTCGAGGCTTCTCTAAGCGGCAAGTACATAGATAACGAGGACCGCATAGGGCAGCTTTCAGACATACGCGAAATGACTCATCTCGAAGGTACCAGGCTGTATTTCTACAGTTTTTTCAGCTTCACGGAGATTGAAAATCAGGTCATCAGGAATATGCTCAGATCCGGACTTGATATGGAAATCTTCCTGAATACAGATTTTGGCACTGCAGGCGACGATGCAGATGAAACATTTGCCATAACAAGAAAAACCTTGAAAAAGCTCACTGACATGTGCGAAGAGTGCGGAGTGAGGCATGAGATTGAAATAATAGACCAGGGAGAATGTGAGAATGAAGAGATAAGGCACCTTGGAGACAACATATTCAGTACCGTCGTGGAATCCAGGCCAGAAGCTCCCTCCAGCATAGATATATACCATGCGCATAATATAGATGAAGAAATAAGGCGTACAGCCGCAGATATAATTCACAATATAATGGACAAGGGTTACAGATACAGGGATATAATGGTAATACCATGCGATCCGCAGAGATACAACACTGGCATAAAGCTGATTTTCAAGGAATACGAGATTCCATTCTTTATAGACGAGAAAAGAAGCATAATGTCAAGTCCTGTCATAAAGACCATAATATCAGTGCTCAATCTCCTGGACAGCAGGTTCAGGATGGAAGATCTTCTCCTTTTCCTTAAGAACGGGTTCAGCGGCATAGGCGAAGACGAGGCCAACATATTCGAGAACCACGTAATAAAGAGGAAGTTCAAGGGAGACATGTTCTTTGAAGACCGCTATTTCGAGCCTGAGTATTTTTATGAGGATGAAGAAGAAAAAACAGCCGTAGCAGTCGTAAGAAACTATATCTGCTCCGTATTTGGCCCACTGAGGGATATCTCATCAAAGAAGCTTACAGCAAAGGAGTTTGCAGAGAAGATATTCGAGATCCTCTTTGAGCTCAGGCTGCCTGAAAAGCTTCAGGAGTTTGTCGAAACGCTTAAGAAAGAAGAGTATCATGATGAAGCAAATGAAAACGGACAGATATGGAACGTATTTCTCAGGATAGCAGATCAGAGCGTGGAGCTTCTTGGGGATGAAAAGATAGAATTTTCATATTATCGTGAAATTCTGGAACAGGGAATCGCAAGCCATCAGCTGGCAGTTATACCTCCTTCAAAAGATCAGGTAGTGATAGGGGACATAGAGAGGAGCAGGAGCATGGACAAAAAGACAGTCTATGTTCTTGGAGCTGACAGTACAGGCATGCCAAGAGTATCAAAGGAAAGCGGACTGCTTTCAAAAGAAGAAAAAGACCTTCTCGCAGCTCAGGGGATAGTACTTCCGTCAAATCAGGAGCATACAGACAGCAACGAAGCGCTTCTCATATACAATCTCATTACAAAGCCTTCTCATATGCTTCATATGAGCTATGCTGCAGATACAGGGAGTGGAAGCGCCATACCATCAAGTATAATGAACCAGGCGTGCCTGATATATCCGGGAATCAGGATAAAGACAGCGAGAGACCTCGATGCGAAGTATTATATAACCGTTCCGGGGCCTACCATATCTATAATGGCAGGAGAGATAAAGCGCTATGCGTATGGAGAGGAGCCTGATGAAATATGGCTTGAGCTTCTGAGATATTATCTAAGGGACAGAAAGCACAGAAAAAGAGTTGATGCAGCAATGGCAGGAATATTCTATGACAATACCAGGCCGCCAGTGGGCAGAGAGCTCGCATCAGAGCTATACAGGTCTCCGCTTAAGGTAAGCACCACCAGAATAGACAGCTTTGCGCGATGTCCATTCAGCCATTTCATAAAATACGGACTCAAAGCCAGGCAGAGAAAAGTATACGAGATCGATCCTGCGGAAATGGGGCAGGTTCTCCATATGACGGTAGAAGAATTTATAGCAAAACTCAAGGAAAACCTTCCGGAAATAGGAACGATTACAAGGGAAGAATCAGACCGAGTCATAGGAGAGATATTCGAAAGATCCGCGCAGGAGCTATTCAAGGAACACGACCTCAGGGAAAAGCGGAACCAGCATATACTCGGAAAACTCAAAAAGACAGCATTCATGGCCGGCTACAGCTGTGTAGAGCAGCTGAGGGCGGGCAGATTCGAGCTCATGTATCAGGAAGAGCGCTTTGCACAAGGCAGCGAGATTCCCCCACTCATATTTGAGATAGATGGAGAGACTATAGTCCTTGAAGGCACGATTGACAGGGTAGACGTTCTCGAAGACGGCGAAAGGAAATTCATAAAAATAATAGATTACAAGACCAGGAGCAAGGCATTCAGTCTTTCCGATGCTTACAATGGGCTTGACATACAGCTAATAGTATATCTGAGCGCGGCAATGCAGAGCAGCGCCTTCATAAAGAATGAGACATATCCTGCCGGAGTATTCTATTTCCCGGTCATAAACCCTGTAATAAACACACAGAGCAGAGACCGCCAGAAGATAGAGGAGCTCATAAGAGCTCAGATGAAAATGGACGGCATTGTGCTGCATGATATCAAGATAATAGAAGCGATAAACGGGAAGGATGAGGATACCTCCATAAAGACAAAGGGCCGAAGCCGTAAGGAGCACATGCTTGAGCTTGAGGAATTTGATGCCCTGATATCAAGAGTAGAAAAGCGGATAAGCGAATATCTTGAAGAAATGATATCAGGAGTGATAGAGCCAAGCCCTGTGATAATTCAAAAAACAGGCAGCAAGGCATGCGATTACTGCAGATACAGCTCTATATGCAGGTTTGATGAAGAGCTCGAATCGGACATGTACAAAAAGATACCTCAGTACAGCAACGAAGAGGTAATAAAGAAACTGGGGGAGGTGAAGGCAGATGAGTAACAGATGGACAGGCGCTCAGCAAAGAGCCATAGACTTAAGAGATACAAACATACTGGTCTCGGCAGCGGCAGGATCAGGAAAAACCGCAGTGCTCGTTGAGCGCATACTGAACCTTCTCGAATATGACCATAAGGATATAGACTCAATGCTGATAGTGACCTTTACAAATGCTGCAGCCAAAGAAATGAAAGACAGGATACAGAAAAAGCTCCAGAGCAGATTAAGTGAGCTTATGAGGTCAGGCGAGGCGCTCAGCGAGAAAGACAGAGAAAAGGCGGCATTTCTAAAAAAGCAGATAAAAAATATCACGAGAGCCTCTATAAGCACGGTGCATTCATTCTGCATAGAAATACTGAGACAGAACTTTCAGATTGCCGGAATAGACCCTGCATTCAAGATAGCCAGCGAATCGCTGTCTCTGATTTTAAAGAACCGGGCTGCAGAAAACACCTTCGAGAAAATGTATGAGAATGAGGATCAAGGATTTCTAAGCCTTGTAGATGCCTTTGGAGGAGCAAAAAGCGACAGGGGCCTTCTCGATCAGATGATGCAGGTACACAGGTTCATACAGGCGCAGCCATATCCACAAGAGTGGCTGAAGAACCAGGTGCTAAGCTATCAGCTTGCAGAGCCTCATGAGAGCGAAGAAAAAAAGCTCAGGGCATTTTCTGAAAGCATATGGGCAGCAGAAATGAAGGCTCAGGGCCGATTGCAGCTGGAAAGAGCTCTCGGGCAGTGCGAAAAGGCAATCAGGCTGTGCAGCAGATATCAGAATCCAGTCCCATATATTGAAAATATTGAGGATGACAAGATCCTTATATCCGAAATATTACAGAGCCTCGAGTCTGAAGACTGGGTTCAGTACCACGACAGAATAACTGATTTCAGACAGAGCAGGCTCAAGACCGTGAGCAAAAAGAGTGCGGAGCAGTGCGGATATGATCAGGCGGTGCTGGATCGCATAAAAGACATAAGAAAAAATGGAATAAAGGAAGAAGTGCAGAGCCTCTCCAAGGTGTTTTCGGATGCAGGCATGATACAGCTCATAGACGACATATCGTATATGCACAGGCATGTAACAAGCCTTACAGAGCTCGTGCTCGAATTCGATGACGAGTTCACTGAGCTCAAGAAAGAGCATGGAGTAGTGGATTTTTCGGATCTGGAGCATCTTGCACTCAAGGTGCTTGAAGATGACGGGGTAAGGCAGAGTCTTCAGAATAAATACAGCTATATATTCTTCGATGAATATCAAGACAGCAATCTCGTGCAGGAAACAATAATAAATGCGGTAAAAAGAGACAACAACCTGTTTTTCGTAGGAGACGTAAAACAGTCGATATACAGATTCAGGCTTTCAGATCCTACACTCTTCAATGACAGATACAGAGATTACGCGGGAGGACGGAGCACTTCATCGGAGAAGATAGATCTTTCGAAAAATTTCAGGAGCAGGAAGGAAATCCTTGATTTCTGCAACCTCATATTCAGCAGAATAATGAGCGAGGAACTTGGAGAGGTGGATTACAGTGATGAGTCTCATCAGCTGGTTGCCGGCAGAGATTCGCAGGACTATTACGATAACATAGAGCTGGCTATAATAGAAAGAAATCCCTCATCATCAGCCAGCTCTGAAAAGGTAGAAAACGAAGACGACGAGGACTCCTCTGCCGAGGAAGATACAGCAGCAGACATGGATGAGCTCGAGGCAATTTACTGTGCACAGAAAATATCCAGACTTGTATCTTCTGGAAAGGTCAGATATAAAGATATTGCCATACTCATGAGATCGCCTAAAAACAAGGCAAAACTGTTCGAAAAAGTGCTGAACAGATTCAATATACCGTGTTATGTGGACTTCAGGAGTTCAAGCTATGACAGGGTGGAGATAAAATGCCTTCTTGACTATCTCAGGATAATAGACAACCGTAATCAGGATGAAGCGCTCATAGGATCCATGAGCTCAGCATTTGGAGGATTTGAATCTGAGGAGCTCATAAAGATAAGGACGTCATATCCGGATGAATCGTTTTACAGCGCAGTTCAGCATTACAGCCGTGAAAAGCATGATTACACGGCGGAGCGGCTTAAGGAGTTTTTCTCCCAGATAGACACCCTGAGGATTTTCGAAAAGATGTGGCGTCTTCCGGATTTCATATGGTATGTGGTGGAAACATCCGATTATGCCGCCTATGTTTCTGGAATGGCTGACGGCAGGCAGCGAATGATGAACATAAGGAGTTTCATAGAAAAGGCTGGCGAGTATGAAGAGAGCGAATCAATGGGGCTTTTCGGATTTCTGAGGCAGGTCGACCGAATCCTGAGGGAAAAGGGAGACAGCCCGGAAAAAAGCATGCTTACAGATTCTGAAGATGCAGTAACTGTAATGTCTGTGCACAAGAGCAAAGGTCTTGAATTCAATACTGTGTTCCTGTGTGACCTTGGAAAGCGAATAAATGAAGCCGATTTGAAATCAGACATAATCCTTCACAACAGACTGGGAATAGGAATGAAGTACAGGAATTCCGAGGAGAACATACAGTCTGATTCGATACCGAGAAACCAGATAAAAATGAAAAAGAGCCTTGAAAACATATCTGAAGAGATAAGGATACTGTATGTAGCTCTCACAAGAGCCGTGGACAGGCTTTACATGACAGGCGTGGTTGCAGACGCAGATAAATTCATAACGAAGACAATGAAGGGAGATATAGATGGCAATATAAGAAAGCACAAGAACTATCTGTCGTGGATATGCAGCGTGCTAGTCAGAGATGCCTCAGGCACTGTGCTGAGGAGCAGGAATCAGGACGTGCTTTCAGAAGACGAGATTTTTGATTCGGGATTTAAATATAAGATCAGCATATACAGAGCTGAGGAATTCGAAAAAACAGGGTTGAAGAAAGATCGTGGACTTGAAGAGCTCAGAGAGAAGATATATGCACCCGGAGACATAGATGCGGCAATGCTTGCAGAATTTGAAAGAAGGTCCGGGTTCAGGTATGAGCATATATCGGACACTTTGACTCCTGGAAAGAGGTCAGTTACTGAAATCACTAAATCATATATTAAGGAAGAAACTCCGTATGCGGGCGAAGAAATAAAGATAAACAGGATGCCTGTGTTCATGCAGGATAAAAGACTGTTCTCAAGAACCGAGATAGGAACAATCGTTCACATGATAATGGAGAAGATAAGCATAAGGCCTCACAGCACTGAATCAGTATCTCAGGAAATAAAGAAAATGGTGGAGAGAGAAATCCTTACCGAGGAAGAGGCGGAGGCAGCGGATGTGGCAGCGGTATCCGGATTTTTTGAGAGCGAGACAGGCAGGAGGATGATAGAATCAGGAAGAGTGTACAGAGAAAAGCAGTTTCTCATGCGCCATGAAGATATTATAGCAGAAGGCATAATTGACTGCTTTTTCTTTGAAGATGATGAAATTATCCTTATTGACTACAAGACCGATGAAATTCCGGACCCGGAAAAATACAGGTCTCAGCTAGAACTCTACAGAAATGCCCTCGAAAGCATATATGGAGCAAGGGTAAGAGAAACGTATATATACTGGCTCAGCAGAGGCACGAGCACAAAGATGTAGAGCCAGGGCATCTAACCGTTTATGACACGCCTTATATCCTTAAGGAAAGGAAAGCTGATACATGCTGTCATGACCCACAGATTAAGGAATTCAAAGACCATCGCATGACCTACGGCAAGTATGATAAGTGAAATAAGGAGAAGCAGAGCCGCGGCTTTGACTCTCCTTGGGCTTATCAGGCCGGTACGGAGGTCATTCATCGTAAGGATGCTCTTGAGGAGCGAAAGCCTGAGTATATAAGCTATCGCAGTCAGGCAGACCATTAGCGTGGAAAATGGATCCAGCGAGGAAGTCATGACTCCAAAGCCCCTGAACAGCCAAAGCAGGGCCATGAAAAAGGATACTGCTATGAAAGGCATGTTTCTCCTGTCATCGGGTTTGAATCTGTAGTCAAGAAGCAGTGCGCTTCCAAAGAACAGAGGATATATGAAAGGTGACAGGAAATATTCAAGCACCGTAAAAACCGTCATGAAAGCCAGCTCGACCGAAGAGGATCTGTAACCGCTGCTTTTTGTAAGCAGCCTTAAGGTAAAAAGAAAGAATACGGTAGTCATGATGTGAACTTCTCTCAGCGGGACTATGGCAAGCCCTGTAATAAGAAATGACGGCAGGTACATGTTTATGCTGTCGGGAGAAAGCTCTATCATTATGAGATAAGTCATATATGAAAGCACGGCTTTTTCGAGAGAAGCAGCTATAGCTGAAAACGCGCTCATATCGAGCATTAAATATGAATATGCAAAATATGCCCCGGCCAGAGCGAGAGACAATGGCAGGACGAATCTGTCAAAATCATTTTTTTGCCTGTTTAACCTTATCGTGGTTGGGAATAAAGATTCTATAGTGTTATGCATGAAATTTTGTCCTCCAGTTGAATTATATACATTCAGTTTACACCAGCTGGAACACCATATCAAGAAGAAATGAATATCGGGGGTAAATAATGAAGACATACATAAAACTGACGGCTCTGCTCCTTTCGGCAGTGCTTGTGCTTGGCGGCTGTTCAATTTCACAGCTCGAGGACGAGCAGTCAGAACCTGAGGTAATAAAGATAGGAGTGCTCGAGCCTCTCAGCGGAGCAGCTGAAGATGGAGGAAGGCTGGAGCTTGAAGGCATAAAACTTGCTAACGAGATGTTTCCAGAGGTGCTCGGAAGAAAGGTGCAGCTCGTAATTGCGGATAATGAGTCAGACAGAGAAAAATCAAAGAGGCTGGCAGACAGACTGGTAAGCGAATATGGCGTATCTGCGGTTATTGGATCATGGGGATCGAGTCTCTCGATTTCAGCAGGGAAGTCCTTCAGCAGCGCAGGCATACCGGCCATAGCTCCATCGGCTACCAATCCTGAGGTAACCGCGGAAAATGAATATTACTTCAGAGCGAGCTTCCTGGATTCCTTCCAGGGAAAGGTACTGGCAGAGATGGCTCACGAAGAGCTTGAGGCGGCTACCGCGGTAATCTTATACGAAAAAGGCAGTGAGTACTCACAGGGGCTGGCAGCATTCTTTAAAAAGGAGTTCACGGAGCTTGCAGGAAGCAGCTCAGGAATAATCTATGAAGCAGGATATGAGAGTAGCGAAACAGACTTTACCTCAATACTTGAAAAGATATATGAACTTAAGCCTGATGTTATATTTGCACCGGGAGGCTTTACGCAGTCGGCTATGCTCATAAGGCAGGCAAAAAGAATGGGAATAAGATCGCAGTTCCTTGGAGGAGACACATGGGAAACTCATGAATTCCTTAGCCTTGGAGGAGAAGCTGTGGAAGGCTCTATGCTCACTACATCCTTTTCCTCAGAAAAACCTGTAAGCTGGACCTCAAGAAGATTCATATACAGGTATAAGAAAAAATACGGCCGTGAGCCTCTGTCGCTTTCAGCTCTCGGATATGATTCCTACAGGATAATAATAGAAGCCATAAAAAGGGCAGGCACTGCAGAAGACGGCAAAAAGCTGAGAGATGAGATAGCCTCCACTTCAGATTTCAGAGGAGCCACAGGCACAATATCCTTTGATGAAAACGGAGATGCACTCAAGGATGTAGTTGTTATGCAGGTCAGTAGCGGAAAGTTCAAGTATCACAGCACGGTACGAAGCAGTTAGAATCATTTTCAATTCATCATAAATCCATCAAATATCTCCGTTTTATGTTATAATTGTCCCAGAAAGAGAAATCAATTTAAGAATCTCGGAGGGATTTAATGAATAAGAAGTTTGAGGTGTTTCTAGACACGGCTGCCAGAGATTTCATACTTGACGTCATAGACGAAGCCATCTGCATAGTTGATAACGACGGCATAGTGCATGTATGGAACGAAAAATCAGAAAAGATATATGATGTAACAAAAGAAGAACTTATAGGAAAGAGAATGGATTCAGTGCTGAAGGATACCGTTATAATGAAGGTGCTCGAATCAGGCGAAGACATGGAGAATATATACCAGTCGACAAGGACCGGATGCAACATACTGGTAAATGCCAAAATAATATATATAGATGGAGAAAAAGTAGGAGCGCTGTGCGTCGACAAGGACCTCAGTGAGATAGACCGTCTGACCAGACAGGTGGACAAGCTCAAAGACAAAATCAACTATCTTGAAATTCAGAGAAAAGCTGAAATGAACAAAAATACCATGATAGCAGGAAACAGCATTCAGATGGAAGACCTTATGTACAAGGCCGCCAAGGTTGCAAGGACAGATACTCCGCTGATGATACTTGGAGAGAATGGAGTAGGAAAAAAGGCGCTGGCAAGAAGGATACATGAGATGAGTCAGAGGAAGGGGCCGTTTGTCCATGTCAACTGCGGCGCGATACCAAATGAGATATTCGAAAGTGAATTTTTTGGAAGCACAGATACCAGAACAGGCAAAAATATACCGGGGCTGTTTGAAATAGTGGACCAGGGAACGATATTTCTGGGAGAGATAACAGAAATGCCATTAAGCATGCAGGCCAAGCTGCTCAATCTGCTTCAGAAAAATGAAATAGTAAGGGCCAGCGATGGAAAGCACATAAAGATAAACGTAAGGATAATAAGCGGCACAAACAAGAATATAGAGAAAATGACAGAGACAGGTGTATTTCTTGAGGAGCTTTATTACAGCCTCAACGTCATAGAGCTTACAGTTCCGCCTCTTAGAGAGAGAAAATCAGATATCCCGCTGCTTGCAGACCTCTTCATGAAGGAAATGTGCGAAAAATACAACCTGGAGATACCAAAGCTCGACCCGGAAGTCGTAGACATACTCATGCAGTACAGCTGGAAGGGGAACATAAGAGAGCTTCAGAACATAATAGAGCATGTAGTTGTAATGAGCGGAGGGAAGACTATAACCACAGACATGCTTCCGATATCCATAAAGGAAAGTGTAAAGAGCTATGCGAGAGCGAATCTGCAGGTAAATGACCTCGCAAAGAGCGTCGGGGAGTTTGAAAAGGACATAATAGAAAATGTTATGCACAAGTCTAACTGGAACAAATCAGAAGCAGCCAGAATGCTTAATATACCTCGCACAACTCTCATATATAAGATAGACCTTTATGGCATAAAAGAGAAGAGCGAAAAGAAAACCAAAAAAACCAGGAAAAACAAAGGTGTCTAATATTCGACTATGTCGAAAAAAGGACAATTCCTGCAAAGCTAAAATACGATTTTAAAACTCTCTATTTTCAATGACTAGAGGCTATTGTTAAAAATGCATAGGCTTTTTGTGTCGAAAAACAAACACTTGCGTTAAATAAATATTTATCATATAATTGTTATAAAGAAATCAAATAGAATCATCAATAAAATCAATATCAATACAGACGATGTATGAAATTCTATATGAAAAAATAATTTAACAGGAGGTGGGAGCTATGAAGTTAGTTTTACCGTTAAGACAGCATGTAGGTGCACCGTGCACGCCTGTTGTTCAGGTTGGCGATGAAGTAAAGCGTGGACAGCTTATCGCAAAGCCGGCTGGACTCGGAGCGAACATTCATGCCAGCGCTAATGGAAAGATAGTTGAAATTAACGAAAACGAAATAGCTATTGAAGCTGTCGGCGAAATCAACATGGATGATTACGTGAGACTTACATCAGAAGATCACTTGTCACTTATAGAAGAAGCCGGAATCGTTGGTGCCGGTGGAGCAGGTTTCCCTGCACACGTAAAATTCAAGGCAAAGCTTGAAGGCGGATATATACTTGCAAATGCTGCTGAATGTGAGCCACTGCTTGCACACAACATGCATCTGCTTGAAAATGAGCCGGAGCTTGTAGTAAGAGGTATCAAATATGTGATGGAAATCACAGGAGCAACTCATGGTTACATCGCAATAAAGCCAAAGCATCAGAAAGCTATGATATCTGTTGCAAAGGCATGCAAGAACGTAGAAGGAGTAGAGGTTAAATTCCTTTCTGACATGTATCCTGCAGGAGATGAGAGAGTAATCGTTAGAGAGCTTCTTGGAGTTGAGCTTCCGCTTGGAGCACTTCCAAGTGAAGCGAATGCTATAATAAGCAACGTTGAGACACTTAAGAACGTTACTTATGCAATCGAGAAGAAGATGCCAGTTATAACTAAGGACATCACAGTAGGCGGCAGAGTTGCTAAACCTTCCGTTTACAGAGAAGTTCCGCTGGGCATGGAAATCAAGCACTACATCGATCAGTCAGGCGGATATGTTGAGCCTCATGGCGAAATAGTTCTTGGAGGACCTTTCACAGGAAAGCATGGCGAAGAGTCTGCAAGAATAGTTAAGACACTTGGTGGAATACTTGTAGCAGTGCCATTCCCTGAGGACCACAGAAAATTCGGAATGATCGAATGTGAATGCGGAGCTCAGAAGGAAAGACTTACAGAGCTTGCAGAGGCTATGGGAGGAACCGTAGTTGCTTCAGTAAAGTGCAAGAGAATGGAAGAAATCAACGGAAGATTCCGCTGCACGCTTCCTGGAATTTGTCCGGGACAGGCAGAAAAGGTACTTGAGCTTAGGAAACAAGGTGCAGAGGCAATAATCATCGGCACCTGTGAGGACTGAACTAACACAGTTATGCAAGTGGCGCCTAGGTTAGGAATTGCCGTATATCACAGTACAGACCACACATTAAGAGCAGGTGGACACAGATTGTATAGAAAAAAGAAAAGCTAATGCTGAATTTCTTTTTTATATAAATTAACAAAAAATTTTCAATCCAAAAAGGAGGAACGTGTAATGTCAATAACTTTAGAAACAGCTAAGGCTCATGCTAAAGACCCTGCAGTTTCTTGCTGTAGATTTGAAGCAGGAACTGTTATTGAAGTATCAAACCTTGAAGACCCAGCTATATTTGCTGATTTACAGGACTCAGGACTTCTTAATATATCAGATGATTGTCTAACAATCGAGCAAGTATTAGGAGCAAAATTAACTAAGACAGTTGATGCTCTTACACCACTTACAGCAGAGGTGGTAGAAGGAATAGCAGCTCCAGCAGCAGAAGAGAAAAAAGTAGAGGCAGTTGAAGCAGCTCCAGTTGCAGCTCCAGTTGCAGCTCCAGTAATGCCAGCATCAAACGGTGGAGCAGTAAGAATCCACATAGGTGAAGGAAAGAACATAGATCTTGAGATACCTCTTGGCGTAGCAGCTCAGATGGGAGTAGCACCAGCAGTTGCAGCAGCACCAGCAGCAGCAATCGTTGAAGCTCCAGCAGCAGTAGCGGCAGCAGCAGAAGAGAAGGTTTTAAGAAGCCTTACAAGAAAACACTTCAAAATAGAGAAGGTTGAGTTTGGACCAGAGACTAAGATCGAAGGAACAACACTATACATCAGAGAAGGAATCGAAAAAGAAGCAGTAGATTCAGAAGACCTTGTAGTTTCTCTAAAAGTTGAAATAATCACTCCAGACAAATATGACACTCATTCAGAGACTATAATGGACGTTCAGCCAATCGCTACTAAAGAAGAAGGCGAGCTTGGATCAGGAATAACAAGAGTACTTGACGGTGTTATCATGATGGTAACAGGAACAGACGAAGGCGGAGTTCAAATCGGAGAGTTCGGATCTTCAGAAGGACCACTTGACAGAAATATCATGTGGGGAAGACCGGGAGCACCAGACAAAGGCGAAATCTTCATAAAGACAGAAGTAGTTATAAAAGCACACACTAACATGGAAAGACCAGGACCACTTGCAGCTCACAAGGCATCTGACTTCATAACTGACGAAATCAGAAAAGCGCTTAAAGCACTTGACGAGACTCTATGTGTAAACGAAGAGACATTCGTTCAGAAGAGAAGACCTGGAAAGAAAAAAGTAGTAGTAGTAAAAGAAATCATGGGACAGGGAGCAATGCACGACAACCTTATCCTTCCAGTTGAGCCAGTTGGAACACTTGGAGCTAAGCCAAACGTTGACCTTGGAAACCTTCCAGTAGTTCTTTCACCACTTGAGGTTCTTGACGGAGGAATCCATGCACTTACTTGTATAGGACCAGCTTCTAAAGAGTGTTCAAGACACTACTTCAGAGAGCCACTAGTTCTAAAGGCTATGCAGGACGAAGAGCTTGACCTTTGCGGAGTAATATTCGTAGGATCTCCACAGGTTAACTCAGAGAAGTTCTATGTATCTAACAGACTTGGAATGATGGTAGAGGCTATGGACGTTGATGGAGCTATCATAACAACTGAAGGATTCGGAAACAACCACATAGACTTCGCTTCTCACCACGAGCAAATAGGATCAAGAGGAGTTGCAGTAGTAGGAGTATCTTACTCAGCAGTTCAGGGAGCTCTAGTTGTTGGTAACGAGTACATGAAGAACATGATAGACAACAACAAGTCTAAGCAGGGTATCGAGAACGAGATACTTGCAAACAACACACTTTCTCCAGAAGATGCTATAAGAGCAGTTGCAATGCTTAAGACTGTAATGGCAGGAGAAGAAGTTAAGGCTGCAGAAAGAAAATGGAATCCAAACGTTAAGCTTAACAACGTTGAGATGATTGAAAAAGCTTACGGAATGAAGATAGAGCTTGAAGATAACGAGCAGGTTCTTCCAAAGAGCAAGAAGAGAGCAGAAATCTACGAAGTAGAGGCTTAATATATAAAGAGCCTGGCAATAAAGGAGAATTACTATGGAAAAATTAAGATATGCTTCTACGGAGCAATATGTGGAAGGCGTAATAGTAGATGTTAAAGACGGTTCGGTAGGAATAGACCTTAAGGGCAGACTTGGTCATCTGAGCGTACCAAAAAGGATGCTCATAACAGATTATGAACCACAGTTGGGACTTGAAGTAGGATTCTTGATGAGTTATCCTGAAGTGCTGGGACCTGAAATAAATGAGAAATACGCTCAGAATCTGGAATATAAAAAAAATAGAGAAAAGTAAGGAAAAGGAGGAATATAATAATGAGTCTTACAGTAGTTAAAGGACTTCAGTCAGAAATATTTGTTCCTGTAACTCCTCCACCAGTGTGGACTCCAGTTACAAAAGAACTTAAAGATTCAGTAGTTGCCCTTGCAACAGCAGCAGGTGTGCATCTAAAAACAGATAAAAGATTTAACCTTGCAGGAGACTTCTCTTTCAGAGCAATCCCTGGAGATACAAAAGGCAGCGACCTTATGGTATCACACGGTGGATACGATAACGGAGACGTTAACAAAGACATCAACTGTATGTTCCCTATCGAGAGATTACAGGAACTTGCTGCAGAAGGATTCATCAAAGCAGTAGCTCCAATGCACTTTGGATTCATGGGTGGTGGAGGAGACCAGGCAAAATTCACAAACGAAACTGGTCCTGAAATCGCTAGACAACTTAAAGAAGAAAATGTAGATGCAGTTCTTCTTACAGCTGGCTGAGGTACATGCCACCGCTCTGCCGTGATCGTGCAGAGAGCAATCGAAGCTGCAGGAATACCAACAATAATAATTGCAGCTCTACCTCCAGTAGTTAGACAAAACGGAACTCCAAGAGCAGTTGCACCACTTGTACCAATGGGAGCAAACGCAGGAGAGCCAAATAACCCAGAAATGCAGACAGCAATAGTAAAAGCAACACTTGAAGAGCTTATAAAGATACCAAGTGCAGGAAAGATAGTACCACTACCATTCGAGTACCACGCACACGTATAAGATTAAGACTTAAATACAAATATTATGCAGGAGATGGGATTTCCCTCTCCTGCATAAAAAAAATAAGCAGGTGTATAATATGGAAACTGTAGATTTACGCAGATTAGTAATCAGATCTTTTCACGTTAAGGGAGTTGAGTTTGCAGATAAATTTGAGTTTTCAAATGGCATACTCAAAATTGACAAAAAAATAACAAACAAACTGATAGCGCAGGATCCAACGATCAGGGACATAAAGATAGAAATAATAAATCCTTATGACCATGACAGACAGATCAACACTATCATGGACATTGTGCCAATGTCGGTTAAAGTACTTGGAAAGCTTGGAGAAGGCATTACATATACAATGACTGGTGCATACGTTATGCTGACAGGTTGTGATGCCGACGGTAGACAGATGCATGAATTTGGATCATCAGAAGGCAATCTGAAGGACCAGATGGTTTTTGGACGAGCTGGAACACCAGAAAAATCAGACTATATAATCCATATGGATGTGCTTGTTGAAGGCGGGCTTCCTTATGAAAGAAAGCTTCCTATATCGGCATTCAAAGCCTGCGATGAGATGATAGATGCAATAAGAGCTGAGCTGAAGAAGCTTGAGCCAAGATCAGCAACTGAGGTTCATGAATTCTATGACCGCATCAGAAAAGGCGCAAAAAAAGTCGCACTGGTTAAGCAGATTGCAGGACAGGGAGCCATGTACGATAATCAGCTGTTCCCTGATCAACCTTCCGGATATACGGGAGGCCTTTCAATAATAGATATGGCAAACATGCCGGTAGTGCTCTCTCCTAACGAATTCAGAGATGGTGCACTCAGGTCGATGACATAATGGAGGTATAAAATGGGTATAGGACCATCTACAAAAGAGACAAGCCTGCATCATTTTAGGGATCCATTACTGGATGTATTATCAAATGATACAGACATAGATCTTGTTGGAATAATCCTTGTAGGGACTCCACAGGACAATAAGGAAAAAGAGCGAGTAGGACAAAGGACAGCTCAGTGGCTTGAGTCAATGAGAGTCGATGGATGCATCGTTTCCTGTGACGGATGGGGAAATTCGCATGTAGATTATGCAAATACCTTTGAAGAAATAGGAAAGCGAAACATTCCGCTTGTCGGGGTTACGTTCAACGGAGTCCAGGCAAAGTTTGTCGTGACAAACAAATACATGGATACGATTGTAGACATCAACAAGTCAAAAGAGGGTATAGAAACCGAAGTAGTCGGTGAAAATACAACTGATACGCTGGATGCGAAAAAAGCAACAGCATTTTTGAAACTTAAAATGAGAAAGCGAGGATAAGCTATGATTTTTTCAAGAGGAATACAGGCAATAGATTCTCATACAGCAGGAGAACCTACAAGAATAGTTACTGGAGGAATCCCTAACATAAAAGGAAAGACAATGCCAGAGAAGAAAGAGTATCTTGAGAAGGAACTTGACTATCTAAGAACTGCTATAATGCTTGAGCCAAGAGGACACAACGATATGTTTGGTTCTATAATAACAGCTCCGACTACTGATGAAGCAGATCTTGGTATAATCTTCATGGACGGCGGCGGATACCTTAACATGTGTGGACACGGTACTATAGGTGCAGTTACTGCTGCTATAGAAACTGGAATGGTTCCAATGGTAGAGCCTGTTACTCACGTAGTGCTTGAGGCTCCAGCGGGAATCGTAAAAGCCGAAGCTAAAGTTGAAAATGGAAAAGTTCAGAGCGTTTCTTTTGTTAACGTTCCAGCGTTCCACTACAAAAAAGAGCAGAAGGTAATGCTTGATGGAAAAGAAATAACTTTTGATATATCATTCGGCGGAAGCTTCTTTGCAATAGTTCACGCTAAGCAGCTTGGAATCGAAATCAAGCCTGAGAATACTGGAAGACTTACAGAAGTTGCCCTAAGACTCAGAGATATAATAAACGCTGAGATCGAGATCCAGCATCCTACTCTTGCTCATATCAAGACAGTAGACCTTGTTGAAATCTATGATGAGCCAACACATCCGGAAGCAACATACAAGAACGTTGTTATATTCGGACAGGGACAGGTTGACAGATCGCCGTGCGGTACTGGAACTTCTGCAAAACTGGCAACTCTTCACTCAAAAGGTGAAATAGCTGTTGGTGAGAAATTCGTATATGAGAGCATACTTGGAACTCTTTTCTATGGAGAAATAGTAGGCACTACAAAAGTTGCTGACTATGATGCGGTAATACCAAAAATCGCAGGTTCAGCATATATCACAGGATTCAATCACTTTGTAATAGATGAGACAGATCCACTTAAGCACGGATTTATCCTTAAATAAGAATAATCTACAGCTGACATTTTATTTTAATCTCGAGTGCAATAATAAGAAAAAATGCACTCGAGATTAACTAAAAATTAACAAAAACTTAATTAATTTAATCCTGCATCAACAGATGTGAACAACATAATGAAATCATTGATTTTACTGAAAAAATTATGAAAAAACTGACGATATCTGTTTATTTTTTCCGGCAGATATGTTATAATTAACACATATTAAATGTTAAAATTTTAATATAAAAAAATACTTAGGAGGAATTATTTATGAACGCATCATTAGTACTACTTGGCGTACTCGCGCTACTTCTTGCAGGATTCTCTTTTGTCTTCGTTAAAGATTATGTTGCACACAAAGAGCAGCTTGAGCCTGAAACAAATTTTGTAACATCAGGAATTATAGGTATGGTTGTAAACTTCTTTGATACGCTTGGAATAGGATCATTTGCTCCTACCACAGCGCTTCTTAGAACATTCAAGCAGATTGACGACAGAGTTCTACCAGGAACACTTAACGTAGCTTGTACAATCCCGGTTATAGTTGAGGCATTCGCTTTCATCAGAGCCGTAGAGGTTGAGCCGATAACTCTTACATCTATGCTTGTTGCTGCATCTGTAGGTTCATATTTCGGAGCTGGATTCATGTCAAAGCTTCCAAAGGCTACAGTACAGAGAGTAATGGCAGTAGCTCTTGGACTTGCTGGTCTTGTAATGCTGTTCCAGATGCTTGGTATATTCCCAGGTGGTGGAGAAGCTATAGGTCTTACAGGCGTAGCTCTTGTAATAGGAGTAGTTGGAAACCTTATCCTTGGAGCTCTTATGACAGCTGGAGTTGGACTATACGCTCCATGTATGGCTCTTGTATACCTTCTTGGAATGAGCCCTGCAGTTGCATTCCCAATAATGATGGGATCTTGTGCATACCTTATGCCAATATGCTCAGTTAAATTCATCAAAGAAGGAGCATACAACAGAAAAGCTTCTATGGCTATAAGTATATTCGGAGTAGTTGGAGTTCTTATCGCAGTATTCCTTGTAACATCACTTCCGCTTACAGTTCTTAAGTGGCTTGTAGTGTGTGTTATCGCTTACACTTCAATCTCAATGTTCAAGGCATCAAAAACTGCATAATATTTTATGTTGAAACATTAGCTGAAAAATGCTATGATATAAAAAAGTTGTTGATTAAATCAGCAACTTTTTTTATACGAATTAATATATACTTATTTCAGGATAGTCAGGGAGGTATAAAGTGCTTATATTGACAAGAAAAGACATAGACAAAATCTACACCATGCAGGACTGTATCGACTCAGTTACGGAGGCTTTTGCGCTGAGCTCATCAAAGCAGGTCAAGTCACCTGTAAGAAGCAAGCTCACGGTTGAACACGTTCAGGGAAATGCACTCTTCATGCCTGGTCTTGTAGAAGAAAAGGGATATCTTGGAGCAAAGATAGTGTCCGTTTTTCCTCAGAATTCAGCAAAAGGAAAAGCGGTTGTTAATGCAACGATAGTGATGCTAGAGGTAGAAACCGGAGAAGTGAAGGCGCTTATCGATGGAACCTACGTCACAAAAATGAGAACCGGAGCAGCTACAGGAGCTTCAATAAAGCTTCTGGCAAGAGAAAATGTAAAGATCGGAGTACTTTTTGGAACTGGCGGACAGGCTGAAAAACAGCTTGAGGCTATGATAGCTACTAGAAAATTCGATGAGATAAGAGTGGTAGGAAGAAATTTCGAGAAGACGATAAATTTCTGTGAGAAAATGAACGAAATCATACCATACATGAAAGTCAGCGAAGAAAACAAGAATGTTAATATCACTGCATACAAGGATGGAAACGATGCAGTACCGGAATCAGACGTAATTGTACTTGCCACAACATCTGATAAGGGCCTGTTTGACGGAAATCTTCTCAAGGCAGGTGTCCACATTTCGGGGGTAGGCTCATACACTAAGCAGATGTGTGAGATGGATAAGACTACTGTTCTTACAGCAGATAAGGTATATATAGACGACAGAGATGCGATGCTCGAAGAGGCAGGAGACTTTACCCAGCTTATTGATGCAGGGATACTCAGTGATGATTTTTATACGGGTGAGATAGGAGAGCTGATACTGGGCAAAATACCAGGCAGAGAAACCGAAGACGAGATTACGATATTCAAGAGCGTAGGGATATCCGCGCAGGATCTTGTGGCGGCAGAGAGCATATACAAAAAGGCTGTAGAACTTGGAGTTGGACTTGTCGTTGATTTTGATTAAGGAGAAATAGAGCAATGTATTTCAAAGATGCAATAAAAAAATGTGAGGACCTTAAAATCAGAAGGACCGTAGAGGCATTGAAAAAAAATCACATCGAAGCATTTTATGCAAAAACTCCAGAAGAGGCTGTGATAATATTCAAGGATCTTGTCAGGGAGAACTCAGTGGTTACTGCCGGCGGATGCATGACATCAATAGAGCTTGGAATAGTAGAAATCCTGAGAAGCGGTGTATATAATTACATTGACAGAGAAAGACCGGGAATAACTCCGGAAGAGGTTCAGGTAGTGCAGAGACAGGCCTTCACTGCAGATTATTTCATAACAGGTACAAATGCAATAACTGAAAAAGGCGAGCTGTTCAATATCGATGGTAATGGAAACAGGGTAGCTGCAATTTCTTTTGGACCGAAAGAAGTAATAGTAATCGCAGGATCAAACAAAATAGTAAGAGATGCTGAAGAAGCCAGAAAGCGAGTAAAGGAAATATCGGCACCTGCAAATGCAATGAGGCTCGACTGCAATACGCCTTGCACTATAGATGGAATCTGCAGAAACTGTGCATCAGAGAAGAGAATATGCTGCACTGAGGTGCTTACGGGTTATCAGAGGATAAAAAACAGGATTAAAGTCATAATCGTTGACGGCGATTTTGGATTCTAAAGCTTGTTAAGCGTGAATTATTATGTCTGGATATTATTAGAGACCAGGGTTTAAGGCCGCAGGTCTCTTTTTTATTAAGTATTATTGAGATTTTTTTCCATATAAACACTTGTCGATGGAAATGCAAAGCTGGACTCGTGTCTGTGTACTACATCAAGTATTTCATAGTTTATTTCCTCACGTACCCGCTTCAGCTCGGCAAGAGATGTCTGACTGGTAAAGAACATGACCATTATATTTAGAGAGCTTGAACCAAATTCATCTAGTTTTACAAGAGGTGTATCGGAAACGATATCTTTATGTGAGTTAAGGAAGGTTTCTATGTCAGCGATTATGTTTTTTACCTGAGAAGGAGCTGTGTTGTAGGTAAGACCTATATTAAATTTAACCTTACGCTTGTTCATCTTGGACCAGTTGGTTATCGAAGCGCTCGAGAGCGTCGAATTTGGAACCACGAGCAGAGCATCGTCAAAGGTTCTGATCCTTGTGCTCCTGAATGAAATATCTTCAACAGTACCTTCTATTGAAGCTGTCTGTATCCAGTCCCCTACAGCAAATGGCTTATCGGAAATAATTACAAGCCCGCCAAATATGTTGGATGCAGTGTCCTGAGCTGCGAGGGCAAACGTAAGACCGCCAAGTCCTACTCCGGTTATCAGCCCGTTTATATTCACTCCAAATTCTCCAAGAACTATAAGAACGGCTATTATTACAATGACTGCCTTTATTATCTTTGCAAAGAATATCAGAAGCGTATCGTCAAGCAGGATTGAATCCGGGTGCTTTAGTCTGTTGAATGCGCTCATGATTACTGGGACTGCGGCGTAGATAAAGTATATTATGCATAATATAATTGTCAGCCTGTACATTTTGATCACAAATGAAAGCAGCAAAGGATAATCAGCCATGAGATTTTTTTGCGTTATGAATGCGAAGAACATTACAGTGGAAATGAATATAAGCTTCAAAGGCTTCTTGAGAAACTCCATAGAGTCTTTCTCCACACGGAGACGGGTCCTGCTCAGGAGCCTGTGGAATACATTTATTATGAAGCCTGCAAAATACCCCTTGAATATTTGAGCTGCAATGAACGACACCGCAAGCACGATTACGGAGGAAAGATACATTACAAAAAAATCATATATGCCATAAATAAAACGGTTTAAAGACGAAGATAAGAAATTTATAAGCTTTTCCATTAAAACCTCCTGTAATAATTGAACAAATGATTATAAGTATGATTAAATAATATCAGCACATTATTTCTTTGTCAAATCAGGAAGCTCAATTCAGACTATTTCGCATTTTACAAAAACATAAAATCCATGTACTAATGCATCAATTTGTGCTATAATGTGTATTACCCATGATATGCACAGCAAAATACAGCGCCAGAGCCTTTTAAAAGGCTGACGAGGATAAGAGTTATCGAAAATTCGGCGGATGCTCTTAGGGCTTCACGGTCCAAGAAACACACAAAACTTTCGAGCAATCGGGAGGACAAAAATGTTTCATGTGATATAGCCATGCTATAGCTGCGTCTACTGTCAGGGAATACAATTTAAGGAGGCACAAAAAAATGTGCGGAATAGTAGGATATGTAGGTAGCAGACAGGCTCAGAACGTTATAATCGAGGGGCTTGAAAAACTCGAGTACAGAGGGTATGATTCTTCAGGGATAGCAGTAATTCATGACAGAAGCATCAATACTGCAAAATTCAAGGGAAGACTTTCTGTTCTTGACAATTACACAAAGGAAAATCCGATTACAGGAAATGTAGGGATAGGACATACCAGATGGGCAACACACGGAGCTCCGTCTGATATAAACTCACACCCACACCTTAACAACAAAGAGACAATAGCCGTAGTACACAACGGAATAATCGAGAATTACCTTACTCTTAAGGAAGAGCTTCAGAGCAAGGGGTATCAGTTTGTTTCGGAGACAGATACAGAAGTTATAGCTCATCTTGTGGATTATTATTATGAAGGAGATCTGCTTGAGGCAGTCTTCAAGACGATAAAGAAGCTCAAGGGTGCGTATGCGCTTGGAGTCATTGCAAAGGACAGCCCTGAAGAGATGATAGCTGTAAGAAAGGAATCTCCGCTTATAGTAGGGCTTTCTGAAGACGGAAATTATATAGCCTCAGATGTGCCTGCGATACTGAATTATACGAGAGATGTATACTTCCTCGATAACGGAGAGGTAGTGCGCCTGACTCCATCAGGAGTAGAGGTGTTTGATTTTGACAGCAACCCTGTAGACAAAGAGGTCCATACGGTAGAGTGGTCAGTCGATGCTGCCACAAAAGGCGGCTACGATCATTTCATGCTCAAAGAGGTATATGAGCAGCCACAGGCTATCAGAGAGACACTTACAAGAAGGATTGATGAAGACGGATATATAAAGCTGGATGACATAAAGCTGTCAGCTGAAGACTTGAATAACATAAACAAGATATATATAGTGGCCTGCGGAACTGCATATCACGCAGGAAAGATAGGCAAGCTTGCCATTGAAAAGCTTGCGAAGATACCGGTTGAGACAGACATAGCATCAGAGTTCAGATACTCGGATCCTTTTGTTGACGACAGGACTCTGCTCATACTCGTAAGCCAGTCAGGCGAGACTGCAGATACACTTGCGGCGCTTAGAGAGGCAAAGAGAAAGGGAGCAAGGATTCTGTCCATAACGAATGTTGTCGGATCATCCATCGCAAGAGAATCTGATGACGTGTTCTACACATGGGCTGGTCCTGAGGTAGCGGTAGCGAGCACAAAAGCATATACAACGCAGCTTATCGCGTTCTACATGGTAGCTCTGAACATGGCAATCAAAAAAGGAACTATAACCAAAGAAAAATACTTCGAGGTTCTGGATGAACTCAAGACTCTTTCTGGAAAGGTGGAATCACTTCTCGAGGACATAGAGGCTGAAAAGTCTATAGCTCAGAGAATAAAAGAAAAAAGCTCGCTGTTCTATCTTGGAAGAGGAGCAGATTATCAGACTGCGCTTGAAGGCTCGCTTAAGCTTAAGGAGATATCATATATATTCACTGAAGCATTTGCGGCAGGAGAGCTCAAGCACGGTACAATAGCGCTTATAGAAGAAGGAACTCCTGTAGTTGCAATAGCGACTCAGAAGGATCTTGTTGAAAAAATGATTTCAAACATAAAAGAAGTAAAGGCAAGAGGAGCATATGTCTATGCCATCACGACTGAAGGTGAGACTGAGATAAAGAAAGTCGCGGATGAGGTCATATATGTGCCTGAGACTCTGGATCTGCTAAAGCCTGTGCTTTCAGTAATCCCTACTCAGCTTATAGCATACTACACGTCGCTTGCAAAAGGCATAGATGTAGACAAGCCTAGAAACCTTGCAAAATCGGTAACGGTTGAATAAGACGGATATAACTGAATAAATATAAAATCAAAGCCCCGAAGAGGACTCAGAAATAATCTGGAAGCCTCTTCGGGGCTGTTTTGTGTAATGATGAAATCGGATATTGATTTATTCGGAAAAAAGAAGCTCAAAGCTGCCTTTTCCATCAGGCTTGAATCCTTCGCTTTCGAGTGATCTCAGTGAAGCGGTATTGGATGATCTTACGAGCGCGCTCATGAACTCGGATGCCGGATAATTTTCTCTTACATAATTCTTAACATATCGCGCCATATCCCTGGCCACTCCGTTTCCCTGATAGTCAGGGCTTACTGCAATGAGGTCTATCCAGTGGGCTGAGTAGTGAGGTGTGCTGACTTTCATTATCCCGATGAAGCCGGCGGGTATATCGTTTATGTATTTTATGAAGATTTCATATGATGGATTCTCTGACATTCTTTTTGAAAGCTCATCTGATGAAAGCCCTATCGAACGGAAGGTCGCCGTATCGATGCTGATTATGTCTCTTGACATTTCGATGCTGTAATCATATTTTTTCATATTTGCTCCGTTTCCCTTATAAAGTTTGAGAATATACCTGCATACTTAAATTTTAACGCGGAAAGGCAAAAAATACAATACAATATTGCACAATGGCCTTGTTGATTCGGATACATTTGTTGTAAAATAATAGAAGGTCAGAATTTGCCGAAGATTAAAAATAAAATGAAATCAAAGACGGAGGAAAATGATGGACAGATATCCATGCTTGACGATTGACACACAGAAGCTTATACATAACACTAAGGCGGTAATAGAGCTGTGCGGGAAGAAGAACATAAAGGTAATGGCAGTGACAAAACTGTTTCAGGGAAATCCTAAGATCGCCCAGATGATGGTGGACGCAGGAGTTGAATGCATTGGAGATGCAAGGATACAGAATCTCATAAGGCTTAAGGATATAAAGGTGGAAAAGGCACTCATAAGGCTTCCTATGCTCAATGAGATAGATCTTCTGGTTGAATATGCCGACATAAGCCTTAACTCAGAGCTGGAGACGATAAGAGCGATTTCGGATTACTGCCTTGAGCATGACAGAAAGCATAAAGTAGTGCTAATGGTAGATATGGGAGACAGGAGAGAGGGAGTAAATGAAGAAGATGTGCTCGCAACTGCTCAGGAAATAGTGAAGTGCAGGGGAGTAGAGCTCGTAGGACTTGGCGTGAACTTCGGCTGCTTTGGAGGAGTTATACCTGACAGAGAATCTATGACGGCATTTATGAATCATGCAAGGTCACTTGAAGAAAAACTCGGTCTCAAGTTCACTCATATAACTGGTGGAAGCTCGCTTCATCTACATATGATATGGGAGGATATTCTTCCGGAGGGGATAACGCATCTGAGAATAGGGCAGTCGATAAACCTTGGAGTTGAAGACAAGTACGGTGAAGTAATAGAGGGGCTCTATGGTGATATATACAAGCTCCATGCTCAGGTTATTGAGAAAAAGACAAAGCCGTCAGTTCCAAAGGGGCAGATAGGAATCGACGCATTTGGAAACGTTCCTGTATTTGAAGAGCGTGGAAATCTCAAAAGGCTTATCCTTGGAATTGGAAGACAGGACGTTCTGCTGGGAGGCCTCACTCCTGAAGACAGAGATATAGAGATCATGGGAGGAAGCAGCGACCATATGATACTAAACGTTACAAATTGCAGCCGCGAGTATGAGATAGGAGATGTGGTGAGCTTTGAAATGAACTACAGCTCTCTTCTCAGCGTATTTAATTCAGAATACGTATACAAAAAATTCATATGATAGTGTATAATACTTCTATATGTTTTATCAATAATAACACAGAAAGAAGAGGAATAAATAATGAATGTAGTACGTTTTGCACCATCACCGACAGGGTTTGTACACATAGGAAGTCTAAGGACTGCTCTGTACAACTATCTTTTTGCAAAGAAAACAGAAGGGAAATACCTTCTGAGAGTTGAAGACACAGATCAGACGAGGCTTGTTGAAGGAGCCCTTGAAGGGATGCTCAGCGCAATGTCATGGGCAGGTATAAATCATACGGAAGGCGTGATGATGGATGAAAATCATCAGGTATTTCAGAAGGGTGAGAACGGACCATACATCCAGTCTCAGAGGCTTGACATATACAGAACCTATATACAGCAGCTGCTTGATTCTGGACATGCATATTACTGCTTCTGCAGCAGGGAGAGGCTTGATGAGCTCAGAGAAGCACAGAAGGCTGAAGGCAACACCGCAAAATATGACGGTCATTGCAAATCGCTTACAAAAGAGCAGATAGAGGAAAATCTCAGAAACAACGTGCCGCATGTAGTAAGACTCAAGCTGCCTGAAAATTATGACATAACCTTCAACGATATAGTAAGAGGCCAGGTTACGGTAAACACGAATGACATAGATGACCAGGTGCTCATGAAGACAGACGGGTTCCCGACCTATCATATGGCAGTAATAGTAGATGATCATCTTATGGGAGTGACACATGTAATAAGAGGTGAGGAATGGCTGCCTTCAACTCCAAAGCACGTATACCTTTATGAAGCATTTGGATGGGAAGCTCCAACTTTTGTTCATCTTCCGAATATACTGAACCAGGACAGAAAGAAGCTCTCAAAGCGTCAGGGAGACGTAGCGGTTGAAGATTTCAGAAGAAAAGGATACCTGAAGGAAGCGCTTGTGAACTACGTGGCTCTGCTTGGGTGGTCGCCGGATGACAATCAGGAGATATTCACGATGGAGGAGCTTGAGCACGCATTCAACCTTGAAAAAGTTTCAAAAAGCGGCGGCGTGTTCGATGTTGCAAAGCTTAACTGGATGAATAATCAGTATATAAAGGCACATGATCTGGATGAGCTTACTGAGCTGTGCACACCTTTTGTGGTTGAGGCAGGGCTCATGACTCAGCAAGAAGCAGAAGCAAGAAGAGCTTGGCTGAGACTGGCTGTTGAAACTGTAAGAGAGTCTATGGATTATCTTCTGATGTTCCCTGAAAAGATAAAGCTTCTCCTCGAAGAACATATTGGCAGCATAGAGCCGGATGCCATGGAATTCATGAAGCTTGAGCATATGGCCCAGCTTGCGGATGCAGTCGAAGCAAAGATATCATCAGCAGATGAAGTGACTGAAGAATTCGTGGGAGCCATGTTCAAGGAAATACAGAAGGAATTCGGAATAAAAGGCAAAAATCTGTTCATGGGAACTAGAGTACTCCTTACAGGTCAGATGCACGGCCCGGACATAAACAAGCTGCTTACTCTTCTGGGAAAAGATAAATTACTCATCAGAATAGAAGAAGCAAGAAAAAATCTGTAAATTTTCAATATATGAGATGACAAATACCCCCGCTGACAAACCGGCGGGGGATTAAAATTTATATGAGTCAGATAGAAGAGGAGCAAAATGTTTGATTTAGGCAAGATACTGATATACAAGGCAGTCATACACACATTTAACAGAGAGCGAGAATATCCTGTATACTCCACATATGAAATAGACCACGAGGAAGAGCTTACGTTCGAAATTATAAGAAAAAATCTGGAGAAGATACACGGGTCCTCAGAAATGAAATGGGCATCCTTTGGAGAGGCTTCGGTTGTAGAGAAGATGATGGAGAATCTGGATGCAGACCTCAACCTGTTTATGGAAGTAACGAAAGACCTGAGCTACATGATACACAAGAACATTTATGAAAACAGCGAAGCCCTTCCATCGTGTGATATTGCCTTCATACTTTTTGAGATGGATGAGGTAATGTATTTCGGATGCATAAAATTCAATCACAAGGATCTTCTTGTAAGGAGGCTTGAAGAGACAAGGGACGGAGCCATTGCCATGATAGCAAAGAGCAACGATCTTTATCTCACGCCAAAATCCAAAACTGAAGAAGGATTCATAGTGCATCTCAAGTTCATGGATATTGCGCTCCTGGACAAAAGCTACACGGTAAAGGGAGAAAAGCAGAACTTTTTTGGAGATCTCGTACTTGGTCTCAGCAGCGGCATGTCTGAAAAAGAAAAACTCAAGGCATTCAATCAGGTAAACAAGAGAGTACAGGAAAAATTCATAGGAGAAGACCTTCAGCAGAAAGCTCAGATAAAAAAAGCCATATCAGACACCATAGTAGAAGAAGGAATCATTGAGGTTGAAAAGGTTCTTGACAGAGCATTTGAAGATGGTCAGGAAGTAAAAGGCATATACAGAGAGGCCCTGAAAAAAGCCAACCTGGATAAAGCTGAAATAAAAGTCGGAGAGGTAATGGCAAGGAAATTCGACAGGCAGAAAATAATCACAGGAAATGGAATAGAGATATCCATACCCGTGGACTACTATCAGGATATCGATAAAGTCGAAATCACAGCCAACAGTGACGGAACCATAAACATAATAGTAAAGAATATAGACGAGTATAAATCTGTCTAACATAGACGTAATTCTTGAAAATCAAAGACGTGCATCACGAGTAATCAAGCTCTGATGCACATTTTTTAACTGAAAAACCAGGAAAATTCAAATGAAAACCAAAAAAATATTGACGGATTAAGTATGAGATGGTATATTAATATACGTCCTCAAAAACGGACTGACAGAAACACGAAGAAGTAAATGACAGCTTAATGAAAAATGACCCATCGTCGAATGAGGCAGTTCGAAGCTTGAAGATGAAAAAAGTGTTGACAAAAAAGTTACAGAGTGATAGTATATAAAAGCACCGAAAAGCTCTCAGAGCCAAGCGGTCAGCCGGAAAACAGAATAAGATATTTTGAAAAAAATATTGACAAAGAAAACTTTCTGGAGTATACTAATAAAAGTCATCAGATGGTGACAGAAAATTCAAAAAATGAACCTTGAAAACTAAACAGCAGAATATACAAACCATTTAGATGAGAGCCTTCGGGTGATCATCAAAAAAAAGAAACAAACCGTAATTTCAATTTATTGAGATAACAAAATAGATATGTCGGATGTTTAATCCGGCCAGTCAAACCATTAAATTTAAGAGTTTGATCCTGGCTCAGGATGAACGCTGGCGGCGTGCTTAACACATGCAAGTCGAGCGGAGCTCAAATGCGGATCCCCTTCGGGGGTGAAACATCTGAGCTTAGCGGCGGACGGGTGCGTAACGCGTGGGTAATCTGCCCTTGTCACCGGGATAACACATCGAAAGGTGTGCTAATACCGGATGAAATACAGACCTGGCATCGGGACTGTATCAAAGTCATGCGGACAAGGATGAGCCTGCGTCTGATTAGCTTGTTGGTGGGGTAAAAGCCTACCAAGGCGACGATCAGTAGCCGACCTGAGAGGGTGATCGGCCACACTGGAACTGAGACACGGTCCAGACTCCTACGGGAGGCAGCAGTGGGGAATATTGCACAATGGGCGCAAGCCTGATGCAGCAACGCCGCGTGAGTGATGAAGGCCTTCGGGTCGTAAAACTCTGTCCTAAGGGAAGATAATGACGGTACCTTAGGAGGAAGCCCCGGCTAACTACGTGCCAGCAGCCGCGGTAATACGTAGGGGGCAAGCGTTATCCGGAATTACTGGGCGTAAAGGGTGCGTAGGTGGCCTGACAAGTCAGGGGTCAAAGGCAACGGCTCAACCGTTGTAAGCCCTTGAAACTGTCGGGCTTGAGTTCAGGAGAGGAAAGCGGAATTCCTAGTGTAGCGGTGAAATGCGTAGATATTAGGAGGAACACCAGTGGCGAAGGCGGCTTTCTGGACTGATACTGACACTGAGGCACGAAAGCGTGGGGAGCAAACAGGATTAGATACCCTGGTAGTCCACGCCGTAAACGATGAGTACTAGGTGTCGGCCCTAAGGGTCGGTGCCGCAGTTAACACATTAAGTACTCCGCCTGGGAAGTACGCTCGCAAGAGTGAAACTCAAAGGAATTGACGGGGACCCGCACAAGTAGCGGAGCATGTGGTTTAATTCGAAGCAACGCGAAGAACCTTACCTAAGCTTGACATCCCTCTGAAAGCCCCTTAATCGGGGCCCCTCTTCGGAGCAGAGGTGACAGGTGGTGCATGGTTGTCGTCAGCTCGTGTCGTGAGATGTTGGGTTAAGTCCCGCAACGAGCGCAACCCTTGTCTTTAGTTGCCAGCAGCTTGGCTGGGCACTCTAGAGAGACTGCCGAGGATAACTCGGAGGAAGGTGGGGATGACGTCAAATCATCATGCCCCTTATGCTTAGGGCTACACACGTGCTACAATGGCTGTTACAAAGGGTTGCCAAGCCGCGAGGTGGAGCTAATCCCATAAAGACAGTCTAAGTTCGGATTGCAGGCTGAAACTCGCCTGCATGAAGCTGGAGTTACTAGTAATCGCAGATCAGAATGCTGCGGTGAATGCGTTCCCGGGTCTTGTACACACCGCCCGTCACACCACGGGAGTTGGGGGGGCCCAAAGTCAACTATCCAACCGTAAGGGGGAAGTTGCCTAAGGCAAAACCAATGACTGGGGTGAAGTCGTAACAAGGTAGCCGTATCGGAAGGTGCGGCTGGATCACCTCCTTTCTAGGGAGAAACTATTCTGCTGTTTAGTCTTGAGGGTTCATCTCTCAAATAATATTCAATGACCAGTGGGGGCTTAGCTCAGCTGGGAGAGCACCTGCCTTGCACGCAGGGGGTCAAGGGTTCGATCCCCTTAGTCTCCACCATTAAAACATTGAATATATTGTACCTTGAAAACTGCATACCAATTAAAAGAAACACATCTTTTAATTCCAGAATATAAATTACAGATGATACGCAAAGACGAAGAAAGAAATACAAATATACTAATCACCCTAAAAGTTGATAAAGTTATGTAGGTCTGAAATCCGTCAAAGGTAACACAAACTGTAATTTCATCGAGAAAAAAACAAAACAGTTAAAAATATCTATTATTTTTAACAACAATTCTTAAGTTGATTGCAAAATCATCAATAGATTTAAAGACGGCGAAAGCCGAGAGCGGGTGAGAGTCCCATAAAGAGAAACCAAGATTTACAAGACAGTCGAGGCGAGTGAACAAACGAGTGAAGGCGCGTACTATCGTACGTAACTGAATGAGAGCGGAGCTCAACAAAGAATGTCGCAGTAAATATTGATTTATATAGGTCAAGTTATTAAGAGCGTAAGGTGGATGCCTTGGCGCCAGGAGCCGATGAAGGACGTGGTAAGCTGCGATAAGCTTCGGGGAGGTGCAAGCAACCTTCGATCCGAAGATTTCCGAATGAGGAAACTCATACAGGGTAATGCCTGTATATCTCTGCATGAATACATAGTGCAGTGAGGGGAACCCGGAGAACTGAAACATCTAAGTACCCGGAGGAAAAGAAAGAAAACTCGATTCCCTAAGTAGCGGCGAGCGAAAGGGGAACAGCCTAAACCTGATCGGTTTTCCGGTCAGGGGTTTTGGACACCATCATGGAATAGAGGTATCATAGTAGAAGAGCTTTGGAAAGAGCCGCCGCAGAGGGTAACAGCCCCGTAAACGAAATGAGAAGACTTCCAGGTGTATCCAGAGTACCACGAGACACGTGAAACCTTGTGGGAAGATAGGGGGACCACCCCCTAAGGCTAAATACTACCTGGCGACCGATAGAGAATAGTACCGTGAGGGAAAGGTGAAAAGAACCCCGGGAGGGGAGTGAAATAGAACCTGAAACCTTATGCTTACAAGCTGTAGGAGCACGTTAATGTGTGACTGCGTACTTTTTGTAGAACGGGCCAACGAGTTGCGGTATTGAGCAAGGTTAAGGACTTCTGGTCCGAAGCCGTAGCGAAAGCGAGTCTTAACAGGGCGAAAGTTCAATGCTGCAGACCCGAAACCAGGCGACCTATCCATGGTCAGGTTGAAGTTTCCTTAATCGGAAATGGAGGACCGAACCCACGCACGTTGAAAAGTGCGGGGATGAACTGTGGATAGCGGTGAAATTCCAATCGAGCCTGGAGATAGCTGGTTCTCTCCGAAATAGCTTTAGGGCTAGCGTCGAGGTTAAGATTGCGGGAGGTAGAGCACTGAATGTCCTAGGGGCCCTTTGGGTTACCGAAGACTATCAAACTCCGAATGCCCGTACATCATACTCGGCAGTCAGACTATGGGTGATAAGGTCCATGGTCAAGAGGGTAACAGCCCAGACCGTCAGCTAAGGTCCCAAAATATATGTTAAGTGGAAAAGGATGTGGGATTGCACAGACAACCAGGATGTTGGCTTAGAAGCAGCCACTCATTTAAAGAGTGCGTAATAGCTCACTGGTCGAGTGGTCCCGCGCCGAAAATTACCGGGGCTCAAACATATTACCGAAGCTACGGATTCTCCGTAAGGAGAGTGGTAGGAGAGCGTCGTATACAGGCTGAAGCTGTACCGTAAGGAGCAGTGGACAGTATACGAGTGAGAATGTTGGCATGAGTAGCGAGATGGGGGTGAGAATCCCCCAGGCCGAAAACCCAAGGTTTCCTGAGGAAGGTTCGTCCTCTCAGGGTTAGTCGGGGCCTAAGCCGAGGCCGAAAGGCGTAGGTGATGGACAACGGGTGTAGATTCCCGTACCACCAAAGATCGTTTGAGCAATGGGGTGACACAGAAGGATAGCAGAAGCGCGCTGTTGGTTATGCGCGTCCAAGCGTCAAGGCAGTACCTGCAGGCAAATCCACAGGTACAATGCCAAGGCGTGACGGGGAGTGAAATTAAGTAACGAAGTCTGCGATTTCACGCTGTCAGGAAAAGCCTCTAGTTAGATCAAGGTGCCCGTACCGCAAACCGACACAGGTGGGTGAGGAGAGAATCCTAAGGCCAGCGAGAGAACTGTTGTTAAGGAACTCGGCAAAATTACCCCGTAACTTCGGGAGAAGGGGTGCCTGAGAAATCAGGCCGCAGAGAATAGGCCCAAGCGACTGTTTACCAAAAACATAGGTCTCTGCAAAACCGCAAGGTGAAGTATAGGGGCTGACGCCTGCCCGGTGCTGGAAGGTTAAGGGGATCTGTCAGAGCAATCGAAGCAGTGAACTTAAGCCCCAGTAAACGGCGGCCGTAACTATAACGGTCCTAAGGTAGCGAAATTCCTTGTCGGGTAAGTTCCGACCCGCACGAAAGGCGTAACGATTTGGGCACTGTCTCAACAACAGACTCGGTGAAATTGTAGTCCCGGTGAAGATGCCGGGTACCTGCGACAGGACGGAAAGACCCCATGGAGCTTTACTGTAGCTTAGCATTGAATTTAGGCAATACATGTACAGGATAGGTGGGAGGCTAAGAAGATGGGACGTCAGTCTCGTTGGAGCCGCCGTTGGGATACCACCCTTGTATTGTTTGAGTTCTAACCACGACGAGTGAATCCTCGTCTGGGACACTGCTTGGCGGGCAGTTTGACTGGGGCGGTCGCCTCCTAAAGAGTAACGGAGGCGCCCAAAGGTTCCCTCAGCACGGTCGGAAATCGTGCGAAGAGTGTAAAGGCAAAAGGGAGCTTGACTGCAAGACATACAGGTCGAGCAGGGACGAAAGTCGGGCTTAGTGATCCGGTGGTACCGAGTGGAAGGGCCATCGCTCAACGGATAAAAGCTACCCTGGGGATAACAGGCTGATCTCCCCCAAGAGTCCACATCGACGGGGAGGTTTGGCACCTCGATGTCGGCTCATCACATCCTGGGGCTGTAGTAGGTCCCAAGGGTTGGGCTGTTCGCCCATTAAAGTGGTACGCGAGCTGGGTTCAGAACGTCGTGAGACAGTTCGGTCCCTATCCGTCGCAGGCGTAGGAAATTTGAGAGGAGCTGACCTTAGTACGAGAGGACCGGGTTGGACGCACCTCTGGTGCACCAGTTGTCACGCCAGTGGCACAGCTGGATAGCTATGTGCGGAATGGATAAGTGCTGAAGGCATCTAAGCACGAAGCCACCCTTAAGATAAGATTTCCCATCCGTAAGGAGTAAGATCCCATGAAGACTACGTGGTTGATAGGCTCAAGGTGGAAGTGCAGTAATGCATGCAGCTTATGAGTACTAATAGATCGAGGACTTGACCAAAATTTACCTGGAAGAAAAAAGAAGCGAAGCTTTAGATTGGCATGCAGTTTTGATGGTACATCCATCCAAATTAATATGGTTGCAATAGAGTAGGAGATACACCTGTTCCCATTCCGAACACAGAAGTTAAGCCCTGCATCGCTGATAATACTTGGAGGGCAGCCTCCTGGGAAAGTAGGACGTAGCCAATTTTTTGTTCCGAAGTAGCTCAAAGGCGGAGCACTCGACTGTTAATCGATAGGTTGTGGGTTCGAATCCCACCTTCGGAGCCAAAAAACATGCCGGAGTGGCGGAACAGGCAGACGCACAGGACTTAAAATCCTGCGATTAGAGATAATCGTACCGGTTCGACCCCGGTCTTCGGCACCATATTTCAACAAAAAACTTAATAATTCATAATATCGCGGGGTGGAGCAGTTGGTAGCTCGTCGGGCTCATAATCCGAAGGTCGTAGGTTCGAATCCTGCCCCCGCAACCAAAAAAATTTCTTTCCAGTAAGGCCCCTTGGTCAAGCGGTCAAGACACCGCCCTTTCACGGCGGTAACAGGGGTTCGATTCCCCTAGGGGTCACCAATATGGGATCATAGCTCAGCTGGGAGAGCACCTGCCTTACAAGCAGGGGGTCACAGGTTCGAGCCCTGTTGGTCCCACCATATATATGCGGTCCGGTAGTTCAGATGGTTAGAATGCCAGCCTGTCACGCTGGAGGTCGAGGGTTCGAGCCCCTTCCGGATCGCCATTATATAAATGAATAAAAAAGAGTTTAATATGCTGGCATGGCTCAACGGTAGAGCAGCTGACTTGTAATCAGCAGGTTGTAGGTTCGATTCCTATTGCCAGCTCCATATTAAATGCGGTTGTGGCGGAATTGGCAGACGCACCAGACTTAGGATCTGGCGCCCAGTGCGTGGGGGTTCAAGTCCCTCCAACCGCACCACTACGCGGAAGTGGCTCAGTGGTAGAGCATCGCCTTGCCAAGGCGAGGGTCGCGGGTTCGAATCCCGTCTTCCGCTCCAAAAATGCGGTAGCATAATATATCATATCATGTGTTTGTAGCTCAGTCGGATAGAGCACCGGCCTTCTAAGCCGGGTGTCGGGGGTTCGAATCCCTCCAGACACACCATTAAGTTGGGGATTCGCCAAGTCGGTAAGGCACCAGGTTTTGATCCTGGCATTCGTAGGTTCGAGTCCTGCATCCCCAGCCAGGACCCATTAGCTCAGTCGGCAGAGCACCTGACTTTTAATCAGGGTGTCCCGCGTTCGAGTCGCGGATGGGTCACCATTTTATATTTCAGTAACATCCGGAGAGGTGTCCGAGCGGTTTAAGGAGCTGGTCTTGAAAATCAGTGACTCAGTAATGGGCCGTGGGTTCGAATCCCACCCTCTCCGCCAAAACTGCCCAGATAGCTCAGTCGGTAGAGCAGAGGACTGAAAATCCTCGTGTCGCTGGTTCGATTCCGGCTCTGGGCACCATCTGAAATACAGAAAAACAAAATATACAAATCCTATTATGGCGGCATAGCTCAGTTGGCTAGAGCGTTCGGTTCATACCCGAAAGGTCACAGGTTCGAATCCTGTTGCCGCTACCATGTGGGGGCCTTTAGCTCAGTTGGTTAGAGCGCCCGGCTCATAACCGGTAGGTCCGGAGTTCGAGTCTCTGAAGGCCCACCATCCTTTCAAAAGGATGACATAGCAAAAAATGATAATCGAGGTGTAGCGCAGTTTGGTAGCGCACGTGGTTTGGGACCATGGGGCCGGGAGTTCGAGTCTCTCCACCTCGACCATTTTCATTTTGATTGATCAATGGTGGGTATAGCTCAGTCGGTTAGAGCGCCAGATTGTGGCTCTGGAGGCCGTGGGTTCGAATCCCATTACTCACCCCACTAAATCAGAATATCAGTAATATGGCGACATAGCCAAGTGGTAAGGCAGAGGACTGCAACTCCTTCATCTCCAGTTCAAATCTGGATGTCGCCTCCATATTAAAATGCGGTTGTGGCGGAATTGGCAGACGCACCAGACTTAGGATCTGGCGCCCAGTGCGTGGGGGTTCAAGTCCCTCCAACCGCACCATTAATTAAAATTGACCTTTAGAGGTCAATTTTTGTATGAACCTATATTTAAGATATGTGCCCATAGCTCAGCTGGATAGAGTGTTTGGCTACGAACCAAAAGGTCGGGGGTTCGAATCCCTCTGGGCACACCATTCGCATCAATCTCGCAAGGACTTGCCTCGAGGTTGGTGCTTTTTTATATGATGAAGCGGAGCTTCCATATGCTGGAGACTTCATTATTAAAGTCATTAATTATTTATACAATGACATATTAAAAATAGGGAAAATAGTATTGACAAAGATTGCATATGGTGGTATTATAATAAAGCTTCATAAAAACAGTTTTTACAAAATTATCAGCACTGGAAAAAAATACAAAAAAACAAAAAAACGTGTTGACAAAATTTAAAAACAAGAGTATACTAATAAAAGTCGCCGGGAGATAAACTTGAACGCGACAACACAGAAATATGAACCTTGAAAACTAAACAGCAGAATATACAAACCATTTAGATGAGAGCCTTCGGGTGATCATCAAAAAAAGAAACAAACCGTAATTTCAATTTATTGAGATAACAAAATAGATATGTCGGATGTTTAATCCGGCCAGTCAAACCATTAAATTTAAGAGTTTGATCCTGGCTCAGGATGAACGCTGGCGGCGTGCTTAACACATGCAAGTCGAGCGGACTTATTATTCAACACTGAGAGCTTTATATAAAAAGCCAGCGTAATTGTGAATTTCAACCTTGGTTTTCAAGGGTAGAAGAAATTCGCATTCGCCAAAAGTGCTTACACAGCCCCTGACGGGGATAGAGCCTTGAGTGTTGAATAATAAGTTAGCGGCGGACGGGTGCGTAACGCGTGGGTAATCTGCCCTTGTCACCGGGATAACACATCGAAAGGTGTGCTAATACCGGATGAAATACAGACCTGGCATCGGGACTGTATCAAAGTCATGCGGACAAGGATGAGCCTGCGTCTGATTAGCTTGTTGGTGGGGTAAAAGCCTACCAAGGCGACGATCAGTAGCCGACCTGAGAGGGTGATCGGCCACACTGGAACTGAGACACGGTCCAGACTCCTACGGGAGGCAGCAGTGGGGAATATTGCACAATGGGCGCAAGCCTGATGCAGCAACGCCGCGTGAGTGATGAAGGCCTTCGGGTCGTAAAACTCTGTCCTAAGGGAAGATAATGACGGTACCTTAGGAGGAAGCCCCGGCTAACTACGTGCCAGCAGCCGCGGTAATACGTAGGGGGCAAGCGTTATCCGGAATTACTGGGCGTAAAGGGTGCGTAGGTGGCCTGACAAGTCAGGGGTCAAAGGCAACGGCTCAACCGTTGTAAGCCCTTGAAACTGTCGGGCTTGAGTTCAGGAGAGGAAAGCGGAATTCCTAGTGTAGCGGTGAAATGCGTAGATATTAGGAGGAACACCAGTGGCGAAGGCGGCTTTCTGGACTGATACTGACACTGAGGCACGAAAGCGTGGGGAGCAAACAGGATTAGATACCCTGGTAGTCCACGCCGTAAACGATGAGTACTAGGTGTCGGCCCTAAGGGTCGGTGCCGCAGTTAACACATTAAGTACTCCGCCTGGGAAGTACGCTCGCAAGAGTGAAACTCAAAGGAATTGACGGGGACCCGCACAAGTAGCGGAGCATGTGGTTTAATTCGAAGCAACGCGAAGAACCTTACCTAAGCTTGACATCCCTCTGAAAGCCCCTTAATCGGGGCCCCTCTTCGGAGCAGAGGTGACAGGTGGTGCATGGTTGTCGTCAGCTCGTGTCGTGAGATGTTGGGTTAAGTCCCGCAACGAGCGCAACCCTTGTCTTTAGTTGCCAGCAGCTTGGCTGGGCACTCTAGAGAGACTGCCGAGGATAACTCGGAGGAAGGTGGGGATGACGTCAAATCATCATGCCCCTTATGCTTAGGGCTACACACGTGCTACAATGGCTGTTACAAAGGGTTGCCAAGCCGCGAGGTGGAGCTAATCCCATAAAGACAGTCTAAGTTCGGATTGCAGGCTGAAACTCGCCTGCATGAAGCTGGAGTTACTAGTAATCGCAGATCAGAATGCTGCGGTGAATGCGTTCCCGGGTCTTGTACACACCGCCCGTCACACCACGGGAGTTGGGGGGGCCCAAAGTCAACTATCCAACCGTAAGGGGGAAGTTGCCTAAGGCAAAACCAATGACTGGGGTGAAGTCGTAACAAGGTAGCCGTATCGGAAGGTGCGGCTGGATCACCTCCTTTCTAGGGAGAAACTATTCTGCTGTTTAGTCTTGAGGGTTCATCTCTCAAATAATATTCAATGACCAGTGGGGGCTTAGCTCAGCTGGGAGAGCACCTGCCTTGCACGCAGGGGGTCAAGGGTTCGATCCCCTTAGTCTCCACCATTAAAACATTGAATATATTGTACCTTGAAAACTGCATACCAATTAAAAGAAACACATCTTTTAATTCCAGAATATAAATTACAGATGATACGCAAAGACGAAGAAAGAAATACAAATATACTAATCACCCTAAAAGTTGATAAAGTTATGTAGGTCTGAAATCCGTCAAAGGTAACACAAACTGTAATTTCATCGAGAAAAAAACAAAACAGTTAAAAATATCTATTATTTTTAACAACAATTCTTAAGTTGATTGCAAAATCATCAATAGATTTAAAGACGGCGAAAGCCGAGAGCGGGTGAGAGTCCCATAAAGAGAAACCAAGATTTACAAGACAGTCGAGGCGAGTGAACAAACGAGTGAAGGCGCGTACTATCGTACGTAACTGAATGAGAGCGGAGCTCAACAAAGAATGTCGCAGTAAATATTGATTTATATAGGTCAAGTTATTAAGAGCGTAAGGTGGATGCCTTGGCGCCAGGAGCCGATGAAGGACGTGGTAAGCTGCGATAAGCTTCGGGGAGGTGCAAGCAACCTTCGATCCGAAGATTTCCGAATGAGGAAACTCATACAGGGTAATGCCTGTATATCTCTGCATGAATACATAGTGCAGTGAGGGGAACCCGGAGAACTGAAACATCTAAGTACCCGGAGGAAAAGAAAGAAAACTCGATTCCCTAAGTAGCGGCGAGCGAAAGGGGAACAGCCTAAACCTGATCGGTTTTCCGGTCAGGGGTTTTGGACACCATCATGGAATAGAGGTATCATAGTAGAAGAGCTTTGGAAAGAGCCGCCGCAGAGGGTAACAGCCCCGTAAACGAAATGAGAAGACTTCCAGGTGTATCCAGAGTACCACGAGACACGTGAAACCTTGTGGGAAGATAGGGGGACCACCCCCTAAGGCTAAATACTACCTGGCGACCGATAGAGAATAGTACCGTGAGGGAAAGGTGAAAAGAACCCCGGGAGGGGAGTGAAATAGAACCTGAAACCTTATGCTTACAAGCTGTAGGAGCACGTTAATGTGTGACTGCGTACTTTTTGTAGAACGGGCCAACGAGTTGCGGTATTGAGCAAGGTTAAGGACTTCTGGTCCGAAGCCGTAGCGAAAGCGAGTCTTAACAGGGCGAAAGTTCAATGCTGCAGACCCGAAACCAGGCGACCTATCCATGGTCAGGTTGAAGTTTCCTTAATCGGAAATGGAGGACCGAACCCACGCACGTTGAAAAGTGCGGGGATGAACTGTGGATAGCGGTGAAATTCCAATCGAGCCTGGAGATAGCTGGTTCTCTCCGAAATAGCTTTAGGGCTAGCGTCGAGGTTAAGATTGCGGGAGGTAGAGCACTGAATGTCCTAGGGGCCCTTTGGGTTACCGAAGACTATCAAACTCCGAATGCCCGTACATCATACTCGGCAGTCAGACTATGGGTGATAAGGTCCATGGTCAAGAGGGTAACAGCCCAGACCGTCAGCTAAGGTCCCAAAATATATGTTAAGTGGAAAAGGATGTGGGATTGCACAGACAACCAGGATGTTGGCTTAGAAGCAGCCACTCATTTAAAGAGTGCGTAATAGCTCACTGGTCGAGTGGTCCCGCGCCGAAAATTACCGGGGCTCAAACATATTACCGAAGCTACGGATTCTCCGTAAGGAGAGTGGTAGGAGAGCGTCGTATACAGGCTGAAGCTGTACCGTAAGGAGCAGTGGACAGTATACGAGTGAGAATGTTGGCATGAGTAGCGAGATGGGGGTGAGAATCCCCCAGGCCGAAAACCCAAGGTTTCCTGAGGAAGGTTCGTCCTCTCAGGGTTAGTCGGGGCCTAAGCCGAGGCCGAAAGGCGTAGGTGATGGACAACGGGTGTAGATTCCCGTACCACCAAAGATCGTTTGAGCAATGGGGTGACACAGAAGGATAGCAGAAGCGCGCTGTTGGTTATGCGCGTCCAAGCGTCAAGGCAGTACCTGCAGGCAAATCCACAGGTACAATGCCAAGGCGTGACGGGGAGTGAAATTAAGTAACGAAGTCTGCGATTTCACGCTGTCAGGAAAAGCCTCTAGTTAGATCAAGGTGCCCGTACCGCAAACCGACACAGGTGGGTGAGGAGAGAATCCTAAGGCCAGCGAGAGAACTGTTGTTAAGGAACTCGGCAAAATTACCCCGTAACTTCGGGAGAAGGGGTGCCTGAGAAATCAGGCCGCAGAGAATAGGCCCAAGCGACTGTTTACCAAAAACATAGGTCTCTGCAAAACCGCAAGGTGAAGTATAGGGGCTGACGCCTGCCCGGTGCTGGAAGGTTAAGGGGATCTGTCAGAGCAATCGAAGCAGTGAACTTAAGCCCCAGTAAACGGCGGCCGTAACTATAACGGTCCTAAGGTAGCGAAATTCCTTGTCGGGTAAGTTCCGACCCGCACGAAAGGCGTAACGATTTGGGCACTGTCTCAACAACAGACTCGGTGAAATTGTAGTCCCGGTGAAGATGCCGGGTACCTGCGACAGGACGGAAAGACCCCATGGAGCTTTACTGTAGCTTAGCATTGAATTTAGGCAATACATGTACAGGATAGGTGGGAGGCTAAGAAGATGGGACGTCAGTCTCGTTGGAGCCGCCGTTGGGATACCACCCTTGTATTGTTTGAGTTCTAACCACGACGAGTGAATCCTCGTCTGGGACACTGCTTGGCGGGCAGTTTGACTGGGGCGGTCGCCTCCTAAAGAGTAACGGAGGCGCCCAAAGGTTCCCTCAGCACGGTCGGAAATCGTGCGAAGAGTGTAAAGGCAAAAGGGAGCTTGACTGCAAGACATACAGGTCGAGCAGGGACGAAAGTCGGGCTTAGTGATCCGGTGGTACCGAGTGGAAGGGCCATCGCTCAACGGATAAAAGCTACCCTGGGGATAACAGGCTGATCTCCCCCAAGAGTCCACATCGACGGGGAGGTTTGGCACCTCGATGTCGGCTCATCACATCCTGGGGCTGTAGTAGGTCCCAAGGGTTGGGCTGTTCGCCCATTAAAGTGGTACGCGAGCTGGGTTCAGAACGTCGTGAGACAGTTCGGTCCCTATCCGTCGCAGGCGTAGGAAATTTGAGAGGAGCTGACCTTAGTACGAGAGGACCGGGTTGGACGCACCTCTGGTGCACCAGTTGTCACGCCAGTGGCACAGCTGGATAGCTATGTGCGGAATGGATAAGTGCTGAAGGCATCTAAGCACGAAGCCACCCTTAAGATAAGATTTCCCATCCGTAAGGAGTAAGATCCCATGAAGACTACGTGGTTGATAGGCTCAAGGTGTAAGTGCAGTAATGTATGTAGCTTATGAGTACTAATAGATCGAGGACTTGACCAAAATTTACCTGGAAGAAAAAAGAAGCGAAGCTTAGATTGGCATGCAGTTTTGATGGTACATCCATCCAAATTAATATGGTTGCAATAGAGTAGGAGATACACCTGTTCCCATTCCGAACACAGAAGTTAAGCCCTGCATCGCTGATAATACTTGGAGGGCAGCCTCCTGGGAAAGTAGGACGTAGCCAATTTTTTGTTCCGAAGTAGCTCAAAGGCGGAGCACTCGACTGTTAATCGATAGGTTGTGGGTTCGAATCCCACCTTCGGAGCCAAAAAACATGCCGGAGTGGCGGAACAGGCAGACGCACAGGACTTAAAATCCTGCGATTAGAGATAATCGTACCGGTTCGACCCCGGTCTTCGGCACCATATTTCAACAAAAAACTTAATAATTCATAATATCGCGGGGTGGAGCAGTTGGTAGCTCGTCGGGCTCATAATCCGAAGGTCGTAGGTTCGAATCCTGCCCCCGCAACCAAAAAAATTTCTTTCCAGTAAGGCCCCTTGGTCAAGCGGTCAAGACACCGCCCTTTCACGGCGGTAACAGGGGTTCGATTCCCCTAGGGGTCACCAATATGGGATCATAGCTCAGCTGGGAGAGCACCTGCCTTACAAGCAGGGGGTCACAGGTTCGAGCCCTGTTGGTCCCACCATATATATGCGGTCCGGTAGTTCAGATGGTTAGAATGCCAGCCTGTCACGCTGGAGGTCGAGGGTTCGAGCCCCTTCCGGATCGCCATTATATAAATGAATAAAAAAGAGTTTAATATGCTGGCATGGCTCAACGGTAGAGCAGCTGACTTGTAATCAGCAGGTTGTAGGTTCGATTCCTATTGCCAGCTCCATATTAAATGCGGTTGTGGCGGAATTGGCAGACGCACCAGACTTAGGATCTGGCGCCCAGTGCGTGGGGGTTCAAGTCCCTCCAACCGCACCACTACGCGGAAGTGGCTCAGTGGTAGAGCATCGCCTTGCCAAGGCGAGGGTCGCGGGTTCGAATCCCGTCTTCCGCTCCAAAAATGCGGTAGCATAATATATCATATCATGTGTTTGTAGCTCAGTCGGATAGAGCACCGGCCTTCTAAGCCGGGTGTCGGGGGTTCGAATCCCTCCAGACACACCATTAAGTTGGGGATTCGCCAAGTCGGTAAGGCACCAGGTTTTGATCCTGGCATTCGTAGGTTCGAGTCCTGCATCCCCAGCCAGGACCCATTAGCTCAGTCGGCAGAGCACCTGACTTTTAATCAGGGTGTCCCGCGTTCGAGTCGCGGATGGGTCACCATTTTATATTTCAGTAACATCCGGAGAGGTGTCCGAGCGGTTTAAGGAGCTGGTCTTGAAAATCAGTGACTCAGTAATGGGCCGTGGGTTCGAATCCCACCCTCTCCGCCAAAACTGCCCAGATAGCTCAGTCGGTAGAGCAGAGGACTGAAAATCCTCGTGTCGCTGGTTCGATTCCGGCTCTGGGCACCATCTGAAATACAGAAAAACAAAATATACAAATCCTATTATGGCGGCATAGCTCAGTTGGCTAGAGCGTTCGGTTCATACCCGAAAGGTCACAGGTTCGAATCCTGTTGCCGCTACCATGTGGGGGCCTTTAGCTCAGTTGGTTAGAGCGCCCGGCTCATAACCGGTAGGTCCGGAGTTCGAGTCTCTGAAGGCCCACCATCCTTTCAAAAGGATGACATAGCAAAAAATGATAATCGAGGTGTAGCGCAGTTTGGTAGCGCACGTGGTTTGGGACCATGGGGCCGGGAGTTCGAGTCTCTCCACCTCGACCATTTTCATTTTGATTGATCAATGGTGGGTATAGCTCAGTCGGTTAGAGCGCCAGATTGTGGCTCTGGAGGCCGTGGGTTCGAATCCCATTACTCACCCCACTAAATCAGAATATCAGTAATATGGCGACATAGCCAAGTGGTAAGGCAGAGGACTGCAACTCCTTCATCTCCAGTTCAAATCTGGATGTCGCCTCCATATTAAAATGCGGTTGTGGCGGAATTGGCAGACGCACCAGACTTAGGATCTGGCGCCCAGTGCGTGGGGGTTCAAGTCCCTCCAACCGCACCATTAATTAAAATTGACCTTTAGAGGTCAATTTTTGTATGAACCTATATTTAAGATATGTGCCCATAGCTCAGCTGGATAGAGTGTTTGGCTACGAACCAAAAGGTCGGGGGTTCGAATCCCTCTGGGCACACCATTCGCATCAATCTCGCAAGGACTTGCCTCGAGGTTGGTGCTTTTATCAAAATATTGTATAATCTGATTTAATTAAGCTTGACAATATATGATTCAGATAATATAATCTTAACATGTACAATAAAAATGCCATGAAGAGGCCAGTAGGGAAATTATTATCTAAAAGAGATTGAAAGTCGTCGGCTGAGAGCTTTCATTAGAAAAATGTTTTCTGAAACCTACCTTGGAGCAGTAACTGATACTTACCGTAAGTCTGCGTTAAAGACATCAAGTGGATACATTTATCATGTATCAATTTGGGTGGTACCACGGAGAATATGCCTTCGTCCCTTTTGTCGGACGGAGGCTTTTTTATTTGCATTTTTAACTGCATAATAATATTTTTTAATATAAGGAGGAAACAAAAGTGGCAGAAAAGAAACAAGAATTTGTAAAAGAGATTACAAGCATGGATGAAGATTTTGCACAGTGGTATACGGATATAGTGCTTAAGGCAGAGCTTGCAGACTATGCGCCGGTTAAAGGGGCTATGATAATAAGGCCATACGGTTATGCTATATGGGAAAATATAGTTGAATGGGAAGACAGAAAATTCAAGGAGACAGGACACAAGCCTGCTTACTTCCCGCTGCTGATTCCTGAGCATCTGCTTCAGGTAGAGGTGGATCACTTTGAAGGTTTTGCACCAGAGGTTCTATGGGTAACTCACAATGGAGACAATGAACTCCCTGAAAGACTTTTTGTTAGACCTACATCAGAGACGATAATATGTCCGATGTTCTCAAAATGGATAAAATCATACAGAGACCTTCCATTCCTTATGTATCAGTGGAACAGCGTTGTAAGATGGGAAAAGACTACAAGACCTTTCCTTAGAACATCTGAGTTCCTTTGGCATGAAGGCCATACTGTACATGCTGATGAGGCGGATACAGACAGAGAGTGCCTGATGATACTTGAGCTGTACAGAGAGTTTGTAGAAGAGCATATGGCAATTCCACTTAAATTAGGGGTAAAGACGGAGCAGGAGAAATTTGCAGGTGCCCTTAGGACATATACCATAGAAGCAATGATGAGAGACGGAAAATCGCTTCAGGCGGGAACTTCACACAACCTTGGACAGCACTTTACAAAGATGTTCGACATAAAGTTCCTTGACAGAGATGGAAAGCACAAGTATGCATGGACATCATCATGGGCTACTACGACAAGACTTATAGGTGCAATGGTTATGGTACACAGTGATAACAGGGGACTTGTAGTTCCTCCAAGAATAGCTCCAATTCAGGTAGTTATAGTTCCAGTTGCAGCTAACAAGGCAGGCGTTCTTGAAAAGGCTCAGGAGCTTAGTGACAGGCTGAAGTCGCAATTCAAGGTTGAGCTTGACGATGATACGTCAAAAACACCTGGATATAAGTTCAATGAGTGGGAAATGAAGGGTGTTCCTGTAAGAATCGAGATTGGACCTAAGGATATAGAGAAGAATCAGGTAACTATCTTTAGAAGAGATACTTGTGAGAAGTCTACGCTTTCAATGGATAATCTTGAAAATGACCTTAAGGGTCTGTTAGAGAACATCCAGAGCAGTCTTTTCGAAAGAGCTTCACAGTTCAGAGATGAGAAGACATGGACTGTAAACAGCTATGATGAGCTCAAGGAGTCATTTGAGGACAAGACGGGCTATGCTTATGCAATGCTTTGTGATGATCCTGCATGTGAAGAGAAGATAAAGGATGAGACTGGAATAAGCACAAGATGTATGCCATTTGACAAGGTAGACCTTGGATACAACAAGTGTATAGTTTGTGGAAAAGAGACAGACAGAATGCTTATAATGGGCAAATCATACTAAAATATAAATAAAATGTATAATAAAAAAGACTGCAATATGCAGTCTTTTTTGTGGTTATTTAAAGGCTGGATATTAGTACCATCCTCTTAGTTTCATAGCAACCTGAATTCTCTTGATACTCATCATGTAAGCAGCAGTTCTCATGTCAACCTTGAATTCATCCATAAGTTTCCAGATGTCATCAAATGCTTTGTACATTAGGCCTTCCTGCTTATTTTGAACATCTTCGAATGTCCAGCTGAATCTCTGAAGGTTCTGAACCCACTCGAAGTAAGAAACAGTAACTCCACCAGCATTTGCAAGTATGTCTGGAACAAGAAGTACGTTGTTCTCAGCAAGTATAGCATCAGCTTCTGGAGTAGTTGGTCCGTTAGCTCCCTCACAAACAACTTTAGCTTTTATGCTTCCAGCGTTTGCAGAAGTGATCTGATTCTCAAGTGCACATGGGATAAGTGCATCAAGCTCAAGAGCGAAGAATTCTTCTTTAGTGATTTCTGTTCCGTAGTTGTCGTTTTTGATTGGTTTTACTGGATCCTTGAACATTCTTTCGATGTCGATTCCGTCTTCATTGTATACTGTGCAGAATATATCTGATATAGCAACAACTTTTGCTCCAAGTCTGTGAGCGTAAAGAGCAGTGTAGCTTCCAACGTTTCCGAATCCCTGGATAGCAACTCTTGCTCCCTTGAAGTCGATGTTAAGCTTCTCAACAGCAGCTTTTGCCATAAGAGCAACACCGTATCCAGTAGCTTCAGTTCTTGCAAGTGATCCACCGAACTCAACTGGCTTTCCAGTGAATACGCCTGGAGCATATTCTCCAGTTACTTTCTCGTACTCGTCAACCATCCAAGCCATTATCTGTCCGTTAGTGTTAACGTCTGGTGCAGGTATATCTACTTTTTCTCCTATGAATGGAGCGATTGCTGCAGCGAATCCTCTTGAGATTCTCTCAAGCTCAGCTTTAGAGAAGTCTTTAGGATCGATAGCTATTCCACCTTTTCCTCCGCCGTAAGGTACTCCTGTAACTGAACACTTGAATGTCATCCATGTAGAAAGAGCCTTAACTTCGTCAAGAGTAACTCCTGGATGGAATCTTATTCCGCCCTTGTAAGGACCACACGCGTTGTTGTGCTGAGATCTGTAACCTGTTATTGTTTTAACTGAACCATCATCCATCTTAACTGGGAATGATACTTCTACAACTCTCTGTGGAGTTTTTAAAATCTCATAAACTGCTGGTTCTGCGCCTAATTTGTCACAAGCATTTTTTACCTGTCTTTGTGCAATTTCAAATGGATTAAGCGATTCTTGTACATTTTTTACTTCCATCTTTAACACACTCCTCTTAATTATTAGTAGTTTTTTTAATATGTATCTACTTAGAATACATTTACCAACTATATTATAGATTATATGCAAAAAGAATTCAACCCCTATAAATCCAAATTTTAACCGACATTAACAATCTGTAAAATTCAGATAATAAAGAATATTTATTTAACAAAGATATGGCATATTTCGAAAAAAAATAGATATTATGATATTTACATCGAGGACAAACTTTGTTATAATCAGAGTGTAAATCAAACATAGTAAACAAGGAGGTAAGTGGTATGGCATATGTAATAGGAGACGCTTGTATAAGCTGTGGAGCATGTGAAGCTGAATGTCCAGTTGGAGCAATTTCTGCAGGAGATGGAATCTATGTTGTAAATGCAGATTCTTGTATAGACTGTGGAGCATGTGCTGGAGTATGTCCAGTAGACGCACCAAAGCCAGAATAATACTTATTATAAAAATGAAAGAGATTTTGAAATTTCAAGATCTCTTTTTTTTGCGAAAATAATCTGTTCTGCAAATTAATGCATTATAACGCAGCAACTTCATTTATATTGACAAACACGGCTCAATAAAGTAGAATTAATTAAATATAACTTATTAACAATCAGCTCTTTTAACTTAGTACAGAGAGACTAACAAGGAGGAAATATGAGGCACTTAACTGAAATAAGTGATTTTTCTGTTGAAGAAATCTCACAGCTTATTAGCGTATCCAGAGACATAATGACCACTCCGCAATCATACATTGATGCGATGAGGGGCAAGGTGATGGCTACGCTTTTTTATGAACCATCAACAAGAACGAAATTCAGCTTTGAAGCAGCAATGCAGAGGCTTGGCGGGTCAGTGATTGGCTTTGCAGGAGCAGAAAACACATCTGCAGCAAAGGGTGAGACACTCAGCGACACAGTAAGGATGGTTTCTGCATATGCAGATCTTATAGTGATGAGGCATTATATCGCAGGGGCTCCAATGCAGTCAGCAAAAATATCCGAGGTTCCTGTCATAAACGCAGGAGACGGCGGGAATCAGCATCCAACGCAGACTCTCGCGGATCTTGTTACCATAAGCAGAGAGATGGGAAGGCTCGACAATCTCAAAATTGCAGTAGCTGGAGATCTCAAGTACGGAAGGACCGTACATTCTTTGGTAAAAGCCATGGTAAGATACCCTGGAAACAAATTCTATTTTGTATCGCCAGAGGAACTTAAAATGCCAGATTATGTAAAAGAACTGCTTTCAGAGAGCCAGTACGAGGAAGTTCAGAGCCTTGAGGATGTTCTTGGAGATTCAGATGTCCTTTACATGACGAGGATACAAAAAGAAAGATTTGAAGATGTCAGAGAATACGACAGACTCAATGGAACATATATACTCGACGCAGAAAAAATGAAGAGTGCTTCAGAGAATATGATAGTAATGCATCCGCTACCAAGATTAAATGAAATAACAGAGGAAGTGGACAGCGATCCGAGAGCAAAATACTTTCAGCAGGCGAAATACGGTATGTATGCAAGAATGGCACTTATACTCATGCTTGAAGACATGAAGAAAAGAGGGCATCATGATACTAATTAAAAACGCTGTGCTGACAGATGAACATATAGAAATGAAAGAGGACATCCTTATAGAAGGAAAGCTCATAAAACATATAGGAAAAGACAAAATCGAGAGCTTTATTAAAAATGGAGATAAAGCTGACATGAAAGTGATCGATGCACAGGGCAGATACCTGCTGCCATCCTTTACGGACATGCATTTCCATCTAAGAAATCCGGGACTTGAATATAAGCAGACATACAGGGAAGCAAATGACGCCTGCCTTAGGGGAGGCTACACAAGGGTAGTGGCAATGGCAAATACAGTGCCTGTGGCAGACTGCTCAGAGGTTATCCAAACAGTGGCTGACAGCATGAGAGATCTCCCGCTTGAGGTAATCCAGATAGCTTCGGTTACAAAGAGACTTCAGGGAAAAGAACTCGTGGATTTCAAAGAGCTCATGAAATACACAGACATTTTCTCAGATGATGGCAAGAATGTGGATAATCCCGAGATCCTCAGAGAGGCTCTTAAAAAATCCGCGGAGCTTGGATTCACGATACTTGATCACGACGAGCCTGAGACCGAGATGGTGAGAAGAAACCTCCAGATACTGAGAGAGACCGGAGGGAATCTTCATTTCTGCCATATAAGCAGAAAAGAGTCGATGCAGCTAATAATAAAGGCAAAGGAAGAAGGCCTTAAAGTGACTGTTGAAGTTACGCCCCACCATCTATTCAGCCATAGCCTTGACTACAGGGTCAATCCGCCGATTGCATCAGAGGAAGACGTGAAATTCCTGATAGAAAGCATTAAGAAGGGGCATGTAGATGTCATCGGGACAGATCATGCGCCTCATACAGAAGCAGACAAGGCAAACGGAGCGCCTGGAATAATAAATATAGAAACTGCATACGCAATGATAAGAAAGGTTTTCAGGGAAAATGCCATATCCATGAAGACTCTTGCAAAGCTCATGTCCAATAATCCTTCGTTCATGACGGGAACGGACAGCCATATAAGAGAAGGCAGTGAGGCAAATCTGGTAATACTAAATGACGAAGACTGGAAAATAGACAGCACGAAATTCGTCACAAGAAGCAGAAACACGCCGTATGATGGCTGGGAAGTAGTGGGAAAGGTAGAATACACGATAGTAAAAGGAGAGATTGTTTATGATAATGCAGGAGCTTAGGAACAGAGCGATAGAGGCAAGCCCTCTTTGTGTGGGAATAGATCTGAGACCGGATCATGTGCCGGCGGAAATAAGAAACTCGATAAAAGAGACAGATGAGCAGTATGTGCAGTATGCAAGGGAGATAATTGCTGCATCAGGAGAGTATGCTTCATGCTTCAAGGTCCAGATTGCGTGCTATGAATCAGAAGGACTTTCAGGATTAAGAGCATACAGCGAGATATTGAAGATGATAAGATCAAATGGGCATATAGCGATAGCAGACATAAAACGCGGAGATATAGGCTCCACAGCTGAAATGTATGCAAAGGGTCATTTTGAAGGAGATTTTGAAGCAGACATCCTTACCCTCAATGCATATATGGGCGAAGATGCTGTAAAGCCTTATGCAAAATATTTCAGGGAAAAAAACAAAGGCGCATTCATACTTGCAAAAACTTCAAATCCAGGCTCAAGAAACTTCCAGGACCTTAAGATTGAAGAGGACCCTCTGTATTCAAGGGTGCTTGACAAGATACATGAGTGGGGAAAAGAAGAGGAGCCTGAGGCTGAGTTCCCTTCGTTTGGCGCAGTAGTAGGAGTCAACAACCTCAATGAGCTCGATATAATCAGGCAGAAAACAAGAGACATATTCCTTCTTATTCCGGGATATGGAGCGCAAGGCGCAAAGATAGAAGACATCGCCAGCATAGTAAGCGAGAGAAAAAACGGCGTGGTAAACGTTTCAAGAGGATATACGGCAAATCTTCCAGAACATGGAGATTTCAGAAAAGAGCTTGTAAAAAGAGCACAGGATCTGGCAAAGGAGCTTAGAGTATGTTTCAGGTAAGAGAGCAGGAGATAATATTCAATGAGAAGATAGCAGGAGACATTTATCTGATGAAGATTTCCGGAAGCTATGAGGTAAAGGAAGGACAGTTCTTCATGCTCAAGGCAGAAGGCAGGGACATGACGCTTTTCAGGCCGATAAGCATATTTGACTGTGACAGCTATGGTGTGAGCTTTCTATATTCGGTGAGAGGAAAGGGGACAGAGATCTTTTCTAAAATGAAGGAATCAGACATCATGCTGCTCCACGGGCCTTACGGAAATGGATTTCCAAAGCCTGAGGGAAAGATTGCCATGGTAGCGGGAGGAATCGGAATGGCTCCGCTTTACCTCACAGCAAGGAGAAACCCTGGCAGCGACCTCTATATAGGAATAAGAGAAAATCTATACAGCCAGGAGGAGCTTCAGCTTCTGGAAGGGCTTTTTGAGGGCTGCAGCGTGAAGTTCAGGATTGGCGGACTGATAACTGAAATAATAGATTTTGATAAATACGACAGCGTCTTTACCTGTGGGCCTGAGGTTATGATGAAGGCAGTGAGCGAGCTTCACCCGGATGTGTATGTTTCTCTCGAGAAGCATATGGGATGCGGACTTGGAGCCTGCCTTTCATGCTCATGCAAGGTCGGAGGGAAGATGGTAAAGGTATGCAAGGATGGTCCGGTTTTCAAAGGAACTGAGGTGAATTTCTAATGAGACAGACAGTATTTGGAAAGGATTTTAAGAATCCTGTGATAGGAGCATCCGGGACATTTGGATTTGGCAGAGAGTATGATCAGTTTTATGACATATCGATCCTGGGTGGAGTTTCTTCAAAGGGTCTCACTATAAATCCGAAAGACGGGAACACCGGGATAAGGATAACCGAGACTCCGAGCGGGATAATGAACTCGATAGGCCTGGAAAATCCTGGAATAAGAGCATTTCTTGACACAGAGCTGGAATTCATGAAAAGCAGGGATATAGTGGTGCTTGCAAACGTGGGCGGATCAGACCTTGAAAGCTACAAAGAAGCAGTATCAATGATAGATGATCACTCAAAGAAAACAGGCGGAGTAGACATAATAGAGCTGAACATATCCTGCCCCAATGTTAAACAGGGAGGAATGGCTTTTGGGATAAATGCATGCGATGCAGAGTTCATAACAGGAGAAATAAGAAAGCTGACTGACCTTCCTCTTGTGGTAAAGCTGTCACCAAATGCAAACAATCTTGTAGAGGTTGCAAAGGCTGTGGAATCAGCAGGCGCCGACGGGCTTTCGCTTGTAAATACATTCAATGCGCTCGATATAGACATAAAATCGAAAAAAGCCACATTTGACAACATATATGCAGGGCTTTCCGGTCCGGCGATAATGCCGATAGCACTAAGGATGACAAGGGATGTATGTAAAAACGTGAAAATCCCGGTTATAGGAATGGGAGGCATCACAACGGCAGAGGATGCCATAAAATTCATAATGGCAGGAGCGACTCTGATACAGTTTGGGACAGCATCATTCATGAATCCTATGGCTGGCCATGACATAGTAAAAGGAATGGAAATATATTTTTCACAGGAAAACTTAAAAATTGAAGAAATAAGAGGTATAATATAATATGATAGAAATATTAAAAGACAGTCAGGCCCTTCTTGAAGGACATTTTTTGCTAACATCGGGAAAGCACTCCAACAGATATGTTCAGTGTGCCAAAGTACTGAGATTTCCTGATAAGGCCGAAGCAATCCTGAGGCCAGTAGCTGAAAAGCTTAAAGAGATGGAAATAGATCTTCTTGTAGGACCGGCAATGGGTGGTATAATAGTAGCATATGAGCTTGGCAGACAGCTCCATAAAGAAGCTATCTTTACAGAGCGAGTGGATGGAAAGATGGAGCTGAGGAGAGGTTTTGAAATAAAGCCGGGCCAGAGAATAGTCATATGCGAGGATGTAGTTACGACAGCCAAATCCTCACTGGAGGTAAAGGCTCTTCTTGAATCGATGGGTGGAGAAGTAATCGCGCTTGCTTCAATCATCGACAGAACCACAGGCAATGTTGATATAGATGTCATCAGCTCCATAAAGCTGGAGATAGAGACATATGATCCTGATGACTGCCCTATGTGCAGGAAGGGTATAGAATATATCAAACCTGGGAGCAGAAACATAAAATAGACCTTGATAAGGCTGTCAAGACTGTAAACAGAAAAGGAAAGAGATATAATGCAAATATTTAATCTACAGAACCTGAACAAATGGCAGGAAGTTCCCAAAATCATATATAAGCCACTGAGCGTTACAGATTCCAGCATCTATTTCGAAAAGATAGTTCTGGGCCTGGAGGATTCCTGGAGCGAAGGAATATGGGAATATGACAAATTCAGCCATGTCATGAACAGGCTTGACAAAGGCCATCATGCTGAGAATGTACAGCTTTACGATTTTGATACGCCTATCAACTATATAAGCAGTAATGTCGAAGGAAGCCTTGATAAACTTTATTTCACGACAATAACTGAAGTAGAGGATGATGACTTCATAGAGTTTTTTGAAATAGACCTTGAATCAAGAATTCAGAGGAATATCCTCAGCTTTACCTTCGACAAGGATGCTTTCTTATACAAAAAAATGGAAATCCTGGCTCCAGGATACATACTTTTCTGGCTCAGTTATGATCTGGAACTTGCAGACAGCGACTTCTTTGACAGCATATATCTGCTTGACGTAAAAGAAAAAAAATATTATGAAATACTCGATGATGCATTCAACATAAACTCTGGGACAAGGATACTCACAGGAGAGACCTTCAAGGAGCAGTATCTCTTCATAGAAGAATATTACCTGAGCGAAGAGGAACAGCTGGAGGTGCTCACATCAGAAGAGGTGGAGCTTGCGTTTGACCTTCCGGGAGATCTCGAGCCTGCTCAGGTACATGTGAATGCCATAAAAGGCATAAAACTTTCGGATTTCATAGACCAGGTAAAAAACGGAGAAAAATATATCGATTTTGATATCATAGATGAATTAGATCAGGAGGGCATTATAAGGCTCATAGGACACTCTGACAAGGCAGTCTACTACCGAAAAGAATATTATGAGTTCATCCTGAGCCAGAAGAATGATTTCATGTCCAGAAGAAAAATCGGGCGCAGCGAGATATACAGAGTTGACATGAATACGCTCGAAAAAAGCTATTTGAAGGATGTTGACAGGGGATCGACTATAATCGTAAACAATGACAGTATTTTTGAAGTCATTGAGTTTAATGACAGGTCAGAACTGCTGGATCTTGAAACTCATGAGACGAGATTTACATTCAAAAAAACTCCATTCAGAGACTGGAAGTATGAGATCGTTGACTTCAAGAACAATGAATTTCTGATTGTCAGTATGTCAAGTCCTACAGAAGAGATTGGAAGGGCCTATCACATTGTGGATGTATCCACGAGAGAAACCGTGATAACCGGCAGTGATATTCTTACCGTTGATAACTACATTTTTGTTATTTGACAAAACTTTAACCAAATGATAAGATAATCTAAAAGGAGAGAAATATATGATAAAAGTTGAGATATGCACTGGGTCGAGATGTATGATGGAAGGTGCATCTACTATTTTTGATATTCTTGAAGACCTTTCTGAGGAAATCACGGAGAGACATCCTGAAATAAAGATTGAAATCGAAAATTCAAAATGCAGGCAATACTGCAAAAAAGATCCAGGGCTTGTTCCTGTGGTAGAAATCAATGGAGAAGTAGTCTTCAATGCATCCACACAGGTAGTCATGGAAAAGGTAATGGATCTCGTAAAGCTTGAAATTCAATAAAACAGCATAAACTATTTAAAAATTATAATACAAACAAGGGGACCGGCTATGAAAGGTATATTCAGTGACATTATAAATTACAGAAGGAAGGTATTTGCAGAAGTCGCAGATTTTGCATATGGCGACAAGGACCTGAGCGAGCTTCCAAAATCGGTGTTCAACATAATACCAGGAGAAGAAGCAAGATTCAGGACAGACGTATTCAAAGAGAGAGCCATAGTAGGTGAGAGGATTAGGCTTGCCATGGGACTTGATATAAGAGATGCGGCTACATTTGGACTTATCAGCGATGGAATAGAAAACGTAGACGTAGACAAAAGAATATACGAACCACCGCTTGTAAATGTAATAACATTTGCATGCGAAGCCTGCCCGACAAAAACATATGAGGTAACCTCCAACTGCAGAAGATGCATTGGTCACCCGTGCCAGAACGTATGTCCGGTAAACGCAATTACTATAAACAAGAAACAGGCAGTGATTGACAGGGATAAATGCATAAAATGCGGGAAATGCAAGGATATATGCCCGTATGGAGCTATAATAAAATATGACAGGCCATGTGCGGAGGCCTGCGGGGTAAATGCAATTGAGAGCGACAGCCTGGGAAGAGCGAAGATAAACTATGACAAGTGCGTATCATGCGGCCAGTGCATGCAGGCATGCCCGTTTGCGGCAATCAGCGACAAATCTCAGATATATCAGCTTGTTAAGGCTATAAAAAATCAGGAAAACATGTATGCCATAGTTGCGCCTGCATTCATCGGACAGTTTGGTCCTATAGCTACGCCTACCCAGATATTTGAAGCAATCAAGATGCTTGGATTCAAAGAGGTGCTCGAAGTAGGACTGGGGGCAGACATAGGCACTATCCATGAAGCCGAAGAGTTCCTTGATGAGGTTCCAAACAAGGTTCCATATATGGGCACTAGCTGCTGCCCGGCATGGCTTAGCATGGTAGAGAAGATGTTCCCTGATCAGGCGAGATATATATCAGATACATCCACTCCTATGATAGCAACGGCTCAGTTCATAAAGAGGCGCGATGAAAAAGCAAAAGTCGTGTTCATCGGCCCATGCATCGCAAAAAAACTGGAGGCTCTTGGAGAGAAAGTCCACAAATACGTAGACTTCGTAATTACCTTTGAGGAGCTGATGGGACTGTTTGTTTCGAGAGGTATAGAGGTATCAGAGCTTGAGGTAGATTACAGGATACAGGATGCATCGACTCTTGGAAGAGGATTTGCCTCTGCCGGAGGAGTTGCGAAGGCAGTCAGAAAAGTGGCTGAGGAGATGGACCCGAGCAGAGTTGTACAGGTAGAAAACGCAAACGGACTTCATGAATGCGTAAAGCTCATGAAGCTGGCAAAAGCAGGAAAGAAAAATGGGATGCTTCTTGAGGGAATGGCATGTCCAGGTGGATGCATAGGCGGACCTGGAACCATAATCTCCATACAGAGAGCACAGAAGGCACTCAACGAATTCTGCGCAGAAGCCGAAGTGGCGACGCCTACACAGAACAGCAGGATAAAGTAGTTAAAATAAAGCATAAAATCAGAAATGAAGAGAATAATGCAAATTATTCTCTTTTGTGATTGGAAAAGAGTAAAACATGAATCTGTACCAGATAGATAAATTAAGAAAAGCATATGGCGATAAAGTCATTTTTGACGATGTATCGCTTTCGATAGAGCATGATGACAAGATAGGGATAATAGGAGTGAATGGCGCCGGAAAGACCACGCTTCTCAATGTTATAACCGGCAAAGACTCGCCAGACAACATAGAGGTCATAAAATCAGGAAAAATAAGGATGGAATACCTTCCTCAGAATCCGGACATATCAGAGGAGCTCACGGTCATAGAGCAGATATTCAGGAGCGAATCGCCTGTAGTCAAGCTCGTAGGAGAATACGAGGAAATACTTTCAAGGCTTGAGCAGAATCCTGATGATGCAGCTCTGCAGAATGAGATGAGCGACATAACTCAGAAAATGGATACCCAGGATGCCTGGGGGCTTGAAAGTGAGGCTAAAAAGATACTTACGAAGCTCAAGATAACAGATTTCGACAAAAAAATGAAAGAACTCTCGGGAGGACAGAGAAAAAGAGTAGCAATGGCAGGCGCTCTCATAAGGCCTTCGGACATCCTCATACTCGATGAGCCGACCAACCACATAGATAATGATACGATCGACTTTCTCGAAGACCACCTGAAGAGCATGAAGACAGCTATTCTCATGGTAACCCACGACAGGTACTTCCTGGACAGGGTTACGAACACAATAGTTGAGCTCGAAGGCGGAAAGCTGTACAAGCACAGAGGAAATTATTCGAAATATCTTGAAATAAAGCAGCAGAGGACCAGCGATCTTGCAAGGATAGAGGAGAAAAAACACAGACTGTATAAAAAAGAGCTCGAGTGGATAAGAAAAGGCGTAGAGGCAAGGCGTACCAAGCAGAAAGCCAGAAAAGACCGCTTTGAGGAGCTTGAAAACAACCTGGACAATTCTGTCAGGGAGGAGCTTGATATAGATGTTGCGTCCACAAGACTTGGAAGCAAGATAATAGAGGCGTATGACCTGTGCATGTCCTATCCGGGAAAAGAGCTTTTCAGAGATTTCACATATACCGTGAACCGCAGTGACCGTATAGGCATAACCGGAAGAAACGGGATGGGCAAGACAACCCTGCTCAATATCCTTGCGGGAAGGCAGAATCCGGCATCAGGCAATGTCGAATTTGGAGATACCGTAAAGATAGGTTACTATACCCAGGAAAGCCTGGATATGGACACAGAGCTTAGAGCCATAGAATATATTAGAGAGACCGCAGAATATATAACTAAAAAAGACGGAAGCAAGATTTCCGCATCTCAGATGATGGAGAACTTCCTTTTTGATTCAACCTCTCAGCATACATTCATAAGAAACCTTTCGGGAGGAGAAAGAAGGAGGCTGTATCTTCTCAAGATACTTATGGATTCTCCGAATGTGCTTTTTCTGGATGAGCCTACAAATGATCTGGACATCGAGACACTTTCGGTTCTGGAGGAGTATCTAAGCTATTTTGACGGTCCAGTGATCACAGTATCGCATGACAGATATTTCCTTGACAAGGTATGCAACAGGATATTTTCATTTGAAGATGACGGACAGATCTTATATACGATAGGAAACTACCAGGACTATCAGCAGCGAAAAAAAGAGTTCCAGTCTCAGGGCGCATTTTCTCAGCAGGCCAAAAATCCTGATGACAACAGCTCAGGCAGCGCTGATGAAGAAAAGAATCCCAAAGCGAGGAAGGTGAGGCTTTCATATAATGAGCAGAGAGAATATGATGCTCTTCCGGGTGAGATAGAGCTTCTTGATAAAAAACTTGAAGGCATGCACGATCAGATAAGTAAAGGCGGCAGCGACTTCGCAAAGCTTCAGAGCCTCATGAATGAACAGGAAACCCTCGAAATGGAGCTGCTCGAAAAAATGGAAAGGCTGGAGCAACTTGAAAAAATATTTGAAACAAGCCAAAACGGGTATAAATAAAAAAGTAAATGATCAGCTGTATGAGAAATCAGGAAAGGGTGAAAAAATGAAGAGAATAGCAGCACTCACAACCATGACATGCCTTCTGTTGTCAACAGGAATGATATATGCACAAACTCCGGGAAATGCAGCGGCAGTTTCTCCGCAACCTCCGGCAATAGATGCATCCCAAGTGGATTCACAGGCTTCAGCATCCCAGGGAAAAGAAGTATCAGGAGAAAAGCTCACCGGAATACTAACGGATATAAAGAAGCGATTTGTAATCGATGACAAGGGAGCTTCATTCAGATATTCTGTTAACTATGAGTCAGGCATAAATATGTATAATTTTTCGTGGGAGAGCCAGGAAACAAGTACCTATATGAAATACGGAGAAGATGGAAATGTCTACTGGTATTACAGATATGCCAAAGAGAGCGCCCAGCCATCATATCAGGTGAAGATAAAGAGCCTTCCCGAGTATGACAGGTCAGAAGCAAAGGTTATTGCAGAAAACTTTCTGCTAAAGGCACTTCCAAAGCAGAGCAGGGATTTCAGGATAAAGCAAGGAACCGGTAACCTTAGCTCAGACATGTACAGCTTCGAGTTTGAATACTTCCGCAATTCAATTCCGGCAGAAGGAATATCGGCTACCGTGATGGTAAATTCCATTACAGGTGATATATCAAACTTTTCCACATCGCTTAACAACTCAATTTCCTATGAATCATATGAAGGAGCACTCACTCCGCAAAGCGCAGAAAAAGCTTACAGGAGCGAGCTTGGCGTAAAGCTTGTATATCAGTCAGAATATGATTATGAAAAGAACGTATTCAAAAGGACGAAGCTTCTTTACGTACCTGCATATGGAAATGAATATGTAATAGACGCAAAAACAGGAAAACGAATAAATCTTTACAGAGACTTCTACAACATGCAGTATGCAGGAAGAGGAGAGGGTGAAGCTGCAAAGGACAGCGCTCCGATGATCCAGCTCACAGAACAGGAAATTGCAGAAATTCAGGCAAAGACAAAGCTTTCCAGTCTGAGCCAGGCGAAGGCGAAGATAGCAGGATATCGCCTGGAATCGCTTGAAAAAGATATGGCGGTTACAAGCGCGCAGCTTTATGAGTCAAAGATGAATACAAAGAGCGGCTATATATGGTCAGTCAATTATGCATCTCCTGATGACAGGAAGAGCCTCAGCGTACAGCTTGATGCAGGAAGCCTTGAAATTATAGGCTTCAGCTCATACGGATACGGCTACATCGAGAGCCAGATAAGCCAGGCTCAGATTGATAGCGCAAGGGTAAAAGCTGCTGAAGCATTAAAGCTATATTCATCCACATCACAGGGATCGCTAAAGCTTGACGAGATATATCTTAATGAGCAGCTCGGAAGCCGAAGCCAGTATGTAAGCGTAAGATATGTAAGAGAAGAAAATGCAGTGGAATTCCCTGAAAACTACATTCACATTGTATATGATACGGCAAGTCAGAAGATAACATCATATTACATGAACTGGTACGACATAGAGCTTCCAAAGCCTGAAAAAACAGTATCCCCGGATATGATCTATGATAAGATATTCAAAGAAAACAAGATAGAGCTCAAATACAGGATAATATATGCCAGCTCTTCAAAAATAGATGGAAAGCTAATATATGAAATCAATCAGGATGATTACATGAAACCGCTGGTATTCGATGCGCTCACAGGAGAGAGAATAGTTACGGTAAATGACGCTGATACGGCAATAGAAGAATACAGAGACATATCTCAGAGCAGGTATCAGGATGAGGTAAAGACTCTGATGCTTCTGGGAATAGGATTTAAGGGAGGAGAACTAAAGCCTTCTGCAGCGATAAGGCACGACGAGTTCCTGTATCTCATAGCCCAGACATTTGAGTATACTCCAGTGCCGCTTTACAGCATGGACAGGCTTTCTGATTCGCAGATAGCAGGCATAGAGCAGCAGCTTGTCTCAAGAGGCGTAATAGACAAGGATGAAAAGCTTCAGAGCAGAATCATTTCGCATCAGGAAGCGGTAAAATACCTTATAAGGGCGCTGGGATATGAAAAGCTCGCAGTCCACACAGAAATATTCAAGCTGAATCTTGCTGATGCAGAAAAAGTAACAGAAAAATTCTATGGATATGTTGCAATTGGCGACGCACTTGATATAATAGTAAAAGATGCACAGAATAGATTCCTTCCTTCATCAAATACGACAAGGGATCAGGCTTTAAAGATGATATTCAATTATTTAAGATAAAAGAGGAGGATTAAATATGAAAACGAGAGAGATTTCTAAAATCTTAAAGTCAAGGATTCCTGTAGAGGAAAAGAGAGAAATTCTTGAAAAGGCAATAAATAAGAAATCAAAGGCAAAGAAGGCCGCAGGCATAGCTACGGTTGCACTTATAGCGACAGGAGTTACAAAGATAGTAGCAGACAAGATAAAAGAGCGTAAGATAATCAAAGAAATAGAAGAACAGGAAGAAGCAGAGTTCTGGGAAGATTATTATGATGATTTCGAAAACGTTCCGGTTGATCAGGAAACTGACGATGAAGACTACAGAGAAGACTACGAGGAAGCACAGGACGAAGAAGAAAAGCTTTAGACGATAGTATATGCTGCCTGCAATTAAGCGGGCAGCTTTTACTGTGAAAATATAAAAAACTGGAGAAAAAGTCATGATAAAAAGAGAAGTTCAGCTACTTAACAAAACTGGTCTGCACGCAAGGCCGGCATCTGAATTTGTAAAGAGAGCGGCGGCATTTAAATCGAGCATATTCATTGAATTCAACGATATGACCATAAATGCAAAGAGCATAGTAGGCCTGCTTTCAGCGGGAATAGGATATGAGAGCAGGATAATTATAGCTGCGGACGGTCCGGATGAAGAGGCAGCGGTAGATACGCTTGCATCGCTGGTTGAATCGAAATTTGGAGAATAGCTGATCGGGATATACTGATATGCAAAAAAACGCCTCAAAAAAGGCAATATAAAAAAATAAGGGTAATTTATCGACTCCGAGTCCGGATGCAGATAAATACCCTTTTTTTATTGTCATCTCTATATAATTACTTGCGTGTGAATTTTTATCAGATTATATGCGTATCTGAAATATGGATTTTATTTGCTCATATAACTTTTTATATAAGCCTTTACAGCATTAGATTTGGATATTACATTATTGGCATAGGCAGTGGTGTAGTTTCCACGGCTTACATTTCCTGAACCTGCGTTATAGGCAGTAAGTCCCATAACGGTGTTTTTGTATTTACTGATCTGCCCTTTAAGAAGACGCGATGCCACGTCAGCATTTCTGTATGGATCAAGAAGATCCTTTACAGAAAATCCGAATCCGGCTCCTGTATTCTTGCTCACCTGCATTATTCCATAGCAGGAAGAGTTTCTTGCGCTTGCAGTGAAGTAACTTTCTTTCCACATTATAGCCAATATGATGTTGATATCAAAATTATTCTTGTTGCTGGCATAGATTGCCGCGTCTGCTGCTTTTGAAGCGGCAGCATCGCTAAGTCTGTTATTCTTCGATTTGATGAATGAAATAACAGCGGATCTTAATTTTATTTTTTCTTGTTCAGCTGCAGACTTGACTTCTTTTACGACAGCGGTCTCTGCATTGACCGATTCAACATTAGTGTTGTTATCTGGGGATTCTGTATTTATATCTTCTTCATCTGTACTTTCGTTTTCAATCTGAGTCGCTATAAATCCTCCGTTGGCATCTGAGCCGGTGTTATTGACGAGTGTCTCGTCAGCATATGCAAGAGTTGATGACAGGAATATAGTTTGAACAAGCATAAAAATAAAAAGATTTAATTTCTTCATATTTTATTTTCTCTCCTTTTCCTTCATATCACTTTCCAATTTAGTATTTTTCTTAATCCACGAAATCAATTATAACAAAATAGTTACAAAAAAACAAGCTTTTCGGCCAAAAAGTTACAAAAGGGTAACAAATTCAAATAAACAGTTGATTAATTTTCAGACTATATCGAAAACTTGCTATATTTTTAATCCCAAACGGTATCAATATTTACACAATGATTGACAATTTATAAACACAATATTTAGCTGAATCGGAAAAATGAAATTTTTTTTCATAAAAAAACTCCTCTGATGACATTTTTTATGCCATTAGAGGAGTTTTTGAATAGAATCGTGGTGGTATCTGAGATATTTTACAATCAGTAAATCAGGTATTTTTTTCGCTCTTCTTTAAATTCGTTTAATTCATCCTGATAGCTTTCAATTATTTTCTCCGCGCTCCATTTATTTTTAAGAGCATTTCCGAACCTGCTGCCTCCCCATATCTTTTCAAACATTGGGATAACGCCATTCTGCTCTGACGGTATATTGAGTGTCTTCATGGAGTTTGCTGCAGTCAGTATATATATGGATGTCTGTACAGGGTTGTATCTGTGGAAGTTTGTTATGTTGATCCTTACACCTCCGCGGCTTCCTCTTGTTTCAGGGGAAAATGTGACCCCGCTGAGGCCGCTTGAATTCAGGCTGTTAGCAAGCGCAAGGGAGTCTATTCCTGCAGAGCCGACCCATTTGAAATAGTCATCCTGACCTACGCTGGTGCCTTCGCCCATTCCGGTTGCGATATAGCAGAAGGCTGAATAGATGTCAGGTATCTTTGGTGAGGTTGCTACGAATTTAAGGCCTGTATCCTGCCATACCATGCTTCTTTTGTAATTTTTCATAGGTATTACTGTGATATCGGCACCGATCTTTCTGTTAAAGAACCCGGCCAGTTCTCCGGCGGTCATTCCGTGAGCAAGAGGAAGATTGTCAACTCCTACAAATGTGAGATACTTGTCCTGCGCCACATATCCATCTACAGTATTTCCTCCAATAGGATTTGGCCTGTCGAGTATTATTACAGGCTTTCCATATTTTTTTCCGGCCCTCATCACATAATTCAGCGTAGACATATAGGTATATGTACGCGAGCCTATGTCCTGCATATCAAATATCATAACATCTACATTTTCCATCATCGCTTTCGAAGGCTCTCTTGTTTCGCCATAGAGGCTGTAGACAGGCAGGTTGAGAGTCTTGTCTGTATATGAAGCTACATATTTTCCGGCAAGGGTCTTTCCGTCAAGTCCGTGTTCCGGTGAATATATCGCCGTGAGTTCAGCCTCATTATAATTGTAAAGCTTGTCTACGGTCTTTACCATGGCAGAATCCACTCCGGTCTGGTTTGTAACTAGTCCCAGCCTCTTTCCTTTTATGAGATGCGAATACTCCGTGAGCAGCCTTTCGTTTCCAAGGATTACCTTTCCTGAATCAGAGGCATCCGGCTCGTTTTCCCGGCCTTCCACATATGATGATATGAATCTGTCGAGATTGCTGAAGGCACTTTGCATTGGAGTCAGCGCTGAGGCAACTGAAGTACTTATCACCATAATGAAGATAAACAAAGCGGTAATTTTTTTCATTAGCTAAAATCCTTTCTTTAACAGTCGTTATATGAATTGATACTTGAGTTTACATATTTATACATATATTGTATCATAAAAACATAAAAAGATATGACACAGATGATACAAAAAGCTTACATATATATTTCAAACCTGATTCGCTGGGTATAATAAATAAGTAATAAAATTTTACGGATCTTAAAATCTGGAGACAGAAATGGAAAAACATATGAAAAAAACAGACAATAAGAAGGAAGTACTGATAAAAGGCGTCAATCTGAAAAAAACCTACATAATGGGTGAGGTGGAGATTAACGCGCTCGACAGCGTAGACTTTGAGATACATAAAGGAGAGCTTCTTGTCATCCTTGGGCCGTCTGGCTCAGGGAAATCTACCATGCTCAATATAATAGGAGGAATGGACAGTCCCACAGGAGGAGAACTTTATTTTGAAGACACTCCCGTTCATGAGATGAACAAGCGAAGGCTGACGATGTACAGAAGAAAGAACATAGGCTTCATATTTCAGTTCTACAATCTTCTTCCAAATCTTACAGCCCTCGAAAATGTCGATATAGCAAGAGAAATATCGGAGTCAAGCCTCAAGTCCGAGGATATGCTGGCCAAGGTTGGCCTTTCTGAGAGGAAGAATCATTTTCCATCCCAGCTCTCAGGAGGAGAGCAGCAGAGAGTCGCTATAGCAAGGGCTCTCGCAAAGGATCCGGATGTATTTCTGTGTGACGAGCCAACCGGGGCACTTGATTCAAAATCGTCAAAGGATGTTCTCAGGGTGCTCCACAATTTTTGCAGGGAGTTTTCTAAGACAGTCATAATAATAACTCACAATAATGCAATAGCAAGCATGGCAGATCGGATAATGGTTCTGAGGGATGGCAGGATAATTGATGTCATAGTCAATGAGAATCCGGCAGATATAGAAGATACGGAGATATAAGGAAATGATTATAGAACTGCAGACTCAAGAGGAGGCCAGAAAATGATCCTGCTAAAAAAAATATTCAGGGATCTGAGGACAAACCGGGCTGCAAATATAGCCGCGACGGTACTTATATCCATAGCACTGATGATATTCACATTCATGTCGAATGTAAATGAGTCATTAAATCTTTCGAAAGCCACTTTTTATAAAGATTCAAGCTTTGCGGATATATTTTCAGATGTAAGAGCTTTTCCAAGAGAAAAAATAAGAGCGCTTGCCTCTGTTGAGGGCATCAGGACTGTTGAAGGAAGGGTGGTAGAGGACTTTATAGTAAAGGATCCTGAAACCCGGAAACTTGCCGAGAGCAGATATCTGAGACTCTTTGCGGGCTCTGACTCTCTCTGCCGGTTTATAATCGAGGAAGGCAGACGCCCACAGCGTAATGGAGAAATTGCAATAGATCCTATGTTTGCCAGGGCAAACGGCTACAGCGTGGGAGATGACATAGAGATAATCTATAATGGAAAGATATCGGTACTGTCAATAACTGGAATAGGAAGAAGCGCAGAGAACATATTCACGACAAGGGATGTATCTGAGATACTTCCTGATAACAGCAAGTTTGGAATAGCATATACAGAAATAGGACTGGCAGGAAGCCTTGTTGGCGACGAGAGCTTTAACAGCATTATATTCGAGCTTGAAGAAGGGTATTTGTTTTCCGACGTAAAGGATGACATAAGCGCCATACTGAGGCCGTACGGACTGATGAGCATATATGAGGCAACTGATCAGCAGAGCAATTCAGTCATGGTTCAGGAGCTCGAAGGCATAGCGGCTGTTTCTACTTCAATGCCGGTAATGTTCCTGCTGATAGCAGGCGCCATAGTATATATAATGCTGAAGCGGCTTGTAGAGCTCCAGCGGGGTCAGATAGGACTGCTAAAGGCTTTTGGATTTTCGGATATGCAGATTCTTACTCATTATATAGCATATGTATCGGTAATGGGTGTTTCGGGAGCGCTACTTGGCTCACTTTCAGGAACTCTGCTTTCAGGAGTGCTGATGGTTACCTATGAGCAGTTTTTCAACATGCCATTTGTATCTGCAAACGTAGATATCAAATATATCGTGCTTTCATTTTTGATTGCACTTGTCTTCAGCATAATTACAGGATATCTGGGAGGCAGAGGCTCCGTGGAGCTTTCTCCGGCTGAAGCCATGAGGCCAAGAAGCCCTCAGAAATTCACAAAAAAGCCTGTAGCAGAAAAAATTGGATTCATAATGAATTCACTTGAGATGACAGGGCGGATCGGACTCAGAAATCTCGGAAGAAACAGATCAAGAGGCATATTCATAATGCTTGGAGTGTCCTTCACAGTAGGAATATGCGCTGTACCGTGGACTATGATGGGGCAGATGATGCCCATGATATATGAGAGATATGATTACGTGGAGAAATATGATATAAAGATCCAGCTCAAGAGTTTTCGGGAAATAGACAGTGCTATTTCCGAAATATACATGAATGATGTAAAAAAGGCAGAGGCCCTTATAGAGATTCCTGTTACTTTTCGAAAGGACAATCTCAGCATGGACAGCGTCATGGTAGGAGTAGAACCGAAAGGAGAACTCTACACGCCAGTGGATTCCACGAAAAGACCAGTTGATCTAAGGCCTGGACAGCTCTCGGTTACCCCTAATATAGCTGAAAGCATAAACGCTTCGAAGGGAGATTACATCTATATAAGCTCTCCTCTTGCAAGATACCCTGAGGAAGAGACGAGGATAATGATATCTGACATACAGGAACAGCTCATGGGATCAAATGGGTACATGAGCCTTTATGATCTGGCAGAGATAACAGGCTATCCAGGCAGAGCGAACAAGATAATAATATCGGCAGACGAACAGGTACAGCTGAGCATAAAGGAAAAATACACAGAGAGCCCTTATGTAGGAGGCATAACCATTTCAGATTCCTTCATAGCGATGCTGGAGGACATGATGGGTCTTGTTACAGCTGAAATACTTTATCTTGGAGTGATAGCAGTGGTAACTGGATTTGCAATAATCTATAACTCGATGATAACGGTCATATCTGAGAGAGAGAGGGAGATGACGTCGATGATGGTTCTGGGGATGAGCGAGAAGGAAGTTTTTGAAATAGTCAGCTTTGAGCAGTGGATGCTTTCAATTGCAGGCATGCTGCTCGGAGCTCCAGTGACAAAGCTGCTCCTTGTGCTTATGATGAGCTCGCTTGATACGGATATGTATTATCTTCCTGCTGATTTTGACATCAGATTCTATTTGATGGCCATAATGGTCACTGTTATCGCCGTAACAGTTGGTCAGATGGCTGCATTTAGAAAGATAAAGAAGCTTAATCTGGCAGACGCACTTAAATCAAATGAATAAGGAGACTGAATCATGAAGAAAAAATACAAGATAGCTGTGATAGCACTGATAGTGATTATTTCTGCAGCAGCAGCGATCAGCTTCATATTTAAAGAGGAAAAAATCTCAGTGTACGAAGTTGGAGAAAAATCTGTACTTAAGGAGACGGTGAGGGAGACAGGAATAATAAAATCGGGCAGATCTGCTTCGCTTTCGCCTTCATTTGACGGGACTGCCAGCGTATATGTGGAGCTGGGAGACCGGGTAAAGAAGGGCCAGCTCATAGCAGAGGTGGACCCTGAGAATATAGAGAATGCAATCTCACAGATAAACGCTCAGATAAGTTCCCTGTCAGGACAGAAAAATGCTACGGGCATCAGCAATCCTCAGGGAAGAGAAATCGAAGTCCAGAAAATACTTGTAGAAAACACTAAACGCAGCCTTGATAAAGCAGTAAGCGATCTTGAGAAAGCAGAATCACTGCTAGCAGCGGGAGGGATTTCAGAAAGCGAGCTTGAAGTCATACGCAGCTCGACAAAAGATATCGAATCGGAGCTCAGGATACAGGAGAACAATCTCGCTGCCATGGAGAACAATTCTTATGCGATGAATTCATACTTCAATGGGCAGATACAGAGCCTGCAGAGCCAGAAGGCCGCACTGCTTTCCAAAAAAGCAAAAGCACAGATGCTTTCTCCTTTTGATGGAATAATAACGTCGCTGAATATAAGTGACGGAGGCTTTGTAAGTCCTCAGATGCCGGTTGCTGACATAAGCTCTGCGGACAACAAGACAGTTTTTTCTGAGATTGCGGCAAATGTAGCTGCGGAGCTCAGGGAAGGAGACAGCGTCGAGATAATATATGAGACAAAGAACTCTGAAAAAACATTTCAAGGAAAGATAACCAGGATATCGGACTTTGCAGTAACGAGCATATCCAGTCTCGGACTTGAGGAGCAGAAGATGACTGTGGAGACATTTTTTGAAGGCATAGAGGATATTCCTGTGGGATACAGCCTTGATATCAATTTTGTGACGATCGAGAAGAAGGATGTATTCTCTATACCTAAAATGTGCATATTCGAAAAGGACGGAGAAGACCACATATTCAAGGTGGAAGACGGAAGGATAAAGACCCAGAAGGTAAGGACCGGGATTGAGACAGCCACAATGACAGAGATAATTGAAGGCGTTGAAGAAGGAGATGCGGTAGTGGCAGAACCGGACAACGAAAAGCTCAGAGATGGAACACGGGTGACTTACTGATAAAAACATAGTATAATGATATAATAAATTCTAAAAACATATATTAAGGAGAAATGACATAATGAAATTGTATCTGGTAAGGCATGGGGAAACGCTGTGGAACAGAGAGCATATTCTTCAGGGGCAGCTTGATTCTCCCCTTACACAAAAGGGAACAGGCGGTGCAGAAAAGATAAGAGAAGCGCTCAGCGGAATCGAATTTACAAAAGTATATACAAGCCATCAGATAAGGGCGATGGTAACCGCAGACATAATACTCGAGGGAAGAAAAGACATATCATATACAGTGGAGCCATACATCGCAGAGATGTCATATGGCCACTGGCAGGGGAAAACCATGGAAGAGATATGCGAAAGCCCTGAGTCTGAGGCTCAGTATATGAATTACTTCAGGCATCCAGAAAAATTCGTTCCAGTTGAAGGCGGAGAAAGATTTGAAGATGTCATAAAAAGAGCGGAGCTTTTTATAGACAGGCTTAGAAAGGAGCACGAAAGCGATGACATAATACTTGCGGTATCGCACGGAGTTTTCATAAAGGCGCTTTTCGTGATGATAAGAAAGCTCAGGATAAGCGAATTCTGGGAAAAACCGTTCATAACAAACTGCAGCATAAGTATATTCGATATAAAAGATGACCGCATCGAAATACTGAGCGAGGTGGATACATCACACCTTGGGGAGCATCAGGTAACTACTGCAGAAACCGATTATATTAAAAAGAAAGAATAGATATGATAAATGAATTCATAATAAGAAAATTTGTAAAGAATCATGAGGAAATAAAAAACCGAAAGGTAATAAAAGCATATGGATATCTCTGCGGAGCCGCAGGGATATTGAGCAATGCGGCTCTGTCTCTGATAAAGATAGTCATTGGCATAAACATCAACAGCATAGCGGTGATAGCAGATGCAGTGAACAATATTTCTGACATAGGATCATCTGTGGTAGCCATTATCGGATTTGGAGTCTCAGACAAGCCTGCGGATGAGAAACATCCGTTCGGGCATGCAAGGGCTGAGTATCTTTCTGCGCTTATCATAGCGGTTATGGTTCTGCTCGTAGGATTCAAGTTTCTGACAACCTCATTTGACAGGATAAGAAACCCTGAGGAAATAGCTTCTAATACAGTCACTCTTGTGATACTGCTGCTTTCCATAAGCATAAAGATATGGCAGGCAAATTTCTACACATCCGTGGGAGAAAAGATAAAATCCTCAACACTTAAGGCGGCAGCTGCAGACAGCAGGAGCGATGTGCTTACTACCGGAGTCGTGGTATTCTCGATATTCAGTTCAGGCCTTGTACCATTTCCAATAGATGGTTATGTCGGGCTCCTGGTATCAGTATTCATAATATATAATGGATGGAAGATAGTGACAGATGCCATAGATCCTCTCATAGGAACTGCTCCTGACAAGGATCTCGTAGAAAAGGTAATAGAGAGAGTAGAGTCGTTCGAAGGAATAAGGGGCAGCCACGACCTCATAATACACAGCTACGGCGGCGGCAGGAATATTGCCACTATACATGCAGAGGTATCGGACAGGATGAATATAGTGGAAGCACATGAGATAATTGACAGAGCCGAAAGAGAAATTTCCGAAGAACTTCATATAGATCTGATAATTCACATGGATCCTATAAACTATGATGACATCGAAGTCAAGGAGCTTTACCATGGAACCAAGTATATCATTTCTGAAATTGATTCGGAGCTGGACATCCATGATTTCAGGATAGTCCCTGAAAAAAACGGAGCAGTGATTTTTGACCTGGTTGTGCCTCTGACATATACGGACAGACAGATAGAAGAGACAAAGAAGCATATCAGAGAAAAACTGACGCTGAATTTCAACAGAAGCAACATAAAAATAACAGTTGATAAAAGCAATATAAATGTATGATTCGAATCGGGAGAGAAAACATGTCAAAGATCGTAATCAAAAAAGAGATACTGGAAAGGGCGCTTGCAAACTCAATAGCGCTCTGTGCAGCAGTAATCGTGTATTTCCTTGTTCTGAATATATCGCATATATTCGCGGGAATCGGCAGCTTTGCACGGATGATGTCTCCGTTCATATACGGATTCGTGATAGCCTATCTGCTCAAGAATCCTATGAGACATATAGAAAAACTGCTTTCGCGCATAATAAAAGGAAAGAATTCAGGAGCTCTTACAAGAGCCCTGTCGATAACCTTTACGCTGCTGCTTGCACTTGTGCTTCTTACCGGATTCATCTCTGTAATAATACCGCAGCTTTCAGACAGCATATCAATATTTGTGTCAAACCTTCCTTCATATATGGAAAATGTAGACCGCTTCACAAAAAGCCTAATAGACTCAGTAGATTTTAACCCGGCAATAGTGGAAGAGGTGCTCTCTACAGGACAGACATTCATTGCAAAGCTTTCTGAGCTCATATCAAAGCTCCTTCCGGCTGCGGTGAATATGCTTCTTTCATTTTCCGGAAAAATCCTGGATATAATAATAGGCATAGTAGTTTCCATATATTTCCTGGCTGGAAAAGAGCGATTCGCGGCGCAGACAAAGAAGCTCGTGACAGCACTTATGCCTGAAAAAGCGGCAGCATACCTGATGGAAAAGGCTCAGCTCACAAACAGGATATTTTCAAAGTATATCTCGGGCCAGCTTACGGACGCAGCTGTGCTTGGGATTATATGTTTCATATCCATGAGCATACTGAAGATGCCATACGCGCTTCTGGTGAGCATGATAGTGACAGTCACCAACATCATACCGGTCATCGGGCCATTTATAGGCGCGGTCCCGTCTATATTCATAATATCGATGGTAAGCTTTCCAAAAGCACTTGGATTTGCGGTTCTTGTGCTTGTGCTGCAGCAGATAGATGGAAATATTCTTGTTCCAAAGATAGTAGGAGATTCAACGGGGCTTTCGGGATTCTGGGTATTTCTTGCTATATTTGCAGGAGGAGGATTGTTTGGCATTACCGGAGTCATACTGGGGGTTCCAACTATGGCGGTTGCCTACAGCATAATAAAGGAAATAATAGAGAAAAGGCTCAGGTCAAGAGGCAAGCCGGCGGATACATCGGAGTACCTGTAAAATTCGGGAAAATGACACAAAATTCATAATAGTGAAAATTAACCCGGAAATTCAATGTGCGTGACATGCGATTTCCCTATCGACAATCCTTAATTTTTGCTGTATCATATAATCAGCAACAAAATTATTATACTTAAAGGAGATACAACATGAATCAGGCAAGACTTTCGAAAGTGCTGGAATTAATGGAGAAACAGAATCTTGAGCAGATGCTGATCTCGGATCCGGCTGCAATATTCTATTTAACTGGAAAATGGATTCATCCAGGTGAAAGACTTCTTTGTCTATTAATCAAAGCAGGCGGAGACCACAAATTATTTATCAATGAATTATTCCCTGTGACAGACGATCTTGGAGCAGAGAAAATATGGTTTAATGATACTCAGGATGGAGTAAGCTTCATAGCAGAGCATACTGACTCTACAAAAGCTCTTGGAGTAGACAAAGTATGGCCGGCAAGATTCCTTCTCAGACTTATGGAGCTTAATGGAGCTTCAAGCTACACTAACGGTTCAGAGATACTTGACAGAATAAGAATGAACAAGGACGAAGATGAAAGACAGAAGATGAGAATTGCCTCTGAAATAAATGACAGAGCGATGGAAAGAATTCAGAAGGAGCTTGCAGAAGGCGTTACAGAAGTTAAGATGGCGCAGATCCTTTCAGGAATCTATGAAGAGCTTGGAGCTGATGGCTTCTCATTCAATCCTATTATAGGATACGGAGCAAATGCAGCAGATCCACACCACGACATAGACAAGTCCGTTGTAAAAGAAGGGGACTCTGTAATATTTGATATCGGATGTGTAAAAGATTCATACTGCTCAGACATGACAAGAACTGCTTTCTACAAGTCTGTATCTGAAAAAGGAAGAGAAGTATTCGAAATCGTTAAAGAAGCCAACCTTAGAGCAATAGCAGCTGTAAAGCCGGGAGTAAGATTCTGCGACATAGATGCAGCGGCAAGAGACTATATAACTGAAAAAGGCTATGGAAAATACTTTACACACAGAACAGGACATTCAATCGGAATAGAGTGCCATGATTACGGCGATGTGTCATCAGTAAACACAATGCCGGTTGAAGAAGGAATGATATTCTCAATAGAGCCGGGAATATACCTTCCAGGCGAAGTTGGAGTAAGAATAGAAGACCTTGTGCTTGTTACGGCAGACGGATGTGAAGTACTTAATAAATATCCAAAAGATCTTTTAATAATAAAATAGATTGCATATAAATAACAGGAATCTGGGATGCAGAAAATGCATCCTGGATTTTTTTAAACAGAGGGAGCATAATATGAATGTAAAAGTAATCACGCTGAATTCTTTTGCACTGGAAAGCGGAGGCGGAAATCCGGCAGGGGTAGTCCTTGATTCGTCAGGGCTTGCAGAGGCCCAGATGCTTGAAATCGCAAGAAAAGTTGGTTTTTCGGAAACTGCTTTTGTGATGGAGTCAGACAAGAGCGATTTCAGAGTAAGATTTTTTACGCCTGAAGCGGAAGTTGATCTGTGCGGGCATGCAACCATAGGAGCATTCCATGCCATGTACGAAAAAGGCATAATAAAGCCTGGAAGATACTCTCAGGAAACTCTTGCGGGTATACTTTCTGTTGAGATAAGGGATGATGGCACCATAATGATGGCGCAGAACCAGCCTGAGCTTTCAGAGTCAATTGAGCCAGGAAATCAGGATTATGACAAAGTATGCAGATCGCTTGGAATAAGCTCAGAATGCACGGGAATCAAGAACTATGTGGCAGATATCGAAGGAAATTCAATGACCATGAAATATGTAGAAGGGCCTAACATAATGCAGAGGATGCAGGTAGTATCGACAGGGCTCAGAGACCTGATCATACCCGTAGAAAGCTTGGAGAGCCTCAGATCCATAAAGCCGGACTATGAACTCATAACAGAGCTCAGCAGGAAGTACGACATAACGGGATACCATGTATTCACACTTGAAACCGAAGATGAGAACAATACAGCTCAGTGCAGAAATTTTGCCCCACTGTTTGGAATAGACGAAGAGTCTGCTACCGGAACTTCAAGCGGAGCTTTGGCAGGATATCTTTATGAAAACAATCTCAAGTCAAGAATAAGGCTCAATGGAACGATAAACATGAAATTTGAGCAGGGATACACTATGGGCAGAAAATCCCTTATAAGTACGAGCCTGGATTTAAGGGTCAGAGCCGGTGAAACTGCTGTAGAGGCCGTAAGAGTCGGAGGAAGAGCGATGGATCTTGAAGAAATTACAGTTGAATTGTAAGAAAAAACCTGTGCAGCAAATCTTCAGTATAAGGGGCATTCCCTTCCTGAGATTCTGACACAGGTTTTTAGATTTTAAGATATGGACTGAGACACGATTGCCTCAAACTGAGGGAGCTCAATATTCTTGAAATCCTCCCATTCTTCTATGGAAGAACATGACTCCGCTATTGAGAGCACAAAATTTGCGATCTTTGCACATACGGAAAGGAAATTATCCTCATAGATGATCTTGATTGTCCCCACATCTGCAAGCGCGCTTGCGATGGCAGTAAGTACATCATCCTTTATATAGGACGCGTCTGAGGAGCTGAATTTGTCAAATATAGGCTGATAGAGGTCCGCATCGGCATATCTGGCTTTTATTATTGAAAGAAAACGCTCAAAGTCATCTATGTTGCTGCCCGGCTCTATCTCAAAAAGAATCTTGAAGAACACGTTCCATTCAAAATCTATATTGATCATCTCAAGCAGCTTGCTTCCCAGGATTTCTCCAAACCTGCTCTTTGGCTTGAACTTGTGCTCGAAATATATAGGCGTCTCGAAATCAATGAACCTCTTGGATATGAAGTTTATCCTTGTGAGGAGCTCCAGCATGGTCTGGCTGGAAAGGTTCTGGTATACGATTTCGTTTTTTACGAATATATACTGGCTAAGGATGTCACATGCTTTTTTAAAGTCTATGGTGAACCCTATATTCTCATGCATCTTTTCGATGAATATGTCGTTTATGGATTTGGCAAGTATAAGCTTCGAAAACTCTTCGTTTAGGACCTTGTCCGGATTTTTCTGAGAGTTTGAGACTGTATTCATCTGGTTGTAGATGAGCGCAATCTGCCTGTCTATGGACTCGAGATTCTGATGGATAGAACTGAGCATATCTCTCATGAAGCTGTCAATCAGGAGGTATCTGTTGTTCTTATATATTATTTCATGCTCTATATCAGACCAGAATGAATGGACAAGAGACTTTATCTGAAGCTCGAAATTGATTTTTTCACCGTATGAATAGTAATGTCCGTCGACCCTGTAAATCGAGAATCCGTTCTTCTGCTTCTGAGGCTGAGGCTCAGCAAGATTAAGGTATATCGGCATATTCTTAAGCTCAGGGTTGTAGTACCAGCCGTCGACATCGGTTGATGAGAAAAACTTTTTAATTATCTCAAAAATATCATTTTCCTCATGAACAAAACGGCAGAAGATCATTACTCCTATAAGATCAGGAAGATTGTCCAGGATATCCTCTGAAGTCTCATGCTTCTGATAAAGCTTGTTTCTCAGAATCTTCTCTCTCAGGCTTTTGGATGATTTTACCCTCCTGTTGACACTCACGATGGGCTGGATATTTTCATGCATGAGCGCTTCGAAAAACGCAGATAACTTATCAGATACAGATTCATAATGGGGCGACATCTCTTCGAGAATGTTAACTGTTCTGTCAATAGTTTCAAAAAACGATAGTTTCATGGAAACCTCCCTTTGATTATATTCTAAACCTATAAAATCATTATATAACAAAATATAAAAATGTTCCACAGATATGGATAAAATAAGACTTACATAAGAATTTAACAACTCTTTTGATATAAACAGTAGCTTTAAATGTAAAATTGATGTAAAATAAGTATTTGGAGGGATGATATGAGAAGAGAAAAAAACAATTACTATCTCGACATAGCGGAGGCAGCAGCAAGCAGAGGAACCTGTCTCAGAAGAAACTATGGGTGTATAATCGTTAAGAATGATGAGATAATTTCAACCGGATATTCTGGAGCTCCAAGAGGAAGAAAGAACTGCACTGATCTTAACTACTGCTACAGAGAATCTCTTCAGATTCCAAGAGGACAGATGTATGAAAAATGCAGATCGGTACATTCTGAAATGAATGCGATAATTTCTGCGCCAAGAAAAGACATGATCGGAGCAAGCCTCTATATGGTAGGAAAAAATTATGCAGACGGAAGCATAGTGGAAAATGCCAATTCCTGCTCTATATGCAAAAGGCTCATAATAAATGCCGGGATTGAAAAAGTGTACATAAGAGACACGAAAGATGACTACAGGATAATACCGGTAAGCGACTGGATAGACAATGATGACAGCCTTATCGAGGATATAAATGCTGGATATTAATTCAAAATTAATTAAAATATAAAAATAAAAGAAGTAATATGACAAATTATTGAGGTGTAAAATGACAAAACCAATTTTAGCTTTTATAGTAAGCGCACTTGTGTGCTATTTTATAACGCCACTCGTTATAAACCTTGCTTACAGGATAGGAGCGATTGATGTACCTAAAGACAACAGGCGCGTGCACAAAAAGCCGGTTCCAAGGCTTGGCGGACTTGCCATATTCACTGGATTCGGAATTTCTGCGATGATTTTCATTCAGCCTACACAGGAGCTTCTGGCAATAATGCTTTCGAGCCTGATAATGGTATGCATGGGAATAGTTGACGACACGACCCCGCTGAAGGCAAAGACAAAACTGTTCATACAGATACTCTGTGCAGCGATAGTTACCTGGGCAGGCGTAAGGATCAACTTCTTTACAAACCCTTTCAGGGCAGAGACTCTGGTAGTGCTTAAAATGCTCAGCATTCCAGTTACTATATTCTGGATAGTCGGCATAACAAATACGGTAAATCTCATCGACGGCCTTGACGGCCTTGCGGCAGGCATATCAGCCATAGCAGCGCTTACGCTGACTGCAGTTGCGCTGTTTTCAAAGCAGTATGCTACGGCAACGCTTCTTATGTGCGTCGCAGGCGGAGCGGTAGGATTTCTTCCGCACAACTTCAATCCGGCAAAGATTTTCATGGGAGATACAGGTTCGCTTTTTCTCGGATTCATACTCTCGGTAGCCGCAGTGGAGGGAACGATAAAGGGAGCTACTGTAGTAGCGGTTGTAATACCTTTATTTGCGCTTGCAATCCCAATACTTGATACAACCTTTGCAATAATAAGGAGATATCTGGCAGGAAAGCCTATAATGGAGGCAGACAAGGGACACCTTCACCACAGGCTGCTTGCAAAAGGACTTAGCCAGAAGAAAACCGTGGTGTTCCTTTATGCAATCGCAGCCGTTCTTGGGGCGAGCTCGCTTCTTATACTGAGATCGGATTATCTCGCAGCAGCGCTTGTAATAATCGCAGATGCGCTTCTGATACTTTTTGGTGTAAAGAAATTGAAGATACTGGAGGAAGTTAAGACAAATGAAAAAAATTAAAGTAGTAAGCATATTCGGCACCAGGCCGGAAGCAATAAAGATGGCTCCTCTTGTAAAAGAGCTTGAAAAGCACAGCGATGTAATCGAAAGCAAAGTTTTAATAACAGCACAGCACAGAGAGATGCTCGATCAGGTGCTTGACATATTCGAAATAAAGCCGGATTATGACCTGAATCTGATGAAGCATGGCCAGACTATAACTGACATAACCAGCGGAGTCCTAAAGGGTGTAGAAGAGGTCCTGGGCGAATACAGGCCGGATATCGTACTCGTACACGGAGATACCACCACTACATTCTCCGCAGCGCTCGCCGCGTTCTACCAGAAAGTGGCTGTAGGTCACGTCGAAGCTGGACTGAGGACTGGAAATATATATTCACCTTATCCTGAAGAGATGAACAGAATGCTTACAGGCAGGCTGGCATCATGGCATTACGCACCTACGGAGCTGAACAGAAAGAATCTGCTTGCCGAGAATGTAAGCGATGATAATATAATAGTCACAGGCAATACCGTAATAGACGCGCTCTATTATGTCACAGAAAAGGAATATGAATTCGAATCGGAAGAACTCAGAAAAATAGATTTTGAAAATGAAAGGGTAATCCTCCTTACATGCCACAGAAGAGAAAACTGGGGAGAGCCGATGGAGAATATATTCACTGCAGTGAGAATCATTGCAGAAAAATACCCGGATTCAAAAATCATATTCCCAATGCACAAGAACCCCCTTGTAAGAGATACAGCAAGAAGGATAATGGGAGAATCTCCAAACGTAGTTCTTACAGAGCCTCTTGAATATCAGCCATTTGCAAAGCTCATGAGCAGATCATATCTGATACTTACAGATTCTGGAGGAATACAGGAAGAGGCCCCGGGACTTGGCAAGCCCGTAATAGTACTAAGGACTGAGACGGAGAGACCGGAGGCTGTAGAGGCAGGCACGGTTAAGGTGGCAGGCACGGATACTGATACAATAGTAGAAATGGTCAGCGCTCTCATGGACAGCAAAAAAGAATATGAGGCGATGTCAAAGGCCAACAACCCTTATGGAGACGGCAGGGCATCACAGAGGATAGTGGAGAATATAATAAAGACATTCAGATAGAAAGAGTTCAGCAGCTGATTTTACCGGTCAGAGGCTGAATTTTTTTTATTTTAAAACTTGCTCTTTTTGTGTAGACAAGCCGCGATATAAATGTTATCATATAGTTATAAAAATAACGTTAACGTTAACACGGTAAAAGCATAAAAATGGAGGAAGAACTTATGAAACAAAAGGTTGTAGAAATCAGTCAAGTAATGGATCTTGTAAAAGATGGAATGACCATAATGGTAGGAGGATTCCTTGCATGTGGAACTCCTGAAAAACTTGTGGACGCTATAGTTGAAAAGGGAGTAAAAGACATAACTCTTATCTGTAATGATACAGGATTTGTTGACAAAGGCGTAGGAAAATGGGTAGTTAACAAGCAGGTAAGCCATGTTATAGCATCACACGTAGGAACCAACAAAGAGACTGGAAATCAGATGAATTCAGGCGAGATGAAGGTTACGCTCGTACCACAGGGAACCCTTGCAGAGCAGGTCAGAGCCGGCGGATCAGGACTTGGTGGAATACTTACTCCAACAGGATTGGGGACTATAGTAGAAGAAGGAAAGCAGAAGATCACTGTAAATGGAACTGAATATCTTCTTGAGACTGCACTCAGAGCAGACCTTGCACTGATATTCGGAAGCATAGTGGACAAAAAAGGAAACATAGTGTACGAAAAATCAACAAGAAACTTCAATATGCTGATGGCGATGGCAGCGGACACTGTAGTTGTTCAGGCAAACAAGATAGTTGAAGTTGGAGAGCTTGATCCGAACATGGTAATGACACCAGGCGTATGCATAGATTATATAGTACAGGGATAAGGAGAGTATATAATGTCTAGAGAACTTATTGTAAAGAGAGTTGCAAGAGAATTGAAAGATGGAGACGTAGTAAACCTTGGAATAGGTATGCCAACGCTTGTTGCAAACTATATTCCTGAAGACATGGACGTTACATTCCAGTCTGAAAACGGATTTCTTGGACTTGGACCTGCTCCGGAAGCTGGATGCGAGGACGAATATATAGTAAATGCAGGAGCACAGCCTGTTACGATAAAATCAGGCGGAATGTTCTTTGACTCGGCTACATCATTTGCTATAATCAGAGGCGGACACGTTGACGTTACAGTACTTGGAGCGCTTCAGGTAGATGAAGAGGGCAATCTTGCAAACTGGATGATACCAGGAAAGATGGTTCCGGGAATGGGCGGAGCGATGGACCTTGTAGTAGGTGCAAAAAGGGTTATAGTTGCTATGGAGCACACTGCAAAGGGAGCACCGAAAATCCTTAAGAAATGCAGTCTTCCTCTTACAGCAAGCCACCAGGTTAACACTATAATAACTGAAATGGGAGTTATGGAAGTTACAGCAAAAGGCCTTGAGCTTGTAGAGATAGCAGAAGGACTCACTGTAGAAGAGGTTCAGGCTGCTACTGAGGCTACTCTTATAGTTTCAGCTAACCTTAAGACTATGGAAGTATAAAAACAGATACTGAGAATATGTTTACCAGGCAGGAGATGAAATCATCTCCTGCATTTTTTTGATACAATTCATTTGATATGGGGTAGAATAGTATATATAATTCTTAGAAAGAGGTACTTATATGAACGATGAGATGAAAGAGATTCTTGGGAGATATCCGAAAATGAAGGATATGCAGGATCTCAGGGAGATATTCTGGACAAATGACCATATGAAGAAATTTGATGAGGAATCAGGACGTCTAAAGGTGTCAAAGGACGACATCAGAAAGGCTTCTGAGAGGCTACAGAGATTTGCTCCATACCTTGCAAAGGTATTTCCGGAGACGGCAGCCGAAGGAGGAATAATCGAATCGCCGCTTAGGGATATACCGTCTATGAAAAAAATTATGAGCGATTATTTCTCTGCCGACATAAAAGGCAGAGTCATGCTTAAATGCGATAATGAGCTCAAGATATCGGGCTCTATAAAGGCCAGGGGTGGAATATATGAGATCCTCAAGCATGCAGAGGATCTGGCAATTGAAAACAATATGCTCAGCTACGATGACAATTACGAAAAGCTTGCAGATGAAAGTATGAGAGAGTTCTTCTCAAGGTATGCGGTGGCGGTAGGATCTACAGGAAACCTCGGACTCAGCATAGGAATAATGAGCGCAAAACTTGGATTCAGAGTAACTGTCCATATGTCAGCCGATGCAAAGCAGTGGAAGAAAGACATGCTCAGGAGCAAGGGCGTTGAAGTCGTGGAATATGAATCCGATTACAGCAAGGCAGTGGAAGAAGGTCGAAGACTTTCGGATCTCGATCCTATGAGTTATTTCGTGGATGACGAAAATTCAGTTAATCTGTTCATGGGATATGCCGTTGCAGCGCTAAGGCTGGAAAAGCAGCTTAAGGAAAAAGGGATAAGCATAGACTCTCAAAATCCGCTTTTTGTATATCTTCCATGCGGAGTAGGCGGAGGCCCTGGCGGCGTTGCATTTGGTCTCAAGACTATATTCATGGAAAATGTGCATTTCTTTTTTGCTGAGCCGACCCACTCGCCTTGCATGACTATGGGGTGCATGACGGGAACTCATGACAGATTCAGTGTCCAGGACTTTGGAATAGACAACATAACAAGCGCAGACGGACTTGCAGTAGGAAGAGCATCAGGCTTTGTAGGAAAGACGCTCGAAAATCTGGTGAGCGGATGTTACACGGTAACTGATGAAAACATGTTCAGGCTGCTGTACATGATGGCTGAAAATGAGCATATATATCTGGAGCCTTCGGCACTTGCAGGGGTGGCTGGGATATACAGGATGTTCAGCTCTGAAGAAGGCAAAACTTATCTCAGATCATCAGATTTAGAGGGCAGGGAAGATTCAATAATACATGTTGCATGGGCTACTGGCGGAAGCATGGTTCCTCAGGATATAATGAAGCAGTACTGCGAAACAGGAAAGAAACTTATTTAGATACAGAAAAAAGGCTTCTGCTCAATTGAGAGCAGAAGCCTTTGATATTTTTATACTCAGCAGGGATCAGCAGTTCCTGATTCGTGACATCATATATGAATCGACATATTCACCGTTTCGGATTCCGCTCTTTCTTATTCTTCCTTCGATTTCGAATCCGTGTTTCTCATAAAGGTGGATTGCTTTTTCGTTGTCGACAAATACTGTAAGCTCGAGCCTTACAAGCATGAGCCAGTTGTCAGCGAGGTCTGTAAGGGCTTTCATAAGCATATCGCCTATTCCCTTTCCCTGAAAGTCTCTGTGAATCATTATGCCGAGCGTAGCGCAGTGTTTCATTCGGGGGTTTGAGGCTATATGAAAGCCGGCGGTTCCGATGACTATTTCCGCTCCGGAATCATCCTTTACAACTGCTGCAAACTGATGAGAGGAATCATTCACTGCGGAGGCGAAGCTTTCGCTTTTTTCGAGTCTTTCTGACGGATATCCAAGGATGTTTTCAAAAACCCCCGGCATGGTCCTCATCTGATTGAGGTACACCGCATCGTTTCTGTGTATGGGTCTTATTCTTACGTTCAAGCTGACACCTCCCTGGCAATCATAATATCAACATCAGCGTACTATAAGCTGATTTGCGTCTGTATCTACTGTAATGACTCCGTCTGCAGATATGTTTCCTTCGATTATGCGTCTTGCTACAAGGGTTTCAAGGCGGCTCTGTATAAATCGCTTAAGAGGTCTTGCGCCGTATACGGGATCATATCCGTTATCGGCTATAAATTTTCTTGCAGACTCTGTTACGATAAGAGAGAGCTGCTGGTCTGAGAGCCTTTCCTGAATTTTTGCTATTAGCAGGTCTACGATCTTTACAGTTTCCTGCCTGGTCAGCGGCTTGAAGAATACAATCTCATCGAGCCTGTTGAGGAACTCTGGACGGAAGGATCTCTTCAGCAACGCAGTTACATGATTTTGAGCTTCCTCTGTAATGTTTCCTTCTGAGTCTATTCCGCTCAGAAGATACTCTGAACCAAGATTTGAGGTCATTATTATGATGGTATTCTTGAAATCCACGGTTCTTCCCTGAGAATCCGTGATGCGTCCGTCATCGAGCACCTGAAGCAGGATGTTGAATACATCGCTGTGCGCTTTTTCGATTTCGTCAAAAAGTATTACGCTGTAAGGCTTTCTTCTTACGGCTTCGGTGAGCTGACCGCCTTCTTCGTAGCCCACGTATCCCGGAGGCGCGCCGATAAGCCTTGAAACGGAGTGCTTCTCCATATATTCGGACATATCTATTCTTACCATGTTCTGCTCATCATCAAACAGGTTTTCAGCAAGCGCCTTGGCAAGCTCTGTCTTTCCGACACCGGTAGGTCCAAGGAAAAGGAAGGAGCCTGTTGGCCTGCCTGGATCGGATATGCCGGCTCTTGATCTTATGATGGCCTCACATACTTTTTCTACGGCCTGATCCTGACCTATTATACGTCTGTGGAGTATTTCATCAAGGTGAAGTATCTTCTCTCTCTCGCCTTCAAGCAGCTTGGTCACTGGGATCCCTGTCCATCGTGCGATTATCTTGGCGATTTCATCTTCTGTGACTCTGTCTCTGAGGAGCGTGTTCTTTTTGGAGTCGCTGCTTTCCTTTTCTGCCTTTTCAAGCTCATTTATTGCCTGAGGGAGTTTTCCGTATTTAAGCTCTGCAAGTTTTTCCAGATCATAGGCTCTCTCGGCAGCTTCGATCTGTGCGTTTATGCTTCCGATTTCTTCTTTCAGCCTCTGCACTGACTGGATGCTTTCTTTTTCGTTTTCCCATCTTGCCTTCATGGCATTAAAGTCTTCTCTTAGCTCGGCAAGCTCCTTGCGTGTATGCTCAAGGCGCTCTGCTGAGAGTTTGTCAGACTCTTTCCTGAGCGCGGCTTCTTCTATCTCAAGCTGCATGATCTTTCTGGAAATCTCATCGAGCTCAGTAGGCATCGAATCTATTTCTGTCCTTATCATTGCGCAGGCTTCGTCTACAAGGTCTATGGCCTTGTCTGGAAGGAATCTGTCGCTTATATACCGGTGAGACAGGGTCGCCGCACTTATGAGCGCGCTGTCTGCAATCGATACGCCATGAAACACCTCATATCTTTCCTTTAGGCCTCTCAGGATGGTTATGGTGTCTTCTACGCTTGGCTCATCAGCCATTACGGGCTGGAACCTTCGTTCGAGGGCCGCGTCTTTTTCTATATATTTTCTGTATTCATCCAGGGTGGTCGCACCTATACAGTGGAGCTCGCCTCTTGCCAGCATAGGTTTGAGAAGATTTCCTGCATCCATTGCGCCGTCTGTCTTTCCGGCTCCCACTATATTGTGGAGCTCATCGATGAAGAGTATGATGCGGCCTTCGCTCTCTCTGACCTCGTTTAGAACGGCTTTGAGCCTTTCTTCGAATTCACCTCTGAATTTCGCGCCTGCGATAAGTGAGCCCATGTCAAGTGAGAATATTGTCTTATCCCGGAGACCTTCCGGAACATCGCCTTTCAGTATCCTTATGGCAAGCCCTTCGACTATGGCGGTTTTTCCTACCCCCGGCTCGCCGATAAGGACTGGATTGTTCTTTGTCTTTCTTGAGAGTATGCGGATTACATTTCTGATTTCGCTGTCCCTTCCGATTACTGGATCCAGCTTCTGCATCCTTGCTCTTTCGACAAGATCATATCCATACTTTGAAAGAGCTTCGTAGGTTTCCTCCGGGTTATCGCTGACTACCTTGCTGCTGCTTCTTACTGCTTTGAGCGCCTCAAGAAACCTGAGCTTCTCTATGCCGGTTTTTTCAAGGATTTCTCTTATATGCTGGCTGCTTATCTCAAAGAAGGCCAGCATTATATGCTCTACGGAGACGTATTCATCCTTGAATATGCCTGACTGCTTTTCGGCTTCAAGCAGTATTTTCTCAACTGTCTGAGAGACATATACCTTTCCCTGCTCTCTCCCCGGACCGGAAACTGAAGGTATCTTAGACAGATAGCCCTCCACAGTCTTTATCGTAAAGTCAAGATCAAGTCCCATTTTTTCTACAAGTCTTGGTATGAGCCCGCTTTCCTGGACGAGAAGCGCATATAGAAGATGCTCTGCCTCTACCTGCATGTTATTTCTTTCGATGGCCTCGTTTTGCGCAGACATTATGGCCTGCATTGATTTTTGAGTGAATTTTTGTGTATTCATCATTTTCCCTCCATAATTAATTACGTGTTTCTCTAAATAAAAAGGACAGAATGCTTAAGTTTTTCCAGATATTCTGATTCAAGCTGAACGAACGTGATTTCCGGATGTCTTATATACAGCTTGAGAATATGGTCATACATGCCGATGTAATAGCTTATAGCCCTGCTTACCGTTTTGTTTTCGCAGTGATCCTCTGGCATTGCCAGATCTCTTTCAAACCTGTTTGTATCTATTCTGTAGGATATGACGCCTTTTGCGAGTCTTGGATGAACATGCTTTATTTCAAGCTCTCTCCACAGCCTGAAAAACGCATCCAGCTGCCTGGTCAGGGCGTCGCTCTGAGTCCGGAACTGTATCTTGAGAGATCCCATGCATTTATCCATATTCTTGTAAAGCTCGAGAGTATATCGTACGGTAGGCTTGTATTTATAGTCGAGCGTGCTTTTTATGAAGAGCATGGAATCGGATGAGATCTGCTGAATCATGAAGCTGTTTTTCTTTCTCATATCTTCCGTTATGAGATCGAAGACCTCCCTTATGTGCATCTCTGGAGTAGAAAGGGAGAGATGGGCTGCAAGTATGTGATTTATAAGATTGGATCTGTTTGTATTGTTTATGCAGGCAAGCCTGTCGATTTCATCTATAATGTTCTTTGAAAGCATAAGACTGTACATTGTTTTTTTCATCATATCACCTCTGAAAATATCGTAATAGAATTTATATAAATTGTCAATATATTTATGTATTATTTTATACAAATATTTATGTATTATTTTATACAAATTATGCTGCTGTGAGGAATGATGAATGAAATCGAATAAATACAGACAAATCCATATACAAACGTTCGGAAAAATATGCAAAAAATGGTAAAATTTGCCATTTGGTATTGTATTTAGTTCAGATTTCCGATAAAATAGTCTGAGATAAATTATAAGGAGGAAAATATGTCAACTAAAAGAATAATTCAAGTTGAAGAGAAAGTGCCGTTCAGTATGCTCGTACCGTTAAGTCTGCAGCATACTTTTGCTATGTTTGGGGCATCTGTGCTTGTTCCGATACTGTTTGGGATAAATCCTGGAACAGTACTGCTTATGAATGGTATAGGTACGCTGCTGTTCATATTCATAACCAAGGGAAAGGCTCCCGCATATCTGGGGTCAAGCTTTGCATTCATAGGCCCGGCAAGCATAATAATTGCAGGCCAGGGATTCCAATATGCACAGGGGGCATTCGTTACGACAGGTCTGCTTGGATGTATTCTAGCATATATAATCTACAGGTTTGGCATTAAATGGATAGACATCGTTCTTCCGCCTGCTGCCATGGGCCCTGTAGTTGCGCTCATTGGTCTTGAGCTTGCAGGACTTACCGTTGCGGGAGGTGCGATTGGCGCAAACATAATGGTCGAGAATTCGACTACGCAGGACATGACAGTGTTTCTCGTGACTCTGGGAGTAGCGGTATTTGGATCTGTAATGTTCAAGAAGTTCTTTGCAATAATACCTATACTGATTTCGATAGTTGCCGGCTATGTTACGGCTATGGCATTTGGAATGATAGATTTTACTCCTGTAAAAGAAGCTGCTTTATTTACTATGCCGCTGTTTCAGCTTCCAAAATTCAGCCTTCAGGCTGCTATGACTATGCTGCCGGTGCTTCTTGTAATAACTTCCGAGCACATAAGCCATCAGGTTGTGACAAGCAACATCATAGGAAGAGACCTGCTCAAGGATCCAGGACTGCACAGAAGCATATTTGCAGACAATTTCTCTACTATGCTCTCTGGATTAATCGGAGGGGTTCCAACTACGACATACGGTGAAAATATAGGGGTTATGGCTGTTACCGGAGTTTACAGCGTATCTGTAATAGCAGGAGCAGCTGTGATTTCAATATGCATGGCATTCATAGGACCGCTTGCGGCTCTTATACAGACTATACCTGGAAACGTAATAGGGGGAGTTACCTTCCTGCTTTACGGAATGATAGGAGCATCAGGTATAAGACTTCTGGTTGACTCAAAGGTTGATTACAGCCAGTCAAAGAATCTCATACTTTCCTCAGTAGTATTTACATCAGGACTCAGCGGCCTTACTATAAACCTTGCTACTGTACAGCTCAAGGGTATGGTTCTGGCAAGCGTGATCGCGGTATTCATAAGCCTTTGCTTCTACATCATTGAGAAAGCCGGACTGATGAATCATTAGGAATGGATTGATAACAATATAAAAAGGCATAAAAAAACTTCAGCCCAGGCTGAAGTTTTTTTGTTTATGCATTCCACTGAGCTTCGGGCACAAACCCTATTATCACAGGGGCTGAAGAACCGTTAGGAAGCATGTAGCGCATAGTGGATGTCTTTCCGGCAGGTATCTTGCCGACATATGATGCTGAGCTCATGTAATATGAGTTGACGTACCTTGGATTTCCGTCAATCCAGCCTACGATGCCCTTGAAAGGGCCTCCGCGTGCGTTAAGGAAAACCAGTGTGTCTTCTTCAGGAGTCATGCTTACTCTGTATTCAACACCGTAATTTCCTCTGTTGGTAACTGTTTCTCCGGTAATTCCATCATCCCCGGTTATCCACTCCGTCTCTTTTCCACCGAGCACTATTGATGTAGGTATCTCGGCTGGGACATTTACGGCAAGGTTTCGGTGAGTTATGTTGAAGGTACCTCTTGGATGCTGATCCTTTGGAAGATATGTGAGAAGGCCGAGGTGATCCATGCCTGTGTTCGGGCCTACGCTGTAGATAGTGATCTTTACTTTTCCTGTAGTCTTGTATTCGCTGAGCATGGATACCAGGTGGTCTGGCTTCCAGTTTATGTTTCCTCTCGAATCGCAGACTGAGACCTTTTCTCCTGGCTTTATGTCATAGGCGCCATATGTGTTTCCCGGTGAGAAATGAGCCTCAAGGACCTTTGTTCCCACTGCGAGCGGATCGGTAGACGGACCTTTCATTCCTGTCTTCTCGAGACTGAATCTTACAGGCTTGTCATCAGTGTTTTCAACTGTTATGAGCAGACCGGCTCCGGAGTTTCGAGGAGATGGGATCTTGTTTACATGATAAAGCAGTATTCTTCCGTCAAGATCAGTAGTTTCCTCATAGAGGATTCCGTAGTCATAAACATTTTCAGGAGAGTCACTCATGATGAGAGTTCCTTCTATGTCGATGAACTTGAGTTCTGACATTGTCTGGAATAGCTTGTTGTAGTCTTTGTTGTCATAGTTTTCAAGCTCTGAATTTACTGGGTCTGACGCTGAGAGGTATTCAAACTGAGTCTGGACTATCCTGTCAGATATCTTTACTGTCTTTTCGTATGCCTCGCTTACATTTCCGTATGCATCTGTAAGCTTCAGAGTAACTACATAATCTCCTGTAGTGAATATCCTCGAAGGCTTTTCTTTTCTTGCCTGAGATGGGCCCTGACTTTCATGTCTGTATGACCACTCTTCCTTTATGATTTTTTCCCAGTCTTCGTTTGAATATTCAAAAGTCATGTCAAAGCTCTCTCCGCGTCCCGGTGCAGATTTTGACATGCTTACGGATTCAATAACAGGAGGCTCGTTTTTTTCTATTACAAGTGTTTTTGATATCCATTCACTCCAGTCGAGCTGAGAGTCCTGAACGCGGTATCTTACCTCATATTCTCCTGCAGGGGCCTTTGAAAGGAGCTGGTTAATGTCAGCTGATTTCTTTACGGAATCCAGGCTTGTCATAAATTCGTGCGCCACTATGGAATCATTGTCAGGATCCGAGCTTTTGTCGGTGTATTCTATCTTCTGACCGGCTATATAGCTCGGCCTTGCAAATTCGAAATCAGCCGATGGAAGATTGTTTATTCCTGTGGTTTTCTTGATTGTGACTTCTTTTTTTGCAGGGTCATAGCTTATGGTCATGTCATAGTTGTCTACAAAGAATCTTAGAGGAAGAAGCGTTGAGCCGTTTTTAACGACCGGGGCTCCATCGAGCTGAACCTTTTCAGAGTTCACGATGGCTTCCTTGCTTCCTATGGTAAGAGAAACTGTTTTTTCCTTGTTTACTATCTTAAGGGTCTTAGTTGCACTGTCGAATACCGGATTTACTTCGAGCAGGTTTTCTGATATGAACCTTAGCGGAAGAAATGTCCTTCCATCTATGGATTCAGCAGGGGTATCAAGCTTGATTTTCACGCCGTTTACATATGCGCTGTCGCTGCCCAGTATGAGCCTTACTACCTTCTGCTTTATTACGGAAGAGGAAGGATCTGCAGAGTCTCCAGCAGAGGCTCCATCAGCATCTTTGGAATCATCAGCCAGATCTTCCTTGGTGTCGGAAGCTTCAGCTTCGTTATTTTCTGGTTCTGTCTGTGGGTCTTCTGTTATTTCTTCTGTTATTTCTGTTTTCACGTCTGTTTCAGGTACATCAAAAAGAGCATCATTTGCATATGCAAAGGAGCTGGATGACATTATCATTGAGACGACCATTAAAATTATTACACTTTTTTTCATTTCTGTTCCTTTCAAATCTGATTGCTATGAAAATACTGTACTGACAAGGACTTCGAATGTTCTGTGCCATGGATATGTGAAGGTTGAGTTAACGAGGCTGTAGTTTGTCTCAACGGTTCTTTCGCCAAGGTGGATATAGTTGGTTCCACGGAATAATTTATTCAGTTCGATCACATATTTAAAACCATATTCATTAAGCAGCTGCTCTGCTTCATATTTCCTGTCTGTATATAGGTCTCCGTTTGACATTCTCATGCCTCGCGCAGTGAATATGCTTCTCATGTTGTTTATCATAAGGCCCTGATATATTATATCCTCTGCAAGCCTCACATACTTGAATTTCATAAGAGAATCAATTGATTCCTTTGCGGCCTGCGGAGTCAGCCTGTCATAGTTGAGCGAAAGATATTCAGTGGCCATATACTGGGAAAGTACTGTTCCGACAGTGTTGGCGGCCGTATTCCAGCCTGAATATGCATCAATTGTACTGATTGAGCTTTTCTGGAAAAGCATATCCTTAAGGTTTACGTCGCCTCTGTTTGTGTAGGCCACATCGGCAACTGCGATATAACCAGTCTTTATCTCAGGGAGCAGCTCTGATACCTTTGAAGGATTGCTGGCATCGTTATGGATTATGAGAGTGTCATTTGCCTCGGGATTTACGGTTATTCCAAGTATTGCAAGCTTTTCGCTGACTATTTCGTCAAGTGGTGCGGACTCATAAGGAAGATATTCCTTCATGAGGTCGGGGTTGGTATATATAAGCTTTATTTCGTGAGGGGAAGGATTTTCCTGCGCGCATATCATCATCGTCAGCTCATCTGCACCTTTCTGTACGACGACATTTTCATGTGCCTTTGAGAGAAGGCTTCTGTAGATTATGTTTGAAGGTGCAAACTGTTCGCCGTCATCCTGACCTATATAATATTTCTTTATGAGGCCCTGACTGGCAAGCTCGGAAATACTGGTTGCAAGCTTGGCGTGGTAAGTATACAGATCCCTGTATCTCTGTGCTATTTCAGAAGGCACATCAGCAGGGAATGGAGGTTCCGGCTTCTGAAGCGTATAGTTCAGGTCAAGCTGCTTTCCCCATGCGGCGAGTGATCTCTGGTATTTTTGAAAGTACATGTCAAACTGGCTTGGAAGCAGCCTTGGAAGTATTGAAACCACAGTTACTTTTAGCTGAGGGTTTTCGCGTATGAACTTGCTCAGGCGATTTACGTCATATTCTATAGAGTCAGAATTGACATAGCTCCTTGAAGATATGAGGCCTCCATTGAAGAGCTGATTGGTGAATATGATCATGTTATCACTGACAGATGCCTTATCCTGCATCCATTTCCAGAGAGCCTCAGAGTCTGAAGCCGAAGTATAATTGTCAAGAATCTCAGAAGGAGGAAGCAGCACCGTCTGGTTCATTATGCCTCCTGTAAGCTGAGGATACTGAGTGTTGCATGGCCTGGAATCCAGAGGGATTATCGATATGACCTGCTTTTCCGTGATCTGGCCGCTGGAAATTGCAGCCTTTGAAGAGGCTGATGTGCTGTTTGAAGCGGCAAATACTGATATGGACGAGGCATTTATCAGCATAAGCAGTGCCATTAATACTGAGGCTGTTTTTCTTTTCATTTTGATTCCCTTCTCTAGTCAATTTCATCCTTGTGATTATAGATGTCCTTTATGAATTTTACATTATCCTTGGTTACGATATTAGGAAAGATATAGTTGTACTGCTCAAATTCCTCAAGCTGTCTTGTGATCTGCTTATATGTGGTCTTGAGAGCGTTATATACTACCTTTCTCTGATTCTGGTATATTGAGGCATCTATTACTCCCTCTGCAATAAGGGCGTTTATGTCGTTTGAAAGCTCGTGGCCTACGATTTTTATATCAGAATCCTTTCTGCGCTCCTTGACTATCTTTGCAACATGTTCTGTCATGCTGTTTGTCACATATATCCCATTAAGGATGGGATTCGTGTCGAGTACGTGATTGGTAAGCTCTACCATTTCCTCTATATAAAGATTTTCATGGGCGTCGCTGAGCATTCTAGTGTTGAAGATTCTGAGAAGCTCGATGCCAGGATAATCCTTGTGTATGGCAGATATAAAGCCAAGGATGCGGTTTTCTATGCACAGTACGTCTCTGTGTACGCCAACTATCGCTATCTTTCCCTGACCCTTTAGAAAAAGCCCCATGAGATTTGCGGAGAGCACACCTGCAGATATGTCGTCGAGTCCGGTATAGCATGAACGCCTGCTGTTGGGAGCGTCACTGACAAAGGTGTTTACGACTACACCTTTTTTTACGAGCTCATTTATTGCAGGGTCTATCTTATATGAATTATATGGTATTGTAACTACGCCTTTTATGTCGCTGTTTTTTATCTCTTCAAGGATTTTTATCTGCTCATCGATTGCATAACAGGAAGTCTTGTAAACTACGAGCTCGACCCCGAAAAAGCAGTATGCTTTTTCAAAATCCTTGATTCCTTTTTCAACCTGACTCCAGAAATGGGGTTCTGCATCAGGATATATCACGGCAATCTTTATGTTGTTCTTCTGTGAAACCAGCGCCTGAGCTATGGTACTTGGAGTGTAGTTAAGCTCCGCTGCTATACGCTTGATCTTCTCCTCAGTTTTCTTGGAAACTCCTCCACGGTTGTGCATTACTCTGTCCACAGTTCCTATAGAAATGTTTGCTGCCTGAGCAACATCTTTGATTGTAGCTTTTTTCTTTTGCATATTCTCACCTTTTCCAATTTAGTCTGCATTCAAGTTCAATTATATCAGAGAAAGACAGGTAGTTAAATATAAGTAACACAACTGTAAAGAATCTTTTGATATAAACGCTATTCATGATATAATATGAGTCGGGTTTGCGATGTATATGGAGTAGCTGTGCAATGCTGATTTTTATGATATTTGAAGGGTTGAACAAAAAAACTTGCAAAATCGATTTTTCTTGACGGATAAGTTGCAATTTTTAGTATAATTTGATAAAATATAGTTTATAATAGACTTTTGAAAAATAAGAAATATAATGTCTACTAAATGGAGGAGTAATCATGTTTGAAAAAACGAAGATTGATGAAGTAAGAGAAGCTGCCAGAAAATGGGAAGAAGAAAAAGTAGCAAAATCTGTTGCAAGATTCCCGGAAAGAAAAGAAAGATTTGAATTTACATCAGGAATTGAGACAAAGAGAATGTACACTCCGGCGGACATAGAGGATCTTGACTATTGTGAAGACCTTGGTATGCCGGGACAGTACCCTTTCACAAGAGGCGTGCAGGATACTATGTACAGAGGAAAATTCTGGACAATGAGGATGTATGCAGGATTTTCAACTGCAGAGGAATCAAACAAAAGATACAAATACCTCATCGAGAACGGATCTTCAGGACTTTCTGTGGCATTCGACCTTCCTACTCAGATGGGATACGACTCAAGCGACGAGATATCACAGGGAGAAGTTGGAAAGGTTGGAGTTGCGATAGACTCTCTTAAGGACATGGAGATACTCTTTGACGGCATTCCACTTGACAAGGTATCCACATCAATGACGATAAATGCGCCGGCATCAGTTCTTCTTGCAATGTACATCGCTGTAGCTGAAAAGCAGGGAGTATCTGCAGACAAGCTCAGAGGTACCATTCAGAATGATATACTTAAGGAATACGTAGCAAGAGGAACATACATCTTCCCTACTGCTCCATCAATGAGACTTATAACAAACATATTTGAATACTGCTCCAAGGAAGTACCTTTATGGAATACAATAAGCATTTCCGGATACCATATAAGAGAAGCAGGCTCTACTGCCGTGCAGGAAGTCGCATTCACTCTCGCAAACGGAATAGCATACGTAGAAGCAGCAATAAAGGCAGGACTTGATGTAGATGCATTCGCACCGAGACTGTCATTCTTCTTCAATGCGCACAACAATCTTTTTGAAGAAGTTGCTAAATACAGAGCGGCGAGACGAATATGGGCAAGAATAATGAAAGACAGATTTGGAGCAAAAAATGAGAAATCAATGATGCTCAAATTCCATACACAGACCGGAGGATCTACGCTTACAGCTCAGCAGGTTGAGAACAACATAGTAAGAGTTGCGATACAGACGCTTGCAGCAGTGCTTGGCGGAACACAGTCCCTCCATACGAACTCAAAGGATGAGGCTCTTGCGCTCCCTACTGAAGAATCAGTAAGAACAGCACTGAGGACCCAGCAGATAGTTGCATATGAATCAGGCGCTGCAGACACTATAGATCCGCTTGCAGGCTCATTCTATGTAGAATCACTTACTTCTCAGATAGAAGAGCAGGCCATGGACCTGATCAGAAGAATAGATGACCTTGGAGGATCTCCAAGTGCAATAGATAAGGGATTCATGCAGCAGGAGATAATGGATGCAGCGTATGAATACCAGAAGCAGATTGAAAACGGAAAAGAGATAGTAGTAGGAGTCAACAAGTTCCAGGTAGAAGAGCCTGCTCCAAAAGGACTGCTCAGAGTCGACATGAGCGTTGGAGAACTTCAGAAGAACAAGATTTCCGCACTCAAAGAGGAAAGAGACAGCCAGAAAGTATCTGAGACACTTGAAGCGCTTAGAAAAGCATGCCAGGGAGACGACAACCTGATGCCATATATCATCGATGCTGTAAAGGCCTATGCTACACTTGGAGAGATAAGCCAGGTAATGAGAGATATTTTTGGTGAATATAAGCAATCAGTAATGTTATAATAGAAAAGTGTGGAGGAAACAAAAAATGAGCAGACCAATTCGTGTTTTAGTGGCAAAACCAGGATTAGACGGGCATGACAGAGGAGCAAAAGTAATAGCGAGGGCACTCAGAGATGCAGGTATGGAAGTAATATATACAGGACTCAGACAGACTCCGGAGCAGATTGTTGCAACTGCAGTACAGGAGGATGTAGACGTGGTTTCCATGAGCATACTTTCTGGAGCACACGGCTACCTTCTTCCGAAAGTCGTAGAACTTATGAAACAGGCTGGAATATACGAAGAGATACTTGTTATAGCAGGAGGGGTTATACCTCAGGAAGACATTCCTGAGCTTAAGGAAAGCGGAATAGCCGAAGTTTTCACTCCGGGAACGCCTACTGGAACTACAGTGGAATTCATAACTGAAAATCTTAAAAGAGAATTATAGGAGTACTGAAATGGAGCTTGTAGACAGATTATTAAGCGGAGACAAAGTAGCCTGCAGCAGGATGATCACACTCGTAGAAAATGAAAAGCCAGGTCATGCGCAGGCAATGACAGAGCTTTTCCGTCACGGTGGCAGAGCGCATATAATAGGGATAACAGGACCTCCGGGAGCTGGAAAATCCACACTGACCGACAAGCTGGCAAAATACATGCTGGACAGAGGATACAAGGTGGGGATAATAGCGGTCGACCCTACGAGCCCATTCACAAAAGGCGCAATACTGGGAGACAGGATCAGAATGAATGAACTTTCTGTCAATCCCAATGTATTCATTAGATCAATGGGTACTCGAGGTTCGCTTGGAGGACTTTCCAAGGCGACCTCAAGTGCCATTACGGTACTTGACGCATATGGATGTGACTATATATTCGTAGAGACAGTAGGCGTAGGCCAGTCTGAGGTAGATATAGTAAAGACCGCCGACACCACCCTGATGGTGATGGTGCCAGGTCTCGGTGACGACATACAGGCAATAAAGGCTGGGGTCATGGAGATAGGGGATGTCTTTGTGATAAACAAGGCTGATAAGGACGGAGCAAAAAAGACTTTCAGGGAAATAGACTCAATGATTGACTTCAGAAAAGACTGGGAATTTCGTCCTCCGGTTTCGATGGCAGTAGCAGAAACGGGTGAAGGCATCGAAGAGCTCGTAGATAACCTTCTTCTTCACAGAGAATTCCTTGAAAAGACAGATGCAAGAACCTTAAAGAGACATGAGAGAATAAAGCTCCTAATAAGAGAGCTTGTACACGGCAGGCTGGACAGGATACTTGACAGAGAGTTTGAAAAAGGGATGCTCAGGGAAGATCTTGAAAATCCTTATGAAAAAGCAGAGCAGCTATATAAGAATATATTTGCACAGTAGAATTGATTTGTCTGAAAGGAGAAAAGATGAACGTAAACAGAGTAGATCACATAGGTATAGCAGTAAACAATCTGGATGAGACGATTAAGTTTTATGAAGATGTGCTGAACATAAAATGTGAAGGAACAGAGGTTGTGGAAGAGCAAAAGGTAAGAGTGGCTTTTTTCCCGGTTGGAGATACAGAGCTTGAATTCCTGGAATCTACACATGAAGATGGTCCAATAGCGAAATTCATCGAGAAGAACGGTGGAAGAGGCGGAGTGCAGCATATAGCACTGAGAGTAGACAACATCGAAGAAGCCATCGAAGAGATGAAGGCCAAAGGCTGTAAGATGATCGATGAAACACCGAGATATGGTGCAGGCGGAGCAAAAATAGCATTCTGTCATCCAAAATCGACAGACGGAATATTACTTGAACTGAGTGAAAGAGTTTAACGGGAGGAAGAAATGGCTGACAAATTAACGCAGTTGTTAGAAAAAAGAGCAAAAATAGAAGAGGCAGGCGGGAAAAAAAGAGTTGAAAAACAGCATGCATCAGGAAAGATGACGGCAAGAGAAAGAATCACAATGCTGTTTGACAAAGACACATTTGTAGAGCTGGATGCATTTGTAAAGCACAGATGTACAAACTTCGACATGGCAGACACAGATGCCCCTGCAGAAGGTGTAGTTACCGGATACGGAAAAGTTGACGGCAGGCTTGTATATGCATATGCACAGGATTTTACCGTAGTAGGTGGATCTCTTGGCGAGATGCATGCAGGAAAAATCTGTAAAGTAATGGATCTTGCTCTGAAAATGGGAGCTCCATGTGTAGGAATGAACGACTCGGGAGGAGCAAGGATACAGGAAGCTGTAGATGCCCTCAAAGGTTATGGCGCGATATTCTACAGAAATACAATATCATCAGGCGTAATCCCTCAGATATCAGTGATAATGGGACCATGTGCAGGTGGAGCGGTATATTCACCGGCGATAACAGATTTCATATTCATGGTTGAGAAGACGAGCCAGATGTTCATAACAGGACCACAGGTAATAAAAGCGGTAACAGGAGAAGAAGTAACTTCAGAGGCACTTGGCGGAGCACTTACACATAACTCCATATCAGGAGTGGCGCATTACAAGTCATCAGATGATGAAGCAGCGATAATGGAAGTAAGAAGACTGCTTTCATTCCTTCCTTCCAACAATCTTGAAAAATCACCTGTATATGACTGTACTGATGATCCAAACAGAGTATCAGATCTACTTAACGAGATAATACCAGAGAGTCCGAACAAGGCGTATGATGTGAAGAATATAATAAGAGAGATCGTTGATAACGGCGACTTCATGGAATATCAGGAATTATACGCTATGAACATAGTTACAGGTTATGCGAGACTTAACGGACAGACCGTAGGAATAATAGCGAATCAGCCGAAAATAATGGCTGGAGCCCTTGACATAAACGCTTCAGACAAGGCTGCAAGATTCATAAGAACCTGCGATTCATACAATATACCGGTAATAAACATAGAAGACGTACCAGGATTCCTTCCGGGTACATCACAGGAATATGGCGGAATCATAAGACACGGAGCAAAAATGCTCTATGCTTACAGCGAGGCTACAGTTCCAAAAATCACGCTTATCACAAGAAAGGCATACGGCGGATCATATATAGCGATGTGCTCAAAAGAGCTTGGAGCTGACATGGTATTTGCATGGCCTACAGCTGAAATCGCAGTAATGGGACCGGATGGAGCAGCAAACATAATATTCCGTAAGGAGATTGAAGCCTCAGAAAACCCTGTAGAAACAAGAGCGAAGATGATACAGGACTACAAGGACGAGTTTGCAACGCCATATAAGGCAGCTGAAAGAGGATATGTAGATGACGTAATAGAGCCATCACATTCAAGGGTAAGGCTTATAGATGCACTCGAAATGCTAAGCACGAAGAGAGAACAGAGACCTTCTAAAAAACATGGAAATATTCCACTGTAAGAACAGGAGATTATAATAATGAAAGAATTGATAGCTCAAATGGCTGCTGATGTTTCTTCGATGTCCCTGGCAGAAAAAATGCTGGGAGGGCTTGTTGTGACATTATTCTCCATGGTGATAGTGTTCATCGTTCTGGTAATAATAATGTACGCAATAAAGATCATGACATCATCACTTTCGGAAAAGCCTAAGAAAATCAAAATAGAAGAAGTCAAGGTGGCTCAGGAAGACAAAGTGACACCGATATCAGACACATTTCAGGCTGGTGCTGGAAATGATGAAGAAGAAATCGCTGCTGTCATGGCTGCCATAGCCACACATTATGCTTCTGGGGAAACCAGGATCGTAATCAGGAACATAGCGAGAAACGGCATGAGCTCATGGGCAAATGCAGGAATGCTTGAACAGTTGAACAGTAGATTATAGATAATTCGGAGGGACATATAATGATTAAGAAATTCAATGTTAAGGTAAACGGAAACTCATATGAAGTTGAGGTAGAAGAGATAAAAGATGGCGTTCAGCCAGTTGCACCTGCAGTTCAAAGACCGGCAGCAGCGCCTGCACCAGCAGCACCAGTGGCAGCAGCTCCAAAGGCAGCGCCGGCAGTGGCTGTTGCAGGGGCAGGAACTGTTTCAGCTCCGATGCCTGGGACTGTGCTTGACATCATGGTAAAAGAGGGAGATGTAGTCAAATCAGGTCAGGTATGCGTTATCCTCGAAGCAATGAAGATGGAAAATGAACTTCCTGCTCCATGCGATGGAACAGTAAAATCTGTTAACGTTACCAAAGGCGCATCAGTTAATACAGCAGACGTATTAGTTGTTATAGGCTAAATAGAAAATAGGAGGAACACATGAGTCAGTTGATATTAGACTTTATTTCATCTACTGGTATTGCAAATATCACGGGTGGAGAAGCTATAATGATAGGCGTGGCTTGTGTATTACTTTACCTTGCCATTGCAAAAGGATTTGAGCCGCTTCTGCTCATTCCAATTGCATTTGGTATGCTTCTGGCAAATCTTCCACTCGCGGAGGTAATGGGACTGCCTGATACTATATTATCCCTTCATCAGCCTGAAAACATGAATGAGGCCGTAAAACAGATGGAGCTGGCAGAGCAGGGTAAAATGATTGCAAGCATGAAAACAGAAACACCCGGAGGACTGGTTTACTATCTTTCATTAGGTGCAAAACTCGGAATCTTCCCTCCGCTTATATTCCTCGGAGTAGGAGCAATGACAGACTTCTCTCCACTGATCGCAAACCCGAAGAGCCTTCTTCTTGGAGCTGCGGCTCAGTTTGGGATATTCTTCACTTTCTTTGGTGCCATACTTCTTGGATTCACAGCTCAGGAAGCAGCGTCGATTGGAATAATCGGTGGAGCCGACGGGCCAACCGCCATACTACTTACATCAAAACTCGCACCGCATCTGCTCGGACCTATAGCGGTTGCCGCATATTCATATATGGCGCTCGTGCCAGTAATACAGCCGCCTATAATGAGGCTTCTTACGACTGAAGAAGAAAGAAAGATTACTATGAATCAGCTTCGCGTTGTAAGCAGAAGAGAAAAAATAATATTCCCGATAGCTGTAACTATAATAGTTTCACTAATACTTCCTCCAGCAGCTACACTTGTAGGTATGCTTATGCTTGGAAACCTGTTCAAGGAATGTGGAGTTACAGAAAGGCTTACAAAAACTGCAACAAATGAGCTCATAAACATAATAACCATACTTCTTGGGGTATCGGTAGGAGCGACTGCAAATGCAGAAACCTTCCTGAAGGCTGAGACACTAAAGATAGTAGTTCTTGGAGTAACTGCGTTCGGAGTTGGTACAGCAGCGGGAGTTATAATTGCAAAGCTTATGAACAAGCTTTCAAAAAATGACCCTATAAATCCGCTCATCGGATCTGCAGGAGTTTCAGCAGTACCTATGGCAGCAAGAGTATCGAACAAAGTCGGAAGAGAATATAATCCTTCAAACTTCCTGCTCATGCATGCAATGGGACCAAACGTAGCCGGAGTTATAGGCTCAGCGGTAGCGGCCGGAGTTCTGCTTACTCTTTTTGGATAAGGAGTTTTTTGAAAAATGTAAAGAATATACTTAACTCGCAGCACTCCGCTGCGGGTTTCTTTAAATTTATGAATGAGGAGGTAAACATGAAATCATTATTACCGCAGAACCCCAACACAGGGATTGCATTCAGGGAAGAAAATCTAAAGGAGATATATATCGCAGGAGGATGCTTCTGGGGAGTACAGGCATATTATTCAAGGATTCTGGGTGTTAAGGAATCAATCAGCGGATATGCCAACGGAACAAAGGAAAACCCGACATATGAAGAAGTATGCACAGGCGCTACCGGTCATGCCGAGACAGTAAAGATAGTATATGACAGCACCATACTCAGCCTGGAAGATATAGTCGAGAGGTTCTTCATGATAGTAGACCCTACTCAGAAGGACAGGCAGTCGCATGATACAGGTACACAGTACAGAAACGGGATATATTATCTGGATGAAAGCGAAAAAGAGATTATAGAGAGAATGATTGAAAGCAAGCGCCAGAATTACAAAAATCCTATAGTGACAGAAGTTGAAAAGCTGAAGTGCTTTTATGAGGCAGAAGAATATCATCAGGCATACCTTGACAAGAACCCTGGGGGATACTGCCATGTAAGCTTTGATACACTTAAGGACTAACAATATAAAAGGAGAATACTATGAGCTTTAATTTTTCAGAGATATTCAAGGATCAGCCGAAAGAAAAAATATATGAGCAGCTTTATCAGATGGCAGAAGGGCTTTTTTACGACGAAAGAGACATGCTGGCAAACATGGGAAACCTTTCATCCCTGCTGTATTTCAATCTCAGCAACATAAACTGGGCAGGATTCTATCTGTACAAGAATGATGAGCTCGTGCTTGGGCCTTTCAATGGAAAAGTTGCATGTACAAGGATCGCTATGGGAAGAGGCGTATGCGGAACTGCCGCCGCCGAGAACATCACTCAGATAGTGGAGGACGTGCATCAGTTCCCGGGGCATATCGCTTGTGACAGCGCGAGCAACTCAGAGATCGTAATTCCACTATTTAAGGATGAGAAACTACTGGGAGTGCTTGATATAGACAGCTTTGAAAAAGCCACATTTGATACTGAAGATGAAAAGGGACTCAAGAAGATCCTTGAGCTTTTCATTGAAAAAACAGATCTGGATATATAACATCTTGATATGAAACGAAGCGAGGGCAGGCTCTGTTATGAGCCGCCCTCGCTTTATATTATCCTTTTTTATGCGATTTTTTTTAAAGCTTTTCCTTTGCCATTTCTTCAAAATTTACAAGCACCAGTTCGCTCTCAAGATATCTTGCAAATGCATAGAGCGTATCGGAAAGCCTGTTGACGAACTTGATCAGAACCGGATTTACCTCAGTTTCAGCATCCAGAGCAAGAATCCTTCTTTCAGCCCTTCTGCATACAGTCCTAGCAACATGAAGCGAAGAAGATGCCTTTGAGCTTCCAGGGATTATAAAGGCGTTCACCTTATCTATTTTTGCCAGGATTTCATCAATCCATCTCTCGAGCGCTGCTATATCTTCTTCCGTAACAGAAAGCTTGAATTCCCCGTTCTGGGAGGTAGCAAGCTCGCCAGCGACAAAGAACAGCTTCTTCTGGATCTTAAAAAGCCTCTCGCTTATATCCTGATCTTCTATGAAATTTCGTGCATGGCCTATAGTTGAATTCAGCTCATCAACTGTTCCATAAGCCTCCACACGTACGGAATCCTTTCTTACTCTTGTGCCATCATATAGAGAGGTCTCGCCTCTGTCGCCTGTCTTTGTGTATATTTTCATATGATCCTCCAATGCAATATATAAAATAAATACTTATTAGGATTATACCCTTATTGAGAAAAATAAACTCAAAAATGAAAATTCTAATTTCAAATTATATATTTTAAATACTAATTTTCGAATAATTCTTTGTTACCAATCTATGTTAAAGGGTAGATATGCTGTAGAACTATTAGAGATATGAAAGGAGAATTACCATGAAAAAAATATCTGGATTGTTGGTAGCCTTTATACTCATGTTTTCTACCCTGACCGCTTATGCAGCTACTCCGGCTGACCATGATGGGGTCATAAGCCATAACGGAGTAAAGATGTTTCCGGTAAGAACAGTAGCAACTCTTCTTAAAACAAATCTGCAGTGGAATCAGCATGATAAATCGGCAGTTATGATAATCGAAGGAAAGACAGTAAAATTCAGGGCAGGCGAAAAATGGGTATCAGTAGATAATCAGAATTATACGATGGATCATCCTGTGTATATCAAAAACGGAAGAATATACATCAGCGAAGCGTCACTTAAGGATATATGGAACATTGAGATCGAATATGTTGATGGAAGAGCAAACCTGAAGATTGTAGTGGAAAAAAACATAGTTGATACTGCGGTTGCAGCAGGTGACTTTGGAACTCTCGTAGCGGCGGTAAAGGCAGCAGGACTTGTAGATACCCTTAAGGGAAAAGGTCCTTTCACAGTATTCGCACCTACAGATAATGCATTTGCAAAACTTCCGAAAGGAACTGTTGAAAACCTTCTTAAACCTGAAAATAAAGATGAACTTGTTGATATACTGACATATCACGTGGCGGGAGAAGGACTGCTTGCGTCTGACGTAGTAAAGATGGAAAAGATAAAGATGCTAAATGGTGATTTTGCTGATATTGATATTAAGGGCGGAAAGGCATATATTGACGGAGCGACCATTACAATGACAGACATAGTTGCTTCAAACGGAGTTATCCATGTAATAGATGCTGTTATGCTTCCTTAACTAAAATATTAATTGATAAATTATTAATATATGGTGCCTCTATTTTATAGAGGCACTTTTCTTTGATATGTGGTAGAATATGCATAGAGGGGTATCATTATAACATGGAGGTGGAATATATGACTAAAAAAATAATGGCTTTGCTTATGGTTATGCTGATAGCTCTGACAGGATGCACAAAACCGCAGGATGATCAGGCTCAGGATACACCAGAGGTAAAGCAGAATATCAATCTGTACTATCCGAATATTGATGATGAAAAATACTATTTCATTGCTGCAACTCTGGATGCAGAGAGCGAGGCGGAAGTTAAGGATAATATAACGGAGCTTTACAAGTCCAATGTACTCAAGGGCACAGGACCGGTATTCAGTGAGAACACAAAGATAAAAGATATAAGTCTCGATGATGAGGGCATACTTCACATAGACTTCAATGATGCATTCAGATATGAGATGAATGCAGGATCGCAGTATGAGGGAATGATACTTCAGAGCATTACCAATACTTTCGGACAGTATTACGGAGCTGACAAGGTGATAATAACTGTAGAAGAAAAACTATACGAGTCAGGGCATATACTTCTTGAAGAAGGTGACTTCTTTGAAACTGACTACAGCAATATCGCAGAAGTACAGCAGAATATCTGCTGATAAAAAGGCAGTGAAAAACACTTTCCAGGATAACTTCCCAGAGAGTGTTTTTTAAGGCTCAGTTGACATGTTTGGAAAGCTCATATAATTATTTGATATAAAGAAGGGACTGTAATGGAATCAAACAAAGTTGATAAAAGCGTTTCAGAAATAATAAAAGAATCCTGGGAAAGATGCAGAGCCTTTGGCGTAGACAGAGAGCACGGGAAAGGAAAAAGAGTATCAGAGCCTGAAATGGATGAAATATTTAAAAAGAACGAAGGTCTCATGAGTGTGGCCATACCTCTCATGAATAAAATGTATCAGGTAGTAAAGGGATCAGGCTTCAGCGTAATGCTGACAGACGGGAATGGCTATGTGCTTGAGACCATAGGCGATGAAGACATAATGAAAAAAGCAGAGGAGCTTAATTTTTTAAAAGGCGCAGTCTGGACAGAGGAAGCCGTCGGAACAAATGCAATAGGGACTGCAATACATATAGATCAGCCGCTTCAGACCATAGGAACGCAGCATTACTGCAAGACGCAGCACTCGTGGACATGCTCTGCAGCGCCCATACATGATGAAAAGGGAAATGTCATAGGCTGCATAGATATGTCTGGAGAATCAGGAAAAGCTCATATCCACACTTTGGGGATGGTAATCACAGCGGCATATTCAATCGAGAGCCAGATGGAGATAATCAGATCCAATACGCTTATAAATGCTACTTTCAGCTCCATAAACGACGGCATGATTATCCTTGATGAGAATATGAAGATAAGCAGGCTGAATGAACAGGCATGCGAGATACTGGGATATTCGTCGCAAGAGCTTACAAAAAAAGACATGAACCTTATTACAAAGGACAGAGAGCTCAAAAGCGAAATATCAGCAATAGATGAATATTATCAGAATCTGGACTATGCCATATACACCAGAGACGCTAAGATGATAAAGTGCATAATAAAAGCCGTACCTGTAAAATCCTCAGGGAAAAGCATGGGGACGGTCATAACCTTCAAGCCGTCAAGCCAGATAAACAAGATAGTAAACAAGGTGGCCGGCTACAAAGCCGTATACAGATTCAGGGATATAGTAACAAACGACAGGAAAATGAAAGAAACTATAAGTTATGCAAGGAAGATAGCCGATACAGACTGCAGCGTAATGATAACAGGAGAGAGTGGGACCGGCAAGGAGCTTTTTGCACAGGCGATACACAATCACAGCTATCGCGCCGAAGAACCTTTTCTTGCAATAAACTGTGCCCTCATTCCAGGAGAGCTAATCGAAAGCGAGCTTTTCGGATATGAAAAAGGAGCATTTACAGGAGCAGACAAATCCGGGAGGCCAGGAAAATTTGAGATAGCAGATGGTGGAACCGTGTTTCTGGACGAGATAGGTGAAATGCCACTTGAAATGCAGTCAAAGCTGCTCAGATTTCTTGACAACAAGAAGATAAACAGAATAGGCGCCAGTTATGAAAAAACTGTCGATGTAAGGATAATAGCAGCTACCAACAGAGACCTTCTGGAAGAAATCTCAAAAAACAACTTCAGGCTGGATCTCTATTACAGGCTGAGTGTAATGAACATAGAAATCATAAAGCTTGATGACAGAAAAGAAGACATAGAGCTCCTTGCAAGGTATTTTACAGAAAAGCTGAATGAGGCTCAAGACAAGAAAAAAACTCTTTCAAGCTGGTATATAGATTCGCTCAAGTCAAGAAGCTGGAAAGGAAATGTAAGAGAGCTTCAGAATGTGGTTTTCAGAGATTATTATCTCTGCGAGAGCGATGAGCTGACTGTCAGCAGCGGCGAGAGCATCATTAAGGCAGGCGAACCGGAAAAACAGCAGAGCGCCATTCGTGAGATCATAGATATTGAGCAGGTCGAAGCAGAAAACATCATAACAGTGCTTTCAAGGTGCGACTGGGACGTGCAGCGCGCAGCGGAAATATTCGGAATGAGCAGAGCAACGCTTTACAGAAGAATGAAAAAGTACGAAATAAAAAGGCATGGAGAATAATATATCAGCTACAGTCTCAAACATGAGAAATATCTCATTCTTGAGACTGTTTTTGTATCGTTTTTGAGAAAATATGAATATACCCAACTTTTACCGTAGCCTGGCCGGAGATTAAGATAAATACAGAAGCTAAAGATTTCAGGGCTTATAAGGCGGTTTTTAAGAAAATCATATGTAGCAGCACAGCATTGGAACGGATTTTGCTCTTATATTGGATGAGTTGATAATTTATAAACAAATACGATATGGAGGAATAATATGAAAGCTGCATTATGGTATGGAAGAGAAGATGTAAGATTAGAGGATATCAAAGAGCCAGAGGTAACTGCCGGAAGCGTGAAGATAAAAGTGAAATGGTGCGGAATATGTGGTTCAGACCTTCATGAATATCTGGGAGGACCGATATTCATACCACAGGGAACCCCGCATCCTATAAGCGGATGCGTGGCTCCTGTGGTGCTTGGCCATGAGTTTTCAGGAGAGATAACAGAAGTGGGCGAGGGAGTTGCAGGGCTTGAAATCGGAGACAGAGTTGCAGTAGAACCTATAGTGGCATGCGGAACCTGTGCAGCCTGCCTGGAAGGAAAGTATAATCTCTGCAGCAGCCTTGGTTTTCATGGACTATGCGGAGGCGGAGGAGGATTCGCAGAATACACGGTATTCCCCGCAAAATTCGTTCACAAGATTCCTGATGGACTTTCATATGAAAAGGCGGCGCTTATAGAGCCCATAGCAGTAGCAGTCCATTCACTCAGAACTGGAAAATTCATGACAGGTCAGAGCGCGCTTGTGCTTGGAGCAGGCCCTATAGGACTTGCAACGATAGAAGCCCTCAAAGCTGCCGGAGCAAGCCTTGTGATAGTAATGCAGAGAAAGTCAGTAAGGCAGGATTATGCGCTCAGAGCCGGAGCAGATATAGTAATAGATCCAAATGAAGTAAATGTGGCAGAAGAAGTAAAGCTCCTCACAGGAGGAGTCGGAGCAGACATATCGTTTGAAACTACAGGCTCAAAAGCAGGCTTTGATGCAGGAATGGAGAGCATAAGACACAATGGAACAATGGTAGTGACAAGCATATGGGAAAATGAGGTCAGCATAAATCCTAACACATTCATATTCTCAGAGAAAACAATAGTGGGTACAATCGCATACAGAAATGAATTCCCGGCTACTATGGCACTTATGAATGACGGAAGAATAAAGGCAGAAGGATACATCACAAAGAAAATAAGCCTGGATGACATTGTGAAAGAAGGCTTTGGATCGCTCACAGGACCGGATAAGAAAAATCACGTAAAGATACTTGTGACGCCTGATAAGTCTCTTTTATAAGTATAAACAACTGAATTTTGCCAATTGAAAACCGGCCTTCCACAAGTCTTACTTCTGGAAGGCCTTTTCAATGTGCGCCCAGCATGGGCGCAATCTCAAGGGTTAAAGTCCCAAGTCTGCCCCGGTAGTGGGAAAGACATAGCTGAACACCAAGGGTGTCCATCGCGAGGTGGAATCTGAAGGAAGGTGTAGGCAAATCTCTGGTCTGACGAACAGAAATCACATCAGGCTACAGTTAAGGATAAGACTGCATTACAAGTCAAAGTCCAATAACTACCCGGGATTAACTGTAGTAAATGTGGCAGATATATGGAGAGGAAGATTGCGTTCTTACCTGGGGAGGTCTCATGGACATAACGGGGCAATAGAACATTTTGTAGTTATGGTTGAAACAAGATTTATCATGAGAAGTCAGCAGAGGTCATAGTACCAATTCAGTTGCAAATGAATTGGGAAGGACTGAACTTTAGACCAGCTAGTAATTGTCAATGATTTTTGATAAAAATTCATTTATGGTTTTATGGTACTACAAATAGGCCAAAAAAATATTCGAATTTTGAATGGCCTGACTTTTAAATGGTTCGTATTCAGCCGTTAGGCTACTTGCAGATATTGATTTTCAACATACATCTTACAGTGTAGCTCAGGGTGACGAATTTCATATGACTTTTGATTCTTTAATATGGAAAATATATAACCCAATAATTTTTTCATGACAGCAACAATGCCTACCTTCTTGCTCTTACCATTCATATTTTCTTTGTAATAGTTAAGAAGTACGCTGTTTGTTGCAAGACCATTTCGTTTGCTTCTAACCGAAGCAAGAGCGACAGCGTAAAGAGCTCTTCGGCCCGTGCGTGTTCCTCTTTTAGAAATATGATTATTGGAGCCTTTGAATTTTCCGGATTCATTTACCGAAGGATCAAGTCCGAAAAATGCAACCAGCTTTTTTGATTTTGCAAAATTTTTAAAATCACCAATTTCACTTATAATTGTTATAGCAGTTACTTCACCTATACCAGGTATTGATTGAAGCAACTCAATATTTTTAAGAATATCAGTCGGTATTCTGCCACTTGAAAGCAGATTTTTGATTTCGCAGAGAAGTAAATCTATTTGAGTTTCAAAGTTCTCTATAATGCTTATATTAGCTTTCAACTTAACAAACAGACTATCTGATGATACTCCAGTGATAAGGGATTCTTTTGCGGCAGCAAACAGAAGAGCATATTTGTTTTCAGCGTATTTCATGCCTTTCCTGGAAAGTTTCAACAGAAGGTTTATGATTTCAGTTTTGTCAGCTGAAAGTATATCGTCGGGTCTTGGATACTGCTTCAATATCTGTAAAGATGATTTTGATGTAGTATCAGAAAAAATATTTAAATAGCCAGGGAAAATTATTCTTAATTCATTAGATAATTTTTTCTTGAATGTAGACTTGGTATCGGTAAGCTTGTAATATTCACGACAAAGTGATTTCAATGTATACAGCTCTTTATCAAAGTTATTGGATACCTTGATATTTTGGAATTTGCATATTTTAGCAATAGCAAGTGCATCTTGTTTATCATTTTTCACTTTTCTAATATCGAAATTTTTGTTAGAATTAGTGATAAGAGGATTGATAGTGAACACATCAAACTTATTATCATTTAAAAAGTGGAAAAGAGATATATGATACACGCCAGTGGATTCCATGAAGGAGGCAACCTTCATGTCATATTTTTCTTCCACTTTTTTTATTTCAGAAGCTAAATATTCAAATCCATCCAAAGTATGATTTATCCTGAATGATTTCCTGTATACCTCACCGTCAGGTGCCAAAATGGCAACCATTGAAAATTCTGCGGCAACATCGATTCCTACAACTGGTCTATTAATATATTTGTTCATTTCCAGTATCTCCTTATTTAATATATTGAGATAGAATTAGAGATTCCACCTTCTATCAGCAACTCTACAACCTTGTTTGTGACACGGATAATTCCCTTCGGGAAATCCAACCAGCTAAACATAGAATTTTTACTGATGGAATGATACGCTAATTTGCGGGTATGGGATACTGTGATCCTCCCAGGAGGTGTACATCTATCCTCTATTCAATAAAGATTATACTACATTTGGCAAAGTTGAATTTTCAAAAAGGAATAAATTTTATATAATATATTCAATAATCCGCCAGGATTTGAAATATATACAAAAAAATTAGTAGTTCGTAATGTTCGGGTTTTATTAGTTGAATTAAAACCATAAATTACTAACTACATTATACAAGGAGGTGTGAGTAAATGAATGTAACTAAGAATGAATTTAAGGACAGACAACTTCATATTGATGGCTATCTGCAAAGGGTATCTGCGGAACAGAAGGAAAATGCAGAAGTGTCCAATCATTCGAGGATTGCTGAAAACAACGACACCATCACATGCTATCAGACGGATAAACTTATGGAACAGACATTACACCCGGACAACCTTAACAAGGCATACAAAAGGGTAAAGTCTAACAAAGGCGCAGGCGGTGTTGATGGGATGAGCGTGGATGAACTTCTAACGTTTCTCAAAGACAACAAAAAGCAACTTGTCCAGAAGTTAATGGAAGGGAAATATAAACCCAAACCAGCCCGTAGGGTAGAAATACCAAAAGAAACAAAAGGCGAATTTCGCAAGCTTGGAGTACCAACTGTCGTTGACCGCGTATTTCAACAGGCAATAACGCAGGTGCTCTCCCCAATCTATGAGGAACAGTTTAGCGGAAACAGTTATGGCTTTCGACCAAAACGAGGTGCACATGATGCACTGAAACAGTGCCAGCAGAATGTTAACGACGGATATGTATATGTGGTTGATATGGATTTGGAGAAATTCTTTGATACCGTGTGTCAGAGTAAGCTCATCGAACTGTTGTCACGTACCATCAAGGATAACAGGTTAATATCACTCATTCACAAATATCTCAACGCGGGAATAATCAGCAAAGGTATGTTCGAAAAGACAGATGTTGGTATGCCTCAGGGGGGACCATTAAGCCCACTTCTTAGCAATATCATGTTCAATGAGCTGGATAAGGAACTAAAACGCAGAGGGCACAGGTTCGTGCGCTATGCGGATGACTGCATGATATTTTGCAAAAGCAGAAAAAGTGCAGTGAGGACCTTGAATAATATCGTGCCATATATAGAGGGGAAACTCTTTCTTAAAGTAAACCGAGAGAAAACCAAAGTGTCACACATCAGCAAAGTGAAATATCTGGGATACAGTTTCTACAGATACAAAGGAAAATGTAGACTGAAAGTACACTCTAAATCAGCAGCTAAAATGAAAGCAAAGTTGAAAGAACTCACATCAAGAAATAATGGATGGGGGAATGAATACAGAGCAATGAAATTGACGCAGTTCATTAGAGGATGGGTGAACTACTTTGCGATGGCAGATATGAAGAAGCTGCTCATTACTACAGATGAATGGCTACGCCGGAGGCTGAGAGCGATATACTGGAAACAATGGAAGAAAGCCAAAACTAGATACCGGATGATAAATAAATTCGGGGTGCCTAAGTGTAAAGTACACCAACTGGCAAATTGCCGTAAAGGAATATGGCGCGCTGCGCTTATGCTAAATAGTGTACTTACAAACAAAGTAATAGCCAGCCTTGGAAACATTTCCATGACTGACTATTATCTGAAAGTATGTGAAAACTAGAGAACCGCCGTGTACCGAACGGTATGCACGGTGGTGTGGGAGGTCGGTAGATAAAATAATTATCTACCTCCTACCCGATGCCTTGTCAGGGTATATTCACACCTAAAATCCTAATCCTATATAGAAAAAACGATTTTCAAAGAGGAATTCGCAAATATCTATATATTTTTCTGCCATTTGGGAATTCATCGTGATATAATCGAATAGATAGGCAATGTATTGTAATCCTTATAAACGAGGTGTGAATTTATGGATGTCAGCTACAACAAACTCTTTAAACTTCTGATCGATAAAAGCATGAAAAAAACGGATCTTCGACTTGCTACAGGAATCAGTCCTAACACCCTCACTAAACTTTCAAATAATGAATATGTTTCCATGGAAGTGCTCGTTAAGATCTGCCGAGTGCTTGATTGTGATTTTGGGGACATTATGGAAATTGTGCCTACCCAAAAGTAGGCTATTACTTTACCTAAATTTAGTTGTCAGGAGGCGCATGAATGCCAAGAAAGGAATATAGTGCCGGAATGGTGAAACTGCCATTTTGGTTTTCAGAATTTAAAAAAATGATCAGCCTTTTGAATTCAGGTAAAACCTTACCTGAAATCAAAAGCTTGAATCTAAAAGAGAATATATTCTCTGCCCCCACAGAAGCTAGGGCCATACAGATTTTCAATACTGTGTCCACGCGTGTTAAAGCCTTAGATCAAGGCTTCTATGATTTGTTTGAGCAGTGTGACGTTTCAAACCAGAAGCTGATTGCTCTGATTGCGGTCATGGAAAGCGACTCGCTGTTTTTTGACTTCATGTATGAAGTCTACCGTGAAAAACTGATCATTGGGATTGATGAGATCTCAGATAGCGATATCAGTGTGTTCTTTAAAGACAAACAGATCCAGAATGAGCGTGTTGCCAAGTGGACGGATCATACCCTAAAAACTCTTGGGAAAAGCTATAAGACTGTATTAATGGAGTCAGGTATCTTGGATAGGTCTTTAGGGGTAAAGAAAATCTTAAAGCCCATTCTCGATCGTACACTGGAACAAAAGCTCAAAGACTGCGGCATGGAAATGACACTCCGTGCGTTGACGGGGGTGAGATGATGGCGAGTTTGGAAGAACGTTTGGATATAGCCGAACGCTTGATCAAAAGCGAAAGCTTCCGGCAAAACAAGGGCTTAGGCAACGAAGTCGGTTATTACGTCTTTGATTATCCGGCAGAAAAAGAACTCATTGTCAGAGAACGTGTTGCTTATATGAAAAACAAGAACTCCCGGGGCACGGATGGATTCGAGCTGGTGGTGTTCGACCTTTACGACATCATCATCGATATCCTGGAAAAGGAAGGTTTCCTGGAGCAGGTCTATAAGTTTGAAAAGAAAAAGGGATTCGACCGGATCATTAAATCTGTTGGAAACCTCTTGAAGATCAATGATGCGGACAGCCTTATCGTAAAACACATCCAGGAACATACACCTGAGGATGCAGTGGTGTTTCTTGTGGGAATCGGTAAGTGCTATCCGATCCTGCGGTCACATAAGGTGCTGAATAACCTGCACCAGACATTAGACCGTGTGCCAGTGGTGCTGTTTTATCCGGGGAAATACGATGGCCAGGAACTGGTCCTTTTCTCAACAATAAAAGACGATAACTACTATAGAGCTTTCAAGCTGGTAGATTAGGGGGATGAAGATGTTTATCAAAGATATGTTTGCAAAACCCATTGACCGTGATATCAAAGGGGTCATCAAAGTTGGTCAGGCGGATGATGAGAATATCAAACAAGAACTGGAAGAATATGTGGTCACCAGAGAGCTGCAAAAGCATTTCACGGATTTCTTCGCCAGTTACAAGAAAGGAATCAACGGACACACTGACAAAATGGGTGTCTGGATCTCCGGCTTCTTTGGAAGCGGTAAATCTCACTTCTTAAAGATCCTGTCCTACTTACTTGAAAACAAGGAAGTCAACGGCAAGAAAGCCATTGAATATTTCATAGATGACAAGAAGATCATCGATCCAATGGTGTTAGCTGACATGAAACTGGCGGCGAGTGTACCAACGGATGTGGTTCTTTTTAATATTGACTCCAAGAGCGAGATGGCCGGTAAACAGACCAAGGATGCCATTGTCTCCGTATTTCTGAAAGTCTTCAATGAGATGCAGGGCTTCTGTGGATCGATTCCTGCCCTGGCGGATTTGGAACGGCAGCTCACCGAGCAAGATCGCTATGACGAATTTAAAGAGAAATTTGAAGATGAGTTTGGCAAGCCCTGGATTGATTCCAGAAATAAATTTGATTTCATCCAGGATACCATTGTGGATGTTTTGGAAGATATGGGCTTCATGAGCGAGTCGGCTGCCCGCAACTGGTGCGAAAAAGCCATTGAGCCTTATCAGATCAGCATCGAGAACTTTGCCAAGTTGGTAAAAGAATACCTAGATCACAAAGGCCGTAATCATCACCTGGTCTTCCTGGTAGATGAGATTGGTCAGTATATAGGGGACGATTCCAAGTTGATGCTGAATCTCCAGACCGTCACAGAGGATCTGGGGACTGCTTGCCGCGGAAAGGTTTGGATCATCGTGACCAGCCAGCAGGATATCGACTCTATCACCAAAACAAAAGGAAATGACTTCTCCAAGATTCAGGGACGTTTTGATACACGTCTCTCCTTGTCGTCTGCCAATGTAGATGAAGTCATCAAGAAAAGAATCTTGGACAAGTCGACCACTGCTGAACAGACGCTGCGGCTGCTTTACGAGCAAAAATCCACTATCATCAAAAATCTGATCGTTTTCAATGATGGCGTGGAAAAAAAGCTGTATGCCAATGAACACGACTTTGCCTTGGTATATCCCTTTGTGCCTTATCAGTTCAATTTATTAGCCAGCGTGTTGACTTCCATCCGTACCCATGGTGCTTCCGGCAAGCACTTATCCGAAGGCGAACGTTCCATGATCGCTTTATTCAAGGAATCTGCCATGAAGCTCATGGATCGCGAGCATGGTGCCCTGATCCCCTTTAATGTCTTCTATGATGCGCTCCATCAATTTTTGGACCACAGCCACAAAGGTGTTATTTCCAGAGCGGCTGATAACAACTACATTAATCCAGACAATGAAGCAGATAATTTCAATGTCAATGTTCTGAAGACACTGTTTATGATCAAGTACGTCAAAGAGATCACCGCAAATGTCGATAACATTACCAGCTTGATGATTTCCGACATCGATACAGATCGTATTGCTTTGAAGAAGCGCGTCGAAGAAGCGTTGAAAATACTGGTTCGCCAAATGCTTGTCCAGAAGAATGGGGACAACTATGTCTTCCTGACCGACGAAGAGCAGGAAATCAATCGGGAAATCGAAAACCAGAACGTTGAAATGGCTGAGGTCATCAGCAAGGCTTCAGAAATTATTTTTGAAGATATCTTCAGTGATAAGAAATACCGGTATCCGGAACATAACGGACGCTACAATTTTGCCTTTAATCAGATCGTAGATGATCGTCCTTATAAGTCTAACCAGAACAATGACATTGGAGTTCGCATTCTGACGCCAAGCTCTGAGTATGGGGATGATGATGTAACACTTCGAATGATGTCCGGTCAGGGCAAGGAAGTTTTGGTTGTACTTCCGAATGATTCCGCATTCCTCAATGAGCTAAGAAGTGCTCTTAAGATCGAGAAGTACTTAAGACTGACAACATCCAATAAGCTGGCTAAATTCGAGCAGATCAAAGAAGCTAAACGGATTGAAATGCGAGAGAGAAACGGAAATGCCAAGTTATTCCTTCAGGAATCCATGAAGAATGCGGCGATCTACGTCAACGGCGATCGGGCTCAAATTGGCGCGAAAGAGGTCTCCTCCCGCATCAATGATGCATTGGGGCGACTGGTCTCCACCGTCTATCATAAGCTTTCATACATTGATGTTGCCATGAACGAAGCTAATATTCGAGCGCTTTTCAAAACATCCAATCAGCAGTCTTTTGCCCTGGAAGGCGGCAAGGAAGCAAATGCTCACGCGATCCATGATGTATTAAGTTTCATCGCCACTAATTCATCCATGCATACCAAGACTTCCATGAAGAGTCTTATGGACAGGTTCATGAAAGCACCTTACGGATTTGTGGAAGATGATGTGGAATGGCTTGTAGCTAAGCTATTCAAAAACGGAGACATCGCACTGACTGTCAATGGTGCGGCGGTTACTCTTCTAAACAGGTCAGAAGAAGAAATCATCCGCTACATCACCAAGAAAGAATATGTAGAAAAACTTCTGACAGAGAGACGTCAACAAGCTGGCATCGAAGAAAAGAAGGCCGTCCGTGAAGTCATGAAAGAGCTCTTCGGGGTTTCCAGCATCAATGACGATGATGATTCCATGATGCAGTCTTTCCAAAGCTACAGCAGCAGTCTTGAAACCGAGCTGGAGAAGATTGAGATCATGTTCAACAACCATAGCTTCCCAGGGAAGAAAACTGTCCTTTCTGGCAAAGGAATTTTAAGAGCAATCATCCAGATCCAGTCCCCATCTGAATTCTTCAAGAAGATTTATTCAGACCGTGACGACTTCTTGGATTTTGCTGAGGATTTCGAACCAGTCAAAGCATTCTTTGCGGGTGAGCAAAAGAAAATCTTTGAAGACGCCCTAAAGATGGTGAAAATCTACGATGACAGCAAGACATTCATTGTAGACGATAATGTTGAGGAAACAGTCCGGGAAATCAAGGCAATTCTGAAAAAGGAAATGCCCTATAGCGATATCCCCAAACTGCCCGATCTACTAAGTCAATTCAGAGATGCCTACATGGCCGTATTGACTCAAATGGAGGCTCCAATACTCAAAGCCATTGAGGATGCTAAAGATCGAGTATTTGAGGTTCTAAATTCCAAACCGTATAAAGATGAACTGAAAGACAGATATCTCAAACTGTTCAGAGAGATCCATGATAAAGCGACCACCTGCAATAATGTGGCTACGCTTCAAAATGTCAAAATCGAAGCAGATGCGCTAAAAGTGCGGCTGCTTAATGAAATGGCCAAGAAGGATGAAAAGATTGCTGAAGATACGCCGCCTTATGGTAATGATGGTGATGATCCCAAACCAGTTAAAAAACAGAGGAGTATCAGCATCAAGAATGTTAGCTTGACATCATCTTGGCAGATAGAATCTGCTCAGGATCTTGATAAATACATCAGCGAACTACGAGAACAAATCATGAAAGAGCTTGATCAGGACACTATCATCAACATTGAGTTCTAAGGGGGATACACATGAATAAGACAGCAATTAAAAATTTTGCGATATGGGCGAGAAATAAGCTCATAGCTGATATCAGCTATAAAGCAGGTCTTTTGGGGATTACAGAAAATGGAATTAAAAGTCCGCTTTCGCAGTCCACCCAGACGGTTCAGTTTTTTGATATAGGTACGAAGGAGCCGAGCTCTATTACTGGCCTAGAAATCCAGCAACGTAAGAAGTTAGTTGAGGAGATAGAGAGAAAAGCCAAACAAAGCGATTACTCTACTGCTTACAAGAATGTCATTGAGGAAGTAGCATATACTTGGTTCAACCGATTAATTGCAGTACGTTTCATGGAAGTGAATGACTATCTACCTACGCGTATTCGTGTCCTTTCCTCTGAAAGCAACGGAAAGGTGGAGCCTGATCTAGTTACCCATGCACTGGAAGCCAATCTTGATTATTCAGATTACGAGAGAGATAGAGTTGTACTGTTGAAACATGAAAATAAACTTGATGAACTATTTCGCATGCTCTTCATTAAGCAGTGTAATGCTTTAAATGCTAATCTACCTAAACTCTTTGAAAAAACAAGCGATTATACTGAACTTCTGCTAAATGTTTCTTTTACTGACAAGGAAGGTGTGGTTTACCATTTAGTTAATGATATTTCCGAAGATGATTTCAATGTCTCTAAAGAAGGTCAGGTTGAAATCATTGGATGGCTTTATCAGTTTTACAATACTGAACCTAAGGATGAAACCTTTGCTCTTCTTAAGAAAAATGTCAAGATTACCAAGGATCGTATACCTGCAGCAACGCAGCTGTTTACGCCAGATTGGATTGTCCGGTACATGGTTGAGAACAGCCTGGGACGTTTGTGGATAGAAGGCCATCCCAATAATGAACTTAAGTCAATTTGGAAATATTATTTAGATGAAGCTGAACAAGAAGACATTGTTCAAAAACAGTTAGATAAAATTAGAGAAGAATACAAGAATTTCAAACCGGAAGATATTAAGATTATTGATCCAGCAATGGGTAGTGGTCATATTTTGGTATACGCATTTGATGTTCTGATGCAAATATATGAAAGCTATGGATACAGCCAGCGTGAAGCTGCAAAGAGCATCGTGGAGCAAAATCTTTATGGCTTAGATATTGATAATCGAGCCTACCAGTTAGCCTATTTTGCAGTAATGATGAAAGCACGACAGTATAATAGAAGAATTATAAATGGAGAAACGATCTGCCATTTATATGCAATACAAGAGAGTAATGACGTAGAGAGAGACCAGTTGAAATACTTTGGTGCTGGTTTGAGTGACCTGGAGAAAAATTCAGCATTTCTTCAGGTACAGGGTTTGCTGGATACCTTTATCGATGCGAAGGAATATGGATCAATCCTTAATGTTGATGACTTTAATTGGGAGTTATTACGTAAGTTTACTAAAGTCATTGATGAAGATGGACAAATGTCTTTGGATACAATTGGAGTTGAACATACAAGAGAGCAGTTGTGTCTTTTAGTTGAAATTGGTCAAGTTATGGGTCAAAAGTACCATGTAGTTATAACAAATCCTCCATACATGAGTAGTAGTGGGATGAGTAATACTCTTTTCAAATATGTAAAAAATAACTTTGCATCAGCTAAATCCGATTTATTTGCTGTATTTATAAAAAAATGCGGAGAACTGTGTAAAATTAATGGCTTCTATTCATTAATTACGCAACATTCATGGATGTTTTTGTCTGACTATACAAAATTGCGCAGTGAAATTGGAGAGAAAATACTAATAAATATGGCTCATTTAGGAACAAGAGCATTTGATGAGATTAGTGGTGAGATTGTTCAAACCACTGCGTTTACTATGAGAAATAATTCCCAAAAGAACTATAATGGTACGTATTTGAGGTTAGTAGATGAAAATAGCGAATCACTAAAGCAGAATCTTTTTTTAAGTGGTAAAAATCGTTATTACTCAAAGTTTATAGATTATGCAATTATTCCTGGTTCACCAATTGTTTACTGGGCAAGCAGGGCAATATTAAAGAATTTCAAAGAAGGCAGACCGATGAACTCTTTAATTTCGCCAAGACAAGGACTTGCAACTACTGATAATAAAAAATTTCTTAGGCTATGGTATGAAGTTAGTCTAAAACGAATCAATTTTGATATTAAATCCATATCTGAGGCAGCTATTACTGAAATAAAATGGGTTCCATATAATAAAGGAGGAAGTCGCCGTCAGTGGTATGGAAATTATGATTATGTAGTGGACTGGTCAAATAACGGAAAAGAAATAAAAGAAAATGTGATGAATAAATATACTTATTTATCATCACCAGATTTCGTCGTTAAAAACACTGATTTTTATTTCCGTGAAGCAATAACTTGGTCTCTAATTGCCAGTAATGGATTCAGCATTAGGTATCGAAGGCCAGGGAGTATTCATGATGTCTCAGGAATGTCAGCATTCTCTGATAATCGAAATCTGCTTATGTATATTTTAGGGCTAATGAGTACTAAAATAGCAAATCATATTTTCAAAATGCTAAATCCGACAATTAATTTACAAATTGGAGATTTCAATAATTTCCCAGTGATTACCACTGAACATGCTGATATTCCACGCATTGTAAATGACTCAATCAAAATTGCAAAAGAGGATTGGGACTCTTTCGAAACTTCGTGGGATTTCAAACGACATCCACTTCTTTGCATCGAGCGGACGGTCGAAGCAGCGTTTGCTAAGTGGGAACGTGAGGCTGCTGAGCGATTTGACACCCTTAAAGCCAACGAGGAAGAACTTAACAGCATATTCATCGACATCTACGGTTTGCAGGACGAACTCACACCAGAGGTCGAGGATAAAGACGTGACCGTGCTCCGTGCCGATTTGGGACGTGAGATCCGCAGTCTAATAAGTTTCGCCGTGGGCTGTATGTTTGGGCGGTACTCGCTCGATGTAGAAGGACTTGCCTATGCTGGCGGAGATTGGGATAGTTCAAATTACAAAAGTTATATCCCAGATAAAGACAACATAATTCCTATAACAGACGAGGAATATTTCCAAGATGATATTATAGAACGAATAGTGGGTTTTATTCGAATAATTTATGGTGAAAGCAAACTTGAAGAAAATCTTAATTTTATTGCTCGCGTACTTAACGAAAAGGGTGATAGCTCAAGAGAAGTAATCCGTACTTATTTTGTGAAGAGCTTCTTTAAAGATCACTGTAAGGTTTATCAAAAGAGACCAATATATTGGCTCTTTGACAGTGGAAAGCAAAATGGTTTTAAGGCTTTAGTATACATGCATCGATTTGATGAAAACACAATAGGTAACCTCAGAATCGATTATCTTCATAGGTTACAGAGGATTTATGAAAATGAAATTAGCCGGATGCAAGATGCCATAGAGAACAGTGATGATGCACGTGAAGTGACTGCTGCGACGAAACGCAAAGAAAAATTAATTAAGCAACTTCAAGAAACCAAAGAATACGATGAGAAAATCGCTCATCTTGCTCTAGCACGTACTTCGATTGATTTGGATGATGGTGTGAAAGTTAACTATGAAAAGGTCCAAACTGATCGAGATGGCAAGAAATATGATGTATTGGCTAAAATCTGAAAAAAGGAGGGTCTGGGATGGCGGAACTGAATTTAAAACAAATAACAGATAAGCTCAATCATGAGTTTGCTGGGAATACTCGAAAGCTTGTCTTCTGGTACGATGACAAGGCTGAATTTTTAGAAGATGTGGATTCATTGGAGTTATCGAACGCCAAGATTTATCATCTCGAAAAAGACAATCAGTTTTATACCAAACACTTTTTGGAACGCGTTGATAGAACAAACAATTACCTGATCTATGCACCCTTTCCGCGTCCTCAGGTAAGGGACAACCATTTAGAAGACATCCTCCTCTATTCTAGACAATTTTTTGCCGATAGAGCGTCACTTCTGACTGTGGATCTTGGGATTGACCAGAAATATAAGCCGGTCATTCAGAAATATATCAAGTTCTTCGGTGCGAAGGATCGGACTCAAAAGTTCTATGATCTCGAACTTGAGAACTTTACCAAGGAAAGCATCGAAGTGGCTCTCATGAGCGTTCTTTGCAAGACGAGAATTGCATTCTTTGATGAGGTTGTCCGGGTAGTTCTGACCGATGGAGACCTTGAAGAGAATAAATTTCTGGAGGAATTTGAAAAGTATGGCCTCCTGGATGCTTTCTGGCGCCTTTGTGAAGAGCAGTTTGGCTATACAGATGTAAAGCCAACGTTGGCAAAGCTTATGCTGACCATGTTTGTAACCTATACACAAAGATATCTTCAGGGCGAACTTCCACCTGCATGGAAAAGCTTTATTTCCTACAAGTCCGGCAACATTATCGCATTTCTTGATAACCTGATGAACAACGTCTTATACCGAGAACGATATGATGAATTGTCTGATTATGTGGCCAGAAATCTTCAGGTGAAGACCACGCTGGAGACCTACAACCCAGAATCATTGATTCAATGCGATACCTTTGAGGTCATTGATCATGTGTTCATTAAATGGATCACCGAGCGGCTTCTGAATGAAGATCTTGGAGCTAGGCTTTCAGGAAAATCCATCTCTGAGATATGCAAGGAGCGCCGCAAGAGACATTTTGGAGATCGGTATCGGTCCGAATACCACATGCTTGAAAGCGCTTCTAATGTCATAGCGGCAGCAAGTTATCAAAGCCGAGATGACCTAAAGGACATCGTCAAGCAATACACTACTAATGACTATCAAATCGATCAGCAGTATCGGAAGTTTTACTATAACTACGATCAGCTGAACGAGAACAGCCATTTTGAAAAAATACGGGATCTGGTGGAGAATATCTACACCAATGAGTTCCTGGCTAAAAGTGTATATAACTGGAATATGGGTCTCAAGAAAGCAGATATTTCCTCTTCCATGTCTCTTCAGCGGAATTTTTACAGCAAATACATTCTATCCAGCAAGGATCGCGTGGTGGTGATCATTTCTGATGCCATGCGCTATGAAGTAGGCCAGTCATTATTTGCCAAGTTAGAAGATGACGAGAAATGCACACCAAAGCTTGAAGCAATGATGAGCGTTCTCCCTTCCTATACAAGACTTGGCATGGGTGCTCTGCTGCCACACAGAAGCCTGGAACTGACGCAAGATAATAAGGTCTTGGTGGATGGAATGCCATGTGATTCCCTCAAGCAGAGGGAATCAATACTCACTACCTATACCCCTAACAGCAAGTGCATCCAATTTGATGATCTGAAACTGATGAAGAAGATGGAACTGCGAGAAGTCTTTACAGGAATGGATGTGGTCTATGTCTATCACAACCAGATTGATGCCCGTGGGGATAAACTGAGCACAGAAAATGAGGTGTTCACTGCCTGCTACGAAGCCGTTGATGAAGTCTTTACGATGATCAAGCGCATCTCAACCAATGCCAATACCCTGCACTTTATCGTTACTTCAGATCATGGATTTATCTATAAGCGAGACAAGCTTCAGGAAACCGACAAGATTATCCATATGGCGGACAAAGACGCCTTTATTAATCGTCGCTTTATCGTTGCTGAGGATGCGCTGGAAGATGACGGGATCACATCTTACTCCATGGGCAAGATCCTTGGGAACAAGGACTCAAAGTGGGTTTCTGTGCCTGTGAGCTCTAATGTATTCAAAGTCACAGGTGGTGGCCAGAACTTTGTTCATGGCGGTTCTTCTCTTCAGGAGATGCTTGTTCCGGTCATTGATGTCAAAGTCGAAAAAGGCCACGCCGATACAAGACCCGCACAGATCGTCTTGGTCAGTATGGTCCAAAAGATCACGAACCTGATTTCTTCTCTGGACTTCATCCAGTCTGAGCCAGTCAGTGATGTGATCAAAGAGACCAGCTATAAAGTGTTCTTCATTTCCGAAGATAATGAAAAAATCTCCAATGAGTGCATATATATTGCAGACAAAAAGGATAATGATCCAAGTAAGCGGATTTTTAGACTGAAGTTCAACTTCAAAAACAAACAGTATGACAAATCAAAACAGTACTATTTGGTAGCCTATGATGAGAAAAACGATATAGAAGTCTTGCGTCATGGCGTCGTAATGGACATTGCCTTCGCGGATGACTTTGGCTTCAGTTTATAAGGGGGTGTGAACCAGTGAGCGAACTTGAAAGAGACCATGATGCAATTGAAATAGAACAGTTTGAGGATGATTTTGATATCCAGGAAGATATTGAGCCAGTTGTTGAGACTGTGGTCAGTTCCAACAACCATCTCAACGATAAGCTTAACGAAGTCTTTGCAGGCAAGATTGTCCGCAAAGATTTGACCAAGAAAATCAAGGAAGGGGCCAATGTTCCTGTCTATGTCCTAGAGTATCTTCTTGGCATGTACTGCGCCACGACTGAAGAGGATGCCATAGCAGATGGTGTCCGTAATGTAAAAAGCATCCTGGCTGAGAACTTTGTCCGGCCAGATGAAGCTCAAAAAATCATCTCAAAGTTAAGGGAACGCGGCAGTTACACTGTCATCGATAAAGTGGCAGTCAAACTCAACTATCGCCAGGATATCTATGAAGCGGAGTTTTCCAATCTGGGAATCAAGAATGTGCCGATCTCAGAGAGATATCCTTCTGACTTCGAACGGTTACTCAGCGGTGGTATTTGGTGCATAGTGCAGTTGGAGTATTTTTACGATGAAGCAGATAAGAGCAGAATCCCGTTCATTATCTCCAAGCTGACACCGATTCAGATGCCGAACCTGGACATGAGTGAAGTGTTAGGTGGCAGAGCTCAGTTCACCAAGGATGAGTGGATCGATGTCATCCTAAGATCCATCGGTATGGAACCGTCAAGATTTACCCCAAGAGTAAAGATGCTGTTACTCGCCAGAATGATTCCCCTTGTGGAAAATAACTTCAACTTCTGCGAATTGGGTCCCCGGGGCACCGGTAAATCTCATGTCTACAAAGAGATCTCACCGAACAGTATTCTGGTTTCCGGCGGACAAACCACAGTAGCAAATCTTTTCTACAACATGTCCAATAAGACAGTCGGTCTTGTCGGAATGTGGGACTGCGTCGCCTTCGATGAAGTGGCTGGGATCACCTTCAAGGATAAAGACGGTATCCAGATCATGAAAGACTATATGGCATCGGGCTCCTTCTCCAGAGGAAAAGAAGAAAAGAACGCTTCTGCTTCCATGGTATTTGTCGGCAACATCAATCAAAGTGTTGACGTGTTGCTAAAGACATCGCATTTGTTTGATCCTTTCCCGGAAGCCATGGCTTATGACAGTGCATTCTTTGACCGTATGCACTGCTATCTGCCAGGCTGGGAGATCCCGAAATATAGACCTGACTTCTTCACCAATGAATATGGCTTCATCACCGACTATCTCTCTGAGTTTTTAAGAGAGCTTAGAAAGACATCCTATGCTGATGCGCTGGACCAGTTCTATAAACTGGGTAATAACTTGAATCAGCGTGATGTGATTGCCGTTCGCAAAATGGTATCAGGCTTGATAAAGTTGATCTATCCCAATGGTAAATTCGAGAAAAAAGACGTCGAAGAGATTCTTCGGTTTGCTTTGGAAAGCCGTCGCCGCGTGAAAGAACAGCTAAAGAAGATCGGTGGTATGGAATTTTATGATGTGAACTTCTCCTACATTGACAATGAAGACTTTACTGAGGAGTTCGTTCCGGTACCAGAGCAAGGTGGCGGTAAGCTCATTCCTGAGGGTCTCCATAAACCGGGTCAGGTATATACGGTCGCCCGCGGCAAATCTGGGATGCTGGGTGTCTTTAAGCTTGAAACGGAAATGGTTACCGGTTCCGGTAAGTTTGAAAGAACTGGTATTGGATCTGACCGCGAAGCCAAAGAATCTATTGACACTGCATATCGGTATTTGAAAGCCAACAGTAAGAATGTAAGTGGTACCATCAGCACTTCCACTAAAGACTACCTGATGCACCTTCAGGACTTAAATGGTATCGGCATCACAAATCAGTTGTCCTTGACTGCCTTTATTGCATTGTGTTCAGCTGCGCTACACAAGCCAGTGATTAGCAGTCTAGCAGTCCTTGGGAACCTGAGCATCAGCGGAACAATTATTAAGGTTGAGGAACTAGCTAATGTTCTTCAAGTCTGCCTCGACAGCGGAGCCAAGAAGGTCTTGTTGCCGATTACTTCGGCGGCTGACATGGCTACCGTACCCCCGGAACTGATGGGCAAGTTCAATTTGATATTTTACCAGTCTCCTGAGGATGCTGTATTTAAAGCTTTGGGGGTGGAATAATGGAGACGATAATTTTAAAAAGCACTGAAGATATACGCGTTTGGGGAATACATACAATGGATGATAAATTGTTCCTTCAAGATCAAATTATCGCCATTGGATGGAAAGATATGGGCGATTTGAGCAAAATTGATAGCACAAGAGAGGCATTTAAGGAAAAGTACAGTACGATTTATTCTGATGCCAAAAAAGGCTCTATTGCAAATGGTGCAGGAATGCTTTACCGCTTTGCAAACGAAGTTCAAATCGGAGATTACGTTGTATTCCCTTCAAAGATTGATCGCCAAATTAATATTGGAATCATTGATAGTGACTATATATTTAATCCAGATGCAACAGAGTATGTACAGCAACGAAAAGTCAAATGGTTGAAACATCTCCCAAGGACTTCCTTCTCGCAAGGTGCCCTGTATGAGATAGGAACTGCAATGTCATTCTTCTCAGTAAAAAACTTCGCTCACGAATACTTGTCGGCACTGGATAAAGGATTTAAAAAAACGCCAGTTTCATCTGATGAAGAAGATGAAAGCGTCGCAGCAACTGCTGAAGACATCATAGAAACAACAAAAGATTTCATATTGAAAGAACTTAGTAAACATTTAAAAGGTTATGACTTTGAATTGTTTGTCGCAGATCTCCTTAATGCTATGGGATACAGAACATCTGTCTCGGCTCATGGCGGTGATAGCGGCATAGATATTACTGCCTATAAAGATGAGTTGCCGCCAAGAATATTAGTCCAAGTAAAAAGTGCTGACGGTGATATAAAAGAAGCCACCATCCAATCCTTAAAAGGAGCAATGCGTGAAGGCGATTACGGTTTGTTTGTCACGCTTTCAAATTATACAAAGAATGCCCAGAAATACCTGGATAGCACACCAATAATCCGCGGTATAAACGGACCCGATTTAGTAGATTTGATTTTGAAATACTATGATCAATTAAGTGAGAAATATAAAAAGTTGATTCCACTGAAAATGGTTTATATCCCAGTGGCAAGGGATTAAGCATGAACAGCAAATAATAAGCTGCAGAATTGTAAATAAGGGTCTAATTAACACAATTGGACTGATGAGCATATTTATTTGATATTTCTAGTGCGGCTAACGAATTGGAAAGTAGGTGTTATAAATGGATAAGTTCACAGAAATTGTTGAAGAAATAAATAAAAATTTTGAATGTGCTAATCAAAACTGGCTATTGGGTGCCGGGATAAGTTGTGGAGCGAATATCCCATTGATGATGTCTTTGACAGAACGAGTAGCAACAATGTTACCAGGTGGCGAAACAAAATTAATATATGAAGGAATAACAGAAGATTTACCCAAGGACTATCATATTGAACATGTGTTGAGCCAATTAGGTGATTATATAGCGATTGCTGAGCGATCAAAGCGTGGCATGGCTGGAATCAATAGCAAGGATTATGAGGCTTCAAAGTTACGAGAATTACATTCTGCAATTATTGGAGCCATTAGTGAAACTGTAAGGTATGGCTATTGCAAATCAAATGTGGCATGTGGGAAACCAGAGCAAATAGGCAAAATAGATGCCCCAATAATTAAAATTGATAGCCACCTGAAATTCGCTGAGACGCTTCTAGAAACACATGCAAATTTACTTTCAAGATCTGCAATATCTATTTTTACAACAAACTATGACACATTAATTGAAGATGCATTTTCATTGATTAATGTTGAGGTAAATGATGGATTTATCGGTGCTGCAATTGGATCTTGGCGGCCGGATATATCATATAAAAAGCCAACAGGCGTAAACGTAGTTAAACTACATGGATCTGTTGATTGGATATCCGATAAGCAGAACGGGCTCCTTAGGACCAGGTATGGTGTTAACTACAATTTAAGCAGTTCTGAGGTCCTGATATACCCTCAAGCCACAAAATACGTTGAAACCCAAAAAGATCCGTTTGCGGCTTTATTCAGTGAGTTCAGAAGCAAAATCAGTCATCATAAAGATAACGTATTAATTGTGTGTGGATATAGTTTCGGAGATGCCCATATCAATTCTGAAATTCTCCAGGCACTTAATCAAAAAGGAAATAAATTAACATTGATTGCTTTCGTAGAAAATATCAATGAATTTCTGTCGGGTTTATTAAGCTCTGAGTTAATAGGCAACAAGGTTTACGTTGCATCAAAAGGAGGTGTCTATCACGGTAATGATACATTAGTTCCGCCATTGCATGCGTCTGAACTTTCATGGTGGAAATTTGACGATATGACAGCTTTTATAAAGGATGGAGACGTACGATGAAATTATTTAAAGAGAGTAATGACTTAAAAATCGGCTCTATCATTGAAGTTAATGGAACAAATATCAAGGTCAAGCTTGATGATTCTCTTGGAAATTTAAGCAGAACTATAGATGGTAGAGTATACTCAATTGGCCAAATGGCAAGCATTATTAAAATTCACTTTGGACGCAAGGTGATCTTCGCTTTTGTAAAAATGTTGCGAATGAATTCAGAAGTCGAAATTTTGAATGAACAAAAAATTGCACCTTCAGACGATTCAAGAATTCTTGAAGCTGATTTGTTTGGCGAAGGATATTGGATTGAATCTAAAGGGACTCTTCAATTCAACCGAGGAGTAGAAACATATCCTCTACCCTTGCAAAATGTCTACTTGACGACAAAGGATGAACTTGAAGCAATTTATTTGGGCGCAGAATCCAATTCGGTGGGGAATCAACCAATGCTTGATATTGGTTCATATGTCGGAGCCAGTTCGGCAATTTGCCGCGCAAATATGGATAAATTATTTGGGAACCATTCCGCAATATTGGGTTCTACTGGATCAGGAAAATCAGCAACGGTAGCAGCATTACTTCATTCAATACTTGAGTATAAATGCGAAGGAGATAAGAACTTGTCTCCGCGAATAATTCTAATAGATCCCCATGGCGAATACGCCAAGGCGTTTACAAATAAGGCTGTTGTCTATAGAGCTTACTCAGAAGCTTCCACCGGTGGAGAAAATTCTGAGGTGCTAAAACTTCCATATTGGTTAATGTCTGGTGATGAATTTCGTTCTTTGATTATTGGGAAAACTGAATTCGAGGCCACATCTCAAAACAATATTGTATATGAAGCGCTTTCGTATGCGCGAATGGTAAAAGCTGAGATTATTGAATCGGTCGAAAATCCAACTGGTAATCAGGTTCCAGAACTTTGTGCCGGAAAAACTGAAGAAGACAGGAATTCGTTTGATCGTGATAAGCCTACTCCTTTTAAATTGGACGAGTTTATAAAGCACATTAACGAAATTCAAGGGAGAAAAGTGGGTTCCAAAGATCCAAGAACACCATCAGATTCTGACAGACAGAAAATTGAAGCCATATTAAAAAAAATACGTGTCCTAAGAGCTAATCCTCAGCTTAAATTTCTAATGGATGAATACAATGATGACTCGCCTGACCTCACAGATGTATTAACCCAATTTGTTGGAGCTGTCGAAAATCACGCAGGTAAAAATTTAAGAATCATTGACATTTCCGGATTGCCAAACGAGGTTTCAGGACCACTCACAGCATTAATATCAAGACTCCTATTTCAATACAAAGTATGGCAAATACCAGAAGAGCGACAAAACGACCCGATTCTTCTGGTATGTGAAGAAGCGCATAGATACGTCCCAAATCATGGCGAGGCTCAATACAAGGATGCTCAAGAATCTATTCGAAGGATAGCTAAAGAAGGAAGAAAGTACGGATTGGGGCTGATGTTGGTTTCTCAAAGACCGTCCGATGTCGAAAGTACAGTTTTGTCCCAATGCAACACCTGGATTGTATTACGATTGACCAATTCAAGCGATCAAGAGCATGTAGCTCGTTTTCTTCCTGACACCTTAGCAGGTTTGACACGCATTTTATCTTCGCTGACTAGAAGGGAGGCTGTTTTTGTTGGTGAAGCTGCGGCTCTACCCGCTAGAATAAAAATTAGAGAACTTGAAAAGGATATGCTACCTGACTCTGCAGACATCTCTTTTGTTAAAGGTTGGTCGAATGATTTACTGAGCAGAGAACAGATTTCAACAATAGCAAGTCGTTGGACAGGAAACGAGATTACTGATTAACATGTACATTTGGCAAGCAATGCAAGTGTTTATACACTTGCGTAGATTTGCAATCGGCAAATCCATCCATAGATAAATAAATTGTAACGGTAGGTGACGATACTTGGAATTATTTACTGGTAAAGAAGTGCGAATATTTGTTGGTGAAGCTATCGACAAATTGAAGCAGGAAATATTCGGTTTTAGGGATAATGAGATTTTGACGTGCGAATTTGACTCATGGATAGAATATTTCGAATCAAAATATATATTTGATCCTATTGTTCTGTTCGAGAATAATATTGAACAATCAATTGACGAGACTCATGTAAAAACGAGAAATCCCTGGGCATCAAGACACTCGTCTGAGAATGAATATTATGAAATTCCTGGTTATAGCATAATATATAAAATACCATTTGATGGTTATTCAGAATTACTAAAATTGCGTCCATCAACATACATCATGACACGATTTGAAATAGAATTATTGAATCCACCAAATGGTGATTCATGCGGCAGCTTGTCATTAAGGTTTTCATATACTGCTCAGGAATTAAAAGATAAAGAAGATCTAAAAAAATATATTGAAAAAGAGTTTGATGGGAAATTTGAATCATACAGAAAAATGATTGGTTACGTTAACCAAGAAATCGCAATCTATAATAGCAATATAAAAAGTTATGCTCTAAAGTTTCTTGATGAAAGAAAGAAAAAGGCTTCCGACTTTGCTATTGTGCGCAGTTCATTAGAAATACCTTTACACTTAAGCGCCAGTGCACCAAACATCGCTCCAATACCTCTAAAGCGAATCACAAGAAAGCCTGTGTCAAAGCCGCTATCAAGGGCTTTGGACAAAGAATATAGCATTTCAGATCAAGACTACATGAACATCATTCATATAATTCATAACACTTGCTCTTCAATGGAGGCTACCACAAGAACTTTTTCAAAAAGTAATGAAGAGGAATTGCGAGATTTCATTATTGCTACATTAGGAACTCATTATATTGACATGGTCACAGGAGAGACATTTAGAAAAATTGGGAAAACAGATATTCATATTGTATTTGAAAATAAGGCTGCATTTATTGGAGAATGTAAAATTTGGCATGGCATTAAAAAGTTTGAAGAAGCCATAGAGCAGTTATTCGGATATTCAACTTGGAAAGATATCAAGACCTCGCTGATAATTTTTAACAAGGAAAACAAAGATTTCTCTTCAATTCGGGACAGTATTTCTATGTGGATCAGAAAAAATGCTAAGAAATTTGAAGCAGTAAATAGCAATGTGTTTTTATGTACAATTCATAGAGTTGAAGAAAATGTTGATGTACAATTGGCAGTTGCCTTGTATGATTTGTGCACCAAATAAAACACTCATAGATTTTTCTTCCGGCATGCTTATGTGTGGGATTATAAACTAATGCTGACAGCTTTGAATTTTATGGAACAAATGATTCACTGTACCGGTTTGTAAGGAATGCGATACCGCCAATTTATTTGAAATAATATTGACGCATCTATGTGAAAACCTGAGACAAAATAATTCAAGACGAAATGATTAGGAGCATTCTGATGGACGAGAGCTTAAAGAAAAGCAAATATCCAAGCATCGACTTCGATTTCGATGAACTCAGCACTATTGACGATAGTGCTTTTGATGCTATCGAAGATACGCTTCGCAATGCCTCATCAGTCGGGAATGCGACCCAGGCTGGTTTGCAAACAGCCAGTCTGCAATCCGCCATTGACAGCTACGCTCAAGCTATGAACCAGGCAGCAATAGCTAAATCCACTGGCTTGCCGGTAAAAACTTCTTCCGCTCAATATAAGGGATTCGCTGCCGAGGAGTATTTCAAACATACTCTTAAAATTAATTCTCTCGCAAAAGGGATACCAGACTATAAACTTGATGTAGTCACTAAAGGAACTCTTCCCGATGGTTCAAATCTTTCTGGAATCGATATGGAAACAGACATTTCCATTTGGACTCGAAAGCGTCCGTGGAGCAAACCAAGTCGGACAGCTGACTATCAATCCAAAATACATAACAAGCCATCGGATTATGCAAAAGACATAGCTAATGCTCAATATGAAAATGTCGAATTTGTAGGTGGGTCAGGGCAAGGAGTCAATGATAAGGTCAGTGTTAATATTGGGGGAAAACCTGTTTCATCTGATGCAATCACCCCAGAAGAAGCGACAAATCTCGCCGACTCAATGAAAGCCCAAGAAACACCAGAATATCATAATTCCACAGAAAAACACGGCGAACTTAATAGGATCAACTTAGGCAGGGCGATTGCCGCTGGTGCCGCTACCGGTTTTGTCCTGACAACAATCAAGGAAATCGTTGATGTAATAAAAAACCGAGATGACTTATCGGAAGACCAGTTCATATTAAGTGTAACGCATATTCTCTGTGGGACTGGGGAAGGCGGTGTCCGCGGCGGGGCGATAATGGGTTCTGTTCAACTGTTGGGTAAGGTCGTAGGGAAAGAAATTGCGGCAAACTCATTTGGTGCGGTTCCAGTAATGGCCGCAGCAAATACAGCTGTGGATTTTGCTAAAGACCTTTACAGTTGCTTCGTAACTGGAGTTATAGATGCCGATGATTTACTGTGCAACACCGTAAACAATACTTTCTCGTCATTTGCTGGTTTTGGAGGAGCATATGTGGGTGCTCAAATCGCGGGTATTGCATCGGTTAAGGCAGCAGCTGCTACCGGAGCTACTATAGGGTCAGCATTGGGTCCTGTTGGTACAATTGTCGGTTCTCTGGTCGGAGGAATTGTTATCGGTTACGGTGCAAGTGCGATTATTGGAACGGCAAATAAAGATGCGCAGAAAGCTTTTAACGAATGCATCACAGAAATTAACACTCACATTGAACTCTGTGGCTGTGAGAAGCTATACTATTTTGCAGACTCAATGTCGAGCATTTCTGAATTCCGCTTGTCGTTTAAAGACTTGCTACCTTGCTACAACCTGATTTCCGACCTAAAAGAGTACAATATTCGAAAAAAGGCAATTAGGAGCATTTACGAGCAACTTGACGCCAGTATAGCCAGCGTGGAAACCGCAAAGGTTGACGCATTGCGGAGGCTAGGAGCACAACATAGTGAGAGACTCAGAGAATTGCAGGCTCGCTTTAGTGAACAACGTGAAGCGATGTTTGACGAGTTCAAAGAGTCAATGAATACCTATGTTGCAAATTCGTATTCTCAATACATTGGTTTGTTTGAGGTTCTGTCAGGAGACATCGAGACCATTAAGGCTCGTCTTGATGACAACATATCTACCCATAACGCAATTCTTGACTATGCACGAAACCGCAACATGGTTAATGCACAATTAAATGAAACACTTACAGACATAATGAATGACCAAGAATCTGCGTATTTACTTAAGCCGTTTGTGGAAAAACTGGAATGGTTTATGCAACAAGATGAACTGATGGTCGGGAGGCAATATCTGTCACTTGATGAGGCTTTATTTCTTGTGAATGGAGGTCAATGATGAGTGCTCCGGATATTGTTTTACCACACCGTCTGCTTGTTAATCGTTCATTGCGTAAGGCATCGGCGGATTTGCGGTCTCGAATTGATGAGTACAAGACCAACTACGAACTCACAATTGAGCGTTGCTCAGCGGAGATTGAAAAGGCGCGAGCCGACAAGGATATAGATTTTGAAAAAGTAAAGTTGTCCCTGTTAGATGAATTATCAAAGGATGCAGATTTGTTCGAAAAGGTTCGGGCAGGGTTATTGGAATATGTAGACCTATTCCTACGTCGCCAATGCCTATATAAAATGCAGGAAGCCAAAAGACTTGAAAAGCAAGCGCTTGTCGAGTATAGAGATTTCCTGACAGCGCAAATGAGTTTGATAGGCGAGGAGATCGATATCCTTGAAGCACGAAAGGACAAGCTGGTCGCTCAAGCCAAGATCGAAGATATTAAGGAACTGGTCAGGTTGACTGGATGTGAAGTCACCGTTACTGAGAACGAAGATGCCATTTCACTTTTAGAGAAAGTCTCCGAATTGGTGGCTGTCAGTGAGGGATCTGAAAAACTGACAAAACAGGCCTTACAGAAACTCCGTGCTGTCCTGCAAGAACGAGTTGATTTACTCCCAGTCATCCAGTACATTTCTTGGACGATTCAGCAGAAAAAGCTATTTTCGGCTCAACTGAAAAGCGACCGAGACAAAACAAAAGACGATTTCAAATACAAAACGGATGAGTTGATGGAAATTAGCGGAAGCATAAACTCCCTTAGCCGTTCGCTTGATGAGCAAGCCAGAACAGTTAGGGCGTTTTGGGCTGTCCCAATTTCCAACTTAAATGTACAAATATCTTTTTTTGATAGAAAATTGAAATTACGTTTTGCTGATGTGAAAGACCGCCAAGCGGAGCTAGACAACCTTTTTGTCATGCTGAAAGATACAAATCAACAAATACAGCAAATGATTAACTCACACTCTGATGATAATTGGAAATGGGAACGCCTCCAGAGTGAAAAATCTATCTACCGAAACAGCATATCATCGGCAAAGGAATATATTGATATGCTTCAAATACAAATAATTCAAGATAAATCTACGCTTACATCATTAAAATCTGAACGGCAACAGTGGTATGCGCGGCAGCAGATGCTCTATTCGCTTTGTAAGAAGAATGATGTGTACCTAATTCCTGATGGTAAAGCAGAGTCGTCTGATGAATGCCGAATAATAGATGTCAGACTAACAGAACTATATCAGATCGAAAACGATGCCAATCAGCGAGAGCAGGAGCGGTTCAAGCGAGAGTCAGCCCAGATACAACAGCAAAGAAAATCGAAGACAGACGACCTATCCTCCCAAATAGCAAACGCCGAAGCCACACAAGCTAAAACAAATGTAGTCTTTGACCAAGCGTCAAAGCAATTATCGAACAGCAAAAGCCGAGATGCGAGATTCTTCTTATTAAAGCTGTTCTCAGAAACAGAGGAAGTCAGTCGTGCAAAACAGGCTTTACAATTGGCAACCGTTCAAAAGAAAAGAGCCGATACCGAGTTGGCGACATTAAAAACAGAACTCGCCAAAGTCGCAGAGGAATTTGACAGGCAATTAGTTGCCTGCCTCCCAAAACCCTACCGTCCATCATCTGCCGAAAGTGAAGAAAGAGAAAAACTTGAAGGCAGAAGAACTGAGTTGTTGGACACACGCAGGCAAAAGAAAGCTACACGAAAGGAGGGGCTTTATGACAGTCAAAATTGATTTTTCCCTTGGCCGACGCTTTGGCGTTGTTGAACAGACTATCTTCCGCCTTGTTCTGAACGGGCTAACAGATGCCAAGCAAATAAGCAATTTGCTGTGGGTTTTCTCTGACGTGGTGATTGCAAATGCCCTTCGAAAACTGGTCAATCAGCAAATTATTAGTGTTGATATAGAGTCCCGCAAACTCTCGCTTTCGGATGCCGTTGTTGCACTTATTGAAATTTGTTCGCACAGCTCATTTGAAATAGATATACCCAATGAAATTCTGCTTGTTGCCGACAATGCTGACTATAGTATAGAAAAAACTGCTATTGAAGCCAAAACCGCAATACTGGTTGAATTGCTACCAAAGGTCAAACGTAGTTTCTTAATCGGTTTAGCGAAATGCTTTGACTTTAGGATTTGTGCGGGAGGTGAGAGTTATGACTGATAACACTTGGACAGAACATTTATCTCACTGGAGGACGTTTTTATCCGAAAGGCTCACTTCTCTTGACGACGTCGGAGAACAGATAAAAGTTGAGCGACAACTCAAAACCATAGAACGTGTTCGTTACGCTGCGGTAATCAATCCAAAAGTGCTGATAGAGTTTATTAATCCGTCGGATGTCCCTTTACCCCAAGCGGAGGATTATGATTATTTCCTTAATCTCAACGACTCGCAAAAAAAGGCGGTAGAGATTGCCTTGGGGAATAATGCCCTTTCCCTAATACAGGGACCGCCGGGAACCGGCAAGACGCAGGTTATCGCCGAGATTTGTTTACAATTATATCGTAAAAATCCAGATGTCAGAATACTGGTTTGTTCGGAAACCCATATTGCCGTGAACAACCTGATTTCGCGAATCTCAGAATACGACGATTCAATCAGGATCGTTCGTATCCGCGACAAAGAGCAAAATAGCGCGGTCGACGAGTTTTCGCCAGAAGCAATAATAAGTACATATAAAGAGTGGCTACAGGCAAATTATAAAAGCCAAGACGCAATCAATATCATCTCAGAAACCTTATCGGACTATGATGATAGGAGTCTTGAAAAGGCGCTTTCCTTATCGGCTAATATTGCTGGCATGACTTGCAATCGAATTAATGCCTACGAATTCGAATCGTCGTCGGAGATGTTTGATCTCGTGATTATAGATGAAGTATGCAAAGCAACGCTACCAGAAATTTTGGCCCCGCTAACCATTGCACAAAAGGCAATATTAGTCGGCGACCCTAAGCAGTTACCACCCGTTTTCTGTTCCGAGGAAATAGATGTAATTAGAAGTATCGAAAAGTGTAATTTGCAGAATTATTTATACATTGATGACCTATTCTTGAAGTCTAAAAATGTCTCTGTACTAGATACGCAGTATCGTATGACCAATCAAATCGGGAAGTTAATTGGAGACTTATTCTATGATGGTGAGCTCAAAAATGGAAGAAACATCAAAGGCGACAACAGCATTATATGGGTTGACTATACTCCTTCTGAACTGTGGCCTCGCTATGAGGCAAATAGAGTTGAAAGGCTGAAAATTTACAACCTCGATGAGTGCCGGATCATCACATGTATTTTAAAAGAACTCGACGACAACGCTGAAATTTTAACATCAGTTGCTGTAATCGCACCTTACAGACATCAGGTAACTACACTGCAGGAATTAGTGCAAAAAGAATCTTTTAGATGTCTCAATGTGAATGTAGACACCATCGATGGCTTCCAAGGAAAAGAGTGCGACATAGTAATATTCAGTTTGACCAGAACTGTTGGCTCTTTCAGATTTCTTGGTGATGTTAGGCGATTGAATGTTGCTTTGTCGAGAGCACGCGACAAACTGTATATTGTAGGAGATCTCAACTATGCCGTTAATCATAATATACTTAAAACAATTGCTGACTATTGTGTGAAAATAAATAGTGATACTCATTTGGATTTTCTGAACAGAAGTCAATGATTAGTCCTGATGGTTCCAAGAAAGTTTGATTTCGGGCGGTGAATTTGATTATCCAATAAGCCCGGATAGCCTCAAACTATAGCACTCGGATAAACTTTTGCCTAATAAATCTTAGTGGGAGTTGTATCACAGATTTTTCGAGAGGTGAGGTTTTGAAATATTTTTGTACTGTAAGTGATCGTGTAGGATCATGTTATCATGAATTCTACATAGGAAAGTGGGATAATAAAACTTTCTGGAAATCAGATTCAATGTTGTTGCACGATGATATTCTTAACGAATTAGAAATATATAGAGCATTTGCAGCAGTGATTCCGGGCTATGATCCCTATGGCGAAACACAAGTCAATCAATCCCAGTGGGAAGCTATACTTGATTATGTCTCTCAGTTAAATACTCAAGCAAAAAATGCCCTCATTGAAATCTCTGTTTGGGTAAATCAAGCACTACGTAATGAGGGAATGTTTACAATCTTGGGAATATAAGGCAAAACCACAATCGTAAAAGCCTAGTGAATTCAATATGAATATTCTACGAAGATTAACCGCATCCAAACGTTTTTAACGCCCCTTAATGAACTTGTCTTCTGACCTTTGAGAAAACAAATGATCGACGTTTGATTGTACCGTCAGTGATTCTTTCATAATATATTTTTGTTTTACATAGTCCTTTAAAATGACTTTTTTAGAATCTAGGCATGAGTTGAATTCCTGTTGAAGGTCTCTAATTGAAGGTATTTTTTTTGATGAAATCGAGTCAAAACCTTGCTTGGCTGATTGGTGAAGCAGAATATTTTCAGTGTTTGACTCATAATATTTTGATGAATATCCGGATTCTCGGTATGCGGTATATATCTCCTTCGTTTTCGCATAATTGATGATATGCTTCTTCAACTCAGTAATCTCCGCCATCCGTTTTTCAAGATACTTGATCTGCTGTGACAGCTCGTGATAACGATCCGTCGCAGCTTTTGTTTTTTCAACCAGGGTTTCATAGTCGGTGATGTTATTCTCCGTCAAAAAATTGATGGTCTGAGCCATCTGCTTCAGATTGAAAACCTTCGCCCAGCGCTCGTAACCAGGGCCTTTACCCGCTTGAAGTTTGGCCTGGATATCCACCAGTAGATTGATCTTGTCCGGATTTTTTCGATAAGGTATTTTGGCTTTAGGTGTGTGGATCGTCTTTCCAAGAATCGCGGATCTCAACTCTTCCTCAGAATATCCTTGTCCGAGGGACCGCAATCTTGTAAATTTTTGCTGACCATTTGCTTTGAAGGCTAGATGCTGCCCCGGTTTCACTTCATAACCATTCCCCGCCATTAACTTCAGGAAAGCATCAAAATCTGCTGGCTTTTGTGCCATGACAGCATCGATGGTTTGTCGTAGCCTCTCCTGCCAAGAAAGTGGTTTTTTGTCGCCCAGCCACTTGCCGTAATGAGACGGTCCCTGCTTTGGAGCTTCGATAATCGAGAGTCCGTTCTCTAGGCAGAGTTTGTCGCTGATTTTCCGAATCGCTTCACTGGAGCCAAGGAAATTTCTAAATTTCTGAGTATGGTCTATGGATGTGGAATTGAAAATAATGTGGCTATGAATATGGGCATGATCGGTATGTGTGGCGACAACGAATTGATACTTGCCCTTGGTTAAACTCATGGCGAGCTCATAGCCGATCTCCTGAGCCTTCTCGGGCGCGATTTCTCCTGGCTTAAAGGACTGCCGGATCTGATAGAGCACGATGTCACTCTTCTTCTCATCACTGCGTCCAATGTAGGTCTCGTATTCTTTCTTGCAAAGCAGCATCTCTCCGGCGGCGGTTTCCGGTTCGCAGCCATAGGCTTTGACGAGCTGCCCGCTATTCGTTTTATCAGGATTGACGGCATAGGAAAGGCGTTCATGCACCGTGTGGGCCACGGTCTGCCCTTTGATGACGTGCATGGGGATTAATCTCGTGGTTGCCACAGCGGACACCTCCTTCCAAAAGAAAAAGGCGCAGCAGATTGCTCCACCGCGCCCGTCACAGGATCATATTTCGCTTTCTCAAATCGCTTTCAAAGAATCGTTGAATACACCAATCAGCTCAACAAGGAATGCTGCGATCAGCGGCAGTCCGAAGGGACTGATCAACCAGGCCAGGCCCATCAATCTCAGACCTTCCGGAACATCCTGAAGCAGGACCATGGTTCCCAGAGCAATGGCAAAGCAGACAAAAGCCACGATCCCCAGCACCATGGTAGACAGCTTACACAACAAACGGCAGGCTGCAACAAGGATCGTCAAAGCCAGTGTTATTGGGAATAAGAACAGCTTGATGAGAAATCTCATGCTGCACACCTCCATTCATCCGATAATTTTCTTCTACCCTGATCGTAGCAAGGAATCCAAATATCGTCCATGTTGTCGATAAAAAATTTTAGTCTATGGTGGAAAGGCGGGTCATGATCTGATCCGCCTTTTCCCATACACTCTTTAGGCTGCTCTGGATATCCTCAATATCGGCTTCATAGATGCGTCCGGTCTCATGCGCCCGCTTGGCGTAATGATTCAGGTTGTTGCTGCTTCTTCGAAGGAGCGATACCAGATCAGAAATATCAGAGAGGTCCAGTCGGACCACATAGCCGTCAATGGCCATTTTTCTGATGTATGCTCCCATGTTTTTTGTCCCCAGCTGGCGCATCTTTTCTTCGATCAGCGCCTTTTCACGCTCGTTGACCATGATTATAATGGGGATCTGACGCTTTCTGTTTGCCAAATTATCACCTCCTCAAGTTTCCACCACCTTTCTGCTTCAGATGCTCCTATTTAATCGTCTTCTTCCTTATAATCGGGCACCAGGATCAACTCTCCATATTCCTGATCAATCATGGCTGCCAGCTTCCTCAAAGCACTTTGGATAAGCTGGGAGAGCTCTGCGTCTTCAGGAGCAAGCTCTGTGGAGATTTTCTCAAGTCCTGCGATCAGTCCGGACCTGGTGCCGGTATCATAAATACACATGAGGTTAAGCTCTTCAATACTGAATCTATTCATCTTCATCTCTCCATTTCTGCAGTTTTGTGAGGCAGCGTTTTACTGGGTTCTGGTTTCTCAGCAGACTTTTTCAACCGCTGTTTTACGGATTCCCTCTGCGGTTTTTTCTCTTCACGACCTTCGGCAGCCTCTCTGGATTTATCCATGTCTTTGACAGGAACGTTATTGATCAGTCCATCAAATTGGTTGTCATTTTGCTCCACCGTATCCTCGATGCTTCGCAAAGGATTGATGGGCTTGATGAACTCCGGCACTTCTTTGAAGCCGATGGTATCCACATAATGGGCCGTGTGCTCACCGTGTTGCTTCAAGACGATGACATCACTCATGGATAGGCTATGTCCGGTGAAGTCCTTGGGTCGGTCTTCATTGAATTTTTCATAGATGCCGTTCAGCGTTCCATTGGTGTCAGTTTCTACCTCAAAATGTCCGGTGTAGGTCAAATCATAATTCTTATAGTCCACAGTCAGACCCAGCTTTTGCAGGTGATACAGGCTCTCGAACTGGTGGTTTCGCAGATTCTCATCGTTTTTCAGTTGATAGATAGCATACGTGTCATCCGGCCCGGTGAGGAATTCCACCTCTTGCAGGGGTTGAGAAGGATTCTCAGCAGTCCCCGTTTTTACGTCCTGCTGACCGATGTCTGCTGCAGAAATCCCGCGCACCTGGGTGATTTCCTTAAAATGGCGGTCGATGTCATCAATGAGCTCGGCTGAGGTCTTGCTGATGGTCTCCAGGGAAGCCTTCAGCTCAGGCAGATCCTTGTCCTTGCTCCAGGCAGCGATGTAGCCAAAGCTGTTCTCGTCTGTGGCGATGCCATAATAGGCACATACTGCAAAGGAGACACTTTCTGCCTCCACTTCTTCGGTTCTTCGATCCTTGGGCTTTTCCGGTGCTTTCTCATCTTCTCCGTGTTTCTTTTCCTGGTCAGATTGCAGATTATGAAGCTTGGCGTGGGCGATCTCATGGATGGCTGCAGAGACTGTCTGAATCTCGCTCATGTCATCACGAATGGCGATCTTTTGTCTACCCTGGCTGAAATAGCCGTCGGTGCTGGATGGCATGGCTTCAAAAGAGATGGAAACCGGGGAGGATCGCTTCAGAGCCTCCATGAAAATATCATATTGCTTGACATCGCCGGTCAGGGTACTTGCCAGCTGGGGAAGGGGCTTCCCGTCCGTCTGGGAGACATCAAAGACAGAGACGACCTGAAACCTTGGGATCTTGATCTCCACTTCCTCCGTCAGTGTCTTGCCAGTGACATCCCGCAGGGGTTTCTGCGTCACAGGATCTAGCTTTTTAACTTCCTTTTTCGTTTTAACAGGGGCCGGGGCAATGATTCGGATGCCTTTTTCACCTTTCAGGACATTGCGCTGGAACTGATCCTGCCAGCGGTTGTATCCAGCCACCAGTGTGGCATCCGGCTTTTGCATGGCAATCAGGATCGTATTGTTCAGGGAATAATGATGAAACCTCGACATGGTACGCAGGTAGTCCTGGTATTTGTCACCAGTGAAAAAATCACGGATGCCTTGCTCCAGCTTATCCGTGATTTCCTTGAGGCCTTCCTTGATGTTCTTACCGGGTGCCACCTGAGCTGAGGATTCCTTGACCGCTTCCTTTTGGCCGTAAGCAGCTGGCGCTTCCAGTACGCCGTGGGCCTGGAAGGAGTAGTGATCCTGCTGATTGATCCCATTGATAATCAGATGGTCCAGCACCTGGATGCCCAGAAGATTGCCGGTTTCCTTAAGCCTTTTCGTCACGGTGAGATCTTCGGAGCTTGGCGTCAGATCGCCGGATGGGTGATTGTGACAAAGGATCACCGCATTGGCCTTATTGACGATGGCATTTCGGAAGACTTCCCTGGGGTGGACGATGGAGCTGTTGATGGTCCCCAGTGATACGACCTCGTGATCGATGACGCGGTTCTTGGTATTGAGGAAGGCCACGACAAAGGCTTCCTTGTCATGCACCTGATCCATCACCGAACGAAAGAAGGCCGCTGCCGTATCCGGTGAATTGATGACCGGGTTTTTCGTGTTGATACCGCTGCTCATCCGGTAAAGATCCAGAAAGGCCTGATGCTTTTCCCGCTGTGCTGGCGTGCTCAATAGCTGGGTGGCATTCTCCACCAAAGCACCGATGCCCTTTCTCTGGGCGTATTCCAGCGCGTCATCCTCCTTGACGCCGATGATGCGGGCAAAGGCCTGGACATAGCGAAGTTCATCCGTGTTGTTCATCGCTATCCACCTCCAGCTCGGCCATCATCTCAACAAGGAGAAGCAGATCTCTCAGTTTGTCAGCATCTTCCAGCGTTGATACATATTCTTCCGGATTCTCCCAGAGCTCCAGCAGATTATCCGTGCTCACCTCAATACCGAGGAGAGTCTTGATCCGATCTTTGACATTCATGATTTTTCCATCCTTTCCTTGGATTTTGTTGACGTTTTGTCCTTATCCTTGGTTTCACCAGACGTGAATTCCAGCCTGAAATTGACGTACTTTCCGCCGGTATCCTCCATGACGATCCGGGCATCATAGGTCTTATGCGTTTTGGGAGAATAAAGGTTTTTCATCAGGATGCTGCCTTCCTGAAGCAGAGAAGCAGCTACCTCGCGAGTCAGTGATTTTTTCTTGTTCTTGAAGAAACGGTTATCCTTCCACAGCGGACTGCATATAAAATAGTATTGAAAAAGTATTTACAAGTAAAAAAAGAATACACTTCAGATGGGCAAATGAGAATCCAGTTATCACAGGTGAAGGCAGCTCTAAAAATTGCAGGATATAGTTTTGATGAAGATTTGATGGAACGATTGTTTAGTGGAAGTGGAATTTATACTGTCAGCGGACAGAAATCTGCAAGGCTATTACGCAATGGAATCGAGCACGAGATGAATGTGAATGATCTGCAGGAAGTTCACGACAGGTTGGCGAGCCTGTTTGCAGATATGGATTCATTTATCACTTGGATTCAGTTATAGGCTACTTTTCCAGGATCCGCTCTGTTTTTCCATCTTTTGCTACTGAGGCTCTCAAGATAAGGTCGACATTGTTTTTTATGACCACAGATTGATTCATAATGCTCTTAATTGACTTATATTTTTTCATTAGCAAATTTTTCATGGTCAAGCATTCTTGGTATTCTAGTTGAAGACTTTTCATAGTAGGTATTTGCTTGTGCGAGAGCAAATTGAATGCTTGTTTCGCATGTTGATGAAGCATTATGTCATGAGAATTATCAGAATTAAATTTGGCCGAATATCCGGATTCGCGATAAGCGCTATAGATTTCCTTGGTTTTCGAATAGTTGATGATATGCTTCTTCAACTCAGTAATCTCCGCCATTCGTTTTTCAAGATCCTTGATCTGCTGTGACAGCTCGTGATAACGATCCGTTGCAGCTTTTGTTTTTTCAACAAGTGTTTCATAGTCGGTGATGTTATTCTCCGTCAGAAAATTGATGGTCTGAGCCATCTGTTTCAGATTGAACACCTTCGCCCAGCGCTCATAACCAGGACCTTTGCCAGCTTGAAGTTTGGCCTGGATATCCACCAGAAGATGGATCTTGTCCGGATTTTTTCGATAAGGTCTTTTGACTTTTGGAGTGTGGACGGTCTTTCCGAGTATTGCTGATCTCAGTTCATCTTCAGAATATCCTTCACCCAGGGATCGTAATCTGGTGAATTTTTGCTGACCACTGGCTTTGAAAGCGAGATGCTGCCCTTGTTTCAGTAACACCGAGAAAAGAACAACAGTCTCAAAAAGTACGAATTACATTCTTCTACTCTCATATATGTAATACAATATAAGTCAGTTTTATAACAAATTGCAAGTTAAAGTGAAAGAGAATTTACAGGGGACTGACCGGGCGTAGGTTAGTGGGCTGATGGGGTCGAGCACTTGAAATGGGCTAAGATCACGCAACCCTCTCATAGGCTTCCCTTGCCTGGTTGGCGGTCTTGCCCCCCAGGACCCGTCGGGGATAGCTGTTGAGCCAGTACTGGATCTTCTGGATTTGGGCTTTGCTGTAGTCGCCGATGCAGGCCCCCTTGGGGATATGGTAGCGGATCACGCCGTTATTCTGTTCATTGGTCCCCCGCTCAAAGGCACTGTAGGGATGGCAGAAGTAGACCTTGGTCCTGGACTGGCTGGTTCTGGTCACGGACTTCTGCAGCCCCTTCCAGTTAAGGAACTCACTGCCGTTGTCCACCGTGATGGTCTTGAACCGCTCCAGGAACTCGGCCAGCCCCATTCCGCGCTCCAGAGTGTTAAGCACTCGGAACACTTCCTTCTGGGTCTGGGCTTTGAGCTTGAAGATCAGCGTCCCACGCGTGCAGCGGTCGTTCATCGTCAGGAGCGCCGCCTTGCCCTTGCCTTTTCCTGAGACGATGCAGTCCATCTCCCAGTGCCCCGGCTCCAGGCGCTCAGTGCTCTCTAAGGGCCGCTCGCTGATCAGGGGCGCATCTCCTGCCTTGAACGCTCGGCGTACGTGCCGCTTGCGCTTCTTGCGCGGGCGTTCCTCCCGGGGCAGATCACTCAGCCCGATGTGGAAGAAGAGTCCCATCTCGATGTAGTTGTAGAGCGTGCGGGTGCACACCTTTGTCTTGCAGGGCGCTTCGGGGAGACCTTCCAGGTACATGACCACCGCGTCGGGGGACCACTTCTGCTCCAGGATCTTTTCCTCCACCAGCTCGATGAATACCGGGTCATCGGTCAGCTTGAGTTCCGGCCCCTTGTTCGTGGCCTGGAAGTCATAGTCGGCCTGAGCGATCACCGCCGAGTAGGAGGTATACTTTGTCAGATCCGACGAGAGAAGCTCGACCTGGCCCCGCCTGAGTTCCCGGCTGATGGTCGCCTCGCTGCACTGGAGCATCAGGGCTAGGTGGCCCTGATTTAGCCGGTTGCGTTTGGCCAGTTTGCGGTTGCCCTCCATCAGAGTCTCGAGCTTCTGGCGCTCGCAGAAGGTGAGGTGGTTGTATTTCTTTCTGGTCGGCTCGATGGTAGAATGAAGATGGCTCATAGTTCTGCTCCTTATAGTGTTGGTTTAGCTCACTACATTATACCGCAGATACTCTGGGCCACTTTCTTTCACTTTATTCTACAACTCGCCATAAGTCAGTTTTATAAAAATAATTATTGACAAAAAATATATCCAGAAGTACAATATAAACAAACATTAATATAAATGATAATTGATATAAACTTCAATTTATATAAATAACCATAAATGTATTTGAAAGGAGGTAATGACACTGGATTTTGAATTTTTACAACAGTTTTTAAAAATTTTGGCTGATTCTAATCGTTTACGTATTGTTTATTTCATTGGAAAGGAACGAAAGTCGGTTTCAGAAATTATACAGTCATTAGAGTTACCGCAACCCTTGGTATCACATCACCTACGTGTTTTGAAGGAGGGACATGTGCTGGAGCCTGAACGTGAAGGTGCGTTTATCTACTATAGTCTTACAAAGCCACAGCTTTTAGGTTCTTTAAAAGAGCTTCAGCAAATTGGTAATGGGGAGGATTAAAAAAACGTGAGGAAAATTAAGATGAATATTATGGAGCGATTGATGAATCGTATGATGAATCATATGAGTGCTGAGCAGAAAAATAAAATGATGAGCAGTATGATAGAGAATTCTAATAAAGGGAGTGAAGATAAGAAACCTTGAAGCCAAGAGCAATAGGAAACTAACCCAACATCAGAAGTCTAAGATTAATAAAGCAAACAGCAAAACAAAGAACTATTAAAGCTACAGCGATAATCGTAAGGCTTACTGCAGAAAGAAATCCTGCACCTTTAAATGACTCGATGAGATATATCTGTTTAACAAATTCAGTGTCTTTGTAGGCGTTCACAAGTTCATGCATATCAGACAGTATTGATGAGACTTCTTCATCATACTGACGTATAAAACGAGTATATAGATGAATGCGTTTAAAATTACTGCTTACTGAATGACCAAAAGCTTTTGCATTATTTGCAGCCTGAATAATGGCATTATACTTGTTTTCAGCATAAATAATTCCAAAGCGTGCAGTAGAACGTATGGAGTTAATAATATCATCTTTAGGTGCACTTAAAAATGCATCTGGAGAAGTGTATTTTTCCAGTAATTTTATTGTAGTATTTGTAGTAATTTTAGAAAAAACTTATAAATATTGCGGATATACCATCCATAATTCGCCTTGAAGCTTATTCACGTAAGAAGAACGGTTGTCCATTAGGTCATAATATTCTCTTGATAGATAATAAATCATATTTAATATTGTTTGATATGAGCGATAGCCTCTTTCTGATAGGAATCCATTTCCAAGCAATGAGTACACATCCTAGCATGTGATACGAGTATAGCCTGAGGTTCCAAACCAGCCAAATCATAAAACCTCATTGAATGGACTAATTGACTTAATCATATGTATAGGTCAGTAGAAACTGACTTCCCAAGGGGGGTAACATTTTTTATCCTATCCTTTAAGAGTATACTTTATGAAAAGTCTGGAGTCTACTGGGAACCTTCAGACATGTTAAATTTAGAATTAACATCTGATGAAGGAAGAACTCTTTCTTCTGTTACAGAATAAAAGAAATGAATAATTTTATATTTAGAAATATTTTAAAGTATAGCCCTTAGTGGGTATAACAATATTATACTAGGAGGTAATGGCATGGCACAGCAATATACGAAAAAAAAGATTCGAGAAGGATTCATAAAGATATTGAATGAGCGTCCACTTAATAAAATCACAGTTAAGGATATTGCTTCAGCATGTGAGATCAATAGAAATACTTTTTATTATTACTACACAGATGTATATGCACTTCTGTCAGAGCTCTTTCAAACAGAACTCCAGACAGTAATTGATGAATATAATGATACATTTTCCTGGGAGGAGAGTTTTATTGTAGCTACTAAGGTTGCTTTAGAAAACAAAATAGCCATTAATCATGTATATAACTCCATGCAGAGAGAAGAATTAGAGGATTATATATACAATGTATCAGGACATGTCATGAGCCGGTATGTTGAAAAAGTAAGCGACGGTATCTCAGCTTCTTCGGGGGATAAAAAACTGATTGCTTCCTTTTATCAGTGTGCTCTTACTGAAATGGTACTACGCTGGATTGCTTCTGGAATGAAGGAAGACCCTGATACTATCATCAGACGAATCGGGCGGCTCTTCGATGGACACATTGCCCTATCCCTTAAGCGAAGTGCTGGTTTAAATGACTCTAATAAAAAACAATAACAAAATCTTTTTTTGTAAGGCATTCTAATCTCAATGCCAAAAAATTAGGCAAACAAACTGCAGTGTTCGAAATTCGAACACTGCAGTTTGTTTGCCTAATGTAAAAGACATAAAAAAGCGATATTATAAGTATAAACAAATCCTACAGATAACAAGTATTCACAAAGTTAAAGGAGGTGTTGTTATTTATTACCCCTCAAAATGTGGAGTGCTAGTAGAGTTCACATAAAAGAACTCTAAACATAATAGTAGGATTTAGAAGACTATTAAGAAAGAAGGAGATAAAATGAAATTAAAAACACATGATGACAGGCTTACACTTACAAATGGGAACTATCATTCTTTAGTGAATGCAAGAAAGCCTAAAGGAATTGATGATAAGAAGGCCTATTTAATTGGTACAGGAATTGGTGCTTTAGCTGCCGGCTGCTTTTTGATTCGTGATGCTCACATGGATGGAAGTAAGATTACTTTTTTAGAACAATTAGATATTGCTGGAGGAAGTTTGGACGGCCAAGTTCGTCAAAATATTGGTTATGTGGCGCGTGGTGGACGTGAACAGGGACATCATTTTGAGGTTTTATGGGATTTGTTTAGTTCCTTACCATCTACAGAAGATCCTAATATGACTGTGTTAGACCATTTTTATTATACAAATCATGACGATCCAAATTTTAGCAATTGTCGTATTACAAATAACCAAGGCGAACGCTATGATAATGGAAAGTTCAATTTAGGTCAAGACTTGGCAAAAGAATTAGCTGCTTTTGTAAGTATACCAGATGAAGAACTTCAAAATAAAGCTATTGAAGATATTTTTTCTGAGGAACTTTTAAATTCTGATTTCTGGACATACTGGAGAACAATGTTCGCTTTTGAGAACTGGCATAGTGCTTTAGAGATGAAATTGTATATGAACCGCTTCATACATCATGTTGGGGGTCTGCCGGATCTTTCAGCTTTACAATTTTCACGACATGATCAATATACTTCATTTGTAAAACCCATGGTTAAATATTTAGAAGATCATGGCGCTAAATTTGAATATGGAGTCACTGTCGATAACGTTGAGTTCTCAATTTCAGATGATAAAAAGGTTGCAAAGAGGATAGCTGCAAGAGATAGAAATGGAAATGATATTTCTATCAGCTTAACGGAAAACGACCTGATATTTATCACCAATGGTTCTATGACTGAAGGTTCCGGATATGGAGATGACAATACTCCAGCTCCATTTAACAAGGAACTAGGGGGATGTTGGAGATTATGGAGAAACATAGCTGCTCAATCAGATGAATTTGGACATCCAGATAAATTCTGCACAGATCCAGAAAAATCCAATTGGGAGTCTTGCACAGTAACTTGTCATGATGAACGTGTTCCTAAGTACATTGAAAAGATCACAAAACGTTCACCATATGGAGGACGCACTGTAACAGGTGGTATAGTTACAGCAGTTGACTCTTCATGGTTAATGAGTTGGACAATAAACCGTCAAGAGCAATATTATGGACAACCTGAAAAAGACGTTGTTGTTTGGGTATATGGTTTATTTTCTGATGTTCCTGGCGATTACATTAAAAAGCCTATGAGAGATTGCACTGGTAAGGAAATCACAAAGGAATGGTTATACCATATAGGTGTTCCTGTAGATGAGATCGAAGAATTAGCAGAATCATGTACTGCAGTCCCTGTTATGATGCCATTTATCACATCTATGTTTATGCCTCGTGAATTTGGAGATCGTCCATATGTTGTGCCAAAGAATGCAGTAAACTTTGCTTTTCTTGGACAATTTGCTGAAACATTGGATGATCCAGGACGTGATACTGTATTTACTATCGAATACTCGGGACGTACAGCTATGGAAGCAGTATATGTACTGACTGGAGTTGAAAAAGGAGTTCCTGAGGTATTTGCTTCAAGATATGATATCCGCTATTTGTTAAATGCAGGTGCAAGTTTATTAGATGGCGAAAAACTAAAAATTGATTTACCACCATTGACTAAACGTAAAATTATGAAACAACTAGCAGGAACAGAAATTGAACAGTTATTAAAAGAATATGGCATTTTTTAGTGACATTTTGAATTGATAATTTGATTAAAATCCCGAATTTAAAAAAACGGGATTTTAATTTATATTCAATTACTCATACTTCGCACATGAATATTATTCTATGAACCTTGAAAATTCAATATTTGACATGAATCAACTATCTTAGATACACAAACCAAGACACTTTTTCGTTGATGAAGGAAGTGCCTCAAAGAAAGAATCCATAAATTGCTCTAGCTGACTTGATGTAAGCGAAATCTTATCTGCTAAAGTTGATAAAAATGCATTCATAAGCATTTGAAATGCCTGCATCCAGTTTATGTCAGCCATTTCATCTGCTATCAGATAGAACAGTTCACCAAGAGTTCGTTTATCGGAAGATGCCCTGTTTTCAACAGCAAGCATCATATACCTTGTAAATACAACAGCTACATGAGCTGTCATTGCATCATAAGACAAAGATCGACATTCCTTAGTCAGTTTCAGATATGACTTGCAGATCTTGAAAAATACTTCTATGTCCCATCTTTTGCCATATATTCTGATGATTTCATTTTCATCCAGGGTTATGTCTGTAGAAATTATTGCAAGATAGTCTTTCTTCTTATTTCGGTTCCTTACAAATACAAGCTTTGCCGGAATAGAGACTTCGTCTTTGACTACATTGACATCTACTGAAAGCAGGTACTTTGAAAGCCCCCTGCGTTTGCGATTCCTTTTGTATATCTCAGTGACCGGAAGCATCTCACCGTTGTATTGATAATGCATTTTGGGTGTCTTTTTGGTCATTGCTATAGAGTCAAGTCCCATGCCTTTAATTGAAGTCAGGGATGACGGCGAACAGAACCATGTATCAAAAAGCACATGCTTTGCAGAGATTTCATGCTGCATGGATTCTTTAATCAGCTCAAGCATAACTAGTGTAGCTTTTGTCTGAGCAAGAGCTCTCCGCTTATGACCTGAGGTCCTCTTGTCCATCGTTTCAGCTTCGTTAAACCTGTTTTTCATATTTTCAGAAGAAAGCAGGCAGCTGTTTACGGGAAGAAATGTATTGCCGTCAGACCAGCCAAGCGTGAGAAGGCGGAAGCCTTTTCTGAATTTTGAATTTGCATGATCATATACTTTCGAAAGAAGTTCAACATGCTTGGACTTGTTTCTTTCAAACATAGTGTCATCAACGATCAGAACATTAATGCGTTCTTCATCTGTAAGCTTCTCGATAGTTGTGCTTACAATCCTTGATGAAAGCATTGTCGTAAAGCGGAGCCAGTTTATGTTGGCCGATTTTACAAATCTATATACGGAATCCTTAGCGAAGCCATTTACACGTTTTTCGGACATCATCTCCATATACATGCTTCTGTTGAAGAAGACAAGAGAAAAGATGTACTGAAAAATTGCTACTGAAGCAACCCCCTTGGATTTACAGCCATTGGAAGCTTTCAGTATGGAACCCACCCTGTAAGTCTTAAAAAAATTGGATATTCTTGAAGAAACTGTATTATCAATTTCGTATTTTTGTGTTATTATTTTCATAGCATGAACCTCCGGTTTTGATTTATTGTTTCTGATAACTCAATTATACCAAAAACGGGGCTTTCATGCTTTTTATTTGTCAAATATTATTGAATTTTCAAGGTCCATAGGCACTTTTTGAAGTGCGAAGTATGAGTCAATTATATTCAATTATTATAATGATGGGCAAAGCCCTTATTAAATAAACATCATAAAATGGAGGAGACTTCTGTGAAAGAACAAAAAAACATTAAGCAAGCTTATATTCCTGCCATAGAAGAAATGCAAAGCCGGTATGAAGATGATTTGCGCAGGGAAGCCTCAAGGTCATTGGAATATGAATATAATAGAGAGATAGAAGGACAAGAATCATTTTTTAAAGCTTTTCGAAAATTTGAAGAAAGAGATGATAAAATTCCTGTCTATTCTAAAGAAGATAATGTTTTTTACGAAAAATATAAAGCTTATGTAGAAGAGGAAACAGCAAACCAGGGTAAAAAGATACAGGAAATTGAGAATTTAATTGAATATGAAAGGTTTTTTCTTCGCTTTGAAAGGAGGATAAGCAGCGAGACTAATAATTACAGCCACTTTGGTAGTAATTCAGCTACAAGATATCGCGTTGACTGCATAAGAGGATTGGAAAAGGAATTGAAGAAGATCCTGGAAAGCTCTCCTGAAGCATGGGAATTTTATTATAAACGTCAATTGATAAGCGATATAGAAACCCAGCACGAGCAACGTTTGGTAGCTGTCCCCTATGTAGTTAATGCAAAGCAAAAAGTAATAGATTCGTTGAATTTAGGTGTCCCTGTATATATTGTAGGACATTTAGGAAGCGGGAAAACACAATTAGCAACTGAAGCAGCCATGGATTTTAATATTCAAAATAAAATACAAAGTGAATTAGAAAATAAAATGGAGGAATGGTTTTCTAAAAATCCAAATGCGAAAGAAAAAGATGCTATTCAAGTATTTAAAGAACTTAATGAAGAAAGAAAGCTTTATTATAAAAATATATTAACCAATGGAAGTAAAGGGGAAATAGAGTCCCTGCAGCCGCTATTTATATCCGGTTCACATAATTTAACCTATGAAGATATGTTCGTGGAAAAAACCTTGTCTCTTACACATAGTTTCTCCCAGGGATCATATACGGATTACCTTAATATGATTATAGGAGATTTTTATAAGTGGATGGATGAGCACAAAGAAAGACTGGAGCAGATGACTGATGAAGAGCAGCTGCAGCTTAAGATTCAAATATGGAAGAGCTTTTCTGATTTACTGGTAGCAAGTAATAGTAGCTTTGGTACTGTAATAAAAAAAGTAGAAAGAGAAATTTTGATTGCAGTAAAGGAAGGCCGCACTGTAATCGTAGATGAATTAAATACAATTGCCATGCAAAACTTAATAGCTTTGAATGATATATTGCAGCGTCATGTAGGAAGTACAGCTTATATTACAGGAGTTGGCCCTGTTTTGATTAACCCTGGATTTGGATTTATCGGTACAGGGAATCTATCAACTCAAATGGTTAATTATGAAGGGACAAATGAGCTGAATCCAGCCTTTAAATCACGTTTCGTAACAATTGAATACAATTATGTACCTCAAAAAATAACCGGTTCCCTGGAAGATCAGGAGTTCCCAGAAAAAAACGAACTTTTCAGAATAATAATAGCACAATTGGCTGACAAAAATGGAAATATTCACATTCCTGATTCCAAAAGGACATTAGAAGAATTGTTCCGCTTTTCTCAACTGTGTAGGGTTACTCAGAATGTTTTTATGGGTAAGTGGAAAGATAATGAAATCCTAAAAGATTCTGGAATGGATGAACCTGAGCTTAGAGAGTCTGTATTATCAATCCGTAATATTTTGCACGTTTTAGATAATTGGAATCTAGGCGAAGAAAAAGACTTGAGTAAAGCCTTGTGGGATGGTTTTATTAGTTCAATCACTTATCCTGACGATCAAAATTATATTCTCTCACAAGCGGTGCGTTTTGGATTTTTCCCTACAGGAGAGGGATGGAATATTGAGATAAAAGGCATAGGAGAAGCAGCGGCAACATACGAAGAAATTCGTACCCGCCCATATCACTATGTCCGCCCATCAATAGAAACTTTAAGCTGTTTAGATGTAGTTCATCTGGTATTTGGAAAAGGAACTCTAAGGAGAGTTTTGACAAAGGGACTAAAAGAAATTTTTGAAATTGATATTGATGATTCACTGCGGATTGATGTGAAAAAATATCAGAAACTAGACCAGCAATTATCCCATTTAGAACATTCAAAGGAGCTGCTTGAATACCTGGAGGATAATGAAGGAGAAAAATGAAACTGAATTTGTCAGTAGACGGAAAGAATTTCAAGAATCAGGTTATAGATTTAAGAAAGAAGCTAAATGAATGCCAAACAAATGGGGTTTTGGATGATGGTTTTGAAGAACAATTAAATAAACTTTCACAAATAGAAGAAGAGTTATTGGCTGAATTAATTCCTTATTACAGGGTTTATGCAAATAGTATAAAAAAAACTTCAATGCAAATAAAACCTTTAAAACAATTGGGAGCATTTAGGTTTGATAGTTTCTTACAAACTGCATTGAGAATAAATGAAAATCTTTTTATTACAAGCAGTATAGGCGGAAAGGTTCAATTTTTATATATAGACGTTGCTGATAATTTTTCTTATCGTAATCAAATTGAGGGAGAGTGGAGCCCTCCTATTAAAGAAATAAAGGAAAGGGTTTCGTATATATATAAATTGAGTGATAAAGAAATTATGCTCTTTGGAGTCAGAGGGGGATGTTATCTTCTTTCATGCAATAATTTTAGCCAAATGCCAGACGTCAACGGACAGATTAAGATTAAAAGTATTCAATCAGATCATGATTTTAATGGATTTGGAGGATGCCTGGAAATTAATGAAGGTTTATTTGTAGTGGAAAATGGAGACGAAAAGTTTAGTTTATTTGAAGTAATAAAAGAGAAAGATGAATATGATATCGTTTTTCATAAAGATATATATATCACTATTCAAAATTGGACTGCATTTGAGAAGGTAAATGAAGATTATTTTGCAGTTGGAACAAAAATGGGAGAATTATATTTTATCAAATACGAGAACAAGCAACTTACTATTACGGAAAAAATAAAATGTTTGAATGATGAAATAAGGGGAATTAGATGCCTTCAGGATGAAAATGGCAGCAAGAGTTCAATTATAGTTCTAGGCAATAATGGGCATCTTAAGATACTTTCATTAGAAGACTCAAAACCTGTAAGAATAGAATTGAATGATTTAAAGGGTAATTTGTTTGACGTTCAATCTAAAAAAGGCACTGCTGTAGTTTTAAGTGAGGATGGAATCATATACCTACTTGAAGAAAATTTTGGAAATTGGTATCTAAATGATGAGGTGGATATCAAAGATATCTTTTTTACAAATGTCCTAAAATTAGGTATTTCAAAATATTTGCTTATGGATGTAGAAGGTAAATTAAATCTGCTGGACATTGATCGGATTGACACACCAAAATACCTGTGGGATCTTTCACTGTATCAATAGGAGGGATGAGTATGTTTAATATTGATGCACAAACTCTAATTGAAGAATCTAAAAAACACTGCGAAGAATTTTTGCAAAAAGAACAACGCTCATTAGCCACATTTACAGGAGATCTTGGTTTGATGTATATTCCTGATCCAAAATTGGAAAGATTTCTGTTAGATCCTTCCAAGGGAGTATTATACTTGCCCCTTCAAAGCTTTTTAGATGAAAAATTAGATGACAACCAAATTATGTGGCATATTTACTATGAGTTAGCCCTATACCCTGATTGGAAAAAGCAAACTAAAAAATATTTGAACAGAAAAAAAGATTGGCAAAAAGAAATTGATCACATGACAAGCTATATTTTAAACAGGATAAAAAAAGAAGGTTTGGAAAAAGACATAGCTTATCAACCCGGAATTATTTCAAATTATGTAAGAAAAGAAATTCTTAATATGTTATTTCTAATGGATAAACAGGCTTCATTTCTGAGAGTTTTGCAGATGTGCCCTATATACAGGGATAAAGAAAATTTCGAGAAAATTGTATCATATATGAAACAAACAGGTAAAACTATTGAATCAATTTCTGAAATGCCTAAACATAGAGCTTTTGCGAATAGTTTCTTGATTATTGAATTATATAAAATAAAGCCTGAAATCGAAGAATGTATTGAGAATCCTTTTGACATAAAAATTTTCAATCAACCTTTTTTTGATTTTATTCATTATCAATTAGTTAGACAGATAAATAGTAATCAAGGAATTATAGAAAGAGATCCATTCATTCGTTCCTTTATATTTCCGATTTTTGAGCAATTGTGGAAAAAAGAAATTAATGAAATGAAATTTTATAAATCAGAAGGACAAACAAAAGAGCAGGTAAATGGAAGTGAAAATCCTTTTGAGCAATCTAAAGCATATGAGATAGCAGATTCATTGGAATCTACCCAGGAAGAAGAAAAAAAGATTTTGGAAGAAATGTTGGAGCAACAGGACCAAATAACCTCAAACATACAAGACACAATACAAGGCAAGGTTGATTTAGAGCGCTATGGGATCAGCCAGACAGATCAACAATTGTTTCAATTTTATTCAAATAAAATGAAATCGGAAAGAGAACAAATGCGTCAATTTTGGAAAAAGCTGATAGGGAATGCAAAGAAGGAGTTAAGTGTAAAAAGGGATTGTCAATTAAAGGGAAAAATGGATGTTGACAGTTTCATTAACTCCTACCCGGATTTTATAGAAGCTGAAAAAAATGGAAATTACAAAAATCTCCCAATTTTTAATAGGTACTTATTAGAGCCTCAAACAGATATTTTGCCTGAAAGAATAGAGATTTCATTTGTGATAGACAATTCAGGCTCAATGAATGCGTCAAAAATTGAAGCAGCAAGAAAAGCTTTGGCAGTGACATTGTTGTCAATTGATGATTTTAATCGATATTTAAAAAGCAATGCAGAACAACTGAATCAAAAAGTTGAAGTTTTAAGCGAAACGTGGTTTTTTGGCAGTAAGTTTTATAATGTTAAAGAATTTAACGATAAAAATGTGAAAGAAAAAGAAAAAAGCGACATAATTCGCTCAATTGTAAAGTTAGATGCAACAGATGGAGCGACAGATGATGCAAGTTGCCTTAGAGAAATATCTGATAGAATTACGTCCATGCAGGAAAGCGAACTTAAAAAAGGAAAACTAATAAAGATAGTCTTTGAAATTACAGATGGTGCATCAAGTTTTCCGGGAGCAGCAAAAGAAGCTGTGCAAGAATTACTATCTAAAAATGTAGAAATCTATGCGTTCCAAATGGGAAAAAGCAACAATACAAATGAAAAAATCTTTAATTTCGTATGGAATGAAGGCTACAGAGAGCCCCATGGAGTAATGATCGGCGAACAGATAGAAAGGCTACCTAAAGAACTGCTAAAAGCAGTAGGGAAAAATATGCAGTCTGCTTTTGATAATCACTGAAAGGTGAGTTCGCATAAGATCTAGCCTGGGAGAACTGGAAAAAATCCGGCAAGTGCGTGGTTTTGAGTCGTTAATGGATAAGGTAAAAATATATGCCTTGAGAAAAAACGTTAAAAATTAATTGACTCAAAGCACACCTTAGCTAATTCTTCAGAACTAATTGGCATATCGTTTTCAATCCATTCAACAAGCATATTAAAGAACAAGCCAACTCGGCCGTAAATGCGATAACGGTCTGGGAGTGAAGGTGTTTTTATGCTATTAATGTAAAAATTATTTAAATAATTCAGGATGAATAACTTATAGTTACAGGCGAATAATAGCCGGATACTTTCTATATGCTCAGAAAAAAATCAAATAGAACTTTCCAATAATCATACCACTGTTTTGTCTGCATATAAGGGAGAGATATTTCAGTGAGCTTTGTCATAAAATCATCAAAAATATCCGTTAGTATATCATCTTTAGACTTGTAATTACGGTAATAAGCCATACGTGAGACGCCGGCTTTTTCTACAATATTATTGATTGTAATGTCTTCCCATTTTTTTCTTTTAGAAGTAGTATTAATGCAGTTTGGATACTTTCTTTAGTTATTTTTTTAATTTATAGGTTTGAAGTAAGTGACATAAGAACTCCTTTTGTAGCATCCCTTTGGATTTGCATTGAAAAAAACATATGCGGTGTTACAATTATAACATCCCTATTAGTGTAGTAAATATTATACAAAAAATCAACTTTTTTAAATCATCACAACTACCCTAACAAATAGTGTAGAAAATATTGGGATCGGTTGAACGAAAAAGGCGAAGCACTTGTGGCAATCCTGAAAAGACTAACTATATGAAGTCAAGAAAAAAATAGCAAAAATTTAGTTTTAATCAAAAAAGAATTTTGATTAGAAATATGAGCATGGCAAACAGAACAACGTAGTTGCTCAAAATTAGAATGAATCAATTAATATTGTGGTAAATAGGAACGATTATTTTTCAATAAAGAATGTATCAATCTAATTAGCTTTTTTCCAGTGTGACTTATAGCAACATAATAATGCTTGCCTTGAGTTTGTTTGTTAGAAAGATAGTTCTTAAATGTAATATCTCTCATCGCAACAAGACGGACAGCTTGCAAAATTGCCCAACGTAAATAGGTTGATCCTCTCTTTACCATAGGCGTATGTGAAGCATTAAACTTACCAGATTGGTAAGTGGAAGGTTCCATACCTGCAAAAGCTAGCAATTTAGATGGATTAGAGAATCGCTGAATGTCGCCGATTTCAGCTAATATAATAGCTCCTAAAGTAAACGATATACCAGGTATTGACATAATAGGAGAATTGAGTTCTTGCATAACTATCTTGATTTGAGCATCAAGGGCATCAATTTCAGCCTGGATAGACTTAACTAATCGTATTGTTTGTTGAAGTTCGAAGCTAACTGAACGACTTGAAGAACCAATTGAATTAGCAGCAATATTTCGAAAAGCAATCGCCTTTTCTTTACCATATTTGCCTTTTGACGACTTTGACAGAAGGTTGGTGAGCTTTGTGAGATGGCAACTTGAAATATCAGTTGGAGATGGCAGCTCTAAAAGCACAGCATAGGAAGAAGCTTGATGAATAGACCAAACTAATGAAGGTAATTCAGGAAAAATAATATCAACCAAACGAGTAATTGAAATTTTTAAGCGTGAGCGATATCCAACCATACGAAAACGGTGTCTAGTTAGTGACTTTAGCTCAGAAATTTGGTATGATACTGGTGAATAGGATTTAGAATCATCAGTAAAAAGCATAGAAGCAATCACTTTCGCATCTGTTTTGTCCGTTTTGGTTTTTCGAAGAGTATGGGCTTTACGAAAAAGATTGGTTGATAAAGGATTCAAGGTTGTGACTTGGAAACCTTTAGAAATCAGAAAGTTAGTGATATTTGTGCTGTAATGACCTGTTGATTCAAGTCCTATTTTTACGTTAGAAATGTCTTTTGAATCCAACGCCAAATAGATAGATTCAATTAGAGAATCAAAACCTATCTTTGAGTTTTCAATACGTAAAGAATCATTATGGACTACGCCATCAGATCCTAGAATACAGCAATCATGTTTGTTTTTAGCGACATCGATACCTACGAATAACATAGAAAACAACTCATTTATAATAGATTTGATACTACGTTCCACGAACTCTATGTTAAATGTATCCTTGCTCAATATAAAACGTCTATGCGTTATCTAACTAATCAACAATTAAACATAGAGCCATGGTTAGAGCCTTTACGAACCAGTCAGCGAAGCTGCTGTAGGAGATCACACTAATCCATAGCATCTAGTTAAATTATAGTAAATAAAAAAAGAAATGGAAACTTAGAATTTACTATGTTTTCATTATACAAGGAGAATATATGAATATTATTCTGTATCATGGTACGACCTATAACCGGTATATATCTGTAAAAGCAACGGGTAAATTAAAAGTAACATCAGATGACTTGTCTCACTTCCCTTCTGAGGGTCATGCAAAGACAAGACTTGGGTATGTTTATTTGACGGATGATCCATTAGTTGCTCTTGAATTTGGGTCGAGGTGTTGGTCAAACGATTATTTGAATTCTGGGTGTAGACTACTGACTGTAGTTGCTGTTTCCATTCCGGAGGAGAATCTGGAAATTGATACTGATGAAGAGTACTGGCAAGCAGCGTTACTTAAAGGAGCAAAATATTATCGAATTCATAGGGATATCGAATTGTCCTCCGAAGGTTTAAAAATGGGATTTTTCCAGTTTGATTCATTTCAAAGCTGCGATAATTATATGTTGAAAAAAAACTATGAGCACATACGATGGTCAAAATTAGATGGTAATAAGCTATGGAACGGTGATAATGGACCAATGACGGATAGTTAGTAAAAAACTAATTACTTATACACGAATACCTTGCAAGAAAGCTAAATGCACCTAATTGAGTTTTGTCTTGTTACAAATGGAGTTGTATGGCTACTGATTCCAATTGAAATTTTGTGTAACAATTCTGTTAACGAGCCTTTTCTTGTAGGTAGTCTATTTCTATGACTTTTGAATCCGAGGTTCCCATAATAAGATCGACATTGTTTTTTATGATTACAGATTGTTTCATAATGCTCTTCACAGAACTATAGTCTGCAGATAGCGATTTTTTCGCGCTCGAGCACTCCTGGTATTCTAATTGAAGATTTTTCATGGAAGGTATTTGCTTTGCTGAGAGCAAACTGAATGCTTGTTTCGCAGATTGATGAAGCAAAATATCCTCTGTGTTTGCATCGTAAAACCTTCCTGAATATCCGGATTCTCGATATGCGATATATATCTCCTTCGTTTTCGCATAGTTGATGATATGTTTCTTCAACTCAGTAATTTCATACATACGTTTTTCAATTTCCTTGATCTGCTGTGACAGCTCGTGATAACGATCCGTTGCAGCTTTTGTTTTTTCAACCAGGGTTTCATAGTCCGTGATGTTATTCTCCGTCAGAAAGTTGATGGTCTGAGCCATCTGTTTCAGATTGAACACCTTCGCCCAGCGCTCATAACCAGGACCTTTTCCTGCTTGAAGCTTGGCCTGGATATCCACAAGGAGATTAATTTTGTCCGGATTTTTTCGATAAGGTCTTTTGACTTTTGGAGTGTGGACGGTCTTTCCTAAAATTGCAGATCTTAGCTCATCTTCAGAATATCCTTCACCCAGGGATCGTAATCTGGTGAATTTTTGCTGACCACTGGTTTTGAAAGCCAGATACTGCCCTTGTTTCACTTCATAACCATTCTCTGTTTGTTGTAAGATATAATTACCCAATATTGCAGAACGAAATTCCCCAGTTGTGCATATAGCTTTTCCTCAAAATTGCAAAAAGTCATTGATGGCATCACAATTTCATATTATCCTTGTAATTAACACCACATCAATTGCAGGGAGGAAACGGAGAATGCTTTCAATGACTCAACAAAATGATATCAGAAAATTGTATTTTGAACAAGGCAATAATATCAGTCAGATCTCTAAAATTACTGGTAATGACAGGAAAACAATAAGAAAATATATTGAAATAGATGACTGGTCTCCTAAACCGGAGGTTAAAAAGGAAGAATACAGGGAATCAAAACTTGATCCTTTTAAAAGTACTATCGATTCCTGGCTTGAAGAGGACAAAAAGTTCAAGAAAAAACAGAGGCATACTGCAAAAAGAGTTTATGTAAGGTTGTGTGAGAAATTTAAAACTGATTTCGATTGTAGCTACAGAACTGTTGCAAGCTATGTGGCAGAAAGAAAAAAACAGATTTTTTCTAAAAGCGTAGCTTCACTTCCTCTGGAACATATTGCAGGAGAGGCTCAAGTTGATTTTGGTGAAGCGGAGTTTTTTGAAAACGGAACCAGAATTACTGGTAAATATCTAAGTGTTGATTTTCCACACAGCAATATGGGGTATCTGCAGCTTTTTCATGGAGAAACCTTGGAATGTCTTATGCAGGGACTTATCAACATATTCAATCATATCGGTGGAGTTCCAAAAAGAATGTGGTTTGACAATGCATCTTCGATGGTATCAACAATACTTAAGGATGGAGAACGTACTCTCACCGAAGGTTTCATAAGATTTAAAAACCACTTTGGATTTGAAGCAGCTTTTTGTAATGCTGCAAAAGGTCAGGAAAAGGGAGCTGTTGAAAATAAAGTTGGTTATTTAAGAAGAAATCTGCTTGTTCCTGTACCTCAATTCCTGGATATTCATAAATTCAATAAAGAACTGCTGGGAGAGTGTGAAAAAGATGCTTTACGGGGACATTACAAGAAAGAAACATATATATCAGAGCTATTTAAAGAGGATATGCAGGCTTTATTGGTTTTACCAAATGTGAATTTCGAGGCCTCAAGATATGAATTTGTAAAGACTGACGCGTATGGCAAATTTAAGCTTAATCAAGGTATTCACCAGTATTCGACATCACCAAAATATGCAAAGAGTACAGTGCAGATCTGCATAACTGCTTTTTCCGTAATTGTTTTAGACGAAAGTCTAAGGACAGTAGTCGAGCATAAGAGACTATATGGAAATACAAAAAAAGAGAGCATGCTATGGATTCCATATTTAGAACAACTCTCATACAGGCCTGCGGCACTTAAATATACTGGAATATATCAGATGTTGCCTGATCCTTTGAAAAATCACTTAGAAAAATGTGATAGAAGCGAGAGAGGAATTATCCTTAAAACGCTTTCTGAAATGACAAAAAAGGACAGTTTTGACTCGGCAGTAAAAGCTTTTTCAGATGCAGAAGTAATTGGTGCACTGGATAAAGATAGTTTACTTGCAATTCATAATAGAATCCTTATGCCTGACTTTAAACTTTCACAATATATTCCGGAATGTGTTCCAGATTTGCCGCCAATAAAGCTTAATATCGATGCCTACGACCGAATTTTAAAGGGTTTAAACGGTGGACATAATGATTAGAGATCAGATAGCTGAATATATAAAAATTCTAAGATTCAGCCAAAATATGGTTGATAACAGCATGAATCTAGGATCTCTTAATGAACAGCAGTATTTTTTGAATCTTCTGCAACTTGAGGTGGAACATAGAGAAAATACGCGAATTCAAAGATTGATTAAAAATGCGGGATTCTATTCAATGAAGAGTTTTGACAACTTCATGTTTGATGATATAAACATGCCGTCAGGCATAGACTCAAGGTATTTGAGTTCATGTGAATTCATAGAGGAAAAAAGAAACTTTGTATTCTATGGAAATACTGGTACAGGAAAGACGCACTTAGCTCAAGCTATTGGGCTTGAAGCGTGTAAAAAAGGTATGAATGTAAAATTCTACAGGACTGCAGCGCTTGTAAACAAGCTCTCTGAAGCAAAAAAATCCAGAGACCTTAGTATTTTTATGAAACAGATACAAAAGGCTGACCTCATTATTCTAGACGAGTGGGGTTATGTCCCTCTCGATCGGGACGGCTCTCGCCTTCTTTTTGAAATAATATCAGAATGCTATGAGAAAAAAAGCATCATTGTAACGACAAATATCGAATTTTCAAGGTGGGCAACAGTGCTTTATGATGAGCAGATGACAAATGCACTTCTTGATAGACTACTCCATCATTGTTACCTGCTGATATTTAAGGGTGACAGTGAAAGAATGAAAAATTCTTTGATAAGATTGACATAAAAATTCCTCACCGATGCCTGAGGAAAAACTTTTAGCAAAAGTGAGGAATTTATGCTTGCAAAAAACACCATTCTCCGCCATTAACTTCAGGAAAGCATCAAAATCTGCTGGCTTTTGCGCCATGACAGCATCGATGATTTGTCTCAGCTTCTCCTGCCAGGATAGCGGTTTTTTGTCGCCCAGCCACTTGCCGTAATGAGACGGTCCCTGCTTTGGAGCTTCGATAATCGAGAGTCCGTTCTCTAGGCAGAGTTTGTCGCTGATTTTCCGAATCGCTTCACTGGAGCCAAGGAAATTTCTCATTTTCGAGACTGTTTTCATATCGTTTTTGAGAAAATATGAATATACCCAACTTTTACCGTAGCCTGGCCGGAGGTTAATACAAATATAGAAGCTTCAGATTCCGGGGCTTATAAGGCGGTTTTTAAGAAAATCATATGTAGCAGCACAGCATTGGAACGGATTTTGCTCTTATATTGGATGAGTTGATAATTTATAAACAAATACGATATGGAGGAATAATATGAAAGCTGCATTATGGTATGGAAGAGAAGATGTAAGATTAGAGGATATCAAAGAGCCAGAGGTAACTGCCGGAAGCGTGAAGATAAAAGTGAAATGGTGCGGAATATGTGGTTCAGACCTTCATGAATATCTGGGAGGACCGATATTCATACCACAGGGAACCCCGCATCCTATAAGCGGATGCGTGGCTCCTGTGGTGCTTGGTCATGAGTTTTCAGGAGAGATAACAGAAGTGGGCGAGGGAGTTGCAGGGCTTGAAATCGGAGACAGAGTTGCAGTAGAACCTATAGTGGCATGCGGAACCTGTGCAGCCTGCCTGGAAGGAAAGTACAATCTCTGCAGCAGCCTTGGTTTTCATGGACTATGCGGAGGCGGAGGAGGATTTGCAGAATACACGGTATTCCCTGCAAAATTCGTTCACAAGATTCCAGATGGACTTTCATATGAAAAGGCGGCGCTTATAGAGCCCATAGCAGTAGCAGTCCATTCACTCAGAACTGGAAAATTCATGACAGGTCAGAGTGCGCTTGTGCTTGGAGCAGGCCCTATAGGACTTGCAACGATAGAAGCTCTCAAAGCTGCCGGAGCAAGCCTTGTGATAGTAATGCAGAGAAAGTCAGTAAGACAGGATTATGCGCTCAGAGCCGGAGCAGATATAGTGATAGATCCAAATGAAGTAAATGTGGCAGAAGAAGTAAAGCGCCTCACAGGAGGAGTCGGAGCAGACATATCATTTGAGACTACAGGGTCAAAAGCAGGCTTTGATGCAGGAATGGAGAGCATAAGACACAATGGAACAATGGTAGTGACAAGCATATGGGAAAATGAGGTCAGCATAAATCCGAATACATTCATATTCTCTGAAAAAACAATAGTGGGTACAATCGCATACAGAAATGAATTCCCGGCTACTATGGCACTTATGAATGACGGAAGAATAAAGGCAGAAGGCTACATCACAAAGAAAATAAGCCTGGATGACATTGTGAAAGAAGGATTTGGATCGCTCACAGGACCGGATAAGAAAAATCACGTAAAGATACTTGTGACGCCTGATAAGTCTCTTTTATAAGTATAAACAACTGAATTTTGCCAATTGAAAACCGGCCTTCCACAAGTCTTACTTCTGGAAGGCCTTTTCGATTTAAAATTGCTTTTTATGAATGATCATGACGAGAAAACACAATTCCTGCCCCTGTTTTTTCCTTCATACAGTGCATAGTCTGCCTTTTTGATTGTATCATCGATGGTTTCGTTATCTCCGTTGGAAGTCACTCCAAAGGTAAGGGTAACAGGTATCTGGAGCTCGTAATAATCAATGGTTTTTTCTTCGCAGATCCTTCTCATTTCATAGGCCAGTCTCATGGCATCATCGAGTTCAGTTTCAGGCAGCAGTATGAGGAACTCTTCTCCTCCCCATCTTGATAAAACGCCCTTTTCCTGAACCGTATCTCTTAAATTCTGTGATACCCTTTTCAAAACCTGGTCTCCGCAGTCATGTCCAAAACTGTCGTTTATATTCTTGAAATAGTCGATATCTGCAAGTATAACTGAAAATTTATTTCCGGTATCATTATAATTCATCAGTTCATTTTCAAGCTTTTCAATAATATATCTTCTATTATACAGACCAGTCAGTGAGTCTGTTTTTGAAATTATCTCAAGCTTTTCCATGCTGTACTGCATGGAAACTATCTTGGATGCCGAAGCTATTCCAAGTAGTACAAGTATATAACCCACTACAATGAACAGAAGAAACAATATCATATGATATATAGTATTGAAATTATCCAGTTGTGAGATACGGGCAGGGGTCGTAAAGTTGGTGACAAGGAGCAGAAAGGCAAGCGCCGGATACAGCGCCATATACCTGATTGTTTTATCGGACACGAGATTCAGAATGTTTTTGTAATGCCTGCCTGCCCAGAAATAAGCTGTCAGCAGAAAGAAAAAGTTAATGATATTCCTGAAAATATATATGAGATCTTGAGTATAGCTGACACCATTAATTCGGGAAATCAGCTCAGCAGCCGGAGACGCTATAAAGAGCGTTATCGTAGAAAACATGAGGATGCTGAAGAATGTAAAAACTTTTTTCGACAGAGATTCCTTGAAAACCAGACTAAAATATATAATATAAGAAAATGTAACAAGATACATTATAATTTTATATATTCCCTCATTATGTATATAATCCAAAAGATAGATTCCGCTCAAGAAAACGAATGAGCTGTTTAATATAAAAGCGGCAATACAGAACCGGATTGGTTTTTTTCTTGTAAGGAGGCTATGTGAAGTTAAAATGAACAAAATAATTTTTAAAAACGAATATATCCTGTAAGGAATCATCTGATTGTCCCTTCCTGTCTGAGTTCACTGATATTTATAACCTAGATTCTACGTCAGTACTTCAAAAAGCATAATCAAAGCCTTGATAAATATGCGTTCCTTCGAAATTCAGCTTTCACCCATTGGGTGAAAGAAAAGTGCTCAAAAATATGTTAAATTATCAGCTTTTATGACTCGATATATGGTAAAATAATACTGAGATTCTACGTCAGTACTTTATAAACCACCCTCAAAGCATTGATAAATATACGTTCCTTCAAAATTCAGCTTTCACCCATTGGGTGAAAGAAAAATGCTCAAAAATGTGTTGAATTATCAGCTTTTATGAGTCGATATATGGTACAATAATAGTAACAAAAGCAGAAAAAGGGGTTTAAATTATGATTAATAAAATTGATTTCACAGCTAAGAATCTAACATCAAATGCAGGTCTTTTTCTTCTCCTTGAGAACGCAAAAAGTAATGAGATTTTTGATCTAGTTGAAGATGACCTCGTATTTGATAATGACTCCACAAATAAAATCAAGATGAATCATATAAAGACGATGATCTGTGGTCACTTTATTGGTATAGACAAGCTAGAACGTCTAAAGCTCCTTCAAAATGATCCACTCGTTAATGAATTTGATATTTCCGTAAAAGAACCTGAAACAGTGTCACGATTTTTAGGAAACTTCACCTTTAAGACAACACAAATGTTTAGAGACATTAATTTTAAAGTCTTTAAAAAACTGCTCACTAAAAGTAAATTGACATCCATTACGATTGATATTGATAGTAGTGTAATCAACGTAGAAGGTCATCAAGAAGGTGCATCAAAAGGATATAATCCCAAGAAACTAGGAAACCGATGCTACAATATCCAGTTTGCATTTTGCGACGAATTAAAAGCCTACGTCACCGGATTTGTAAGAAGTGGCAATACTTACACAGCTAACGGTGCATCTGAAATGATCAAAGAAATAGTAGCCAACATCAAAACAGATGATTTAGAGATTTTATTTCGAATGGATAGTGGCTACTTTGATGAAAAAATTATTGAAACGATAGAATCTCTTGGTTGCAAATATTTAATTAAAGCCAAAAGTTATTCTACGCTTGCATCCCAAGCAACGAATTCATCGGTTGTATTCGTTAAAGGTGAAGAAGGCAGAGAAACTACAGAACTGTTTACAAAATTAGATAACTGGGAGAAAGACAGAAGGTTTGTTGTGTCTCGGGTACTGAAACCAGAAAAAGAAAGAGCACAAATATCACTTTTAGAAGTCTCTGAGTACGAATACTTTTTCTTTGTGACAAACACTACATTGCTTTCTGAAAAAGTAGTTATATCCTATGAAAAACGTGGCAATGCTGAGAACTATATTAAAGAAGCCAAATACGACATGGCGGTGGGTCATCTTTTACTTAAATCATTTTGGGCAAATGAAGCGGTGTTTCAAATGATGATGCTTTCATATAACCTGTTTTTGTTGTTCAAGATTGATTCCTTAGAGCCTTCAGAATACAGACAGCAAATAAAGACCTTTCGTTTGAAGTATGTATTTCTTGCAGCCAAAATCATTAAAACCGCAAGAACTGTAATTATGAATTTGTCAGAAAACTATCCGTACAAGGAAGTGTATGAAAAATGTCTGGTATAATAAAGATATCATCTTGAAAATCGAGTGTTGCTCTGTGGATAACTTGCAGGGTTTAATAAGTATCTTTACTCAAAAGTTGCAATCAATAATTTATTGAAAAAGATTGAAAGGTGGTGGTAAATAATGTTACAATGTGGGAGTATCAGTTTAAATTCTTCGTGAAATAGTGTTCTTTTAAGCTAATAAAAAATGCACGTGGAATTTAGGTTATAATTCCACCTATGATCCATGCTATAAGTCCGAGTCCTGGAGCTCCTGTTGCTGTAAATACCGCTGTTGGCTTGAAGAATACTCCTGATCCTATTACCATTCCGACAACTATTGCCAGCGCAGGTACAAGACCCAGTGTCTTTTTGAGTTCGCCTGAAGCCTGAACTGAAGCTTGTGCGCTTCTTCCTTTCGATACGGTTGCTTCCATAAATAATTCTCCTTCATGATATCTAATATATTGCTTTTTATGTACATTATTATGTACTAACAACGTTGTATATTATAACATGTGTTTGTACACTGTACAACATTTTTTTATTCCAGCTTAATTACGGACATTTTTTATCAATATCCGTAAAAATCATGTATTGAGCAGTGTTAATATTTGTGATAAAATTATTAAACAGTATCTATATATAATATCTATGGATCAATATGTTACATAAAGGAGCGGGGGCTAATTTGGACAATATTAACAGGATAATCGGCAGCAATCTCAACAGATACCGAAGAAGCATGGGGCTGAGTCTGGACAAGGTCGCTGAGATGACCGGTGTCAGCAAGGGTATGATAGGTCAGATTGAGCGTGGAGAGACAAACCCTTCGGTGTCTACGCTCTGGAAGATTGCCAACGGGCTCCATATATCTTCAACCTCTCTTTTCGAGGAAAAGTCAGAGGAGCTCGTGATAATAAAGAAGGAGGATCTGCAGCACATTGCCGATCCAAACGAAGGATACACAATATATCCAACATTCAAGTATGATTCCAGAAAGAATTTTGAGGTTCTCATAGTGGACCTTGAGCCAGGCTGCATACACAGGTCTGAGGCTCATGGAACTGGAGTTGAGGAGTACATCTATGTATGCTGCGGTGAACTCAATCTGGATATTGAAGGCCAGCTGTACCACCTGAGCGCAGGAGATTCGATAAAGTTCAGTGCCGACAGGGATCATGCATATTTAAATCCCTTTTCTTCGCTGTGCTCCATTCACTCTGTGATTTACTACAGCAGATGATGCTGACAGTGCGATTTAATTAACAAAAACACCTCCGGTATCTTAAGGATACTGGAGGCGTTTTTCTGCTTTGTTAAATATATTATTTTTACACTTCGTATCTGTGGTTGTACATAGCTTCTGCGTAATAGTAAGAAAAGTAGTAAAAAGGGGTTCTAATTATGATTAATAAAATTGATTTCAAAGCTAAGAATCTAACATCAAATGCAGGTCTTTTTCTGCTCCTTGAGAATGCAAAAAGCAATGGGATTTTTGATTTTATTGAAAATGACCTCGTATTTGATAATGACTCAACAAATAAAATCAAGATGAATCATATAAAGACCATGCTCTGCGGTCACTTCATTGGCATTGATAAGTTAGAACGTCTAAAGCTACTTCAAAATGATCCCCTCGTCAACGAGTTTGATATTTCCGTAAAAGAACCTGAAACAGTGTCACGGTTTCTAGGAAACTTCAACTTCAAGACAACCCAAATGTTTAGAGACATTAATTTTAAAGTCTTTAAAAAACTGCTCACTAAAAGTAAATTGACATCCATTACGATTGATATTGATAGTAGTGTAATTAACGTAGAAGGTCATCAAGAAGGTGCGTCAAAAGGATATAATCCTAAGAAACTGGGAAACCGATGCTACAATATCCAATTTGCATTTTGCGACGAATTAAAAGCATATGTTACCGGATTTGTAAGAAGTGGCAATACTTACACTGCAAACGGTGCTGCGGAAATGATCAAAGAAATTGTTGCTAACATCAAATCAGACGATTTAGAAATTTTATTTCGAATGGATAGTGGCTACTTTGATGAAAAAATTATCGAAACGATAGAATCTCTTGGATGCAAATATTTAATTAAAGCCAAAAGTTATTCTACACTCACCTCACAAGCAACGAATTCATCAATTGTATTCGTTAAAGGAGAAGAAGGTAGAGAAACTACAGAACTGTATACAAAATTAGTTAAATGGGAAAAAGACAGAAGATTTGTCGTATCTCGCGTACTGAAACCAGAAAAAGAAAGAGCACAATTATCACTTTTAGAAGGTTCCGAATACGACTACTTTTTCTTTGTAACAAATACTACCTTGCTTTCTGAAAAAGTAGTTATATACTATGAAAAGCGTGGTAATGCTGAAAACTATATCAAAGAAGCCAAATACGACATGGCGGTGGGTCATCTCTTGCTAAAGTCATTTTGGGCGAATGAAGCCGTGTTTCAAATGATGATGCTTTCATATAACCTATTTTTGTTGTTCAAGTTTGATTCCTTGGACTCTTCAGAATACAGACAGCAAATAAAGACCTTTCGTTTGAAGTATGTATTTCTTGCAGCAAAAATAATCAAAACCGCAAGATATGTAATCATGAAGTTGTCGGAAAACTATCCGTACAAGGGAGTGTATGAAAAATGTCTGGTATAATAAGAATATCATCAATAAAATTGAGTGTTGCTCTGTGGATAACTTGCAGAGTTTATTAAGTATCATTGCAGCAAAGATGAAATCAATGATTTATCAAAAATGATTGAAAGGTGGTTGTAAATAATGTTACAATGTGTGAGAAGCAGTCTAAATTCTTCGTGAAATAGTGATTTTTGAAGCTAATAAAAAACACACGTGGAATTTAGGGTATAATAATCCATACCATTCACCTTAGAAGGAGCTTATCATGACTGAATACCTAAACATATATATCTATTTTATCATCTATAGTTTTTTGGGCTGGGTATGCGAATCGATCTACTGCTCAGTCCTAGACCAAAAAATCACCAATCGGGGCTTTCTAACCAGTCCCTTTTGTCCCATCTATGGCTTTGGCGCCCTAGCCATCTTGAAGTTTCTCACCCCCTTTACGGATGATTATTTTACTATTTTTATAGCCGGTATCCTGATTACCAGTCTACTGGAATACATAAGCAGCTATTTACTAGAGCTGGCCTTTGACACCCATTGGTGGGATTATAGCACCTACCCATTTAATATCAACGGCCGGGTATGCCTTCAAAACTCTCTCTTGTTTGGCCTGCTGGTGGTGGTGCTTCACTTTTTTATCCACCCCTTTGTAGAAAACCTAGTGACTTCAGCCAATCCCAATAACCTCAATATTTTGGCTATGGGTTTTAGTATCTTATTTGCTGCAGACTTTAGCCACGCGGTCTACACCATACTGGGACTCAACAACAAACTCCGCACCCTAGAAGAATTAAAAATAGATTTGGCCATGCGGTCCGCTGAGATAGCCCGGGGCCTGAGCCTAGAAGCGGTCACTGCCAAGGCCAAAAGCCTCAGAGGCAAGAAACCCTCCAGGCCAGAGTTTGAAACCGTTGAGGACGTCTACAAGGCCTTTTACAAAAAACTAACCAGCCTCAATTTTGCAGAAAGAAGACTAATCCGGGCCTTCCCCCGTATGGAAAACCGTAAGATCCCCTATGTGGAAGCCATGAGAGCCTACATCGAAGAAAGAAGAAAACAAGATTAAGCGTGGCCTCTTAGAAAACAGGATTATTTTCCCCCAGCAGTTGACGAACAAAATATAATTTGATATACTAAGATTGCCCGTCAGGCCTTAGCAACAGGAATCGGTAGCTAAAGATATGACCACCTTATACCAGCAGGCAAGGCAAAACTTCAAGACCAATCTGCGACAAAATTGAATATTTGTCGCATGCTATTTCTTGAAAATGGTCCAATATTAGCGTAAACTTAGATTATACTAAAGAAAGAGGTGCAACCTTATGGAAAATCTAGTTGTTTCAATTTTTAAAACTGAAAGTCAAGCATATCAAGCTTTTGCTGAGTTAAAAGCCTTTAGACAAACTGAAAATACAAAAGTTGCTCAGATTGCTCTTGTTGAAAATCAAGAAGGTCGTATTGTTGAAAAAGAGCGTTTTGACTTTGATGATTCAACTACTGATGCAACACTGACAGGGGGTCTTATTGGTGGTTTTGTTGGACTTATTGCTGGTCCACTTGGTGCACTCTATGGTAGCGCAGCAGGCGGTCTTTATGGGTTAGTTGTTGGTGATACGGTTGATACAACCGAATCAGGATTGATTGATGTCGTGTCACGCAAGTTAGTGGCAGGTGAAACAGCAATTATCGCTCTTGTTCAAGAAACTAACGAAGAAGTCATTGATGGTTATTTCACTAAATATGACACTGAGATCGTTCGCTGGGATGTTGCAACTGTAACGGCTGAAGTCGAAGCTGCTCTCAAAGTCCAAGCTGATCTTTACAATCAAGCACGTGCACAAATGAAAGCAGAGCGCAAGGCCGAACGTCAAGCCAAAATTGAAGAATTCAAGTCCAATGTCAAAGCTAAATTTGATAAATTAAAATTTTAATGAACGCCTATCTCATGGAATTTAGGCTCTTTATCAACAGTAGTGGGTGGCAAAGTTAAGCTCTAGCGAGAACAAATGATGTTCTCGCTTTTTTGCTGTTTAAAGCGAGATAAATGCGTTTTTTAAATATAATACTTGTAATTATACCATATTTTTATTTAAATTATCGCTGGAAGATCAGTTTTTTTGATATAATGATATCAATTAAACACAGGAGAAAAGAAGATATGAACATAAAGATAATAACCGTAGGAAAGCTGAAGGAAAAATACCTCAAGGATGCGATCGCAGAATACTCAAAGCGCCTCAGTAGATACTGCAGGCTGGATATAATTGAGCTTCCAGATGAAAAGACCAGCGAAAATGCATCAGAAAAGGAAGAAGAAATAGTAAGAGAAAAAGAAGGGAGAAACATACTTTCAAAAATAAAGGATAATGAATACGTAATAGCTCTTGATCTTAAGGGAAAACACCTTACATCAGAAGAATTTGCCCAGTTCATATCGGAAAAGGCAGTCATGGGAAGGCCGGACCTGACCTTCATAATAGGAGGGAGCCTCGGCATATCGCAGGAAGTCCTTTCAAGAGCGGACTACAAGCTCTGCTTTTCAAAGATGACATTCCCGCATCAGCTTTTCAGGGTGATGCTTGTCGAGCAGATATACAGAGGATTCAGGATAATTAATGGAGAACCCTACCACAAATAAGAACGGCAATTAGACAATTTAATCAAGTTAAATGACATATGATTTTTAAGAGGTTGGTTATGGATATTAATTTATTCATGGCCAACCTCTTACCTTTTTATTTTTTGAGGCTATAGTCATTTATTTTATTAAAAAGCTGGCGAGGGGTTATATCAAGTTTTCGGGCTGCAGCAGCTACGTTTCCTCCAAATTGGTTCAGTACCCACTGAAGATACGAGCTCTCTTGTCTTGCCTTAAACTCGCGTAAGGTCATAATCTGATCAAAAGGTTCGGATTCAGGTGCCAGATCACTTTTAATATTTTTGTTGATATTATAAATTACAGGAAGCTCTTTTTTGGTTATAATACCATTTTCCGAAAGCACCACAAGCCTTTCGATTATATTCTTAAGCTCTCTTATGTTACCAGGATAATCATAGTTATTTAAAAAATCAAGAACATCTTCCTCTATTTTATTGATCTCTACATTACATGAGGAACATGCTTTTTTTAGAAAAAAATCAATCATGTCAGGCAAATCTTCCTTTCTTTCTTTCAAAGAAGGAACTTTAATTACTATTGAACTAATTCGATAAAAAAAGTCCTCACGGAAAAGATTATTAAGTATATCTTCTTTCAGATCTCTGTTAGTAGCGCATATGAGTCGGAAATCCAGGGAGCGTGACATATTTGAACCAATTCTTTCAATCTTCCTGGTTTCTATTGCACGAAGAAGCTTGAGCTGAGTAACCAGGCTTGAGTCTCCTATTTCGTCAAGAAAAAGAGTTCCTTTGTCGGAAAGCTCAATTTTGCCTTCTTTGGATTTTGTAGCACCAGTGAAGGCACCTTCGTTATAGCCGAAGAGCTCCGATTCCAGAAGAGATTCTGTATAGGAACTGCAGTTAACTGCAACCATGTTTTTATCACAACGGGAGCTGCACAGGTGTATGTAATTAGCAGCCACATCTTTACCGGTTCCTGATTCTCCCACAAGAAGCACATTAACACTCGATTTGGCAACCTTTTCGCAGTCAGAGAGGCACTTGTTGAAAGCAGGGCTTTTACTTTTCAGAAAAAATTTGTCAAACATATCAGCTTTACTTGAAATATCAAGAGAACCTTGCTTTTCAATATTGATATTCATATTTTTCATAATTTCCCTTTCTTTTTGGACAGAATAGCAAATATGATCATATTTTTAGACAGCATTTTAACAACAAACAGCAACAGTCTACATATAAGCGTGAAAACCATTTCCTGACTGTGAAAAAAATTTCCCGGTTATTCTAAAAGGCAATGACTGGTTATGGAAGTAAAAATATAATTATTAGATTAATTTTACCTTTAAAAGTATTATAATCACTATTTTTTATAAAGTCAATAAAGAAAACTAATATTGTGTTATTTTTTTGGCATGAAATTTGCAATAATATAAGATCAAGGAGGTGAAGCCTATGAATGCCATAATACTTACAAATAACAGCAAAGTACATGCAAAATACAAATGCAGATTTGAAATTGAATTCATGGAAGACAGGGGATATATTGATATCCTCATTGAAGCAAGAAATCTGATACATAAAGGATACAGACTGCTTACACATCCGATGAGCAGCAGCCTGAAACCAAATCAGACAAAGTTTCGAAGCATAATGCTTCAGAAAACTGAAAGCGGTCTTGACATGGAAAGTGTTCTGATGATTGAACGTGCAGTAGAAAGTGCAGAGAAATTTTTAAAATTTAAAAAAATTCCAGACTGGGATGATAAAATCACAGATGACTTCAGGACGGTTGATATGTCTCTCATTGATGGAGTTGTTAACAAGCCGATGTTTTTAATCAGTTAAAACAGGCAGAAAAAAAGGAGGAATAAAGAATGAAACTTGAATTAGGTAAAATTTACATTAAGGACATTCAGTTCGGTGATAAGACGGAGGTTAAAAATAGCGTTCTTTTTGTGAACAAAGCAGAGCTTGAGGAGCTTGCTGCATCAGATGACAGAATTAAGAGTGCGACAATAGAACTTGCAAGGCCGGGTGAATCAATTAGAATTGCTCCGGTAAAAGACGTTATAGAGCCGAGAGTCAAGGTATCAGGCCCTGGATGTATTTTTCCGGGAGTAATGGGAAAAGTCAAGGGTGTAGGAAGCGGAAGAACACATGCTCTTGTAGGGGCAGCAGTTGTGACTGTAGGTAAAATTGTAGGATTCCAGGAAGGCATTATAGATATGTCGGGAGAAACCGCAAAATACACGCCTTTCTCAGAAACTAATAATATATGTGTAGTTATGGAGCCGGAAGAGGGTCTTGAAACACATGACTATGAACAGGCTGGAAGAATGCTGGGACTAAAGGTGGCTACGTTTATAGGTGAAGCAGCAAGAAATATTGAACCAGATGAAATTGTTACCTATGAGACAAAACCATTGCTTGATCAGATAAAAGAATTTCCGAATCTTCCTAAGGTGGGATATGTTCATATGCTTCAGTCACAGGGACTTTTGCATGATACATACTACTATGGTGTAGATGCAAAACAGATGGTGCCTACATTAATGTATCCGACTGAAATCATGGATGGAGCAATTATAAGCGGCAACTGTGTTGCGCCTTGTGATAAGGTTACGACATTCCATCATCTTAATAATCCGGTAATAGAAGATCTCTTTAAACGCCATGGAAAAGATTTGAATTTCGTTACAGTAATACTTACGAATGAAAATGTATTCCTGATGGATAAAGAAAGATCATCAGATATGGTTGCAAAAATGGCCGAGTTTCTTGGACTTGACGGTGTCATCATAACAGAAGAGGGTTACGGAAATCCGGATACAGATCTTATGATGAACTGCAAAAAAGTAACAGACGCAGGAACTAAGGTAGTTCTTATCACGGATGAATTCCCTGGAAGAGACGGAAAATCCCAATCACTTGCAGATGCTGTTCCAGAAGGGGATGCTCTCGTTTCATGCGGACAGGGAAATATAATAGTGAATTTTCCTAAAATGGATAAAGTAATAGGAACGCTCGAATTTGTAGAAACAATGATAGGTGGATATGAAGGAAGTCTCAAGCCGGATGGAAGCATAGAAGCCGAGCTGCAGATAATAATAGCATCAACCATTGCGAATGGATACAATAAACTTGCTGCAAGAGGATACTAAGAGAGGAGAAATTACAATGGAAAAAATTAGAGTTGTACACTATATAAATAACTTCTTTGCGGGTATTGGGGGCGAAGAGATGGCTCACATAAAGCCTGAAATCAAACCTGGAGTAATTGGTCCGGGAATATCTCTCCAGAAGCATTTGGGGGATGAATATGAAGTTGTGGCAACAGCTGTATGCGGGGACAGTTATTTTGGAGAAAATCTTGCAGATGCCAAAGCTGCCCTCATCGAAATGATAAAAAGCTATGAGCCGGATTTATTCATAGCTGGACCTGCATTTAATGCCGGAAGATACGGTGTTGCATGTGGGGCCATTTCAAAAGCCGTTGAAGACGAACTGGGGATTCCTGTAATAACAGGAATGTATCCGGAAAATCCGGGAGTTGATATGTATAGAAAAGATATTCATATAGTTGAAACTGCAATATCGGCAGCCGATATGAGAAATGCTATAGCTAAAATATCAGAACTTGCAAAAAAAATGGCTAAAAATGAAGAAATACTCTCACCTTCAGAAGAAGGATACATCGAAAGAGGAATCAGGGTAAATTATTTCAACGAAAAAAGAGGTTCAGAAAGAGCCGTGGACATGCTTCTTAAAAAAATGGCTGGAGATGAGTACACAACAGAGTATCCGATGCCTGTATTTGACAGGGTTGCACCAAACAAGGCAATTAAGGATATCACAAAAGCAAAAATAGCAGTAGTCACATCAGGGGGAATAGTTCCTCAGGGAAATCCTGACAGAATAGAGTCATCAAGTGCTACAAAATATGGGGAGTACAGCATAGAAGGCATGGATACAATGAGTCCTGAAGACTTTATGACAATACATGGAGGCTATGACAGAGCTTTCGTGCTCAAAAATCCAAACCTGGTTGTTCCTTTGGACGTACTGAGAGATATGGAGAAAAAAGGTGAGATAGGGGAACTTGCAGATTACTTTATATCAACAACTGGAACTGGAACATCAACGGGGAATGCAAAAGGCTTTGGCGAAAGATTCACTAAAAAACTTTTGGAAGATAAAGTCGATGCAGTAATCCTTACATCTACATGAGGTACCTGTACTCGTTGCGGCGCAACGATGGTTAAAGAAATTGAAAGAGCAGGAATACCAGTAGTTCATATGTGTACAGTAGTGCCAATATCGCTTACCATAGGAGCAAATAGAATAATCCCGGCAATAGGAATTCCATATCCTCTTGGAGATCCAACTCTTGGAGAAGAAGCAAGTTACAAAATAAGAAGGAAACTGGTTGAAAGAGCTCTTAGAGCGCTTCAGACTGAAATTGAAGAACAGACTGTTTTTGAATAAGAAACCATGGGGAGATTTATATGGAAAAGCAGACAGTATCGAGAAGTAAAGTAATGTCTTTTGCCGGAGCCTTTATAGCATTCCTTATAGGTTCGGGATTTGCTACCGGCCAGGAAGTCCTTCAATATTTCACATCATATGGATACCTGGGTATAGCAGGGGCATTAGTAGTGTTTGTACTATTTCTGTATGTAGGAATTGACTTTATAACTGTAGGACAGGAACAAAAATTTCCCAGAAGCAGTGATATATTCAGATACTACTGTGGAAAATCACTTGGGACATTCTTTGATTATTTTTCAATAGTATTTATATACATGTCTTTTGTAGTAATGATAGCAGGAGCGGGAGCGACCATAAACCAGCAGTATGGACTCAGTGTATCAGTAGGAGGAATCCTCATGGGAGTACTTGCAGCAGGTACCGTAATCTTTGGACTTGGAAAAATCGTAGATGTAATAGGAAAAATTGGACCGGCAATAGTAGTTATGTCAATATTTCTTGGAATAGCTTCGATTTTGAAAAATCCGCAAGGACTGGCAGAGGCAAACAATATTATACCGCAGCTTGATCTCATGAAGGCTTCAAGCAACTGGTTTTTTGCTGCAGGCTCTTATGTGGGATTCTGTATGCTCTGGCTGGCATCATTTATGGCAGCAATGGGAGCTACCGCGAACAGCAAAAAAGAAGCAAAACTGGGAGCGATATATGGGGCAACGGGATTTTCACTTGCGGTAATAATAGTGGCGCTGGGGCTAATGGCTAATATAGAGCAGGTTGCAGGAACAATGATTCCTTCACTTTATCTTGCAGCTAATATACACCCGTTACTGGCAACTGCATTTTCGGTAATAATAGTAGCTGGAATATATACTACAGCAGTCCCTCTTTTATGGTCTGTTTCTGCAAGATTCCTGGATGAAAAATCTACTAAGTTTAAGATTCTTACCGTAGTTCTTGCAATAATTGGAGTATTTGTAGGACTTAAGGTTCCATTCAATAAACTGGTGAATGTGGTATATGTTATAAATGGTTATGTAGGAATACTTCTTCTTGCAATGATGTTTGTAAAAACATTGAGAAGAAAAATGGAAGCGCCAAAACCTGCGCAATCGGGCCAGGAAGCTGATATGTAAATATAAATTTAAAATCTTCAACCATATGTATCCTATGTGGTTGGAGATTTTTTTTAGAATACCTGTCAAAAATGCTTTCACAGAGGGAAGAAAAGAGAATAAAAGTCAAAAAGATATGTTAAAAATCATATAGTTAGTTTATAATACAGGTGAGAAGAAAATAAAAAATAAAAGGAGTCAAAATAAAAAGAGACTTAAGAATGTTAAATAAGAATGAAACTGCATTGCTTATAGTAGATATGCAATATGGAGGAGGAGCGCCAGATGCTGGTTGTCAATATTAAAACAGAGTACAAGGCAGATTTCAGTGACTGGAAAATGCTGGCAGAAAGATTTGAGGTTAAAAAGCATTAGCATTTTGGTGAGGGCTCAGTGGATGCAGAGATTATTCCACCACTTATGCCAAGACAAGGAGAAGAGTTGATCATGTTTGAATAGTTAGTTCAGCAGATCAGGAGAAGTAACAATATATTATCACTTTAGGGAGAATGTAATGAGATTAAATAAATTTATCAGTTCTACAGGACTGTATTCAAGGCGAAAAGCAGATGAACTGATTAAAGATAAAAGAGTGAGCGTCAACGGAGAAACCGGAATAATAGGTCAGGATGTAAATGAAAATGATAAGGTATATGTAGATGGAAAGCCACTGGAAATAAATGAGAATAATGTATATATTATCTTAAATAAACCAAGAGGAATTACTTGTACAACGGAGCGTCACATAGAGGGAAATATAATTGACTTTGTAAATCATACTGAAAGAATATTTCCTGTGGGAAGACTGGATAAAGATTCTGAAGGCCTGATCATATTAACAAATGATGGAGATATTGTGAATAAGATTTTGCGTGAAGGAAACGACAAGAAAAAAGAGTATATAGTAACTGTTAATAAATCAATAACATCAAATTTTATAAGGTCGATGTCTGAGGGGGTAGAAATCTACAATCCCGTGAGAAATGAATATACTGTAACCAAAAAATGTGACGTATCTAAAATCAATGACAGGACATTTAAAATAATTTTATCGCAGGGACTTAACCGTCAGATCAGAAGGATGTGCACAGCTCTTGAATATAAAGTAATTAATTTGAAGCGTGTTAAAATCATGGACCTGACTCTTGAGGGATTAAATACCGGGGAATGGAGAAATCTGACTTCACAGGAAATTGAAAATTTAAAAATTTAATACATGTACCGAGAATTCCCCCTCCTCTAAACTACCTTGCTCGTATTAACGAGAGTGAAGGCGGTGGGATGAATCGGTTTATGAGTGTTTATAATACTTTTGTAGGGGTATAATATAATCAGTCGTAATAAGAAAGGATACTTATAATATGTATAGATTCGATAATAATGCACATTCAGTATTTTCCTTATACTATCATCTGGTTATGGTTACTAAATACCGGAGAAAAGTGTTTGATTCAAATATTTCAGACAGAGCTAAGAACATATTTGAATACATTTGTCCAAAGTATAATATTACACTGCTGGAATGGAACCACGATATGGATCATGTCCATATACTCTTCAAAGCACATCCAAACAGTGAAATCAGCAAATTCATAAATGCATATAAAAGCGCAAGCAGCCGACTTATTAAGAAAGAATTTCCATGCATAAGAGAAAAATTATGGAAAGAAGCATTCTGGTCTCAGAGTTTTTTTCTTATCACCACAGGAGAGTCTTCTGTAGATATAATCAGAGATTACATCGAGACGCAGGGTGAAAAAGTGAGGTGAACATTATGCTGAAAGCATACAAGTACAGAATATATCCAGATGCAGAGCAGATGCAGTTCTTTGCAAAATGCTTTGGATGTGTGCGCTTTGTCTACAACCGGATGCTTTCAGACAGGATAGAGCACTACAATCTCACGGGAAAAAGCCTGAATAACACTCCTGCCCAGTACAAATCAGAATTCACCTGGCTAAAGGAGGTTGACAGCCTGGCTCTCGCCAATGCTCAGATGAATCTCAATACAGCATACAGAAACTTCTTCAGAGACAAGTCCAATGGATTTCCAAAATTCAAAAGCAAAAAAAACAATAATTTCAGCTATACCACCAACAACCAGAAAGGAACGGTATATGTTGAAAACGGATACATAAAACTCCCAAAACTGAAGTCACCTGTAAAGATCAGGCAGCACAGAAGCTTTGAAGGAGTAATAAAGTCATGCACAATTTCAAAAGCCCCATCCGGTAAGTATCACATATCCATTCTGGTTGAAACTGAAATACAGAAACTCCCAGCATCGGACATGCGAGTCGGCATAGATGTCGGGATCAAAGATTTTGCCGTACTTTCAAATGGAGAGGCATACAAAAATCCGAAACATCTCAGGAAATCCGAGAAGAGACTTGCCAAACTTCAAAGAGACCTTTCAAGAAAGCAGATAGGAAGCAGCAATCGCAACAAGGCAAGAATCAAGGTAGCGAAGCTCCATGAGAAAATAGCCAACCAGCGAATGGACTTTCTTCACAAAAAGAGTACAGAGATAATACGCAAAAACCAAGCAATAGTTATCGAAGACCTGAAAGTGAAGAATCTCATGAAAAACCATAATCTTGCGAAGTCCATTGCCGAGGTTTCGTGGAGCAGGTTCAGGGAAATGCTGGATTACAAGTCCAGGTGGTATGGCAGGGAGCTCATAATTGCCCCACCGGACTACCCTAGTTCGCAGCTTTGCTCTGATTGTGGTAACAGGTCGAGTCAGACAAAGGACCTTGCCTGCAGAGTATATGTCTGTCCAGAGTGCGGTCTTGAGATAGACAGAGATTACAATGCAAGTCTGAACTTGCTGAAACTGACAATGTAAATACAAGATGCATTGTCAGTCGGGGAGGGTACCGCCCTTAGAGCCTGGAGAATCTTGCTTCATCAGAAGCATTGACCAGGAAGCCCCCACTTCTTAAGTGGTGGGTAGTTCACAAATTTAAGAGGTCTTGATCAGTGGCTTCTCGACAGTCTTACTTACATTCCCGGACGAAAGTATACTTTAGAATAAAAGGAAAGAGATGAAAATATGGAACAGTTTTTTAAGGCAATAGAAGAAAAGATAAGAAAATCAGGATATCCCGGAGATATCAGTGGCGAAAAAATCTACGATGAAATAAGTGACGAGGCTGAGAGTCAGGAAGAGGGAAGCTACTTATTCATGAAGAAGCAGGATGACGACATCATGTTCGAATACAGAGTGGATATTTTAGAGGACAACATTAATCTGGCAACACTTACGATATATGCGCCAGACAAAAAGTATTTTATCGATTTTGATGCAGAATAGTCATTTGCATGTTCAATAATGCCAATGGCAATAGAGTAATTTCAAAGGAGAAAAGTATATGAATGAGAAACAAAGACGAATTTTTATGACAGTTTCCGGGGTTTTGATTTCTGGATTCAGTGTTGGGATTTTTAATCTAGCTCTATTTGGAATGGATCCATTCCAAGTGTTTGCTCATGGAATCTGGATGCATACGCCTATGGGATATGGTACTTTTTATACTATTATAAATTTATTGATGCTGATAGGGATATTCTTCATTGATAAATCAAAGATAGGCCTGGGTACTCTTATCAATATTTTTCTGCTTGGATATGTGGTTCAATTCTCGTCATGGATGTTCAACGTCCTTATACCGGGGCCTTCGCTGATAATTCGAAGCATTGCGCTGATCATAGGAATCGTTATAATCTGCTTTGGATCGGCCATGTACTTCACAGGAGATATGGGCGTTTCAACTTATGATGCTGTTGCATTGATCATGGAAGAGAAGAAGGTCGCAAAATTTCAGTATTGCCGAATGGGAACGGATTTGATTTGTACCCTGACTGGTTTTTTCCTGGGCGCAACAGTTGGAATAGGTACAGTGATAACCGCGTTGTTCATGGGGCCGATTATTGCGTTTTTCAATAAAAAAGTAGCAATACCATTTCGTTATGGCAAGAACATACCGGCTTATTTGGAGCATTAAAATTAACCCTGAATTATTTCCAGGAAACGTTTTCAGCAGGAATTAATTTGGAATCAATAAAAAATTTATTCAGAAAATTAAAAATTTATGTTGACACACTTAAAAAACTGGTATAAAATATGCCTTAACACAAAAACAGAGAAATATCCGGGGAAAGGAGACGTATCATGCACAACCTTACAATAAAGAGATTCGTAGAACAATTTAACTTTTATTTTAGCTTTAGCTTTTACTTTTATAGCTACGGCTTTTTGTTCTACAAAAAAATAGGAATCCCTTTATGATGAGGAAATAAGATACGTGTATCGTTTTACCCGGAACATGTAGATTATCTGTATACTGGCAGGCTCATTGTATGAGCCTGCTTTTTTATTACTTAAATTCAGGAGGAAGTCAGATGATAGCAATAATCAAAGATGGAACATCTCAGGAAACCATTGAAGCGGCAAAGGCAAAGCTCGAATCAAAGGGCTTGGGCGTAGACATAACAAGGGGAACAAGCAGGACGGTGCTCTGCATAGTCGGGGACACGAAGGGAATAGGCATAGACGCAGTGAAGGCACTTCCGGGAGTGGACGACGTATTGACCATAATGCAGCCGTATAAAAAAGCAAACAGGCTCATGCATCCTGAAAATACAGTAGTTGACGTCAATGGCAGGCTCATAGGCGGCAAAAAGATTGCGGTCATCGCGGGACCGTGTTCAGTTGAGAGCGAGGCACAGATAGTGGGGATAGCAGAGGACATATCAGGCGCTGGTGCGGAATTCCTAAGAGGAGGTGCCTTCAAGCCGAGAACCTCTCCATACTCCTTCCAGGGACTTGGTGAGAGCGGACTGGATCTTCTTTCTAAGGCAAGAGCAAGGACCGGGCTTCCGGTTGTGAGCGAGCTGATGTCTGCTGACATGCTCGAAAAATTCATAGAGGAAGTAGATATAATACAGATCGGGGCAAGGAACATGCAGAATTTCGACCTGCTCAAGGAAATAGGCAGAATAAGAAAGCCGATACTTCTCAAGCGAGGCCAGTCGGCAACTGTCGAGGAATGGCTGATGTCAGCTGAATACATCATGGCCGGGGGAAACAATGAAGTCATCCTTTGCGAAAGAGGAATCAGGACATTTGAAACCAGCACAAGGAACACTCTGGATCTGAGCGCAATACCTGTGATCAAGAAGCTGAGCCATCTTCCTGTGATAGTGGATCCAAGCCATGCCACGGGAGCATGGTGGATGGTAGAATCCCTTTCAAGGGCAGCCGTAGCGGCAGGAGCAGACGGACTCATAATAGAGGTTCACAATGACCCTGCGAATGCGCTGTGTGACGGAGCTCAGTCAATAAAGCCTGAAAAATTCAGCAATCTCATGAAATCACTTAAGGATATAGCGCTTGCAGTCGGAAGAGATATTTAGACAGGGGGTGAAAGCTTGGACATCAGTGACTTTAACATAACAATCGTGGGCCTCGGGCTTCTTGGAGGGTCGATGGCAATGGCGCTCAGAGCTCTTGGACCGGGGAATCTGTCAGGAATAGACTGCGATGAGACGGCAATAGAATTTGCACTGAAATCAGGTATAATAGACAGTGGACACACTGACTCAGAAACTGCGCTAAGGCAGGCTGATATAGTGATCATATGCCTTTATCCTGATCAAATTGTCAAATATATAAAAGACAATCTGAATTTCTTTAAAAAGGGTGCTATAATTACAGATATAGCAGGAATAAAATCGGAAATAGTAAGAGAAATAAGCAGTATCGAAGGAAGAAATTTCGAATTCATAAGCGGGCATCCCATGGCAGGAAATGAACACAAAGGGATACAGCATGCTGACGGAGAGATGTTTCGAAATGCAAATTATATAATAACGCCACTGGAAGAAAACAAGGAAGAGAGCATCGAGCTCATAAGCACTCTTATGAAAAAGATAGGGTTCAAAAATGTTATAAGAGTGACTCCTGAAAAACATGACAGGATAATAGCGCTTACAAGCCACCTGACTCACATAATTGCGGTATCGCTGGTAAACAGCAACATGCTCGACGTGGACACAAAGCTGTTCATCGGAGGAAGCTTCAAGGACGCCTCAAGGGTAGCGCTCATAAACTGTGAGCTCTGGCCGCAGCTTCTCATTTCAAACAAGGAGAATGTGATAGATCAGATTGAGCTGTTTGAAGAGAATATAAGAAACATAAAAGCTGCGATAAGAAATGATGACTCAGAACTGCTTGAGAAACAGTTTCAGCAGGCAAGCATGAGAAGGAAGGAGATTCTGTAGATTGAAAGAGCTGTTTGTAGAACTTTCGGACAAAAGATATCCGATATATATAGAAAAAGGACTTTTTGGAAGGCTCGGAAAGGAAATCTCAGCCATCCACAAAGGAAAGAAAATCGCGGCAGTTACAGATGAAAACCTGGCCCTGATTTATGGGGAAGCTCTGATAAAAAGCCTTACTGGCAGCGGTTTTGAGGCAAGACTGATTGTAATAAAAGCCGGAGAGCAGAGCAAGTGCGTAGAGCAGTATTCGAGGTTATGTGATGAGCTTATGGATTTTGGGATAACCAGATCAGACCTCATAGTCGCATTTGGAGGCGGCGTTACGGGAGACCTTACGGGATTTGCAGCATCTACGCTTATGAGGGGAATAAAATATGTTCAGGTTCCGACATCGCTCCTGGCACAGGTGGACAGCAGTGTTGGGGGCAAGGTGGCAATAGACCATCCGAGGGGAAAGAATCTACTTGGGAGCTTCTACCATCCTCAGGCCGTATTCATAGATCCGGAGCTTCTCAAGACTCTTGAAACGCGATTTTTCAGCGATGGCCTTGCAGAGGTCATAAAATACGCATGCATAAGCAGCCGGGATCTTTTTGAAAGGCTTTCAGAGGCAGATTGCAGCCAGAGCCTCATGAATGAAATGGAAGACATAATATATACCTGCTGCAGAATAAAGAGCGAAATCGTTAAAAGGGATGAGAGGGATAAAGGAGACAGAATGCTCCTGAACTTTGGGCATACCATAGGACATGCGATCGAAACATATCACGGCTATGAAAAATTCAGCCACGGAGAAGCGGTTGCAGCAGGAATGCACATGATGACTCTAAAAACTGAGGAAGAAGGCCTTACGGAAAAAGGCACTTCGGAGCGCATAAGTAAGCTCCTTAATAAATACAGTCTCCCTCTAAATGCAGAGGCTGCTGACAAGAATGAGCTTCTTGCCAGCATAGCCCTCGATAAGAAAAGTGATGGGGATGAACTGAATATAGTAGTGCTGAGCGAGATTGGAAATGCTTTTTTAAAGAAGATAAAAAAAGAGGAGATCTTGAGATATCTGTGATTCATGAGAAAGGATTTGACTAATGAAATATGTAAAGCTGGATCCATCTGATCTGAAAGGAAATATAAAAATACCACCATCGAAGAGCCTTTGCCACAGGGCCATAATATGCGCCTGCCTGAGTGAGGGAGAGAGCGTCATAGAGGATTTCGTGATGTCTGAGGACATGGTAGCTACGATAGGCGGGATGAGGGTTCTCGGAGCGAGTATTGAAGAGCAGTCAGATATGCAGCAGGGTAATTCCAGGCTGAAAATAAAAGGGGGCTACAGAAAGACAGGAGATCATATAGACTGCATAGAATCGGGATCCACTATAAGGTTTCTGATACCTCTGGCCCTCCTTGACAGGGGAAGGATTACCTTTGACGGAAGAGGAAAGCTGAAAACAAGGCCCCTGGGGATATACAAGAAGATATTTGATGCTCAGGGCATAAAATATACACATGAAAATGACACCCTGCCGCTTACGGTAGAAGGGATGCTGAAAAGCGGAGAGTATGAGCTTGAGGGCAATATAAGCTCACAGTTCATAACAGGGCTGATGTTCGCGCTTCCGCTTCTCGACGGGGATTCAAGGATAATTGTAACCACGGAGCTCGAGTCAAAGGGGTATGTGGATCTCACGCTCGATATGCTGAGAAGATATGGAATAGAGATTGAAAACAGGGATTACCGGGAATTCATGATAAAAGGAAATCAGAAATACTCAAGAACTGATTATCGCGTTGAAGGTGATTTTTCGCAGGCTGCATTCTGGATCGTAGCAGCAACAATCGGAAATGGCCTTGAGTGCAATAACCTCAATCTGGAGTCTCTTCAGGGAGACAGAGTCATTCTTGACATAGTCAGGAAGATGGGAGGCAGATTTGAAGCAAAAGGAGACGCTCTTAGCGTACTTAAATCTGACACCAGAGGAACCGTTATAGACGCCTCGCAGTGTCCGGACCTTGTGCCTGTGCTCGCGGTGCTGGCATCGGTGAGCTATGGGCAAACCCGGATAATAAACGCAGCGAGGGTGAGGATCAAAGAATCAGACAGGCTGAGGGCCATATCTGAGGAGCTCAGAAAGCTTGGAGCTGACATAGAGGAGCTTGAGGACGGGCTCATAATAAACGGAGTCGAAAAGCTGAGGGGCGCAGAGGTAGACAGCTGGAATGATCACAGGATAGCAATGGCGCTGGCAGTAGCATCCACTAGATGCGAAGGTCCGGTAACAATAAGAAACAGCAGTTCGGTAAATAAATCATATCCGGGATTCTGGAAAGACTTTGAGAGCTTGGGAGGAAAAATTCATGAGTGGAATATGGGGTAAGAACATCAGGATTTCAATATTTGGAGAATCACACGGACCGGCCATAGGGATAACAATTGACGGGCTTCCTCCGGGATTTGAGATAGACCTGGATGAAGTAAGGAGAGAGATGGGCAGAAGAGCTCCGGGAAAAAGCGAGCTTTCGACGCAGAGGTCTGAAAAAGATGAATTCGAGATACTCAGCGGATACTTCAATGACAGGACTACAGGAACACCGCTTGCTGCAATCATCAGAAACAGGGATGAGCACTCAAAGGATTATCTTGAGATAAAGAGCAGGATGAGGCCGTCCCATGCAGACTATACAGGAAACGTAAGATACGGAGGATTTAATGACTACAGAGGGGGAGGACATTTTTCGGGAAGAATGACAGCGCCTCTCGTATTTGCAGGTGCGCTGGCAAGGCAGATACTTAAATCAAAAGGAGTTTCTATTGGAAGCCATATAATCAGCACAGGCAAAGTAAAGGAAGAAGGCTTCAGCCTCACAAATATAGAAGAAGATACTCTGAACAGGCTGAGCCACATGGATTTTCCTGTGATCTCCCAGGAAAAGGGCGAACTAATGAAGGCACTGATACTCGAGGCCAGGGAAAAACAGGATTCTGTAGGAGGAGTGATCGAGACGGCGATAATAAATCTTGAGCCGGGCATAGGGTCTCCGTTCTTTGATTCTGTCGAAAGCACGCTTGCGGGACTTCTATTTTCCATACCGGGAGTAAAAGGAGTTGAATTCGGCCTGGGCTTTGGCATTTCTGAGATGAACGGCTCCCAGGCAAACGATGAGATGTATATCGAAGACGGAAATATAAGGACATATACAAACAACAACGGAGGAATCCTCGGAGGGATAACAAATGGTATGCCGGTAGTTTTCAGGACCGCTCTAAAGCCTACAGCATCCATATCCAGGAAGCAGAGGACCGTAGATATTCAAAAAATGGATAATGCAAAGCTTGAGATAAAGGGAAGACACGATCCGTGCATAGTGCAGAGAGCGGTGCCGGTAGTAGAGGCGGTTGCGGCGATAGGGCTGCTCGACCTGATGATGGAGGCAAGATGATAAAGACAAATGACCTGAGTGAAATAAGAGAATCAATAAATGAAGTGGACCAGAGCCTTGCTCAGCTTTTTGAAAAAAGGATGGAGCTGGTGGCGCTGGTGGCAGAATACAAGATAGAAAATGACATACCGATACTCAACAGCGAAAGAGAAAAGCAGGTAATAGAGAGAGCGCTTGAAAGCCTCAGAGATAAATCCCTCAGAAGGGAGATGGAGATATTCTTCAATGACCTTATGGCGATAAGCAGGGAATATCAGAGCAGATATATCGATGAAAAGCTAGTCTCTCAAAAAAGAGGCAGCGGTGAAGCTTCTGGCAGCGATGTTTCGGGCGGCAATGCTTTGGGAGGCAAAAAAGCAAAAAATCTCAAAGTTGGATTTCAGGGAGTCGAAGGCTCATTCAGCGAAGAGGCGCTCCTGAATTATTTCGGCAAAGAGGCCATGACATCCTCCTTCAGGTTTTTTGAGGACGTTTTCATGGCGATAGACAGAGGATACGTGGATTACGGGATACTGCCTGTTGAGAACTCATCCACAGGAAGCGTGAACGAAGTCTATGACCTGCTCAGAAAATACGGATGCCATATAAATGGAGAGATAGTGCTCAAGGTGAAGCAGAACCTGCTTGGAGTAAAAGGCGCGAGCATGGAAGACATAAAAGAGGTATATTCCCACAGCCAGGGATTTCAGCAATCTGCAGAATTTTTCAAAGAGCATCCCTCATGGAAGCTCATTCCCTATCACAACACCGCTCTTGGCGCAAAACTTGTAAGCGAGGCTGGAGACATTTCCAGGGCAGCTGTCGCAAGTGAAAGAGCCGCCGCCATCTATGGACTCGATATACTTAAGGAAAACCTGAACTTCAACAGCAAAAACTATACGCGCTTCGTAATCGTAGGCAAGGACCTGGAGCTTGATGAAAGCTCTGACAAGATAAGCGTGGTGCTTACGGTCAAGCACAAGGCAGGATCTCTGTGCGACGTCCTCAGCCTCTTTTCGCAGGAGGGTCTGAATCTCCTGAAGATCGAATCCAGGCCGATCATGGATAAATCCTGGGAGTACTTCTTCCATCTGGATTTTGAAGGCAACCTGCAGGACCCTCATGTCAGCAGGATAATGGATGAGATAAGGAGCAGGACCACCTATTTCAAGATACTTGGGAATTACAGAAGACACAGATAGACTAGGAGAAGACATATGGGAAGAACAATGTATGGGTTGCTTGGAGAAAAGCTTGGACACAGCCTTTCGCCTTCTATTCATAAGATGATTTTTGAAGAGCTGGGCATCGATGCTGGCTATAATCTCTTTGAAGTGGAAAAGAGCGACCTGAAGGACGCGATGTATGGATTCAGGGCTCTTGGAATAAGAGGAATAAATGTCACGATACCATATAAGATTGCAGTGATGGAATATCTTGATGAGATATCACCTGAGGCGGCAAAGATATCAGCCGTTAACACGATATTTTTTGAAGATGGAAAGATGAAAGGCTACAACACGGATTATCACGGATTTGGGATGCTCCTGAAGCGAAATGGGATAGAGACCGAGGGCAGATCAGCGGTCATACTGGGAAGCGGCGGATCGGCAAAGGCAGTCTGGCAGTATCTTGCAGACAGCGGAGCCAGAGAAATCAAAGTAGTAAGCAGAGATTCCTCGAGGCAGATAACTGGCTTTGGGGACAGCTGCATCATATCCTATGAAGAGCTCAGGCAGATTGAAGCAGGAGACATAATAATAAACTGCACTCCCTCAGGAATGTATCCAAGGACAGAGGCATCGCCAGTGGAAAAGGAAGTAGTAAGCAGGTTCAAATCGGCAGTGGATCTCATATACAATCCAAAAGAAACCCTGTTTCTCAGATACGCGGATGAAAGCGGAATAAAGGCAGTTAATGGGCTTTATATGCTCGTAGGACAGGCAGTGAAGTCACAGGAAATATGGAATAACATCAGAATAAATGACGATGTCACAGAAAGCATATTCATGAGCACCAGTGAGCTTATATAGGAGATATTATGGAAAGAATTGATAAAAATATAGTGCTTATAGGCATGCCCGGATGCGGAAAAAGCTCGATAGGAAAAAAACTTGCAGAGATTTTGAAGCTTGAATTTTGCGATCTGGATTTTTACATCGAGGAAAAATGGAATATGAGCATCCCACAGATATTCGAAAAGGGGGAAGCTCACTTCAGGCAGATAGAGACCCGCGCGCTCGAGGAAGTCTCTGCTGAGGCTCCAAGGGTGATTTCAACAGGTGGAGGCATCGTAAAGGACTACAGGAATATAGAAATCCTGAGGAAGAATTCGGTGATAATATACATCAACAGACCGATAGAAGCTATAGCAGGAGACATAGAAATTGAAAACAGGCCTCTGCTGGCAGAAGGAAGGGAACGGGTATACATCCTCTATGAAGAACGCCACCAGCTCTATGAGGATTATTCAGACATGGAAATCCAAAATGATGAAAGCGAAGATGAAGCAGTTTTAAAAATAATCAGGAGCCTTTAGAAAATAAGCATTCTGAAAATCTTGACATATTTACCATGCAATTCTATAATTGTATGGTATGGAGGTGAGGCTTATGTCTGTGAATTCTTTTGAAGGTTATTATATGTCATGGAAGCCGGAAATAAACAAAAGTGACAAAGCGCTGTATCGCAGCCTGGCTGCAAAACTGGAAAGTGATATCAAAAACGGGATCCTTATGCCGGGGACAAAATTGCCGCCCCAGAGAGAGCTCGCGGATTTTCTTGATCTTAATTTGAGCACTGTGTCAAAGGCATTTAAATTATGTGAACTCAAGGGTCTGATAAGTGCGACTGCAGGAAGCGGAACCTTGGTAGCATATGACGCCCTTACAAGGGATCACCTGCTTACAGATGCTGACAATATAATTGATATGGGAGCCATCGCTCCGGAAAATTCTGCAAATGAGATGATTTTACAGCAGCTGAAATGCATGCTCAATGAGAAGGACGCTGGAAAATGGTTTTCCTGCAATCGACTCGGCGAGAGCGAATGGCAAAAAGAAGCTGCAGTAATGCTGATGAAAAAATGTGGTTATGAAACCAGCAGAGAGAAGATCCTGTTTGCAGCTGGAGGACAAAATGCACTGGTGGCAGTTCTTTCCGGTATATTCAGTCACGGGGACAAAATAGGTGTCGACAATCATATATACCCGGGAATAAAAACTGCTGCAGACATGCTTGGAATACAGCTTGTGCCAATACGGCCGAGCGGAGGATCCATGGACGCCGATGCTCTCATGTATTATTGTAAAAAAGAGGATCTCAAAGGAGTCTACCTTATTCCAGATTGTCAGGATCCAACTACGAATACGATGTCCTTCACGCAAAGAAAAATAATCGCATCGGTTATAAAAGAACAAAAGATATGGCTGATTGAAGATGCAACCTACAGTCTTATGAATGACAGGCCCATATCACCGGTTGCCTCTTTTATACCGGAGCAGTCTGTTTATATAACAAGCCTTTCGAAGTCACTGGCTCCAGGCCTCCGAATCGGCTATGCGTCAGTGCCGCTTTCTGTTAAATCTTCAATTTCACTTGCTCTCACAAGTCTTAATGTTTCAGTATCGCCACTGATGGCGGAGTTGTCAGCGAGACTGATTGTTTCGGGGCAGATAGATATCATTATAAGAGAGCATAAAGATAAAACGAAAGAGAGAAATGAACTGTTCAATAGATACTTTCCGTCGAATATCTACAGAGGTAATGAAAACAGTATCTTCCGATGGCTGCACCTTAAGGGAAGTATAAAAGGATCATACTTTGAACAAGCCGCTCTGGACAAGGGCGTTCAGGTTTATGCCGCTGAACGTTTTGCGGTGGGTAACACCGCTGCGGAAAGAGCCGTCCGTGTTGCAATATGTGCGCCCGAATCTGTTGAGGAGCTCGAAGAGGGCCTGAAAATCCTGCATGACATAATGAAATGAAACAATATGCGACGCCATACAATTTAGCCATTGTATGGCGTGTTTGTATTATATATTTCAAAAAGAAAATAAACGAAATGTTTTTCAAAAATACCCTTGACATTGACGCAGCGTAAACGTGTAATATTTAGCTATCGGGAGGTGGAATATGGAATATACAGTTCAGAAGCTGGCGAAGATGGCTGGAATAAGCACGCGTACGCTCAGCTGGACAGCCTTATAGAAAATGTAGACATGACGATATCATCAAGGAAAGGGGATTTGGATATGAGTGCCAGAGAGAAATTTGAAGGATTTAAGAAAAAGATTATTGATGAGAATGAGAAGAAATATGGAAATGAGATAAGAGGAAAATACGGAGATCAGGCGGTAGATGACTCAAACAGAGATGCGCAGATCTTCACAGGCAGTGGCTCAGCTTTTACTGGAAGAATTATACAAAAGAAGCTCATGCAGGTGTAGCGCAGATGTATGTCGATGATGAACGTTTTACGGCGTACTATGACAGGGACCAGCCAGGCATGGCAAAATTTCTGAGAGACGCTATTTTTATATACACGGAGGAGAAATAATAGTATAATATTCTGAAAGGTATTAATCTGAGTTATTATCTAATTATATTTGGAAAGGTTGAGAATATCATGAAGAAACTTATTAAAAACAATGTATACTGGGTAGGAAAGGTGGACTGGGAGCTTCAGAAATTCCACGGAGATGATTACTCCACACATAATGGTTCAAGCTACAATTCTTATCTTATAAGAGAAGAAAAGAACGTTTTGATTGATACGGTATGGATGCCATTTGGCAAGGAATTTGTTGAAAACCTGGCTTCAGAAATAGACCTTGAGGATATCGACTATATAATCATAAACCATGGCGAAGTGGATCATAGCGGGGCTCTCGTTGAGCTTATGAAAAGGATACCGGAAAAACCGATATACTGTACAGCAAACGCAGTGAAGTCACTTAAGGGTCAGTACCATCAGGACTGGAACCTCAATGTGGTAAAGACCGGAGACAAGCTTGACATCGGAAATGGAAAAGAACTTGTCTTTGTAGAAATGTCCATGCTTCACTGGCCAGACAGCATGGCTACGTATATGACTGGTGACAATATTCTTTTCAGCAATGACGCATTCGGACAGCACCTTGCAAGCGAGAGACTCTACAATGATCTTGTTGATCAGGGAGATCTTTTCAATGAGGCAATCAAATATTATGCAAATATAATAACTCCTTTCAGCGCGATACTCAGAAAGAAGCTCGATGAGATAATAGCGCTCAATCTTCCTATAGATATAATCGCTACGAGTCACGGGATAATCTGGAGAGACAATCCTATGCAGATAGTTGAAAAATATGTTCAGTGGGCAAATGACTATCAGGAAAATCAGATTACCATAATATATGACACTATGTGGAATGGAACAAAGACCATCGCTGAAAAAATAGCAGAGGGAATATTTGAGCAGGACAAGGATGTACAGTTAAAAGTATTCAATCTCGCGAAAAGCGACGAGAATGACCTGATAACAGAGATATTCAAGTCAAAGACCGTGCTTATTGGTTCTCCTACTGTTGGAAACAGTGTACTTCATTCAGTGGCAGGATTTATCCACATGGTCAAGGAGATGAAGTTCAAGAACAAAAAAGCTGCCGCGTTCGGTTGTTATGGCTGGAGCGGAGAGTCTGTAAAGGTAATAAATGAAATGATGAGCAAGGCCGGATTTGAGATAATTGATGATGGCTTCAGAAACATGTGGAACCCTGATGAGGACATGAAAAAATCAGCCTTTGAATATGGAAAGAGCATTGCTAAGGCATAATATGATTAATAAAGGGGCTGTCGGGAAATAGCCCCCAAAGAAAAAAGCGACTAGCTCGCTTTTTTTAATGCAAAAAAAAACACAAAAAAAAGATGACAAAATAATATTGCCATCTCTTTCCGTTATATTATAAAATATAACTACTCATGAAACAATATTATAACCAATTTTTTGAAAAAGGACAACAGGTTATTAATTTTAATTTTTACAATTTAGGTTTATCTGCTGACGATCCAGTCTATACCCTAATAAATATATTGGAGGATTTCGATTTTTCTAGCTTGCTGGCTAGATACTCAAACAAGGGAAGAAAAGGCTATAACCCTATTATGTTATTTGCAGTATTGCTTTACGCAAATATGAGAGGAATTAGAGCTGTTGACCGCATTGTAGAACTTTGCGAAAGAGATATAGCCTTTATTTGGCTGACAAAAGGCGAAAAGCCTCAAAGAGATACTTTCTATGCTTTCTTAAATGAAAAATTAACAAAGGAAATACTTGAAGATCTTCATTACCAATTCATAAGAATATTAGAAAAGAAGGGACTCGTTACTTTAAAAACCCTATTTATTGACGGCACTAAAATTGAAGCAAATGCAAATAGATATACATTTGTATGGAGAGGAACTGTAAATTATCATTTAGCAGGTCTTCTGGATAATATTGATAAGCTGTACCTAAGATATAATCAGTTTTTGGAATCTAAAAATTATCACAAAACCTATAACTTACCTTTAGAAACCATGTTTGTTGTGGAAGGAATTGATAAAGTTAAGGATATTATTGCTAAAAATAGAAAGCGAAAATCATTAAATCTGGAAAAAATTTCAAACAACTCAATCATTGAAATCGGCAATATATGTCCATTGAAATTAATTGAGCTTCAAGCAAACTTAAGTCGCATTGCTGACGCAGAAAAAATTCTCTTTGTTCATGGAAAGAGAAATAAAAAAAGTGAGCTGCAAAAACTCTATGAGGCAATTGAAGAAGCTTCAACAAGACTATTGAAATATAAAGAACATTTCAAGCTTATGGGAACTGATCGAAATAGTTATTCAAAAACAGATATAGAAGCAACCTTTATGCGTATGAAAGATGATCATATGCAAAATGGACAGTTAAAACCAGCATACAACGTTCAAATTGCAGTTGAAAATTACTTTATTATCCATACTTACATAAGCAATGACCGAACGGATTACAATACACTTATTCCTGTACTTGAAAAACATAAAGCTTATCTTAATAATTTTCCGCAGGAAGTGACGGCCGATAGTGGTTATTCCAGTGAAGCTAACTTAGTTTACCTTAAAAACAATAACATAGATTCATACATAAAACTTCAAATGCATGAAAAAATGAAAACCAGGGCGTACAAGAACGATCCCGGCAAGTTTTATAATATGGAAAAAATAATTACAGAAAACGGTGTTCAGTTCATATGCAAAGATGGACGAAAACTTCAATATGAACGCTCCGAATACAGAAAACATAATGGTTACAGAAGTAATTTCGAAGTCTACGCTTGCAAAGATTGCAGCGGATGCGAGTTTAAGCCACACTGTTTGTATAAATACAACGAAGAAAAAGATATCCACAAAAACAAAGTTATGAAGATAAATCTGCTTTGGGAAACCTTAAAGACAGAGTCCAATAATAATGTACAAAGTGAAAAAGGTATCTTGTATCGTCAGATACGTTCCATTCAGACCGAAGGTCATTTTGGAGACATCAAAGAAAATGATAATTTTAGAAGATTTAATCATCGGACATCTGAAAAAGTACATAAAGAGTTCTTTTTGTATGCTATAGGCAGAAATTTAAATAAGTATTATCGCTTCTCAAAAGAAATAATTAAGACCTATGAAGCAAAAATAGCTTAATCCTATCGGATTTTTATAAGTCATGAGAAATTATCAAGTGGCTTTTTTTGTCATACAATAAATATTGAATTAAACAAAAAAAATCCTAAATTATTCTGTGTTCTACGTTTTTGTAGATGTTGAATAATCTAGGATTCTTAATTATTAAAGTTTGGGGGTCAAAAAACTTCATTCTCCGACAGCCCCTTTTAAATTCAGATTTAAAGCCTGATCCAGTGACTCATGATGCTCCTGATCTCAAATCCTCTCTTTTTGTACATCTCATAAGCTACTGTATTGGGTTCGAGCACGATAAGCTCGACCTCCAGATTTTTTTCTGCAAGATGCTGTATTGCCGTTTCAAGGATCCTGCGGCCATATCCAAGGCCTCTCTTATCCCGGACTATTCCAAGATCAAACTTTCCTTTGCCATTCTCTCTGTCTTCATAGAAATCCAGAAAACCTGTCTTCACAGCGCCGTCCCATACGATAAAGTGTTCTGTGTCATCTCTTCCAGAAAAAGCCTCCAGCGCCTCATCTTCTCCCATGAAGCTTCTGTGAGGTGCTACCTCAAAACTGTCATTATAAAGCTGTGCATATTCCTTCATGCTTAGCTCTTGTATATCCCTCAGCTCAAGAGTATCGGTCTCCGGAGATATTCTGTCATGATTAAGCTTCATGATAAAGCTCCTGTAAGCCCTGTCGTATCGGTTCCTGCCTTTAAAAAGCTCCATGAGCCTGAGCTGAGAAGGATTATCTGAAAATCCCAGCCTTATATCTGCAGCGCCATTTTCCTCTGCAAAGGCCTTCAGCCTGTCTACAGTTTCCAGAATCCCATTTTCAATGCAACTTCTGCAGGATTTTTCGCAGTCTTCAAAGTAAGACTGGATAGCAGATACTTTGTGTATATATGCGCAGCCCAGAGTCTCTATGGTCTCCATGACCAGAAACCCCTTGCAGGTAACTTCCCGGTCATTAAATGCGAAAAACATGCCTCTTCCTCGGTCATATATCTTGCCTTCTATACACTTCCTTATGTAATCATCCTCAAGCTTATCGTTGATCCTCATATAGCTGACAGCCTGTGCTTTTTCATCTTCATCCATATCTGAATAAGATATCACTCTTGATTCTGAACCTTTCCTCAGCTCCCTGATTTTCATTATAACAAGAGTAATGAGGGGCAGAAGGTACAGATAGAAAGCGTAGGGTATGAACCCGGAGTAGCTTACGTCCATCGTCGTGGTTGGAAGAAATGCGGCCGTATTCCATGGAATCAGCGCAGAGAGGACTATACCTGTATTTTCAAGGTTGAGCGCAAAATCGTATTTGTGGATGCTGCGGTTCTCATATGTCTTTTTCATGAGCTGGCTCGTCAGGACTGTAGATATGGACTGGCTGCAGCCAAAAGCAGCAGTAACTATGCTCACTATGATGGTATAAAAAAACACCTCGGCGCGCGAGGTCGCTTTTTTCAGAAGGCTCTCAACGCTCATCAGCATCTGTGTGCCCTCGAATATGCCGGCGATAGCGCACGATATGACTACGGCGACCGAGGCCTTCCACATTGATATTATTCCTCCGCCTTTTATAATTCCATGAAGCGGGTTTTCGGGTTCAAGATAAAATCCGAAAATCAGCTGCCTTAGTACATCCAGAGGCGACTGATCCTGCATGACAATACTTATGACAGCTGCAGAAAGGATGCTCAGGCTCATGGAAATCCGGACATTTATCCGCATAAGTGAGAAGACAAGTATTATGAGTGCAGGAATCAGTACAGGCCATGATATATCAAAGGTTGAATTGATGTCAGAGAAAATCCCTGTCTGCTCATAGACAAGAGGCTGACGCAGTGAAAATATTCCGTAAAGCGCTACGGTTATTATGAACGGCAGCACAGAGCTTTCGAACATGTTCCTTATGTTCGTGAACAGCTCGGTATCTGTAAGGCTTGCAACCAGGCTGGCGCTTGAAGACATCGGAGAGCATCTGTCTCCGAAATAGGATCCGGATATTATCGCTCCTGCCGCAAGATTCACATCGACATTTCCGCCCTTGGCCATTACTATCAGAGCAATTCCCACGGTACCTACAGTCCCGAGCGAGGTGCCAAGCAGAAAAGATGTGGCAGCTGTTATGAGGAATGCATACATTATGAAATAGTCCGGATTCATGATATTTATCCCATAATAAACTATGGCAGGCACGGTTCCCGAAGCCATCCAGACAGAAGTAATGGCCCCTATCAGTATGAATATCCTTAGCACTACAAAGGCCTTCCTGCTTCCTTCGTATGACATGGAAAGTATGTCCCTGGCAGAAAACCCTCTCTTCAGTGATATGACAGAAAAAATGAGAAAGCTGAGTATGAGGGGAATCCCTACGAATATGCTGTTGCTCACAGAGTAAATCAGTGCTGAAAAGCTTATGATCATTCCGGCTGCTATATCCATTCTATGGTCTCCTTTTCAGGTTGTTATGTATAGTTATCGCTTTTAGTTTTATGTTAATACAAATGCGGTGATTGCGCAATGAAAAATGACACAAGAATATTATTTTTTTTGAAAGCTTGCACAATTTTGAATATAAGGTTAATATAATATTGTCACAATAAACAAAGTCGAAGGGAGATCGATATGAAAAAGTACGTAGATTACATAGTTAAGCAGGCAACACAGCTGCTGTCCATAGACAGCCCATCAGGATTTACTGAGGAAGTAACAAATTATCTTATGAAAGAATTCGCAGATATAGGTTACGAATCATACAAAACCGTAAAAGGCGGAGTTATGGCTGAGATACCTGGAAAGAAGAGAGATGACGCTGTGATGCTGGATGCCCACGTGGATACGCTCGGAGCTATGGTGGCAGAGATAAAATCAAATGGAAGACTCAGATTAGCTGCCGTTGGAGGTCTAAACGCCAATAATGTCGAGACTGAGATATGCAGGATACATACAAAATCAGGACAGATTTACGAAGGCACGTGCCAGCTGATCAATGCCTCCACTCATGTAAATGGAGAATACAGCAACATAAAGCGCAGTTTTGACACTGTCGAGATAGTGATCGATGAAAAAACTTCTTCGAAGGAAGAGACCAGGAAGCTGGGTATAAGCAACGGAGACTATGTATGCTTCTCGCCAGCTACAAGAATCACTGAAAGCGGATATATAAAGAGCCGTTTTCTCGATGACAAGCTGAGCGCGGCAATACTTCTTGGATATGCTAAGTACCTCAAGGATGAGAAAATCGAGCCGGAAAGGACTGTGTTCCAGCACTTTACTGTATTTGAGGAGGTAGGACACGGCGCGAGCGCATCGGTTCCTGAAAACGTAAAGGAAATACTGTCAGTCGACATGGGCTGTGTAGGAGAAGGGCTTGAATGCACTGAGCACGAGGTATCCATATGCGTAAAGGACAGCGGAGGCCCATATCACTACGATATAGTAAAGGCCCTCATAGGAGCGGCAGAAAAAGCTGGTATAGGATATGCTGCTGACGTATATCCGTTTTATGCATCAGATGTAGATGCTACGCTCAAGGCTGGCTTTGACTTCAGGCATGGACTCATAGGACCAGGAGTATATGCATCTCACGGATATGAAAGAAGCCATATGGATGGAGTGGAAAATACGCTGAAGCTTCTGATTGAATATCTGAAATAGGAATTGAAATAGATGTCTTAACGTGTTAAAATGATAGTACATCCGAAAAGGCAAACCATTTGAAAGAATGGGACGCAAAACTAAAGGGCCTCACTCCTTATAAGGAGCTGGCAGCAAAGAATGAAAGCCTTAAAGCAGGAAAATCCGTGATTCAGAAGGATTCAAAAGTACAGGCAAAGTCGGAAAAAGTAAAGCCGGAAAAATCAAAGACAGAAAAACCAAAAGCTGAAAAAGCAAAGCCATCCAGCGCAAAAGTACAGTCAAAGGCAAAAGGAAAATAAATTCAACAGAGTAAAATTGCAGCTGCCCCCGTGAAAACACGGAGGCAGCTTTTTAGCGCGTTAAATTATCTTGAAGTCACGAATCTCACCTCAAGCCTGTCAGGTCTTGAATAGCTCTCGGTATACTCAACCAGGTTTCCAGAACTGTCGTAGCCAAATATCTCGATATGATTGACTATATTTTCATCGGTGAGTCGAAGATGAGAGCTCATTTTCCTGTCTGCGCTCATCATGGTCATGGTTTCCCTGAAATTACAGGGAAGGTGATTCTTGGATGCCATGTAGTCATAAAGAGATACTCTTTCAAAATTATATCCGGCGATGTCTGGAAAGAATTTCAGCGGCAGATAGGTGTACTCTATGGCAAGCGGCTCACGGTTTCCATAACGGATACGGTGGATTCCGTATATCGGTTCATCCGGATTCAGGCCGAGCTTGTGTGAAAAATACCGGGATCCCTCTATCGTCCCTGTGCACAGCAGCTTGTTTGATATCTCGATTCCGAAATTCCTCACAAGCGATGTAAAGCTGGCATTTTCAGATTCATTTAGGACTCCGAGCGCAACCTTGTTGCTTTCAGCCTTCTTGACAAAGGTACCCTTTCCCTGAATCCTGGTGAGATATCTTCGCTTTACAAGGCTTTCGATCGCATTTCTCACAGTCTGTCTGCTCACGCCATAAATCTGTGAGAGGTTTCTTTCGCTCGATATCATCTCCCCCGGGAGATACTCCTGTCTTTCGATACGGTCAATAATTATATCTTCTATATCAGCAGATGTAATTTTTTCTTTACTCATAAATCCTCACTTTCAGGCATATGATCTTATTCTGATAATTTTCTTATGAATGCAAATCTCTCCATCCTCATTATATTCTCAAAGAATATGACAAGCTTTCCTGTATTGTCATAAACGAATCCCTTATGTTTCATCACAGGGGTTCCGAGATCAGTATCAAGCAGCTGAGATTCGGTTTCATTGGTATATACCAGCGTTATTTTCTGGTTTGAGTTTTCTATGTCATGCTTGAGATATTTCTTCAGGACTTTAGAGGTGGAGTGCAACATCAGTTCATCTTTTGAAAGCTTCGTGACGGCATCGCATGGAATATGGGAAATTTCAATTTCAACTGGTATGGTATTTTCCATAACTAATTTTGTGATCCGGAATATTTCGCTTCCTCGGGGGAGGAGCATTTTCTCTGATAGCCTTGGATCGCAGTGGATGATTTCAAATGAATGAAGCTTGTATTCCAGGCTGGAAACATCTTCGTAATAGTCGTGGCTGAATGGATTTGTGTATTTGATTATTCTGGGTTTCTCAACAAAATACCCCTTTCTTTCCTCGGATCTTATTATCCGCTCCTGTACAAGTATGCCGAGTGCGCTTCGGACGGTCTGCCTGTTTACGCTGAAAAGCTCTGAAAAAGCCCGTTCTGAAGGCAGCTTGTCGCCTGGAATATACCCCTCGCTGGACAGCAGGTGTTCGATTTCTTTTGCAATTGTGATATCAAGCGTAAGTAGATTTTTTCGCATCTTCAGACCTCGCGTTTTTGAAATTTTGGAATTTTATATAAATTGATTATAAACTCATTTTTAAATCGAGTCAACGGGACTGAAATGTTCCCGAAAGGTTGAAAGTTGTCCAAGTTGTAATAATATTCTAAAAATTGAAAATTAAATATTGCATTCTTGGGATTATACTGGTATATTAATTATGAAAAGTGGTTGAGAAAATACTGATGCTCAGAATTAGGACCTCGGGTAGGAAATCTGAGTCGTTTATCAAAGAGGTGAAAAAATGTCTGAATCGATTGTATCATTAATTGATGTTGAAAAGAGTTTTGGAAATAATAAGGTAGTAAAGAAGATGAACATGGAGATAAAGGAAGGCGAATTTCTTACTCTGCTGGGACCATCTGGCTGTGGAAAAACCACTACATTAAGGATGATAGCAGGATTTGAAGAAGCTACTTCAGGGATCATAAAAGTTCAGGGCGAGAGGGTTGAGGATAAGGAGCCTTTCGAGAGAGATGTAAATACGGTATTTCAGAATTATGCACTGTTTCCCCACATGACCGTATTTGACAATATCGCATACGGCCTGAAGATAAAGAAAAGGCCAAAAGAAGAGATATCACTAAGAGTAAACGCCATGCTGGACCTCGTGCAGCTGAGAGGCTATGAAGGCAGAAAGCCGGATGCGCTTTCCGGCGGACAGAAGCAGAGGGTGGCTATAGCAAGGGCTCTCATAAACGATCCAAAGGTGCTGCTGCTTGACGAACCTCTCGGAGCGCTGGATTTAAAGCTCAGAAAGCAGATGCAGGTTGAGCTCAAGCGCCTTCAGAAAAAGCTTGGGATAACGTTCGTATATGTTACTCATGACCAGGAGGAAGCGCTCACTATGAGCGACAGGATAGCGGTAATGAATGAGGGTATAATTGAACAGCTGGCATCGCCTATGGAAATATATGACAGGCCGCTGACTAAATTCGTTGCAGGATTCATAGGAGAGTCCAATATATTCGATGGAAAGGTTACTGGATCTGCCAATGGGATTATCGAGGTCGAGACGCATGCCGGAACTGTAAGAGTAAAAGGGGAAGGTTTTGAAAAAGGGGAAGCTATCCATGTTTCAATAAGGCCGGAGTACATAAAGGTGAGCAGGGATAATGCAGAGGGATTTGATCTCAGGGGAACCGTCAAAGATTTCATATATATGGGAACTGTCGTAAAAACCTCAGTCGATCTCAAGGACGGAACAGAGATAAAGTACTCAAGATTTGAAAAGGATGATGATTTCAGAGAAGGAGACACGCTAAGTGTTTACTGGAATCCTGAAAGAGCTGTTGCAATAAAAGCTGTGAAATAGTCTGGAGGATGAAATGAATCGAAAAAACAATTTTAAGAAAAATACGCTTCCTGCGATTGCCATGGCCGGTCCGGTGTCGCTGTGGATGATACTTTTCGTAGCGCTTCCGATGCTCTTTATAATATACATAAGCTTCATGTCCAGAGGAGTGTTTGGGGACGTGGTCTATGAGTTTTCGACTGACAGCTACAAGACGCTTCTGGACAGCGTATATTTCAAGGTAATAGTAAAATCAATAAGAGCAGCGTTTATAACTACTGTGCTCTGTCTGCTGGCAGGGTATCCATTCGCATACTACATAGCAAAACAGCCCAAAGAGAAGGCGTCAAAGCTGATAATGCTCATAATGATACCGTTCTGGACGAACTCCCTGATGAGGCTCAACAGCTGGCTGCTCCTGTTTCAGACGAGCGGTCCTGTAAACAGTCTTCTTCAGAGTACGGGAATAGTAGATGCTCCAGTGGGATTCGTATATACGGACGGACTCGTAATGCTTGGTATGATAACCAACATGCTGCCGTTTGCGGTGCTGCCTATGTACAGCTCCATAGAAAAGCTCAGCAAGTCTCTTCTTGAGGCATCGGCGGACCTTGGGGCATCAAGGAGGGAAACCTTCTTCAATATAACTCTGCCGCTGACATTCCCGGGGATATTTTCTTCGATAATACTGGTATTCATACCTTCGCTTGGAATCTATACCGTAACTGACATGCTTGGAGGAGGAAAAGTACTCTACATAGGTAACATAATCAAGAATCAGTTCGGCGCGATAAGAAACTGGCCTCTGGGGGCAGCGCTTTCAGTGCTTCTTATTGTAATCACGGGACTTCTTATCTTCATATATACCAGATTTGCAAAAATAGAAGATATGGAGGTAGTATAGATGAGCCTTTCAAAGAAGCAGAAAAGACAGAGAAGAGAAGACATAATTGGAGCGCTCTACTCCATCCTCATATACTCGGTGCTTTATATACCGGTGCTGGTAATGATGATATTCTCATTTAATGATCAGAGATACAATTATTACTGGAACGGCTTCACGACGCAGTGGTATTCAAAGCTGTTCAGCAACTCGGCTGTAATCGGCAGCCTCTGGTACTCTGTCATAATAGCGGTGCTGGCGACGGTGATATCCGTTACCATAGGAACCATAGGAGCGCTAGGATTGAGGAAATATGAGTTCAGAGGAAGAAAGTTCGTAAACAACATGCTCTATATTCCTATAATTGTTCCCGAGATAGTAATGGCGGTAGCGCTTCTTATAATATTCATGAAGATAGGCATCGCTCTTGGTATGGGCACTATACTTATTGGTCACTGCACGTTCTGCATACCTTATGCAGTCGTGACCATAAAGGGGCGTATAAGCGGAGACGGATACAGTATGGAAGAGGCGTCCATGGATCTTGGCGCAAACAGGATACAGACCTTCCTGAGAGTAACTCTTCCAAGCATAATGCCAGGAGTCATGAGTGCGGCATTCCTGTCATTCACGCTATCCATAGATGACGTAGTAATGAGCAATATGCTCGCCGGAGCCAAGAACTCGACCCTTCCGGTGCTGATACTTTCCATGAACAAGACAGGGGTGACTCCCGACGTAAACGCACTCACAACAATCATGATTCTAATCATTGTAGCGGCAATGATCCTGAATAATTCAATCAAGCATGCGTTAAACAAGCGCAATAAAAAGGAGGCAGAAATATGAAGAAACTGATTTCATTATTACTTACCATGGCGATGTCCATGGCACTTCTCACAGGCTGCGGAGGATCAGACAGCGGAGCATCAGAGGAGACGACTGAGGCGGCGGCGAGCACAGAGCTTAACATTTACATGTGGCAGCAGTACATATCTGATGATCTTATCGCAAAATTTGAGGAAGAGAACAACTGCAAGGTCAATCTTTCTTATATGAGCGACAATGCAGATGCCATCACAAAGCTTACTGCAGGTGGAGGCCAGGAATATGACCTTATCATGACATGCGATGCATACATGGAATCGCTTGTGGCAGGAGACTATGTTGAAAAGATAAATTTTGACAATGTTCCAAATGCATCAAACATCAATGAGTCATACTGGACAGCCAAAGAATACTGCGTGCCTTACCTTATGAACTATATATACGTAGTATATAACAAGGACACATGCCCGGTAGAAATCAAGAGCTACAATGACCTTATAAACCCAGCTCTCAAGGGGCAGATAGCTTCGATAGACGGAGCGAGAAATCTCTTCCCTATAGCGCTTGTTGCACTTGGATATGATCCAAACTCTACTGAGGAAAGCGAAATAGCAGAGGCTTACGAATGGCTTGTAAAATACAATGAGAACGTTGTGGCATACGGAAACGCAGAGCAGAACCTTACAAACGGAACGGCTTCAGTAGCCTTCACTTACGATGGAAATGCTTCATGGGCAATGGCTGAGCTTGGAGAAAAGAACAATCTTGTAATAGCTGATTTTGAAAATGATCCTGTACAGCTTGGATTTGACCTTTATGTAGTGCCAAAGGGAGCAAAGCATGTAGACCTTGCAGAAAAGTTCCTGAACTACATCTGTGACCCTGAGGTCATGGCAGCAAACCTTGTTGAATACCCATATTCATGTCCAAATGATGCAGCAGTGGAAGCAGCTTCAGACACTTATAAAAATGACCCTGCAAGAGACTTCGACTACAAGCAGAACGTATTCTTCCAGGAAGATGTCGGAGAGGCGATCACAATATACAATGATTACTATCAGAAGCTGAAGGTAGGCGAATAATTCAGACTATAGCTTGAGGAGACGGAAATAATGTTAAAATTTGACGAACAGAAACAGCTCGACAGCGTAAATGGAGCATTGGCGCTGAGAGGACAGATTGAATCGATCGTAGATGATATCTGCAAAAAAGGCTACAGGAACATCTGCTGGCTGGGCATAGGAGGCACTTATGCTTCATGTCTTCAGGCAGAGATCCATATGAAGGAAAGATCAGGCATAAACTTTTATGTAGAAAATGCAGCAGAGTACCTCGTTACAGGAAACAGAAAGGTAGGAGAAGGAACGGTAGTAATAATTTCTTCTGTTACAGGAAGCACTTCTGAGATGGTTGACGGGGTAAGAAAGGCTCAGGAAGATGGAGCAGTGGTCATCGGATTCGTGGACGTAGCTGATACAAAGCTCGCGAAGATGGTGGATCATCTGATTTCATTCCCGCTCAATGAGCAGCTCAAGTTCTTCATGACAGCTGACAGGTTCATGTACAATGCAGGAGAATTTGATGAGTATAATGAGCTTTACTCAGAGCTCGAGCAGCATCTTGCCGCAGCGCTTGTCGAGGTGGAAAAGTCCGCTGACGAGCTGGGACAGAGAATAGCCGAAAAGCACATGAATGACAGCATACATTACTTTGTCGGGGCAGGAAATCAGTATGGAGCGACATACTCCTATGCAATGTGCTACTGGGAAGAGCAGCACTGGATAAGGACTAAATCAATACACAGCGCAGAATTCTTCCACGGGATGTTTGAAATAATAGACAGAGACACTGCGGTTACAGTGTTCGTAGGCGAAGATTCTCAGAGGGCCCTCAGCGAGAGAGTTGCCAGATTCCTGCCAAGGATATGCGCAAACTATAACATAATCGATACAAAGGATTATGAGCTCAAGGGAATAAGCGAGAAGTTCAGAGGCCATCTTTCGCATCTTCTGATGAGAGTAATAACCAACAGAGTGGATGTCCATATAGAGAGGCTGAACTGCCATCCAATGGAGATAAGAAGATATTACAGACAGCTGGATTATTAACACAGCTGATTCGGATTAACCTGTTTCAGGAGGCAGGCTGCTTCAGATTACGAAGCAGTCTGTCTTTACAATTGAAGGAGGAAAAAATGAAAATAGGAATGTTCACATCGGGATATCAGAGAAATGACATCGAAGATATCTTCAGGGATGCAAAAAGATTTGGATATGATTACATAGAGCTCTGGGGAGCCAGGCCTCATGCCTACCCATATGACCTCAAAAGAGGAGGGAAGGAAGAGCTGCGCAGGCTGATTGATAAATATGAGATCCCTGTAAAGGCATATACTCCTGAGCACAACGCTTATCCATACAACTACATGGCAGGAGACGAGCATCAGTGGAGAGACTCCATAGACTATCTCAGGACGGCGATAGACATGGGAAGCGAAATCGGAGCGGATTTTACGATAATATCGGCCGGGCATGCAGGATACGATGCGACACGAAGCCAGAAGTGGGAAAGGCTGACCAGAAGCATAAGAGAGCTTGCAGACCATGCGCAGGAAAGAGAACATATGCTTCTCATTGAGGCGCTCACGCCATTTGAATCAAATGTATGTACATCATCAGATGATCTGTGTGATATAATCAGCTACATAGATTCTCCGTGGCTGGGAGCTATGTGCGACATAGTTCCGCCATATGTACAGCATGAGAGCATAATGAGCTGCTTCAAAAAACTGGGCAAGAGCCTGAAACATCTCCATATAGTGGACAGTGACGGAAAAAGCGATACGCATTTTCTTCCAGGTGAAGGAAATATTCCGCTAAGAGAGCTGCTGATGGAGATAGAAGACTATGGGTATCAGGGAAGTGCTACTATAGAGCTGGTAACGGCATACATAAATGAGCCTTCACTTTATGCAAGAAGAGCGATTGACAGTTTCAGAGATATTTACAGATAAGCGAGGAATATATGGAAAGAAAGATAAGGATAGCGGCAGTAGGAGATAACTGCATGGACGTATATAAAAGCACAGGCGAGGCTTATCCGGGGGGCAATCCGGTAAACGTGGCCGTCTACGTGAAACGTCTGGGCGGAGACTCTTCATATACGGGAGCAGTAGGGACTGATGAATATGGGGAGAGGATTATAAAGGCAATATTGGAAAAGGGAGTAGATACCTCGCACATAAAGATCCTTGAGGGAAGCACCGCAGTCACTCATGTTGAGCATGAAGACGGCGACAGGATACTTGGGGACTATGAAGAAGGCGTGATGGCGGACTTCAGGCTGGATGAGGAGGACATTGATTTTCTCGCCGGCCATGACCTGGTCGTGAGCGGAATATGGGGAATGATAGAATCAGATCTTCACAGGATTAAGGAAAGAAATGTCCCTGTGGCCTTTGACTTTGCGGACAAGCCGGAACACGAGATAACAAAGAAGGCGCTTCCTTTTGTCGACTACGCGTTTTTCTCATATGATGCAGGCAGTGAGCAGGAGCTTCACGATTTCATGAAATCAGTTAAATCTGCAGGCCCCCAGATAGTAATAGTTACAAGAGGAGAAAAGGGAAGCCTGGCATATGATGGAATTGAATTTACGGAATTTGGGATCATAGAATGTGAAGTAGTAGATACCATGGGCGCAGGTGACAGCTATATTGCAGGTTTCCTCATGGGGCTGCTCAGTGGCCTCTCCATAAGGCAGTGCATGGAGATGGGCGCAAAAAGCAGCAGCGAGACCATAGGCTATCATGGAGCCTGGTAAGAAGATGCAAAATCAGCCCTTAGCTGTCCGCAGGCTGCATTTGATGAAGAGCCGAACACCCTTCTCATGGTTACCGGGATGCATTTTTTCTTGAGAATGTCGTAAAAAGCCATTATCCTTTCATCGGAGCTTTTTGAAAAATCATGATTCTGGGTCTCGTTGTATGGAATAAGATTTACATGGCATTTCCTGCCTTTCATGAGTTTTGCGAGCTCAAGCGCACATTCGGGAGTATCATTTACTCCGCTTAGCATAACATACTCGATCATGACTTTTTTATTGACTTTTGAAGTATATGCATCAATAGATTTCATGAGCTCGTCTATAGCATAGATTCTGTTTATGGGCATAAGTTCGTTTCTGAGGCCGTCAAAAGGCGCATGAAGGCTCACAGCCAGAAGGCAGCAGTCAGGATTAGCGGCATATTCATATATTTTCGGGGCAATGCCGCATGTCGACACAGATATGTGGTTTTTGCCGATTGCAAGCATGTATGGATTGCGAAGTATGCTTATGAAATCCATTACATTCACATAATTGTCAAGAGGCTCTCCCATGCCCATCAGGACCACGTTTGATATTTTTAATGAAAGCTCGTTTTGTACAGCCATGACCTGCGCAGTCATCTCCCAGGTCTCAAGATTCCTTATCTTTTTCTGCCTTCCGCTCTGGCAGAAGCTGCATCCCATGCTGCATCCAACCTGTGACGAAATACAGAGTGTGTTTCCGTGCTTCTGATACATAAGGACGGCTTCTATTATATTCGAATCATGAAGGCTGAAAAGAAATTTTGCCGAATCATCAGATTTAATTATTTTTACTGTGTCCAGAAGGGACATGTTGAAATCCTCCATGAGGATTTTTTTTGTTCTCTGTCCAGCCTCGGGCATGTGAGCAGTTCCACATTCGGGATCTGCGTAGATGAATCTGGCTGCTGAGGGGGCCTTTGAAGACTTTTGTCCCCTCATCGTAATGTGTTTTTCCAGTGCTGAAAATGTTAATCCGTAAATATTCATATTATCCTCCTTGCAACATATGAATTTATTATATCAAAAATGAACCGGAAGTACAAAATGAAGGACTTATGTCCTGATTTATTGGGACCTTTGGAATGTAGACAAGGGACAATGTCAAAATCTATAATTTAAATATGAGTATAAACTTAGGAGGAGCAGATGACAGAGGAAAATGAAAGCGTGTACTCTAAAATGAGAGAGACAAGCGATTACAGTGTCAGAAAAAAGCTCTTGGACTGCAATATCAGGTCCTATGAGTCAATAGATTCTCTTCTGAAGCTGCTTGAATCTCAGAATACCGAGACTATGGAGCATACAATAAGGATGAGAGACAATGCCATACTGGTGGGCAGCCATATGGGAATGTCAATAAGCAGGCTCTGCGAACTTGATCTTGCGACCAGGCTTCATGACATTGGAAAGATTACAGTTCCTGAGGACATTCTGCTTAAGCCATCAAGACTTACATATGAAGAATTCCAGACAATCAAGTCACATTCCGAAAACGGATACAAGATAGTGCTGGCTTCGGAGGGGCTTGAAAACATAGCTGAGGCTGTAAGGGGACACCATGAAAAATGGGATGGCTCGGGATATCCGCTGTCTCTCAGAAAAAATGAGATTCCTGAGATGTCAAGGATAATATGCGTGGTTGATGCCTTTGATGCCATGACAAATGACAGACCATACCACAGTGCCGTTGAGATAAAGGATGCCTTAAATGAGATCATAGGATGCAGCGGAAGCCACTTTGATCCGGATGTTGTAGAGGCATTTGTAAAAGTCATGGAGAAAAAAATGCATTTTATATAAACCCTTCACAGATACGAATACAGTCTGCATGTTCAGCTTGAACATGCAGACTGTATTTTTTGTGCTGTCAGCTTGTGCAGTTAAGTACATATATTGCAGCCTGAACCCTGTCTTTTACGTTTATTTTCTTGAATATGGATGTTATCGTATTTCGTATGGTCTTTTCAGAAAGGAAGAGCTTTGACGCGATTTCCTTGTTGCTGCATCCCTTTGAAATGTAGGACAGTATTTCCTTTTCGCGTTCAGTAAGGAGCGAAAAAGGATCAGGCATCTCAGGCTTTGAGGTGCTTTCTTTGGCCACTGAAGGCTCATTTATTATGTTAAATACATGTTTTGTGAGAGTCTGGTCTATATAGTTTCCACCGGAATACACGTGGCGTATAGCGTCTGTAAGAGTACTTCCTGCTGATTCCTTGAGTATATATCCGTTTACCTTTAAATCAATAGCTTCTCTGAGAGTTCCAAAGTCATTTTCGACAGTTAGCAGCAGGACCTTGAGATATGGGTTGTTCTGTCTTATTATCTTGAGTGCATCAAGGCCGCTCATTACGGGCATGTTTATATCAAGAAGCAGGATATCGCAGCTGGTTTCGCTGACTATGCTTATGGCTTCGCTGCCGTTTGAGCCTTCACTGACGATTTCAATATCAGGATAGAAAGATAGTATCTGCTTGAGGCCTTCTTTTATGAGTGGGTGATCATCTACTATTATGATCTTGATTTTCTGGGTCATGATTCCTCCTTTTTTATCAAACTGGAAGCTGAATTTTGAACACTGTACCTTTATCTAGCTGGCTGGTTATCTTCAGGTGACCGTCAAGGTCCTTTATCCTTGTGTATATATTAGCGAGACCGAATGATTTCTGAGCGTTTGAAAATTCTTCAAGATCATCAGGAACATCGAATCCTTTTCCGTCATCCACCATGTGTATGTATACATACTTGTCAGAGGATGAGAGCCTCAGGGCTACCTGAGTGGCATTGGCATGCTTCTTGATGTTGTTTATCAGCTCCTGAACGATTCTGTATATGGTAGTTTCGATGCCCTGCTCAATATCTATGTCATACAGCTCAAAATGAAAGGCTGTCTGAGTTTTTTCGGAATCGAGTATGGTATTGAGGAGATTTTCAATCGATCCTTTAAGCCCCATTTTTTCAAGCGGTGCCGGGGTCAGATTGAAAAGTATGTTTCTCACCTCTGTAAGCGAAGAGGCAAGGTCTGCTTTGAGCTGATCGAGAATCTTGAGTCCCTTCTCGAGATCATGCCTGAGTACAGTTTTGCAAAAATCAACACGCATCTGAGCACTTGCAATCTGCTGAGCAGGCCCGTCGTGAATATCTCTTGCTATATGGAGTTTTTCATTTTCAATGGATTTCAGGAAGGACATGTACTGAGCAGAGAAGACACTGTGGTTGCTGGCGCTGTTTTCTTCAGGGACTGAAGTCAGGTGTGATATTCCGGTCTTAAGGTAGGACAGCGAAACCACAAGCTGCTGCGCCATATGCTCTGCCTGGGATATGTAAAACTGATTTCGCTTAAGCTCAAGTTCCAGATTGTTACGTCTTTTTATTAGGGCGTCTTCATCTTCTTCGGATTTGAGAAGCTGGTAGTGGATTTTGTTTGCCTCGTCATATATCTCCTGAAGCCTTATTCTCCCCTTTTCGCTGAAATCCTCAGATGCTGATGCGAGCCTCTGCCTCATCTGAGTGTCATATGCTGTAAGCTTTTTGACCTCTTCCATCAGAAGCGGGATCTGTATCTGTATGTCAGTAAGCTCCTGTTTTTTCTTTTCATACTCTGACTGCATGTTTTCAATCAGAGACATCATAGAGTCTTTGTTCACTTCAAGCGATGATATTGTTTTTTCCATTATATCAAGAAGTTGTCCTTTGTTATCCATGAGCCACCTCGTTAAAATTTTATATTAAATATTATACTTTAATTCAGCAGTTTATGCAAACTTCTTTAATTTTTTGATTCAAAAATTATTTTGTGTATGACTTCTAACTGGTTTAGGTATTAACTGAATTTAAGATAAAATTTCTTAATGGACCGTGCAGTTTTTTATCGAAATCTGAACGGGTTTAAGCTTGAGGTTTGGATTCATCTGTATTGTTTCCTTCTTTTTATGTACTTTTAAAAAACTTAAATACTTTGGTATTATATCATTTGCATGTAGTCATGACTAATCGAAAAAACTATAATTCCTATAGACATGGTAAATAATGGAAATCCGTCAGTGTTAATGAAGAAGAGCATTGAGTTTTCTGCTGTTATTATGTAAAATGAATTGTAAAGTAAATAAACAGGAGGCAGAAAATGAAGATACTGAATTTCGGGTCGCTTAACATAGACAGGGTATACAGCGTGGATGAGTTCGTAAGAGCAGGGGAGACAATATCATCTCTTAAAATGGAGACTTATGCAGGCGGAAAAGGACTTAACCAGTCGATAGCAGCAGCAAGAGCAGGTGCTGATGTCTATCATGGCGGAATTATAGGAATGGACGGGATTTTTCTCAAAGACATGCTTGAGGAAAACAAAGTGGATACTTCGTTTCTGAGGGTAACTGATGCTCAGACCGGCCACGCAGTAATACAGGTAAATGCTGAAGGGCAGAACAGCATACTCCTTTTTGGAGGAGCCAACAGGTTGATTGACAGGGAATTTGCCGATCATGTGCTTGGAAATTTTGACAGGGGGGATATTCTCATACTCCAGAATGAGATTTCTTCACTGGGATATATTGTGGACAGAGCATGGGAGAAAGGAATGAGAATCGCTCTCAATCCATCACCGATAGATCAGTCGATAAGAGAGATAGATATGAGCAGGATAGAGTGGCTCCTTCTCAATGAGATAGAGGGCGAAAGCCTTACCGGAGAGAGCGTTCCGGATGAAATAATCTCCAGCCTTCTTGAGAGATACCCGGATCTGAAAATAGTTCTGACGCTTGGGAAAAAAGGCTCAGTATATGCGGATAAAGATCAGAAGGTCATTCAGCCGGCTATAAGAACTGAGGCAGTGGATACAACTGCAGCAGGGGATACTTTCACAGGATATTTTCTTTCTGCAGTAAGCAGAGGTCTTCAGGTAAAGGACGCCCTGCTCGAGGCAAGCATGGCATCATCCATAGCGGTATCAAGAAAAGGGGCAGCTCCTTCGATCCCCTTCATGTCAGAGGTGGCCGGAAAGACGAGGAAAATACCGGTGATAATGGACTGCGATCCGGGGCATGATGATGCGATAGCCATAATACTGGCATGTGCATCGGACCGGCTGGATGTAAGAGCTGTCACAACGACCGCAGGAAATCAGACCATTCAGAAGACCACAAACAATGCCCTGAGGATACTGAGCTTCATTGACAGAAAAATCCCGGTTGCCATGGGAGCAGAGAAGCCGCTCAGGAGAAAACTTGAAACTGCGCCGGAGGTTCATGGAGATACAGGCCTTGACGGACCTGAGATTCCGGAGCCTTCATATGAAGCGCTCAATATTTCAGCTTTTGAGCTCATGGCAAGAGTCGTTGAGGAGAGCGAGGACAAGGTAACACTCATCCCGACAGGACCGCTGACAAACATTGCAATATTCCTGCTTGCATACCCTCATCTCAAATCGAGGATAGACAGAATATGCCTCATGGGAGGCTCAGCCGCAGGTGGAAACTGGACTGCAGCTGCAGAGTTCAACATACTGGTAGATCCTGAGGCGGCAGATATAGTATTCAGATCAGGGATCCCGATCACTATGGCTGGACTTGATGTGACTCACAAGGCAAGGCTGTACCCACAGGACATAGACAGGATAAGGAAGCAGGGAGGAAGGACAGCAGAGCTTGTCGCAGATCTTCTGGATTATTTCATAAAATTCCACAGCGATATATGCGGATGGGATTATGCACCGCTTCATGACCCGTGTGCGGCTGCGTGGCTCATAAATCCTGAAATATTCACGTCGAAAAGGCTCAATGTTCAGATAGACACTGATGGAGAGCATACTACGGGGTGCACGGTCACCGATTTCAACAACAGGCTTGGGCTTGAGCCAAATACCGACGTACTGTTTGACGTAGACAGGGAAAAACTTATAGACATGCTCGCAGAGGCGGTGAATAAATATGATTAGATCTGATAAGGAGAAGCAGATGATAAAGATTCCGGTAATACTTGATACTGATCCCGGAGTGGATGATTTCATGGCAATAATGCTTGCAAACAGCAGTGACAGGCTTGATATAAAGGCGGTCACGGTTGTCGCAGGAAATCAGACGCTTAAGAAGACATCAAAGAACGCGCTTGACATAGCTTCTTTTCTCAAGATGAAAACGAGGATAGCAAAGGGCGCTGAAAAGCCTGTAAACAAGGAAATAGAGATAGCTGATGAGGTACACGGAGAGTCGGGAATAGGCAGCGTTGTCCTTCCTGATGGAAATCTTGAGTTTGACAGCGACTACGCCTGGGATGTAATGTACCAGGAAGCCGTGAAAGCTGAGGGAAAGCTCCAGATAATAGCTGTGGGGCCTCTGACTAATGTAGCTGTTGCAATCCTTAAATACAGAGATCTCAAAAAATACGTTGACAGAATAGTACTGATGGGAGGCTCCACTGATTATGGAAACAACGGAGTATACAGTGAATTCAACATATGGGAGGACCCTTTTGCCGCAGATATAGTCTTCAAGTCAGAAATACCGGTAACCATGGTTGGTCTTAATGTTACTATGAATACGGTCCTGACAGAGTCTCACATAAAGGAGCTGAAGAGCATTAAATCGGCTGTCTCAAAGGAGGCGGGAGAGCTGCTTGACAGCATGTCCCGTTTTTACAGATCTCTGGGGCGTGATTTCATACCGCTTCATGATGCGCTGGCGGTCGCAGGCGTAATTTCTCCGAGCCTTCTTGAATGCAGGGATTATTATGTCACAGTCGAGACTCGCAGAGGACTTAACGAAGGGCGGACTGTAGTGGATATAGACAGGTCTCACAGAGACAGATTGCCGAATGCCAGTGTCGCAGTAAAGGGAAATCCTGAGATGTTTGTTGATATGCTGAGAAAAATGCTTGAATATTATCAATAATCATCAGGGCATTGGGTATAGAATAACAATGTAATTATTATAATACAAAGGGAGTGAAAAAATGAAATTTGAGATTATTACAGATTCGAGTGCAAACCTTACCGACAGTCTTATAGAAAAATATGATTTGAAAATCATCTCGCTTTCATATTTTATAGGGGAAGAGGAATACCTTTCATATAAAGAAGGAGTAAAAACGGATTATTCCGAGTTTTATGCAAGGATAAGAAAGAAGGAAGAAGCAAGGACTTCTCTTGCAAATTATGAAGAGTGCATGAGAGTGCTCAGACCAATTGCAGAATCAGGAAGGGATATACTTTATATAGGATTTTCGTCTGCGCTGAGCGGTACATTTCAGAATGTAAGCAACTGCATGCAGGAGCTTAGGACGAAGCACCCGGACCAGAAGCTGTTATGCGTGGACAGCCTCAGCGCCTCCATGGGAGAGGGGCTTCTCGTATATCATGCCCTCGAGCTTGCACAAAGGGGAGCAACAATAGAGGAAACCCTTGAATGGGTGGAGAATCACAAGATGAATATATGCCAGTGGTTTACCGTAGATGACCTGTTCTTTCTTAAAAGAGGGGGAAGGCTGTCTGGTGCGGCTGCGCTTGCAGGCTCTCTTCTTGAGATCAAGCCTATTCTTCATATAGATGAAGAGGGAAGGCTCGTGATGGTAAGCAAGGTTAAAGGCAGAAAAAAATCTCTCAATGCGCTGGTTCAGCACATGGAAGAGACTGTAGTAAAAATTAAGCCGCAGAAGATATTCATAGCTCACGGAGACTGCCTTGAGGATGCGCAGTATCTCGCGGACGGCATAAAAGCAAAACTCGGGCTCGAGGATATCGAGATAAACTATGTCGATCCTGTCATAGGAGTCCACTCAGGACCCGGAACGATAGCTCTTTTCTATTACGGAAAAACCAGATAATAAAAGTCATATCAGTGCTGCATAACCTTCTCATCATCTGAGCAATATGCAGCATTCTCATTTTCAGAAAGATCTGAGGCTTTTTTTGAATCAAGCATCAGGTTGTAGCTGAGGCCGGCGAGCACGAGTATCCCTCCTGCTGCCTTTGGGACTGATAAGGCGCCGGTAGTCATATAGTCAATAAGCACGGCTCCAAAAAGCTGACCTACGAAAGAAAACAGCGTGAAATAAAAGGCTGACATTTTTGGAGTCATGAAGCTTGAAATCGAGACCACGGCTACTCCAAGAACTCCTCCAAGGTACATATACCATGAGGTCTGTGAAATCAGTTCTGAAGTAATAAGTGCATCCTGGCTTATGAACATCAGTACAAAAGATACTATGAGTCCTGTAAGGTTGTTAAAGAAAGTTCCCTGAAATACACCTATCTTTTCAGCCAGCATTGAGTTTACTATTCTGGCTATCAGCACGGATGCACCAGAGATTATTGCAGCTATAATATAAAACATGGTTTACCTCCTAAAATACTGACATGACTATTATTCCTGATACTATCAGAACAAGTCCTGTTATTTTCTGCCTTTCAAATTTGATTTTCTTCATTCCGAGAAGGCCGAAGTGATCGATTATTATCGCTGCGAGTGACTGACCAAGGAGGCTTACAGCAAGCGTAAGTGAAACTCCCATCCCGGAAAATGATATGTTGTTGAATATAACGGTTATGACTCCGATAGCTCCGGCGCTGTAAAGATACCACTTTGCATCCCTTAATCTGTCGAATCTGTGTCTTCCTGCCAGAACGGCGACAGCAACAGTTATGAGTCCGGCCATGTGGATAAGGACGCTTGAGGTATATATCCCAAAGATCTCCGCAAGATAACCATTGAAAAGCAGCATGAGAGCAATCAGTATACCCGTAGCTGCTGAGATTATATTGTTCATATTTTACTCCTTTTTAATACTTTGGTAATTTTATTATATCATGGCTTTTTTATACAGTAATATGACATATGTCACACAGAACGGATTTTATTTTTAATTTCCATATCATGAGGGAGGAGTCAGGTAAAATGATAATTTTAAATGATGAAAAAATAAAACAGAGGCATATAAATCGTTACCAGATTGACAGAATCTTCAGCTCTGATATAACGGATGAAATGAAGCTCCTGCTTTTCAGAAAAGGTGATATGCTGTGCAGAGAGGGTGAAAAGCTGGATTATCTTCTGTTTCTTACACAGGGAAGGGCAAAATCATATATCTCACTTCAAAATGGAAAGAATCTTCTCATATGTTTTTATGAAGATTTTGAAGTAATGGGGGACGTTGAACTGCTGGGAACAGATTTAGCCTCAGGAAGCATGGAGGCGGTAGAAGATACTTACTGCATAGGAATCCCGATGAGCACGGTAAATCCCGGGCTGATGTATGATTCGAGATTTCTCAGGTTTATCTGCAAAAGCCTGGGAGACAAGCTGCATAGAAGCTCGCACAACAGCTCCATAAACCTTCTGTATCCGCTTGAAAGCCGTCTTGCAGGATATATCCTCAAGACCTCAGAAAAAAGAGACAGGATATATTTTGAGGTAAATCTGTCAGAGACAGCTCAGCTTCTGGCTACCAGCTACAGGCATCTTCTGCGAACCGTGGACAGGTTCTGCGAAGCCGGATATCTGAGGCGATGCGAAGGCTGCTATGAGGTTATGGATCAGGAAAGCCTTACAGCCATGTCCGCAGAGGTATATCTCTAATCGGCGTAAGACATCAGGCATAAGATATACAATGAAGCAAAAAACTCCCCGAAGAGCAGTGCTCATTCAGAGAGTTTTCTTATTTATCAGGAGTTGATCATTCTTACTGCGGCATCGACTACATTTTCAACAGTAAATCCAAAGTGCCTGAAAAGATCAGGTGCCTTTCCAGAGGCTCCAAATCCTTCCATCTTTATGAATTTTCCATCGAGTCCGATATATTTATACCACTCAGCCGAATTTGAAGCTTCGACTGCAATTCTCCTTCGTACATCCGAAGGCAGTACTTTTTCTCTGTATTCATCTTCCTGAGCATCGAAAAGCTCAAAAGAAGGAATGCTGACTACTCTTGGGTCTATCCCGAGCTCCCGCAGAGAGTCGTATGCGGAATATATGAGTTCAACCTCTGAGCCTGAGGCCATAAGGATTATGTCAGGTTTTTCCTTGTCTGAGTCTCTCAGTACATAACCTCCCTTGAGAGCCTCATCGCTGCTCTCCTTAAATACAGGAAGGTTCTGCCTTGTCAGTATAAGGGAAGTCGGGGAATCTTTGCACGTAAGGGCATGATACCATCCGGCTGCGGTTTCCTTTGCGTCAGCAGGCCTGAACACTGTCATGTTCGGTATGCTCCTCAGGGATGAAAGATGTTCTACAGGCTGATGCGTCGGGCCGTCTTCACCCACGCCTATGCTGTCATGGGTGAGTACATAAGTTACAGGTATTCCCATAATCGCAGACAGGCGCATTGCTCCCTTCATATAGTCGGAAAATACGAGGAATGTTCCGCAGTATGGCCTGAGGCCTCCGTGGAGATAGATTCCGTTTGTGACAGATGCCATGGCATGCTCTCTCACTCCGAAATGAATATTTCTTCCCGATCTTGAAGATGCAGAGAATTCTCCCATGTTTTTCATGAATGTCTTGTTGGATGGAGCAAGATCGGCAGAACCTCCAATAAGGTTTCCTACAGTCGCTGAAAGCCTGTTTAGTATGCTGCCGGATGCCTCACGAGTAGAGACGGGCTTGTCGTAGCCTTCAGGGCTCAGAAGATCCTTGAGAGTTTCTGAGATATCTCTGTCATGCCATTTTATATATTCATTGAAGAGATCGGGATAAGCAGCAGAGTATGACTCAAGGAGATTGTTCCAGTCCGATTCTGCTTTCATGCCTTTTTCTACCAAGATTTTCATATGCTCATATACCTGCTCCGGGATATTGAAATGCGAATCCGGGTCAAGACCGAGATTTTCCTTGAGAGCTCTTACATTATCCGTTCCCAGTGGCTCACCATGAGCTGAAGCGCTTCCCTGCTTTGCCGGGCAGCCATAACCAATCTCAGTCCTTACTATTATCAGAGAAGGCTTTTCTGATTCCTTTTTTGCGGATTCAATAGCTGCAGCTATGGCGTTCAGGTCGTTGCCGTCTGATACTTCATCGACATGCCAGCCATAGGCTCTGTATCTTGCCGCTACATCCTCTGTAAAGGCCAGATCTGTGCTTCCTTCAATTGATATGCTGTTTGAATCATATAGCATTATGAGCTTTCCAAGACCAAGTGTTCCTGCAAGCGAGGACGCTTCTGAGGATATTCCCTCCATGAGGCATCCGTCTCCGGCTATGACGAATGTGTAATGATCCGAGATCTCAAATCCTGGCCTGTTGAATTTATCTGCCATGAAAGATTCTGCTATAGCCATTCCTACAGCATTTGCCACGCCCTGTCCGAGCGGACCGGTAGTGGTTTCTATTCCTTTTGTGTGTCCGTATTCAGGATGGCCCGGAGTTATGCTGCCGAGCTGACGGAAGTCTTTTATATCTTCGAGTGAAACCTCATATCCGAAAAGGTGAAGCAGGGAATACACAAGCATGGATCCATGTCCTGCAGAAAGCACGAACCTGTCCCTGTCATGCCACTGCGGATTTTTGCCGCTGTGTCTCATATTTGTCCAGAGGGCATAAGCCATCGGAGCTGCGCCAAGAGGCAGTCCCGGGTGACCTGAGTTGGCTTTCTGCACTGCGTCTGCAGAAAGGGCCCTGATGGTGTTCACGGTAAGGGCATCGATTTTGTTATAATTCATAAGGTTCTCCTTGTCAGTAAAAGTTATTCAAAATAATCACACTGTTATATATATACCTCTTATAGCATGACTTATAAACCAGTCATGACAAAATTTAAAGATACATTTGTAAATGAGTCTGGATTGTGATAATATTATATTCTGTGAACATATTTTTAATGTAATAATGGAGGAAGATATAGATGTCAAGTTTACCAGATTGTCCTAAATGTGGATCGAAATATGCTTATGAAGATGGAAATATGATAGTATGCCCTGAGTGCGCTCATGAGTGGCCTGCAGGAGCAGATGCATCATCGGATGCAGATGTAAAGGTCGTGAAGGATTCAAATGGGAATGTGCTCAGTGACGGAGACAGCGTTACCATCATTAAGGACCTTAAAGTCAAGGGAAGCTCTTCGGTTCTCAAGATCGGGACAAAGGTTAAGAATATACGTCTTATAGATGACGGAGATCATGATATAGACTGTAAAATAGACGGCTTTGGAGCCATGAAGCTCAAATCTGAATTTGTAAAAAAAGCATAAATCAGAGAGGACCGTGATAATTTATCAGATGGAAAGAATAAATAAAAAACAAATCTTTATTTTTTCGTATATTGCGTTTTATTTTATATGGAAAACACTTGCCCCACTCAGTATAAATGACCTGGGCAGCAATGTCATACTGTCTCTTGGATTTTTGGCTTCTTCCATCCTGATATTCGGTAATTTCTGGAAAAGCGGGGATTACAGGATATACACTCTTTTTACAGGAATGGCTGTGCTCTTTTATATTTTTGGAGATTTCCTGTGGGTTTCGCACAATATGCTCTACTCATCCGAACCGGGACTTCTGCACATAAGTTCGGCATTCTATGCGCTTCAGGGGATTCTGTTCTGCATCGCAGCTATTAATGTGATCATAAGGATGTCAGGGAGATTTGAGAGGATCGAGTCTGGGGCAGATGCATTTATAATAGCAGGCCTTGTCATATATATCGCATGGAAGCTGTTTCTTGGGAATGCGGCTCTGACAGCGATTGAAAATCCGGCGGAGAGATATGTGCTCTTCTTATATGTATTCATAGATTTCGTACTCATATTTTCTGTTTCGGTGATATCTCATATAGGAAGGAATGATTTTGCAGACAGGCTGAATTCTCTCGCACTTCTTATATGGTGCACAACCGATATATATTATTACTGGGAATATCTGAGCGGCACATACACAGATTCAAGTTATATTGATGTATTCTGGCTGGCTGCTTTTTTCATGATATGGTATAGCCTGGATTACAGAGTCAGAAATGGCCTAACCGATATCATTAAAAATGAATTTGAGCCGACGAGCTCTCATAAGAGAAAAAGCTCTTCTGCAGCAATGAAAATCCTGTTTATTATCGCCATGCTGCTCAGCTATGATGATATCACAGCCTTTGCGCTGCTTTCGGTGCTTGTGATATTCAGAAATGTAATATCCAGATTCATGCATACCTACTTCGTAAATGAGCACCTGACAGAAGAATACAGAAAGCTCAACGAGATGCTTGAGGAAAAAGTAATAGAAAGAACTGAGGAGCTTAAGCTCAAAAATCGGGAGCTGAAGATACTTGCAGGAGTGGATGAGCTCACGGGTCTGCCTAACCGCAGGCAGTTTACTGAAAAGCTTGAATCCATAATACACATAAGTAATGACAGCACTTTTTTTGCGCTGATGTTCATAGATCTTGACCGATTCAAGTCTATAAATGACTGGTACGGGCATGAGATAGGAGACCGGCTTCTTATAAGCGCGGCGCAGAGATTTGGCGAAGTCCTTGGAAAGGATGGTTTCCTTGCAAGGCTTGGAGGGGACGAATTTGTCATACTGATTGACTCGGTAACAGATGTATCAGGAATCCTCGAAATATCAGACAGGATACTTAAGGCATTCAGAGAACCTTTTTATATAGGAGACTCAAAAATAATATCGACGGTAAGTGCAGGAGTATCGCTTTTTCCAAAAAACGGAAAAGATTCGTCTTCTCTCTTAAGAGCGGCAGACGGCGCGCTTTACAGCTCGAAAGAAAAAGGCAGAGACTGCATCTCTCTTTACACGAGCAGCATGAAGAAAAAGGAAAAGCTGAGGCTTGAAATAGAAAGCAGGCTTTATGATTCCATAAGAAACAATGAGATGGAAATGACTCTTTCTCCTGTAGTTCGATCAAATGACATGTCGATCTCGGCTCTGCAGGCATCTGTCATATGGAACAATCCAGTACTTGGAAGGATGAAGCAGGAGGATTTCAGTGTAATAGCCGAAGACAGCGGATTCTCGATCGATATTGGCAGATGGCTGATGCACAAAGCCTGCAGTGCAATAGCTGAACTTGCAGAATCAGGAGATTCGGACCTCAGAGTATTTATTCCGGTTTCGGAAAGATACTTCATGGGAAGTAACATAGTGGAAGAAATTCGTGATAATATAATCAGATATGGAATATCTGGATCAAATCTGGAGATTGAGATAACAGAGAATTTCTACCCAAAAGACAGAAATATAATGATGGAAAAGCTCAGTGAACTGAGCCGAATGGGAGTAAGGATATCCGTGAAGGACTTTGGAAACGGCCATGCATCACTTTCCAGACTGAGAAGCTATCCCTCAGATACACTCAGGATATCAGATAGAATAACCTCTGGAATCGTAAGAGAAAGAGATTCCCAGCTTCTGGCAGAGGCGATTGTTTCAGCAGGAAGAATTTTTGGAAAGAGGATAACAGCTGACGGGGTATCCAACTCCAGACAGGCACAGATGCTCAGACAGCTTGGATGTGACGAGATGCAGGGAGCGTTTTTTGCAAAACCCTCAAGTCTTGAGGAAATAAGAGAAATACTGGATAAATCATACAGATTACCATGAAGGTAAATGCAAAGGCTGAAGCGATGCATTTTGTTTTTGTGGTAATTTTTTATTTAAAATTTATGTTATAATGAAAGAGGTAAAGCGATGAATAAATTAAACGAACTTAAAGGTTTTATCGATAGAATAGCTGATGATGGTCTGTGCATTGCATTTTCAGGAGGAGTCGACAGCTCCCTGATACTGAGGATAGCTTCAGAAACAGGAAAAAGAGTTCATGCGGTTATGTTCAGGACAAGCCTTCATCCAGCAGCAGATGAGCCTGAGGCGAGAAAGCTTGCACAGGAGATGGGCGCTCAGATCACCGTGATGGAGATTGACGAGTTTTCAAATCCTGACATACTGAAGAATCCTGTTGACAGATGCTATCTCTGCAAGAAGATGCTGTTTGAGAAGCTCGTTGAATTTGCACATGAAAATGGATACAAGACTGTCGCAGACGGGACTAATGCAGACGATCATAACGAATACAGGCCGGGAATACAGGCCCTGGGGGAGCTTGGAGTAGTAAGCCCTCTTGCAGAGCTGGGTATAACCAAAAATGAGGTAAGGCATTTCGCCAAAGAGCTGGGAATAAGAGTCCACAACAAGCCATCAGCACCATGCATGGCTACCAGATTCCCATATAATACTGAAATAACCAGAGAATCTCTTGAAAAGGTAGAACTCGCTGAGAACTATCTCAAGCAGTGCGGACTTGAGGTCTGCAGGCTGAGAGTACATTCAGACATTGCCAGGATTGAGGTAAAAGAAGAGGATTTCGAAAAAGTCCTCATAAACAGGAAGAATATTGCAAGTGAACTCAAAAAAATAGGATTCACATATATCACGCTGGACATCGAGGGCTTCAGGAGCGGAAGCATGGATGTCGGGCTTAAGTAAAACAGTTGGAGGTAAAATTGAAAGACATACTTGAAGCATATAAAAATGGCGATCTTGAGCTTGAGAGCGTTATTGACCATCTTAAAGATCTTCCATATGAAAACCTTGAATACGCGCGAGTCGATCATCACAGAAAATTGAGGTCAGGATTCGCAGAGGTTATATTCGCGCAGGGAAAAACCCCGGCGCAGGTGGCGGAAATAGCGCACCGGTTGAATGAACGTGAAAAATCCTTTCTTGCGACAAGGGCAGATGCAGAACATTTTGAGGAAGTAAGAAAACTCATTCCGGAAGCAAAGTTTGAGGAGCGCTCAGGAGTGATATATCTTAAAAATCCTGATACAGTGCTAAAAGGAAAGGTAGCCGTGTGCACAGGCGGCACTTCTGATATACCTGTCGCCGAAGAGGCTGCAATCACGGCAGAGCTATTCGGGGCAGAGGTCATAAGGATATACGATGTAGGGGTCGCGGGACTTCACAGACTGCTCAAGGTACTGCCTGAGCTCAGAGATATGAATGCAATAATAGCAGTGGCAGGAATGGAAGGCGCGCTTCCCGGAGTGCTGGCCGGACTTGTAGACAAACCGGTAATAGCAGTTCCTACGAGCGTAGGATATGGAGCCAACTTTGGAGGACTTTCATCACTGCTCACGATGCTAAACTCGTGCGCCGAAGGAATAGGTGTAGTGAATATAGATAACGGATTCGGGGCAGGGTATCTTGCCGCTCAGATAAACCGCCTTGTAGTAAATGCGCTTGAAAAAAGATAAGAGGAGTGTGAATTAGATGAAAACACTGTATTTTGAATGTTTTTCCGGTATAAGCGGAGATATGACTGTTGGAGCACTGCTTGATCTTGGAGCAGACAGGAAAATGCTCACAGAAGCCATTGAGAGTCTGGGCATCGATGGATTCAGGATCGAAATCTCCAATACTCAGAAATGCGGGATAACTGCAACGAAGTTTGATGTGATAATAGATGATGAGCATCAACATGAGCATCACGATCACAACCATGAACATAATAATCATGACCACAGCCACAGTCATGGACATGACCACGACCACGACCACAGCCATGATCACCACCACGACCACGACCACGACCATGACCACCACGATCATGATCACGGGAATGGCGGCGAGCATCACCATCGCGGCCTAAAGGAAATAACAGATATAATAAACAGAGCAAGAATGACAGAGAGCGCTAAGAAGCTGGCGCTGGAGATATTTGACATAATAGCTGAAGCAGAGGGCAAGGTCCACGGACTTCCAAAGCATGAGGTTCATTTTCATGAGGTAGGAGCCATAGACTCTATAGTTGACATAGCAGGCATGGCGGTGTGCATAGACAGCCTTGGGGCGGACAGGTATGTATTCTCGCCTCTTTATGAAGGTCAGGGACATGTGCACTGTCAGCACGGAAAAGTTCCTGTACCGGCTCCGGCTACTCTTGAGATGGCGGTAAGGCACGGCATACCTCTTAAGATAACTCAGACCAGGGGAGAACTAGTAACTCCTACTGGCGCAGCTTTTGTAGCAGGCATGAATCCACAGTTCGGCTCGATGCCTCAGGGACTGATAAAGGCTGTCGGCGTCGGCGCGGGCACCAAGGATTTCGCGCATGCCAACATACTCAGGGTGTACATGATCGAAGAGTCTCTTGAATCAGGAGACGAATGCAGCGACAGCGTGGTGCTGATAGAGACCAATATAGACGATGCGAAAGGTGAGCAGCTTGGTTATGCGATGGAGATCCTTCTTGAAAAAGGAGCGCTGGATGTATACCATACTCCGATACTGATGAAAAAGAACCGCCCTGCGTACATGCTCAGCGTGATTTGTGAAAAAAAGCATGAATCTGAGATCATAAAGACTGTATTTGAACATACCACAGCAATTGGAATAAGAAGGCAGGATATAGACAGGGTAAAGATGCAGAGAAGCTTTGAGACAGTTGCAACCGAGCTTGGGGATATAGTGCTCAAGCACTGCAGCTATGAAGGAATAACAAAGACATATCTGGAATATGAAAGCGTCAGAAAATGCGCGCATGAGAACAATATAGGACTTGATGAAGTAGAAAGAAGAGTAAGCCTCAACTTAATATAAGGCTTTGACTGGAGGCGCATCATTGGAGAACATGAAAAAACTAATAATAGCAGAAAAACCGAGCCTTGCGATGGAAATCGTAAAGGCTCTGGGAAAGATGGAAAAGCGGGGCGGATATTATGAAAACGAAGGATACATAGTCAGCTTTGCATTCGGTCATCTTCTTGTGCTTCAGGATGTGGATGATTATTTTGAGCGTGAAAAAACAAGATGGACAATTGAAGAGCTGCCGTTCATACCGGAAAAATTCAAGTTCAGGATACGGGATGACGACGGCGTAAGAAAGCAGTACGAGCTTCTGGAACATCTGATAATGAGGCCGGATGTGGACATGGTAATAAACTGCGGTGACGCTGACAGAGAAGGCGAAGTCATTATAAACAACATAATCTACAGAGTCTTCAGCATGAACAGTGTGAAAAAGCAGGTAGGAAGGCTATGGCTCAAATCCATAAACCTCGAGGAGATAAAGGCTTCACTGGCAAGGATAAAGGATATCAGCGAGACGGACAGCCTGTACAAGGAAGGTCTTGCAAGGACTTATCTTGACTGGCTTTATGGAATAAACCTGACCAGATATATAACCCTCAAGGCGGGGGATTTCCTTCCTGTAGGGAGGGTGCTGACTCCGATCGTCAAGAAAGTCTATGACAGAAGAATCGAAATCGAGAACTTCGTGCCTGAAAAATATGCAGAAATAGACTGTATAATCCAAAAGGACTCACAGGAGTTCAAGGCAGCTGTAAAGAACAGCAGATTTCCGGACATGAACGATGCAGAGCTCATCAGAAAGACTATTGAAGCACTTAACCTTGCAGAATCTGTCGTCAGCGACAAGCAGGTAAAGGAAGTGGAGAAAAAGCCTAAAAAGCTGTTTTCACTTACCACTCTTCAGAACCATATGGTAAAAAACTTCAAGCTCACTCTGGAGGATACACTGAAGGCGGCTCAGGCGCTTTATGAAAAGGGACTCATAACCTATCCGAGGACCAATACCGAGTATCTTCACTCAAGCGAGGCTCAGGATGTAAAGAACCTGGTTGAAAAATATGCGGCTATGGGATATGGTATAAAATTCAAGAATACAAAAGCCCTGTTTGATGACAGCAAGGTAGAGAGTCACAGCGCGCTGCTTCCGACAGTGAAGAGCGTGAATGCTGACAATCTCAAGGCTCATGAAAGAGATGTGTACAAGGCCGTATTAAGCCGCTTTCTGGCAAACTTCGCATCAGAAAAAACCATCGTAGAAGAGACCCGCATAACGATAAAGACTGTGGCAGACAATCGAGAATATATAGTGGAGCTCAAAGGAAATTCCATAAAAAAAGAAGGCTTTTACAGATATGAGAAGCCGGATTCAAAGGAAAAGCTCCTTCCTCAGTTTGAAAAAGGAGAAATCGTAGACGCAAAGTTCGTTGAGGCTATTCGGGAGACCAGCCCTCCAAAGCTGCTCACGATGGTTGAAATGAACAACTATCTCAAGAATCCGTTTCGGGAAGAGATAAAAAATCTCAAGAATTCTACTGCAGAGGATACTGACAGCGCAGACGAATATGAAGAAACCCGGGAGGATGACGACAGGGACTATGCACAGATGCTAAAAGGTATTGAGATAGGAACGGTTGCGACAAGGGACAACATAATCTCCAATGCAGTGAGATATGGCTATATAACTGAAAAGAAGACTGTGCTGGACATTACTGAAAAGGGAATATACCTGGTCCAGGCACTCGAACAGCTCAGCATTGACATGTCAAAGGAAAAGACTGTTGAGACCTCGATAATACTTAAGGACATCTACAGAAAAGACATGACTGTAAATGAAGCAGTCAAAAGGACATCAGACTATTTCAGTGAGATAATCGGACGCAGGGCAAGCATAACAAAGATAAAAAAACCGCATGAAGGCAGGAAAAAGGCAGATAAGGATACAAGAGAAGTCATAGGGACATGCCCGAGATGCGGAAGGAATATATTCGAGAATTCAAAGTCATACTACTGTGAAGGCTACAGAGAAGATCCTCCGTGCAGATTTTCGCTCTGGAAGGAAGACCGGTTTTTCACATCAAAAGGCATGACGGTCACAAAGCCTATGGCAAAATGCCTCATAGAAGGCAAAGTGATAGCGCTGAGAGGGCTTGCCGGAAGTGACGGAAAAAGCTATGGAATCCTTGTGAGGATAAGGGACCTGCAGGATGAGCGCATAACGTTTGAGATGCAGCGCGAAGAAATCGAATCATAAATGAAAAAACAAAAGAAAAAATAAAAAGAACTGAGAAGATATCATTTCTATGATACAAAGCTCAGTTCTTTGTTTTTTCAGCTATTCATTGTTGAGCACGGATGCGAGAAATCGGTCTTCAAAAAAAGTATTTGCATTATACAGATAAAGTACGTGTGATATATCCTCGCTGTCGATAAGCTCATACAAATCTTCGTAATAGTACCTTGGGTCCACCACTGTTATTCGGCTGAAATGAGCAGTAAGAAATGGAATGAAGCAGTTTGCATAGGAATCCTTTATTACGAGAAGGGATTTCTGATTTCTTGCCGCGGTCTTTATCTTTACCAGAGGATGGTTGCCCCTCATGAATACCTCATATTTATTTTTAGCGCTCAGCTTTGAGACATCAAATAGAGAAGGGGACTTGAGTTTCTCCTCAACGTAGCTGACTACGTACTGATCAGATTTTGAGTCTGGAAGATAGACATTTATCGTATCTCCATTGTAGCCGTAATAGCCTGTTTTTGAGGCTAGAGTCCCATAAAAATCCTCTGTCACAGGCATTTTTTTATAAGCACTGTCTGTCACATCTATCTTAAGCTCCCGGGCAAGGCTTTTGAACACCGCATAGGCGCTGTCTGTAGTCCAGTGATGATCTGTCCTGTAGAAAGCATCTTTATCTGATATCTGCGTAAGGGCATTATATGAATCTATCTTTATGACAGAGCTGTCAAGCTCTGAGTATAAATCCTGAATATATTCCTTCTGGCTTATCAGAGGTGCATCCTCGGGAAGGTATGATGACAGGATATCTGAGGCATTTGGCACCAGTATGAAAAACGATCGGATATTTCGGTACTTTTCAGTAAAGGAATTTATTGCAGAGATTTTTTCATCCATAGAGGCTTTGTCCGGCGCAGAGGGTTTTTCAAAGAGAAATCCCTCGCTTCCTCTCAAGACTCCGTTAACCTCTCTTCTTCCGAGAAGCAGGTCTGTTCTTGACTTCATCTCGACCCACAGCGTACGATACGGCATCTGGTCTGCAGAATACTTCTCGAATTTCCTGCTGAACCGTCCGCTGAGTATATTGTCGGCATCAAGCCTTGGTACTTTCGCAAGGACCCTGTTCTCACTCTCTGAAAACCTTGAATCCTCATGAATAAGACCAATGGCTCCTGTCACAAATATGAAAGCCGCAAATATAATGCCACTTATCTTATGGAATTTATGTTTTTGATTATCACTTTTTTCAAAATCTGGTTTCATAGGGCATCTTTCTATATAATAAATATTATTAAATTAATTTTAAGTTAAAAGCGGAAATAAAGAAATGGATTGTAAGTCTCGGTTACAAGGTATGCCGTGGACATAAAGAGTATGAACGCGTGAAGAATAACGGCTGCTGAATGGCTTACTCTGGTCCTTATCTTATCGCTGATCTCCTCGGGCTCAAATATTTCCCTGAAGATACCTGTAGAAAACAGCAGGGATATTACAAGCATGACCGCATTTGATTTCAGGTAGTATATAAAAGCATTATCAACAAGCACGTTTCCCGAAGCTCCGGACATCACGCCGAGATAAGCCGCAGCAGATTCAATATCTCTTGAAGCAAAAAGTACCCATCCTATTATCACTGCGAGCATGCAGTAAACATGAGATATTATAGCCGGAGCATTATCTATTAATTTTTTCAGGAACATTTTTTCTATAAGCAGCAGGCAACCGTAGTAAATTCCCCAGACTACGAAATTCCAGCTTGCACCATGCCACAGTCCGGTTAACATCCACACTGCCATTATGTTTCGAATCTGCCTGATGCGGCTGCAGCGATTTCCTCCAAGCGGGATATATACGTATTCCCTGAACCAGGTCCCCAGCGAGATATGCCATCTTCTCCAGAATTCCGTGACGCTTCTTGAAATATAGGGATGGTCGAAATTTTCCATGAATTCAAATCCGAACATCTTCCCAAGACCTATTGCCATGTCGGAATATCCGCTGAAATCAAAATAGATCTGGAATGTATATGCAATTATGCCAAGCCATGCAGAAAATACAGAAATGCCTGTCATATCCATAGCCTGAGTAATATCCCACAGCGCTCCCATGCTGTTTGCTATAAGTACTTTTTTACCAAGTCCCTGTATGAATCTCTGAGCGCCTTCTCCGAATTTCGATGCTGATACGTTCCTTTGCTCGAGCTGAGATTCGATATCGCTGTATCTTACTATAGGTCCGGCTATCAGCTGAGGGAACATGGTGACGTAGAGCGCAAATGAGACAGGATTCCTCTGAAGCCTTACCTTGCCAAGATATACATCAATCACATAGGACAATACCTGAAATGTATAAAATGAGATTCCTATTGGAAGCGGCAGCTCACTGTAAGCAATATCTGCATTAAACAGAGCATTGATATTTTCTGCCAGGAATCCGTAATATTTGAAAAAACCGAGTATTAGAATATTGAACACAACTGCGGAAATAAACAGGGCTCTTAGAACCGCCCTTTTTTCCTTTATGAGCTCCGATTCGATAAATATTCCAAAAACAAAATTTGTAAGTATCGACGCTATCATAAGCAGAACGTACACCGGCTCTCCCCATGCGTAGAAAAAAAGGCTCACTGCAAGAAGCGTGAAGTTCTTTATCTTTGCCGGAGACATCCAGTAGAGCAGAAGTGACAGCGGCAAGAATGTGAATAGAAAAAATATACTGCTGAAAACCACTTTATTCCTTCTTCCTGTTATAATTTCAAAAATTCCATATCTTAATGCCCATCAAGAAAAGCATTCCTGAGCTCCTCTGAATTATCAGCTACAGCATAAAAGACGATGTCATCACTTATACGGACTATATAATCCTCAAGCAGCGCGCACTGCTCGGGAGCATATCCGCCAAAGCTCTCGGTCTGAGCGGATATCCGGCTTTCTATCGCAGCTTCGACAGATTCGATCTGAGCCTTGTCGCTGAGCTTTATAATCATCATCTCGCTTACGTCCATAGAAGAGGCAGGAGAATAGATCACGACATCCTCGTAATCTGCTGTATTAAGTCCAAAAAAGCGCTTGAGGGACCTTGACGGATTCTCTGATCGTATCATTTTATCGCTGTCGATAAGATCCTGCATGCCTGATGCAAGCTCCTGTATATCGATCTCGCCATTCCTCTGTGAATCCTTGCTGCAGCCGCCGGCAGAAGCAAGGAGAAGTGCCAGCATAATGAGAAGGACTGCACTTTTCAGCCTTCTTTTATTAATTTTAACTCCATCATTCATTATTTTTTCTCCTGTATACCAATCTGAGCCATTAAGAAGTCAAGCCACGCAGGGTAGTACTGAGCCTTAAAATGAATGCCATCTGCAGCATAATAGTCCGGATTTTCCTTTATCAGATGTGTAGAATCGATGTATGTGATTCCCATATCCGAACACATACTTACAAGGGCCTCATTAAAATCCCCGCTTCTTTTGAAAAGCGGCTTTTTTTCAATGACCGAGTCTTTCACCGGATATACAGAGTTGACATAGATTTCAGCGCGTGGAATCTCAATTCTCACGCTCTCAATTAGTGCCCGGTAATGCGATATGAAATCCTCAGTAGTCTTGAAAAGCAGCAGATCATTTACTCCATAAAGCATTACTATCTTCTGAGGGCTCAGAGAAGCTGCTTTCTTAACGTCGTCCTTTGCCGATATTACATTTCTTCCTTTGCTTGCGACTACTGAGGATGAATCAGCATATCCATACAGGCTCAGTGGCTCAGCCTGGGAGTCGCCCATGAAAACCACAGATTCAAAAGCCTTCCTGAATCCATTTTTATGGGATTTTACCTGCAGAGACCTTTCCTCCTCGGATTTTGAGATTTCAAGCTGAACAGCTTGTATCTTCTCCTCGATAGCTGACGTTTCGGCGGCTTCGAGCCTTTTAAGAGCATCGACATTTGCAAGAATCTCCTGCTCGCTCAGTCCTGATGCATTTACTTCAAGCTCAGAGTCATTTTCAAAGGCATTGTATGATATAGCCATGACTATGAGCGCTAAAAATATATATTTGAATTTCTTCTTGATTTTCATGACAAACCTGCTTCTTAAAATTATTTTTACTTCTCAAGACATTATGATATCATACTTTGAGCAAAAATCACACATCAACTGTAAGTTTATTGTAACTAAAAGGTCAATTTATTCATATATAATACTTGAATAACGAAAATCAAGGAGACAGAAAATGGAAATATTACGCATAATTTTTGCTGTCATGATAGTGATATCATTGCTTGCAATGGTACTGCTCTTCATTGACGGAGGGAAATATGGAAAAAATACAATGATATTCAATTCGATAGCGATGTGGTCAATATTCATATCATGGATCGACTTTACGTCAATTCCGGTGAATTATTCAACGCAGCCGTTCAGCTATCAGCTCAAGCTGTTTATTTCAATATTATTTGGAGCTATGTCCATAATTGCAGCATTAGTTTTTTTCATAAAGCGCGACAGGCCAAATCACGCGAGAACAATAATGGCTCTGGCGATAGCAGGTGGCATGATGGGGCTGCTGCTTTAAGGTTTTAAGTAACATACTTTTATATAGCATTAAGGAGAAAAAATGTATAAATTAGTTTCACTTGACATGGATAACACTACACTTGACAACAATCACAGAATAAGCGCAAAAACCAGAGAGACCCTTGAAAAAGCACATGAAAAGGGTGTAAGGATAATAATGAATACAGGCAGGACCCACAATGAATCAGAGAAATATCTCGAATATCTTGACTTTGTAGATTATTCAGTGACTTCAAATGGATCGGTGGTATATGAGAGAAAAAGCGACAGATTTTACCGCGTAAATGAGCTCAACATGGATTATGTAAGAGCGGCGCAGAAAATCTGCAGGAAATACAAAGACAGCGTGCTCTTTCTGGTAGCTGATGAGACCAGATGCTACATGGAAAAAGATTATGCTCAGAGCAGAGGCCTTGAGCTCTTCAATGATATAATAGGAATTGAGCTGGAGGCCGTAGAAGACCTGGCAGGGCATTTCGAGAAGAAATTTGCAGGGAAGTCTGTAATAATGGGTGACCGAAGCATACTTGAAAAGATCAAGGATGAGCTTCATGATATATTTGGAGAGGATATACAGCTTAGGTATTCACTCGAATCTGCGCTTGAAATCCTCAACCCTGAGATGGATAAATCAGAGGGTCTAAAGCTGATAATGGAGCTTTGCGGCATAAAAAAAGAGGAAGTCATGGCAATAGGCGATGGTGAGAATGACATAGGAATGCTGAAGCAGGCAGCGCTTGGAATTGCAGTAGCAAACGCCTGCGAGCCTCTTAAGAAGATTGCAGATTATATAACTCTCAGCAACGTCGAAGACGGAGTTGCTCACGCCATAGAAAAATTCGTGCTGGCATAGAAAATCTGTTCAGGAGGTAGATTGTGTCTGAGATTCTGTTTCCCCGAAATATCAGCTGCATTTTCTGCAGCATGCCGATAAGCAGGCAAAATGCCTACAGCATTTGCAGGGAGTGCTTCGAAAATATGGAATTCATAAAGGAAATATGCACAAATTGCGGAAGGACTGGAGAACACAGCAGATTGTGCACTTTTTGTCATGGAGACAGATATTATTTCGACAGAGTATACAGCATATTAAAGTACAATGACTTCATGCACGGAAAGATATATGGATACAAATACGGACACAGGAATTATCTTTCCAGGTATTTTGCGCAGATGGCAAATGACTTCATCAAGGCAAACTCTCTGAATTATGACTTTGTAACAGGAGTACCCATATCCAGAAAGAGAATGAGATCAAGAGGCTTCAACCAGACATATGTAATTGCTGAAAAACTTGATGAGAGCGAAAAATATATCGAACTGTTTGAGAGAAAAAGACATACGGCGTTTCTTTCAAGGCTGCCCGATTCGCAGAGAAAAAGCGAAATAAAGGGGGCATTCGAGATAAAGACTGAGTCTCTTGACAGAATGCTTGAAAAGTTTCATTCAGAAACATGCCCTGATTCCATTGAAAGAAATCTCAGAATCCTTATATTCGATGACATATTCACGACCGGCACTACCATGAATGAGCTTGCCTCGCTTTTGAAAAAGAGCATTGCAGATGTAGAGGTAAGCTGCCTTACATTATGTAATGCAAGGATAATAAACAAAAACGAAACAAAAAAACCTGCTTCTAAAATATAGTCAGAAGCAGGTTTTTATATATGCAGCTTTTATTATGCGGTCTTATCTGAAAGTCTTTCAGAAGAAGATGCCAGTTTTTTACCATGTGCATAGGTTACATAAGCATATATCCCAGTAAGAACTACTCCTGCAACATATGAAACGTTCATAGGAAGTCTGAATCCTATCTGTGCATTAAGGATATAGCTTGATATTATGAACATGTAGAACATACCAGGAAGAAGTGAAACCATGTAGTTCTTTTTGTTCTTCATCAGATATATTGTTATCATCGCGAATGCGAATACAGCGATTGTCTGGTTGCTCCATGCAAAGTATCTCCAGAGTATATTAAATCCTTCGGAACTCATCTTTGCAAATACAAGTATTCCTGCAACGAACGCGAAGATTACAGCTGAAAGAGTGAATCTCTTTGCAGGTGATTTCTGATCAATGTTAAGGAAATCTGCAAGCATAAGTCTGAGAGCTCTGAGCGCAGTATCTCCAGAAGTGATAGGAAGAACGATTACCCCTATGATGGCAACGACTCCACCGATGTTTCCAAGAAGGTCTCTTGCAACAAGTCCGATTACAGCTGGTGATCCTATTAGGTCTGCTTCTATGCCCTTGTTGTATATTCCCATTGCAGCAGCAGCCCATATCATAGCGATGAATCCTTCAAGAAGCATCATGTTGAAGAACGTAGTTCTTCCTTCTCTTTCATTTGATACGGATCTTGCTATAAGTGTTGACTGAGTAGAGTGGAATCCGGAAACTATTCCGCATGCAACTGTTACAAAGAATATAGGGATGAAAGGGACTCCCTTAGGGTGAATTCCCATCCAGTTGGAAGCGCTTAGATTTGTAAGCTCATATCCATTTGTGAAAATTCCAACGCCAACCCCAACTGCAGAAAGAAGCAGGATTGCTCCAAAAAGAGGATATATCTTTCCGATTATCTTATCTATTGGGAAAAGCGTAGCACAGAGATAATAAACAAATATTACTCCATATACTATCCATACTGTAGGATTATCAGCAGTAGCTTTCTGTCCGAGAAGCTGAGTAACTGCAAGATCTCCAGGCGTATATATGAATACAGCGCCAACGAGGAGCATAAGAAGTGAAAGGAATATGTTGTAGAACTGGAATATCTTCTTGCCCATAAAAGTTTTAACGAGTGAAGGCATCTGATTACCATTTTCACGAAGACATATCATGCCTGACATATAGTCGTGTACTGATCCGCCAAGAACACAACCGAGCGGTATGGTTATGAAAGCGATTGGCCCAAACAGTATACCCTGTATAGGTCCTAGTATTGGTCCTGTCCCTGCGATGTTAAGTAACTGAATAAGTGCATTTTTCCATTTTGACATAGGGACGAAGTCAACGCCGTCATTCTTGGTGATAGCCGGTGTTTTTCTGTCATCTGGTCCAAAGAGCCTGTCGATATAAGCACCGTACGCAAAGCCTCCAAAAACCAGTATTGCAAGTCCAATTAAAAAAGTTGCCATGTTTTTTTCCTCCTGTATGATTTTGTAACAGCAGCCAGAGAATCATATCGTAAGTATTTTTTTCTGATATAAAAGATTGTTCTTATATGTATGCTGTTCATATGATATGATTTTATGTTATTTTCAGAAAAAAATGAATATAGAATGCACGAAGAAACAAAAAAAGCACATGAAGTGCTTTTATATGCCCATTATTGTCCTGAATTCCGGTATGTTGTTTCTGCTTACAGGAATATCTGCTGACTCTCCCTGCATTTTCAGCATATAGGTATTATTGAACCAGGGAATGATTTCTACTATTTTTTCAGTATTTATTATAAATGATCTGTGGCTTCTGAAGAAAAATTCCTTCGGAAGCTTCTTGTAAAATTCAGTAATACTTATATTTGTAGTATATTTGGTGCCGTTTACTGAAATGAGCGTCTCGTGGCCATTAGCCTCGCAGTATGAGATATCAAGGATTCTCATGACTATCATCTTGTTGTCCTTCCAAAGCGTGATCTTATTTGAAATACAGGTCTGGTATGCCGGTTTTTCAAGCTTTTTAAGAGTCCCGACCATTCGCTCCTCTGAGTAGGGCTTGAGTATATAGTCATAGGCCTCTATTTCAAAAGCATCGACCGCAAAATCCTTGTAGGCTGTTATGAATACTATTATAGGATGCTTCGGGAACCTGCTGATGATCCTTCCAAGGGCCATTCCATCAAGTTTGGGCATGTTTATGTCCAGAAATATTATGTCTATGCTGTTTTTTTCAATATATTCCAGTGCCTTCAGAGAATCGTCGAATTCATCGAGGATCTTGATGGAACTGAAATTATTTATAAAATATTTGAGTTCCTCTCTTGATGGAAACTCATCATCAACAATGATGCAGTTCAATGAAATCCCTCCTATCGTCTGACAGTAAAGCATATACGGCTTCCGATTTCAGGCTCTTCTATACTGAGCCCCTGTCCGTATATGAATTTGAGGCGCTTGTGTACGTTTAACAGCCCTATCTTGGTATCGTCTATATCGCCTTCCTGAATCCCGGTTATTATTTCCTCGGATATTCCGCAGCCGTCATCTTCAATTGTTATTATTACTGTTTCGGGTGATGACTTTTTGATCCTTATGGTTACGGTTCCACATCCTTTTCCTTCCAGGATTCCGTGTTTAATTGAATTCTCCACGAGAGGCTGGATTATCAGGCTGGGTATTTTAATGTCAAGATTATCTTCTATATCGTAAATTACGTCCAGCTTTTCTCCAAATCTGGCCTTTTCGATTTCGACATAAGCTTTTACCTGTTCAAGCTCCTGATTGATATCTACAAAATTTTCTCCGGATTCGATATTATACCTGAGGTATGTTGACAGGTTAATGATGAGCTTTCGTGCTTCATCTGGATTGATCCTTATGAATGAAATAATCGTATTAAGAGCATTGAAAAGAAAGTGGGGGTTTATCTGAGCTTGTAGAGCACGGATTTCAGCCTTGTTGGCCATGTCCTTGAGCTCTCCCAGGCGGCTTATCTCAAGCTGGGTTGATATGAGCTGAGAAAGTCCGGCCGCAAGGTTTATGTTCCTGAACGAGATTGCATTTTCCTTGCAGTAGTAGATCTTTAGTGTTCCGGAAACCTCAGCGTCTTCCTTTAGCGGAGATATTATAGCAGACTTGAGCTGGCAATTTGGATAGCTGCAGCTTATACCTTCCTTTGTCGATATAGAAATCAGATTTCCCTCCCTTATGACTCTTTTCGTTGCCTCGGTCTCAATGAGGTTTCCCTTTATATGATGGTCAGATCCCACTCCGACATGCGCAAGAATATATTCTCTGTCAGTGATCGACACTGCGTCTGCCTGTATGGAATCCCTTATTATGCTGCAGATTTTTTCCAGGGAGTTCTCATCCATCTCGCGGAAATGAGGAAGAGTCTTGTTTGCTATCTCAAGCGCAATCTGAGCCTGCTCGGCGGATATCTCGTCTTTTTCCTTGAAGATTTTCTGAATGAGAAGTATGATTATGGAAATTCCGATTGCATTGGCAAAGCTCATTGGAAAATATATGCTCTTGACTATGTTTATCGAAGTATCAAAATCTGGAACCATTACTATTATTAAAAACATTTCAAATGTCTGTATCACAAGCCCGGCAATCAGTCCGTATGCCCATCGGTTGGAATCGTCCGACTGCTTATATATATATCCGGCCACAATTCCTGAGATTATTGTAGTTATGCTGCATGGAAGCGTAGTTACGCCGCCCGGATCTATCAGGAACCTGTGTATTCCGGCAATCAGTCCGGAAGCTATTCCTACGAATGGTCCGCAAAGGATTCCGCCGGACATTACACCTATTATCCGTGTGTTTGCTATGGCGCCATTTATCTCTGTCCCAGTGTAGGTTCCCAGAATTCCGAACGATCCAAATATAAGAGAGAGTAGAAAAAGATCTCTTTTTCGGAGATCATCTTTCTGTATAAGGTTCTTGAAAACTCTTATATTCGAAACAAAAAAAGCTATAAGGAGAATATATCCAAGATTGTTGGACAGGCTTCTCAGAAGTTCTATCATATCATTATCTCCAAAACGCTATTCCGGCTTGGATTCCAGTATGGAATCTATAGCTCTGAAAAGGCTTTCCTCAGACATGCTTCCTGGATGGTAGCTGACTACATTTCCCTGCGCATCCACAAAAAAAGTGGTAGGAAGGCTTCGGGCGCTGTATTTGTAGGACGCGTCAAACTCGAGGTCGAAATACATGTCCATATCGTATGAATTCTCTTCAAAATATGTGGTTGCAGTCTCTACTGTCTCTCTGTCTCCGTCTGTCGAGTTAATCATAAAGAACTTGACTCCCTGGTCAGAATAAGTGTCAGATGCTTTCTGGAAATAATCCATTTCAGCACGGCACGGAGGACACCAGCTTGCCCAGAAGTTTATTACAGCAGGCTGACCTGAAAAGTCGCTGAGAAAAACTTCGTTGCCGTCAGCATCAAAAACCTTGAAATCAGGCGCTTTTATCTCTGTCTGTTCCTCAGTTGTCTCGGATGAATCCGGCTCAGGCTGAGCCTGCTCCGGAGATCCTGATGCATCAGATTCTGCAGACTGAGGCTCTCTGGTGCTGAGAGTGTTGTACGCATAAAATGACCCGCCAAACAAAATCACGATAGCCAGGATTATAACCGGCAGCTTGCTATTTTTCATAAATTTCACCTTTCTCTAAAATAATGGAAACCGGAACTATCATGAAAAGAACACGATCAGTTTTGTAAAGATCCCCGTCATCATCATTATCCCGACTAAAATAAGGAATATCCCGGATATATTGTTTATTATTCTGTAGTTTCTCTTTATAAAATCAAAAGTAGATTTAAGGCTGTTTATAAGAAGTGACGAAAGTATGAATGGTACTCCAAGGCCAAGGCTGTACACAAAAAGCATCAGTGAGCCTTTGAGCATCGTCTGGCTGTTTGCCGCTATCATCAGAGCTGAACCCAGAAACGCTCCTACGCATGGAGACCATCCAATTGAGAATACCATTCCAAACAGCACAGATTTGCTGAACTTGAAAGAGCCCGCTCTGTAATCAATCTTGTGAGTTCTCTTCAGGAATTTTATATTAATCACATCAATATAGTTGAGGCCGAACAATACCATTACAACTCCGGTAATTATGTTGAACATCTGGCCGTGAGTGAACACGAACCGTCCTATGCTTCCTGCAGCGGCTCCAAGCAACACGAATACCGTAGTGAATCCAAGCACGAATCCGATTGAGTTTTTAAGTGCCGGATTTCTGAGAGTAAGACCCGATTCCTGATTTGCGGCATCCTGATCACCCATGAAATATGTTATATAGATCGGAATCATAGGAAGTATGCAGGGAGATACAAATGTTATGATACCCTCCAGAAACAAAATAAGATAATCCATAAAATTTCCCCCTTGTATAATTTTGTTAAGCAATGTCATGCTTCAGCTAACATTATATGGCCCAGTTGCCGTTCTTGAATATCTGAACAGTCTCTCCCGATCTTGTGACAGCAGTTATATCCATGTCAGGGAAACCGATCATGAAATCATTGTGTATGAGAGAAGTATTAAGCCCATTCTTCTCGAGCTCTTCTTCTGTCATCAGTTCACCACCCTTTATGCAGCTTGGATAAGCCTCTCCAAATGCCAGGTGGCATGATGCATTTTCATCAAAGAGGGTATTGAAGAAAATGGTATTTGTATTTGAGATTGGAGAATCATGAGGCACGAGTGCCACCTCTCCGATATACGAAGCTCCTTCATCTGTAGCCAGAAGCTCTCTGAGAGTATCCAGACCTTTTTCTGCTGTCATGTCGACTACCTTTCCGTTCTCGAAATACAGCACGAAATTCTCAACGAGATTGCCATTGCAGTTGAATGGAAGAGAACTGGAAACATAACCGTTTATGCCATATTTCTGAGGGGCTGTGAATACTTCCTCAGTTGGCATGTTCGCATTAAAGTATATTCCACTGGCATTCTTTTCAGCTCCGCCGCTCCATATATGATTTTCAGGGAGCTTTATAGTGAGGTCGGTGCCTTTTGTAATACCGTTTCCGGCAGATCTGTAATGAAGTGAAGCAAACTGCATCGAGTTAAGATACTCAGTCTTGGATCTGAGGCTTTCGTTGTGGTCATGCCATGCCTTTTCCGGATCATCCCTGTCAACGCGTGAGGCAATCAGTATCCTGTCCCAGAGCTCAGAAACAGCTTCCTCGCAGGAAAGGCCTGGAAATACCTTTCTGGCCCATTCTTCAGTAGGGGCTGCGGCCACTACCCATGAAAGCTCGCTGTTCATTGTGTACTTGTTGACTTTTTTCATTCCCTGTGAATTGACTTTATTGGCAAGCCCGATTATCTCTGCAGGTACATCAGAAAAAACATCAGGATCATCGCCGCTTATTCGTATGAAACAGGCATTATTTCGGCACATTTCCTCATATCCATCTGCCTTCCACTGCGGGAAATATGAAACCGCTGTTTCTCCTCCGTGCAGGTATTTTTCCTTTTCGGCAAGGCTGTCTATATATTCAACATGAACGTATGAGGCGCCATTCTGGTAGCATTTTCTTAGAACCAGTCTCATGAATTCACTCGCACCTACAGGACCTCTGAGGATGACAGGCTGTCCCTTCTGAAGGTTGACTCCGGTGGTAACGATAAGGCCGGCATATTTTTCTATCATAGAAATCTTTTTCTGGTCAAAATTTTCAAGTTTCATAGTCATAATACTCCTTTGTAATTGTAATTTTCTGTAAGGAATCTATATAATTATAAAGATTATATCATAATATGCATATATTGATGAAGTCATTTGTGACATTGTCACCGGTATGGATAAAAAAGCGGATTTAACAAATTTTTTGTTTGACAAAAGCAGTGAAGATAAAGTAAAATAAAAAAGCTTTGAGAGTCTGTGGCTGCAAGTCCAAGCCAGACGCGGGCAAAAGGACCCACGTAAGCTTTGTCAAAAATGTACAAAGTGAGCATGGCGCGTCTTAGATGTAAGCCCTGCCGAGAAAATCGAGAGAGAAAAGTAGTGATGCGAACCAGAGCGAAATCTCCAGCAGGCGAGTGTGGGGGAAAAGGCCAGGTCAGTCTCAAGGTAAAAAAGGCAAGTTGATTACTGTCAACCTGTCTTTTTTTATACATTTTTTTGGAAATCGTTTTCAATAATCAAACATTATATTAAAAATTTGTAGACTTATTTGAATAAATGTAGTATTATAAATATACACAAAATTGGAAATAATCTTACAAAAAAATCAAAATTACGAGGGAGAAACTGACTATGAAAAGAATTTTAGCAGCACTTTTAAGTGCAACGATGATTTTCGGATTGGCAGCATGTGGTGGCTCTGAAACAGAATCAGAGGGAACAGCTGAATCAACTGAAACGCCTACATATAAAATAGGCATATTGACAGGAACTGTTTCACAGGGTGAAGAAGAGTTCCGTGCGGCAGAAAAAATGAAGGAAAAATACGGTGATATGATCATAACTAAGACATATCCGGACAACTTCATGAAGGAAACTGAGACAACTATAGCAAACTTTATGAGTATGGCATCAGATCCTGATGTTAAAGCTATAGTTATGTGTCAGGCAGTTCCTGGAGCATCTGCAGCAATCGATCAGGCCAAAGAACTTAGAGACGATCTACTTATAATTGCAGGAACACCAGGAGAAGATCCGGACATGATAGCTTCAAAAGCTGACCTTGTACTCGTTGCTGACGAGCTTGGAATGGGACAGACTATAATAGATGAGGCTGTTAAAATGGGAGCTAAGACTTTCGTTCACTATTCATTCCCAAGACACATGTCATATCAGATGCTTGCAGCAAGAAGAGACCTTCTTAAGCAAAATGCTGAGGCAGCAGGACTTGTATTCATAGATGCAACTGCACCAGACCCAACTGGAGACGCTGGAGTTCCAGGAACACAGCAGTTCATACTTGAAGATATTCCAAGAAAAGTTGAAGAATTCGGAACAGAGACTGCATTCTTCGGAACAAACTGTGCAATGCAGGAGCCTATGATCAAGGCTATAATAGAGACTAAAGCGCTTTATCCACAGCAATGCTGTCCATCTCCATTCCATGGATATCCAGGAGCACTTGGTATCGAGATACCAGATGACAAAGCTGGAGACGTTCCATATGTAATCGAGCAGATAACTGCTAAGGTTGGAGAAGCAGGAATGAGCGGAAGAATGGCAACTTGGCCAGTTCCAATAAACATGATGTTTGTTGAGGGTGGAGTTGAGTATGCAAAAGCTTATCTTGACGGAGAATTTACAGACAAGCTTGATTTTGACAAGGTATCAGAAATCCTTAGCTCAGTTGGTGGAACTGTAACAATAACTCCTTACACTAATGAGGCAACAGGAACGACATTTGAAAACTATCTAATGGTACTGTCTGAATATGTAGTATTCTAATTTTGTGTAGAAAATAAGGATAAATGAATAAAGACTACCAGGATTGGTAGTCTTTATTTAAATTGAATGTAAATTTCAGAAAATTGCAAAAACGAAAGGAGGTAATTTTTATGAACGAATTTGTTTTATCTATGAAAGGGATAGAGAAAACCTACTTTGGCAATAAAGTACTTAAAGGTGTAGACCTTGAAGTAAAGAAAGGCGAAATACATGCCCTTCTGGGGGAAAATGGAGCCGGAAAATCTACACTTATGAATATTTTATTCGGTATGCCGGTAATTCATTCCACGGGAGGCTTTGAGGGTAAAGTAACCTTCGATGGAGAAGAAGTTCATATAAAATCACCAAAACAGGCAATGGAGATGGGTATAGGCATGGTGCATCAGGAGTTCATGCTGATTCCGGGATTCACTGTTGCTGAAAACATAAAGCTCAACAGGGAGATACTTAAGAGCAACCCGGTGAGCAAGGTTTTTGGAGAGTCTCTCAAGTCGCTTGACATAAAAAAGATGGAAGCGGATGCAAGGACTGCGCTTGACACTCTAGGAATGGATTTCAGCGAAAAAGAGTATGTATCAGGACTTCCAGTTGGATACATGCAGTTCATAGAGATTGCCAGAGAGATTGACAAATCAAATGTAAAGCTGCTTGTATTTGACGAACCTACAGCGGTGCTTACAGAATCAGAGGCAGAGCAGCTAATAAAAGCAATGAAGAAAATTTCTGATTCAGGTATTGCAATACTTTTTATAACTCACAGGCTCGACGAAGTAATGTCAGCTGCGGACAATATAACAATACTCAGGGATGGAACGCTCGTATGCAAGCTTCATACTTCAGAAACCAACATCGAAGACATCGCTCAGAGAATGGTAGGTCGTGAGGTTGAGATGCACACAAAGGAAAAGAGTGCGGAAAACCACGAAGTTATAATGTCTATAAGAAATATGAGAGTACATATGCCGGCTGAAGAAGCAAAGGGTATAGATCTTGATATAATGAAGGGTGAAATACTTGGTATCGGTGGACTGGCAGGGCACGGAAAGCTTGGTATCGCAAATGGAGTAATAGGACTCTATCCTGCGGCAGGAGACATAACCTTCAAGGGCAAAGAGCTCAAGCTTGGTGACACAAAAAGCATACTTAAGGACGGAATAGCATTCGTTTCAGAGGACAGAAAAGGGGTCGGCCTTCTTCTTGATGTATCGATCGAAGAGAACATATCCGCAACTGCCATGCAGATAAAGGAAAAATTCCTTAAAAAAATAGGAATAAGACTTGCTGATAACAAAGCTATAAGAGAAAATGCCGAAAAATATATACAGTCGCTCGACATAAGATGCACCGGACCGAAGCAGTTTACCAGAAGACTTTCCGGTGGTAACCAGCAGAAGGTGTGTATAGCGAGGGCGCTTACACTTGAGCCGGATCTTCTGTTCGTGTCTGAACCGACAAGAGGTATTGATATCGGAGCAAAGAAAATAGTGCTTGATACCCTCGTTGAACTGAGCAAGGAGCAGGGAATGACTGTAGTAATGACATCTTCTGAGCTTAACGAGCTGAGAATGGTATGCGACAGAATAGCTATAATAACTGAAGGAAAGGTTGAAGGAATACTTCTTCCGACAGACAGTGACGTAGATTTTGGACTCATGATGAGTGGAGATTACAAGAAAGTTAAAGGAGGAAATCTAAATGGATAATATAAAGAAGAGAATAAATTCATTAGGAACTCCGAGACTGATAATCATCTCCTTCTTCCTTATACTCTGTGTGGCAGCCGTTCAGCTTGGACTTCCGCTTAACAATCTGCTGTCAGATGCGCTCGTAAGGATGGGGATGAATGGAGTGCTTGTTCTGGCAATGGTTCCAGGAATACTCTGCGGTATAGGACTGAATTTTGGTATACCTATAGGCATAGTGTGCGGACTCCTTGGAGGACTTATAAGTATAGAGCTCAACCTTACAGGATTCACTGCCCTCTTTGTGGCTATGATAGTATCCATACCTTTTTCACTTGTTGCAGGATGGCTCTATGGGCTACTTCTTAACAGGGTAAAGGGATCTGAAATGACTGTATCTACATATGCAGGATTCTCTATCATTTCACTTATGTGTATCGTATGGCTTGTAGCTCCTTTCAAAAGCCTTGAGCTTAAATGGCCTATAGGTGACGGACTAAGAACTACGATAACTCTTGGAAGCAGATATTCCAAGATACTTGATAATTACGGTGCATTCAATGTGTTTGGAATTACCATACCAACCGGACTTTTAATATTCTTTGCATTCTGCTGTGTGCTTATGGCGATTTTCCTCAGAACAAAGACAGGAATAGCTATGGCTACTGCAGGGGACAACCCAAGATTTGCAAAATCATCAGGAATAAACGTTGACAATGCAAGACTTCTTGGAACCATGATATCTACAATGTGTGGAGCTGTGGGAATAATAGTATATGCACAGAGCTTTGGTTTCTATCAGCTGTATCAGGCTCCGATGATGATGGGATTCGCTGCGGTTGCCTCTATACTGATTGGTGGAGCAAGCTCAAAAAGAGCCACTATATTCCACGTACTGCTTGGAACATTCCTTTTCCAGGGACTTCTTACTCTCTCTCTTCCGGTAGCAAACAAGATAGTTACCGAAGGAAACCTCTCTGAGGTAATGAGAATAATCGTTCAGAATGGAATCATTCTCTACGCTTTAACTAAGATGGGAGGAGGAGCAGACTAATGGAAAATCTAGATAATAAACTAACTCCGGCACAACAAACACCTAAAAATAAGATTGACTGGAATAAAAAGATAAAGGAAACGCTTACAGAAAACATAGTTGTTATTATATTCGTGGCTCTGTGCCTTGCCTGTATACAGGTTGCTCAGATGCCTATGAGCTTTATTGTAAATGAGCTTGTGAGCAGGCTTTCAAGAAACCTGTTCCTTGTGCTTTCACTAATAATACCGGTACTTGCCGGAATGGGACTTAACTTCGGTATAGTAATAGGTGCCATGGCGGGTCAGATAGCGCTTATATGTGTCACTCACTGGGGAGTTACAGGACTTGCGGGATTCTCTCTGGCAGTGGCGCTTACGATACCTATCTCCATAGTTTTCGGTTATCTTACGGGAGTAATCCTTAACAAGACCAGAGGCCAGGAGATGATAGCGGGTATGATCCTTGGATACTTCACAAACGGTCTTTATCAGCTTCTGTTCCTGTTCCTTGTAGGAACAATCATTCCTATGAACAACCCTGTGCTCGTGCTCAGCAGTGGGATAGGAATAAAGAACACGATAGACCTTAACGCGATAAAATATGCTCTGGACAGAGCCTTTGATCCGTTTTTCAAGATTACATTCGTACATGCCAGCATGGTGATATGTGTAGTGCTTATTGCACTGTTCGCATATGGAGCATATAAGAACAAAAAAGAAGACAGATACGAAAAATATATAAACGCTGCTATAAAGGCAGGAATATTCGTTGTGATATTTGCGCTTCTGATAGTGCTTTCACAGCAGAAATCAATAATAAACATGATAAAATTCCCTACTGCTTCATTTGCCAGCGTAGCGCTTATCTGCATATTCACTAAATTCCTTATGACCACAAAGCTTGGTCAGGATTTCAGGACTGTAGGCCAGGATATGCATGTTGCTGCGGTATCGGGAATAAATGTAAATAAGACGAGAATAAAAGCCATCATGATCTCAACGGTTCTTGCCGGAGTGGGACAGCTTATATTCCTTCAGAACATAGGTACGCTTAATACTTACGGAGGCCATGAGCAGGTTGGTATGTATGCCATAGCAGCTCTTCTTGTAGGAGGAGCTTCAGTAAGCAAGGCAACCATCGGTCAGGCCATAATAGGAACAGCGCTTTTCCATACTCTGTTCATAGTATCGCCTCAGGCAGGACAGAATCTTTTTGGAAATGCACAGATTGGTGAATACTTCAGGGTTTTCGTTGCATATGGTGTAATAGGAATATCACTTGCACTCTATGCATGGAAACAGGTAAAAGCAAGAAAAGATCTGTAATACACGATTATCAGCAAAGAGTCAGGATTAAATTCCCTGGCTCTTTTTTTGTGATAAAAAATAGATTATTGTCAAAAAAGATAAACGATGCAAAACAGAGTTAAACAGAGCAATAACGAGCAATACAAAGATATTTCGGGCTTAAAGTCTATAATTTGTGTTTTTACAGCATAAAATGTGTTTTTAAACGTATTTTTAAATTGGTTTTTAAAGAAATAAGGGTATATAATGGATAAATGTGATATTCAAATATTACTCAATTTTTAAGGACAGGAGGGGAGACTTTGAAAGACATAATAAGAAGTATAATTAAGATCGACAAAGACGCAATACAGAAGGAAGAAGATTTTAAAAACATGCTTGAAGATCTTGAAAAACAAAAGAAGCTGAGACTCAGAGAAATAAGGGAGAAAATAGAGGTCGAAGTGAGATCTGATCTTGAAGAGTACCAGAAGAAGATATCAATGGAAACCGATGCTGAGATATCAGAGATAAGAGAATCATCAAAGCAGAAAGCCAGAGAACTTCAGGAAAGATACAGGCTGTTTGAAGATAAGGTTATTCAGGATTCATTTGATATGATAATAAGAAACCTGGAGGAATAAAATGGGAAGTGCAGCAAAATTCAGTGCTTTGAACACCAAACTGCAGGCTATGGATGCAAAGCTGCTCAGTCAGAATGAATATGATATCCTGCTTGGACTTGGCACCGAAAGAGAAATTGGAAACTATATAAAGCACAACACCAGATATGCCAGAGTTCTCAGCGAATACAGCATAGAAAGAATAATGAGATGGGAGTTCGAGCTGGTACTCAAAAGAGAACTGATAAACGATATCGAAAAGCTCATCAGCTATCTGGATACGCCGTACAGAAAGTTTGCCGAGGCTATGTTTCTGAGGGCTGAGGTGGAAGACATCAAGCTCATACTGAGGGCTGTAAGCAGGAAGGAAGATCTCCATGAGCTTCCACAGCATTTTGAGCACAGCAGAAAATATGAGACAGTGTCATTTGACAGGCTCCTGAGCAACAATACATTATTTGATGTAGTCGAAGAGTTCAGAGGAACCATATTTGAGGATGCATTCAGAAGCATAACCGAGGATGACCTCAAGCTCAGAGAATTTCATGCCGAGATGAACCTTGATGCGGTTTATTTCAGAGAACTCAGAAAAAGAGCAGAAAAGCTGTCAGGTGAGGACAGAGAGATAGTAGAATATTTAATAGGACTGAACATAGATCTCATAAACATTCAGTGGATATACAGGGCAAAACGCTATTATAACCTTATGGACGAAGAAATCTTCAACTACACGCTACTGGGCGGAGAAAAGCTCAACTTAAAAAAAATGAAGAACATTATTTATTCAGAAAACTGTATAGAGCTGATAATAGAAATGCTGGAAAGCTATGGGATAAAACTCGATCCTGATGATGATAAGTATCTCCAGGTCATGATAAACAGATATCTTGTAAGGATGATGACAAAGCTGGACAAGTCAAATCCAATGACAATAGCCAAATTTGTAAGATATATACATGATTCGGAATTTGAGGCGCTGGATATAACAACCATACTTGAAGGCGTGAGATACAAAAACAGAGAAATAAGAAAATTACTTGTAAAAGGTGGTGAGTAGGCTTGGCAATAGAAAAAATGAAGATGCTTAATATAGTATCTCCAGTTGAAAATCTGCATTCGATTCTTGAGGACCTGGTTATTGATGGAAGCGTCCATATACAGAATTATACAAAGTCCAACAGTTCCGATACGCTTACCATGTACAAGGTCAGCGATGCAATGGAAGATTCCATCGATATTGGCAGCATGCAGAAACTGAGATTTGAAAAAACAGATTTCAAGGATCTCTTTGAAAAGCTGACATTCATTGCAGACAGCATCGACATGGAGCTCAGGACAGATAGAAACATCGACATGGAATATGATTTTGAGAAAATAACATCCAGGCTGAATTCCATGTATGGCGTAATAGCTCCTATAAAAATGAAGATGGAAAACATGAAGAAGAGCATTCAGGAAAAAGAGTATTTTCTTGAGAATATAAGTTTTCTTGACAGCGCAGACATAGATATTTCAGAGATTAGGGAAATGAAGCACATAAACTATCATATAGGTACTCTCACAAGAGAAAACCGGATAAAGCTTCGTGACAACTACGAGAATATATCGGCGATAGTCCTTCATATAGGCAGCTCGGAAGATGGCGAGTCCTACCTGATTTTTTCTCCTGCAAAATATGAAGAAGAGACAGCAAAGATACTGAGGTCTCTTAATTTCAAGGAGATAGACATACCTGATGACATAAATGGAAATGTATCAGAGGTATCAAAAACAGTAAGAGAACAGATACAGAAGCTTGAAAAAGTCCATGATGAGTATGGCGAGGTAATAAAGACTATCAATCAGAGCTACAAGGAAGAAATAACAAGAATATATTCTGAAATACAGCTGGAAGAGAAGATAGAGCAGATGAAGGAAAACGCAGCTGTGACAAACAACTTCTTCTATTTTACAGGCTGGGTTCCCGAGGGAAGCATACAAAAGATAAGAGATTTCCTGGAATCAAAGTACAAGGATATCATAACCGTAAGCGAAAATCCTGAGGAGATAGGAAGCGAAGTAATACCTCCTACAAAACTCAAGAACAACTGGGTTATAAGCCCGTTTGAGCTGCTTGTAAATATGTATGGTGTCCCTAACTACAATGAAGTCGACCCTACGCTGTTTCTGGGCGTGACATACCTGATACTTTTCGGGGCAATGTTTGGAGACGTCGGACAGGGACTGGTACTTGTGCTTGCAGGATTTCTGCTTAGGCGTAAATCCAAAAAAGGCACAGACGGAAGAGATTACGGAGAGATCCTATTCAGGATAGGCATGAGCTCGACCTTTTTCGGTTTCATGTACGGAAGCATATTCGGAGACGAAGAAGTTCTTCCTGCACTTATTGTAAGGCCTCTTGAAAACATAAACTTCGTACTGTACAGCGCTATAGCCTTTGGAGTGATACTTCTCCTCATAAGCTTTGGAATCTCAATATATAATCTCAAGCGTGAAGGTGACATAAAAGAATGCCTGTTTGGCAGGAACGGTCTTACAGGGCTGGTATTTTATGTGTCGCTGCTTTCGTTCGGGCTCCAGATGCTTCTGGGTGCGGTTCTTATTCCAAATGCCGTACTTGCGGTCATAATGATAGCTTCGCTCGCAGCGCTGCTTTTCAAGACGCCGCTATATTCAATTATATTCAAAGAGGAAGCTCATTACGAAGAGGGAAAAGGGACTTATTATATAGAGGGTGGATTTGACCTCATAGAGACGATTCTGAGCCTTCTTTCAAACTCGATATCATTTATCAGGATAGGAGCCTTTGCGCTTAACCATGTCGGACTTTTCCTTGCTTTCTCAACGATGGCAAAGATTGCAAACAGCCCTTTCATGGGAATGGCGATACTGGTTCTTGGAAATATAATAATAATTGGGCTAGAAGGTCTGATAGTTCTGATTCAAGGTCTGAGGCTCGAGTATTACGAGCTGTTCAGCAAATACTTCAAAGGCGACGGAAAATCATATATTCCAGTAAAATTCATAGAAGAAGCGGAGGAAATTTAAGATGAAAACAATATTAGCGATAATGGCATTTACAGTAGTGGCAACAATAGGTATAGGTGCAAGATTATATATAAAGGGAGCAGACTGCTCAAGAATCAAAAAGACGCTTATAGCAAATATAAGCCTGTTCGCTCCACTTGCAGCGGGCGCAATCCTTCTTATGATACCGGAAATAGCGAGCGCATCTACAGCGGTTACAGCTTCGGGATCTGATTCAGCAGGGCTGGGATATATAGCAGCAGCTCTTTCTACAGGAATGGCTACAATCGGAGCAGGATACGCAGTTGGATCAGTTGGTTCCGCAGCGCTTGGAGCAGTATCAGAAGACCAGAAGATACTTGGAAAGACGCTTATATTCGTTGGTCTTGCAGAAGGTATAGCAATTTATGGACTTATAGTATCAATACTGATCCTTGGAAGACTTTAAGGACGTGATCCAATGAAATCATTTCTCATAAGTGACAACAAGGACACGATGGTTGCCATGCGCCTTGCGGGTATAACCGGTGTGATCCTTCACGAAAAAGAAGAAATAATAAAACAGATAATAGAAATCCTGAATGACCGGGATACCGGGATACTGATCCTTACAGAAGCGGTTTTTGAGCTTGTGGAGGAAGAGGTCATGAACATAAAGCTCAAAAGGACATATCCCCTTATAGTAGAGATACCTGACAGATTCGGACAGAGAAGAGAAGATAATTATATCACCAGATATATAAACGAGTCAGTAGGAGTCAAACTGTAAGTCATAATAAGGAAGAGGTGAACAGATGATTACTCTTGAAGAAAAACTGAGTCAGTTTGAAGAGCTGATAAACAGTAAGGTTGAAAAGGAAAACACCCACAGGCTTGAAGAAAAACAGCAGGAAATAAGCTCTTTCCTGAGCAGTCAGAAAGCAGTTCTCGAAGACAGCGCGATGCGTACAGCCAAGCTTTCCAGAGACAGGATAGACAGGCAGAAGCAGGAAAAAGTATCAACCGCAGTTCAGGCTGAAAAAAGAGAGCTCCTAAAGCTTTCAGAGGGATTTATAAAGACTCTGACTCTGAAGATTGAAGATAAATGCAGGGAATTTGCTCTTGGAAGCGACTATCCGGGCTTTATAACGCAGATACTGATACGTACTCTCGAAAGGGAGGGAATATCAAAGGATACAAAGCTCATGATGATCCTGGCTCCTGAAAACTACAACGAGGCAAGCCGTATGATATCAGCAGAGCTTGAAAAAAGAGGATTTACGAAATATGAGATAACAGAGGGCGACATAAGCCTTCTTGGAGGCTTCATACTTGAAATACCCGAGCTGAGTCTCAGGATAACAAGGACGCTTGAAAACTCGATAAACATGAAACGCGATGATATAGGACAGTTCATACAGAACTATGTAAGAGATGGAGGAGTTAACTAATGAACAAAGAATTAGCAGTAACTCTCTCTGTGAACGGTCCTGTTGTAAAGGCGCAAAACATGCAGGACTTTCAGGTAAGAGAGATGGTGATGGTGGGAGAGAAAAAGCTTCTTGGAGAAGTAATATCTCTTGATGAATCGATAGGCACAATACAGGTATATGAAGAAACCGAAGGACTGAGAGTAGGCGAGAGGATACATCCGACAGACAAGCCGCTCTCACTCACGCTTGGGCCGGGAATGATAGGAAACATATTCGACGGTATCCAGAGACCTCTTGAAGAAGTGGAAAGGATATCAGGCGAGTTCATAGCCGAAGGTATAGGCCTTATAAGCATAGACATGGAAAAAATATGGGATGTGGAGATTCTTATAAAAGATGGGGACTACCTGACTCCGGGAATGGTATATGCCCATGTTCAGGAATCAGACCTCATACTTCACAAGGTCATGGTGCCTCCGGGAGTAAGCGGAGAGGCAAAAAACGTGCTGCCATCAGGAAAATACAACATAGATACAGTGGTTGCGAGGATACAGACAAGAGGAAGCGAAACAGAGCTCAGGCTCTATCAGAAATGGCCGGTAAGGACAGCAAGGCCGGTTGCCATGAGAAGGCCTATAGAAAAGCTTCTCGTTACAGGTCAGAGAGTGCTCGACATTTTCTTTCCTATAGCAAAGGGCGGAACAGCAGCGCTTCCGGGCGGATTTGGAACAGGAAAGACCATGACTCAGCATCAGCTGGCAAAGTGGTCTGACGCCGACATCATAGTATACATCGGATGCGGAGAGAGAGGAAACGAGATGACAGAGGTTCTCGAGGACTTTCCAAAGCTTATAGACCCGAAAAGCAACAAGCCGCTCATGGACAGGACGATCCTTATAGCGAACACCTCAAACATGCCAGTTGCAGCCAGAGAGGCAAGCATATACACAGGCATAACCATAGCAGAGTATTACAGAGACATGGGATACCATGTAGCGATAATGGCAGACTCCACTTCAAGATGGGCAGAAGCGCTCAGAGAGATATCAGGACGTCTTGAGGAGATGCCTGCAGAAGAAGGATATCCGGCATATCTTCCTTCAAGGCTCGCACAGTTTTATGAGAGAGCAGGATATGTTGAGACCCTGAACCACCAGGAGGGCTCGGTAACCATAATAGGAGCAGTATCTCCGCCGGGAGGAGACTTTTCAGAGCCGGTAACGGAAAATACGAAGAGATTCGTGAATGCATTCCTTGCGCTCGACAAAAAGCTCGCATATGCAAGGCACTATCCTGCTATAGGATATCTGACCAGCTACAGCGGATACACAAAATCGCTTGAAGACTATTATGCTCAGGAAGTAGCCGAGGATCTTCTCACTGTAAGAGAAGAGATGATGGCAATCCTTGGAGAAGAAGAAAAGCTCAACTCAATTGTTCAGCTCGTAGGAGAAGACGTTCTGCCGGATGACCAGAGGATAACAATCGAGATAGCAAAGGTAATCAAGAGAGGATTCCTTCAGCAGAATGCTATGCACAAGGATGATACATTCGTTCCGCTCAAGAAGCAGTATGAGATGTTAAAGGTAATAAAGCACCTCAATGACAGGGCGCTTGACGCACACCGCAAGTCAATACCGCTTTCAGAGATAAGAAATCCAAAACTGTTCGAGGACGTCGTAAAAATGAAGTACACGGTTCCAAATGATGACCTGTCAAAGATAGATGACCTTCATTTTGAGATCAACAGCTACTTCGACATGGTAATTGAGAAATACTCAAACAGAAAGGACGTGATCTAATGGCTCAGAGAGAATATCTAAAGCTTGACAGAGTCAAGGGAGACCTCATAGTGCTTGAGGGCGTTCAGGGAGTGGCTTATGGAGAAATACTCGAAATAAACATTGCTGGCGGAATAAAGCGTGAAGGCAAGGTAGTGACGGTCGATGGAGATCGCGTAATAGCGCAGGTGTTCCAGGGAACTCAGGGAATATCCACAACAAACTCATCCGTAAGATTTGCCGGAAAGCCGCTTGAGATAGCGCTGTCAAAGGACATCCTAGGAAGGGCCTTCAACGGAACAGGAAAGCCTTATGACGGAGCCGGCCCTATATATTCAGAAAAAAAATACAATGTAAACGGAAGACCGGTAAACCCTGTGTCAAGGGAATATCCGAGAAACTATCTTGAGACAGGAATATCAGCCATAGATTCGCTCATGACTCTGATAAGAGGACAGAAGCTTCCTATATTTTCAGGAAACGGCCTGAGCCACAATGAGCTTGCAGCACAGATAGTAAGGCAGGCATCAGTAAAGGGCGAGGACAATGACAACTTTGCCGTGGTATTTGCAGCTATGGGAATAAAGCATGATGACGCCGATTATTTCAGAAAATCCTTTGAAGGCTCAGGCGTAATCCAGAGAGTCGTAATGTATGTAAATCTTGCGGATGATCCCGTTATAGAGAGGATAACCACACCAAGATGCGCCCTTACGGCAGCGGAGTACCTCGCATACGAAGAAGGAATGCATGTACTCGTAATCCTCACAGACATGACAAGCTATGCGGAAGCCCTTCGTGAGATATCCTCAGCAAGAGAAGAGGTTCCGAGCAGAAAGGGATATCCTGGATATCTTTACAGCGACCTTGCCACTATTTATGAAAGAGCAGGGATGATAAGAGGCAAGGCCGGTTCAGTTACCCTCCTTCCTATCCTTACGATGCCAAATGATGACATCACGCATCCTATACCAGACCTTTCCGGATATATAACAGAGGGGCAGATAGTGCTTTCGAGAGACCTTCAGCAGAAGAACATATATCCGCCTATAAACGTGCTTCCATCCCTTTCAAGGCTTATGAAGGACGGAATAGGAGAAGGATTTACGAGAGATGACCATTATGAGGTGGCCTCTCAGCTGTTTTCATCATACTCGAGAGTTCAGGATGTAAGGAGCCTTGCCCAGATAATAGGGGAGGATGACCTTTCAGAGATAGACCGCAAATTCCTGGCATTCGGCATTGCGTTCGAAAAGCAGTTTCTCAGTCAGAAGACAGATGAAAAAAGAACAATAGAGGAGACTCTCGACATAGCATGGGACATACTGGGAATACTTCCGCCGGAAGAGCTTGAGAGACTTTCGCCGCAGATGATGGAAAAATACTACAGAGGAAGATAGGAGGCAGGCTATGCAGAACCAGTTTACTCCTACAAAAGCAAACCTGATAAAAGCAAGGGAGAGCCTTGCCTTCTCAAAAAGCGGATATGCCCTTCTTGACAAAAAGCGTACAGTTCTCATAAGAGAGGCAATGACACTCGTAGAGCGGGCGAATGAGATTCAGAAGAAGGTAAAGGAAGAGTTTGAAGATGCATACAGCACCCTTGAGATTGCAAACATTACCCTTGGCGTAAACAATGTTTCAGACGTTGCCATGTCCATACCAAAGCAGGAAGAGTTTCAGATACTCTACAGGAGCGTCATGGGGGTGGAGATTCCGATGGTGGTTTACGAGAGGGACGAAAACAAGAACCCGAACTACAGCTTTTTCAGGACTAACTCAGCGCTCGACAATGCGGTAAAGACGCTTGAAAACCTCAAATACCTCGTGTATGAGCTTGCAGAGATAGAAAATGCCGTATATATGATCTCCCTTGAGATAAAAAAGACGGTAAAACGTGCAAATGCGCTTGAAAAGATTCAGATACCGAGATATGAGGAGGCCGTGAAGTACATTTCAGAAGTCCTCGAGGAAAAGGAAAGAGAAGACTTTTTCAGGCTAAAGAAAGTAAAGAGCAAGAAGCAGGATAAATAACATCACAACAAAATTGAATGTATGCTCCACCTGGGCAGGCAGTTTACATAATGAAACTGTGCGACTCAGGGAGGAGCATATTTTTATGGAATGTTTTTGAGTAATTAGGTATAATGGTCTTAAAGACCCCTTTTAACAGGAAGAAATACAGACATTTACAATCAGATGTAAGTGCACTGTCCGTTTTATTGTACACATAAGATGATATACTTAATATAATTTAGTTTTTTACAAACAACGGAGGATAACAATGACAGCTTTACATAAGCAGACAGATATTAATATTTCAGAAAAAGCGAACATGATCTGGGGAGTTGCAGACATTATAAGAGGAACATTCAAGCCACATGAGTATGGCAAGGTTATTCTTCCTATGACTCTCTTAAAGAGGCTTAACGACACTCTTGAGCCTACAAAAGAAGCAGTAATGAAAAAATATGAAGAAGTAAAGAACTTTGAAGTCAGAGATGGATTCTTGAAGAAAGCTGCAGGATATGATTTCTATAATACAAGCCCGTTTACGTTCAGTAATTTGCTGAACGAACCAGAACATATAGAAGACAACTTCAAGTCTTTTATCGCAGGATTTTCCGATAATATTCTGGACATTATGAAGAACTTTAAATTTGAAAATACTATTGCAGACCTTGTCGGAAATTCAAAAGAGGATGACAAGTTATTCTATGTAATACAGGAATTCAATAAATCTAATGCATATATGGGTGCAGACCTTATCACTACTACTGATATGGGTTATATTTTCGAGGAACTCGTGAGAAAATTCTCAGAGAGCTATAACGAAGAGGCAGGAGCCCACTTTACGGCAAGAGATATCATATACACCATGACAGATCTTCTTGTTGCAGAAGAAAGAAATATGCTTCAGGAAGAAGGCGTTGTAAAGACCGTATATGACATGACTATGGGTACATCTCAGATGCTTACTGCAATGGAGGAAAGATTAAAAGAGCTTGATTCAGAAGCCGAAGTAACTGTATTCGGGCAGGAATTCAATCCTGAGACGTATGCTATAGCAAAGGCAGATATGATAATAAGAGGTGGAAATTCAAGCAATATGCGTTTTGGAGACACTCTTTCAAATGATCAGTTTTCAGGATATACATTCGATTATATAATTAGCAACCCTCCTTTTGGAATAGACTGGAAGGCACAAAAGAACGCTGTTGAATCAGAAAACAAGCTTGGAGAAAAAGGCAGATTTTCACCAGGACTTCCAAAGATAAGTGACGGGCAGATGCTCTTTACTCTGAATGGAGCGAAAAAACTCAATGACACTGGAAAGATGGCTATAATACACAATGGCTCCCCTCTGTTCTCAGGAGATGCAGAATCAGGACCATCTGAAATAAGAAGGTATTTTATAGAAAATGACTGGATTGAAGCAATAGTGCAGCTTCCATCGGATCTATTTTACAATACAGGAATTACAACATATATCTGGATTTTATCTAAGAATAAATCTTCAAAAAGAGCAGGGCAGATACAGCTCATAGATGCTTCAAATATGTATGAAAAAAGAAGAAAATCTCTTGGATTTAAGCGTGTTGATCTGTCGGAAGAATGCAGAAAAGTTATAGTGGCTGCATATGGAGAATTCCAGAATAAGACATATGAACATGAAGGCAAAATAGTAGAGTCTAAAGTATTCAAAAATGAGGACTTCGGCTATTACAAAATAACAGTTGAGACACCAGTTTACGATGAAGATGGAAAGATACAGAAGAAAAGTGGAAAGAAAGTAGCTGACACCTCAAAGCGTGACACAGAAAGTGTTCCAATGATTTTTGGAAGAGAAAAAGATGAGGTAATCGAAGAATACTTCAAAAAAGAAGTTCTTCCATACAATCCTGATGCATGGATAGATAAAAACAAGACCAAAATAGGCTATGAAATTCCATTTACAAGATATTTCTATAAATATGAAGCACCAGAGAAAGCAGATGTAATAGCTGAAAGAATAGTGGCTATGGAAACCGACCTGATGTCTTCTCTCAGAGCGTTATTCTCTAAGGACGGTGAATCAGTTGAGTAGAAAAATGAAAGATTCAGGAATTGAATGGATTGGTGAAATACCAGAGGATTGGGAAGTAATTAAAGTAAAAAATTTAGCAAAAGGGAAAGACACTTTATTTTTAGATGGAGACTGGATTGAAAGTAACGTAATTGTTAGTGAGGGGGTGAGATATCTAACAACTGGTAACATAGGTGAAGGATATTTCAAGGAACAAGGGAATGGGTACATTTCTGAAGAAACATTATTAAATATGAATTGTTTGGTTGTTTATCCGGGGGATTTAGTGATATCTCGATTAAATAAACCCATAGGGAGAGCATGTTTATTACCAAATACTCATGATAAATATGTTATAGCCGTTGATAATGTAGTATTGAGACCTAACTCGAAAATGTATGATAAGTTGTTTTTGAAATTTGTTATGAATGTAGATGGTTACTCTGAAGAGTCAAACATTATATCTCGTGGGGCTACAATGCCCAGAATAAGTCGTACACTTCTTAGTAATATTAAGATTCCAACTCCTCCATTAATTCAACAACAAAAAATAGCCAACTTCCTCGACCAAAAGGTATCTGAAATAGACCATATCCTTGAAAAAACAAGAGAATCAATAGAGGAATATAAGAAATACAAGCAATCACTTATCACAGAGGCTGTAACAAAGGGTTTGAATCCTGATGTAGAAATGAAAGACAGTGGGATAGAGTGGATTGGAGAGATGCCGAAGCATTGGGAAATAAAACCGTGTAAATATGTTGCTAATTTAAATACAGGGAAAACTCCATCTACAACAATATCAAGATATTTTCATGGAAATATAACTTGGTATAAACCAGGAGATTTCAATACTGATTTTAGGTTGAATGACTCGCAAGATAAACTAACAACTGAAGCTATTAATGATAGAGTGGTAGAACTCAACCCAGAAAATACAGTTTATTTTGTAGGAGTAGGAGCTACTGTGGGGAAAATAGGTTATTCAAAAAATAAAGCATTTTGTAATCAACAAGTTACAGCTTTGGTGGCAAAACAAATAAATAGTGAGTTCTTGCTATATCTTATGCAATCTGCTAATGTCTATATTCAAAATAACGCACTCTATACTACATTGCCAATAATCAATAATGGATATTTGGGAAGTATTAAGTTTTCCATTCCTCCATTAATTGAACAAATTGATATTGTAAAATATATAAATTGTAAATTAGATGAGATAAACAGCTTAATATCTCAAAAAGAAGCCTTACTGTCAGAACTTGAAACCTACAAAAAATCATTAATATATGAATGTGTAACAGGGAAAAGAGAAGTAGACTAAAAACATATAGCTAAGAAGAGGGGGACGCATCTTGGAATATAAAGAAATTAGATTTGAACAAGACATAGAAACATCTCTCATAAATTCAGGTGGATATATCAAAGGGGATATGTCCACCTATGACAAGGCAAATGCAGTAGATCTGCACAAGCTTTTGTCATTTATAAAAACCACTCAGGAAAATGAATGGGAAAGATATGAGAAGATATATGGAAAAGACTCAGAAAAGAAGCTCCTGAAGCGTTTCTGCGAGGAAACTGCAACTCATGGGCTGCTTCATGTACTGAGAAACGGAATTAACGACAGGGGAGTTAAGTTCAAAGTTTGCTACTTCAAGCCTGAATCGACTCTAAATGACAAACTCGTAAATGGTTACAAGGCAAACATAATGACTGTGACTCGTCAGTTTGCATATTCCAATGAGAATAACAACACGATAGATATGGTGCTCAGCCTGAATGGTATTCCTCTGGTTGCACTTGAGCTGAAAAACCAGATTACGGGGCAGTCTGTTGAAAATGCAATGAAGCAGTTCAGGGAAGATCGTAACCACAGAGAGCTCTGCTTTCAGTTCAACAGAAGATTCCTTGTATATTTCGCAGTTGATCTCTATGAAATAGCTATGGCAACGCAGCTTAATGGAGATAAGACATTCTTTCTTCCGTTCAACCAGGGCTCAGGAGGGGCAGGAAATGTCGGGGGATCTGGAAACCCTGAAAATCCAGATGGCTACAATACGTCTTATCTTTGGGAAAATGTACTTACAAAAGAATCTCTTCTCAATATAATTCAGAGATTCCTTCATGTAAGCATAGAAAAAAAGAAGGTAACAAAAGACGGAAAAGATACATATAAAACAAGCAAGAAACTGATTTTCCCGCGTTATCATCAGCTCGATGTAGTTACGAAGATAATGGATGATGTGAAAAGAAACGGATCTGGAAAGAACTACCTTATACAGCACAGTGCAGGCTCAGGGAAATCAAACTCCATAGCATGGAGCAGCTACCGTCTTGCAAGCCTCCATGATGAGTGCAACAATTCGATATTCACTTCTGTTATCGTAGTAACAGACAGAAAAGTTCTGGATTCTCAGCTGCAGGACACGATAAGCAGCTTTGATCATACGTTCGGACTTGTCGAGACAATAGGAGATGGGAAATCCTCAAAGGATCTGAGAGATGCGATAAACGATGGAAAAAAGATAATAGTGACTACTCTTCAGAAATTCCCTGTTATTTATGAAGAAATTGAGAGCAACAAAGGAAAAAGATTTGCAATCATAGTCGACGAGGCCCACTCATCACAGACTGGATCAAGTGCACAGAAGCTCAAAACTGCACTTGCAGACAGTGAAGAAGCCTTGTTGGAATATGAGAGGATTGAAGGAGAAGAAGAGGCTAAAGAAGAGGATTTTGAGGACAAGCTTGTAAAAGAGCTTCTGAGTCATGGAAGGCATAAAAATCTTTCATTTTTCGCATTTACAGCCACTCCAAAACAGAAGACTCTCGAAATGTTTGGCCAGAGACATGAAGACGGCACTTTCAGGCCATTTCATGTATATTCCATGAAGCAGGCAATAGAAGAAGGCTTCATACATGATGTGCTTGCGAATTACATGACATACAAAACCTGCTATAAGATAGCAAAAAATACTCCTGAAAATCCTGAACTTCCTCAGACTGAAGCAGTCAAAGCCATAAAAAGATATGAGTCGCTGCATTCATACAATCTTCAGCAGAAGACATCAATCATGGTTGAATATTTCAGGGATGTCACAAAGAAGAAAATAGGTGGCAAGGCAAAGGCTATGGTTGTTACAGCATCAAGGCTTCATGCTGTGCGTTATTTCCTTGAATTCAAGAGATATATTGAGAGCAGAGGATATAAGGACTTGGATGTTCTGGTAGCTTTTTCTGGAACAGTAAAGGACGGAGTTGATGAATATACCGAACCAGGTCTGAATATAAGGCAAGATGGCAGCAGAGTAAGTGAAAAGCAACTTCCAGAGGTATTTCATTCAGATGAGTTCAATATGCTCATCGTAGCAGAAAAATATCAGACAGGATTTGATGAACCACTTCTTCATACGATGTTCGTTGACAAAAAGCTTACTGGCGTTAAGGCTGTGCAGACTCTTTCAAGACTGAACAGAACAGCCCCAGGAAAGGTTGATACCTTTGTAATGGACTTTGTGAACGAGGCTGATGATATCAAAGAATCATTTGAACCATTCTATAAGAGTACGGTTCTTGATGAAGAGATAAATGTTAATATGATTTATGATTTGAAAATCTTAATAAGGCAATTCCTTCTTTACAATGACGATGATGTGGAAAATTTCAACAAGATATACTACAAGCCGAAGCAGACAGACAAGGATCTCGGTAAAATCACAAGCCTGTTCACTCCTGTGATAAAGAATTATGAAGTTATGGATGAAGAGGAACGGTATAAGTACAGAAGATCCATAAGGAATTTCGTGAAGTGGCATTCATATATAACACAGATAACAAGAATGTTTGATAAGGATCTGCAGAAGGAATATAACTTCCTCAAATATATGGACAAGCTGTTGCCCAAAGCTCCTTCAGAAAACGTTGATCTTAACGACAAGATAAAACTTGAGTTTTTCAAACTTGAAAAAACATTTGAAGGCGATATCGTTATTGAAGGAAGCGGAGACTATACCGTAATTGACAATACTAAAACTGTTAATGTTGACAAGAACAAGGATGTTAAGGATGAGCTTTTAGAGAATATAATAAATCATATCAATGACAAGTTCGCTGGAATATTCTCTGATGGAGACAAGGTTATTGTAGAAACCATTTATGGAAAAATAGTGAAGGATAACAAAAAACTGAAAAGATATGCAAAGAAAAACAGCATCGAAGTCTTTTCAGAAAGTATATTCCCAAAGATTTTCGAAGATGTTGCTCAGGGGTGTTATGAAGAGCAGATGGATTCATTCAAAAAGCTATTTGAGGATCAGAATTTCTATTCTGTAATAATGAATGAGATTGCTAAAGAGGCTTACAGAGGATTCAGGAATGAATAAAAGCTGATCAAGCTTTAAATTGGAGGCAGGGTATGAAAGAAGAATATGAAAATGAGAAGTACAGCAAAGACTATTTTGAGTGCTACGCAAGGATTACCTTAGAAACCTGTTTCGACTCCAAGTTAAAGGCTTTAAGCCATCTTGATTCTCCAGACTTTCAAAGTGAAGAACTTGGAATAGGGCTTGAAGTCGTTGAGGCGATATCAAAAAAAGAGGGAGAACAAAGAAGATATATTAATGAATATTTTGGAAAAAATCATCCTCCACAGTATATAAAAGAAAAGATGGAGAGCAGAAATAAAAAAATGAAAGGCCATATAGAAATCTTTGAAAATATGGTAATTTTCGACTACTACAAAGGTTTATATGATACCAAAATACATCATGAATTTATTAAAGACAAAATAAAGGAGAAGTCAGAAAAGCTTAATACTATCTACTATGACCATCTCAAGAATCATCATAAATTCAAGGATCACTGGCTGTATATTTTTACTCACACTCAACTGCTTGAAAAACATGACATCATAGAAATAGTGAATGTTATAGAGCTGCATGAAAATTTTAATTTCAATAAGATATTTATAGATTGCATAGGTACTTTGTATATAATAAACGACTTCAGAGACATTGAAATATTGGAAGTAAAGGGTGAAGATATGAAGTCAATAAAGAAAAAAGCAATAGATGAAGGAATTAAGAGAGGTATTGATAAGAGGCAAAAACGGTAAAACATGGTCACTTTTTTGAAAATATGCTGATAGGAGAAAAATATGGGGTTATTCAGTAGATTATTTAAGAGTAACGACAAGAAAGAAACTGGGAATTCTTTGATTGCAGTAAATAGTGAGCTCAAATTGAATACTTTTAAATCGCTTGCTGTTCATAGTGATTTAGAAGATTTGATTTGGATTCCCGATGGACCAAAGAAAAATTATTTCCCAGATAGTAAAAAAGATAAATTCGTAATTGATGGTTTTGAAATATCTTTTGATTTTATGAGTAGGGAACCGAGCCTTATATATGTAAACTTGCCGATAAATACAAATGTAAACATTTCAAAAGTAGACAGACCGCCTTACTATCCAAATTATAGTGAACTGTCTAAAGAGCAAAGAGGGGTGTATTGGAAGCTGCTTGAGGATCCGTATGACAGCAGAATTGATATAGGATATGTATTCATTCTGTATTATGGACTGGAAAGGCATTTATTTTCAGGAGACTATAAGAAAGCATTTGATGTAATTTTAAAGCTCAGAGATGTTCATATGAATAAGTCATTCCAGAACTACTCTGGGAATGCTCTTATATTAACTTGCCTGTATCGTCAGAACGTGGACCTTGTTCAGAAGTTTATGAATTCTCTTGACCGGGATCACGAATACAATTTTTCAGACAATCTTTTTCTTCTTTGTAACTACAGCTTGAATATTCCCTTGTATGCTAAAGATATGATGAGAATGCACAAATCATTTGGATTTACAAAGAGCAGCTATATCAAGAATTATAGTGAACTATTTGAGACAGCTTTAATTTCAAATGTTTTAGAAGTATATTCGTCAGAAAGCATTAATATAAATAATTTTATATCGTACGAAGATTTTAATAATCTCAATAAAGAGGTTAACACAATATTTGCTAATACTTCATTAATAAGAGAAACGATAGAGGTACCATTACTTACTGAAAATTTTAAGTTTAAGAAAGCAGTTTATGATTTACTGGATGAGACACATGAAGATGTAAAGGTAAAGCTTGTGCAACTAAGAAAATCAGGAGAATTGGAAAAGAAAAGTGAATTAATAAAGGAATCAAAAAAAGAAGTCGTTGTCCCCTCGTTTGATTATGAGAAAGAGGAATTTTTGATAAATCAGATGAATAAAGACAAAAAGAACGGATTCGAAGTTCATTTTGATTATATTCAGCTACAGGATTTTTATTATAAATACAGAAATCTTGATGAAAAGTATCTTGAGAAATGTATTTATTACTGCCTGGAAGACATTAACAATCTGGATAAATTGCAGAAGGGCTACATTAATTCAAAGAAAAAAGAAATAAAAATGCTGAAGGGGATTTATTCTGAAAGCCAGATTCAAAAAGAAATAAATGAGATTGGTAAGTTTGATTGCGTAATTCCGGCATTCAAGAGACTATCGATAATTTATGAGAAAAGAAATGATATCGCAAAATCAATTGAAATCTGTGAAAAAGCAGTAGAGTACTATAGTGAATTAGGAATGCATACTGAGTCCTCTGAATTTGAAAAACGAAAAGAGAAGCTGCTTAAAAAGATAAAATAAAATCATTTAATGAATAACCAAATATGGATGTTTTATAAATAGGTGGTACCAGTTCAGTAAAATATTTATTATGAAAAGGGGGAATTAACATGGAACGTAACAAAAATTTGATAAATTGTAAAACTTGCGGAGGGGAAATCGCAAAAAATGCAAAAAGTTGTCCATCTTGCGGGGCAAAAAACAAGAAACCATTTTATAAAAAATGGTGGGTTTGGGTAATCATTATGCTTATTGGAATTGGGTCAATTGGCCCTGGTGTGGAAACAACTTCTGATTATGAATCTAGTGGCGATAATACAGGACAAATTGAAACATCTGCTCCGCCATCATCTGAAACACAAGAGAATGAGGCAAAAACAACAGAAACTCAGGAGACTCAAGTGTCAGATGTACCAACAGAATATAAATCTGCTTTAAAAAAGGCTGAAATATATGATGAGACAATGCATATGTCTAAAGCGGGATTATATGACCAGCTAGTATCAGAATATGGTGAAAAGTTTTCAAAAGAAGCAGCCCAGTACGCAATCGATAACATCGATGCAGACTGGAACTATAATGCTTTAAAAAAAGCTGAATCATACCAGGAGACAATGGCAATGTCACCGAGTGCAATATATGATCAGTTAATATCAGACTATGGAGAAAAATTCACTAAGCAAGAAGCCCAGTATGCTATTGATAATTTAAAATAATTTATTATCCACCTATTTCCTATTTTATAGAAACGTCGGAAATGCCACCTGTATTTATACAGGTGGCATTAATAAATCAATGGAAGATATTTTGATTGTTGGTCTAATTGTGTACCTTTTCCAGACTGAAGCCGCGGCCCCTTACCTCGCTTATCCTGTTGACTATCATAAAGGCGTCAGGATCTATAGAAGAGACGAGCTGATTGAGCTTTGAGAGCTCCCTGTTTGATATCACGGTAAGTATGACCATGGCATTTTTCCTGTAATATCCTGTCTCACTGTGCATAAGCGTAGAGCCTCTGTCGAGCTCAGCAAGTATCCTTGCATTTATTTCATCATATTTCTCGCTTATGATCTTTACCTGAGTCTTTGACTCTCCCATCATCAGTACCTTGTCAAGAACGGTAGTGTAGATGAGCACGAGTATTATTCCATAAAGCACCTGCTCCTTGTTTGCGAAAAGCATCTGAGACATGAGTATGGAAAAATCAAATACATACATGGATACTGAAACTGGTATCCTGAATTTTTTATGGAGCACGAGCGGAGGTATATCCATTCCTCCTGTAGAAGCTCCCGCGCGTATTACCATTCCTATGCTCGCTCCTATCATTATTCCGGCATATACCGCTGAAAGCATGTAGTCTGTGGTCAGATTCTGTATCTGTGGCAGCTTTTGGAGCATAGTAAGTATGAATGGATAGTAGAATGTGCTGATGAGCGTAGTGAGTATAAATTTTCGCCCGAGCACGAAGGCCCCGAGGCCGAACATAGCTATGTTGAATCCTGAAACGAAGATATTTATCGGAAGCCCGAACTGGTTGTAGAAGAGCAGTGCCAGCCCCGTGGTTCCGCCTGTTATGAGATTGCTCGGCAGTATGAACATGACCACTGCAAGGGCATATATTGTATTTCCAAGAAGTATGAAAAATATATTCTTAAGATTTGAGCTTATTAATTTTGACATTGTGACCTCACTTTATATGATATGAAATATTTTTTCGAGCTCTTCGACAGTATCTGCGATATAGTCAGGACCTGCAGCCTCGATGATGTCTCTTGAACGGTATCCCCAGCTTACAGCTACAGCTGTCATGCCTGAATTTTTCGCGGTCATGACGTCTACGTCCGTATCGCCTATATAGACGCTCTCAGAAGCGTCTATGCCAAATTCTGAAAGCAGGTGGTTTATAATTGTCGGATCCGGTTTTTTGGGGAACATGTCGCTTTGTCCGTAAGTTGTTTCTATGAGCTCTCCAAAGAGGTTCTGAGACATTTTCAGAGTCAGGGGATGTGGCTTGTTTGAGACTATGGCAGTCCTGTAGCCAGCCTTCCTTATATTTTTGAGCATCTGTATTATTCCATCGAATGGCTTTGTGGCTGCCTGATCGCAGAGCCCGTAGATTTCGTTATATTTATTTATTATGTCTTCCCGCTCCGCATCCGAAGACGGTGTGTATCCGCTGTACTCAAGGCTCGAGATAACTAGGCTCCTCGCTCCGTGCCCAAGCGATTTCATGCACTGATCCTTCGTTATTGAAGGGATATTAAAGTATTCAAATGCTTCATTCACGCATCTGGTTATATCATCAATGGAACTCACGAGAGTACCGTCAAGATCGAATATTGCCAATTTCTTCATGTGTTTTCTCCTGAAATTTCTAAGTAAAAAAATAGCATCCGTTTTTAATGATATAACAGAAATTATCTGGTGTCAATCAGGATATACCATAGCAAACAGCCTTTGTTTGTGATACAATTTATAAAAATGAACATAAAAGTGGAGGGGAAATATGAAAAAGTCATTATCATTAATCTTAACAGCATTGCTAACCATATCGCTGATTTCAGGCTGCACTCAGCAGAAAGAAGCCGCAGCGCCTGAGGTATCGGAGACTCCGATAAATGTAGCGGTAATGAAGGGACCTACGGGAATGGGCATGGTAAGCCTCATGAATCAGAGCGAGGCGGGAGCTTCTCTCAATCCATATAATTTCACGATATCAGGCACAGCAGATGAAATAGTGGCAGATATAGTAAAAGGAGAGCTTGACATCGCAGCTGTTCCGGCAAATCTCGCATCGGTGCTGTATAACAAGACAGAGGGAAAGATATCTGCAGCGGCGATAAACACGCTTGGAGTGCTCTATATAGTTGAAAACGGAAATACCGTTAATTCTCTTGAAGACCTTAAGGGAAAGACTGTATACTCAACAGGAAAGGGAACTACGCCCGAATATGCCCTTAACTATCTGCTGACTTCAAACGGAATAGATCCGCAGAAAGACCTTACAATAGAGTACAAGGCGGAATCAACTGAAGTGGCAGCAGTGCTTGCAAGTACGCCGGATGCCATAGGAGTCCTCCCTGAGCCGTTTGTAACGGTTGCAAAATCAAAGAACGAAAATCTGAGGGACGCAATCAGCTTCGGCGATGAATGGAAGAAGATAAACGGAGAAGAGCTCGTAACAGGAGTCCTTATAGTAAGAAATGAATTCCTTGAAAACAATCAGGGCGCATTTGAGACATTCCTGAGCGAATACAAGGCTTCCACGGAGTTTACGAAAAGTGACCCTGACGCAGCGGCAGAGCTTGTGGGGAAATATGAGATAGTGCCTGCGCCTGTGGCAAAAAAAGCCATCCCGAAATCAAACATTACCTTCATAGCAGGAGATGACATGAAGGCCAATCTTGGCGCTTATCTGCAGATACTTTTTGACCAGGATCCAAAATCTGTAGGAGGCAAGCTGCCGGGAGAAGACTTCTATTTCATGAATCAGAAGTAAATACAGGGGACTTATATATGAACCCAGATAAAGAAAACAAAAGCAGGGACAGAATAACCAAAATTGCAGCAGTGTCCTTCTGGATACTGCTGTGGCAGTCTGCCAGCATGGCTGTGGGAGAAGAGATACTCCTGGCCTCTCCGGCAAAGGTTCTTGGCACGATAGTCGAGCTCTCGGGTCAGATGAATTTCTGGAGCTCGATAAGCGGGTCTCTGATAAGGATGACTGCCGGCTTTGTGATGGCATGCAGCCTTGGTATGATCCTGGCCGTCATTTCCTATAAGAGCAGCATCATAAGGATAATGCTCGAGCCATTCATGCAGGCCGTGAAATCCATACCTGTGGCATCGTTTGTAATACTGGCGCTCGTATGGATAAGGACAGAAAATCTCTCTGTATTCATATCATTTCTGATGGTGCTTCCGATAATATACACAAACACCCTGAGCGGGCTTGTTGCTACAGACCGTGAGCTTCTTGAGATGGCAAAGATATTTCGGATAAGCCGCCTCAAAAAAGCGCTGTACATATATTCTCCTCTCGTAATGCCGTTCTTTCTTTCAGGAGCATCCATAGGGATTGCCTTCTGCTGGAAATCAGGCATAGCGGCAGAGGTCATAGGCCTTCCCGGAAATTCCATAGGGGAAAATCTGTACAGGTCAAAGATACTGCTTGATACAGCGGGGCTTTTTGCATGGACAATAACCATGATAATCATCAGCGTGATCTACGAAAAAACCATAATAGGGATAATAAAGGCAGTAAGCCGCAAGATTGAAAGAATATAAATTCAACTGGAGAGCATCATGAATACAGAATCTCATATAGTAATAAAGGATATCACAAAAAAATACGGTGACAGGATGGTCTTCAGTGGGTTTGACATCCAGCTGGAAAAGGCAGCATCTACTGTGCTGATGGGAAGATCCGGAAGAGGAAAGACTACCCTGCTGAGGATGCTTATGGGCCTTGAAGTCCCTGAAAGCGGAATAATCTGCGGACATGAGGCTATGAGGCTTTCGGCTGTCTTTCAGGAGGACCGGCTGTGCGAGCTGCTCAGCGTAGAGACGAACATAAAGATGGTGCTCAGCTCTGGCCGCGGCGGCAATCCGAAAAGCAGGCATGAGCGCATCGCAGAAAATCTCAGGCTGGCAGGGCTTGAAAATGAGATCAGGACGCCTGTAAAAAACCTCAGCGGAGGCATGAAGAGGCGAGTTGCCATAGTAAGGGCAGTTATGGCAGAAAGCGACCTCATACTTATGGATGAACCCTTCAGGGGACTGGACGGCGAGACCAGGCTCATGTGCATGAAATACGTCAGAGAAAACACAAAGGGAAAGACTCTTGTCATAAGCACGCACAGCGACGAAGAAGCCAGGTACATGGGAGATAACATAATAAAAATATGATACGGCAGTGGGATAATATGGCAGGCATGATTCGTAGCGGATGTGCCTGTTTTTTTGCTCATATCAATTGTGAAAAACCATGTGATATGGTATTATTACAAAGTGAGATAATTAAGGATAATATAAGAAAGGCAGCGTAAATATAAATGTGCGGATTTGTAGGATTTTACAGCAGAAAAATAGAGAATAAAGAAGAAACTGTCAGAAATATGGGAAACATGATAATTCACAGAGGACCTGACAGCGAGGGAATATATACAGATGACGAGATAGCCATGGGATTCAGGAGGCTGAGCATAATAGACCTTGCAGAAGGCTCTCAGCCTATGAAGAATGAGGATGGCTCGATAATAATAACCTTCAACGGTGAGATATACAACTATCAGGAGATAAAAAAGGACCTGCTTGAAAAGGGTCATATATTCAGAAACAATTCAGATACAGAGGTACTTATCCACGGCTATGAGGAGTACGGCACAGACCTGCTTGGAAAGCTCAGAGGAATGTTTGCCTTTGTAATATGGGATTCTGTAAAGAAACAGCTTTTTGGAGCGAGAGACTTCTTTGGGATAAAGCCATTCTATTATTCAAAAATAGGAGATGAGCTTCTGTTTGGTTCAGAGATAAAGTCATTCCTTCCGTTCCCGGGATTTAAAAAAGAGGTTAACGAAGAGGCGCTCAAGCATTTCCTCGTATTCCAGTATTCCGTGCTCAATGAGACCTTCTTCAAGAACGTAAACAAACTGAAGCCGGGTCACTATTTCATATTCAGGGATGGAAAGATGGAGATAAGCAAGTATTTCGACCTGAGCTACAAGGTAGAGGACAAGCCTTTTGAGGAATATGTAAAGCTCATAGGAGAGTCTGTTGAAGAATCAGTGAAATATCACAAGATAAGCGACGTCGAGGTAGGAGCATTCCTTTCAGGAGGAGTGGATTCGAGCTACGTGGTTTCATGCGCAAAGCCGGACAACACCTACTCTGTAGGATTTGACAACCAGGGTTTTGACGAGACCGTCTATGCAAAGGAGCTTTCAGAAAAGCTTAACATACAGAACAAGTCGAAGATGATATCTGCAGATGAGTTCTTTGCTGCGATACCTATGGTACAGTACCATTCAGATGAGCCGCATGCAAACCTTTCATCAGTTCCGCTCTACTATCTTTCGCAGCTTGCGGCAAAGGACGTCAAGGTAGTGCTTTCAGGAGAAGGCGCAGACGAGCTCTTTGCAGGCTACAACGAGTATGAGGAGCCGACCGTAAATCGCCTGTATTCTATGCTGCCTATGGGGCTTCGCAGAAAGATAAGGGATATGGTAAAGGACAGGCCTCACTTCACAGGCAAGACCATAATAATGAAATACGGACAGAGTGTCGAAGAGCGCTACATCGGCCAGGCTCACATAATGTCAGATGAGCAGGCAAATGACATACTAAGCAGCAAATACAAGAATCCGGTGACATACAGGGAGCTTACAAAGCCATATTATGACAAGGTGAAGAACCTCGATGACGTGACAAAGCGCTGCTATCTCGACATGAACATGTGGATAGTAGACGACATACTCCTGAAGGCCGACAAGATAACTATGGCTCACTCAATAGAGCTCAGAGTGCCATTCCTCGACAAGGAAGTGTGGAACCTCTCTACCAAGATTCCGGTCAAGTACAAGGTAAATGGGACCACAACGAAATACGTATTCAGGGAAGCTGCTCAGAAAAAGATCCCTCTTGATTGGGCAAAGCGAAGAAAAGCGGGATTCCTCGTGCCTTTCATACACTGGATAAAAGAAGAGAAATACTGCAATATAGTGAGAGCACAGTTTGAAAAGGAGTATGTTTCTGAGTTCTTTGACAGAGAAAAGATCCTTGCCCTTCTCGACGAGCACTATGCAGGAAAGAAGAACAACGGAAGAAAGATATACACCATATACGCATTCCTTGTATGGTATGACCAGTATTTCGTAAGCTTCAATATGCCACAGGGCGCATAAAAAAACATGTAAGCGAATATATAATAAAGCGGAGATATAATAAAGTTGAAAGGAGAGGGAAACCGCATATTGCAGGTTTCCCGTTATTTTTATGAAGAAGATAGATAAAAGGATAATACTCGCGTCCAAATCGCCAAGGAGAAAAGAACTTATGGCGCTGACTCCATGGGATTTCATAATTGATGCGGCAGATGTAGATGAGACCATGGATGAGAATAGTGACATCGAAGAAAACCTGAAGGAGCTTGCATGCAGAAAGGCTGAGCCGATAGCCGAAAAATATCCTCATGATATAGTCATAGGAAGCGACACCATAGTCTATATAGACGGCCAGATACTTGGAAAGCCTGCAGACGAAGAGGATGCAAAAAGGCTTCTCAGACTGCTCTCAGGAAGGTCTCACAGCGTGTATACAGGAGTATGCATAATGGATGGAAATGGCAGGAGGATTAAATTCTGCGAAAAGACCTCTGTGGTTTTCAAGGAGCTCACGGAGGAAGAAATAGACTGGTATGTAAGCTCCGGAGAGCCTATGGGAAAAGCCGGCGCGTATGGCATACAGGGCCATGCGGGACTGTTTGTAGAGTCCATAGTCGGAGATTACTACAATGTGGTGGGGCTGCCGCTCAACAGAGTATACGAAGAGCTCTGCAGGATATAGCTCGAGATTAAGGAGAAAAAATATGCTGGATAAAAATATTGTAAATGACGTGCTTATGGCTGCCCTTTCCCATGGAGGAGATTTTGCGGAGGTGTTTGCGGAAGACAGATTCGATTCTTCCATAGGCATGATAGAAGGAAAAGTGGAGCGATCTTCAGCCGGAAGGACGGCAGGAGTCGGGATACGGATATTCAATGGATTTAACAGTGTCTACACATATACTAACGCCATGGACAGAGAAGCCCTCATAAACCTTGCGATAAGCGCATCAAAGTCGCTCAGAGCGGTGCCTCAGGAGTTGAAGATTGACTTCGTGATGGAAGAAGCCGCCGTGAATCATCCGGTCATAGTGCTTCCTCAGTCTGTCTCAAAATCACACAAGGCAGAGCTTATGAGAAGAGCACATCAGGCCGCATCGGAATATGATCCGTCAATAAGCCAGGTGAAGGTCAATTATCTGGATTTCACTCAGAATGTGCTCATTGCCAATTCAGAGGGAAGGTTCGTTACCGATCAGAGGACAAGGACGAGGTTTGTCATTAACGCAGTGGCCGAAAGAAACGGAAAGCTTGAGCAGGGCTTTATCGGAAAAGGCTCGGGCAAAGGCTTTGAGCTGTATGATGAAATAAAGGTAGAAGACATGGCAAGAGAGGCGGCCAGAATAGCGGTCACCATGACTGGAGCAGGAGCGGCGCCAAGCGGGAGATTTCCGGTCGTAATAGACAACAAATTCGGAGGCGTAATATTCCATGAGGCATGCGGCCATGGGCTCGAAGCCACCTCAGTGGCAAAAAACAACTCGGTATTTGCCGGAAAGCTCGGAGAAAAGATCGCATCAGAGGCAGTAACTGCCGTAGATGATGGTACGGTGCTCAACGGATGGGGCTCATCCTCATATGACGATGAGGGAATGCAGACATCAAGGAATGTGCTGATAGAAAACGGAATCCTCAAAAACTATATGGTGGACAAGCTCAACGGAAGACGCATGAACATGGATCCTACGGGATCTTCAAGGAGAGAATCGTACAAATACGCACCAACCTCAAGGATGACAAACACATATATACTGAATGGAAACAGCAGGTTTGAAGACATGATAGCTTCCATGGACAACGGCATATATGCAAAATACCTTGGAGGGGGCTCAGTAAACCCTGCCACAGGAGAATTCAATTTTGCCACGCAGGAAGCATATCTTGTGAAAAACGGAAAGATTGGCGCTCCTATAAAGGGAGCAACGTTGATCGGAACGGGTCTCGAGATACTTAACAGGATTGAAATGGTGAGCAACAACTTTGATTCCGGAGAAGGCATGTGCGGCTCGGTGAGCGGCTCCATTCCGGCAGGACTGGGACAGCCGGCCATAAAAGTATCAGAGATAACCGTTGGTGGAAAGGAGGCATAGATGCACAGACTTATAGAAAAACTGTTTGAAAAAGGAAGAATCAGAGGATTTGAGGATCAGGAAATATATCATGAATCAGCAAAGAGCCTTAGGATATCCGTATATCAGGGAGAGGTCGAGAAATTCAACATGTCAGAGCAGGGCGGGCTCTCATACAGAGGAATCACAGGCGGAAAGATGGGCTATGCCTACACCGAGATACTCGATGAAAATGCCCTGGACATGCTCGTTGATGAGGCGTATTCAAATGCTGCAGTCATAGAATCTCAGGACAGGGTATTTCTTCATGACGGCTCCGGAACTTATAAAGATCTTTCGGAAGATGCAGAGGGTCAAGGCACGACAGAAGACAAGATAAGCTTCATGCTCGAGCTCGAAAAAAAGCTGATGGAATCAGACGAGAGAATAGTCAGGATATCCACAAATGCATATTCGGAGTCCGTCTATACAAAGCACATAAGAAACACAAAAGGGCTTAACCTAAGTGAAACCAGAAGTCTTTCCTATGCATATGCGGTAGCGGTAGCACAGGAAGGCGAAGATACAAGGACAGGAACAGGTGCCCATATGGCTGAGAGCTTTGCCGGACTTGACATGGATGAGATAGTAAACTCGGCATCCGGGGAGGCGCTCAGCATGCTCGGGGCAAAGCCGGTGTCTTCCGCAGAGTATCCTGTAGTCTTTGAGAATGAGGCATTTTCAGATTTCTTCTCTCAGTTCTCAAACCACTTCAGCGCAGAGCAGGTGCAGAAAAAGCTTTCAGCCCTTTCAGGAAAGCTGGGAAGCCGTATAGCATCGGAGCATGTAAATATCACAGATGACCCTCATATCAGGCTGGGCCTCAGGACTACGGCATTTGACGCAGAGGGCGTGGCAACATATAAAAAGCCGATAATCGGAAACGGCATCCTGATGACATATCTGCACAATCTCAAGACGGCTCACATAGATGGGACGCAGACGACCGGAAATGCATCAAAAAGCTCATTCAAATCCTCAGTAGAGATAGCACCTTCAAACCTGTGCTTCATGCCGGGAAAAATCAGTCTGAAATCCATGCTTGAGGAAATCAGAAGAGGCATCATGGTGACCGGGCTTCAGGGGCTTCATTCAGGGATAAATCCGGTATCAGGAGACTTTTCGCTTCAGTGCCATGGATTCCTGATAGAGGACGGAACTATAGCAGATCCGGTAAGTCAGATAACTGTTTCGGGAAATTTCTTTGAGCTGCTGAAGGAAATAGACTGCGTTGCAGATGATTTCATTATGTCACCTCTTTCCGGAGGGGCAGGAGCACCGAGCGTAAGGGTATCGGGACTCAGCATATCTGGCAGTTAAGCAGTATATGTTATAACAGGCAGAGATTGACACTATACATTTTAAATAGTATAATTTAAATTATAATAATTTGAATTATACTATTTTTTATATAGAGGTGTAATATGAAAAAATTCATAGGAAGATCTTCAGAACTCAGAATTCTGGAAAAGGAATACAGGCGAGATGCCGGATTTACAGTTATATACGGACGAAGAAGAGTAGGAAAGACCACGCTTATAAAAGAGTTCATAAAAGACAAGGATGCGATGTACTTTCTTGCCACTGAAGAACTGGAAGGCGAAAACATCAAAAATTTCGTAAGCGCGTTCTCCCGTTTTTCGGGAACAGGCTATCTGGAGAATGCAAGGTTCACGGACTGGGAAAGTGTTTTTCGGATTTTTGCTCAGCACAGCCCTGAGAAAAAGAAAGTGCTCGTAATAGATGAATTTCAGTATCTGACTGGAGCAAATCCTGCATTTTCATCTGTACTGCAGAGGATATGGGACACTTTCCTTAGCGAAAGCAATGTGATGCTTATTGTATGCGGGTCGCTTATAAGCATGATGCTCAAAGAAGTACTTTCATATGACAGTCCGCTCTATGGAAGGCGCACTGCTCAGATAAAGCTTTCTCCGCTCAGCTTCAGCGAGTTCTGTCTTAATTATGAGGATATGAGCTTTGAAGATCTTGTAAAGTTTTACAGCGTAACGGGGGGAGTGCCAAAATACATGGAACTCCTGGATGAGTCACTTGATATAATGGAAAACATAAAGTCTGATATTCTTCAGAGAGGCAGCTTTTTATATGAGGAGCCTGTTTTTCTTCTTGAAAAAGAAGTTAAAAATACTATGACATATTTTTCGGTAATAAAGACTATAGCAGCAGGAAACCACAGGATTTCAGATATTGCATCCGTGCTTGAGGTTAAAAGCAGTTTTTTGACCCCATATCTTGGGGTGCTCATAGATCTTGAGATATTGGAGAAACGCACTCCTGCAACAGAGCGGTTTCCTGAAAAAAGCAGAAAAGGCCAGTATTATATCAAGGATAATTTCATAAGCTTCTGGTTCAGATTTGTAGCTCCCTACAAAGGGGAGCTTGAAATAGAAAACCTCGATCCGGTAGTAAAAAAGATTGAGGCCAACATGAATGATTCTCATGTAAGCTTCGTGTTTGAGGATGTATCAAGGCAGAATCTCAGAAACGCCGGGCTTCCATATATTTTCAACAGGATTGGAAGCTACTGGGAGAAGAATGTGGAAGTGGATGTATGCGCAATTGACGAGTCAGAAGGTATATGCGTACTCGGTGAATGCAAATACTGGGGAAGACCTGTGGATATGAGGGTATATTCACAGCTTGTTGAAAAAGGCCGGGGGATAAAGGAAATTAAGGACTACAGGATAATTCATGCGCTGTTTTCAAAGAGCGGTTTTACGCAGGAAGTAATAAACCTTATGGGCGATGACCTGCTGCTTTTTGACAAGGGGATTCTTCTTAACAGCAAACGGAATATGTAACGCAGGTACAAAAAAGGTCCCCCGGACTCAGAAATTTCTGAAGCCGGGGGATATATTTATTGCTGTGAAATGGCCCTATATCGCAGATATATCGAATATCTCAAGCTTCTGCGGAGTGATCAGCAGCTTTTCGAATGACAGGAATGCCCTGAAGGTATCGAGCGACGTCATTACGTCTATATTTCTTTCAATTGAAGCTCTTCTCATGTTGAATCCGTCCCTTTTTGAGTCGTTTCCTTTGGTAGGGGTATTCACGAGAAGGTTTATCTCCTTGTTCTTGATCAGGTCCATCAGGTTCGGGCTGTCTTCGTTTATTCTGTTTACGGCTCTTGCGTTTATTCCTGAGGCCTTGAGCACATTTGCAGTACCCTCTGTGGATACGAAGCTGAATCCAAGCTTGTCAAGATCCTTTGCGATCGCAAGGAATTCTTCCTTGTCCTGATCGTTTATGGTAGCGAGTATGGTCTTTCCTTTTTTGCCTGTGTACATATTTGCACCGACAAAGCCTTTGTAGAGAGCTTCCTCAAGAGTATTTCCTATTCCAAGTACTTCTCCTGTGGATTTCATCTCTGGTCCGAGGCTCACTTCCACGTTAGGCAGCTTCTGCGTTGAGAATACCGGAACCTTTACTGATATCAGCCTGCTTTCTTTGTATATGCCTGTTCCGTATTCCATATCCTTGAGCTTTTCTCCAAGCATAACCCTGGTAGCGATGTCTACTATAGGCACCTTGCTCACTTTTGAGATATATGGGACTGTCCTTGAAGCACGAGGGTTTACCTCTATCACATAAAGCTTTTCTTCGTAGCAGATGAACTGTATGTTTATCATTCCCTTTATGCCTATTCCTGCAGCGAGCTTTTTGGTGTAATCCAGTATGTCGGCCTTTATCTTTTCGCTCACGTTCTGAGTAGGGTATATGGTTATGCTGTCTCCGGAGTGTACGCCGGCTCTCTCAAGATGCTGCATTATTCCCGGGATTAGTACGTCTTCTCCGTCTGAAATCGCATCTACCTCAAGCTCCATTCCCATAAGGTATTTATCGATAAGGACTGGATTTTTTTTGTCTTTTTTGAATGCATCCGTGAGGTAGTGAGCGAGTTCTTCATCAGAGTGGGTTATCTCCATTCCCTGGCCTCCAAGCACGAACGATGGTCTTACAAGTATCGGGAATCCAAGTTTTGCTGCCTCGATCAGTCCTTCTTCTGCGCTCCATACAGCCTTGCCCTTAGGCCTTGCTATGTCAAGCTTTTCAAGAAGAGCGTCAAACTGCTCTCTGTCCTCTGCAAGGTCTATCTGGTCAGAAGTAGTTCCAAGCGTAGGTATGTTCTTTTCCTTGAGGAATTTTGCCAGCTTTATGGCAGTCTGTCCGCCAAACTGGAGTATAACTCCGTCCGGCTTTTCCTTGTATATTATCTCAAGCACGTCTTCTTCTGTAAGCGGCTCAAAGTAGAGCTTGTCTGATATGTTGAAGTCTGTACTTACTGTTTCCGGATTGTTGTTTATTATTATGGTCTCGATTCCCATGTTTCTCAGTGCCATTACGCAGTGCACTGAAGCATAGTCGAACTCAATGCCCTGTCCAATCCTTATAGGTCCTGATCCGAGAACAATTACTTTTTTTCTGTCTGAAACCTCAACCTCGTCATACTGCTCATATGTCGAGTAGTAGTAAGGGGAGAGTGCCTCAAACTCGCCTGCGCAGGTATCAACCATCTTGAAGGCTGGATTTATGTCCCAGATGTTTCTGAGCTTGTATATCTGCTCTGGAGATACCTTCAGCATGTCGCTTATGGCCTTGTCTGAGAATCCGTGCTTCTTGAGGTTGAGCAGCCATTCCTTGTTAAGGTCTGAGAGCCTGCTCAGCTTGAGCCTCTGTTCTTCGTTTATTATCCATTTGAATTTTTCGAGATAGAATGGGTCGATTCCTGTTATTCTGGCTATCTTGTCCATTCTGTAGTCACGTCTTATTATCTCGGCAAGCGCGAATATTCTTTCGTCATCAGGAGAGATTACCTTTGCCTTGAGCTGTGCCAGAGAGTAGTCCTTGAATTTTGGATGCTCCATTGAGTATCTGTTGAGCTCGAGCGATCTTATTCCCTTTAGGAATGCTGATTCGAAGTTGCTTCCGATGGCCATGATCTCGCCTGTTGCCATCATCTTTGTTCCCAGCTCCCTGTCTGCAAGGTAGAACTTGTCGAAAGGCCATTTTGGTATCTTTACTACTACATAGTCCAGCGATGGCTCAAAGCAGGCGTAGGTCTTCTGAGTAACTGCATTTTTTATCTCGTCGAGCCCGTATCCGAGCGCTATCTTTGCAGCCACCTTTGCTATAGGGTATCCTGTAGCCTTTGATGCAAGCGCTGATGAACGTGAAACCCTCGGGTTTATCTCTATTACGGCATATTCAAAAGAGTTAGGGTTCAGGGCGAACTGCACGTTGCAGCCTCCTTCGATCCCTACGGCTTCGAGTATCTTGAGAGAAGATGTACGAAGCATCTGGTATTCCTTGTCAGAGAGCGTCTGGCTTGGGGCTACTACTATGGAATCGCCTGTGTGTATTCCTACAGGATCGATGTTCTCCATGTTGCATACGGTGATGCAGTTTCCCTTGCTGTCTCTCATTACCTCGTATTCGACTTCCTTCCAGCCCTTTACGCTCTTCTCGAGAAGTACCTGGCCGATCGTGCTCAGCATGAGTCCTGATGCCAGTATGGTCCTCAGTGAATCTTCGTTTTCTGCGATTCCGCCGCCTGAGCCTCCAAGCGTATATGCAGGTCTTACTATTACAGGGTATCCTACCTTGGCAGCCCAGCGAAGCCCTGAATCGAGATCTGTGATTATCTCGCTTTCTATTACCGGCTGGTCGATTTCCTTCATCATATCTCTGAAAAGCTCTCTGTCTTCGCCTTTCTTGATTGAGTCTATCGATGTTCCGATTACCTTTACTCCGTATTTTTCGAGTACTCCGCTGTCATGAAGCTCCACGGCCATGTTGAGCCCTGTCTGTCCGCCCATTCCGGCAAGCAGCGAGTCTGGTCTTTCCTTTTCTATTATCTTTTCTACGAATTCGAGCGTTATCGGCTCTATATATATCTTGTCTGCTATCTCGGCATCAGTCATTATGGTTGCGGGATTTGAGTTTACCAGCACTACCTCAATGCCTTCTTCCTTCAGGGACTGGCAGGCCTGTGTGCCTGAGTAGTCAAATTCTGCAGCCTGTCCTATTATTATTGGGCCTGAACCTATTACAAGTACTTTCTTTATATCTTTATTTAATGGCATCTTTATCCTCCTCGAACAATAAAATTACAGTGAATACTTCAGGAACTCATCGAATATATATTCGCTGTCCACCGGTCCCGGGCTTGCTTCCGGATGGAACTGAACCGAGAATACAGGCATAGTCTTGTGTCTCATTCCCTCTATGGTGTCATCGTTCATGCTCACATGGGTTATTTCAAAGTTCTCAGGAAGCTCTGTTACATAGTATCCGTGATTCTGTGATGTTATGTGGACCCTGTCTATCAGAAGGTTCTTTACCGGATGGTTGCATCCTCTGTGTCCGAATTTAAGCTTGCCGGTAGCTCCCCCGAATGCTATCGCAAGCAGCTGATGTCCAAGACATATTCCAACCACTGGCTTTTGAGCTGTCATCTTCTGTATCTCGATTATGGCTTCAGGCATGTCGGCTGGATCTCCCGGGCCGTTTGAAAGGAAGATAAGATCCGGATCTGTCGCAAGCACCTGCTCTGCTGCAGCATCACATGGGAATACAGTCAGATCGCAGCCTCTTTTCATGAAGTTTCTGAGTATGTTGGTCTTTATTCCGTAATCCATCACGGCTACCTTTTTTCCTTTTCCGGGTATATTGTATATTTCTTTTGTAGAAACCCTTGAAACGGCATCTCTGTTTGAAAAGCCTGCGAGCTTTTCCTGTATTTCATCTTCAGAGTAGTGGCTGTTTTCAAGGACTATTATGCCCTTCATTGTGCCGGCGTTTCGAAGCAGCTTTGTAAGCGCTCTAGTATCTATTCCTTCAAGTCCCATTATTTTGTTTGATTCAAGATAGGTGTCAAGCTCAAGCTCGCATCTGAAGTTGTTCGGGTGATCTGATTTTTCTCTGACGATGAAGCCTCTCACCTTAGGGGAAGCGGATTCGATGTCGTCAAGGTTTATTCCGTAATTTCCTACCAGCGGATAGGTCATGGTTACGATCTGTCCATAGTAGGATGGGTCTGTGAGGACCTCCTGATATCCTGTCATACCTGTATTAAAGACTACTTCGCCTGTGCATTCGTGCAGGTATCCAAAGGCCTTGCCTTCAAAAACCATGTTGTTTTCCAGAATCAGTTTTGCTTTCATAGTTTCCTCCAAATTCAAATAGTATTACGGGATATAATAAAAAAAAACAGAAATAAGCTTTTTACATATTCTGTAAAAAGTCACCTCTGTTTATTGTTTCGATGTATGAAATATAATTTTTATCTGCGCAAAAACAAATCACTTTTGCGGCAACAAAAGAAATCATCATTTTATCTATCCCTTTCTGGCCTCTCTGGACCAAATTAAAGTATGATTTATCTAAAGGTAATTATATCCGAGAATAGTGGCAAAGTCAACATAAAAAATAACCACGAGATTTAGGGAATAGGGAGTCATCTCGTGGCTATAAAAAGAGAAGAGATCGGGAAATCTCTCTAAAACATTTATAACCATTTTTGTGCAGCTTAAACAATTCTATGAAATAAAATATAAATTAAGATTACCTTTTTGCTTCTGATTGCATATCTTTCACGTCATATTCAAAATGTCCATTGCTCCTCTGGTAGAGTATATGGATCAGCTCTCCGCCCATTACTATTATGATTCCTGCAAAATACAGATACAGCAGAAGCAGCATCACTGTACCGAGGGATCCGTAGACTATGGTGTAATTTGAAAAATTGCTTACATAGTATGCAAAACCCAGCGACATGGCCAGAAGGGATATCAGCGTGAAAAGGGTCCCGATGATGTTGTATCTGCGAGGTATTCTGTCTTCGGGGATTATGAAGTAAACAAGGTACAGCGTGCAGAAAAGCGTAAACAGCGACACAGACCATCTCAGCACCGTCCAGAGCTCCAAAAACACCGTGTCGAGCCTGAAAAAGGCCAGTATATCATGGAAAAGCGGCTTTCCGACTGTTATAAGCACAAGTGATATTATTATGGAAAAAGCCAGAAAGAGCGTTACGAGAAATGCAAGCAGCCGCTTTTTTATATTTGAGGCATTCATGTCGGTTCGATATGCCCTGCTCAGAGCATGTATTATCGAGGTCAGCGCCTTTGAGGCTATGAACACTGAGGATACAGCACTGAATGTGAATATTCCCGTGCTTTTTGTCTCTGAGGCATATCTGAGATAATCAAATATGATGCTCAGGACATCAGGGGGAAGAAAGTCAGAAAGTATCAGAGAAAGCTCGGCGGTATTTATGTTGAGGGTTCCTACTATCTGGCTGAGCAGCATGAGCATTGGAAATATTGAAAGTATGAAAAAGTATGCGAGCTGCCCTCCGAGCTGGCTGAGGCCATCGTCTGAGTATCTGCGAAAAAGAGCCTTGGCTGCATACAGCGCAGCAGGGTCATCTTTTCGAGGATAGGTATATTTCTGCAGCAGGCTTTTACCGTTCATTGAAATCACCTCTTTATCTGTTCTTCATGAGCCTGTATACGAGTTCCTCATCAGGAGTGACATAGACTGTGCCGTAATCGTCATAGATTACCATTCCTGGCTTTGCTCCATTAGGTTTTTTGACGTTCTTTCTCGGAGCGTAGTCTACCGGCACCTGAGAAGAAGTCCTCGCCTTGCTGTAATATGCGGCGAGCTTTGCAGCTTCGTAGAGAGCCTCCTCGGACACGTCATCGAGATTCTGCCTTATTATGACATGAGACCCGGGAATGTTTTTCGTATGCAGCCATACGTCATCCGGCTTTGACATCTTCAGGGTCAGTCTGTCATTCTGGGTGTTGTTTTTCCCTACGAGGATCTCGGTCCCGTCGGTTGCAGTAAACTCGAGAGGCTCGGAGGATTTTTCCTTCCTGCCTTTTTTCCCCTCTGTCTTTGAAAAGCTGTAGTAGCCCTCTCTTGCAAGCTCTTCCTTTATCTCTTCTATGGAATCAAGGCTCGTGCAGTTGTTTATCGATACCATTACATTATCAAGATATTCCATTTCGCTCCTGGTCTGCTCTATCTGGATTCCAAGTTCCTTTATCCTGCTCTTTGATTTATTGTATTTCTTGTAGCAGGCCTGGATATTTTCAGAAGGGGTCAGGTGTTCATCGAGAGGTATGGTTATCTCAGGCGCATTCTCGTCGAAGTAGTCGATTACACGAACCTCCTTCATGCCCTTACTGAGCATATATATGTTTGCTGTGAGCAGTTCTCCCGTCTTTGAGTATCTGTCCAGCTCATTTGCCCTGTTGAGTTCATCTGTCTGTTTTTCGAGCTTGGTCCTGACTCGGTCGAGCTTTATCTGGATTGACTTCCTGAGGTCCGAAGATCTCTGGTGGATTCTCTCATAAAGATCCTTGAGCGCAAAATACTGCTCACATATCTCACTTATGCTCTCGCTATGCTTTATGCTGAAGCCTTCCATATGAGTCAGCGCTACTGCAGAAAATTCAACCGGAGTATTGAGTCGCTTATCCATTATTATATTTGGGTATATATTATTTACTGACACATCATTAAATAGCCTGTCAAAAGAGTTCTTCAGCCTCTCGTAATTAAGATCTGTAAGCTCATAGGTCGACAGCGAATCATCTATCGAAGCCCTGAAGCATATCTCTCTTGCTATTACGGGGCTCAGGCCTTCAAAATTTCCATATATGGCCTTGAGTATAGATGAGTTTTTGTTTTTAAGAACTGATATGAATTCCTCGAGGCCTATGCCGATCAGAGGGTTTTTCTTGTTCTGGCCAGGCGGCTGAATGAACTCCCTGTTAGGAAGCACTTCTCTTACGGAGCTCATGGAAAGCGGAACTCTCTTAACAGCATCTGTAACCTTTCCCGATTCGGAATCCACGAGGATTATATTGCTGTGCTTTCCCATTATTTCTATTACAAGGAGTTTCTGGCGAAGCACTCTCATCTCATCATAGGCTTCAATCCTCAGCGTTAGAGAACGGTCAAATCCGTTCTGCGATATGGAGAGGATTCTGCCGCCTCCTATGTGTTTTCTCAGTATCATCAGAAACATAGGCGCCTTGAGCGGGTTTTCCTTTTTATATTCCTTTACAAGGTATATCCTCGGATTCGCGCTGTTTGCGCTCATGAGCAGCTTATAGTTCTTCTGATTGCTTCTTATGGAAAGGAGGATCTCATCATCCTCAGCCTGGGTTATCTTATCTATCTTGCCACCTGCGAGCAGAGTGTTCAGCTCGTGCGCCGCAGCATGCAGTGTAAGTCCGTCTAATGGCATTGTTATCACCTTTTTCCTGTTTTTTAATTTATTTTACCACAATTAATGTAATATGAACTTTATTTTTTAAAAAAAAGAAGGTATAATAGAAAGTAATGTAAATTTATAATAAAGTTTGATATCGTTGAGGAAAGTGGGAAGAGATGACAATCAGCATGACTGGCTACGGACGCGGAGAATATCTTGATGAAAGATATCATTTTACCGTGGAAGCAAAAAGCGTGAACAACAGATACCTGGATATTCAGGTAAAGATGCCAAGAAAAATTGCATATCTGGAGGAATATATAAAGCAGAGCCTCAAGAAATACGCTACCAGAGGAAAGGTGGATATATTCGTAAAGCTCGAGCTTGGAAGTGAGAGCGACACAAAGGTAAGCTTTGACAGGGAACTCGTAAAGAACTATTATGAGGTACTTGCAGGAATCGAAGAGGTTACGGGGGCTTCGAGCCAGGTACGTGCAGTCGATCTCGCAAAATTTCAGGATGTGATAAGGCTTGAGGAAAAAGAGATAGATCAGAGCGAAATAAAGAGATGTCTGGACAGCGCAATGGATATGGCATTCACGAACTTCAGGGACATGAGAAGGTCTGAGGGTGAAAAGCTCAAAGAAGACATACTCGAAAGATGCCAGCTTCTCGAAGCTTACTTCGAGAAAATAGAGAAGCTCAGCGAAAACATAGAAGCAGAATATCAGCAGAAGCTCATGACCAGGCTTTCAGATATGCTTAGAAACATGGGACAGAATATAGATGATCAGAGGATAGTTCAGGAAGCGGCAATACTTGCAGACAAGGCAAACGTGACCGAAGAAATAGTGAGATTCAGAAGCCATATAATCCAGCTGACAGAAACCGTAGAAGGCGAAGACTCAGTAGGCAGGAAAATGGATTTCATACTTCAGGAAATGAACCGCGAAGTAAATACGATTGGATCAAAATCCTCAAAAATAGAAATAACAAACGTAGTAGTTGACCTTAAATGTGAGCTCGAAAAAATAAGAGAGCAGATACAGAATATAGAATAATTGCAGAGGAAGAAAATGAGCTTAATTAACATAGGATTTGGAAATACGGTTAATGCCAGCAGAATAATAGCGATAGTAAGTCCGGACTCGGCTCCTATAAAGAGAATCATAGAAGAAGCCAGAAGCAGCAAGAAGCTCATCGATGCGACATATGGACGCAGAACCAGGGCGCTGATAATAATGGACAGTGAACATGTCATACTCTCATCGCACAATCCTGAAACTGTAGGGCATAGATTTGGTGACAGGGAAGACTATAATGAAAAGATAAAGGGAGAATATAATGGATAGGAAAGGTCTTTTACTTGTACTTTCAGGGCCATCAGGAGCCGGGAAAGGAACCATATGTGAGAGCTTTATGCAGAAGTGCCACGATGTGAAACTTTCTGTTTCAACCACCACCAGAGAAAAGCGAAACGGAGAGGTGGAAGGAGTCAGCTACAACTTTATCACAAAAGATGAATTTGAGCATTCTCTCAAAAATAATGGTTTTCTGGAACACGTTCACGTATTTGGAAACTATTACGGGACTCCAAGGAGCGTAGTAGAAGAAAATATAAACAAGGGCATAGACGTGCTACTCGAAATCGAGATAGTAGGCGCCATGCAGATCAAGGAAAAGTATCCGGATGCAGTACTTATATTCGTGCTTCCTCCGACGATATGCGAGCTTGAGAAAAGAATCGTCAAAAGAGGCACAGAGACAAATGACCAGATCAAGGACAGGCTTTCCAGAGCACTCAGTGAAATAAGGAAGATCAACGAATATTCATATTTCATCGTAAACAACGATGTGGAAGAAGCAGTAAGCTACATGGAGAGCATAATAAAGGCAGAGAAGAGCAGCGTAAAGAGATACAGTGAACAGATTATCAACTTATACCAGGAGGAAAAATAATGTTATATCCATCAATAAATGATCTATTAGAAATATCAGACAGCAGATACGTACTTGTGAACCAGGTTTCAAAGAGAGCGAGACAGCTTGTAGAAGGAAGTGATGCTCTTGTAAGAACAGCGGATACAAAGCCTGTTTCAATAGCTACACAGGAAGTTTTTGAGAAGAAGATAGGATACAGCAGCTCATACACAATGGAAATGGAGCAGCAGGATTACGAGGACAAGTGCAACGCGTTCAGCAACCTGATGGGAGAGTAACATGAAGCATAATGTGGTATTGGGAGTTACAGGAGGCATAGCTGCATACAAGGCATGCGATATAGTTTCAAGGCTCGTAAAGAAAGATGTGAACGTAGATGTAATAATGACAGAGAGTGCGGCAAAGTTCGTAGGACCTGTTACGTTTCAGAGTCTCTCAAAAAACAGGGTCGTGACTGACATGTTTGATACGAATTTTTACTGGGACATAGAACATATCTCCCTTGCAAAAAAGGCAGATGTGTTTCTGATTGCACCAGCTACCGCCAATATCATCGGAAAGATGGCAAACGGCATCGCCGATGACATGCTCAGCACCACCGTAATGGCAACAAAATCAAGAATAATAATGGCTCCGGCGATGAATACGGCAATGTATGAAAACCCTGCAGTTCAGGAAAACATAGAAAAGCTGAAGAATCGTGGCGTCATATTCATAGAGCCTGTAGAAGGCCTCCTTGCCTGCAATGATGTCGGCAGGGGAAAGATGGAAGACCCTGAAAAAATAACAGAGACAGTTATGCATTACCTGACTCGAACAGAAGAGCTTAAGGGGAAGAAAGTCCTTGTGACGGCCGGACCGACTATCGAATCGATAGATCCGGTAAGATATATAACCAACAGATCATCTGGAAAGATGGGCTACCAGGTAGCGAGAGAAGCAGTCAGAAGAGGCGCTCAGGTAACGCTCGTTTCCGGAAAGACATCAGAAAAAGTGCCATATGGAATATCAGAATTCATAAGCATAGAATCCTCAGAGGATATGTACCAGGAGGTAATGAAAAGAGCCTCTGACATGGACATAATAATCAAGTCGGCAGCTGTAGCAGATTATACCCCTGCACACAAGTCCCAGAGCAAGATAAAGAAAAGCGACGGAGATATGAGGATAGAGCTCCAAAGAACTCATGACATACTCTTCGAGACAGGGCAGCAGAAAAAGGAAAACCAGATACTCGTAGGATTTGCGGCAGAGACGGATGACATAATGAACAACGCCGTATCAAAGATGAAGCGTAAAAATCTTGACCTTATAGTTGCAAATGACGTAAAAAAAGAAGGCGCAGGATTTGGAACAGACACCAACATAGTAAATATAATTGACAGGAGCGGAGCCATAACAGAGCTTCCGCTTATGGACAAGAGCCTGGTTGCAGCAAGGCTGTTTGACAGGATAACAGAATTCTATATTGAAGATGAAGATGACCGAAAATAAAATATAAATCAGAACAGGAGAGGACACTGACAACAAAAGTGCCCTCTTTCAAATATGTTAAGGAGTATCCCGATGTCAGATAAATCTATGAATACCGAAGTAGAGATAATCATAAAACATAAATCCAGATACTTGGACAGAGTATTCAACTATCTGGCTCCTTCAGACATAAAGGAAGGACAGAGAGTGGAAGTTCCTTTTGGAAAGGGAAACAGGATCCATGAAGGTCTGGTCATAAACATACCGGAGCCCAATTCAGACGAAAGAACTGGAGAGAACAGGGAACTAAAGGAGATATCATCTGTAAAGGAAAGCGCTCCTCTCATAAGCCCTGAGGCGCTGAGGGTTGCCATGTGGATGAAAAACCAGTACATGTGCAGCATGTTTGAGGCGGTATCGCTCTTTTTCCCAAAGGCAGAGAAGACAGCCCTAAGATACAGGCGCGTACTTGTGCCTGCAGTAAGCAGGGAGGAGATAGAGGCATACAGGGATTCTCAGAGAAAAAATGCAAAAAACAGGATTACTCTGGCTCAGGAGCTGATGGACGGCCCGGCAGACATTATGGAGATACAGGAAAAACACAGAGTCATATTCGGCCAGGCTGTAAAGCAGCTTGAAGAAGACGGTATAGCGTATGTGGAAAAAAGGCTTGAGATCAGAAAGCCTGATGAAAGCTATACAATAAGGACCAAAGACATAGTGCTGACGCAGGAGCAGGAGAGCGCGTACGCAGGAATCACGCAGACCCTTGGAAACGGAAAACCCAAGCTGCTTTTTGGCATAACAGGCTCAGGCAAGACCGAGATATATATAAGGCTTATCGCAGATGCCCTTGAAAATGACAGATCGGCAATACTTCTCGTTCCGGAGATATCTCTTACCCCTCAGACCATAGCGAGATTCAGGAATGTATTTGCGGACACCATAGCCATAATGCACAGCCATCTGAGCGAAGGCGAGAAAAAGGACCAGTGGGCGATGATAGAGAGCGGGCAGGCCCAGATAGTAATAGGTGCAAGGTCTGCGGTATTTTCACCTCTCAGCAATCTGGGAATAATAATAATAGATGAGTGCCATGACGATGCCTACAAATCAGAACAGTCTCCAAAATACGATACGGTAGAAGTCGCCGAAAAGATAGCAGAGCAGATGGGGGCATCCCTGATACTCGGGAGCGCCACGCCGACCATAGAACAGTTCTACAGAGCAAAGTGCGGAGAGTTTGATCTTTTCAGGCTTACGGGAAGAGTGAATGCATTCCTCCCTGAAATAGAGATAACGGATACTCTGGATGAGCTGAGGAGTGGTAGCGACTCGCTGATAAACCTGCATATAAAGCAGCGGATTCAGGAAGAAACGGACAAAGGAAGGCAGGTCATAATATTTCTCAACAAGAGAGGATTTGCGACAAGCCTGACCTGTACAGACTGTGCACATACACCAAAATGCCCGGACTGTGACATAACCCTGAATTATCACAAAAACGGAAAAAAGCTCATGTGCCACTACTGCGGATACACAAGGCCTTATGACGGCATCTGCAGTGAGTGCAGTGGAAACAGCATGAGAGAGATTGGGGCAGGAACCCAGAAGATAGAAGAAGACATAAGGCAGTCAATCAGAGGTGCTAAGACTGTAAGGCTCGACAGGGATACCACGACCAGGAAGGGCGAATACGAGAGGCTTCTCATGCAGTTCAAGGATCAGCATGCAAACATACTGATAGGTACCCAGATGATAAGCAAGGGCCTCGATTTTGAAGACGTGACCCTCGTGGTAGTGCTGAACGCCGACCAGGGCCTCAGATTTCCTGACTACAGAAGCTATGAAAAGACCTTTTCCATGGTATCCCAGGTAGCCGGGAGAGCAGGCCGGGGAGAAAATAGAGGCAGCGTGATAGTACAGACTATAGAAAAAGACAATGAGATATTTGAATATATAAGGAACAATGACTATGAAGGTCTTTATGAAACCGAGATAAGGGCAAGGCGCGACTTCGGGTATCCGCCCTTTGGAACAATAATAAGGATAGTGACAGGCAGCACCAGAGTAGAAAGAGCTGCAAATACAGCAGAAAAAATCAAGGATGCCATAAATTTCTACTCAGGGAAAAAGGGAGCAGAATTCACTCCGCTTGGACCCACTCCGTGCATAATACAGAAGATAGAGAAGAAATACAGGTGGCAGCTTTTTTACAAGATAGACGGAGAACGCGAAATATCTCTGCTAAAAAGTATAATAAACTTTATTTTATCTGAAAAAAGAAGTATAATTATAGATGAGGATACATCGGTATCCGTAGATGTAAACCCAAAGAATATGATGTGATTTTCGGGAGGAAAATATGGCAATAAGAACGATAAGACACGACGGAGACGAAGTGCTTAGAAAAAAATCAAAAAAAGTCGAAGAGATAACACCCAAAATACGTGAACTTATAGAAGATATGATAGATACGATGTATGAAGCCGATGGAGTTGGCCTTGCCGCACCACAGGTGGGAATACTGAGGAGGATATTTGTGATCGATGTAGGCGAAGGCCCGATTGTATGCATAAATCCGGAGATACTGGAAACGTCAGGCTCTCAGACTGATGACGAAGGATGTCTCAGCCTTCCGGGGTATTATGCTCCGGTATGCAGGCCAAATTACGTTAAATTCAGATTCTTCAATGAAGATATGGAGGAATGCGTGATGGAGGGAGAAGGCCTGTTCGCGAGAGCAGTGCTTCACGAAAATGACCACCTGAATGGAATACTCTTCAAGGACAGAGCACAGAAAGAAACCGAAGAATAAGAGAATATTCTTGGAAAGGCAGATTATGAGCATGAAGATAATATTTATGGGAACTCCGGAGTTTGCGGTTCATTCACTTGAGGTTCTAAGAGAAAGAGGAGACGAGGTGATGCTCGTCATTTCCCAGAAGGACAAGCCCAAGGGGAGAGGAAAGAAGCTTCAGCCCACTCCGGTAAAAGAAAAGGCGCTTGAATATGGTTACAGAGTTCATCAGCCTGACAGAGTCAGGGAAAAAGAATCGGTAGAGCTCATCAGGAGCCTGAGTCCCGACCTCATAGTAGTTACGGCGTTTGGACAGATACTGACAAAAGAGATACTTGATATCCCAAGACTGGGCTGCATAAATGTGCATGCCTCGCTTCTTCCTAAATACAGAGGGGCAGCACCGATAAACTTTGCGGTTATAAATGGCGAAGAAAAGACCGGAATAACCACTATGTACATGGCTGAAGGCCTTGACACAGGCGACATGATACTTGCGGATGAGATAGATATAGACGCTCATGACACAGCAGGCTCGCTTCATGACAAACTTGCTCAGCTGAGCAGAAAGACGCTCTCAAGGACGCTTGAGCTTATTGAAAAAGGCGAGGCACCAAGGACTGTTCAGGATGACAGCCAGTCCAGCTATGCACCTATGATGGACAAGGAGCTTGGACACCTTGATTTCAGCAGAGATGCCAGAGCTGTAGTAAACCTTGCGAGAGGAGTAGATCCATGGCCGTCTGCATACGCAGTGCTCGGAGGAGAAACTGTAAAGCTTTTTGACGTAAGGCTGGGAATACCTTCGGAAAATACAAGCTACGGAGAGATAAAGGACGTAAAGAGCGACTGCATAGAAATAAATGCAAAGGGAGGCACGGTTCTTGTATATGAGGTCCAGTTCCCTAACAAGAAGAGAATGCCTGTAAGAGAATACCTTAAGGGGAATGATATAAAAACGGGAGACTTGTTTGCATAACAGGAGGAAAATATATGTACTATCCATTATATTTTGATAATACAATGATAATACTGATCCCAGCGATGATACTGACGATGTATGCACAGGGAAAGATAAGCAGCGCATACAGCAAATTTTCAAGAATCCGTACTGCAAGTGGATACACAGGGATGCAGACAGCCAGATATATTCTTGACAGTAATGGCCTCAGCAGCGTGAGGATAGAGCTCGTATCCGGAAAGCTGAGCGATCATTATGATCCGAGGACAAGGGTACTGAGGCTTTCGAATGATGTATATTACGGAACTACAATAGCGGCAAGCTCGATTGCGGCGCATGAGGTAGGCCATGCCATACAGCATGCAAATGCCTATGTACCTCTGAAATTCAGAAACAGCCTTGTTCCGGTGGTAAACCTTGCATCAAACCTTGCATGGGTATTCATCTTCGCAGGAATGTTCTTTGCAGCCATGCCATCGTTATTTACGATTGGCGTGATCATGTTCTCGGCAAGCGTGCTGTTTCAGATAATAACGCTTCCTGTAGAGCTAAATGCAAGCAGTCGTGCGATAAAGATGCTTGGGGAGTCGGGGATACTGAGTCCGTCAGAGATACCTCAGGGCAGGAGAATGCTCAATGCGGCAGCTCTGACTTATCTTGCAGCCGCAGCCGCAGCTGTATCGCAGCTGATAAGGCTCCTAGTTATAAGAGACAGACACAGCAGATAAAAAACAATAAGGACGCAAACTGCGTCCTTTTTGAAGGTGGGCCCAGATTAAAACTGGACCAGAGTAAATCAACATGAAAGAGGTATTATGAAAAATCCAAGAGAACTGGGATATCATGCCATATACAATGTAATGTATCAGGGCGGGTACTCAAACATAGCCATAAATAAGATTCTGAGAAAAAACGAGCTGGACGGCATAAACAGAGGCTTTTTTACAGAGCTCGTATATGGAACCATAGAGAATAAGCTTTATCTTGACTATGTTATACAGAAATACAGCAGGCAGAAGCTGGAAGAGCTTTCAAAAGAAGTGCTCGTAATACTCGAGATGGGTCTGTATCAGATAAGAGAGATGGACTCAGTTACAGATTTTGCGGCAGTTGACGAATCTGTAAAGCTCTGCAAGAAGGTATTCCCAAAAGGAAGTGGGTTCGTAAACGCAGTGCTGAGGAATGTCCTCAGGGACCCGGGGGCATTTGACATAGACATAAAGGATCCTGTACAGAGGATATCTGTAGAGTACTCGGTATCGCCGGACATAGCCGGCCTGCTTGCAGACCAGTACGGGATAGAGGAATCGGAAGACATAATGTACGGCTTTTCCATGAAGCCAAAGCTATATATCAGAGCAAATTCACTTAAGACTACAGTTGCAAAGCTTGCGGAGCTGCTCAAAGAAGAGGGCGCAGAGCCGAAGGAAACTGAGGGAGTAAATGATGCTCTCTCCGTAAAGAACCTCAAGAACATAGAAAACAGCAGAAGCTACAAAGAAGGGCTGTTCAGTGTTCAGGACATAAGCTCTATGAAATGCGTAAGAGAGCTTGGACCGCAGCCGGGAGAATATATACTGGATCTCTGCTCATGTCCGGGTGGAAAGACAGGCTACATCGCAGAGCTCATGAAAAATGAAGGCATTATAGATGCCATGGATATATCTGAAAACAAGCTTGAGCTGGTAAAAAATACCTGCAGGAGGCTTGGCATAAGCATAGTAAGGACAAGACAGAACGATGCCACCGTATACAGCGAGGATATGGCAGATAAATACGACAGAGTGCTTGTGGATGCCCCTTGCTCCGGAATCGGGATAATCAGGAGAAAGCCTGAGATCAGGTACAAGACCATGAAGGACATAATCTCGATATACAATGTTCAGCGAAAAATCATCCAGAATGCTTCAAGATACGTAAAGCCAGGCGGAGTGATGATCTACAGCACCTGCACCATAAACAGAGAAGAAAACCAATACATCACGGATGAGTTCCTTAAAAAGAACAGCAACTTCGAAAGAGTTCAGGAAGACATAATGATGCTTCCTTCTGACGGAGAGAGTGATGGATTTTATATATGCAAGCTGAAGCGAATCAGCTGATAAGGGAAATAATTATGAAAACAGATATAAAGGGACTTACGCTGCAGGAGCTCAAAGAGCTGATTGTAAGCACAGGAGAGCCGGGATACAGGGCGGATCAGATATATTCGTTCATAACAAAAGGAGCAGAGAGCCTGGAAGATATACCGAATATACCGAAAAAGCTTAAGGAAAAGCTCTCGGAGATCGCATATATCTCAAAGGCGGCTGTATATCAGAAGCTTGAATCAAAGGAAGATGAGACAAAGAAATATCTTATAGAGCTTGACGATGGAAATATAGTAGAGACAGTGCTGATGAAATACAGGCATGGACTCTCTATATGCATATCAACGCAGGTAGGCTGCAGGATGGGCTGCAAATTCTGTGCATCGACGCTGGACGGACTAGTGAGAAATCTTACCGCTGGGGAGATCCTCGGACAGATAATCACGGTTCAGAAGGATGCCGGAGAGAGGGTGTCAAACATAGTCATAATGGGCTCGGGCGAGCCGTTTGACAACATGGAGAACCTCGAGAGATTCTTCAGGCTCGTGCATGATGAAAAAGGGCTGAACATAGGCTACAGACACATAACAGTATCTACATGCGGCCTCGTACCACAGATAGAAAGGCTTGCGGAGCTTGAGATACCGGTAAACCTTGCGATATCCCTTCACCAGACTCAGCAGAGCGAGCGCGAGAAGATAATGCCAGTAGCAAGAAGCTACAGCGTAGAGGAGCTCATAAGCGCGGCAAAAGCCTACTCAGAAAAAACAAAAAGAAGAGTTACTTATGAGTATGCGCTGATAAGAGGCGTAAATGACAATCCGCAGACAGCCATGCAGCTTGCAAAGCTTCTCAGAGGGTCGCTTTCGCATGTAAACATAATCCCGGTAAACGAAATAAAGGAAAATGACTTTAAGAGACCTGACATGAAAAAAGTCAGGGAATTTCAGAACATACTGATCAGCAATAAAATAGAGGCAACAGTCAGAAGAGAGCTCGGAAAAGATATTTCGGGAGCGTGCGGACAGCTAAGGCGAAGCACGATCGACAATAAATCTTAAATGCAGATTTTGTGGAGGAAACAGGATCATGGAATATTATCTAAGAAGTCACGTCGGAAAAGTAAGGACAAATAATGAAGATTTCGTAGGGCAGTTTCCAATTTGTGAACAGGCACATATATTCATCGTATCAGATGGCATGGGCGGACACAACAAGGGCGAAGCAGCAAGCAGGATAGCTACGAATACGGTTATTTCTTCTATGCAGGAAAAGCGAAGCGAGATAAAAAAATACCTTGAGGAAGAGAAATATCAGAAGATTGCAGACCTGCTGACATTTTCCATAAGAAAAGCAAATCAGTCGGTATATGAAGAAGGCGAAAAAGAAGAATATTATGGAATGGGAACCACTATGGTGGCCGCCGTCACAGCAAAAGACATGCTGATGGTAGCCAATGTAGGAGACAGCAGATGCTATATAATAAGAAGAAACAGGATAAAACAACTTACAAGAGACAATTCATTTGTACAGGAGCTTGTTGAATCAGGTGCAATAACAAAAGAAGAAGCGCTCACTCATTCTCAGAAGAATGTCATAACAAGAGCGATAGGAACAGATTGTGACATAAAGATTGACACATATGAATTTGAACTTGAAGAAGGCGATATTTTGATATTGTGTTCGGACGGACTTACAAATATGATAACAGATGAAGAGATACTGAGAGTCATATCCTCAGAGGCCTCTCTGGAACAGAAATCAGATGAGCTCATAGGAATCGCGCTTGAAAACGGCGGACTCGACAACATTTCTCTGATATGCATAAAGTATGACAGTAAGGTTGGTGAAATATGATAAACAGACTGCTAGGAAACAGATATGAAATACTCGAAAAAATAGGAGAGGGCGGTATGGCCTATGTATACAAGGCCAGATGCAGGCTTCTCAACAGGATAGTGGCCATAAAGATGCTCAAGCCTGAATTTGGCAAGGATGAGGAATTCATCGAAAAATTCAAGAATGAGGCACAGTCAGCGGCCAGCCTTAATCAGCAGAACATAATAAACATATACGATGTTGGCCAGGATGAGGATATTTCATATATAGTGATGGAATACGTTGACGGAGAAAACCTCAAGGACCTGATACACAAAAAAGGCGCGATAGATCAGGAACTGATGGTGTCGATATCAAGGCAGATAGCACTTGCGCTCGAAGAAGCGCACAGCAAGAAGATCGTGCACAGAGACATCAAATCCCAGAATATAATGCTTACAAAGAATAATATGGTCAAGGTAGCCGATTTCGGGATAGCCAAAGCCGTAAGCAGCTCTACCATAACCGCAGTAGGCTCCATAATGGGCTCAGTGCATTACTTCTCGCCTGAGCAGGCAAGAGGCGGATATGTTGATGAACGAAGCGATATATATTCGCTTGGAATCGTAATGTATGAGATGATAACAGGAAAGCTTCCCTTTGAAGGAGATACCCCTGTAAACATCGCGCTCAAACATATACAGGAAGAACTCAGGTTTTCTGACAGTGACAACATATCAGCAGAGATAAAGGATGTCATCAGGAAAGCCACTCAAAAGAGTGCTGACAGAAGATACAAGACTGTAAGCGACCTGATCAGAGACCTTGATTATATAAAGGAAAACAGGGCATTTGAAAACAACTTTTCAGATGAGACATATCATACACAGCAGATAGTGCCTGACGATCAGTACAAGATACTCTTTACTGACGTAAGCGAAAGCCGCGATGTAAACAGGCAGGCTGAAACAAGAAAGCCAAAGTCGGAGATCAGAAAATCGAAGGAAGCCGAAGAAGCATCAGGCATATCTCCTGGAAATCAGGACAGAAGCAAGATCGTAATGATAGTAGCAGGAGCGCTCATTGCCGCACTTTTATTCGTGGGGGCCATATTCATGATAAACGGCGGATTTGGCGGAATCGGAGACTCGGACAGGATAGAGACACCTGAATTCACAGGAAAGACCTTTGCGCAGGCACAGGCTCTGGCACTTGAAAGCGGCATAGAGATAGTACTTGCAGGCGAAGAGGTGAACAACCTGTATGAACCGGGACTCATAGTCAGGCAGGATCCGGAGGAAGGTACAAAGATAGCCGAGGGAGATTCTGTAAACGTCACCATCTCGGCAGAAAAGAAAGAAGAAGTCGTGGTACCTGAGCTTGCCGGCAAAAAGTTAGAAGAGGCATCAAAGCTTATTGCAGATGCAAAGCTTGAGGAATCCGTAGAATACAAGTTTGACGAAGCAATCGAAGAAAATATCGTCATAGATCAGACACCGAGAGCAGGAGACAGGGTTGAGGCAGGTCAGACTGTAAAGATAACAGTGAGCATGGGAAAAGAAGAGAATAACATAGAGCTTCCAACTGTACTCGGGAAATCAGAACAGGAAGCAAGAAACATACTCAAGAATTTCGACCTAAAGGTATCCTACAGAGAAGACAGAAATCAGAGCGAAGGCATAGTGCTGTCGCAAAACCCGAGCCCGGGGCAGAAAATGTCAACCGGATCAGAGGTAGGCATTGTAGTAAATAAATACGAGAAGCCAAAAGAAGTCAGCTACTCCATGGTCATAAGCCTTCCAAAGGACAGAGAGACAGTGAGAGTACAGATAAAGGATGTCACAAAGGACAACTTCATATACGACAAGACAGTAAAGCCTTCAGAAATAGGAGAAGTGCTTGAGGTGGAGGTAAGAGGCCTTCCTGGAGAAACAAGGGAATACAATGTATATCTCGATGGCGACTTCAGCAGCATATATGCAAATCCAAAAGTACAGTTTTAGATAAGAACAAAATCAGAAACATGAGGGGAGAATTATGACAGGCACTATAGTAAAAGCGATCTCATCATTTTATTATGTCGAAGCAGAAAATAAGATATATGAAACAAAGGTGCGTGGAAATCTCAGATATAACAATATAGAGCTCGTTACGGGAGACAGGGTGGACATAGAGGTACTTGATGAAGAAAACAGAAAAGGTGTGATATTCAAAAGTCATAAGAGAAACAACCTTATGAAGCGGCCACCTGTCGCAAACATAACTCAGGCCATACTGGTGTTTTCAGTAAAATCTCCGGACCCCAATCTGTCGCTCATAGACAGGTTCCTGATTACTGCAATGAAAGAGCACGTCGAAATAATCATATGCTTCAATAAGATAGACCTTGATGACGAAAAGCTTATCGAAAGCCTTAAGGCAAACTACAGTGCAGCAGGATACCCGATAGTACCAGTATCAGCTGAAACCGGATATAACGTAGAGACACTCAGAGCTTATCTCAGGGACAATACTACAATCGTGGCCGGACCTTCAGGAGCAGGAAAAAGCACACTGATAAACCAGCTTGTAAAAGATGCGAAGCTCAAGACTGGAGAGGTAAGCGAAAAAATTGGAAGAGGAAGGCATACCACAAGGTATACGGAGCTTATAAAGCTGGACGAAAACTCATTCATTGCAGACTCACCGGGGTTCAGCTCCATAGATATCTCAGATATCGAAGAAAGAGATCTGAAAGAGTATTTTCCTGAGTTTTATGAATATGATGAGCAGTGCAGATTCGGTTCAAAATGCATACATGAAAAAGAGCCGGACTGCAGGGTAAAAGAAGCAGTAGAGCAGGGACTGATAGCTGAAAGAAGATATGAGAGCTATCTCCAGCTTTTAAACGAAATAAGAGAACGCGGCAGCAGAAGGAGAAATTAAAATGGTAAAAATAGCACCATCGATATTATCAGCAGATTTTTCAAGACTTGGAGAAGAAGTAGCAAAGGTAGAATCAGCAGGATGCGAATACCTTCATATAGACGTCATGGATGGCTCATTCGTGCCAAATATATCATTCGGACCAGTTGTGATGAAGAGCATCAGAAAACAGTCAAAGATGGTATTTGACTGCCACCTGATGATAGACGAGCCGGCAAGGTATGTAAAGGACTTCGCAGATGCGGGCGCAGACATAATAACGCTTCACTACGAAGCTACAAACCATCTTCACAGAGCCGTGATGGCAGTAAAGGAATGTGGCTGTAAGGTAGGAGTGTCTCTCAACCCGGCTACCCCTGTAAGCGTGCTTGAATATATACTGGAAGATCTGGACATGGTACTGATCATGAGCGTAAATCCGGGATTCGGGGGACAGTCCTTCATACAGTCATCGCTCAGGAAGATAAGAGACCTCAAATCGATGATAATAGAAAGAAACCTGGATATTGAAATACAGGTAGATGGAGGCGTAAGCCCGACTACTATAGGAGATATCGTAGAGGCCGGAGCCGACGTTCTGGTTGCAGGATCAGCCATATTTGGCAAGCCGGACATAAGAGCCGCAGTAGCAGAGCTCAGGGAAAATGCAGACAAAGAGCTGATAGTGTAATGAAGGCGGCAATAATTTCTAACGGAAGCATCACAGAAACAGAGATTCTGAGAGAATCGCTTGATGAATATGAAATGACAGTATGTGCAGACGGAGCCGCAAACAGGCTTCGCTCTGCAGGCATAATGCCCGATTATGTACTGGGGGATCTGGATTCGATAGATGCTGAAACAAAGCTTTATTTTGAATCACGCGGAGTAAGCTTCATGAGATTCAGTCCGGAAAAAGACTTCAGTGACACGCATCTGTGCGTAGAATTTCTGATTGAAAAAGGATTTGATGAGATAGACCTTTATGGTGCGCTTGGTGGAAGGTGGGACCACAGCCTTGCAAACTTCGGGCTCATGTATCATGCCTATGAGAAGGGGATAAAGCTGAGGCTGTTAGACAGCCATGACAGAGCTTTCATATGCGCAGCAGGAAAATATGTATCAGAAAAAAGAGAAAATCAGCACTTTTCGATATTTGCAGTATTTGAAGATGCGACAGTGACACTGAGCGGCGTAAAATACCCTCTGAACGAGTACGATCTCAGGAGAGGCGAGAGCATAGGACTGTCCAATGAATACATCACGGACTGCCATGTAGAAATAAAAAAAGGCTCTGCAATCGTAATTGAGAGCCGTACGGACAGAAAACCCCGGGTGGTTGAAAGCTGTAAAAAATAATAAAAGCCTGGGGATTCATCCTCAAGCTTTTTTATTATTATGCTCTTGCAACTTTTCCAGAACGTAGACATCTTGTACAAACCTTAAGCTTCTTTGGCGTACTGTCAACAATAGCTCTAACTACTCTAAGGTTAGGAGTCCAAGTTCTTTTGTTATGACGATTTGAATGGCTGACATTATTTCCAGAAATTTTACCTTTTCCGCATACATCACAAACCTTTGCCATGCAAAACACCTCCTTCAAATCAATAATCGTGAATTTAACAAATATTATATTACCATAGCTTTGGATTAATTGCAACATAAAGTTATCACAATAAAAATAATAATTAATACATATAACAGCTATCCAGCCTGTAACAAAATATTTGTCATGAGACCATTATAACACTAAACCGCTTGAATAAATACAAAAATTATTATACAATAAAGAAATAGTCAATTTACTAATAAGAGAACAGGAGGCAAAAATGCTAAATATAGTAAATGAATATGGAACGATATCTATGGGAAAAGAAGTGGTTTCAAAAATAGCAAGTCAGGCAGCCTTGGAATGCTATGGCCTTGTAGGAATGGCCTCTAAAAATAAATACGGAATAGTTGAACTCTTATCCAGATCAAATGGCAGCAGAGGAATAGAAGTAAACATAGAAAACGGTGTAATAGAAATTGAGATATCCGTGATAGTTCAGTACGGAACAAAAGTCTCAGTAGTAGCAGACAACATCATTGAAAGAGTAAAATATTATGTAGAAAATCAGACAGGACTCAAGGTATCGAAAATTGGAATTAACGTACAGGGAGTAAGAGTCCAGAAATAGCAGGAGGATACAATGGATAAGATTGACGGGAAGTTATTAAGAGAAATGATAATTTCTGGAGCAAATAAACTCACGAATGACAAGGCTCTTATAGACAGGTTAAACGTATTTCCAGTGCCAGACGGCGATACAGGTACAAATATGTCACTTACGATAGCTTCGGCTATATCGGAGCTCTCAAAGCTCAAAGAGGACGATATAACTCTCATAGGAAAAGCAATAGCCAAAGGTTCCCTTATGGGAGCAAGAGGAAACTCGGGAGTGATACTTTCTCAGATACTGAGAGGATTTGCAAAAGGAATAGAAGGCAGGGATGTACTGACGGTAAAGGATGTGGCTCAGGCACTCAAGGACTCATCAGATGTAGCCTACAAGGCGGTAATGAAGCCGGTTGAAGGAACAATCCTCACAGTCATAAGAGAGACAGCCGCATATGCAATGTCTATAAGAAAAGAAGATATATCCATGGAGGATTTTCTGAACAGAATCCTCGAAGAAGCCAGGGGCTCCCTGAGCAGGACTCCAGAGCTTCTAAAGGCTCTCAAGGAAGCCAATGTAGTGGACTCAGGCGGAAAAGGGCTTGTTTCCTTCATGGAAGGTATGCTGATGGGATATTACGGTCAGATGGTTGAGGCAAAGCAGGCAGACAGCATCGACTACGAAGAATTTATGGAAAGCGACAGCCATATATTCGAAGGAGAAATCGAATTTGGTTACTGCACCGAGTTTATGGTAATAAATGCAGATATAGAGCCTCAGGAACTCAGATCCAAGATAGAGAGAATGGGAGACTCAATGGTAGTCGTAGGTGATGAGGGAATAATCAAGATCCACATCCATACCAACGACCCTGGAAAAGTGCTTGAGATAGCAGGAAAGCACGGTCAGCTCGACAGGATGAAGATAGAGAACATGAGACTTCAGCAGCAGAGTCTTATGGCAGATAAAAAAGAAGAGCCAAAGCCATATGGAATAATATCAGTATCCATGGGAAGCGGCATAGCTCATATAATGAAAGATTTTGGAGTAGATACAGTAATAGAAGGCGGGCAGACCATGAATCCGAGCACGCAGGATTTCATAAAAGCCATCAACAATGTAAATGCTGAGAAGATAATAATACTTCCGAACAATTCAAATATAATACTTGCTGCAAACCAGGCAAAGGAACTCAGCGAGAAGAATGTAGAGGTAATACCTACAAAAACAGTGCCTCAGGCAATATCCGCACTGATGGTGTTCGAGCCCTCAGAAGACTTTGAAACAAACACGGAAAACATGATGGAAGCCATGAATACCGTAAAATCCGGACAGGTGACATATGCAGTCAGAGATACAAGCTCAGACGGCATATATATCTCAGAAGGAGATATAATAGGAATCTCAGAAGGAAAAATCATGACCTGCACAAAGAGCGTAGAAGAAGCAGTAGTAAAGCTTCTTGAAGGCATAGTTGACATGGACGACATAATAACCCTCTATTATGGAGAGGACGTCACCAGGGAGGAGGCAGAGAGCCTCAAAGAAAAGCTTGAAGAAATTTATGATGACATGGACGTAGAGCTTCACAGGGGTGGACAGCCACTTTATTACTACATTCTGTCAGTTGAATAAATTTATATCTGCACACAAAAAAAAGTAGACAAAACCATACAAAAGTGATAGAATCTATTAGTGTGCAAAAAAACACACGTTGATAATCGACTAATTATAGCCGAATCAATACAATTGCAGTTGGCGGTGCAAAAAAAAACAATTTATAAAGAAGGAGGTGCCATAATGCCAACAATTAATCAGTTAGTAAGAAAAGGCAGAAAAGAAATAGCTGCGAAATCAACAGCTCCAGCTCTTCAAAAAGGGTTTAACGCTCTTAAAAAGAAAAGTACTGATGCAAGTTCTCCACAAAAAAGAGGAGTTTGTACTTCAGTAAAGACGGTTACACCTAAGAAGCCAAACTCAGCCCTTAGAAAAATCGCTAGGGTAAGACTTACAAATGGAATAGAGGTTTCAGCTTACATTCCAGGAGAAGGTCACAATCTTCAGGAGCACAGTGTTGTTCTTATCAGAGGAGGAAGAATCAAAGACCTTCCGGGAGTAAGATACCACATTGTCAGAGGATCACTTGATACATCAGGTGTTGACAAGAGAAGACAAGCAAGATCGAAATACGGTGCAAAAGTGCCAAAAGCTGCTGCTGCTAAGAAATAAGTCGTATTGTTACGGTGCGTTTAATATATAGAATTTTATATAGGCGCCCCGGCAAAGCAGATTTTGTCGAGTACCGATGATTTAACCATTAATCATTAAGGAGGGAAGCAAAGTGCCAAGAAAAGGTAATGTTCCAAAGAGAGAAGTGCTTGCAGATCCAATATACGGAAGCAAGTTCGTTACAAAGCTTATCAACAAGATAATGCTTGACGGAAAGAAAGGAACAGCTCAGTCAATAGTATACGGAGCGTTCGAAGAAATAAAAGAGAAAACAAACGAAGATCCACTTGAAATATTCGAGAAGGCAATGAACAACATCATGCCAGTACTTGAAGTAAAAGCAAGAAGAGTAGGTGGAGCAAACTATCAGGTACCAGTAGAGGTTAGACCTGAGAGAAGAGAAACACTGGGTCTTAGATGGTTAGTAAGATACACAAGACTTAGAAATGAAAAAGGTATGCAGACTAAATTAGCCAGAGAAATAATGGATGCGGCTAACGGAACAGGAGCATCATTCAAGAAGAAAGAAGATACTCACAAAATGGCAGAAGCTAACAAGGCGTTTGCACATTACCGTTATTAATTATTTCAAGCTGATTCAGAAACATACTGAATTAAGTGCCAGAAAGGAGTCAAATCAGTGGCAAGACAATTTCCATTGGCGAAAACAAGAAATATAGGAATCATGGCCCACATAGACGCGGGTAAGACTACTACTACAGAGAGAATCCTGTTTTATACAGGAAAGACTCACAAGCTAGGAGAAACTCACGAAGGTGCATCACAGATGGACTGGATGGAGCAGGAAAAAGAAAGAGGAATCACGATTACATCTGCGGCTACTACTGCTGAGTGGAAAGGCCACAGAATAAACGTAATAGATACCCCTGGACACGTTGACTTTACAGTAGAAGTTGAGAGATCTCTTAGAGTTCTTGACGGAGCGGTAGCAGTTTTCTGTGCAAAAGGCGGAGTTGAGCCTCAGTCAGAGAACGTTTGGAGACAGGCTGACAACTACAGCGTACCAAGAATAGCATTCGTAAACAAGATGGACATAATCGGTGCAAACTTCCTGAGAGTTGTTCAGATGATGAAAGACAGACTTGGAGCAAACGCAGTTGCAGTGCAGCTTCCAATAGGAGCAGAAGATGATTTCGAAGGAATAATCGACCTGTTCACTATGAAGGCATACTACAACATAGACGATCTTGGAAGAGAGCAGGAAGAAAGAGAAATCCCTGCAAACATGGTAGCTCAGGCTGAAGAGTACAGAGAGATCATGGTTGAGAAGATAGCTGAGCTTGATGAGGACCTTACAATGAAGTTCCTTGAAGGCGAAGAGATATCAATCGAAGAACTTAAGGCTGCCCTCAGAAAAGGAGTTATCGAAGTTAAGATAAATCCTGTATTCTGTGGTACTGCATACAGAAACAAAGGAGTACCTCTTCTTCTTAACGGAGTTGTAGAGTACATGCCATCTCCACTTGATGTTCCTGCAATAACAGGAGTTCTTCTTGACGGAGAGACTGAAGACGAAAGACATTCATCAGATGAAGAGCCATTCTCAGCGCTTGCGTTCAAGATAATGGCAGACCCATTCGTTGGAAAGCTTGCGTTCTTCAGGGTTTACTCAGGAATACTGAGATCAGGTTCTTATGTTCTTAACTCAACAAAGAACAAAAAAGAAAGAATAGGACGTATACTTCAGATGCACGCCAACACAAGAGCAGAAATCACAGAAGTATATGCAGGAGATATAGCAGCTGCAGTAGGTCTTAAGGATACTACTACAGGAGATACGCTTTGCGATCAGGATCATCCGATCATACTTGAATCAATGGAGTTCCCGGAGCCAGTTATCTCTGTTGCGATAGAGCCAAAGACAAAAGCTGCTCAGGAGAAGATGGGAACAGCACTTCAGAAGCTTTCTGAAGAAGACCCTACATTCAGAGTTAGAACTGACGAAGAGACAGGACAGACAATAATCTCAGGAATGGGTGAGCTTCACCTTGAGGTAATCGTTGACCGTCTTCTTAGAGAGTTCAAGGTAGAAGCTAACGTTGGAGCACCTCAGGTTGCTTACAGAGAGACTATCAAGAACGCTGTTGACATTGAGCACAAGTATGCCAAGCAGTCAGGTGGTAGAGGACAGTACGGTCACGTTAAGATCAGAATGTTCCCTCAGGAGCCAGGAGCTGGTTACGAGTTTGTTAATGCTACAGTTGGTGGATCAGTTCCTAGAGAGTATATCGGACCAGTTGACCAGGGAATCCAGGGCGCTATGGAAGCCGGAATACTTGCAGGATACCCAGTTGTTGACGTAAAAGTAGAGCTTTATGATGGATCATACCATGAAGTCGACTCTTCAGAGATGGCCTTCAAAGTTGCTGCTTCTATGGCATTCAAGGACGGTATGAGAAAAGCAAATCCGATAATACTTGAGCCAATGTTCAAGGTAGAAGTTGTAACTCCAGAGGAATACATGGGAGACGTTATGGGTGACATAAACTCTCGTCGTGGAAGAATCGAAGGAATGGAAGCAAGAATAGGTGGAGCACAGGCTATAAACGCAATGGTACCACTGTCTCAAATGTTCGGATATTCTACAGACCTTAGATCTGCAACTCAGGGAAGAGCGACTTACACAATGATATTTGACCATTACGAAGAAGTTCCAGCATCAATCGCTAAGAAGATAATGGAAGAAGGAAAATAAATATAATCATATTTCAGGAGGAATAAAACAATGGCTAAGGCTAAATTCGAAAGAAATAAACCACACGTTAACATTGGAACAATCGGACACGTTGACCACGGTAAAACTACACTTACAGCAGCTATTACAAAGACACTTCACACAAGATACGGATTTGGAGCAGCAGTAGACTTTGACAAAATAGACAAGGCACCAGAAGAAAGAGAAAGAGGAATCACAATATCAACATCACACGTTGAGTACGAGACTCCAAACAGACACTACGCACACGTTGACTGCCCAGGCCATGCTGACTACGTAAAGAACATGATCACAGGAGCAGCACAGATGGACGGAGCAATCCTTGTTTGTTCAGCAGCAGACGGTCCAATGCCACAGACAAGAGAGCATATACTTCTATCAAGACAGGTTGGAGTACCATATATCGTAGTATTCCTTAACAAATGCGACATGGTAGACGACGAAGAGCTACTTGAGCTTGTAGAAATGGAAGTAAGAGAGCTTCTTAGCGAGTATGAGTTCCCAGGTGATGACACTCCAATCATAAGAGGATCAGCACTTAAGGCGCTTGAAGATCCAAACAGCGAGTGGGGCGATAGAATAATCGAGCTTTTCGAGCAAATCGACACATACATTCCAGAGCCAGAAAGAGCAGTAGACAAGCCATTCCTTATGCCAGTAGAGGACGTATTCTCAATCTCAGGTAGAGGAACAGTTGCAACAGGAAGAGTAGAAAGAGGAATCCTTAAAGTATCTGACGAAGTAGAAGTAGTTGGACTTACAGAAGTTCCAAGAAAAGTAGTAGTAACAGGAGTAGAGATGTTCAGAAAGCTTCTTGATCAGGCTCAGGCAGGAGACAACATAGGAGCGCTTCTTAGAGGAGTAGCAAGAGACGAGATCGAAAGAGGACAGGTTATGGCGAAGCCAGGATCAATCAAGCCTCATACAAAATTCGAAGCTCAGGTATACGTTCTTAAGAAGGAAGAGGGTGGAAGACATACTCCATTCTTCAAAGGATACAGACCACAGTTCTACTTCAGAACAACAGACGTTACAGGTGACATCACGCTTCCAGAAGGAGTAGAGATGGTAATGCCAGGAGACGACGTAAACATGATAGTTGAGCTTATCACTCCAATCGCAATCGAAGAAGGACTAAGATTCGCGATAAGAGAAGGTGGAAGAACAGTAGGATCAGGAGTAGTTGTTGCAATACTTGCTGACTAATTTCAGAACCTTGAACAAACAATAAATACAGACTGTATGTCCGGCTTTGGCCGGATATACAGTCTTTTTACATAGAATGCAGGGGGTAAGAATGGACAGATATTCAAGAAACATGGAAATGCTTACTTTGGAAGAAAATATATCACTGAGATCAAAAAAAATAGCAGTGATAGGATGCGGCGGCCTTGGAGGGTACATAATTGAGATGCTGGCAAGGCTTGGAGTAGGAACTCTGGCCGTTGCAGATGGAGATGTGTTCGAAGAGAGCAACCTCAACAGGCAGCTCATCTCAGATACAGGCGTGATAGGAAAAAACAAGGCGCTTCAGGCAAAAATAAGGATAAGCACCGTAAATCCAGACACAGATGTGATAGCGTACGATAGAAATCTCACATCTGAAAATGCCCGGGAGATATTGTCAGGATGCGACATAGCAATGGATGCACTAGATGGAGTCGAATCAAGGCTTGTTCTTCAGCAGGCCTGCGAGGATATGGAGATTCCGATGGTACACGGCGCTATATCAGGATGGTACGGTCAGGTCAGCACTATATTTCCAGGAGAAAGGACGCTCTCAATTATTTATTCAGGATTTGAAGACAGGAAGACGGACAACAGGCTTGGAAATCCATCCTTTACTCCGGCACTGACAGCATCACTTCAGGTAAGCGAGGCTCTGAAGATAATGATATCAAGAGGCAGCCTTCTGCGAGGCAGGATAATGTTCATAAACACATATGACAATTCAGTCGATATAGCAGAACTGAGTAAGCGACAGATATAAGCTCAGACAGTTCATGATTACCGCCAGAGGCTCACTCTGGCTATTTTTATGGAAAAAAGGCAGGGTATATGATATAATATATAAGTTAGAATAACGGAAACGGGGGAATTAAATTGCCAAACATAAAGAAAACGGCTAAAACGGTAAAAACGGCTAAAACGGTAAAAACGGCCAAAAAGCCTATTGCATCAGCTGGTGCGGCCAAAAAACCATCAACAGTGAAAAAAAGACCGGCAGCTTCATCAAAAAAGCCTGCAGTCAAAAATAGATCAGTTTCAAAGAAAATATCTCCTGCAGAAGACTCAAGGAGACAGAATATAATAGCTCTGTGCATGGTGGTCGCAGGGATGATAATAACGCTTTCTATAACCACAGATGCCATGGGATTTCTGGGCAGAGGGATTAAAGCGATAATGCTGGGTCAGTTTTCAAAACTCTCTGTGCTGCTCTCGCTCTTCCTTCTCATAACAGGCGCAGTAAGGCTCGTGTACAGCTCGAGGTTCAGCCTTCACTCATTGCCGCCGGCTATGATAATACTGGTTTCAGTCGCTACCATGATATTTTACGGTGCAGTGAACATAGATATCATACTTGGAGGAAAGCTCGGCTTTGAAACCATAAAGCTCGTATTCGTAAACTCTGCAGCCGGAAGCGGCATAGGCATATGGCCATATCTGATGGCATTCTATCTGGAAAAGCTTATGGGCAAGAGCGGCATGCTGATACTTTCCATGGCTATGTACATGTTCGTGGGAATATACTATCTCAAATGGTCCCCATCAAAGATAGGCGACGCAAGCATAACTGCGCTCAAAAAGAGCAGAACTGCAGCAAAGACTATAAAGGAAAAAGCTGTAGAATATGTAACCGAAGAAGAAGCTTCGGAAGAAGATACGACACAAATAAAGAAACTTGAAAAAAAAGAAAGACCTATAAGAAGTGCAATAAAGAAAAATTATCTTAAAGAGCCGGAGCCGCTTCAAAAATCAGGCGTGGCATCAAACGGAAGCGGAAGATATGATTTTCTTGAGAAATTCTACGTAGACTCAGAGAAAAAAGAGCTGCCGAGATATGAACCGGAAATCCCGGCGCAGAATCAGAAGCTGAATCTGGAAACCGAGCCGGAGCTGCATGAAGCTGTTGCATCGTCGCCGGATCTTGGAGACACTATAAAGTACTCTCCTTTTCTCATGAACAATTTCACTGAACCAGCCGGGGCGGCGACAACAGCTCCTGCCATCGAACCGGCTACAGCCGAAGATGCAGTCACAGAAAAAGCTGTAGAAAAAATTGAAGAAGAAGCTGCAGATGTTTTGCCGGCAGTTGATATAGTGGATGAGCGAGAGACCTTCATGAAGAGCCAGATGGAAAAGGAACATCCTGAAGATCTAGAACTGGAAGAAAATGACATCGAGGGTGATGAAACGGCAAAGAAATACATCCTGCCGTCTACACTGCTTCTCAAGGATTACAAGGTGAAGCAGAAGGATCCTGCAAAACAGCAGCGTAACTCCAAAAAGCTGGAGGAGACGCTCATGCTCTTCGGAATTGAAGCAAAGGTGGTAAATGTATCAGTCGGGCCAACGATAACAAGATATGAGCTTCAGCCAAAAGCCGGGGTAAAGGTATCAAAGATACTCAATCTCTCAGATGACCTTGCGCTTGCGCTTGCCGCTGTTGCTGCCATAAGGATAGAGGCGCCTATACCGGGGACCTCGCTGATTGGAATAGAGCTTCCAAACGCCGAGACAGACATGGTAAGCTTCAGGAGCGTGCTTGAGAGCAAGGCTTTCTTTGAAGCAAAATCAAAGCTATCCTTCGTTCTTGGAAAAGACGTATCCGGAAAGCCTATGATTTCAGACATATCAAGGATGCCCCATATGCTAGTTGCCGGGTCTACAGGCTCAGGAAAGAGCGTATGCATAAACGGGCTCATCTGCAGCATACTGTTCAAGGCGACTCCGGATGAGGTCAAATTCATAATGATAGACCCTAAGATGGTCGAGCTTTCAATATACAATGACATACCGCATCTGCTGATACCTGTTGTGACCGACATGAAAAAAGCGCCGTATGCGCTCAGCTGGGCGGTAAATGAGATGAACAGGAGATACAAGCTGTTTGCTGAAAACAGGGTAAGAGACATAAACGGATACAACGAGCTTGAAGAGACAGAGGAAAAAATGCCGAGGATAGTCATAATAGTCGATGAGCTCGCAGATCTTATGATGGTAAGCCCTAACGAGGTTGAGGATGCAATATGCAGGCTGGCTCAGATGGCAAGGGCATGCGGCATGCACCTGGTGCTTGCTACGCAGAGGCCTTCGGTTGACGTAATAACGGGGCTTATAAAATCGAACATACCTTCAAGGATAGCATTTGCCGTTTCGTCTCAGGTGGATTCAAGGACGATACTTGACGGAGTCGGAGCCGAAAAGCTCATAGGAAAAGGCGATATGCTTTATTCTCCGCAGGGACTTTCAAAGCCTCAGAGAATACAGGGAGCCTTCATATCGGACGGCGAAGTAAAGGACATCGTAGAATTCATATCGGCGCAGTTTCCTAAAAAAAGAAACTCAACGATAGACATAATAGAAGAGACCATGCAGCAGAAGGATGAGGAAAAGAAGGAAAAAGAGACAGACCCGATAATCGAAGAGGTCATAGAGTTCGCACAGAGCAACGGCCAGATATCGACATCGCTGGTTCAGAGGAAATTCAGGCTTGGATACAACCGGGCTTCAAGGATAATAGACGAAATGGAAGAAAGAGGCATATGCGGACCTATGGACGGAGCAAAGCCTCGAAAGGTATTTGCAAAACAGATTGAAATAACAGAGTAGGCAAGAAGGAGAATGATGGAATCAATAAGCATATCACAGGCATTGGAACTCAAAAGCAGAATATTCGTAGATGTGAGGAGCCCTCAGGAATTTGAGACGGACCATATATATGGAGCGGTAAACATACCCATACTGGACAATGAGGAAAGAGCCATAATTGGCACGCTGTACAAAAACAAGGGTAAGGAACACGCAGTAGAGACAGGGCTCGAATTTGTTGCGCCAAAGCTGAAGGAGATATTCACTCAGATAAAAGGCCTGAGCGAAGAGTACGAGGATGTAATAATATACTGCTTCAGAGGCGGCATGAGAAGCAGCTCGGTAGTGGACTTTGTGAACAGCTGCGGCCTGAGAACGATAAAGCTCGAAGGCGGCTACAAGAACTACAGGAACCACGTAATAACCACCCTTGAAAATCTCCGGGATGACTTTACATTTGCAGTTCTCCACGGCCATACGGGCATTGGAAAGACAGAGATGCTCAAGGAGCTTGAAAAAAGAGGCATGGCGATAATAGATCTTGAATACTACGCCCGAAACAGCGGATCTGTATTTGGAGGCATATACTACACAAGCGAGCCGGCGACTCAGAAATATTTCGAGACACAGATATTCGATTATATAAGAAGAGCCAGGCAGCAGGGTCATAAATACCTCTTCATGGAAAGCGAGAGCAAGAAGATAGGAAGATGTTTTCTTTCAAGCTCATTCTGGGATATGATGCAGAATGGATACCATATACTTGTCGAATCCTCAATAGAATCAAGAGTAGAAAGATGTGTAAAGGACTATACCGTGAAGTGCTGGGACAATGATGACCTGCTCAGATCGTCTATACTCAAGCTCAAGGACTCGCTCGGAAATGCGAACGTAACCGAGCTTCTTGAAAGAACAGATGTAAAAGATTATTACTATATAGCAAAATTCCTCATGGAAAACTATTATGACAGGCTCTACCTTCACTCTCAGGACAAATATGAATATGAGTTTACCGTAAACTCCGACGAATTCATGGATGCATGCAATCAGGTAGAAAACTGGTACAGGGAATTATTAAAGAAAGAAGAATTAGATTAAAAGGAGATATATGGAAAAGATATTTATATCAACGCTTGGATGCGCAAAAAACCTCGTAGACTCAGAAATGATGCTTGGTACGCTCGTAAAGAACGATTATTTACAGACAGGAAGCATAATGGATGCAGACATCGCAATAGTCAATACCTGCGGATTCATTGAAGCGGCAAAGGAAGAATCAATAAACGAGATACTCGAGCTTGCCCAGTATAAGGAAAGAGGAAACCTCAAATACCTCATAGTGACAGGATGCCTCGCACAGAGATATTCAGATGAGCTTCTGAGCGAAATTCCGGAGATAGACATAGTGCTGGGAACTACGAGCTTTGACATGATCCTTGAAAAGATAGAGGAGCTAAAGGGCGGAATAAGAAGCAGCCTGATAACAGACATAGACAAGCATATAGCCGAAGAAATCCCCAGATCGCTTCTTACAGACACCTTCAGCGCATACATCAAGATAGCGGAAGGCTGCGACAATCACTGCACATACTGCATAATCCCGAAGCTGAGAGGGAAGTACAGGAGCAGAAGGCAGGAGGACATCCTCAAGGAAGCACGTCAGCTTGCGAAAAACGGGGTAAAGGAGCTCATAGTTATAGCTCAGGATACAACCAAATACGGACTGGACATATATGGGAAAAAAGCGATAAGCGACCTGATGAGAGAGCTTAACGAGATAGAAGGCCTCAAATGGATAAGGATACTTTATTCATATCCGGAAGATGTGGATGCGGAGTTCGTAAAAGCAGTAAAGGAATGCGAAAAGGTGCTTCCTTATTTTGACATGCCAGTTCAGCATGCAAATGATGCAATACTAAAGCTTATGAATAGAAAAACCAGCAAGCAGCAGATAAAGGAAAACATAGACAGGATAAGAAAAGAGATACCAGAGGCGTCTATAAGGACGTCTATAATCGTAGGATTCCCTACAGAAACACAGGAGCAGTTCGATGAGCTTTGCGAATTCGTGAAGGAAGTCAAATTCGACAGGCTCGGAGTGTTCGCATACTCAAGAGAAGAAGATACTCCCGCTGCAATTCTCGAAGGCCAGATAGACGAAGATATCAAGCAGGAAAGAAAGAACCGCCTTATGGAAATCCAGCAAGGAATATCATACGAAAAGAACAAGACCTTCGTTGGAAGTACTCTGGAAGTAATGATAGACGAAAAGGTTGAGGACGGGCTCTATGAAGGACGTTCATACAGAGACATGATGGAGATCGACGGACTCGTGTTCGTAAAGACGCAGGAAGACCTTAAAAAGGGCCAGTTTGTAAATGTAAATATAACCGAAGCACTTGAATATGACCTTACAGGGGAGTTGATATAAAATGAATACGCCAAACAAGCTTACTGTACTCAGATTTATATTAGTACCATTTTTTCTTGCCGCGGCATACTATGAAAAACAGCAGTCCGTGATGATAATCAGCACCATAATATTTGCAGTAGCCTCATTCACGGATTTTCTGGATGGATATCTTGCGAGAAAGCACAATCTCGTGACCGATTTTGGAAAATTCATGGATCCACTTGCTGACAAAGTCCTCGTAGCCGCAGCGCTGCTCTTCCTGATACAGGCAGGAAGAGCGGAGGCTTGGCTTGTAATAATAATAATAACGAGAGAATATGCGATTTCAATAATAAGAGCCATCGCAGCTACAAACGGCAAGGTGATCGCAGCATCAGGCGGAGGAAAGATAAAGACCGTAACCCAGATGCTTGCGATAATAATGCTTCTTCTAAGTATGCCATTCGGAGACATCATGATGTATGTATGCGTGGCACTTACGCTCTACTCAGGAGTGGAGTACATCTGGAACAACAGAGAGCTGATCGCTGAGAGATAAATTAACAATGTTGATATTAAAAGAAAATATATGTTATAATTTTAGTGAAAAATAAAAAGGAGGTAAAGCATGGAGTTTAAAACCTTTGAAGAACTGATCAGGCACGTTCAGAGCAATGGGAAGAAGAAAAGAGTGGCAGTTGCAGCGGCTCATGATTCTCATGCGCTCGAAGCGCTCATACTGGCTGACAGGGACAATATTGCAACACCAGTGCTTGTTGGATACAAAGAGCAGATCCGGCAGCTTCTTGAAGAGCTGGGCTCAGACGCAGACGCCTATGAGATATATGATACTCAGAGCGACAAAGAGTCAGCAGAAAAAACCATAGAGCTCATAAAAGAAGGCAAGGCCGACTTCATAATGAAGGGCAAGCTTCAGACTGCAGATCTTTTAAAAGCAGTGGTAAACAAGGAAAAGGGACTTTCAAAAGGCAAGATAATGTCTCACATAGCAATGCACGAAGTTGCGACATATCACAAGCTGCTGGCAGTTACTGACGGCGGAATGATGATGTATCCTGATCTTCATGAAAAAAAGCAGATAATAGAAAATGCGGTTGAGGTATTCAACAACATAGGCTATGAATGCCCTAAGGTGGCAGTGCTTTCGGCTGTCGAAAACGTAAATCCAAAGATGCCCGAAACCATTGATGCTGACATGCTCAGACAGATGAACAGAGAAGGGGATATAAAAAACTGCATAGTGGAAGGCCCAATATCATATGATCTTGCATGGAGCAAAGAATCCGCGCAGATAAAGGGATACGAGAGCAAAGTGGCAGGAGATGCCGACATCATGGTAGTGCCAAATATCACCGCAGGAAATATACTTGGAAAATCTCTTATATATGCTGCAAACGCAAAGATGGCAGGTTTCATAGTCGGAGCTCAGGTACCGATAGTTCTCACATCAAGAGGAGCATCGACTCAGGAAAAATATTTATCACTGGCGATTTCAGCATCAGCAGTAAAATAAAATTCAAAGGAGATATACTATGAAACAGTTAATGACAGGAAATGAAGCTGTAGCAAGAGGTGCATACGAAGCTGGCGTAAAATATGCATCGGCATATCCGGGAACTCCAAGCACAGAGATACTCGAAAACGTAGCACTATACAAGGATGATATACTTGCAGAGTGGGCAACGAATGAAAAAGTAGCTCTCGAGGCAGCAATCGGAGGATCCATAGCAGGAGCGAGGACTCTTGCAGCGATGAAGCACGTTGGGGTAAACGTAGCCGCAGACCCGCTATTTACATATGCTTATATGGGCGTAAACGGAGGAATGGTACTGATTTCAGCAGATGAACCAGGACAGCACTCATCCCAGAACGAGCAGGACAACAGAAATTTTGCAAAGCATGCAAAGATACCTATGCTTGAGCCAGCAGACAGCCAGGAATCAAAGGACATGATGATAGCCGCATACGAAATCAGTGAAAAATATGATTCACCGCTCCTTTTCAGAATGACTACGAGAGTATGTCACTCAAAAGGAATAGTTGACTGTGGAGAAAGAACCGAAGTCGGCATAAAGGAATACGTAAAGAACGTACAGAAGAACATAACCGTTCCGGCTCACTCAAGAATGATGAGACTTACGGTAGAAGAGAGAATGATAGCCCTTAAGGAATTCTCAAATGAAACAGAGCTCAACTTCATTGTGGATAACAACGTAAGAACCGGAGTTATAACCTCAGGAGGATGCTACACATATGCAAGAGAGGTATTTGGAGATACAGTATCATACCTCAAGCTTGGATTCACAAATCCTCTTCCAGACAAGAAGATAACACAGTTCTGCCAGGGAATGGACAAGATATATGTAATAGAAGAGAATGACCCATACATCGAAGACGAAGTAAGAAGACTTGGATTTGACTGCCTTGGCAAGAATCTGTTCCCATTCTGCGGAGAGATGACTCCTGAAGTTATAAGAAAAGCTGTATTTGGGATAGAGCCGGAGACCGTTGAATATGACAGATCTCTTGCAGTGCCGAGACCGCCGACTCTATGCGCGGGATGCCCTCACAGAGGATTCTTCTACGAGCTTGGAAAGAGAAAAAATGTCGTTATAGCAGGAGACATAGGATGCTATACGCTCGGATTCGCACCTCCATACAATGCGATGGACTTCAACGTGTGCATGGGAGGAGCATTTGGCTCAGGACACGGCGCTCAGCAGGTGTTCAACATGAAAGAAGACAATGACAAGAGAGTGGTTTCAGTAGTAGGAGACTCTACGTTCTTCCACACTGCGATCAATGGCCTTCTGAACGTGGTATACAACAAATCCAACTCGATCAACGTAATCCTGGACAACAGAATAACTGGAATGACAGGGCATCAGGAAAACCCTGGTTCTGGATATACGCTTCAGGGAGAAGCTACAAAGATAGTTGAGATCGAGCCGCTTGTGAGAGCCTGCGGAGTGGACAACGTAAGAACAGTAAACCCAAATGATCTAAAGGAAATGAAGGAAGCATTTGACTGGGCGCTCGGACTTGAAGAGTCATCAGTTATAATAACAAGATGGCCATGCGCGCTCAAGAAATTCACAGATGTGGACAAAAAAGAATTCGCAGGAGCATTCACTGAGAAGTGCGAGATAGACCATGACAAGTGCATAGGCTGCAGAATGTGCATAAAGACTGGATGTCCGGCAATATCCTTCAACAAGGAAACAAAGAAATCCACAATCAACAAAGATCAGTGCGTAGGATGTGGAGTATGTGTACAGGTATGTCCAAAACAGGCTATAGGAAAGGCAGGTAAATAATATGACAAAGAATATACTACTTGTTGGAGTCGGAGGACAAGGTACAATACTTGCAAGCAAGCTTCTCACTACAGGCCTCATGCAGGAAGGCTATGACGTTAAGATGAGCGAGATCCACGGAATGTCTCAGAGAGGCGGAAACGTTTCATCACAGGTAAGATACGGAGACAGAGTAGAGTCTCCTGTAATAGAGCTTGGAACAGCAGATGTAATAGTGGCATTTGAAAAGATGGAGGCAATCAGAGCCCTTGAATATCTAAAACCATCAGGACTCGTTGTAGTGAACAACTTCGAGATAGAATCCATGCCTATACTTTCAGGCAAATTCGATTATCCGGGCAATGTCATCGAAACACTCGAGTCAAAGGTAAGGACGATAGTGGTGGATGCATCACAGAAGGCTGAAGAGCTTGGAAATTCAAAGGTTATGAATATTATACTTCTTGGTACCATAATAAAATCAATGCAGCTTGAGCACATAAACTGGGATAATATAATCAGGGAAAACGTTAAACCTGCATTCGTTGAAATAAACATCAAGGCTCTTGAGCTTGGAAAAACATTAGTATAGCTAAATAACAGGAAAGATGGGTCCGTAACTGGAATCATCTTTCTTTTTGCTTTTATTTACATTATGCATGTGCTAAAATTGAATTATAAGAACAGCGGAAGAAAAAGAGAGGAAGTGAATTATTATGAATCCCAAAAGCAGCACGGCAGACATCGATATCGCAGTCCAGAAATATCTCAGCGCAGTCTCAGGACACATCGACGGCGCTGATCCAGAAAGCGATGATGCGCTCAGAGCGGGTCTGCGAAAGCTCATAGCCAGAAAGGATTTCAGAGCCCAAAAGCTTGCAGCCGCAGTCAGGAGATACACAAACTGCGATGACAGCCACAGCTTTGTTGAATATGCATACGAATATGTACTTTCACTTTCCTTCCCAAAATCCATAAATACAGAGCTTTCAGATGAAAAAAACCGGGAAGTGAGAATATTTCTTGAGTTTTACAGGCAGTGGCTTAAACTGGAAAAAGAAACCGGCTCGGATGAGTTCTACATAAAAAATCCCATAGAGCTCCTGACGGAGCAGGAAGCCTCAGCGCTGGAAAAAAACCATGAATATCACAGATTCATAAAGCACTATGAAGAAGAATATATATACGAGATGATGAAGCTCAATCAGGAGATAAAAGGCTACTCCACGCTTGACCATATATCAGGAGTCAGCAACGTAGCGGCATATACGGCCAGGCAGCTCAGAGAAGCAGGGCTTCCTGTCGATGTGGCAACAGTAATTGCCGCCGCCGCAGGGCACGACATAGGCAAATTCGGATGCCGAAAGAATGAGGAGAAGCGGGTTCCATATCTTCACTACTATTACACGGATATCTGGTTCAGGGAAAGAAACATGCCATACATCGCAAACGTTGCTGCCAATCACTCTACCTGGGATCTCGAGCTTGAAAACCTTCCTGCAGAATGCCTTGTCCTCATATATTCAGACTTCAGGGTAAAAAACAGAAACGGCTCCATGTACATATATCCACTTTCGGAATCCTTTCAGGTAATCCTCGACAAGCTGGACAATGTGGACGAAGCCAAGGAGCGCAGATACAGAAAAGTATACGCAAAGCTCAGGGATTTCAAAAACTTCATGATCGAAAACTGCATAGATACAACGCTTACAAACGAAGGCTTTGAGCAGGCTCAGAGAAACAAGCAGGTGGCAAGGCCGGACCTGAGCCTCGCATATGGCAGCAGGATAGCAGAGAGCTTCAAATACAAGGCCATAGAGTACAATATAAACATACTCAACAGGTTCTCCGCGGCAAAATCCTTCAATGAGATGCTTGTTGATCTGAGCGGCGAAAAAAACTGGAAAAAACTCAGAGAATACCTCAGCACCTTTGAAGAATACTATATATATACGAGCCAGCTGCAGAAGACTTTCATAATGAACATGCTCAAGGAGCTGCTCCTCTACAAGGAAGAAGACGTAAGAAATCAGGCGGCAAAGATAATAGGGCTTCTGATCGCGAATTTCGATCAGGAATACAGAAAAGAGATTCCGCAGGACGTCACATATGATATCCAGGAAATAAAGGCTATAAGCCTCTTTGAAAAATATATCGAATATTTCATATACAAGGACCACAAGCTCACCGAAAAGCAGAAGCGCTGGCTTGAGATAAATACCAGAAATTTTGTATCGAGCATATTTGAAAATGGCTCAGACAAGACCCAGGAATACTATGATGTGCTCGAAAAAATATACAGAAAAGCCATGGAGCCGGGGAGCTCACTCACTCAGCCTGCTATGGCAATGCTTTCACAGCTTATAAAGTATATCCCGGTTAAAAAACTCAAGACCCCGCATACGCTCGTGTCATTCATGAAGCAGATGTACAGCTCCGAGTCTGCAGACATAAACATGTCCATAACCAAGAGCATTCATGTGGTGCTCAGAAATCTTGACAGAAAGTCTGAGTGCTATCAGGACCTCGCAGATTTTGTAATAAAAAACACGCAAAAGAGCGGCAACAAGACGGTGGACTTCATAAAATACAGGCTCGTAAGCTATATATGCGAAAAAAGCGGCATAAGTGCGAAAAAAACCTGCCATATATTTGAAGCGGACGAAATGACAAAAGAGGAGATATCAGACATATATCTCAGAAATCTCAAGAGCGCCACGAGCTGGATAGAGAAGAAATCAAACATAGACCTGCTTGTGGATCTCACGCTTACAGGAAGGACAACCAACAACCTTCAGACAGTAATGCATTTCTGCAATCTGCTCAAGGTAAGCTCTGCAGAGAGCGTCAGGAATCATTCGGGAAAAGCCATGCTCTCGATATTTCATCTGCTCGAGCGCCAGGAAAAAAATGAGGCCTGCATAGAGCTCATAAGAGCCCTTGAGATGCAGGACCTTCAGTTCACCAAATACATCCCTGAATATATAGGAAAGATAATGATATATCAGGAGCCGGGAGAATTTGACGAGATACTCGAGGACTTCTACTACAAGGTAAAGACTGCCAGCGTGCAGGTGGCATGGCTGATACTCGTTGCAGCAGGATACGCGATAGAGAGCTATATCTCGAACGGATATGAGCTTGATGCGGACCCCGCAAGATACAGCAGGCGCCTTGAAAAGATGGTAGGAATACTTCTCGTAGGTCTCTACAGCTTTGACAGGTACCTTAGCCATGAGGCGCTCAAGATTATCGCAGGAAACATATTCTCTTCGAAAAACCTTACGCTTGGGCAGAAATACAAGGTATACCGCCTCGTAGACAAGAAGATACTCAATATGCTCAAAAACAGGAATGAGAGAAGGGATCTCTACATCCGAAACGCCGCATCGCTTAACTCCATATACAGATTCATATCAGACTATGAATTCCTCTACGGGGAGATGAAGCGCGGAAACGAGAGAAGTATAGCTTTTTTCCCGGGAACATTCGATCCATTCTCGCTTGGGCACAAGGAGATAGCAAGAGCCATAAGGGACATGGGATATGACGTATTCCTTGCCGTGGACGAATTTTCATGGTCAAAGAAGACCCAGCCGAACAATATAAGAAGAAATATAATAAAGGTATCTGTAGCTGAAGAGCCAAACATATACCTGCTTCCTGAGGACGTTCAGGTAAATCTTTCAAATGAAGAAAACCTGAGAAATCTGAGCAGCATATTCGAGCCCAAAAAGGTGAGCATTGTAGTGGGAAGTGACGTCATCCTCAATGCAAGCAGCTACAGCTCAGATGAAAATCATGAAATCCTTAAATATGACCATATAATATTTCACAGGAGAAATTCTGGAGGCCTCAGTGAAGAAGAGGAACTCCTGCTTCTCAGCAAGAAAACAGAGATGATAAAGGGGAATGTGGAGATACTGAGTCTTCCGCCTCAGTATGAGGACATAAGCTCCACTCAGATAAGAGACAGCATAGATGAAGAGCAGGACATATCCGAGCTTATAGACCCTCTCGCGCAGAAGTTCATATATCGCTATGCCCTCTACAGGAAAGAGCCGATGTTCAAGCGTTATTTCTCCAACATGACCCTCAGGACAGAGGTTATCGATGACTGCTCGCAGCAGAAGATAAAAACTCTGATTGAGAGCTGTTTAGATAAAGGCACCATGAGCGATGAACAGATATCTGAAATAGCAGCCTCGCTTTCAGGATATGAAAACCTCAGGGCAGTAGTCATCAGGGACGAGAAAAATGATGACATACTCGGCTTCACGACGAGCAGCTGGCTGAGGAGCACCCAGTATTACTCTGAGTTCAGAGACAAGAAGATAAGTGACTATATAAGGCAGAATTCGCTCGGAAGAATATCATATATAAACGGCATGTGCGTAAACGAGAGCTCATCCATCAACAACATATACCAGATACTCCTGACTGAAACCCTTGCTATTGCGCTTGAAAAAGACTACACCTACTGCATATTCAAAAACTTCATACCGGTTAATCAGCAGGAATGTCGCAAAATATTCGAGCTTCAGGGATTTGAATATATAGAAGGCGCGGATATTCAAAATACGGTGCAGTGTGTAAACATGGCAAAGCCTATTGTACTCAATCTGGATCTCAGGAGCATGCTCAAGGAGCCTTTCAGGAGCAATTCCAGGATAAAGAAGGAAATATACAGGACGAGAGAAAATCTCCAGAGAGCGCTCGCAAGGCTCTACAGAGGAGAGCTCGTGCTGTCATTTGACAGGAGCGTCACCTATGGAAAGCTCATAAAAAAAGTCTGCGATATAAACGAGGTAGGCTATGACATAAAAGTCCCAAGGCAGCTTGGAAAAAACATGTGCGTTCCTTACGGAGCGACTCTCAACGGAGCCCTCGTTCCAAACACCGTTACAAAATCGCTCCATACGGAAAAGACATTCACGCCTTCTCTTATGGACTTCGATTTCAGGGAATTCCCAAACTATATGGACATAAGAAACCAGATCAAGGTCCTGTCCTCATTCAGAAAGCCGGTCATACTGATTGATGATATCCTCCATAAGGGTCACAGGATAAAAGCGCTCGATCCTCTTTTTCGGGAGGCTGACATAGAGATAAAGCAGATCGTAGTGGCGATACTTTCGGGACAGGGAAAGGAGCTTATGGACATACAGGAAAGAGACGTGGAATACATCTATTTCCTTCCAAACCTCAAGAACTGGTTCAACGAGAACTCGCTGTATCCATTCATGGGAGGAGATTATGTATACAGAGAAGGAAGCTCTGACGAATATATACTTCCTTCGATAAACTTCATACTTCCATATGCATCCCCGGGATTCGTAAGAAATACCGACCCGGAGAACATATATACGCTTTCGGAAACCTGCATAAAAAATGCGATAAGGATATTTGAAACAATAGAATCAGAGTATCAGCATATAAACGAGAGCAGCTTCAATCTCAAAAAGATAGGAGAGGTATTCCAGAAGCCAAGAAAGCCAGACCAGGGAAAATGCATTGACTATGACCTTGATCTCAAACCGTCAGAATACCTGAGGAATGATCTCGAAAAACTGAAAAGACTTAAAAATATTATTTACAGATAATGGAGGTTAACATGTATTACTACACAAAAGAAGGAAATTATGCATTCAGCTTTGACAGGGAAGTCAGATTTGAAGAGGCAGATGAGGCTGAAATAAAAGAGGGGCTTGAAAAAGACAGCTCTAAAAAGCTTTATTATCTTCACAGGACTGATGCAGGAAAAAGAGTCAGCTATGCAATAACCGATCCGGAAATGATATTTGAAGATGGGGATGACATCGAGATAATAAGAAAAAAAGAAGGCATGTCAGAGCGGGCAGCTGAGCTTCCGCAGTGGATAAGAGATATGATATCACAGGGAAGAGTGCAGTACCTCAACATAGCTCATCCGCTCAGAAAGCTTTTTCTTGAAAAACCTCTGGACAGAAAATGGAGAGTAAATATAGCCGGGCTTGGAGACGTAGGCTCAAACCTGCTTATCGGTCTCAAGCTGCTTGGAGGAGATGTCATATCCGAGATAGGGATATTCTCAAACCGTGAGAACGTGGTAAAGCGATATGAGATGGAGATGAACCAGATATGCTCAATCGAAGAGGACAGCCTTCTGAGCAGAGGATATCCAGTAGTGAAGTCAGTAAAAAGAGAAAATCTGATGGACTGCGACATGTTCATATTCTGCGCATCGGCAAAGGTTCCTGCAGTCGGTGAGGAGGTAAGGGATGTCAGGATGATACAGTATGAGTCGAATCGCGAGATAATATCAAGATATGCGAAGATGGCCAGAGAGAAAAGCTTCAAAGGCGTGTTTGCGGTCGTTTCAGATCCGGTAGACCTTCTGTGCAAGGCGGTATATGACATCAGCAACAAAAACGACATGGACGCCTTCGATTACAGCGGACTTCTGCCGGAGCAGATCGAGGGATTCGGGCTTGGCGTCATGTATGCCAGGGCAAAATATTTCGCAGGCATGGAAAAAAACATCCAGTACTTCAGCGAAGAAGGAAGGGCATTCGGTCCTCACGGAAACGGGCTGGTAATAGCAGACAGCATCGTTAACTACAACAGAGAAAAATCAGAGCTGCTCACAGAAAAGACTGTAAAATGCAATCTTATGGTAAGGGAGCTTGGATTCAAGCCATATATAGCACCTGCGCTCTCATCAGGAGCCATAGCAATACTTTCGAGGATCCGCGGCAAGTATCATTACAGCTGCGTGTTCATAGACAATGCGTTTTTTGGAATCAAGAACAGATACACGCAAAACGGACTTGAGATAGAAAGAAATGTCCTGAGCGACGAGCTTTTTGAAAAGATAAAGGAAACACACACAAGCCTGAAGAATATGGGAAGATGATATGGAAGAAACAATCTATCTATGCACTCTGGGAAACCCTTCACAGTTTCTGGAAAAGATGACAGACGAATTCACGAGTGAGTTTGACAAAGTCATAAGAACGGATTTTTCGCAGGCAGGGGACCTGAAAGGAAAGAAATTTCTTTTTGCAGTGCAGCTCGAAGAACTTGGAATAAACCTCGACACAGAGAAGGTGCTCCACCGCATATACAAAAGCGCAGCCGGGAATCAGCTCTCAGATACATCAGGAGCTGTTCTGATACATTCAAAAGAAGAGATTTATACCAAAACCGCGGCAAGCATGCTTGTTTTCAGGCTGAATTCAATGGGAATGAGCTTTCCGGGAAGACCCATGGTCGAAGCCCCGCATGGCCTCAGAAACTACATCAGTTCAGTAAAGCGAAGCGGATGCACTCTTGAAGAAAGCTGCCTGAGTGAAACTGCAGACCTTGCGCGCCGCCTGAGATCCTTTGAGGTATCAGGCGGATGCATATCAGAACCAAGAATACTTGCGGTGCATGCCAGCGAAGAAGGTTCAAATACGCTCTATCTCTGGAATATGGTAAAGCAGCACCTTCCAGAATCAGCAGACATAAGAGAGATATACATCCCAAACGGAGAGGTAAAGGACTGCGAAGGCTGCAGCTACACCATATGCAAGCATTTTGCCAAGCAGAAGAGCTGCTACTATGGCGGAATAATGGTCGAGGAGGTTTACCCGGAGATAATACAGGCAGATATACTTGTCATGCTGTGTCCAAACTACAACGACGCTCTCGGAGCAAACCTTGCAGCGATGGTAAACCGGCTTACGGCGATATTCAGGCATATGAAATTCTATGACAAAAAGCTCTACGCAGTAATAGTTTCAGGCAGCTCAGGAACAGAAGCCATAGCTACACAGCTAATCAGGGCGCTCAATATGAACAAGACATTTCAGCTTCCCCCGGATTTCACAGTTTCAGCGATAGCAAATGACAGAGGCAGCATATTCGAAGTAGAGGACATTGAGTCAAGGGCAAAGGATTTCGCAGAGAGGATATGCGGCAAAAAATAAAAAAATTGTAAAAAAGGTATTGAAAAAAAATCAAAAAAGTTTTAATATATATGTATACCTGTTAGCACTCTTTGTGATAGAGTGCTAACAGAGACTATTTCATTGGTAATTTAGGAGGAAAATATGAAAATCAAACCTTTAGCAGACAGAGTTGTAATTAAAATGGTAGAAGCTGAAGAAAAAACAAAGAGCGGCATCATTCTTACAGGTAGTGCAAAAGAGCAACCTCAGATGGCTGAAGTAATCGAAGTTGGACCAGGTGGAATGGTGGATGGCAAAGAGATCAAGATGGAAGTAAAAGCCGGAGACAGAGTTATCTTCTCAAAATATGCCGGAACAGAGGTAAAGCTGGATGGAGAAGAATATATAATAGTAAGACAAAATGACATTTTAGGAATAGTAGAATAAATAATTGGAGGAATCGTATCATGGCAAAAGAAATCAAATACTCAGAAGACGCAAGAAAATCACTGGAAATCGGTGTCAACAAGCTTGCTGACACAGTAAAGGTAACACTTGGACCAAAAGGAAGAAACGTAATACTCGATAAAAAATTCGGAACACCGCTGATAACAAACGACGGAGTTACAATAGCCAAGGAAATCGAGCTTGAAGATGCATTCGAGAATATGGGAGCTCAGATAGTAAAGGAAGTAGCTACAAAGACAAACGACGTAGCCGGAGACGGAACTACTACAGCTACAGTGCTTGCACAGGCAATAATCAGAGAAGGCCTCAGAAACGTAGCAGCAGGCTCAAATCCTGTACTTCTGAGAAAAGGTATCAACAAGGCAGTAGAGGCAGCTGTAAGAGCCCTTAAAGACGATTCAAGGACAATCGAGAGCAAGGACTCCATATCACAGGTAGCAGCAATCTCAGCTGGAGATGAAGAAGTAGGAAAGCTCATCGCCGATGCCATGGAAAAAGTCGGCAAGGACGGAGTAATCACTATAGAAGAATCAAAATCAATGAACACTACGCTTGAGGTAGTAGAAGGAATGCAGTTTGACAGAGGATACCTTTCATCATACATGGCAACAGACATGGAAAAAATGGAAGCAAACCTTCAGGAGCCGCTGATCCTTATCACAGACAAGAAGATAAACAACATACAGGAAATACTTCCAGTGCTAGAGCAGATCGTTCAGCAGGGAAGAAAGCTTCTCATAATAGCAGAAGACGTAGAGAGTGAAGCTCTTGCAACGCTTGTAGTCAACAAGCTCAGAGGAACATTTGAGGTAGTTGCGGTTAAGGCACCTGGATTCGGAGACAGAAGAAAGGCAATGCTCGAGGACATCGCAGTTCTTACTGGCGGACAGGTAATATCAGAAGAAGTAGGGCTTGATCTCAAGGAAGCAGAGCTTTCAATGCTGGGAAGAGCATCAAGCATCAAAATAACAAAAGAGAACACAGTGATCGTAAATGGAGCAGGAGACAAAAAAGCCATCGAAGACAGAGTGTCTCTCATCAAGAGACAGATGGAAGAGACTACTTCAGACTTTGACAGAGAAAAGCTTCAGGAGAGACTTGCAAAGCTTTCGGGCGGAGTAGCAGTAATCGAAGTCGGAGCAGCTACAGAGACAGAACTCAAGGAAAGAAAGCTCAGAATGGAAGACGCGCTCAATGCCACAAGAGCAGCAGTTGAAGAAGGTATAGTTTCAGGAGGAGGCTCAGCCCTTGTAAACATACTTGCAGACGTTGAAAAAGTAGTAGATGAGCTTGCCGGAGAAGAAAAAATTGGAGCAAGAATAATCGTAAAAGCACTTCAGGAGCCTCTTAAGCAGATCGCGATAAATGCAGGACTTGAAGGCGCAGTAATCGTAGAAAACGTTAAGAAGGCAGGAAAAGGAATGGGATTCGATGCCCTTAACGAGAAATATGTAAACATGATCGAAGCTGGAATAATCGACCCTACAAAGGTTACAAGATCAGCACTTCAAAATGCCGCATCAGTTGCAGGAACATTCCTTACAACAGAAGCCGCAGTAGTAGACATTAAATCAAACGAGCCAATGATGCCAATGGGCGGCGGAATGGGCGGAATGATGTAATTCAATGTCAAACGTCGAATAAATAATAATAATATAAAGAAGTCTTTTGAAAGCACAATCTGCTTTCATCAGGCTTCTTTTTTTAACATGTTTTGTCCTCAATTAGTTTCAAGAATCCTTGAAAAAATCTAATTATTCTGTTAAGATGGACTTAGCAGTTATGTTATCAATTTCATCTTAAACAGGAGGGTGTATATGAATTTTGAAAATTTAATTAAACAGGACCCGCAAGTAAATGAAATACTCGAAAGAGAGCTTCTCAGGCAGCAGAGAAATATAGAGCTGATCGCTTCGGAAAACATAGTATCAAAAGCGGTTATGGAAGCTATGGGAAGCTATTTTACAAACAAGTATGCAGAAGGATATCCGGGAAAGAGATATTACGGAGGCTGCGTGCACATAGATGAAGTAGAAAATCTTGCCATCGAAAGACTTAAAGAGCTTTTTGGAGCAGAATATGCAAACGTTCAGCCACACTCAGGCTCACAGGCAAATATGGGAGTTTACTTCGCACTGCTTGAGTACGGAGACAAGGTGCTTGGAATGGACCTTTCACAGGGCGGCCACCTTACACATGGATCACCAGTAAATATCTCAGGAAAATATTTCAACTTCATAGCATATGGAGTGGATAAGGAAACTGAGCAGATAGATTATGAAAAACTAAGAGAAATAGCACTTGCAGAAAAGCCAAAGATGATAGTTGCAGGCGCGAGCGCATATTCAAGAGAGATCGATTTCAAGCGTATCGGTGAGATAGCAAAAGAAATCGGCGCGCTGTTCATGGTAGACATGGCTCACATAGCAGGGCTTGTAGCAGCTGGACTCCATCAGAACCCAGTGCCATATGCAGACGTAGTAACTACTACGACTCACAAGACTCTCAGAGGACCAAGAGGAGGAGCTATTCTCTGCAAGGCTGAGTATGGACCTATGATAGACAAGGCGATTTTCCCTGGAATACAGGGTGGACCGCTTGAGCATATAATAGCCGCAAAGGCAGTGAGTTTTTATGAGGCGCTTCAGCCTGAATTCAAGGAGTACCAGGCTCAGGTAGTAAAAAACTGTAAAAAACTTGCAGATGAGCTCATGGCAAGGGGCTTCAAGCTCGTAGCAGGCGGAACGGACAACCACCTTTTAATGATAAATCTAATAAACAGAGATATGACTGGAAAAGAAGCAGAGACTCTCCTTGACGAGGCTCACATTACAGTCAACAAGAACTCCATCCCGTTCGATCCACAGAACTTCTTCAAGACAAGTGGAGTAAGGATAGGTACTGCTGCAGTAACTACAAGAGGGATGAAGGAAGAAGACATGATTACCATAGCAGAGGTAATAGACCTTGTGCTCACTCACAGAAAGATAGAAGAAGCTGCAAAAATCGTTGTGGAGCTTACAGACAAGTATCCAATATACAGCTAAAAAAAATCAATTTATAAATAAAAAATCAAAATAAAATTAATTTTTTGAGAAACACCTCTACGGGGGTGTTTTTCTTTACAATTAATCATAATTGTGTGATATAATATTGAGCTGTAATGGATTAAAGAGTATAATCAAAATCATGAGAATGATTTGAAAGGAAATGGAAATGAGAATAGTAATCGTTGGAGACGGAAAAGTAGGATATGCTCTTACAGAACAGCTTTCAAGAGAAGGACACGATGTATTTGTAATAGACAGCAATCCAAAGGTTTTACAAAATTCAATGGAGACTCTGGATGTAATGGTACTTGAGGGAAACGGAGTAAGTCTTAATGTTCAGATAGAGGCAGGTGTTCCCGAAAGCGACATTCTTATAGCAGCTACATCTGCGGACGAAACCAATCTGCTGTGCTGCATTATAGCCAAAAAGCTTGGATGCAAATATACCATAGCCAGAGTGAGAAATCCTGAATATGCAGAGCATACGGAGTTTCTCAAGAACGATCTCGGACTTTCCATGACCATAAATCCTGAGAGAAGAGCTGCCAGAGAAATGTTCAGGCTGCTTCAGTTTCCGGATTTTCTAAAGAGAGACTCATTTGTCAGAGGAAGAATTGAGCTTGTAGAGCTCAAGGTAAAGGATAAAAGTCCGATGCTTGGGATGAAGCTAAGCGATCTTTATGCAACTGCAAAGGTAAAAGTTCTTGTATGTGCAGTCGAGAGAAACGGAGAGATACACATACCGACAGGAAGCTTCGTGCTCGAAAAGGACGACAAGATAACCGTAGCGGCTCAGACTATAGACCTGGTAACGCTGATAAAGAATCTCAAGATAAGAAATTATAAGATAAATGAAGTAATAATAATAGGCGGAAGCAATATAGCGGTATATCTCTCTGAGCTGCTCATAGAGAGCGACGTAGAGGTAAAGATAATAGAGAAGGATTACAACAGATGCCTCCTGCTGGCAGACCTTGTTCCTGAGGCTCTCATAATACACGGGGATGGCTCGGTAAAGGAAACACTTTCCTCAGAGGGACTGCAGAAGACGGATGCGCTTATAACGCTTACAAACATAGATGAAGAAAACATAATCCTGTCGATGTATGCAAATCACCTCGGGGTGCCAAAGACCATAACGAAGGTAAACCGAATAGAATACAGTGAGATATTCCAGGAAAAAGGCGTGGATTCGATGGTTAGTCCAAAGCTTCTTACGGCTAGCGAGATAGTGAGATATGTACGATCTATAGACAACAACACAGACAATGCAGTCCTCAATCTTTACAGGATCGCAAACGGCAAGGCAGAAGCACTTGAATTCCAGGTGGACAGCACAATCAGAAACATAAATGTGCCTCTCAGCCAGATAAAGCTCAGAAAAGGAATACTCTTCGTGTCCTTCTCGAGAAAAGGGAAAATGATAATACCAAACGGAAATGATGTCATGAAAGAAGGAGACCTTGTAGTCATAGTCACTTCGGGATCTCATATGATACAGCACCTCAATGACATATTCCTTGACTGATATTGAAAAAAGGAAATCAAAATGAACATTAAAATGATAACATACCTGATAGCCTGGATTCTTAAGATAGAAGCAGTGTTCATGGTACCGGCGCTTCTTATAGCAATGGCGATCAAAGAGAGCGAATCCTTTACAGGATTTCTTGCAGCAATCATAATATCTTTCATAGTCAGCTCAATCATATCATTTCACAGGCCGGAAAAATTCAACTTCTATGCAAGGGAAGGATTTGTTACAGTAGCGCTTTCGTGGATACTTATGTCCTTCTTTGGAGCGCTGCCTTTTTATATAAGCGGACAGATACCGAGTTTCGTAGACAGCTTCTTTGAGACGGTATCAGGGTTTACTACTACGGGATCGAGCATACTCACAGACGTAGAGGCTCTTGACATGAGTCTTCTTTACTGGCGAAGCTTCACTCACTGGCTTGGAGGAATGGGAGTGCTTGTATTTCTGCTTGCCATAATACCTCTTACAAAAGGAAAGGGACATTCCCTGCATCTTCTCAGAGCAGAAAGCCCGGGGCCAGTCGTGGACAAGCTCGTTCCAAAGCTTCAGAAGAGTGCAAAGCTGCTCTATGGAATATATGTGGTGCTTACATTCATTCAGATCATGATGCTGATAGCGGGGGGGATGCCGGTTTTTGACAGCGTAGTCAACTCCTTCGCAACAGCCGGCACAGGCGGATTTGCGATAAAGAATGCAAGCATAGCCGCATATGACAGCTACTATCTCCAGAGCGTGATTACCGTATTCATGGTGCTTTTTGGAATAAATTTCAACGTTTTTTACCTTATACTCGCAGGTGAGATTTCTGCAGCGCTCAGAAATGAAGAGCTCAAGGTATACCTGGGGATACTTTTTACTGCAATAACGCTTATAGCAATCAATACCAGAGGTCTGTACAGTGGATGGTTCGATGCATTTCACCATGCAGCATTCCAGAGCGCTTCGATAATGACTACAACAGGATTTGCAACTACAAATTTTGATCTCTGGCCGCAGTTTTCCAGATATACGCTTGTGATGCTTATGTTCATTGGAGCCTGTGCCGGATCTACGGGCGGAGGGATCAAGATATCAAGAATAATAATACTCTTTAAATCTCTCAAGATAGAAATAGAAAAGATGATGCATCCAAATTCTGTCAAGGTCGTAAAGCTCAACAAAAAAACTATAACAGAGCCTACGATAAGAGGCGTGAATGTATTTATGGTAGCTTATACTGCGATACTTGCATTCTCCGTACTCTTCATAAGCCTGGATAACTTCAGCTTTGAAACGACCGTGACAGCAGTGATTTCTTGCATGAACAACATTGGCCCCGGACTCGACATGGTAGGACCGGTAGGTAACTTCTCTGAGTTTTCGGACATGAGCAAGCTCGTGCTCTGCATGGACATGCTTCTTGGAAGGCTCGAGATATTCCCGATGATAATGCTTTTTGCGCCGAGCACGTGGAAGCAGTCCGTAAGATAAATAAAAACAGAGCAATCAAGCGTGAAGCCTGAGAGCTCTGTTTTTCTATGAACGGATTCATAAATATTTATTATCTTATATCATATTTCTTCAGCTTGTGCTGTAGAGTCTGACGCTTTATCTTAAGAAGATCGGCGGTTCTTGAAATGTTTCTGCCGCTTTCTATATAGAGGCTGTGTATGACATTTTTTTCTACAGATTCCACGAGATTTACAAGTCCAACATCCCTGACGTCCTGATTGAAGTCTGCATTATTTCGCCTGGATTCAGAAACAGAATGTATGTTGATGAAATTCTCGTTTATCACATGCTCATCATCAAGCAGAGAAATAGCGCCCATGATGAGGTTCTCGAGCTCCCGCACATTGCCAGGATAATCGTGAGCGAGGAGCTTTTCCTTTGCCTTGTCTGAGAGTATCCACACATCCTTGCCAAATTTATCGTTGTATTTTTCGATAAATTTCTCGCACATTGGAAGTATGTCATCCTTTCTCTCACGAAGGGGTGGTATGCTGATGGATATTATATTCAGCCTGTAAAAAAGGTCTTTTCTGATCTTGCCGTTACTTATTATGACTTCGGCCGGCTCGTTGCTTGAAGCTATTATCCTTACATCCACAGGAATGTCCCTGGTTCCTCCGACTCTTCGTACATAGCCCTCCTGCAGAACCCTCAGCAGCTTTGCCTGAGTATCGTATGGCATGGAGTTTATCTCGTCAAGCAGAAGCGTGCCTCCGTTTGCCTGCTCAAATAGCCCTTCTCTGTCGACCGCTCCGGTAAATCCTCCCTTTGCAGTACCAAAAAGCAGCCCCTCCAGAAGACTGTCAGGGATTGCAGCACAGTTCTGAGCGATAAAAGGCTTATCCTTTCTTATGCCGTCAAAATGTATGCTCTGCGCAATCAGCTCTTTTCCGGTTCCGGTCTCCCCATATATGAATACAGACGCATCGGTCTTGCTTGCTCTCTTTGCAATCTCCAGAGTCTTTTTGAAGGAAGCGCTTCCTCCTGTTATATTGTGGAACCTGTACTGCCTTATGCGCATGTTCTTGCTCTCTGAAGGCTTGTGGATATCCTTCTGCAGCTCCAGGATAGTGTCCGTCATTTCCTTAATCTGGGTGATATTTTGTGCAATCTCAAGGGCGGCAACCACATTGTCCTCATCTATTATAGGAATGGTGGTGTTTATAGTGGTTATCTCCTTGCCGTATTTGTTGATATATGCCTGATTCTTGTCCTTGATGACGGTACGGTTGTTAAGGCTCTTGAGAAGCGTGCTGTCCTCGACATCCTTGAAAACGTCCTGGAAAGGCTTGTTTATTACCTCCTTGCCGGTTAGCTTTTCAAGATCGGCCATTCTCTCATTGTATATTATGGTCTTGCCATCTCTGTCAATGACATGGACTCCTTCATTTATATATTTTATGAGCTCCATAAAGAGCATCTTGTATTCCTTAAGCTTCATTATAAGGCACCTCCTGTCTGGATGATAAATCATACATTTATATATTATCATAAAAACACATGATTATGATATAATAAAACAAACTGTAAAAATTGTAAAGGAATAATTGAAACGAAAATATAAGGTATAATTGAAATGAATATAGAAGGGGAAAATAATTTGAGAATATTTAAGATAGTGATGATGATTTCAGCAGCAGTGGCATTCATAATGCTTTCGGTACTGATATCAGCAAAGCTCTATCCTGTCATGAACGAGCTTGCTGCCAGTCCGCAGAAGATGATGGAGCTGAAAAGCTGGATAGAATCATATGGACTGTGGGGAAGCATGATCCTTATGGCCGTGCAGGTACTGCAGGTCATAGTATCGGTAGTTCCGGGAGGGCCTGTTCAGATACTGTTCGGGATGATATACGGAACCTGGAAAGGGCTGATTTTCAGCCTCGGCGGGATGTTCGCAGGATCGATGATCGTGTTTTTTCTCATAAGGACCTTCAAATACAGGTTCATAACCCTGTTCATAAGCAGGGAAAAGCTTGATGAATACCGTTTCCTGAAGGATTCTCCAAAGCTTGAAAAAATTCTTGCCGCACTTTTTCTTATACCTGGAGTCCCAAAGGACACTCTCGTATACTATGCTGCGCTGACAGAGCTCAGCATGAAAAAATTCATATTTATAGCAGTCATTATGAGAATCCCGTCCATGCTTTTCTCAACGCTCATTGGCGACAATCTTGGCATGGGAAACCTCGAAGGAGGGCTCTGGATCCTTGCGGCGCTTTGTATCGCTGGCATAGCAGGAATGATTTATCACAGATATTTCATCAGGATATCGACAGCAAAAAAATCATTTCAGGACGCAATATAAGAAAAAATATATTATCGGAGAGTGGAGTGCAAAAATATTTGCACAATGCCTCCGGTTTTTTTACGCCTGAAATCGTGAAAACGTTTTACCGGAAGCGACATTGAATCACAAATGGTCAATAAATCGAATATACTGAAAATTCAAGCTTGCATACATATTATTAATTGTTTGCTTCAAGAAAACACAGCGAATGAAAAATCCTGATATTGCATACATATACTAAAAATACAGCACAAATGCAAAATAATTTGCTCTTTGATGCAAAAATATTTGCTACAAAATGCAAATTTAATGAAAATTTCACGAAAAACAGAGAAAACGTTTTACCAAAAATTTAACAAAAGAAATTCAAATTTCTGAAAATAGGCAAAATCAATACTTTTAAAAAATATTTTCGCATAATTGCCAAGTTTGGCACGGGTATTGCATATATTATTGGTGTTGATAATTAATCAGAATGAAATTCAAGGAGGAAAATAAAAATGGAAAATGTAAAAGTAATAATCTGGGGACTCGGAGCAATGGGTGGCGGAATGGCTGACATGCTTCTTAAGAAAAAGGGAGTAGACATAGTAGGAGTAATCGGAAGAGGATCTAAGATCGGAACAAGCATGTTCGATTACATCAAGACAGAGAGAGGCGACAGACCAGATGTACTTATCCAGTCAGAAGAAGACCTTTTAAAAGAAAAGGCAGCTGACGTTGTGCTTCTTTGTACAGATTCATTTACAAAGGATGCATTCCCAAAAATCAAGAAAGTTGTTGAGTGCAAGATGAACGTTGTTTCTTCAGCAGAAGAAATGGCATACCCAAAAGCACAAAGCCCAGAGCTTGCAGCTGAGATTGACAAGCTTGCAAAAGAAAACGGAGTATCTGTTCTTGGAACAGGAATCAACCCGGGACTTATCATGGACCTTCTTGTTGTAGTTATGACAGGATGCTGTGAAGAAGTTGAGAGCATACTTGCAAGAAGAGTAAACAGCCTTTCTCCATTCGGACCAGCTGTTATGCATGAGCAGGGAATTGGTATAACTGTAGATGAGTTCAACAAAGGCGTAGAGGACGGAACTCTAGCTGGACACGTTGGATTCCACGAGTCAATCGGAATGGTTGCAGATGCAATAGGCTGGAAGCTTAGCGCACCAGTTACTCAGTCAATGGAGCCAATCGTAACTGACGTAGACAGAAAATCACCATACGGATTTGCAAAAGCTGGAGACGTTGCAGGTTGTGCAATGAAAGGATTCGGATACGTTGATGGAGAGCTTAAGATCGAAATGGATCACCCACAGCAGATCGAGCCAGAGCAAGTTGGAGTACAGACTGGAGACTATGTAATAATCAAAGGAACTCCAAACGTGAACATGGTTAACAGCCCAGAGGTTCCAGGTGGAATCGGAACAATCGCTATGTGCGTAAACATGATTCCTCAGACAATAAACGCAAACCCAGGACTACACACAATGATAGACCTTCCAGTGCCAAGAGCTATAATGGGAGACATGAGAGAGCTTATCTGCCCAGACAAAAAAGTAGTAAAATAATAGACATTACACTGGTAACGCGTTGCTTATGGTAACGCGTTACTGTTATGAAGCGGTTTTGAGAAAAAAATAACATTTAAATGGTGAATATTATTAAGATGTTGTTAAAGAAAGAGGGAAAAGAAATGGTTAAAAAAGGTGAGTGGGTAATAATTCACAGAAACATTCTGACACCTGAGCAGAGAGCTCCACAGGTACCAGATGATACAAAAAAAGTGCCACTTGAAATGTGGGTTAAGGGATACTTAAACAGTGATGCGCAGATCGGTGACGAAGTTGAGATAACTACAAGAACAAAGAGAGTAGAAAAAGGAACTCTTCTTGAAGTTAATCCATACTACAAGCATGACTTTGGAAAATTCGTACCAGAGCTTAACATAATGAGCGAACAGGTAAGAGACCTGCTTTTTGGAGGTGACAAGTAATGAACAGAGATAACAGCTATAGCGCAGTAATCGCCAGAAAACCGGAAATAATGAAGGCATCAGTAGGAATAGACTACAGCATCTTCGAAAGCGGATCTATCGGATTCGACTATGAGAGAATGATGAAAGAGACAGGATACACACTTGCTGAAATGCAGGACATCCAGTACTCAACAGGAGTAGGCAACACTCCGATACTTGAGCTCAGAAACCTTACAGCACTTGCAAGAAAACTGGCACCAGAAGGAAAAGGCGCAAGAATATTCATAAAAGACGAAGCATCAAATCCATCAGGATCATTCAAGGCAAGAAGAGCGGCAAACGCAGTATACCACGCTAAAAAGCTTGGTTACAAGGGAGTTATAGCAGCAACAAGCGGAAACTACGGTGCAGCAGTTGCTTCTCAGGCAGCGATGCAGGGACTTAAATGCATAGTTGTTCAGGAATGCTATGATTCAAAAGGCGTAGGCCAGCCTGAGATAATAGAGAAGGCAAGAAAATGCGAGGCTCTTGGAGCAGAAGTAGTTCAGCTTTCAGTAGGACCAGAGCTTTTCTACAAATTCCTTCTTCTTCTTGAAGAAACAGGATACTTCAACGCATCTCTTTACACACCATTCGGAATAGCAGGAGTTGAGACTCTTGGATACGAAATCGCAATGCAGTGCAGAGAGAAATACGGCAAGGATCCGGACGTAGTAGTTTGTACAAACGCAGGTGGAGGAAACCTTACAGGAACAGCAAGAGGACTTATAAAGGCAGGAGCAGAGTCTCAGATAGTAGCAGCCAGCGTAAACCTTAAAGGACTTCACATGGCATCAGACGAGCAGTTCAACAAAAAGTCATTCACAACAGGACACACAGGATTTGGAATACCATTTACAACATGGCCAGACAGATCAGACGTTCCAAGATCAGCAGCAAGACCAATGAGATACATGGACAGATATGTTACAGTGACTCAGGGATCAGTATTCTACATGACAGAAGCACTTGCAAGCCTTGAAGGACTTGAAAAAGGACCAGCAGGAAACACAGCGCTTGCAGCAGCATTCGCACTTGCTCAGGAAATGGATCAGGATCAGATGATACTTGTTCAGGAGACAGAGTACACAGGAGCAGGAAAACACATCCAGCCACAGCTTGCATTCGCAAAAGAAAATGGCATCGAAGTAGTGTTTGGAGATCCATCGGATGAGGTTCCAGGAAAGAACATAGTACTTCCTGCACACCCATCGATGATAAGAGTAAAAGACAGCGACATGGCAAAGCTCAGAAAATCACTTATAAAGAATGCGCTTGAAATGACAGGCAAAGTTCCAACGGACGAAGATATTGAGTTCCTTGCAAAAGAAACAAAATCAGATGTAGAATTTGTTAAAAACGCTATAAGCGAACTACAGAAATAGTCAGTTAAAACAGGAGGAGATATATAAATGAAAAGAGCAGACGATTTCGCTCAAAGAAGAGCACATCTTGCAGATCTTAGCGATCAGGAATTATACGAAAAATTCTGGGCACTTGCATCAGAAATAGCAGATCCACTACTTGAGCTTGGACACAAGAACACAAGTCCATCAATCGAGAGATCAGTACTTCTGAGAATGGGATTCTCATCAATCGAAGCAAAAGCTATAGTTGATGGAGTAATAGACAGAGGACTTATGGGCAAGGGAGCAGGAAACGTAGTTTACAAGCTTGCCAAAGCTCAGAACATAGGAATAAGAGAAGCAGGAGTTGCGCTGGCTGAAGGAAAGCTCTGGTCAGAAGCGGCGGCACTATTCAAAGGAGGTAACAAATAATGTCAGAGATGAAATTAGTTCCTAATGAGAAAATAAATGTAGAGAATATACTCAAAGACCTCGAGTCATACAGACCAAAAAGAAGAGGCTGGACATGGAGAGAATCAAGCAAGGGCGAAAAGCTTGGACCATTCGTATTCAATGACTGTTCAAAACCTCTTAAAAACAGCGTGCCACTTCCATCAGCAAAATACTTCGACAATATAGATCCTCAACCAATGCCTGTTATAACAACAGAAATAGCATCAGGAAGATTTGAAGACGATATAAGACGTATGAGAATGGCTGCATGGCATGGAGCTGACCACATAATGGTTATCAGAACAGCTGGCCAGTCACACTTTGACGGACTTATCGAGGGAACTCCTCAGGGAATCGGCGGAGTGCCAATAACAAGAAAACAGGTAAGAGCACAGAGAAAAGCTCTTGACATGATAGAAGAAGAAGTAGGACGTCCAATCAACTACCATTCATATGTATCAGGAGTTGCAGGACCAGAGGTTGCTGTAATGTTCGCTGAAGAAGGAATCAACGGAGCTCACCAGGATCCTCAGTACAACGTTCTTTACAGAAACATCAACATGATCAGATCATTCGTTGACGCATGTGAGTCAAAGAAAGTAATGACATGGGCTGACATAGCGCAGATAGACGGAGCGCACAACGCGAACGCGACAGCAAGAGAAGCATGGAAAGTAATGCCAGAGCTTATGGTTCAGCATGCACTTAACTCAATATTCTCTGCAAAAGTAGGAATGAAGAAGTCAAACATCTGTCTTTCAACAGTTCCTCCAACAGCTCCTCCAGCACCGAACATGTACCTTGACCTTCCTTATGCAGTAGCACTGAGAGAGATCTTCAAGGAGTACAGAATGAGAGCTCAGATGAATACAAAATACATGGATTCATCAACAAGAGAAGCTACAGTAACACACGTTCTCAACCTTCTTACATCAAAGCTTACAAGCGCAGACATCCAGTCAACTATAACACCGGACGAGGGAAGAAACGTTCCATGGCATATAAACAACATCGAAGCATGTGACACTGCAAAGCAGGCACTTGTTGGTATGGATGGCCTTATGGAAATGATCGAGCTCAAGAAAGACGGAGTATTAAGAGACACAGTAAGAGAGATCAAAGAAAGAGCAGTGCTTTTCCTTGAAGAGATCAAAGAAGCTGGCGGATTCTTCCACGCAGTTGAGCAGGGATTCTTCGTTGACTCAGGAAACTACCCAGAGAGAAACGGTGACGGAATCGCAAGACAGATCGAAGGCGGAGTAGGAGCAGGAACAGTTTACGAGAGAGACGAAGACTACATGGCTCCGGTAACTGCACACTTTGGATACAACAACGTTGCGCAGTACGATCCAGCAGCAGTAGAAAACCCATCATCACTTATAGGCGGATGTACTTTCGAAGACCCGGACAAGATAATCTACATCGACGAGCTTGATGAAACAGACAACGTAAACGTGAGAATGGAAGAGACAAAAGAGCTTAGAAACTCATCACTTGTAAAGCCGGAAGTTGAGTGGATGGGAGACGGAATCGTTCTTCTTACTATGTTCCTTCCTGCTTCAAAGAGAGTTGCAGAGTTCGCTGGACTTGAAATAGCTAAAAAACTCAACCTTGAAGATCCTGAAGTAATCTCAAGAGAGATCATGCAGGAAGCTGAAGGAACAAGAATCGAAATCAAGGGAAGAGTAGGATTCACAATAGATGTAAACACACTTGTAATCCCACCAGAGCCAGAAGTGCTTTCAGACGCAGAGATAAGAGCAGAGATCGAAGCTCAGCCGATGAAGATAGTTTGTGGAACAGTTGGAGAAGACGAGCATTCAGTTGGACTTAGAGAAGTAATCGACATCAAGCACGGCGGAATCGAGAAATACGGTATCGAGGTTCATTACCTTGGAACATCAGTACCAGTTGAAAAGCTTGTTGACGCTGCGATAGAGCTTAACGCTGACGCAATACTTGCTTCTACTATAATCTCTCATGACGACATCCACTACAAGAACATGAAGAGAATCCATGAGCTTGCAGTAGAAAAAGGAATAAGAGACAAGGTTATGATAGCAGCAGGTGGAACTCAGGTAACTCCTGAAATAGCTGTTCAAAACGGAGTTGACGCAGGATTCGGAAGAGGATCAAAAGGAGTTAACGTTGCAACGTTCCTTGTTAAGAAGAGAAAAGAAATGAAAGAAGGTAAATAATGAAAGTTGACGTATTAGTTGCCGAAATCGGTTCAACTACTACGGTTGTCAATGCTTTCAATGATATAGCTACCCCTGACCCGAAATTCATAGGTCAGGGGCAAGCTCCAACATCTGTATTAGATGGAGACGTAAGAATAGGGCTAAAGGGAGCGATTGACGACCTGGCAATGAATCTCGGTACAGACAAGATAGAATATGATGAAATGCTGGCAACCTCAAGTGCTGCCGGCGGTCTTAAGATGACGGTACATGGACTGGTTTTTGACATGACAGCCAGAGCAGCCAAAGAAGCAGCCCTTGGAGCCGGAGCAATAATCCATCAGGTAACAGCAGGAAGACTGAGAAGATCAGACCTCAAGAAAATACAGGAAATAAAACCAAACATAATCCTTATAGCAGGAGGAGTGGACTACGGAGAGAGAGACACCGCAATCTACAATGCCGAGCTCATAAGCGAGCTTGGACTGGACATTCCGATAATATACGCAGGAAACATCGAAAACAAAGAAGAAATAAAGCTTATATTTGAAGAAGCCCACAAAAGCACGAGACTCTATGTTGTAGACAACGTATATCCAAAGATAGACGAGCTCAACGTAGAGCCGACAAGAAAAGTAATCCAGGATGCATTCGAGGATCACATAATACACGCCCCTGGAATGGAGCATGTAAGAGACATGGTAAACGGCCCTATAATCCCGACGCCTGGCGCGGTAATGGAGTGCGCAAAGCTTCTTTATGAATACATCGGAGACCTGATCGTGCTTGACGTTGGAGGCGCTACCACAGACCTTCACTCAGTGACAAAGGGATCCGAAGAAATCGAGAGAATCCAGGTAAGCCCTGAACCGCTTGCAAAAAGAACAGTTGAAGGAGACCTTGGAGTATATGTCAACATGCCGAACATCGTAGAGGTGCTTGGAAAAGACAATCTGAGGGAAGAACTTCAGATAGACATCGACAGGGTAATGGCAGAGTACAAGGCAATACCAAAGAACCCTGATGAGATAAAGTTTGTAGAGAGGCTTACTCTCGAGGCTGTAATAAAAGCAGTTGAAAGACACGCAGGAAAGATCAGATATGTATACGGACCATCAGGAAGAAACACCCTTGCAGAAGGAAAAGACCTTTCACAGGTAAAATACATCATAGGAACCGGCGGAGCGCTTACAAGACTTCCAAACAGGGTAGACATAATGAAGCACATAGCAAGACACAATGACAGCGGATTGCTTCTGTTCCCAAATACCGATGCGCAGATACTCGTAGAGAATGACTATATAATGGCATCGCTCGGAGTGCTTTCAAAGAGGCACGAAAAAGCTGCTATGAAGCTGCTTGCGAAAAGTCTGGGGATAGAAATGCCAGAAAAGAAAAGGAGCGAACAATAAATGTATCCAAGATTGGTAATAGACCTGGAAAAAGTAAAAAACAATGTTCGTGTGATGAGAGAGCTTACAGACAGAGGAAACTGTGAACTCGGACTCGTTACAAAATCTTTCTGTGCAGATCCTGAAATCGTAAAGGCAATAGACAGCGTAGGCATAGACTTTTTTGCAGATGCAAGGATTCAGAATCTGGAATCATACAAAGAAATCAAGACCCCAAAAATGCTTCTTCGTCTTCCACAGCACTGTGAGATCGAAAAAGTAGTCAGCTTTGCCGACATGAGCCTCAACTCAGAGCTCAGCACGATAAAGCTTCTCGATCAGGAAGCCGCAAAGCAGGGCAAGACTCACAAGGTAGTGCTCATGATAGATCTTGGAGACCTCAGAGAAGGAATCTTCTTCAAGGACGAAGATATAATAATGAGCACGGTTGAAGAAATCCTCAAGCTGAAGAACATAAAGCTCCATGGAGTAGGTGTAAACCTCACATGCTACGGAGCCGTTATTCCAAAGCAGGACAATCTTTCAACGCTTGTTGAGATAGCAGGAAAAATCGAATCAAGATTCAACATAAAGCTCGACATGATTTCAGGAGGAAACTCAAGCTCCATATACCTCATAGACAAGGAAGGACTACCTGAAGGAATAAACAGCCTTAGGGTAGGCGAGGCCTTCATACTCGGAAACGAGACTGCCTATGGAGAAAGAGTCGAGGGAACCTTCGACGATGCGATAACCTTTGAGGCTCAGATAATAGAGCTCAAGGAAAAGCCGACGCTCCCAATAGGAGAAATCGGACTTGACGCATTCGGACAGAAGCCATTCTATGAAGACAAGGGCATAGCCAAAAGAGCTATACTGGCAGTCGGCAAGCAGGATACAGACATAGAAAGTATGACAGCGCTCGACCCGGACATATATATCTTTGGTGCAAGCTCAGACCACATGATAATGGACATGACAAACTCAAAAATCGACTACAAGGTAGGAGATACAGTAAGATTCAAACTCGGATACGGAGCACTCCTCAAGCTTTCAACAAGCAAGTATATATCAAGAGTGTACGTATAATCCCCTATAATCCTGTAATATAGCCCCGGAACGCTCAATCCGGGGTGAAATAAATATAAATTAATTATTTTATTAAACAAGTTATTTGACAGAAACTTTAATAAGGGTGTATAATAGTACATATTAAAAGAAAAATTAAAAATATATATATTCAATTGGTCGACAACAGTCGATAAAAGGGAATCGGGTGCAAAGCCCGGACAGACCTGCTGCCGTAATAAGCGAGCTTTTTGCAAGGCATAGCCAACCACTGGGAAACTGGGAAGGTGCAAACAGCGTTAGAGCTTAGAGTCGGAATACCTGCCATTTGAATTGCGTAAGAATACTTCACAGGGAACTGAGGTGCGCAGAAAACTTATAATCGGGTAACCAATGATAATTGGTTTTATTTTTACTTATCTGGTATTAGGGACTCTGACTTCACTATGTGGATTCAGAGTTTTTTTATGCCATAAAAAAAGGAGGAAAATATGAAAAAATTGAAAACTGCATTTTTGCTTATAATGTCAATTATAATTATGATGTCATCATATTCGAATTCTCTGGCTTATACCAGAAGTGACCTGAATTCAAAAATAAGCACAACATCTGCAGTTATATTGAAAACTGTTTCAAAACCGGAGGTGTCTTCTCTTGGAGGAGAGTGGGTAATTTTGGGTCTTTCCAGAGGTGAAATTAAAGTTCCTGAAAAGTATTATGAAAACTATTATAAGAATGTAGAAAGCGCAGTAAAATCTAAAAAAGGTGTTCTGCACGATAAAAAATACACAGAATATTCAAGAGTTATATTGGCTCTTACAGCCATAGGAAAAGATCCTTCTGATGTATCGGGATACAATCTTCTTGAAAAACTTGCAGATTTTGAAAAAGTAACTCTGCAGGGAATAAATGGACCTGTATTTGCGCTTCTTGCTCTTGATAGTGGCGCATATGAAATGCCATTTAACAAATCGGCAAAGACGAATGCGACACGAGAACTTTATCTTGACTATATACTGAAAAAACAGCTTTCAGATGGGGGATTTGCTCTTTCAGGCAATACAGCAGATCCAGATATTACAGCAATGGCACTGCAGGCGCTGGCAAAATATCAGGAAAGAAAAGACGTCAAAATGGCAACTCAGAAGGCTCTAAGCTGCCTGTCAAAAATTCAGAAGTCCGATGGAGGTTTTGAAAGCTGGGGCAGCGTGAACCTTGAAAGCAGTACCCAGGTTCTGACAGCACTTTGTGAACTTGGGATATCAGATAAGGACAGGCGTTTTATTAAAAATGGAAAAACTGTTGCTGATAATGTGCTTTCATATTATACAAAAAATGGATTCCTCCATGTAAGGAATGGCAAAGGGAATACCCTTATGGCAACAGAACAGGCTTTTTATTCGCTTGTTGGGCTTCAACGAGTATTGGATTCAAAAACATCGCTTTACAGAATGAATGAGAAGGGAACAAAATGAAAAAAAAATATTTAAAAATAATATTAATGGTTCTTATAGTTTCAATATCTTTGATATTTACATCTGGATGTTCAAATAATGACATATCAGAAGAAAGTGCAATCAAAACGGAAGACAGCATAAGCACTGAAGAACAAAATCATTCTCTCAAAGAAGCGACTTCAGATGGAAAAGATATAGATGAAGCTCCTGTAACAGAAAGCCGTGAAAAAGATGACATTGTTCCTGAAACAGCTCCAGAAGCTAAAACTGAAAAGAAGGATGTGAACAGCGAATCGTCAGCTCAGGGACCTCCGCCAGTAGAGCCACAGGAAGCAATAATAGAAGAAAGGGTTCTTCATTGTGTCATATCTATAGAATGCAGTACGATACTGAACAATATGGAGGTATTAGATCCTGACAAAGTTGAACTTGTGCCAGAAGACGGTGTTATAATGCCTGCACAGAAAATTAGCTTTAATGAAGGAGAATCAGTATTTGACGTTCTTCAGAGAGCTACACGAGAAAACAAGATTCACATGGAATTTGAAGATACGCCTGTATATAATTCAGCATATATAGAAGGCATTCATAATCTTTATGAGTTTGACTGTGGAGAGCTTTCCGGGTGGATGTACAAGGTTAATGGCTGGTTTCCTAATTATGGCTGCAGCAGATATCAGCTAAGTGATGGGGATGTTATCGAGTGGGTATACACCTGTGACCTGGGAAGAGATGTTGGAAGTGAGGTATCGGAATAAATATGGCAGATGAATTTTCAAGATTCCATCCCGCAGTAATTATAACTTACTTCGTTTTTGTAATAGGATTCTCCATGTTTCTCATGCATCCTGTATGCCTTGCAATCTCAATGTTAACAGGAATCTCATATTCCGTTATTTTGAACGGGGAAAAAAATGTAAGGTTAAATCTGAGATTCATGCTACCTGTTATGATTGTGACATCACTTATAAACCCGGCTTTCAATCACGAAGGTGCAACGATACTTACGTACCTGAGTAACGGAAATCCTATCACGCTGGAATCGATAACCTATGGGATGGCGTCAGCTGCGATGCTGATATCTGTCATAACATGGTTTTCGTGCTATAACGCAGTTATGACATCAGATAAATTCGTATATATATTCGGCAGAATAATACCTTCTCTGTCCTTGATATTTTCCATGGTGCTTAGATTCGTACCAAGATTCAGGGCACAGATAAAAGAAATAGCGCTTTCTCAAAGATGCACAGGCAAAGATGTGTCATATGGAAGGATAACAGAGAGGATTAGAAATGCCATAATGATTATATCAGTTATGGTCACATGGTCACTTGAAAATTCGATAGAAACTTCGGATTCGATGAAATCAAGAGGGTATGGGCTCAAAGGAAGAACTGCCTTTTCTATATTCAAGTTTGACACAAGAGATTTAGTCGTACTTATGAACATACTTTTTTTTTCAGGAACAACAATCATATTTACAGCAAATCAAATTCTCAGTTTCAGCTATTTTCCTTCAATGAAGGGAACAAAAGCAGATATTTCAAGTCTGGCAGGATTTGGATCATACTTTTTGCTCTGTGCTGTACCGATTATTATAGACATATGGGAGGGATGGAGATGGAAACATACTCAATTAAAAATCTAAGCTTCACATATCCCGATAGAACGTATGAAGCTCTTTCTCGAATTGATCTTGACATAAAAAGCGGGGAATTCATAACGATATGCGGAAGGTCAGGCTGTGGCAAGTCCACTCTGCTGAGGCATCTCAAGACAGTGCTTTCTCCGCACGGTATAAGAACCGGTGACATATACTTTGAGGGGAGGCTGCTTTCAGAGATGGGACAGCGTGAGCAGAGCTCGCTTATAGGATATGTGCTTCAGTCTCCCGAAAACCAGACAGTTACTGATAAGGTATGGCATGAACTGGCATTCGGACTCGAAAGCCTCGGAATGGAGACTTCTCTTATAAGAAGAAGAGTGGCAGAGATGGCAAGTTTTTTCGGAATTCAGGAATGGTTTCACAAAAATGTCAGTGAGCTTTCGGGAGGGCAGAAACAGCTGCTCAGCCTTGCGTCAATTATGGCAATGCAGCCAAAAGTAATTGTACTCGACGAACCTACAAGCCAGCTTGATCCTATTGCTGCATCAGATTTTATTGAAACTATAGCAAGGATTAACAGAGAATTAGGCATAACGGTAGTAATGACAGAGCACAGGCTCGAGGAAGTGCTTCCACTTTCTGACCGGGTAATTGTTATGGATGATGGAAAGATAATATCTGATGCAGATCCATCGGAAACGGGAATGATACTGAGCAAAATGAAGCACAGCATGTTCAGTGCGATGCCGTCTCCGATGAGAATATATTCAGCAGTTCAGGAAGGGAATAAATGTCCGGTCACGGTTCGTGAAGGAAGGCAGTGGCTCAGTGAGATATCACAAGGAAGAAAACTTGTAAAAACTTGCACAGATACGCAGTCTGAAGCCTTGAGTGGAGAAAAGGAAAAAAGCTTTAAAAAAGAAGATATAGCAGTTGAGTTAAGAGAGCTCTGGTTCAGATATGAAAAACAGCTTCCGGATACGGTTAAAGGACTTTCTCTCAAAATCAAGAGGGGAGAATTTTATGCCATGCTTGGAGGCAACGGCACAGGAAAATCAACCACGCTTTCACTTCTTTCGGGGATAAGAAGACCATACAGAGGGAAAGTAATCATCGATGGCAGGGAAATTGAGAAAATCTCGCATTCAGAAAGGTTCGATGGTCTGCTCGGTGTCCTTCCTCAGAACCCTCAGACTCTGTTCGTGAAAAAAACAGTATATGAGGAGCTGAAAGAAGCTCTTGCGAATAAAAAATATGAAGCTGAAATGATAAATGAGAGGATTGATGAGGTATGCAGGATTTGCGAACTGGAAAACCTTCTTGATTCGCATCCATATGATCTTTCGGGTGGAGAACAGCAGAGAGCGGCCCTTGCAAAAATACTTCTAATGGATCCTCAGATACTGCTGCTTGACGAACCTACAAAGGGACTTGATGCTCATTTCAAGAGCAAACTCGCATTGATTCTCAAGAAACTCCAGAAAGATGAAACTACAATAATTATGGTTTCACATGACATCGAATTCTGCGCCCGGCATGCAGACAGATGCGGTATGTTTTTTGATGGCTGCGTAGTTTCTGAAGATATACCGCTAAAATTCTTTTCAGGGAACAGTTTCTATACTACTGCCAGCAACCGGATGTCAAGGCATATAATCCCGGATGCTGTAACAGAAGAAGACGTGATCACAGCATTTGGAGGAAAACTTCCGGAGAAAGAAAAAAATATAGAGGAATTTGAATACAGGAAAAAGCGAATACCTCCGCCAGCTGATAGGAAAATGATGAAATCCGAAAATAAAATCCAGATTGAAGTTGAAAATAGAAAGCTACCCAAGAGGACTTTTGCAGCATCAATAATGATACTTGTAGCAATTCCCCTTACAATCTGGTTTGGTATATATTATCTCGATGATAGAAAATACTATTTTATAAGCTCGATGGTGATACTTGAAACCCTTATTCCATTCATGATGGTTTTTGAGAGCAGAAAACCACAGGCAAGAGAACTGGTCATAATATCGGTAATCTGCGCAATAGCAGTGGCTGGCAGGACCGCATTCTTCATGATACCTCAGTTCAAGCCCGTTGTTGCGATAGTGATAATTGCCGGAGTCTGCTTTGGAGGAGAGGCGGGGTTTCTGGTAGGAGCTGTGACAGGATTTGTCTCTAACTTCTTTTTTGGACAGGGTCCATATACTCCCTGGCAGATGTTCGCCTTTGGAATTATAGGATTTCTTGCAGGCCTTTTTTTCAGAAAAGGGCTGCTACTTCGAGATAAAAAATCACTCTGCATATTCGGGGGTATCTCTACGTTCATTATATACGGCGGGCTTATGAACCCGGCAGCAGTAATAATATTTCAGGAAAAGGTAAACATGGAGATGATACTTGCTTCATATTTTACAGGAATCCCTTTTGATCTGGTGCATGCAGCATCTACAGTTATATTTCTTTATATAATGGCAGAGCCTATGCTTGAAAAACTGGACAGGATTAAACAAAAATATGGATTGATTGAAAGTTGATTTTAAACAGGAGGAAAAATGAAAAAGAGATTGAAAAATATCATATCCACGCTTCTTGTCATGGCTATGATGATTACAGGCACAGGCACAGGATATGCCGAATCAGGAGATTCTTATCAGGAAGGCAATCTGGCACAGAGCCAGCAGGAAATATCACTTCCGGACATAGACACATTAACGACTACCCCTTCAGTGATGACCATCCAGGTAGATGGGATAGAATCTATCAAGAAGAATATAGTAGAATCATATGAAACAGATTTCCAGGAGAATACTTCTGCGCTTGATTTTCTTAAGCAGGAGCTTGATAAAAGGTCGGTACCCTATAACATACAGTCGAGTTCATATGGAGACTATGTGACTTCGATAGATAGTCAGGATGCTGGATATTTCGGAGGCTGGGATGGCTGGATGTATCAGGTAAACGGAGATTCTCCCTGGGTGGGCGCAAGTGCTTATATAATGAAGCCGGGAGACTTTCTGAGGTTCTATTACAGCGGCAGCGCAAACTTTGGCAGCAGCACAGAAACAGATGCAGTAAAGCAGGAATTCAAGGTTAATGTGACGCTTACCGGCGACAGATTCACAGAGCAGGCAACAGAAGCTGAAAACTGGGACATACAAGTAGGCACTACAAACCTCACAATCAAGGATATAACATTAAAGAGCAGCCAGGCAGCAGAGCTTGTTTTTTCGGGAAAACCCAAGGATGGGGAACTAAGCATACTTCCAAAGCCGGAAGCACTTGAAGGCGGGGGCGTGAGTGAATGGACCCAGCCGGTAAAGATAATGACAGGCTACAGGCCGTCTCTTGAAAGAGCCATAGGTTATATTGAAAGTTCAAAAACTGAGTTCAGATATGGCGATGAGTGGCAGTTAATGACACTTTCAAGAGCGAACAACAAGCCGGAATCAGAAAGCATGAACGCCTATTATAATGACGTGTACAGCAAAATCAGCTCAAATGAATCATCAGTTAGCATAGGCGATTATGTAAGAATAATAATTGCACTCACATCAACAGGCAAAGACGCAGAGGATTTTGCAGGCAATAACCTGCTTCAGGAGCTTGCGGATTATGATGAAGTGTCAAAGTCTGGAATATATGGGCATATAAATGCGCTCATGGCTATGAACAGCCATGATTATGCTATTCCTGTGCAAAATGGTATTGCAAATCAAAATACGGAGCAGAAGATGGTAGACTACATCCTCAGCCAGGAGCTCGATTCCGGAGGATGGTCATGGTCGACAGAAATTGATGTCGATACCACTGCAATGGTAATCCAGGCTCTGGCACCATATTACAGAGCTGGTGATACAGAGGTAGTATCAGCTGTAAACGATGCGCTTCCAAAACTTTCTGAGCTTCAGAAACAGGATGGTGATTATGAAAGCTGGGGAACCCTAAACTCAATGACTACTGCACAGGTCCTTGTTGCACTCTGTGAAATCGGCATGGATCCCTTAGATACTAAATCTGGATTTATAAAGGATGGATCGTCACTGATAGATGGAATCCTAAAGTATCAGACAGAAAGCGGCGGGTTCAAGTATGCACTTGCAGATCAGGAAATAAACAGTGGTGCAACAATTCAGGCTGCGTATGCGCTTTCAGCATATGACAGGTTTAAAAATGACAAAAACAGTCTTTATGACATGTCTGACACCGAGCTAAGTCCTTACAGCGTACCATCAGACCCTGGTGGAGAACCATCTCAGGGCAGCGGAGAAGATATAATTAGTGGTGACAAAACGGTAACTATTTCAATTGATAAAAAATCAATAGGCAAAGGGTATGTACTGAATGCTACGGATGTAAAGATAAACAGCGGCGATACAGTATGGAATGCTACAAGGAGAATACTCGATAAAGAGGGAATCTCTTATGAAACATCAGGAAGCAGTGACAGCATATATATAAAATCCATAGCTGAAGATGGGGAATTTGATCATGGAGCAAAAAGCGGGTGGATGTATCTGGTAAACGGAGTAGCTGTAACAAGACCGGCAGGACAGCATATTCTTACAGGTGGAGAAACCGTGCAGTGGAGATACACCAAAAACCTTGGCGAGGATATCGGCCAGGACAACTCATCATGGGGAGGATCCGGAGTCGATGTGACAGGAACGGTCGGAGATGACTCAAGTCTGACAGTCAATCCACAGGCCAAAGTTACCAAAGGCGAAGCCATAGCTGAGATAGACAAGGCTCAGGTAGAAAGCATGCTGAAGCAGAGCCAGGAAAAGAATCTCACTCATCTTGTAATAGAACCAGAGACAAAGAGCAGCGAAGCTGTAGAGTCCATGTCAGTGATTCTTGAAAAAGCCTCAGCAGAAAAGATAGCAGCATCAGAAAAAGCTGTACTCAGGATAAAAACACAGCTTGGGGATATCGTGCTTGCAAATGATGTCCTAAGGGAGCTCGCCGGTCAAAAAGCAAATACGGTGACGCTTACGGTTAAAAAGAACAAAAAAGAAGGAACGGATTTTGAAATAAGATTAGGACTTAATGTACTGACAGACCTCACAGCAGGATTCACTGCAGTACTTCCGCTTGACAATGAAACCACAGATTCAACAGTGGCAGTCCAGATAATGCCGGATTCATCAAAGAAGATGCTGATGAAATCAGCAGCAGATGGAAAACAGATAAAGGCTGTGCTTTTCGGTTCAGCAACAGTTGCATCGATGCAGAATGAAAAATCTTTTACAGACACAGACGGTCACTGGGGAGCATCTGCCATAGAGTTTGCATCCGCAAGAGGCATACTCAGAGGAACGGCAGAAAACCAGTTCTCGCCGGATTCAGAAATGAACAGGGCTATGCTCGTTACACTGCTCCACAGATTTGATGATGAAAGACAGTCTGACGGAGAAAACTATGCAGACGTAAATCCAGCGGCATACTATTCACATGCAGCGCAGTGGGCAAAGCAGAACTCAATAGTATCTGCGGATGAAAAGAACTTCAATCCAGGCACTAAGGTCACAAGACAGATGCTTGCAGAGATGATATACAGCTACGCCGTATATTCAGGAGAGGCGGCATCAAGCGAATCAGCGGTTGATTACTGCGTGAGCAGAGGGATACTTGTCGGAAAGAGCGAAGGCTCCCTCAATCTTGGGGACACTACAACAAGAGCCGAGGTATCAGCGATAATTCAGAGATACGTTGCACATACTCTTAAATAGAAGCAAATTAAATAAATTTTGAATTACAGAATTAAATATATATTAACAATTGGTCATCATAAGTGATAATAGGGAACTGAGTGAAAATCTCAGACAGACCTGCTGCCGTGATAAGCGAGTTGTTTGCAAGGCGAAAGCCATCCACTGGGAAACTGGGAAGGAGCAAAACAGCATTTGAGCTTTAAGTCGGAATACCTGCCAAGTTGTTCGCGTCAAAAAAACTTCACAGGGAATTGAAGTACGCAGATTATTTTGTTATGTTGAGGCATCTTTTTGTGATGTCCACGATTTAAGATATCTGTTAAAAATGCTTTGATTTCATTATTTTTGAGATCAAGGTATTTTTTTGCAGAAAAACATAGCAGCGTACATAGCAATATCTCTTACCAATGCTTTGGCCTTTTATGACAAAAGGCTTGACATATAACCAAAATGAAGGAGGAAATCATGAAAAAAACATTTAAAAGACTTACCGCAGTATGCATTACGGCAATAATGTTATTCACAAATATGGGTTTTGCTGAAACAGATGATATTCAAAATATGCCTGATCAGGAGTCAGTGGTTTATGAGGAGGACTCTTTAAGGGACTCTGTTATAAGCGGTTTTGAATTTTCAGCAGAAACAACGACAGGAAGTGTACCTGCAGTAGAGATGAATATACAGGACGTGTCTGAAGAAATTCCTTATGAATTTGATTCGGAAAATGGAGTAATCACAGGATACAAGGGGGGAGAACCGCCTGAAAGTATTGTGATACCAGAAACCATAGATGGAGTAAAGGTAAAGGGGATAGGAGTAAAGGCATTTTACTTTTCGAGCTACGGGGGTAAAATAAAAACAAAAATAAAGAGCGTTCAATTTCCAGAAGGACTGGAATATATTGATGAATGGGCTTTTCAGGGAAACCTCATAGAGGATCTTATAATCCCGGATTCTGTAACTGAAATCAGGAAGCGTACCTTCTGGGGAAATAAGATTTCATCAATAACTCTCTCGAAAAACCTCGTAAGCATAGGAGATGATGCCTTTGAGGAAAATCTGATTAGCGATATTGAACTGCCCTCAAGTCTGGAATCAATAGGCTCAAATGCATTTAAGAATAATAATATAGGAAGCATAATACTTCCTGAAAATCTCAAAAAAATTGGATCTTGTGCATTTACATTCAATGCAATTGATGAAATTGAAATCCCTGATTCGGTGAATGATCTGCCTGTAAAAAGCAATCGAACTTTTTGGAGAAGCAACACAAAACAGGCGGACGGTGTTCAGAAATTCACAAAAATATATACAAGTAATGATTATGTTACAGAGGAAAACACACAGGGAATAGTGAATCCTGCTTCAGTGACTTTAACTTATGTTTCAGAGGAAGGCAAAGAATTAAAAGATCCAGTTGTTATAACAGGGAAGGAAATCAAAACAGTACAGGATGGAAAACTCATAGATGGTAGTGGAAGGATGTTGCAGGATTATAAAACACCTTCAAATAACTATAAGGATTATAATTTCGTAAAAGAACTTTCAGATAATTATTTCAAAATTGGAAGTGAATATAAGATTGAAGCAGAAGAGATACCTGGATATAGCACGCCAGAGCCTGTTATAATAAAGCTCGAAAAAGAAAATACATTACAATTCGTGTATCCTTTTGCAGGGACTAAAAAACTGACATTGAATGGGTCTGGACTAAGTAGCTCAGAATATGGAGACATAGGCATAAATACTCAGGTAAAAGTAACCATACTGCCTCCTGTCGGGCAAAAAATCGACACATTTATGATAAACGGAATTGACAGAAAATCAGAAATACAGTATAAAGAGCTTGAATACAGCTACAGCTTCAAAATGCAGGAAGATACTTTAGTAGATGTAACTTATACAAAAGATGAAACTGTCTACGATGAAGAATTGAAACTGGAAATTGATAAAACGAATCTTGAACTTGGAGAAAAAGCGCAGCTATCAGCAGTCTATAGAGGCGAAGCAGTTGATTTTTCTGCCTCGGGAATAACCTGGTCTGCAACTCCTGAAGATGTACTGAGCATAGATTCAAATACAGGAGAAGTAAGAGCTATAAAATCAGGTACTGTGATTCTTACCGGAATGATGAAAAATCGTCCTGAAATGATTAAGAGCTTCAATATTGATGTAGCATCATTTGCGGTAAAAGTAAGAGTAGAAGCAAATAACAGAACAATTGCTCCATCTGCCATGACTTCCATAACAAGTCTGGATTTAAGCAAATATGGGATAAGTACAAAATTTACAGAGCCAAAACCAATTCATGCGATAATTTATGCACTTGAAAATACGGGAATAGACTGTACAGATTCAAAAAATGGGATAAGTCATGGTGGAGGAAGCTATATATCCATGATAGATGGACTTAAGACATACAGTACAAGCTATTATGATGGCTGGATGTATTATGTAAATAACCAGTTTGTAAGCGAAGGAGTAGGAGACTACCATATAAATAAGAATGATTCTGTTACGGTATTCTTTACAGAAGATTATATGAAAAACTGGTTTTCGTGGTTTGACAGTGAATCAGCAGATATCGATATAAATGAGCAGATAACATTGAACCTCAGCGGAAACTTCTTCAATATGTATACAAATGAAACTGATTCGGGAAAAATCGAAGGCGCAAGTATACTGATTAACGACATTCCGCATGAAGTAGAAGGAAGCCTGGTAAAGACGGATCAGAATGGAAATGCCTCATTGAGTTTTGCAAAAAGCGGAATATATTCAATATCAGCAGAAAAAAAGGATGAAAAAACAGGAAGAAGGATCCTCACAAGGCCATACTGCATTATAAGAGTAAATGAGCCTGCGCAGGGGATTGAAGAAAGATACAAAGCTGCACTTGACGAATCTATAGAATATATTTTTACTAACAAACAGCAACCTTCTCTTTTTGATGAATGGTCGATGCTTACCATGGCAAGAGGTGAATATCCATTAAGCAGAGAATATGTTGATTCATATTTGCAAAATGTAGAATCTCAAACAGCAGAACTGAAGAATGCAACAGACTATGCAAGAGTAATTCTGTCATTTACGTCTTTAGCCAAGGATATCGAAAATGTAGGCGATGTGAATTTTCTTCAGAAAATGTCAGACTATGACTATGTAAAAAAACAGGGAATAAATGGACCGGTATTTACACTGATTGCGCTTAACAGCTATGGTTATCAGATACCGACAGTTCAAGGTGTATCCATTCAAAACAGTAAGGAAATGATGATTGATTACATCCTTGAAAAAGAGGTAGCAGGTGGAGGCTGGACATTGTATGGAAGCAAAGCGGATCCTGATATAAGCGCTATGGCAATACAGGCATTGGCTCCATATTACAGGGCTGGAGACAAAGAAGTAGTAGCTTCTGTTGACAGAGCTTTGGCTGTTCTTGGAAATCTGCAGGAAGCAGATGGGGATTACAAAAGCTGGGGAACTTCAAATCCAGAAAGTGCAGCTCAGGTGCTTGTAGCTCTTTGCGAAATTGGAAAAGATCCGCTGCATGAAAACAACGGATTTGTCAAGGATGGAAAGACTCTCTTAGATGGCATCCTGAAATATTATGTTGAGGGAGGAGGCTTCAAGCACTCTCTTAAGGACACTAAAGCAAACAGCATGGCCACAGACCAATGTACATATGCACTTGTGGCATATGATCGATTCGTTAACGGTAAAAGCGGCCTATATGATATGTCTGATGTTCAGTTTACTATTGATAAGACTGAGCTGAATGAACAGATTAAAATTGCAGATTCAAAGGATATGAAAAAATATACTTTATCATCCTGGAGTGCAATGAAGTCAATATATGATGAGGCAATAATAATTTCATCAAGCCAAGTATCAAAGCAGGGTGAAATTGAAAGAGTTTCTAAAAAGCTAAAGGAGTCTTTAGAAGCTCTGGAAGAAAAAACAATTGAAAGACCAGGGATGGAAGATGGAAAGGTTACTATACCTGCGGATGAGGACAAAAATTATGAAGTAGTAGTAGATGGAAATAGTAGCGTTGAAATTGCAATACCTGCATATACTCAGAGTGTGATTTCAATTAAATTAGACAAAGAAGGCGAAATATCGGAAATAAAGGCATCAAAAGGAAAGCATAAACTCGAGATTCCAGAAGGAACAACGGTAGAAAAAGAACCTGGGAACTTGGAAATATTTGGAACCAGGACAGACTCTGAAAAGTCAGTAATACAGAATGATTTAAAAGAATTGCTTGAGAAAACAGATGAAAAAATCAAGTCAGTTAAAATTGAAGAGGTTTTCAGCTTTGGAGCATCGGAAAAAATTCAATTCAGTAATTATGTTGAAATTGTATTTGCTGATATGGCAGGGAAAAATGCTGCGTATATTGACAATTCAGGGATGCATATGATAGAAAAAGTTGCAGATGATTCAGCGGGAGTTTCTAAGACAGAGTATGCATTTGACAGGGGAACAGATCTTGTAATCAAAACAAAGCACTTTACTGATTTTGTCGCATTTACTCTGGATAAACAGTCTACAGAACCGGGTGGAAACAATGAAGATACAACAAGGAAAACTGTAACTATTTCAGTAGATAAAAAAACCATAAACAAAGGCTATGTTATAAATCCCGTAACAGTTGAAATTGAAAATGGCGATTCGGTATGGGACGTAACAAAGAGGGAGATAGAAAAAAGGGGAATTTCTATGACATATGAAAATAATTCTTCATATGGCAGCGTATATGTAAAATCGATAGATGGAGACGGAGAATTTGATCACGGACAAAACAGTGGATGGATGTATTGCGTTGACGGAGTATATCCAAGCTACGGATCAAGCTCGTTTAAGTTAAATGGTGGAGAAAACGTTCAGTGGAGATATACAAAAAACCTTGGGGAAGATCTTGGTCAGGACAACTCATCGTGGGGAGGCGGCGGAGGGTCTTCCGTATCTTCGGACATTGATGATTTGAAAAGTACAGTAATAAGACCACAGGCCAAAGTTACCAAAGGCGAAGCCATAGCTGAGATAGACAAGGCTCAGGTAGAAAGCATGCTGAAGCAGAGCCAGGAAAAGAATCTCACTCATCTTGTAATAGAACCAGAGACAAAGAGCAGCGAAGCTGTAGAGTCCATGTCAGTGATTCTTGAAAAAGCCTCAGCAGAAAAGATAGCAGCATCAGAAAAAGCTGTACTCAGGATAAAAACACAGCTTGGGGATATCGTGCTTGCAAATGATGTCCTAAGGGAGCTCGCCGGTCAAAAAGCAAATACGGTGACGCTTACGGTTAAAAAGAACAAAAAAGAAGGAACGGATTTTGAAATAAGATTAGGACTTAATGTACTGACAGACCTCACAGCAGGATTCACTGCAGTACTTCCGCTTGACAATGAAACCACAGATTCAACAGTGGCAGTCCAGATAATGCCGGATTCATCAAAGAAGATGCTGATGAAATCAGCAGCAGATGGAAAACAGATAAAGGCTGTGCTTTTCGGTTCAGCAACAGTTGCATCGATGCAGAATGAAAAATCTTTTACAGACACAGACGGTCACTGGGGAGCATCTGCCATAGAGTTTGCATCCGCAAGAGGCATACTCAGAGGAACGGCAGAAAACCAGTTCTCGCCGGATTCAGAAATGAACAGGGCTATGCTCGTTACACTGCTCCACAGATTTGATGATGAAAGACAGTCTGACGGAGAAAACTATGCAGACGTAAATCCAGCGGCATACTATTCACATGCAGCGCAGTGGGCAAAGCAGAACTCAATAGTATCTGCGGATGAAAAAAACTTCAATCCAGGCACTAAGGTCACAAGACAGATGCTTGCAGAGATGATATACAGCTACGCCATATATTCAGGAGAGGCGGCATCAAGCGAATCAGCGGTTGATTACTGCGTGAGCAGAGGGATACTTGTCGGAAAGAGCGAAGGCTCCCTCAATCTTGAGGACACTACAACAAGAGCCGAGGTATCAGCGATAATTCAGAGATATGTTGCACAGACTCTTAAATAGTATGTAATAAAAAATAAGTTCAGAATGATTTGAAAAGGCACAGGAATCATAACCCAGGTGTCTTTTCTTTTTTTATATTTCATTTTAAAAAATCATCATATATGTTAAAATAGTACATAACGAAATGATTATACAGGAGAGTGTATATGAAATATATAGTGGCACTTGATCAGGGGACAACAAGCTCCCGCGCGATAATATTCGATCATGATCAGAACATAATATCAACCAGCCAGAAGGAGTTCACCCAGATCTATCCAAAAGAGGGCTGGGTGGAGCATGACCCTATGGAAATCTGGGCGACGCAGTACGGAGTCCTTCAGGAGGCAATGGCAAAAAAGAATATAAGCCCTGAGGACGTAGCGGCTATAGGGATAACAAACCAGAGAGAGACGACCATAATATGGGATAAAAACACGGGAAGGCCAGTGCACAATGCCATAGTGTGGCAGTGCAGGCGTACCGCGTCCATATGCGACAGCCTCAAGCAGACAGATGGATTTGAGGACTACGTAAGGCAGAATACAGGGCTCGTGATAGATGCCTATTTTTCTGCGACCAAGATAAAATGGATCCTCGACAATGTCGAAGGCGCAAGAGAAAAAGCAGAGAGAGGAGAGCTTCTCTTTGGCACTGTAGACACCTGGCTGCTCTGGAATCTCACAGACAGAGAGGTATTCGTGACGGATTATACAAACGCATCAAGAACGATGCTGTTCAACATAAAGACCCTCAGATGGGACGAAAAGATACTGGAGATGCTGGATATTCCAGCTTCCATGCTGCCACAGGTAAAAAATTCCTCGCAGGTCTACGGCTATGCAGGCCTCGGGCAGCAGGGACGTAAAGTGCCAGTCGCAGGGATAGCAGGAGACCAGCAGGCAGCGCTATTCGGACAGGCATGCTTTGAGCAGGGACAGGCCAAGAACACCTACGGCACAGGCTGCTTCATACTCATGAACACGGGCGAAAAGTTCGTAAAGAGCAGCAACGGGCTGCTTACCACGATTGCCATAGGGATTGATGACAGGGTGACCTATGCCCTCGAAGGCTCGGTATTCATAGCAGGGGCAGTGGTGCAGTGGCTCAGAGACGAGCTTAGGCTCATAGACAGCGCTTCAGAGACAGAGCGGCTTGCGCAGAGCGTGTCCGATTCAGGAGGAGTATACCTCGTGCCTGCATTCACAGGGCTTGGAGCGCCGCACTGGGACATGTATGCCAGAGGCACCATCACTGGCATAACTAGAGGCACCGGCAGGAGCCACATAGTAAGGGCTGCGCTTGAGTCAATCGCATATCAGACCAGAGACGTACTCGATGCAATGATGCAGGACACGGGCATAAACCTCAAATCGCTCAAGGTAGACGGAGGAGCATCGCAGAACAACTTCCTGATGCAGTTCCAGGCAGACATCCTGGGCAAAGAAGTAGACCGTCCGGTAGTCACAGAGACCACGGCGCTTGGAGCGGCATATCTTGCAGGCCTCGCCACCGGATTCTGGAAAAGCAGGGATGAGATAGCTCAGAAGTGGTCGATGGACCGCAAATTCATGCCAGTCATGAACATAGATGAAAGAGAAGCAAGATATTCAAAATGGAAAAAAGCAGTCACCAGAGCGACCCTCTGGGAAGAATAGAAGGGAAAATTATGAAAAACGTAAAGCTGACACAGATGACAAGAGCAGCCGGCTGAGCTGCCAAGATAGGGCCAAAGGATTTGGCCAGCGTACTCACAGTAATACCAAAGGTAAGCCATGAAAAGCTGATAGTAGGCCTTGAGACCTCAGACGATGCCGCCGTATACAAGGTATCAGATGACAAGGCGATAATACTCACCCTGGATTTCTTCACCCCGGTGGTGGATGACCCATACACATTCGGAAAGATAGCAGCGGCAAATTCGCTCTCAGACATATATGCTATGGGAGGAGAACCCACAGTCGCCATGAACATCGTATGCTTCCCGCAGTGCGAGGACATGGCTATCCTCAGAGAGATTCTCAGGGGAGGCTCCGACAAGGTCACAGAATCAGGAGCCATACTCGTAGGAGGGCATACCGTGGATGACATGGAGCCTAAATACGGACTATCGGTAACAGGAGAGGTTCATCCCGACAAGGTAAGAGCCAATTCCCACGTGGAAGTCGGTGACGTTCTCATACTCACAAAGCCGATTGGAACCGGGATACTGAATACCGCCATAAAGGGAGAAATCGCAGACGAGCAGGATTATGAAGAGGCAGTACTCGTTATGGAGTATCTCAACAAATATCCGGCAGACGCTCTCAAGAAGATAGACGTAAACGGAGTAACAGATGTAACAGGCTTCGGGCTTCTCGGGCATGTGCTTGAGATGGCAAAAGGCTCAGGTTGCAGCATAGAGATAGACGGTGAATCCGTGCCTATGCTCAGAAACGCGAGAGAATATGCAAACATGGGGATAATCCCGGCAGGAATGTACAAGAACCTGGACTACATCTCACCGGATGTACATGTAACTGAGGGAGTAAAGCAGGACATACTGGACGTGCTCTATGATCCTCAGACCTCAGGCGGCCTCCTCATAAGCGTGCCGCAGCAAAGAGCATCAGAGCTCATAGAGGAGCTCAGGAACTGCAAGGCTCTCTGCTATGATATAATTGGAAGAGCTGTAGAGAAAAAGGAAAAATACGTAATCGTAAAATAGAAACGGAACAACTCAAACAGAAAAGGAAATAACTGAAAATGAAAAAACATCTGCTAAGAGAATTGCCGTCAGTAGACGTGATATCCAGAAACAGTGAGATCGAAGCCCTGAGCCAGAGTATAGATCAGGAGTATCTTACAGAGATAATAAGAGAAGAGACCGCAAACATCAGGGCCCTTATACTGGAAGACAAGTACGAGCATGACAACATAAACACTCAGGAGCTCATAGAAAACATAAAAAACAGGCTGAGCAGCGACTTTGACTTCGGGCTCAAAAAAGTAATAAACGGAACAGGCGTAGTACTTCACACAAATCTTGGACGTGCTCCCATGCCGCTCGCAATAAAAGAAAAATTCGAGAATATACTATATGGATACTGCAACCTTGAATATGACATCGAAAAAGGCGCAAGAGGCTCAAGACATGACCACCTCAAGGAACTCATACTCAAGCTCACAGGTGCAGAAGACGTGATAGTTGTTAACAATAACGCCGCAGCAGTGATGCTCGTGCTTTCCACTATGTGTGCAGGCAGAGAGGTAATAGTATCAAGAGGAGAGCTCGTTGAGATAGGCGGCTCATTCAGGATACCAAAGGTAATGCAGCACAGCGGAGCCTTCCTCCGAGAAGTAGGGAGCACCAACAAGACCCACCTCAGAGACTACGAAGAAGAGATAAATGAAAACACAGCCGCGCTGATGAAGGTGCACACGAGCAACTTCAGGATGATGGGCTTTACTGAATCTGTATCCATCAAGGACCTGAGGCCGCTTGCAGACAAGCACAATCTTCCGATAATAGATGACCTTGGAAGCGGAGTGTTCATAGACCTTCGCAGATACGGCCTCGAATACGAGCCTACCATACTGGACTCGCTCGCTCAGGGATCAGACATAGTGACCTTCAGCGGAGACAAGCTGCTCGGAGGACCACAGTGCGGAGTGATCGTCGGCAAGGCGAAATATATATCCATGATGAAGAAGAACAATCTTCTCAGGGCCCTCAGGGTCGACAAGATGACTATATCTGCGCTTGCGATGACGCTGAGCCTTTACCTTGACAAGGAAAACCTCGAAAAGAACGTGCCCGTGCTGTCAATGCTCTCACAGGAGCCGGAGCAGCTGAAAGAAAAAGCTCAGCGGCTGCTTGATATGACAGCTGATCATAGTCTCAGGGCAGATATCAGGATCGAAGTCTCAAAATCACAGGTTGGAGGAGGCTCGCTTCCTGCGCAGTACATGGATTCATATTCAGTCGCAGTAAACCCTTCCGAAATGTCGGTAAATGAGCTCGAACAGAAGATGAGGCTTACCGAGCCGCATATAGTGGGAAGGATAGCAAACGAGACATATTACCTCGATGTCAGATCGATATTTGAAGAAGAGCTTTCGGCAGTGAGCGCAAAACTGTCAGAAATACTAAAATAGACTCGAAAGGGAATAAGATGAAACACATAATAGTAGGTACAGCAGGTCACATAGACCATGGAAAGACCACGCTCATTAGAGCCCTTACAGGAATAAATACGGACAGGCTTGAAGAAGAACAGAAGAGGGGAATATCCATCGACCTTGGATTCTCCCATTTTGACATATCTCCCGAAGAGAGAATAGGGATAATAGACGTTCCGGGCCACGAGAAATTCCTCAAGAACATGCTCGCAGGAGTAGCCGGCATGGATCTTGTAATGCTTGTGGTAGCTGCGGACGAAGGCGTAATGCCTCAGACCAGGGAGCATCTTGACATACTCGATCTCATAGGCCTGAAAAAAGGAATAATCGTAATAACCAAGATAGACAATGTCGAAGAAGACTTTCTGCCGCTCGTAGAAGACGACATAAGGATGTCCGTAGAGGGCACTTTCCTTGAAGACGCCCCGTGCGCATTCGTGGACTCTATTTCGAGAAAGGGCCTTGACGATCTTGTAGAGCTCATAAAAAAGGTCAGCGAAGAGGTAGAAGGCCGAAACGAAGACGCTCCGGTAAGGATGTATATAGACAGGATATTCAGCGTAAAGGGCTTCGGAAGCGTAGTTACGGGAACCCTCGTAGAAGGCACCATAAAGCCGGACGATGAGCTCGTCATATATCCAAAGGAGATGAAGGCAAAGGTAAGGGGAGTGCAGGTGCATTCGCTTCCGGCAAAGGCAGCCTATGCAGGGCAGAGAGTAGCCATAAACCTTTCAAACGTTGAAAAGGACAAGCTCGAGAGAGGAGACATACTCGCAGCTCCAAATTCAATGAGTCCTACCATGATGATAGACTGCAAGATAAAAGTTATAAAAGATGCCAGCAAAGACATCGAGCACTGGGACAGAGTAAGGCTCTACCATGGAGCAAGAGAAATCCTGGGAAGGATAGTGCCGCTTGAGGGAAGCTTTATAAAAAGAGGAGAAGAAGGCTACGCACAGATTCGACTCGAAGAAAAGCTCGCATGCAAGGCGCTCGACAAGATAGTGATAAGAATGTACTCACCTATGGAGACAATCGGTGGTGGGGTAATCCTTGATGCAAACCCGAAAAAACATTCAAGCGCAGACAACGGCCTCGTGGAGACTTTCCAGATAAAAGAAGAAGGATCGCCAAAGGATGTGATCGAAAACTTCCTGGGATCCGCAAAGGATTTTGTGAGCATACCAGAGATCAACGAAAAGCTTACACTTTCAACGGATCACATAAAAGAGCAGGTTCAGGAGCTTGAAAAGGAAGGCAAAGTAATGACTGTCGGAGCCTATGTAATCCACGATGCAAACTTCAGAAAAATTGCAGAAAACGGAGAAAAGATACTCAGCCAGTATCATGGGCAGAACCCTCTCAAGCAGGGAATGAGCAGAGAAGAATTCAAGTCAAGGCTGAATCTTAAGCTAAAGCCAAAGGAGTATGACGTATTCCTGGAGCAGCTCATGAAGCTCAAGGAAATAACCGTGAACCAGAGCATAATAAAGCTAAGCAGCTTTGAGATAGTATATACACCGGAAAAACAGAAGATAAAAGACTCGATCATGAAGCGTCTCACAGATGAAAATCTTACCCCGAGCCTCGTGAAGGACTATGTGGACACAAAAGAAAAAGAAGAAGTAATAGAAGGCCTTCTCGAAGAACAGCTCATAGTGAGAGTCAGCGAGGATCTGATATATGAAAAGAAGGTAGTGGACACTCTTCAGGAAGAAGTTAGGGAAATGATAAAGGCAAACAATGGCATGACGATGAATGATTTCAGAGACAGGTACGGCCTCAGCCGTAAATTCACCATAGCGCTGCTCGACTACTTTGACAGGATCAAGTTCACGAGAAGAGTAGGCGAAAAAAGGCTGCTTTTCTAAAAAACTCAAAAAATGTAAAATGAAAAAACAAATAAAACCTGACTTTCAGAAGAGCACCTCAGCTCACTCATAAAAGTCAGGTTTTTCTATTTATCATCCATGAACATAAGGTTCATATAATCACTTCTCACCATTGTATACAGCGCTCTTGATACAGGGACAGAAAGCCCCTGATGAGTAGTAACCCATCCAGAGCTCATCTCATTTATCTGATAGAGATTCACTATGAAGGAGCGGTGAACCTTCACGAACTCAGGCCTTGAAAGCAGGATCTCCTCAAATTCGGAGAGCTTTGCATGAGCTTCGCGGATGCTCCCGTCAGAAAGATGGAAATATAAAGTCTTGTTCATAACCTCGACGCATGACAGCCTTGAAAAAAGTATATTCATTATTCCGCTTCGGGTCTTTACCATGATTCCCTCAGGAATACTCTGAATTTCAGCATAAAGTTCATCAAGAAGCGCGAACAGGCGATTTTCATCAACCGGCTTGAGGATATAGTCCTTAGCCTTTACCAGGTAGCTCTCAACTGCAAATTCAGGCGAGGATGTCAGAAACACAATCTTGGCATCAGAGTCAAAGCTGCGAATCTCTTTTGCAGCATCCATACCGCTCATTGAAGGCATAAGTATATCCAGAAGATAGAGCGAAAACCCGCCGCCTCTTGCAGCTGCGACCATGTCTATTCCGCTTCCAAAAGTTCTGTATGCAAGAACCGCAGAACGTTCATTCCTGTATCTGTCAAGCAGCTTGCAGATCTTGTCTATCTCGCAAAGTTCATCGTCACAGACAGCTATATTCATGCAGGTCACCTCCAATAATATTCTTATATATAATAATACCACATTTCACGCCTTTATCTACTACATTTCACGCCAAAACCCTCAAAAACCAGTAGAAAAGTGTTATTATTTAATGATAATGCAGTATCAAGAGGGGTAGTATTATAAACATAGAAAAGCAGAGTCCGTCCGGGGGTTAAGGTACAGGCTCTGCTTTTATCATTTCAGCGAAGATATTAAATATCTTCATCGCATATCACGGTAATTCCGGATTCCTGCAAAATCCTTGCAGTCATTCCCATTCCAGGAACCAGTCTTCCCTCAAAGGTTCCATCATATACCCTGCCGAACCCGCACGAAGGGCTCTGGGACTTGAGTATGGCTATCGGACAGTTGAACAGCCTTGCAACAGAGAGCGTTTCCATTGCACCTTTCCTAAAGAAGTCAGTCACATCATTTCCTTGAGAATCGATGATAAGGCCGTCGCATATTTCCGCTGGATTTCTTGGAGTGGCAAGCCCCCCAAGCTGTTCAGGACAAACAGGAATAAGGTTGTATCTGTTCCTTAGTTCGACTATCTTTTCGCTTATATTATTGCCTCCGGAATATTTGCAATTAAGCCCCAAAAGACAGGCACTGACCAGAATGTTCATCAAAACTTTTCCTCTTTTCCAACATATGTATTGTATATTCTTCAACAATATAATTATACAGTAGCATATAAAAAAAATAAAGGAAAAATTAAACATCAAAATATTTTTAATGTCAACCACCCCCACTTAACCCCAAAGGGGTTTGAAGATGGGGGCTTGTAACTCACCAGTGGTGCAGGTGCCTTCGGCTCCCACCTCTTGTCGCAGATAACTGCGTGTGGTTACATCATGGGCAGGCTGACAACTACCCGGACACCTTCGGCTATACCGAAAGCATCACTTCAGCGATGTACTCTATTCCTTTGCGCTGAAGATTCATTGCACCTATACGGTCATCGTTGGATGTGTAGGCGCATGTCTTGCAAGTGAAAGTATGTGTATTTTTGTTACGGTTAGCTTTCTCCGTATGCCCGCATTTAGGACATGTTTGGGAGGTGTATTTCGGGTCTACCACAACTACTTTGGACCCTGAACGCAGTGCCTTGTATTCGAGCATCTGTCTCAGCTGGTAGAAGGCCCAAGAAACACTGTAGTATCTGTCTTTGCGTTGTACCTTTTCAGTCTGGCTTCTTATGCCGGTGAGGTCTTCTATTACAAAGAGAGTACCTTCTATACTGCCGGAAACGAGTGCCTTACTGACCTTATGATTAATATCAGTCATCCAACGGTTTTCTCTGTTTCCAAGCTTTTTAAGGCGCCTTCTTGATGAAGCGGTTTTTGTCTGTTGTAGTGATTTTCTAGTTTTGGTAAACTTGGCTCTCTTGTCTTTGATATGCCTACCTTCAAAGAAGTTTGTCTTACCCGCAGAGTCATAGGATACCGCAAGAAAGTTCATGCCAAAGTCGATACCTACTATATTGCGGACTGAATTGTCTTCAAGTATTGGGGTTTCTTTCTTAACTGCAATATGCAGGAAGAACTTATCTTTCTTGTAGATAAGGGTAGCTGTGCCGAAATTCCATGAACCGTCAAAATACTGCTTCATACCTTTTATTTCAAAAGGAAGCTTGATTCTCTTATCGAGAGTACCTATGGAGAGCATACCGTTTTTAGTGAACGAGTAGTCCCTTCCGTAGGAATACTGGAATTTTGGAGTCTTGTATACTGCGAGAGTCTTCTCGCCATTTGACTTCATGGAAGCGTAGCTTCCAGCTACAACAGAACATACATTGCAGGCCATTTGGGACTTTAGACCATATTGCTGTCTGAGGTCTGAGTATGTCATTTTCTGCAGTTTCTTAAAGGAGGTAATGAAACCATTATCGTATGCAACTCTTGACGCATGGTTGAGTCCAGCTTTTACAGCTTTTAAAGTCTCAATAAGTTGAGCTTTTTGGACAAAATCCGGATAAAGCTTTACTTTTGCAGTAATAATGAGTTCCATAACGAGCACCTCCTTTGTGTTTTTTATTTCATTAATATGTGTATATTATACTGCATTACTGAATAAAATACAAGTGTTTATAGAGAGAAGACAGACAAAAAAAAACGGCAATTCCTCCCTCCACTTTAGAAGTGGGGGAATCCTTGCCTAAGAGCTTGAATATTTTAAAAACAAAATAGGAGAAATCTGTTTTATAAAAAATCTCTATGGGTATTATAAGTATATGCCATAAATAAAAATGTGCATTTTAATTTTACCAGGAGGTGGGGTAATGGCAGAAGAATTCAAGGCAGGTTGTCAGAGACCAAAACCAAAGGCTATAAAGCCCGAAGCAGTACCTGAAACCACAACCACAAATGAACCAGTCAGGGAGGAACAGAGAATGATAAAAGTAGGAGCACCGGCACCGGATTTCGAATTACCGGCATATCATGAAGGAGTATTCAAGACATTCACACTATCAGAATTCAAAGGAAAATGGGTGGTACTGTGTTTTTATCCAGGGGACTTTACATTTGTCTGAGCGACTGAAATATCTGCGGTTGCAGACAAGATAGAAAAATTCAGGGAGCTTGGGGTAGAAGTTCTTTCAGTGAGCGTTGACAGCGTCTATGTTCACAAGATGTGGAATGATCATGAAATCTCAAAAATGACAGACAAGGGAGTAACATTCCCGATGCTTTCAGATTCAGGAGGAGCAGTAGGAAAGATGTACGGCGTATATGACGAGGATGCCGGAGTTGAGATGAGAGGAAGATTTATCATAGATCCAGATGGAAACGTACAGGGATATGAAGTACTTACGCCTCCGGTGGGACGTAATGTAGATGAGACATTAAGACAGATCAAGGCATTCCAGCTCGTAAGAAACGCAGGCGGAACCGAAGTTACACCTTCAGGCTGGCAGCCAGGAAAGAAAACTCTAAAGCCGGGACCAGGTCTTGTTGGAAACGTATGGAAAGAGTGGACAGCAAAAGACGAGTAGGAATTTGAGATAGTATAAGAGTATAGACTTATGGAGGGCGAAAGCTCTCCTTTTTTGATTTCTTTTTAACAGATACAAAATACTTATCAAAACAGATTGACAGAAAGGGAAGAAGCTCAGCTTCTTATTGGGAATTTTATGAACAATTCACTGAAAAAACAGCTTGGAAGATATTTTGCAGTTATACTCGCAGCGATAATACTGGGAGGATCGATCGTCGTATACGGGATATATGACATATACAGACTGAACAAAGAGCAGAAGGTTCTCATGGAATCCAGCGTAACCACGCTCAAAAGCGCTACAAGGCACCTTGAATGGATAGACAATCTCAACATATCGATAAACACAGGATCAGAGTTCACCGGAAAGCTTGATCCTACAGCGTGCCTGTTCGGAGAATGGCTTGATTCTCAGGATATAGATCAGATTGAAAATGAAGAGATAAAGGCTCAGCTGATGAAGATAATACCACTGCATGAGACGATCCATCACAGAGCAGGGGACATAATACCGCTTGTAGAGACTGACCAGGAAGCCGCATACAGCATATATGTCGAGGAAATGGTTCCGACAGTTGACAGCATAGTAGAGAGCCTGAGCATAATATCTCAGGAATATGAAGGCATGATATCAAAAGAAGCCATCGATCCGGTGCTTGACGTGACAAATGCCATATCTGAGCTTGAAAAAGGAAATCTCTCAATCGACATAAGCTCAGACAGAGATAATGAATTCGGATACATGATAAACTCGCTCAGCCGAGCAGTGAAAAATATAGGAAGCTATGTAAAAGATATCGACAGCATCATGTCACAGATGGAGCAGGGCAATTTTGATGTAGAGCTTGACCGGGACTTCACGGGAGATTTTGCAGCAATAAAGAGCTCCATAAACGGTTTTGCAGGCAACATATCCCAGACCCTCAGCAATGTAAGCATGGCATCTGAGAACGTGAACATGGCGGCAGGCCAGGTTTCGATGACATCTCAGATGGTAGCTTCAGGCACGAGCTCACAGACGGAGCTAGTGGATGATCTTCTCGGCCTTACATCTGAAATATCTGCAGACGCCGAAAACAACAACAGCAGCCTGAGCCAGGCGGCAGTGCTTTTTGATGAGACCGTGCAGTTCATGGACAGGGGAACCCAGGAGATGGCCAACCTTTCATCCGCAATGGACGAGATAAACGACACCTCACAGGAAATAAAGAAGATAGTAAAGACTATAGAGGAAATAGCATTCCAGACCAACATACTCGCGCTCAATGCAGCTATTGAGGCGGCAAGGGCAGGAGCCGCAGGAAAAGGCTTCTCAGTAGTTGCGGACGAAGTCAGAAACCTTGCAGTAAAAACGGCAGAGGCGGTAAACATAACGGTCAGCCTGATAGAGAATTCGACCTCCGCAGCGGAGAAGGGCGATCATTATGCCAGATCCATGAGTGAAGTCATTGAAGAGATATCACAAAAAAGCGGCGCTGTGCTTGAGACCATAAATCAGGTCGCAAAGGCATCCTCAAAACAGACTGAGGCAGTCAGCGAGATAAACAAGGACATCGAAGAGATCGCAGGCCTTATCCAGAACATGGCCTCATCAAGCGAAGAGGCCGCTGCCACATCAGAGGAGCTTTCGACTCAGACTGACATGCTCAACGACCTCATAGCCCAGTTCAGACTGAAGAACTGACCAGATTTCTAACAAAATCATTTACAGGAAAATCTCTTATGATATCAGGACGGTCAAACTGTTCAATGCGGCCCTTGTCCATAACCAGCACCCTGTGGCCAAGCCTTAGAGCCTCCCTGATATCATGAGTTACAAAGAGAATGGTTATGCCCAGCTGCTTCTGGATCTTTATGATCTCCTCCTGGAGCACCTTTCTCGTTATTTCATCAACCGCTCCAAAAGGTTCGTCCATCAGCATTATGCCGGGACGGGCAGCGAGCGCTCTTGCAATCCCGATCCTCTGCTTCTGCCCTCCGCTCAGTTCGTCAGGGTATTTGCGGAGGATTTCTTTTTCGAGATCTACCATGGATATTAGCTCCTCGACTCTCGCAGATATCTCCGCCTTTGGAGTTTTCAGGAGCCTGGGGACATAAGCTATGTTCTCAAATATACTCATATGAGGAAAAAGCCCTATGCTCTGGATAACATATCCTATATGCCTTCGCAGCCTGTTCTGATCAAGCAGGCTTATATCCTGGTTATCCACGTATATCTTGCCTTCATCGGGAGCAAGCAGGCCATTAACGAGCTTGAGAAGGGTTGTCTTTCCGCATCCCGAGCTTCCGATGATCGTTACAAATTCTCCCTCATCAATCTCCAGGCTGAAATTCTCCAGCACCGTATTATTCTCATATCTTTTTGTTACATTTTCAAGTTTAATCATTGCTTACCAGCCCCTTGGAAGCCAGAAATTCCTGCGCTACGGTTTTCTCGTCTGACTCTCCACTCTCAACAAGATAATTCATCCTTGCCATCTCATCTTCATCAATAAGGCTGTCCATGAGCATGAGTACTTCCCTCAGCTCCGGATGAGCTTCAAGAATGCTGCTTCTCACGACTGTGCCGCAGTAGTAGTTCTCATAGAATCCTCGGTCATCTTTTAGCACCTTAACATCGGAAATGCTTAGCTGTCCGTCTGTCGTGAATATGTTCATGGCATCTATCTGCTTCTGATTTATTGCATCATACTTGAGGCCGATGTCAAGATCCACGGTTTTCTTGAATTCAAGGCCGTACTGTTCGGCAAGCGCATTATAGCCGTCATCTCGTTCAAAAAAGTCGTACTCGGCGCCGAAGATAAGGTCTTTAGATACTGCAGCAAGATCGGAATAGGTAGAAAGGCTGTATTTTTCGGCTATATCATTTCTCACGATGAGGCCATAGGTGTTGTTAAAGCCATATAATCCAACCCACTCGAGCTCAAAGTCATCCATATACTGTTGGGAGAGCTCCTGGTAGAGGGTCACGTCATCAGGTATTTCCGTCTTCTTGAGTACATAGAGCCATCCTGTGCCGGTATATTCAGGATACAGGTCAAACTCACCGCTGAGGATCGCAGGATGGATATTGGCAGTTCCGCCTCCGATTCCCTTTGTCAGCTCTACGCTCAGGTCAGTCTTGTCCTCGATGAGTATGCTCAGCATCTCTCCAAGTATGAACTGCTCCGTCATTGGTTTTGTAGCTATCTTTATTACGCTGTCCTCATCGCTCTGTGAAGATGGCATGCACCCGGCAAGCGTCATAAGAGCAGCCATAAGGACCGCAAGTGAACTTAATTTTTTTATAATCTTCTCCTTTCATACCGCTTTGTGGTTAAGCGGGGATAGCTCACAACAGTAAGGTTATCATTAAATATGAGACCTTCTCGAGAGCGTTTTTTCAGCAAGAGAAAACAGTCCGTCTGACGCTATTGCAATGAGTGCGATCAGGAGGCTTCCTGCAATGGTGAGGGCAGAATTGTTGGTGGTGATACCTCTGTATATGGCGACTCCGAGCCCGCCTGCTCCTATGAACGAAGCTATCCCGGCAAGCGCGATGGTCATTACCACCATGCTCCTGAGTCCGGTCAGTATAACAGGCACCGCCAAAGGCAGCTTTATCTTGTAGAGGATCTCAAAATCTGTGCTGCCCATGCCCCTTGCCGCCTCGAGTATGTCCTTGTCAATGCTCCTTATCCCGGTATAGGTGTTCCTGACCATCGGAAGAAGCGCATATATAGTCAGCGCTATTATGGCGGTCGTGTTCCCTATGCCCGAAAAAGGAATCAGAAACCCCAGCATCGAGATGGCGGGCACGGTGTAGATTACGCTGGTAATGCCAAGCACGAAAGGGGAGAGGCTTTTCTTCTCGCTTATCAGGATGCCCAGGAGAAGGCCGGTTATCCCGGCGATCAGTATGGATATAGAAGATATGCCAAGATGCTCTATAATCAGCTTTACAAAAAATTCTCTTCTTTCAAATATCAGACTTGCAACGTCAGCTATCATTCGGGTTTCAGCTCCTCCGTCAAATACAAAAAATATATTCACGTTATCTATATTTATTACCCATATAATCAAAGAATTTCACATAAAGTTAAATCAGCTTACGACAAATTCAGCCCGGCTTCCGTTTGCGGTAGTGCTTACCTCGAGCCTCGCATCGATCCTTTCCCTGAGCTCAGGCACATGCGATATTATACCGACCATGCGGCCATCGCTCTGGAGCTCCACGAGCGCTTCGATAGCCTTGTCGAGAGACTCCGGATCAAGCGTTCCAAACCCTTCGTCAATGAACATCGTATCGAGCTGTATGCCGCCCGCGTATGACTGCACGACATCTGCCAGCCCGAGCGCCATCGAAAGCGACGCCTTAAAGCTCTCGCCTCCTGAAAGCGTCTTTACATCTCTGGCCTTGCCGGTGTAGTTGTCAAAAACCTCGAGATCGAGTCCGCTGCCTTTTCTTGCGTCGCCGACCTCCTGTTTTCTCGAAAGCTCGAATCTTCCAAGCGTCATACGGCCGAATCGTATGTTTGCGGCTGATATTATGTCCTCGTAATATGAAGCCAGCACGTACCTCTCAAAGCTCATTCTTGCAGAATTTTCGCCTTTTATGACCTTCGCGAGGTCTCCGACTGTGCGGTATTCTTCCTCAAGCTTTAACAGCTTTTTCGCTTCGTCTTCAAGCTCGTTTATGACAGACCTGTTGCCTTCAATCCTTGAATAGGCTTCTCTTGCCATTTTGTCAGCATCAGACTGAAGCTTCTTTATTCCCTCCAGTTTTTCCTTTGCCTGCTCAAGATCTGCCGGAGCAAGGTCCTCAGCTTCTTTTTCAGCCTTCTCGAGCGCAGATTCAGCAACTCTAAGGTTTTCTCTGAACTCCTGCAGCGACTTTTCAGCAAGCGAGAGCTCGACTTTTTCCATAAGCGCCGCTGAGTATGAGCCCAAATCCTCAAAATCGGCGGATCTGAGAGCCTTTTCAAAACTGTCAGACGCTGATTCGATATCCTCCTCAAGTGCCTTTATTTCAGCCTTTATCGCTATTATCTGACCGCCTGAAGTGTCATGCTGCCCCTTTAGAGCTGCATAGCTTTCATCTGCCGCTGCAGTGAGCCTCTCAATTTCTGAAATCTGTTTTTTCATTTCATTTTCTTCAGCTTCAAGCTCGGCTGCCGTGCGTATCCTGCCCTCGAATTCCTTTTCGGTAGAGCTTATGTTTTCATTTGCTGCAGACAGCTTTATACCAAGCTCTGATTTAAGGCCGGTCAGCTCGGTTTTTTCAGACTCGAGCCTTTTACCCTCAGTCTCAGCATTTATCCTTGCTTTCTTTATTTCGTCTTCTTTATTGGTAAGGCTGAGATTTTCATCATAGCGCTTTTTGAGATCTATTCCTTTTGCTACTATTTCCGACCTGTATTTCTCAGCTCGCTCTCTTATATCCTTTACATCCCCTTCAAACAGCTCAGCGGCAAGCGGGTCTATAGAGTTTTTTCGAAGAGAAGCAAGCTCGGTATTAAGCTGCGTAACCTTTTCGTAGATTTTATCTCTCTTTGACCTCAGATCCTCCGAGAGAGCCCTTGCGGCCTTGAGCGCCTGCTCACTTATATCCTCATGCTCGAGCACGGCAGGGGAAGGATGATGAGCAGACCCGCATACCGGGCAGGGCTTTTCGTCTTCGAGCATAGCTGCGAGTATGCCGGCCTGATTTCGCCTGTAGGCATCCTCAATGCGTTCATATTCCTTCTGAGCGGATTTAAAAGCCTCATAGGCGAATTCATATTCCGCAGCCTTTTTTGTATGCTCGGATTTCTTGTTTTCATATTCGTCGGCAGCATTTATCAGGTCTCTGCATTTTTTCACGATTTCCCTGTAGGTTGTGAGCAGAGCCTCGTGCCTCGTGTTCTCGAGCTTTGCCTCGGCTGCTTTTTCGAGCATTGTCATAGCTCTTGCCAGATTGTCGGCGCAGGTTATTATTGATGCTTCAGTAGCCTTGATTTTTGAGTCGGTTTCATTTATCATAGCCTCCAGCTCTTTGGATTCAGCTTTTTTCTGCTCATAGCCTGCGGTCTTCTCCCTCAGCTGGGAGAGCCTGTCCAGAGCTTTTTCAAGCTGCTGCTTTTCGCCCTGCCTTGCCTTCATGTCTTCGGTTGCTTTTCTGGCGACATCAAGAGCCTCGCCGAGCTTGCGCGCATTTTCCTCAAGCAGGGTGAGCTCACCTGACTTTTTCTGCAGACTCTGCCTCTTATCAAGAAGCTTTTCCTCAAGCGGCTGTATCTCAAGGGCTTTTTTAGCGAGCTCTGTCCCTGCCTTTAAAAGCTCATTATCCTCGATCTTCAGTGCCAGAGCCTGATACGTATTTTTGCTGCTTTCAAGATCACGCAGCTTTTTGTTTATCTCATCGCCCTTTATTATCTCTTCCTGTATCTTCTCCTGCTGTTTTCGCAGGTCCTCAGACTGGGCATCGAGAACCTTGGCGTTTTCTGTATCCTTCTCAAGGTCCTCCCTGAAGCTCCTCAGTAGAGGCTGAGAGGCGGGCATTTCCTGAGCCATCAGTTCGTATATCACTCCGGAATCCTGCACAGGGCGAAATCTCCTTATAAGGCTCCTTCTATATATCGAAGCATCCTCAATCGTTCTCTTAAGAGAGTTTGACCTCTCCACTATGTTTTTCTGGATCTGAGAAAAAGCCTCAGTCCCGAATATCTTCCTGAATATCATTTCCTTTTCGCCGCTGTCGGCGCTCAGCAGGCGCTTGAACTCGCCCTGAGGGATCATCACCAGCTGCTTGAACTGGCCCGAGTTTATCCCGAGTATCTTTTCTACCTCAGACGTGACATCGCTGTAGCCGGTCACCACTCGAGAATCTGTAATCAGCCTCAGCTCTGCAGAGGCAGACGTCTTCGTGGTTCCCTCACCGCGCTTCTTGGGCCTCTCATACTGAGGGGAACGCCTTATATGATACTCTTTTTCCCTGAGGGAAAAATCGAGCTCCACCCATGTATCCGTGTCAGGAGAGGCAAAATCGCTCCTCAGGGATTTTCCGTCACGCTCGCTGCCGCTTGCGTTTCCAAAAAGCGCAAAATTTACAGCGTCAAATATGGTAGTCTTTCCGGCGCCGGTGTTTCCCGAAATAACAAACATGCTTCTGTCCCCGAGATGGTATTCAAAATCCAGCTCCTGAGTCTGGGCATAGGGACCAAACGCGCTTATGACAAGTTTTTTCAGCTTCATATCTCAAGGCCCTCCTCAACCGTCCTGATGACTTTTCCTATTATGTCAACGCCCTCCTCAGGGCATCTGTTTCCGGTAACATCCTCATAAAAAGCCTCAAACAGCTCAAGCCTGGATCTCTGGCGTATATTCACCGAAGAGCCTGCAGAAGAAGAGCTTCCTTTCATGCGGTCCTTTCTCACGAGCTCCATGGCGTTTGGATAGACGCTCCTAAGCTTTGCCATGGGATCGAGCAGCTCGCCTGCATCAGTCAGCACAGCCTTGATATAGTCATCCCTGCTGTCTCTGTCATCATCAGCGGCGCTTATCAGTTCATCGAGTTCTCCCGTTATAACCCTGAAATCCCTCCTGAGCGAAAAGGGGATGAATCTCGTGCTCACATTTCCTTTTTCAAGCATCTCGACTACCGTTATGCCCTTCTTCTGCCTCGCCTCGGAAAATGAATATTTTATGAGAGAGCCGGAGTATCTTATGCAGTCGTTTCCTGCCCTCTGAGGACCGTGCAGATGCCCGAGAGCGGTATAGTCAAAAATTTCAAAACACGAAGACGAGATATGGTCAGTCCCACCGATCGAAAGCGGCTTTTCCGACTCGCTCGTCTCAAGGATTAGCTCATCCTCTCCGTTCTCGCCCATGGCAGTGATAAAGCCGTGAGCCACGGCTACATTTCTCTCAGCTGAATCGAGCTCATCAGAAACAGACCCTATGAGCGCCTTCATGGCAGAGTCGTGAGTTCTTAGAGACGGGTCATCCAGAGCATGCCTCACTGCAGCAGGATCAGCAAAAGGGATCGGATAAAAATGCACAGGCCCCAGCTCGTCATGGAGAGTTATCCTCGAAATCCTGTCCTTCAGAGTGCCGCTTATGTACAGGTCGCTGTCCTTGAGCAGGGTGCTCGCAAAATCGATCCTCTCGCCGCTGTCATGGTTTCCGGATATCGCAATCACAGGAGTCTTCAGCTCCTTTATAATCCTGTAGAACATTCCGTTAAGCAGCTCTATAGCCTGCACCGGAGGCACGGACCTGTCATAGAGATCGCCCGCGAGGATTAGCACGCCAGGTCTTTCCGCTTCGATATGACCGTAGAGCTGCTCAATGACATGAGCCTGGTCATCGATCATCGAAAACCCGTTCACGATTTTTCCCAGATGAAGATCGCTCAGATGAAAAATTTTCAAGATAACACTTCCTTTCTATATGTAGGCGCACAGGCCGGATAATATCATTATCAAGCTTAAGTATATCTTTTAGAAAAATCATTGTCAAGCAAGCGAAGTACTGCACTCAAAAGCGCGTGATTCTCAAAGTTGCAACCGCCGGTTGACAAATTATACAGCTGCGGTGGTAGCGCGCAACCGCAAAAAAGGGTATCATAGGTATAAGAAAATGTTAATTGATTATCTATATTGCCAGGGAGGAAATAAAATGATACTCGCAGATAAAATAATACTATTAAGAAAGAAAAACGGCTGGTCCCAGGAAGAGCTCGCCGAAAAGCTAAATGTGTCAAGACAGTCCATATCCAAATGGGAAGGAGCCCAGTCAGTTCCCGCCATGGACAAGATACTTCAGATGAGCGATATATTTGGAGTTAGCACAGATTTCCTGCTAAAGGACAGCATGGAGCATGAAGAATATACAGAGAACCAGATCCATGAAGACGGATCTCAGCCAAGGCACGTATCCATGGAAGAAGCCAACCGTTTTCTGGAGATAAAGAAAAACACTGCCCCATCCGTAGCCCTTGGAGTCGCGATGTGCATCATGGCGCCTACCGTGCTGTTTCTCATTACAAACAGCTATATGTCAGTACTTCTCTCGATAAGCGAAAAAAGCGCAGTGTCCGCTTCGATGACGATATTCTTTCTTATCATAGCCTCAGCGGTAGTAATATTCATAAAGACAGGAAACCGCACCCAGGACTATGAATATCTCAGGACAGAGCCTATAGAGACAGAATATGGCGTGACAGGAATGGTAAAGGCCAAAAGAGAAGCCTTCAAGGAGACTCACGGAAAGAACAACATAATAGGTATCACGCTCTGCATCCTTTCGGCGCTTCCTGTAATAGTGACATCGCTCAACACGGAAAATGACCTCTATAACTCTATAGGGCTCAGCATAACCCTTCTGATGGTGGCAGTTGGGGTGTATCACATGGTGCTTTCAGGAACCATATGGTCAGGCTACAAGATGCTGCTTCAGGAAGAGGAATTTACTCCGGAAGGCAAGGAGAAAGCCAAAGCCTTTGGAAGCATTGCCGGCATATACTGGCTGCTTGCTACAGCCATCTATCTTTTCATGAGCTTCTATACAAATGCCTGGGACAGGACCTGGATCATCTGGCCCGTGGCAGGAGTGCTTTTTGCAGCAGTTTCTTTAATATTCAATTGCAAAAAAACACGCTGAGCACTATAATCATGTTAAGGGGGTAACTTAATATGGCAAAAAAACCAAACCAGAAGCTCAAGCTCATTTATCTCGCAAAGATAATGCTCGAGAATACGGATGAAGAGAACGCTCTGACAGTGAGTCAGATACAGACAGCGCTTTCACACTACGGGGTATCAGCAGAAAGAAAGACGGTATACAGTGACCTTGAGCTGCTCAAGATGGCAGGCATAGACATAGCCATTAATAAATCAAGGACGACGCAGTACTTTGTCGCGAGCAGAACCTTTGAGCTTGCAGAGCTCAAGCTTCTCGTAGATGCGGTGCAATGCTCAAGATTCATTACACACAAAAAGAGCGCAGAGCTTATCAAAAAGCTCGAATCGCTCGCTGGCCGTGAGCAGGCAAAAGAGCTCAGGCGCCAGGTACATATGGAAAATCGGATAAAGACATTCAACGAGAGCATATACTACAACGTCGACGCCCTGCACAGCGCGATCACGAACGACAGAAAAGTGCAGTTCAGGTATTTTGACTACAACGTGAACAAGGAAAAGGTCTACAGAAAAGGAAACCACTCATACAACGAAAGCCCGTACGGCATGCTCTGGGACGACGACAAATACTATCTTGTCACCTACAGACATAAATACGACAGCTTCGTTCATTACAGGGTAGACCGGATGACGGACATAGCGCTCACGTATGAAAAAAGAGACATCCTGCCGAAAAACATGCAGTTTGACCTTGCCCAGTACTCAAACAAGCTCTTCAGCATGTATTCAGGAAGCGAAAGGCTCGTCACTCTGAAATGCAGAAACAGCCTCGTCAATGCGGTGCTGGACAGGTTCGGGAAAGAAATAGACATAAACAGAGAAGGAGAAGAACACTTCAGCATATCGGCAAAGCTGCAGGTCAGCACCAATTTTTTTGCATGGCTATTCAGATTCGGCCCCGACATAAAGATAATTTCGCCGTGCGATACCGCCGAGGAATACAGGAAATACATAAAAAAGGTGCTCAGCGAGTACGAATAAAGTTGGCACTGTCCGTTTTAATGGACACCTGATCTGATATAATTAAAGAGAACTAATTAATCAGTGGGGTATTATATTTAATATAGCCTAATAAATCGGGCTGCCTGTCAGGGGAAAAGGGCAGGCAGCCTGGTTTATATTTTCAGACAGTAATAAATATATATTTATTACTCAATAATTGTTAAAAAACCCAAAAAATGTTACAATTGTATTGACGTTTCTTAAAGTTACGCAAAAATAGTCCGGGGGGATATTTGGGTATGGAGATATTTGACAATGTAACAAAAATAGTCAAGGAAGATATGGAATCGGAAATAAAGGAAGGCAGCAGGCTTTCAATTGCAGCGGCTTGCTTTTCCATATACGCATATGAAGCCTTAAAAAGTCAGCTTGATTCAATTGATGAACTCAGGTTTATATTCACTTCTCCAACTTTTGTAAAAGAAAAGGTACAGAAATCAAAGAGAGAATTCTATATACCGCGCATAAGTCGTGAAAGAAGTCTGTACGGCACGGAATTTGAAGTTAAACTGCGCAATGAGCTTACGCAGAAGGCTATAGCCAAAGAGTGTGCTCAGTGGATAAGGGACAGAGTTATATTCAAATCAAATGTCACAAATGAAAATATGGGTGGCTTCACCAATGTAACAACAGGTGAAGAAACAGTTACATACATGCCTTTGAACGGATTCACAACTGTAGATATTGGTTGTGAGAGAGGCAACAACAGCTACAACATGGTTACTAAAATTGGAACTCCAGAAAGCAGAGACTTTATAAGGGTATTCAATACAATCTGGAATGATGATACAAAGCTTCAGGAAGTAACGGAAACCGTAATTGACAGCATAACTGAGGCATACAAAGAAAACTCCCCGCGTTTTATATATTTTATTACTTTATACAACATATTCAACGAATTTCTTGAAGACATTTCGGAAGACGTGCTTCCAAACGAAGCCACAGGATTTAAAGACAGCAAGATATGGAATATGCTTTATGATTTTCAGAAAGATGCAGTTCTTGCAATAATAAACAAGCTTGAAAAATATAACGGATGTATACTCGCAGACAGCGTAGGACTTGGAAAGACATTTACTGCAATAGCAGTAATTAAATATTATGAAAACAGAAATAAGTCCGTGCTTGTGCTTTGTCCAAAAAAACTTACGGATAACTGGAATACATACAAGGACAATTATGTTAACAATCCTGTAGCCGCGGACAGGCTCAATTATGATGTACTCTATCACACCGACCTGTCAAGAGAATCAGGAAATTCGAATGGCCTGGATCTGAGCCGATTAAACTGGGGCAATTATGATCTTGTAGTTATAGATGAATCCCACAATTTTCGAAATGGCGGTCAGCTTTCAGGGCAGGATGGGGACAGAGAAAACAGATATTTAAAATTGCTCAACAAGGTAATACGTGCTGGAGTAAAGACAAAAGTCCTTATGCTTTCCGCTACTCCGGTAAACAACAGATTCAATGATCTTAAGAATCAGCTCGCAATTGCATATGAGGGAAACCCAGCGCTCATAAATCAGAAGCTGAATACTGCAAAATCTATCGATGAGATTTTCAGGATTGCTCAGACTGCATTCAACAAGTGGAGCAAATTTGCTCCGGAGAACAGAAAGACCGAAACACTTTTAAAAATGCTTGATTTCGATTTCTTTGAAGTACTGGATAATGTAACGATAGCACGTTCAAGAAGCCATATAGAAAAATATTACAATATGGAAGAAATAGGAAAATTTCCAGAGCGTCTCAAGCCGATTTCTCTGCGCCCGGCACTTACAAGCCTGGACTCAGCAATAAATTACAATCAGATATATGAATGCCTTATGCAGCTAAATCTTGCAATATACACACCATCCAATTATATACTCGCAAGTAAGATTGACAAGTATATTGACATTGCTGAGAAAAAAGGTAAAAACCTCACTCAGGCAGGAAGAGAACAGGGAATAAGACGCCTGATGAGCATAAATCTCTTAAAAAGACTTGAAAGCTCAGTTTACTCATTCAGGCTTACTCTTGACCGGATAAAAAACCTTATTTCAGAAACTATAAAAAGCATTGATGATTTTGAAAAAAGCGGCCTTGATGGGATAGAGCTTATAGATTTGAGTGAAGCGTCAGATTTTGATTTTGATGATCAGAATACTGACTTGTTTGCAGTTGGTAAAAAAGTAAGGATAAATCTTGAAGACATGGATCATATGAGCTGGAGGCATGAACTTTCACAGGATGCAGACAATCTTGAACTTCTTTCTCTTATGATTGCAGACATAACTCCTCAATATGACACAAAACTGCAGACCCTTTATGAACTTCTGGATCAAAAAATCAAAAGTCCAATCAATGATAACAACAAAAAAGTACTTATATTCACAGCGTTTTCAGATACTGCAGAGTATCTTTACAGCAATGTTAGCAAGTATTTAAAATCAAGGTATGATATTGACTCAGCAATGATTACAGGAACAGTTGAAGGAAAAACCACCATACCAAAATTCAGAGCCACACTCAACAATGTGCTTACATGCTTTTCGCCGATTTCAAAAGACAAAGAGCTTCTGATGCCAGGCTCAGATGATAACATAGATGTACTAATTGCAACAGACTGCATATCAGAAGGACAGAACCTTCAGGACTGCGATTATCTGGTAAACTATGACATCCACTGGAACCCGGTCCGAATTATACAGCGTTTTGGACGAATAGACCGTATAGGCAGCCGAAATAAATTTATACAGCTTGTTAATTTCTGGCCTGATCTTTCGCTCGATGAATATATCAATCTCAAAAACAGAGTAGAGACAAGGATGAGAATATCTGTACTTACTTCCACTGGAGATGACGATCTTATAAATGCCGAAGAAAAAGGAGATCTTGAGTATAGAAAGCAGCAGCTGAAAAGACTTCAGGAAGAGGTTGTAGACATAGAGGAAATGTCCAGCGGGATATCCATAATGGATCTTGGGCTTAATGAATTCAGGCTTGATTTGCTTGAATATATAAAGGACAATTCGGATCTGGACAAGACGCCTCTTGGGATGCACGCGATTGTGAAATCTTCAGATGAAAATCCTGAAGGTGTAATTTATGTTCTGAAAAATATCAACGGTGGGGTAAACATTGATAACCAGAACAGGCTGCATCCATTTTACATGGTATATATATCAAACGAAGGTAAGGTTGTATGTGACCATCTTTCTCCAAAAGAGATGCTGGACAATCTGAGATTTCTTTGCAGAAATAATGAAAATCCTGATATTGAACTTTGTCGGATTTTCAATAAAGAAACAAAAGATGGAAAGAACATGAGCAAATATTCAGAGCTTCTTGGGGAAGCTATAAACTCAATTATTGATATGAAAACAGAGAGCGACATTGACAGTCTGTTCAAAAGCGGAGGCACATCAGCCCTGCTTTCAGAAGTCAAAGGACTGGATGATTTTGAACTCGTATGCTTCATAGTTGTTAAATAGCTTAATAAAAGGGGGGATTCTGATGCTGGCACTGCCAAAATCAACTGAATTTAATAAGAGGATTCCAAAAAAGAAATTTTATGAAAACCTCAATGTGACACAGGAAATCAGAAAGATATTTATAGATCAGATTGAAACCATATATTGGAAAAACAAACTTGCGACATCCACACTGAATGTAAAAGCAGGGGAGAGAGTCACAGAAATTGAGATATTTGAGATAAAGCTTAATCAGAAGGATCTGGACAGCAGGGTACTTAGCCTTATAGACAGAGAAATTCCATATCATATCGTATATCTGCTTGAATATGAAGGCGAGTATCAGATGTGGATTGGATACAAGGAGCAAAGCGCGGCCTCATCAGATAGATACAAGATAAGCAAATACTATAACACAGGGTGGTCTGCGCTAGAAGATATAGATCTTCATATTGAAGGCCTTGACATGGACATAATATATGACAGCTATGTACGCCAGATTGCAGGAGAAAAACTCAGTTACAGGGAGAATAGAGAATCTGAAAGTAAAATCAGCCTCAGAGACGAGATTGAAAAAGAAAGCATGAGAGAAAAGCTCATGAAGCAGATTGCCGAACTTGAAAAAAAGGCAATGAATGAGATACAGCCGAGACGAAAATGGGATATGGCTCAGGAAATAAAAAAATTGAAAGAACAATTAGAAGGAGTTTAACAATGGACAAAATAGACAAGCTGAAAATGCACACGCCTGATCTCGCAGAGGACAAATTTGCGGCTCTTTCCGCCATGTTTCCAAATGCCGTTACAGAAACGATAAATGAAAATGGAGAGGTTGTCCGTGCAATAGATGCTGACATACTGACCCAGGAAATCAACACAAGAGTGGTTTCAGGAAAAGAAGAGAGGTATCAGTTTACATGGCCAGACAAGAAAAAGGCTGTAATTCTTGCAAATGACCCGGTATCCGCAACGCTGAGACCCTGCAGAGAAGAAAGCGTAGATTTTGATAACACAGAAAACCTGTATATAGAAGGTGACAATTTAGATGTACTTAAACTGCTTAGAGAAACATATTTAAATAAAGTTAAAATGATCTATATAGATCCACCATATAACACTGGAAATGATTTTATTTATGAAGATGATTTTTCTCAAGGTAGGGAAGAATATCTACCAAACAGTGGACAGTTTGATGAAGAGGGAAACCGATTAGTAAAAAATACTGAAAGTAATGGGCGTTTTCATACCGACTGGCTTAATATGATATATCCGAGACTCAGAGTCGCAAGAGATTTATTAAAACCCGATGGAGTTATATTTATATCCATTGATGATAATGAGGTTGAAAATCTAAAGAAAATTTGTAATGAGCTGTTCGGAGAGGCTAATTTTATTGCACAATTAATTTGGGAGCGAGCCTATTCTCCTAAGAATGATGCAAAATTCATTTCTAATAGTCACGATTATGTTTTAATGTATACAAAGTCATTAAGCCAATTCACCATAGGGAGACTTGAAAGAACTGAAAAAGCGAATGCAAGATATTCTAATCCAGATAATGATCCACGTGGAGTATGGAAACCTGGAGATATGTCAGTGAAAACGTATAGTGAATCTTATGACTATCCGATAATAATACCGTCAGGACGTAAAATAGAACCACCTACGGGAAGATGCTGGAGATTTTCTAAAGAAGCTTATGAAAAAGCAGTTTTAGATAATAGAATTTATTTTGGGTCTAATGGAGATTCAGTGCCACAAATTAAGCGTTTCCTTACGGAACTTAAGTACGAAGGTATGTCTCCTACATCAATAATGTTTTATAAAGATGTTGGACATAGCCAAGAGGGAGCAAAAGAAGTGATAGCACTTTTAGAATCAGGAGCATTTGATGGACCAAAGCCGGTGAGACTTTTAAGAAGAATCTTAACACTTGCTAACACAGACAAAGACAGCATAATAATAGATTTCTTCTCTGGTTCGGCAACAACTGCCCATGCAGTTATGCAACAAAATTCCGAAGATGGAGGAAATCGTAAATTCATAATGGTTCAGATTCCAGAAGTTTGCGATGAAAAATCAGAAGCTTACAAAGCTGGATATAAGAATATCTGCGAAATCGGAAAAGAACGTATACGCCGTGCTGGAGCCAAGATAAAAGAAGAATCGGGACTTACTGCTCAGAATCTGGATACAGGTTTTCGCGTTCTTAAACTCGACAGCAGCAATATGAAAGAGGTGTATTATACCCCTGAAGAGTATGCTCAGTTAGGCTTTAGCCTTAATGGACTTATGGACAACATCAAACCTGACAGAAGCGGCGAAGATCTTTTATTCCAGGTTATGCTTGAGCTGGGTATTCCACTTTCAGCCAAAATTGTGCAGGAGGGAAAGATCTTCTATGTAAATGATAATTACCTTATTGCCTGCTTTGACAAGGCAGATACAGCGGTTATTACTGAAATTGCCAGAAAACAGCCATACTATGCGGTGTTCAGAGACAGCAGCTTTTTAAATGACAGTGACCTTGTAAATTTTGAACAGGTATTCAAATCATACAGCCCGGGTACTATAAGGAGGGTGTTGTAGATGAAATTCAAGTTCAAGGTACAGTCCTTTCAGACTGAGGCTGCAGAAAGTATAGTGAAGGTTTTTTCAGGGCAGCCCAAGCAGAGCGTTTTCAAATACCGAAGAGATATTGGCAAAAGAGATGCACAGACAAATGCTCTGGAGCAGGATGCTGAATTTGAAATGGGATATCGAAATGCTGATATCGAGCTGACACAAGAACAGCTTCTTGAAAATATCAGGGCTGTACAGACGGCAAACAACATAAAGGATTCGTCAGCGATTGAAGAAGGGCTTGGGCTTGTTTCTCTTGATGTGGAGATGGAGACCGGTACGGGAAAAACTTACGTTTATATTAAGACGATGTTTGAACTGTACAAGGCATATGGCTGGAGCAAATTTATAGTTGTTGTACCAAGTATAGCTATACGTGAAGGTGTCAAAAAGTCATTTGAGATTACCCAGGAACATTTTATGGAACATTATGGTCTTAAAGCACGTTTCTTCATATACAATTCATCAAATCTTCATCAGCTTGATGAGTATTCTCAGAATGCCGGGATAAATGTAATGATTATAAACACTCAGGCCTTCAATACTACAATGAATGAGGACAAGAACGTTGAAGGAAGAAGCGGAAACGAGGCTGCACGTATTATTTATACCAAACGAGATGAATTTGGGTCGCGAAGGCCAATTGATGTAATAAAAGCGAACCGTCCGATTATAATTCTGGATGAGCCTCAGAAAATGTCTGGAGCAGCAACTCAGAATGCACTTAAGAAGAACTTCAATCCACTTTTCTCGCTGAATTTTTCGGCAACACACAAAACGTCACACAACCTGATTTATGTTCTTGACGCACTGGATGCCTTCAAAAAGAAGCTGGTTAAGAAGATTGAGGTAAAAGGATTTGACCTTAAGAATCTGAGTGGAACAAACCGGTATATGTATCTTGCTGACATTGTCATAGACAGAAAAAAACCGCCGAGAGCCCGGCTGGAATTCGAGATGAAGCGTGGGAGTGGAATAAAAAGAGAGACAAGACTTCTTGAAACAGGAGACAGCCTTTATGCGGCTTCAAATGAGCTGGAAGAATACAAGGGGATTTCGATAGCAGAAATAGATCCGATTCGTGCAGTTGTCACTTTTTCAAACGGAGAGAGCCTTGCAACAGGTGAGGCAAGCGGAAATGTAAATGAAGATGATATACGCCGTATACAGATTCGTGAGACTATATCTTCACATTTCGATAAAGAAGAAAAACTCTTTGAACAGGGGATAAAATGTCTGTCTCTGTTTTTTATAGATGAGGTAGCAAAGTACCGTCAGTATGATGAAGACGGCAACGAAATGCTCAGCGAATATGGGAAAGTCTTTGAAGAAGAATATACTGCAGCTTTGAATGAAAGACTTACCCTTTTCCCTACTGCATATCAGAATTACCTTAGAGGGATTGAAACATCAGACACACACCGCGGCTATTTTTCCATAGACAAAAAAGGAAGAGCTGTAGACAGTAAGAAAGCTCGTGGAAGTGAGTTTTCTGATGATATATCTGCATATGATCTCATATTGAAAAATAAGGAACGTCTTTTGTCATTTGTAGAACCGACAAGATTTATATTCTCACACTCAGCCCTTAGAGAAGGATGGGACAATCCCAATGTGTTTCAGATATGTACGCTCAAGCACTCTGACAATGTAACAGCAAAAAGGCAGGAAGTAGGCAGAGGACTGCGTTTATGTGTGAACAGTCAGGGAGAGAGACAGGACCTTGATACATGCGGTGAAAGCCTTGTTCACGGACTAAATGTTCTTACAGTAGTTGCAAGTGAAAGCTACTCCGGATTTGTGTCAGACCTGCAAAGAGAAATAAGAGCGGATCTTTATGAGCGTCCTACAAAAGTCAGTGAAGGATATTTTACTGGAAGAAATATAATGCTCGGAGATGATATGTATTCGATAACAGCGAATGATGCTAAAGCAATATATCATTATCTTGTGCGTAATGACTACGTAGATGACCATGGAATGGTTACAGAGACTTATCGGACTGCTGCCGAACTAGGCAATCTGGTACCGCTTAAAGAAGAGCTTGAACCGATAGGCGAGGATATCCATAAACTAGTACAGGCTATATTTGATCCGGGAATTCTTGATGAAATGGCCAGTAATGCTCATGATACCAAAGTTAAAGATAATCCGGTAAATGAAAATTGGAAGGATTTTAAGGAACTGTGGGACAAAATTAATCGCAGATATGCATATTCAGTTGATTTTAGCAGCAAAGAGCTGGTTGAAAAATCTATTTCTGCAATAAATTCTGACTTGAGAGTAGCAAAACTTACCTATGTGATAACTACAGGAATCCAGACAGGGGAAGATTTTGGGATATCAAATACCAATACAAAGCAGCTTAAACGTTCACATGGAAGTTTTGCTGAGTATGATCTTATAGGTAAAGTGGCAAAAGAAACTGTTCTTACGAGAAAAACGGTTACAGAAATATTAAGTGGGATTTCTACTGAAAAATTATATCTGTTCAAGGATAATCCAGAAGAGTTTATTGCAAAAGTGGCTGGAATAATAAATCAGCAGAAAGCATCAGTTGTTGTTGAACACATAACTTATGCTCCAAGTGCTGAAGAACCATATTCACAGGATATTTTCAATATGAGTCGTTCTTCTGACGAATATGCAAAAGCTTTTAATGCAAGAAATGCCATACAGGATTATATTTTTACTGATGGAACAGCTAAAGACAGTATCGAGAGAAGATTTGCAGAGGACCTCGATTCCGCAGAAGAAGTGGTGGTATATGCCAAACTGCCTAAAGGACCAAGAGGATTCTATATACCTACCCCTGTCGGGAACTATTCACCTGACTGGGCAATATCTTTCAAGAAAGGTTCATTAAAGCATATTTTCTTTATAGCAGAAACAAAAGGGAGCATGGACAGTCTGCAGCTAAGGCCGATAGAACAGGCGAAAATTACCTGTGCAAAGAAACTGTTTAATGAATTTTCAACGAGTGAAGTAAAATATCATGATGTAGATACCTATCAGAACTTGCTTACGGTTATAGAAAATTTATAGATAAAATAATTCTTCTTTCAAGGAGGGCTGAATAATGGTTTTTGACAAACAAAAAATTGGTGATAAAAACTTCATTGCACACGTCCCAAAAGCCTCAGATTGGGATACTGTAGAAAATATTCTCTTATCTTGGACAGCAAACCGATTCAGTTTTCCTGAAGAAAAATCTGAAAATGAAGTTGGATTTCGCTCTGCACAATTGGGAGCAGTGTTCGCAATTAAATCACACTGGACGGTATCTGCTTCCTCAGCGACAGTTGTTATGCCCACGGGTACAGGAAAAACCGAAGTTATGATTGCAACTGTAGTATCAGAATGCATTGGGAAGACTTGTGTTATAGTTCCAAGTGACCTATTACGCAAACAGACAATAAACCGTTTTTGCACTCTTACAAAACTGCGCGAAATAGGGGCAATTAATGATTCTTTTTGTAACCCAATACTTGGCTGTCTGATGTCTTCACCGAAAGATGTAGCTGAATTGGAAGAGTTGGTTAACAAAAGTAATATTATTGTCACTACTATGTCTTTGCTGAATTCGGGAAACTTTAGTGATGAATATCTTAGAATATTATCAGCTAATTGTGATGTTCTTATAATTGATGAGGCACATCATGTTCCTGCAAGTTCGTGGAGTCGCGTAAAAAAATCATTTGATAAGAAGAAGTGCCTACAATTTACCGCTACGCCTTTTCGTAAAGACGGCAAAAAAATAGATGGAGATATTATTTATAACTTTCCGCTCCTTCTCGCTCAGGAACGCAGATACTTTAAGCCTATAAACTTTTATCCGGTATACGAGTTTGATAGTGAAAAGAAGGATTTCTCTGTTGCTGAGAAAGCAGTTGAAATTCTTGAGTCAGATATTGCAAAGGGATTTCCTCATTTGCTGTTAGTGCGAGCATCAACACAGAAACGTGCTAAAGAATTGTATGATAAAGTATATTCAACTCATTATGTAAGGCACAATCCGGTTCTTATTATCAGCGGCAATTCTTCCAAAGAAAACAAAATGGCTCTTAAAAAGGTCACTGATGGAATTGCGAAGGTTATTATTTGTGTTGATATGTTTAGCGAAGGGATAGATATTCCGCAATTGAAAATCTGTGCGATTCATGATAAGTATAAATCACTGCCGATTACGATGCAGTTTATTGGACGATTTGCTAGAACAATGAAGAACCTTGGCGAGGCTTCCGTAGTTGCGAACATTGTTGATGATGATACAAATGATTCCCTGGAAGAGTTATATTCTCAGGATGCAGATTGGAATAAGGTACTGAAAGTTACTTCCGAAGAAAAAATCGGACGTGAGATTGAACTGCAAAAACTGGCTCGTGGGTTTACAGGGACCGAAGTAATACCACTTAATCAGATTAGACCCAAAGTCAGTATGTTTATGTACACAACGACAGAAAAAAGTTGGCATTGGCAAAGATGGAGCCAAGTCTTCAATGAAGAACGTAGTAACCATTTTGTAAACGAGCAAGAGAAAATACTGATAATAACTGAACTTAATAAAAGTAATGTGGATTGGACTACTTGTAGAGATATTACAGATGAAAACTGGAATTTGCATATACTTTATTGGGACGAAAGAAAAAATGTATTTTTTATAAATACAACAGACAAAGGTATAGCGGACCGTTTAGCAGAAGCTGTTTTTTATAGTTATAAGCGGATAGTGGGTGAAGATGTTTTTCGCTGCCTGTCAGGAATAAATCGCCTTATGCTCTCAACTGTAGGACTAAAAACTGCGGTATCTAATCATCATATTAGGTACAGAATGTTTGCTGGAGTTGATGTAGCAGAGGGCATTACAAGTGCAACGAAAAGTACTGCTACAAAGTCAAATTTATTTGGCGTAGGATTTGAAAATGGAAGCAATATAAGTATCGGCTGTTCATATAAGGGTACTATTTGGGCAAAATGGGTTGAAACAATAAACTATTGGAAAAATTGGTGTGATAAACAAGCAGTTAAAATCTTGGATTCTATCATTGATACAAAGGCTGTTCTTAGCGGAGCTCTCGTTCCAGAAGTTATACATAATCGTCCGCCTGTTGTGCCTTATCGAATTGATTTTCCGCTTGAAATTGAAGCGGAATTGAGAGCTTCTATCCTGTTAAAAACAAGCCTCCACGATGCGAGGCCCTTTCTTGTAGATATTGGATTAACAGCTTTTGATGAAACTTCACCAATTACCTTCTATGTTGGGAATGAAGATTTCATAGAAGAATTCACCATAGAGATAAATAAAGATGACTTTTCAATTTCACACAAGAGAGGCTCCAATATTAAAATAGTCTTGAGTCGAAGCAGAGAAATGTATCTTACAGAGTTTTTTCGTGAAAATCCGCCGATTATATGGTTTGTCGATGGGTCTTCGATCGAAGGGAATTTGCTTGTTAAACTCAAGAATAGTCCGCTTGCAATATTTTCAGAACATAATATTATGAGCTGGGATTGGAGTAAAGTTGACATTTGCAAAGAATCTCAAGGATTTAACAAAAAAAAGGATAGTATTCAATATAGGCTGATATCTGAACTTAAAAGTAGCAATAAGTATAATCTTATATTTGACGATGATGGTTCAGGCGAAGTGGCGGATGTCATTGCAATACAAGAAGATGATTCGAATGCAAGATTATTTCTTGAATTTTATCATTGTAAATTCTCAGGTGCAAAGCAAGCTGGGTCAAGGGTAAATGATCTATATGTAGTTTGCGGACAAGCTGAAAAATGTATTAAATGGATAAACGATCCCAAATTGTTAGTTGACCGTTTGATGAAGCGTGAAAGTGATAGAATTCGTAAAAATGATCCTTCAAGATTTGAGTTGGGAGATAATCAAGCTCTATTTACGATCAAAAATAAACTCAAATTGTACTCGGTGGAGTACAAAGTATTTATAGTTCAACCAGGTGTGGATAGTAAGAACATTACATCGCCGATGCACCAAGTTTTGTGTAGCTCATCAGCTTATCTGATGGATACATACGGTATTCCACTATACCTTATATGCTCATAGAAAGTAGTGGGAAAACAGAGCGAAAACAAGCACTATTAAGAGCTTTATGCATAAAACATGGATAATGTATTTATTGAATAACTTCACTTTCAGCTAAGTATAAAATCCTAACATAAGATTAATTAATCTCTGTCATCAGAATTTCGATTCTGTGTCAGGGATTTTTGTTCATAAAATTCATCATTGTCCGTTTTTATGTACATCTCGTATGATATAATTAAGTCATATATTCAATTTCAATTTTGTAGAATAATTTATATATTAGAACAGGGAGTTTTTATGGAAATAGCAGATAAAAATGTGATTAAAAAGATTCCTGGAGCTGTTCTGACAAAGATCAACCAGAAAGTGGGCTTCAGACTGTTCACGGAAATGGGCGAAAAGGGTGATATAAACATACAAGATGTTCATTGAAGGCGAAATCTAACAGTTATTAAGGAGTACAGCATGAGAGAAAAAAATGCACCATTGGATTTAAACAAAATATTGAAATTCTGGGTTCTTGTTACAGCTTCTGTGACTCCGCTGATATATCTGCCGATAGGCGGAATATTAAATCCGTATTTTCCAAAGCTTGTTTTTCTTATTGTGGTATTTATTATACTTATCATGACGGGTATACTGTGCTGGAGGCAGATCTTTGATTCGGCGGTGTTTGATACGGAAAACAAATTGCTGGCTGTATATTATCTGCTGCTGGTCGCATCTGTAATTTTCGCTTATGACAGAGTTACAGCTCTTTTTGGATCATTTTACAGATTTGAAGGACTTCTTACTTTGACTGTATATTTTGTTATATTCCTGTGTGCCAGAAGGACAAATTCGCTGAGCAGGAGCTTTATTCTGCTTATTCTTTCTTCTGCAGTACTTATTGCGTTGCATGCAATAATGCAGAAGTATGGACTTGATCCTGTGCCTAAGCATATGTATCCGGAAAATCTTTCCCTTCAGGCATTTTCTTCGATGGGAAACCCTAATCATCTGGGCACTTATATGGTCCTTCTTATTCCATTTGCGGCTTACCTGTATATTGACAAGGACATGAAATCTGGATTTTTGATTTACTGCATTCTATTTTTTGCACTGTTGTGCAGCAACACTAGAGGAAGCTGGATAGGTTTTTTTGCGGGATTCTGCGCATACGGATATCTGAAGCTGAGGACTGACAGAGAAAATGCATCTGTTAAAAAGAAGATGGTTCGCCTGACTGCCGTGTCTGCGGTTCTTATACTTATTTACTCAATGTCATTTGAAAATGGCATTATCTTCAGATTCTTATCGATATTTGTGGATTTGTCTAAGCTTCTCAGCGGATCGGAAGACTCATATATGGGAGGCTCAAACAGGATTTATATATGGATGAGGGTGATTGAGCTGATTGGAATGCATCCGCTTTTTGGGGTAGGTATAGATAATCTGGGTGATGTGTTCATGATGTTTTTTGAGCATGATACTGTTGCAAAGTTCAAGTTGAGCGATGCTGCATATTTCAGCAAGGCTCATAATGAATATCTTCATATTGCGGTAAGCAGCGGGATACCTTCCCTGTTAGTCTATATTAGCTTTGTTTTTGTTATATTAAAAAAGTCTGCAGGAAGAATAAGTGAATCGGGGATATATCTTCCAATAACAGTTTCTATAATCGGTTTTTACACGGTTGGATTTTTTAATAATACAGTTCTCATGTTTGCATATCTGCTGTGGATTTTCCTGGGGTTTGCGTGCTCAAGGAAAACTATTCAATATTCTGATAAAACAAGTTAACACAGTCAAGCTCATAATTAAAAAAGTTTACCTGAACTGCAAAAAATATCTTCTCATAAATAACAGATATGGTATATTATACATATCAGAAAAATAACATAATTAGAAAGAGGTTATTTATGACGAGACTTATAAGAGAGTCAGTTATTTTTGCTGTAATAATTATACTTTTGAGCAGTACATATCTAATTTATTCATGGAATAAATATAATAATGAAGCTTCTGCCAGGGCGCTTTCTCTGGCTGAATCAGTAGAGACATTTATACCTTATGAGCATATAAAAGAGCTTTCAGGCAGCAGTGAAGATTTAGGAACTCCTGAATACGAGATGATAAAGCAGAATCTTTCTGAGCTTGTTGAAACGGCCAATTCGATAAGATTTGCATATCTTATGACGAAAAAAGATGGCAACATAGTAATACTTGCTGACTCAGAAGCTTTTGGCTCTGCGGGTTATTCTCATCCCGGCCAGCTTTATGAAGAGGCAGCAGATATATTCGCTGAGACCTTCGAGTCGGGTCAGACTGTCATTACAAAGCCTGAGGCAGACCGGTGGGGTACATGGATAAGTGCTCTGGTCCCTGTAAAGGATGCTGTGAGTGGCAAAGTTATAGCCGTTTTTGGTACGGATTATGATGTTTCTCAGTGGTATGCTGATATCTGGGACAGGATGGCTTCTGATTTTCTTATAGTGGCTTTCATATTCATTCTTTCTTCGGCGCTTTTTTATGTCAGGTTTCAGCATTTGAGAAATAATGAACTGAGCAAAAAACTGGCATACGGAGAGATGCTCTACAGCAGCGTGTTTGATCAGGCTCCCGTAGGAGTGGCAATCATGAAGGACAAGAGCTTTGCTGATCAGTCGGATTTTGCTCACTTCAATATAAATCCAATGTTTGAGAAGATCGTAGGAAGGACCAGCAGCGAGATTGAACAGCTCAGCTGGACCGACATCACGCATCCTGACGATCTTGAGGAAGATCTGAAAAAATTCAAGCAGTTTGTAAATGGAGATATAAACGGCTACACAATGGAAAAGCGCTACATAAGACCGGACGGTTCTACCGCATGGGTCAACATGAAAATATCTCCTCTTTATGGCATATCTGACAGAAATTCCATGCATCTTTGCCTTATCGATGATATTACATCGCGCAAAGAAGCTGAGGCAATGCTCAGCGAGGTCGAGCGAAGGCAATCGGTACTGCTGTCTCATCTGCCTGGTTTGGCTTACAGATGCAATTTTGACCGGGACTGGACGATGCAGTTTGTTTCTGACGGTTGCTACAATCTTACAGGATATAGCAGCGATAGCCTGATTCATAACAGTGAAATTTCGTTTAACGACATTATCTCACCTCAGTACAGAGAGCTTTTATGGAATGAATGGAACCGCCTTCTGAAAAACAATGAGCCTTTCAGATATGAATATGAAATAACGACTGCCTCAGGGGAGCGCAAGTGGGTTCTCGAGATGGGGCAGGGAATATACAGTGACAATGGAGAAGTTGAGGCGATTGAAGGGATCATACTTGATATTTCAGACAAGAAAGATATAGAGGAAAACCTGATATATCTTAACGAGCACGACAGGTGGACGGGTCTCTTCAACCGTGGTTATCTGGAAAAGCTGCTTGAAAAAGACGTGGCTGAGCAGGATATGAAAAACAGGGCGCTGATAAGCATAAATCTGAGTACAGTCCAGCTGCTTACAGCAAACTATGGATTTCATTATACGCAGATTCTGATAAAAAAAGCCGCTGAAACCCTTTATAAATTCAGTTCTGATGACTGTATGCTGTTCAATACCTTTGAAAACAGATTTGTATTATATATCAAGAAATATAAGGATAAGAAGGAGCTTATCGATCTGAGCGAGGCTATAGCAGACGAGCTTGAGGCTCTTTTCGTGACTGACAGAGTGGGCGGCGGCATAGGAATACTCGAGATGGCAGACCAGAATGAACAGGATATAGATGTCATTCTGAAAAGGCTTCTCATCGCTTCAGAAAAGCCTGTGGATAGATATGGAAGGGACTTTAGCTTCTGTTTTTATGATGATGAGCTCGAGGCCGCGATAAATCGAGAGGGTGATATAAGGCAGGAACTGTCAAGGATTGCAGCTGATGAAAGTTCGAAGGAGCTGTATCTTCAGTACCAGCCTATTCTGGATGTAAAGACGGATTCGATATGCGGGTTTGAAGCTCTTGCAAGAATGAAAACGGAAAAGCTTGGGTTTGTTTCGCCTTTGAAATTCATTCCTGTTGCAGAAAAGACAAAGCTTATAATTCCGATTGGCGAGAGAGTCATGATCGATGCCTTTAATTTCCTTAACAGACTTAAGGCTGAAGGTTTTGATTCGCTCAGCGTCTCGATAAATGTATCGGCCATACAGCTTCTCAGACCGGAATTTGCAGACAGACTGTTTGGACTCATCGATGAGATGGGCGTAGATTCTGACAAGGTGGGCATAGAAATCACGGAGTCTGTATTTTCTGCAGATTATGATGACATAAACGCTATAATAAGAAGGCTTCAGTCCAGAGGGGTGCATGTTGCGATAGATGACTTTGGGACAGGCTATTCTTCTCTGGCCCGAGAAAAGGAGCTTGAAGTGAACTGCCTCAAGATAGACAAGTATTTCATAGACAGGCTGCTTGAGGTTGGAAACGAGAGAGCTATAACAGGGGATATAATATCTATGGCTCACAAGCTGGGGCACTGCGCCATAGCTGAGGGAGTCGAATATGAAGAGCAGAAGCAGTACCTTAAGGAACACGGCTGCGATAAGATACAGGGATATCTTGTCAGCAGGCCACTTGATGAAGATGCAGCTATTGATATTCTGAGAGGTAAGATTCTATGAAAGAACACAGAAAAAGTATATCGATAAGAAGGCTTCTGATAACGGTTTTTATGGCGGCGATGCTAATGACTGTTGGCGGAATCGGATATCTTGTTTTTTCGGGATGGTATTCTTCTGCAAAAAATACCACTGAGAGCATGGCCTCAGAAATGAATGTGCATATATATAATCAGATATATTCACTGCTTCATTTACCTGAACAGATAAACGAATCTAATCACAAGCTAATTGCAAATGATATAATCGACATTAGAGATGGAAGAATCAGAGACAGGTTTTTTGCCGGGGTTCTGAGCTCATATGAGGATGAAATATACAGCTTCAGTTATGGAACGTCAGACGGTGAATACTACGGAGCCAGGAGAAATGAAGACTGGGAAATAGAGATAATGAGAAACGATGCATCTACAGGTGGAAACTCGTGGTATTATACGGCAAAAGAAGACCTTACCGCAGGGGAGCTGATTCTTAAGGCCGGACTTTTTGACCCGAGGACCCGAAACTGGTATAAAGCGGCCGCTGAGTCTGGAAATCCGACATTTTCACCGATCTACAAGCATTTTATCATGGATGACATGACAGTATCCTATGCCTGCCCGGTATATGACGAACAAGGAAAGCTTGAGGGCATTCTTGGCACTCATGTCCTGCTTGGAAATATCGATTCCTATCTGGAGGACATAGTAAGCCAGTATAAAGGATATGCCGTTATTATTGAAAAAAGCTCTGGTGAGCTTGTTGGCAATTCGCTGGCAGATATCAGTTTTGAAGGCAGTGACATGCAGCGCGCCTGGCTGCAGTACAAAGAAAAGCCTGAACCCGAGTTCTTTTACAAAGGGACAGAAGATGGGCTGTATATAAATGTAGATGAGATAAATCTTCCGGGCCTTGACTGGGTGGTTGTATCCGCAATGCCGGAGGACTATCTGATTGCGCCTGTTGAAAACAGCATACGTCTTACGATAATGCTTGCAGTCATCTCGCTCATTGTTTCATTTATTTTCTACAACTCTCTAATGGCAAAGGTCATGAGACCGGTACAGGAGCTGCTTTCAGCCTCTGAAGAGTTTTCTTCAGGCGATATGGACAGGCGTGTGGAGATTTTGAGAAATGACGAGATAGGAAGGATTTCTGAGTCATTTAACAATATGGCTGACAAAACTCAGTTTTTAATTAACCATCTGGAATCTACGGTAAGAAATCGTACGCAGGAGCTTGAGTCGGCAAATCAGAGTCTTGAAGAAAACAAGAATCAGCTTCGACTTGTGCTTGACTCTGCTGCTGAGGCTATATATGGAATCGATACAGAGGGCAACTGCACTTTCTGCAATGCGAGCTGCATAAAGATGCTTGGCTACAGCGATCAGTCTGATCTTCTTGGAAAAGACATGCACGAGCTAATCCACCATTCAAAGAAGGACGGAACTGCCATACCTTCTGATGAGTGCAGGATTTTCAAAGCATATATACAGGGCGAAGGCGCACATATTAATGACGAGGTATTCTGGCGCGCAGATGGAACGTGCTTCGATGCGGAATATTTTTCATATCCTCAGATTCGAGACGGAGAGATCATAGGAGCCGTGGTAACCTTTATGGATATCACGGAGAGAAAGCGAAGTGAAGCTGAAGTGAAATACCTGAGCTGTCATGATACGCTTACAGGACTTCACAACAGAAGGTGCTTTGAAGACAACAAAGTGCTTGTCGACAATGAGGACAATCTACCGCTGGCCGTTATATTTGCGGACATCAACGGTCTTAAGATGACAAACGACATATTCGGCCATGCCGCCGGTGACGAGCTTATAATGAAGTCAGCTGAGATCCTCCAGATGGCCTGCAGGCATAATGACGTGGTTGCGAGAGTGGGCGGAGATGAATTCATTATACTTCTGCCTTCGACAACTCAGGATAATGCGCAGAAGGTCATTGACAGGATAAGAGATGATTTTATGGATGCCAGAGTAAAGGCTATAAAATGCAGTATAGCTCTCGGGCTTGATATAAAGCGGGCTCCTGACCAGTCGCTTGATGAGATAATGGCCAATGCGGAAAATAAGATGTACAAGGACAAGATGGCCAACCGGAAATCTATAAGCAGGGAAACTATTGATACAATAATAGATACCATTCACTCAAAAAATCCGGAAGAGAAGAAGCATTCGGCTGATACTGCGATGCTTAGCGTTAAAATGGGAGAAGCTCTTGGGCTTTCGCAAAATGAGACAATCAAGCTGAAAAGAGCCGGATATCTTCATGACATCGGAAAGATAGTGCTTGATGATGAACTGCTTGCGACAGAATCGCTCAATGAGGATGAGCTTGAGGCCGTAAGGCAGCACGCCGTGGTCGGATACAGGATACTCAATCTGTTCGAAGATACTATGGATATTGCAGAGTATGTCTACAGCCATCATGAGAGATGGGATGGAACTGGATATCCGAGAGGCCTGACAGGAGAGCAGATTCCGCTTCTTTCACGCATACTGTCAGTCGCAGAGGCCTATGACAGGATTGTTAACAGAGATGAGGTTATGCATTTATCGATTAAAGAAAGAAAAGCTGAGGCACTTGAAATTATTAGAGCCGCCTCGGGGACAAGATTTGATCCTCAGGTAGTGAATGCTCTTCTTCGGACACAGGAAATATAATAAAGAATCCACCATATTTGCAGGCCTGAAAAGGCTTACGCCCAAAGAGCGTATTTTTGCGAAATGGTGGATTTTTCTAACACTTTCTAACACAACGAGTGATAGAAAACAAGAAGATTATCTTCTTATCCCTTAAACATAAGTCGTATATAGTTTCTCGAAGCCTTTACGGCTCCGACTGCGATCCTCAGCATATTTGAGGCTCCGTATTTTCTCAGCATGTCGGTGTTGCCGTTTATGAACAGGTTTACGTACAGATACGTTATCATGAGCTCGTAGTAATATCTCCTTATGCTCATGTTTGACGGCCTTATTATGAGCTGCCCGAAGCTCCACTTTTCGTAATCTTCCTTTTTGAAGAGAAGCCTGTCTCGGTACTGTTCATACATAGGAAGCCCGGGGAAGGGGGTCAGCGGGTTTATGGTGGTTATCTGAGGTCTGAGCTTTTTTATATATTTCCTGAATTTCCTGAAGTCATCTGAAGTCCAGTCAGGATGCGCCATGAAGGATGCCCAGACGTCAATCTTCAGCTCTCGAAGAAGCTCGGCGGCCTCAAGATTTGCATTTGCGCTTATGTCCTTGTTGTAGCTTTGCAGCTCGTCATCTCTGAAGGTCTCATAGCCGATCAGCACTGCCTTTAGCCCGAGGTCCCTGAATTCACTCAGCAGGTCTCTGTTTTTGAGCACGCCTTTTACGGATCCGTAGACTATGTAGTTCTTTCTGAGGTCCAGTTCCTTAACGAGATTTAAAAAACCTTCGAGCTTCTTCCTGTTTGCGAGGAAGTCGTTGTCTATGAACATTATAGTGTCTTCCTTTATGCTTTTCAGATCTTCTATAGTGATATCTTTGTCTATTTCAGTTTCCTTATAGCCTTCAATCCTCCATCTCAGGCAGAAGCTGCATCTGCTTTCGCACCCGACTCCGTACTCCATTATGGCGGCGGGGCGGTATCCGAAATACGAGTAGTGCATCCTGTATTTCTCAGTGCTGGTACGATCCGGTAGCAGGTACTGATTCCGGCATTCTGGAAATTTATCCTTAAAGGAGTTCCTCTTCTGGTAAACACCCTCTATGCAAGCACAGCCAGCTGCGTAATCCCCGCAGTCGTTCATATGATTTCCATTCACGAATTTGAGCAGGTTTTCTTCTGTCGTATAATTGAATACATAATCTATGTCTGGGTCGAAAAAACTTTCCGGGCAGAGAAGTGCCTGGGTTCCTCCGACGAATGTCAGGATTTTGCTGTCATGTTCTTTGATTCTCCTGCAGAGATCCTTCACCTTGAGCACGTCTATGCAGAGGCTCGTGAGGCCTATCATGTCCGGCCTGAAGCTGTCTATTTTCTCTTCAATTGAAATTTCCTCGACCATCATGTCAAATATCTCGACGGTATGCTCTCTACTGAAAACGCCGTAAATCATCTCTAGTCCGAGAGGCTCTGAGAACATGAAGTTGCTCACGGTGATGGCCTGCTTTATCCTTGGCGGCCTTACTAAAAGTATTCTCATGGATACCTCCCTTAGAATCAAAATATATAAGTCACGCAAAAAATGCCTTGCGCGCATCTAGAATATGTTCGGCGTTATACTTCTTTTTATCTGATCTCTGTAATAGAGGTTAACGCCCATGTTGAAGATGCATCTCGCTGGAGTCTTCAGCATCTCTTTTCTTAAGATATTTCTCTTTATTATAGACTTTATAGTGAACAGCTCGCTGTAGAGCTCCCAGTATGCCTGAGTGAGCTCATCAGGAGTCATGTTCCTTGGCCTGTAGACTGCGGATGTGCCGTCGTATGAATATATATCATGATTCACCAGGCGGCCTTCTTCCTTTATCTGGTCAAAAAACCTGGTCCCGGGAAATGGAGTGAGGATATAGAAACGGGGCACCGAGATCTTGTTTCTCTCGATGAAGTCCTTTGTCATCCTTATCGACTCAAATGTATCGCCCTCTCCTCCTACCACCATCTCTGTGGATACGTCAATCCCGTGATTTCTTATGTTCTGGATCAGAAAGTCATATTCTGCCGGCACTGCCCAGCCCTTGTCCATGGATATGAGGCTTTCTCTTGAAATGCTCTCAAGGCCGAAGCTCAGCGTCGTGCAGCCGCTCCTTTGCAGTTTTTCGAGAAGCTCGTCATCTTTTCCGATCGTTATCTCACACTGGCTCATCCAGCTTATGTCGAGCTTTATCAGGGTATCGAGCAGGCTGTCCAGGTACTTTCTGTCTGAGAATATATTGTCATCAAGAAGGAGTATCTTTTTGTATCCGAGGGACTTGATCTGCTCTATGTCTCTTATGACCTCGGGGAGCGGCCTCTTTACGTATCTTCCGCTGTAGAGGCATGATACGGAGCAGAAGCTGCAGGAGTTGGGGCAGCCTCTTCCTGCCTGGACGGGAAGAAAGTCTCCGAGATTTTTGCCCTCAAGCAGGTCGAACCGTGGGGAAGGGGTGGAGTACCAGCTGCCTTCGAGTGGTTTTTCGTAGGTCTTCTTCAGCTCACCGTTTTCAAAGTCAGACAGCATCTGCTGCCATACGAGCTCTGCATCTCCTATGATGAGAGAATCGCAGTATTTCACGGCCTCCTCCGGCATTATGCTTGCCATGTAGCCTCCGAGTATGACGGTCTTTCCTTTTTTCATGAATTCCTTTGCGATGTCTATGGACCTTATCACGCCATGGCCCATGGTGCTTACTCCTATGAGGTCTGCGTCCGTGTCAAAGGGAACGTCCTCGATGACCTCGTAAATGAGCTCTGTTTCCCAGTCATCCGGAGTCAGGGCGGCGAGGAGCGGCAGGGCAAGTCCTGTGAAGTAGAGCTTCTTCTTTTTTATGACCTTTCCTTCTTTTTCGTAGGGGCTTGGCTGTATAAGCAGCATTTTTTTCATATCAACCTCTTATTATCTTCTTCATATACTGAAGGCTCACTCTCTGGCTGCCGATCAGCATCTTTATGTTTTCTTTAAGGCCATATTTCCTGAGCATCTTTAAGGTGCTCGCCGGTCTCATGACGACTCTGTAGTAGCTCAGCAGTATCTGTATATAGAACTGTCTGACGCTCATGTGTTCTGGCTCAAGGATCACATGGGCCATATCAAATTTTTCGTACTCGGTCCTTGAAACGAGAAGCCTGTCCTCATATTCGCTGAATATATCCGTGCCGGGAAGCGGGGTGAGCGGCTGAAGATTGACAAAGGCCACCTTCATTTTTGTGAGCCAGTTTGCAAGGTCCCTGAAGTCGCTTTTCGTGAAATCCAGCGGAAGGATCATCGTGGCATAGAGCTCTATGTCAAGCTCTCTGAGGATCTCTATGCAGCGCTCGTTCATCTCGACCGTGGTCCTCTTGTTGTAGCTCTGAAGGTCCTTTTTCCTGATGGATTCAATGCCTACGATTACCGATCTCAGGCCGGCATGTCTCAGCTCTCTCATCAGCTCTTTGTTTGCTGCTATAAAATCAGCCCTGCCGTACACGAGGTAGTTTTTATCTATCCTCTTTTCCTTTATCAGGGAGATGAATTTTCTGAGCCTTTCTTCCCCTAACAGGAAGTCGTCGTCCACTATGTATATCTCCTTCTCCTTTATTCCCGAAATCTCTGAGACTACATCCTCCATGTCTCTTGCGAAGTATTTCCCCTCAGTGATCTCCCTGCAGAAGCAGAAGCTGCAGTCATAGGGGCATCCGTACGATGTCTTGATGAGGGAGCAGGGGTTGTGGAACATGTAGTAGTAGCTGCTCCGGTAACGGTTTACAGCCTGCCTGTCAGGGTATCTGTAGTCGCATCTGAAGGGCTTTTGTTCTATCATCTCAATAGCGCTTTTTATCTGGTCTCTGTCATGGCCACTCAGGATTCCGGACAGGGTCTCATTAAATCCGTCTATGCCGTTTTTCCTGTACACGAAATCTATGTGTTCATCTTCAAAATCATCTCCGACGACCTCCGCATGTACTCCTCCTACTGCCGTGAATATATTGGGGTCAAATCGCTTTGCCATTGCTGCCAGATTCTTTACGGTGCCGACATGGGTTATGTAGGCTGTGAACGCCACGAGGTCAGGCTTTTCAAGCTCTAGCACCTGCTCAAAGCTCTTTTTTTCAAGAATGAAGTCATATATCTTTACATCGGTTCGGTTCCTCAGGTCCTCGGGGACATTTGAGACCAGGTATTCGAGCTCGAGAGGCTCGCATATCATTACATGCTGAAGCCCGATAGTTTCGCTGTCCGGCTTTGGCCTTATCAGTAGTACCTTCATAATCCTGCCTTTCTTAGAGAGTAAACAGCTATTGTCGGCATATATGGCCGTAGCTTTATTACCTCTCTTTTTTCTATGTGAAATATTCCCTGAGTAAGCTCCCTGAACTCTCTGTCGCCGGGGTATGATGCGGGGCCTGTTGTCAGCTTTACGAACATCAGGATGATTCTGTCCAGAAGGCTGTTTCCGCTGGCAAAGGCAAATACGGCGCGTCCGTCTTTTTCCAGCAGATTGGATATTTTGGCAAGAGTCTCTCTTTTTGAAGGATAGTACGGAAGAGAGTGGGTGCAGGTTATGATGTCAAATCTCTCTTCAATTGCCTCCAGCTCTCTCACGTCCATTATGTAGTGCGTTACATCCGGATTCTTTTTTTCAGATTCTCTTATCATGCCTTCTGAAAAGTCGAGGCCGGATCTTTTGATTCCGGGTACATCTCTCAGGTCATAGAGGAGCTCTCCGGTGCCGCAGCCGATATCCAGAAGGCTGAATCCAGCTTGAGCGGGCTCGGAGTCCTCATGGCCCAGCGATTCCGGCAGGCTTGCAAAATCCGTTACAATATATTTTACTTTTTCTCTCGTAGGTCCTAGCGAGTATTTCTGTACCCAGAGCGAGCTGTATCTTCTGGACCAGAAATCCCATATTTTCTTTTTCATATCAATCCTCTCTTGCCTTTCCATAACAATCCTCTTATCATCTTTCTTATTCTCTTTGATTTGAGCAGCCTCAGGTGCCCTGCGTAGAAAAGGGCATAGAAGAGCCACTTCGGAAGCCTTGACGGCAGCACCAGATGAAGGAAGTCGAATTTCTTCGGATCTGAATCAGTCAGCATATGCTTTTTGTGCTCGTAGTCAGGTGTGCCCCTCAGCGGAGTCATGATGGACAGGGTATAGAGGCTTATGCCGAGTTTTTTTATGTATCTGAAGAGCCTGATGAAGTCGCTTACGCTGTACTGAGGGTCGACTATGAAGAGGGCTGTGAGCTCTATATCCTCTCTTTTCAGTATTTCTGTGAGCTTCTGGTAGATGCCGGAGCTCTGACCCTTGTTGTAGCTCTTCAGGGTATCTTCAGATGGAGACTCGAATCCTGTTATTATCTCGCTCAGGCCGCACTTCTTCAGCTCTGGAATTAGGTCCTCGTTTTCTACGACAAAATCTGCCCGCAGATATGCAATCAGGCTTTTAGCACTGCCGGAAGTACTTACGCTGCCGGTCGTGCAAGCATTGCCGGCGCCGTAATTATGGCTGTATTTTCTTGAGGCGCGGATGAAATCAAGGGCATCTTCTCTCGTTATGAGAAAGCTGTCATCTATTATCCATATGTGCTCTGCATCGATAGCATTTATTTCTTCCATCAGCTTTTCATAATCCGGCCGCAGATACCTTCCACTGTTTAGAAGCCTGCAGTAGCAGAAGCTGCAGCTGTATGGACATCCCGAGCCTCCCTTCACGAGGGCCAGTGATTTTTTGTCTATGTACCTGGTCCTGTTTTTTACGGATTCGAAAAACTCCCTGTCAGGAACTATGCCTTCTGCCTTTTCGAGGATGTCCTGCTCTCCATTTATCCAGATGCCTTTTTCTCTGCCTGATACATCGGACTCAATATAAAAAACATCAACTCCCTTGTGAAAAGCCTCTCCTCTCATGAAGCTCCTGATGAACCCTCTGAAGGTCTCCAGGCTCTGAGAAAAGAAAATGTAGTCGACCGCTTCATCCTGAAATGCTTCGCGGTTGAGCTGGGCGTGGATTCCTGAGACCATTATGCTTGCAGATGGAAATGTCTTTCTCCACCGCCGTGCCATCTTTATTATGAGATCCTCTGCGACGTTGTATCCGGTCAGTATTATGAGATCAGGGATTACTGCTTCAGGGGCCTTCACATCAAAGAGCGGATCTATTATGTATGAAGGTACCTCTTCCTGTGAAAGCACGGTCTGCAGGTATATGAGCTCAAGCGGCTCCGTTATTATGGGCTCGAAGGCTGAAAACAGGGTCTTCTGCCTTACTTTTTCAAGAAATACGGTCATGACTTCTCCTTGTATACCCTGTGTCTGCAGGGATATCCTTTATATGAAAAATTCGGGGTCATCTTCTGGAGTATCCAGTTTATGATCGGATTGCTGTGATGAATATGGAGGTATTTTTTAACCTCCTCGCAGCCGAGCTTTGATTTGGTTTCCTCAGATGTCTGCCCGAAATTTATGGCATTTGAGCTTCTCCTGATGCCTTCTCTCAGTATGAAGAGGAGCATGTTCATGTAGATGTCGCAGCTTTTCACGTCCTCTTCCCTGAAGCCGCAGAACAGGAACATGAGCTCATTTTTACTCTCGAGGAGATGCACGAAGGCCAGAAGGTCATTGCGGGGATCTCTGAATTCATAAATCTCAGCGCCGCACTTTCTGAAGAACTCGATTGGCAAAAGCTCCAGCTTGTTTCCTGAGCGCTCATAAACACTGCGGTAGAGGTCATAGTGAGTCTCACTGAAATCAGAGACTTCAATCCTCGATATATGCAGGTCACTTCCTTTTTCAAGCGCAGTCCTTATTCTCCTTCTGTAGCTGCTTCTCAGAGAATTCATGTAGTCTTCAAAATCCGTGAACTCATTTTGGAAAACGAAGCTAGAGAGAGTGCATCCTCCGCCGGGCAGCTCTGTATCGCTGTTTAGTATGAGGGTAAGGCCTTTGAGTTCCCTTATAACCCCAAGGGCATCATCCATGCTCCCGAATACGCCTGGCAGTTCGATAGAGACCGGCATGGCGGCAATCCTTACAGGCAGGGTCAGCCTGAATTTTTTTGTAAAGTTTAATAGATTCAGCCTGTGCATGTAGGTGACGAGAAGTGTGTTATTTTTTATGTAGTATCTCTGGCTGCAGGGATTGACTTCTTCCAGAAGAAGCAGGAGGTCCCTGACGTCGTCTTCCAAGCCGAAACGCTCCATGTTGAAATTTTCTGTGTCTGAATACTTTATATCTGCAATGCTTTTGTATGATTTCACCCTAAAGCTCCTTTACATATGCCGAGTAGGTTTTTGAAACTCCGTCCGCCCATCTGTATCCAAAATTGCCTGAGAGGTAGTTTTCCTTCAGCACCCATCCGGATTCAAAGGAATCGTATCTTCCTTTTGTAAGGCTAAGGCAGAAGTCAAAAAGTGCAAGGATCGCGCCTTTTTTCTGTTCTTCCTTTATGACGCCCATCTCCACGATCTTGAATTTTCTCAGGCTGTTTCTTTTCATTGCGGTCTTTATTACCGTCCTGAGGCCGACTGTTTCTCGCTGGCCCATGAGCTCGTGAAAATCAGGATACCAGAGCATGAAGCCGACTTCGATCCCGTCCTTCAGAACGAAAAGTAGATTCTCGTTTCTGATCAGAAAGCTCAGGTCCCTGAAAAGCTCGAGGTCTTCCTTTTCGTCCCTGCTGTAGTAAAAGAGATGGTCGCTGAATGCATCGTTGTTTAGCCGGGTATATATCAGGGCTTCGCGCTCAATATTTTTGAGATCGGCAGTCCTTACCGTGTACCTTCCGGAGAGCCTTTTTCTCATGCTGTCATCGAGCAGTGAAAAATCATTCTTCATATCCTTGAAGAACGTGACCATGGGAATCTCATCAAAGCCATGCTCCCTGAAATACCTGTGTATGAATTCATCGTTATGCGCCATCCCAAAGCTCTGAGGCCTGTCGTATGAATCAGAGAGAAACCCGAGGCCGTAGTTTACGTGTATGTTGAGCGAGGCACAGATTTTCTTCGTGCTCCACTTTTGAGCTGTATTAAGAGCCTGTGCGTATATCAGCTCGAATGCCTCATTGCTGTATGTGTTGGATTCAAAAAAGCTTATCTGCAGATATTCCTTCATTCTTGAGGCTCTTGCAAGCACGCAGCACATTATTATATTTCCCTCGTCTTTGACCATGAGAGGAAGAGTATCCACTGAGCGGCACATGACCGATTTATCATAGAGTATTCCCTCAAGAAGCCCTGACAGAGAGTCTCTTCTAAGCTCGTTTCCATGGTACTGAGATCTGTAAAATCCAAGTAGCTCTTTTTTCAGTTTTTTGGAATCTGCGATAATAAGCTCCATTCTCTTCTCCTGTCTCTGTCACTGTCCGTTTTATTGTACACAAGATATGTTATCATTATATCATGAGATGGATTTGATTGCAGTTATGAAAGTTTGAGAGAGGGGAAGAACATGAAGTTTGGAATGAGAAAACCGAGCCTTAGAGGCAGGGTAAAAGCGAGAACGAGTATTAAAAGGCAGATAGTTCACAGAGCCGGAATAAAAATGCCCAGGGGATACGGATGGGTACGTGATCCTAAAAAGTATGCATATAACAAGGTTTACACCAGGACGTCGTTTGATATTTTTTCGCTTTTGAAGAAGATTTTCAAATAACTTCAAATGAGAATAATTAAACTGTTAACTGCTTTATTGAATGTTTTTATTAAAGGAGAAACTCAATGGATATAATATGGATTATAATAATTGCTATTTTATCATACAACTTATATGGATACATGAAAAAAGAAAATGGTCTTGTAAAACTTATAACCACAAAAAAAGCTGAAATTGAAGCTTATGAAAAAAAGAAAATTGAAGAATGGGAAAGTCTCGACAAAAAGAAAAAAGATGAAATATCAAACTTGGACAAACTTATATTAAACAGGCAATCTGAATGGCAGAAAATTGTTGATGATGCGAAGGCTCATGCTGACAGAGAAATACAGGAGATTTCTAAGAACAGAGGTTATTATTCCGATGAAGTTATCCGGTTAAAAGATGCATACGAGAAGTATAATAAATCATGTGCCACTCAGGAAAATAAATTAAGGAAGATAAAAGAGATATATAGAGGCATGGAAAACACTATAAATAATTATACGGTCAAAGAATTTCAATTTGAAAGCCTTATTTTACCTGATCATATATCTGATGAGGCGGAGGAACTTTCTCCTACTGTCATACTAAAATTAAACTGTATGGACTTAAAGTCTCTGAGAAAAGCCTTTAATGAAAACAACAAGCTCATAGATGAAGTTTTAAAGAAATATTCAGACAGGTATACTACAAAATCCAATGCTACAATATTTAAGCTAATGGTAATTGCCCTTAGAGCGGAATTACAGAATGTACTTTATAATTTGAAGTACGATAAATTATCGATTGCTCTTAATCACGTTTCTGAAATATCAAGAAAATATCTTAAGCTCGCTACAGACGGGAATCAGAGTATAGCACCTACTATGGTCAAATTCATTGGAGAGATAGAGCATCTTTTCAGCAATGCGGTAAAGATTGAATATGAATATTACATTAAGAAAGAACAGGCACGTCTGGAACAGCAGGCTATAAGAGAACAGCTTAGACAGGAGGCCGAAGAAAGAAAAGAACTAAAGAGACAGCAGGAACAGCTGGATAAAGAGGAATCAAAATTTATCAGTGAAATAGACAAGATAAAAGAACAATTAGAATCTGCAGATGAAGAAAGAAGGAAACAGCTAAGTGAAAGAATAAATGAACTGGAGAAGCAAATCCAGGATATTGAAAATAAAAAATCTGAAATAGTTAATCTGCAAAATGGAAAAGCAGGAAGTGTGTATATTATTTCAAATCTGGGTTCATTTGGTGAGGACGTATTTAAGATAGGTATGACAAGAAGATTAGAACCTACGGATAGAATAAAAGAGCTTAGCAGCGCAAGCGTGCCGTTTTCATTTGATATTCACAGCATGATTTTTTCAAATGATGCAGTCAAACTTGAACAGGAATTACATCAGAGATTAAACAGTAAACGTGTAAATATGGTCAATCTAAGAAAAGAATTCTTTAAGGCTTCTATTGATGAGCTTGAAGAATTAGTGAATGAAATAGACATAAGCGCAGAATTCAAAAAGACTATGTTAGCGGAAGAATTCAGGCAGAGCTTGGATATAATTGAAAATGGTATTATTCCTGTTTCATATGAATTGGATCAGGAAACATATTATGATAATGATGAAGATTATGAAGAACTTGAAGATGTAGTGTAAGAACATAGATTTTTGAATTCTTGCAAATAACTTATCAGGAGGAGATCTTTATGGAAAAGAAAAACAGAATCCTTGATGCAGTGATGGGACTTTGCGTTGCTGACGCGCTCGGCGTTCCGGTAGAGTTTATGACAAGAGAAGATATAATGATAAATCCGGTTACGGAAATGCGTGGATACGGAACGTACAATATGCCCCCGGGGACATGGTCAGATGACACAAGCATGACGCTCTGCATGCTTGACAGTCTCTCAGAAGGTCTTGACTATCACGACATAATGTCAAAATTCCAAAAGTGGATGACAAGGGCAGATTATACGCCTCACGGAGAAGTCTTTGATGTAGGAGTTTCAACGAGGCAGGCAATATGCCGATTCATTGAAGGAACAGAGCCACTCAGATGCGGCGGAGAAGGAGAGCACGACAACGGCAACGGCTCCCTTATGAGGATACTTCCTCTGCTGTTTTATATTCAGTCTGAATATGGACTGGATTTTTATGAGAAAGATAAGGCCTTTGACGTAATCCATGATGTGTCTTCGCTTACTCATGCACACAAGCGAAGCAAGATTGCCTGCGGATTGTACCTTTGCGTTGCAAATAAGATTGCTGCAGGAATGGACAGAAATCAGGCTGTATCAGCGGGTATAAGGCGCGCAGCAGAGCATTATATATGCAGGCAGGGATACGAAGAAGAGCTTTTTTCATACAGAAGGATTCTGGAAGCTGGATTTGAAAAAACTCCGGAGAACAAGATAAGAAGCAGCGGCTATGTAGTCCACACGCTTGAAGCCGCGCTATGGTGCTTTCTGAACACTGACAGCTACAGAGACTGTGTACTAAAGTCGGTCAACCTGGGCGAAGACACGGATACGGTTGCCGCTGTTGCAGGAGGTCTTGCCGGACTCTATTACGGATATGAGAATATTCCTGAAGAGTGGTTGCGCCAGATTGCGAAAAGGGAATATATAGAGGAATTATGTAGAAAAAAGTTTAATTAAACGCGCACTGTCCGTTTTAATGGACACCTTATGTGTTAATATGTAATCATGGAGGTGTTAAAAAATGAGAAATTCAATAACAGCAAGGGACACGAGACATATATCACTGACTATCTATAACGGAGGATTTGGGTCTGTAAATGAACACCGCACTATTGATATCAAGCAGGGCCAGACGGAGATAATTTATGCTGATGTTGCAAAGAAGATAGAGATAGACTCGCTTCTTGTGACAGGGCTTAATGTGTGTGAGTTCAACTATGACTTTGATCTTGTGGGAAGAGACAGACTGCTCATGAAGTACATAGACAGAGACGTCATACTGAAGGATCGCGAAACTGGAAAAGAAAAGTTCTGCAGGCTGCTTTCTGTAGAAGAAGGAGCAGGGTGTGTACTTGAAGATAATGATACAGGTGAGATATATCTGGATACAAAATCGGAGATAATACTTCCGTCGCTGCCTTCAGGACTTATAGTAAAGCCGGCGCTTGTATGGAAAACTGATGGGGAATGGAATGATTTCGTAAATGTTTCGTATCTGAGCAGGGGGTTCAGCTGGAAGGCCAACTATGTAATAGAGCTTATGCCACTTGAACTGAATATTACTGGCTGGGCAGAGATTGAAAACACAAGCGGGATGACATATGAGAATGCAAAGATAAAGCTTATCGCAGGAGATGTCAAGCGTGTGGACAAAGAGGAAGATTTTGATGATGATGTCAGATATATGACAGTTCATTCTTCTGCTCCAGAGCCAATAAAGGAGAAGTCTTTTTTTGACTATCATATGTATACTGCCGGGGAAAATATCACATTAAAGGATAAACAGTCAAAGCAGATAAAAATAATAGAAAGAGCTGAGATTCCATACATCAGGTACTATCATCTGAATCTTGAAAATGGGTACACTGACATAATAATAGAATTTGAAAATTCAGAGGAAGCCAATTTTGGATATCCTGTGCCTGCGGGAAAGGTGAAATTCTACAAGCACAATGAAGAAGACTACAGTCTTGAATTTATTGGCGAGGACGAGATCAATCATACGGCAAAGGATGAAACAGTAGTTCTTTCTCTGGGCAAGGCTTTTGACATAGTATTTGAATATAACGTAATTGACAGGCAAAAGGTGGGCGGGTTTGAGCACTATGTCTGTGAATGCATCATCAGAAATCACAAAAATGAAGAAGCCGAGATACGGTTTGAGCCCTTCCTTTATGGGATGTGGGAGATGATTGCATCATCGCACAAATTCACGAAGATATCTGCATCACAGATTCAGTTTGCCATAAAAATTCCTGCAGGATTTGAAGAGGCTGTGAGTTTTTCTTACAGGGTGGACAGGAGAATGGAGATTTTTATAAATAAGTAGGTGTAAAGATTAAATGCGTTATAATAATATAATGAACCGGTTTCCATAAGTTAGATTATTAGTCTGATTTATAGAGATCGGTTCATTTTTTTGTAATTTTATTGAATTTGAATTAAAGCATTTGCTTAGCTGAGCTTACGGTTATCTCAAGCACTCTGGTCAAAAATGAGAATTTTTCTTTCATCATGTCGAATTCTGAGCCGGATTCAATATATTTAGCAGTTCCTTCTACAATAAAACCAGTTCCCTGATAATCGTTATAACCGAGGACTTCTCTGCTGCCTAAAGCTATTTTTACTTTGTTGTTCTGATTTATATTCTTCTCTGTTTTCCTCATTGCATATGCCGGAATTAATATTCTTTCGTCAGATGTTACAACTAAATATGAGTTCCAGGTGTTAACAATATGGGGCTCATCAGTAGCCCAAGATACTATTGAAACAACACCTTCTTCTTTTAATACGTCATAAAATTTCTCGCTTAGCATAATTTTCCTCCTAAAATATAAATGTATTTATTTGAAAATAGATATTATAGATAACATATATCTGTAATTGTATTGTATATGGACTTTTTGCAAAAGTCAAGCTATAATAATCATATTATAGATAATGTATATCTTTAATTGTCAGATTTTTGTTATAAGGAGGCTATTGTGCAGTTTTCCATAGGGGTTGAATATGCAATGCATTGCTTGCTATATATGGTTGATATTCCATCAGGTAAGTCTGTAGGAGTTAAGGAACTGGCGAAATATCAGGGAGTTTCGGAAACCTATTTGTCGAAGATATTTACAAAATTAAGAAAATCCGGCATAACAAAGTCCACGCCCGGTGTCAAGGGTGGATATGAATTAGCTCGTCCGGCAGAGGATATAAGTTTCTGGGATATAGTTGAAGCAATTGAAGGCACTGCGCCTCTATTCCAGTGTGCTGAAATCAGGCAAAATGAAATACTTTTGGACAAAAAAAATTTACCAGAAACACATACAAAATGTCCCTGCCTTATAAAAGTTGTAATGATAGAAGCAGAGGAGCAGATGAAGAATTATTTAAGAAACAAAACACTTAGATGGCTGCGTGATGAATTAAATGGCAAAATACCGGAAGAACATGCAAAAGCAACTATTGAATGGTTTAACAATCCGGAGTCCAGATAGATGATAGATAATAAAGAAGGCAAGAATAAAATTAGAAAGACAACCGGAACAGCATCAATTATTCTTATAATACTGATAAGTGCCCTGGTGGCTTTTCCGCCTGATTTTGTTGAGAGAATTGAGACATACCTGCTAGGAAGCAGTCACATCAATATGATGGAGATTTCCGGTAAAAAGGTTGGCCGGGGATGGCGAAGCTTTGATCTGGATTATCTTAACAAGGAAGAATGGGAGCATAGCGTTATCTATCTTGATTTTCCACATGTTGATGGGATAAGGGTGTATCAGCCGGTAGAGGGAGAGGATCTCCATAGAGAGATTCTGCCGTCAAGAAATATACTGAAGACCTATTATCAGCTTTCGCATGATTTTGATTCATCGAGAAGTATATTCATATATATCGAAGACCCAGAGGATGGGCTGGAGATCAATTTTTCGGACTATGATGATTTTTTCAGGATACAGAATCTGGAGATAATATTCATTGCGGTAGTGCTGGGTTTTGTGCTCGCATTTGCTCTTATAAATCTTGTGCTCTACGCATCCACAGGAGACAGTATATATGTGTGGCATGCGATATATGTATCGGTCATGATGACTACGCTTTACTGCTATTCGGGGATGAGGTTCTTCCTAACCGGGGTAAATATAAACAGCATGCTGATGCAGTTCATGATGCTGCTTACGGCGCTTTTGTCGCTTAATTTCACATACAGATACCTGACTTTTGGACAAAAATCGATCATAATGGAAAAGGTGTATACCTTTATTGCGTTTTTTTTCGTGATATTTTCGATAGTGACGTTCGTATCAATGGACAGGGAGGTATCAGCGACATTTGAAATGTATCTTATGCTTGCTTATCTTCTTATAATAATTAGTGCGGTAGTATTTTATTACAAGTATGATCACGTATCAATATATTATCTCGCAGGAACGCTTCTGCTCGAATTCGGATCTATAATAAACAGTGCATCGAGCATTGGATGGATTGACAGGACCATAATCATCAGGGTTTTCTTCTATCTTTCAATTGGACTTGAGGGTCTGCTTTTCACGATGGGTATCATAGAGACGGTAAAAACGCAGAAGCAGGTTCATGAAGAGCTTGAGGATCGGGTTGTGACGGATGTCCTGACCGGGCTGAAGAACAGATATTACTGTGACGTGCATGTAAAGAATGAATTCTTCGGAAGTGAAGCGACTGACCGCATTATCTCTATGCTCATCATCGACATAGATCATTTCAAGAATGTAAACGACACATACGGACATGATATTGGAGACAAAATTCTGTCTGAGGTGTCTGAAATCCTCGCATCATCTGTGAGGAGCACGGATGTGGTAATGAGATGGGGAGGAGAGGAATTTGCGATACTTCTTCCGGAGGTAAGGCTTTTTGATGCCATAACCATAGCCAATAAGATAAACAGGAAGGTCCAGGCCAATACCTTCAGCACCGTAAACAGGCTGACAGTGAGCATTGGAGTGGCTCAGAAGCAGAAGGGCGAGAGCTTTGAGTCGCTTTACAAGAGGGCGGACACCGCGCTCTATTCAGCCAAGGAGCATGGAAGAAACACTGTTATAAGCTCAAGGGGAGTATCTGAAAAGAGGATTCCTATTGCGCTCGCGTGGAGTGACGAGCTTGAATGCGGAAATGAACTCATTGACATGCAGCACGAGAAGATGCATTTTCTGATGAACGATCTCCTTATATATTATTTTGAGCATGGCATGGATATGGGGTTTGAAAAACTGTTCAACGAGTCTATGGACTTTATAGAGCAGCATTTCAGTGATGAGGAAAACCTGCTCGGGGATATTGGATACCCTATGCTTGCAGAGCACAGCAGAATGCATTCTGAGCTCATCGAACGTACTGATGAGCTCAGAAATAAGGTAAGGTCAAAAACCATAAACGAAGGGGAGCTCGTGGCATATGTGGTAAATGATGTCGTATTTGGTCACCTCGTGAATGAGGACAGGGATTTTTACAAATACGTAAAATAGAACAGCCTAAGGTGTTTTTGAAAAAATGGATATATGTTTAATACGGCCAGTCAATGATTCCGCCAAAGTCATAGACCTGAGTGTACCCCATGCTTATAAGCTCGGCTGCAGCCATCTGGCTGCGGTTTCCGCTTCGGCAGTATACGAGGATCTTCTGGTCCTTGTCTTTGAGGACGTCCTCTGCTCTGTCTCTTATTTCAGTGTTGGGAAGGAGCACGGCGCCTTCTATGTGCCCGGTGTCATATTCATCCTGGGTCCTTACGTCGAGTATGATGATGTCTTCCTCGCTGTCCATTATCTCCTTGGCTTCTTCAGGCGTGAGCTTTATATACTCTGCAGCTTCAGTTTCCTCCGGAGTCTGCTCCTGCGATTCTGGCGTTTCAGGTTTGCTTTCAGTAGAGCCGCATCCTGACAGCATGAACAGGGACAGCAAGGCTATTGAAATCGTTATAATTATCTTTTTCATCCTTATCTCCTCTTTTCTTAAATAATCGATATTATTTTATTTATACCCAATTTCACGAAAGGATTATGGGTATAGAATAAATATATATTTGAAAGGAGGAGGTTTGCAAATGTTTGAAAAAATTATAATTGCATCTGAACTGCCAAAGGATATGGAGGTTTTTATCAGATCTTTAGGTGACCTCAAAAAAATTGGTACAAAAGAATGCATTGTTTTGCAGTGTATTGAACCTGACGATATGCTCGGTCAGCTAACACAGATACTGAAAGAAGCTTATCAGGGAAACCTTGACCGCGAAATAGAAATACTCAAAGAGATGGGATTTGAAGCATCAGGACAGCTTATTGAAGGTGAACTGAAATATGTAATCAACAGGCTGGCAACTGAAGAGAACTGTGGCCTTATAGTTGTAGGATCTCGAAAAACCAATAAATTTGGTGACCCAATCTGGGGAGGCGCTGCGCATGAAGTAATTCATCGTCCAAGCAAGCCGGTCCTTCAAATAAGAATCCATAATAAGGGTGCGGAAGGTGAGGCTGCACCAGAAGAAAATCTTTTCAGACATGTTCTTTTCCCAACGGATTTTTCAGAAAATGCTGATATGGCATATGAAATACTACTAAAGATGGCAAGTTTTGATATTAAAAAAATAACTCTTGCTCATGTCTTTGAAAGTGAAGATCAGATACAGGAGGCAGATAATAATCTGATTTCTTTAAGATTGAAATTGGAGGATGCAGGTGTAAAAGAAGTAACTTACAGGTTATTAGAAGGAAATCCTACAAAGGCGCTAATAAATACAATTAATACAGAAGATGTGTCATTAGTAATCATGGGAAGCCAGGGAAGGGGCCGGGTTCAAGAAATTTTCCTTGGAAGCTTAAGTCATAACATTGCGAGACATTCGGATGTATCTGTTCTGCTGATCCCTTCATGGGAGTTGAATTAAATGATTAGTATTTTGCCTGATAAACTGAAAGAGTCATATTGACTCTTTCAGTTTGTTTAAAGCAATTTGGTATGATATTGTATATTAGTTTTCAGAGGTGAAAAAATGAAACGATGTGAATGGTGCGGGGAAGACCCGCTTTATGTTAAATATCATGATGAAGAATGGGGAGTACCTGTTCATGATGACAGGACTCTGTTTGAATTCCTGGTGTTAGAAGGCGCTCAGGCAGGCCTCAGTTGGATAACCATACTCAGAAAAAGAGAAGGATACAGAAAGGCATATGATGACTTCGATGTCCAGAAGGTAGCATCATATGATGAGTCAAAGATCGAAGAGCTTCTTTTAAATCCAGATATAGTAAGAAACAAGCTCAAGGTAAGATCTTCGGTGAACAACGCAAGGCTCTTCATTGAAATCCAGAAGGAATTCGGAAGCTTTGACAGATACATATGGAGCTTTACGGACGGCAAGCAGATAATAAACAGCTGGCAGGACATATCACAGGTGCCCGTTACATCAGAGATTTCAGATGCTGTAAGCCGGGACCTCAAAAAACGGGGCTTCAAGTTCACTGGCTCTACAATAATATATTCATATCTTCAGGCCGTTGGAATAATTAATGATCATACCATCTGGTGTAGCTTCAGATAAGAGAGTCATCAAGTATGGTTATGCTTGTTGAATCAAATTCTATGAGGTTTTCTTTTCTCATCTTGTTAAGCTCGCGGCTCAGGGATGTACGCTGTATCCCAAAGTTTTCAGCGAGCTCTTTTTTGGATATTCCAAGGACTATCCTTCGGCTCTTCTGCAGCTCTGCCTGATGAGTGAGGTAGTCGGTTATCATTTCTCTTACAGTCTTCATGGAAATTGTGTCCAGCTTGTCTGTCAGGACTAAAGTCTTGTCCGATATAACTGTCAGGAGCTCATTTATGAAGTGGGTGTCCAGCTTGCTCAGCTCAAGCACGAGCTCTTTCTTTATGTGAAGAACTATGGCATCAGTCTCTGCGAGGACCGTCATCGGATATGTGTTCCTGCTCGAAAACATCAGGTTTACGCCAAATATGTTGCCGCTGGAAAATAGGGCTATCTTGAAAGCATTGCCTTCTGAGTCTATTTTTTGGACCGAAGCCTTTCCTTCAAGTATTATGTCCATGGTCGAGCACTGATCTCCGTTAAGATTTATGACCTGGCCTTTTGAGTAGCTCTTTATACGGTATTTCGGATATTTGAACAGGTCCAGCATCTGTTCTTTTTTTATGTCCCTGAACAGACCAAGGCGAAGCAGCTGAGGTACATATTTTTCTATTTCGATTTAAATTCACTCCTTATTAGTTACCCCGGTAACTCTTTTATTTTATTTTTGTTCTTCAAGTATACTATAAGAAAATGGTAAATGAAAGGAGTTTCAAAATGGATATTTTCACGCTTGTATTCTGGGCCATCACCCTGATATGGTTTTTGGGGTCGATAATAAAGGACAGGAAAAAGACGCTGGATTCTGTAAAGATGTCTACAGGAATGATGAGGGGAATGGGCAGCGACATAATCGCGATACTTTTCTTAATAGGGCTTATACTTACATTCATACCGCCCGAAACCATCAGAGAATTCATGGGAGGCAGCAATGTATTTCTGTCGACAGTGGTATTTGCTCTTGTTGGCTGCATAACGCTGATTCCAGCATTTGTGGCATTTCCTCTTGCAGGCTCTCTGATGGACGCGGGGGCAAGCATAGTGCCGGTGGTGGCTTTCATCACGACTCTTACGATGGTAGGCATAGTTACTTTTCCTCTTGAGAAAAAAGAGTTTGGATTAAAGTTCACTATCACGAGGAATATTCTCAGCTTCGTTTTTGCGATAGCTATTTCACTTGTCATGGGGGTTCTGATATGATGGAAATAAAACGTAAGATTGTAGAAAATAAGATGCTTGCATTAGTTTTTGCGTCGTATGCGCTGCTGTTCATGCTAATGCCGGAAAAAGCAGCTGAATCTTTTGGAAACAGCATTTACTACGTAAGGGAAATGCTGATGATAATGCCTGTAATACTGCTGCTGACTTCTCTTATAAATGCCTGGGTACCAAGAAAGACCATAGAGAACAGCTTTGGAAAGAACTCGGGAGCCCGGGGAGCGGTCTTCTCATTCCTGCTTGGAAGCTTTTCGGCAGGACCGGTATATGCGGCGTTTCCAGTATGCAAGATGCTGCTTGGAAAGGGTGCCAGCATTTCGAACATAGTAATCATACTGAGTACCTGGGCAGTAGTAAAGATTCCCATGCTCATCAATGAGGCGAAATTCCTTAGTCCCAGATTCATGGTGCTCAGATGGATACTGACTACTATTTCGATTTTTGCAATCGGATATATAACCTCACTTATAGTAAAAGATAAAGATCTTCCTTATTTGGAACTAATTAGTGACAATATGCATGTGGAACTGTCGATTGACACCGATTACTGCATAGGATGTGGACTGTGCGCCAGGACAGCTCCGGAAAATTTTGCAATAGCTGACAGGAAGGCACATGTGACTGACGGAGAAATACAATCGGACCAGAGAGCGGCGGTTAAAAAATCTGCAGAAAAATGTCCTGCAGCAGTGATAAAATATTCAGATTTTTCACAAAATCTTCCAAAAAATGAAAAAATGTAGTACACTCATATGATAGGGGTAATTATGCAACCGGATTTTGCTTGGGATTTTTGAAAGAGAGGTAAAAGTTTTATGATTGCAGAAAACATATCTTTGGTAAACCGACATTCGAATACAAAGAAAAGCATGGATTTTTATGCAAAGTATGTTGAGGCGTCAGAGCTTGAAATCGTACTGGCACTTCAGGAATATATCTATGAGAGGATTCCAAACAAAGAGATTTTCGTCAAGGATACTGTGGAGGATTTTCTTGAGGCTTTTGAGAACAACGGAAGGATATTCGGGATATATACAAACGAAGGAAGGCTCATCGCCTATAGATTCATAACAGTTCCCGGAGAAAGCTCCAAAAACATGGGAAACGACCTGTATCTTCCTCACTCGGAATTTCACAAGGTAGTCCATCTGGAAACTACTGTAGTCCATCCTGATTTCAGGGGGATGGGGCTTCAGAGGCTTACGCTTGACTATGCCATAAAATGGACCATAGCAAATGGATACAGGTATCTGTTCTGCACGGTTTCGCCATACAATCCTGTCAGTTTGTACAATATAATGTCAGGGGGTCTGAAGATAAAGGCTCTCAAGATGAAATATGGAAATGACGAGCATCCGGGCTATCTCAGATATGTGCTTTTCAGGGACCTGAGCGTCTCATGCGCAGAGTGCTGGCCTGATTTCACTATGATGCCTATACTTGATATTACTGGACAGCAGAAGATGATAGAAAAAGGCTTTACAGGCCATCATTTTCTCAAAACTTCGCAGAGCATTGCCTATGCAAAATGCAGCTGCTGATGACAGAATATAAAAGGACATAAAATGAAAAAACTGATGCATATATTAAAACATGAACATACACTGAATCAGTATGACTCAGAAGAAGATTTGATTTCTATGCTTAATAGATACGACATGGATGGCTTTGAGATAATCTGCTGTGGAGAGGAAAACAGCAACAAGATTCCAGAAAACAGAATAATTGGATATCACATGAGCTTTTATTCATACTGGATTGATATGTGGAACTACAATCCTGACAGGCTCAAAGCAGAATATGGAAATCTTGAGACCTGCATGGAATTTTATGGTATTGATTACAGAGAGTTTGAGCATTCCGGCGACAGGCAGGCATATATAAGAAATGAAATGGTGAGAAAGTTCAGCAATGACTGCGATCATGCAGAGCAGCTAGGAGCTTCATATGTTGTGTTTCATGTATCCAATGTAAACACGGCAGAGACCTTCAGCTACAAAATGGAGAATGAAGACCGCACCGTAATCGAGGCGGCAGCTGAGATTATAAACAGGATAGTAGAGGGAAGCTCCTACAGCTTTGAATTCCTGCTTGAGAATCTTTGGTGGAGTGGACTGAATTTTCTTAATCCTGAGGATACAGCTTATCTTTTTGAGCTGATAAATTATGAGAAGAAAGGGTTCATGCTCGACGCAGGGCATCTTCTCAATTCAAATCCGTATATTACTGATGAACATGAGGCCATAGAATATCTTCATGAAGTTATTGACAGATATGAGGGGGTATTTGATATAAGACGTCATATAAAGGGAATACATCTTCATCAGTCACTGACGGGAAGCTATGTGCTTGATTCGCTTAACTCATTCCCTGATGAAATACACCAGATGAACTATTATGATAAATTTGAAAAGCTCTATGATCATGTGCTTCAGATCGATACGCACTCTCCTATGACATTCCCGGGGACTTTGGATTTTATAAAAATGATAGATCCGGAGTATCTTGTATATGAGATAACAGAAAGCAGCAGAATAAAGCTTGCAGAAATGCTTGACCTTCAGAATTCTATTTTTAGATAGGGAGGTCAGTTTTTTTATTTACAAAAGCTATTTTAGTAAGAATGTCTTTTAATTGATTAAGATATATGAAACTGTGGTATATGAGTACTAATTCGCATAATTTATTTAATCATTAAAAAATCCTAAAATTCTATTATTGATCATGGGAGGTAATGATGAGAAGAGAAGAAAGACTACCAAAATTCTGGGAAGCACTTGTACCAGCAGTTTTTATGATGGTGACAATCATAATCTGCACAGTAGCATGGGGAATTGAACCTCATATTCCAATTGTTCTGTCATGTATTGTTGCTGCAGCTATGGCAGCAAGGTGTGGGTACAGCTGGGAAGCTATAATATCTGGAATTCTCGACAGCATTGGAAGAGCTACAGAAGCTTTGATTATTGTAATGGTTGTGGGGATGCTTATTGGCTCATGGGTACTTGCAGGTACGATGCCTGCTATGGTCTATTATGGGCTGGAATTGATTGCACCTTCAGTATTCCTTGTTGTTGGAGCTATTTTGTGTGCAATAGTTGGAATAGCTACAGGAAGCTCATGGACTGCTTCTGGTACCGTAGGAGTGGCTCTGATGGGAATTGCAATGGGGCTGGGTATTAATCCTGCACTTGCTGCCGGAATGGTAATATCTGGAGCGTATATGGGAGACAAGTGGTCTCCACTTTCAGATTCGACAAATATTGCAGCTGCAGCAGCGGAAACACCTTTATACGAGCATGTCAGATCTATGGTGACTACAACCCTTCCAAGCTTCTGTATAGCACTTGTATTATACGGGATCATGGGATTCACAACAATAAATGGGGAGTTTGATTCCACTGCAATAGTTGAAATACAGACAGCAATTTCCGACATTTTCTACATATCACCTTGGATAATGCTTCCAGTATTATTTGTAATCGGAAGCGCAATATTGAGGATACCTGCTATACCATCACTTCTGCTGGCTTCTGGAGTTGCAGGAATTATTGCGATGACGGCTCAGGGAGCTACGTTTCCTGATTTTTTAAGTGCGCTTCATTATGGATTCGAAGCTGAAACTGGAAACGAGATAGCGGACAAGCTCTTAAACAGAGGCGGACTTGATTCAATGCTATGGACCATATCGCTAATAATGTTCGCGCTTGCTTTTGGAGGAATACTTGAAAAGTGCGGATTTATTGAGGTTCTTCTTGGTGGACTGGTAAGAAGATGTAAATCAGTAGGAAGCCTGGTGGCAGCAACTATAGCTACAGGTATAATCTGTGACTTTGTTCTTACTGATCAGTATCTTGCTATTCTTGTACCAGGTAGATTATTCGCAAAAGCTTATGATGAAAAAGGCCTTAAGAGAAGCTTCCTTTCCAGGACGCTTGAAGATGGAGGAACTCTTTGGTCTCCTCTGGTTCCGTGGAATGGATGTGGTGCGTATCAAGCAGCAACCCTTGGAGTAGCTAATTTTGATTTCCTGCCATATGCGTTTATGAATCTAATAAATCCTGTTTATGCAATAGTAATATCATACATGGGGATAGGTATTAAGTATGTAGATGATGCAGATAGAGTGTAGGAAACAGATGAAGAACGAACAGCGGAGAGTGAAGAATAATATGGATGACATAAAAGTACTGAATCAGAGGCAAATTAATCGTACTGTCAAGTTGATTGGATTCTTTTTAGGAACAATCATACTGGCAACTTCAATATACAGCTTGTCAATGTATGGAATTGTATCTGGAATCCTCATAATAGGGGCATTGATACTTCAGAAAAATACATTGATAGACGAGCATGGTATAACAGTAATATACGATGCCATTTTTTATAAATACCGTGAAGTGTGGAAATTTGATGAAATCTCAGAGCTTCACAGAGAAACATCAAAAATATCTGATCATGTTGCATTGCATTTTTTAAGAGGAAGCATGAGCAAGAGATTGATATTTACAAAAAATGATGCACTTCATGTCATTAATATGGCAAGAAGGGTAAATCGAAAAATTCATTTTTCTGATGTGGATTAATAAACAAAAAAAGTCTCAACTAATACAGTTTTTGTATTAATTGAGGCTTTTGAGTTATAATCCTTTTTATCTACAATTTTATCGCGTAAACACCTGCGTTATGTAGAATTTGTATTGTGATGATGAATTCTGAACATAGCCGCTTCCAACAGTTGTGTGCTTGCCGAGCATATTGTCCCTGTGCCTTTTGGAATTCACCCAGTCATTGAATGATTCTATTGCGATCATTCTTCCTCCTGAAAGGTTTTCTCCTGAGAAGCTACCGTAGTTCTTGGACTTGCCGGAAGCCTTGAGATATCTGTCAGCTGGCGTGGAGCCATTGAGGCCGATGTGAGAGAAATAGCTTTTCTTTGCCATGTCTGAGCTGTGTGCTTTTGCCGCTGATGCAGCGATGTAGTTGTACTTGAGCGCTGTGAGTCCGTTGTTTGCCCTGAAGGCATTGGTAAGGTCATACGCCTCCAGCTCCTGAGCCCTGATAAAGGCTTCGGTGTAAGTGGACGGCTTTTTTTCTTCTGAGATGGTCACAAGGATTGCATGTACGCGGTTGCCGTTATTTACATCTGTGTAAATCCTGATATATGGGTTTGTGGATTTTCTGTTTACGTCTCCATAAGATGCTATGTCTGTCTTGAAGTATCTGGAGTTTGTGTAGATTCCCTTTACTTTGCCGTCGCTTATTCCGACCATTATGAAGCGGGTGTAGTCGGAGCTGTATACGTGCCAGTCAAAGCCGAACGGGCTTGGGTCAATCCTTTTGGGGCTTCCGAGCTGGTCGGTTACCTCACTTGCACTGTCACCTATGGAGATTTCGGTTTCGCCCATTGATACGGTGAAGCCTCTGGCAGCTTCATCGGCAAATGCACTGCTTAGAGGAAACAGCAGAAGCACTACAATGAGCTGAAGTATTATCAGCGATTTTGATTTCATGTTTTTCTTCCTTTCAAAAAATTAAAACAGTAGTCCCTGTATCAGGACTGCTTTACTTCAAATTCGCAGTGCACGACCGCGGTTATCTCTTTTTCGATTGAGGAAGTATCATTCATTCCCATGTCGGAGATTTCAGTAGAGTAAAGCGGTGTTATCTGGATAACTCCCATATCTGCATAGCGAAGGCTTCCAATCCTGCTGTTTGCATTTTCTGCAATCATTTCAGCTCTTTTTGCAGCATCCTTTGTAGCCTCAGCCAGCATTGTGACCTTGAGGTCGGCTATCTGAGTATAGAGATACTGAGGTGGATTTGACTGGAATTCTATTCCTTCGTTTATCAGCTCTGTAATCTGCCTTGAGATGTCGGTCACCTTTTCTATGTCCTTTGAGCTTATTGTGACGGTCTGGCTGAGATTGTAATAGTCTATCTCATTTGTCCACTGACCATTTGGAAGGGTCTTGTTGGTCGTGAAGGTACTGATGGCTGAGAAAACTATCTGATCCTCAGGCACGCCTTTTTCAAGCAGATAGCTCTTTACGACGCTTCTGTCTGATTCGAGATGTTTATAGGCATCTACAAGTACCGGAGATTTCACTGAGAAATATCCGCTCCAGACTATCATGTCAGAGGTTATCTGCTGCTTTGCCGATCCTGTCACTATTATGCTGTTCTTTGCCCCTTTTATTTCTATGAGGCTGTTTGAAACTATGGCGCTTGAGGCTATAAGGCCCAGCGCTACTATGAGAGCGACTATGCTGTTTGAAACTAAACCATTACTGTTTTTATCCATGGCTATGCCTCCTGATTTCACAAATCATGACATGTTCACCTCAGCATATTCTTACCCATTATATCACAGATTTAACGCATTAGTCTTCTATAATTGATTCGAGGCAGTACCAGCACTCGGTTCTCTGGTCCATCCTTGAATATACTACGGGAAACTGCTCGCCGCATGAAGGACATCTCCAGTATTTGAAGCTAAGGTGGAGATAGATTAGGAAAAACATTATTCCTGTAACTGCGGATACTATCATAACGAGTTTCATCATGAAGGTAGCTATTGAGATGGTTATGAGTGCCATGCTTGCATAAAGGCATTTGATTGCCTGCTTTCTTTTCTGTATTCTGTTCATTGCTGCTCTCCTTTGTCAGTTATATATGTTCATTATATCATTTGAAAAATTAAGAATATATAGTAAAATGGATATAAAGGAAATATTTGATGATTTTTGCTGACATATTCATCAGGAGCCGATCAGCCACATGGCAAAAGGCACCATCAGGAGAAGGCCTGCAGTGTTGTAGAGGGAGAATATCCTCATATAATGCTTTGCCGGATACTGCTGTACGTAGAGCTTGTAGGATATGACGCTTGCAAGCGAGGCTATGAGGGTTCCCATGCCTCCTATGTTCACTCCCATGATCAGCTCTCTGTAGTATGGCGTGAAGTTTGAAATAAGGATGGCTGCGGGGACATTGCTTATGAACTGGCTCGATATGAGCCCGGCCCAGAAGGTGTTTTTTCCTGTATCAAGGAATGATTTCATTAGGCCGCTTATTCCTTGCATGTTTGAGATGTTTCCTATGAATATGAAAAAGGCCACGAATGTAAGCAGCAGGCTGTAATCCACCTTTGCAAACAGCTCCCTGTCAAGAAAGAGAACGCATACCCATACCGCTGCGGCCGCTGTCATATAAGGTATCACATGAAATACAGACATAAGCACTGTCACGAAAAGCGCCGCATAAACCGCTGATTTCGGAATGCTTTCTATCTTTACCTGCTTTATCTCAAGCTCGAGAGGATGATTTTTTTCTCTAAGGATGAGGATCAGCAGAAGGAGCGTAGATACAAGCACGAGAGGCAGGGTTATCTCAAAGAAGTTCACGATGTCCATGTCATAGAATGAATATATGAAAAGATTTTGCGGGTTTCCCACAGGCGTAAGGCTGCTCCCAAGATTTGCGGCAAGGGTCTGGATGACTATGAGGTTAAGCGCGTTTATTCGCACCTTCTGAGCGATTATCAGCGTAAGCGGTACGAATGTGATGAGCGCGACGTCATTGGTGACTAGCATGGAGCTCATGAATGTTATCGCGGTCATTGCAAAATAGAGGCTCCGGCTGCTGCTGCACTTTTTTATTATCGATATGGCAGCAAAGTCAAGGAGATTCAGCTGTTTGAAGGCGGCAACTAGCAGCATCAGGTTGAAGAGCAGGATGAGTACCTTAAAATCTATATATCCGGCCTGTGGAGATGCGAATATGCTTGATATGGCCGCACACAGAGTCGCGATTACCAGCACGCATTCTTTTTTCAGCCAGGCAGTGAAGCTGTTCTTTATATTATCAGGGTTCATTGTTTCCTCCGTTTTATATTTTTTCCAACTACAGTATTATATATGATTCACGATTTGTACGCAATTATTTTGAGACAGAAAGGATGAGGATCTTATTTGAACATACTAAATGAAAAATTAAAGGAAGTATTTTTTTCGGTGCTTCCTGTTACTGTAATAGTTCTGCTTCTGAAATTTACGCTGATACCTCTGGATACGGTCCAGACGGTTAAATTTCTGATGGGAGCTGTGTTTGTGGTACTGGGACTTACGCTCTTTCTTACAGGGGTTGACCTTGGGATAACGCCTTTAGGGGAGCTTCTCGGGCCTGCGATGACAAAGAGGAACAAGCTTTGGATAGTCGTGGTGTCTGGCCTGGTGCTTGGATTCTTTATATCCTTTGCAGAGCCTGGGCTGCTTATACTGGCGAATCAGATTGACATGATAACAAACGGCGGGATTTCCAGCATGATGATTCTCGTAGTTGTTTCTACAGGAATAGCGGTAATGATGGTGCTTGGGTTTTTGAGGATACTTTTTGATCTCCCGCTTTATATAATCCTCAACATATGCTATTTCATCGTCATGCTTCTTGGGCTGAAGACATCGCCGGAATTTCTTGCGATCGCCTTTGATGCTTCGGGCTCTACCACAGGTGTGCTCGCAGTTCCATTCATCCTGGCGCTATCTCTGGGTATAACTTCTATAAAAAAGGATAGCAAGTCGTCTGAAAAGGACAGCTTTGGGCTTGTAGCAATAGTGTCTGCAGGAGCGGTGATATCGGTCATGCTCATTGACGTATTCAGCCCATCACAGAGCTTCAGCGGAGAGCTCGAGGTAAGCGCGGCATCAGGAATGTCAGCGCTTGAGACCTTTGCAAGGATGGTCCCGGATGCCTTCAGGGACAGCGTGGTGGCGTTCTTCCCGCTTATAATGATATTCATAGTGATGAGCATTTTTGTATTTTCTCTAAGCAGGAGGGAGAAAAGGAGAATGTCATTCGGATTCATATACGGATTTGCAGGGCTCTTCCTGTTCTTTATCGGCGTGAATGCCGGATTTATGGATATAGGCACTATATCAGGAAGCCACCTTGCTGCACTTGATAATGGATTCCCCCTTGTGGCTACAGGATTCGTGCTCGGGGTTGTCACGATACTTGCAGAGCCTGCCGTACACGTTCTCACTCATCAGGTAGAGACAGTGACCGCCGGCTATGTAAGAAAAAAAGCCGTCCTGTTTGCGCTTTCGACAGGGGTTGGGCTTGCAGTGGCGCTTTCGATGATAAGAATACTGGTACCGCAAATACAGCTGTGGCACTATCTTCTGCCTGGATATGCGATCGCGCTCGGGCTTACCTTTGTGGTTCCTAAGCTTTTCGTAGGAATTGCCTTTGACGCAGGAGGAGTTGCCACGGGACCTATAACGGCAACTTTTATACTTGCATTTACTCATGGGGCTGCAAACGCAAGGGCAGGAGCAGATCTTCTCGTGGATGGGTTTGGCATGATTGCAATGGTAGCGCTTATGCCTATAATAACGCTTCAGATCCTGGGGCTGATTTTCAAGATTAAGACAAAGAAAAAGGATGTGTGATGTTATGCAGACAAACAGAGTGTTATTTGATATGAACGTAGCGATAGTCAACTGCGGCGTGGGCAGCAGGGTCCTTTCGATAGCGAGGAGCTGCGGCATATGCGGAGGTACTATAATAATAGGAAGAGGAACTGTGAGAAGTTCCATCCTTAAGTTTTTTGAACTCGATGAGAGCCGCAAGGAAATAGTGATGGTGATTTCAAACCGCAGGTCAGGGTGCACCTTCCTTGAAAAGGTATCAAGAGAGCTGAATCTAAGCCGGAAGGGAAACGGAATAGCTTTTTCGATTCCTGTTATCGATGTAATGGGAACCAAAAACTGTATGGGAGACATAGAACAGGAATGTAAAGGAGAAAATGACATGTTTTTATATAACTCGATTTTCGTGATAGTAGACAAGGGGAACGCACAGACCGTCGTGGATGTGGCAAACGAGGCCGGCGCAAGAGGCGCGACGATAATAAACGCAAGGGGCGCAGGAGTGCATGAGACAGAAAAGATATTTGCCATAGAGATAGAGCCTGAGAAGGAAATAGTGCTGCTTCTCGTGGACAGCGTAAAGACACAGAATGTATGCGACCATATATCCGAAAACCTGGAGCTGGATGAGCCGGGAAAGGGCATAATGTTTGTCCAGGGAGTAAACAAGGTATACGGACTTTATTAACAGGTTATTAACAATTGGAACTATAATTATTTATTTGATTTAAAAAATAATTATAGAAATACTATTACTTTTACCATAAATTGGGTAATTTATAATACAATAGGATTATATAAACTCAAAAATTGATTAACTTAAAAGGGGGTCCAGTATGAATGAATACATTTGCATAGTAAAAAAAAGCGATGGAGACATTCTGAAAAATTACAAGGTAAGGGCTGAAAATGAATCTGAACTTGCAATTAAACTCAAGGCGGAAAAATTGTATTTAATAAATTACAAAATCAAGGAAATCAGGAAGGATATAATGGGGGGGGCAAAGATTTCACTGTCCACCAAGGATATTTCCATATTTTGCAGGCAGCTGTCTTCTATGCTTGGAGCCGGAGTTAGCCTGGTTAAAGCCTTGAATATTCTTTATATGCAGGTTGATAAAAAGAGTATGAAAAAATCTATAAAGCAGATATATGAATCTGTTCAAAAAGGCGACCAGTTTTCAGAAGGCCTACGGAAACAACGTGGAGTATATCCTGAAATGATGATAAGTATGATTGAAGCAGGAGAAGCCAGTGGTAAACTCGATCATGTAATGATTAAGTTAGCTGAGCAATTTGAAAAAGATGTAAAGTTAAAATCAAAAATAAAATCAGCCATGACATATCCAATAGTGTTGATGTTTTTGGCGGTAGGAGTCGTTATAATACTTGTTGTAAAGGTAATCCCAATATTTTTGACCTTACTTGAAGAAGGTGGATCGGAATTACCTGCTCCGACAAAAATATTAGTAGCATTTTCTAATATTCTAACAAGCTACTGGTACTTAATACTTGTAGGAATAGGAATAATAGCGTTATTAATAAAAGGCTATGTATCTTCTGATTCAGGAATGCGCCAATGGCACAAATTCAAACTAAATCTTCCGTTAATTGGAAAACTTAATGAAAAAATAATAGCAGTTAGATTTACAAGAACCTTATCAACAATGCTTTCAAGTGGGATGTCGATGATGCAGGCTCTTGAAATCGTAACCAAAGTTGTAAATAATAAAATAGTAATGGAACAGCTAATAGCTACAAAAGAAGATATCCGAACTGGAATGAGTTTATCGGAATCCTTAAAAAATGTATCTGCAATGCCTCCTATGGTATACTCGATGATTGGTATTGGAGAAGAGTCAGGAACTATAGAAGAAATGATGGAAAAGGCCGCAGAATATTATGATGACGAAGTAGAAAACTCCATTCAAAAGCTGGTAAGTCTTATGGAACCAATGCTGATAGTATTTATGGGAGCAGTAGTAGGGTTTATAGTAATATCTATGATGTTACCTATATTTGACCTATATGAAGCCATTGGATAGAAACGAAAATCAAAATGAAAAAGAGGGGGAATTCACTTGAAAAAGATAATATCAATTGATATCGGAAGCAAGAATCTACATGTAGCAGAAGGAAGCTATGATAAGGGAAATCTTATAATAAATAAAGCGGACAGTTATGGTGTTCCAGAGGGTAGTATAACAAAAGGTAAAATAACAAATCATACAGAGCTGGGCGATGCAATATTATATGCCCTGAAACTATGTAATTATTATGACAAAAATGTTGCAATAACTGTGAATGCAGCAGAGAATGCAATAATTAAAGAATTAGAATTTCCAAAAGCAAAACCTAAAGAACTGGACAGCATGATTCATAATGAAATGACGCAAGTTCATAACATACTCACAACGGACATCATTCAGTACAAAGAGATAGAGTCCAATACAGAAGAAAATGACAATCTTAAAAAATACAGAATAGCAAGTATTTCAAAAGATTTTGTAGATCAATATTATCAAGTACTAAAAAATGTAAATCTGAAACCTGTTACCATGGACATAAATATAAATGCCATAGACAAACTTTTTGCATGGGCGGAAAGCTTCAATGGAAAAGAAATAAAAAATGACGAGGCAATATTGTTAATGGATTTTGGTCATAGCACTACATCTGTGTATATAGCATCAAAGGAGTTACCTTTATTCTACCGTCAAATTAACATAGGTTCGGGAAAGATAGATAAAATATTATCTGGTGAACTATTTCTATCGCCTGAAGAAATTGAAGCAATAAAACAAAATGAAAACTTTTTTGAGCATAATATTTCAGATGGTGAAAGTAATAAATACAGTGAATTAAAACAATACTTTTATAACCTGAACGATGAAATACGAAAAATACTTACATTCTTTCGAGGAAGATTCAGAAATATCGAGGTCAGCAGAGGTTATACATTTGGAAATGGGAGTGATCTGAAAGGCTTCAGTGAATTTTGGGACCTTAACCTTAACCTGACAATAGAACAGCTACACTCGATAAAAGGCAAAAATTCACAAGATATAAATGTTAACCCAGCTCACATTAATGCCATAAGTGCATTAATCAGAAACTGATAAGGAGGACGAAATGAAAGATTATAACTTTTTTGAACCTTATCAAAAAAAATCAGGAGTAAGCTTCAATCCAAAATCAGCAGGATTTGTTTCTATGATAATGATTTTAATAATAACTGGAACAAGCGTTGGGATTATAGCTGCAAATAAAATGCTGGAATCAGATGTGGAATCTGCAAGAGAGGAACTGAGCAAAATTCAGTCAAGTCAAGAATACAAAGCAACTGATGAACTTCAGAAAACTATTGATGTACTGACAAAATATGACGAAAATGCAAATAAAGCACTGTTGAGGATAGAAAAAGGCAACTTGCTGGGCACAGAATTCTTAACAACAATAGCAAATTCAATGCCTGAAACTGTAAAAATCAAAGACGCCAGCATAACAAGAACCTTTTCAAACATAAAATTCGATGTTCCAAACCGAAAGGCCGCCGCAGAACTACTTGACAGCCTGGACAAAACGGGGCTTTTTGTTCACACATTCCTTTCTTCTGTTGAAAAATCAGGAGAAACAGGCTATATAGCTGAAATAAATTTGGTTATGAAAGCAGGTGAAGAATAATGAGTGCATTCTCCAATATGACCAAAAGAGATAAAAATCTACTGTTATTGCTTTTTATAGTAATCATATACTACTTATGCTACACTTATGTGATCACTCCCGCTTTAGAAACCTCGAGTTCTCTGAAAATTGAACAGGAACAATTGCAGACGGATCTCCTAAGAGCAAAAGAGCTGATCGGTAAAGAAGATGAATTACGGACTCAGTCTGAAAACCTTAAACAGGAAATCAACCAGAAATACAGTATATACCTGAAGAGTTTGAATCAGGCTCAAATCCTTATGAAAATGGATACTCTTATGTCAGAAACTAAATTCCCTGTAGACGGCTATATATCAACTGAAACTGCAGCCTTGCAGGTACCGGTGGAAAGCGGATTATATGAAGATCTGAAATATCCTCTTTTAAATATGGCAAAACAGGTTAATCCTAATATAGCTGAAGAAAAATCACAAACAGAGGGAGAAGTAATAGTAACAGAAGGCGAGCTTGAAGATATGCTGCCAAACTCTGAAATCACATTCTCTTTTAATGATGCCACATACAGCAGCATGTATGATTTTATAAAATCAGTTGAGGCACTGGACAAAACCATGCAGTTAAAAAGTATCACTATTGAAGGGAACGAAAAAAACATAAGTGGTGAAATAATATTCAGTCTTTTCGGATTGCCACCGGTCGATGAAAACAACATGATAGATTATCCAGTCACATCTGTAATACCAAAAGGTAAAGCGAATCCTTTTGCATAAAGAATCATTTTGTTTTTCATAGATAGGGGGGAACATGAAGAAATTATTAAAAAACGAAAAAGGAGCGGCCCTATCCTTTGTAATCATGACTTTGCTGGTGCTTTTTATAATGGCGAGCATAGTAGCATCGCTGGCGCAGGCAAACATTAAACAGGCAAGTGCGCAGGAATATGGATTGCAAGCTCACTATGCAGCCAGATCGGGGGCTGAAATGGCATTTGAAGCCCTATGGAATGAAAAATCAGGCAATACTTTGCTAAAAAGCTTAAAAAATGGCTCGAAATTTTCGGAACAATCGATTACCTTTCCAGATGATGCTGGAAGCGCAAAAGTGACAATAAATTATACAAAAAAAGACTCTGACGAATTAATTGAAATTCATTCAAAAGGAAGTTATAAGAATGCTACGCGAAATATAGTCTTGAAAGTATATTTTGAAGTAGACAGTGAAGATACAAATAAAAGTATACTAAAAGAAATTGTATGGTCAAAATAATTAATCCAAAGTAGGTGATTATATGAAAAATAAACTAAATAATAACAACGGCTTTACCCTTGTTGAAATAATAATAGCCATAACTTTAGTAGGATTAGTTGCAACCATAGCTGGAAGCATGATAAACTTTTCATTTAAGGCAGAAAAAAGATTAGAATCAGAATATGAGATTCAATCTGAAGTCAGACTGGCGACAGAAGTAATCAATAATGCCATCAGGAACACATCAGTAACTTTTCTTATGAATGGTAAAATGCCGGATACCAAAGCAACAGACTGGAACTATATAGGGCTTTCAAGTGATGGAAGCAAAGTGATCCAGTATACCTGGAATGACACTCTCAATAAGCATGATGAGAAAGTATTGCTAAAAGCAAAAGATGGACGTAAATATAACCTTGAGTTCAGCAATGAAGATAAAACAAAACTGATAGACTACACTATCGGAGTACTGCCTCAAAATGGAATGAAATTCGATGTAAACTCATCACTTGCTGCAGCAAACTCACTTGCTATCGACTATGTAAAGGATAATAAAAACCCTGCAGCAGTACTGGCGTACCGCTTGGATGAGAGGCCAAAAGCAGGAAAAGACACCAAAGGCGCAGTAGTAATTTCAATGGTACTGGATAACTCGGGCAGTATGAAAAAGAACTTGTCTAACGGAGATGCCTCAAAAACAAAACCATCAAGAAACAGTATACTGCAGACAGAAGCTAAGGAGTTGATAGATTCCTTCCCGGAAAATGTAAACCTGGGAATATTCTCCTATGCCACGGATGCAAATAATGCTACAGGAAGTCAGTTCATAAAGCTTGCAGATACTTCAGCAAAAGCAAATGCTAAAAAGAAAATTCCAACCAGTCCGGAAGGTGGCACTAATACGGGAGATGCCCTGAGGCGATCTTATTACCAGTTAAAAGGATATACAAAACAACCTAATGAGGAACCTCTCTATTACACCATTCTGCTTACGGATGGAAATCCGACATATCATACATCTACAGGAAAGAAAAATAAAAATGACCCTAAAAATTATAGAATGATCAGTGGTGACACGGATTCTGATTACATTGGCGGAGAAGGAAGCAGTGACCCTGATAATTACAGCTTGAACTATGCAAAAGCAGTGGGTCAGAATTTAATGGTAGGTGGAGATTTGAAAATTAAAACCTTTGTAATCGGTTTTTCAGCGGTTAAATCAGATATATCAAAAGCAAAAGAAATTGCTTTAAGTGCAAATGGACCAGGAACAAAAGCAGAGGATGTTTATTTCGAAGCAGGCAGTGAAGCCGAACTGGGAATTATTTTTGATACAATAAGAGAGGCTATTTTAACGGAATACTGGCATATTTATGGTCCGTATGGCAAACCAAATGACTAAAGGGGGCTCATAATGTTAAAAACAAAAAAAGGATTTACCCTCGTGGAAGTAATCATTGCGATTGCACTCATTGGGATAATTGCCATAGGGATACTACCTGTATTCAGTACTCAGCTGAACATGATGATAAATACACGGAAAATAACCACAACAGGTTTTGATGCACAGGGAGCTATTGAGGATAAGGTTCAAGAAATAAAAGAGATGTTAAGACCATCTGGGGAATTAGATGGAGAAACGACAAAAGAATCTCTGAACATTTTTGAACGTCAGGTCAATATGCACAAGATCAACATGGAATATCCTTTAAACGACAAAAAAGAACTTACAGTCTATCTTTCCGAAAAATTGGCTGAAATGGAATATAGAAACCCACTGGTAGCAACGCTGGTTCGTATTGATGAGGAAAAAACTGACACAACTGTAATTACTGAAAATGTAGAAAGCGTAAGCGTCAGAGCAAGTTCAAAACTTAAAAATGTCAAAGGTGTTTATGAAATAAAAGATTACACATCATCTCAGGATCTCAATATATACCGATGGTATCGTTCCAAAGAAGGGATTTCAAATCCACAGTATCCTGCTGACTTTGAATTTATTTCATCATGGAGAAACAAGAAGAGCATAACCAAAGATGAATTAAAAGAATATGCAGTAAACCGATATATCATACTTGTATTGATACCCGTAGACAAAAGCGGGGTGCGTGGGGATGAAAAACCAAGTCAGATGGTATATGTACAGGGAGAAGAATGGCGTTCAGGAATATTTGCGTGGGTAGATAAAAATCTGGATGGACTGTATGAAGACTTTAAGGACATAGCCCTTAAAGACATAATCAGCGCATTGAAATGGATTCTTTTGATGGATTTTGATACTCAGGTTCCATTCCAGGATCCTGAAGATCCTTCAAAAAATATAAATCCTGAAGATGGATCCTTGTATGTGCCTATGGGAGTCAGACGTGCATCAATAAGTGACAAATCAGGGAAAATAGAAGTTGCTGACTCTGAATTCATCAACTGGAAAGTAGCAAAGAGTATTCACGTTGCCAACAACATATATGTAAAGAATAATTCAGACATCAACATGAAGACCACTGATGGAACTATAAAATTATATCGATTTGTAGATATTGACGACAAGGGAGATGTCATATTCGGTTCAAATGGAAGAGTTGCACTGCTCGATAAAGGATCAGAATTAGAGGCAAATAATATAAACCTTATTGCAGGAGATGAATGGGGCAATATTATTTTAGAATCTTTCACAAAGCTGAAGTCTGCCAAATCTATACAACTAATTGCAGCAGAAAACATAATGATTGACAATAGTACCCTGAATGCAGGAGAAAATATATTGCTATATTCCAAAAAAGAAGATTCTGTAGATAATATTATAATCAAGGATACTGAAATAAATTCTGGGCAGCTTGTATTCGAGACAAGCGGAACAATGTCTGGCGGCAGTTGGAATAAATACACTACAGTAGTTGTCAAAAATGACAAAACTTTGAAAATACGAGGTTGGGTGGACAACAAAGGTAAAATGTGGTTAGGTGATACGGGAGAAATAACCTTCGAGAACAACATGTCAGAGCAGCTCGAAAAAGATATGAATTTGTACCTTTCAAAGTCAGGCAATTCAACAGTGTCAATTGGTAATGACTATGGTCGAAATATTGCTTATGCAGATTACAGTGAACCCGAAAAATTAAATAGTGAGGGAGTATATCAGAATCTGGGAACCGGAAAAACGAATCTGAAATACAAGACAGTCCAAATTACTGGTAATGGAACCCCTGATATCTATTATTCCTTTGACGGAAGCAATACAATTAGCATAAGTGCAGACAAAAAAGCCACAGAGGCGTATATTAATTACTATGAACTTGCTGTTGCAGATAAATATGCAGAGGGAGCAATCGGGACAATAATATTCAGAGTATCAGCAGCCGCGAATTCAGATCCAACTGTAGAAATCATTGGCTCTACAATGCCAACGGTCAAAGTAACATTTAATGCTAATGGTGGAAAATTTGATGATGGAACCGTAGCTAAAGAGATACAAATTGAAAATGGAAAACCATTGAACTTGATGCCTGAAAATCCTGTGAGATCAGGGTTTGCATTTGTTGGATGGAACACTGAATCTGATGGAACAGGAACGTATGTAAACCCAGAGTATACGGTAAACGCCGATATTACAGTATATGCCCAGTGGAGCAATAAAAAACAATTTACAGTAACATTCAACAAAAACAATACAACAACTGGCTCGACCAATGCAAATCCAAACACAGTACAAGTGTATGAAGGTGAAGCAATAGGAACCTTGCCAGCACCACCAGTGCGTCCTGGGTATGTATTCAGGGGATGGAACACAAGCTTAAACGGCAGCGGAAATACCGTTAATGAAAATACAATTATAACGAGTAACATAACAGTATATGCCAAGTGGTCTGAGATGCACACTGTAAGATTTGATGCAAATGACGGAAGCTTCAGCGACGGAAATGAAATAAAAACTGTTCAAATTGAAGATGGAAGAACGTTAAAAGATTATTTGCCGACGCAGCCAACACACAGATACTATAATTTTAATGGATGGTATACGACGAGGCTGTTTGGTGGAAGTGAAGTAAATATAAACGCACCTGTAATAAGCGATATGACAGTATATGCCAGATGGAGATGGAATTAGTAATTAATTATTAAAAATAACAAAAAAGGGGCTGTCGGAAAATAGCCCCCAAAGAAAAAAGCGACTAGCTCGCTTTTTTTAATGCAAAAAAAAAAACACAAAAAAAAGATGACAAATAGTATTGCCATCTCTTTCCGTTATATTATAAAATATAACTACTCATGAAACAATATTATAACCAATTTTTTGAAAAAGGACAACAGGTTATTAATTTTAATTTTTACAATTTAGGTTTATCTGCTGACGATCCAGTCTATACCCTAATAAATATATTGGAGGATTTCGATTTTTCTAGCTTGCTGGTTAGATACTCAAACAAGGGAAGAAAAGGCTATAACCCTATTATGTTATTTGCAGTATTGCTTTACGCAAATATGAGAGGAATTAGAGCTGTTGACCGCATTGTAGAACTTTGCGAAAGAGATATAGCCTTTATTTGGCTGACAAAAGGCGAAAAGCCTCAAAGAGATACTTTCTATGCTTTCTTAAATGAAAAATTAACAAGGGAAATACTCGAAGATCTTCATTACCAGTTCATACGAATATTAGAAAAAAAGGGACTGTTACTTTAAAAACCCTATTTATTGACGGCACTAAAATTGAAGCAAATGCAAATAGATATACATTTGTATGGAGAGAAACTGTAAATTATCATTTAGCAGGTCTTCTGGATAATATTGATAAGCTGTACCTAAGATATAATCAATTTCTGCAATCTCAAAATTATCTCAAAATTATCACAAAGCCTATAACTTACCTTTAGAAACCATGTTTGTTGTGGAAGGAATTGATAAAGTTAAGGATATTATTGCTAAAAATAGAAAGCGAAAATCATTAAATCTGGAAAAGATTTCAAACAACTCAATCATTGAAATCGGCAATATATGTCCATTGAAATTAATTGAGCTTCAAGCAAACTTAAGTCGCATTGCTGACGCAGAAAAAATTATATTTGTTCATGGAAAGAGAAATAAAAAAAGCGAGCTGCAAAAACTCTATGAGGCAATTGAAGAAGCTTCAACGAGACTATTGAAATATAAAGAACATTTCAAGCTTATGGGAACTGATAGAAATAGCTATTCAAAAACAGATATAGAAGCAACCTTTATGCGTATGAAAGATGATCATATGCAAAACGGACAGTTAAAACCAGCATACAACGTTCAAATTGCAGTTGAAAATTACTTTATTATCCATACTTACATAAGCAATGACCGAACGGATTACAATACACTTATTCCTGTACTTGAAAAACATAAAGCTTATCTTAATAATTTTCCGCAGGAAGTGACGGCCGATAGTGGTTATTCCAGTGAAGCTAACTTAGTTTACCTTAAAAACAATAACATAGATTCATACATAAAACTTCAAATGCATGAAAAAATGAAAACCAGGGCGTACAAGAACGATCCCGGCAAGTTTTATAATATGGAAAAAATAATTACAGAAAACGGTGTTCAGTTCATATGCAAAGATGGACGAAAACTTCAATATGAACGCTCCGAATACAGAAAACATAATGGTTACAGAAGTAATTTCGAAGTCTACGCTTGCAAAGATTGCAGCGGATGCGAGTTTAAGCCACACTGTTTGTATAAATACAACGAAGAAAAAGATATCCACAAAAACAAAGTTATGAAGATAAATCTGCTTTGGGAAACCTTAAAGACAGAGTCCAATAATAATGTACAAAGTGAAAAAGGTATCTTGTATCGTCAGATACGTTCCATTCAGACCGAAGGTCATTTCGGAGACATCAAAGAAAATGATAATTTTAGAAGATTTAATCACCGGACATCTGAAAAAGTACATAAAGAGTTCTTTTTGTATGCTATAGGCAGAAATTTAAATAAATATTATCGCTTCGCGAAGGAAAAAATCAAAACCTACGAAGCAAAAACAGCTTAATCCTATAGGATTTTTATAAGTCATGAGCAAATATCACATGGCTTTTTTTACCATACAATAAATATTAAATTAAACAAAAAAATCCCAGATTATTCGATTCTCTACATTTTTGTAGATGTTGAATAATCTGGGATTTTTAATTATTTAAGTGCAGGTGTCAAAAAACGTTGTTTTCCGACAGCCCCTTTTTTGTTGTGCATCAACTCCAGTAAAGATAGGAACTTAATATGTGTTTTTTTCTATTGCCAAAGGTATCTTTTAAAATTATATGGCGATTATCATAAATATACCTGCAAATAGAGAAACCCAGCACCTTTCCGTTTTTTAAAATAAACAATGTTACATTCGTAAATACTACTTTGATTCACAGTCTCTCACTTCATTAAAGTGTCAAAGATCAGGTTATGGTTTGGAGTACAAAATACAACTGTTCAATTAAGAAGAAAAAGAAAAAGACGCCGACCATATATGGTATGGTCGACATCGCATAGGTTCTTATAACTTTATAACTATTTGGTTGTCATAGCTATAAACAACGAGTACATCTTAGTCTAACTTAACTGGATCTGCCCCAGTGGCTCTTGATGCTGTAAATAAATCGGCACCATGCTTAGCAGTAACTTTAAAACCGCCATCATCTTCAAGTGCAAAACCAGAAGCATTTCCAGTGGTGGTTGAAGTGGGAACGGTACTAGAAACTCCGGACATTTTTTCAACATAAGCGTTACGTGCTGCAGGATTTGTATCAGCCCAAGTGCCTTTCTCAGCCTCCCAAGAATCAAATGCCGTAGCAACCTGTTTTGCTGCAACGAGAGCTTCTGTTGATTGCGCTCTGTCTGTAAATCCACCGAGCTTTGGCACTAGTACCGCTGCCAAAATACCAATAATTACGATTACCACAATAAGTTCAACTAGAGTAAAACCACGCTTGTTGTTCAATTTGCTTGAACGCTTCATTAGATTGTTCATAAGTAAATCCCCCATTCTAAATTAAATTTTTATTTACAATTATTATACCATTAATTTTACTGATTAAACATATTTTTTCATAATACTCTTAAAAAAGTTTTTTTGATTGTTGAATTGTTTTACAAGTTTTTTGGTATAATGATTGTAGTCAGTTTATAAAGTTTTTGAATAATATAACAAACAGGAGGTCTTGACAAATGGTTAATAGAATAAGCGTATTGAGTAATATGGACACAGGGGGTATTTTAATTGCTGTGCTCCCTTTGATAATTGCTGTTATATTCTATCTTTATTACTATTTAAGCATTAATGTTTCTGTATTAAAACCAAATATAAAGATATTCAAACATATTGCAGAAGTTGCAGGGAAAATGCAGGATAACAGCATTGACAATTTAAGTCTGTTGGATAATTCCCTTCCTGATTCTTTACCCATTGAGTTTTATAGAGCCTGGCAGAATATGAAAAGACAGTTAAATCAGAAATTTACAGAAGGTTTGCTCCCTGAAGCCTCAGTTTTTTTCAGAGAAGCTGAAATGCTCACTTTACCTTCCCGCCGTGGAGAGACCGAGTCCTCATGGGCTATATCGGTTTTTCTTATGATTGTTTCTGTCGCAGCAACATATACATATGATATGCTATATTACAAAGACCTCGGAGCGGCTTTTGTTCTTGGCATTTCATGTTCAGCTGTTATAGCTATACTTCAGATAGTATTTTATGTTTCTGACAGTCGTGCATACACAAAGATGATAATGGCATATCAGGAGTTTTTAAGTGCTTTTGAGATGGCTGTTCCTACGGTCAATGATGTATCAGCTTCTGCATTGTTGCTGGAGGCATTTGAAAAAAATCAAAAACTCTTTGAAGTAATGACGGACAATATTTCAGATTCTTTTGAAGAAAATGTAAATAAAATGACAAGTTCTATAGACTCATTTACAAAGGATGCAGTAGTAAGAGTCCTGTCAGAGTCTATGGAAAATTTGACAAAAGAGCATATAAAACCCATCCTGGCTGATATAAACCATACTGTAAACAGCACTATGAAGGAACTCATGAGACAGCAGGAGTCAGGGGTAAAGGAACTGGCAGAAAGTTTTGCTCAGCAGCTGGCAGAAACACTTAAAACTCGCATAGACAGTCTTTCGGACACACTCACAGACTATCAGGATCGCGTGGAAACTCAGGACGCTGTATTTGAATCTAGAATCAATGAGCAAAATGCTGCTTTTGAAAACAGAATAAATGCTCTGAACACCAGTCTTGCTAATAGCCATACAGAGACTGAAAAATGGATGGAAAAACAAAGTGGGCTGCTGGAAAAATCCGTATTAACTCATGACAGGATGGCTCTTCTTATGGAGCTGGAACAAGAAAACAGAGAGCAAATGCAGCTTGATCTCAAAAGTACTTCTGATTCAATTGCCACTCTGAAAGATCAGATACAGAGTTTTACAGACCAGTCTCTGGATTTTTCAAACAAAAGCCTCTCTGCTCAGCAGAGATTTGGCGAAATTGTTGATGGCATGACTGAGAATATCCATTCTGCCATGGAGAGTGCGGGCAAAGAAATTGCGGTGGGTATTAACAAGGCTGTTGCTGACAATGCAAAGGCAATTGAGGAACTGGCAGTGCAGTCCCAGCTTCTGAGAGATGACTATGGCAGATTCTTTGAGCAAAGAGATGCTTCTACAAAGCAGACCATAGAGGATATGGACTATCAGATTCAGGGAATGATAGGTAGAATGTCGGAGGATATAGGTACTATTCTGGATAAGGCTGTTCGTGAAAATGGTGAGATTCTTGCCCAGTACAGGGAAAATACGTCAAGTATTGCCCAGTCTTTTGAGGAACAGGCCATGAGCTTGAATCTTTATGCCAAAGAGATTCACTCTGATATAGCGGGACTTTCTGAAAACCTAAATGCCTCTGTAGAGAAGTTCAGTTCTGATATAAAAGAGGGGATTGAATTCGTATTTACTGATTTCGACAAGGGCATGGCAGAGCTCACAATGCGTATTTCAGATACTGTTGAAAGCATAAATGATTCAGTAGAAAATCTTTCCAAGATTTTAAAAAGCTAGGAGTTTGATATGTTTGAGCCAAAATATTTCAGTATGGCGGTTAATGAGCTAAAAGACAGGTTCTATACACCGGAGGAATTTCCTTTTGCAGACAGAAACACTTTTCCCAAAGATTCGCTGAATAAGGCACTGAAAATACCGGAAAAAGATATAGATGATTATTCAAGAGTGCTGTGTAAAAAGGAGCTTGAAGCTTTGCTTCTGGATTTTGCAGACTTGAAGAATAGAAATGAATATATTAAGATATCCAGGATATTGCTTAATAGATTTTCCAATAGATTTTTCAGACTGTATTTTTCTTTGTACCAAGTTTATTTTGAGAATGACTCAATGAATTATTTGGCAGAAAGCTTATCTGAACAATCAGGTGAAATCAATCTGGAGAGGAATGTATTTTTTCAAAGTTTTGTGAAAGGCGGGGTTTTGCTAGACAAAATAGCCAGTGTGGTAAATCTGGATGGCAGAGGACTGGAGCATTTTTTTCGGCAGTATGGTATCAGACGTGAATCACCTTTGGCGTTAAGGATAGGTACTTACAGCCTGAAGGAGGCGGGCCCCCAGATTTTCATAGCAAGCGCAGAGTATCTTTTGTATATTGTGGAAAATGCGCCGATTAGCATCCTCAGGGAGACTGTGGAGCACTATCTGGTGCTGTTTGATGTAAGAAACCATTTCAGTGAGGTAAACAAGGCTTTGCAGAGGAGGTTTGGAGATGTAAATCAGTCTTTGGAATGGTCGGAATTCAGTGTGGATGCGAAAGTAAAGTTTGAAGAGTGGGTATTTATTGACCGCATCATGCAGTATACTGGGGGATTTCCCAAGAAAAAGGAAATATTTATAAGATTTGCTCCTAAAATAATAAGCAGCAATATCATAAACGAAGCCTCAGCGCTTGTTCTGGATTTTGGAGATTTTGTGATTGTTGATTTTTGGGATTTGCCATTTTCCCATTTATATGGTAAAGAGTATTTTGAAAAGGAAATACGAACATGGAAAAAAAGCGACATACTGCCGTCATTTTTCAAAAGAAGCATATCACGATTTTCTGGAAGGGATTACATTATTGAAGCACAGGATGATTTTTGTTTTACCTTGTATTATGAAGGCGTGGATCTATTTTATACAAAGGAAATGTTGGAAATCAAAACTGGAATGGAGCCTGATATAAGAGGAAAAAAACGGCATTAAAAAAATACGGCAGTATACCATTTCAAGATTTGTACGCCAATCAGCATAGATCCTGTTATGCCCGCCGAAAGAAACGGGCCAAAAGGTATTGCGGTTCCTTTCTTAGCTTTCTTTTTTGCGAACAAGACAGCAATATACAAAAAGGCTATAATATCACCAAGCAGCAGACTCAGTAAAATGAGCTTCCAGCCGGTAAAAAGTCCACAGACGGCCATGAGTTTGATGTCCCCGCCGCCAAGGCCGCCTTCGTAAATGAGGCCCAGTAAAAATAATGGCACAGAGGCGGCAAAAAAGCCTATAGCAAAACTTTGCCAGGGGATTTGATTTGATGTTATCTGATGGAATGCGTTTATAAGGCTCAGGGCGAGAATAGATAGTATAAGTCTGTCAGGTATGATCTGGTATTTCAAATCAATAAATGATATTACAATAAGTAATGATATCAAAATGGCTGTCAGTATTGCTGTGATATTAAATCCATAAACAAAAAATACGGCAATATACAAAATTCCGTTTAACAACTCAACAGTTGGATATATAAGAGATATGTGAGATTTGCAGTATCCGCATTTACCATGCAGAAACAGATAGCTTAAAACAGGTATATTATAGTACCAGGGTATCAGCTGGTTGCATTTGGGACAGTAGGAGCGACCTTTTACAATGGTTTTACCTAAAGGTATGCGGTAGATACATACATTAAGAAAGCTGCCTATGCTGATTCCAATTAAGAATATTAATATATAAGAGATTAGCTGCATTTTAGACCTCCGTAAATTTGAATCATTCATTAAATATAAATATTAATATTTTGATTATATTATAACACAATTTGACTTAGGGAGAAAAGGTATGAGCAGAAGAAATAAAAGACTTGGAGAAATTCTTGTAGAGGCAGAGGCCTTATCCGCAGCACAGCTTGATGAGGCACTGGGGTATTCAAAGGAAAAGAATATTGTTTTAGGAGATGCTTTACTGGAGCTGGGGTTTGTTGATGAAAGGACTTTGTACAAGGGGCTGGAGTACCTCTTTCATGTGCCGTATGTCGATTTAAACGAGACTTTAATTGATAAGGATGCTGTAGTCCTTATTACTGAAAAATTGGCAAAGAAGCATGAAGTTATACCAATAAAACGTGAAAATAAAACTATAACCGTTGCCATGCATGATCCGGTCAACTTTTATGCAATAGATGACATAAAGAATGCTACAAATCTTGATGTTAGTGTAGTTTTAACTCCAAAAAAGGATATTTTAAATTCCATTGACAGATATTACAGCAGCGAGATTACAGAAAAAGCCTTTGAGGATTTAAAAAGGGAATACAGTGGCATAAATCTAGCTTCTCTATCTGAAATATCAGCCTCAGAGGTTGAGAGTGCACCTGTTGTCAGGCTGCTAAATTCTCTTTTACAACATGCTGTTAAGGCTAATGCGAGTGATATTCATATTGAGCCAACAGCAAAAAATATAAAGGTAAGATTTAGAATTGATGGTCAGTTGCAAGAGGTGATGAATTCTTCTATGACAGCCCATTCCGCAATTATTACCAGAATAAAAATCATGGGTGGGATGGATATTGCAGAAAAACGGATTCCCCAGGATGGACGTGTGGAAACTAAGGTAGATGAACATCTTATAGATCTTAGAATCTCTATATTGCCTACGGTATATGGCGAAAAGGTGGTGATCAGGATTCTGGGAGGCTCTTCAGGAGCTCTTACAAGGGAACAGTTGGGTTTGTCTGAGACAAATGAGGTTTTATTTGATAAAATTTCAAAAAGTCCAAATGGCATTATCCTGGTTTCAGGACCTACTGGTTCAGGAAAGACCACTACACTGTATTCTCTGCTAAAAGAGATAAACAAGCCGGAGGTCAATATTATAACAGTTGAAGATCCAGTGGAATATAAGCTGGATGGAGTAAATCAGGTTCAGGTAAATGCAAAGGCAGGGCTCACCTTTGCCAGCGGGCTCAGGTCGATATTAAGACAGGACCCTGATATTATAATGATTGGAGAAATAAGGGACAGTGAAACGGCACAAATTGCTATAAGAGCCTCCATAACAGGCCATCTTGTGCTTAGTACAATTCATACAAATGATGCGGCTTCCTCTGTAGCCCGCCTTGTAGACATGGGGACTGAGCCATATCTGGTATCCTCTTCAATGGTTGGGGTTGTTGCACAGCGACTTGTGCGAAACATTTGTAATCATTGCAAAACTTCTTACAAACCATCACATAGCGAGATGATGCTTTTAAAAATGAAAGAGCCGGTTCCTCTTTACAAAGGAGCAGGGTGTCCTGTTTGTAATTTCACAGGATACAAGGGGCGTTCTGCTATTCATGAAATAATTGTAATAACCAGAGAGATACGAGATCTTGTAAACAGAGGAGCGAGTACAGACCAGATAAGTCAGACAGCAATAAGGCAGGGCACAGTTACCCTCAGGGACAGTTGTTCAGAGCTGGTGCTTGAGGGACGTACAACCGTTGATGAAATGCTTAAGGTAACATATAGCGTGGACTAATTATAATAGACCAAGGGGGATTATTTATGTATGATTTCATGGACGTTTTAAAAAAAGCTGAAGAGCTACAGGCATCAGACATTCACTTTACGGTTGGGAGACCACTGACTATAAGGGTTAAAGGAAAACTCATAGGTATTGGAGAAACAGCATTAACGCAAGATGAAACAGAAGAAATCTGCTTTAATTTGCTGGATGATGAAAAAAAAGAAATACTGCAAAAAGAAGGTCAAGTGGATTTAGCTTGGTCACTGCCTGAATTCAGCAGATACCGAGTTAATCTTTTCAGGCAAAGAAATTCATACGCAGGAGCATTGAGACGAATTAACTGGGAAATCCCATCTTTTGAAGAAATAAATTTACCTGAAGTACTTAAGAATCTTTCTCTTAAGCCAAGAGGTATGATACTCATTACGGGACCAACGGGTTCGGGGAAATCAACCACATTGGCTGCAATGGTTGATTATATAAATCAAAATAGAAATTGCCATGTAATAACTATTGAAGAGCCTATTGAATATCTTCATAGACATAAAAAAAGCATAGTGAATCAGCGGGAGGTGGGAAGTGACACTAATAGTTTTGCAAAGGCATTAAGATCTGCCTTAAGAGAAGATCCGGATGTTATACTTGTCGGTGAAATGAGGGACCTTGAAACCATAGCTACTGCAGTTTCTGCGGCTGAAACAGGCCATTTTGTTATGTCAACGGTGCATACGGTTACTGCATCACAAACTATTGATCGTATTGTGGATGTGTTTCCACCATATCAGCAACATCAGATAAGAACACAATTAGCCAGCACGTTACAGGGGATTGTATGTCAGCAGTTAATTCCGACAGTAGATGGCAAGAGCATAGTTCCTGCCATAGAAGTTCTTATAATGAATGATGCGGTTAGAAGTATGATTAGAGATGGAAAACAACACCATATTGATAATGTATTACAAACTAATATTAAAAATGGGATGATACCTATGGACTACTCGCTGGCAAATTTGGTGAGGCGGGGTATAATTAGTTTGGATGAAGCAAAATTTCGCTGTATAGATAAGGAAGTTTTTGGCAGATATTTGAAGTCGGAAGTTTAATACATGTACCGAGAATTCCCCCTCCTCTAAACTACCTTGCTCGTATTAACGAGAGTGAAGGCGGTGGGATGAATCGGTTTATGAGTGTTTATAATACTTTGGAAAGGGTATAATATAATCAGTCGTAATAGGAAAGGATACTTATAATATGTATAGATTCGATAATAATGCACATTCAGTATTTTCCTTATACTATCATCTGGTTATGGTTACTAAATACCGGAGAAAAGTGTTTGATTCAAATATTTCAGACAGAGCTAAGAACATATTTGAATACATTTGTCCAAAGTATAATATTACACTGCTGGAATGGAACCACGATATGGATCATGTCCATATACTCTTCAAAGCACATCCAAACAGTGAAATCAGCAAATTCATAAATGCATATAAAAGCGCAAGCAGCCGACTTATTAAGAAAGAATTTCCATGCATAAGAGAAAAATTATGGAAAGAAGCATTCTGGTCTCAGAGTTTTTTTCTTATCACCACAGGAGAGTCTTCTGTAGATATAATCAGAGATTACATCGAGACGCAGGGTGAAAAAGTGAGGTGAACATTATGCTGAAAGCATACAAGTACAGAATATATCCAGATGCAGAGCAGATGCAGTTCTTTGCAAAATGCTTTGGATGTGTGCGCTTTGTCTACAACCGGATGCTTTCAGACAGGATAGAGCACTACAATCTCACGGGAAAAAGCCTGAATAACACTCCTGCCCAGTACAAATCAGAATTCACCTGGCTAAAGGAGGTTGACAGCCTGGCTCTCGCCAATGCTCAGATGAATCTCAATACAGCATACAGAAACTTCTTCAGAGACAAGTCCAATGGATTTCCAAAATTCAAAAGCAAAAAAAACAATAATTTCAGCTATACCACCAACAACCAGAAAGGAACGGTATATGTTGAAAACGGATACATAAAACTCCCAAAACTGAAGTCACCTGTAAAGATCAGGCAGCACAGAAGCTTTGAAGGAGTAATAAAGTCATGCACAATTTCAAAAGCCCCATCCGGTAAGTATCACATATCCATTCTGGTTGAAACTGAAATACAGAAACTCCCAGCATCGGACATGCGAGTCGGCATAGATGTCGGGATCAAAGATTTTGCCGTACTTTCAAATGGAGAGGCATACAAAAATCCGAAACATCTCAGGAAATCCGAGAAGAGACTTGCCAAACTTCAAAGAGACCTTTCAAGAAAGCAGATAGGAAGCAGCAATCGCAACAAGGCAAGAATCAAGGTAGCGAAGCTCCATGAGAAAATAGCCAACCAGCGAATGGACTTTCTTCACAAAAAGAGTACAGAGATAATACGCAAAAACCAAGCAATAGTTATCGAAGACCTGAAAGTGAAGAATCTCATGAAAAACCATAATCTTGCGAAGTCCATTGCCGAGGTTTCGTGGAGCAGGTTCAGGGAAATGCTGGATTACAAGTCCAGGTGGTATGGCAGGGAGCTCATAATTGCCCCACCGGACTACCCTAGTTCGCAGCTTTGCTCTGACTGCGGTAACAGGTCGAGTCAGACAAAGGACCTGGCCTGCAGAGTATATATCTGTCCAGAGTGCGGTCTTGAGATAGACAGAGATTACAATGCAAGTCTGAACTTGCTGAAGCTGACAATGTAAATACAAGATACAGTGTCAGTCGGGGAGGGTACCGCCCTTAGAGCCTGGAGAATCTTGCTTCATCAGAAGCATTGACCAGGAAGCCCCCACTTCTTAAGTGGTGGGTAGTTCACTACCATATTTTATCGAATATACAAAAAGGGGAAATGACTATGAAACGAATAAGACTTGTGCTGGGAGACATAACCAGACAGAACACAGATGCGATTGTAAACTCTGCTCACGAATCACTTGCGCCGGGCGGCGGGGTATCAGGGGCGATACATGCGGCAGCAGGAAGCGAGCTGGCAGAGGAGTGCAGAGAATTCCACGGACTCAAGGCAGGAGAAGCAGTGATAACAAAAGGATACAACCTTCCTGCAAGATATGTTATCCATACAGTAGCGCCGAGGTGGTATGAAGAAGCTCCGGACAGAGAAGAAAAGCTCCGCGGCTGCTATATCGAAAGCCTTAAACTTGCCGATGAATACGGGCTTGATACCATATCCTTTCCTTCGCTTGGAACAGGTATATTCAAGACGCCTGCAGAAATCGGGGCAAAGATAGCCGTAAAGGCAGTCAGGGATTTCCTTAAGGAAAATAATTCGATTGACTACGTGGTTTTTGTGCTGTACTCAGATAAAGTAATGAAAATATATGAAGAGCTGATCTATCAGTAGAGGAGGATGCTATGAACAGGATAACCTACAACAGGCTTGTGAGGAACAAGATTCCACAGATAATCGAGGCTGATGACAAGGAAGTAGTATATGAGATACTTTCGACAGATGACTACATGACCATGCTTGATGACAAGCTCGGCGAGGAAATGATGGAATATCAGGACAGCAAGGATGTAGAAAAGCTAGCAGACATCCTAGAAGTTGTCTATTCTATAGCAAGGCTGAAGGGCGTATCCCGCTCAGAGCTCGAAGAAATGCGCCAGAAAAAGGCCGAGCAGAAGGGTGATTTCTCAGACAAGATATTCTTGAAGGAAGTCATAATAAAAATTTAGTGAACTTATTAAACTAAAATACTTGATTAAACAAGAAGGAAGATGTATAATATGATATCAAAAACTGACAGGCTATATCTTACGGAGGCTCAGGAATCAGACATAAATATGATAATGGAGATAGAAAACCATAAGGATAACAGGGACTTTATATGGCAGGGGACATATGAGCAGCACCTCAGTGAAATAAACGACGATAACCATCTGCTCCTGAAGTTTGAAAAAGCAGAAGACAGAGGTATAGCAGGCTACTGCCTCATAGGGCTCGACAGGCACTCAGAGAGATTTGAGCTCAGAAGGATAGCGATAACGGAAAAAGGTAAAGGCTACGGACGTGAAGCAATAAAAGCGCTCATGGACTACACATTCACAGAGCTCGGCATGAACAAATTCTGGCTCGACGTATATCCCGACAACAAAACAGGGATAGCACTCTATGAGAGCCTGGGACTGAAAAAAGAAGGAGTGCTCAGACAGAATTACAAGTCAGAGAGAGGCTATCTGGATCAGGTCGTGTATTCTATGCTTAGATCAGAATACATACCGAAAGATTGAAGGATTCATGATGGAGTGTTGGACATAAAGAATTATAAGTTTACTTTACTAAAGGTGTTTTTTCGAAGTAGTGTTTAGATTTGGAAGTTTGGTACAACAAGAAAGGCAGGTATCTAAATGTCGTACAGTCCAGGTTTGGGTAGCAGCATAACAAACACCAGGATGAGGACACCGGATAATGTTTCAGATTTTTCAGGCATGTGCGCAGTATGCTCGATGAGCTGCACAGGAAGCTGCGAGATCGGGCTTTCTGCACTGCGGGGCTCTGAGGCGATATATCCTTATGAGCTCAACAACAACCAGTTTGCATCTGAAAAGAGTTATCCACTTGATTTTTCACACTTCAGCATAAATGGAAGGGTATTCGGGGCAAAAGGCTGTCCGGAGAATGCATATTCGGCGTCCTTCTTTAATGCTGACATAAGCTTTAAATTTGGTACAAGGAGCAAGATTGATCTCAAGGCTCCGATAATACTTCCGGCTATGGCAAAGCTCAACTGGAAGGACTATTTTGCAGGAGCGGCGATGGCAGGCGTGCTTGTTGTCATTGGAGAGGACGTCGCAGGAAAAGACAAGAATCTTGTGATTGAAAATGGAAGAGTGGTCTCAGCGCCTCTCATAGAGGAGATGGTAAATTCCTTCAGAGAGTATTACAGGGGATTTGGAGATATAATCCTGCAGGCCAACTATGACGATGAGCATCTGGGTGTGCTTGACTATGCCGTTTCGGAGCTTGGGGTAAAGTCGGTTGAGCTTAAATTCGGTCAGGCTGCCAAGGGAATACAGGGCCTTGGAAGAGTTAAGACAATCGAAGATGCACTCGCGCTTCAGCAGAAGGATTACATAGTGCATCCCGACCCTTCTGATCCTGCAGTTGCAGCTGACTATGAAAAAGGACTGGTGCCTTATTTTGAAAAGGCGGGAAAACTCCCAATATGGAATGAGGAAATCCTGGCTTCAAGGATTGCATATCTTCGCAGGCTAGGAGCGGAGAGAATACTGTTTAAGACAGGACCGTTTGACACTGAGGACATCATAAGGATACTCAAGATAGCATCTGCAAACGATATAGATCTCGTGACTGTAGATACTGCCGGCGGCGGATCTGGAAATAGCCCGGTAAAGATGATGAATGAGTGGGGAATTCCTGCCGTTTATCAGGAGAGCATATTGTATGATATCCTTAAGAAGATGGAGAGTCGCCATTACAGGCTTCCTGCTGTGGCAATAGCGGGCGGATTTGCGATGGAGGACCATGTATTCAAGGGACTTGCGCTTGGCGCTCCGTATGTAAGGATGGTCGGAATCGGGCGTGCTGCCATGGCGGCCGCACTTTCAGGGAAAAAAGTCGGAGAGCTGATTGAAGCAGGCACTGTACCTAAGGAATATCAGAGATTTGGAAATACGAAGGAAGAAATATTTGGAGATCTGCCGCTGCTGAGAAAAATCTACGGAGAAAGAGCAGATGAAATATCGACTGGGGCGGTTGGCCTGTTTTCATATATAAACAGGATTTCTGACGGGCTAAGGCAGATGATGGCACTCAACAGAAAGTTTGCGCTCGAATATATAGACAGGTCTGACATAATCCCTATGACAGATCTGGCGGCAAGGATATCAGGGATAGACGATCCCAAAAAAGCGGCAGAAAAAGCGATAGATATGTTTGTATAGGATGTTTTGCGGACACGAAAGATATTGACAGATTTGCATATAATGTGGTACTTTAAAATCGGTTAGCTAAAACTAACCGATTATTTTTTACTGACATTTTGTAAATATTGTATTAAAATATAAGTTAGAAGTGGAGGTTTGATTTTATGAAAAAAAGGATACTGATGATAGCTCTGACAGCTGTACTGGGGCTCACGGCATGCAGCAGTGAGACGGCAGGGGTTCAGGCTGACGGCGAGGACGATAAGTTTAAAATTGTTTCCACTGTTTTTCCAGGGTATGATTTTGCAAGAAACATTGCCGGTGAAAATGCCGATGTGTCGCTTCTTCTCCCGCCGGGTACGGAGAGCCACTCATATGAGCCGTCGCCGCAGGACATAATAAAGATCCAGAGTGCGGACCTGTTCATATATGTCGGAGGAGAGTCTGAGGACTGGGTAAAGAGGATACTTGAATCTTCGGACACCGAGGTGAGGACGCTGAGGATGATGGATACTGTAGAGGTATATGAGGAGGAAATCGTAGAGGGCATGCAGCATGATGAGGATGACCACGAAGGTGAAGTGCACAAAGGTGAAGATGCGGATCATGACGGTGATGATGACCATGGGGCGTATGACGAGCATGTATGGACGTCTCCTGTAAATGCCATAAAGATAAGCCGGTCCATATCTGACGCGCTTTCTGAGGCAGATCCTGAGAACGCTGAGGAGTATGCAAAGAACAACGAAGCCTATGCAGCAAAGCTGAAGGTTATTCATGAGGACTTTGTAGAGTTTTTTGACACTGTGGACAACCGGCTGCTTATTTTCGGGGACAGGTTCCCGCTCAGGTATTTTGTTGAGGAATACGGCCTGGATTACTATGCGGCGTTTCCTGGATGCGGATCTGAAAACGAGCCGAGCGCGGCGACTATTGCATTTCTTATAGACAAGGTAAAGGAAGAAAACATAAAGACGGTATTTCATATAGAATTTTCGAATCACAGGATATCTGACAGCATAGCAGAGGCAACGGGCAGCAGCGACGTGCTTTTTCACACCTGCCACAACGTTTCTAAGGAAGAAATGGATGCGGGAGAGGATTATATATCTCTGATGAGTCAGAATCTTGAAAGGCTGAAAGGGGCAATGGACTAATGGCGTTAATAGACTGCAGGGGTATAAGTCTTTCGTATGAGAACAATGTGGTTATTGCAGGCCTTTCCTTTAAAGTGAACCAGGGCGACTATATTTGCATCGCCGGAGAGAACGGATCTGGAAAGAGCACTTTGCTAAAGGCTATGCTTTCACTCAAGGACCTTTCGGGAGGAGAGATCGTCTTTGGAGACGGACTGAACAGGAATGAGGTCGGATATCTTCCTCAGCAGACCGAGATCCAGAAGGACTTTCCTGCGAGCGTGTGGGAGATAGTTCTGTCCGGATGCCTCAATTCGAGGGGCCTCAAGCCTTTTTATTCGAAGAAGGACAGGGAAAAGGCGAAAAGGAACATCGAAAAGCTCGGAATAGAGCATCTGATAAAGGCTCCCTACAATGAGCTTTCGGGCGGCCAGCAGCAGAGGGTGCTTCTTGCAAGGGCGCTTTGCGCGACAAAGAAGATACTGCTCCTTGATGAGCCGGTTTCGGGCCTGGACCCTCTGGTAACGGGGGAGCTGTACCAGATAATAAAGGATATAAATGATGAGGGAATAACTATAGTAATGGTATCTCATGACATAAAGACTGCGGTAAAGTTTGCTTCTCACATACTTCACCTGAGAAACAAGTCGGCGTTCTTCGGAAGCCGTGACGAATACCTCGAAAGCAGCGAATACAGGGTTTTTGCGGGAGGTGCTGACATTGACTGATATATTCATGGAGATGCTCTCCTATCCGTTCATGATGAGGGCTATAGTCGTGGGAGTGCTGGTTGCGCTCTGCAGCTCGCTGCTTGGAGTGAGCCTGGTGCTCAAGCGATACTCGATGATCGGGGACGGGCTTTCTCACGTGGGGTTTGGTGCGCTTGCGATTGCTACCGCCACAAACTGGGCTCCGCTTACGGTTTCGATACCTCTGGTGCTTGCGGCGGCGTTTTTTCTGCTCAGGCTGAGCGAGGACAGCAGGATAAAGGGTGATTCGGCCATAGCGCTGATATCGACAGGTTCGCTTGCCATAGGGGTCATGGTCATATCCATGACATCCGGGATGAACATAGACGTGTACAACTACATGTTCGGGAGCATACTTGCCATAAACAGCACGGACGTTATACTGAGCGTGATACTTTCATCTGTGGTGCTGGTGCTCTATCTGTTCTTTTATTCAAGGATATTTGCGGTTACCTTCGATGAGAGCTTTGCAAAGGCGACTGGCATAAATGCCGGGATGTACAACATGCTGATAGCGCTCCTTACGGCTGTCACTATAGTTCTCGGGATGAGGCTTGTCGGAGCGCTCCTCATATCGAGCCTGATAGTGTTTCCGGCTATAACCTCAATGAGGCTCTTCAAGAGCTTCAGGTCAGTTGTGATATCATCGGCCGTCATTTCGGTGGTGACATTTCTTACAGGGATAATGGCATCTTATATATATGCGACTCCTGCGGGAGCAAGCGTGGTCACTTTTAATATAATACTGTTTTTCGTCTTCTCATTCACCGGGTATGTGACAAGGAGGAACCGGGTTTAGGTGTTGACATATGCTTTAATCGGAGTATAATTGAAATGTATGGGGCATATGCCCAAAACTCGGAAGCAAAATTCAATAATGAGGAGATAACAATATGAGTGAAAGCTGTACACAAAACTGCGGGAGCTGTTCAAAAGACTGTGGGGACAGAACTTCAAAATTCAATGACTTTGCAGAGACTCCGCACGATCTCAGCAACATAAAGAAGGTAATAGGAATAGTGAGCGGCAAGGGTGGCGTAGGAAAATCACTTGTCACATCTATGATGGCGGTTACGATGCAGAGAAGAGGCCATAATGCGGCGATTCTTGATGCTGACATAACGGGTCCTTCAATTCCAAAAGCATTCGGAATAAAGGAAAAGGCTTATGCGACAGAGGCGGGGCTGTATCCTATAAAGAGCAAGACCGGCATAGACGTTATGTCTGTAAATCTTCTTCTTGAAAAGGACAGCGATCCTGTAGTATGGAGAGGACCGGTAATAGCCAATGCCGTAAAGCAGTTCTGGACTGATGTAATCTGGGAAGATGTGGATTACATGTTCATAGACATGCCTCCTGGAACAGGCGACGTACCGCTTACTGTATTTCAGTCTATAAGAGTGGATGGTATAATCATAGTTACTTCTCCACAGGAGCTTGTTTCCATGATAGTGACAAAAGCTGTGAAGATGGCGGAAATGATGGAGATCCCTATAGTAGGCCTTGTTGAGAACATGTCATACTTCAAATGTCCTGACTGTGATGTTCAGCACAAGATATTTGGAGATTCGAACATCGAAAAGATAGCAGAGGCTCACAACTTGAAGGTGCTTGCAAAGCTTCCTATAAATCCTCAGTTTGCGGCAAGCTGTGACAGAGGCATGATAGAGCTCTTCAACGGAAACTGGTTTGACGAGCTTGCAGAAAACCTTGAGAATAATTATTAAAAAATTCTCATAATAGTGATATAATATAAATATGTAAAGCCTCTCAATATGAGAGGCTTTTTTTAAGGCTTGCTGCAGGGGAGGAATTTATGGCAGAACTTTTTGAAGCGCTTATGGTCATAAGCTTTGGGATATCATGGCCGACTTCTATACTGAAATCGTACACATCAAGGACGGCAAAGGGAAAGAGCCTGGTATTCCTGTTGTTTATTTTTATAGGATATGGATTTGGAATTGCATCAAAGCTGATTTCTGACAGGATATCTTATGTTTTCATTTTCTACATAATCAATATGTGCATGGTATTTATAGATATAATTCTTTATTTCAGAAACAGAATGATCGACAGAAAGGGAGATATGTAATGGCTATAGAAAAGGCAAGAAAGCATCTTGAAAAATGGAATATGGACAAAAATGTTATGGAGTTTGAGGTATCCAGCGCTACGGTAGAGCTTGCGGCTCAGGCGCTTGGCTGTGAGCCTGCAAGGATAGCAAAGACGCTTTCGTTCAGAAGCGGTGAGGGCTGCATGCTCATAGTATGTGCGGGAGATGCAAAGGTAGATAATGCCAAATACAGAAAGCAGTTTGAGATGAAGGCCAAGATGCTGTCGGCTGATGAAGTGGCAGACATGGTAGGACATGAGGTAGGCGGAGTCTGTCCTTTTGGGGTAAATGAAGGAGTGGCCATATATATGGACGAGTCCCTGAAGCGCTTTAAGACTGTGTTTCCGGCATGCGGAAGCTCAAACAGCGCCATAGAATTGACTGTGCCGGAGCTTGAGAAGATGTCTCACTCCCTCGGTTGGGTGGATGTATGCAAGGGCTGGGAAAGCGAGGAAGCATGATGGAGCAGGAGCGCATAAGATATCTGAATCATCAGGAAGTAAAGGACAGGCCCTATGTGATTTACTGGATGCAGAGCTCGCAGAGGGCAGAGTACAACCACGCCCTGATATATGCTATAGATGAGGCAAACAGGCTGGGCAGAGACCTCGTAGTTTATCTTGGAATAACGGACAGCTATCCAGAGGCCAATCTGAGGCATTACAGCTTCATGCTGGAGGGGCTCAGCGAAGTCAAAGAGACTCTAAGAAGCATGAACATCCGAATGGTGATATGCAGGTGCTCTCCTGAAGACGGCATGATAATGCTGAGCAGAAAGGCCGCCCTTGCGGTGACTGACATGGGCTACATGAGGCATGAAAAGGCATGGAGAAAAAGGTGCGCGCAGATAATAGACTGCCCGCTCGTGCAGGTGGAGACGAATGTCATAGTCCCTGTTGAGGCTGCCTCGCCAAAGGAGGAGTACTCTGCTGCGACTCTGAGAAGGAAGCTCGAAAAGCTTAAGGACCGCTTTATTGTCCTGCCTGAGGAAAATATGTATGAAGGAAGGTATGTTGATGAGGACCTCATATCCGAGCTTGATATCTCAGATACTGCTTCAGTGCTGGCTCTGCTTGACATTGACAGGTCTGTCGGCTTATCGGAGAGCTTTCGGGGAGGAACCTCTGAGGCAAAGAAGCTTCTAGATCATTTCCTTGAGGAAAAATTCCTTTATTACGGTCCAAAAAGAAACGAGCCTTCGCAGGACTGGTGTTCGAATCTGAGTCCATATCTTCATTTCGGCCAGATATCGCCGCTTTACGTTTATATAAGGGCGCTCCATCACGAAGCTGCAGACCCGGATTTTGCAGAATCCAGGAAATCATTTCTTGAGGAGCTTTTCGTTAGGCGTGAGCTGGCCATGAATTTTGTGCATTACAACGAGAATTATGATTCCTGTGAATGCCTTCCTGACTGGGCAAAGAAGACGCTGTCAAAGCACATGGCTGATCTAAGGCCTTACACATACACGAGGGAGCAGCTTGAAAATGCGCTTACTCATGATGAGTACTGGAACGCGGCGCAGACTGAGCTTGTGAAAAAAGGCAAGATGCAGGGTTACATGAGGATGTACTGGGGAAAGGAGGTGCTTGAGTGGAGCAGCTCTCCACAGGAGGCGTATGAGACACTTCTTTATCTCAACAACAGGTATGAGCTTGACGGAAGGGACCCAAATGGCTATGCGGGAGTTGCCTGGTGCTTTGGAAAGCATGACAGGCCCTGGGGCGAGCGGGAGATATTTGGCAACGTCAGATACATGGCATATTCCGGACTCAAGCGTAAATTCAGCATGGACAGATACGTCGAAAAGGCAAACAATTCTTGACAAACCGCTTCTTTATCATTTATATTAAAATGTATGTTAAAAAATGACGTTCGAAATAGAAATGAGAGGAAGCCAATAATGAGTAACAAACCGTTAAGCCTTAAGGAAGGCAATTCTGATTTTACGATTTCCAGAATGCTTTCTGAGAAAAACGTAACCACCCTTAGAAAGATTGCAAAAAGCTGCAAGATAAAGGGATACAGCAAGATGAAGAAAGACGAGCTCGAAAGCTGTCTTGGAGGCGTGATTTGTGAAAAAGAAAGACTGCCGGAATCGTTGTATTTATTAGATAAGAAAAAATGGATGCTTTTCACGGAGCTTGCTTCTGCGCAGTGCCTCGAGCTTGAGGATAAGCTGTATGAAGCTGCAACGTATCTTGAGAATCTTGGACTGGCATTCAGATTTGCAGAGGGCAAGGCCAGATATGCCGCAGTTCCTTCTGAGATAAGAGAAGCCTTCGGCGAGATATGCGATGAAGATTTTATGAAAAAAAGGGAAAATCTGTCGCTTTATGATGACTATGCCAACGCTGCAATGGCGCTCTATGGCCTGGTAAGATCCGATGAGCTGACTGAGCTTTTTGAGAGCCTCAGTGGAAGAACGGGTGAGTCACAGGCACTTGCAGATTCGGTAAGATGCTTTGCAGAAAATGGGGCGGATTACTGCATATATCAGGAATATGTAGCGAGCAGAGCCTTTGAAGAACATGATTTTGAAGATGTGCAGAAATTCGCGGACATAATATACTCTGTGCCAAGATATACTCCCGACGAGAAAGAATTCCTCAGATACTCAGGCTATGATTATTATGAGGTTACGCCTCAGATAGATGCACTCAGAAAATACCTTGTTGAGGAGATGAAGATCGAAGCCTTTGTGGCAGGTTTTATAGTGGATGAGATCCATCATCTGAGCGCAGTGCAGGGCAAGCCTCAGGAATTCGTCGATGTATTCAACAAATACAGGATAATCAAGAAAGAAGAGCAGATATATGAGCTTATGAATCTCGTGCACGAGGTAAGCATGAACACGAGACTCCTTGGAAACCACGGACACACCATGGCTGAGATCATGGAGCTCAGAGGAGAGACTCCGGATAACAGGACTGAATGGAAAAAAGTCCCTGCATCCTCAGAAAAGATCGGAAGAAATGAGCCATGCATATGCGGAAGCGGCAGGAAATACAAAAAATGCTGTGGAGCATAATTTAAATTATAAAAACTATTTAAATTATTTAGATTTTGTAGTAAAATATAAATAATTAACAGAGCGGCTTATAATTTTGATCAAATCATTGACCTGGGGGGATGCTGAGTGAAAGAAAAATATGATCTGGTAGATAATTTACAGGTGGATCCTGAAAAAATCATCTGCAGGAACTGCAGATTCAAAAGCAGCGGGATGAAGATAAACAGGGGAGAACAGCAGTATACTATGTGTTTTTGCGAGAAATACGTATATCCGAACACCAAACCGGCAAAGATTCTGTTTGAAAACGGCGGCTGCGCCTTCTTTCAGCAGGAGCAGGACAGGCAGAGAATTTAAGAATTAACAAATTCAAGATTTTACACAGAGAAAGCTTTTTCAGGGGCTTTCTTTTAGTTTGCAAAAACAGTGAAATAATTATATAATATAGGGATAAGAATGATCTGGTCTGACAGCCAGAGGCAGGGAGAAGAAATGATAGTACTTGGAATAGACCCTGGGCTTGCTATAGTGGGTTATGGAGTGATAGAGCATGTTGGAAACAGATACACAGTACTTGACTATGGGGTAATAAACACTCCTGCAAAGACCAGCTATGCTATAAGGATAAAGATGATCTATGATGCTATGCAGACTCTGCTCAGTACATATGACATCGACGAGGTGGCTATCGAGGAGCTCTTTTTCAACAAGAATACCAAGACAGCCATAGATGTAGCTCAGGCGAGAGGCGCAATAGTGCTCTCATGCATGAACAATGATCTTAAGATATTTGAATATACGCCGCTTCAGGTGAAACAGGGGATATGCGGATACGGAAGGGCCGACAAGAAGCAGGTCCAGAGCATGGTAAAGAGCCTCCTGAACCTGAAGGAGATACCAAAGCCTGACGATGCGGCCGATGCGCTTGCCATCGCGCTTGGACATCTCAGCACGAGGAGATTTTCTGAAATGTTCAGAGTTTAGGATCAGGATGATTAAGGAGACAATATGTTTGGATATATAAAGGGTACGGTAACAGAGATTTTTCTTGATTATGTCATAATAGAGAATTCGGACATCGGATTCAAGCTCTCGACATCGCAGTTCACCAACAGGAAGCTCGAAATCGGGAAAGAGGCGAAGCTCTACACAAAGCTGAATGTAAGAGAAGATGACATATCGCTGCTCGGATTTGCGGACAGGAGAGAGCTCAAGATGTACGAGCTTCTTAACAGCGTATCCAAGGTGGGACCGAAGGTGGCTTTTTCAGTGCTTTCGACATATGACACCGATTCGCTGCAGGCGATAATAAACAATTCGGATGCCACGCTTCTGTCAAAGGCTCCGGGGGTAGGAAAAAAGACCGCTGAGAGGATAATACTCGAGCTCAGGGACAAGGTAGACAAGAAGGCTGTAGGAATGCAGCCGAGCATATACAACATATTTGAGGCAGATACGGATGAGGCGCTTGAGGTGCTGATGAGCCTCGGGTTCACCAAGATCGAAGCTTCCCGCGCGGTGGAGTCTGCAAAGGCTGAGAACCCGGCGTCTGATACGAGCGAGCTCATAAAGTTCGCGCTTGGAAAGCTCAGCAAGATTTAATGAGAAAAACAGTTAAATGCAAAGTATGGAGGCGCAATGTTTGGAGGAGTAATGTTTGATGAGGACAGACTGATAAGTTCTTCTTATCAGAGAGATGACAATGAAATTGAAAATTCGCTCAGGCCAAAGTCCCTTGATGAATATATAGGCCAGACTCAGGCAAAGGAACAGCTGGACATATTCATAAAGGCTGCAAGGTACAGAGGAGAGCAGCTGGACCACGTGCTTCTTTATGGACCGCCGGGGCTTGGAAAGACAACGCTCTCGGGAATAATAGCAAATGAGATGGGAGCAAACTTTAAGATAACCTCGGGGCCGGCAATCGGGCATTCGGGAGATCTTGCTGCCATACTCACCAATCTCATGGACAATGACGTGCTTTTCATAGATGAGATACACAGACTGAACAGGACGGTAGAGGAGATACTTTACCCTGCAATGGAGGACGGGTGCCTGGACATCATAATAGGAAAAGGCCCTTCAGCCAGATCTATAAGGCTGGATCTTCCAAAATTCACGCTCGTAGGGGCAACCACGAGGAGCGGAATGCTTACATCTCCGCTGAGAGACAGGTTTGGGGTAATACTCAATCTGGATCTTTATGGCAATGATGACCTGTTCAAAATAATATCAAGATCTGCAGGCATACTGGGAGTCGAGATAGACTCGGATTCAGGTATGGAGCTTGCGAGAAGGTCAAGAGGAACCCCGAGGATCGCCAACAGGCTCCTTAAGAGGGTAAGAGACTATGCCCAGGTAAGGGGAGACGGCACGATAACGCTGGATATTGCAAGAGATGCCCTCACGATGTTCCAGGTCGATGAGGAAGGCCTCGACATGGTAGACAAGAGGCTTATGCTCACTATAATAAACAAATTCGCAGGAGGCCCTGTCGGAGTCGAGACTCTCGCCGCATCTGTAGGTGAGGACAGGGAGACCATAGAAGAGGTATATGAGCCATATCTTATCCAGAAGGGATTCCTCAACAGGACCCCAAGAGGAAGAATGGCGACTGAGACAGCCTATGATCATTTTGGGATAAAGAGAGCGAGGGATTAAGTCTATGTCTGATAAAAGATCATCTGTTTTTTCGCTTATACTGGCATTCATGCTGGTTTTTGCTGTGAGCCCTTCTTTATCAGAGGCTCAGAGCAGATATGACAACAGCTTTCCAGTCAGGGTGGGGATATTCTACGGCTCCATCTCAAAAAGCACATATTCTGTTTCAGGCAGCAGCCTCGAGGTATATGATGCCTCAAATAAGGTGATTGAAACGGATTCAGGCACTCTGACAGCTTCTGTCTGCCAGCAGATATATACAAGCTCCAGTGCAGAAAGCTCTTTTGAATCTGCCCGCAAATCCGCAGAGAAATACGGCGTCGATGCCCTTGTCTATTATGACAGGGGAAGCTTTTATGCCGGAAGCAGGAGCACTTCTTCGGATCTCACTCCTTCCAGCGGCTCAAAGGTGATCTTCGTGGTGGAAGGCGGCTCAGCTGTTGCGGTTGAGGGAAGCAAAGACATCTATGTTTGCTCGGATGACGGCGTGACATATCTTGGAAGCTCAGCCTACAGAGGAAAGCTGAATTTCTACATTAAGGGATCAGCCCTTCATGCGATAAATGAAGTTGGAATGCAGGAATATCTCTACGGCGTGGTGCCAAAGGAAATGGTATCGAGCTGGGAGCTTGAGGCCCTCAAGGCGCAGGCTATAGTTGCAAAGAATCATGTTATAACAAATTACAGCAAGCATACCTCAGACGGATTCAATGTCTGCAGCACCACTCACTGCCAGGTTTACGGAGGATACAGCGCAGAGCAGCCAAAGACCAACAGGAGCGTCGATGAGACCGAGGGCATGATAATGACCTACAGGGGAGCTCCGGCAGAGGCGTATTTTCACTCCAGCAGCGGCGGCAGGACTGAGGCCATAGGGAACATGTGGAACTATTCCCTTGACTACATGACCGGGGTAAAGGATCCTTATTCCACAGGAACGCCTTATGACAGCTGGGAGGCAAACATGACGTCTTCGGAAATCGAGCAGGCTCTGCTCAGCCGTGGATATGATGTGGGCACGGTCGTAGGAGTAAAGATACTCGAGGTTTCGGAGAACGACAGGGTCATGAAGCTTGGGGTGCTTGGGACAAAGGGAATGAAGATCCTCGAAAAGGATTCTATAAGGATAGTGCTTGGATCATCAAAGTTCAGGAGCACATACTTTACGCTTAAGTCAACATCAGGCAGCGTGGCGGTATCACGCTCAAATGACATCGGCATAAGAGACAGTGGCCTGAAGAATACATTTGACAGGCTGGACAGCTTTGTCAGCGACAGGATTTCTGATGTATCCCAGGATTTTGTCTCAGGAAGCTCATTTGTCTTCAGCGGGAGAGGATTTGGGCATGGGATTGGGCTGAGCCAGTACGGAGCAAACAACATGGCGAAGGAAGGCTACGGCTATAAGGAAATCATAAGCCACTATTTCAGCGGCGTGACAGTTGGATAGGCACGCTGAATCTGACAGCTGCATTGGAATTATTAAATATAAATACATGATTAAGGAATGGATAATATATAGTGAATACAAAAGATTTTTATTATGATCTGCCTCAGGAGAGGATCGCGCAGGTTCCCCTGAAGGACAGGAGCAAGTCCAGGCTTCTGGATTTTGACAAAAATACAGGAGAAGTAAGGCACAGGATATTTGAAGATATAGTGGAGGATTTTGGCGAGAACGATGTGCTGATCCTCAACAACACGAGGGTGCTTCCTGCCAGGATGTTTGGCGTGAAGGAAGAGACCGGGGCGAAGATAGAGATACTTCTCACAAAGAGAATGGATCTAAAGACCTGGGAGGTCATGGCAAAGCCTGCAAAGAGGCTCAAAAAGGGCTCAAGGGTTAGATTTTCAGACAAGCTGTGCGCAGAGGTTATTCAGGAGCATGAGGAAGGCCTCAGGATACTCGAGTTTGAATATGAGGGCGTTTTTGAGGAGATAATCGATGAGATAGGAACGATGCCTCTGCCGCCTTATATAAGAGAAAAACTCTCTGATCAGGAGAGATACCAGACTGTATACTCAAAGGTGAAGGGCTCATCGGCGGCGCCTACAGCAGGGCTTCATTTCACTAATGAGATTCTTGAGAGGCTTGAGAAAAAAGGCGTGCAGATAGAATATGTGACCCTTCATGTAGGGCTTGGGACATTCAAGACGGTTTCAGTGGAGGATGTTGAAAACCACACTATGCACAGCGAATATTACAGGATAGAAGAAGACGCAGCTCAGCGTATAAATCTTGCTAAATCCCAGGGGAAAAAGATAACCTGCGTCGGAACTACAAGTGTAAGGACGGTCGAGTCTGCAGCTGTTGACGGAAGGCTCGAAAAGCTTGAGGGGGAGACTCAGATATTCATCTACCCTCCATATGAGTTCAAGATAGTAGATGCCCTTGTTACAAACTTCCATCTTCCGGAGTCTACTCTGATAATGCTGATTTCGGCATTTTCAGACAGGGAGAAGATTCTCAGCGCATACAGGATTGCTGTGGAAGAGGAGTACCGGTTCTTCAGCTTTGGAGATGCCATGTACATCCATTAGAAAACAAGAATAAAATTGATTTAAATTAAGGAGAGAAAATGCCAGCAATAAGATATGAACTGATAAAGACCTGCAAGCAGTCCGGAGCGAGGCTAGGAAAGCTGTACACGCCTCACGGGGTAATTGATACGCCTATATTCATGCCGGTTGGCACACAGGCGACCGTAAAAGCCATGACGCCTGAGGAGCTCAAGGAGATGGATGCGAGAATAATACTCTCAAACACTTATCATCTCTACATGAGGCCGGGACACAAGCTTATTGAGAAGGCAGGCGGCCTTCACAGCTTCATGAACTGGGACAGAGCCATACTGACTGACAGCGGAGGATTTCAGGTATTCAGCCTTGGAAACCTCAGAAAGATAAAGGAAGAAGGCGTTGAGTTCAGGTCACACCTGGACGGCTCAAAGCACTTCATCAGCCCGGAAAAGGCGATAGAGATACAGAACTCGCTTGGCGCGGACATAATAATGAGCTTTGACGAGTGTGCGCCGTATCCGGCGGATTATGATTATGTAAAGAAGTCGATGGAAAGAACGTCGAGATGGGCAAAGCGTGGACTTGAGGCTCATCAGAGACCGCATGACCAGGCTCTTTTTGGAATAATCCAGGGCGGGATGTACAAGGACCTGAGATATGAGTCTGCGATGCAGCTAATAGACATGGATTTCCCGGGATACTCCATAGGAGGGCTTTCGGTAGGAGAGCCTAAGGACATAATGAACGAGGTGCTCGAGAATCTTACGCCTCACATGCCTGTTCACAAGCCGAGATATCTCATGGGAGTAGGCAGCCCTGATGACCTGATCGAAGGAGTAATAAGGGGAGTGGACATGTTTGACTGCGTGCTTCCTACGAGGATAGCCCGAAACGGCACTGCGCTTACATCAAGAGGAAAGCTTGTCGTGAGGAATGCGACTTATCAGGAGGATTTCACTCCGATGGATCCTGATTGCAACTGTTATGCATGTCGCAATTATACGAGAGCATATATAAGGCATCTGGTAAAGGCTGACGAGATCCTTTCCTCAAGACTTATAACTATCCACAATCTTCATTTCCTGCTTAATTTAATGAAAAACATAAGAGAAGCCATCATGGAAGACCGTCTGCTTGATTTCAGGAGAGATTTCTTTGAAAAGTATGGTTATAAACTATAGATTTATGATGCAAAATGTAGTATCATCTAAGTAGAAGTACATTTTAAGGAGGATAAAATGGGAGCACAGCAAATTGTAAATCTGGTAATACCTTTGGGGTTTCTTGTAGTATTTTACTTTTTACTTATAAGACCTCAGCAAAAAAGAGACAAGGCAATAAAATCCATGAGATCATCTCTCAAGCCAGGTGACGAGGTTGTCACTATCGGAGGAATTGTCGGAAAGATAACTAAAGTTACTGATGACACTGTTACTATTGAGGTTGGAGCTGACAAGACTCGAATCATCGTAGAAAAATGGGGTATCGGAAAAATGAATGGCGATAAAGTAGAATAATCTGAGATATGACTGATTTTCAAAAATCTTCTGCTTTTGCAAAGTGGAAGATTTTTTTAGATAAGAAAACAATTAAAACGGAGGTCGTGAAATGATCATTGAGTTTATGGGAGATACCCCTGAGATATCGGAAAAGGCGTTCTGTGCGCCGGATGCGGCAATAATTGGAGATGTAAAGATAAGCGATGATGCCAGCGTATGGTTTGGCTCTTGTCTGAGAGCTGACAACAACAGTATTTTTATAGGAAAGGGAACAAATATACAGGATCTGTGTGTACTCCACGTGGATGATGATACTCCGGTACATATTGGAGAGAATGTAACCGTTGGACACAGCTGCATAATACATGGAGCGAAGATTGAGGATAATGTGCTTGTGGGAATGGGCTCAGTGCTGATGGACGGTGTAAGGGTAGGCAGGGACACTATAATAGGTGCAGGCTCGCTGATACCGGCAGGAAAGGATATACCGTCAGGAGTGCTTGTGATGGGAAGGCCTGCAAAGGTAGTAAGAGAGCTTTCTCAGGAGGAAATCGAATCTATCACCAGATCGGCGGTAAATTATGCGGCCAAGTCAAAAAAATATATCAGATAAGGAGTCTTTATGAAAAATGCAAGGAGCAAATCAGTATTTTTTCTTGTTGTGATTTTGATTGCAACATTTGCATACACTGCTTTTGCCGGAATAAGTGCTGGGGGAATGGAAATAAAGAGCGCTGTTTCGAATATAAAGCAGGGACTGGATCTCAAGGGCGGAGTTTTTGTGCTCTATGAGGCGGACACGGATATAACAGGGACTGAGCTTGATGACATCATGGATCAGACAATAGCAGTTTTCAGAAAGAGGATCGACTCCATGGGTCTTACGGAGCCTCTTATTGTCAGAGAAGGGGAGAAGAGGATCAGGATAGAGCTTCCTGGCGTGGAGAATGCGCAGCAGGCACTTGATACCATAGGAAAGACGGCGCAGCTTCAGTTCATAACTGTCAGAGAAGAGATTGTAGTGACAGGAGCTGACGTAAAGAATGCCAAGGTCGTAATAGATCAGAAAGAGAATACTCCGGTAGTCGCACTCGAGTTCACTCCTGAGGGCGCTCAGAAGTTTGCAGATGCTACTGCAAAGCTGGCGGTAAATCAGGAGCCGCTTCTTATAGTGCTGGACAATGAGGTAATCTCAAGTCCTGTGGTAAATGTTGCTATACCGGACGGAAATGCAACGATATCGGGAAATTTCACTGTGGAGAGCGCATCTGAGCTTGCAAACCTCATACGCGGAGGAGCGCTTCCTGTAAACTTTACTGAGGTCCAGAGCTCTATAGTTACGGCGACCCTTGGAGAGGACGCCCTTGCAAGGAGCATAACCGGGGCTCTCATAGGGATTGCTCTCGTAATGGTTTTCATGACTGCATACTACAGGATACCTGGACTCTCTGCTTCGATTGCGCTTTCAGGATACATGGTAATCGTAGCATATATATACCAGCTCATCGGAGTAACGCTGACTCTTCCGGGAATTGCGGCGCTCATTCTGTCTGTCGGAATGGCAGTAGATGCCAATGTAATCATATTTGAGCGTATAAAGGAAGAAATAAGGGATGGGAAATCCGTAAGAGTCGCTATTGACTCTGGATTTAAAAAGGCAATGTCTACCATTCTTGATTCTCAGATAACTACTTTCATAGCGGGAATAGTGCTTTACTATTTTGGAACGGGACAGATCAAGGGATTTGCGATAACTCTGATGATAGGTATAATAGCCTCCATGTTTACCGCGCTTTTTGTAACAAAGCTCATTCTTAGAAATATGGTTAACGGATTTTCCATCAAAGACAAAAAGCTGTTTGGCGTTCAGGAGGGCTAGTTATGAAACTGAAAAAAGATTTAAAGGTAACAGGAAACTACAAGATATATTTCAGCATTTCGCTTGCTATAATCCTTATTGGAATGGCGCTGGCGGGATTCAGAGGATTTAACTACGGAATAGATTTTACTGGCGGTACTCTTATCGAGATAAACACCAATAAGTATATTCCTACTGAAGAGGTAAGGCAGATTACTGACAGCTTTGATCCGGGGATGCAGATAAACTATATTGGAGAGGAAAGAGACGGAGTCCAGCTCAAGACTACTGCGGACCTCAATAATGAAAAGAGGACGGAGCTTTTTGGAGCGTTTTCTTCAAAATATGACCTGACTCAGAAAGATCTCATAAAGTCAGAGCAGTTTGGACCTTCAATAGGAAAAGAGATTAAGACAAAGGCCTTTGTTTCGGTAATAATTGCAACGCTTGCCATGCTTGTGTACATCTCCTTCAGGTTCCAGCTCGATTTTGGAATCGCGGCAATCATAGCGCTTATACATGACGTGCTCATAGTGCTTGCGATATACTCGATATTCCAGATACCGCTCAACAGTCCGTTTGTAGCGGCGATGCTTACGGTAGTCGGATATTCCATAAATGATACTATAGTTATATTTGACAGGATAAGAGAGAATATGGCGGGTGCAAAAAGGGATTCACACGAAGAGGTCGCAGATCTTTCGATAAATCAGACCATATCAAGGTCGATAAATACATCCCTGACCACGCTTCTTGCGATAATTGCCCTTTATATCATGGGGGTTGAGTCAATAAGGGAATTTACCCTTCCTCTGATTGCCGGAATATCTGTAGGAGTATACTCTTCGATATTCATAGCAAGTCCAATCTGGGTAATGATAAACAAGAGCAAAAGAAAGCATCAGATAAAGAATATAGCAGCAAACAGGTCATAACTGAAAATGCTTAGTTGATATAGTCCTCATTGATTCGTGGATTTCATTCAGTATATGTTTAATCTGTGAATCATGTGGTTATATAAATATTGTGAGTTAACTTATTTTAATTCAATTATTTATAAGGAGGATTTGATATGGGATCGAGAGCAGTACAAATCGCTAACCTGGACGTTGAAAAGCTTCTGGAGGTATTAAATTCAGCGCTTGCTGAGGAATGGCTTGCTTATTACCAGTACTGGATAGGTGCAAGGCTCATGGAAGGACCTATGCGCTCTGAGGTGGAGCCGGAGCTTCTTCTTCATGCAAATCAGGAGCTCAATCATGCAGTAATGGTCGTTGGCAGGATAATTCAGCTTGGAGGGACTCCGATAATAGATCCAAAGGACTGGCTCAAGCATGCAGGATGTGCATATGAGGCGCCTGTTGACCCATACATCGAAGAGGTACTTAAGCAGAACCTCAATGGCGAAAGATGTGCAATATCAAGATATCAGCAGATTGCAGAGATGACAAACGGCAAAGACTATTCGACATATCAGATGGCAGTAACCATCCTTAATGAGGAGCTTGAGCACGAGGAAGACATAGAGTCATGGCTCAGGGACATAGACAGGCTTAAGGAAGATATAAGAAAGCTCAGACTTTAGTAAGAATTTGAGTAATGTAACATAAAAAGCAAAATCACGACCTGGAATATATATCCGAGTCGTGATTTTGTATCGAGAGTTAAAATTATCTATAGGTTTCTGTTATGAAGTCTATAAATTTTGATTCAATTGGAGTAAATACCGCTTTTTTGTGAACGACGAAATAAAAATTTCTCTGTGTGTCAAAATCTGAAATGTCGTATATGCAGATGTTGCTGTCTTCGGAGATGCACTGAGCAGAGCTGGCAGGAATGAACGCATAGCCTACTCCCTTTGATACAAGGCTCCTTGCTACGTTAAAGCTTTCCGTTATGACTACTGTATTAAGGCTTGAGATAGTTCTTCCGTGTGATGCAAGTTCCTTTGAAAATATCTTTCCGCTACCCGAGCCTTCTTCTCTCATTATAAGAGGAAGGTCGAGCACTTCTTCAAATTTAAGGCTGGCTCTGCAGGCTCCGTCCTTCTTTGGACCTATAAGAACCATTTTGTCCTCGAACACCTTTACATAGTCAAATTCGCTTCCTGGCTTTGAACCCACGAATCCCATGGTATATTTGTTGTCCGATATTGATTCGAGAACGTCCTGAGAGTCCAGGTGGTAGATCTTGAACCTGATGCCTGGAAATTTTGCAGAAAAGCCTGCGATGACTTCGGGGACTACAAATTCCTCAGGGACAGAGCTTGAAGGAAGCTCCAGAAGGCCATCGAATTTTCCGATTATGTCATTTATAGTAAATACTGCGCTGTCTCTCTTCTTTATAATTTCTACAGCGTGGTTCTTGAAAGTCTTTCCCGCGTCTGTAAGTTCTATCGTCTTTCCCTTACGGTCAAACAGCAGTATGCCAAGCTCGCTCTCCAGATTCTGTATGTGGTTTGAGAGAGTTGGCTGCGTGAGGTATAATTCACGTGCGGCTTTTGAGAAGCTGTTGTATTTTGCAATAGTAATAAAACTTTCTAATTGTTTGAAATCCATAGATTTGCTCCTTAATATTCATTATGGTTAATATTATATCATTAAAAATTGCCGATTTGTAAAAAATACGTTCTTATTTCGATAGACCTAATTTATGCAATCGATAGAAAAACTCTATATTAAAACAAACAGCTTAAACTTTGAAAATTTAACAAATGTACAGTTTAAGCAGAAATAGATATTGAAATGTTTTTGATGATATATTATAATAATATACGGATAAATACGAATTTTATATGGAAGGATATACAATGAAGTTAAGAAAAAGTGAAAGAATAGGTGCTATAGTTAAAGTGCTTTCGGATAACCCGAACAAAATATTTACCTTAGGCTATTTTACTGAAAAATTTGATACTGCAAAATCCACGCTGAGTGAAGACATATCGGTAGTAAAGAATGTTTTTGAAAAGCTTGAACTTGGTAAGGTCATAACTATTTCCGGGGCTTCCGGTGGTATAAAATTCATACCGATGTACACGAAAAATCAGGCGATTGCCCAGGTTGAGGAGATGTGCGAGAAGATAGTTAATCCTGACAGAAAGCTGGTCGGAGGTTTTCTCTATATGAACGACCTGATCTCGAGCCCGGATATCGCCAAATCAGTGGGTGAGCTTTTTGCGACAGTCATAGACTACAGCGAGGCTGACTACGTGGTTACGATAGAGGCAAAGGGGATTCCGATGGCTATGATGACCGCAAAGGCCATGAACCTTCCTCTTATAATAGTAAGGAAAAATGCGAGGATAACAGAGGGACCTTCTCTCGCTATTAACTATCTTTCGAGTACGAGCGGAAAGATACAGAGCATGAATCTCCCAAGAAGGGCTATAAAGCCTGGAGCAAAGGTTATACTTGTAGACGATTTCATGAGAGCCGGTGGCACTCTGAAGGGAATGGAAGACCTCATGAAAGAGTTTGACGCTACAGTCCTTGACCGAGCTGTGTTCATAGAGCTTGAATGTGACAAGAATGCGAAGGACTATTTTTCACTGATGACCCTTAAGGATACAAAGGATGATATAGAGATAGAAATAAGTAAGAACTTCCTTGAAAGATTCAGGTAGTATGTAATCAAAGCTATGAAATAATCAACGTCTTATGATCAAGATAAAATATTCAGAAAATTACTTTATTTATTATTGCATATGTTTAAAATATATAGTAAACTAATGATAATCAGTTTTGGGAAACTATACTACATAGCAAAAGGAGAGTAATGACTATGCAAATTACAGATGTTCGAGTAAGAAAGTTATCAGAAGAAGGCAAAATGAGGGGAATTGTATCAGTAACTTTCGATAATGCATTTGTTGTTCATGACATCAAAATCATTGAGGGGCAAAATGGTTTATTCATAGCGATGCCAAGCAGAAAGGTTTCTGAAGGGGAGTTCAGAGACATAGCGCATCCTATAAATGCTGAAATGAGACACGAATTACAGGACGAAATCCTGAAGGCTTACGAAGAGGCAAGAGAAAAAGCTACTGAAATGGATTTTGATGGAAGTGATAATGATTATATAACGCAGGAATAAAAATTTGTAATGGTTATTTTAAAAAGTTTTCCGCTGTCTTACTGGATGGAGTCTTTCATACAGTCAGGCAGTTTTTTGCTTTTCTCAAAGATGAATCCCGCTAAATTTACAATACAATTACAAAAGATCATAACAATTGAAAAATACCGGATTTAGTGATAAGCTATAGGGAAGAATGAGGAGGCAGTTATGAGAAAAAATATTATCTTAAGGAGAATTCTTGCAATGACGGCTGCAATGACGCTGTTTGCATCAGGTTCTGCTTATGCAGAAAATACAGGGAAGATAGACAATAAGGTATATAGAGGGCTCAGTGAAGTCCTGGAGAGCAGAAATGAAGAAGAGGCTGTTCCTGAAAATTCCGATTTCGTAAATCTGATAACCTATACAAAGGACAGGATGACAGCAAGATTTGCCATAAAGCTGCCGCACGGTGAAAAGGTGAAGGCGGATGATTCGGAGTCCGGACTCGTGGTGGTTGAAATACCTGCGGGAATAATAAGCACGTCAGAGATAAGAAAAGATATAAATGACAGGTATGTGAGCGCATATGAGCTCTACAGCGACGATGAGTCATATATATTTGAAATGGAGCTGCAGGAAAATGTGGAGGCTTCATGCTTTGTGAACGAGTCAACTGGTGAAATCTCTATTTCGCTTGAAAAGAAGGTGAGAGAAACGCCAAGGATAGTAGTTGATGCCGGACATGGAGGCGATGACCCCGGAGCGGTAAACAAGGCCGCAGGCGTGAATGAAAAGACACTCAACCTGAAGGTTGCTGTAATGCTCTCCGATATTCTAACTGAACGCGGCTATGATGTCATAATGAACCGGGATTCTGATTATTTCGTGCCGCTAAAGGACAGATACAACAATGCAAACGACCAGGATGCAGATCTGTTTGTAAGCATTCATCACAATGCCGCTGCAAATGCATCAGTTTCAGGAATAGAGACACTAAGGCCAAATTCTGCCGAGAACAAGGATGTGGCAGATTTTATACAGGAAGAGCTGATAAGAAATACCGGAGCGGCAAACCGGGGCACCAAGATCAGGACAGATCTTGCAGTACTTAATGGAACAAAAATGCCGGCTGTGCTTGCCGAGCTTGGATTCATAACGAGTCCGGGTGAAGTGACAAAGCTTGCCGACAGCTCATATCAGGGCAAGCTCGCGAGTTCGATAGCAGATGGAATAGACAGATATTTTGGAAGATAAGAAGGAGTAAACGTGCAGAAGCAGAACAACGGATTAAGGGAAATCAAATTTACAAAGGATTATACAAAACATGCAGAGGGATCTGTGCTTGTCGAGTTCGGAGATACAAAGGTAATATGTACGGCTTCGATCGAGGACAAGGTGCCGCCTTTTCTGAAAAACTCGGGAACCGGCTGGATAAGCGCTGAGTATTCGATGCTTCCGAGATCTACTCATCAGAGAAAAATCAGAGAGTCATCAAGAGGCAAGGTGGACGGAAGGACTCATGAGATACAGAGGCTCATAGGAAGATCGCTGAGATCTGTCATAGATCTTAAGCAGCTTGGAGAAAAGACGATCTGGATAGACTGTGATGTCATCCAGGCAGACGGAGGAACGAGGACTGCTTCGATAAGCGGGGCTTTCGTGGCGCTCGCGCTTGCGTGTGACAGGCTCTGCAGATCAAAGCAGCTTAAGAAATTCCCTATAAAGGAGTTCGTGAGCGCCGTAAGCGTGGGCATAGTTGATGGGGACTGTGTGCTGGATCTGTGCTATGAGCAGGATTCGAGCGCGCATGTTGACATGAATGTGGTCATGACGGGAAAGGGCGAGTTCATAGAGATACAGTCAACAGGAGAAGAAAGACCGTTCACGAGAACTCAGTTCAACAGCCTTCTTGAGCTTGCTGAAGGTGGCTGCATGCAGATAATAGACATTCAGAAGCAGGTTCTCGGAGCTGAGATAACAGACAGGATACATGGAATACAGCCAAAGCCTCAGGCTCCCAAGAAGGAGAGAGTGAAGCATGACAATACTCCTTACCTGAATGCCGAAGGAAAGCTCGAATTCGTGATAGCTTCTTCGAACAGTCACAAAATTGAAGAAATAAATGCCATACTGGCAGAACATGACATAAAGCTGCTTTCTCTTGATGATGTAGGCCTTAAGGGCATAGAAATCGAAGAGACCGGGGTCACTTTTGAGGAAAATGCCATGATAAAGGCAAAAGCAATAATGGAGCTTACCGGAAAAATCGCAATAGCGGATGATTCAGGGCTCATGGTAGATGTTCTGGGAGGAGAGCCGGGCGTATATTCGGCGAGATATTCCGGAGCAGATGCAAATGACCAGAGAAACAATCAGCTTCTCAAGCAAAAACTCGCTGACATCAACTGGAATGACAGGAAGGCAAGATTTGTAAGCGTCATAGCGCTTGCTTTTCCAGATGGAAGAGAGGGGCTGTACAAGGGGATATGTGAAGGCATGATAGGATTTGAGGAGTCAGGTGAAAATGGCTTTGGATATGATCCTCTATTCATACCGGACATTGGTCCTGACAATGAAAAGACATTTGCAGAGCTTTCGGCTGAGGAGAAGAACAGAATAAGCCACAGATCGAGGGCGCTTAAGGTCATGAGCAGAAAGCTTGAAGATTTACTATATTAAATAAAATATGGCAGGGTGACTATATGAAAACAGGATACAGCAGAATAATGGCAGGACTTATCATAGCAGGAATATCAGTTACTAATGTATCATACGCAGAAAGCGGGATGGACAGTGTTTTCAGAAGGCTCGGCACCTTCATGAGCACTCCTCAGTTCAGTCTTGCGAGCACGGATGCAGACAATCCCGTGCTTGATCTGGCAGTAAGCAGCATAATAGTCAGGTATGCTCTGGAAGAGCTTGAAAAGCCTTATGTATACGGCAGCACCGGGCCGGACTCCTATGACTGTTCAGGGCTTACCTATTCTGTTTTCGCAAAGGCAGGGATAAGCATACCGAGGGTCTCTGCAGATCAGGGAAGCTCGGGAAAGGCTGTAGAAAAAGAAATGCTGATGCCGGGCGACCTCATATTCTTTGATACGAGAAACAGCAATGACGAAACTGACATAAGCGTGGATACGAGCGACATAATATCGCTTTTTGCTCCTGAGCAGTCTCCTTCTGCCCCGGCCGTATTTGTGCCTCAGAAGGTTACTCATGTCGGGATTTACGTGGCCGAGGGAAAATTCATCCATGCCTCATCAGGCAGCGAGATGAAGGTCGTCATAGCAGATCTGGGCAATAAGTACTACAGCCAGAGATATCTCTTTGCAAAAAGATATGTCTAGTGCTGCTTCATACAGTGCGCTCTGCACGAAAGAAAGGTAATTTATGAAGATACTCCTTACTACCTTGAATTCCAAATTCATTCACTCGAACCTGGCTGTAAAATATATGCATGCCATGATAAGAGACAGAGTGGATTCGGTCGTAGAGGAATTTACTATAAATGAAGATATAGAAGAAATACTCAGCAAGATAATGCAGGGAGGCTACGATATGGTAGCCTTTTCGTGTTATATCTGGAATATCGAAAGAACGATGAAGCTTGCCGAGAACATAAAGAAGATCTCTCCGCAGACTATGATTCTTCTTGGGGGTCCTGAAGTGACCTATGATGCTGACATGGTAATAAAGAAAAATCCGTTCGTAGATTTTGTGATAGCAGGAGAAGGCGAAAAGGCGATTTCAGATCTCGCGGACATAATGCTGCAGGCAGAAGATTCAGCGGGAGAAATAAGCAGGGCTTTTGGAGAGAATTCACCGTATCTGGAGCCTTTGATGAATATAACCAATCTTTATACAGCTTTTGCTCCATGCGACATGGATTTTGAATCAAGAAGCCTCGTTATTACAGATCTTTCGATAATTCCGCCGGTATATCTCGAAACGAAGAAACAGGAAATCGAGAACAAGATCGTTTACTACGAGACCTCAAGAGGATGTACATTCAGCTGTTCATACTGCCTGTCATCTACGACAAAGGGCGTGAGGTTTTTTGATTATGACAGAGTGAAGGCAGAGCTGACTCATCTGGTGAGCCTTGGCGCAAGACAGATAAAGTTCGTTGACAGGACCTTCAATTCTGATGAAAGCAAGGCGCTTGAAATGATTTCCTTTCTGATGAGCCTCGATGACGGCAGTATAAATTTTCATTTTGAGATTACTGCGCATCTGCTTCAGAGGCCTGTGCTCGATCTTATAAAGACGGCAAGGAGAGGGCTTTTTCAGTTTGAGATCGGAGTTCAGTCAACCAATGACGCGACCCTTCGAGAAGTACGCAGAGCAAACCGCTTTGAGGAGCTCAGCCATAATGTGCTCGAGATAAAGTCTTACGGGAATGTGCATCAGCACCTTGACCTGATTGCAGGGCTTCCGTATGAGGACCTCCAAAGATTCAGGAAATCATTCAATGATGTTTTTTCACTCAAGCCGGACGCGCTTCAGCTGGGATTCCTCAAGATACTCAAGGGCAGCCCTATGGAAAAGACCGTAGAAAAGCACGGATACAGCTACAGGTCATATCCTCCGTATGAGGTACTGAAAAACAGTTACATGAGCTATGCCGACATTGACCATCTGAGATCCGTGGAGAACGTGCTCGACAGATTTTACAACACGGGTAGATTCAGATACAGCATGGAATATCTTTATGACACTGTCTACTGCGGCAGAGGGTACGACCTTTTTGAGGATCTCTCGGCCATCATAAAGAATAATGATATAAATACAGTCAGAAAAGAAGAGGAATTCCGCGCTATGAAGCTGCTGGGGCTCAGCAGATCTGAATGCGATTGTATGAATACCGATTTTTATGTAGAGCTTCTGAGGCTCGACTACATGAACATGGGGAGAAATCCGTCACTGCCCGCGTTTCTTGCGAGCAAAAATGCGAGAGAAGGTGAATCCAGGCTCAGGGAATTCATATTTGAGTTCACGAGAGACCAGCAGAATCTCGTTGAGCTGGGATTTGCAGAGGATGTCCACTACAAGGATGCATACAAGAAAATAAACTGGTCAATTTTTGAGTATGATATGGTACAATATATATCGGAGATAAAAAAATCTGATAAGACAGATATAGTTAAGTCAGTAAATGTATTGATCGTTAATTATGATTCCGGAAAGGACCATAACGGCGATTACAGAATGTTAAGGAGAGCATATGAGATCTAATTTGGATGATTTTCTATCATCGCTTACGGACAGGCTTGTATTCATAGAAATAGAAGATGAGAGCATACTGAGCAGGTTTGGGGATACGGACAGCGAGTTCATGGTGCCGGTGTTTTCAAAGGACATTGTAAAGATGGCGGCAGATGATGATGCCGGGATAACCACGCTTCAGATAGCTGAGGCTGTGCTTTACCTTCTTGGAATAGACAGCCAGTTCAAATACAATGCGCAGTATGTAGATTTTATAAGGAATAATATAGAAAAGCCGGAGATCCTGATATCAAGCCTTGCAAAAGCTAAATATGAAAACAGGAACTATGCGGATGCGCTGGTATTTCTGAGAGCTGGGATGCTGCTTTCGGATGATAACAAGGACCTTATATACAACTATGCTCACATATGCAAGGAATATCTGGCAGACACTGAGGACAGAGAGCTGAAGAAGCTTTTTTTCAGGGAGGCTCAGGAGTTTTTTGAAGCGGTGCTTGATATTGATGAGAATCACGTGCTCGCAAACTACCAGCTGTCGTTCTTCAAGATGAACCTGGGAGAGCCTGATGAGGCAGTCGAGCATCTGAAAAAGGTTGCAGAGTATTCAAATGACAATGAAATAGCAGAGGAGGCTGAGAATATGATTATGAAACTTAGTGTTCGTGAAAAACTTGAAATAGCAGAGGAATTCATAGATGAGATGAAGCTGGAGGAGGCTCTGGAGGTTCTTGATGAGCTGCCGGAGACAACAGAGGACAAGGACCTCAGCTTCAGGATGAATTATGCAAGAGGCTTCTGCCATAAGGCGTTTTCAGAATTTGAAGAGGCTATCGAGGCATACGAAAAGGCGCTTCTCATAAACAACACTGATACTCTTCTGCTGTGCGAGCTGGGGATATGCTATGCATATATCGGAGAATTTGATCAGTCGCTTGAATTCTACCTTTCGGCGCTTGACATAGAGCCACAGAGCACGGAGATACTGAGCAACACAGCAGTTGTATATCTGAACATGAGAGATATTGAAAATGCAAAGCTATATATAAGAAAAGCTATGGAGATAGACCCGAATGACGAGATAATAGAATCAACGCTTAAGGCAATAAGAACGATTGAAGAAGCAGAGAAATAAAGGAGAAATCATGAGAGAATTTGGAGTAGTCGTTGGCATCGTTGATGACAAAGCCATCGTGAATGTAAAGAGACAGTCTGCATGTGGAAAATGCAAGGCGTGTGAAATGGGTAAAAGCGATCAGAAGGAGATCAACATTACGGCTAAAAATACAGTCGGAGCAAAGGTAAATGACAGCGTCAACCTTATAATGGATACTCCTGATGTCCTCAGAGCAGCAATAATAGTATACCTGATACCGCTGTGCGCGCTGCTTGCAGGAATCGGAATACCTTCGCTGATAACCTCTTCAATGGGAATAGACGGAGAGACTATAAGCATAGTATCAGGACTTGTTCTGATGTCGATTTCATATCTTTTCGTGAGGCGTAAGGACAAAGAGCTTGAGGCTACAAAAAAGTATGAGCCGGAAATAACTGAGATACTCGGACACAATATAATATAGTCGATTGACTGTATAAATTTTATGAGATATACTTTAAAAAAATGACAAATTAGTCTTAATTTGGATAGGAGGAAGCATGCAGGAAGAAAAAAGAAAAGCGATTGAAAGCACTATGGCTAAAATCGAAAAGGAGTTTGGAAAAGGCTCTGTAATGATGCTTGGGGAAAATGCAAAGATGAATCTGGAGGTAATCTCCACTGGTTCTTTAGGACTTGACCTTGCCATAGGTATTGGAGGACTTCCTAAGGGAAGGATTATTGAGATATATGGGCCTGAATCTTCAGGTAAGACTACAGTAGCGCTTCATGCGGTTGCAGAGGCTCAGAAGGCAGGAGGCGTGGCGGCATTCATAGATGCTGAGCATGCGCTTGACCCTGCATATGCAAAGGCTCTTGGAGTTGATATAGACAGCCTTATAATCTCTCAGCCTGATACGGGAGAGCAGGCGCTTGAGATAACTGACACGCTCGTGAGCAGCGGCGTTGTAGACATAATCGTAGTAGACTCGGTTGCCGCGCTTGTTCCAAAGGCGGAGATCGAAGGCGAGATGGGAGATTCACACATGGGTCTTCAGGCAAGGCTTATGTCACAGGCTCTCAGAAAGCTTACAAGCTCAATAAATAAATCAAAGACGATAACGATATTCATAAACCAGCTTAGAGAGAAAATAGGCGTAATGTTTGGTAATCCTGAGACTACAACCGGAGGAAGAGCGCTAAAGTTCTACTCTTCGATAAGGATTGACGTAAGAAGGATAGACTCAATAAAGCAGGGCGATGAGATCATCGGAAACAGAACAAGAGCAAAGATCGTAAAAAACAAGGTAGCTCCGCCTTTCAGACAATGTGAATTTGACATCATGTATGGACAGGGAATCTCAAAAGTAGGAGAGCTCGTGGATCTTGCAGCTAATATCGATGTAATCAAAAAATCCGGATCATGGTATTCATATAATGACAACAAGCTCGGACAGGGAAGGGAGAACGTGAAGGCTTACTTCCTTGAGAATAAGGATATAATGGATGAAGTGGAAAAGAAGGTAAGAGATTTCTACGACAAGTCAAACAGCCTGGAATTCGTTCCTGAAAAGGAAGATGAGGAAAAGGAGCTGTCTGCTGAGTAGAAAAACCTCAGACTATGCTGAAAACTGAATTACAATACACAGAAATACAGGGAAATTTCCTGTATTTTTGTGCTTTTCATTGACAGTTTAAGATATTGATATTAAAATATATGTATGTATCCTGATTCAGGATACCTTATGATGATTATGGACAATTGAAAGAAAAATTCAGAAAAGGAGGTGGGTAAGATAAACCAGGCAAATATTCAAATGATGATAATAGTACTGTTAGTAGCAGGAATTTCAGTGGCAGCGGGTTATTTTATAAGAAAGAAGATAGCCGAAGGCAAGCTGAATGAAGCAGAGACGGTAGTTAAACGTATGATAGATGACGCAGAAAAGAAAGCAGAATCAGTCAAAAAGGAAAAACTAGTTGAAGCTAAGGAGGAAGTTCATAAGCTTAGAGCTGAAGCCGAGAAGGAATACAAGGAAAGACGAAACGAACTTCAGAAATATGAAAAGAGAGTACTCCAGAAGGAAGAAACGCTTGACAAGAAGATAAGTCAGGTGGAAGAAAAAGACAACAGGTATAATGACAAATTCAGAAAGCTCCAGGAAAAAGAGGAAGACATATCCAAACTGGTAGATGCGCAGATGCAGAAGCTTGAGGATGTATCAAAGCTTACGCTGGATGAAGCCAAGAGAGAGATTCTTTCCATGGCTGAAAGAGAAGTAAAACAGGAAATGGCGATTATGGTCAAGGATCTTGAAAGCAAAGCTAAAGACGAAGCTGAAAAGAAAGCCAGAGAAATCGTATCCTATGCAATTCAGAGGTGTGCAGCAGATCATGTTGCCGAAACAACAGTATCAGTAGTTAGTCTTCCTAACGATGAAATGAAGGGAAGAATAATTGGTAGAGAGGGTAGAAACATAAGGACTCTTGAAACACTTACAGGGGTAGATTTTATTATTGATGATACACCGGAAGCGGTAGTTTTATCTGCGTTTGATCCGATAAGGAGAGAAATCGCAAGAATCGCGCTTGAAAGATTGATATCTGACGGAAGAATACATCCATCCAGAATCGAAGAGATGGTTGAAAAGGCAAAGGTCGAAGTTGACACTATGATCAAGGAAGAAGGAGAAAAAGCTTCTTTCGAAACAGGAGTATTTGGATTACATCCAGAGCTCATAAAATTATTAGGCAGACTAAAATACAGAACAAGCTACGGCCAGAACGTGCTGAAGCACTCTGTTGAAATATCTCATTTATGCGGAATTATGGCCACGGAAATCGGCGCAGACCCTAAGCTTGCAAAGAGAGCGGGACTGCTTCATGATATTGGTAAGGCAGTAGACCATGAAATGGAAGGAACTCACGTAGAAATCGGTATGGATCTGCTAAGAAGATACAAAGAGTCCAAAGAGGTCATACATGCAATGTCGACGCACCATGGCGATTATGAACCACAGTCGGTTGAAGCAGTGCTTGTAACTGCTGCGGATGCAATTTCAGCAGCAAGACCGGGAGCAAGAGGAGAGACACTCGAGGCTTACATCAAGAGACTTGAAAAACTTGAAGAAATTTCAAATGATTTCGAGGGAGTTGACAAATCATATGCAATTCAGGCAGGAAGAGAAGTAAGAATACTTGTCAAGCCGGAAGACATAAACGATGCAGGGCTTCCACTTCTTGCAAGAAACATTACAAAGAGAATCGAGCAGGAGATGGAATATCCAGGACAGATCAAGGTCAATATCATAAGAGAGACAAGAGCGATAGATTACGCAAAATAATCTTGAACACAGAAAATCATAAGCTAGAATACAGGAACTAATTTCAGTTATCAACTGGAGTTAGTTCTTTTTTTGTGATATCATAAATTGAAACAAAAGACATGCACAAGGAGAAGGATATGAAGCCAGAAGAAGAGATAAAAAAACTGAGAGAAAAGATAAATTATTATTCAGATCTTTATTATAAGGAAGATGTGAGCGAGATAAGCGACCCTGAATTTGACAGGCTGATGCTCAGGCTCATAGAACTTGAAAAGGAGAACCCGGAGCTTTCTGATCCGTCGTCTCCTACGCAGAGAGTAGGGGGAGAGGCGCTAAGCCAGTTCGTGCCCTATCAGCATGCAAGGCAGATGCTTTCGCTGTCCAATGCCTTTTCAAAAGAGGAGATACTGGAATTTGACTCAAGGATACGAAACCAGGGAATAGATCCGCAGTATGTTGTGGAGTACAAGATAGACGGCCTCTCTGTGTCTCTTGAATATTCAGGCGGAGTATTTGTAAGAGGCGGGACGAGAGGAAACGGAATCATCGGGGAGGATGTAAGCGAAAATCTTAGAACCATAAAAGATATACCAATGATAATCCCATACAAAGGAGACCTTATAGTAAGGGGGGAGGTATATATATCGAAAAAACAGTTTGAAAAGATAAATGCCATGCAGGAAAAAAACGGGCTCAATCTCTTTGCGAATCCCAGAAATGCAGCTGCAGGATCTCTCAGGCAGCTGGATTCTAAAATAACAGCAAAGAGGGGACTCAGCATCTTCGTGTTCAACGTTGAAAATGACCTTGAGGGGCTGAGCCATCATACGGAAATCCTGAATTATCTTGAGCAGCAGGGATTCAAGGTAAGCCCCGAGCGAAAGCAGCTGAGCTCAGTGGAGGAGGTATGGAAGGAAATCGAGAGGATTGGCGAAACAAAGAACAGCCTTCCCTTTGAGATAGATGGAGCAGTCATAAAGGTTGATGACATATCGCAGAGAGAAGAGCTGGGATACACTTCAAAGACTCCGAAGTGGGCAATAGCGTACAAATTCCCTGCAGAAAAAAAGGAAACCGTGATAGAATCGATTGAGATCCAGGTAGGAAGAACCGGTGCGCTGACTCCGACTGCTGTGCTGAAACCAGTTAGAATTTCAGGCAGCACAGTGAGCAGGGCTTCGCTCCACAACCAGGATTATATAGATGAAAAGGATATAAGGATAGGGGATACTGTAATAATCCAGAAGGCTGGGGAGATAATCCCAGAGGTGCTGGAGGTAGTAAAGGAGAAGAGGACAGGCAGCGAGGAGGCATTCAGCATTCCTTTCATATGCCCTGTATGCAGCAATCCGGCTGTAAGAGAAAAAGGCGAGGCCGCGATAAAGTGCGTAAACATTTCATGTCCTGCAAGAGTCAAGAGATCTCTGATACACTTTGTGTCAAAGGGTGCAATGGACATAGACAAAATGGGAATCTCCATAGTAAACAGGCTCTATGACAGGGGAATCATCTCCAATGTGTCTGACATATACAGGCTAACTGAAGATGAACTGCTCTCTGTGGAGGGCTTTGCTGAAAAATCAGCGAAAAAGCTTATTGAATCCATTGAAAAATCAAAATCCAATGAGCTTTACCGTCTGATATTCGGGCTGGGAATCGACTTTATCGGTGAAAAAGCCTCCAAAACTCTTGCTAAAAGCTTTGAGTCCATGCAGCAGATATCTGAGGCTGGCTATGAAAGGCTGAGAGAAATACCTGAGTTTGGAGATGTAATGGCAGGCAGCGTTGTGGACTTTTTCAGAAATGACAACAATATGAAGCTGATAGAAGAACTTAAGGCTCTGGGAGTGAACATGGTTTCGTCTCGCGGTGAGAACAGCCAGGGAAACAGCCTTGAAGGGCTGAAATTCGTGCTTACAGGCTCGCTGGAGTCTCTAAGCAGAAAAGAGGCCGGGGACATGATAGAAGCCAGAAATGGAGCTGTTTCAGGCTCCGTGAGCAAGAACACGGACGTGGTGCTTGCCGGTGAGGAGGCAGGCTCAAAACTGAAAAAAGCACAAGATCTGGGCATAAAGATAATAGATGAAAAGGTTTTTCTTAAGCTTTTGACGTTTGAAACAAAATCTGAAGTGACCGCGTTTCTTGGTTTAAACAAATAAAATTGCATCAACTTTCATTATTCGCAAAATTCTGAAAAATGCATTACTTTCACAGGTCTACTTGGCCTGTGTTTTTGTTTTGAGGACAATATTGCTGTAAGTTATCTGAATGATAGACAAATTCTATAAATTGTGTAGATTGAAAAAATTATTAACTTGTAAAAATTTAAATATCTGAATAATCATACTACTTGGAAAAAAAGAAATGCTTGAAAAATCAGTAAAATACAGTTAGAATGTTACAAACAAAATATATTCAAAAAGGAGAATGAATATGGGTAAATATGTTGTCAGAAGAGTAATATCAATGATGATTACACTGTTTTTTATAATCACATTGACGTTTACTATGATGCACACGATTCCGGGAGGACCTTTCACAAGAGAGAAAAAGCTTCCACCGGAAATTGAAAAAGCTATGATGGAGAAATACAATCTCGATCAGCCTCTTTCAAAACAGTATGTAGATTATCTTCTCGGAGCTGTAAAGGGTGATTTCGGGCCTTCATATACGGCAAAGGGAAGAGAGGTTAGTGACATGATTGCGGACAGTTTTCCGGTATCTGGTCAGCTTGGTATACTTGCAATTATACTTATACTTTTGCTTGGAATCCCGCTGGGGGTTATCGCTGCACTTAAGCAGGGGACCTGGATTGACAAGGCGACGATATTCTTTGCGATAATGGGGGTAACCGTCCCGAGCTTCGTGCTGGCGACACTGATGATATATATTTTCGGGGTCAAGCTCAAGCTTCTGCCAACTTCAAGATGGTCTTCGGCAAAGCATATGATAATGCCTACCATTTCACTTGCAGTAGGTTCGATAGCTTATGTAGCAAGACTTACAAGATCTTCTATGCTCGAGGTTATAAGCCAGGACTACATAAGGACTGCTAGAGCGAAAGGTCTTTCAGAATCCGTAGTAGTTTTCAAACATGCACTTAAGAATGCCCTCATACCAGTAGTTACATATGTTGGACCGCTTACGGCGGGAATACTTACTGGTTCGTTCGTTATAGAAAAGATTTATGCAGTTCCTGGAATGGGAAGAATGTTCGTTGAGAGTATAAGCAACCGTGACTATACGGTTATAATGGGAGTTACGATTTTCTATGCTTTCATACTTGTACTATTCATCTTTATAACAGATATGCTGTATATGTTCATTGACCCAAGAATCAAGATTAACGAATAGGAGGAACCGGATAGTGGAAATTAATAAAATGAACTGGGAACTGGTTTCTCAGGAAGAAAAAGACGCAGAAAAGATAGTAAGGCCTTCCCTCACATACTGGGAAGACGTATGGAGAAGATTTAAAAGCAACAAGGTATCTGTAGCATCTGCTGTTTTCCTTATACTGCTTGTGCTTGGAGCGATATTCATACCGTTTTTCTGGCCTCATTCATATTCAGATCAGAATCTGATGATGACCAATCAGCCGCCAGGAAACGGATTTATCTTTGGTACTGATGCCCACGGTAGAGACCTTTTCATCAGGGTTGTTTACGGAGCGAGAATATCGCTTACCGTTGGAATACTGGCTTCAGTTATAAACCTTGTTGTTGGTGTTACCTATGGAGGTATCGCAGGATATTTCGGGGGCAAGGTCGATAACCTTATGATGAGAATTGTTGACATACTTTACACAATTCCACTTACGCTTTACGTAATACTTCTTATGGTATGGCTTAAGCCGGGTATGACAAGTATACTTGTTGCCATAGGTACGACTTACTGGATCGGTATGGCCAGGATAGTAAGGGGACAGATTTACTCTCTCAAGGAGCAGGAATATGTACTTGCAGCAAGAACGCTTGGAGCATCAGACTCAAGAATACTGTTCAAGCATCTTATCCCAAATGCAATGGGACCAATAATCGTAAGCTTGACGATGTCAATTCCTCAGGCTATATTCACAGAGGCGTTTCTTTCATTCATCGGGCTTGGAGTTTCTGCTCCGATGGCTTCGTGGGGGGTTCTTTGTAATGACGTGTTAGGAAGCTTTACAATATACCCACACCTGCTTTTCTTCCCGGCGCTTGCTCTGTGCTTGACAATATTGGCATTTAACTTTGTAGGTGACGGTCTCAGAGATGCATTGGACCCACGTATGCGTAAATAATGGAGGAAATTATGTCAGAAAAAATGTTGGAAGTTAAAGGAATGAGAACCTCGTTTTTTACTCACGTTGGAGAAGTAAAAGCTATCAGAGGTGTTGATTTCTATTTAGATAAAGGAGAGGCAGTCGGAATAGTTGGAGAGTCTGGTTCTGGTAAATCAGTAACCTCTCTTTCTGTAATGAGGCTGCTTCAGTTCCCGGGTAAATTAACCGGTGGAGAAGTGTTTTTTGATGGAGAGGACCTCGCAAAGAAGTCTGACAAGGAGATGCAGACAATCAGAGGTAATGAGATATCAATGATATTCCAGGATCCTATGACTTCGCTAAACCCTGTCTTCACTATAGGAAATCAGATAATGGAGGCTATAATAAAGCACCAGAAGATGAGCAAGGATCAGGCAAGACAGAAGGCTATAGACATGCTTAAGCTTGTTGGAATACCTTCTCCTGAAAAAAGAATAGATCAGTATCCGCATGAATTCTCAGGCGGGATGAGGCAGAGAGCCATGATTGCGATGGCGCTTTCATGTGAGCCAAAGCTTCTCATAGCTGACGAGCCTACCACTGCTCTTGACGTTACTATCCAGGCTCAGATACTTGAGCTGATGAAGGACCTCAAGGACAGGCTCAACACTTCTATAATCCTTATAACTCATGACCTTGGAGTAGTTGCAGACGTATGCACGAGAATCATTGTTATGTACGGAGGCCTGATAATGGAAGAGGGAACTACTGAAGAGATATTCTACAAGCCTCAGCATCCATACACTCTTGGACTTATGAGATCTATTCCAAAGATGAGCGACAAGGAAAACAAGGAAAGACTGATTCCGATCGACGGAACTCCGCCGGACCTCTTAAAACCGCCAGCTGGATGTCCATTTGCACCACGCTGTGACCATGCTATGAAGATATGCATGACTCAAATGCCGGAATACACAAAATCATCAGACACTCACAGAGCGGCATGCTGGCTGTTACATCCAGATGCTCCAAAAGTAGATTATACGAAAGGAGTAGGTAAAAATGTATAATAAGAATGCGGAGACGCTGCTGGAAGTAAAAAATCTGAAAAAGTATTTTGATGCATCCAGCGGACTTTTTGGTAAGAACAAGAAATACGTTCAGGCAGTAGACGATGTTTCCTTTGAACTCAAAAAAGGCGAGACACTGGGTCTTGTTGGAGAATCAGGATGCGGAAAATCTACTACAGGAAGAACTATAATAAAGCTCTATGAGCCTACTGAAGGTCAGATAATATTCAAGGGACAGGACATCTCAAAGCTTAAGAAAAGCGAGATGCTTCCTTTCAGAAAGAACATGCAGATGATATTTCAGGACCCATATGCATCGCTTAATACAAGAATGACTGTAGGGGACATTATAGCAGAGCCACTTGAGATCCACGGGATGGCTACAAAAGCAGAGATGAAGGACAAGGTGCAGCAGCTGCTTCATGACGTTGGCCTTAACCCTGACCATGCTGCAAGATATCCTCATGAGTTTTCCGGCGGACAGAGACAGCGTATAGGAATCGCAAGAGCGCTTGCGGTTGAGCCTGACTTCATAATATGTGACGAGCCTATTTCTGCGCTTGACGTTTCGATTCAGGCACAGGTAGTAAATATGCTTGAGGACCTTCAGAAAAACAGAGGGCTGACATATCTGTTCATTGCACATGACCTTTCTATGGTTAAGTATATATCTGACAGGATAGGCGTTATGTATCTTGGAAAGATGGTAGAGATGACATTCTCGGATGAACTATACAAGAATCCGCTTCACCCATATACTCAGGCGCTTCTGTCTGCAATACCTATACCGGATCCGGATATAGCGAAGCAGAGCCACAGGATTCTTCTTACAGGAGATGTTCCGAGTCCTATAGATCCTCCGTCAGGCTGCAGATTCAGAACGAGATGTCCAAAGGCTATGGATATATGCAAGGAAGCTGAGCCTCAGATGAAGGAGCTCGCACCTGGACATTTCTGTGCATGCCATCTTTATTAAATTATTAATTTTTTACTATTGAAAAAGTTGTAATTTTCTGATATTATCAGAATAGAAATCAGATGTTAATCTGTGCCCGGCTTGGGCACAGAATAATATAAAAAATTTTTCGGGAGGGAAAAATATGAAAAGAATATTAGCATTAGCACTTACTGCTGTATTGGGAATGTCACTGCTTGCAGGATGTTCTTCAGATGATTCAGCTGGTGGTTCAGACGTACCACAGAAAGTAGTTCACAACCTTGGTGCAGACCCTGCATCAGTAGACCCTGCTCTTAACGAGGCAGTTGACGGTTCACAGGTACTTCACAGTGCTTTCGAGGGACTTACAAGAACTGACGCGGATGAGCAGCCGATTCCAGGAGTAGCTGAGACATGGGATGTTTCAGAAGATGGTCTTACTTACACATTCCACCTGAGAGATTCAAAATGGTCTGACGGTGAGCCTGTAGTGGCAGCAGACTTTGAATATGCGTGGAAGAGAGCACTTGATCCTGCAACTGCAGCAGGCTATGCGTATCAGATGTATTACTTATTAAACGGCCAGAAGGCTAATGCAGGCGAAGTTTCTGTAGATGAAATCGGAGTTAAGGCTCTTGATGAGAAGACTCTTGAAGTAAAGCTTGAGTCACCTACACCTTACTTCCTTCAGTTAACTGCTTTCCCTTGCTATTTCCCTGTAAGAAAGGATATAGTTGAGGCGGATCCAGAAGGATGGGCGCTTAACCCAGAGACTTACATCTCTAACGGACCATTCACTATGACTGAGTGGACACACAATGACGTTTTAAGACTCGTTAAGAACGAAAACTACTACGATGCTGAAAACGTTAAGATCGAAGAAATTGAGTACGTTATGATAGTTGAAGGTTCAACAGCATTCTCTGCATTCCAGTCTGGAGAGATTGATTACACTGAGAACGTTCCAGCTGACCAGATAGTTCAGCTTCAGGAAGCTAGCGATCCAAACTTCAACATATTCCCATATATCGGAACATACTTCTACTGCTTCAACATGAATGATGAGCTGATGAAGGATGTTAAGGTAAGAGAAGCTCTTTCTCTTGCGATAGACAGAGAATCGATAGTTACAAACGTAACTAAAGGCGGACAGAAGCCGGCTAACGGATTCGTATCTGAAGGTATTGCTACTTCAACTGGAGAGTCTTTCAGAACTTTTGCCGGAGACTACGGAGTACCTGTAAAAGCAGATGTTGAAAAAGCTAAAGCTCTTCTTGCAGAAGCTGGATACCCAGACGGAGCAGGATTCCCAGAACTTGAACTTCTTTACAACACTAACGAAGGCCACAAGGCTATAGCAGAAGCTGTACAGGAAATGTGGAAACAAAACCTTGGAATCAACGTAACTCTTAGAAATGAAGAGTGGAAAGTATTCCAGGAAAACCGTAAAAATGGTAACTACACAGTTGCAAGACATGGATGGATCGGAGACTATGCAGATCCTATGACATTCCTTGAAATGTGGACAACTGGAGCAGGAACAAACGATGCTAAATATGCAAACCCAGAGTATGACAAGCTTATAAACGACTCTAAATTTGCAAGCGGCGCTGAGAGAGATACTATCCTTAAGGATGCTGAGGCTCTTCTTGCAAGAGATCTTCCTGTAATGCCAATTTACTACTACACAAACCCAGCGCTTATGAGAACTACTATAAAAGAAGCTCCAAAATCTTCACTTGGACCAGTATTCTATAGAAACGCTTATGTAGAAGCTGCTGCAGAGTAATAAAAAATTCAAAGCTGTTATCTGACTCAGTCAGATAGCAGCTTTTTTCAGAGTTGGTGGCACAAAAAAAGCGACATCGTCGCTTTTTTTGTTATTTTGTAAGGATGTCAATTATCTGTGAATCTGTTGAGCCCTGAGTTATTGCAAATGTTCCTGCCTTTAGCTTTGTTTCTTTTCCTGATGAAACCAGTAGATTAAGAAATACGTCTGCTGATTTTATGAGGCCCTGATTCTCTAGTGCTGCTGCTATGGAGGCGCTCGAGCTTCCCGGCGCTATCTCTATGTTCTTGATAGATGCTTCAGGACTGCCTCCCGAAGGTGTCTCGTTTTGCTGCGTTGAAGGCTGCTGCTCTGGATTCTCAGGCTTCTGCTGCTGGTCATCACTTTGTTCCTGATCATTCTCTGGCTGTGCCTGCGAGCCGTCACCTGAAGGCTCAGTTTCGGCTGAACCCGGCTCTTTTCCGGCCGAAGCTTCCTGGTCAGGGGATTGCTCTTCATGTATCACTTCGTTCATCTCTTTATACTTGTTTTCTTCGTCTTTTATGTTAAACCATCCATATAGACTGGAGGATACAACTACTCCTACAACAAGCACAATGACTGTAGTAAAAAACAGGTCACTGTGTTCATAAATAAAGTCTTTCAATTTTTCCATCTGATAACCTCACTTTTGTAATAAAACTGTATAGAAAATTCTCCTAAACTATATTATAATACTTATGGGAGCATTTTTCAATTGAAGGGATAGAAATCATGAAATATATTTTAAAAAACGGGAAAGAAATCACCATAAGAAGGCCGGGTGATGAACATGAGGAGATATTCAGCCTCATAAGGAAACTTTCGGATGAGAGCGACAACTTTCCCTTTACTTCTGAGGATTTTGGACTCGACTCAAGAAACATAGGGGCTTTTGCAGATTATCTGAACAGCAGGGAGAACAGCGTTTTTTACATAGCGGAGGCTGATTCGAGAATAGTCGGCCTGGGTTATCTGGAAGGTGGAAAGAGAGCCCGGACGGCGCACTGCGTCAATCTTGGGATAGGGGTGCTTGATGAGTTCAGCAATAAAGGCATTGGAACTGCTATTTTAAAAGAACTGATAAGATTCGCATCAGAGGGTGAGTATATAGCAAAGATAGACCTTCAGGTGAAATCTGACAACACAAAGGCTATAGCCCTCTATAAAAAATGTGGCTTTGTGCCTGAGGGCAAGACTTCGAGGGCGCTGTTCATAGATGGGGAATTCTACGACTACCTGAATATGGGATTAATAATTGACTGATAAGGAGACCGAAATGAGTGAAGCAGTAAAAAAAGAGATAATTGAATGGATAAAGGTAATTGTTGTGGCGGTCATACTTGCCGGGATAATAACTACTTTTGTAAGACCTACTCTTGTAAAAGGAGCATCTATGGAGAATACCCTGAAACAGTACGATTATCTGCTTGTAAACAAGATGGCATACAGGAGCGATCTTCCTGAAAGAGGTGATGTAATAATATTCAAGTCAGACCTTATGCAGGACAACGGAAGAGAAAAGGATCTTGTAAAGAGGGTTGTTGGCGTTGAAGGCGATCATATAATAATAACCGACGGAAAGGTATACCTCAATGATGAGCTTCTTGATGAGCCTTATACCAAAGACGGATATACTGACTATGAAATAGATACGGTGGTTCCTGAGGGACATGTATTTGCAATGGGAGACAACAGGCTTGACAGTACGGACAGCAGGGATTCAAGCGTAGGTCCTGTACCTCTTGATGACATAGTCGGCAAGGTCTTCATAAGGCTTTTCCCGTTCAACAAGATTACAACAGATTTTCAAGGATAAAAAAAGAGAGAGGCTATGCCTCTCTTGTTTAAAATAGCTTAGATTCCAAGCAGTTCGTTTATCTTTGCTTCGTCGAAGCCCATTATGAGTTCATCATCGATATAAATGGCAGGAACGCCAAGGATTTTTTTCTGCAGCAGGTATTTTCTGGCTTCTGGATCCTTGCTTACGTTTTTCTCCTCATAAGGGATGTTTTTGGAATCCAGATATTCCATGGCATGGTGGCAATGTGAACATGTTGAGCTTGTATAGATCACGACTTTTTTCATATTAGACTTCCTTTCTAAAATTATGATAACTATATTTTAAATTAAAAATCAATATAAAGCTATAGATAATTTGAAAAAACTAAATTTATCTTTTAACAAAATATTTTGATAAAGGAGCAAAGCAATGGCTGATAGCAAGAGGTATGTACTCAGGGATCCCGTGCATCTGGATATAGAGTTTCCGTATAAGTATTTTTCACTGGTTAATACGACTGAATTTCAGCGCCTCTCCAGGATAAAGCAGCTCAGCTGTGAATATCTTGTCTTTCCTACAGCATCACATACGAGATTTTCGCACAGCATAGGTACATATCATGTGATGGGGCTTCTGATTGATCATCTCGAGGGCATACTGAATTCATATGGAATCGAAGTTACACAGGAGCAGCGAGATCTTGCTCTTTGCAGCGCACTGCTTCACGACATCGGACACGGGCCGTTTTCTCACACCTTTGAAAAGATATTCGGACTTGGAAATCATGAGGACTGGACCGTAAAAATAATGAGGGACCCTGATTCTCAGATTAACAGATCCCTTACCCAGAACTTCTCTGAGTCATTCGTAGAAAAGCTCGCGGCTATTTTTGAAGGGAGTTCCGATGATTCGTCTGATGGTGAAGAAAACATTATGACGCTGATATCGCAGCTCATAAGCTCTCAGATAGATGCAGACAGGATGGACTACCTTCTGCGTGACAGCTATTTTACAAGCATCAGCAACGGCAACTATGATATAAGAAGGCTCATAAAGTCTCTCGATGTTGCGTGTAAGGAGAGCAGGTTCAGGATCTGTGTAAACGAAAAATACATATCCTCGATTGAGGAGTATATAATGGCGAGATACTATATGCACAAGGAGGCGTATCAGCATCCTGTAAAAGTTCAGATGGAGGCCATGCTCGTAAAGATATTTGCAAGGGCAAGAGAGCTTTATCTGACAGGAAAGACTTTATTTGCCGATGAAATCATGCTCAAGCTGTTTGATAAAAAAGAGATTTCAGTGAGCGAGTATACATCTATAGACGATTACTTCATGTACTTTCACATGACAAAATGGAAAAATCACAGCGACTCGGTACTTTCTCACATGTGCAGAGCATTTCTTGACAGAAAGAAATACAAGCGCTACAGAAAGACGGAGAACATACCTGAGCTGTGTGAAGTCCTGGACCAAAACCTCAGAGACTGCGGTATGGAAGCAGCTGACTGGAACAGCGAGTATGGATATATAAAAAGAACGGTATCTTTTGGAATATATGATAGGAAAAAGGACAATATCTGGGTAAAGATGAAGGATGGATCAATTAAGGACATATCAGAGGTTTCATATGTATTCAGGAGCATGGATATGGAAAAGCCATATGAGAGGACGATAGAATGTTTTTCAAGCGAGCTTCTGATGGCCAGATTTGGTGATTGTATCCTTGAGGGGCTTTGCTGAAGGTCATTAATCATGCCGGATTGAGATTAAAATGAAAGAGTCCCGAAGCTATATGTCTTCAGGACTCTTTTTTTAGAATTCAGGCGCAAATTTTTCGCCAAGATATTTCAGTACTGTATCTCTAGGGGTATCAGGCGTTATCATGATAGATTTTCCAGTCTCCTCAAAGTAGATTTCTATATTGCAGTCGCCTCTTTTGAAGCTTTTGAGGACTGTATCGTCAAGAACCCGCCTTACCTTTACTTTGTTGATTTTCTTCTTGTCATATTCCTTGGTAAAATAGTATCCTTTGAGATTGAATACTTTTGTATATACATTTTCCATGATTTCCTCCAGTAAAAATTGCATTATTATTGTTGCGAAATTGCAGCTTTGTTAAATACATTATACTGAATTAGCTATAAATAAGCTATATTTATTGTTAAACTTTTTAAATTTTGATATAATTAACAGGTGCAGATAATTAAAGAACTGAGGAAAATACTATGGAATTAAACAAAATCAATGGACACAGTTACTATATAAAAGGTGGCACGAATACAGGGGTATATGTATTCAAGGACAAGTCAGCGCTTGTGATAGACGCAGGGCATACCGTGGGAAGAGGAAGGCGCATATGCAGCTCTCTTGAGGAGAATGGCATGAGAGCCAGATATGTATATACTACTCATGAGCATTTTGACCATTATGAGGCTTTTCAGGGTATAAAACAGACAGCGCCCCATGTAGAGCTCATAGCGCATGAAATGGCAAGGCCATATATCGAGAACCTCTATATAGGGAAGGCCTATCTTGTGTCATCAGCTCCGCCAAAATTCCAGGGAAAGAGAGCGGATGAAGCTACGAGGTACTTCAGTGTGGATATACCTGTAAATGAAAAGTTAACCATAAAGGACAGGGATTTTGAGATACATCATGTTCCGGGTCACTGCATGGGTCAGGCCGTCATTATCACGGATGACAGGGTGTGCTATCTTGGAGACTCGGTTTTTGACAGGACGATAATGGCAAAATACGATATGCCGTTCCTGTACAGCATCGATTATCAGAGACAGTCCCTGGAAAAGATAAAGAATCTGGATTTTGACCATGGCCTCATTGCACATTCAAAAAATGTATACAGCAAATCGGAGATAGATAAGATAATAGATGAGAACGTTGAGGTACTGGACAGATATGAAGCTGATATCATAGAGATATTAAAGACTCCATCTTCAAGAGAGGAAATATTGCAGCAGCTTCTTGTCATAAATGAAATTGAATGCAATTTTGAGACATATCACTATAATTATTCAACGACAGGCGCATTTATCGCCAGCCTGGCTGAGAGAAATATTATAGATTATACTTACGATCAGGGGAAGATATATTATTACGGCATATAAGATTGAGCAAAGATACAGCAGGAGGGGAATATGGAGTACAGAGAATGGAGAAGGATATTACTGCCTTATGAGTATGCAGTCGAAGAGCTCAAGGTAAAGTTCAAGAATATAAGAAGAGAGTTTCAGAATAAGGGAGAGTATTCGCCGATTGAGTTTGTAACAGGAAGGATCAAAAAGGTAACTTCGATCCTGGACAAGGCAAAGAAACTGAATATGGATACCGACAAGATATGTGCAGAAATGGAAGACATTGCCGGCATAAGAGTAATGTGCCAGCTTGTGGATGACATATATACGGTTGTGGATATAATACATTCAAGGAATGACATGGAGGTAGTCTATGAAAAGGACTACATAAAGAATTACAAGGAAAGCGGATATAGAAGCTACCATGTCATAATAAAGTACCCTATAGAGACTATAGAAGGCTCAAAGGAGATCCTTGCCGAGATACAGATAAGGACGCTTTCGATGAACTTCTGGGCTACTATAGAGCATTCGCTCAGATACAAGTACAACAAGGAGCTGCCTGAGGACCTGAGTATAAGGCTGAGACGCGCCGGAGACGCAGCCTTTACTCTGGACAGAGAGATGAGTGAGATAAGAGAGGAAATCATTAAGGCGCAGGTGACCTTCGGGCTCAAATCCCTTGCTGTAAAGGAATCTCTCGATGGGATACGTCTGCTTCATAAAATGGGCTATGAGCAGGATGCGATTGCATTTCAGGAGCAACTTGACGTAATCAATGCGGTGGACAACATAGATGCGCTTGCAGTGCTTCAGGGACAGATAGACGCTATGATAGATGATATCAAGCAGAGATCTAAGGAAAAAAAATAATTTATTTCCGAGAAAGGATAATATGTCGATATACGCAATAGGAGACCTTCATCTGTCATCAAATGAACAGAAGCCGATGGATATCTTCGGGTGGATAAATCACAAGGAGAAGATATTCTCAAGCTGGAATGAACTTGTAACAGATGAGGACATCGTTATAATAGCAGGAGACACGTCATGGGCGCTCAAATTCGAAGATGCAAAGCTGGATCTCGATGAAATCAGCAGGCTCAGGGGCAGAAAGATAATCATAAAGGGAAATCATGATTACTGGTGGCAGTCTCTTACGAAAATGAAAAAAAACTATCCGGATATTGAATTTTTGCATAACAATCATGTTATAATTAATAATTATATATTCTATGGGACAAGAGGCTGGATATGCCCAAACGACACAAAATTCACGCTTGAGGATGAGAAGATATACAGCCGTGAGACAGAGCGGCTGAAATATTCTCTGAATTCATACAAGGCAGATACATCAGGACTTACAAAATTTGTGGTAATGCATTATCCGCCTGTAAATGACAGACATGATGATTCTGAGATACTGAGGATAATAAGAGATAATGATATAGACTATATGGTCTATGGACATCTGCACGGAGAGGAATCATTCAGCTATGTATTTGAGGGGATGCATGATGGGACGAGTTTTCATCTTGTGTCCTGCGATTATCTCGATTTTAAGCTTAAAAAAATATGTGACTGATATAAGGAGAAACTTAAAATGGAAAACAAGCTAAAGCCAGGCAATTTCATTAAGAACATTGTCATAGAAGATTTAAAAAGCGGTAAGCATAAGGATATAATGACAAGATTTCCGCCAGAGCCTAACGGATACCTCCACATAGGACACGCCAAGGCTATCACTCTCAACTTTGAGCTTGCGGATGAGTTCGGTGGAAAGACCAATCTGAGATTTGATGACACAAATCCTGTAAAAGAAGATGAGGAATTCGTACAGTCTATAATGGAAGATGTGAAGTGGCTGGGATTTGAGTGGGACAATCTGTTCTGGGCATCTGACTATTTTGATATCATGTACGGAAAGGCCGTGCTTCTGATAAAAAAGGGAAAGGCATTCGTGTGCGACCTCAGCCCTGAGGAAATGAGGGAGTACAGAGGTACTCTCACAGAGCCAGGAAAAGACAGCCCTTACAGAAACAGGAGCGTTGAAGAAAATCTTGAACTCTTCGAGAAGATGAGAGAAGGCGCTTATGACGACGGGGCAAAGGTGCTGAGAGCAAAGATAGATATGTCATCTGCAAACATAAATATGAGAGATCCTGTAATATACAGGATTACAAAAGCCACTCACCACAACACGGGAGACAAATGGTGCATATATCCGATGTATGACTATGCACACCCGCTTGAGGATGCAATAGAAGGAATAACTCATTCCATATGTACTCTGGAATTTGAGGATCACAGACCATTCTATGACTGGGTGATAAGAGAATGTGAGATGGAATCGGTGCCTCAGCAGATAGAATTTGCACGTCTGAACATTACAAACACAGTGATGAGCAAGAGGAAGCTGAAAAAGCTTGTCGATGATGCCGTGGTTGATGGCTGGGACGATCCGAGGATGCCTACTATCTCAGGGCTGAGAAGAAGAGGATACACTCCTGAGGCTATAAGAACCTTCTGCAGAGAGATAGGAATCTCAAAGTCAAACAGCACCGTAGATTCACAGTACTTGGAGCACTTCATAAGAGAGGACCTCATAAAGAAAGCTCCAAGGACGATGGCTGTTCTGAGACCGCTCAAGGTAATAATAACAAACTATGAAGAGGGAAAGACCGAATATCTTGAAGCTGAAAACAACAGCGATTCAGAAGAGGATATGGGCGTAAGGATGATACCATTTTCAAGAGAGATTTATATAGAGCAGGACGATTTCATGGAAAATCCTCCGGCAAAATATTTCAGGCTCTTCCCTGGAAATGAGGTAAGGCTAAAGCATGCATACTTCATCAAATGCAATGAAGTTATAAAGGATGAGCAGGGCAATGTAACAGAGATACACTGCACATATGATCCACAGACAAAGAGCGGAAGCGGATTCAACGAAAGAAAAGTAAAGGGAACGCTTCACTGGGTTGAGGCAAAAAATGCCGTTACAGCTGAAATGAGGCTGTTTGAGCCGATACTTCTAGATGGAGAGGATGATGTAAACCCGGATTCAATCGAGATACTTCAGGGATATGTTGAGGAAGGCCTCAGAAATGCCGCGCCGGAGTCAAAGTACCAGTTCTTCAGACATGGATATTTCAATGTCGATCCAAAATTCTCAGAAGAAGGCAGACTTGTTTTCAACAGGATAGTTGCACTCAAGAGCTCTTTCAAGATATAAACAGCAAAATGAACTGATTTTCAGAAAAAGCAGGGCAAGGGGGTAATCTATACTCCCTTGCTTTGTAAAAATAAGCATAAAATGCCTGTGAGGTGCTGATATGGAAAATGCAAACATAAAGATAGTAGAGATGCTTAAAAAAAGAGGAATGACTCTTGCTATAGCCGAATCACTTACTGGAGGGCTTGTTTCATCTGCAATATGCGGAGTCCCTGGAGCAAGCGAGGTGCTTCTTGAGGGCGTGGTATCATATACGGACGAATCTAAAATCACCAGGCTTGGAGTAAGGCGCGAGACCCTTGAAATACATTCATCAGTAAGCTCTCAGACCGCAGCGGAAATGGCAGAAGGGGTAAGAAAAAATCTTGGCGCAGATATTGGAATTTCCACGACTGGCGTGGCAGGACCTGGAGAAACTGATGAAAATGGAAACCCAAGAGGCCTTGTATATGTGGGGTTGTCCTCGGGCAATGAAACAAGCGTAAGCAGGCATATGTTTGACGGAACAAGAAACGCAATAAGGGAACAGGCAAAAGATATCTGCCTTGAAAGACTTTATGAAATATTATATGAAAAGGAGCGTAAAAATAATGATTGATTTTAGAAGCGATACGGTAACGCGTCCGACGCAGAGGATGAGAGATGCAATGTACAGGGCAGAGGTAGGGGATGACGTTTATGGAGACGACGTGACAGTAAACAAGCTGCAGGAATACATAGCGCAGCTCTGCGGAATGGAGGCAGCGCTTTTTGTACCGAGCGGAACGTTCTGTAATCAGCTTGCACTCTTTACCCACTGCAACAGGGGAGATGAGATAATACTTCCTGATGAGTGCCATATAGTTCAGCATGAGGCAGGCTCTGCAGCTATAATTTCAGGAGTTAACATGAGGACGCTTCCGACATACAACGGAAAGATGGAGCTCGACAGGCTCGAGAATGCAATAAGAAAAGAAGAGGATATACACTATCCTGAAACAAAGCTGATATGTATTGAAAACGCATTTTCTGATGGAACCGTGGTAGATCTTGAGTATATGAGAAGCGTAAAAAAAATAGCAGACAGATACAAGCTAAAGGTACATCTTGATGGAGCAAGGTTCTTTAATGCCGTGACTTCGCTCAACTGTGAGATAAGGGATATAACAGAAAATGTAGATTCTCTTAACATATGTCTTTCGAAGGGGCTTTGTGCTCCGATAGGATCAGTTCTGGTTGGAACTAAGGAATTCATAAAGAGTGCAACGAAAAAGAGAAAAATAATGGGTGGCGGAATGAGGCAGGTTGGGGTGCTCGCTGCTGCAGGTCAGATAGCTGTAAAAGAAATGAGACTGAGACTTGTCGAGGATCATGACAATGCCAGATATCTTGCGGAGAGACTGGATATCATATCAGGAATAGAGGTCCTCAGGAACAAGCTCGACATAAACATGGTATTTTTCAAAGTAAGGGATGAAAAGCTCAAAAATTACTTTACGGTAGAGAATTTCGCAAAATATGGAATCATCATAAATCCTGAAGAAAATGGTCTTTTCAGATTCGTGACTCACTACTATATATCAAGAGAAGCAATCGACGAGACTATAGATCTCATAATAAAGCTCAAGGAGAGATCTCAGAGATAGTATGACATCCATGGAAATGAGGTGGAGATATGAAACATGCTTTATTTGCATATAATCCGGTTTCAGGAAACAGATTTATTTCAAAGCACATTGACTTTATAATAGAAAAGCTGCAAAGCTATGGCGTTTATCTTACTGTGTACAGGATACCGGAGGACGATACTGACCTGAAGGAAATAATGACTGACAGGTTTGATCTAATAATCGGCTCCGGTGGAGATGGAACGCTCAGCCAGATAGTTCAGGTAATGCTTGAAAACCGGCTCGCCATACCTTTTTTCGCTCTTGGGGCGGGAACGAGCAACAATTTCACGAGAAGCATAGACCTTTCAAGGAGCATAAACACGGAGTCCCAGCTGGAGAACATAATCGATGAGGTATTCAGCGGCAGCACTGGAATGGTAGATATCGGGATAGTGAATAATGAGAGAGTATTTCTGACTTCGCTGGCAGGAGGAGCCTTTGTAGATACGTCCTACATGACTGACAAGAATCTCAAGCTCGTTATGGGACCGCTTGCCTATTATCTCAAGCCATTCACCGAGCTTACGGCTCTCAAGACATATGACCTGGAAATAACGGTTGACGGCATAAAATATGATGAAAAGGCATATATGTTCCTTCTTCTCAACGGAAAGAGCGTAGGAACTTTTTCCAACTTCATAGATACTGGAAATATTTCAGACGGCATAATGGAGCTCATAATAATAAGAGAGAGCACGACTATAGAAATTGCAAATCTTTTCTTCTCGGTCATGAAGGGAGAAGATATAACCAGGCACAGCAATGTAAAGCTGATACGTGGAAACCGATTCCTCATTGATTCTGAAGACGATATTACAATAAGCATAGATGGAGAGAAGGGGCCGGAAATGCCGCTTTCTGTAGAGGTTAAGAAAGGCTGTCTCAAGGTACTTGTTCCAAAGAATTTTGAGAATAGAGGTGCAGAAGATGAACTACAGGGAATTTGATTTCAAGTCATATACGGATGGACTTAAAATAGCAGCCTACAAGTTCATGCCAGATCGAAGACCTGTCGCTATAATACAGATTTCCCACGGAATGGCAGAAAAAGCCCTGAGGTATTCATCGGTAGCGGAGAGCTTTGTCTCAAGAGGCTTTGGGGTATATATAAACGACCACAGAGGTCATGGTAAATCAGCTCATAAAAAATATGGATATATGGGAGAGGGCGACGTATTCCTAAAGATGGTAAGGGACATGCGAAGCCTTAACCGGATAATAGCACGTGAAAACCCGGGAGTCCCGGTGGTTCTGCTTGGGCATTCGATGGGATCCTTCCTGGCTCAGAGATATGTACAGATTTATCCTGAGACAGTCGAGATGCTCCTTCTTTCAGGAAGCAACGGAAGAAACCAGATACCGGTGTCAAAGGTAGGGAAGATAGTAGCCAAAACCATGATGACGGTAATGGGGTCAGAAAAGGAAGCTGAGCTCATTAGAAATGCACAGGACCTTATGTTCAACAAGAAGATAAGGAACAGATCAACAAAATCAGACTGGCTGTCTACCAATGAGTCCGAAGTAGGGAAGTATGTCCAGAGCAGTGACATGGGCTTCAGCTTTACGACTTCCGCTTATTATTATCTTTTCAATGGAATCTGCCAGAACTTCAATGGCATAAACCTAAGGCGGATACCTGAAGAAATGCCTGTCTTGATTTTTTCAGGGGACAGAGATCCTGTAGGAGACTATGGAAAAGGGCCTGAAAACCTTGAAAAGATGTACAGGAAGAATGGCCTTAAAAACGTACAGCTCATGCTGTATGAAAACAGAAGGCATGAGCTGTTCAATGAAGGAAACCGGGAACAGGTAATTGAGGATGTGACAGAGTTCATAAAGAAGAACCTGCCTTCATAAAATCACTGAGATACGGTAAAATCAAATGGATACTGCCATTATCATCCTTCCAGAGCTTTTGGGATTTCGTCTGTAAGAGTGCATCAGCTCGGAGCTGAAGGTTGAGATGTCTGCAGTATATATGTTCGATTCTTTTATCCCGTATGAAACCAGAGACCTCTCTATTATGCCTTGCATGTCAAGGAGATAATGGAGCTGGTCTTTTTGTCTGTAAAAACCATTTATATCACCAAAGCTTCCTCTGAAAATATCGAGCACATCGCTCTGAATCTCAAAATCATCATATCCAATGCAGGGCCCTATTATCACAGTAAGATCCTGAGGGAGAGAACCAAATTGAGTACACATGATATCTGCAGCTTTGAGGAAGATTTTTTTTGAAGTGCCTCTCCATCCGGAGTGAAGATTTGCCATAACTTTCTTTACAGGGTCTATTATGATCACAGGGGTACAGTCTGCAAACCTGGTAACGAGAACGGTGTTTCTGAGTCCTGTTATAAGGCCGTCAGTATCTTCGAAAAATCTTCCGGCGTAAAAAGGAGCACCTTCCTCAGAAGATGAAATTACCTTTATGCCGTCTGAATGGACCTGTGAAGTAAAAAAGCGAACATCCTGAGAACTGTCCATAAACCTAAATGTCTCTTCGTAATCACTCATGAGCTTAGCTTCATCTGAATTTCCTGTGAGTATGTCTGAGGTAGTAAAGCAGTTTTTTATTCCCATATCTGTAAGAACCGGAAATGTTATATATCTGTGGCCTTCATGCAATTTGATTTCATAGTGATTTCTGTTCAATTAATTTTCCTCCTAAACAAAGCAGCCCCTGTTTTATAGAGGCTGCAGTCAATATGTCTGAAACTGGCTTTAAAAAATTAGAAATCTTTAGTGTACTTTTCCAATCCATTAATTATTTCCTGTGAATACACGCTAGCTGAAATAAATACTTCAATAGAGTTCTTTACAGAAAAATCATTAACGAGATCCATGAATTCAAATACTACACCGTCAATTTCCTTATGTAATATTTGGTCTAAACCATCGATAAATATGCTTTCAATGTCATGGTTTGCACTGGTGAGTCCGCACAGGAAGCCATAAACTGATGCAAATGAATCAAGTGAATATTCTTCAGTGAAGACGCACCTGATATTTCTATGGAGCTGACTTGCATGCTTGTTGGTCAGTTCTATGTAGACCAATTCACCTTTAATATTAGTAATCATTTCGTTTGCCTTAGCAATCATTAATTTAGTTTTTCCGCTGCCTGCTTCACCTAACAATAATTTAACCATTTTGATTACCTCCCAAGATTTCAATTTTTTAAATCTTTTCTTATATATATTAAAACAGAAAAACGCGAAAAAATAAAGACTATTATTGGAAATATTTATAATTTTCTAAAATAGAGCATGCCAGGATGAAACTGTCATGAGATACTTTCATTATCGTAAAAATTATGTTTGATCATTTGATTTTTTTGATCAAAGGTGTGATATAATTGTGTCATCTGAGCTTTGTATAATTATGGAGGTGCGCCCCTATGAGTTCAAAATTTTCTTACGATCCAAAAAGCATGAAAAAGGTATTTGTTATATCTGCAGCTCTTGTTATTTTTATGGCTGCCGGAAATTTTATGGAAAGAGACAGAAAGTATGAAATCAGCGGGAGCAAAGGCACATCAGCTTCCGAATCAGCTGAAGCTGAGGAGGATATTTCTCAGGAAGCGCAGCAGGAGGCGGTTTCGACATTTGCTGATGCATATGAAGATGAGGCTGCTGCAAAGCCGGCTGCGGATACTATATATGTCGATATAACCGGAGAGGTCAATACCCCGGATTTAATTGAGCTTGGGTCAGGCGAGAGGCTCCAGTCAGCTATCGACATGGCAGGCGGGCTTACAGATAATGCCGACAGAAATGCCGTTAACATGGCTCAGAGACTGGTCGATGGAGCGCAGTACATTATACCTTCAAAGGGAAAGGTACTTGTAATAAACTATCCTCAGTCATATACTGCTGATAAAGATGGAGGAAATAGTCAAAATGAAGACGACATGACTGAAAATGAAGATGGACGGGTAAATATAAATATAGCATCAAAAGAAAAGCTCCAGGAGCTTCCGGGAATTGGCGAAGTACTCTCTCAGAGGATAATAGACTACAGAAACGAGAATGGTGAGTTCAAATCTGTTGAAGAGCTGCGCGAGGTTGCCGGGATAGGAGACAAGAAATATGAAGACATGAAAAACGATGTCTGTGTTTAGGCATCAGAAAGAGGAAAGATGAGAGACGTAAGAAAAAATCAGATAAAAAGCGTTGCGTATCAGATTCTGATAGCTTTTATAACATATATATTCATAATGGGAAAATACATCTATTATGTAATGCCTTATTCAGCAGGCATATTCCTGCTGCTTTTCATATCTCTTGGCATGACGCTCAAAGATTCAGAGGTTCCAGGAGAAAGGGCAGCATCTGTATCTGTTCCGATAATGATAAATATAGCTTTGTTCATAGTTGGGTTTGCAGGAGCAGGAGGCTTTGCTGATATGGCATCAGGAACAGAGTCATTATACTGGGTTCCGCTTCATATGCTGAATCCCAACATTACCTTCATGCCATATTTTATTGAAAGCGCCAATCCTGCAGTCAAGTATCTTGCAATAATAATCGCTCCATCATTTCTAATGTATATCGGGATGAGGCTCGGAAAGACAGTCAGGGAAAAACTAAATGAAAGAATAAATAAATTTGACATAAAAAGGCCTTTTGGAGGCAAGTAAAATAATTAAAGAAAGAAGGTCGGAGAATTGATCAAGCTAAACTCTCCTGCTCAATATATCATTGCAGGATTTACGTTTGTTATTTTACTTGGAACGGCGCTGCTGATGCTTCCTGTATCGGTATCAGAGGGCAATGAGGTTTCATTCATAGATGCTTTATTTACGTCCACATCTGCGGTTTGTGTAACAGGACTCGTTGTTGTAGATACCGGAACCTATTGGTCCGCTTTTGGTAAGCTCATAATTATATTGCTGATACAGACCGGAGGACTCGGTTTTATGACAATAACTACTATAGGGGCAATAGTACTGGGCAGAAAGATAGGAATAAAAAACAGGCTGTTCATTCAGGAATCTCTGGGACAGAATAAAATACAGGGAGTCGTAAATCTGACAAAGAATATCTTTATTGGAACGCTTATTATTGAGTCAATAGGTGCAGTTCTTCTTATGACTCAGTTCATACCTGAATTTGGCTTTATAAAAGGATTCAGCACATCCATATTCACATCAATCTCGGGATTCTGTAATGCAGGGTTTGATATTATGGGAAATTTTGAATCGATAACAAGATACAAGAGTAATTTTGTTATAAACATGGTCATAATGCTTCTGATAATAATCGGTGGACTTGGATTTACTGTGATTTTTGATTTTATGCATGAGCGAAAATTTAAAAAGCTAAGCCTTCACTCAAAGCTGGCATTAACCGTCACAGCGGTCCTTATATTTGGAGGGACTGCGGCACTATATTTTCTTGAATCAGGTAACCCTGACACTATAGGAGGGTTAAGTCTTTATGAAAAAATCCTTATAAGCGCATTTCAGGCAGTGAGCCCCAGGACCGCCGGATTTAACTCTATTGATCTTGCTGCCCTGACAGACAGCTCAAAGTTTCTGATAATACTGCTTATGTTTACGGGAGGAAGTCCGGCATCTACAGCAGGTGGTATAAAAACCACCACTTTGGCAGTGCTTCTTCTTACTGCTGCAGCCTTTGTAAGAAACAAGGATGTAGAGGCATACGGAAGAAGAATAAACTATTCCGTAGTTAATAAAGCAATGACGATAATAATAATTGCATTCATAATAATAATAGCCGGATCAATGGCTCTCAGCCTTCTCAATCCGGAAATGGATTTTGTGGATATAGTATTTGAGGTAGTATCTGCATTTGGAACAGTCGGGCTTACACTGGGTATAACAACTCAGTTTGAAACTGCTTCAAAGCTTGTACTTGTAATAATTATGTTTGCAGGAAGAGTAGGAGCCCTGACGATTGTCATGGCACTTGCCGGAAGAGCAAAGAAAGTGGAATATCAGTTGCCGGAGGGCGAAGTTATATTATAAAGGAGATTTTTTATGAGTTCATATGTAATAATCGGGTGTGGTCGTTTTGGATCAGCGGTTGCCAAGACTATATACAGTCTTGGCCATGAGGTACTTGCAATAGACATGAACATGGAGATAATACAGGATATAGCAGACCATGTAACTCAGGCTGTTCAGGCAGATGCAACAGATGAAGCCACACTGAAGTCACTTGGAATAAGAAACTACGATGTCGCTGTAATAAGCGTTGCTTCGGACATAGAATCTTCGATAATGGCCACCATAGTGGTAAAGGAACTCGGAGTGCCTTATGTGGTATGCAAGGCAAAGACTGAGTTGCAGGCAAAAGTGCTTTATAAGATAGGCGCGGACAGGGTAGTATTCCCGGAAAGAGATATGGGAGTAAGACTTGCGCACAACCTTATATCAAAGAATGTACTTGAATTCGTGGAACTCGATCCGAGATATTCGATAATTGAAATTATTGCATCTGACAACTGGAATAATAGAACACTTTCAGAGCTTGATCTCAGAGGCAAGTACGGAATAAACATCGTAGCGATAAAGAGAGGCATGGATGTGAATATATCTCCTGAGAGCGAAGACATAATATACGCAAAAGACATACTTGTTGTCATTGGAGAAATCAAGAAAATTAACAAGATGAGTGAGGCAAATGAATAATATAGAGATTATAGGATCAAAGGAAAATCAGAAGATAAAGCTCATATCTTCTCTCAAGCTGAGAAAGAACAGGGAAAAGCACAGGCTTGTAATGATCGAAGGTCTGAGAGCAGTAAAACAGATCCTGGATGATGGAATAAACGTAAAAATGCTTGCTTTTTCAGAAGCTGAGATAAATTCTGATCAGGAGTACAGAGAAATATATGAGAAGCACCTGGAGGTATCTTGCGTTGTCAGAGCATCTTTATTCAGCCAGATAACGGATACTGTGAATACGCAGGGCATAGTCGCTCTTGTAGATATGCCCTCTCACGATCTGAAGGCCATACTTTCGGGTGAGAGGATGAGAGTGGTGATATTTGACAGGATCCAGGATCCGGGGAATGCCGGTACTCTTATAAGAACGGCTGATGCAGCGGGCTTTGATGCGGTCCTGTATACAAAGGGAACTGTGGACCTTTTCTCTCCGAAAGTGAACAGATCCGCAATGGGGCTCAATCTTTCGGTGCCTGTGGCAGAGATTGATCTTGCCGATATTGACTATATGAAAGCGCAGGGATTTGCAATATATGCTACCGCTCTTGATGACTATTCGGTGCTGTATGACAGCGTCAGGTTTGATGACAGGACAGCCATCATACTGGGCAACGAAGCCAATGGCATAAGCGAGGAACTCCTCTCTGTGTCTGACGAAAAGCTCTATATTCCAATATTTGGAAAGGCAGAATCACTTAATGTCGGAATAGCAGGCGCAATAATTATGTACGAATCACTAAAAAAACAGTAGCTAGATCACGTCTGATAAGGTAAAATATATATTGTATATTTTATGAAAGGAAGTATGATTATGCTAAAAATGCCTGAATTTGAAATTGGGGGATCGATAACAATACAAAAAACCGTAACTGAGGACGACATCGCCAGCAATTATGGGAATTCTGAGCTTGACAGGCTCTTTGCAACGCCATCGCTTGTTGCGCTGATGATATCAGCCAGTACGAAGCTGATTGACGAAAAGCTTGATGAGGGACTTGTCACTATAGGCAAGGAAATCCACCTTGTACATGAAAAGCCTACTCTGCTTGGCCAGACCATAACTATAACTGTTACAGTGAAGGAAAGGCATGAGAATACCCTCAAGCTTGAAATGATAGCCTTTGACGAGATAGGAATCATAGGAAGAGGAAGCTTTGACAGAGTAATAGTGAGCAAGAAGGCCCTTATGAGAAAGGTATATGCAAGAGAAGCCATGCTTGAGATCAGGTTCTAATTAAGATCCTTTAAATATGTGCAAAAAAAGAGAGAGCTCAAAGCTCTCTTTTTTTATCCAAACAGTCCGTTTCCATCATCAGCTGGCGGTGGATTACCCTGGTCGCCATTTCCCTGATTATCATCGACTGGCGGGTTCTGCGGCTTGTCTGTCTGTCCTTCGCCTCCAGGATTGCCCTGGTTTCCATTGCCGTTATTTTCGCTGTTTATATATTCCTTATCATCTTTTTCTGCATTTGCCTTAGTCTCATCGTCCAGAAGGCCTTCTGTAACTATTGGTGCCTCGTGCTCCATGCATATATCTTTCGGTTCGGTTCCTGCTACAAATATCTCGCTTGCGATTTTTGTGCAGTACGGTCCTGGCTTGAGTCCGCTTTCAAGACATATCGAAGTCTGGGTTAGCCCTGAAGGAGCAGCAAAGTTTTTGGCAGGAAGTCCTGAGTGGACTCTGTTCATTATCCTTCCCCAAAGCGCAGATGGTACGTCACTGGATTTATTCATATCCTTTGGCTGGTCTTCACCTATCCAGAGAGCACTTGTGTAGTAAGGTGTGTATCCTGCGAACCAGATGTCTTTTTCATCGTTTGTGGTACCTGTCTTTCCTACTGTCACAAAATTCCTGACCCTGGCTCTTCCGCCGCTACCTCTGTTTACTACATCCTTCATTATGTCAGTCATTATATATGCATTCTGAGCTGTTGCAATCTGCCTTACTTCAGGTGTGTTCTCGTAAAGCACAGTGCCGCTCGTATTCTCTATCTTTGTAATGAATACAGGTTTTGTATATTTTCCTGAGTTTGCGATTGAAGCATATGCTGCTGTAAGATCAAGAGGCGTAACTCCCTTTGTCATACCTCCGAGTGTCATCGACAAGTTCTCATCATTTACTGCTGAGTTCATGTCTCTCGTCACTATTGTTGATATTCCCATGTTCTTCATATATTCAATCATTTTTTTCGTGCCTACTTTTTCAGCTACCTGAACCGCTCCTACGTTTGATGATTTTATCACAAGGTTTCGAAGTATAGTAGGGCCGTCATAGGTACTGAGGTTCTTTGGCCAGTATTCACCTTTTTCATCTTTTATAGGCTCATCCACTACTCCTGATCCTGCGGTAAATCCATTTTCAAGTGCAGGAAGGTAAACTGCCACTGGCTTTATTGATGATCCGGGCTGTCTTGGGTTAAGCGCTCTGTTATAGATTTTGTTTCCGCTAATCCCTCTTCCGCCCACGAGTGCTTTGACCTGACCGGTATACTGATCCATTATCACGGAAGCGACCTGTGGCTGAGGAATCCCATCCTCGTCTATCCAGCTTCCCGGGAAGTTGGCTGGATTGTTTACTTCTTCTTCAAGTATGTTCTGTATGCTGGTACTGAGAGTAGAATATATCCTCAGTCCTCCGCCATAAAGAATGTCATTTGCATCTTCAGCAGAGTAGCCTACGGATTCAAGCGCTGTCACTGCTTCTGCCTTTACTTTATCGGCAAAGTAAGAAGATATGTTAGACTGTTTTTTCTTTCCGAGCTTTATCTCCACCGGATATGCCACAGCTTCGTTGTACTGAGTCTCTGTGATATATTCGTTCTTGAGCATCATCTTGAGAACTATTTCCTGTCTTTCCTTGGAATCAGGGTTAAGGACAGCTTTTCTAGCATAGTAATCATTCTTTACAAGCTGGTTATGCTCAAGATTTGAAATAAGTCCATTTTTAAGAAGCCTGTCAAATACCTGAAGGTCTTCAGCTGTTGGCGCTGGGGTTTCACTGTTGCTTGGGATGAGGCTTACCTGCATTCCTGTAAAATCGTCATCAGGAGAAATAGGTGCTGTCACATAAGCTGAGAATTTGTAAGGATTCTGTGTGATGCCTGCTATCATCGCTGCTTCTGGAAGATTGAGCTCAGACACATCCTTGTCAAAATACACATGAGCTGCAGCCTGAACGCCTCTTGTTCCTCTTCCAAGACCTATGGTATTGAGATATGCATGAAGTATCTGATCCTTGCTGAGGACTTTTTCGATTTCAAGTGCATAATATGCATCTTTAAGCTTTCGAGTCCAGGTCTTATCCATTGTAGTATAAAGGTTTTTTGCAACCTGCATCGTGATTGTCGAAGCTCCCTGAGCAAGGCTCAGAGTCTTTATGTCATACCACAGTGCTCCGAATATCCTTTTGACGTCGACTCCGTTGTGCTCTCGGAATCTTTCATCTTCAACCGCAATTACTGCATTCTGAAGATCTTCTGGAATCTGAGAGAGCGGCACTATGCTTCGATACTCTCCATTTGAAATCTTTTCTATCAGAACTCCCTTGTCATCAAAAATAAATGAGCTTTCATCAAGCAGTTCCGATATTTTCGTAGGGTCTATCGGTTCAGCTGTCTTTACTACAATCAGAGCAGCTGCCACGGCAGTTATTCCACCTGCAAAAACTGCAAATGCAGTTATGAGCGATATCAGCCTGATGAAATTTATTTTTCTTTTTTTCTTTTTCTTATTTGGTTTTTTTTCTAAATCTTTGTCCATGTTCAGACCTCCTAATCCAATATATTATATCATAAATTTTCACAGGTACATAAATTATTTAAAAAAGTTACCATACTGTAATAAAAAAACCCTCCGCTGAACTGCAGAGAGCCTTTGCTGGTGCACCCAAAGGGACTCGAACCCCTGACACGCGACTTCGAAGGCCGCTGCTCTATCCAACTGAGCTATGGATGCATTATGAAATAACATATAATATGATAACATAAAACATAAAGTTGTGGAACAGGTTTATTCTAAATTTTTCCGTTATATCATAAATTAATGATTTAAATACGTATCAGAGCAGATAATAATTGCAATTTGAACAGTTAGTATTGAAAATTGTGTCCAGATATGAAATAATATAAAGATAAAACATGAAAAATAACAAGGGATGGAGGTGCCATGATATCATGTGGGAACTCAAGGATATAATAATGAACATCAGCATATTCGATGTGATAGACATAACAATAGTAGCTTATGTTTTTTACAATGTCTATCTTCTGATAAAAGAGACCAGAGCCGAGCAGCTGATAAAGGGCATCGTGGTACTTCTCCTTACCAGCAAGATATCTGAGCTCATGCAGTTTCAGGTAATACACTGGATATTAAAGAACACTATGACCGTTGGGCTCATAGCGCTCCTGATTGTATTCCAGCCAGAGCTGAGGAGAGCCCTTGAGCATATAGGAAGGACCAAGTTTCTTCTCAAATCGAGTGGTGAGGGCAGTGTTAATATCGACAAGCTGGTCCTTGAAATAATACACACAGTGAATTCCCTTTCGAAATCCAAAATCGGAGCGCTGATAGTATTTGAAAGAGAGACAGGGCTCAATGAGATCATACAGACAGGAACCCTTGTAGATGCAAAGATAAGCAGGCAGATACTTCGAAACATCTTCATACCAAATACTCCGCTTCATGATGGCGCGGTAGTCATAAGAGGCGACAGAGTTATGGCCGCAGGATGCTTTCTGCCGCTTACGGAGAATAACAAGCTCAACCAGGAGGTAGGTACGAGGCACAGGGCAGCGCTTGGGATAAGCGAAAAATCTGACTGTATCTCACTTGTAGTGTCTGAAGAGACGGGTGCGATATCTATTGCTGACAATGGAAAGCTCTTCAAGAACCTGGGCGAAGAAGAACTTGAAATTTACCTTAAGAGAAACCTTAAGAGGGACGATGAGAGAAAATTGTTCAGAAAAGGTGGTGAATAGATGCTGGATCATTTCAAAAACAATTTTAAAATAAAGCTGTTTTCAATCATATTCGCTTTCATAATGTGGGTATACGTAATGTCCGAGGTGGATCCTATTGTAATCAGGAGCTTTGAGAACATAAGCGTAGAGACTGTCACTAACATAGATGAGATAAGAGACAATGGACTTACGTTCGCGTATGGCCAGGATTTTAATGTAAAGGTTGATTTCAGGGCAAAAAGATCTGTACTTAATGAATATATCAGAAATGGCGTCACTCCAAAGGGAGAGATATACGATCCAAAGGAAGGGACCAATATGATGCAGGTGGTCATGGATGCGCCAAGAGAGATAGAGTACAGCCTTAATCCGCTTCAGATAGAGGTGGTGCTTGAAAGGTCTGTTGTAAGCATGAAGAACATAGTAATAAATACAGAAGGCAGCCTCAGGACGAATTATGTGATAGGGCAGATAAAGCCAAACAGAGTAGGACTTTATGTCGAAGGGCCGCAGTCTCAGGTCGAAAAGGTTATGAATCTGTCAGGAACAGTAAAGCTTGAGAACAATGATTCAGATTTCAGCACGAAAATAAACCTTGTTCCACTGGATGACAGAAACAATATAGTAGAAGGCGTAACGATACGCGAATCATCAGTCATTGTAGATGTCGACGTTGACAAGACCAAAAATGTACCTGTAGAGCTAGTGTTTGTTGACGATCAAGGGCAGAAGGTACCAAACAGCTCATTCAGGGCCGATGTTGAGAACGTGAGGATACAGGGAAGTGCGGATGCAGTTGATGCAGTGAAGTCTCTGAAGACAGTTCCTGTAAAGATATCCGGGTTCAATAGGGTTGCAGGAGTTTCATATGAGCTTGAAAAAACAGCTGAACTGGTTTATTCGGTCGAAAGAATAAAAATAAAAGAGATACAGAGCGAGCTTGAGGAATATACTCTCATGATGCCGCGCGCCGGCATAACGCTCACGGGAGAAGCAGATGCAGAAGCGATAAAGAGCACGCTTCCGCCAGAAACGGAGATAAAGATAACTGCAGGCAGAGAATATTCAGACAGGATAAATCCTGATAATATAAGAATATTGATTGACAATAAGGCAGCACAGGAAAAATACAAACTTCAGTACGAAGTTGATTTTCCGATTTTCAGCATTAAGATCACTCCGGAAGTGGTCACTATAACGGAAAATTAGGAGGAAATATGAAAAGTTTCAACGAAATCATGGAAAAAGCAAGACAGAGCGGTCCAAAGCGAATTGCAGTCGCATGCGCCCAGGATGCTGATGTCCTTAAGTCTGTAGACATGGCAAATGTCGCAGGAATTGCAGATGCCACTCTTGTTGGTGACAGAGAAGCAATAATTGATATTTGCAAAAAACTGGATATAGACTATAATAAATATGATATAGTTGACGAGCCGGATAATCAGCTTGCGGCTATGGCAGCGGCAAAGCTTGTATCAGACAAAAAAGCTGATATTCTAATGAAAGGGCTGGTTGACACTTCAGTGGTACTTAAGGCGGTTCTAAACAAAGAGCTTTCTCTGAGGACAGGAAACCCTATAAGCCATGCGGCAGTAGTTGAGATTCCAGGATATGACAGACTGATGTTTGTCACAGATGCAGCCATGAATATAAGCCCTGACCTTAATACCAAGGCAGCAATCATAAGAAACACAGTAAAGCTTGCAAATGCTCTTTATATTGACATGCCAAAGGTTGGTGTGGTATGTGCAAAGGAAAAGGTAGACGAAAAAATGCCTGCAACGCTTGATGCTCAGTCTCTCGTTGAGATGAACAGAAGCGGTGAGATAGATGGATGTATTGTCGGAGGACCATTCGCTCTTGATAATGCGGTAAGCGAAGAAGCCGCACATCACAAAGGAATCAAGGACCCGATTGCAGGAAAATGTGATATACTGTTGATGCCTGATATTGAAGCTGGTAATGTGCTTTACAAAGCAATTTCCTACTTTTCAAAATCAAAAATCGCCGGTATAATACTTGGCGCATCCAAACCAATAGTGCTTACGTCAAGAGCTGACTCAGAAGAGACAAAGATGTATTCTATAGCACTGGCTGTATTATATTCAAGTAAATTCTAACAATTCGGAGGAAAAAAATGAAGGAGTACAAGGTTTTAGCAATAAACCCGGGATCTACATCCACAAAAATAGCAGTATTTTTGAATGAAGACCTGATAATGGAAAAAACACTGAGACATTCGACAGAGGAAATTCAGAAATATGACAGCGTTTTCGCTCAGAAGTCATTCAGGAAAGAGGTTATAATCGAATCTCTTGTCGAGGTTGGAATCAGCCCTCACAGCTTTGACGCCATAGTAGGAAGAGGCGGACTCCTCAAGCCTATGGAAGGCGGAACCTATGAAGTAAACGAGGCTATGATAGCAGACCTTGCAAGCGGAGAAAGAGGAGAGCATGCCTCAAACCTTGGAGGAATAATCGCTAAGGAAATTGCTGACATGGCAGTTGTTCCGGCATTCATAGTAGACCCTGTAGTTGTTGATGAGATGGATGATATAGCAAGAATATCAGGTATTCCGGAGATAGAGAGAATATCAATTTTCCACGCTCTTAACCAGAAGGCTGTTGCGAGAAGATATGCAAAGAGCATCGGAAAGAGCTATGAAGACATAAATGTTGTCGTGGCACATCTTGGCGGAGGAATCTCTACAGGAGCTCACAGAAAAGGCAGAGTAATAGATGTAAACAATGCGCTTGACGGAGAGGGAGCATTCTCACCTGAGAGAGCAGGAAGTCTTCCTGTTGGCCAGCTGATAAATATGTGTTATGATGAGAAATACACAAAAGACTATCTTAAAAAGAGAATAAAAGGAAACGGCGGACTCGTTGCATATCTAAACACAAACGATGCAAGAGAAGTCGAAGACATGATAAAAAAAGGCGATGAAAAGGCGGCGCTTATATATGAGGCAATGGCTTATCAGGTTGCAAAGGATATCGGAGCAAGCGTTGCAGTTTTAAGCTGTGATGTTGATGCAATAATCCTTACAGGTGGAATAGCATATTCAGAGATGATGACAGGCTGGATAAAAGACAGAGTGTCAAAGATGGCTGAGGTAGTTATATATCCTGGAGAAGACGAGATGATAGCACTTGCTGAGGGAGCGCTAAGAGTTCTAAACAAAGAAGAGGAAGCAAAAGAATACGTTTAACAGAGAGACAATGAGGTCAATATGCTTAAAGATGACAAGAGAATCAGGATAATCGTGGGTCATTATGGAAGCGGAAAGACTGAATTCGCCGTTAATTATGCCATAAGGCTCTCAAAAGAGATAAGAGAGCAGAATGCAGCAAACGGAGAATCAAGAAAAGTCGCGATAGCTGACATAGATGTTGTAAATCCGTATTTCAGGTCAAGAGAAAAAGAAGATCTGCTAATGGAGCATGACATTGAATCATTCTCAAGCATACTCAAAAACAGCGCGCTCGATCTTCCGGCAATAGCAGCCGATATAACAAAGCCTGTTTTCAATACCGACTATGAATATATAATCGATGTGGGCGGAGATGATGTCGGCGCAAGAGTGCTAGGAAGGATGAGCCAGGATATAAGCAGGTTTGAGTATGACATGTTCATGGTAATCAACAAAAACAGAGAATACACTGATACTCCCGAAAAAGTCATACAGTATATAAGTGATATAGAAAGAACCAGTGGTCTCAAGGTCACTGGTCTTGTGAGCAACACTCATATGCTGTGGGACACCAGCGAAAAAGATATAACCGATGGAATTGAGCTCGTGAAAGAAGTAGAAATCAAAACAGGAATCCCAATGAGGTATGTTGCTTATTGGGAAAAAAAATCGGATTTCAGGAAAACGATTTCACACAATTTAAAATATTCAAAAAACAATACACAATTTAGACAAATTGACCCTGACAACGTTATCATGCCGGTTTCAATGATAATGCGTGAGGAATGGATGTGATTAAATTAGCTCATGCTACTTTAAATATTTGAAAATTATACAGGAGGAATTACAATGGCAAAGGGGAAAGTAACATTTGATCAGGAACGCTGCAAAGGATGCGGTCTTTGCGCTTCAGTATGTCCAGTCAAGATCATATTTCTTGACAGCGAAGTGATGAACAACAAAGGCTATAACGTTGCGACAGTAAAAGAGGTTGACAAGTGCATCGGATGCGCTAGCTGTGGACTTATGTGTCCAGATGGTGTTATTACAGTAGAAAGATATTAGGAGGATAATGATGAAAGTACTTATGAAAGGGAATGAGGCAATTGCAAAAGCGGCAATTGAAGCAGGATGTACATTTTTTGCAGGATATCCTATAACCCCACAGAACGAGATACCAGAATATATGTCTAAAGAGCTGCCAAAAGCAGGCGGAGTATTTATTCAGTCAGAATCAGAGATATCAGCTATAAACATGATTTATGGTGCTGCTGGTGCAGGAGCAAGAGCAATGACATCTTCTTCGTCTCCTGGAATCGCATTAAAGCAGGAAGGTATAACTTATATCGCGGGAGCAGAGCTTCCTGCAGTAATAGTTAACATGATGAGAGGCGGCCCTGGCCTTGGAAGCATCCAGCCATCACAGGCAGACTACAACATGTCTACAAGAGGCGGCGGAAACGGAGACTACAGACTCATCGTATATGCGCCGGCATCAATACAGGAAGCTGTAGACATGGTTCAGGAAGCATTCGACGCAGCAGATTACTACAGAATGCCAGTTCTAGTCGTAGCAGACGGAATGATTGGACAGATGATGGAGCCTGTAGAGTTCAGAAAACCTGAGCCAAGAAATCTTGCAGAAAAGACATGGGCTACTGTAGGTACTGGTGGATTAAGAAAGCCAAACATAGTAAACTCACTGTATCTTGACTCAACAGTGCTTGAGCAGCACAACCTGAGACTTGAAGCTAAATACAACGAGATTGAAGAAAAAGAAGCAAAATACGAAAACTACATGGTTGAAGATGCCGACATAGTAATGGTATCTTACGGAACAACCTCAAGAATAGCAAGAAGTGCTGTAAATCAGCTTAGAAAAGAAGGAATAAAGGCAGGCCTTATAAGACTTAAGACCCTTTGGCCATATCCTGTAAAGGCATTCGAAAACCTTAAGGCGAGCCATATAATCTGTGCAGAGATGAGCATGGGACAGATGGTTGACGATGTAAAGCTTGCAGTTGAATGCAAGATACCGGTTCACTTTGTCGGAAGAGCTGGAGGAATGGTTCCAGACCCAATGCAGATCATAAACAAAGCAAAGGAATTAACAGGGGGTGCAAAATAATGACAGTCGTATTTAAAAGAACACAGGGACTTACAGATGTTACAACTCACTACTGCCCTGGATGTACACACGGAATAATACACAGACTTGTAGCAGAGGTTCTTGAAGAAATGGAAGTTCTGGGATCAGCGATAGGAGTTGCTCCTGTTGGATGTTCAGTTCTTGCATACAACTACTTCAACTGCGATATGCAGGAAGCAGCTCACGGAAGAGCGCCTGCGGTAGGAACAGCTATAAAGAGAGTTCATCCTCAGAATACGGTATTCACATATCAGGGAGACGGAGACCTTGCATCAATCGGTATGGCAGAGATAGTTCATGCTGCAGCAAGAGGAGAGAAGATAACTACTATATTCGTAAACAACGCAATATATGGAATGACTGGCGGACAGATGGCTCCTACTACACTTATCGGACAGAAGAGTACGACTTCTCAGGACGGAAGAGATCCTGTAAAGAACGGATTCCCTATAAGAATGTCTGAAATGATTTCAACGCTTGATGGAGCTGTATACGTAGAGAGAGTAACAGTTGATTCGCCTGCAAACGTAAGAAAGGCAAAGACTGCAATAAGAAAGGCATTCGAAGTTCAGAAGGCCGGCCTTGGATTCTCAATGGTAGAGGTGCTTTCAACATGTCCTACAAACTGGGGAATGACTCCTGTGGATTCACTTCAGTGGCTGAGAGATAACATGATACCATTCTATCCACTTGGAAATTTCAAACAAATAGAGGAGGGGAAATAGACATGGAGAATAAAGTTATTTGCGCTGGATTTGGAGGACAGGGAGTAATGTCTATGGGACAGCTTCTTGCATACGCCGGAATGATTGAAGACAAGCACGTATCATGGCTGCCATCATATGGCCCTGAGATGAGGGGTGGAACTGCAAACTGCGGAGTTACAGTTTCAGACGAAGAAATCGGATCACCTATAATCACGAACGATGCAGACATAGCAATAGTAATGAACCTTCCTTCACTTATTAAATTCGAGAAGGATGTAAAACCAGGCGGAAAGATATTCATAAACTCTTCTCTTATCGAAAAGAAGGTAGAAAGAACTGATATAGAGGTATATTATATAGATGCCAATAAATTAGCAGCTGACATAGGAAATATCAAGGCGGCAAACCTTGTAATGCTTGGAGCAGTTTTAAAGAGTACTCCGATAGTTGATATCGAATCAATACTTGAGGCCTTCAAAAAAGTATTCGGACCTTCAAAAGAGAAATTCATACCTCAGAACAGGGAAGCTCTTATAAAAGGTGGAGAAAGCATATAGCAAAACAGGCTGATATGCATTATAATAGTGTCTATAGGCATTATTATAAAAAGTAAAGGAAACTTGAATATCATGAGAAAATATTTTGGAACAGATGGAGTCAGGGGAATAGCAAACACAGAGCTGACTCCGGATCTAGCATTCAGGCTTGGAAGAGCCGGTGCATATGTACTGCAAAGGCACAGTGAAAACAAAGAAGGAAAGACAACGGTCTTCATAGGTTCTGACACCAGGATCTCAAAGGACATGCTCTCAAGTGCGATAGCTGCTGGAGTGATGAGCGTGGGCGGAGATGCAATAGACATAGGAGTAGCTCCAACGCCTGCAATCGCATACCTCACAAAAAAGCACAGGGCAGATGCGGGAATAGTTATATCAGCATCACACAATCCTATGGAGTACAACGGCATAAAATTCTTCAATTCAAAAGGCCTCAAGCTTGATGATTCAATCGAGCTCGAAATAGAGAGCTATCTTGACGACATGGACAGGATAGACACTGTATTTTCGCACGAAAACATTGGAATGAGAGTATACAATGAAGGCTATGTACGTGAATATGAGGATTTTCTTTCCGGAGTGCTGAAGTCAGACCTTAGAGGATTCAAGGTAACGCTTGACTGCGCAAACGGAGCAAGCTACAAGGTTGCACCTCATGTTTTTGAAAAGCTTGGCGCAGAGGTGAAGTGCATCTCAAATAATCCGGATGGAACCAACATCAACAGAAACTGCGGATCCACTCATCCTGAAAACCTGTGCAGAGCCGTAATTGAAAACGGATCAGACATAGGTCTCGCATATGATGGTGATGCAGACAGGCTTATCGCAGTTGACGAAAATGGAAATGTCATAGATGGCGACAAGATAATGCTCATATGCGCGAAATACCTGAAGAAAATCGGAAAGCTGAAATCAGACAAGCTTGTTGTGACTGTGATGAGCAATCTGGGACTTCACGTAGCATCAGAAAGAGAAGGAATAAAACTCGAGGTAACGAGCGTAGGGGACAGATATGTTCTTGAAAACATGCTTGAGAATGGCTATTCACTCGGAGGAGAGCAGTCAGGACACATGATATTCCTTGATTACAACACAACTGGAGACGGGGTGCTGTCATCACTGATACTGTCTGAAATCATCAAGGAATCAGGAAAAAAACTGAGCGAGCTGGCTACCATAATGGAGATTTTCCCTCAGGTGCTTATAAACGCTAAAGTCAGGAATGAAAACAAGAATGCGTACATGACTGACGAAATAATCAAAAACGAGATATCAAAGCTCGAATCAGAGATGGATGGCAGAGGAAGAGTACTCATCAGGCCGTCTGGTACAGAGCCTCTTGTCAGGGTAATGCTCGAAGGCCAGGACAAGGAAATCATAACACAGATGGCAAGAAAGCTTGCAGATCTCATAGAGCAGAGATTGGGTTAATACTGAAAGAGTTTCACTTATTACAAGTGAGACTCTTTTTTGAAACAGAAAGGTAAGTGCCATGAGTATTTCAGAAGAAAAAAAGAGAATCAGGAGCATAGTGCATCAGAAAAAAGCCGCCATGACGAGCGAAGAAATAATCGATTCAGACATAAAGATTCAGGAAAATATAATTAAGCTTGAAGAAATAAGATCCGCAGGCACAGTCTTCTGCTTTGTTTCCATGAAGGATGAGATAGATACGAGGCCGATAATCGAGAGGCTTCTTGAGCAGGGAAAGAAGGTAGGCGTTCCCAGATGTATTGAAGGAAATAATCTAAGGGTATATAATATAAGAAGCTTTGATGATCTTAAAAAAGGATTTTTCGGGATAGAAGAACCTCTTGAAAGCTGCGAAATAATAAAGCCTCATGAGATAGACGCAGCAGTTATACCATGTACTTCCTGCGACAGAAAAGGGCACAGGCTCGGTAAAGGCGGCGGGTATTATGACAGGTACCTGTCAGACGTGAAATTCAGAAAGATAGTTATATGTAGAGAAAAGCTTATGCTTGATGAGGTCGTGACTGATGAATTTGACGTTGTAATGGACATAGTCGTGACCGAAAGTGAAACAATCAGGATATGATATTTGTAAAGAAAGCAGAAGGGATTGCAGATGAAATCAAATGACAGGTTCAGAAAAAATGGCGGCGTACTCAATTATATAAGAAATCTCAGGTATCTGAGCAGGTTTTTGAAATCTGACGAGGTAGGACTCCTGAAGAAGACAGAGGTCCTGTTTCTTATTGCCATGATGAGCATATATCTCGTATCTCCAGTAGACATGGTTCCGGATTTCATACCGGTATTTGGCTATATGGAAGATGCCCTCGTAGTCTTTTCTATGCTTTCCTATGCCGGAAACATAATCTCGAAATACAGAGAATTCTTCAGGATTGAGCCTGTGGAAGTGAAAAAAAGCGTCAGGAAGCAAAAGGACGTGATAGATGTAGAGTTCACGGATGTAACTGAAGATGAAGACCATAAGGAGGACGAGTAGTATGAAGCAGTACGTAGTTGATGCCTTTACAGACAGAGTTTTTGGAGGAAATCCTGCAGCGGTATGCGTAATGGAGCAGTGGCTTCCTGAAGAAACTATGATGAGCATAACAAAGGAAAACAATCTGTCAGAGACAGCGTTTGCAGTAAGAGAAGGTGATGTTTACAGGCTGAGATGGTTTACTCCCGGTGGAGAAATAGACCTTAGTGGACATGCCACGCTAGCCACGGCATATGTGATTTCAAGATTCGTTGATAAAGAGTCTTCAGAGATTCGCTTTGCTACGCTCAGCGGAGAGTTGAAAGTAATCATAAGAGGCGATCTTTTTGAGCTGGATTTCCCGGCTTATGAGCTTAGAAAGCTTGAAATCACTGATCAGATGAAGAATGCTGCAGGTACAGATATAGAAGAAGCATATATTGGAAGAGACCTGATGTTCATACTGAAATCGGAAGCTGAGGTAAGAAATTTCAAGCCTGACTTTCAGAAAATAAGTGAACTGGAAGGATTGCTGCTTCATGTGACAGCTGCGGGAAGCGGGCACGACTGCGTATCAAGATCATTTGCGCCAAAGCTCAATGTTCCTGAAGATCCTGTATGCGGCTCAGGGCACTGCCATATCATACCTTACTGGGCGCATAAACTGTCAAAGAAGGAGCTTGTGGCGTATCAGGCCTCAGAAAGAGGCGGTACGCTTTACTGCACAATGGATGGAGAAAGAATTAAGCTAAGCGGCAAGGCGGTTCTGTATTCTGAGGCAGAGATTCACATTTAAACATAGCAATCATATTGACGAGCTAAGCGTTAAATGGTACAGTTAGAGTGGACTAATGTATGTTTTTCGCGATCAGACTGGGAGATGTGACAATTTATGGAAAAGGACAGGCTGAAATTCAGTAAAAAAGATTTCAATTACTTTTTTATCCCCTTTATAGTTCTGGCTCTGGTTTTCGGGGCTATGATGTACATAACGGCCAGGAGCCGTATTGAAGAAATCTACAGGATGACTGAGGAATCTACTATCAGCATAGCTGACAGCTATTCCAGGACACTTGAGGATAACGCAGCTGCTTCTGAGACAATAATGGCCATGCTCGACCAGAGGATACTGGCTGCGAGCAATGCTGTTCTTCTCATGCAGAATTACGAAAGCAACGAAGAAATAGGAGATCTTGCCGAAAAATTTCAGGTTGATCAGATAAATCTGTATGATGATAAGGGCGTAATAGTCTACAGCAATTACGAAGAGTATATAGGCTGGACAGCGTATGAGGGACATCCGGTATATAATTTTATGATGGGAAACAGAGCGTCGCTTGTAGAGGACATACGCCAGGATACCGAAAGCAAGCTGTACTTCAAATTTGGCTATGTAAAAAAGAATGACGGAACTTTTGTGCAGGTCGGAATAATTGCCGAAGATGTTCATGATCTTACAGAAAAATTTGATATCCAGCGGCTCGTAAATGACATTGTCAGAATGGACAATGTCGAAAACGTATACTTTATGGACACGGATTTTATTGTAGCAGCAAGCAGCGATAGTGAAATCATAGGAACTGAAATCCGGGATGAGGAGCTCAGAACGCACTACTTAAAGTCCGATGCTGATTCTGAAAACAGGTTGATTGATGGAAAAAACGTACTTCATTCATGTGCACCTGTATTTCATGGATCGGAGAAATTTGGGACCCTTTCAATAGTATGGAAATCCGATCTTTTTTATGATGATATAAAAAACATAATAATACAGGGATTTGTAGAATTTTTTCTTATTCTGACCGTGGTAGGAATTATTCTTTACTATGCTTACAGAAAAAACAAGATGAATGTCAGGACTGCCTATTATGACAGGCTTACGGGACTTCCAAACAAAGAATACCTTCAGGAATACCTTGAGGATATAATAAAAAATCAGAGAAAATCCAAAAAAGCGGTTCTGCTCTTAAACTGTGTAAATTTCAAGACGCTCAACATGACCTATGGATTTGTCTATGGAGATGAAATACTGAGGCAGATAAGCAGAAGAGTAAGAGAAATGACTGATCCAGAGCACATGTTCTTCAGATTCAATGCAGACAGATTCGTGCTTGCAGTAGAGGGATACAGAGATTCAAAAGAGCTTGCCGGTATAGCGGAGAAGCTTGTAGAGATATTTAAAGATCCATTTGAAGGAATTGCAAAACATGAATATATAGGACTTGAGATTTCGATATACGAAATAGAGAACCAGGATATTTCTGCAGACAAGGTTCTAAGAGATGCTTCGCTGGCACTTTCGAATATCGAGCATATCAAAGATGAAAAGATAGTTTTCTACAAAAAATATATGGAGGAGAACCTCAAACGTGAGGATATCATTGAAAAAGCCCTGAGAAAGATCATATCAGGAGAGGGAGAGGGCACTTTCTATCTTGAGTTCCAGCCAAAACTGGATATAAAGAGCGAGAAGATAACTGGATTTGAGGCGCTTGCCAGAATGAAGCTTCCTGATACAGGAATGATTTCACCTGTTGAGTTTATAGCGACAGCTGAAAGAAAGCTTCTCATATATGATCTTGGAAGGCTCATACTCAAAAAATCCTGTGAGTTTCTGAAAAGGCTTGATGAAATAGGATTTGACAATATAAGCATCGCAGTAAATATATCAGCAATGCAGCTCCTCAGAGATGATTTCGTTGATGATGTAAGAAAAACACTGGACTCAGTCGGAGCGGATCTTAGCCTGCTTGAGTTTGAGATCACGGAGTCAGTGCTCATTGAAAATTTTGAGCTGATAAATCAGAAGCTGGAAGATGTAAAAAATATGGGAATAACAGTGTCGCTTGACGATTTCGGGACCGGATTTTCATCCTTTGCGAGGCTGAGAGATCTCAACATAGACATAGTAAAGATTGACAAGCAGTTCATAGATAATATATCTGTAAAGAAAGAGAGCAATCTGATATCACAGGACATCATATCTATGGTACACAAGGTGGGGCTTGAGGTGGTAGCAGAAGGCATCGAGACAGATATTCAGATGGAGTATCTGAAAAAGCATGACTGCGATATAATACAGGGATATATTGTAAGCAGGCCGCTGATCGAGGACGGGGCAATTGAATTTCTGGAAAGCAAGAGCGGAGATGGAGGTATATATGAACAAAAACAGCGAGAGGCCATCAATTGAACAGTGGCTGAAAGAAGTAAAGTCTGACCATAGTTCACATCATGAAGGAATGTATCTTATACACAACGGTATTGTGAGAGAGACGCCAAAAGTTGCGGTAAGAGAAGGTCTTGATGACGGGTCAAGAGTTACGGGAATGGAATTCAGCTATGACGCAGAAAAGGTGGAGATGGCAATTGCCGAGACATATAGAATGAAAGGGATTTTTCATGTCAGAGTATGGCTCAACGAAGGAACGCTTGATGTAGGCGATGATATAATGTATCTGCTCATTGGCGGTGACATAAGGCCTCATGTTATAGATGCGCTTCAGTTTCTGGTTGAAAGAATAAAGACACAGTGCGTGACAGAAATAGAAAAGAAAGAGGGACTGTGATGAAAAAGCTCAAGGTGGGCCTTATAGGATATGGATCCGGAGGCCGAATTTTTCATGAGCCACTGATAAACAGTGTTGAAGGATTTGAACTTAAGAAGATTTTCAACAGAAGCGGAAAGGACAATGATCAGCTGATTGAAAAGTATGGCAGACATATAATCGCAGATAAAGTAGATGATATACTGTCAGATCCTGAGATTGATCTTGTTGTTATTGCATTACCCAATTTCATGCATTTTGATATAGCGAAAAAAGCTCTGGAAAATGGCAAACATGTCCTGATAGAAAAGCCCTTCACAGTTACCTCTGAAGAAGCAGATCAGCTTATTGCTCTGTCAAAGAAAGCTGGAAAGATAATCACCGTAAATCATAACCGGAGATATGACAGTGATTTCAGGACTGTAAAGAAAATACTGGACGCCGGGTTTTTGGGAAATACAGTAGAGTATGAGGCGCATTTTGACAGATTCCGAAGTGAAGTCAGGCAGGGTTCGTGGAAAGAGGATACTGCACCCGGGTCAGGAATACTTTATGATCTGGGATCGCACCTTATTGATCAGGCAAAGGCTCTGTTTGGCATGCCGGAGGAAATATTTGCCTGTCTTGATATTCAGAGAGAAGGGGCCAGGACAACGGACAGCTTTGACATGCTTCTCAGGTACAGCAATTTTACTGCCAGACTGAAGGCAGGGATGCTGGTGAGAGAACAGGGGCCAAAGTATACCATTCATGGCACAAGAGGCTCTTTCATAAAGTATGGAATGGATGTTCAGGAACACTGCTTAAAGCAGAGCGAACTTCCTGTGGATAGGCCTGACTGGGGAAAAGAGCCTGAATCAATCTGGGGCAGACTGAACACTGACATTGAAGGAATTCATTTCTGCGGAAATATTGAAAGCGAACATGGGGATTATCAGATGGTTTACAAAAATCTACATGATGCCATATGCGGAAGCGGCATGCTCCATATAACTCCTGAGCAGGCCAGAGATACGATAAGGCTGATTGAGCTGGCTCAAAAAAGCAGTGAAATGAAATGCTGGATCAGCGTGAATTGATATTGTTAAAAGTTTTCAAGCTGAAAAGATAGTTCAGTTGTAAACATATTATAATGCCTGAGAAGTCTTATGTCATCTTTTGAAACCTTAAGCACTTTTATTAATTCAGAGTCTTCTTTGAGCCTGGATTTTGAAAAAAGCATTTTAACCGCGATAGGCATCATAGGTCTTGATGAAAAGCCATTGAACAGCCCCCATTTCGTATCAGCGTCAAGGTACGAAGCAAGGATCTGAGCGCTGGCTTTTTCCATTGGAGTATCCTGATTTGTAAGCTGAATGTTCGTAACTGCATCATAATGCTCGATATATCCCCAGTAAGTATTTTCGCAGTTCTGGTAGTTTTCGTAATCTTTGAAGTTCATGTACATCATAATCTTGTACTGGTTTTTCCCTGATTCCGACAGAACGTCAAATACGCAGCGTATAAGGCGGTTGCTTCGACCGTCATAAAGGTATGAATAAAATTGGGACATGCCGCTGAAAAAGGCGGGGCTGCTTGAGTCTGACATGAGGCTCGCACGCTGGGGAGTGCAGTACAAAAGCTGTTCAACGTGTATTTTGAGAGCTCCGGCAATATCATAGAGAGTTTCCACATCAATTGAAATCTCTCCCTTTTCATATTTTGAAATTGTAGATTTGCTTTTGCATATTATTTTAGAGAGCTCTTCCAAAGTGAGCTTTCTCATCCTTCTGAAATTACGTATTCTTTTTCCAATCTCAGCACTTATTTCACTCATGAAATTCTCCTTAAAGTTTCCTATAAATACAAAAAAATTTGAAAATTGCACTCTGTAATATTTTCATGATTATTATATCATAGAATCACTTGCTTTTTCCACCAGCAATGGAATTTCAAAATCTAAATTCCACTCTAAAGAGAATTACTGTTTTTGACTTTGTGGAGAAAAATATTTAAAATAGAAGCTAAAGATGAAATAATAGTGGGGAGGAAAATATTATGTATAATTTTGATGAGATAATAGACAGAAGAAACACGAATGCCATGAATACAGACGGATTCAGGCAGTATATCTTTCATGCTGATGAGAGCATGACTTTTCCATACAAAGACGATGAATTCATACGCATGTGGGTTGCGGATATGGAGTTTGCGACGCCAGACGTAGTGATTGAAGGAATTAAAAAGAGATTGAATAGTAGGATATTCGGTTACACGAGGATTTTTGAAGATTCCTACTATGAAGCTCTTTTGGCCTGGTGCAAAAAAAGATATGAATGGAGCTTTGACAAAAAAGAACTGGTCATGTCGAACGGAATCATACCAGCGCTGTTTGAACTTGTTGAATATATATGTAAACCGGATGAGAAAGTACTGTTTCTGACTCCATCGTATGCATATTTCAAATATGCCGCTGATCACAGCTCAAGAGAGAGTGTCTGTTCAGACCTGAAAAATGAAGATGGATATTACAGCATTGATTTTGAAGATCTGGAGAAAAAGGCATCTGATGAAAAAACAACACTGCTTATTCTTTGTAATCCTCATAATCCGACAGGAAGGGTATGGAAGAAGGAAGAACTGGAGAAAATATCCGGGATAATAGAAAAAAATAAATTATGGGTAATTTCGGATGAGATTCACTGTGATCTTCTCAGAAAGAATCAGAAGCACATACCTATGGGAAAAGTAATGAAAGAATACAACAAGCTTATTACCTGTATGGCTCCGAGCAAGACATTCAATATAGCAGGTCTCATGATTTCAAACATAATTATCAGGAGTGATTTATTAAGAAGCAAATGGCTTTCAAGACACTATAATTTTGACAATCCATTGAGCATAGCGGCATCTCAGGCGGCATATGAAAGTGGTGAACCATGGCTTGAGGAGCTTACGGATTATCTTGATGAAAATTTTGAATTTACTGGACAATATTTATCTGAACATCTTCCAAAAGCAAAGTTTATGATATCAGAATCAACATATCTCGCATGGGTTGACCTAAGAGAATATTTTGAACCCGATGAAGATTTGCCACTGTTCTTTGCATATAATGCTGGAGTGCTGCTGGAGGGTGGGAATATGTTCGTTCAAAACTCAGATGGATTTATAAGGCTGAATCTTGCATGTCCAAGGTCCATTGTGTCTGAAGGATTAAGAAGAATATGTGAAGCTGTTGGAAACAAGGGCGGAAAATGATTATAAGAGCTCCTAAAAGCTTGTAAGAATAGTTTTAGATATTTGTGTGAATAAGTAACAGGGCATGAGTTCTATTTATAGAGAGAACTCATGCCCTGTTACTTTATATTTTTTCAAATCAGCTGTTTGAAAGAGAGGCCATTAATTAATGTATTAGCGAGTATATAAGCGTTATAGAAGTATGCTTGCAGATGCTGTAAATGATGAAGTATTCCTGCTTGAGAAGGGGCGTTCTATTTATTTCAGGGAAACTCCTTTTGGTCTAAACCTTTCCCCAAAAATCATTCTCATGAACAATAACAATATTATGCCCGCTTTTTCTCATTGAAACAGCCTTCTCAACCTTACGGCCATAGCAGCTGAATGCCCAGCAAGGATTACCTTCGTCCCCGACAATCAGATAATCAGTTTCCTTTGTGACATTATTTGAGAATAGACCAGAGTTCTTTTCAACAATTTCTTGAATATCAGATCTCTTAGCCCTGGAAGACTTCCCAGTGAAGCAGAAACACTTCGATTCAATAGATAAATTTGGAGACTTGGCGCATATTCCAGATATATTGTACTGTTTCCTTAATTCTTCGAGTTCGCCGGCATTTATATTTATAGAAGCGGAAGCATCTATAAAATCTCCTATAAATGACCTCAATATATCTCTCTCAGTATCAGTTATAACTCCATCTTCCAAAACATCCGACAACAGTGAGTTTATTTCATCATATGGATAAGTGCCAGACAGGAAGTCATTGACTTTTATCCACTCATCAAGACTATGTATCTCTTGATCAGTTAACACACCGTCCGAAAGTATTCCGTGAAATACTCCGTGAAGCATTTGTATAGACAGGGTAGTGAATTCATAATATTTACCATCTGGTTCAAACTGGCTGCATATCCAAGCCAGATCCTCAAGCTCGGACTCATCAATAATACCATCCTCAACTATGCCTCTTATCAAATGTATAAATATTTATAAAGTAGCCTTTTCTTTACAATGTGCATATACTTTTCCACACACAACACAGTCATCAATAGCATTGTGAGATCCAACATTAACCTTAAAATGATTTTTTAAAGTCTCCAGTTTGTGATTAGGAGTTTCAATATATTTTCTCGCCAGCGTCAATGTATCAATAACAGTATTTTCAAATGTAGTTTCGTGATAGTTATTCATATTTGTCTGTATAAAGCCCATATCAAAACTTGCATTATGAGCAACCAGATGCATGCTTTCCACGAAGTTTTCAAATGATTTTATAGCAGTGTCTATCTTTGGTGCATCCTTAACCATTGAATTTGTTATACCGTTTATTTTCGTGATTTTCGATGTAATAGGGGAATAAGGCTTGACGTATGTATGGAATCTCTCAACTTCTATACCTCCATGATATTTTATGGCGCCGATTTCAATTATTTCACTTTCTACCGGATTAAGGCCAGTAGTCTCTAAATCGAAAACAATATAATCATCAGGAAGCTTGCGCCCTTTTTTGTATTCCTTAACTTTCATTTTTAGCCCGGTTTCTTCATGCTGAATTGGCGGCTGCGCTTGGATATCAGCATTTGTAATCGGTTTTTGATTTAACAAAAAATCAAATAACCCCATTTTAATACCTCCTTGAAATTTACAAAATCAACATTAAATAAGCAGCGAACCTGTTCGCCTGGTTCTCAAACTTGCTGTGCAAAATGCTCAATGACAGTCTCGTCAGAGCTTTACATGCAATCTTGGCTGTTTGAATTACGTTAATGAATTACCTTAATTTGATATAAAGCAGCCAATTGGCACCTTGATAATATAATACAATGTAACAAACTTTTACGCAATTAAAGAAATAGAAAGATAATTTATTTTATAAAGATCATCGACAATTTATAAGTGGGTATGTCTATTTATATACAGAAGATTTTGCGACTAATAGAGATGTTAAAATAAGATTTATACTGTATAATAGAATTATATTTAATTATTATTTAGCTATTAAAAAAGCAGGGGGTATTAATTAATGACTCATAATGATTTGACATTTTTTACAAATGAACCAGACCGAAATCTTTACGAGAGATTCAGCAACATACTGAAAAGTAATACACAATATTTTGATATATTAGTAGGCTACTTCAGGACAAGCGGCTTCTTCAGAATGTATGAGGCTATGGAAAATCTTGATAAAATAAGAATACTGGTAGGATTGAATGTAGACAGAAGAACTGTTGAAATAATCAAAGAATCAGATTCAGAATCACATTTATCACAAAAAGAAGCTAAAGAATTGTATTCTGACAGCGTTGAAAGAGAATTCGCTTCATCAGACGATGCTATGGATATTGAAAAAGGGGTAAGAACTTTTATTGAATGGTTAAAATCTGAAAAACTTGAAATTAGAATATATACAGAATCGCCGATACACGCAAAAGTTTACATAATGAGAAAGAATATGGAAATAGTTCCAGATATGTATGGAAGCGTAATAACAGGATCGAGCAATTTCTCAGAAGCAGGACTTAAAAACAATCTTGAATTTAACGTTGAACTCAAAGACAGCAGAGATGTTGATTTTGCGCTCAAAAAATTTGAAGAACTATGGGCAAAAGGTGTAGACATAAAAGATTCTTATATAGATACAATAGAGGGCAGAACCTGGTTAAAAAGTGATATAACTCCATATGAACTCTATTTGAAGACGATATATGAGTATTTTAAAGAAGAAATAAATGCGGATAAAAATGCAGCTATAGAAAGACTGCTGCCTGATGGATATATGAAACTTCAATACCAGCTTGATGCAGTTACGCAGGCCAAAAAGATACTGGATAGCTACGGAGGAGTATTTATTTCTGACGTTGTAGGGCTTGGGAAAACATATATATGTGCTTTGCTTGCAAAAAGTCTGAAAAAAGGGCACAACAAGCTCATAATATGTCCTCCGGTACTTGTTGGGTAGTGTAAAGTTTTACACCCCTATTTTATTTAATATTGCTATATATTCAAAGGTTTTCACTGTTTTTTTAAATAAAAAAACAATGACCCCCCATTTTCTGATATAATTTGAGTTCCAACACAACAAATAAAACAGAAAGGCAAGGGTGCCATTGTTATGTCTCAAATTATAACTCATTTACTACATGTAATTCAATACCAAAATCAACAAATTCGATTTTTAGTACTATTTATTTCAAAATATATTCCATTAGGTCAGTGGGCGCATGACGATACCCACTCACCAAAATATCAAAAATTCAAGACAGACCAACTTCCAATAATCCAGCCATTCATCAAACAGGACTGGCAGTTTCTTCTGTCATACTACGAATCGAAATATCAGAAGAAGATAAAACCAGTTCAGCGCAGGAACGGAAGAACCATACCAGAAGAAATATCATGTCCAGTATGCAATGCTCCGCATCACTATATTTACGATAACAACGGAGACAACGGCCAGTACCAGTGCAAGATATGCAGCCAGACATTTTCCACCGGAAAAAGAGTTACCAAACCATTAAAACTCAAATGCCCTCATTGCAGTCACAGCCTTGTCCCTAAAAGAGACAGGACCTTTTTTAGCATACATAAATGCACCAATCAAAAGTGCAAGTACTATCTCAACAACCTGAAAAAAGTAGATCCGGAAAACCTAGATAAAAAAGAAAAATACAAATACAAACTCCATTACATCTACCGGGAATTCACCGTAGATTTCTTTGAGATGGATTTAAAATCCCTTCCAAAGAACTCATCCTCACTGAAGTTTAGAAAACAAAACGCACATATCATGTCCCTGTGCCTTACATTTCATGTTAATCTTGGACTCTCATTACGAAAAACAGCCCAGGCCCTTGAAGATCTTTACGGAATAAGGATCTCCCACACAATGGTATCCAACTACTGCAGAACAGCTGCGCTTTTAATCAAGCCATTCATAGATAGCTACCCTTACGAAAAATCAGAAACATTTATCGCCGATGAAACCTACATAAAAGTACGAGGCATCAAAGGATACATCTGGTTTATCATGGATGCCGCTTCAAAATCAGTGATAGGCTACCAGGTATCAGCAAGCAGAAGCGTAGGCCCATGCATACTGGCCATGAGAAAAGCCTTCAGAGGAATCCACAAAGTAACAGACAACTTCAAGTTCATAGCAGACGGGTACAGTGCCTATCCACTCGCCGCACAGCAGTTTTCCCTTCAGGAAAACCCCCTGGAATTTGACATCACACAGGTCATTGGGCTTGCAAACGATGATGCAGTATCAAAAGAATACAGACCATACAAGCAAGTAGTAGAGAGATTAAACAGAACCTTCAAAGAAACATACAGATGCACCTGCGGCTACGACAATTTTGAAGGAGCAAATTACTCCGTGTCACTGTGGGTAGCCTACTACAACTTTCTGAGAAGACACTCCAGATTTAACAATCAGGTATTAAATACACACGAAATGCTTGATAAAGCAGAAAACATGCCCGGAAAATGGCAGCTGCTAATCTACCTTGGGCAACAAAGCATACTGAAAATGCAGGAAGAAGCCAAAGAGAATCAAGCCAGTTGACCATCAAAATCAATACATTGATTTTGGCTTGCCCTTGAAATTGAGAAAAATGATGCTAAACTAAAAATCCAATCCCACACAAAAGAGAAACAGCATTATTTTTTGAAAATTCAAGGGTGGTTAAGATCCTTTTGTTGTGCAAAAAAAACCGAATTCAGGTGCTTCGCACATCATTATATTTTAAAGATCGGATACAAAATCTGGCAATCCTTTTAAATCGCTTTTTCATAACGAACTTTACACTACCACTTGTTGATTACTGGGAAGAAGTAATGAAGGAGTTTGATGTCGTTGCAGATGTAGTATCACTGGGAAAAATAGACAGAATAGCTGACAATGCGCAGAAACTTGACAGATATGAATATGTATTCGTTGATGAAGTTCACAGATTCAGAAACAGTGATACAGATGGATATGGTTATCTTCATCAGATATGTAAAGACAAAAAAGTTATTCTGGTTTCAGCAACACCAATAAACAATTATTCAAGTGATATAGAAAATCAGATATATCTATTTCAGCAAAAGCATAACAGTACCATAATTCCAAATATAAAAAACCTTGAATCATTTTTTGCAAAAATGAATACCGAACTCAATAAACAAAAGAAGGGCTCTAAATCATATAAAGAAGTTCTTAAAAGAAACTCTGAAAACATACGAGATCAGGTTCTCAGAAGCATAATGATCAGGCGTACCAGAAAAGAAATTATTGAATACTATGAAGATGACTTAAACAAACAGGGACTCAAGTTTCCAAAACTCGGGGCCCCTGAACAGATAATATATACATTTGATAAAAATGTAGATGATGTTTTTGGAGAAACAATAGCGGCGATAAGGACTCTTCAATATTCAAGATATACTCCGCTGCTTTATCTGAAAGATAATAAAAAATACGCATCAATACTGATTTCTCAGCAAAACATGAGCGGATTTATGAAAGCAATTCTTGTGAAGAGACTTGAAAGCAGCTTTTATGCTTTCAAAATGACTCTTTCCAGATTTATTGATTCATATGAAAAATTCATCTCTATGTATAAAACTGGCGACATATATGTAAGCAAAAAAGTAAATGTGTATGATCTGCTCGATAATGGAGATGATGCCAAACTGATGAGACTTGTTGATGAAGAAAAGGTATATCATTTCAAAGCCGATGCGTTCAAGTCAACATTTCTTCCTGCTCTCGAATATGACCTTGCCATTATGAAACAGCTAAAAGAACACTGGGACGAAATAACTGAAGATCCAAAACTCGATGAATTCAAAAAGCAGTTACAGACAGACAGCATACTGCAAAAGTCAAAGATAATAATATTTACAGAGTCCAAAGAAACAGCAGGTTATCTAAGGAGAAACCTGGAAGACATTTACGGAGATCGACTAACTCATTTCAGCGGCGAGAGCAGTGAATATCACAAGATGGATATTGAATACAGCTTTAATCCTAAATATGAAGATCTGAATAAAGACAAATATGATATCCTTATAACTACAGATGTTCTGGCAGAGGGAATCAACCTCCACAGAGCAAATTTGTTAATAAACTATGATCTGCCTTGGAATCCAACCAAGATAATGCAAAGAGGCGGACGTATAAACAGAGTTGGGAGCAAGCATGATAATATCTATATGTATAATTTTTTCCCGACTTCACAGACCGACATGCAGCTCCCTATGAAAGACAGGATAGTAACAAAGCTGCAACTTTTTCATGACACTTTAGGGGAGGATTTTAAATATCTCTCAGATGACGAAGAGGTTAGCTCACACAAATTATATGATGATTTGACAAAAACTCCTGATGAGGATGACGAAAGCATGAATCCAGAACTGGCATATCTTGCTGAGATAAGGCGAGTAAGAGATAATGAGCCAGAATTGTTTGAAAAGGTAAAGAAACTGCCTTTAAAAGCAAAAACAGCAAAAATGTATCCTGTTATTAAAACTGACAGCACGATAACCTTTATCAGAAAAGGAGCATTGAAGAAATTCTTTATAACAGATAAGAACACCAGAGAAATATCATTTATGACTGCAGCAAATCATATAAAATCAGATAAGAATGAAAAAAGATATAGCATTGAAAGCGACTATTTCAGTCATCTGGAAAAAAACAAAAATGCATTTGATGATGCTCTGACACAGGATATCGAAATTGTGACTGAAAAAACCGGAGCAAAAGGCAATGATGCAAAAATAATAAAATATCTTAAAGCACTTCAAAAAAGTAAAATTCTGACAGATGTAGAAGATTCATATATTGTAAGGATGCTTGGTCTCTGGGAGAATGGTGAAATCCCAAGTGGAATAAGCAAGCAGATAATAAAAGACCTCAAGAATGTCGAAGATGAAGTAGAAGTTTACAATGTTATAATGAATGGTGTACCTGCTGCATATTTTGCAGAAAGCAGACGAAATATTAAAAAATCAAGAGAAGAAAAACAAATAATCCTTTCAATGTATTTAAAAAGTGAGGTTTAATATATTATGGACGCAAGAAAACAATTTTTCAAAGATACACTTGAAAAACCCTTTGAAATATCTCAATTTACAAAATTTACAACAGAATTTTTCAATAATTTGGATATAGTTAGACCTGACAAATTTGTGAATGATTCAAAAAAATGGTCAGAATTCAGCTACCATATAGAAGGGTACTATCATATTGCAAATTTTTCTGGTGAGGACAGAGCAAAGATTGCAGTGTTTGCAGTAGAACTCAAAAGTCATAAGACTGTCGAAAATGCACGCAGCATGCAGAGAAACTTTGTAAAAAAGCTTATGGATGCGGCTGGGATTGACGGAGCAATAGCGGCATTTTACACAAAAGGAGAAGGCAAGTGGAGACTGTCATTCATTAGACTGGATTATGAATTTGCAAAAGGTAAAATCACCGAGAAACTTACACCTGCAAAAAGATATTCATATCTAGTGGGAGAACTGGAGCCGTGCCATACTGCGGAGGAAAGACTTTATCCAATATTTATGGATGATCATGTAAATCCGACTTTGGATCAGATTGAAGAGGCATTCAGCGTTGAAAAGGTAACCAAGGCATTTTTTGAGAACTATAGAAAAAAATATATCGAACTCAAAGAACATCTAGAGTCAAATGAAGATTTTATGCACGAAGCAGAGCGTCTCAACTTCACAAGTGAACAATTTTCAAAAAAACTCATGGGTCAGCTTGCATTCCTTTATTTTATCCAGAAAAAAGGCTGGCTTGGAGTAAATGCGTTTCCTGAAACACTGACCCAAAAGCAGTATAATGATGCACTGTATTTTAAAGGAAAAATAACAAAAGAGATTATTCCTGCGGTATACAGACAGACCGGAGAAGATCAGTATACAAGAATAAGTGGAAAGATGATTGAGGAATATGAGGTAAGCAAACAGGAAGTACTCGCAGCAGCTCTGAAAGGTCAGTCCTGGGGTACTGGTCCAAGAGATTTTTTAAGAAAGATGTACGAGAATTGCCACAAAAAGAATCTTAATTTTTTTGATGATTATCTTGAGCCACTTTTTTATGAAGCATTAAACGAGCAGCGAGGAGATATAGGATATTACAATAAGCTGAAATGCAAAGTGCCATTTTTGAACGGAGGCCTTTTTGAACCTCTTGACAATTATGACTGGAACCACAATGATTTTGATATTCCAAACGAGATGTTCTCAAACATTGATTTAAAAGGAAAAGAAGATGCAGATGGAATACTGGATATTTTTGACAGATATAACTTTACGATGAACGAAGATGAACCTCTCGAAAAAGAAGTAGCAGTAGATCCCGAGATGCTTGGAAAGATATTCGAAAACCTTCTGGATGTAAAAGACAGGAAATCAAAGGGAGCATTTTACACTCCAAGAGAGATAGTTCACTATATGTGTCAGGAGAGTCTTGCAAACCACATTTCAAATGAAACGGGGATCTCCTATGATGCCATAAAAGATTTTATTGTCTACGGCGAGTTCATGAAAGATCAGGATACAAATGTAAACGCCAGAAACGGAGATTCAGAGCTGTTTATTTCAACTGAGATACTGGACATAAAAAATAATATAAACAGATTGAAAGATGTGGATGATGCACTGGCAAATATAAGAGTGGCAGACCCGGCAGTAGGATCAGGAGCATTTCCTTTGGGTATGCTGTCTGAGATAGTAAGAGCAAGAAAAAATATAACGGAATATATGGTAATGATTATAAATGATAAGTTCAAATCCAGAATGCTATACGAAATAGACCGTCATCCTTTGAATCTGAAGTATCACACTATAAAAAACTCAATATTTGCAGTAGATATAGACCCTTCAGCAGTAGATATAACAAAACTCAGACTTTGGCTTTCACTTGTGGTAGATCAGGAAACGGACGAAAATGCAGTTGATGATGGTATGCACGCAGTAACCAGAAATCCGAGACCTCTGCCAAACCTTGATTGCAATATAAGATGTGGAAACAGCCTTATTGACGAGCTTGATGGAGCAAAGCTTATAAATGAAAGCGACTTGTTTGGAAACAGAGATTATCAGATTTCGGTGGGTCAGAATCAGTACGATTCGTTACTTTCAAGGCTGTTTGAAGCACAGGACAGACTTTTTTATGAAAAAAATCATTCAGAAAAAGAACAGATAAAACGATCTATCAGATCAATAATTGATAATATTGTATTACTGAACCTTGGAGAGGGAATAAATCCTGCAATAGTTGGAAAATATAACGAAGTAAAAAATCAACCGTCCCCGCCATTCTTTCTATGGCAGCTTGAGTTTGCAAGAGTGTTTAAGGAAAAAGGCGGGTTTGATGTAGTAATTGGTAATCCTCCTTATGTACAAATAAAGAAAGGTGTTGTGAGCTCTGTTAGATTTCCATATTCAGAAGGTAGAGACAAAGGAAAACAAAACCTTTATAAAGTTTTTATTGAAAATTCATATAACATTAGCAAGAAAAGTGGTCTTACGTGTTTAATTGTACAGAGTAGTCTAATGTGTGATCTATCTTCAACTTACACACGAGAACTTCTTTTGAAGAATAGCAAAATTTGTAAAATTATTGAATTTCCAAAAAAATCTACAGATGAAGGTGGTCAGGTCTTTGAATCTGTTTTACAAGGAACATGTATTTGTATTTTCAAAAATCACATTCAGGAAAATAATAGTTTTGAACTATCAGTTGGAAATAATGTTAATACCATAAGCCACTTATTGTTTGAAAAAATTAATCAAGATTATATATTTGAGTTATATCCCGAAACGCTATATTTCCCTTTAATAAGTAAGGGGGAGTTCGAGATTATGGAGAAAATCAAAAAAAAATCAAAACCTCTAAGCGATTTTACTTTATCAATAACTCAAGGAGATTTGAATTTGACGTCATCTAAACATAGATATTCTAATAATAAAACCTCAGTAAAGTTACTTAGAGGTCGAAATGTTGGTAGATACAGGATATTATGGGAAAGTCAAGAGTATGTAGATGAGGACTTTCTAATTGATAAGGTTAATAAAAACAGTGAAAATGTTTATTTGGTTGGCCAAGAAATAACAGGAACTATGGATAAGTGGAGGTTACATTTTGCATTAACTGAATTAAAAGAGAAATATCTTTTTGGACATACTGCAAATAAAATTTTACTTAGAGATAGTTCATATAACCTTTTAGTATTAGGAGTTCTGAATTCTAAATTAGAAGATTGGTTCTTTAGAAAGACATCTACAAATAATCATGTTATGGGATATGAATTAATGCAGCTACCTATTCCAATATTTGATAAAAAAGTTAAGTTTGAATTTAATTCGATTGTATCTGAAGTCATAAATAGCAGAAAAAATAATAAAGAAATTGATTATTTAAATGAAAAATTGAATAAAATATTATATGAATATTACGGTTTTAGTAAATATGAAATAAGCATGATTGAAGGAAATTAGGAGAGAGACTGAATATGGCGGATATAAAATATGAAATAACTGAAGAAATTGGGATATTATCAGAGAGCGCAAAAGGTTGGACCAAGGAGCTTAATTTAATCAGCTGGAATGATAGAGAGCCAAAGTATGACATCAGGGAATGGGCTCCGCATCATGAAAAAATGGGTAAGGGAGTAACCTTGTCAATCGAAGAGGCAAAAGCACTGAAAGCTTTACTGAACTCAATAGATATCTAAAGACAAAAAATGCACACAGGAAGTTGAATTATCATTCACTTCTTGTGTGCTGAAATTTTGTATTTTAATATTTATGCTAAACCTTACACATTGAATCTGAACAGCACAACGTATATGTTTATTTTTAAAGTTAAAGCTGTTGATAGAACTTAATTACAATGAAGTTAGTGTTTTGCGTGTGTGCAGTAAATGTGCAGTAGATTTCAGATTATACAAAATCATCTATCTTTATAATGTGCTCTTCCTGGTGTTCTTTAAGTACATGAGAGTAAATATTCAATGTAGTAACGATACTTTTATGGCCAAGCATCTGGCTTACTACCTTAGGAGTTACACCCTTTTCGAGCATTCTCGTAGCAAAGGTATGTCTAAGGCCATGCAGGTTGATATGATCAATGCCGGCTGCATCACAAATTTTCATGAATTTAGTTCTCAGATTTGCCGTTGTCCGAAAATTATAGTTACTACTCGGAAACACCAAGTTAAGATAATTCATATCATTTTTGAACTGCAGCTGTGATTCAAGTATAGCATACATCTTATCGCTGATAGCCAATTCTCTTATTGAATTCTCCGTCTTAGGGTAGTCCTTGAACTTTGGGTTGCCTGACACTTCAATCATTATTTTTTGAATTTTTATAGACCTGTTATCCATATCGACATAATCCCAAGTCAAGCCAAGTGCCTCGCCAATCCGGAGACCGGTTCCAAGCAGAAATATGAACAAATAGTTGTATTGGTCATTATAGCAGTAATCAACAAGTTTCTTCTGATTTCCAACAGAAAGAGCCTCGATAGACTTAGCCTCTCTCATTTTGTGTAATACAACACCTTCGCAAGGATTTCGTGCAATAATGCCTTTTTTAACAGCTAACTTTAATGCAAGTCCAAACTTTGTCTTAACCTGATTCATCGTGTTACGAGATAGCTCGCCAGACTGGAATTGCTTGGTAAATATTTCCTGTATTAAGTCAGTTGTAAGCTCAGACAAATAATAATCGCCAAAGTTAGGCAATATATGGATCCTGAATAGACGCTCATAAAGCTGGAAGGATGTTTCTGAAAGGTTCGGCCTTGCTTCAGTATCCATATAAAATTCTATCCATTTAGATACGGTATATGAATCAGCCTTAACTATATCCATGATACCCATATCAGCTTTTATTTTATCTAATTTTTTAGACACATCAAGCTTTCTTTTTCCGCTTACAGATTTCCTGATTACATTACCATTATCGTCCTTGCCTATAGTTATCTGAGCTCGCCAGGTCCCTTTGTCAGTCTGGTATATAGTACCTTCACCATTCGCCTTTGTTCTTTTTTTTGCCATAATATTACCTCGTATTTATGTGTCAATTACATATGTATATTTTTTTTCCACGCATATTTGGGTTCAATTGAACCCTTTTAATTATAGTGATTTACGTTCAGCAAATTCCGGATTATATGATTTACATACGATCTGCGGGTCAGCTTTTAATTTTATTCTAAATTTATAGCAGTATGATGGTAGATATTGATCGAAGCCGGGATAATTATAAAATACTTTATCTCTAAATTTCTTGCAATATTTACACTCCATACATTTTATTCTTGGACCATGTTTTTTACGAAGTTCTTTTTCGAGTATAGTATATTGTTTTCCTAGACGTACATTTTGAATAAAAGATATAATAATCTCGCCGACAAACATTAAACAAATTAAAATTACAAAAAAAGTTAAAATATACATTAATAAATTTTCCAAGAAATCACCACCCTTCAAACTGATTATGTAATTTCAATTCCGAATTTATTAATAAAATTATAACATATCATAAAAAACATTCTCTGATATAATTTGAAGATCATGACCTTCCAGGATGAGTTTCTCAGCCTTTTTTTGCTTTATGCTTTTGCCATCCTTAATAGTTGCACAATAATCATTGTTTCCCAATATTAAAAAATTTGTTTTTTTAGTAACTGAATCTCCACAAATACCACCTAAATCAGCTACAGTCTGCATAGCATCTTTTCTAAGCATTTTTTCTAAAGTTCCAGTAAAAACGCAAACTTTTCCATAAATTGGGTGAGAATCGTCAAATGTAGAAGCATTTGCACATATATCCGCTGCTTTGTACGATGATTTAGGTTTAAATTCATATTCCAAATCAATACTATTTTTACATACATAATCTTTTATATTTTCGTAAATTTGATATGTATAGTTACAGTCTCCCAGAGCTCTATGGAATCCTCTCTTTTCAAGATTAAAATTTCTTATAAGTGTATTTAATTTATGGTTATTAAAGTCCGGAAATAGTTTTCGTGATATCCTCATTGTATCTATAAAGTTATTTGTGAATGGCTTATTAAAAATTAACATTGATTTATCATACAGAAAATTAACATCAAAATTTACATTATGTCCCAGCAGTATTGAATCTCCAACAAAATCCATGAAACCAGGTAAAGCCTCCTCGATATTAGGTGCATCTGAAACCATCTCATTGGTGATACCAGTGAGATTTATTATAAAATCACTGATTTCTTCATCAGGTTTTATCAACGAAGAGTAAGAATCAATAACAACTCCATCCTTAATTTTCATAGCACCAATTTCAATGATATCATCCCAGTAAGAATCAAGACCTGTAGTTTCTAGATCTATTACAGTATATTCATTTAAACTGGTAACCAGGCTTTTACCTTTTTGAGATCTATCAGTTCTAAACTTTTTGCCATATTCGAAATTGAATTTACCATCTTCATCTATTGAAAAGCTAATAGAAATACTCATGAAAATACCCCCTAAATCAATTTTTTACGAAATCAACATCAAATATTCCAAAGGTATACCAGTGATTTTGGCAATATCAGTAACAGTCATATTCTCAATATCATCAGAATAACCTTTTAAAATCAGATAAGCAGCGAACCTGTTTGCCTGGTTCTCAAACTTGCTTGGTAAAAAGAAAGTTGAATTCAAAAAAATCCTATTATACTCAGAATGTAAAACTGCATGTCCAAGCTCGTGCGCACAAACATTTAATTTCTCATGATCAGGTAAAATAGAATTGATTGTAATGAATTTATTTCGTTTTGAATATCTGTAAAAACCTCTAATTTCACCGAGGTCAGCATAGATCAAACTAATGTTCATTTTCTCACATATTTCAAATGGATTATATGTGTTATGTTTCTTAACTAATTTATCAACAATAAATTTTTCTTTATTCAAACAATCACCCCTTATTGAAGTATTTTTGTGCCATTATACTTACTGTTACTTGGGAAGTTTCTTTTTACTTTTGTCCCTTTCAATCTGCTTAATACTCTTGTCTGGAGTAGGCAGATCTTCTGGCATAGTACCTCCAAGTTCCTCAATTGTTTGTCTAACCTTTTTGCCAACTTCAAAATGGGCTTTATTAGCATTATTTTTACCTTGTATACCTTCTCTTCTTAGCTTTGCTTCAGCTTGAGTGGCACGAAATAAGTTAGCGGCAAGTTCTTCGCTGCTCATATGGTCCAAAATTTTTTGTGAAGGTTTTAGTCCTTTTCTGACATGTATATCTTTTGCCCCCAGGCCGCCATAAAGTCCTTGATAACCTTTATTTTGAAAAATAGCATATTCCTGTTTAGTTTCAACGCCAGCATCTTTAGCTGCATCAACAAGTGACTTATTGTGTTCAGTCAAATCTCCTCTGATCGCAAGTCTACGTTGCTCTTCAGTTAACATTGCATCTGATTCAGCTAATTCCTGCTGCCTTGTTTTTACGGCAAAATATGTTTGACCAAGGGCGATGACTTCTTTTCGAGGATCTCCATTTTGCACTATAAGATAGCAGGCATATCTGGAGAGCATATAATCATTTATTTCTTTTGAGGCACCTTTAGGCATACTTATCGTTTTGCCAACGTTGGCAAAATGTTCATCAACAGTATTGCCAGAGCTTTCGCATGATATCATTGCTTTTTCTATTACAGAAAAGAAACGTCTCCATTGTTTATATTCCAGCGCCTCTTGTAATTCTCTGGCATACCAAAATTCAATTCCTTCTTCTGTGTAATGTTTGATATTTTCAAATGTAATTTCATTGTAAGACATATGTACCCCCGTAATTATTTTCTGTACTTCTTAGGTGTATATTTTTTATTTATCTTTTTAATCATTTTTTCTTGTTGCTCAATAGCAGCAAGCAGAAGTTTTGCTGTTTCCTCATCAAGTAAATCGCCATCAAACATTAGCCCCTGGTCGTTTGATAGCTGCTCTTTCAATTTTTGCATTGTTTTTGCTATGTCTTTTTCATCTTTATCAGTAAGTATGATTTCGGAATTAGGATTATCTGTATTGCCAAGAAGATAGTCGATTGATACATCGTAAAAGTTTGCAATTACTTGCAAAGTGTCATAATCTGGACTTCTTTTTCCTGTTTCATAATTATTGTATCTTACTCTTGAAAGATTAAGCTTGTCCGCTAATTCTTGCTGAGTTATCTGTTTTGATTCTCTTAAAGACTTTAGTCTTTTAGTTAGCATTTCATCACCTCAATAATATAATACAATGTAACAAACAGTTACGCAATCTGAGAAACAAAAAGTTAATTTATTTTATAAAAACATATTGACAAGTAACACAATGTTACGTATAATCAAAATTAACAAACTGTTACATTAAGAAAGGAGGTAAATAATATTGTCAAGAACCTGGCTTAAAGAAATACGCGAAAAAAACGGAATTAATCAACAACAATTAGCTGAGATTGTTGGTACGTCGCGAGAATATATCACTATGATTGAAAATGGACAAAGAAATCCTTCTGTAAATGTTGCAAAAAAAATTGCAGAGATTTTTAATATTGAATGGACTCTTTTTTTTGATAATTAAAGTAACGAATTGTTTCTACATTATGCTTATAGATTACATCATAAGCAGCACTACCAACAGTAACCAAATCTGCATATATTCAAATATACCAGTAGCAACATTACCGAAACGGAGGAATCAAAATGAGTGAATTTGCAATAGTGATCAAATTATTAGCAGGATATCTCTTCGGAGCTTATGTACTTGGAATAATAACTCTGGCCCTGATGTGGTGGAGCGAAGGTAGAGAAGTTTCGATAGGAGAGTATTTTAAGGAATTTTGATAAATAACAGTTAAGTTGAGGAGGTGAGCTGATGAGTATATTAGAAATAAGTATAGTTATAGTAGTCAATTTCATAATATCAACTACTATAACTATTGTTTTTGTAAATGCTTTAGGGAAAAAAATGATTGACCTGTTTTTTAAACAGTTCGAATATGTTGTGGAACGGTTAGTAGCTAAGTTGTAATTGATGAAAAAAGAATACCGTAAGATGTAGGTTTGATGATTCCTTTTACAATTTCTATCTCAAAGTCCTCTAAATCAGCGGTACTACTTTTATGATTTGCAGATTCATTATAAATTTGATTATTTTCGAATATAGTGTACGAATTATCATCCGAAATTGAAGAATTATAGTCGATGCTTATTAATCCTAATCGTTCAAGATTATGGTTAGAAGCACTTATTTTAAGAGAATCGTTTTCTATATCATCAACTGAAATAATGTGGTCAATAATATCTATAACTTTTTTGTTTGTTATTAGACTTAAATTCTGGGTGTATTCATTTTTAGAAAACATATACTTTACAATAGGAATTCTATTATAGTTTTTTAAGTCTAAGTATTTAATAATTTTTGCATCAAGAGGGCTCATATTTTTAATAATATCAACAAAAGAAGGATGGACAGAATCTTTAACATCAGAATTCATTGATGAAGCTAATAGTGATGCAAACATGTCTCTTAGTTCCTCGCAGTCCATGCAATAAGAAATTGCTTGAATTGCAGGTACTGCAACATAAGGTTCCGGAGGTACTATTTTTTCGGGAGAAATATTTTCAAGCTTTATCTCAAGCAGTTTCGCTGTCTCTTTAACCTTATATTCCCTGTTAATAATCCATATTTGCAAGGGAGTTAAAGCAGCATTAATAGCTCTTGGAATTAGAGCTGTTGATTTACCAGCTTCTTGAAGTGCAGGATGGAGAGCATCATCGTAAGTTTTATTTGCTACATCTGTAATAGCATCACGCAATGGTTCTAGAGGATTAAATTCAAACATAAAGAGCTCCTTTCAGTATTTTATAAAACAATAGTATGACAAAAGAGCAGATATATCAATATCAAAATTATCATTAGGAGGGGATATGAGGTTAATAATATTAGTACTTCTTGTTCTGTGGATTCACGCACTATCGAAGTGGCTTGCGTATTCCTCATCACTTGCAGGGCTTCTTTATCACATAGTGACTACATTTGGAGAAGATGCTTTGCCAGATGATAGAAAAATGAAAGAGATCAGAGACTATGCACTAGAAAGAATGGTCAAGGAAATATTAAGAAAATATAAATAACTTTAATTCGAAAGGAGTAAGGTATGAAAATCGAAGCAGCTTTAAAAATCATGACAAAAACCATAGAGATGCTAAAAAATGAAGCAGGACTGATAGGCATTCAATATTCATTAGGTCTTGGAGAAAAAATAAAATTCCAGTGCTATGGCAAAAGCCTTCGCATGTATATAGAAAAAAACAACCTTGAATATAATTACAAGGATAACTGCAGGCTGGGATACGAAACGGAAGATTATATACTATTTGAACATGTAAGTGAGGTAACAATGGATGAATATTGATAAAAATGTGCTCTATATGCTTGATGAACTTAAAAAGCAGTATGAAGAAAGAGTAAAAACAGAGCCTCGTCATAGCGGCATTATAGAACTGGAAAACAGAATCAAAAAATATGAGGACATTATAAAAAACATTCACGATATGGAGGAATAGATGATGCAAAGAAACATATACCAGCTGTCTAGAGAGGCAGCTGGGTACACACAGGAGAAAGCTGCAGAACTTATTGGAATAAGTGTTGAAAGCCTTAGATCCTACGAACTGGACAAAAGAATACCACCGGACAGATCAGTTATAAAAATGATTGAAATATACGATTCAAGGTACCTGGCATATCAACATTTAAAAACTTCAGCAGAAGTCGGCCAGAAGTTCATGCCGGAAGTAAATCTCACAGACATATCAACAGCAATCTTGAAGCTTCAGAAAGAGGTTAATGACTTTTTGAAACTCAAGGATGACCTACTGGACATAACCTGCGATGGAGTTATATCCGAAGACGAAAAGCCAAGATGGGAAACCATACTCAAAGAACTGGATGACATTACAAATGCAATAATGAGCGTCAAGTTTGCAAAATAAAGGAGGATACCATGGATAACGCAAAAGCAACTACGGACATAGTCATATTAAACACAAATGACATTCAGAAGATATATGGACTTACGAGAGACGAAGTATATGCGATATTAAATGTTCGAGGCTGCCCAAGAATAAAGGGTGGCAACAATAAGCATTATCGAGTGATCAAGGACGAGTTTGAGAAGTTTCTAAGGGCAAGGAGAGCATAAATAAAAATAGGAGGCGATATGATGTTCAGAGATAAAGTTGAAAGTAAATTAGAGGGAAAAACATCCGAACGAGAGTACAAAATGGCAATGAAGGTTGCTACAAATGTCATAAGGCACGAATTCAAAAAGGGAGTAAAAGAAGATCACGCAGCCATGCTTGTGGCCTTCTGCATTAACAGGATGAGGACATATAAGCTTGATTATTAAAGGAGTGGAAAATGGCAACTTTTAGAAAGATTCATACAGAGTTCTGGACTGATGCAAAGGTCCTTGAAGAAATGACACCGGAGGACAGATATTTTTATCTGTATATCCTGACGAACTCACACACTACGCAGATAGGGATATACCAGATTTCGAAAAAAATCATGGGATTTGAACTTGGATATTCACCTGAGTCAATAAATTCACTGATGGACAGATTTGTAAATCATCACAAGCTGGTTAAATACAATCAAGAAACAAGAGAAATCGCAATACTTAAATGGGGTGAGTATAACCTCAACCGAGGTGGAAAACCGATGGAAGACTGTGTCAAGAAAGAACTATCGGAGGTAAAAGATATAACACTCATTCCTCTGGTAGCCGAAAATGTACCTTGCGAATCGCTGAAAAAATTATTCGATGACTATAATCAGGAATTTAAAGAAGAATGTCAAGAAAAAAACGTACCCGAATTTGAAAATTTTGAAACAGATGAAGAATGCAGTGATTTACAGGCTTTTAACGATACGTCCACGATACGTACCACGTCAAGGGGACAAGAAGAAGATAAAGAAGAAGAAGAAGATAAAGATAAAGATAAAGATATAGAGAATAAATATGATTGTTGCAAAAAATTGCAACCCGTAATCGATTCCTGGAATGATTTGAACTTGCAGAAGCTGACGAATATAAAAACAAGTTCAACCAGATACAAGCTCTTAAATTCAAGAATTAAAGAGCACGGCATAGATGGGGTTATTCAGGCAATAGACATGATTAACAAGTCAGACTTCCTGAGAGGTCAGAACAAAAACGGATGGATAGTAACCTTTGACTGGTTCATAAAGCCTAACAACTTCATAAAGGTCTTTGAGGGCAATTATACAAATATCAACAAGGCCTACGACATCAAATCCGGCAATTCAAGTGCAAGCGGAAAGAGTCCATCAAGCTTCAAACTTGCTGATCGTAATGCACAAATGGACCCTTTGGAATTAAAGATGCAGAAAAGGATGGCCGAAAAACTTGCAGCCAGGGAAGCAGCTAAAGCTGCTAATGAGGAAATCGACAATAAATCTTCTGCAGAAGAGTTTCTAAAGTCAATCAGAGAAAGAGAAGGAAATAGCATTTAGAAAGCGTATAACAATTTCAAAAATAAAAATAAACTATCCAGGGAGGTTGCATGAGAAAAAGAAATCTGACTTGCAAGAACTGCAGAAGGAAAGGTAAATGTACAGAATCAAGTCGCATGTACATATGCACATTATTCGACTATGACGGCATCTGCTGGGGGAAGGTAGAAAGACATGAGAAACGAAATAAGCAATCCAAAAACAAAATATGCACTGTATGAGGGAGATAAAATGATCTCAGTAGGCACAAGAAAAGAGATCGCCCAGGAGATGGGAGTCAAAGAAAGTGTAATCAGAATGTATGGCTGCAGGACTTATCAGAAAAAATCTGACGTAAAAGCAAATGAACCAGACGAAAGGTTCCTGGTAGTATTCAAAAGCGATATAGACTGTTTTGCTTTCTCCGGTAAGCCGGGCGAGCCATGCAGGGCACTAAAGGTAACTGAATGTGAATATGGTAAATGTGCTTTTTATAAGCCAAAGTAAAGGAGATAAAGATGGATTACGAACAGTTCAAGAAGCACCTTAAAAAATGCTCGTTTGATTCGATATGCATGTATCTATACAACGACATGTCCAGGAAAAGTGCGCTCAGGGAGATAGAACTCATAGAATACAACACAAAGTCGCAGGAGTACCTGAAGCAGACCAAAGAGCTCAATGACAAGGACGGAGAAATGGACCCGTCGGAGCCGGAGTCATATATTGAATTCATGAAGCGACATGAAGAGTGGAAGAAGCTTCAAGGCAAGCTGGACCGTCTTAACAAATGGTTCAGCGAAGGCAGAGAAAGAGAGGAATAAGAATGCCAGAATTCATATCACAAGAAGAACGAAAAGCAAGAAAAGAGCATACATGCAACTATTGCGGAGAAAAGATAGAAAAAGGCGAGACATATAGGTCCGCATTCTTGAAGGACGGAGGAGGCGTTTACCAGTGGAAAGGGCATCTTCGTTGCAATTTTATAGCAATAGAGCTATGGAGATATATTGATCCAGATGATGGGATGCAAGCAGAGGATTTCCAGGGAGGTTGTTCGGAATTCTGCTATACCTTTGTTTGTCCAGATTGCGAGCACTATAAGAACGAAGAATGCACACAAGATAAGCCATACTGCCTTGACAAGATTGCGGAGATTTTAAAAGAAAACAAACTCGTCAAAGAGAAAGGGGAATATTCCCACCAGATATGGAAACTTGTACCGAGAGAGAGGAAGAAGTAGAGATGAAAAATTATAGCGTAACGAATACTCAGATAGACGACATGAAGCACACGATAGGATTCAAGAATCGAAATATAAGGGGTACGAAACACAGAAGATATGAAGCATACAGAAATTACTATTCCACCAAAGAAGGGTGCGAAGACTTTGAGCAACTTGTAGATTTATGCGACAAAGGACTCATGATTTCAAGGCAAGATGGAACATACGGATGGCTTTTTCATCTATCTCCTGAAGGCTTTAGATTCTTATCAGACATTACCGGAGTTAATATAACAGAAAGCGAGGACTAACATGAGAAGCTATTTAGATATAATAATAGACTTGAAAGACGGCAAGAAAGTTAGTTATGAAGAGGCTAGGCTTGCAACATTAGTTGGAAGCTACATGCTACAAAGTGCGGAAAGGCAAATAATAAAATTAACAGGATATGCCACTAACGAACAAAAGTCTGACTTGCAATCTTTGAGTGCGATAATGGCCTATGAGGGAAATTTCAAAGGAAGAAAGCTACCAGTTGATGAATATCTCGGAAGTTTTCATCCAGATGCAGAAGGAAGACAAAAAGAGAGAGAATTGCATCAAAAAATATTTGAAAAATTCATAAAAGAAAGCGAGGAATAACCATGAATTTAGCAATACTAATCGGCAGGCTTACAAGGGATCCTGAACTCAGATACATTCCCTCAACAGGAAAACCGGTAGCAACATTCAATATAGCTGTGGATAGGACCTTTATCGGAAAGGATGGCCAAAAACAGACAGACTTTTTCAATATAGTGGTTTGGGGCAAAATTGCAGAGAACTGTGCCAACTACTTGGCAAAAGGTAGACTGGTTGGGATTAAAGGTCAGATACAAAACAGGACATACGATGATATGGACGGTGCCAAGAGATATATAACTGAGATTATAGCTGACCAGGTACAGTTCCTCGAAAAATCTCAGTCAAAGAGCCAATACGTAGAGGACATAGGCCAGGAAGCTGCAGCGGTATTCTCACCTTAAAGTGAAAATCCTTACAAGCAGTTCAACTACTATGAACCAGGATTCTAAACAGGGAGGAGAAGCTAATGAATTTGTCGAACAGGTATGCCTACAGCGACCCAACTGCGAATGAGGCCATCCAAAACATTATGACTCAGGAAAACAGAAAGCGTCGCCTGGCTGAGATAAACAAGAAAGCTGAAGCTAGGTGGCTGAGATCTCAAATGAAAAATGGTAAACGAAAGATACTTGTATAATAAGAATGGAGAATCTAATGAATAAGAGAATAGCTAAGAAATCAGGAAATAGAGTCACAAAATCATCACTAAACAAAGAGAACATTCGATTAAAAAAGCAAATACTTATGTTAGACCAAATGATATCAGAATCTGTGAAAGTAAATCATGGTCTTGAAAAGTCAATTGATAGGAAAACAGAAGAAATACTTAGACTTCAGGACAATGTAGTTCAATTAGGATATATAAACACTGCATCATCAAATGCAATAGAACAGTTCAAAAAACAGCTGATTATAGGTGATTCAATAATTGATAAGAAAGAAGAAAAGATACTGACCCTGCAGGAAGAGATATACCGCCTTAAAAGCGAAATTGAAGAAAGAGCGAATATGGGATTTTTCAAAAGGTTATTTGCATAGGAGATCATATGAATGAAAAAGAAGTATATTTAGCAGCATTAAGCTATTTTGGGATTGAGAGTCAGACAACAATGGTATTTGAAGAAATGGCAGAGCTTCAGAAGGAATTATGCAAGGCGCTAAGAGGAACCCTTTCTCTTAAGAATATTGCAGAAGAGATAGCGGATGTTGAAATAATGCTTGAACAGATGAAAGAGTATTATTCACTTCATGATTTTGTGAGAGACAGTAAGGAATATAAGATTAAAAGGCTTGAAAAAATACTAAAAGAAATATAAAAATTGCAATCCTGGGTGTGTTTTGGCATCCAGGATAATGCATTTTTACTACAGGAGGATCTATGACGATTGAAGAAAAGAAAGAGTATTTAAAGAGTTATCAGAGTTTGGCTAGAGAGATTGAGCAAAAACAATTTAGTCTTTCAAATCTTATTGACAGCAGGGACAGGATTACAACAATACTTAGTGATATGCCAAGAGGTGGCGGCAATAAAGATAGAAGCATGATATCTGATGAAATAATAGATTTACAAAAAGATTTACAGGAGAAGCTAAAAGCAGCAATGGCGCTTAGAATAGATATTAAAAGCAAGATAGATGAAGTTGATGATATAGACAGAAGAATAGTTTTAAGTTATCGGTACATAGATAACCTCAAGTTTGATGATATAGCAGATAGGATGAATTTTTCAGTACGTTCAGTGTTCTACCTGCATGACAAAGGAATTAAAGATATAAAAATATAACATTGCAGTATATTGCAGTAAAAAAAATGATATTATGATAGTGTGAAATAGCAGGGAGAAATCTCTGCTTTTTTCATGCAACAAACTAGGTGATAAGGGAAAACTATATCCGAATTGCGAGGGCAGCAACGGCAGGGGTGGGTGCCAGGGATAAATGAAAGGTGGTGAGAATGATGAATGTAGTTGAGCCGATAAGAGATATAGACTTGCTGGAAGACATTGCAAGGTACTTTGATGCGACTTCTCCAAGAAATAAACTGATGTTCCTGCTTGGGATATATTCCGGGCTTAGAATATCAGATATTTTGAAATTGAAAGTAAAAGATGTAAAGAACAAGAGCACGATATCAATCAGAGAGCAGAAGACAGGCAAGCAAAAGATATTTGCGGTTAATCCATACCTGAGGACCGCTCTTCATAACTATATAGAGAATTATGAAATGGACATGGACGCATACTTGATTAAGCGTCAGGGCAAGCATAATAAGCCTATCAGCAGAGACATGGCATACAAGATTATGAGAGAAGCTGCAGACTTCTTTGGATTACAGAACATAGGAACGCATACGCTTCGCAAGACATTTGGTTATCATTTCTATCAGCAGACTAAGGATGTGGTTACATTGCAAAAGATATTCAATCATTCAGATCCATCAATTACGCTAAATTATATCGGCTTGCAACAGGCCGAAATGAACAAAAAAATCAATGATTTTAAGCTTTTTTGAATTTAATTATTCATATTGAGAAAATGTAGATAAGGTATTTTATAAATAGCATGTAAGGCTTATATAGAGTGAGGCTTGAGACTTGCCGGAAACTATACAAAATATAAGATATGAATAATTTAGTGTAAAGGAGTAGGACTTGACAGCGTTGAAAAAGCTTTGTCCGAAGTGTAATTTTAGAATGGTGCCAATTTCTTCAAAATATTGTGAGGTATGTTCAATAAATGCTGCGGAAGAAAAGAAGACCATTGTTAAACATTACGATAAGCATCTGAGAAATAAAAAGGCAAAGTCATTTTATAATTCTGCTGAGTGGTTAAAAATCAGAGCGGTGGTATTGAGGATGTATTATGAGCTTGATATTTATGATTACTATGTCAACAATAAAATATCTAAGGCTAATACAGTCCATCATATAGAAGAATTGTCTGAAGCCTGGGAGAAGAGACTGGACATAGATAATTTATTTCCAATAACAAGCAAGAACCACAATAAGATTGATGCACTGTACAATACAGACAAGAAAGCAGCACAAAATATGCTCAGGGAACTAAGAAGTAGATTTATAAATGAATTTGGAGTGGGGGGTGTCTGAAAAGTTTTGGAAGACACTGACCAAGACCGCATGTCCCATAATCTCTGGAGAAAATGCCAGAAATGAAAATTTCCAGGGCGAGAGGAGGTGAGAAAATGGCAGGAAGACCAAGAAAAAAAGTTGAACTTTCGACAGGCAAGATTGGAAAGGACAAAATTAAGAACAGAAAGGAGATTGAAGATAAATTAAGGCTGGAAAGAAATGAGCTGCTGGTTCCTGAGTGGATGAACGAAGATCCTATTGCGAAGGGAGAATTTTTGAGAGTAGTAAAAGAGGCCGGCAAGATAAATCTGTTAGACAACCTTGACTTGTCGGTATTAGCAGTTTATTCAAAAGCATATTCCAATTATGTAAAAGCAACTATTGAAATTGATAGAAATGGCATGACTGTTCTCGACAGTAATGATGTTGAAAAGGTGAGCCCTTATGTAAGTGCACAGGAAAAATACGTTAAGCAAATATTCTCCTGTAGTACAAAGCTTGGACTTGCAACAACTGATAGACTTAAACTTGTTGTTCCTACCAATACGGAAAACGAAGTTAACAAGTTTCTAAAATACTTAAGCTAGGGGTGATTAGTTGGCAAGGATTAGAGACAGGACAACAGCCTTTGCAAAGCTTGTAGTTGCGGGCAAGAAGATAGCTGGAGAATCTGAAATCCTTGCATGCAGAAGACATTTAGAAGATGTGAAAAGAAGTAAGAGCAGAGGCTTTGATTATAAGTTTGATGTAGGAGAAGCTGAAAAGGCTATTGATATTGCAAATGAATTAAAAATAGGTGAAGGCGAAGAGATACAAGATTTAAATACTAAAGGTTTCCAAGAGTTCATAATTGGATCACTTCATGGATGGAAACAGAAGCGGACTGGATACAGAAGGTTTCGAGAGGCCTACATCCAGATAGCCAGGCAGAATGGCAAGTCATTACTTGGTGGAGCTGAAGCGGTAAACTTCTCTACCTTCTCAGGCTATAACGAAGGCCGCATATTCTGCGCTGCTACGAAGCAGGACCAGGCAAACATAGTATGGGATGAGGTCCGAAAGTTTATTCAGACGGATCCTGAACTGGACAGGCTGTATAAGATAACTCCATCTGTTTATAATATAAAATCTCTTGTGACTGGTACTGTGATAAAGAGTATTGGCCGGGATACTAAATCCATTGACGGATTAAGAAGTATTCTTGCTATACCAGATGAGCTGCATGCACACAAGGATAATCAGATGTACAAGCTGCTTCTTGGCGGACAACGTAAAGTGGATAATTCGCTTATCTTGGCCATAACAACAGCAGGATTTAATCTGAATAGTTTTTGTTATGAACATTATCAGTTTTGCAAAAAGGTACTTAGAGGACTTGTTGAAAAGGAATCTTTGTTTATATTCATAACTGAGATGGATGAAGATGATGACATATGGGATTATAAAAACTGGGCCAAGGCAAATCCGTTATTGCTGTTCAACGATGACTATTCCATCAACATGGAAGAAGTTAAGAAGATGGCCGAAGTTGCTGTTGAAGCAAGAGAAAAAGGTGGAAATGATCTCGTAGACTTCATAACAAAATGGCTAAACAGATGGGTTACTTTTAAAGGTGGAGCACTTGTAGATTTAGAGAAATTCAAGCTTTGCGAGTGTGATTTAACTCTTGAGGATATGAGAGGAAGGCCATGTTACCTTGGTATTGACCTTTCATCAGGAGGAGACTTGACGAGTATTGCGCTTATATTTCCGCTTGAGGATGAGAAGATATATATTTATTCTCAAAGTTTCATGCCGGAGTTAAGACTTATGGAACATGAGAAAACAGATGATGTACCATACAGGCTATGGGCGAATGATGGACTCATGACACTCACAACGGGAGCTTTTGGAATCAAGACAGATTACAAATTTATTGTTAATCATCTAAAGAATATCATTGATACTTACAATGTCGAGGTACTTGAATGTGGTTATGACAACCATAATGCAAGTGCTTTTTTAGTTGATTTGGACTTCCTTGATTGTGATTTGACAGAGGTTGTGCAATCTGCGAAAAGCTTGAATGATGCGACTGTTGATTTTCAGCTTGCTGTCAAGGCAACGCAGGTTTTATATAACAAGAAAAATGCTTTGCTTGTATGGTCAATTGCAAATGCCAGCACTGTAAAAAACAGTTTCGGAGAGATTAAAATTGACAAGCAGGCGCAACAAAACAGGATAGACCCTGTGGATGCAATAATAGATGGATGGAAACTGATGATGTTAAAGAGGCTTCCTGGTTACTGCGTTGAAAATGAGGTTGATGATTACATGAATCTTATGAAAAAAGGAAAATAGAGAGGAGGTGAAATGTTGAAGATAATTGAAAATATGGCTTTGGGATATTTGAAAAGGCAGCTTGCAAGAAACCAGACTGAAAGCATTGTGTCAAATGATATAGGTATATCAGAGATTAACGAGCTGTTTAACAGAGCATCTGGGAGTGTTGGTGAGAATCTGTCTGAGGTTACTTACTTTACATGCATGAAGATGCTGAGTGAATCCCTGGGGAAGTTAAACATAGATCTCATGCAGGATACTGATAAAGGTACCGTAAAGATTAAGAATCATGAACTGTATAATCTCATGAAGTATAGACCGAATCCCTACATGACACCAAGCACTTTCAAAAGCCTTGTTGAATTCAATCGTAATCACTATGGAAATGCATTCATATGGGTAAGGTACCAGGGTGCAAGAGTCAAGGATATGTGGGTGCTTGAGAATGAAAATGTGAATGTTCTTGTTGATGATATAAATTTATTCAAAAGTGAAAATAGGCTTTATTACGAGTATACGAATCCTAAGACGTTAAAGAAAGTAATGCTTAGCGAGAAGGAAGTAATCCATCTGAAATGCGGTATTTCAAAAAATGGATATTTAGGATTGAGCGTTCAGGATGTATTGGCATCTACAATGAAAGGCAATAAGGCAAGTCAGAATTTCCTTAACAGCCTTAATGAAAAGGGACTTACTGCAAGGGCGGTGCTTGAATATGTCGGAGATCTTGACCGAAATAGAAAGGCTGAACTTGTAAAGACTATTGAGGAGTTTGCAACCGGTGAGGATAATGCAGGAAGGATTATTCCTATTCCGCTGGGAATGAAGCTGACTCCGCTTGATCTCAAGCTTACAGACAGCCAGTATTTTGAACTTAGAAAATACTCTGCGCTTCAGATTGCTGCAGCTTTTGGAATAAAACCTAATCAGCTTAACAATTATGAAAAGAGCAGCTATTCGAACAGCGAGATGCAGAACCTCAGTTTTTATGTCGATACGCTGCTGTTTATTTTAAAGCAGTATGAGGAGGAGTTCAATTACAAGCTTCTGACAGAAAGTGAGAGGCAATCAGGTTTGCATTTTAAATTTAATGTAAGTTCGATACTGAGGGCTGATATTAAGACGCAGGCTGAATGTCTGTCTAAATATGTTAACAACGGGATTTATACACCAAATGATGCAAGAAAATATCTTGATGCAGAAGAAGCCGAAGGAGGAGATATCCTGATGGTTAATGGAAACTATATTCCTATAACGGAAGTTGGAAAGCAGTACCAGAAGGGAGGTGAGTAGATGAAGTTTTATGAAGTGAAAAACAAGACCAATATTTCTGCAGACTTGTATATCTATGGTGATATTGTGGATGATTCATGGAAGGGTTGGACCTGGGCAGAGACTGAGGATGTCTATCCGTCAGATATAAGAAACATGCTTAATGATTTATCTGGAAAGGATTTAAATATCTATATCAATTCAGGCGGTGGACATGTAAATGCAGGACTTGCAATATCACATTTGATAGCAAGGCATGATGGACACACTAAAGGGATTGTTGATGGAATAGCAGCCAGCATTGCAAGTGTTATCCTTATGGGTTGTGATGAGATTGAAATGCCGGCAGATTCGTTTGTCATGATCCATAAACCTATGATTGGAGCAAGCGGAAATTCAGATGATTTCAAGAAAATAATTGATTATCTGGATGTGTTGCAAGAGGGTATGCTTAATTCATACAAAAGGCATCTTAAAGAGGGGGTTGATATTGAGACGATTAATGACCTTATGAATGCTGAAACTTGGCTGAGTGGTGAGGAAATGGAAGCCTATTTTAACGTGACCAAGACAAATGCATTGGGAGCGGTTGCATGCAGCAGTGAAATGCTTGAAAAGTACAAGAATGTTCCTAAATCTTTGCCCAAGATGAATATTGAAATCAAGAAACCTGAAGCAAAAGAATCAAAAAATGAATTATTGAAATGTGAAATTGATATCGCCCTGGCAACTTGCTAGCGATATTTTTTATTGAGAGGAGAAATTGAAAATGAAAAAATCAACAGAAATGAAAAAGAATCTTGAGAGCCTGAAAAACTCTATAGCTCAGATGCAGGCTGAGGGTAAGATAACTGAGGCTCATGCAAAACTGTCAGAGCTTACGGAGTTAAAAAATGCAATTGCTGTCCAGGAAGCTCTTGAAGAAGCAGAGACAGAAAAGTTTGAGGGAAATCCTCTTCCAGTTAACAAGAAGGCTGATCCTACAGTAGCATTCAATAAAGCTATTCTAGGAAAACCTCTTACAGAAGCTGAGGCAGCTCTGGTAGAGACAGGTAACATTGAAGCGGTTGGAGAGCAAGGTGGATACCTTGTACCTGTAGAACAGCAAAATCAGATAACAGAGCTAAAGAGAAGCCTTGTGTCATTAAAGGAATTCTGCCATGTCATACCAGTATCAAGCTATTCTGGAACAATGCCTCTTGAGGTTGAAGAAAACGGGGAGCTTATTGATTTTGATGAAATTAACAGCATTGCCGAATCTGACATAAGATTTGGTCAGGTTACATGGAAGCTGTCAGACAAGGGAGATATAATTCCTATCTCAAACTCACTGCTTCGTGATGAGAAGGCTAACCTTACAAACTTTGTAGGAAAGAGATTTGCGAAGAAGGCTGTAAGAACTGAGAATAAAAAGATAATGGAAATTCTGGCAACTGTTCCTAAGAAAACGGGAGCTGACTATACAGATATTAATAAGATGCTCAATATAGAACTGGATCCAGACATAAGCGCTACAGCTATCATCCTTACAAATCAGGAGGGCTTTGATTATCTTGACAATCTGGTTGATGGAAGCGGAAGACCTCTGCTTACTACTTCTCTTACAGATCCTACAAAGAAAATGTACAAAGGCAGAACTATCGAAGTTCTTTCACTAAATCAGATGCCTACAGCTGGGCTGAATAAGTACAAATTCTATATCGGATCTATGTCTGATGCAATAGCATTCTTTGACAGACAGGTATATCAGATGGCGGTATCCAAAGAAGCTGGATTCACTAAGAATGCAACTTACATGAGAGTTACTGAGGCATTTGATGTTAAGGCAGTTGATACTAAGGCTATGGTTGAGCTTACTATAACTGTAGTTGCTGGTTAATATTTTTTATGATGGCGCTGCTGTAGCAAAAATACAGCAGCATCATTTGGAAAAGAGGAGTTATGACTTTAGATGAATTAAAGTTGTATTTGAGAATTGACGGAACGTTTGAGGACGTTCTTCTTACTTCTCTGCAGATGGCGGCAGAGGAATATCTTAAATCTGCAGGAGTTCTGGTCAATTATGAGAACAGGCTTTACCATCTGTGCGTAATGCTTCTTGTGAATCACTGGTATTCCAACAGAGAAGGTGTTGTCACAGGTACAATATCAAAAGAGATGGAGTTTTCTCTAAGGGCTATTATTCAGCAGTTACAGTTAGGAAGTGATATCGTTGGGACTGTCTAATGATTTAAATTGCAGGATTGATGTTTATAAAAAAACAAAGGTTTTGAATGAGCTTGGAGAGAATGAATATGCAGAGGGCCTTATTGCTTCAATCTGGGCGAATATAATACCTATGAATGGAAGCATGAAAAATGGTCAGGCTGATACGGAATCGGTTGAGATTTCTCACAAGTTCGTTATAAGAAAGAATGTGATTGAGGTTAAGAATACAATGATTTTTGTATTTGAGAATCAGAGGTATGAAGTAAAGCACTATATCCCGAATTACAAGAAAAAGGACAGGATTGAAGTGTTTTGCAGATTGGTGGTGGAATGATGGCAGATGGATTTGATACGAGTGAGCTTGATGATTTCGCAGACAGCATGTTAGAACTTGCAGGAAAGCAGATGCCAAATGCGTGTAGGAATTTTCTCAGAACAGAGGGCAATGAACTTAGGAAAAAAACGAAGGATTTAGCAAAAGCTAATGTAGGAAAGAAAACAGGAAGATATATTAAAAGCTTCAAAAGAGGGAAAAGGATATATTCCTATGGCGATGTTCAGTACAATATCAGGGTGTACAACAATGCTCCGCATGCACAATTAATTGAATATGGACATGTTCAAAAATACAAAGGCAAAGAGGTTGGTTTTGTAAAAGGCCAGCATATTCTTGAAAAAGCTTCAAAATCATTTGAGGACGAATTTGGGAAACATACAAGAGAATTCATTGAAAAAACAGTTGAGGACGGTCTCCATTTTTAGGAGGTTTTATGATCGGCGAAAAAGAGATAATAAGTGCTATAAACAGGGAGCTTGCAATCAAGTTTCCTGATATCGAAAGGAACAGCAAAGACATTGAAGAAGGTTTCAAGAGGCCTTCTTTTTTTATTGAATCAGATAATGAAAACTATGGGAAGATTGGGCAGAGCTATACAGATGATAGCCTGACTATAAGAATCTATTATTTCCCAAGCGATCCTAAAAATAACCGCCTGGAGAATATGGAGATTAAGAGAGAGCTTGTAGGAATGTTAAGATTCAGCATAAAGGTTAATGATGATTTTGTAATACCTGTTGATGATATTACATCAACGATAGCAGACAAGGTGCTGATTGTATCCTTCGATTTAAGAATGGTACAGGATATTGTAGATAATCAGGATGTTCCACTTATGGAAGAGCTTGATTTCAATATTAAATGAAAGGATGATTAGATGGGACTACCAGAGATATTAATAAACTTTGCCAAGAGAGCGGCTTCACTCATACAGCGTTCTCAGAGAGGTATAGCCTGCATCGTTATAAAAGACGATACAGACAAGAGTTTCAGTGTTAAGAGATATAAGTTCTCAACAGATATTGAAACAGCAAAATTCACAGCAAAAAACGTTGAATACATCAAGGACGCATTTCTTGCCGGACCGAATGAAGTTATTGTGGTAAGGATAGATTTAACAAGTGTATTTAGCGATGCGGCAGCTATTCTTGACACCCTGAAATATAACTGGGTTGCATTCATGGCAGCAACAGAGCAGCAGGAACTGGCAACTTATATTAAGGCGAAAAATGCAGCAAATAAGGCAAGGCAGATAAAGGCCATAACTTACAAGGCCACTATCACTGATGATATGCATATAGTGAATTTTACAAATGAGAACATAAAGAAAAAAGAATCAGCGCAGGAAGCTGGCTGGAATTACCTTGCAAGGCTGATAGGAATATTTGCAGCAATGCCGCTTGACCAGTCGGGCACATATTATCTTCTTCCAGATCTTGAGAGCGTGACTGAGCCTGAGGATGTGAATCAAGCAATTGATGATGGAGAGCTTGTTATCATCAATGATGACGGAGAACCAAAGATAGGAAGAGCAGTAAACAGCCTTCAGACTTTATCTGCAACAGTAACAGAGGACATGAAGAAGATAGTGATAGTTGAAGCAATGGACATGATCCAGGAAGACATATATGCAGAGTTCAAAAACAACTATGTGAGAAAATTCAAGAACAGATATGACAACCAGGCGCTGTTCATTTCGGCAGTAAATGGATATTTCAAAGGCCTCACAAAAGAAGATGTACTGGATCCTGACTATGACAACAGGTCATTTGTAGATGTCGAGGCGCAAAGAGACATGCATATAGCTATGGGCAAAACAGAAGCTGAAGAATGGACAGAGTTCGAAGTCAAGAAAAACACTATCGGTTCCAAGGTATTGCTTGCCGGCAATATAAAAATAACTGATGCTATGGAAGATTTAACGTTTAATATTGAACTGGCATAGGAGGTGAAAAAACATGAGTCAAATGAAAGCAAATAAAGTAATAAGCGGTAATTTTGGAAAGATATGGATTAATGGTGAACTTTATGCAAACGTAAAGTCATTTGAAGCGAAAAACTCGCTGAAATATGAACCTGTCGATATTGCCGGAGAGATGGGCACTAGCCAGAAATATATGGGATTTGAGGGTGCCGGTACTATGGTCCTTCACAAGATTGATTCTAATGTCGCAAAGCTTCTGGCAAAGGGTGTAAAGACTGGAGTGATGCCGGATATAGAAATGGTTGGAGCGCTAAATGATCCAGCTGCACATGGAGCTGAAAGGGTTAAGTTCATAGATGTGACATTTGATGAATTTACCCTCCTGAAGTTTGCGAACAAAGAACTTCAGGAAGAAGAAGTACCGTTCAAATACGCTGACTTTGATTATATTGATATGATTTAGGAGGATAAATGGTAGAAAAAAAGCTTACGCTTGAGGACCTGCTGGACAGAGCCAGGCAGAGAGACAATAACAAAATCCAGATCAGAGAATATTTCAGTGAGGAGCTGGGCGGAAATATAGCAGTAACAAAAATGCCGCTCAGGAAACTCACTGCATTTCTTGATAAGGCTGATGATGGTGACAGCAACGCAATAACAAGCAATCTTGATATGAATATCGAGCTTGTATATAAAAGTGTGCCTATGCTTCAAAATAAGGAGCTGCAGGCGGCATATGACTGCGTAGAGCCTTATGATATAGTCACAAAGGTTTTTAACGATAACCTCGGAGAAATTCAAGACATTACAAACTTCATAATGAGTCTTTACGGGATGTATAAATACAAGTCCAAGAATGAAGATGGTCCTGAAGATGAAAGCCTGGTAGATGAACTAAAAAACTAATCAAGGGTGATAATGATTTTTATATGATTCATTATTACCTGAAGAAAGGTATTACTCATGAGAAACTTCTCAGGCTCAATTTCATAGAAAGGGCTTTCTATGTAGCATCTATGGAAATAGAGATTGAAGAAGAACGATTAAATAGAACAGATAGTGAAAGTTAAAGCACCTCACAAGGGTGCTTTTTAACCTCAAAGTAAGGAGGTGAGATTATGGCCAAAACCATAAATACGGTACTGGCACTGAAAGATAAATTTTCGGCAGGAGTAAAGAAGGCTGCTGACAATGCAAAAAATATGGACCGGAAAACAAAGATGGCCTCAAATACAGTCAAGAAATTTGGCCGTGATATGAACAACATGGCCATAAGCGCTGTAAAAAATACGGCAAAGGCTGCAGGAGCGCTTGGAGCACTTGCAACAGGTGTAGGATTCAAGGAAGCATTTGACCTTGAAGGATACAAGCTGCAGCTTGAGACGGCCACCAAGGACACAAAGAAGGCTGCTGAGATAATGAAGTTCTCTATTCAGCTTGCGAACAAAACACCTTTTGAGGGCGGTCAGCTGGTAGAGGGTGCAGCGCAGTTTGAAGCAATGGGAATGAGCGCCAAGAAGTGGCTTCCTCTTGCCGGAGATATGGCAGCTGCTACGAACAAGGATTTCATGCAGGCTACAGAAGCGTTGATTGATGCTCAGGGCGGAGAGCTTGAAAGGCTTAAAGAGTTTGGAATAAAGAAAGAAGCCATAGTAAAGTATGCATATGAGAAGATGGGAAAGATTCAGGTGGTTAACAATCAAGGCCAGATAACTAACCAGGAGAAGTTCAATGAGGCCCTTGTTGCTCTGATGGAAGACAAGTTCAAAGGCGGTATGGAGAAACAGGCAACTACTGTAAAAGGCCTATGGTCTACAATTACAGGGGTAACGAAATCATCACTTGCTACTATTGTAGGTATTACTGAAGAAGGTAGTATAAGACAGGGAAGTGCGCTTGAAATGCTGAAGGGTAAAATCAAGCTGGTCGCTGATCAGCTTACTGCATGGCAAAGTGACGGGACTCTTGATGCGATTTCAGAAAAGGTTACCGGAGTTGTCACTACCGCATTTGATGGACTCTCAAAATCAATAAAGTGGTGCAAGGACAATATGGACTGGCTTATTCCTGTAGCAAGTGGACTGGCAGCTACTTTTGTGACATTCAATATTATAAGCACCGTTGCCGGGATGATGAAAACACTTGGAGTAACAATCAAAGGAATAACAACTGCAACAAGTGTCATGAACTTTGTAATGTCATTGAATCCATTTGCACTCACAGCCCTGGCTATTGGAGCGGTAGTTACTGCAGGAGTGCTGCTTATAAAAAACTGGGATAAGATTATAGCCAAGGCCAAGGAAGTAGCACAGAACGTAAAGAATGTATTTACTGGTAACTGGGAATCTAAGGTAGTTGACAACAAAGTACCTCAGGCATATCAAAAAGGCAAGACTGCGCCAAGGCATGCCACAGGAACATCATACTTCGCCGGAGGGGAAACAAGAATAAACGAAGGCGGCAGAGGTGAGATGGCGGTCCTTCCGTCAGGCTCCAAGATAATACCTGCAGACAAGACGAACAAGGCAATGTCAGGCAAGACAGAAATAAAGGTAAACGTTGAGATACAAGGTAATGTAGTTGGAAACAGCGAGTTTGCAGATGAAGTTGGAGAAACTGTAGCAAAGAAATTGATATTGGTACTGGATAATATATAGGGAGGAAATATGGATTTAGTAGTTAGTGCAAACAACAACGAAGAAGTCATGGTATTTCCTTTTGTTCCTCCTGGCACCGAATTTGAAGACCCATGGGAATATGAAGAATTTAAAGGAATAAAAGGCACTCTTCAGCTGATAGGTGAAAGCGGATTGAGAGTAGTTGAGATAAGTGCATTCTGGCCTGTGAATAAGAATTATGCCTTTGTTCATCCGAAGTCAGAGAGAGATGGTAACAAATATGTAGAGTTCTTTAAGAAGTGGCAGAAAAAGAAAGTACCTGTAAGACTGGTAATGTATTCAGGTAGAAAAGAGATAATAAATATGGCCTGTACATTCAATCTGAAATGGAGCTATGACAAGGTTGGAGACATTTCCTATTCAATGATTTTTAAAGAATATTTGTTTGTGTAGGTGAAGACATGAATAATCATAAGCTTATACTTCTAAAGATGGACCAGTCTTATGACATAACGAAAATGTCGGCAGATTTGCAGTGGAGAGACAATATTGATACGTTAGGTATGAACCTTAGTTTTTCAAAGGCTCAGTCGCTTGAAAAATACATTCCGAAATACAGGTGTGAGCCAGGAGACAAGCTGCTTCTCATGAATGATACTGAAGAGATATTCAGAGGAATAGTAGTTGATAATGGATTTGATAAGTATTCAGATAGCATCAATGCATTTGATTTTGCATTCTATCTGAATGAGAATGACGATATAATCCAGTTCAAGAATATAAGGGCAGATGATGCCATAAAGAAGCTGTGCAGCAAACATGGTGTGCCTGTCGGATCTATTGCAGGCATGGCAACTAAAATAAAGAAAATATACAAGAACAAGGTATCAGACATAATGAAGGATATACTTGAGCAGGTGGAAAATGAAAGCGGAAAGAAATTCAGGCTTGAAATGAGAGCCGGCAAGCTATTCATCGAAGAGTATATGACAATTGAGGTAAAGGGCAGCTTTAAACCGGCGGTAAACCTTGGAGCAATTGACATAAGAATTACACCTGAGATTCTCAGTATTCAAAGAAGCATAACAGGAATGAAGAACAATATCATCGTATCTAACGGTGAGAACAAGATACTCGCAAAAGCAAAGAATCAGAGCAGCGTGAATATATTCGGACTGCTTCAGGAAGTAATCGAAGTAGACGAAAAGACGAATGCAGCCAAGGCAAGAACGATTGCAAACAATAACCTCAAATCAAAAAACAAGATAAGCAAAGTTATAAAATGCAGAATGCTGGGAGATGATAACGTCAGATCAGGAAGAATAATGGTACTTAACATTGCTGATTATGGGATTGTGGGCAAGTATATGATTCATGATTGTATGCACAGTCTGAATTCTGGAATCCATACGATGGAGCTTGAGCTGGAGGAAATATGATGTGGGATGTTGAACTGGCAAAAAGGATAAATAAAATAGAAAGAAAAACTGACAGAGGCATCGGCCATGGCATAGGTATAATAGTATCTAAATCTCCACTCAAAATAAGCTTTGCTGACGGCCAGGTGCTTCTTGATGAAGATGATCTTACAATTACAGATACATTCAAAGTAAAGCTTGATAACGCAGATGAGATTGTGAACGGAGATAAGGTGATTGTCCTTTCTGTTGATGGACAGTCATTTTTTATTATAGACAAGGTGGGATAATATGTTTCCTGTATTCGATTTTGAAACGCAAATACAAGAAGAAGAAAAAGCGCAGGACATAAATATCGGAAGGAGCTTTTCTTTTGATTTCAACACAAAAAGATTCAATGTAATGGCCGGAAAAGTAAAAGAGACTACGCAGGAAGAAGCAATAAAGCAGTGGATAGAGCTGCTTTTAAGAACCGCAGTCAACAGGTACAAGGTATATGAAGGTACAGGGTTTGGAACGAATATAAGCAAGCTTGTGGGATACAAGAGCCTGAGAGGGTTTATTGAATCAGAGATAAAAAGAGAGATCAGTGAGAATATCATGATGAACAGAGCTATTGAAGGCATAGAAGATTTTGAAACTTCTCTTGAAGGTGATATGCTGCAGGTTTCTTTTACTGTCATATTGAAAAATAAGAAGGTATTAGAGGTGGTGAGCAATGTATAGCGTTGATGATATACACAAAAGGATGTTAGACAGCATGAGTGATGACTATGAGAAGACAACAGGATTTCCAACAGCAGACATCACGAGGGCAGTTGCTGTGGCAGCTAAAGATATTTATGATAAAGCTGAAGAAATAAAAGAAAAATTCAATGTAGACAATTACAAGGATGAAGAGCTTACAAGATTCGTAAAGCAGAGAAAAGGTGTTATTCGAAAAGAAGCAAAGAAGGCCATAGGTATGCTTGAGGTTACTGGAAATGGAACGATTAATACAGGTGATCTATTTGAAACAGTATCAGGAATCCAGTTTTCAGCAACAAATACGGTTGTTATATCAGGCACAGGGACAGTAAACATAGAAGCGGTAACACCGGGAAATATCGGAGTGGTAGGAGCCAATTCTATTAACATGATCCCTGTGACGATACAAGGCATTGTTTCAGTTAACAATCCTCAGGCAACCTATGACGGGTATGACCAGGAGGCAGATGAAAGTCTGAGGGACAGATATTACCTGGCACTCCAAAAGCCACCTACAAGCGCCAATAAATATCATTATATGTTGTGGGCCAAGGAAGTGGTAGGAGTGGGAGAAGCTAAGATTTTCAGCCTTTGGAATGGAGATAATACGGTAAAGATAGTGATAATAGATTCAGATAAGCAGCCGGCTAACCCGGAGCTCATAACCAGGGTGCAGGATTATATAGATCCTAAAGGTGAATTAATAGAAGGCGTATGGACACTCTGGGGAACCGGCTCTGGTCAGGCGCCTATTGGTGCATATTGCACAGTAGCTTCAGCGGCAGCTATCAATATAAATGTAACTGCAAATGTAACGCTTCTTGATGGATATAACCAGGAAGATGTGCTGAATTTAATCAAGGCAAATGTAACGAAATATCTCAAGGATATAGCCTTCAAACAAGACTATGTATCTTATGCAAAGATATCAAATGAGGTAAATGACACAGAAGGAGTATTTGACTATACAGAGCTTAAAGTAAATGGCGCCATGACAAACATATCTGTAGCACCTGAAGAAGTGGCCGTAATTGGAAGTGTGGTGATTACGTTTGAATAAAGTGAAGATGATTGAAGCCATTCATAAGATTTACAGGAAAGACCCATGGATAGAGGAAATGTTCAAATCAGCAGGAATGGAGCTTGATGAAGTAGAAACAATACTTGACGAAATGTCGCTGCAGCTTTTTTTTGATACAGCAACTGATCAGGGACTTGATTACTATGAGAAGGAAGCCGGCCTCAAATCAAAACCTATAATGACTCTTGAAGACAGACGGTCCGCAATTGAGGCAAAGTGGAAAAGCTCAGGGAAAGTCGATTTGTATTTACTTCAATCAATAGCTGACTCTTGGAGAAATGGTGAGATAGATGTAAGCTTCATCCAGGGGAAGATAAATATTGAATTCAAGGGTGATTTTGGAATTCCTACAGATCTGCAGAGTCTTAAAAATGCAATCGATGAAGTAAAGCCATCTCACCTGGCGGTCATTTATGCATTCAGATGGATGCTAATCGAAGACATTCATAATGTGATGGCAATTGAAGATATGGAAATGATTACATTAGATAAATTTGCAGGATAGAATTGGAGGTACAAATGGCAAGTTTTACAAGTTTTTTAAATCTTTTAAAGAAAAATCCTGCTACAGATGGCAAAGATACTTTTAATATAGAGACAATGCTGAATGAAAACTGGGACAAGATAGACTTAAAAGTAGAAGAAAATAGTTCGGCAATTGGGCAGATAGCGGATGAGAGAGGGTATATAGCATCAAAAGAAATTACAGATTGCAATACTGCTATTTTAAACGGTAAATATAGAACTAATAATTTAGCTTTAAATTTACCCATACAAGAATCAAGTTTGATTGATGTTACCATATATGACAATAATTTTATCCATCAAACACTAAAAGCATTAAGTGGTAGATATTTTACAAGAACTAAATATCAGACTTCGGCTTGGACCGCTTGGAAAGAAATTGCAACAACTGAAAAATACACTATGCAAGCTTCAGATATGCGGAATGGATGGGCTTTAGGATATGGAAATACATTACAAAAAATTGGAAACAGAGTGTTTGCTCGATTTATTGTAAATTCAGGAGTCACTACAGTTGACACAGTTGTTTGCAATTTTCCAATAGGATTTAGACCAACTGTAGAAACATTCATAACAGTACGTGTTTATGCAACTCAAACAGAAAACCCAGTCAATCATTTTATAGCTATTTACCCTGACGGAAATGCACAGATTAGACTGATAAATTCAAAACCATATATCTTTATAGAAGCGTCTTGGGAGGTGTAATACGTGAAAAAATCAGAAGTAGACAAATTGAACATACAGAAACCTGAAGGGATTTTTACACCAAACTATTCCTATGCAGAGTGCTTAGCAATAAAAAATGAAGACGGTGAAGTCATAGATTATGAGTATACAGATTTTGTGTTGAATAAAACATCAGAAGAAGTGTATCGAGAATATTTGAATCCACTTCCACCACAGCCAACCGTTGAAGATTTTAATTTAGAGATGGACTATCGAGTCACTATGTTAGAAATGATAGGAGGAATATAAGATGACAACATATACATTATGTAAAACAGTGATTGAAAGAGGAAACTACAAAACTAAAGAAGATATGCAGATGAAACTTGATGTGTTCTTTGCAGGTAATAGAATAACCTCTACTGAATACGAAGAATTAACTCAACTTTTAATTGCAAAATAGTAATTATACGAACTAACTTATCGTGAGGCTATATCATTGAGAGAGGTGAATTAATTGAAATGTATTAAATTTAAAACACACCCGGACGTGCTGATAGGTGGATATATTTTATTGTCTTTGCTAGTAGTTATCTTGTTTTTTGTTTTATTATGCTCTGGTTATCGTTACGTAAGATTTTTGCCATTTTTTTGTTTTGTATATCATATACTATTTTGGATAATTTTTACTTTTTATACAATTAAGTACATTAATAATGGTAATGATATATTTAATTAGATTGTCTTTTTTTATAAGATATAGTAATATATCTTATAAAAGGAGGCGCTAATATGAATACAGCAGAACAAATATCAGAATTGACAAATAAATTGGAAGCATTAAATGACAAAATCGATTTAGTTGATGGTATGGTTCAATTCAACATTGCTTTAAACTGGACCATAATAATAGGTGTAATTACAATAACTGGATTAGCTTTATATTTTATATCAAAATCTATTATTCAAACAGGTATAGACAAAGGAATAAATAGATTATTAGATGATAATAATCTTAAACTAGATAAATACAATCCTGAAATAGTCGGAAAAATAATTCTAAATAACTCTCCTAATGATGATGTTAACGTTAGAATAGTAAAATTGAAAGATGAGCCGGTTATAAATATTGAAACAGATAAGAATAATGCTTTACTTTTGCTAAATCATAAAGAAATTATCACAAGCGAGGCGGTTGATTATTCGCCATCAATTATCAATGGTTGGACTGGTGACGCAAATGTTTTTGCAATAGACTACGGGAAATATAAGGTAATAGACATAAAACTAAATAATTTTAGCGGAGGAGTCAAAAGCGACAATACTGTAATTTTAGGATTACCTGTACAACATCGACCTAAAAACAACATCGATTTTAGTGGCTATAGCGATGGAAATTCAGAAATAGTTTTAACATTAGAGATTGATGGCAGTTTGAGAATAAATCATATGAGAGGTTCGATAGAAAAATTTAATGCCCATATTGTATTTATTTCCTACTAAAAAACAACCAACATCATGCTATGTATTTGATTATAAAAATGAAATATATTTTGAACACTGTAAATTACAATGATTACGGTGTTTTTTTATGCAAAGAAAGGAGCTAACGTGAACATACAAAAAATGATAATTAAATACAATAAGACTCCGGCCAGAGGTCGTAAGATCAAGTATATCGTTATCCACGATACAGGAAATACAGGCAAAGGTGCAGGCGTGGACAGTCATTACAATTACTTTAATGGAGGCAATCGGAATGCATCAGCAGACTTCTTTGTAGATGACAAGAAGGTAGGGCAGTTTACAGATTACAGAAATGAATACTCCTGGCATGCAGGAAAAAGATATGGAAATCCACCTGTGAAGGACTGTACCAACTCAAACAGTATTGGGATAGAGATCTGCATAAATCCAGACAGTGTATATTCAAAAGCTATAGAAAACACTGTAGAGCTCGTTAAATATCTACAGAAAGAGCTTAATATTTCAAATGAAAGAGTTATAAGACACTATGATGCATGCCTGAAACAGTGTCCGGGAAGTATGTCAAAGAACAACTGGAAGCTTTGGAAAGAATTCAAAATGAAATTAGAAGCTGGAAATACATTATCTGATCAAGTCAAAGCAGCATTTAAATTCGATGATAATACCATCAACTATATTAAATCCTACAAGCATGCTGATGCGCTAATGCAGGCTTTTATTGACAAGAGACCTATCACTCCTGATACGGAAGAGTTTGTGTTGAGATACAAATATGGAAGAGCTATATTGAGTAGAGTTTACGGATAAGGGAAGGTGTATATGGGAGAATTCGTAACAAAATATTGGATACAGGTAGGGTTTGGGCTTATAGTATCATTCATAACTGTTACAAGTAAGAACATCGTGTCAAAAGTCAAGGTAGAGCAAGATAAACATAACTGTTTACACGAAGGAGTATTAGCCCTTCTTCACGATAGATTATATCAGGCCTGCCAATATTATATTCACCAGGGATTCATAACTGTTCCTGATCTGGACAATCTTGAATATCTGTACAGCAGCTATCATGGGTTAGGCGGCAATGGGACCGGCACTGAACTGTACAATCGGTGTAAGGCATTGCCGCTGCAGCAAGGGGGTAGAAGTGAAAAAATCTCTATCATATAGTCAGAAATTAATGCTCGTACTTATCTGCGCATCGATGGCCTGGGTGACATGGTCCTATATTCTTGCGTCCCTGGGAAAGGACCCTGTTGAGAATTTGGCCATTGCGATAGTATCAACTTTGATATTGGGGCTATTGGCATATTTTATAAAATCTTTTGGAGAAAAGAACAGTAGAAATAAGTATAAAGTTGATGAGAACGGAACACCTTATGATTTGGAAGGAGTAAGCAATGAATCTGATAGTGAATACAGTGATAGTAATAGCTTTGATTATAGTATTAATAGCGATGTGGAAAAAAGGGTATAAAAAACAAGTCAAAGAAATATTGCTTGTCTTAGTAATACAGGCGGAGAAAGCTTGGGGCTCAGGAACCGGTGCTGTAAAATTCTCTTATGTGTACAGCAGGCTTCCGATTATCATTACTATTTTATTCAGTAAGAGTGACATTGAGAAGATGATCAACGATACTGTCGAGCATATGAAGGAGTATATTGAATCAAATATTGAAGCCAAAACGAGTATTGGCATATAAAAAAGCAGGCCCAGGATTGTATCCTGGGTCATTTTTGCGTTAATGCAGTAAATCGAGTTTTTCTTACATTTTCTTGATTTTTATATCGATTTAGGGTACTTATTCCCTTTTTTCTTTACAAAAGTGGCTTAAAAAAGGCATTTTTCGGATTTGGTTTTTTGAGAAAAATAATCCTTTTAAGATATAAAAAACACAATCAAGAGAAAATGTAAGATAGATAAGCTTGATGAATATATAAATAAGATAAGCTAATAATTTTTAAATTAGCAAAAAATAATATATAAAAATAAACAAGCCCAGGATATCCTCCTGAGCCTTCTATTTATATTTATATGTGTGCAGTAAATGTGCATCAGGTGTGCAGTAGTTTGCGGAAACTTAGTATTTTTCACTGTTTTTCAAACAATTTCAATGTAGTTGTAATTGCTGACTTATCAATGTTTTTTGTATTTTCAAGGTGTATGCTAAATCCTACACATTGAATCTGAACAGCACGACATCGCCGTCCTTCATTACATAATCCTTACCTTCAAGTCTTACTAGGCCTTTTTCTCTTGCACTCGCAAGGTTTCCGCCGTGTGCCATTATTTCATCAAATGATATAGTCTCAGCTCTTATGAATCCTCTCTCTATGTCAGAGTGGATCTTTCCTGCAGCCTGAGGTGCTTTTGTGCCTTTTATTATTGTCCATGCTCTTGTTTCCTGAGGTCCTGCTGTAAGGAAGGAAATAAGTCCGAGCAGCGAGTAGCTTTCCTTGACAAGCTTGTCAAGTCCTGACTCGCTAAGTCCAAGCTCTTCAAGGAACATAGATTTTTCTTCGTCTTCAAGCTGTGAAATCTCTGCCTCTATCTGTGCGCATACTACTATGACGCTTGAGTTCTCGGTTTTTGCGAACTCTCTTACTGTTTCTACGAATTTATTGCCTTCTCCGTCATTTGCAACATCGCTTTCAGCAACGTTGGCTACATATATTATTGGTTTGTAGCTAAGAAGGCTTAGGCTCTTAACGAATTCATCCTCGTCTTTTGTGAAATCTTCTGTTCTTGCAGATCTTCCGTCTTCAAGGACACTAAGGACTTTTTGAAGTACTTCTACTTCAAACGCAGGAGATTTGTCAGTTTTGGCAAGCTTTGTAGTTTTCTGAAGTCTTCTCTCTATGAGGTCGATATCAGAGAATATGAGCTCAAGGTTGATTGTCTCTATGTCTCTTAGTGGATCAACGCCTCCATCCACGTGAGTTATGTTTTCGTCTTCGAAGCATCTTACCACGTGGACTATGGATTCAACTTCTCTTATGTGCGAGAGGAATTTGTTTCCAAGACCTTCTCCCTTGCTTGCGCCTCTTACCAGTCCTGCAATGTCATAAAACTCGATATATGTGGGAACGATTTTCTTGGAGTCATAAATTTTTGCCAGCTGCTCAAGTCTCTCGTCTGGCACTGAAACTACACCTACATTTGGTTCTATAGTGCAGAAAGGGTAGTTGGCTGATTCTGCTCCAGCCTGGGTGATTGCATTGAAAAGCGTGCTTTTTCCTACGTTTGGTAATCCTACTATTCCTAATTTCATTTATATTAATTCCTTTCAATTATAGTCAAATCTCGACATATTATTATACTCCAATTATTCAATAATTACAACTGTCTAAGTTTGTTTATAAAGTTTTCGAGTATCATGGCGGTCATTCCCCAGATTACCTTGTTTTTGTATCTGTAGAAATATGTCTTGTATTTTGCATTCCTGAACTTGTATTTCTTCCCGTCAGGTATAAGGTCGAAAGGAAAGTTTTTATCAAAATTTGGAATTAGTGAGTTGACGTGCTCTTCTGGGGTATAATTAACTAAGAACGATAATGGGACCGTAAATATAGATTCTACCTCGTCAGTATTGAATTTTATATCATCAATACTGGATATCTTGCCAAGAAAACTGTGGATTATAACACCGAATGGGCTCACGAAAAGGTCGAGCTCTGTTGTTATATCTATCTTATCCTTTTCGAGGCCGAATTCTTCAAAGGTTTCTCTTATCACTGTATCCAGAGGAGTTTCTCCGATTTCCATTTTTCCGCCTGGGAATGATACCTCGTTTGGCTGGGTGTTCAGTGTTGATGATCTCACCTGAAACACTATATGAAGCTCATCATCTATTTCAACAAGCGGGATAAGAACTGATGATATCGTATAATCGTTTGATGACAATATATAGCGTTGATAGTTTTCAAAGTATTCTTTTATTTGCTTATAGTTCATAACAGCTCCTTAACTGGCTTTATAAATATTATAAAAAGTAGGTGTTTATTATGAGAAAAAATATTGATATGAAATTCAAGAATTTCAAGATCACTGATTTTACTGACATATTTGGTGATTTAAGATATGTCAGAGATGCTTCTGTGGTTTTGAAATCCGGAAGGGTATCTTTTTTCAAGAAACTGCTTATATTGACACTTATGCTGGTGACTGCGATATATATTATACTGCCTCTGGACATTCTGCCTGATCTGGTACCGGGCTTCGCATTGATCGAAGATCTCGTTGTTGGACTGGCTATGTTTGTATTCATAGGAAACATGATTGGCAATGAGATAAGGAAGATCAAGGCTGCTGAGGTTTTTGACAGTAGCAAGGGCAAAGGCAAGATCGTACAATTTGGATATCAAACCCCTCCTCGTGACAGCGGACCCCATAACAAAACAAACTGATTTATAAAAATGAATAATGCATATGCATTATTCATTTTTATTGAATATTTTTTCCAGTTCAGATACCAGGAGCTCGTTTTCAGAATGTCTCAGCGTGCATATTCTGAAGAATTTTTCGCTCAGACCGTTGAAGCTGCTGCAGTTTCTAATCGCAATCCCTTTTTTTATAAGTTCGCCATAAACATCGGATGCGTCAAGGTCGCTGCGCAGAATCTCGCATAATATGAAATTTCCGCTGCTTGGATATACCTTGAGGTTTCTGAGCCTTGAGAGCTCTGATTTAAGGTATTTCATCTCTTCTGATATTTTTTTGAATGTATCATTTATATATTCCGTATCTGTGAACATTATCTCTCCCATTGCAGAAGCTATTATATTTATGTCCCAGAGGTTGAACTTTGAGTTTATGAAGTCTTTTGCCCCTGAATCTGATGTTATGGCATAGCCGAGCCTTATTCCAGGGGTACCAAAGAACTTGCTTGTGCCTCTTATTACAAACAGATTTGGATTTTCGGTCGTAAGAGGGGATGAGGTGAATATGTCCTTTTCGGAAAACTCTATATAGGTCTCGTCAACCAGGAATTTTGCTCTGGTGCCAGTAATGATATCGTGCATGTCTGATCTGGATACAATTGTTCCTGTCGGGTTGTTAGGATTACACAATATGACAAGATCGATCTGATTTTCATTTATGAAATCTGTCATTTTTTTTGCATCAATCACAAAATCGCTATCCTTATCGAGATAGAATCTGCAGATTTCGGATCCCTGAGCTTCAAGCTCGCTTTCGTATTCCGAATACGCCGGCTGTATAAGCAGTGATTTTGAAGGGGATACATATTTAATATAGTTTGATATCAGAGATGTCGCGCCATTGCTCAGGATTATGTTTTCTGCCTTGCATTCGCTGTAGCCTGATATTGCATTTTTAAGGCTGATGTATTCTGGATCTGGATATATGGACACCATATCTATATTCTCAGATACATAATCAAGCGCCTTTCTGCTTGCGCCGAAAGGATTTATGTTGGAACTGAAGTCCAGTATGTTGTTGATATCGAAATTGTACTGCTTTGAAAGCTCAAATAAGTTTGCACCGTGTTTTTTGCTCATTTCGCACCTCGAATTATTCACGAATTATTAAAGTATGAATATATTTTAGGCCATATTGTGATTATATACAAGTGAAAAACTATAATTTATTCCTTTTATGCACTTGATTCTTGACTTTATGATACGACTGCAGTATAATTGATATAGATTATCAATTAGATATCAGAATCATTGAAGAGAGGTGTTATATATGCCCTTAAGTATGGCTGCTACAAATAATGAAGTGACAGTTATGGATTTCAGAGGAAATTCTTCAGTAACAAGAAGACTTAATGAGCTGGGGCTTGTAAAAGGCACCAGGATAAAAGTGATTCAGGGGTCCAGAAATGGTTCCATGCTGATAAAGGTTTTAAACTCCAAGCTTGTGATCAATCTTTCTACGGCGCACGGAGTGATAGTCGCCTGATCTGATTTTGAATTTTAAATATATGTTTTCATGGAGGTATTATGAGAAATCTGAGCGATTTAGGCATTGGTGAAACGGCTGTAATTGAATCTATAGATATAACTGGAATATTAAAGAGAAGAATTGTAGATATGGGGCTAACAAAGGGAAGCACTGTAAAGATAGAAAGGGTGGCTCCTCTGGGAGATCCTATAGACATCAAGGTGAAAAATTCCCATATAGCGATAAGAAGATCTGATGCTACAAACATTCGCATAAAATGAGATTTGTAATGGCAGGATGCATCATCCTGCCTTTTTTAGACAATAAATTTAATTAAATTGGAGAATATATATGTCACATGAGAATTTTACAATTGCACTTGCAGGAAACCCGAACTGTGGAAAGACTACGCTGTTCAACTCTCTCACAGGCTCGAGGCAGTATGTTGGAAACTGGCCTGGGGTAACTGTTGAGAAGAAGGAAGGGTATTTTGTTTCAAATGGAGAAAAGATAAAGATAGTTGACCTTCCGGGAATATATTCGCTTTCTCCATATTCAATGGAGGAGATAGTTTCCAAGAATTATATAATTGAAGAAAATCCTGACGTAGTAGTGAACATTGTTGATGCAGCAAATCTTGAGAGAAACCTGTTTCTTACGCTTCAGCTTCTCAGTCTCAGAAAGCCTATGATCATTGCGCTCAACATGATTGATGTGGCGCAGAAAATGGGACACGAGATCAACATAAGAGAGCTTGAAAAAAAGCTCGGACTCAGGGTTATTCCTATTGTGGCCTCCAGAAATGAGGGAGTAGAGGAGCTTGTAGATGCAATAAGGTCAGAAGCCGGCATAACGCGTGACACTCCGGTTCTCGAGGAGTTCTTTGACAGGATTTCTGAGATTGAAGACACCGTAGCTTCAGAGGACATGAGGGAAGAAAAAAAGACAGACCTCACATATGAATTCATCGAGAGCATCTCGACAGACATACTCAAAAAACCTGAAGATGAGAAATATACAGTGAGCGACAGGATAGATCAGGTGGTGACAAACAAATATCTGGCTATACCTATATTCGCGCTCATGATGTTCTTTACCTTCTTTGTTACCTTTGACCTTGTGGGAAATCCTATGAACGAGTTCATCGACGGGCTGATTGCAGGTACCATAGCTCCGTTTCTTGAGTCGGTGCTGTTAGCCATAGGAGCTCAGAGCTGGCTTATAGCACTTGTAATAGATGGGATACTTTCGGGAGTCGGAGGAGTGCTTGTATTCATTCCTAACGTGGCATGTCTGTTCCTCATGATATCACTGATGGAAGACACAGGTTACATGGCAAGGGTCGCATTCATAATGGACAGGGCAATGAGAAACATAGGACTCAGCGGAAAGGCGTTCATACCGCTCGTGCTGGGGATTGGCTGCAACGTTCCTGCGATAATGAGTACCAGGACGCTTGAAAATGAAAAGGACAGGCTGACATCTATCCTTATAAATCCTTTTGTTTCATGCTCGGCGAGGCTGCCTGTATATACGCTTTTTGCAGCGGCGTTTTTCCCGGGAAGAGAGAAATATATTGTTTTCTCGCTTTATGCTCTGGGTATATTAGTGGCAATTGCGGTTGGACTCGTTTTCAAGAAGACGCTTTTCAAGGCTGACGAGACTCCTTTCATAATGGAGCTTCCGCAGTACAGATTTCCTTCACCAAAGAATCTGTTCCTTCACATATGGGACAGGGTAAAGGGCTTCATTATCAAGGCCGGAACCCTTATATTCGGGGCTTCTGTGGTCCTCTGGTTCATGCTTAATTACAATTTCTCAGGTCCGTCCGAGATAAACAGCAGCATAGGTGCTTCGATAGGAAAAATGATTGCTCCTTTATTCGCACCTCTTGGATTTGGAAGCTATCAGGCTTCACTCTCGCTTCTTACGGGAGTTCTTGCAAAAGAAGTCGTAATAGCGAACATGGCAATAATATATGGAATAGGTGAGACTGCAGGCGAGTTTGCAGCGGCTCTGTCGTCGACATTCACTCCGATTTCAGCATATGCTTTCATGATATTTGTCCTTCTTTATACTCCTTGCGTATCGGTTATAGGAGTAATAAGAAGAGAGACCAATTCAATCAAATGGACTGTTTTTTCAGTTTTATATCAGTTTGGTATAGCCTGGTTCGTGTCAATGGCGTTTTATCAGATTGCAAGCCTGCTATTGGGCTAAAGGAGAAAATATGTTATCATATATTATCGGATTTATTATTGTCGCTTCAGGGATTTATATCCTTGTCAGATCGGTCAAGAGAGAAGTGAGCGACGGCTGCTATGCCTGCCCTTCCAGAGACAAATGCGAGATCAGGAAACGCAGTGGATCATGCTCTGCGGACTGTGACCTGAAGGATAAACAGTAGATTACGGAGAATGCCTTTTACCGGGCATTCTTCTTGTACGTGAAAAGGAGAAGATATATGAAGAAGATTTTGCTTTATGGGATTGATCAGCAGAGAATAATCACTATTTCAGGTATTGCCTCGGAGCTGAGTGATGAGCTTCATGTTGTAAAAAATCAGGAACTCTCAGAAAAAGTTATCGATATACTCGAAAAGGAAGCTCACCCGCATTTTACAGAGGAGCCAGTTCGCAATCTTGAGCTCTGCATGTTTGCAGGATTTGACAGAGAGGGAATATTCACATTCATAGAGGAACTCAGAAAGACCGGAATAAGAAGACCTGTTTTTGCTACCGTGACTGCTAACAATCTTGAATGGAATTTTGAAAAAGTTCTCGTTGATGTAAATCAGGAGCATATTGAGATGCAGAAGATGAACTCATCTGAAACTAAGAACGATTAAGGAGAATCTGTGGAAAAAAGCATATTTTATGTAAATGAAGAAGACTCCGGCGCGAGGCTGGATCAGTATCTTGCATCCGAAGTCAGCACGAGCAGCAGGTCTTTTATACAGAAGAACATAAAGGACGGAAATGTAAAGGTAAATGACAAAGTCAGAAAGCCGAGCTATCTGGTTCAGGAGGATGATGTTGTGGTCATGGAGCTTTCGGAGCCTGTTGAGCTTGACATTATAGCTGAGGATATACCTCTTGATATAATTTATGAGGACGAGGATGTCATAGTCATAAACAAGGGAAAGGATATGGTAGTGCATCCTGCTCCCGGAAACTATACAGGGACTCTTGTGAATGCGCTCCTTTTTCACTGCCGGGATAATCTGTCTACCATAAACGGAATCAGAAGACCGGGAATAGTCCATCGAATTGACAAGAACACTACGGGGATACTTGTAGTAGCAAAAAATGACAGAGCGCACAATTCGCTTTCAGCTCAGTTCAAGGATCATAGCATAACAAGGGAGTACAGCATGATAGTGCTTGGAAACCCAAAGGAGGACTCTTATACGGTGGATGCGCCTATAGGAAGAAATCCTAAGGACAGGCTCAAGATGGCGGTTGTCGAGGGTGGAAGGCGCGCAGTAACTCATTTTAAGGTCGAAAAGAGATATAACGGGCACAGCCTTCTGAAGGCTACACTTGAAACCGGAAGGACGCATCAGATAAGAGTACATTCGCTTTACAAGGGGTACCCTCTTCTTGGAGATGATCTCTATTATGGAGGAAGCTTCCGGTTTAAGACTCAGGGGCCGGTGCTTCATGCAGGAAGGCTCGGATTCATTCATCCTTCAAGTGGTGAATATGTAGAATTCAACTCAGAGCTTCCGAAGTATTTTTCTGATATACTGTCAAAACTGACAGAAATATAGCTGGTAAAGGAGATTCATAATGAAGGCATTAATAATGGACGAAAAAGATATATTCAGGGCAGTCACCAGAATCAGCCATGAAATTATCGAAAAGAACAAGGGAACAGAGAATATTGTTGTCGTAGGCGTAAAGACAAGAGGGATAGCGCTCGCTCAGATGATATCAGGAAAGATAAACGAGATTGAAGGCACACAGCTCAGCACGGGTGAGCTTGATGTCACAAACTACAGGGACGACCTTGAACAGAAGAAGATAAACACAGTAAGCGAAGGAAACAATCTTTCTTTCGGAATTGACGACAAGGTGGTAATACTCGTAGACGATGTGCTCTATACAGGCAGAACTGTGAGATCTGCACTGAATGCGCTAATGGAGATAGGAAGGCCAAAATCCATACAGCTTGCAGTTCTGATAGACAGAGGGCACAGAGAGCTTCCTGTAAGAGCTGATTTTGTAGGCAAGAACGTACCTACCTCAAGAGAAGAAAGCGTCAAGGTAAGCCTCAAGCCTTTTGACCCGAAAAACTCAGTCGCTATATTTTAAAAATAGAAATATGAAATTTTTTGTTGACAACTGACGGTTAGTTTGGTATTATAATAAACGTGGTAAGGACATACCTTACTTTAATAATTACTTGATTGTTTGTACGGGATCATAGCTCAGCTGGGAGAGCACCTGCCTTACAAGCAGGGGGTCACAGGTTCGAGCCCTGTTGGTCCCACCAAATTACAATCATGCATGGTGGAGTTCCCGAGTGGCCAAAGGGGGCAGACTGTAAATCTGTTAGCAACGCTTTCAGTGGTTCGAATCCACTCTCCACCACCATAAAATTACTGGCATGAAACAATAATCAACCTGCGGGTGTAGCTCAGTGGTAGAGCCCCGGCCTTCCAAGCCGGTTGCGAGGGTTCGATCCCCTTCACCCGCTCCAGTACATAACCTAACTAACCTGCGGGTGTAGCTCAGTGGTAGAGCCCCGGCCTTCCAAGCCGGTTGCGAGGGTTCGATCCCCTTCACCCGCTCCAGTTGATCAATATCAGGCTTCTTACATACCAAGATATGTTAAGAAGTTTTTTTGTTGCAAAAATTTAAAATATTATTGACACAGCAGGCAAATAGTTATATTATATGTATAGAGTTAGCACTCGTGGTGATAGAGTGCTAACAAAGATAGAGTGAGGTGACAAAATGGCTTCATTAATCAATCTCAGTGACAGAAAAAAAAGAATACTGAAATTCATAATAAAGGAATATATAGACACAGCTGAGCCAGTTGGTTCAAGAACCATATCAAAGAACAAGGACCTTGGAGTCAGCGCCGCAACCATAAGAAACGAGATGTCTGACCTCGAAGAGCTGGGCCTGCTTATGCAGCCGCATACTTCTGCAGGGAGGATTCCTTCGCCTGAGGCATATGAACTTTATGTACAGAACCTTCTGTTTGAGGATCAGTCCTTTGAGAAGAGAGAAAGCAACATGAAGATTCTTGAGGACATGAATTTCTTTGACAATATAACTCAGATAAATTCTCTGATAGAGCAGTCGCTTAACATGCTTACCAAGGTAACTAATTACACTGCATTTGCAGTCTCAAAAAGAAATACAGAGGCGATATATATAAAGCATGTCTCGCTTGTGAAGATAAATGAAAGACAGGTAGTCATAGTTACGGTTCTTGACAATGGAGAGGTAAAAAGCTGTACGGCAAATCTCAGCACAGAGGTTGGGGACGACACGGTAAAGCTCATAGGCTCGATGATAAACGACAACCTTGTAGGAAAGAATGTTGCCGGAGTTGACATTGATCTTCTTGACTTCATAAGAAGGAAGCTGGATGTATATTCGGCGGTATTTGATGATATCGCTATGAACCTCAGCAGCGCCTTCATAACTGAGAATAATGTCGAGCTGGCGCTTGACGGAGCTACAAACATGCTCGACTATCCTGAGTTTCATGATATTGAAAGAGCAAAGTCGTTCATGGATTTTCTCAGCAGCAAGGATGAGGTAAAGCGAATACTGGATAATGAGGGCATAAAGAAAGATGACATAAATATAATTTTAGGAAACGAAGACATGGGATCTGTAGTCAAGGACTGTGCAATTATTACTGCGAATTTCCACTACAAAGGATCTGTGATAGGAAAGATAGGACTGATAGCTCCAAAAAGGATGGACTATGACAAGGCTTACTCGGTCATAAGCTATATTCAGTCAAAGATAAATTCGATAATAAATGACTCGTAGAAAGGGAAGGGAAATGGACAAGAAGGACAAAAACACGGTTGAAGAGGATCTGAGACAGGAAGCAAAGTCTGCCGCTCAGGAAGAAAATGCTGAAAATGTTGCTGAAGAAACTTCGGCACCCTCAGGAAAAGAATCAGACATGGGTGAAAAAATACTGAATTTTGCAAAGTCAAAAGCAAAGAAGGATAAATCATCGGCTGAGCTTGAAGAGGCGAAAAAGCAGATTGAGGAGCTCAAGGCTACGGCTCAGAGGACTCAGGCGGATTTCATGAACTTCAAGAGAAGGACTGAAAAAGAGAAAGAAGACATATCGGCTTTTGCAAACGAAAAGATAATCGTTGAGCTGCTGGCGATAATGGACAATTTCGACAGAGCGCTTTCAAGCTCTGAGGACAGAGAATCATCCGTATACAAGGGCGTTGAGATGATAAAGAAGCAGGTAGAGGATGTACTTGCAAGAAACTGCGTAGAGGAAATACCTACAGACGGCACATTCGATCCGAATATGCACCACGCTGTAATGCAGGATGAAGGAGAAACTCCGGATCAGATACTAGAGGTATTCCAGAAGGGATACAAGCTCAAGGAAAAGGTCATAAGACCTGCAATGGTAAAGGTATCGAGATAAATCGCTAAATATTTCTGTAGAGATATGGAAATTTGAATAAAACAAATTTTATTTAATGAATAAAAAATTCAGGAGGAACAAAAAATGGGAAAAGTAATAGGAATTGACCTTGGAACAACCAACTCATGTGTTGCTGTATTAGAAGGTGGAGAGCCAGTCGTAATATCAAATAGAGAAGGATTCAGGACTACACCTTCGGTAGTTGCGTTTTCAAAGGATGGCGAGAGAATAGTAGGAGAGCCGGCAAAGAGACAGTCAGTTACAAACCCTGACAGGACAATAAGCTCTATAAAAAGAGAGATGGGAACTGATCACCATGTTGAGATAGACGGAAAAAAATACACTCCTCAGGATATTTCTGCAATAATCCTTCAGAAGCTTAAGGCTGACGCTGAGAGCTATCTTGGAGAGAAGGTTACAGATGCAGTTATAACTGTACCGGCATACTTCACTGATGCTCAGAGACAGGCAACAAAGGACGCCGGAAGAATCGCAGGACTTGACGTTAAGAGAATAATAAACGAGCCTACGGCTGCTTCTATAGCATATGGATTCGACAAAGATGGCAAAGAAGAAAAAATACTTGTTTTTGACCTTGGTGGCGGTACATTTGACGTATCTATCCTCGAGCTTGGAGACGGAGCATTCGAAGTACTTTCAACAAGCGGAAACAACAGACTTGGCGGAGACGACTTCGACGATATACTTGTAGATTATATGGCTTCTGAATTCAAAAAGCAGGAGGGTGTTGACCTTAAGGCTGACAAGATGAGCCTTCAGAGACTTAAAGATGCTGCTGAAAAAGCTAAAAAAGAGCTTTCTTCAACACTTTCAACAAATATCAACCTTCCGTTCATCACTGCTACTGCTGAAGGTCCAAAACACCTTAACATGGATCTCACAAGAGCAAAATTTGATGAGCTTACAAGAAGACTTGTTGATGCTACAATGGAGCCGACTAAAAAGGCTCTTGCAGATGCAAAGCTTTCAACAAGCGAAATAGATAAGGTAATCCTTGTTGGTGGATCAACAAGAATACCTGCAGTACAGGAAGCTGTAAAGAACTTCACAGGAAAAGATCCGCACAAGGGAATCAACCCTGATGAGTGTGTTGCTCTGGGAGCAGCTATCCAGGCCGGAGTTCTGACTGGTGAAGTAAAAGATCTTCTGCTTCTTGATGTTACGCCACTTTCACTTGGAATCGAGACACTTGGTGGAGTATCTACACCGATAATCAACAGAAATACTACAATACCAACCAAGAAATCTCAGGTATTCTCTACGGCAGCTGACAACCAGACAGCGGTTGACATCCATGTACTTCAGGGAGAAAGATCAATGGCAGCTGACAACGTGACTCTTGGAAGATTCCAGCTTACAAACATTCCAGCGGCGCCAAGAGGAATTCCACAGATCGAAGTTACGTTTGATATAGATGCCAACGGTATAGTTCACGTTATGGCAAAAGACCTTGGAACAGGCAAGGAGCAGTCAATAACTATCACTTCATCTACAAATCTTTCTGAAGAGGAAATAAACAAGAAGGTCAAGGAAGCTGAGCTTCATGCTGAAGAAGACAGAAAGAAGAAAGACAGAATGGAAGCTCTTAACCAGGCAGAATCAACAATCTATCAGACAGAGAAGACTCTCGAAGAGGTTGGAGACAAAGCTTCACAGGAAGAAAAGGATGCTGTGAATTCAGCAGTAAGCGATCTTAAAGCTGTAATCGCTAACGAAAACGCGTCTGGTGATGAAATAAGAAAAGCAATTGATGAAGTAATGAATAAATTCCATGTTATTTCTCAGAAAATGTATGAGCAGGCTCAGGCAGCTCAGGGAGCAGAAGGCGCAGAGCCTGGGGCAGAAGAGCCTAAGCAGGATAATGTGGTTGATGCGGAGATTGTGGAAGAATAATAAGAATATGACGGCAGGCTTGCGGATATCTCCGCAGGCTTTTGCCTTGAAGAGGTGATACGGTGGCAAAAAAAGATTATTACGAAGTTCTCGGTGTTTCAAAAGATGCAGATGAGAAAGAGATAAAGAAGGCTTTCAGGAAAAAAGCTATGGAATTCCATCCGGACCGAAATCCTGATAACAAAGAGGCAGAAGCGAAATTCAAGGAAGTAAATGAAGCATATGAGCACATTTCCGATCCTCAGAAGAGAGCAGCCTATGACAGGTTTGGGCATGCAGCATTTGAACAGGGCGGACCTGGAGCAGGAGCAGGCGGCTTTGGGGGAGGATTTGGAGGCTTCGGAGGTTTCGAGGATATCTTTGAAGGTATATTTGGAGGTGGATTCGGCGCCACGGGGAGCAGACAGAGAAGGAATGGACCTCAAAAGGGAGAAGATATACGCTACAGGATGAATATCACTTTTGAAGAGGCAGCATTTGGCGTAGAAAAAGAAATAAACATTACAAGAGAAGAGGAATGCTCTGAGTGTCATGGATCAGGTGCAAAGCAGGGTACATCTGCAAAGACATGTCCTGTATGCCACGGAAGCGGACAGGTTCAAAAACAGGTGAGAACTCCGTTTGGTACTATGATGAGCTCCAGTGTGTGCGGAAACTGTAACGGAACTGGTGAAGTCATCGATGAAAAGTGTACAAAGTGCAGAGGAAGAAAGACTGAAACCGTAAAGGTCAAGAAAGCTGTCAAGATACCGGCCGGCATAGACGACGGATCTACTCTGAGAATAGCAGGCGAAGGTCAGCCGGGAAGCAAGGGAGGCCCTCGAGGAGATGTATACCTTACTATAAACGTTCTTCCCCACAAGCTTTTTGAAAGAGATGGAAACAACGTATGGCTGGAGATACCGATTTCATTTACTCAGGCAGCGCTGGGAGCTGAGATTGAAGTGCCTACGCTTGATGGAAAGGTGAAGTACAAGGTTTCAGAAGGAACTCAGACCGGAACGATATTCAGGATAAAGAATAAGGGTATCCCTTATATAAGCAATCCTGACAAACGTGGAGACCAGATGGTAAGAGTTACAGTCGAGACTCCTAAAAACCTTACTCAGAGACAGAGGCAGATACTTGAAGAATTTGCGGAAGCTATCGGTGAGAAAAAGAGCCCGGAGGCAGCAGACGGCAAATCTGAAAAAAAGCCTGAAGTAAAAACCGAGAGCAAGAAAGAGGAGAATTCGGGAAAAAAGGAAAAATCTTTCTTTAAGAAGATGAAGGACTCTCTGAAAGACTGAAGGACACTCGTTGCTGATTTTTAGCAGTTTATCATGAGGATGAGAATATATTTTTATTCACATCCTCTTTTTTTTATTGCCTAACTTCTCTTGATGAGTGGCTGTCATTGTGTTATCATTTAAAATAAAAAGGAGGGCCAGATATGAAGATTTTGATATTAGGAAGCAGCGCAGGTGCAATCTCATGTGCGGATACTTTAAGAAAGAATGATTCAGATATTCAGATTACTGTGGCAGGAAAGGAAGAGATACTGCCATATTACAGGCCTCAGCTTTCACATATGCTGGGTGAAGGCAAAATCGACAGCCGTTTTTATCTAAAGCCAGAAAATTATTATAAAGACAATAACATTGAGCTCCTTCAGGGAAAAGAGGCTGTCAGGATAGACAGGGATGCAAAAAAGGTTGAATTCAGCTCAGGAGAAAGCATAGATTATGATAAACTCGTAATTGCGGTAGGCAGCAGGAATTTCGTGCCGCCGGTTGAAGGCTCAGATATTACTGGGGTATTCAATCTCAAGTTTTATGAGGACATGGAAAAAATAAACGGCTATATGGCAGACAAAAGCACGGTTACCATAATCGGAGGAGGGCTTCTTGGAATAGAGGCTGCGTGGACTCTTAAAAAAACCGGAAAAAATGTAAATGTGCTTGAATTCGGAGACAGGCTCATGGCCAGACAGCTCAGCGAAAAAGCGAGCCAGATAGTACAGGATGAACTGAGCAGCGAAGGAATAAATGTGTTTACGCAAAAAAGCACAAAGTGTATAATAGGTAATGAAAAAGTAGAGAAGATAATACTTGAGTCGGGAGAAGAGATTCCTACGGACATGCTGATGTTTTCTGTGGGAGTGAGACCTGAGACAGGGCTTGCGACAGGCGCAGGCATTGAAACCGACAGAGGAATAGTTGTTAATGAAAACATGAGGACCTCTGATGAAGACATATATGCCGTAGGTGACTGTGCACAGGTAAACGGAATCTGTCTTGGAATATGGCCTCTGGCTATGCAGACTGGAAAGATTGCGGCGCTTGACATACTCGGAAAAGAAGCCAGATTCAGCATGAATCCGCCTGCTGTAATCCTCAAAGCCCTGAATACGGGAGTTTATTCTGCAGGCGACATATATGACAGAGATGATCATATAGAAGAGCAGGATGGCAGCAACTACAGATTCTTTACCTTCAAAGATAACATACTGACAGGAGCGAATCTGATTGGAGATACAAAGCTCTCATCAAAGATTTTTTCAATGCTTACAAACAAGACAACCAGAGAGCAGTTTCTGGAAATTATCAAATAAGGAAGGCAATTAATGTTAATAATAGCAAACAACTGGAAAGACTATAAGATACTTGATGCGGGAGAGGGCGAAAAGCTCGAAGTCTGGAAGGACGTAGTCCTTCGAAGACCGGATCCTCAGATAATCTGGAAAACAGACAAGAACCAGAAAATATGGAAGGAGGTCCATGCTCACTATCACAGAAGCACTCAGGGCGGAGGACAGTGGGAGAACAAAAAGAAATATCCTGAAAAATGGATAGTTAAATACAAGGACCTCTCGTTCTATATAAAACCCACAGGCTTCAAGCATACCGGACTGTTTCCTGAGCAGGCTGCAAACTGGGACTGGATGACTGAAAAAATAAGCAGTGCCGGCCGTCCGGTTAAGGTGCTTAACCTCTTTGCCTACACAGGCGGAGCTACATGTGCAGCTTCAAAGGCAGGCGCAGCTGAGGTGTGCCATGTGGACGCATCAAAGGGAATGGTAGCCTGGGCAAAGGAGAATGCCGAAATAAGCGGGCTCAAGGAAAACAGGATAAGATTTCTTGTTGATGATGTTTTCAAGTTTGTTGAAAAGGAAATCCGAAGAGGAAACAGATACGATGCGGTAATAATGGATCCTCCTTCTTATGGCAGAGGACCAAAGGGAGAAATATGGAAGCTCGAAGATGAGCTGCCAAAGCTGCTTGAGCTTACTTCAAAGGTCCTTGTAGATGATCCGCTCTTCGTACTGGTAAATTCATATACAACTGGTTTTTCTCATATATCGCTCAGCAACATGATGAAAATCGTATTTAAAAAATTTGATGCTTCATTTTCTTCCGGTGAGATAGGACTGCCGATAGGAAATGGCGATTTGATTCTGCCGTGCGGAATATATGCAAGAATGGAGAATAAGTAGATGTTAAATGTAGTATATGAGGATAATCATATAATAGTAGTGGAAAAACCCTTCAACATGCCTACCCAGGAGGACGAGTCAAAGGACAGAGACCTTCTTACGGAAGTAAAGGATTACGTAAAGGTAAAATACGACAAGCCGGGAGAGGTATATATTGGTCTTGTACACAGGCTGGACAGAGTTGCGGGTGGACTTATGGTATTTGCAAGGACCTCAAAGGCGGCATCGAGGCTTTCTGAGCAGATAAGAAACAGAGAGTTTCACAAGGAGTATGTCACCGTTGTCGAAGGCCAGATAAAATCTGAAAAATCTCAGCTTGTTGACTATCTTAAGAAGGATAAGGACACAAACACTGTACAGGTAGTAAATAAAAATGTAAAAGATGCAAAGGAAGCCATACTGAAATATGAGATGATAGAATCCAAGGACAACCTGACACTGATTTCAGTAGATCTTCTTACCGGAAGGCCTCATCAGATAAGAGTACAGTTTTCAAGCAGAAAAAACCCTATTTGGGGAGACGGAAAATACGGATCATCCTACAAGAGCAGAAAGGGCATAGCACTCTGGTCGAGAAAGATAGAATTCATGCATCCGACAAAGAAGACGAAAATGACTTTTATGCTGGAGCCGCCTCTTGTAGAGCCGTGGGATAAATTCAAGGTCAACAGGAAGATGGATTAATTTAACATTGTTTTTTGTGATATTTAAGGTGATTAGAACATTTTTATTAGTTTAATCACCTTTTTTACATAAAGGGGGAGTATTCGTGCTGGAAAAAACAGATCTCAGGCTTTCTGTTACAAAGGAAGAATACGAAGGAAGGATTGAGGGCCTTAGAGACGGCCTGTTCCTTCTTCAGCAGCAGATAAAGAAACTGGGCATACCAGTAATCATAGTATTTGAAGGCTGGGGAGCTTCTGGAAAGGGAAGTACCATTTCTTCGGTGATAAGATCGCTGGATCCGAGGGGATTTGATGTTTACTCTGTATCTCCATGCAATGAGCTTGAAAAAAGGCTACCTCCTCTTTACAGATTCTGGGATAAGATACCTGAATACGGAAACATAGCCATATTTGACAGGAGCTGGTACTTTGACATATCTACAGACCTTATAGATTCGGCAGGTGAATTCAGAGAAAAGCTGGAATCCTATGATGAGATAAACACTTTTGAAAAGCAGCTTTCAGATGACGGGGCGCTGATAATAAAGTTTTTTCTTCATATCGATCAGAAGGAGCAGAAGCAGCGTTTCAAAAAGCTCATGGAGGACAAGTCAACTTCATGGAGGGTGACTGAAAAGGACCGAAAGCACAACAAGGAATATGTCAGGCATTTTGAGGCTTTTGATATAATGATAGACCGTACCAGCACTCCCGTTTCTCCGTGGCATGTTATCCCGGCAACGGACAGGCGTTATCTGAGGATAAAGACACTTGAAATCATAACAGAGAAAATAGAGTCTCACATAAAGCTGAAATCTCAAATGGCTGAAAATAATGTTGCAAATGATATTATAAGCATCCATCCCAGGTTCAGGCTCATCGACGGACAGAGCCTGAATAGCATGGATCTTACAAAAGATTTATCTGAGGACGAGTATCAGGAAAAGCTCGAGAAATATAAAGACAGGATAGAAAAGCTTCAGAACATTCTTTATCAGAAAAAAATACCTGTAATAATGGTTTATGAAGGCTGGGATGCGGCCGGTAAGGGCGGAAGCATAAAAAGGATTGCATCCGCGCTTGATCCGCGCGGATACAGCGTGGCAACCATCGCAGCGCCGAATGAGTGTGAAGACAGCCATCATTATCTCTGGAGATTCTGGAAGAAAATACCAAAGACGGGTCATATCTCGATTTATGACAGGAGCTGGTATGGAAGAGTTTTAGTGGAGAGAGTAGAAGGGTTCTGCAGCAGGTCTGAGTGGATGAGAGCTTATGAGGAGATAAATGAGTTCGAAGCTTCTCTTGATAAATGGGGAGCTGTAATAATAAAGTTCTGGCTTCAGATTGACCGTGATGAACAGCTCAGGCGCTTCAATGAAAGGGAGGACACATTCTCTAAAAAGTACAAGATTACTGATGAAGACTGGAGAAACCGCGATAAATGGGATGAGTACGAACTGGCTGTAAGCGATATGATAAGATATACTTCAACTGATTTTGCGCCATGGAACCTTATAGAGGCAAACAGCAAAAGGCATGCTCGCATAAAGACGATGGAAATATTTATAGATAAGATTGAAGAAAGATTAAAAAAAGAGGATTAGTAAATGCCATACAAAGATGACATAAACAAGCTTCTGCCAAAACCTGGCATGAGGATAATAAAGACTGCGATAGCAACATTTCTGTGCTTCTGCATTGATGCACTGAGAGGAGTGAATCAGCCAATATACTCAGTCATATCTGCCATCATATGTATGCAGAAGGACATTGACAACAGCTGGCTTGTATCTAAAAACCGTATAATAGGTACCTTTGCGGGAGGTATATTCGGAGTGATTACGCTCTATGCAGTAAATATCATACCGTATATGGATATAGACATCCTGAGATTTGCACTTATATCTGCAATGATAGTGCCTATGCTTCTGATTCTCAAGCTAATGAATCGTGCCGGAGCAGCTTCGGTTACCGGAGTGGTTTATGCAAGCATCGTTATCCTTCATGTAGGTAGCGATCAGGTCATGTATTATGCGCTGACCAGGATGCTTGACACCATAGTTGGTATAATGGTCTCGCTTTTTGTAAATGTAATGTTCACGAGAAAAGTCATAGATGCCTTCGTGCATGAAAATAATGAAGAATAAAAATGAATACAGGCATAAAAAAAGAGATGAAGCTTCTTCATCTCTTTTGAATTCTAAAGCAGGCTGAGGATCACAGGAATAGATATGAGTGACATAAGGGTGCTCATAGATATCATCTCTGAGGCAAGCAGACTGTCGTTTTCATACTTTGTTGCAAACATTGTAGCGTAGCCTGCGGTAGGCATTGAAATCACGATCATAGGAATATAGTATGACATATCCGCAGCTGACAGAGCCTTGAGAGCAAACATTGTGATCAGCGGTATGAGAACAAGCCTTACAGATGAAGAAATATATATATATTTGTTTGTAATTATTCTTGAAAGGTCGCTGTTTGCAAGGGAGATTCCCACTATTATCATAGCCACCGGAGACATCGCAGCTGCGAGAAGGTTAACCGTAGATATAAGGGGTTCCGGGATATAAAGCGGGGTAGTGAAAAGCACCATTCCGGCAAGTATAGCTATAATAGCCGGAGTACTGAGCAGTGAGAGCACTGGATTTCCGGAAGCCTTTACAGGGCTGTTTCTTGACACGGTTCTTATTCCGAAGGTCCACGCAAAGAACTCAAAGCCCACGTTGCACATGACAGCGTATATTATGGCTTCGGGGCCGATCAGGGCATTCACTATAGGGTATCCCATAAAACCGACATTTGGAAGTATCATGGAAAGCACATGTATGTCTCTTCTGTTCTCAGGCTCTGCATATTTTTTTGAGACGAGCGTTGCGATTAAATAAGATACAATATATATTGCAAACATAAAAACAGACATCTTGAGTCCTCTTGCAAGAATATCAGAAGAAAATTCAATATCAAAAGATTTGATGAGGGTACATGGAAGAAGCACGTAAAGAAGCAGTGATGTGAGCTCTTTCTGGCCTTCGGATGAAAGGATCTTCTTTTTTGACAGGATGAATCCTACTATTATGAGAAGGAAAATAACAGACACTTTTGAAAATATAAGGTAAAAATTCATTTCTAACTCCTTGTCCTGATGATATAATTATTAAATACTGTATATAAATTATATCACAGTATCTTGAGAAAAATAAGAGAAAATGAAATTATAGACGGAGGAATAAGGATATATGAAAAAAATAATGATTGCAGCGGTGAGCAGTTCGACGGGTAAGACTACAGTAAGCTGTGGACTTATGAGAGCTTTCAGAAACAGGAACATGAAGGTTCAGCCATTCAAGGTAGGGCCTGACTATATCGATACAGAATATCATACGAAATCTAGCGGATTTAAATCCAGAAATCTTGACGAATTCATGCTTCCTGTTGAGGAAATCAGATATATATTTGGTACAAATTCTCAGGAAAAGGATATATCTGTAATAGAAGGGGTAATGGGACTATACGACGGATACGGATCTTCGCTTGATTATTGCAGCAGCGCAAACATCTCAAAGATACTTTCCTGTCCAGTCATACTCGTCATTGATGCAAGAGCCATGGCAGCTTCGGCGGCAGCTCTCGTATATGGCTTCAAAAACATAGACAGAGACGTCAACCTTGCCGGAGTGATAGTGAATAATGTTAATACAGAGAGTCACTATACGCTTCTTAAGGATGCGATAATGAAGTACACAGGTGTACCTGTGGTAGGCAGGATTCCGAGGGATGAGAGATTCAGCCTTTCTTCAAGGCATCTTGGACTCACTCCAAGCTTTGAAGTAGATGAGCTCGAAGAAAAGCTCGACTATGTGTCAGCAAAGCTTGAAGAATATCTTGATATAGACATGATTCTGAAGATAGCGGAAAATGAGGAAAATACGTTTGACAGGAAAAGGCGGGACGAAGTAAGAGGCATTACTGATGTAAGGCTGGCTATTGCCTATGACAAGGCGTTCAATTTCTATTATCAGGATAATCTTGACCTGCTTGAGGAGATGGGTGTAAGGCTGATAAGATTCAGTCCGCTTGAAGACCGTGAGCTCCCAGAATGTGATGGCATATATATCGGCGGAGGGTTTCCTGAGATATTTGCCTCTGAACTTTCGAAAAACACGGAAATACTTGAGCAGATAAAGCAGAAATCTCTTGATGGGATGCCGATTTATGCAGAGTGCGGAGGACTTATGTATCTTGGAGAAAAAGTTGAGGACATGGATGGCAATCTGTATGGCATGACTGGCATATTCAAGGGTACGAGCAAGATGCAGAAAAGGCTTCAGAGATTCGGATACTGCAGCGGCGAATCAAATGCAGATACTGTAATATCACACAGGGGACAGGTTGTAAAAGGGCATGAATTCCACTATTCTGTTTTTGAGTCTGATATGGAGAATGCTTTTGACATGTTCAAGGAGATGTCAGACGGACAGATAAAGCGCTGGGGAGGCGGATACTGCCTGAGAAATACTCTGGGCACCTACCTCCACGCTCATTTTTGCAGCGATTACGCTGTAGCTCTCAATTTTATAGATAAAATGGAGAATTATAGAAAAAGATAGCCTTATCAGACAATCTGCTTTTTTTTCAGAAGGAAGGACGAAATTACTGTCACAGCCGGGCATATGAAGCAGAACAGTGCATAGGGAATGAATGAGATTCCTGCCGGTATTATACTGCTTATTATTATGAAATTTATGTTCCAGGGTATCACAGGAGCGACAATTATTCCGCTGTCAGATATCGTACGCGCGAGTACTTCGGGGGCTATGCCAAACTCTTCATACTTTTCTCTGAGCAGGGATCCCGGGAGCACTATTCCAACGGTCTGGTCGCAGGTAAGCACTGTGAGTCCTGTGCTTATGAGTGCAGTTTTGGTTATCAGTTCAGAAGGCGTCTTGATGTTTTTTACGAAGTTTCCGATGATGTAACTGATGATGCCGCTTTTTTCAAAGATGCTGACAAGAAATATGGCACTTATTACGATTGCTATGACTTCGATCATCCCGGACACACCGCCTCCTCTGAGTATGGACCCAAGATATTCATTTTCAGAGTGCAGAGCAAACCCGTTTACAAGGAATCCGAGCGTATCAGCAGCGCTGTAACCCTGTACTGCAGTCGTAAGAAGAGAGCCAATAAGCACGCCGCTTCCTATGGTAATCAGAGAATTCATGCCTCTTGAGGACATGATTATGATGAAGGCTGGGAAAAGCAGAAGCCATGGAGATATAACGTAAGAATCGCCAAGTGCGCTCTGTAGCATTACGAAGCTGCTGACATCATCTCCTACAATGTACCTGTTTCCTATTGCCAGATAGAACGCAAGCGTTATCAGGATAGAGGGCACGAGGGTAAAAAGCATGGATTTCAGAACCTTGTTATAGCTGGTTTCGGTTACCTTCAGCATTATGTTCATAAGTCCTGAAAGCGGGGATATCTTGTCCGCTATAAAAGCTCCGGAGACTATCGTTCCCATCATTATGTGTGAGGGGATTCCAATTGCGGATCCTATGCTGTAGAGTATGAGTCCTATAGTGCTGAAGGTACCAACAGCAGTTCCCATGAATACGGAGCACAGGGTTATTATTATGAAGCTGAAGAATAGGAAGTTGATTCCCTTTACGTAGTTGAATCCGTAGTATATCATCGATGCTATCACGCCGGATGATAGCCACATGGACACAGTGGCACCAATCAGCAGTATGGTTATGTAAAGCGGTATGTATTTAAGTACCGAATCTGCTGACTGGCTGAGCAGGAGCTTTGTGTCAAAGCCGTTTGCGGACATCACAATCAGTGAGTATATTATTGCAGCCCAAAAGCTGAATATGAGGCTGAATCCAAAATAAACGGAAGCTGCAATCAGCAATATTGTCACGGTCATAAGATTAAATGAAAGTTTTCTGTATGTGTTCATGATTTCCCCTAACTGAAAATAAAGTGTTTAACTATTTGCAAGGCTGTAATGAAATTTTACAGGCAATTTATTTGCATGTCAATTATCAAAATATTTATACGAAAATAACTGTATTTTTTCTGCATGATATAGTATAATATATAAGTATGCGTAAATAACAATAATAATATATAAGTGAGGAGTAAAGAATGATAAATGTAACAGGGGTTGGACTCAGATTTGGCGACAGGCAGCTGTTCAAGGATGTAAATCTTAAATTTACAGAAGGAAACTGCTATGGAGTAATCGGAGCTAATGGTGCCGGAAAATCAACGTTCCTGAAGATCCTTTCAGGAGAGATAGAGGCAAATGACGGAAGCGTGACTATAGAGCCTGGAAAGAGAATGGCTGTATTAAAGCAGGACCACTTCCAGTTTGATGAAGAAATAGTTCTCAATACTGTAATAATGGGACACGAAAGACTTCATCATATAATGCTTGAAAAAGATGCCATATATATGAAGGAAGATTTTACTGATGAAGACGGTATGAAAGCAGCAGAGCTTGAGGCTGAATTCGCAGAGCTTGACGGCTGGGAATCTGAATCAAATGCAGCATCTCTTCTTATGGGACTTGGAATACCAAAGGATCTTCATGACAAGCAGATAAAAGAACTCAAAGGTGGAGACAAAGTAAAGGTTCTCCTTGCTCAGGCGCTTTTTGGAAAGCCTGACATACTACTTCTGGATGAGCCTACAAACCACCTTGACTTCAAATCCATAATGTGGCTTGAAAACTTCCTTATGAACCTTGAAGATTCGACCATAATAATCGTATCCCACGACAGACACTTCCTGAACAAGGTATGTACTCACATGTGTGACGTGGATTTCAGCAAGATACAGCTGTATGTAGGAAACTATGATTTCTGGTATGAGTCAAGTCAGCTGGCTTCAAAGCTCATGAAGGATCAGAATAAGAAGGTACAGGAAAAAGCAAAGGAGCTTCAGGACTTTATCGCAAGGTTCAGCTCAAATGCTTCCAAGGCAAAACAGGCGACATCAAGAAAGAAGCAGCTTGAAAAGCTTACTTTTGAAGACATAAGACCGAGCTCAAGACGTTATCCGTTTGTCGGATTCACGCCTGAGAGAGAAGTAGGAAATGAGCTTCTTGAAGTAGATGGAATCACTAAGACCGTAAATGGAGTAAAGATACTGGACAACGTATCTTTCAGACTTACTAAAGACGACAAGGTAGTTTTCATGAGCAAGAATGAGCAGGCTGTGACTATGCTGTTCAAGATATTGACTGGCGAAGAAGAGCCGGACAGTGGAACCTTCAAGTGGGGAGTAACTACGTCTGTTTCGTATCTTCCAAAGGACAACAATAAATATTTCGATGGTCTTGAAATAAATCTTGTAGACTGGCTTAGACAGTATTCAACTGATAAGACAGAAACCTTCATAAGAGGATTCCTTGGAAGGATGCTTTTCTCAGGGGAAGAGGTTCTTAAATCGGCTTCTGTTCTTTCCGGAGGAGAAAAAGTAAGATGTATGCTCTCAAGAATGATGATTGCAAACTCAAACGTGCTTGTGATGGACGATCCAACAAACCACCTGGATCTTGAATCGATAACAGCGCTGAACGAAGGGCTTATAAGATTCAGCGGAAGCATGCTGTTCTCATCTCACGACCATCAGTTCATAAGCTCTATCGCTAACAGGATAATTGAAATAACTCCTGGAGGAATAATGGACAGAATGATGGAGTTTGATGAATACCTTGAGAATGATGATATACAGTCACAGGTCGAAAAGATGTATAACGTTTAGAATATGATATATTTTAAAATGCATGAATAACTTCATGCATTTTAGTACATAGGAGAAAAATTATGGACAGGACGAAAAAGCAGGTTTTATTTGCAGATTTAGGATTACTGCTTGTGGCGCTTCTCTGGGGGGCAGGATTTCTTTTTACCAAAAGGGGACTGGATTATATAACTCCGCTCTGGATGATGTCGATGAGATTTGTAGGAGCTACGATCATAATGAGCATAGTGTTTTATAAGAATTTCAGAAAAATAAGCAAGTCAGACTTGAAGGCAGGACTTATCATTGGGATATTCCTTTATATCGCTTTTGCAACCCAGACTATCGGGCTTCAGTTTACGAGCATTTCGAATCAGGCTTTTCTGACGGCGACAAATGTTGTATTCGTGCCATTTCTGGTCTGGGTAGTCTACAAAAAAGCTCCGGACAAATTCGCATTCATCGGTGCAGCGCTCGCTACCGTAGGGATAGGGCTCATTACGCTCAAGGAAGGACTTCATCTCAATGTCGGAGACATGTGGACACTTGCCTGCGCTGTATTTTTTGCCGGACATATAGTTTCAATAGGTTTTTTTGCTAAGGAGAATGATCCTATAGCGCTTACGATAGTCCAGTTTGCCGTAGCAGCTGTTCTTTCACTCGTGTCTGCGCTCATGATGGAGCCTCTTCCTGCAAAGATAGGTTCAGAGGCCATGTTGTCTGTTGGTTATATGGTGCTTGCGTCTACTCTGCTGGCGTTTCTTCTCCAGAACATATGCCAGAAATATACTCCATCCACACATGCATCACTCATTCTTTCACTTGAGTCCGTATTCGGAACTCTTGTTGCTGTTGTCTTTGAAGGGGAGATGTTCAATCTGCAGATGGCGCTTGGATGCATAACCGTTTTTGCGGCTATACTTCTTATAGAAACAAGGTTTGAATTTCTTGGATTTGGCAAAAAGGAATCCAGTGAAATCAAGGCTTAGAAAATACAGATAATATGCTATTTGATTATTGACATTTCAGTGTATTTTATTTAAAATTGTCTATAAACAGTGATACAAATATTGAAAAAGAAAGTGAGAAAAAAATGGATATTGAGAGTAAGGTCTGGGAAGTACTTTGTTCAGAGGAAGAGATTGAAGACAGGATAAGCGAACTTGGAGAAGAAATCAGCAAGGAATATGAGGGAAAGACTCTGCTTGTGGTATCTCTGCTTAAAGGAAGCTTTATATTCGCAGCTGACCTTGTAAGGAAAATAAGAATACCTTTAAAAGTTGGTTTCATGATGACCTCAAGCTATGGACATTCAGAAACATCAAGTGGAAGTGTATCTATAAACATGGATATACAGGATAACCTCGAGGGGGTAGATGTGCTTGTTGTGGATGATATTACTGATTCAGGAATTACTATGAAATATGTTACAGAACATATAATGAAAAAGTCTCCGGCCAGCGTAAGGAGCTGTGTGCTTCTTGACAAGCCGGAAAGAAGACAGGTTGATTTTGAGGCAGACTATATAGGCTTCTCAATAGAGGACAAGTTTGTCGTAGGGTACGGTCTTAATTACGGAGATTTTTACAGAAACATACCGTATGTTTTTGCAGTCACAAATGAAGACAGATAAATGAAAACAAAAAAACTGGCGTAAACCAGTTTTTTTGTTTTATATATAGTTTTTTTCAAACAGATCTCTTATGAAGCTCATGTCATCTGTCACTCCAAGTGCGAGCATAAGCTTTATCCTGGCCTTTTCACCAGAAAGCTCACCGCCAAATATAACTCCGAGGTCGCGCAGGTTTTTTCCTCCGCCCGGATATCCGTAGCTTGACATGACTCTTCCTGAGTGGCATCTTGAAACTATTACCACAGCTATGTTTTTGGAAATAGCTCTTTTTATTGAAGGCACAAGATCTGGCGGAAGGTTTCCTCTTCCCATGGCTTCAATCACTATTCCTCTTGATCCTTTATCTATGCAGAAGTCAAGGATATCCGTTCCCATATCCATGCATGATTTTATTAGGACGACATTTTTTTCAATTTTATCAGTTTCTATGAAATCACGAACAGTTATGTTTCTGTGGATTATGAATTCATTGGTATCGATTATTCCTATTGGGCCGTAGCTTGATTGGAATGTATTAAGAGACATAGTGTTCGTCTTTGTGACCTCTCTTGCGGTATTGACTTCGTTGTTGAGAACTACGAGTACGCCTTTTCCCACTGCGTTTGGAGATATGGCAGTACATACTGCAGCTGCAAGGTTTGAGGAACCGTCATATCCAAGCTCTGAGCTGTTTCTCATTGCGCCGACCACAACCACCGGCTTCTTTATGCAAAGCGCAAGATCAAGGAAATATGCGGTCTCTTCCAGAGTATCTGTTCCGTGAGTGATTATTATGCCGGATATGTCTTCTCTTTCTGCGAGTTCAAGTACCATGTTCTTTATTTCAAAGAGCATATCAAAATTGACATGCGGCCCCGGGATCTCACAGTATTCTATAGTCTCTATGTCAGCGAGCTTGTCTATGTTTGTAACCATCGAAAGAATCTGGTTGCCTGAAAGAGAAGGTATGGCTGCCCCGATCTTTTCATCGATGGTCATGGATATGGTTCCGCCGGTAAATATTATTGCCACTTTAGGTTTTTTCATGAGTTATAGCCTCCAAAATTGAGATTTATGAAATTAACATATGTAATCTTGAAAATGACACACAAAATATTGTATGATAAAATACGCAAATATACAATTACTTTTTGTAGTAATGGACATAAAGTGATATAATTATATATTGAAGTTAAGGTAAATATGTTTACAGAATTATATAGATATTGGAGTTAAGATGAAAGAAATATATTTTGATAACAGTGCGACTACAAAGCCCTATCCCGAAGCAGCAGATCAGGCGAGGCTTGCGATTGAAGAGATGTTTCACAATCCGTCTTCCATATACAGCAGGGGAATAGCTGTTTCGAGGAAAATGGAAGAAATAAGGGAAATTACAGCTGAGACTATCAACGCAAAGCCAAGGAGCATAGTTTTCACATCAGGAGGAACTGAGTCCATAAACACAGCTATAATATCAGCTCTTCGAAATTCGAGGGGAAGACACATCGTCACTACTGAATATGAGCATGACGCAACGCTCAACATAATAAAGAAATACGAGAGAGAAGGCTGGAAGGTTACTTATATAAAGCCTGAAAACGGGAAAATAGAAGCTGAGAGCATCCTGAATGCGGTTTCATCCGATACCGCACTTGTAAGCGTGATGCATGTGAATAACGAGACCGGAAATATCATAGATATAAATCTTCTTGGCACAGAGATGAAGAAAAAAAGCCCTGGTACAGCGCTTCACATAGATGCGGTGCAGTCATATATGAAGCTCAGGCTGGACGTTGAAAAATGCAGTGCAGACTATCTGAGCATTTCCGGACACAAAATTCATGCAGTAAAAGGAACTGGAGTGCTATATGTAAGGGATACTTCGAGGTTCAATCCGGTTTTTCTTGGGGGCGGACAGGAAAAGGGGTATCGCTCCGGTACGGAGAACACTCCGGGAATATTTGCATTTGGAAAAGCCGTAGAGCTGAATTACGGAGATTTCAACAAAAAGACGGAATATATAAGGGACCTGAGAGATTATTTCAGAGCATCCCTGGAAGAGAACATCGAAAATATCAGATTTAATTCACCTGAAGAAGGGGTATGTCATATACTGAATGTATCCTTTAAAGGAGCAAAGGCTGAGATACTGCTCCATACACTTGAAAGCAGAGGTATATATGTTTCCACGGGTTCTGCCTGTTCTTCAAAGAAGAAGGGATCTCATGTGCTCAGATCTCTCGGGCTAAGAGATATAGAGATAGAAGGGGCTATAAGGTTCTCGCTCTCTTCTCTCAACACCAAAGAGGAAATAGACAGCTGCATTTCAGAGCTGAAAGCTGCAGTTGAAGATATAAGGACGATTACGAAATTTGGAAGGAGATAGTATGTTCAATACCATAATAATCAGAAATGGTGAAGTGGCTATAAAAGGAGAAAACAGACCTGTATTTGAAAAGAAGCTTATGACTAACATCAAGAAGGCACTTTACGGAATGCAGATTCAGGGATATAAGGTCTACAAGGGAGAGGGAAGGATATATATAGATGCCGATCCCGAAATAATGGACCAGGTTATTGAGAAAGTGAGAAATGTATTCGGAGTTGTAACTCTCAGCCCTGCAATTAAGGCTGAGAAGGGATATGAAAAGCTCAAGGAGATGTGTCTCGAGGTATTTGAGGATGCGATAGCAAATGGAGAATACAAGACCTTCAAGATGGACGTAAAGCGCCAGAACAAGTCTTTCCATATGACATCTCCTGAAATGACAAAGGACATAGCCGGATATATACTTTCAAAGCATGGAGACAAGATAGGGGTAGATGTATTCAAGCCTGAACTGACTGTCTACGCTGAATTCAGGGACAATCTTAACATAGTGTACGCCAGAAAAATAGACGGAGCAGGAGGCATGCCTGTTGGGATAAACGGAAAGGTGGCAACTCTGCTTTCCGGAGGGATAGACTCACCTGTAGCGACTTATCTTGCCTCAAAGAGAGGACTCGAGATTGAAGCCGTACATTTCCACAGCTTCCCGTTCACGAGCGAGAAATCCATGCAGAAGGTGGAACAGCTGGCAAAGATCGTGTCACTTTACACTGGAAGCATCAAGATACACATGGTCAACCTTCTCCCTGTTCAGAAGGAGATTGCAGAAAAATGTCCAGAAGAGCTTATGACAATACTCTCAAGAAGATTCATGATGAGAATAGCTGAGAGGATAGCTAATCAGACAGGATGCGGAGCCCTTGTGACTGGAGAGAGCATAGGACAGGTAGCTTCTCAGACGATAGAAGGACTGACTGCAACAAATGATGTAGTGAGGACCATGCCGGTTATAAGACCGCTGATTTCATTTGACAAGGAAGATATCATAAAGATAGCGAGGAACATAGAAACCTTTGAAACCTCAATAATACCGGAAGAAGACTGCTGCACAGTATTTCTGCCAAAGAGACCCGCAACAAAGCCGAAGCTTGAAAAGATATACAAGGCTGAAGAAGCTCTTGATATTGAAAAGCTGGTTTCAGAAGCTATCGAAAATTCAACAGTTGTGGATGTCTAAGCACATTTTCTCAACTTAATGATCAGAGTATATCTTTTTGGGTTAGAAATAGAATGGTGAGTCATATGATAAGAAAATTTGAGATAAGAGATACCGCAGCCGTTATGCAGGTCTGGCTGGAAACAATCGTAGAAGCACATGATTTCGTGAATGAAAGTTACTGGCATGGCGCCATTGACAATATGAGGTCAAACTATCTTCTCAACAGCGAGAGCTATGTCTATACGGTTAACGGTGGCATCGTAGGTTTTATATCAATCATCGAAGATAACACTATAGGAGCTATATTTGTAGAAAAGCCTTTTCAGAAAAAAGGTATTGGTACCCAGCTCATGGACTGCGTAAAGGAAAATCATGAAAAGCTGTATATTTCAGTATATGAAAAAAATGAACATGCCCAGGAATTTTTATCCAGGGAAGGGTTCAGCTTTGAATACAGACAGCATGATGAGAATACAAATGAAACAGAGTTGCTTTATATATGGGAAAAGAGAGAAAATGAACTATAAGATGATTATACAGTTTGACGGTGGAAGGTACAGAGGGTTTCAGAAACAGACCGGAACAAAGGAGAATGAAAGTACAATCCAGGGTAAGCTTGAATCAGTAATCAGGACCTTTACAGGTCATGAGGTACAGCTGATTGGATGCGGAAGGACTGATGCGGGTGTCCACAGTGAAAACTACACTGCCAATTTCCATACTGAAATAAGGCTGGATGAAGCCGAGCTTCTTCATCATTTTGACATGTATCTACCTGAAGACATATTCGTAAAAGATGTCAGCATAGTGTCAGACAGATTTCATTCAAGATATAATGCGCATTCAAAGACATATCAGTACAGAATTTCCACAGACAGAAACCGAAACGTATTCACAAGAAAATATTCATATCATATAAACGAAATGCCGGACATGGAGAAAATGAGGACTATGGCTCAGGAATTCATTGGGGAGAAGGATTTTTCTGGATTTACCAACCTTAAGTCAAAAAAGAAGTCAACAGTAAGAAAAATATACCGTATCGACATTCATCAGGATAAAAACGGCGAGATAATGATTGACATAGAAGGAAACGGGTTTCTTCAGAATATGGCAAGGATAATCGCAGGGACCATTCTTGAAGCCGGCACGGGAAAAAGAGATACTGAATCTGTCAGAAAAATATTCAGTGGCGGGGCAAGAGAAGACGCAGGAGCAATGCTTCCATCGCAGGGACTCAAGCTCTTAAATGTAAAATACTAACGAAACCGAGAGGCGGACATGGATTACAGACAGGCGCTCAATTATATAGAAAACACAGGAAAATTTGGTTCCAGGCTCGGACTTGAGAATGTTTCGAGGCTTCTGGACATATTAGGGAACCCTCACAGAGAGTTAAGGATAATTCATGTAGCTGGCACAAATGGAAAGGGTTCCACATGCTCTTTCATAAATAGCATGCTGATTTATCAGGGGTATAATGTAGGCCTCTACACATCTCCCTATCTTGAAGAATTCAATGAGAGGATAAAGATAAACAACGTCAATATTTCAGATGAGGATCTTGCTCAAAGCGTAAGCAGAGTAAGCGATGCAATCGGTCAGATGATTGAAGAAGGGTGCGATCACCCAACTGAATTTGAGATAATAACTGCGTGCGCATTTCTTTATTTCAGAGACAGGGATGTGGACTTTGCCGTGATAGAGGTTGGCCTTGGAGGAAGACTGGATGCTACTAATGTGTGTATTCCTCTGGTAAGCGCCATAACTTCGATAAGCATGGATCATACGGAGTATCTTGGTGACACACTTGCCCGGATCGCATTCGAAAAAGGCGGTATCATCAAAAATAAGCGGCCGGTGGTGCTTTATCAGCAGTCTGATGAGGTGGAATCTGTCATATCATCGATATGCAGTGAAAGGGATTCTGAGCTGTTCATAACGGAAAATGATAAAATTGAATATATATCAGAGGGGATGAGTTCTCAGAGCGTGAATCTCGAAGTGATGGGTCACTTTTATTCAGGAATCGAGATAAGCCTTCCTGGACGTCATCAGGCGAGAAATCTTGCGGTTGCGCTGAGCGTGCTACGTCTGCTCGAGATTTCTTCTGACATATCGCAGGTTGATACAGAAGCTCTCTACAGGTCCATAAGAGAAACCCGTTGGCCTGGAAGGATGGAAGTGATAAAAACTGAGCCGCTGACTATAATAGATGGAGCACATAACCCGGACGGCGCAGCGATACTAAGCGAATCAGTCGACAGATATCTCGTCGGAAAAAAGATAAACCTTGTATTTGGAATGCTCAGAGACAAGGATATATTATCCGTTGCAAAGCTGCTCGCAGTCAGAGCGGACCGGATTATAATAACTGAGCCTGAAAGCCCAAGGGCCGCATCCTCAGCAGAAGTGCACGGAATAATACTTGAGGCATTAAGAGGAGAAGATGTACCAGATATAACAGAGATTCCTGATATAGAAGAGGCCGTCAGACATGCTCAGAGCATGGCAGGAGATGGCGAGGCGGTGATATATGCAGGATCGCTCTATATGATAGGCAGAGTGAGATCTCTGCTGAGGAAAATGTATGATATACAATAAATACTGCGCCTCATTCTATACAAAAAAACCAAATGATGATAAAATGATTCATATAAACAAAAAATATTATTAATTCTAAAGGAGAACACAATATGTCAAATCCAGTAGTAACCATGGAAATAAAAGACAGAGGAACGATTAAGATAGAATTATATCCTGAGATAGCGCCAAATACGGTAAACAATTTCATATCGCTTGTAAAAAAAGGATATTATGATGGACTTAAATTCCACAGAGTAATAAGAGGATTCATGATCCAGGGTGGAGATCCGCAGGGAACAGGTGCAGGTGGCCCGGGATATTCTATAAAAGGCGAATTTTCTTCGAATGGACACAAAAATGATCTGATTCACGAGCCTGGAGTTATATCTATGGCGAGAACTATGGCTCCAAACTCTGCCGGATCGCAGTTTTTCCTGATGACTTCAAACAGCCCTCATCTTGACGGACAGTATGCTGGCTTTGGTAAAGTAATTGAAGGTCTTGAAATCGCAATGGACATAGAAAAAGTTAAGACTGGCTTTGGAGACAAGCCAAAGGCTGATGAAATAATGGAAAAAGTAACTGTAGAGACATTTGGCTCTGAGTATCCTGAACCTGAGAAAATGTAGTTTTTCTTAGAGATATAATTTGCGCTATTGACTTAGAGCTTTTCTGAATATATAATATAAGTGTGTCGATATTTCTGGCGGATAAGTGGAGAATACCACGTGAGATATCGATAAATAACAGCCGACCGCCTGGGCAACACTATGAGATACTGCCCGGTATGGTTGACGCTACAAAAATGACTAACTCAAGGCAGTTCCTTACGGGGCTGCTTTTTTTATTTTTAATACAAGGAGGACTGGATATGGAATTCAAGCAGTGGCAGGGATTTGAAAAAGGTAGCTGGGTTGATGAGATTAACGTCAGCGATTTCATATTGAATAATTACACTCTGTATGATGGAGACGAAAGCTTTTTATGCGGTGCCACAGAGAGAACTCAGAAGATGATGCACAAGCTGAACATCCTCTTTGAGCAGGAGAAAAAGTCTGGAGGAGTACTCGATATCGATGTAGATACAGTGGCATCTCTTACCCACTTCAAGCCAGGGTATCTGGATAAGGAAAATGAAATAATAGTAGGACTTCAGACGGACAGCCCTCTTAAAAGAGCAGTCAATCCTTTTGGGGGAATAAAGATGACAAGAGAAGCCTGCAGGGAGTATGGCTATGAGCTGTCAGAGAAGGTAGAGAAGGAATTCAGCTTCAGGACTACTCATAATGACGGAGTTTTCAGGGCATATACAGACGAGATGAAGACAGCAAGAAAATCCGGTGTAATAACGGGGCTCCCAGATGCATATGGAAGAGGAAGAATAATTGGAGACTACAGAAGAGTAGCGCTTTATGGAGTGGATGTCCTTATCGAAGAGAAAAACCTTGATAAGAAGAAAATCGGCGAAAGCGTAATGGACGTAGACTCTATAAGAGCCTTGGAGGAGCTTTATCAGCAGATAGCATTTCTCAAGAAGCTCAAGGAGATGGCGATGTCTTACGGATATGACATATCAGAGCCGGCAAATGATGCAAGAGAGGCTGTGCAGTGGCTTTATTTTGCATATCTAGGTGCCATAAAGGAGCAGAACGGTGCCGCGATGTCACTTGGAAGGACAAGCACATTCCTGGACATCTATATAGAAAGAGACATTGCATCAGGAGCACTTGATGAATCTTCTGCTCAGGAGATCATAGATGATTTCGTAATGAAGCTCAGGATGGCAAGGCATCTGAGAACAAGGGACTACAATGAGCTTTTTGGCGGAGACCCGATGTGGATAACTGAGTGCGTAGGCGGGATGACACTGGAGGGAAAGAGCATGGTTACCAGAAACTCCTTCAGGATACTCAATACCCTCTATAATCTTGGACCATCCCCTGAGCCAAATCTTACAGTGTTATGGGCACAGAATCTTCCAGAAGGATTCAAGAAATTCTGTTCAAAGGTGTCAATCGATACAGATTCGATTCAATATGAAAATGATGACCTCATGAGACCGGAATTTGGAGATGACTATGCCATAGCGTGCTGTGTATCCGCCATGAAGATAGGAAATCAGATGCAGTTCTTCGGAGCCAGAGCAAATCTTGCAAAGCTTCTGCTGATAGCGCTAAACGGCGGTGTAGATGAAAATACTGGCATGCAGGTTGGACCTTCATCTGAGAGATATGACGGTGAGTATCTTGAATATGATACAGTGCTTGAAAAGCTTGACTTCTACAGAGAGTGGCTTGCAAAGCTATATGTAAACACTATGAACATAATCCATTACATGCATGACAAATATGCATACGAAAAGCTTCAGATGGCGCTTCATGACACTGACGTAGAGAGGCTTATGGCGTTTGGCGTGGCAGGACTTTCTGTGCTTGCAGATTCACTCTCAGCTATAAAATATGCAAAGGTAAAGCCTGTCAGAGACGAAAAAGGCATAATAATTGATTTTGAGGTTGAAGGAGATTTTCCGACATACGGAAATGATGACGACAGGGTAGACCAGATCGCAGTGGACCAGATAGTAAGATTCCATGAATCGCTGAAGAAAAATCCGACATACAGGAATGCGAAGCACACGCTTTCGGTCCTTACCATAACTTCGAATGTAGTATACGGCAAAAAGACAGGCTCGACTCCGGATGGAAGAAAGAAGGGGGAGGCATTTGCTCCCGGGGCAAATCCTATGCACAACAGGGAAAAGGAAGGGGCTCTCGCATCGCTTAACTCAGTTGCCAAAATACCATATGAATCATGCCAGGATGGGATTTCCTGTACTTTCTCAATAGTACCTCAGGCACTTGGAAAGTCGGAGGATGAGAGCAGGGAAAACCTGAGCAGCATTATAGACGGCTATTTTGCCCAGAATGCTCATCACATCAACGTGAATGTGCTTGAAAGAGAAAAGCTGATCGAAGCATATGAAAACCCTGAGCTTTACCCTAATCTTACTATAAGAGTATCGGGATACGCGGTAAATTTCGTAAAGCTCAGCAAAGCTCAGCAGCTTGAGGTCATAAAGAGGACTTTCCATGAAACCATGTAAAGTGACAGGAAGAGTCAGCTCATTCCAGAGCCTTGGAGCGGTAGACGGCCCGGGAATAAGGTTTGTGGTCTTTCTTCAGGGCTGTCCTCTAAGGTGCATCTACTGCCATAATCCAGAAACGTGGGATATGCAAGGCGGAACTGAAATGACGGCGGATGAGGTTTTTTCAAAAATCAGGAAATACAGGAATTACTTTGGGAAAAATGGCGGAGTGACTGTATCAGGAGGAGAAGCGCTTCTTCAGATCGAATTCGTAGAGGCGATATTTAGCCTCTGCAGAGAAGCCGGCATACACACTGCTCTTGACACCTCTGGAACAGGCTGCCAGGATGATGAAAAACTGGAGAATCTGCTGGGCCTGACGGATCTGGTGATATGTGACCTGAAATTTGTAAATGAAGAGGATTATGTCAGAAATACCGGCGGAAGCTTTAATCAGGTATTGCATTTTCTGGATCTGGCGGGAAAACATATGATTCCGGTCTGGATAAGGCAGGTCATAGTTCCGGGAATAAACGATGATGAGGAATCTGTAAAAAAACTCAATGAGATTTCAATGGCATATGAAAATGTTGAAAGAGTTGAACTTCTGGCCTTCAGAAATCTATGCATTCCCAAGTATGAAAAGCTGGGAATAAATTTCAGGCTGAGGGATACTCCTCAGGCCTCTGAAGAGCTTATTAGCAGGTTGTATGAATTCATTGAGAAAAAATCAATATAGTCAGAAAAGGATTGGGAATGTTCAGTTTCCAGTCCTTTTTTTCTGCTTTGTGATATAATTGAATGTAAGGCAATGTTAAATTTGAATATAATCTTTAAATCATAATATAAAGGAAAGTGGATAATAATGAGCAAATTTTGTCATCTTCATCTTCACACGCAGTACAGCCTGCTGGATGGATTCTCAAAAATAGAAAATCTCATGGACAAAGTAAAAGAGCTTGGAATGGACTCGGTGGCAATAACAGATCACGGAGTTATGTTCGGGGTTGTTGATTTTTATAAGAAAGCAAAGAAAAAGGGCGTAAATCCGATAATCGGATGTGAGGTATATGTGTCATTCAGGAGCAGACATGACAGGGAAAATATCGATAAGAAGTCATACCATCTTATTTTGCTCGCAGAAAACAATGAAGGGTATCAGAATCTCATAAAGATAGTTTCGGCAGGCTTTGTTGAAGGGTTTTATTACAAGCCCAGGGTGGATTACGAGATTCTCAAAAAGTACAGCAAGGGAATAATTGCACTCTCAGCGTGTCTTGCCGGTGAAATACCGCAGAGACTCATGGAGGGAAAATACCCTGAGGCAAAGCTTGCCGCTGAAAGGCTTTCTGAGCTTTTTGGAAAGAATAATTTCTACCTTGAGCTTCAGGACCATGATATTCCTGAGCAGGCAAGGGTAAATATGTATATACAGAAGCTTTCGAGAGAAACCGGAATTCCAATGGTCGCGACTAATGACGTGCATTATCTCACAAAAGAGGACTGGAAGACTCATGAGATACTAATGTGCATTCAGACGGGAAAGACGCTTCAGGATGAGCACAGGATGGAATTCAAGACAAATGAGTTCTATCTCAAGTCTCCTGACGAAATGGAGGATCTGTTCAAGGGTTATGAAGGTGCCCTTGAAAACACGGTAAAAATAGCTCAGAGATGCAGGGTGGATTTCGACTTTGACACCATACATCTTCCGGAATACAAGGTCGAAGACGGAAAAACTCCCTCTGAATTCCTAAGGGAGCTTTGCTACAAAGGGCTGAAGAAAAGATATCCGCAGCCTTCTCAGGAAGTCATTGACAGGCTCGAGTTTGAGCTTGGAGTAATTGAAAAAATGGGTTATGTGGCGTACTTTCTCATAGTATGGGATTTCATCTATTATGCCAAGAGCAATGACATAATGGTGGGTCCGGGAAGAGGATCTGCAGCAGGATCTATAGTAGCATATACTCTTGAAATCACGGATGTGGATCCTATTGAATATTCTCTGCTCTTCGAGAGATTTCTTAATCCTGACAGGATTTCCATGCCGGACGTAGATATAGATTTCTGTTATGAAAAACGAGAGCAGGTTATAGATTATGTAAAGCAGAAGTATCACGATGACCACGTCGCTCAGATTATAACATTCGGTACACTTGGCGCCAGGGCTTCGATACGTGATGTAGGAAGAGTGCTTGGAGTCAGCTATCAGGACGTGGACAAGGTTGCCAAGGAAATTCCTTTTGCCATAGGCATGACGATAGAAAAAGCGCTGGAGGTAAATCCTAATCTGAGAAAGCTCTATGAATCAAGCTCAGAGATAAAAGAACTCATAGATATATCAAAGAGCGTGGAAGGGCTTCCAAGGCATGCATCTACTCATGCTGCAGGAGTAGTTATTTCAAAGGACAGTGTAGACAGCTATGTTCCGCTTTATATGCACCAGAACTCTGTCACTACTCAGTTTCCCATGACGACTCTAGAGGAGCTGGGACTGCTCAAGATGGATTTCCTGGGTCTGCGGACTCTCACCGTAATTCAGGACTCCCTGAAAATGATAAAAGCCAACCATGGAAGGGATATTGTATTTTCTGAGATGAAGTATGACGATCCTCTGGTTTATGAAAATCTCTCTGCGGCGAACACGCTGGGGGTATTCCAGCTGGAGAGCGGAGGAATGAGGCAGTTTCTTAAAGAGCTGAGACCTGATGACTTTGAAGAAATCATCGCGGGCATATCACTCTACAGGCCCGGCCCGATGGAATCCATACCGCTCTATATAAAAAACAAGAACAATCCTGACCAGATAGAGTATATACACGAAAAACTCAGACCTATACTGGAGGTAACAAATGGGATCCTGGTCTATCAGGAACAGGTAATGCAGGTGGTAAGAGAGCTCGGAGGATATTCATATGCGAGGGCAGACCTCGTTAGAAAAGCCATGAGCAAGAAAAAAATGGATGTTATGGAAGAGGAACGTGAGTACTTTGTAAATGGAAAACTTGATTCAGAAGGCAATGTCGAGATATCAGGCTGCGTAAGAAACGGAATACCGGCTTCTTCTGCAAACAAGATATATGACAACATGATCGATTTTGCAAAATACGCATTCAACAAGAGCCACGCTGCGTGCTATGCAGTACTTGCCTATCAGACCTCATACCTCAAGACCCATTACAAGGTTGAGTTCATGACGGCTCTTATGACAAGCATTATGGGCAATACGGATAAGGTGGTTCAGTATATAAAGGAGTGCAACGAGCTGGGCATACAGGTTCTTCCTCCTGATGTAAACAGGAGCATGAAGGCTTTCAGCGTTGAAAATGGAAATATCAGGTTTGCCATGTCGGCAATAAAGAATGTAGGTGAAAATGCGGTTGAAACTATTGTAAGCGAAAGAGAAAAGGGAGGCGAATTTACCTCTCTCCAGAACTTCGTAAAGAGAGTTTCCGGGCAGGACGTTAACAAAAGGCTGGTCGAGAGTCTGTTCAAGGCTGGCGCATTTGACTCTGTCAATCCGAATCGTGCTACACTAATGGCTAATTTTGAGAAGATATGGGACAGTACCAATAATGAGCGAAGAAATAACATAGAGGGGCAGGTATCGCTTTTCGACAGCATGCAGGAGCCCTCATCAACGGTTGACATAGTTAAGGTTGCTGATTTTGGTACAAAAGATAGGCTTGCGATGGAAAAGGAAGTACTGGGGCTTTATATCAGCGGACATCCTCTCAGCGATTATACGGAAAAACTCAAGAGGATAGCATCTCACAATACTTTAATGTTCAAGGAGATGCAGGAAGACTATGAGCAGTATCAGTATGAAGATAATTCAATGGTAGTAGTAGGAGGTCTCATATCCGAAAAAACCTACAAGACAACAAAGACAAAAGAGATGATGCTCTTCATGACTCTTGAGGACGAGTATGGCACGGTAGAGGTGGTGGTATTCCCCAAAGTCCTCAATTCATGTGCCGCTTCACTTGAAAAAGACAGCGTGGTTACGGTAAAGGGAAGACTCCAGCTCAAGGAAGATGATGAGGCAAAGATAATCGCAATGAAGATTGAAAGTCTAAGCGAGAGCAGGGAAAGCAGGACTCTCTATCTGAGAGTCAACAGCATGGATGATCCTGTGGTCAGGGAAATTGAAAAAGTGGTCATAAAGAATCCAGGAGGTGACAGTGTCAAATTTTTCGATGCTTCATCAAAAAAGAGCTTCGTATCTGAACGCTACTCATATATATCATACAGCGAGGATATCGCTGATCAGATTTCGGGGCTGATTGGAAGGGATAATGTTGTGCTGAAATGATTTTTCAAATTATTTCTTAAAAACTAATGACAAGAAAACAGAATTTTATTATAATAAGAATAAGTCGTTTTCGTGGGATGAAAAATGCATATGTGGGAGCGAAAACGTTCCCGATGGAGGTTCGGATGAAGAGGATAGCAGTTTTGACCAGTGGTGGCGATGCACCAGGAATGAATGCTGCCGTGCGGGCAGTTGTCAGGTACTCAATATACAACAATATCGAGGTTTATGGAATCCAGAGAGGATATAAGGGCCTTATGGAAGGTGATTTGTTCCAGATGGGAGTATCAAGCGTAGGAGATATCATACAGCGTGGAGGTACCATACTCAAGTCTGCGAGATCGCTGGAGTTTAAGACCGAAGAAGGCCAGAATGATGCCATAAACGTTCTCAATGTATACAAGATTGACGGTCTTGTTGTCATCGGAGGAGATGGAAGCTTCAGGGGAGCACAGAAGCTGAGTGAAAGAGGAGTGCCGGCAATAGGAATCCCCGGTACTATAGACAATGACCTCGCATATACTGATTTTACCATAGGATTTGATACTGCAGTAAACACAGCTCTCGATGCTATAAGCAAGCTTAGAGATACATCTTCTTCTCATGAAAGAGTAAGCATAATAGAGGTAATGGGAAGAAACTGCGGAGATATAGCTCTTTACGCAGGACTTGGCGGGGGAGCTGAAGCCATAATTGTTCCTGAAGTTGAATATGATATCGATGAAATATGCAAGAAGCTCATAGAGAGCAAGCAGAGAGGCAAGACCCAGAGTATAATAATCGTCGCTGAGGGCGCTGCATCTGCGGCAAGCATTGGCGAAATGATTTCAGAAAAAACAGGGATGGAAACAAGGACTACCATACTTGGACACATACAGCGTGGCGGATCTCCAAGCGGTTCGGACAGGATACTTGCGAGCAGAATGGGTGCGATGGCGGTAGAGTGCCTTATGCAGGGCAAAAAAGCAAGAGTGATTGGAATAAAGGAAAACAGGATATTCGACATGGATATAGACGAAGCTCTTGATCAGAAAAGAGTATTTGACAGGGATATGCACGAGCTTTCAAAAATTCTGTCTATATAAGGTATTATTTTTTATTTATAAGGCAAGGAGAACAAAATGTTAAACAAGAAAACTAAAATAGTATGCACTATCGGACCAGCGAGTGAATCTCCAGAAGTACTTAAAGAGCTCATGCTTTCAGGGATGAATGTGTGCAGGCTCAATTTTTCTCATGGAAGCCATGAAGAGCATCAGGCGAGAATAGACACCATAAAGAGCGTTCGTGAAGAGGTAAAGCCAGCGGTGGCTATACTGCTTGACACAAAAGGACCAGAAATAAGAACAGGCAAATTTACTGATCCTGAGGTAAATCTCGAAGAGGGCCAGAAGTTTGTTATCACCATGGACGAAGTAATGGGCGATAATACAAGATGTACAATATCATACAAGGGCCTTATAAATGATGTCGTGCCTGGAAACAGGATCCTTATAGACGACGGTCTTATAAGCCTTGTTGTAGAGAAGGTAGAAGGAAACGATATAATCTGCGAGGTTGAGAATGCAGGAGTCGTAAAAAACAACAAAGGAGTAAACGTACCTGGAGTAATAATAAACCTTCCTGCAATAACGCAGAAGGATAAGGACGATATAATATTTGGAATAAAGAACGGAATAGACTTTATAGCGGCATCATTTGTACGTAAGGCGTCAGATGTAATGGCTATAAGGGAAATACTTGAGATCAATAATGGCGAGCATATACAGATAATATCAAAGATTGAGAATCAGGAAGGTGTAGATAATATCGATGAAATCCTCAAGGTTTCAGACGGAATAATGGTTGCGAGAGGCGACCTCGGAGTGGAAATACCTACTGAAGAGATTCCAATAGTTCAGAAAATGATAATTAGAAAGTGCAACTTCCTTGCAAAACCGGTAATAACAGCTACTCAGATGCTTGATTCCATGATAAGGAACCCAAGACCGACGAGAGCAGAGGTAACGGACGTTGCAAATGCAATCTATGATGGAACAGACGCGATAATGCTCTCTGGAGAGACTGCTGCCGGAAAATATCCTGTGGAGACGCTTCAGACAATGGCAAGAATAGCTGTAAGAATAGAAGACACTCTTGACTATGTAAGCATATTGAGAAACAGGCTGTCGCTCAGAGACTGGTCTATAACCAATGCCATAAGCCATGCTTCCTGCACTCTTGCAGTCGACATAAGCGCGAATGCGGTGATAACGGCAACAAGCTCAGGCTACACTGCAAGATCGGTTTCGAGCTACAGGCCACAGGCTCCTATCATAGCAGCTGTAAGCACTCCTGAGGTTATGAGACAGCTGTCTCTTGTATGGGGAGTAGTAACTGTTATGGGAACTCCTGTAAATTCTACTGATGAGATGTTTGAACAGTCTGTCGAACTTTCTCTAAAGGCTGATTTCGTGAAATCGGGAGATACAGTTGTAATAACAGCTGGAGTTCCTGTAGGCGAAGTTGGAACGACAAACCTCATAAAGGTTCATCTCGTGACAGATGTCGTAGGAAGAGGAGTTGGAATAGGAAACAGCAGCATATCTGGTGTTGCAAGAATAATAAGTTCTGTTGGGGACAGATTTGACGATGGAGATATATTCGTTGGCAAATTCACTGACAAGGATTTCATGGATAAAGTCCAGAGAGCTTCTGCAATCGTAGTGGAAGAAAGCGGACTTACAAGTCATGCTGCCGTTGTAGGGGTAAGCCTTGGAATACCAGTTATCGTAGGAGCCAAAAACATCACTGAAAATATAAGTGATGGAGAAATGATCAGTCTCGATCTTGAAAAAGGCTTCGTATACAGAGGCAAGATAAATCTGGTATAATATACTGGAGATTGATTTAGACTCAGACAATAAATTTTAAGAGCAGATATCATATTCTGCTCTTTTTTATTTAAAATATATTCTAAAATGATAACTAACATGATAGGTTCTGTGATATAATATTAAGGTGCGCAAATGCGCAGATTTTGAAAAAATATAGAAGGATGTGAGGGATATTCTATGTATGGAAAGACAGATGAAGAACTTACAAAAAGTAAACTGTATATTTTATTTTTGCTTGACAAAGTAGATGAACCGTTTTCCAATCTCAATATTACTCAGACATTCATGGAAACGGATATAATAGAATATTTTCCTTTGCAGCAGTATATGTTTGAGCTTGAAAAATCCGATTTCATCTCAAAGAAAATAGTTGAGAGAAACGAATTTTATGAAATAACTGAAAGAGGAAAATCGGTACTTGATTATTTTGATAACAGGATGCTTGGACAGGACAGGAAAAAGATAGAGAGCTATCTTGATGAGAACCTTGCAAAATTCAACAGATACAAGGAAATCAAGGCTGAATACAGGAAAAACAATGAGACTGGAAATTCCGAGGTAACGCTACAGCTGATAAACAAGGGAAAGCCTTTCATAACCCTGAATCTCGAGGTACCTACCGCAGAAACGGCAAAATCTATATGTGCCAGCTGGGACGAATATGCATCTGACATATATGGAGAAATAACCAGTGTGCTTACTAAAAAAAGATCACATGAAGAATAAATATGTATAAAATTTGATTATTATAAGAGGAGTAAACAATGGATATCAATATTGCAGGAATTTTTTATTCAAAGGAAGAGATAGCCTCAAGAGTCAGAGAGCTTGCTTCTGAAATCGAAGAATGCTTTGGGGACGAAGATATTGTTATTGTAGGAGTGCTTAAAGGTGCCTGCGTGTTCGTGACTGATCTCATGAGAGAGATAAAAAACGATGTCATTCTTGATTTTATGATGGTTTCGAGCTATGGAATGTCTACAAAGAGTTCCGGAGTCGTAAAGATAATCAAGGACGTGGATGCAGTCGTAGAGGGACAGAATGTGCTCATAGTAGAGGACATAATAGACACAGGGCTTACAATGAACTATCTGAGAGACTATTTCCAGAGAAAAGGCTGCAAGAGCTTTAAAATCTGTACACTTCTTGACAAGCCTCAGAGAAGGACCTGTGATGTAGTTGCAGACTTCACGGGATTCGAAATTCCTGATAAATTCGTTGTAGGATATGGAATAGACTGCGGAGAGAAATACAGAAATCTCCCATATATAGGTTATGTAGAAGAATAAGCTTAAAAGGACACAGGAGAAAATATGAGCGTTTTAATAGTAAAAAATGTAAGCCATGGATTTGGATCAAGAGTAATACTTGAAGATGTTTCGTTCAGGCTTCTTAAGGGCGAGCACGTTGCGCTGATCGGGGCAAATGGTGAAGGAAAATCCACATTCATGAATATAATAACGGGAAACCTTATGCCTGATCAGGGTGAGGTGACATGGTCGAGCCACGTTACGGTTGGCTATCTTGACCAGCATGCTTCCCTCAAGGACGGTACCACAATAAGAGATACTCTCAGAGGCGCATTTGACGAGATGTACAGCATGGAGCAGGAGATGCTCAAGCTTTATGAGGATATGGCTGAGGCAAGCCCTGAGGAAATGGACAAGATGATGGAAGAAGCTGCGGAAATCCAGACTATCCTTGATGACGGAGGGTTCTATATAATAGACTCCAAGATAGAAGAAGTCGCGGGCGGACTGGGGCTCAGGGAAATCGGACTTGACAGCCTTGTAAACGAGCTGAGCGGAGGCCAGAGGACTAAGGTTCTTCTCACCAAGCTCCTTCTCAAGAACCCTACAATACTGCTCCTTGACGAGCCTACGAACTATCTTGACTTCGAGCACATCGAGTGGCTTAAGAAGTACCTGAACAATTATGAGAATGCATTCATACTGATATCGCATGACGTACCTTTCATAAATGACGTAACTAACATAATATATCACGTTGAAGATGGAAGCCTTACAAGATACGTAGGAAACTATGACGAATTTGAAAGGCTTTATGACCTTAAAAAGAGACAGCATGAGCAGGCATATGAAAAACAGCAGAAGGAAGTCGAAAAGCTGGAGGACTTCATTGCCAGAAACAAGGCGAGGATATCCACTACGGGAAGAGCGAAGAGCCGTATGAAGCAGCTTGAGAAGATGGACATGATAGAGAAGCCTAAAGAAAAGATAAAGCCTACGTTTTCATTCAAAGAAGCAAGGACGCCTTCAAAGTTTATTGTTGAGGCAGAAGACCTCGTAATAGGATATAACGAACCGCTTACAAAAGCAGTTTCTTTTGTAGTGGAAAGAAATAAAAAAATAGCAATAAAGGGTGTAAACGGACTCGGAAAATCTACTCTTCTGAAGACCATGCTTGGACTCCTGAAGCCGGTAAGCGGGTCTGTAAAGTTCGGACAGCACGTTGAGTATGGATTCTTTGAGCAGGAAGACTCAAAGAAAAACAGAAATACCGCGCTCGAGGAAGTATGGACTGCGTATCCTAATCTCTCAAATCACGAGGTAAGGAATGAGCTCGCAAGATGCGGACTCACAAATGAGCATATAACCAGCCAGATGATGGTACTTTCGGGTGGAGAGAACGCAAAGGTAAGGCTTTGCAAGATTCTTCTAAAAGACATAAATTTCCTTGTTCTGGATGAGCCTACCAACCATCTCGATGTTGATGCAAAAGATGAGCTGAAGAAAGCCATAAAGGAATTCAAGGGAACTGTAGTGCTGGTATCCCATGAGCCTGAGTTCTATGAAGATATAGTAGATGAAGTATGGAATATAGAAGACTGGACGAATAAGATAGTATAGAAAACAGACCTGTTATTGAGATCAGCTTGGTAATAGGTCTTATAAATTACAGGGGAACAATATGATAGATGAAAGACTAAAATCAATAGCAGAAATGGTAGACAGACAGGGCACTCTGCTCGATGTAGGAACAGATCACGGATATCTTCCTGTCTATCTTGTGAAAAGCGGAAAGATAAAGGCCGCGATAGCATCGGACGTAAGCAGAGGCTCTCTCGCAAAGGCTGCTCAGGAAGTTGCAAAGCAAAAGCTGGAATCGAGCATAGAAACAAGGCTTGGATCCGGACTGGAGGTCATAGGAGAAAATGACAAAATAGATACGATAGTGATTGCCGGGATGGGAGGAATCCTCATTTCGGAACTCATAGACAAAAGACTTGATTATATAAGGAAAAACAGCATAGATTTAATCGTTCAGCCGGTACAGTCACCTGAATCAGTCAGAAGATATTTCCATGAAAACGGCTTTGAAATAACAGCTGAAAAGCTTGCAAAGGCAGATGGCAGGATATATCATATAATAAAAGCGAAAGCAGGCAGTAGAGGCAGCGAACAGGCGGCTTATGTCAGGGATGACATTGTCTTCGAACTCGGAGAGCTCATAATGTCTGACGCGGGCAGTGAAAGCAAAGCGCTTCTGAGAGAACTGATAGGTTACAAGCTTAAAGAACAGCACAAGATAAAAGCAAAACTGGAGATTACAGAAAGCGGCAATATCGGCGAAAGATACAAAGAAGTGCTCAGAAAAATAGAATCATTGGATGAGGTACTGAGAAAACTCGACTGACAGGAGGTTTTTTATGAAACTTAGAGAGATATCGGAAATACTTGACAGAAAGCTCAGAGCAGACATTGCAGAATCCTGGGACAACGTGGGACTTCTGATTGGAGACCGTGATGCAGAAATAAAGAAGATACTTCTGACTCTGGAGCTCACGGGAGATGTAATGAAGCTTGCGCTTGAGGAAAAAGCAGATCTTGTAATAAGCCATCATCCGCTGATATTTTCCGGGCTTAAAAAGATAGTCAGCAGCGAAGGCGACAACCTCGTATTTGAGCTCATAAGAAATAACATTGCATTTTACGCGGCTCATACCAATTTTGATGCCCTGGACGGCGGACTTAATGATTATGTCGCTGAGCTTATTGGAGGAAAAAACATCACAATGATAAAATCTCCGCAGGAAGAGCATGCGATATGCAGGATATTTGATATTGAAGAAACCTCGATAGAAGACTACATCAGTCATATAAAGTCAGTCATGAATATAGAAACCCTCAGATTTACAGGAAATACGGATGAAAAGATATCAAGGGCGGCCATTGTTACAGGAAGCGGAAGCGAGTACATCGATATCGCAGTTTCAAACGGAGCACAGTTTTTCATAACTGGCGATCTTAAGTATCATTACGCACTGGAGCTGAAGGAAAAAGGGCTCAATGTGCTTGACGCGGGTCACTTTGATACTGAAAAGGTATTTCCTCAGGCCATGAGCAGATTCATCAGGCGCAGAATCACGGAGCTCGGCGATATAGACATCATAGAATCCGGCGCAGATGTAAATCCATTTGAATACAGATAAGACGGGAGAAACGTATGAAGGCAGTAATATTCACTGATGGAGGATCGAGAGGAAACCCGGGCAAAGCGGCTATAGGATATGTCATAAAGGCAGAAGATGGAAGTACGGTTTATGAATGCGGAATGAATATTGGCACAGCTACAAATAATGCTGCTGAATATACCGCTGTGCTCGAAGCTCTCAAAGCTGCACTTGGCATGGGATATGACAGTGTGGAGCTTTATCTTGACAGCCAGCTGGTTGAAAAGCAGATAAAAGGGGAATACAAGGTAAAGAGTGAGGATCTCATGCCGCTCTTCAGCGCCGTTATGAAGGAACTCAGATTGTTCGGGTCGTATACCGTAACACATGTGAGACGCGAGATGAACAAGAGGGCTGACAAGCTTGTGAATGAAGCTCTGGACAGTGAGGATACGGTAATAAACGACATGAGGACAGCTGAAGATAATCATCTTGATGAGCTGAGCCGGGCGTTGAAAAAAGCCGGGATTTCATGCTCGGCAATAAACGAGATAAACGGAGCTGCGATTATCGTCATGGATATCGAAGAGTCCGAAAAATTAAGGGCATCATATGGAGCCCTCACAGAGGCTGCTGAAAGATGCAGGATAAAAAAACTGTTTTTCGAATTTGAACAGGAAAAACGAATTGTATAACATTTACTGATAAGGAGAAATTATTAATGAAATTTGAAGCTATAGCAGTATGCCTTTTCGGAGTAGAATCCACAGTGTCATATGAGCTTAAAAATCTTGGCTTTACAGTTACGAATGTTTCTGATGGCAGGGTTACTTTTGAGACGGATTCCAAAGGACTGGCTACGGCGAACATTTCCCTCAGATGTGCAGAAAGAGTTCTTGTAAAGATAGGAGAATTCAAGGCTCGCAGTTTTGAGGAGCTGTTTTCAAATGTGAAAAAACTGCCTCTTGAGAAGTACATCCCATCTGATGCAAAGTTCCCGGTAGCAAAGGCAAAATCAATAAACAGCAAGCTTTTCTCAGTTTCTGACATACAGGCAATCACCAAAAAGGCAGCCGTTGAGAGACTTAAGAGTGTCTACAATACGGAGTGGTTTCCTGAGACTGGAAGCACACATCCACTTCATGTATTCATAAACAAGGATGTGGTTCAGCTAACTATCGACACTACCGGACCGGCACTTCACAAAAGAGGATACAGAGAGCTTTCGGGAGGAGCGCCTATAAGGGAGACGATTGCAGCGTTCATGGTCATGCTTACTCCGTGGAATGAATCCAAGCTTCTGATAGATCCTATGTGCGGTTCTGGAACTATAGCCATCGAAGCGGCAATGATCGGCGCGAATATAATGCCTGGAATAAACAGAAATTTCCAGGGAGAAGAGCTTTCATTCATAAGCAAGGATGACTGGATCCAGGCAAGAAAGGAAGCTATTGAAAAAGAGAACCAGAAGGAATTCAAGATATATGCATATGACATAGATCCTGAAATGGTAAAGCTTGCAAAATCAAATGCTGAGCTTGCCGGAGTAGATCACCTCATTGATTTCATGAAATCCGACGCAAGAAAATTCCATTCCACAAATGAATATGGGTTCATAATAACGAATCCACCGTACGGAGAGAGAATGGGAGAAAAAGAAGCCGTGTATGAGCTCTACAAGGATCTGGGCAGGGTATTCAGAAGGATCCCAACATGGTCAGTCTATATTATCTCAAGCCTCGAGAATGTCGAAGAGCTTTTTGAAAAAAAGGCGGCAAAAAAGAGAAAGCTTTACAATGGAATGCTCAAATCCTGCTATTATCAGTTCCCGGGCCCTAAACCTCCGAGAGCATCAGCAGAGAGTAATTAAGAGAAGCAATCAAAAAAACCAGAATTCTGAATCAAAAGAATCAGAATCTGGTTTTTGTAGTTGAGATTTCTGTAATTAGAATTTAACTTCTGCTTCGCTTTCCCATAGTCCATGGATATTGCAGTAGCTTATTGCTACAAGCTTTCCAGGTTTTGCAACCTTGATTTTTGTTGTAAAATGAGGCTCAGTAAAGTTATCAAGCTCTCCATGTGCAGAGAATTGCATGCTTGCAACCTCAACTAGAACCTGGCTTCCTTCCTGAACATAGAAAAGCTTCATCCATGAGATGTGGTGCTCAAGAGTATTAGGGTGGGCAATTGCATCTCCAATAGATACGGTTACCTCAAAGCTCTCTTCTGCGCTTACTTTCTCCGGAGCAGTAATTACCGGTACGTGTTTTTCTGATTTCCAGTCACCTGATTTGAAATAATTTGATATTGGCATGATGTATCCTCCTGATTATTAGTTTATTAATACTTACTAATTATTATAACCTATAAATTGATAAATTAAACATAAAAATAAAAAATTATTATTCAGGTTTTAAAATAAGCTTCTTTGGTGTAAAATAGATATAATTAACATACTGGAGGTAAAATTTGGAAAATTACAGAGTATTCGAAGCGGGAGACCAGAAGTTTCAGGAGGAGCTGTTTGGCAATTTCGACAGGAACATTAAAAGAATAGAGAACCATCTCGGCGTGAATGTAGTGCTGAGAGACAATAATATAGTAATAATAGGCGAAGATGATAAGATTGAAATAGCATTCAGCCTTCTTTTGCAGCTGAAGGAGCTGGTTGACAAGGGCCAAAGCATAGATCTGCAGAAGGTGAATTATATAATACAGCTTATAGAATCCAACAGTCAGGAAAAGCTTTCTGATGTAGCCGATGAAAATATTATACTGACAGCGAGAGGCGTGAGCATAAAGCCAAAGACTCTCGGACAGAGAAAATATATAAAAAACATAAAGAGCAATGACATAACTCTATGCATAGGTCCCGCAGGTACAGGAAAAACATATCTTGCGGTGGCGCTCGCGGCAAAGGCGTTCAACAAGGAGGAAGTGAGCAGGATAATTCTTACCAGGCCGGCAGTAGAGGCTGGAGAGAGCCTGGGCTTCCTTCCAGGAGATCTCAAGGAAAAGGTGGATCCATATCTGAGACCGCTTTACGATGCACTGTTTGACATATTCGGTGCAGAAAAGTTTACAAGGCTCATGGAAAAAGGCGTAATCGAGGTAGCTCCGCTTGCATATATGAGAGGAAGGACTCTCGACAATGCATTTATAATACTCGACGAAGCCCAGAACACTACGCCTGAGCAGATGAAGATGTTCCTCACGAGACTTGGATATGGTTCAAAAGCGGTTGTTACAGGAGATATAACCCAGATAGACCTTCCGAATAACAAGAAGAGCGGACTAAAGATAGCCTTCGAGGTACTCGATGGAATTCAGGGCATAGGAATAAGCGTTCTTGACGAAAAAGACGTGGTAAGACATGAACTGGTTCAGAAAATAATAAAGGCATATGAAAAGTATGAAAAAAAGGAAAATTACAAGCTTGAAAAAGTCAAAGAAGATTCCCAAAGAAATCGAAGAAAGAACTAAAGCTGTTTTTGCTTAATCGAAAAGGAGACCGTCAGGATGATCGAGCTAAATTATGATCTGGGAGAATATGCAGAGGATATTTCAGATGAAATAATTGAAAAAATCAGACATATAATATCAGAGGCACTTGAAATACATGGACTTAGTGGAAGCTATGAAGTATCGCTGTCATTTGTAGACGATGAAGAAATCAGGGAGATAAACTGCCAGTACAGGAAGAAGGACACCAAGACTGATGTGCTTTCATTCCCAATGTTCACCAGGGAAGAAATAGATACCATGACAAATTCACAGTCACAAGCGCTGTCAGCAGCGCCGGAACTTCTCGGTGACATTATCATATCTGTGCCAACAGCAAAAACACAGGCGATTGATTACAATCATTCTTTTACAAGAGAAGTGTGTTTTCTCGCCTGCCACTCAATACTTCACCTGCTTGGCTATGATCATGAGAATTCAGAAGAAACTGCAGTCATGCAGGATATGGAGAGACAGATACTTGGAAAAGCAGGGATAACCAGGGAGCATGATCATGAAGGAAACTAATGATGAGTTAAAGGCCAGGCTAAGGGCCGAATATGAAAAAGACCTTGAGATAAAAAGCAATCTCAGCAGAAAATATGACGATAAAAATCCAAGAAAGATAAGCATGATAAAAAGCTTCAATTATGCAGTCGAAGGGATAATATATTCGCTGATGTCTCAGCGAAACATGAGAGTTCATTATGTTTTTGCTGTTGCAATCCTGTTTGCGTCCCTTTTTTTTGAGCTCACCAGGATAGAGATGGCAATACTGTTCATTTCCATTATATTCGTGGTTGTTTCTGAGATGATAAACACTGCTGTAGAGAGTGCTGTCGATCTCACGACTACAGAATATTCACCTCTGGCAAAGATAGCAAAGGACGTTGCAGCGGGAGCGGTGCTTATTGCGGCGCTTAATGCAGTAGCAACCGGATATCTGATTTTCTTTGACAAGTTGAATCCAATTACGATATCGGTGCTCACAAAGATGCGCAGGCAGGGAATACATGTAACTTTCGTAGGGATAATACTGATATTGATACTGGTTATAGGAATAAAGACATATGCAAAATCCGGGACCGCTTTTCAGGGCGGAATTGTAAGCGGCCATGCAGCGCTTGGGTTCGGTATGGCTACTTCAATATCGCTCCTCTCTGAAGATCCTCTTATTGCGACACTGTCATTTCTGATGGCGGCGCTTGTCGGCCAGTCCAGGATAGAAGGAAAGATACACTCCCTTCACGAAGTTGTCCTTGGGGCAATAACAGGCATAACGGTGATAATTTTTATGTTCAAGCTTTTCAAGATTTAAAAATCGAAAGGATAATATGATAAATAATAAATTCAAATCAGGCTTTGTAAGCATAATAGGCAGGCCTAATGTAGGAAAATCAACACTTATAAACCAGCTCGTAGGCGAAAAGATAGCAATCATGAGCGATAAGCCCCAGACTACAAGAAATCAGATAAAAGCAATTTACAATGATGATGAGGCTCAGATTGTTTTTGTAGATACGCCTGGAATGCAGGATCCAAGGAACAAGCTGGGAAGATATATGCTCAAGTCATCCGAAGAATCCATGAAGGGCATGGATATAATACTTTATGTAGTAGATGAATCAGACTTCATAGGCAAATCCGACTCTAAGATAATAGAGAAGCTCAGATCAAGAAGAGATACAAAGCTTCTTATAATCAATAAGGTTGACAAGATCAACAATGAGAAGCTGATGAAGATAGTACAGATGTACAGCGAGCTTAATCTCTTTGATGAGATAATACCTGTTTCTGCCCTGAAGGGAACAAACAGCGGCAAAATAATTGAAGTCTTGAAAAAGTATCTGACATACGGACCAAAGTTCTTTCCCGAGGATATGATAACTGACCAGCCAGAGAGAGTTCTTGTATCAGAAATAATAAGAGAAAAGATACTTCACTATACAGATGAGGAAATACCTCATGGCACAATGGTTCGAATAGAGTCTATGAAAAAGAGGACAGATAAGGATATCATAGATATCTCGGCAGTAATATACTGTGAAAGAGAAAACCACAAAAGTATCATAATAGGAAAAGGCGGCAGGAAGATCAAGGGAATTGGAAGCGCCGCAAGAAAAGAACTTGAGGAGAAGCTTGGAATAAAAGTGAATCTTGAGCTTTGGGTCAAGCCAAAGGAAAACTGGAGAGACAATGAGAATTATATAAAGGGCTTCGGATTTAACGAAAAAGAACTGTAAACCAATTGATGAATATGAAATTTAGATGGTGAGCTATGATCATACAAACGGAAGCTATAGTTATAAGGAGCACCAAATATTCTGATTCAGACTGCATACTGACGCTGTTCACGAGAAAGATGGGAAAGCTGGGAGTTTACTCCAAAAATGCCAGGCTGATGAAGAGCCCGCTAATGAGCGGTTCACAGATTTTCGCATATTCCAATGTGACCATAAATACCCGAGATGGAAAATACAGGCTTTCGAATGCCGATCTCATATCGAATTTCTACAAGATCGCAGGCAGCGTAGAAAAGACCTATCTTGGCTATTACATGCTCGAGCTGGTTGAAAAGCTGAGTATGGAAGACCAGAGCAATATTAGACTGTTTCAGCTTCTTGCAGACTCGCTTTATGAGCTTGAAAAGAATGACAATATTATCTTACTGAAGACGGTTTTTGAACTCAAGCTTCTTGATTATTCCGGATTCAGGCCAAATGCGTCGAGATGCATCGTCTGCGGAGACAGCAGCAGTCTGGGCAACTACTTTGCACCACAGGAAGGTGGAAGAGTCTGCAGCAGCTGCATGGGCCAGGTAAATATCAAATACAGGTACGACTCGACTACATTCAGGTTAATAGAGTATATCCAGAACAATCACATATCCAGGATACTCGAAGCGAAGATATCGCGCCAGATAATCGAGGAGCTTAGCAGGCTGCTTGATTATTATATCAAATTCCATCTTTCTGAAATAAGGCTCAAAACAAGGGAATATCTTATACTTGATTAAAGTACATTACAGGGAGCAGATTAATGATAAAGACAGATTACCATATGCATACTTGCTACTCGTTTGATTCAAACGAGAAAATGGAAGACATAGTAAAGCAATCCATTGAAATAGGACTTACCGAAATCGTATTCACAGATCACCTCGAGACACTTGAGCCGGGAACTGGCATAGACAGCATCATCGACTATGATGAGTATATAAGGGAAATAGAAGATCTGAGGTATAGATTTGGAAAAGAAATAAACATAATGCTTGGAGCAGAGATTAATCTCGAGCCTTCAATAGAAAAAGAGACAAATGAATATCTCGGCAGGTATCCATTCGATTTCATAATCGGATCTCTTCATGCATCAGATTTTACTGATTTTGCAATGTCTGACATAAGCAGAGGACTCACTCAGGATGAGTACTACAGCAAGTACTTTGAGTGGGGGATGGACTGCGTAAAAAGAGATTTCAATTTTTCTGTGCTTGGGCATCTTGACTATATAGTAAGGTATGGAGGCTATGAGAACAAGCTTCTGAAAATGGATGTACACAGAGAAAGCATAAAGGAAATACTGAAGGCCCTCATTGAAAGGGGTAAAGGAATTGAAATAAATACCGCCGGCCTCAGGTACAATCTGGGGCATGTGCATCCCAAAATTGAAATACTTCATCTATACAAGGAGCTTGGGGGAGAGATAATAACTGTAGGGTCTGATGCTCACAAAAAGACTGATCTTGCAAGAGATTTTGACATTGCATATGAAATTCTCAAAGAATGTGGCTTTAATTATTACACAAGATTTGAGAAGCTCAGTCCCCTATTTGAAAGAATATATTAGTAATAAGCAGGTAATCGCAGATGGAAAATTTGCAGGTTATCTGCTTTTTAAAATTCAGAAATGTTTAAATGGCTGATTGTAAAATATCACTCAGAGTGTTATCATATTTAGTGTAGAGCCTTAACCAGAAACTTTAAAAAATATGATAATGCAGGAGGTAATTTATGCTAAGCAACATGGACATATCAAATGCAATGACCATCAAACTCGATGACTCGCTGCCTGAATATCCTCAGTTCAAAGAGGGTGTAAGACGAGCTCCGATGAGAGAGCTTAACCTTAATGAAAGAGAGATAAAGCTCGCCCTCAAAAACGCTCTCAGATACATACCTGAAAACCTTCATGAAGAACTGGCGCCGGAGTTCATGGAAGAACTCATGACAAGAGGAAGGATTTACGGATACAGATACATGCCAAAAGAGAGAATCTATGGAAAACCTATAGACGAATACAGAGGCAGATGCATAGAAGGAAAAGCGTTCCAGGTAATGATAGACAACAATCTGGACCATGAGATATCGCTGTATCCTTATGAGCTTGTTACATATGGTGAGACTGGGCAGGTCGTACAAAACTGGATGCAGTATCAGCTGCTTAAAAGATATCTTGAGGAGCTTACAGACGAGCAGACTCTTGTGATGATGTCCGGACATCCTATGGGGCTTTTCAAATCTTCAAAAACAAGCCCAAGGGTAATAATCACAAACGGACTTATGATCGGGATGTTCGACAATCCAAATGACTGGTCAAAAGCTGCGGCAATGGGAGTATCAAGCTATGGCCAGATGACTGCCGGAGGATGGATGTATATAGGTCCGCAGGGTATAGTGCATGGTACATTCAATACTATCCTCAACGCAGGAAGAAAGGTCCTTAGTATCCCTGAAAGTGAAGATCTTGCCGGACATCTCTTTGTGACATCAGGACTTGGAGGAATGAGCGGTGCTCAGCCTAAAGCTATAGAAATAGCAAACGGAGTCGGCATAGTAGCAGAAGTAGATTATTCGAGGATTGAGACCAGACACAAGCAGGGCTGGGTTTCATTAATAACATCTTCAGCAAAAGAAGCATTTGACGTAGCAGAAGAATACATGACAAAAAAAGAAGCAATTTCCATAGCTTATCATGGAAACATCGTAGACCTGCTTGAATATGCGGTTGATAATAACATAAGGATAGAGCTTCTTTCAGATCAGACATCATGCCATGTGCCATATGACGGAGGGTACTGTCCTCAGGGGCTCACGTTTGATCAGAGGACTGAGATGCTTGACAAAGACAAGCAGAGCTTCATAAAGCTGGTTGATGAAAGCCTTATAAAGCATTATCATCTCATAAAAGAGCTCGTTGCAAGAGGAACGTATTTCTTCGATTATGGGAATGCGTTCATGAAAGCGGTGTTTGATGCAGGGGCAAAAGATATTGCAAAGAACGGAACTGACACGAGCGAAGGCTTCATCTTCCCTTCATATGTAGAGGATATAATGGGGCCAGAGCTATTTGACTATGGATATGGGCCTTTCAGATGGTGCTGCCTGAGCGGAAAGGTCGAGGATCTGAGAAAGACAGATCAGGCCGCGATGTCAGTTATAAATCCGGAGAGAAGAGGCCAGGACAGAGACAACTATATATGGATAAGGGATGCCGAAAAGAACAAGCTGGTGGTAGGCACACAGTGCAGGATACTCTATCAGGATGCTCTTGGAAGAAGAGACATAGCTCTGAGATTCAATGAGATGGTGAGAAATGGGGAGATCGGGCCTGTAATGCTTGGCAGAGACCATCATGATACCGGAGGAACCGATTCGCCTTTCAGAGAGACCTCAAATATATATGACGGAAGCAACATAACGGCTGATATGGCTGTTCACTGCTTTGCCGGAAACGCCGGAAGAGGAATGAGCCTTGTTGCACTTCATAATGGCGGAGGCGTAGGAATATCGAAATCAATAAATGGCGGATTCGGAATGGTTCTCGACGGCAGCGAAAGAGTCGATGAAATAATCAGGAAAGTAATCCCATGGGATACCATGATAGGAGTTTCAAGAAGAAGCTGGGCGAGATGTGAGAATTCCGTTGCCACAGTAGCAGAGTACAACCAGACATTCAAGGGAGAGGACCATATAACAATCCCATATGTGGCAGACGACAGCCTCATTGAAAAAACATTCAGCTCATACAAAAACAGATAATATACTATAAGGAGATATATACGATGGCAATGAACAGAATCATAGAATGCGTACCAAACTTCAGCGAGGGAAGAGACCTCGAAAAAATTGAAAAAATAATGGACTGCTTCAGAGCAAAAGAAAATGTAAAGCTTTTAGATTACAGCCCGGACAAGGATCACAACAGGTGCGTGGTGACGGTTGTAGGAGAACCGGAAGCGCTGAGAGATGCGGTTATAAGCGCCATAGGAAAAGCAATAGAGCTAATAGATATGACAAAACATGAAGGCCAGCATCCAAGAATGGGGGCAGTAGATGTAATTCCGTTCATTCCGGTAAAGAATGCTACGATCGAAGATGCGGACAAGATAGCAAAAGAGGTTGCAAAAGAAGCAGCGGAGAGATTCGGACAGCCGTTCTTCCTTTATGAAAAGTCAGCAAGCGCACCCCACCGAGAAAATCTTGCGAATGTAAGAAAAGGGCAGTTTGAAGGCATGAAGGAAAAAATGCTTGATCAGGATATGTGGAAGCCTGACTTTGGTCCAGATACAATCCATCCAACAGGCGGAGTTACAGCTATCGGCGCAAGGATGCCGCTTGTTGCCTACAATATAAACCTCGATACTCCAAACCTTGAAATCGCGGACAAGATAGCGAAGCAGGTAAGGCATATAAGCGGAGGATTCAGATATGTGAAGGCTATGGGCGTGATGCTTGAAGACAGAAACGTGGCTCAGGTATCTATGAACCTTACAGATTACACAAAATCGGCGGTTTACAGAGTGTTTGAGACCGTGAAGATGGAAGCAAAGAGATATGGAGTAAACGTAATAGGAAGCGAGATAGTAGGGCTTGTACCAATGCAGGCACTCGTTGATTCAGCAGAATACTATCTTCAGATTGAAAACTTCAGTATGGATCAGGTTCTTGAGACGAGAATATAGCTGTAATTGATTGAACAGGAGAAAACGATGAAAAAACTGATTATAAAAAACGCTTCCGAGCTAGTTACATGCAGGGGCAAGGCTCCCAAAAAAGGCTCCGACATGTCGAACATAGGAATAATATACAATGGTTCAGTTGTGATAGAAGATGGAATCATCGTTGACGTGGATGAAGCCTCAAACATAAGCTCAAGGTATGATGAGTCAGAATATGAAGTTATTGATGCATCAGAAAAAGCAGTGCTTCCTGGCTTCATAGATTCACACACTCATCTCATATTTGGAGGCTACAGGGCAGATGAATTCTCTTGGAGGCTAAGAGGCGACACATACATGTCAATCATGGAAAGAGGCGGGGGCATAACGAGCTCAGTGAGAGCTACAAGAAGCACCGTGCTTGAAGAATTTGTCGAGACAGGCAGAAAAAGACTAGACAAGATGATGGCATTTGGAGTGACTACGGTCGAAGGGAAAAGCGGCTATGGCCTTGATGAAGAAACGGAAATAAGGCAGCTTGAGGCAATGAGGATTCTCAACGAGTCGCATCCTGTAGATATTGCAGCGACATTCCTTGGCCCTCACAGCGTACTTCCTGAATGGAAGGGAAAAGAAGACGAATTCATCGATTATATGATCGAAGTCATGAAGAAAGTCAGAGAAAGAAACCTGGCTGAGTTTGCAGACATATTCTGTGAAAAGAATGTCTTCAGCATTGAACAGTCAAGAAGATTCCTCAAGAGCGCAAAGGAAATGGGGCTGAAACTCAAGATTCATGCTGATGAGATAGTGAGGCTTGGCGGCGCAGAGCTGGCGGCAGAGCTGGGCGCAGTATCTGCGGACCACCTTCTTCAGGCTTCGGATGAAGGAATAAGGATGATGGCTGAAAATAATGTGGTTGCTACACTTCTTCCGGCTACGGCATTCTGTCTTAAAGAGGATTACGCAAGAGCCAGAGATATAATTGACAGCGGGTGCGCCGTTGCACTGGCAACTGATTTCAATCCGGGAAGCTGCTTTACAAACTCAGTTCCGCTTGTAATCGCACTTGCTGCTATACAGATGAGAATGTCTGTAGAAGAGATCATAACAGCACTTACGATAAACGCGGCTTCAGCGCTTTCAAGGCAGGACAGTATCGGAAGCATTGAAGCCGGCAAGAAGGCAGATATAATAATACTTGAATTTCCATCCATACACTTCCTGCCATATCATGCAGGCGTAAATATAGTGGAGACCGTAATAAAAAATGGAGTAGTCGTAAAATAATCAATTTCAAGGGAGATAATATCATGGACATGAAAAATATGACTGTAGAGGATTTTGCATCAAAAACAGCATCAAGCGAACCGGCACCTGGCGGAGGAAGCGTTGCGGCACTGGCTGGTGCACTTGCCGGAGCCCTGTCTGAAATGGTGGCAAGGCTTACAATCGGAAAAAAGGGATATGAGGACGTACAGGATGAAATGTCTGCTATGGCAGAAAAGGCACAGAGAATAAGACTGCAGCTTATCGATGACATTCAGAGAGATACCAACTCATTCAACAAATACATGCAGGCCCTTGGTATGCCAAAAGAAACAGAAGAGCAGAAAGAGATAAGAAGAAATGCTATGCAGGAAGGACTCAAGGAAGCCGCAATAGTACCATTTGAGGTTGCAAACACAGCATTTGGAATAATGGAGCTTGCTGAGCTGGCTGTTGATAAGGGAAACAGCAATGCAGTGTCAGATGGACTTGTAGCTGCCATGATGGCCAGAACAGCTGTGCTTTCAGCGCTTCTGAATACAAAGATAAATCTTGGTTCAATCAAGGATGAAGAGTTCGTAAGAGAATACTCAGGTAAAGTGAAAGATCTTGAACTTAAGGCAATCGAGTACGAAGGAAAGATATTGAGCAAATCAACTCTTTAAAAAATCGGATTAGAATAAAACAAAAAACAGAAACTCATCAGCAGTGTATTGCTGCCATTGAGCTTCTGTTTTTTTAATTGAGGCTGGGGCAGCTGCCATTTTTGCAGTGCTCAGATAGAAAATTGTGTAGGGCCGATGAACTGCTTGAATTTATACGGGCAACAGGGATTCCGCATTTTTTTGCTTCCATGACTGCACTGTTTACCATTTTATGTGAAACTGTATTTGTAAGCAGTATCATAAGATCAGGGGCACCTATCTTTTTCTTCAGTGTTCCATTTTCCTTTACAAGTATCTTGGCCTCGCAGCCATGACATTTGCATACATCGGCATATTTACACACCATACGTTCGTTTCCGCCTATGATAACTAATTTCATGAGATTCTCCTTGTAGTATGTAGCATCAGAAATAAGTTAGCGATAACTAACTTATGGATATTCTAACACTCTTTTGCAGGCTGTGTCAACAGTTTTTAATTCAGAAGCTTATGTAATCAGATTTTTTTCAGGTCCCAGTATGCATCGGTTATGGCCTTCATGAGTATATCCTTTTCATTATCGCTCAGCTCTTCGCATTTCATAAGGCTTATTATTTCATCAGCAGCTTTTTTTGCTCTTATCTGAGGAGTTTTTTTGTAATCAGCTTCATTTTTGAAGAGATCCTCATTTTCAGACATAAGAAAATCAACAGTTACATCAAAAATAGAAGCAATGTCAGCATAAATCTCTGTCTGCTTTGGATAGCACTTTCCAGTTTCATAATTGATTAGGGTTCTGGTTGTTATGTTCAGTTTTTCTGCCAGTTCTGTCTGAGTTATCCTGGCGCTTTTTCTAAGTTGCTTCAGTTTTCTTCCGAAAGACATTATTATGTATCCCCTGACGTTTATATTATAACTTTCGTAAAAATCATACATAATAAAAAGAGGAATGTCAATACAAAAAACACTATATTTCGAAAATTCTGTATCATAACAATATATATGAAAAAATAAAAATTATACAAATTGATGACAATTGTAGCAATATAATGACTTTTAAACGGTTTTATGTTACAATACCGAATATATAAGCATCTAATTTTTTTCAAGAAAGGAAATTTTTTATGAAGATATTTTTAAAGCGGAATCTGTCGGTCGTTCTGGCTTTGATGATGGTTTTCACTTCTGCAATGCCAGCTTTTTCGGCACCTGCAAGAGGCAAAGCTAAAAATGACATTTCTGGTCACTGGGCGGAAGGCGATCTTATGACCATGAAAGACAATGGAGTTATGGGAGGCTATCCGGATGGATCAATGAAGCCTGACCGTTACGTAACTATTGCAGAAACAGTAAAAATCATAAATAAGGCTTTTCAGATAGAAGGTGCTGGAGATGTGTATGCCATCCCTTATACAGATGTAAAGCCTCATGAATGGTATTCAAACGATATAGCGCTCGCTGTAGAAAATGGATATCTTCAGCCTGTAGCAACGGGAATGCAGTTAAGGCCTAATTCTCCTGCAACAAGAGAACAGATAGGAGCCATGTTTTCACAGATAATGGGGCTTCCTCTTGATTCGGTGGACTCTGTATCAGGGTACAAGGATTACTCCAAGATAACAGGCGGGTATCAGTACTATTTTGCTGCTGCCGTGAGTGAAGGCCTGTTCGTCGGATATCCGGACAACACCGTGAGGCCAAAGGCGACAGTTACAAGAGCCATAATGGCTGCTGTATCAAACAGGGCGATGTCAAGCTCATCTAATTCAGAGCTTCATCCTATATTTGTAGGACCTGGAGACCTTCTGGTTGAAAACGCGGGAGAAGTCATAAGCAACAGAATAGTTGACAACCTCTGGATAGCTCCGAGCGTAGGCGAAGGTGAAGTAACGCTTGAAAATGTAACAGTAAGAGGAAAACTCGTAATAAAGGGCGGAGGACCTAAATCCGTTATAATAAGGGGAGACTCAGATGTAGCCCTTGTATACATGGAAAAAGAGTCAGGAGACCTGAGACTAAGGGTTGAATCGCCTGCCATAGTTGGAAATGTCAACATAAATGCAGGCTCAAGAAATTATATTACAGGTCAAGTAGATTCGGTTATTCAGAACGTCAAAGGAAGCGAACTGAATGTAGAAGAAGCATTGATAAATACCATTCAGGTTAAAGGTGAAAGTTCAGATCTAAATGTAGATAAAAAATCAACTGTAAATTCAATAACTGTAAACAGAAAAGCAGCAGATGCATTTATGTCACTTGATGGAAAGATTTCATCTGTGGTTGTTTATGCTCCCTTTGTAAAAACAAGGGCATACGGAACAATAAACAGCGTACTTTTCACATCATCTGCTAAGGCCTGCGAATATATTGCAGAAAAGGGAAGCAAAACGTCTAATGTCAAATCTGATGCAGACAGAGTAGCGATAAGAGGCGATGGAATAGTTGAAAACGCGGTAATAACAGGTAATGACAACATAGTGGACACTGTACCGACAAGACTTGAGGTTGACAAAGACGCTCAGGGAACAACCTCAAACGGAAATAAAATACCTGGAGGATCAACTGGAAACACTACTCCGGGAGGAAATCTTGACAATGGTGGACTACCTGTGAATCCAAACCTGAAGGTTACAGGAATGGAAATAACAAAATATCCATCTGCAGAAAAACTTGTATATACAGTAGGGGATTCACTGGATCTAACTGGACTTGAAGTTTCAATACAGTATGATAATGGCTCTACAAGGAAGCTTGGATTATCGGAATTTAACTCAAATTCAATATCTATAAATCCAAACCCGGATGGAAACACCAAGGTACTTGCGAGCACAAAGACTGTAAAGATAACCCATGTACCAACTAAAAAGACTGCAACAGTAACGCTGACGGTCAATCCAATTCCAAAAGTTAAAGAGCTGATGATAACTGAATCTCCGAAAAAAGAGTATGTCAACGGAGATAATCTTGACCTGACCGGAATGAAGGTGCTTTTGAGATTTGACAATGAGACTACCAAGACTGTCACATTTGAAAAAACAAAAAATTCAGAGGGCAATGATTCCGATACATTCAGAGATATGGGAATTGAAACAGGAATTCCAAATGGAACACAACTGAATCTTAAGAGTCCTGGGGATAAAGAAGAGACAAAGGATGTTTCAGTATCATTCAGAAACCCAAATAACACAGTAATAAAGGCAGCTGACCCACTTGTGGTTAAAATAACTCCAGTGCCAAGGATAAGTGGAGTTTCAGCTAATGGATACAAATTCTCATATGTTTACGGAGATAAATTTGATTTCTCTAACATGGAAATCAGGCTCGTTAACAGTAACCCTGACAAACCTCAGATAGTCCTCAGATATATTCCGGCATTGGGAGATTTTGTAATAAAGAGCAGTGAATATACAAGCGACAGTCAGTATAAGGAAGCAGATTTATACAAACAGACGGCACCTAATGGGGATATCCTTAGAGAAGTAAAGATAACCCAGTCAATAGCAAAAAAAGACATTTCAGTACAGCATGGTGATGATGTAGGACTTGGCGATTCGGATAACAATAAGGTTCTTAAGATAACTCATCATGCAAAGGATGTTGCTCCTGCAAGCACTGAGGTTAATATGGCAATAAAACCTCCTTCTAAAGCCGTGAGCGCTACTGTTACTAATATGGGCGTTCAGTTTGATGAAGGAGATTCATCAAATCTTGCAGACTGGCTTATAACTGTATACCGAGACTCGGTCGTAAATCAGAATCCAAATGACGCACAGGCTTCTGACAGTGTAAAGGTTTTCTATGGAAAAAAGGCTACAGATTCGACTCCGAAATTATATGAATATACGGTTAAGAGCGACGATAATACCTGGAAGGAGTACAACTTCAAAGAAGGTGACTCATACAGAAACATGCAGATTATTGTCATGCAGAAAACATCCAGTGGAAGCACAGTGACCGGTCCGGACCTTGTGACCTCTCCTGAATATAAATGGCAGCCAAAGGATGTAGGCATAAAGATAATTCATGCGGAATCCGGGGTAAGGGTAGATTCAAATGGGAACCCGATACCGAGCAGCTACGACAATATCGAACTGGCTTATATTCCGATTGTAGTAAAACCTGAGAAAGGACTTGAAATATTACAGATTTCGAAAGACCCTACCTTTGATTATAATCTTGGAAAAACAAATATTTTCTATGTGGGCAAAACTCTGGATATTAATTCCCTGGAAATGCTCATTAAACCATATAATGGGATAACTCAGAACTACAGCTATGCGCAGCTTCTTGAATTAAAGAACGGCAGTGATGATATCTTGAAGACCGTAACTGTAACTCTTCTGAGAAGTGACGGAATAGAAGAATCCAATCCAAACAATATAACGCTACAGAAAATCCATGACGGAGCAAAGATAAAGATATCCGTAATTGAAAATAATCAGACAAGAATATTATATACTAACCCTTTGAGGGTGAGGACGATGATTTCGAAAGTCGACATATATTCTATAACGCCAAAGATAGGAGAAACTCCCAAGACAACCATAGCACCTACTCCAGACTGGTATCCTCAATTTGGAAGTGAGTTTATAAGCTGGATGGGAGACCTGGACAGTTCAGGCAAATTCAAAGCAGATACTCCTTATTATGCGCTTATCAAGCTTAGAGCAAAGCCTGGATATACATTCTTTGGAATTAATGTCTCTGATGTGAAAGTTGTTGATACTAATGGAACCTCAAAAGGACCAGTAGACGGCTCTTTTGAATTATCTGAAGATGCAGAAACAATAACCTTCAGAATATTATTCTCGGCAATGTCTCCAGAAGCTGCTGCGGGAATTCAAACTCTTGCTGCTCCATCGACTCAGCTTCTTACGTCTACTTCGGTAACTGGATCTACTGCTCAGGTAAGCACAGCTGATGAATTCTACAGTGCACTTGACAATAGCAACGTAGGAACAATTGAGGTGGTAGCCAATATAACTCTCACAAGATCAGTGACAACTACAAAAAATATCATTGTAAAAGATGGATACACATTGACTTATTATGTGGATGGTACTGTCAGTCAGAGAAATACTGGAATTTCAAATGAGAGAAACAAAGAAGCAAGGCAGTTCAGGATAACAAAAAATGCTACGCTTACAGTTGAAAATCAGGCAACTCTGAACAAGCTTGGCACAGGAGATATTACTGTAGACAACGGTGGAAAAGTTGTGGCATACGGTACTCTGAGCACTGCTGGCAAAAAGCTCATAGGTAAACAGGGAACGGCGCTCAAGACTTATGGTAATTCAGCGATTGTTATATCTGCAACTTCTGAAGGTCAGATAATGACTCTAAGTGGAAATGCCGATCTTATCCAGTCGATGACGCTTGACAAGAGCCTTGTAGTTGCAAACGGCGCACGACTTAATGTAAAGCAGGGCAAGACTCTGAGAGCAAACTCGGGCATATCTATTACTAACAGAGGAACCATGTATCTCGAAGACAGTGCTTCTATAGCGGGATCGGGTGAGTTTACTGGTACTGCTCCTGTAGGGAACAGCTTTGGCGGATTCCTCGGAGCTGACTCTGATGCGGTAAGATACGGATCAAAGAGCACGGCGCTTAATTACAGAAAGTACAATTCAAATATAAACATGTCTTTTACAGTACCGTACAAGACAAGGACGGTATATTTCAGTGGAGTGAATGTCAAAGCGGGAGACTTGAAGCCGGGAACATATACTCTTAGAGGAACTGATGGAATAAGCAGCGTGCCTATAGTAATAGGTGCACCTTCAGTAAAAACAGGGCTTTCAAGGGTAGGACTTGGTACGAATGGATATGTACTTCCTGCTACTCTCAGATCAGGAAATTATACGGTAAATGGTATAATTGGAGGTCTTAATGTTACGCTTGAGATAAACATAGCTTAACTGATAAAAATAAGAAATACGAGATAAGAAATTTAAAATCTCCGACCTGGAAATCCAGGCCGGAGATTTTTTTAAATTGGATGATTGAAATTGCTTTCTTCGTAGATGGTATTTTCTATTTTGTTGGTTATGGACCATCTGTTTTCAAGGAATTTACGTGCCACGTCAGGGAAGAGCGCATATGAAAGCACATCTTCTTCAGTGAGAGCAAGGCCGTTTATTTCCTTTTTGAACTGCATGTAGCTCTTGACGGAGGCATCTTCATAAACGTGATTCTTCAGAACTATGGTTTTGACTGATTCATCGATTGGCACTGGCGGATTTCCGTATCTTCCAAGTACATAATCCTTTATCTCATTGGGAACCATTTTATATCTTTCTTTGAGCATTACATTGAATACAGCCTGAGTTCCTACCATCTGGCTCATAGGAGTAACGAGCGGAGGATATCCGAGATCTTTTCTTATATTTGGAACTTCTTCAAGCACCTCGTTGAACCTGTCTGACATTCCCTGCTGTTTGAGTTGGAACATAAGATTTGAGAGCATTCCTCCTGGAACCTGATACACGAGAGTCTTGATATCAGTATCGAGCATTTTGAGATTGAAAATCTCTGATTCGATGTATTTTTCTCTGATTCCTGTAAAATAGTCAGCGATTTTGTTTAATTTATCAAAATTGAGATTTGTGTCATATCCTATATTTTTAAGTGAAGCTGCCATCGACTCGGTTGGGGGCTGCGAGGTACCTTTTGAAAATGGAGATATCGCAGTATCTATGCCATCTACTCCTGCTTCTACTGCCTTCATGTAGTTCATCTCTGCAAGGCCGGCAGTGCAGTGAGTATGTATGTGTACGCTTACCGTGAGGTTCTCCTTGAGTGCTTTTACAAGGTCGTAGGTGTCATTTGGCAAAAGTATGCCAGACATATCCTTTATGCATATGGAGTCAGCTCCCATTACTTCGAGTTTTTTAGCCAGGTCAACGTAATATTCTATTGTATGTACCGGGCTTGTTGTGTATACTATGGCAGCCTGAGCTATACCGCCGTATTTTTTAATCGAGTTTATGCTTGATATGAGATTGCTGTAGTCATTAAGAGCATCAAAAACTCTGATTATATCTATTCCGTTTTCGATTGCTTTTTTTATGAATATATCAACCACGTCATTGCTGTAGTGCTTGTAGCCGAGAAGGTTCTGTCCTCTTAAAAGCATCTGGAGTTTTGTGTTTTTAACATTTTTTCTTATCAGTCTGAGTCTTTCCCACGGATCTTCATCCAAATATCTAAGGCATGAATCAAATGTAGCACCTCCCCACATTTCGAGAGAGTAGTATCCTGCCTCGTCCAGCTCCTTGATTATTGGCATCATGTCTTCTGTTGAAAGACGAGTAGCCATTAAGGACTGGTGGCCATCCCTCAATACTGTTTCGGTAATATTTATCATTCTATTCATTATGAATCTCCTTCTTGTTATATTAGGTATATATATAAAATATCATAAAAATATAACAAAATAAATCCAAAAATGCATATTTGAATTAATAGATTTTCGGGTTGCAGTTATAAATAAAAAAATAACAATTAACTGCATTTTAACAATACATAATGTCAGAATAAAAAATATATAAAATAATGAAGTATCATTAAAAAACCCACCTGAGAGTGGGTTTTGGCAATCGCGTAATAATATGTCTGTAAAAATAGATAAAAATTACAAAAATACGTTGTTAAATTAATATCGGAATTTGAAGAAAGAAATGCTTCAATTTATTGATTTAAGGTATTTTATTTCTTCATCGGTCAGCTCGCGGGTCTTGCCTGAGCCTAGATTACCAAGCGTTAGATCTCCGATTGATATCCTTCTGAGATATGTCACTTCGAGGTTCTGTGAAGAAAACATCTTTCTCACCTGTCTGTTTTTTCCCTCTCCGATTGTAATATAGCATTCATTGTCAGAGCCTTTTTTCAGTTTTATTTCGCACTTCCTTGTTATATATCCGCCAATGTCTACTCCGTTAACTATGTTTTGTATCTGTTCTCTGGTGAATGGCCTGTCTGTTCTCACGAAGTAAGTCTTCTTTATATTATGGCTTGGATGAGTCAGTTTTTTTGTGATTTCGCCATCGTTGGTCATCAGTATAAGACCTTCTGTATCATAATCAAGGCGTCCGATTGGATAAAGCCTCATGTTGTAGTTATCTTTGATAAGGTCTACCACTGTTTTTCTGTTTCTGTCATCGCTTACTGATGAAAGATATTTCGCTGGTTTGTTAAGCATTATATAGATTTTCTTTTCCTGCACCGAAATAATGCTGCCCATGTATTCAACCGTATCACTTTCGTTAACGTCTGTCCCAAGTTCTGTGACTGTTTCTCCGTTTATCTTGATTTCGCCATTTTTTATAAGTTCATCCGCTTTTCTTCTTGATGTAATTCCGGATTCTGCAATATATTTGTTCAGTCTCATAAAGTATCCTCATTTTTCATAATTTACATTTGTTTTAAAGAAAATTATATCATAACTCTTTTTGGATTACTATATAATATCATTATTCATAATTTGCTTTTAGAATGCAGAATTTTACGGTATAATTAATACAACGGATTAACGGTCTTTATTGAGTCTGTTCAACTTTAGTGTGCACAGCGCAGTAATCCTCTTTAAATAAATTTTACTGGGAGGTTATATATATGATTAGAATTAAATACTTGTTTCACAGTGGATTTCTGATTGAAACTGAAAAATACATTCTGGTTTTTGATTATTTCGAAGACAACTGCAAGAAAAAGAGCGCTTCAGACTGCGGAAGGCTTCAGCCGGAAGATTTTCCTGAAGACAAGACTGTGATTTTCTTTGTTTCTCATGCTCATTATGATCATTTTGACAAGGAGATATTCAAGCTCCACAGTAATGCTAAATATGTTATATCGAGTGATCTGAAGATTGCAAAAAGCGACAACATAACAAGGTGCGCCCCTTATCAGGAGTTTGAAGTTGAAGGTATACCTGTGAAGACATTTGGTTCAACTGATGAAGGGCTCAGCTATCTTCTTGAAGTTGACGGAAAAAAAATATTCCATGCGGGGGATCTTAACTGGTGGCACTGGGAAGGCGAAACTGATCAGGAAAAGGAAGCTGCGCAAAAAATGTTCTTCAAGGAAATTGATATTTTAAAAGGCAGTGAGATAGATATAGCTTTTTTCCCTGTTGATCCAAGACTTGAGGACGCATATTATTATGGAGGGAAATATTTTATAGAAGAGGTATGTCCAAAAGTATTCATACCTATGCATTTCCAGGATTGTTACTATATAACGAGAAAGTTCAGAGCTGTAATGGAGAATGTACAGAACAGTACAAGAGTAATCGAAATAGAAAAAAGAGGCCAGGAGCTTGATGTATAGGATTTAATTAATTATTGTGCAGGCATATAAAAGGTGCTGCATGGAGGTAATATGAGAAAAAACGTTTCTGAAAGAATTTTAGAGTTGATGAGCGAAGATGCATACAAAAATCTTACGTTCAAAGAACTCAGTGCGATATTTGCCTCTGACAAGTCTGATGAGGAGAAACTTTCGAAGATACTTGATGATTTAACCGAATCTGGCGACATCCTTAAAACAAAAAAAGGGAAGTATGGTCTTACTACAAGAAACGGATATGTCAAAGGCAAGATAAGGATAAATCCAAAGGGATTTGGCTTTGTTATACAGGAGGAAGATGATATATATATTTCCGGGTCCAATATGATGACTGCTATGGATGGAGACGTAGTTATGGCAAAAATCACTGAGGCAGGAGATGGCAAGAGCAGTACTGAAGGAGAAGTTGTAAAAATACTCCAGAGGAATACTGACATTGTTGTCGGAACTTTTGTAGACAATAAAAACTTCGGATTTGTAATTCCTACTGACAGCAGGCAGCAATATGATGTATTCATACCTGGGAACAGCATGAATGATGCGAAGGACAAGGATATAGTCGTATGCAAGCTGATTTCGTATCCTGCAAAGAACAAAAAACCTGAAGGAAAGATTATCGAAATACTTGGCAAAAAGAACGATCTTTCTGTTGAAATCGACGCAGAGCTGATACAGAAGAAGATACGAACTGAATTTACTAAAAAAGTCATTAGCTATGCAAAATCGCTTGAAAGTGATGTTAATGAGTTGGAGCTGAAAAAGAGAAAAGACTTCAGGAGTTCGCTGATCTTCACTATAGATGGCGAGGACGCAAAAGACCTTGATGATGCTATCTCGATATCGAAGCTTGAAAATGGAAATTATATTCTGGGAGTTCACATTGCTGATGTAAGTCACTATGTAAGGGAGAATTCTCCTGTAGACAAGGAAGCTCTGCTTCGAGGCACATCCATATATTTTGCAGACAGAGTTGTTCCTATGCTTCCTGAAAAGATATCGAATGATCTATGCTCTCTCAATCCTCACGAAGACAAGCTGACAGTCTCATGCATAATGCAGATAAACCAGAAGGGAAAAGTCGTAGAGTATGAGATTGCAAACAGCGTAATACAGTCTTCCTACAGGCTGACATACAATCAGGTAACAGATTTTCTGGAGGGAAATCCCGAAGAACAGATAACCAAATATTCGGACCCTGCGCTTGAGGATGCACTCAGAATATCTCACGAACTGTCAATGATACTCGAAGCCAACAAGAGGAAAAGAGGATATATCGATTTTGATCTTCCAGAGTCAAGGTTTGTGATTGAAGGCAATAAGGTTGTTGATGTTAGAAAACGCGAAATGGGAACTGCAAACAAGATTATTGAAGAATTCATGATTGCAGCCAATGAGCTAGTGTCTGAAGTTTTCTGTGTACAGGAGATTCCTTTCCTTTACAGAGTCCATGAAAATCCGGATGAGGAAAAAATATCAAATATATTCAAGTTCCTTAAAAATATGAATATAAATGTCAAGACGAGAAGAGACGGTGAGGTTCATTCATCGGATATACAGAAAATCCTTGATGAGACAAAGGAGCTTGAGCAGAGCACGGTCATATCATATGCACTTCTGAGGTCTCTAAAAAAAGCAAGATATTCTGCAGAGAGTATAGGTCATTTTGGTCTTGCAGCCAAATACTATTCTCACTTCACTTCACCTATAAGGCGTTATCCTGATCTTCAGATCCACAGAATAATCAAGGAAAGCCTTTCTGGAGCTTTGGATGAAAAAAGAATCCGACATTATGAAAATATTATTGATGATGTGGCTGAACATACTTCTGAGATGGAAATACAGGCCATGGACGTTGAAAGAAGCATAGACGACCTTCTGAAATGTCATTATATGAAAAATCATATTGGAGACGAATTTGAAGGCATAATTGTAAGTGTTACCAACTTTGGAATGTTTGTAATGCTGGATAATACGGTAGAAGGTCTTGTAAGATTCTCGGATATAAACACTGATTACTTTATTTTCGATGAAGCAAACTACTGCGCAAGAGGCGAGCGAAGCGGAAAGGTATATCACGTAGGAGATTCTGTGAATGCCAAAGTAGAAAGCATAGATTTTGCATTCAAGGAAGTCAGGCTTTCTCTTATATAATCTGAATTGAGATCAGCATATAGATTATAAATAATATATAAAGAGGGACAAATAAAAAATAAATTAACTTGGAGGTCTTTAAAATGAATACATTATCTGTTAAGGTTACGGAAGACATATATTACATTGGGGTCAATGACAGGGAGACGCATCTGTTTGAGAACATGTGGCCTCTGGACAATGGAGTAACCTATAACTCATACTTGATAAAAGACGAAAAAAGCGTGCTTATGGACACCGTGAAAATAAACAAGGTTGACCTGTTCATTGAAAAAATGGAAGAAGCTCTTGGTGGAACTCATCTGGACTATCTTGTAATTCACCATATGGAGCCGGATCACTCAAGCTCGATCAGGACCATTCTAGGCCTTTATCCGGACGTTAAAATTGTTGGAAATAAAAAAACAAAAGAGATGCTGAAGGAGTTTTACGGCATAGAAGATCAAAATATGATTGAAGTTAAGGAGGGCGACGAGCTCTGCATCGGAAAAAGAACCCTTAAGTTTTTCATGACTCCTATGGTTCATTGGCCAGAGTCAATGGTAAGCTATGAGAAATGTGACAAGATTCTATTTTCGCAGGATGCATTCGGAGGATTTGGTGCACTTAACGGACCTATTTTTGACGATGAGATCAACTGGAAATACTATGAATCAGAGACAAGAAGATATTATTCAAACATCATAGGAAAACACTCAAAGCAGGTGCAGGGAGTTCTAAAGAAGCTTTCTGATCTTGAGATCAATATGATATGCCCGGTACACGGTCCTGTATGGAGGACTAACCCGGCCAAAATAGTTGAAGAATACACCAAATGGGCTAATTATCAGACTGAAGAAGGTGTAGTAATAGTATACGGGTCAATGTATGGAAATACGGCAACAATGGCTGAGACAGTAGCAAGGCAGCTTGCGGAGGAAGGAATAAAGAACATCAAGATATATGATGTATCCAAGACTCATGCTTCCTATATCATTAATGATATCTGGAGATACAAGGGCCTGATACTTGCCAGCTGTTCATATAATAATGGACTTTTCCCGGCTATGGCAAACCTCGTAAAAGTCATTGAAATGAACAATATCCAGAATCATATACTTGGAATATGCGGATCATACAGCTGGAGCGGTGGAGGCGTGAAAACTCTTAAACAGTTTGCAGAATGCAGTCAGTATGATGTAATAGAGCATATGGTTGAAGCCAAGTGCTCACCTAAGAAGGAAGATCTTGACAGTCTTTCGATCATAGCTAAAGAAATGGCAAAAAAATTAAGAGGAGAATAATGTGTCTGATATAAAAATAGTTGCTCAGAATAAAAAAGCCAGATTCAATTATGAAATACTGGAGACATATGAAGCGGGCATAGAACTTAAAGGAACTGAAGTTAAATCGGTAAGGATGTCGAAGATAAATATTTCTGACGGCTATGTGTCGATAGACAACTCGGAAGCGTATCTGAAACAGGTCCACATAAGCCCTTATGAACAGGGAAACATATTCAATGTCGATCCTCTGAGAGTAAGGAAATTGCTGCTTCACAAGTCCGAAATAAACAAGCTCATCGGAGAAACGACTCTGAAAGGCTACACAATCATTCCGCTGAAAGTGTATCTTAAGAGGGGAAAGGTGAAGGTGGAAATCGGTCTTGCGAGAGGTAAGAAGCTTTATGACAAGAGAGAGTCTCTGGCAAAGAAAGACGCCGACAGAAGGATGCAGAGAGAACTTAAAAATTATTAGTTACTATTTACAAGGATGAAGCTTTTTGCTATAATACAAAAGTTAATAAAACTGAAAGGAAACATATATTATGTCTTTATACAGCAAATGGGATAAGATGGCTTATCAAATTGATAATCAGTCAGAATATGAGAAATTCTGGGGGGATTATCTTCCAAAGGAAGCTAAGTTTTATGAATATCTTCTGGAAAATAACACTGAAACACTTAAAAGTACAGTAAAAGGGATTGCAGATCAGTTTGAAGTGGATTCTCTGACAGTAATAGGGTTCCTCGATGGAATAAATACATCTCTGGCAACAGAGATAGACATGGAGACTCTTGAAGAGGATACATCTGTAGAATTAGAAATTGATTTTGAAAAGCTCTATTTCAACATGCTTTCTGCAAAAGCAGACTGGCTGTATGAAATGAGTCAGTGGGAGAATATACTCACATCAGAGAAGAGACAGCAGATAAGAAAAGAGTATAACAAGACAAGAACTGTCGTAAACGAAAACAAAATCGGCAGAAATGACGCATGCCCTTGTGGAAGCGGAAAAAAATATAAAAAATGCTGTGGTAAATAAGTGTTTGGAAACCTTTGAGAATATTCTTCTCAAAGGTTTTTTTAAAAGGTGGAATTTATGAATGATATACTTAAGAAATATGATGATATAGATTACAGGATAATGGATATAGAATCCTGCAGAGAATCATATGATGAATTCCTTAAGAGACTCAAAGGAAAAAGGGCTCTGGGGAAAGGCAATGAATATGAGATTGAAGGAGAAGGTCTGGATGAAATTTCAAATAAGTACGGATTTTACCCGAGAACTGCAATCGTACTTTTTGTACCATTCATGACTGAAGAGAAAGCAAGAGTTTCAGAAGGTGCAAATCTTTCATCGCACGCATTTTCAAGAGATTATCATATGATAGTAAAGAAGATTATGAATGAGATAGTCGACGATATAAAAGCAGAGCATCACGAAGCCGGATTTTTAATACAGTGTGATAACGGACCTCTGAATGAGAGATTCTTTGCTTATGCATCAGGCCTTGGGAAAACAGGGATGAACTCAATGATTATAAATGATATATTCGGGAGCTATGGTTTTATCGGACTCATAATTACGGACATATCCTCAAAGGAGCATATCACAGCATCTTTGCAATGTATCAAATGTGACAGGTGTATCAGGCAATGCCCGTCAGGGGCGATATCTTCGGATGGAGTTGATTTCAGTAGGTGCATATCATATCTCACTCAGAAGAAAACCATTAACAGTTTTGAAGAAACTCTCCTGAAAAAACAGAATAAGGTATTTGGGTGCGATGTTTGTCAGGATGTATGTCCTGAAAATAAAAATAAAAAATATTCAAATATAGAAGATTTTAGCAGGGATTTATTGTATAATATAGAATTAGGAGAAATATACGGTATTAGCAATCGTGAGTTCAGAAGAAAATTTTCTGACAGGAATTTTTCATGGAAGGGTAAGAATATAATCGTCAGGAATATAATGACAGGCAGGGATAAATGAACAGACATACAAGAATAATAAATACCATATGTGAAATGTATCCGGAGGCTGAGTGTGAACTCAATCATAAAACTCCATTTCAGCTGCTCATCGCCACAATGCTCAGTGCTCAGACAACTGATGCCAGAGTCAATATAGTGACTGAAGAGCTGTTCAGAAATTATGGTGAAGCAGACAAAATGGCAGCGATTGAACCGGAAACACTGAGAAACATAATAAGAAGCATAGGCTTTTATAATTCCAAGGCAGACAATATCATAAAGACTTCGAATATACTCGTTGAAAAATATGATTCGCAGGTACCAGATAATATGGAGGACCTCGTCGAGCTGCCCGGGGTAGGGCGAAAAACAGCTAATGTTGTGCTTAGCAATGCTTTTGGAATACCAGCTTTTGCTGTGGATACTCATGTAAAGAGGGTTACTTACAGGCTTGGACTTACAAAGAATACAGATCCCGACCTTGTTGAAAGGGATATAACATCAAAGATACCCAAATACTTGTATACCAGAGCGCATCATGCGATAATTTTTCATGGAAGAAGGATGTGCAAGGCACAGAAGCCTGAATGTGAAAGATGCAGGCTGACTTCAGACTGTAATTATTTTAAAAATAAAGGGGTAAATAATATTGTTAAAAAGTAAATTTCTAAGAATAGCACTAGTATTAATAGGTGCAATGCTTATGTCGGGCGGATTTGTAATACATTCTTACAATACCTCTGTGTCAGATGACCGGATTCTGAACAGCATCTATATTAATGGCTTTGATGTTGGCGGACTGAATAAGGATGAAGCCCGAGACGCCATAAGACAGAATAACAGCTTTAAAAACCTCAATCTAGTGTATGAAGGCTCAGATCACGTCTACAGCCTGGCGGAGCTTGGATGTGAATTCGATATAGACCAGGCGATAAATCAGGCACTCCAGGTTGGAAGGAGCGAAGATTTCATAAAAAACATTTCCGATTATGTTGGCCTTAAATTTCTGGATGACAGCAGGACTTTTGAAGTAAAACCTCAAATCCCTCAGGATATAGAAGACAGGATATATGAGGACATAAAATCAAAAATCGAGAGAAAGCCTGAGAATGCTTCTATAAGCATCGGAAGCTCAATCGACGTCAAAAAAGGCGAAGAAGGAGTGAAAATAAACCGAGACGAGTTCAGGAAGGCGATATATGATTCAATAAAGCCAAATATAGATGTGACTGTAAAAGTTCCAATTGAAAGCGTCACTCCTGAAATTACAAGTGAAGAGCTTTCGCGTATAGACGGCATAATAGGAAGCTACAGGACTAATTTCTCTCCTAACATTGAAGGCAGAAATGAGAATATAAGGCTCGCAGCTCAGTACATGAACAACTATCTGCTCATGCCGGGAGAAGTTTTCTCTTACAATAAAGTCACGAGGCTTAAAACTGTTTCCAACGGCTACAAGAACGCAACTGTCATAGTAAACGGTGAAATAGAAGAAGGTCTTGGCGGGGGCGTATGCCAGGTTTCATCAACTCTGTACAACAGCGTGCTCTATTCTGGACTGGAGATTGTTCAGAGAAGGCCGCATTCAATACCATCAAGCTATGTAAATTATGGAAGAGATGCAGTAGTAAGTGACAATGCGATTGATTTCAAATTCAAAAACAACTATGATTTTCCTGTATACCTTAAAACGTATGTCGGAAGTTCAAGTGTAACTGTTACCATATATGGAAACACTGGAAGTGTTCCGGAGATAGACATAATATCTAATGTGGTATCTGTAAAGCCAAGAGCAGTAAAATATATAGATGATCCTGATCTTGAAAAAGGGAAAGAAGTCGTAAAAACAAAAGGCAGAGACGAAATCCGCTCGGAGACATATGTCGTTATAAACGGAGTCAAAAAGCTGGTGTCAAAAGACAGATATCCGAGCCAGACAAAAGTCATAATGAGAGGCACAAAAGAAGAGGTGTAATTTGGGAAATATCATTTTTATAACTGGGGGTGCAAGGTCGGGTAAGAGCACTTTTGCTGAAAAATACTGCAGAGACAAGGGAACGGATCTTGGGTATATTGCAACCGCTGAAATACTTGACAATGAGATGAAAGACCGGGTTGATAAGCACAGGGATCAGCGAGGAACCTCCTGGACTACGTATGAAAAAAGTCTTCAAATAGAGAAATACGCAGGAGAAATACTTGATGCTCACGATTATGTTCTGCTCGACTGCATAACTATGTATATAAGCAATATAATGTTCAGCAGGGACCTTGACTATGAAGCTATATCAATGGATGAGGTAAATGTCGTTGAGAAAGAGATAAGCACATCAATTGAAGATATTCTTAAGAATGCGCGAGGTGCAAAAGGGAATCTGGTTATTGTAAGCAATGAAATCGGACTCGGGATAGTTCCTGACAACAGGCTTTCAAGGATTTACAGAGATTATGTAGGGAGAGCGAATCAGCTATGTGCATCTTATGCTGATGAGGTATATCTTGTAGTAAGCTCAATTCCGGTGAAGATAAAGTAAATATGTGATAGTAAAGGATAAAAAATGTCAGAATATGTTAATCGTTTTTTTAGTTCACTGGTATTTATGACGAGGATACCAGTGAAAATTCCGTTTGAATATAAAGCGAAGTCTCAGAATATAGCCTTCTTTCCGTTGGTCGGCTTAATTGCAGGTTTGTTGATCGTTGCAGTAGCATATCTTTCGAGCCTTGTATTCCCTGCGGATGTATCGTCTATAATCACAGTGCTCGCTCTTGTAGTTATAACAGGAGGGCTGCATCTGGACGGTCTTTCCGACAGCTTCGATGGGCTTTTGAGCTACAGGGATAAGGAAAAGATAATACTGATAATGAAGGACTCCAGAATTGGGGCAATGGGTCTTCTTGCTGTAGTATTTGTGATAATGTTCAAAGTGGCTTTTGTTGAGATGGCAATAGATTCAGAAAATATTTTACTTATTCTTTCGCTTCCGGTAGCTGGAAGAATGGCAATCGTGATGGCCTGTTATAAGGGCAGGAGCATGAATAAGTCAATAATGGGAGAACCTTTCATTGGTAAATTGAGCAAAAGCAATTATTATGGTATAATATTATTTTATGGGGCAATGATGTCATTGCTTATGTACTTTTTTTATGGAATCATATATTCGATATCATTTATATTTGCCTTATTAATGCTTCATTTCATAGTGATTGCTCTGAAGGAATTTTCATATAATAAGATTGACGGAATCTCAGGAGATATACTGGGAGCGATTTGTGAAATATCTGAAACTCTCTATATACCACTATTTTATACTGGAGTGTTTATATGCAATCAGTTTATTTAATAAGACATGCAAAAACAAGGGCAAACAAAGAGGGACGACTTTGTGGAAAAACAGAGAGTGAACTTCTTGAAAATGAATATGAAATAAGAAAAATCTTAATGTCAAAAATAATCGCTCTGACTGATCCTGCAGTCATAAGCTCACCAAGAAAAAGAGCCTATATTACAGCTAAATCTCTCGGATACGAAGTATTAACTGAAGAGGGATTGAGTGAATTTGATTTTGGGAATTTTGAAGGAATGACTCACAGCGAGATAATGAAGGAATATCCGGATTTATTCAGCCAGATGTATGCTGACACTGAAAATTTCAGATATCCTGGAGGAGAAGATAAAAAGACATTCTTTTCCAGAGTTTCAGAAACGTACGAAAAAATAAGGGAAAGATGCCGCAATAATGATGAAATTGTAGTCGTGTCACATGCTGGAGTGATACAGGCTCTTATCTCATATATTTTAACAGGTGCTGACAGCTTATATTGGAATTTCATTATAAATAACTGCACCGTAATAAAGATTTATTATTGCGAAGGTACACCAGTAATAGAATATATAAAATAGTTATTTTGATTTTAAGTTAGGAGAATAAATAATGTTTATTGATAAAGCCCATATACATTTAAAGGCAGGCAACGGGGGCAATGGTTCTGTAGCTTTCAGAAGAGAGATATATGTACCTGCAGGTGGACCCAATGGAGGAGACGGAGGACATGGTGGAAACATCATACTAGTAGTTGATACCAATATGAGAACTCTTATGGATTTTAAATATAAGAGAAAATATACTGCGGAAAATGGTGGCAATGGAAAAGGTTCCAACATGCATGGAAAAAACGGTGAGGATCTTGTACTCAAAGTTCCTGCTGGAACAGTAGTAAGAGATGAAAAGACAAATCTTGTAATAGCCGATCTTTCAAAAGAAGGGGACACATATGTCGTAGCAAGAGGCGGCGGAGGCGGAAAGGGAAATACTCATTTCAAGAACGCAATAAGACAGGCTCCGGCATTTGCAAAAGCAGGGAGAGAAGGTCAGGAAAAAAATGTGGTACTGGAGCTCAAAATGATTGCTGATGTAGGGCTTCTTGGATTCCCTAACGTCGGAAAATCAACATTCCTGTCTATAGTTACAAAAGCAAACCCTAAAATAGCCAATTATCACTTTACAACGCTTTTTCCAAACCTTGGAGTTGCAAATCTGAAGAGTGGAGAGAGTTTTGTAATCGCAGACATCCCCGGTCTTATAGAAGGGGCGAGCGAGGGTACCGGTCTGGGGCATGACTTCCTGAGACACGTAGAGAGAACAAAAGTTCTCATCCACCTGGTTGATATTTCAGGAATAGAAGGAAGAGATCCACTGGATGACTTCAGAAAGATAAACAGTGAGATAGAAAAATTCAATCCAAAACTTGCGAAAAAACCGCAGATAGTTGCAGCAAACAAGATAGATCTTCTTGAAGACCAGGAAGTGCTTGATAATTTCATTCATACACTGGAAAGAGAAGGATACGAAGTAATACCAATGTCTACTGCTACCAATCAGGGAGTGCAGGAGGTTCTCAGCAAAGCATACGAAATCCTCAAAAAGGCTGAAGAAACAGAGATATTCGATGAAGACGAGTATTATGTTGAACATGTAGCAGACGAAACAGAGATTGATAAAATAGAAATAAGAATAGAAGATGGTGTGTATATGGTTGAAGGAACAGCACTTGAAAAGCTTCTATACTCAGTTCATTTTGAAGATATGGAATCCATAAGATATTTCCAGAAAATGCTTGAAAAATACAGGATTTTTGACAGATTGAGAGCAATGGGAATAGAAGATGGAGATACTGTTAAGATTTACGATTTAGAATTCGATTTTTTTGAGTAGGAGATTATATGATTACAAGTAAACAAAGAGCGTATTTAAGAGGACTTTCCAATACTATTCAGCCTACAACTCATGTGGGAAAGGAAGGAATAACTGAGAGTGTAATAGATTCTATAGAAGAGACACTTTCTACAAGAGAGCTTATAAAAATAAAGCTTCTGGACAATTCAGGGCTATCCGCTAAAGAAATTGGAAACGCAGTAGCTGAGAATCTCAAAGCGGAATGTGTTCAATGTATTGGAAGTAAAATAGTTTTATACAGGGCCTTCAGAAAGGATCCTCAGATAATCTTGCCAAAAAAATAAGCGGAGGCGTATTGTTTTGAAAAAAATAGGCATACTTGGAGGCACGTTTAATCCGGTTCATTCAATGCATATCAGAATGGCTGAAAAATCCAGGGAAATAATGAAGCTTGATCAGGTTATATTCATTCCATCTGCAAATCCTCCTCACAAATCGGGCTTTGAGATAGAATCATTCTTACACAGATTTAATATGGTGGAGATTGCGATAGATGGCATTGAGGGTTTTTCTGTTTCAAATATCGAAAACAAGATAAATCATAGAAAATCATATACGGTAGATACACTTAGGGCTCTTAAGCTCATATATCCTGATGACAGATTATATTTTATCGTGGGCTCAGATTGTGTTTTCCAGGTTGAAAGCTGGAATAACCCGGATGATATATTCATGCTTTGTGAACTCGTTGTATTTGAGCGCCCGGATGTTTCCACTCACGAAGAACTTATGGAAAAAATACATTATCTTGAGAAGAAATACTCGGCAAAAATACATTACCTGGGACCTTTTACAGAAAATGTGTCATCAAGTGACATTAGAGACAGAATAAATGAGGATGATTTTAAAATTAAGGATTTAAATGATAAGATCATTAAATATATCAGGGAAAATGATCTGTATAAGGAACAAGATGGAAAATTATAATGATATATTCAAAGAAGTAGATGATAAAATAAGAGCTATGATGACCTCGAAAAGGTACAGACATGTCATTGGAGTTGTAGATACATCTTCAGAACTGGCAGGTATATATGGCACTGACATTGAAAAATGCAGGATAGCTGCAATTTTTCATGATTATGCGAAACAGTTCACCAAAGCTCAGATTGATCAGACGGTTATAAGGCATTCTGTAAAACTGGACAGCCTCGAATCAGAGTCCATCCAGCTTTCTCATTCAAAACTTGCCGCAGCAATAGCAAGAAATGAGTATGGAATTCAGGATGAAGATATATTGAATGCAATAGCCTTCCATACAACCGGAAGAGCGGAAATGTCAGAACTGGAAAAGATAATATTCGTAGCAGACTCAATTGAACCGGGAAGAAAATATCCGGGGGTTGAAGCGATAAGAGAACATGCTTATTGTAGTCTGGACAAGGCGATTTTGACCATTTACAAACATACAATATCATATCTGCTTAACAGTGAGCACAAGATCCATCCTGACTCTGTGATTGCAAGAAACTATTTTTTAGATAAAAGTAACGAGGTGAATTTATGAAGAGTTTTTTGAAGATGTTTTTGATTCTGTTCGTAGTTTTTTCAATGATAATAAGTACAGCGATGTATTTTTATTTCAAGAATGATGTTGAAGAAGCATCTAAAAATAATGAAACTAAAGTAACCGATGAATTTGAAGATTTAGATATAAGCAATTACAAGGAAAGAGTCAATGTGCTTCTTCTTGGAGTAGACACCCTGGAGAATGATGATTCTGGAATTGGGACAAGAACCGATACTATAATGGTATTGAGTATTGACCCCCTGACCAAGACGGGATTCATACTTTCTGTGCCAAGAGATACAAGGGTAGAGATAGCAAATGGAGGCGGATTCGACAAGGTCAATCATGCGCATTCTTATGGAGGAACAGAGCTTGCGCTTTCAACCATAAAGAACTTTCTTGGAATACCGATCCATCATTATGTAAAAGTTGATTACAAGGCACTCTTCAAGACTGTTGATGACCTTGGAGGGATTGAAGTAGATGTGCCCGTGGACATGAGATATGTAGATTCTGCGGCTACACCACCACTTAACATCAACCTGAAGAAAGGTATACAAACATTGAACGGCGAACAGGCTATGGGATTTCTGAGATTCAGAAAAGGATATGCAAATCAGGACCTTGGAAGGATTCAGGCTCAGCAGATGTTCCTCGACTCACTGTTTAAAAAAATAGCGTCTCCATCTTCAATTATGAATATACCGAAATATCTTGATACTATGTCAAAATATGTCGAGACAGACATGACAATGAGGAATATGCTTATAATCGCAAAGCAGGCACTTACGATCGATACAAACAGAATAGAGAAAAAAACTGTGCCTGGAGAGCCTACGATGATAGGCGGAGTATCATATTATTCACCAGATCAGGAGCAGCTCAATCTTGACCTTGAATATCTGATTTCTGGAAATTATCCGGTGCCTGAGTCCGAATCTGCTGAGGGAGCAGACTCTGAAGAAGGTTCACAAGGTGGAGCAACAGGTACGGCGTCAGCAGTGCAAACTGCAAATGCTTCAAAATCTGTTAAATCTGAACCTGTTAAGGATACAAGCACTTATAAAATTCATGTTTTAAATGGAAATGGCATAAGCGGGACAGCAAGAAGAGCCTCGGATCTTCTTAAAATAGAGGATATAGCAGTTTCGGCTACAGGAAATGCAAGTGATTTCAATATTGAAAACACAGTCATATACTATAAAGATGATATTGCTTTTGCAAATAAAGTTAAAGGTATTTTAGAAACCGGAAAAGTACAGAAGGGAACAAAAGATGTTGTTTCATCTGAACCGGATATTGTTGTTGTTTTAGGAAAGGATTTTAACTGATGAGAGATATTTTAAATACTATTTACAAGCAGATGGATGAAAAACAGGCTGAGGATGCAAGAATTCTCAATGTATCAAACATAACTTCTATTGCAGATTACTTTGTAATATGCAGCGCGGATAATGAAAGAAAAGTAAAGTCTATTGCAGATGCAATTGAGGATGAGCTTGCAAGACAGGGAACTGAACCTCGATTTAAAGAAGGCTTTGATACTTCCAGATGGATTCTTCTTGATTATGGCGACATCATCGTCCATGTTTTTAAGGATGAGGAAAGAGATTTCTATAACATAGAGAAAATCTGGAAGGATGCAGCAGACATTACTTCTGAATTCAAATAAGATATAATACAGGGAGGCAAATATGAATTTCCAGAACATGATATTAAAGTTACAGGAATACTGGTCTAGTCAGGGATGCATATTGATGCAGGCGTATGATAGTGAAAAAGGGGCAGGAACCCTCAATCCTCAGACATTTTTAAGATCTCTCGGGCCAGAACCCTGGAAGGTTTGCTATGTAGAGCCATCAAGAAGACCTGCAGATGCAAGATATGGCGAAAATCCAAACAGGCTTTATCAGCATCACCAATTGCAGGTAATACTGAAACCTTCACCAGATAATGTTCAGGAGCTGTACCTGGGCTCACTTAGAGCTATAGGGATCGATCCTCTGGAACATGATATCAGATTTGTCGAAGACAACTGGGAAAATCCTACATTCGGAGCATGGGGACTTGGATGGGAAGTATGGCTTGATGGAATGGAAATAACTCAGTATACTTACTTTCAGCAGGTTGGCGCTATAGACTGCGAGCTTGAGTCTGCTGAACTTGCGTATGGACTTGAGAGGCTTGCTCTGTATATTCAGAATAAAAATGATGTTTACGATCTTGACTACACAGATGAGATAAAATATGGAGATGTATTCAGAAAAGCCGAGTATGAGCATTCTGTCTACAGCTTTGACGAATCTGACAAAGAAATGCTGTTCAACCAGTTTGTAACGTTTGAAGGCGAAGCACTTAAGCTCATTGAAAAAGGACTTGTTATGCCAGCCTATGATTATGTATTAAAGTGCTCGCATACATTCAACCTGCTTGACGCAAGAGGAGCAATAGGAGTAAGCCAGAGAGCAGGATATATTGCAAAAGTGCGAAACATGGCAAAAAAAATTGCCAGTCTTTATGTTGAACAAAGAGCAGAAATGGGATATCCTCTTTTGAAAAGGAGTAACGGAGATGAATAGAGATTTATTTTATGAGATAGGAACAGAAGAGATACCAGCAAGGTATATCAATAATGCACTTAAGGAAATGAAAGATATACTCACAAAAAATCTTAATGATCTTAATATTCAGTTTGAGGAGATAGACATAAAGGCGACTCCAAGAAGATTTGCAATTCTTGTAAAGAATATTTCTGAAAAACAGGCCGATTTGCATGAAGAATACAAAGGGCCTGCAAAAAAGATAGCATATGATGCGCAGGGAAACCCTACCAAAGCACTCACAGGTTTTGTAAAAGGAAAGAACGGACTTCTTGAAAATGTTGAGCTTAGAAAAATCGGCGATGATGAGTATGTATACTTAAGCGTTGAAAAAGAAGGAAAAGAAACGAAAATATTTGTAAAAGATATTCTGGAAAATGTAGTAAGAGGGGTTAATTTTCCAAAACCAATGAGGTGGGGAGGAAAAAATCTTAAATTCATAAGACCTATAAGATGGTTTATCTGCGTTTTCCATGGAGAGCATCAGGACTTTGATATTGAAGATATAAAAACTACCAGATTCACAAAGGGACACAGATTCCTGAGCAGTGGTGATTTTATGGTAAGCGATTTTGAAGATTATAAGATAAAACTAAAAGAAAACTACGTAATACTAGATCAGGATGAAAGAAGAAGCATGATCATAGAGCAGGTAAATAAAGTCGCGGAAACTCTTGGCGGATCACCTGTAATAGACGAAGATATTCTGGAAGAGGTAAACTTCATAGTTGAATATCCTACTGCATTTTATGGTAGCTATTCTGAGGAGTATCTGAAATTGCCCGAAGAGGTAATAATAACCCCTATGGAATCTCATCAGAGATATTTCCCTGTGAGAGATAAATCAGGCAAGCTTATGAACTATTTCATAACTGTGAGGAATGGTAATGACTACATGATAGACAACGTAAGGAAAGGTAATGAAAAAGTTCTTGTTGCCAGACTTATGGATGCCAAATTCTTTTATGAAGAAGATACAAAAAAATCCCTTGAAAGCTTTGTAGACGGGCTGGATACTATCGTGTTCCAGCAGAAACTAGGAACTATGAGAAACAAGGCTGAAAGAATAGAAAAATCTGCTCTTATGCTTGCAGACAGACTTGGAATAGACAAAGCGCATATAAGCAGAGCGGCACTTCTTTGCAAAGCAGACCTTACGACTGCTATGGTATTTGAATTTCCTGAGCTACAGGGAATAATGGGCAGATATTACTCGATGCTTGACAAAGAAAATCCGGCCGTAAGCGAAGCAATTTACGAGCATTATCTACCAAGAAATGCCAACGACTCGCTGCCTCAGACAAGCACAGGCATACTTCTTTCTTTAGCAGACAAAATGGACTCCATAACAGGATTCTTTTCAATAGGAATACAGCCAACAGGATCTCAGGATCCATATGCTCTCAGAAGACAGGCTATTGCTGTTTTAAACATACTTCTGAACAGCGATTTTGACATATCTTTGAGAGAAATAATTGATATAGCTCTTTCTCAGTTTTCAGCAGAACAAAAAGCAAAAACTATTGATGAGATCTCTGAGTTTTTCAGACAGAGATTAAACAATATCATGCTGGACATGAATATCAGATATGATGTAATCAATTCTGTCATAGATAACAAAAATTCTGCTATTCATGAAATCGTGAAAATTGCCAGAGATGTGGAAGCATGGCTTGAAAAAGACAGATCAGAAGCTATCAGCACGATAATAAGAGTACAGAACATACTGAAATCTAAGGAATATCAAGATGTCAATGCTGAGCTTTTCACTCATGAATCAGAATCGGCGCTTTATGAAAAATGCTGCGAAATCAAATCAGAGATCGACCAGTTACTTGCAGATAGAAACTACTTTAAAGCCATAGAGGTTTACGAGGCCGTTACGCCGCATATAAATTCATTATTCGATAATGTTATGATAATGGATAAAGATGAAGATGTAAGAAACAACAGGATCAATCTCCTGAATTGTTCTGTTGAAATGATAAATGGCATAGTTGATGTATCCAAAATCAACTACAAATAGAATATAAAAGGATAATAATATGTTGATAAGTATTGAGGGCACGGATTCTTCGGGCAAACAGACACAGGCAAAGATGCTGTATGATTATTTCCTTGAAAAAGGAATGAATGTCAGGCAGATATCATTTCCTGATTATAAAAGCGATTCATCAGCACTGGTCAAGATGTATCTTAATGGAGATTTTGGAAAAGAGCCCGGTGATGTTAGTGCTCAGGTTGCTTCTATATTTTTCGCCTGTGACAGATTTGCATCGTTTCGGACATCATGGAAGAAATATTATGACCAGGGAGACATAATAATCAGCGACAGATACACGTCTTCGAATATAATCAATCAGGCATCAAAGATCGAAAACTATGATGAAAGACTAAAATTCATCGACTGGATTGAAAATATGGAATACAGCGTATTTGTTATTCCTGAGCCAGATATAACAATTTTTCTGAATATGCCTTATGAGAAATCACTTGAGCTTATGAAAAATAGAAATAACAAGATTTCTGGTGAGAAAAGCAAGGATATTCATGAATCGAATCGGGATTATCTGAAAAAATCATATGAAAATGCTGTAGATATCTGCAACAGGCTTTCATGGAATAAGATTGACTGTGTTGGAAGTGATGGAAACATAAAGACACCCGAAGCGATTCACGAAGAGATAGCGAAGACTGTTGAAGGTATCATGCATGAAATATAAAGATGATATATACAGAATGATAGATTCTGCTTCCTCGTTTTTTTTAATAGAAAACGATGGAAGCATATATGAAAACCTCAAGTCATGTCTGTCAGAGAAATATGGTATAATAGACTTTGAAAATGACATGGATGTGCGTATATACGAATCTCAGAATTTGCAGATATCTGATATCAAAAGGATCATATTCGAGATAGGGCTCAGGCCTTATGGCGATGCAAAGCTTATTATATTCAGGAACTTCGAAAAAGTTGGAGAGCTCTCTCAAAACGCTCTCCTTAAAAGCATTGAGGAGCTACCTGATGACACAAGGATATTTTCCATATGCAGCAGCACTGTAAATATACTAGATACAATAAGGTCTCGTGCATATTATCTCTATACGGGAAATGCTGCAAACGTGTCAGAAACATATATGCAATATACAGATTCAGGAAAGATAAGAGAAATATCAGAAGATGATATTTTTAAAATAATGGAAAGCAGCATGGAAAAGGACGATGTTCTTGAACTGCTAAAAAGCTCCATGTCTTCTATGAACGATTCTATCAGGACATCGTTATCAAACGATATGTACATGGCAGGTTTGATACGCAGAATGAACTGGATGCAGGAATGCTATAACTATATAAGCGCGAACTGCAACAAAAATCTCTGCATTGATTTGCTGATGTACAAAATTTTGGAGGAAAAATGAAAGTTGAAATAGTAGGAGTAAGATTTAAAAAGGCAGGAAAGATATATTATTTTTCTCCAAATGGAAGCACATATAATTCGGGAGACAAGATAATAGTTGAGACTGCAAGAGGTCTGGAACTGGGAAGCATTGCAATTGCAAACAGGGAAATAGATGAATCTGAAATAATAGCCCCTCTCAAGCCTATTTTAAGGCCTGCGGGTGAGGATGACATAAAGAACTATGAAGAAAACAAGCTGATGGCAAAAGAAGCTGGTCAGGTTTTTGAAAAAAAATCTATTGAGCATAATCTTGAGATGGTTCTCATGGGTACTGAATATACCCTGGACAGAAACAAGCTGATTTTTTATTTTACTGCGGAAGGCAGAATAGATTTCAGAGAGCTGGTAAAAGATCTTGCAGCAATATTCAGGACACGTATTGAGCTTAGACAGATAGGCGTAAGAGATGAAGCAAAAAATCTTGGAGGACTTGGGTGTTGCGGAAGACCTCTATGCTGTTCAACCTGGCTTGGTGATTTTCAGTCTGTTTCAATTAAAATGGCTAAAGATCAGAATCTGTCTCTAAACCCGACTAAAATATCTGGGATATGCGGAAGGCTCTTCTGTTGCCTGAAGTATGAACATGAGGTATACGAGGAAATGCTTTCTGTGATGCCAGCTCCAGGAAGCCGGGTAAAAACTCCGGACGGTGAGGGAAAAGTGCTTGACGTTTTTGTCCTTACAGAGGAACTGAAAGTGCAGATTGACAAAAACAGTGATATTATAGAAATAAAGCGATATAAGCTGAAAGACATAACTGTCCTTAAGTATGCAAGAAAAGCAAATGACAAAATCGACAGGGAACTTGAAAAAGAATTGAAAGTACTATTAGAGGATTAATGTGGATTTAAAGCAGAACGAAACTATAGAAGATCTCCAGATGAATGGCATGAAAATTATTCAATCTGATAATGGATTTAAATTTGGAATAGATGCTGTACTTATTGCAAATTTCTGTAAGGTCAGAAGAGGTGACCGTGGTGTAGATCTCGGAACAGGAACTGGAATAATACCAATAATCCTTGCTGCTAAATCAGAGGCTTTGCGGATTTTTGGACTGGAGATTCAGCCTGAAGTGTCTGAGATGGCACAAAGATCTGTCGCCATGAATGGCCTTGAGCCCAGAATTGAGATAATAAATGGAGATTTAAAAAACAGAAAACAGATATTTGAAAAATCCTCAATGGATTTTGTGGTGTCAAACCCGCCATATTTCAAAGTCGATACAATCAAATCAGAAAATATGAAAAAAATGATTTCGAGGCATGAGGTAAAATGTGACCTTAATGATATTTTGGAAACAGCATCTTATCTGCTAAAACCCAACAAGCCTTTTTTTATGATTCACAGACCTGACAGACTTGTTGATCTCATAGAAACTGGTCTGAGGCACAAGCTTGAGCCCAAAGAGATAAAATTCATACACCCGGATAATAAAAAAGCTCCAAATCTGATTATGATAAAGTATGTGAAGTGTGGAAACAAGGGGGTTAAGATGTTACCTCCTCTTTATGTGTACAATCCGGATGGAACATATACAGAAGATATAAATAAAATTTACAGTAGTAAAGTTTTAGGAGGATTCTAAATGCTTTATATATGTCCTACCCCTATAGGCAATCTTGAAGACATAACGATAAGGGTAATCAATACCCTTAAAGAAGTAGACTATATAGCCTGTGAAGACACAAGGCACACTATAAAGCTGCTGAATCACTACGGCATAAAAAACAAGCTTATAAGCATGCATGAACACAATGAATTTATAAAAACGGATTCAATAATAGAAGATTTGAGAAACGGACTGAACATAGCGGTAGTATCGGATGCAGGAATGCCGGGGATTCAGGATCCTGGGAAGATACTTATCGAAGCAGCAGTAAGGGAGAAGCTTGATTTCACTGTTCTTCCTGGTCCGTGTGCTTTTGTTACTGCGGCAATCGGTTCAGGAATTGTCGATGAAGAATTCACATTTATGGGATTTGTCTCAAGAAAATCACGTGAAAGAAAGGCTGCACTTGAGAGCCACAAGTCTTACAGAGGGGAACTGGTTTTTTATGAATCCCCTCACAGGATAAAAGATCTGCTCGAGGACATTCACGGAGTACTTGGAAACAGGAATATTGTGCTTGCAAGAGAAATAAGCAAGAAGTTTGAGTCATATATAAGATTAAGTGTTTCCGAGATGCTTGATTATATAGATGATAACCAGATTAAGGGTGAACTTGTGCTCATAGTTCAGGGAAACCATGAAAACGTGGAAATCGAAATTTCTGACGCAGACATTGAAAAACTTGTAATTGAAAGACTTGAAGCCGACTTTAGCCGAAAAGATGCTGTAAAATCGGTAAGCAGAGAACTAGGGATTTCAAAGAACCGAGTATATGACATTGCAATGAAAACGGAACACTAATATCAGACGAATATGAAAATATCAGGGAGACTTATGTCTCCTTGTTTTTTGAATGGAGAACATATGGCTGACAGGAAAAGAGTAATAATTCTTGATGAGGCAAGGGGTTTTTTTGTCATCTGCATGATAATATACCACTTCTTGTATTCTTATCAATATGTATTCAACCTCAACGAAGGATACAGTCTATTCGATAATAGTTTTATGAAATATTTTCAGATATTTATTTCAAGTTCTTTTATATTCATATCAGGAATATCAAGCTGGAAATCTAAAGATATCATGAAAAGAGGAATAAGGCTTTTTTCTGTTGCTTTAATCATAAGCACAGTAACATTCATTGTGATTCCGGATGAATTTATAGTATTTGGCATTCTGCACTTTTTAGGATTTTCAATGATTACTTTAGGTCTGATAAAAAGACATATAGCAGGCAATCTTAATATTATTTACAAAAATTCTGCTATTATAGTATTATTATGTTTATTTTTACTCATAATTTGCTATAATGTTAAAAGTGGATATATTGGAATAGAAGGTTTATATACAGTAAATTTGCCAGAATCATTATACAGGAATATCTTTACTTCATTACTTGGATTTCCAGATGAGTCTTTCAGATCTGCCGATTATTTCCCGCTTATTCCTCATATACTTATGTTTTATGCCGGAGTTTTCTCTGAGATAATGCTTAAAGATAAAAAACTCCCGGACGAAGCATATAGAAGGCATAACAGATTATTGGAGTCTGCAGGCAGAAATTCTATGACTGTTTATATATTACATCAGCCTATAATATTTATATTTATATATACTTACATTATTTTGTTTAAAAATCTATAGAGTAAGATTCAAAACGTGATTTGGAGGAATATCATATGAAAGACAGTTTTATTCCAGTACTGATGGGAAATGACATAAACGTATATAGTATGGCAAGAGCGTTTCATCAGGAATATGAAATTAAATCCATGGTTTTTTGCAAGACCGTAAGCGGACCATGCAACAACAGTACAATACTTACACTTGACGCTCATCCAAAGATGGATACAAAAGACGTATTTCTTGAGAAAATCAACGGATTTGCAGAAAAAAACAAAGAGAAGAAAATAATTCTGATAGGATGCGGAGACAGCTATGTTGAAGTAATAAGCAGCAATCTTAAGTATCTCAGAGAAAACATTATAGCACCCTACATGAGCTTTGATCTTATAGAGCCACTAACAGATAAAAAAACATTTTATGAAATGTGTGAAGAAAATGGAATAGACTACCCGTCAACATTCATATATGAAAAAGTAACCAGCCCTGATGCTGATCCCGGATTTTCTGCTCCATATATAATCAAGCCTGCAGACAGCGTAGAGTACTGGAGATTTCCTTTTGAGGGACAAAATAAAGTATTTCTGGTTGACACAAGAGATGAATTGAAGCAGACCGTAAGTGATATATTCGCATCAGGATATTCCAAGAGCATCATAGTTCAGGAATTCATACCTGGAGATGACTCAAATATGAGAGTTCTGACGTCATATTCAGACAGAAAAGGCAAAGTAAAGCTCATGGCGCTTGGTCATGTGCTTCTTGAAGAGCATACTCCAAAAGGAATAGGAAATCATGCTGTCATATTGAACGAATACAACAGAGAGCTATATGACAAATATAAAAATCTGCTTGAAAAGCTTGATTACAGAGGATTCTCAAACTTTGATATAAAATATGACCCGAGAGACGGTAAATATAAAGCATTTGAGATAAATCCAAGACAGGGACGAAGTAATTTTTATGTTACTAATTCTGGATATAATCTGGCGAAAATGGTGGTTGATGAATTCCTTTCCGGTAAAGAAATTCAAGATACTGTGCTGGTATCAAATAAGAAGCTATGGATTGTAATACCAAAACAGGTGGCATTCACATATATAACTGATGAAGAATGCAAAAACGAAATGAAAGAGCTTATAAGCAAGGGAGAATATGTAAATCCTCTTTTCTATGAAAAAGACAGATCCTTAAAAAGGACACTCTCGTTATTTAAATCCCAGCTTTCACATTATGCAAAATACAAGAAGTACATGGGAGGAAAATAATGTATCCAAGAAGGACTTTAGGAGTAATTGGAGGAATGGGTCCGCAGGCCACGCAGTGTTTTTATCAGGATATAATTGATAATACTGTTGCCGACAAAGATCAGGACCATATAGATATGGTGATAATAAACCATGCAAGCATGCCGGACAGGACAAGCGCAATATTGAGCGGAACTACAGAGCCTGTGTATTCAAGGCTAAAAAACGATGCAGAGAAATTGATTAAATTCGGAGTAGACTATATAGCGATGCCGTGCAACACTTCACATTATTTTATTGACAGGCTGAAGTCGGAAACGGGCGCTTCCTTCATCGATATGATAGAAGAAACAGCTATCCTGATCAGAAAGAGAAATATTTCGAGGGTTGGGCTTATGGCGACAAATGGAACTGTAATGAGCAGAATATATGAAATCAAAATGAAGGAACATGGTATAGATATAATTCTCCCGTCAGAAGAAAAGCAGTCATATGTAATGCAGATAATATACGATCAGATAAAGGCAGGCATAGCTCCGGACAAAAGAATGTTTGAAGAAGTTTCCAGAGAACTTGAAGATAAAGGCGCTGAAGCTGTAATTCTCGGATGTACGGAGCTTTCATATTACAACAAGCTGCATAATCTAAGCGAATACTATTTTGATGCACAGGAAATACTTGTCAGAAAGTGCATAGAGCTTTGCGGAGGAAGGCAGGAGAGGGTTTAGCATGAAAAAGAATATTGCGGATTTCATAGAGGTCTTAAAAAGAAATGAACTGATTTCAGAGCTGCACGTAAATGATGATATTAAGCACGAAATAATATGCTCGCTTACGGACAACTCAAGAGAATCAGTAAAAGGAACCATGTTTGTGTGCAAGGGAAGTCATTTTAAGTCTGAATATCTTAAGGACGCAATCACCAGAGGGGCAGTATGCTACATCACAGATCAGAAAGAGCTTATTGATGAAACTAAGCCTTGCATTCTTGTGCACGACATAAGGAAAACCATGGGAATATTGGGGAATTTTTATTATGAAGATGCATGGAAAGCAATGAAAGTAATTGGGATAACAGGAACAAAAGGAAAGTCGACCACGGCTTATTTTCTAAAGAGCATAATTGACAATTATTCTGTCTCTATAGGTGAAAAACCTGCAGGGATACTGTCTTCGATAGAGAATTTTGATGGAGAGGTTTTTGAGGAATCTCACCTTACGACACCTGAGCCTCTAAGACTTCACTGGCATTTCAATAATATGAGAAAAAATGGAATAAGGTACTGCATAATGGAAGTTTCGAGTCAGGCTCTCAAATATGGAAGAGTAGCAGGAATTGAGTTTGATATTGGCTGCTTCTTAAACATTGGAGAGGATCATATAAGCGACATAGAGCACAGAGATTTCAGAGACTATTTCATTTCAAAATCAATGATTCTGGATTCTTCAAAGCAGGTATTATTGTCAGACACAGTAGACTTTGACGAAATCGGAGTGGATATATCAAAATACGGTGACAGGATATCAATATTTGGAAGCGATGAAAAAGATGATTTTCAGGTGACTGACATAACGAAAAAATCGGACGGTTTTGATTTCAAGCTCAGATATCTAGGCGAAACAAAGACATACAGCATTTGTCTTGGAGGGACGTTCAATGTATATAATGCAGCAGCAGCGGTTGCTGCAGCAAAAAAACTTGGAATCCCTGATATAAATATATTTGATGGACTTTCCTCCGCAAAAGTAAGCGGACGCATGGAGCTTTTTGCAGACAGGGGAAAAGACATAACTGTAATTGTAGACTATGCACATAACAAACTGAGCTTTCAGAAACTTTTTGAATCGGTTAAGGAAGAATATCCAGGCAAAAAGATAGTGTCAGTGTTTGGATGCCCTGGAGGAAAAGCTTTTGCAAGAAGAAAGGATCTGGGAGAGATTGCAGGAGAATATTCAGATCTTGTAGTTATCACGGAAGAAGATCATGGGGAAGAGGATCTTCATAAAATATGCACTGAAATCCTTACACACGCTTCTGGAAGAAAGGCACATTGCCTGATAATAGAAGACCGAGAAGAGGCCATACAAAAAGCAGTTTCATATTACAGTTCCGATGCAGTAGTGCTTCTTACCGGCAAAGGAAGAGAAACAAGGCAGAAGAGAGGCACTGAATATATAGAGACATTATCGGATGTGGATATAGTAGAGAATTTACTAATTTCAATGAGATAGAGGATATATCAGGGAGATTCTATGAAAAACAGAGACAGAGTTCTTCAGATATTATATCGCAAAAACGGCGAATGTGTTTCCAGCTCAGAAATCACAGGAGAACTGGGCATAACGAGAAGCGCAGTATTTAAGATAATAAATGAACTTAAAAAGCAGGGATTTGATATCGAATCCATTCATCACAGAGGTTACAGGCTTGGGAATGAGAAAGACATCATTTCGCCTGAAATCATAAATGAAATTATTGAAAAAGAAGGAAAAAACAGAAGAATTCAGTATTTCGAAAGAGTTGATTCAACTAATACATTCGCAAAAAAAATCCTTATGGAAGGAGAATCTTATCCGGACATAATAATTGCAAACGAACAGGAACAGGGAAGAGGACGACTGGGAAGAGAGTTTTACTCTCCGAAAGGTACAGGTATATACTGCAGCTTCATTCTGGATCCTTTCATCAAGATAGAAAACTCTATTCTCGTAACTGTTGCGGCATCCGTTGCAGTGAGCAGAGCTATCGAAAAAGTAACAAAGAAAGATACCCGAATCAAATGGATAAACGATATATACATTGATGATAAAAAGGTATGTGGAATACTTACTGAGGCAGTTACTGATTTTGAAACAGGAATAATTGGAAAGATCATACTGGGAATAGGGATAAATTTCAACACGCCATCAGAAAGCTTTCCTGATGAAATAACAGACAGGGCGTCCTCTGTATTTATGGACGATACCTTTGGAGTAACCAGAAACCAGCTTATAGCTCAGCTGATAATTGAAATAGATGAGTGTATGAATGATATAGAAAATGATGAAATAATAAGGTATTACAGAAACAAGTCATTAGTACTTGGAAAGATGCTGGAAATAACTTATTTTGGACAGGAGAAGCCTATTCAGGGAAAAGCCGTGGATATAGACAGAAATGGCTTTCTTATAATAGAGACAAAAAACGGATTGCTGACCTTGAATTCGGGAGAGGTAAGCATTCGACAAAACAAGGAGGAAAGAGATGAAGTACAAGGAACTTAATCAGAGAATTGATGATATGAAAGGCGAAATAATTGAAGGGATAAGGCAGAGTGTTTCAATATACAGCGTTAAGAGCAATCCTGAACCAGATGCGCCATTTGGAAAAGGCCCTAAAGATGCGCTTGAAAATGCAATCGAACAGGCTGAAAAACTAGGACTCAAAGCAAAAAATATTGATAATAGGATAGGATATGCTGAAATAGGAGAAGGCGATGAAATGGTAGCAATACTTGGACATCTGGATGTAGTCCCACTTGGAGATGGCTGGTCTCATGATCCTCTTGCAGCTGAGATTCATGATGGAATAATGTACGGAAGAGGGGTAAGTGATGACAAGGGGCCAACAATAGGTTCACTGTATGCTCTCAAGGCGATCAAGGATCTTGGCCTCGAACATGGCAGAAGAATAAGAGTCATATTTGGAGCGGACGAGGAGAGCGGAAGCAGCTGCGTCGCACACTACATAAAATCAGGAGAAGAAATACCGGTAGCAGGATTTACGCCTGATGCAGATTTTCCTATAATAAACGCAGAAAAAGGAATGTTCTCATGCGTTCTCAGAAAAAAACTCGATAACAATATGAATTACAGACTGAAGCAGCTCAGCGGTGGTACGGTAAAGAACGTAGTGATGCCAAATCTAAAATTTGAAATCGAAACAGATCTGATCTTGAATATAAACGGGGAAACACATACAGGCAATGTATGCTGTGAAATAGCTGGTAAATCAGCACATGCAAGCACTCCGGAAAAGGGTGAGAACGCACTCCTAAAGTTGGCGGATAATCTCAGAAACTCGTCTTTTGAAGGCGACTTAAAAGATTTCCTTGATTTCATGAACAATGAGATAAACATGGAGACTGACGGAAATACACTTGGTGTATTCTGCGAGGACAGTGAATCTGGAAAGCTCACTTTAAATATAGGAGTTATAGATTATGATGGTGAATCTATAAGCTTTACGGTTGATTCTAGAGTACCGGTTACATTTTCTCCTGAAGATGTAATGGAAGGAATCAGAAAGAAGGCTGAAAAATATGGAATCACTATGGAAAATACAAATATAGTGAGGCCGCTTTTTGTACCGGAAGAATCTGAGCTGATCAAGAAGCTGTCAAACGTATATGAAGCGCAAACTGGAGAGAAAACAAGTCTTATAGGTATAGGTGGCGGAACATACGCAAAATCATTCCCGGACATGGTGGCTTTTGGACCTAGCTTCCCAGGAGAAGACCATAATATTCATCAGCCTAATGAACATATCAGTGTGGATTCCCTTATGAGAGGAATCAAGATTTTTGCTTCAGCAATACTTGAACTGGCAAACTAAAATATTGATTTTACTATAAAGGGGCTGTCGGAGAATGAAGTTTTTTGACCCATAAGCTCTAATAATTAAAAATCCCAGATTATTCAACATCTACAAGAATGTAGAGAATCGAATAATCTGGGATTTTTTTGTTTAATTCAATATTTATTGTATGGCAAAAAAAGCCATGTGATATTTGCTCATGACTTATAAAAATCCGATAGGATTAAGCTATTTTTGCTTCATAGGTCTTAATTATTTCTTTTGAGAAGCGATAATACTTATTTAAATTTCTGCCTATAGCATACAAAAAGAACTCTTTATGTACTTTTTCAGATGTCCGGTGATTAAATCTTCTAAAATTATCATTTTCTTTGATGTCTCCAAAATGACCTTCGGTCTGAATGGAACGTATCTGACGATACAAGATACCTTTTTCACTTTGTACATTATTATTGGACTCTGTCTTTAAGGTTTCCCAAAGCAGATTTATCTTCATAACTTTGTTTTTGTGGATATCTTTTTCTTCGTTGTATTTATACAAACAGTGTGGCTTAAACTCGCATCCGCTGCAATCTTTGCAAGCGTAGACTTCGAAATTACTTCTGTAACCATTATGGTTTCTGTATTCAGAGCGTTCATATTGAAGTTTTCGTCCATCTTTGCATATGAACTGAACACCGTTTTCTGTGATTATTTTTTCCATATTATAAAACTTGCCGGGATCGTTCTTGTACGCCCTGGTTTTCATTTTTTCATGCATTTGAAGTTTTATGTATGAATCTATGTTATTGTTTTTAAGGTAAACTAAGTTAGCTTCACTGGAATAACCACTATCGGCTGTTACTTCCTGCGGAAATTTTTTAAGATACTTTTTATGTTTTTCAAGTACAGGAATAAGTGTATTATAGTCCGTTCTGTCATTGCTGATGTAAGTATGGATAATAAAATAGTTTTCAACTGCAATTTGAACGTTGTATGCTGGTTTCAACTGTCCATTTTGCATATGATCATCTTTCATACGCATAAAGGTTGCTTCTATATCTGTTTTTGAATAACTATTTCTATCAGTTCCCATAAGCTTGAAATGTTCTTTATATTTCAATAGTCTTGTTGAAGCTTCTTCAATTGCCTCATAGAGTTTTTGCAGCTCGCTTTTTTTATTTCTCTTTCCATGAACAAAGAGAATTTTTTCTGCGTCAGCAATGCGACTTAAGTTTGCTTGAAGCTCAATTAATTTCAATGGACATATATTGCCAATTTCAATGATTGAGTTGTTTGAAAGCTTTTCCAGATTTAATGATTTTCGCTTTCTATTTTTAGCAATAATATCCTTAACTTTATCAATTCCTTCCACAACAAACATGGTTTCTAAAGGTAAGTTATAGGCTTTGTGATAATTTTGAGATTCCAGAAACTGATTATATCTTAGGTACAGCTTATCAATAGTATCCAGAAGACCTGCTAAATGATAATTTACAGTTCCTCTCCATACAAATGTATATCTATTTGCATTTGCTTCAATTTTAGTGCCGTCTATAAATAGGGTTTTTAAAGTAACGAGTCCCTTCTTTTCTAATATTCGTATGAACTGGTAATGAAGATCTTCAAGTATTTCCTTTGTTAATTTTTCATTTAAGAAAGCATAGAAAGTATCTCTTTGAGGCTTTTCGCCTTTTGTCAGCCAAATAAAGGCTATATCTCTTTCGCAAAGTTCTACAATGCGGTCAACAGCTCTAATTCCTCTCATATTTGCATAAAGCAATACTGCAAATAACATAATAGGGTTATAGCCTTTTCTTCCCTTGTTTGAGTATCTAGCCAGCAAGCTAGAAAAATCGAAATCCTCCAATATATTTATTAGGGTATAGACTGGATCGTCAGCAGATAAACCTAAATTGTAAAAATTAAAATTAATAACCTGTTGTCCTTTTTCAAAAAATTGGTTATAATATTGTTTCATGAGTAGTTATATTTTATAATATAACGGAAAGAGATGGCAATATTATTTTGTCATCTTTTTTTTTGCATTAAAAAAAGCGAACTAGTCGCTTTTTTCTTTGGGGGTTATTTCCCGACAGCCCCTTTATAGATTCTTTATTTGGGAACAGGCATTACGATAAAGCCTTTTCTGAAAAATTTGTTTGAATAATCAATACGCACTTCAGAAAGCATATTGCTTACATTCTCACTGATTGCAATCTCCAGACCTTCTTCTTTATAGATTTCGTCCTTAACAAGGTGTTTCTCCGAAACAACCGCAAATGTAGGACCACATCAGGAGACACCTTGAATGACAAGCTTCAGAGGAACCTCATTCTTAAAATACTCTTTCATCTTTTCTTTTGCATTTTCACTTATATTTATTTTCATATATTCTCACTCCTTATTTTTTTATTATTATAACACCTTTTGCAATAACAATAAGTGATAATATCACATTTGAACACAGAAAATATTAAGCTGTAATAATCATAGGATATAGGTTATAATTATTATATGATTTGTGTAGAATTTTACCATTAAAAGTATTTTAGCAGGAGAGTCAAGATGTATTATTCATATTGCAGCTGCCCTGTGGGCATAGTGGAGATATCGGCTTCAGATACTGGCCTGGAGAGCATAGATTTTGTAAAAGAGGCTGATCAGAATAAGCAGTCAAACCATATAACTGAATCAGTAAAGATTCAGTTAGATCAATATTTTGCAGGGACAAGAATGGCTTTTGATATTGAGATAGAATTCAGAGGAACTGATTTCCAGAAAAAAGTATGGCGAGCTCTCAAAGATATACCTTACGGACATACAGCGTCTTACAAGGAATTGGCGGAAAATATAAATTGCAGTAAGGGATTCAGAGCTGTTGGAAATGCAAACAATAAGAACAGATACGCGATTGTTGTTCCATGTCACAGAGTGATAGGATCAAATGGGAATCTGGTTGGATATGCAGGCGGCCTGGACATCAAAAAATTCCTTATTGAACATGAAAATCGAGTCTTGAAATCAATGGAGGAAAAACTCAATGGATGATAAGAATAAAGTAATAAGCTTTGATCAGATAAAAAAGAAAAAAGATGAACCTAAGCCTGTTGAAAAAACAGGAAGCGGGAATTTGGATAGATTCAGTGAAATTTTCAGGCAGATGGGCATAGAAATAGACGAGAGCACAAGGGAAAAGCTCGAAAGATCAATAGATAACAGCGAAATCAGTGAGCTGATAGGGAAAATTGACCTTAACAGTCTTGATATGAGTAATCTGGAGAAGCTTACTGAAGAAGTAAAATCCATGGAAAAAAGATACAGACAGCAGCAAATGTCTTACAGGACCTTTGGACAGTGGATAAATTTTTACAGGCCGTATAAATTTGAAAATATATATCCTATAGAATTTCTTAAAGAAATCACCATATTCATGAATATGGATCTGCCTGAACGATCAAGCAAAAACGAGATTATTGAAGCATTAAAACCTCATATGGAAGAATATCTAAACAGGGTATTCAGGCTTATCACCAGCGAAGAAATGGCTCATATAGGGCAGATTATTTATAATGAAGGGGCAATGGAATTCAGCAGGGTAATGAATGAAAGAGAAGAACTAAAGATGGATTTTCTTGTTTCAAGATGTCTTATTGCAAGAGCAAAGACTGGTAACAGCAAGTATCTCATAATACCACAGGAAGTAATGGAATCCATTGAAAAGCTTGATTTTAATGATATTAATAAATACAATTCGCTCAACAGCAAAATAATCAGACTTGCAGTCGGCCATGTCAATTCCTATGGAATAATTCCATTCGAAATGCTCGAAGAAAAACTGTATATACTGCTCTCTGATCAGATATCAACAATGATGGACAGAAACAGATTCAAATCACACATAAGAGAGCTGTTTGAATTTTCCTTTGCAAAATCAGTTTTGGAGAAATCACTTTATTCAAACATAATATCAAATGGAGGCTATATCCACCATGCTGTTATAGGAGTTGTGCAGAATCTTATCGATATTCAGAATGAATCAATAAAAAACTATAAGGAATATGATATTCAGGAACTGATTCACCGTGGTGATCCTCATTATTATGAGGACAGCCTTGCTCTGACACTTATAATAGACATGCTGGAATCCGAAAACAGGCTGACTGAATATGAAAAGGAAGAACTCAAGAATCTGATCTTTACATTCTCAAAAATCGAATTTGAACCTGGCTTCATACTGAATATGCTTCAGATGAATTATGCACTGCCTCAGGGCTCACAGTACCAGCTATTTCTGGAAAATATAAGAGCATACTACAAAACCTCAGAAAAGTGGATTTTAAAAGGATATGCACCGGGAGAATCAGACAGAGAAAATGATGATTCAGTATCAAAATTCGATGCTGGAAAAATAATCAATGTTGACTTCAGGACCCAATAGAGGATAAATACGATGCAATAAAAAAATTCCTATCGATAAGATAGGAATTTTAAATGCATTATTAACTGCAGCTTCCGCCACAACTTGAGCAACCGCCTTCAGGCTTAACGCTTGTCTCAACATAAATGCCGGATGCTCCGCCTTCATCAAAATATTTAATTTCAAAAGTTCCGAACTCATCAACAAGTTCTTTTTCAACAACAAAAGTGAAATTATCAGCTTCAACTGAAAGATCGTCTTCGTTTACCTCATCCAGAGATAAATTAAATTGTGGACCACTTCAGCCCATTCCTGATACGAATACACGTACTACATTTCCATCAAGCTGCTTGTCACTTAAGATATTCTTAAGTTCATTAAGAGCTTCTGTGCTTATGTTTATGCTCATATAAAATTCTCCTATACTCTAGTTTAAAAAAAATAATACTTGATATTATTCTATAATAAGTATATTAAAATGTAAATAGAAAATATTTTCAATACGAAAGTTGTTGATTAAAAATTTTCTTTATTATAAAATCAATATTGTTAACAATAATTTAAAAAGGTGATGAATTTGACTAAAAAAAATATAAAAAAATACGACAATACAAGTATAACTGCATTAAAAGGACCGGACAGAGTCCGCCTAAGACCAGGGGTTATATTTGGATCAGATGGAATTGAAGGCTGTTCACACTCTATGTTTGAAATACTTTCAAACTCAATTGATGAGGCCAGAGAAGGATTTGGAAAAGAAATACTGGTAATAAGGCATAAAGACAAAGCTATAACTGTCAGAGATGAGGGAAGAGGAATGCCTCTTGACTACAATCCTGTAGAAAACAGATATAATTTTGAGCTAATATTTGAAGAGCTTTATGCCGGAGGCAAGTATGAAACTGAAGGCAATTATGAATACTCCCTTGGTCTTAACGGGCTTGGAGCCTGTGCAACCCAGTATGCATCTGAATACATGGATGTAGAAGTACAGCGTGATGGTTATACCTACAACATACATTTTGAAAAAGGATTTAATGTTGGAGGGCTCTCAAAAAAAGAGTCAAAGAGCAGCAAAACATATACAGAAATTAAATTCAGGCCAGACCTCGAGGTTTTTACAGACATAGATATACCGCTGGATTATTATAAGGATACAATGAAAAAACAGGCGGTTACTAATAAAGGTCTGAAATTCATACTTAAAGATGAGGAGTCTGAGAGCCAGTATGAGTATTATTATGAAAATGGAATAGAAGATTATCTAAAAGAGGTTGCAACTGATGATAACATTATAGAGAATCAGTTCTTTGATCTGGAGACAAGAGGACGTGACCGTGAAGATAAGCCGGAATACAAGCTTAAAGCAGAGATAGGATTTACATTTTCCAAGACAGGCTCGCTTATGGAATATTATCATAACTCAAGCTATCTTGAGCATGGAGGTTCTCCTGATAAAGCTGTGAAATCAGCATTTGTGAGTGCCCTTGATCAGTACATGAAGAATACAGGAAAGTATCAGAAAAATGAAAAGAAGATAACTTTCGTAGATATACAGGAGAGCCTTGTAATAATAATAAACTCATTTTCTACTGTTACTTCATATGAAAATCAGACTAAAAAGGCAATCAACAATAAGTTTATACAGGAAGCCTTAACAGAATTTCTTAAAGAAAAACTTAATATTTATTTCATAGAAAAACCTGAAGACGCTGAAAAAATTTCCAATCAGGTACTTATAAACAAGCGTTCAAGAGAGAATGCGGAAAAGGCCAGACAGGCTCTGAAAGGGAAGTTGTCAGGAGGCATGGACCCTCTGAACCGGGTAAAGAAATTTGTTGACTGCAGGACAAAGGATTTAAGCAGGAGAGAACTCTATATAGTTGAGGGAGATTCCGCATTAGGTTCATGTAAGCTTGGAAGAGACGCTGAATTTCAGGCAATAATACCAATCAGAGGTAAGATACTCAATTGCCTGAAAGCGGACTATGGCAAGATTTTTAAAAGTGACATAATAATAGATATAATTAAGGTAATCGGAACAGGAATTGAAGTTAACAGCAAGCTTGCAAAGGATTTTGTCAAATTTGATCTTAACAACCTGCGATGGGACAAAATCATAATATGCACAGATGCCGATGTTGATGGATTCCAGATAAGAACTTTGTTGCTCACTATGTTCTATACCCTTACGCCAACCCTCATAGAAGAAGGAAAGATATTCATTGCTGAGTCTCCGCTGTATGAGATAAGCACAAAACGCAACAGTTATTTTGCTTATTCTGACAGTGAGAAGAATAAGATTATAGATAAAATAAAATCAGATTATACAGTTCAAAGATCTAAAGGATTGGGCGAAAATGATCCGGAAATGATGTGGAAGACAACGATGAACCCGGAGACCAGAAGGCTCATAAAAATAACCACATCAGATGCTCAGGAGACAAAGGAAACCTTCGAATTTCTTCTGGGGGATGATCTTAAAACTAGAAAGGAGTACATTGAAGAATTTGGAGAGATGTATATAAGCCAAATCGATGAATTGTAAAAAAATATGAACACATCAAAAAATATTGTAGACACACTCAAAGACAATTACATGCCATATGCTATGAGCGTCATAGTATCCAGGGCAATTCCTCAGATTGATGGCCTCAAGCCATCTCACAGAAAACTCCTTTATACGATGTACAAAATGAATCTTCTTAAAGGAAACCGTACAAAATCTGCAAATATAGTTGGCCAGACAATGAAACTCAATCCCCACGGCGATCAGGCAATATATGAAACTATGGTGAGGATGACAAAAGGAAATGAAGCGCTTCTTTATCCCTACGTAGACTCAAAGGGTAACTTCGGAAAAAACTATTCAAGAGACATGAAGGCAGCTGCAGCGAGATACACTGAAGCAAAGCTCATGAATATATGTGAAGAGTTATTTTCAGAGATAGACAGGGATACCGTAGAATTTGTAGACAATTACGATTCAACTATGAAAGAGCCTACGCTGCTTCCCGTGAGATTTCCAAACATACTTGTCAATCCTAACAAAGGAATCGCCGTTGGAATGGCAAGCTCAATACCAGGATTTAATCTTGGGGAGATGTGCAGATACACCATTGCATTTCTTGATAATGAAGATGTGCCGGTCGAGGACCATGTAATCGCGCCTGATTTTCCTTATGGCGGCGAAATAATATATGATCCCGATGAAATGAAAGAGATATTCAAATACGGAAGAGGAAGCTTCAGGGTAAGGTCAAAGTACAGGGTAGACAAAAAGAATAACTTCATTGAAGTCTATGAGATTCCTTATACGACCAATGTAGAAGTAATAATAGAGAAGATAATAGAACTCATAAAGGCCGGTAAGATAAAGGAAATAAGTGATATCAGGGATGAGACAGATCTAAGCGGACTTAAAATAACAATAGAGTATAAAAAAAGTGCAAACCCTGATAAGCTAATGACCAAACTTTTCAAGATGACTACGCTTGAAGATTCATTCGGATGCAACTTCAACATCCTTATAAATAACAGACCAAAGGTAATGGGGATAAAGGAAATCATCTCAAACTGGGTTGACTTCAGAAGAAGCTGCATAATTAAAAGGACACAGTCAGATATAATAAAAAAACAGTCAAAGCTTAACCTGCTCCTTGGGTTGGAAAAGATAATACTGGATATAGATAAAGCAATAAAGATAATAAGAAGCACTGAGCTTGAAAAAGAGGTTATTCCTGCACTTATGGAAAATTTCAATTTAAATAGCGAACAGGCAGATTTTATAAGTGAGATAAAGCTTAGGAATCTGAACAGGGAATATATCCTTAAGAGACTTGCAGAAATAGAATCTCTTAAGGAAGAGATTTTGGCTGGTCAGAATCTGATGGGAAGTAGAAAGCTTCAGAATAAAAGCATTGAAAGAGACCTCAGAGATGTCATGAAGAAATATTCTCAGGAGAGAAAAACAACTGTACTTGTTAAGGAAGATATAACAGAATATGTCCACGAAGAAACTATAGATGATTACTCAGTAAACTTGTACATCACAGAGCATAATTATTTTAAAAAGATAACAGATATATCACTGCGGGGCAATTCTGAACAGAAATTTAAAGACGACGATGCCCTGCTGGAAAGCTTCTCAGCAAGAAACAGTGATATAATATGGGGCATAACAAACAAGACGAATCTATATCAGATGAAGCTGCATGAATTTGCAGATACCAAATCTTCGAATCTGGGTGAATTTCTGCCAAACGTTCTAGGCTTTGAACAGGAAGAATTGATAATGAAGCTGATAAATCCAAATTCCGGTTACAAATATATATTGCTTGTATTCGAAAATGGAAAAGCTGCAAAAGTAAATTTTGAGGCGTTTATAACAAAAGGCTACAGAAAGAAGCTTCAAAAAGTATATTCAGAAAAATCATGTATTGTAAGTATTATACCACTTGAAGATGATAAGCCTGTATATATAAAATCGTCAACTTACAGGTATGCAGTCATTGATACCGCTTTGTTGTCTCCGGTAGCATCAAGGACAAGCCCTGGAGTCCAGGCTGTTAAGGTCATTAAGAACGATACAATAATCGAAGCAAGGATTTTAAATGAAGAAGAGCAGTATAAGCCTGATGCAAATTCTAAAATTCCAAAAACCATGAAAAAACCAGAAAATGTGAATATAATAATGTAATAAAGAGCTGAATATCCGGAATATTATTTGATTTAAGTTTGTGGAAAAATAAATTAATATGGATAAATTCTGTCTGATGTAATATAATATTACTTGTGTTATTTTAATAAATTAAGGAGTAGAAATGATGGATAATAATAGTTTAAAGCTTCATTCTAAAAATATCAGAAAAAGCATTCTTAAAATGATCGCAAAGGCAAACTCAGGTCACCCGGGGGGATCGCTTTCAATAGCCGATATTCTTACTGTACTTTATTTTGAGAAAATGAACATCAATCCAGAAAATCCGGAAATGGCTGAGCGTGACAGACTGGTACTGTCAAAAGGACATGCGGCGCCGGCAGTTTATGCTGCGCTGTGCGAAAGAGGATATGTATGTTCAAGCGAGATGGAAAATCTCAGACAGGTGGACTGTATGCTTCAGGGACATCCTGACATGAAAGGTACTCCTGGGATAGACATGAGTACAGGATCTCTGGGACAGGGACTTTCGGCTGCAGTTGGCATGGCGCTGGCTTCAAAATATCAGGATTTAAACTATTATGTATATGCCATACTTGGTGATGGAGAGACTCAGGAAGGTCAGATATGGGAGGCTGCAATGGCAGGCGCTCACTATAAACTGAATAACCTTATAGCTTTTCTTGATCACAATGGACTTCAGATAGATGGAAAGAACAGTGAAGTAATGGGAGTGGACCCTCTTGATGAAAAATTCAGGGCTTTTGGATGGAATGTCATCGACATAGATGGTCACGACTTTGATGAAATCTCAAATGCGGTTGATTCTGCAAAAAAAGAGACAGGCAGGCCGACAGTTATTATTGCAAAGACTTTAAAAGGCAAAGGTGTTTCATTTATGGAAAACCAGGCTGGATGGCATGGTGTGGCGCCTAAGGCTGATGAACTGGAAATAGCATTAGAAGAGATTGAAAGAGGGTAACTGATATGAAAAAAGCAACAAGAGAAGCATATGGAACTGCACTTGCAGAAATTGCAAAATATAATGACAGAATAGTGGCACTGGATGCAGATTTATCAAAATCTACTAAAAGTGCAGATTTTAAAAAAGAATATCCAGACAGATTTTTTAACGCAGGAATAGCTGAAGCCAATATGATTGGAATGGCAGCTGGAATGGCTGCATCGGGACTTATCCCATTTGCATCTACTTTTGCAATGTTTGCAGCAGGAAGAGCATTTGAGCAGATAAGAAACTCAGTTGCATACCCGAAGATGAATGTAAAGATTGTAGGAAGCCATTCAGGAATAACTGTAGGAGAAGATGGAGCGACACATCAGGCAATAGAAGATATATCTCTCATGAGAAGCATACCTAACATGGTAGTAATAAACCCATGTGATGCGACTGAAACTGCGGCAGCAGTAAAGGCGGCGGCTGAATATAATGGACCTGTGTATATAAGAACAGGAAGAATGGCAGTGGAAGATCTCCATGAGAATGGATGCAGTTTTGAGATAGGAAAAGGCGAGGTTCTGCGTGATGGAGATTCGCTTGCTATTGTAGCCACAGGAATATGTGTAAAGATGGCGCTTGACGCGGCAGAGGAACTTAAGGAACATGGTATTAATGCAAGAGTCATAAACATATCAACAATTAAACCTCTTGACAATGAGCTTATTCTGAAGTCTGCAAAAGAGTGTGGCAGGATAATCACGGTCGAAGAACACAGCATAATAGGCGGTCTTGGCTCAGCGGTATCTGAAGCTGTATGTGAGAAGCATCCGGTCGTTGTCAGAAAGATTGGCGTAAGAGATGTATTTGGACAGTCGGGAAAACCGGCAGAACTGCTCAGATGTTATGGCATAACAAAAGAGAACATAGTTGAAGAAGCTCTCAAGCTATCTGCTGAATAGACGAAGGTTATGAATTGATGATATAAGACTTCACCAGGTATTACATAAATATCAGAGTGGAGTCTTTTAATATACTTAAAGGAGGCTGTCTAATGGTAAATGTATTTTTTTCAAAATTAAAAGGAGACGCGGTTATACCGCATAAAAGGCCGGAGGACGCGGGATATGACATATTTTCATGTTTTCCACAGGATTATGTAATGATAAGGCCCGGGGAAACTGTAAAAATCCCGACAGGCATAGCCAGCTGTTTTCCTAAGGAATACTGCTTCATTGTAAAAGAAAGAGGGTCAACTGGTTCTATAGGACTGGGTCAGAGGTCAGGAGTAATTGACAGTGGATACAGAAACGAGTGGATACTTCCGGTCACCAATCATTCTAAAAAAACAATTCTTATAATAAAAAATGAATTCAGGAATTCAAAAAAATATGAAGAAATGATTAAATCAAACGATATAACGGAATATGATTATGGGAAAGCTATAGCTCAGGCGCTTCTGTTACCTGTTCCAGAAACATCTATACAGGAAATCGAATACAGCGAGCTTTTAAAATTCGAATCTGACAGAATGATGGAAGGTTTTGGAAGCACAAATAATGAAAGGAGAGACTGATGACTGCAATAGTAATAGACTGCCTTGTGATAATGGGACTCAGGATAGTGGATGTGTCACTGGCTACAACCAGAACCATACTTCTTACAAAAGGAAAAGCAGTGACGGCTGCAGTAATTGGCTTCTTTGAAATACTTATATATACAAAAGTACTGACTGACATAGTAACCAATCTTGGACAGTGGTATTATCTTATAGCATATGCCTTTGGATTTGCTTTTGGTAACTATATAGGGACAAGGATAGAGAGAAGGCTGGCCTTTGGGGATGTGCAGATAAGAATGATAGTAAATCCAAACTACTACTATATCATTGATGAACTAAGAAATAATAAATTTGGTGTGACTACATTTGTAGGTGAGGGAAGAGATGGAGAACGAAAAATGATTCTCATAACTGCCAAGAGAAAAAGAGTAAATGAACTTTATAATTTTCTCAAGATGAATAAGATTGAAGCTTTTGTAAGCGTAAATGATATAACTTCCTACAGTGGCGGATACATGATACCTTCAAATAAATAACAGAAAACCACGTTATTCATAAAATAAAGACAGCCTTTATTCTCATTTCAAGATGAGTTTGAGGCTGTCTTATTTTTAAATCATATCTGATTTGGTTCATCAGTTTTTACAGAAGAGAGAGATTCGATTTTTTGCTGAAGCTCATTGTTTTTTAGCAATAAATTTTCATTTTCAGTCTCAAGGCTGGAAATTTTTGTCTGGACATCTGTATTTTCCCTGCTAAGTTTCTTTATGTTCTTTGAGGTCTTGAAGTTTCTTGTAAGTCCAACCATCAGACCTATAACGACTCCAACAGCTACAGAAAGAATTATTATAAGCGCCTGAGATACAGTGAAGTGGTAGATCAGGAATTTAATAATTACATTAGCCGAATTCTGAACTGCGAATACTGTGACAAGTACGAGTCCAATCAGTATGGTGATAATTTTAAACTGTGCCATATTAATACCTCCGCTTATTAAGATTATACTTATATTATACCATTTTAAGCTCATAATAAAAACATTGAGGATAAATAATTGTGAGTATTAGAAAAATATCTCGGGTAGTTTTCTCTGCGAAAAGTCTGATTCAAGTTCTTCTTTATGTCTCAGATAATTTAAATCATCATAATATTTTGCCTGAACAGGGCATTTTTTTATGCATGCACCACATTTTATGCATATTCCATGAATTTCAGCCGGAATGTTCTGGTTTATCGAACCCATCGGACAGATTGAAGCGCAGATCTTGCAATTAATGCAGGATGGAGATGTTTTTGGTTTTACCTTTCTTATATCAACGGGGTTTCCTTCTTGGTTTCTTGGCACATAATAAGGTCCGGGAGGATAGCTGCCTCTTACTTCTATAGACTCCAGAAGATATGATCCATTTATCTTCTCTGCGACTTTTTTAGCAAGTTCGTCTGCATAAATATAATCTCCTGGATCAGGCCTGTTTTTTGCGAGCGTAGTCGAAAAGGAGTGTTCTCCTATGAAAGCCCCGGCGCCGGCAACCAGGAAGTTTTTATTATAAAGAATATTTCTCAATTCAGCAAGTGCGTCATCATAGTTTCTATTACCATATAAAACTACAGCTATGGCAACGGCTCCGTTTCCTTCCAGACCTTCAAGATAGCTTAAAAGGACATTGGGAACTCGTCCGGCATAAACAGGAACCCCAACTATCACGATATCTTCAGCAGAATACGATTTTGAATCAGCTCTGGCTTCAGGACTTGTAAAACTGAAGGTGCTAAGTGAAGACTCCTGATTCAGACATTCCTTGAGCTCAGCAGCAATCCTGGATACTATCTTCTCTGTAGTTCCGGTAGCGCTGAAATATAAAGTGTTGATGTTCATTGTATGTAAGTCCTCCGTGTTCATTAATAGAATATTTATAATAAGTATATAACATCTTGTCAGGATATAACAAGGTTAATTTCATTTTTGTTCACAGAGATTGATTTTTTTGATATAATGAAATGTAAAAATATTTATTTAGGAGAACCAATAATGAGCAAAAGAGAAAACCTTATTGTAACAGTTGAAGAAATAAAATTACAGGAAATGTATATAGAAAAAGTAGCAGAAAAAGTAAAAACTAAATTTGTGACAGGAAAACCCATGGTAAATATAACTACATGGGGATGTCAGATGAATGAACATGATTCTGAAAATATATTCGGAATGCTTGAGAAAATGGGATATGGTGTTACTGAAGAACAGAGCGATGCTGACCTGATAATATATAATACCTGTGCAGTAAGAGAAAATGCGGAGCTAAAAGTTTATGGAAATCTGCATGTACTCAAAAAATACAAAGAAAAGAATCCGGACCTTGTAATAGCGGTATGCGGATGCATGATGCAGCAGCCACATGTAGTTGAAGAAATAAAGAATAAATATCCTCACGTAAACCTCGTTTTTGGAACGCATAATATTTACAAGTTCCCAGAGCTTCTCAACACAGTAATTGAAAGTGATGAAGCAATGTATGACATATGGGATATAGACGGAAGAATAATCGAAGGACTTCCTACTCAGAGAAAGCATGACATCAAAGCATTTGTGAACATAATGTATGGCTGCAACAATTTCTGCACATACTGTATAGTACCCTATACAAGAGGAAGAGAACGAAGCAGAAATCCAGAAGATATAATTACAGAGGCAAAAAAACTCGTAGAAGGCGGAGTAAAGGAAATTACTCTGCTTGGTCAGAATGTAAACTCATATGGAAAAACATTTGAACCCCAATATCCTTTCCACAGACTCCTTGAAGATATGAATAATATAGAGGGATTAGAAAGAATAAGGTTTATGACGTCACATCCGAAAGATATTTCAGATGAGCTGATTGATGCAATCGCAAATCTTGAAAAAGTATGCGAGAGCCTTCACCTTCCCGTACAGTCTGGAAGCAGCAGAGTGCTTAAGGAGATGAGGAGGCATTATACCAAAGAGGATTATCTCTCCATAATAGACAAGGTAAAAGAGAAGGTTGATGGGATAGGCCTTACGACAGACATTATGGTGGGATTTCCAGGAGAGACAGAAGAAGACTTTGCGCACACCCTGGATGTTGTCAGAAAAGCTCAGTACAATCTGGCATTCACATTCCTTTATTCCGTAAGAAAAGGAACTGTTGCAGAAAATATGGATAATCATATTGATGAAGATGTAAAAAAAGATCGATTCGACAGGCTTTTAGCGGTAGTTAATGAAGCTGCTACAAAAACGGCACAGGCATATCAGGACAAAGTTGTCGAGGTTCTGGTAGAAGGTGTAAGCAAAAAGAATCCTGAATATATGATGGGAAGAAACAGGCAAAATAAACTGGTTAATTTCAAGGGGACAGAAGATCTTATTGGAAAGCTTGTGAATGTTAAGATAACTGAACCAAAATCATTCTCGCTTAATGGTGAAATGATTTAACTAAAAGGATGGCTGTATAATGGAAAATTTAACTCCGATGATGAAGCAGTACTTTGAAATAAAAGAAGACAATAAAGATGCTATTCTTTTTTTCAGGCTTGGAGACTTTTACGAAATGTTCTTTGATGATGCTATAGAAGCTTCAAGAATACTTGACATAGCACTCACCGGAAAAAGTTGTGGCTTAGAAGAAAGGGCTCCTATGTGCGGAGTCCCTTTTCACAGTGTAGATTCATATATACAAAAACTAATTCAGGCTGGAAAAAAAGTGGCAATATGTGAACAGGTAGAAGATCCAAAAACAGCAAAAGGTTTAGTAAAAAGAGAAGTTGTGCGGATAATAACGCCAGGTACAAATTTGGACGACAATAACCTGGAGTCTCACAGAAACTTGTATCTTATGTCAATCGGATATTCAGATGAAGAAGGACTGTCCTATTCATATCTGGATCTGTCTACTGGAGAGTTCTATGTCGGAGAACTTGATCCTGATTTGATTGCAGATACTCTGGCGCAAGTCTCACCTGATGAGATAATCATAAGCAGGGAATCTGAATGTATTTTTGCAGAAAATGTTAATAGGCAAAACCAATTACTGCAGTATGTAAATTCGAAACAGATAGTAAGTACAGCATATGAATCAAAGCCGGGCATAATGAACGAATTTTTCGAGGATTCATATATCAAGGATGAAAGAACTCATATAAAGCGCTATCAATCAAGTATTGAGCTAATATTGACATATATTTACGATACTCAGAAAAAAGCTTCAAAAAACATAAGCAAAGTTTCAATAATAAATAAAGACAGTTATATGAAGATCGACCTTAATACAAGAAAAAACCTCGAACTAACTGAAAATATAAACACAAAAAGCAAGAAAAATTCGCTTTTTGACGTAATCGATTATTCAAAAACTAATATAGGGAAGAGAACACTTAGAAAATGGATTGAAAAGCCACTCATAAATATCAATGACATAAACAGAAGGCTGGATTCAGTTGAGGAATTCATAGGTGATTTTCAGCTTAGGGAAGATTGCAGAGATATTCTAAGCAAAATATACGATATAGAGAGGCTTAGTTCAAAGATAAGCTATGAAACAATCAATATCAAGGAAATTATGTCTCTTAAGAGTTCCATAATGAATTTACCTTTGCTAATATCGGTGATTCAAAAATCTGATTGTAAGAAACTAAAAAAACGAGTAGATGGAATGGATGATTTACGTGACATATACGAGTATATAGATGAAGTCATAATGGAAAACCCTTCGCAAGGAATAAAAGATGGTGAAGTGATAAACAGCTCATTCAATAAAGAGCTTGAAGAATACAGATATATAGAAAGCAATGCATCAAAAATACTTCAGGAGCTTGAACAGGAAGAGCGTGAACGTACTCAGATAAAGAACCTGAAAATAGGTTATAATAAGGTTTTTGGCTATTATATTGAGATAACAAATTCCAATCTCAGGGATTTTGAGCCCCCAGTAGATTATATAAGGAAACAGACACTTTCAAATGCGGAAAGATATATCAGCGAGAAGCTGAAAATAGTAGAGGATAAGATACTGACTGCGAGACAGAAGATATATGAGATTCAAAGCGATATATTCAGCGATTTCAAAAGTGAGCTCTACAAATCAGTAAACAGGATACAGTCAACTGCTTCAATCATCGGAGAAGTTGACGCTATATGCTCACTTGCTTCAGCTGCGGTCAAGAACAATCTTACAAGACCAGAGTTTAACAGCAAAGGATTAATGGAAATTAAGGATTCAAGACACCCCGTAGTAGAAAAGATTCTTGGAGAAGAAAATTTTGTGCCAAATGATGCATTTTTTGATGAAGATTCCAGGATTCATATTATAACGGGTCCCAATATGGGCGGTAAATCCACATATATGAGGCAAATTGCTATAATAAGCATAATGGCGCATATTGGATCCTTCGTAAGTGCATCATATGCAAACGTCCCTGTTCTTGATGCGGTCTATACCCGTGTAGGGGCTTCCGATGACCTGAGCCAGGGGCAGAGCACGTTCATGGTTGAAATGAACGAGGTATCATATATACTGAGAAATGCGACATCGAAGAGTCTGGTTTTGCTAGATGAGGTAGGAAGAGGTACAAGTACTTTTGACGGACTCAGCATCGCATGGGCCATACTCAAGCATATAAGCACAAAACTCAACTGCATAACGCTTTTTTCGACTCATTACCATGAAATAACTGAACTCGAAGGTGAATTTCAGAACATAAAGAATTATTATGTGTCTGTTGACGAGAGGGAAGACACCATAGTGTTCATGCGAAAGATATTCAGAGGGAAAATCGACAAGAGCTATGGAATTCACGTTGCCAAGCTTGCGGGAATTCCAGATGAAGTAATTTTTGATGCTAATCTTAAGCTTGAAGAATTAGAAGTAAAGGAAAATGAGATTCAGTATGAAAACAAGCTTAATCGCATAGTAAACAAAAAAGATAAAATGCAGAACAGCAACCAGATTTCAATTTTCGAATTTAACAGAACTGGAAACAACGGAGCTTTAGAGTCAAGAATAGAGAACATAGATATAGATACAACCACTCCTGTTCAGGCACTCAATATTCTAAATGAGCTCAAGAATATGTTAAGATAGCGAGTGAATACTATGAATAATGATATTACGTTATTAGATGAGCTCACAGCAAACAAGATAGCAGCCGGAGAAGTCGCAGAATCACCGGTATCTATAGTTAAAGAGCTCATAGAAAATTCCATTGATGCGGGAGCAAGTCAGATAACGGTTGAAATACGAGATGGGGGAAAAAGCCTTATTAAGGTAAGTGATGATGGATATGGAATAAAGCCTGAACAGATTGAACTAGCATTCACAAGGCATGCCACAAGTAAAATTCGATCCATTGAAGATTTTCAGAGGCTTAATACAAATGGATTCAGAGGCGAAGCACTGTCTTCAATAGCATCTGTGTCAAAGATAGATATTGTCACAAATATCTCAAGTGACGCTATCGGAGTAAGAGCAACTTTGATTGATTCAAAAGTCACAGAAATATCACCGGCAGGAGCGCGAAGAGGTACCACCGTTTCTGTAATGGATCTTTTCTATAACACACCTGCCAGAAAAAAATTTTTAAGACCCGGAAACAGAGAAGCTTCATCGATAATCGATATTGTGACCAGACTTGCAATTATAAATACAAAAATCAGATTCAAGCTGATATCTGATGGCAAGGAGGTCATATCTACTGATGGAGATGGAATTTCACTCAATGCAATAAGAACATTATATGGCAAGAATCTGGCTTCAAACCTTATAAAAACAAGCTTTTCAAATGAATATATAAGCATAGAAGGATATATTTCAAATACATCGTTGTACGCATCAAACAGAAAAAAACAGAATATATTCATCAATAAAAGGTATGTGAAACTTAATCGGCTGAATTATATAGTTGAGAGTCTATACAAAGAGCTTATACCTATTGGAAAATTTCCGATCTTTATCCTCGATATAGAAATCCATCCTGAATATGTGGACCCTAATATACATCCGTCAAAAACAGAGGTAAAAATAGATGATTCAGTTTCTCTGGATGAGATTTTAAGCAGCAATCTTAGAAAATCGCTGTTCAGCTCAAGCGCTAACCTTATACCTCAGTACAGGCAGGATAAAAATGAGGTGGCTTCAGTAAAGGAGAAAACCGAATTTAAAGAGGGCTTTATATATAAGGAAAGCGATAAGATTGAAGAGGAATCAGTTGTAAAGATAAGAGAACGAGCGGCAAATATTGAAATTCCATACAGCAGTATGCTTCAGCAGATGGAAACATATAAACACAGTGCATCATATTCTTATGATTCAGACTCTGGAACGGAGCCGGATGAACCTGAGAAAAATGAAACCACTCAGGTTGAAATAGCCGATGAAGCTATATTTGACTATAATAAATTCGTCCCCGCTGGAGTGGTTCTGGACACATATATAGTTGCAACATATGCAGAAGAGATGTATCTGATAGATCAGCATGCAGCACACGAACGCATAATGTATGAAAAATTCATGAACCAGTATGATCTTAACAAGAATTCGGATGATTCAAGATTCGAATCACAGGAACTTCTTATTCCTGTCATCAAAGAACTCACGATGGATGAATACATCACTGTGTTGGAGAATCATGATATCTTTGATTTTTTCGGAATGAAGCTTGATGATTTTGGATTTGGGAATATAGCACTCAGGTCGCTTCCTCTAATATTCAACACAGAGCAGTCCGCTCTATTTTTTGATGAAATAAAAGATATCATAATGCGAGAAAAAAATATAGACTTGAACGATAAGTTCAGAGACAGACTTGCTTCGATGGCCTGCAAGAAAGCCATAAAGGCAAACCAGAAAATAGAGAATGAGGAAATAAAGACCATATTCAGCAAATTGAATGTTTGCGAAAATAAATATACCTGTCCACATGGAAGGCCAATATTTGTAAAGTTTTCAAAATATGAAATCGAAAAAATGTTCAAGCGTAAAAACGCATAAATGATATGAAAAGGATAAGTAAATGGATAAAATCATATTAATTGCTGGACCTACTGGTGTCGGAAAAACCGCTGCATCTGTTTCAGTAGCAAAAAAAATTGGCGGAGAGATAATTTCAGCAGATTCAATGCAGATATACAGAAAAATGGACATAGGAACTGCAAAAATAATGCCTGATGAAATGAAAGAAATCCCTCATCATTTAATAGATATAGTCGAGCCTTATGATGAGTTTAGCGTAAAAGATTTTGATGACATGTCCAAAACCGCCATAAAGGAAATATCAGGCAGATCAAATATACCTGTAATAGCTGGTGGAACAGGTCTGTACATCAACGCCATAGTGTACGATATGGATTATAACAAAGTCACTACAGATTCTGAATTCAGAAATGAGCTTTGGAAATACTATGAAGAAAAAGGAACAGAGGAACTCTATAATATTCTTCTGAAACACGACCCTGAAACAAAAATAGAAAAACAGAATATAAAAAGAGTGATAAGAGCAATTGAAATCATTAAAAACAATGGGGAATTCAGGCAATTTTCAAACATGAAAAAAAACAGCATGTATGATATAAGGATGTATGTTCTTTATAGAGAAAGATCAAAGCTCTATGAAATCATAAATTCAAGAGTCGATCATATGGTAAAGAGCGGCCTGGTAGATGAAGTCAGAAGTTTGCTGAATGACGGACTTGATAAAAGCTGCCAGTCGATGAAGGCTATAGGTTACAGACAGATAATTTCATATCTTGAAGGGGAGTATGATCTTAATACAGCGATAGAGCTCATAAAGAGAGATTCAAGGCGTTATGCCAAACGGCAGCTTACCTGGTTCAGAAGATATGAAGACGCTGTCTGGATTAATGTTGATTCAATGAATACAGAACAAATTTCAGATTTCATAATAAAAGAAGCAATGATTGATAAATAATAAATAATCACGATTAGAAGAAAATATCATGAGAAAGAGTGATTTTATATAATTTTTGTAGTATACTAATTATTGGTCATTTGGCCAGATGTCGGTTTATTGATAAAATGCTTAATATATAAAAAATTTATTGTTTAGGAGGATTTATAATGAGAGTTCTTACTTTCAACGGAGGAATACATCCGCCGCACCATAAGTCTGCTACAGAGAACAAGAGCGTGGAAGTTGCAGTACAGCCTAAGTCTGTATACATACCTCTTTCACAGCATATTGGGGCTCCTTGTACAGCACTTGTAAAAGTCGGAGATGTAGTAAAAAAAGGACAAAAGATCGGAGAACCTGGTGGATTTGTATCTGCACCTGTTCACTCTTCGGTTTCAGGAATCGTCAAATCTATAAAAGCGATGACTGTTCCTGGTGGTCAGAAAGCTATGTGTGTTGAAATTGAAAATGATTTCAAGGAAGAGGTTTTTGAAGAAATAAAACCTTATCCAGGAATTGAAAAAATGTCCAAAGAAGAGCTTCTTGCTATGATCAAGGACGCTGGTATTGTTGGTATGGGTGGAGCTACTTTTCCAACTCATGTAAAACTTTCGCCACCGAAAGAAAAAAATATCGACGTTGCTATACTTAATGGGGCAGAATGTGAGCCGTATCTTACTGCCGACCACAGACTTATGCTTGAGTCACCAGAGGATATAGTTTTAGGTCTTCAGGTAATAATTAAGATACTTGAAGTTGAAAAAGGATATATAGGAATCGAAGACAACAAGCCGGAGTGTCTTTCAGTAATGGAAGCAGCCGCTAAACATGAGCCGAAAATAGAAGTTGTATCATTCCAGACAAAATATCCGCAGGGAGCTGAGAAGCAGCTTATTTACGCATGTACTAACAGAGAGGTTCCTTCAGGCGGACTTCCTATGGATATTGGACTTGTAGTGTCAAATGTTGCAACCGCAGCGCAGATTGGAAGGACTTTGAAGACGGGAATGCCGCTTATCGAAAGGATATGTACTGTTACAGGTTCTGTTGTTAAAGAGCCTAAGAACCTTCTTATTAAAAATGGTACCCTGTATTCAGAACTGATAGAGCAATGTGGTGGATTTACAGTAGCTCCTGCTAAAGTTGTCAGCGGAGGGCCGATGATGGGTCTTGCACAGGCAAAGCTCGAAGTTCCTTCAACAAAAGGAAGCTCAGGAATACTCTGCATGTCTGCAGAAGAAGTAAGCTGTGAGGAGCCAAGTAACTGCATCAGGTGTGGTAAATGTATATCGATTTGCCCAGCTAGAATTCAGCCTATGTTTATAAGTGCGTATTCGCTTATGTATAATTATGAAAAAGCAGAAGAATACAAAGCTCTGGATTGCATTGAATGTGGATCATGTTCATTTGTATGTCCAGCGAGAAGACCTTTGCTGCAGTCAATAAGAGTGGCAAAGAAGGAAATATTGGCACAAAGAAGAAAAGCTAGTAAATAGGGAGGAATATACAGTGGAAAAAATTAATTTAACCATATCTTCATCGCCACATATAAGAACCAGCAAAAATGTTTCTTCAGTGATGAGAGATGTATTTATTGCGTTATTGCCGGCAGCTCTTGCTGGAGTATATTACTTCAGAGTACCTGCTTTGATAAATATTGTTGTAGCTGTTTTTGGAGCTGTTGCTGCAGAGTATGCAGTTCAGAAATTCATGAAGCGTCAGGTTACTGTGAAGGATTATTCAGCGGCTGTAACAGGACTTCTTCTTGCAATGAACGTGCCAGCCAGTCTGCCTTGGTGGATAACACTGATCGGTTCAATTTTTGCAATAGTGGTAGTAAAACAGCTTTTTGGTGGACTTGGACACAATTTCATGAACCCTGCGCTTGCAGCGAGAGCTGTAATGCTTGCTTCGTGGCCGGTTCAGATGACAAGCTGGACTACTCCTGGAGCTGATGCAGTATCAACTGCTACCCCACTTGCAGTATTAAAGGGAATTGAAGGCGGACAGGCTGCAGGTATCATGGATATGCTTCTTGGAAACACTGCAGGATGTATTGGAGAAACTTCGGCGTTGCTTCTTCTGCTTGGTGGAATATATCTTATCTACAGAGGTGTAATATCTTATCATATTCCTGTCATATATATCGCTACAGTTGCTGTGCTTAGTTTCCTGTTTTCAGGATTCCAAGTATCGGCAATCTCATATAACGTTCTAGCCGGAGGTCTTATGCTGGGAGCATTCTTTATGGCTACAGATTATGCAAGCTCTCCTGTAAATATTAAAGCTCAGATCGTATATGCTTTTGGCTGTGGATTATTGACAACGGTAATCAGATACTTTGGAGGATATCCTGAAGGAGTCTCATATTCAATACTACTAATGAACGTAGCTGCTCCATTGCTTGATAAGTATCTGGTACCAAAAGTTTTTGGGGAGGTAGCAAAGTAATGAAGAATGAAATAGTAAAATTAGGATTGATATTATGCATTATATCATTGATAGCATCAGGTCTGCTTGCGCTGGCAAATGATGTTACTGCTCCAATAATAGCTGAACAGCAGATAGCTGCGGATGATGCAGCTAGAAAACAGATAATCCCGGATGCAGAGTTATTTGAAAAGGTCGAAGGAGACTTTGGACCAGGTGTAGTGGAAGTATACAAAGCCATGAAGGGTTCTGAAGAGATAGCATATATAGTGAAAACTCTTTCAAAAGGATATGCAGGAGATATTGAAATAATATCTGGTATTAATCTTGACGGAACAATTGCTGGAGCAACTATTGGGAATATGAATGAAACCCCGGGCCTTGGTGCAAAAGCAAAAGATGAACCATTTATATCACAGTACACTGGAAAATCTATAGAACAACCGCTTGTAGTTTCAAAAAGCTCTACAGGAGCTGAAAATGAAATTGTAGCTATATCGGGAGCAACAATCACTTCTGACGCAGTTACAGTAGGAATAAATCTTGCTGTTGACGTGTTCAATAACAATTTTAAATAAGGGAGGGTGAATCTAAATGAATTTTTTTCAGGCAGTTAAAAATGGATTGATAGATGAAAATCCAACTTTCAATCAAGTGTTGGGAATGTGCCCTACCTTGGCAGTAACGACTTCAGCAGTGAATGGACTTGGTATGGGCCTTGCTACTACGGCTGTACTTATATTATCTAACTTCGTAATATCATTATTAAGAAAAGTAATACCTGCAAAGATAAGAATACCAGCATTTGTTGTAATAATTGCATCATTTGTTACGATAATAGGGTTGCTTCTAAAAGCTTATGTTCCAGCACTCGATAAATCGCTGGGATTGTTCATACCGCTGATTGTTGTTAACTGTATTATTCTAGCCAGAGCCGAGAGTTTTGCTTCAAAGAATGGTCCTATTGCCTCAATAGGCGATGGTCTGGGAATGGGACTTGGTTTCTCGATGGCGCTTACTATACTTGGATCCATAAGAGAACTTTTCGGAAATGGAAGTGTTTTTGGTATGGCAATATTTGGAGCTAGCTATCAGCCTGCTCTCATCATGATATTACCTCCAGGTGCATTTTTGGTTCTAGGTATGATTTTGGCATTCATAAACAAAATGAAATCTAGAAAGACTACCAATTAACAGGAGGGTATAAACGTGAAATCAATATTAATTATCTTATTAAGTTCTATACTTGTTAATAACTTTGTTATGTCAAAATTCCTGGGGATATGTCCCTTCCTTGGAGTTTCAAAAAAAGTAGAAACTGCTTTAGGTATGGGAATGGCAGTAACATTCGTTATGACTATGGCTTCCCTTTTTACTTATCTTATCCAAAAACTGGTTCTTGTACCGCTTGGAATAGAGTATCTTCAGACGATAGCATTTATACTTGTAATCGCGTCCCTTGTTCAGTTTGTTGAGATGGTCATCCAGAAGATGTCACCTACTTTATATCAGGCGCTTGGTGTTTTCCTTCCACTGATAACAACAAACTGTGCGGTTCTTGGAGTTGCTATACTGAATATCCAGAGTAATTTCAATCTTGTAGAAACACTGTTCAATGGATTTGGAGGAGCGGTAGGTTTCACTCTTTCTATAGTTCTTTTTGCTGGTATCAGAGAGAGAATTGAAATATCTGATATTCCGAAATCATTTCAAGGTTTCCCTATTGCTCTAATTACGGCTGGACTTATGTCAATAGCGTTCCTGGGCTTTAGCGGACTGGTTAAATAGGAGGTAGTATAGTGAACCCAATTATAAATTCAGTAGTAAGTCTTTCGGCTATGGGGCTTGTTTTTGGAGCAGGTCTTGCTTATGCATCTCAAAAATTTGCGGTAGAAGTTGACGAAAAAGAAGCAGCTATACTGGATGCACTTCCAGGTGCTAACTGCGGTGGATGTGGATTTCCCGGATGTGGAGGACTTGCAGCAGCAATTGCTTCAGGAAGTGCACCTGTCAATGCGTGTCCAGTAGGTGGAGCTCCTGTAGCAGCGGCAATAAGCGAAATTATGGGAGTAGAGGCTACTGCAGGTGATAAAATAGTTGCAAGAGTACTATGTAATGGTACTAAATCAAATGCCACGGATAAATCAAAATACAGCGGAATATTAGACTGTAAGGCTGCGGCCATGGTTTCTGGTGGTGGACCAAAATCCTGTGAATATGGATGTATGGGATTTGGGACGTGTGAGAATGTCTGTCCGTTTGATGCAATTCATGTACTTGATGATGGAATAGCACATGTTGATCCGGAAAAATGCGTTGCCTGCGGAAAATGCGTTGAAGCATGCCCAAAGAGCATTATCGAAATGGTCCCAGCGTCTAAAGAAGTCGTAGTAGATTGTATAAACAAAGATAAGGGTAAGGATGTAAAAGTAAATTGCAGCGTCGGATGCATAGCATGCGGAATATGCGAAAAAAACTGTCCATTCGATGCCATACATGTTGAAAACAATATTGCAAGGATTGATTATGCAAAATGTACAAGCTGTATGATATGCGTTGAGAAATGTCCTACAAAGGCAATCGCCGGAGATCTAAACAACAGAAAAAAAGCAGACATAGTGCCTGATCTTTGCATTGGTTGCACCATATGTGCAAAAAACTGTCCTGTTGACGCTATAGCGGGAGAACTGAAACAGGTCCATGTAGTGGATAAAGATAAATGCATAGGCTGCGGAGTTTGTGCAAAAAAATGCCCTAAAAAAGCTATAAATATGATATAATTCTATATATATGAGACTCTAAGTTTAAATAAACTTAGAGTCTTTTGTACATTATGATTAAATAATCTGAGGTTTAAAAATGAAAAAAAAGAGCAGAAATTTATTTAAATACATTTTAGTATCCGTATTTACAGTAATATTTATCTTTAACACTCTAGTGTTTTCTGCAATGATATTTGAATTTGACATACCATATTTCGGTAGAGTAAACATTAGTAGGGATAATTATGATGAATACAGAAAGCTTAAAAAAGTTTCTGAGCTAAAAAAAGATATAGAAGAGCTGTATTATAAAGAAACGGAAAGTGACAGTCTTGTAGAAGGCGCCATACGTGGGATGTTTGATTCCTTGGATGATAAATATTCATACTATATTTCGGAAGATGAGTTAAAACGCAAAAAGAACAATGAACAGGGTATATTGATTGGTATTGGAGTATCTATCGAGATACTTGCTGACGGTAAAATAAAAATTATTTCTGTGGATGAATCAGGTACTGCAAAAGATTCAGGTATTGTTGCAGGGGACATAATACTTGAAATAGACGATATAGTGCTTACGCCTGAAAGCGTTTCAGAAGCCATAGGTATAATAGGTAGAGATAACAGAGAATTTATTATTTTTGGAGACTACCCAAGCGTGAATCTTCTGATTATGCGGGGTGACGAAACAATTAGTATGGATGTCGAGAGAAAGAGAATGTCTGACAGGGCGCTTTCATATGAAATTATAGATAATATCGGTTATATAAAGATAGACAGATTCATAAAAAATACTCCGGATTATTTTAAAGAGGCATTGGTTTATTTTAATGAAAATAAAACTGAAAAAATCATACTTGATCTTAGAGATAATCCTGGAGGACTTCTCGAATCCCTGGTGGAGTCATCGGGATATCTAACAGGAAAACAAACCATATTAAGCGTAAGAGAAAGAAGTGGAAAAGAGACTGAATATGTTTCTGAAAATGATAGAATTTTTAAAGGTGATATATGTATCCTGATTAATGAAAATTCTGCCTCGGCAGCTGAAGCCATGACTCTTGCGCTCAGAGAGCACATTGGTGCAAAAGTTGTAGGCGTAAAATCATTTGGAAAAGGCATTGTGCAGACAACATATAATCTTCCTGATGGAACAGGGTATAAGCTTACTACAAGCGAATATTTTTCTCCGAAGGGAAAGTCAATACATCTGAAAGGCGTAATACCAGATTACCAGATAGAGGAGTATGAATTGCAGATAAAAAAAGCTATTGAATTATTAAAAGGAGAAAACTGATGGATTTTCAACTAATATCTGAATTTTCACCTACCGGAGATCAGCCGCAGGCAATCGAAAGGCTTGTTGATTCAATCAACAGTAACAATAAATTCCAGACTTTGCTTGGCGTTACAGGTTCTGGAAAAACCTTTACAATGGCAAACATAATAAAAGAAACCAGGAGGCCGACTCTTGTAATCGCACATAACAAGACCCTTGCCGCTCAGCTTTACTCTGAATTCAAGGAGTTTTTTCCAGACAACAGAGTTGAGTTCTTTGTGAGTTATTATGATTATTATCAGCCTGAGGCATATGTTGTATCAACTGATACGTATATTGAAAAAGATTCAGCAATAAATGAAGAAATAGATAAGCTCAGACACAGTGCAACTGCATCGATACTTGAAAGAGAAGATGTAATAATAGTTGCTTCGGTATCTTGCATATATGGTCTTGGAGATCCAGACGAGTATAAGTACATGATGGTTTCGCTGAGACCAGGAATGGAAAAAGACCGAGATGAAGTAATAAAATCGCTCGTTGAGATTCAATATGAAAGAAATGACATGAACTTCGTAAGGGGTACATTCAGGGTAAAGGGAGACATACTTGAGGTGCTTCCTGCCAACACAGATGTAAAGGGATTAAGGATAGAATTTTTCGGAGACGAAATCGAACGGATAGTAGAGATAGACCATCTTACAGGAGAAGTGATAGGAACAAGAACACACGTTTCCATATTCCCGGCTTCTCATTACGTCACAAGCAGAGAAAAACTTGAAAAAGCAGTAATTAGCATAGAAGAAGAGCTTGAAGACAGGCTTAAGTATTACAGGGACAATGATATGTACCTGGAAGCTCAGAGAATAGAGCAGAGAACTCGATACGACATAGAACTGCTTAAGGAAATCGGAACATGCAAAGGAATTGAAAATTATTCAAGACATCTTACCGGTCGTCATCCTGGAGAAAGGGCATTCACTCTCATGGACTTTTTTCCTGATGATTACCTTATAATAATAGATGAATCGCATGTCACGCTCCCTCAGATACATGCAATGTATTCTGGAGACCAGTCACGAAAGAAATCGCTGGTGGAATACGGATTCAGACTTCCGTCTGCAGTAGACAACAGGCCATTGAAATTTGAAGAATTCCTTGAAGTCTCCAATCAGATATTGTTTGTGTCGGCTACTCCGTCAAAGTTTGAAATGGAGAATTCTTCGGGATTTGCTGAACAGATAATAAGGCCAACCGGACTTCTTGACCCGGTTATCGAGATAAAACCTACAAATAACCAGATAGATAATCTTATACACGAAATCAATTCCGTTATATTGAAGAATGAGAGGATTCTGGTAACAACGCTGACAAAAAAAATGGCAGAGAGTCTTACTGATTATCTCGAAAAAAATGGAATAAAAGTCAGGTATCTGCATTCTGATATTGATACTATGGAAAGAATAGAAATAATAAGAGACCTGAGGCTGGGGATATTTGATGTCCTTGTTGGAATCAACCTCCTGAGAGAGGGACTTGATATTCCAGAGGTCTCATTGATTGCAATTCTTGATGCCGACAAAGAAGGTTTTTTAAGATCTGAGACATCTCTAATTCAGACAATAGGAAGGGCTGCCAGAAACTCTTCGGGTAGAGTAATAATGTACGCTGACAGAATTACCAGGTCAATGGAAGCTGCAATAAACGAGACGGACAGAAGACGAAAAGTACAGAAACAATATAATATTGATCATGGCATAAGCCCGGAAACTATCAAAAAAGAAATAAGAGATAAAATATCCACACTTGTTGCAGATGAACAGAAGAAATATACCGTTAAAGAAACAATCGAATCTGAAAAAATAAGAAATGAAATTATAGAGCTGACCGAAAAAATGTTTGAGCTTGCTGAAAGTCTCAGATTTGAAGATGCTGCAAGAGTAAGAGACCGGATAAGGGAACTGGAAAGGAAGATACAATGAACGATCAGATTGTAATAAGAGGAGCTAAAGAACATAATCTTAAGAATATAGATTTAACAATACCAAGAAACAAGATGATAGTATTTACAGGATTGTCAGGCTCAGGCAAGTCATCACTTGCCTTTGATACAATTTATGCAGAAGGCCAGAGAAGATATGTAGAGAGCCTTTCTTCTTATGCAAGACAGTTTCTTGGTCAGATGGAAAAACCTAATGTTGACTATATAGAGGGACTTTCACCGGCAATCTCAATTGACCAGAAGACTACCTCAAAAAATCCAAGATCAACGGTAGGTACAGTAACAGAGATATATGACTATCTGAGGCTCCTGTATGCAAATATAGGAATTCCTCATTGTATACACTGCGGAAAGACTATTGAGCAGATGTCTGTACAGGAAATCGTAGATAAGATAATGGAAATAGGAAATGCGAAAAGGATTCAGATAATAGCACCAGTAGTAAGAGGAAAAAAAGGAAGGCATGAGAAAGTACTTGAAGCCATAAAAAACGAAGGATATATAAGGCTGAGAATAGACGGTGAAAACTATGAAATCGGTGACGATATAAACCTTGATAAGAATAAGAAGCATGACATAGATGTAATTGTGGACAGAATTGTCATAAAGGATTCTATAGAAAGCAGACTTAATGATTCCATTGAAACTGCATTGAAGCTGACTGAAGGATTAGTAACTGTAAATATAATAGATGGCGAAGAAATGCTGTTTTCGACGAAATTTGCATGTCCGGAGCACGGAATAACTCTTGAGGAAATATCGCCAAGAGTATTTTCATTCAATGCGCCATATGGAGCATGTCCTGAATGTAATGGACTTGGGATGAACAAGAATGTAGACGCAGCACTTGTAGTTCCAGATGAGAACCTTTCTCTGAGAGAAAATGCGGTTGAGGCATGGGCATCAAGTGACAAGAATGAAAATACTATATATTTCAGCATGATAAAAGCACTGGCAGATTCAAATGGAGTTTCAATGGATGTTCCATACAGAGAACTTCCAGAGGATTTTAAGAAGAAACTTCTTTATGGGTCTGATGACAAGTTGAAATTCAACTATGAGAGCAGATTTTCAGATGGCTACAGAGTATATGAGTCTACATTTGAAGGCGTAATAAACAACCTTGAAAGACGTTACAAAGAAACGCCGTCAGAATATATAAGAACAAAAATAGAAAATTATATGATTGAGAGCCCATGCAGAGCATGCAATGGAAAGCGTCTTAAACCGGAAGTTCTTGCTGTTACTCTTGGTGGGAGAAATATAACACAGGTGACAGAATTGTCAGTAGGGGAACATATAAAACTTCTTTCTTCTCTGAACTTAAGCAAGAATGAAGAAATAATTGCAGGAGAGATAATAAAAGAAATAAACCAGAGACTTAATTTTCTTAAGGACGTGGGACTTGATTATCTTACGCTTGCAAGGCAGTCGGGTACGCTTTCCGGAGGAGAATCACAGAGGATAAGACTTGCAACACAGATAGGATCAGCTCTTGTGGGAGTTCTGTATGTTCTCGACGAGCCAAGCATAGGTCTTCATCAGAAAGATAATGAACGTCTATTAAAGACGCTTAGAGATCTTACTGACATAGGCAATACTCTAATAGTTGTAGAACATGATGAAGATACCATGTATGCTGCAGACCAGATTGTGGATATTGGTCCAGGTGCCGGGATTCACGGCGGGGAGATTGTGTGCCAGGGTACGGCTGAAGAAATCATGGAATGCGACAGATCTCTTACAGGCAAATACCTTAGCGGAAAACTTAAAATTGAAACTCCTGAGTCAAGAAGGCAAGTCGATCAGGAAAGCATAATTGAAATAAAGGGAGCCAGAGAGAATAACCTTAAAAATATAGACGTTAAGATACCTTTATCAGTTTTTACATGTGTTACAGGGGTTTCAGGTTCAGGAAAGAGCTCGCTTATAAATGAGATACTTTATAAAGCAGCATCGAATCAGGCAAACAGATCAAGATTAAAGCCGGGAGTGTATAAGGAAATATCCGGTTTAGAAAAAATTGATAAAGTCATTGATATTGATCAGAGTCCAATAGGGAGGACTCCGCGATCAAATCCAGCCACATATACAGGAGTATTTGACCATATACGCGATCTCTTTTCATCCACAGTTGACGCAAAAGCCAAGGGATATAGCAAAGGGAGATTCAGCTTCAATGTCAAAGGTGGAAGATGCGAGGCATGCAAGGGAGACGGTATATTGAAGATAGAGATGCATTTCCTCCCGGATGTATATGTTCCATGTGAGGTATGCAAGGGAGAACGATATAACCGAGAAACACTTCAGGTTAAGTATAAAGGTAAGAATATATCTGATGTTCTCAACATGAATGTTGAAGAAGCGTATACATTTTTTGAGAATATACCTGCAATAAAAAGAAAACTGGAAACACTTGTAGACGTTGGGCTTTCGTATATAACTCTGGGGCAACCATCCACTCAGCTTTCCGGTGGAGAGGCACAAAGGATAAAACTGGCTACCGAGTTAAGCCGCAAGCAGACAGGAAGAACTCTTTATATTCTTGATGAGCCTACAACTGGTCTCCATATTGCAGATGTAGATAAATTGATACAGATGCTCAACAAGCTTGTTGAGAGCGGTAACACAGTTGTAGTAATTGAGCATAATCTTGATGTCATAAAAACGGCGGATCACATAATTGATCTTGGTCCTGACGGAGGAGACAAAGGAGGATATATAATCGGTGAGGGTACACCAGAAGAAATAATGGAGAATAAAGATTCTCACACTGGATATTTCTTAAAGAAACACATAGATGTATAACATAATTCAAGAAAAGAGAATACAATATGAGAATACGAGCACTTACCATAAGCGAATTAAATAGCTATATTTCAAATTTTATGAAAGCTGATCCTATTTTGCATAGTGTGAGAGTTGAGGGTGAGGTTTCAAATCTGAAATTTCATTCGAGTGGAAATATATATTTTACTCTTAAGGACGAAAATAGCAGAATAAGCTGTATTGTATTTGGTAATTCTGATATAACTGAAGAAATCAGTGAAGGTGACAAGATTATCTGTCAGGGCAAAATTAATTATTATGAAAGAGATGGCAGTGTTAGTATTATTATATCTAAAATCGATAAAACCGGGGTTGGAGAACTATACAGGCAGTTTATTGAGCTTAGAAACAAACTTGAGAAGGAAGGTCTGTTTGATGAAGCTCATAAAAAGGAAATACCGCAGATGCCGCGTCGGATTGGGGTTGTAACTTCACCTACAGGGGCTGTGATAAGAGACATATATAATGTAATCAGCAAAAAATTCCCAAAGGTTGAAATCATAGTTTATCCTGCACTTGTACAGGGGGACCGGGCATATGAAGAGGTGATTGAAGGGCTCAGATATTTTAATGGAGCTGCCAGGACAAAATCACCGGATGTAATAATTGTTGCAAGAGGCGGGGGATCTTATGAGGAGCTTGCGATTTTCAATAATGAAAGCCTTGCTCGTGAGATATTTGATTCAAGAATACCTGTAGTTTCTGCAATAGGACATGAGAATGACTTTACGATTGCAGATTTTGTTTCAGATTTAAGGGCATCTACTCCTTCAATGGCTGCAGAGCTGACAGTTCCTTCATTTATAACTCTAAAAAAAGAGCTTGAAACTCTCATCAATCAGCTTAACAGAGAGTCGTCAAGTATATTCGAGGATAAGCGTCAGAAACTTTCGAATATCAAAAGAATATTTGAAATGTACAATCCATTGGAAGTGCTTTCAAGAAAAGAGGAAGAAATTTTTAAGTTTAAGACAGATTTGCATAACCATATGATAAGAGCTTTTGAAACCCAGAGGATTCTCCTGAATTCAAGAAAAGAACATTTGCTTGTACTGAATCCTCTTAATCTTCTGGATAGAGGATACACGACAGTATACAGTAAAGAGACAAAGCTGGTTACAAGAGCTTCAGAGCTTAAGGAAGACGAAGTTATAAAAATCAGATTTTACGATGGAACAGTAGTTGCAAAAATTATTGGAGGTAGCCATGAAAATTAAGTATGAATCAAAGATTCAGGAGCTTGACATGATAATAAAAAAGCTTCAGGGAAGCAATACGGATATTGAAGAATCCATTGAACTTTATAAAAAAGGAATCAAACTGTATCAGGAATGTTCCTCAGAACTGGAAAATATGAAATTAAGCATAAAAACCATAGATGGTGAGAGTTTAATAATCGAATAGAAAAGACAATGGCATGAATTTTTGCTATAATAGTAAATAAACGAATTTAGGAGACTACAATGGAATTTTACGCACAATATGATAATACAAGGAGAGTTGTCGAAGAAAGTCTGACTTCTTTCATAAGCGGGGCTGAAAATTCTCCACAGAAGATAATATTTGATTCAATGAAATACAGCCTTGAAGCTGGCGGAAAGAGAATAAGACCAGTGCTTCTGCTCGAGACAATTAAAATGATGGGAGGCAATTGTTCAGCAGGAATTCCGTTTGCCTGTGCGGTGGAATATATTCACACATATTCTCTTATTCATGATGATCTTCCTGCTATGGACGATGATGATCTTAGAAGAGGAAAACCCACAAATCACAAGGTTTTTGGAGAAGCCGTGGCTATACTTGCAGGAGACGGGCTTCTTAACTCAGCATTTGAAATAATGTCAGGAGAGATACTAAAAAACAACTGCGTCGGTTCTGTGAAAGCCATGAATGTAATCGCGAGCTGTGCGGGAGTTAATGGAATGATTGCCGGACAGATTGTGGACATTGAATCAGAAGGAAGATCTATATCATATGAAGAGCTCCGATATCTGCACAGCAAAAAAACTGGTGCGTTGATAAAAGCCTCTGTAATGGCGGGAGCATATATTGCAGGTGCAAATGAAGAAGAGTTGAAAGCTGTTGAGAGATATTCAGAGAACATTGGACTCGCATTTCAGATTACAGATGACATACTTGATGTAACAGGAAATACCTCTGAGCTTGGAAAAAATACAGGCAGTGATATTCAAAACGACAAATCAACGTATGTTTCGCTATTTGGTATCGAGAAGGCCCGATTGCTCGCCCAAGACTGCCTTAAAGATGCGGTTGAATCGCTTGGGAACTTTGATTCTCAGAGGCGTCTTTTCATGGAAGAGCTTGCGAGATTTGTTGTAATGAGAAAGAACTGATTAGGAGGAATGTAACTTGGGAATAAACGGGATTTTTAGCAATGATGTTCTGAAAGTGACTTTCTGGGGATGGTTTATTGCACAGCTCTTAAAAGTGATATTTACACTTATATCCACAAGAAATCTTGACCTTTCAAGATTTGTTGGATCAGGCGGGATGCCAAGCTCTCACTCATCATTAGTAACTAGTATGACTGCAGCAATAGGTATTACTGAAGGATTTGATTCAGCATTGTTTGCTCTGGCGTTTGGGGTATCCTGCATCATAATGTATGATGCGGCTGGTGTAAGATATGCTGTTGGGAAACAGGCAAAAATTCTGAATCAGATTATTAATGATATACAGAGGCATAAATTCAAGTTCAAAGAGGAAAAGCTTAAAGAATTAATAGGTCATACACCAAAAGAAGTAATTGCAGGCGGAATACTAGGGGTTATAGTCGCAGTGTTAATGTTATAATTTGAAAGGGACGGCAATGAAAGAAAGAATAGATAAGGTTCTTGTTGACAGAGGTTACTTTGATTCAAGAGAAAGAGCAAAAAAAAACATTATGTCAGGAACTGTCCTTGTAAATAACATGGTTGTTGACAAGGCAGGCTTTATGATTGACAACGATGCTGAAATAAGAATAAAGAACGATGCAATCCCATATGTCTCAAGAGGTGGTCTGAAACTTGAAAAAGCTGTTGAAAACTGGGGAATTAGACTTGATGATAAGGTATGTATGGATATTGGGTCATCCACTGGAGGGTTCACAGACTGCATGCTTCAAAATGGTGCAAAAAAAGTATATTCCGTAGATGTTGGATATGGACAGCTAGACTGGAAGCTAAGAAATGACGAGAGAGTCAAAGTCATGGAAAGAACAAATATCAGAAATGTAAAACCTGATGATCTGGAGGACAGAATCCAGTTTTTCAGCATTGATGTATCTTTCATATCCCTCAGACTTGTACTTCCAAAGCTAACGGAGCTTGGAGACTCTTCATTTGAATGTATTGCTCTGGTAAAGCCGCAATTCGAAGTTGGAAGAGAAGAAGTAGGAAAAAATGGAGTGGTAAGGGACCCTGCAAAGCATCTCAAGGCTGTAAGAAAGTGTGCAGACTATGCGATTGAAGCAGGGCTATACCTGACAGGGATTGATTATTCGCCAATAAAAGGGCCGAAGGGAAATATTGAGTTTCTTATGCTTCTAAGCAGCAATCGAGAGAAAAATATTGAGGATTTGGAAAATGCTTTGGAAGATGTTGTAAATAATGCACATATAAACTTGGATAAGCAGAGTTAAGAGGTAATTATGCTACATGAAATCTATATAAAGAACTTTGCATTAATTGATGAAGTGAGAATAAAATTTAAAGATGGATTGAACATCATTACAGGAGAGACCGGTTCAGGGAAATCGATATTGATTGATGCACTGTCAATGGCGCTTGGCAAAAAGGGTGACAGATCATTTGTCAGAAATGGAAGCTCAAAAGCTGTAGTCGAAGCGGTTTTCAGTTGCAAAAACCCTGAACTTATAAAATCCCTTTACGACCTGGGCATAGATGACGCAGAAGATGAAATAATAATCACAAGAGAAGTAAGCGCAGAGGGAAAAACCGCCAGCAGAGTTAACAGCAGAAGCGTAAGTAAATCTATACTTAAGCAGATTTCAGGTCAGCTGATAACAATACATGGACAGAACGAATATGAGCAGATTATGAATTCAGCTAATCAGCTCAATCTCCTCGACTTGTTCGGCGGGCAGGATATTTACAATCAGAATATCAGATATAGAGCCATTTACAGCGATTATGTAGATATAAAAAAGAAGATTTCGAATCTGAACAACTATGAGGAGCCAAGCAAGCTCCAGCGCGAAATAGATCTTATAAAATATGAAATCGAAGAAATAGATTCTGCAGGGATATCAAAAAATGAAAAAGAAGAACTGGCAAAAGAATTGAAGAAGGTAGAAAATACTGAAAAGATACAGAGTATAATCGAGATGAGCTATGATTCAATATATGGAAGCTCAGAGTCAGTCCTGACACTGCTTTCACTCTGTTTCAATAAATTTGACCAGGTTGAAGAATTTGATGGTTATATAAAAGAATGGAATGATGTTATTAAAGACTGTTATTACAGACTGGATGATGTTGCAAATGAAATAAGGTCAAAGAAAAGCAGTTTCGATTTTGACGTATCCTTAATAGATGAACTGAATCAGAGAATAGATAAGATTAATACGATATATAGAAAATATGGAAACAGTTATGAGAATGTAATGGAATTCAGAGAAAAGTCATCAAAAAGACTTGAAGAAATAACACTCAGAGATGAGCTCATTGAAAAGTATCGAAGAGATCTTGAGGAGATTGAGGTTACCTTGTCCGTTGAGGCGAGGAAACTCTCCGAATTGAGAAAATCGGTAAGCATTATTCTCTCTGAAAAAATACTTTCAGAACTTTCCTCTCTTAAAATGAATAACACTCAGTTTAAAATTGAATTCAATGAGGCGCAGTACAGTGATTCGGGGATTGACAGCGTTGAGTTCGCGGTTAATTTTAACAAAGGAGATGTTCTGAAGCCGATAAGTAAAATTGCGTCTGGGGGTGAAATTTCCAGGTTCATGCTAGCCCTGAAAAATGTAATATCTGAGACCGATAATATCGAAACTCTTATCTTTGACGAAATAGACACAGGCGTGAGTGGTGTAGCTGCCCAGACGATAGGTGAAAAACTCAAGGAAATAAGCAGGTACAGACAGGTACTTTGTATAACACATCTTCCGCAGATTGCCAGTTATGCAGACAGGCATTACCTTGTAGAGAAATTTGACACTGATATTACAACAGAGACTGTGGTATCAAGACTTGATGATGACGAAAGAGTGACTGAGCTTGCTAAGATGATAGGTGGATTGAACATTACGAATACGACAATTGAAAATGCAAAAGAGCTTATATCAAAAAACAACAGGAGCATAAAATAATGACGAAAGAAAGAACCATAAGCAGTGACAGGATATACAGTGGAAAAGTGGTGTCATTGAAAGTTGACACCGTTGAAGTTTCTGAAGGAAGAACCGCCATAAGAGAGATAGTCAATCATTGTGGCGCTGTCTGTGCAGTAGGAGTAACTGAAGATAAAAAAATAGTCCTTGTAAAGCAATTTAGAAAATCCATAGAAAAAGATATAATTGAAATTCCTGCGGGCAAGCTTGAACCAGGCGAAAAGCCTGATGAGGCTATAATAAGAGAGTTTAAAGAAGAAACTGGATACGAAGTATCAAATTTAAGATATATGACCTATTTCTACACAACGCCAGGATTTTCGGACGAGGTTGGCCATATTTATTTTCTTGATGCCAGAGATAAAGGTGATACAAATTTTGATGAAGATGAGGATATCGAGATAATTGAACTTTCTCTGAGAGAAACAAAAGAGATGATTTACAGCAAAGAAATCGTTGACGCAAAAACTATACTTGGTATAATGATGTACAGTGATTATATTGAAAAGGATTAGATACTATGATAAAAAAAATACTGATTTCTCTTATTCTTTTATCTTTTTTTATGATTTCAGGATGTTCGCAGGAACAAAAGCTTTCGGCAGTCGACATTAACGACAGCACAGAAATATTATATGAAGTTAAATCAGGCACAAATATAACGGCTGTAGCAAATGAACTTGAAGAATATGGATATATAAAGGATGCAAAAGCGCTGAAAAAATATGCTGCTGATAATGACAAAACTAACATAAAAGCTGGAGACTATATAATAAATAAATCAATGACAGCAAGTGATATTTTGCAGAAGTTCATTGACGGCGACAATTATAAGGGCCTTAAGCTTATTGTTCCAGAAGGCTATGAAGCAATTCAGATAGCGCGCAAGATAGAAGAAACAGGAATTGGAAGCGCAGATGATTTTATGAGAGTGGTCAATGACCCAGGTATTTTCATAGACAAGTATGAATTTTTAAATGATGAAGATATAAAAACACTTGAGGGATACCTCTTCCCAAAAACTTATTTTTTTAAAGAGGGTACCGCTTCTGAAGAAATTGCTGATAAGATGCTGTCACAGTTTGACATCGTCTACAAAAATGCAATAGTTCCAAATCTGGATTCTACTAAATTCAGCGTTAATGAAATTGTGACACTTGCTTCGATTGTTGAAAGAGAGGCTGCCATTGAAGATGAAATGCCTCTTGTTGCATCTGTGTTCATAAAAAGACTGGATATTGGGATGGCACTTCAATCCTGCGCCACGGTTCAGTATATATTAGGAGAAAGAAAACCGATTCTATCCTCTGAAGATATAAGCATAGATTCTCCTTATAATACGTATATATACAAAGGCCTTCCAGAAACTGCTATTGCATCTCCAGGTGAAAAGGCAATCATGGCAGTTATTGAGCCGGCAGATACTGAATATCTCTATTTCCTTGCGAAAAATGATGGAAGTGGAGAGCAGGTCTACAGCGAGACTTATGAGGAACATCTTCTGAATAAAGCAAAATATCTGGGAAATTAATGTGGAAGGATAAAAATGAGTAATATTACTAATGATAAGGTAGAAGCGTATATAAATCACAAGACATATGCATCATCCGAAATTCAGATTGACATGGAGCTCTATGCAAAAGATAATGTCGTACCAATCGTCACAAGAGATACACTTGCTCTTATAAAGGTGCTGGCTGAGATTAAAAAGCCATATAGAATTCTCGAATTCGGTACAGCCATAGGATACTCTTCTATAATGCTATGTAAGGCATTGAACGGAAACTGTATGATAACAACGATTGAGAGAAATGAAAATCGCTATAATAAAGCTGTTGAGTATGTTGAAAAGTCGGGATATAAGGACAGGATTGAAATCGTAAATATTGATGCACTTGAAGCTGAAAGTATTGTAAAAAACAGTTTTTATGATATGGTGTTCATTGATGCTGCAAAGGGACAGTATAAACTGTTCTTTGATATGGTATTTGACAGAGTCAATCCGGGAGGCATAATAATTTCAGATAATATTTTTCATAAATCAATGGTCTGTGAACCTGAGATTGCCGATGTAGAGCGCAGACAACGTACTATATACAGACGAATGAATGACTATCTCGAATATCTCACTTCTGCCAATGAGAATTTCTATACAAGTCTTGTTCCAATAGGCGACGGACTGGCTATAACATACAAAAGATAATGAGAATCAGAATTTTATAATAAAATGAAAGGACTTAATATGAATAAAATTGAACTATTAGCTCCAGCAGGTGATCTTGAAAAATTAAAGATGGCCATATTGTATGGAGCAGATGCAGTGTATATTGCAGGCGAAAATTTTGGACTTAGAACTGCGTCAAAGAATTTTACGGAAGAACAGATGAGAGAAGCTGTGGATTTTGTAAAAAAAAATAATAAGAAGATATATGTCACTTGCAATATAATACCTCATAATGATGACTTTGAAGGGCTGGAGAGCTACTTGAAATATCTTCAGGAAGTAGGAGTAGATGCTATAATAGTCGCTGACCCAGGTGTTCTTATGATAGCTAAGGAGACGGTTCCAGATATGGAGATTCATTGGAGTACACAGGCCAACAACACAAATTTCAACAGCGCAAGATTCTGGTACAAACAGGGTGTTAAGAGAGTTGTTACCGCAAGAGAGCTTTCTTTTGAAGAAATAAAAAAAATACGTGATGAGATACCTTCGGATATGGATATAGAGTCATTTGTGCATGGAGCAATGTGTATATCATACTCAGGACGTTGTCTTATGAGCAACTACATGACAGGAAGAGACGCAAATAGAGGCTCTTGTGCACATCCATGCAGATGGAAATATTCTCTAGTAGAAGAGAAAAGGCCAGGGGAATATTTCCCTATTGAAGAGGATGAAAGAGGCACATATTTCTTTAACTCTAAAGACCTTTGCATGATAGAATATGTAAAGGAACTCATAGAAGCGGGAGTAAGCAGTTTTAAGATTGAAGGAAGAGTAAAAACGCCATATTATGTTGCTACTGTAGTAAGAGCTTACAGAATGGCGATAGATGAATACTACAGAGATCCTGAGAATTACAGATTTAATCCGATTTGGATGGAGGAATTGAAGAAAGCAAGCTACAGAGATTTCACCAGTGGTTTTTATCTTGATAAGCCGAACGGTGATTCTCAGAACTATGGAACCAGTTCATATATAAGAAATTACGATTTTATGGGTCTGGTAATTAAATATGACAGTGAAAGAAAGATGGCGCTTGTTGATGTAAGAAACAGAATATTTACAGGAGACAATGTAGAAATAATAGGACCAGATTGTGACACTATATATACAACTGTAAAATCCATGTTCAATGTAAATATGGAAATGATTGATGTGGCGCCAAGACCAAAGGAGCTTGTATGGGTTGATTTTGGTCATGAACTCAAGGAGAATTATATTATAAGAAAAGAAAGTGAAGAAAATAAGGGAGAAAACTAATATGGTTATAGGTATAATTGGAGCAATGGCTGAAGAAGTGGAAAGTCTTAAGAAGATAATGAAGGTTGAAAATACCATGATTAAGGCAGGCATGGAGTTTTTTGAAGGAAAGCTTTGGAATCATGATGCAGTAGTTGTAGTAAGCGGAATAGGAAAGGTAAATGCTGCAATCTGCAGTCAGATACTTGTTGATATGTTTGATGTCGACAGAATCATAAATGTTGGAGTAGCAGGAGGCGTAAGTATTGATGCAAACCCTGGCGATGTTGTGATTGCAAGCTCGCTTGTACAGCATGATGTTGACTGTACCGCATTTGGAGAAAGACATGGACAGATACCTAGAATGGATGTGTACGACTTCAAATGTGACGAATCAATGATAAATATAGCAAAAAATGTTGAGCTCAAGAGTGAATCAAACAAAACTATGGTAGGAATAATTGCTACAGGAGACCAGTTCATTGCTGATAATGAGAAGGTCAAGTGGCTGGATTCAACTTTTGGTGCAGCTGCAGTTGAAATGGAGGGTGCAAGTATTGCTCAGGTTTCACATCAGAACAGGATACCTTTTATAGTAATCAGATCAATATCTGACAATGCAAACACCGGGGCCAGTGTAGACTTTGAGAAATTTGTTCCTCTTGCAGTAGATAATTCGATGAGAATAATAGAAGGACTGCTTAGAAATATGAATTAATATAAAAGCTGTGTAACAATCCTCTGTAGGATCTGTACACAGCTTTTATGCAAATTTAATTAGAATAGCTTTTTCTTAAGCATGAAGAGTGTAAATGCTGCAGTGATAACTATGGTTATCAATATTATAGTCAAGAACCCCAATGGGTTATCTGCTAAAGGGACAGGAACGTTCATACCCATAAAGCTAGCTACTATGGTAGGTATTGCCAGTATAATTGTAAGGGAAGTAAGTACTTTCATCACTATGTTAAGGTTATTTGAAATTATAGATCCAACCACTCCCATAGTTCCGTTAAGTATGTTTCCATAAGTCTGTGACATATCTATAGCCTGTTTATTTTCAATAATTACATCCTCAAGGAGATCTTTATCATCAGAATACTGTTTTATTACATCCAACCTCATCATTTTTTCAAACACGACTTCATTTGCCTTTAGAGAGGTCGTGAAATATACAAGTGACTTTTCAAGTGAAAGAAGCTGGAGTAGCTCTTCGTTCTTCATTGATTTATGAAGCTCTTTCTGAATAGATTCACTGAGGCGGTCTATCTGCTTAAGATAAAACAGATAATAAGTAGCATTTTTGTACATTATCTGAAGTATGATTCTTGTCTTTTTCGCTGTATGAAATCCCTTAACTCTCATTTTTATGAAATCATTAAGAAGCTTGACTTCCTGAGTGGACACTGTAATTATTGCTTCTTCCCCTATAATTATGCCGATAGGGACAGTGCCATAAATCCTTGACCCTTCAAGCGTAACATCATCAAATGGAATAGGGACGTCAATTATGAACAGAGTGCTCTCGTCTTCAACATCTATTCTTGGGCTTTCTTCATCATCCAGAGCAGCCTTAAGATGGCTTTCTTCGATATTATATCGGAGTCTTATATTTGCAAGCTCTTCTTGAGAAGGGTTTATCATATTAATCCATACCCCGTCTTCAAGAGTGCTGATTTCTTTGGTTACATCATTTATAGTTTTGTATATTTTCAGCATAGGCGGCTCCTGTTACATCTTACTGTTAAGTTCAGATATTATCTGTGGGATTATCTGTTTTTTTCTTGAAACTATATTTTCAGCAAAAACTCCTTGGGCATCATTGCAGTTGAATGCCCTGGATATAAAATTATTATCCCTGCAGAAATAATACAGGTAGGAACCTTCTTTTATTATGTCTGTGACGGCAAGCAGGAAAAGGAAGTAGTTTTTATTCTCAGACTCATACTTCAGCTTACCCATTATCTCAATGCTGTTGCTTTCAATGAATTCAAGGTCTGAAGTGAAAAATTGAGATATCCTGAATTTTTCATTTATATTTGTAAACTCCTTTGAATCCGTATAGAGGAGTTCCTCTATAGTAAGATTCTCTGTGGAGCATGCAGCTTTATACATATTGGAGAAATGATCTTCAAGGTTAAGCTTCGCTATTTTATTCAATTCCTTTACTGCGATGATATCATAATGTGTGCATGTAGGTGATTTGAATGACAGTGTATCTGACAGTATTCCGCTTATCAGTATACCTGCGATATTTTCAGGGATGCCGATTTTGTTAAATTCATATTGCTGATATACTATTGTACATGTGGACCCGACTGGATAATTCAGAAAATTAATAGGTTCAACGGATGTGAGTCCACCGAGTTTGTGATGATCTATTATTTCCACTACATTCGCCTCGTTCAACCCATACACGCTCTGGTTTTCTTCGTTGTGGTCGACCAGGATAACCTTTTTTCTTGAAGTAGCAGAAAGTGACTTTCTGTCAAGGAATCCAAGGTATTTTCCATCTGAATCTACAATAGGGTAGTTTCTATAATTTGTGTTGGCTATCTCTTCCTTTACGTCTGTAAGATAATCATTAATATTCAGCTTTACTATTTCGTTTTTCTTCATTATATTTTTTACAGAATTGCACTGTTGAATTATCTTACTTACAGCATAAGTATCTTTATTCGTCTGAATCACTGCAATATTCTTTGCTTGAGCAGTATTTACAATTTCTTCTGGAATAACAGTTTCACTGCATATTATTATCATTCCGACATTATATTCGAGTAGTTTTTCAATAAGTGGGAATATGTCTCCTGTAATAACTATATCTGTTTTATTATAGCTGTTGTTAAGCGAACCGTGGTAATCAGTTGCAACGGATATATTTCCAATTATGGAAGAATCATTATGAAGATTGGCTGACACGAGTATTCTGGCTTCAAGCTGGATAAGGATATTATTAAATACTGAATTCAAGTTTTTAAAATCACCCCTGATAAGCTCCATTGCAATATCTTTAATACTCAATATTCCTGTAAGATAATTATTTTCATCTGTTATAGCTATGGTGTTAAGTGAATTTTCATCCATGGTTTTGAACGCTTTGAGATATGAATTATGTTCGTCTATAGACTTTGATTTATAATAAGGTACATCCTTTACCTGAGTTTTTACATTATCCAGAATTTCAGGATAAGGCAAATGAAAATGATCAAGTACATATCTGGCTTCATTCTTAATTTCCCCAAGGACTCTTGGTTCTGTTTCTTCATTCAGAGAATTTTTCAGGAATGAATATGCTATTGCACTGCATACTGAATCTGTATCAGGATTTTTGTGTCCAAAAATAAGTGTTTTCATAATTATTACCTCCATAAACATTATAACAATCATATTAAAAATTTACAATTTTAATATTGCTTTGTAGTGCAATTTGTTCGATTCTGTTGTATAATTTAATTCAGTGAAGGAAATATTGTAAAACACAGTGGAATTATTAATTTAAGGAGAAGATATGGAATTCAGCACTTATATTCAGTTAATACTGCTTGTCGTACTGATAATTGTTTCGGGTTTCTTTTCTGCTTCAGAAACCTCACTTATGTCTCTCAGCAAAATAAGGCTTAGACACATGGTTGAATCAAAAGTCAAAAATGCATCTACAATAGAAAGGATGCTTAACACACCAAACAAGATGCTGGGAGCTATTCTTTTAGGAAATAACGCTGTTAACACAGCTGCATCAGCAGTTGCAACTATGCTTGCAATTTCATTTTTTGGGAATGGAGGAGTAGGGCTTGCGACTATTATAATGACAATATTAATCCTGATATTTGGCGAGATAACTCCGAAAAATCTTGCTATGCAGTATCCGGAAAAATTTGCCTTATTTGTTGCCCCAATAATAAATATCCTCTCAACACTTTTTTCACCCTTTGTATTCCTGCTTTCAAAGCTTACAAATATTATAATCAAGCTGCTGGGAGGAAAACCGGATGACAAAAAGCCATTCATCACTCAGGAAGAGCTAAGGACAATAGTTGATGTGTCAAGTAAAGAAGGAATACTTGAAAATGAAGAAAAAGAAATGATATACAACATATTTGAGTTTGGAGATCTGAGAGTAAGAGATCTGATGATTCAGAGGATGGATGTGCTTGCTATATCAAAAGATGCAAATTACGATGAAGTTCTTGAGGCTTTTAATGACAAGAAATTCTCAAGACTCCCTGTATATGAAGATACAATAGACAACATAATAGGAATGATATATGCGAAGGATCTCTTTTTCAGCAATATATCAGAAAAGGACTTCTCAGAAAATTTTAAAGTAGAAAATTATATGAGAGAGCCTCTCATGACGTTTGAATTCATAAAAATATCAGATTTCTTCAAGCAGATGAAGGGAGACAGAAATCACATTGCCATTGTCCTTGATGAATATGGAGGGGTTGCTGGTCTCGTAACCATGGAAGATATAATAGAAAGCATATTTGGAGATATAAACGATGAATTTGATGAAACCATTGAGAGCGATATTGAAGTAATCAAGGAAGATGAATATGTCGTAAATGGAAACATAAAGCTTGATGAATTGAATGACCTCATAGGAACCAATTTTGAATCTGAAGAATTTGAATCCTTTGGTGGGTTTATCATAGGCGTACTTGGAAGGCTTCCTAAAAATGGAGAGATAGTCAACTACTATAACTATAAATTCATAGTGGAATTAGTTTCAAAAAACAGAATAATTAAAGTGAGAATATTCACATGATGCCTGGAAAAAGAAAATATTATGTATATATAGTTCAATGTAAGGACGGCACATTATATACTGGATATACAGTAGATCTCAGTAAGAGAATATATGCACATAACTCTTTTCGAGGAGCAAAGTATACAAGAGGGAGAACGCCGGTAAAGCTTGTTTACTCAGAAGAATTAAGTTCAGTTAATGAGGCTTTGAAGAGAGAGCATCATATTAAAGGCATGACAAGAAAACAGAAGATAGAAATGATAAACTCAAATAAATTGAATGGGGGATTTACCGTTGAAGAAATTTTTAGTTATTGACAGCAGTGTTTTGCCAGAGGTTTTTGAAAAGGTCCTGACAGCTAAAGAGCTTCTCAGGACGAATAGCGTAAAAGGAATATCGGAGGCTGTTAAGAAGGTGGATATTTCAAGAAGCACGTTCTATAAGTATAAAGATTATGTTTTTGGACTTTCGGAAGGTATGGTAGGGAATAAGGCAATTCTCTCTTTTCTGCTTAAAGACGAGAGAGGAACGCTTTCATCAATCTTGAAGCATCTTTCAAGCAATGAAGTTAATATACTCACGATAAATCAGGATCTACCAATAAACAAGATAGCCAATGTTTCAATTACAATAGAGATATCCAAGATGGAGACAGATATAGACACACTTATTGAGAATCTGAAGATGCTAAATGGTGTAGTTAAAGCTGAGCTTCTTGCTCTTGAATAAATGCAGGTGATAGAATATTATGATAAGAAATGATTTTAAAAAACTCAATATAAAAAAACTGGATAATCTTTACAATGAGGATAAAAATAAAATAATAATTGCTGGCCCGTGCTCAATCGAATCTGAAGAACTTCTTCTTGATATAGCTGAATTTGTGAAAAAAAACGGAGCTACGGTTCTTAGAGGCGGAGCATATAAGCCCAGGACTTCCAATCGTGATTTCCAGGGATTGAAATCAGAAGGATTGCAGATACTTGACAGAGTAAGAAAAAAGGTCGGTATAAGGGTCGTTACTGAAGCGGTAGACACAGAATCCCTGCCTGAAGTTGCGGAAGTAAGTGACATAATTCAGATAGGTTCAAGAAACATGCAGAACTTTACACTTTTACGAGAAGCTGGAAAATATGGAAAACCAGTGGTTTTGAAAAGAGGAATGGCTGCAACCATATATGAATGGATTAGAGCAGCGGAATATATTTATGAATCTGGAAATTCGGATATCATAATGTGTGAAAGAGGTATAAGAACATTCAATGATTATACAAGAAACACTATGGATATTGCGGCAATACCAATAATTAAAAAAGAAACAGGTCTTACTGTTATTGCTGATCCAAGTCATGGAACAGGCATAAGGGACCTAGTAATACCAATGTCATGTGCTTCTCTGGCGGCAGGAGCTGATGGGATAATGGTAGAAGTTCATAAGAATCCTGAAGAGGCTCTGTCAGATAAAGAACAGACAATAGATTTTAGAGATTTTCAGGAATTGATGAGAAAAATTTAAAGGAAACCCTTTAAATTTTTATTTTTTACAACAAAATTTAGAAGGAAAATCCTTATTGTTGCAGAATTGTATTATTGGGACAATGAATGGAGAATATATGAGTATAGATAATAACATTATTAATGAAATAAAGGATAAAGCAAACATAGTTGACATAATTTCGGAATATGTAGATCTTAAGAACAATGGTTCAAGCTACAAATCATGTTGTCCGTTTCATAATGAAAATACTCCATCTTTTGTTGTAAGTGAAAATAAACAGATCTACAAGTGTTTTGGATGCGGCAGGAGTGGAGATGTAATTAAATTCATTCAGGATATTGAAAATGTGGATTTTATTGATGCTCTGAAAATCCTTGGAGAAAAGCTGAACATTGATATTTCATTGCGAAACAACGAAGGATATTTCGGTCAGGAAAAATCTGAAGCCGAGCTTAGAGAAATAAATACTGAGGCAGCAAGATTTTATTACAAAAAACTTATTAATACCACTTTCGCAATTGACTATCTTAAAAACAGAGGAGTACTCCCAGAAATGATAAAAGAGTTTGGAATTGGATATGCAGATAACAGCTTTGAACTTCTGAATGTATTAAAGGGCAAATTCTCAAAAGAAAGTCTTGTTGAAAGCGGAATATTTATACAGAAGGATAATAAAATTTATTCAAGATTCAGGAATAGGATGATGTTCCCTATATTTGACACAAGGAATAAAGTCATAGCTTTTGGTGGAAGGCAGATGGATGAATATGGACCTAAATATCTCAATTCGCCAGAAACAAAGATATTCCTGAAAAAGAACAATCTGTATGGATATAATATAGCAAGAAAGAATCTTATAAATAAGAGCATTTTCCTTGTTGAGGGTTATATGGATGTGATTAAAATGCATCAGTTTGGCTATAAAAATACTGTTGCATCGCTGGGAACTTCACTTACGACCGAACAGGCGAAGCTCATCAAGAAGACGGCAGATAAGCTGTATGTAATATATGATTCAGACAGCGCAGGTATACAGGCAAGCCTCAGAGCTTTGGAAATAGCACTTGAAGAAGGCCTTGAGGTAAAGGTAGTATCCATAATCGAATCAAAGGATCCGGATGAATATCTTTCTAAATATGGAAAAGATTCTTTTGAGGTTCTGCTTGATAAGGCTGATGACTATCTTATATTCAACATAAAAAACATTAGATCCAGATACAACCTTAAGTCAGAGTCTCAGATGATAGATTTTCTGAAGGAATCAGTTGAATTTATTAAAAAATACCTTAATAAGTTCAATTCAAGTCACATTTTCGTTGAAAATGCAATCTATTTTCTTTCTTCTGAAAGCGGATATTCAGTGAAGTCTATAGGTCAGGATATATTTGGAAAATACTTCAGCATCAAGCAGTTTTCCAGGAATAATGAAGAGTTAGACACTGAAACTTCTCATGCTGATGTAAATCAGATAATGCACTCTGACGCGTTTGAAGTAGATAAAAGAGAAAAGATGATTTTAGCCAATATCATTATGGGTAATATAAATCTAGAGTATTTTTCAATAAATGATTTTGGTATAAAGGAAAATAGACGGATATACGCAAGTCTCACAAACGGAACTTTTGACGACAAAGAGTTGTTTTCTGGATATTACTCTAAAATAGAGACTGAAGAGCTTTATCTTCTTAAAAAGAATATGAGAAACATAGCTCTTGAAAAGCAGATAGACTACTTTGAGAAGCTGCAGCTCAGACTACTGGAATCGGGAGACGAGTATTCTCTGAGACTCGCACTGAAAATAGGACAGCATATAATAAATCTTAATAACCGCAAGATAAGCAAATAAAATAAATATAGAATTAGGAGCGTATTTAATGGATAATATTGAAAACAAGGCCTCTGAAGCCGCAACGATCAAGAGTTTGCTCGAAAAAGGAAAAGAAACCGGGACTCTGACTTTTTCAGAGATTACGGAAGCTTTGTCAACATTTGATATGGACAAAGACGTAATAGAAAACACGTATGAAACCTTAAGCCAGCTAGGCATTGAAGTAGTCGATGAGGACAGCAAGGATGATCACCTTGATCTGATTGAAGATATCGATTACGAAAAAGAAAGCGTGATTGCCGAAGAAGTAAAGGCTGAAGCATTAGATCTTTCGGCACCTAAAGGGGTATCAATCGATGATCCAGTACGTATGTACCTGAAGGAAATTGGGAAAATACCACTTCTCTCACCTGAAGAGGAGTCTGAACTTGCCAGGAGAATGGATGAAGGCGATGAAACAGTAAAGCAGCTCCTTGTAGAAGCCAATCTCAGGCTGGTAGTATCGATTGCAAAAAGATATGTAGGACGAGGAATGCTTTTCCTTGATCTTATACAGGAAGGTAATCTTGGTCTCATAAAAGCCGTTGAAAAATTTGATTATAAAAAAGGTTTTAAATTCTCCACTTATGCTACATGGTGGATAAGACAGGCTATTACCAGGGCTATTGCTGATCAGGCGAGAACTATAAGAATACCGGTTCATATGGTTGAAACTATAAACAAGTTAATAAGAATTTCCAGACAACTGATGCAGGAACTAGGAAGAGACCCAAGCCCTGAAGAGCTTGCGCAAAAAATGGAGATGCCTGTAGAAAAAGTCAGAGAAATACAGAAAATATCCCAGGAACCTGTGTCTCTTGAAACACCTATCGGAGAAGAAGAAGACAGTCACCTTGGCGATTTCATACCAGACGAAGATGCACCTGCACCGGCAGAAGCTGCGGCTTATTCTCTGCTTAAGGAACAGCTCGATGAAGTTCTTATGTCTCTCAATGAAAGGGAGCAGAAAGTGTTAAGATTGAGATTTGGTCTGGAAGATGGAAGAGCCAGAACTCTTGAAGAGGTAGGTAAAGAGTTTGAAGTTACAAGAGAGAGAATAAGACAGATTGAAGCGAAAGCACTCCGAAAACTAAGGCATCCAAGCAGATCCAAAAAACTTAAAGATTATTTAGATTAAGGATAAAGATGGAAAATACAATAGAAAAAATAGATTACAGAGCAATTTTAGTAACTCTGAATATTGCTGATAAAAAAAGCAGGGATTATATCGAAGACATTGATGCTTCAATAGTTGAATTCCAGGAGCTCGCATACGCGGCAAATGTAGAAGTACTTGGAAGCATAGTGCAAAACAAACAAGCCGTGGATGTTACGTATTTCATAGGAAAGGGAAAGGTTGAAGAGATTAAGTCATATGCGGAAAATATGAATGCAAATCTAATTATATTCAATCATGAACTTTCAGGTTCGCAAATCAGGAATCTTGAAAATGCAATTGGGATAGATGTAATTGACAGAACAATGCTTATTCTGGAAATTTTTGCAAATAGAGCTGTAACTAAAGACGGAAAGCTTCAGGTAGAACTTGCTCAGCTAAGGTACAGACTTCCAAGGCTCTCAGGAATGGGAGAGAAACTTTCCAGAATGGGAGGAGGTATTGGTGCAAAAGGGCCGGGAGAGAAGAAGCTGGAGACAGACAAGAGGCATATTAACACCAGGATACTGGAAATCGAAAAAGAGCTTGCTGAAATAGTAAAAAACAGAGAAGTTCAGAGAAGCCAGAGAATGAAATCCAGTCTTCCTATAGTAGCGCTTGTCGGGTATACCAATGCCGGGAAATCAACACTTACAAATGAGATAATAAAGCGAAATGAATTACATGATCCTGAAAAAGAAGTTTTTGTGAAGGATATGCTTTTTGCTACTCTGGATACATCCCTCAGAAAAGCCAGATTCTCAAATGGAAATGATTTTCTTGTCATTGACACTGTAGGATTTGTTTCCAGACTGCCACACTCTCTGGTTAAAGCTTTCAAATCAACACTTGAAGAAGTATTGTTCGCAGACCTTATACTGCATATACTTGATGCTTCAGACAAGAATTATGATCTTCAGAGAGAAACGACTCAAAAAGTTCTGGAAGAAATCGGCTGTGATGACAAACCAAAGATAATTGTCAACAATAAGATTGATTTGGTATCTGGAGATTTCAACGGTTTCAGAAACAATGAAAAGAGCATTAATATATCAGCTAAGAATTCTGATGACATTGAAAAGCTTTTAGATATAATCGAAGAGATGCTTATACCTGATGTTGAAGAGAAAGTTTTGCTTATTCCATACAGTGACGGTAATTTAGTCAATAAAATACATGAGAAATATTCAAATGTTGTAACTGAATATGAAGAAGATGGAATAAAGATTACTCTTAAACTTACCCAGGGTGATATCAGAAAATTCAACGAGTATATCTTGATTTAAGGAGATCTGTAAATTGAACTGTCAGGAAGAATCATATAAATTATATAAACAAGGCAAAACTATTTTAGAGATAGCATCAATACTTAAAATTGATGAGAATCAGGTCAAGCAGCATATAATTGATGAAAAGCTCAGCCAGAGCCTGATATATGAACCTGATGAGCAGAGCATGCTTCAAAATATTCTTCTCATGCAAAAAGAGGAAAGGCTTGACTTCCTTCAGAGTGTAACGGTCGATATGAAAAAAAACATTACATCCGAGATTGCAGTATTTTTAAAGAAGGAAAAAATAAATTCTGAAGATATATCCATGGTAATATGGCTTATTGGCGAATTAAGGATTGATGATTTTAACGACTATCTCAAGAAGCTGTCCTTCAGCTACAACGGTAATATTAAAAGGATGGCATTTTCGACAATGGGAAAGATATATGATGAAGAATTTATTCCATATTTGAAGCAGGGCTGTAAAGACAATAAACCTCAAGTTCGCTCATATGCCATAAAATCATTTTCCAAATATAACACTGATGATAAAATTGATTTTTTGAGGAAAGTTTACAGAAAAGAGACTGCTGATTACAATAAAGATATTATTCTTAAAATCGTAAAGGAAGGATAATAAATTGAACTATTTTTCAGTATTGGATTATTCAGAAGCAGAACAAGTAGTTGAGAAATCACGGTTTATTACTTATACAAAGCCTGTATATGATGAAAATGAGGCGGCTGAATTCATCGCAAGAATTAAAAAATTGAACTACGATGCTTCACATAATGTAAGTGCATATGTAATCGGCGAATCGTCAGACATAAAAAGATATTCTGATGATGGAGAGCCGTCAGGAACGGCAGGAATGCCTATGCTGGATGTTATGTTAAAAAAAGGTATCACCAATACCTGTGTTGTAATAACGCGATATTTCGGGGGAATCAAGCTGGGTACGGGAGGATTGGTAAGAGCATACACTGAATCAACTAAAATGGGCCTAGAGGCATCAAAAATTGTAGAATATAGAGAAATGAGATGCTATTCGATAACCTGCACATATGATCTGGCGCCAAAAATACAATACAGACTTAAGGGTAGCGATGTTATCATAAAAGACACCGAATATCTTGAAAAGGTAAGATTTCTTGTATATGTAAAGGAAGACGAAATGAAAATTCTGGATGAATTAATTGACATAACATCTTCACTTATATATATAGAAGAAAAGGACAATGTATTTGTCAGATTTTGTGATGACAGAATTATAGATTAGTTTAAATTAGAAAGGTTTTAATATGACAACTGAAGAGAGAATTTTAAATACTGTAGACTGGCTTAAGGCTAAAATAGTTGAAACAAAGTCAAGCGGACTGCTTGTTGGTATTTCTGGCGGAATAGATTCTGCTGTTGTTGCAAACTTAATCAAGCTTGCTTCTCCTGATAATTCTTTAGGTGTAATACTCCCAATAAACAATTCATCGGAAGATCTAAATGATGCAAATGAGCTTTCGGAATCTTGCGGCATTAGAACATTAAAGATAGATCTTTCTTCAGAGAATAAATCGATATTGGACAAGGTAGAGTCAGAGATGGGAGACCTCTTTATTCATGAAAACAGAAAAATCGTTGATGCTAATATGAGAGCAAGATTAAGGATGACAACACTGTATTCTATAGCGAACAACCTCAATTATCTTGTTGTAGGTACTGATAATGCAGCAGAATTGCTTACTGGCTATTTTACAAAATATGGTGATGGGGGAGTAGATCTTCTGCCGCTTGCTAACCTTCTCAAAAGTGAAGTATATGAGTGGGGGAGATATTTCAAAGTTCCGGAGAACATACTTGCAAAGGCTCCTACAGCAGGCCTTTGGGAAGGTCAGACAGATGAAACTGAAATGGGAACTACGTATCACTATATAGACAGGTATCTTCAGGGGGAGGAAATCCCGGCAAAAGATAAAGAGATTATAGAAAGACTAAATGCCAGATCAGAGCATAAGAGAACTTCTCCGCCTCAACCTCCGGTTTTTAAATAATGAAAAAAACACAAAAATCATGATTTTAAGAGTGATTTTTGTGTTTTTTTACTGCTTTAAATTTATTTTATCCAGTTCAGGCTTTCGATTATTTCTTTTTTTGCATTTTTCCTATGTGCTGCATATAACTGTGTAGTAAGTACACTGTCATGATCCAGCAGATTCTGTACATCATAGATCGAGAATCCGAATTCAATCATAGAGCTTGCAGCTGTTGCACGAAGCTTATGAGGTGAATAACCCTTGCTTCTGCTGGTTTCCATTGCAATGGATGTATATTTTTTTATCAAATTCTGAATAGCTCTGGTAGTAAGTCTTGATCCCTGGCGTGAAAGAAAAAGCGCATCAGCATCTTTTTCCAGGACCTTGCTGCTTTTTCGCTCTGTTTCCAGATATTCAACAAGAAATTTTTTAACTTTTTCGTCAAGCGGCATATCAACTTCTTTTCCTCGTTTTCTGTAAATTTTAAATTCATTTCTGTTGAGGTTAAATGACGATATATTAAGAGACTGAAGCTCTGAAATCCTGAGTCCATATATTATGAAAAGAAGTATTATAAGGCGATCACGCTGCCATGTAAGTCTCCAGAAATCAAGCTCCTTATCCGTCATTCCTTTCCCTGTGCTTACAATATCAATAAGTTTTCCAGCCTCGTCAACCGTGAGTTTTTTAATTGCATCAGGCTGAGGTTTGGGAGTCTTGATTGGATTTAAACCTTCAATGATATTATTTGAAATTTGTTCATTTCTGTAAAGAAACTTCAATAATGAAAGTAATGAAGATTTCTTTCTGGATAATGAACGATTATGGTTTTCATATATTATACGGTTTCCATTACGGTTTATTTCGTAGCGGGTACAGTATTCACCGATAAAATAGTTAAAATCTCGGGCAGTAAAGTTATTTATGATATCAGCATCAATATCTCTGATTGATTTCATTGTTGGGTTCTCCATTAGAAGATAATCAAGAAAAAAATGAATATCTTTAAGATATGCATATCTCGTAGAGAGTGAAACTGAATTTTTTATAAAAATAAAATAATCTTTAAGAAAATCAGGCATTTCATTTTCAAGTTGAATGCATTTTTCGATAAGTTTGTTTTCTGATACTACAATATTCATAGGTTTTCCAGATTTATTATGAATTCTCATTTTTGGGGGCCTCCTTTACAACTATTCGCAAAATATACATTTAAAGAATAGTTGGGAATACCTTTTTAAATTTAAAAAATATGAATTATCACACTAAATTGTCTGATAATTGTTTAATTTATATGCTCTTCTCTTTCTTTATTTTTTTACAGATGCTCCTATTGCAGTTCTTTCTAACATAAGAACTACATTTATAACTAGTAGCCAAAAGATTGAATTTAGAGGATTTGATGAGAAGAAAAATGCACCTACTCCCATAAGGAATCCACTATTTATTATTCCTCCGCCATTCCAATTTTCGGCAAATGAATAGAAAAATCCAAAATTATTTTTAACTTCTACTACTGATAAAATTAATGATAGCACTGTAAAAGCCATACAAACAGAAAGTGCTATTGTACTTGGAATTTCTGGTGATATAAGCATTCTTAATAATACGCATGCAACACCTACAGCTATTGAGTATAGTGACATGCGTACATCTAATCTAATACTTTTCATAATTACCCCCGTAATTTTGTGACATAAATAAAAGGTATCCCCACTATTCCTTAATATATTGCTATTTTAAAAAAGAGACTAAAAATATAATTTGGTGAATTAATAATTTTATAGTCTCTTTAATTAACTTTAGAACCTGTTACAAAGTATTATTTTTTGATTGCTATACTAAGCTCTGCTAATGCTTTTTCGTCTGTTTCTCCTGGTGCATTTGTTAATGGACAGATTGCATTTTGATTTTTAGGGAATGCAATTACGTCTCTTATGCTTTCCTGGTTTAATATAAGCATCATTACTCTATCAAGTCCAAATGCTAATCCACCGTGTGGAGGTGTTCCATATTTGAATGCATCTAGTAGGAATCCAAATTGCTCATAAGCATCTTCTTCTGTAAAGCCTAGTACTTTAAACATTGTACTTTGAACTTTAGGGTCGTATATTCTGATACTTCCTCCACCAAGCTCTACTCCATTTAGTACCATATCATAAGCTTTTGCTCTCATTGTTTGTGGCTCTGTTTCGAATTTATCGAAATCTTCATCAAGAGGAGATGTGAACGGATGGTGCATTGCTACATATCTTCCTGCTTCTTCGTCATATTCAAACATTGGGAATTCTGTTACGTATAAGAAGTTGAATTCGTTTTCATCTATAACATTAAGTTTTTTAGCCGCTTCTAGCCTAACATGTCCTAATGCGTTGAATACTATTGAATGTTTATCTGCTACGAAAAGAAGTAAATCCCCTTCTTTTGCATCCATTTTAGCTGTTATTCTATCTATAACTTCTTGAGTCATGAACTTAGCTATTGGTGAGCTTATTCCTTCACTTGTAAATTTCATCCAAGCAAGGCCTTTTGCACCATATAGTTTTGCTACGTTTTCAAGCTCTGTAATATTTTTTCTTGTAAATTGTGACTCGTAACCGTTCAGGTTTATAGCTCTTACTGAACCACCCGCTGCTACTGCACCTTCAAATACTGAGAAACCACAGTTTGCTGCAATTTCTGTAAGGTCTTTAAGTTCAAATCCAAATCTTAAATCCGGCTTATCTGATCCGAATCTTTCCATAGCTTCTTTATATGTTAATCTTGGAAGTGGAAGCGTTACATCTACGTTTATAGTTTCTTTGAAAACTTTTTGGATAAGTCTTTCCATTACTTCCATTACGTCTTCCATTTCAACGAATGACATTTCACAGTCTATTTGAGTGAACTCAGGCTGTCTATCAGCTCTAAGGTCTTCGTCTCTGAAGCATTTTGCTATTTGGAAATATCTATCCATTCCTGAAACCATAAGCAGCTGTTTGAATAGCTGAGGTGATTGAGGAAGGCCATAGAATTTTCCTGGATTTACACGGCTTGGTACTAGATAGTCTCTTGCACCTTCTGGTGTAGGTTTTCCAAGTATTGGAGTTTCTATTTCAAGAAAGTTTTCGTCAGAAAGGAAGTTTCTTACGATTTGACATACCTTGTGTCTCATTTTGATATTGTGTTGCATTTGAGGTTTTCTTAAGTCTAAGTATCTGTATTTAAGTCTTAGGCCTTCTGAAACATCGTCATCATCTTTTACATATATAGGCGGAGTTTCTGATTCATTTAATATTCTTAACTCACTAACAATTACTTCAATATCTCCTGTTGCCATATTAGGGTTTTTAGCTTGTCTTTCTTTAATGATTCCTTTTACAGCTACTACGTACTCTGAGCCCAGGTTTTCTGCTTTTTCAAAAAGCTCTTTGTTGTCGTTTATGTCGAACACTATCTGGCAAAGTCCTGAAGTATCTCTTATATCAGCAAATATAAGGCCGCCCAGGTTTCTGGATTTTTGAATCCATCCCATAAGCACTACCTCTCTGTCAGCATGTTCAATCCTTAGTGTTCCGCAATAGTTACTTCTTTTCAGTCCTTTTAATGTTTCCATAGTTATCTCCATATATTCGCATTTTATTTAATTATATCAAAAAAATCCTTAGTAAATGTGTCTAAGCACAGCTTTTCCTGTGTAGAGTTACTCATATCCTTAAGAACTATTGAATTCGAGGTTATTTCATCATCTCCAATAACAGCAGTGTATCGTGAATTTAATTTATCTGCATATTTGAATTGCGCTTTTATGCTTCGCTTAAGGTGGTCTTTATCTGCAGAAATACCTTTTGTTCGAAGCTCATGTACGATTTTCGTTGAAACCGGGTCAGCTTTTTCTCCAATTGATATTACGAAAAGATCAAGTTTTTTTTGTTCAGGAAAGCTGATTCCGAGATTTTCAAGTACCATTATGAGGCGTTCTATGCCGAGTCCAAAGCCTATTCCTGGAGTAAGTGGGCCATCAAGCTGCTCAACAAGCCCGTTATATCTTCCACCACCGCACACGGTAGACTGGCTTCCTATGTCATTAGAGACTATTTCAAAAGCTGTATCTGTGTAGTAGTCGAGTCCTCTTACTATATATGGATCAACAGTATATGTTATTCCCATTAAATCTAGATTGTTCTTTAATTCCTCAAAATTATTTTGGCTTTCATCGCTCAGATTGTCAATCATTAGAGGCGCGCCATCCGCTATTTTCTGGCATTTCTCATTTTTGCAGTCTATTATTCTTATAGGATTTTTGTGGAATCTGTCTTTACATGTGTCGCAAAGCTCTTCGTAATCATTCTGCAGAAATGCTCTCAGTTTTTCTGAGTATAACTTTCGACTCTCAGCTGTTCCTACTGAATTTATTCTGAGCTCAAGATATTTGTCTATGCCCAGTCTTCTGAAAAATTCCATTGCCAGTGAAATAACCTCGGCATCAGTATAGGTATTGGAACTTGAGAATACCTCTACTCCAAACTGATGAAAGGCTCTTTTTCTGCCTTCCTGAGGCTGTTCATATCTGAAGCATGGAGTTATATAGAACAGTTTTGTAGGCTGAGGGTTAGCGTACAGGCTGTTTTCAATATAAGCTCTGACTACTGGTGCGGTTCCTTCAGGCTTAAGTGAAAAAGATTCAGGCTTCTTTTTTGAGCCTGGATTTATTCTCTGCTCGAGGTTAAACATTTCTTTTTGCACGATATCAGTAGTATCTCCTACACCACGCTTGAAAAGATCAGTAGATTCAAACATAGGAGTTCTTATTTCTCTGTATGCGAAATCCTCGCAGACTTTTTTGAACATATCTTCAACATAATACCATTTGCCTATAGATGAAGGCAGTATATCATCAGTGCCTTTTGGTTTTTGAATTTTCATTATTTCATCTCCGATCTTTTTTTGTTTATCATGTCCTGCGTACGATTAATGTATTCCTCGAGATTCTTTATGTTAGATAGCTTCTCTATTCTGTTCTCATCAGGGTATACGAATCGGGAGACACTTCCAGAGCCAAATGCAAGAATGTTCTGAAGCTCCTCCATGATAACTATGTTGTACCATGATTCCTTACCGGGCCTCGAAAAACCTACATTTTCAAAGCCGCCGAGTATGTTTTTCTGCCTGTACAGGTAATATGGTTTCATTCCCATTTTATTCATACAATCATAGACCGTCTCTACCATCTGGTTTATGTTATTTTCCTGTCTTTCAAGCTCATTGTAATCCATGTTCTGGTGTAAAGTTGAAGCTTTTTTAATTGACAGTGTGTGCATGGTCACAGATTCAGGATTGAGCTTACAGATTTTGGAAAGTGTATGCTGTACGCTTTGAATATTTTCATCCTGAAGACCCAATATTATATCCATATTTATATTGTCAAAACCTTTATCTCTTGCCATATGGAATACATGTTCGATATCTTCAGAATTGTGAAGCCGTCCTATTTTTGTTAATGTATCATCTACCATAGTCTGAGGGTTTATAGATATTCTAGTGACGCCATATTTTTTTAGTAAATCAAGGTTTTCTTCGGTTAATGTATCAGGTCTTCCTGCTTCGTAAGTTATTTCTCTTAATTTAGTGAAGTCAAATTTGCTATTCAGATAAGCCAATAATCTCTCTATCTGGCAGTTTTCAAGTGAAGTAGGCGTCCCTCCACCGATATAGATGCTATCAGGCCTTCTTTCCTTTACCCAATGCTCATTTAGAATAGCATCAATTTCTGCTTCGAGAGCATCAATGTATGAGTCACGCAGATGGCCTTTTTGGTTTATATCGTTCGAAAAAAATGAACAGTAGTTGCAACGGCTTGGACAGAAAGGGATGCTTATATATATGCTGTAACTCTCATTTCCTGTCAAGTCTATTACTGGTTTCTGGATGTCGGATACGGTTTGCATAAGCTTTATTTTTTTATCAGATATGAGGTATTTTGATGAAATTTCATTTTTTATGCCAATTTCATCTAATTCGGGCCTGTTTTTTCTAAGGTCGTTATATATTTTTACAGGTCTTATTCCAGTGAGGATTCCCCATGGCAGTTCTTTATTCAAAATTTTTGAAAGAATTACATAGAGACACCTTTTATAGGCATTCTTTATTTCTCTGTCAGAAACTGAACATTTTTCGCTATGACTATAGTGTATGCTTCCAAAATCCGATGTTCCAGTGACAATGATATCCGGTCCATAATCGGAATTTTCGCTGATGACAATGCACTTTGAATCGGACTCATTATATTCTGATATATGATAGAATTGGGATTCCAATCTAGTAAAGCTGTTAAAAAGCATCTTCAATTCATACTCATATTTCAGATTTTGAATGTATATTTTCATTTTATAACCTTAAAAACGGGTTCGTTTCCTTTTCTATTTTTATAGTGGATTTTGGACCATGACCTGGATATATAGTAAGATTTTCTTCCATTTCAGACAGCTTTCTGAGTGAGTTATTCATATGTTCTTCGTTTCCACCATAAAGATCAGTCCTTCCCATTGATCCGGCAAAAAGAGTATCTCCTGTGAAAAGCATGTCCCTGTACATATAACATACTCCGCCTTTTGTGTGTCCTGGAGTATGAATTACTTTGATAGAAAGGTCTTCAATCTGTATAATGTCTCCATCTCTTATAAGGATGTCTGCACTGAATTCGATTTTCCCCAATCCGAAGCTCTCGGAGTGATTGTGCTTTGCATTCATAAGTAATTCGTTATCCTTAACATGACAGTATACTGGCAGGCTGAATTCGTTTTTTAGCTTTTCTACATCTGCAATGTGGTCACAGTGCCCATGTGTAAGGAGTATTGCTTTAGCCGAAAGCTTATTTTCTCTAAGGCTGTGCACGATGGACTGATAATTTATACCTGGATCTATAATAACAGCATTGTTGCTGTCATCTGCTAAAATATAACTGTTAATTCCGTATCGATTTCTTCCGATTGCTTCTAAAAACATTATGCACCTCATATTTAAAATTGTTTTTTACTATCAAGCATTATTGTTACAGGACCATCATTGACTATTGTTACAGTCATGTCAGCGCCAAATTCACCGGTTTTACATCCGATTCCTCTACTTTTTATTTCCTTTATAATTGTTTCATAAAGTGGTACTGCAATTTCAGGTCTTGCAGCGTCAGTAAAGCTTGGCCTTTTCCCTTTTCTTGCATCTCCATACAGTGTAAACTGAGATACCAGGAGTATTTCTCCTGATATATCGCTTAAGGACAGATTCATTTTTTGATTTTCATCTTCAAATATTCTTAATCCTGTTATTTTATCAACGATATACTCAACATCTTTCTGTGTGTCGTCTTGTGTTATTCCTACAAGCACTTGAAGCCCTGCTGATATTTCGTTTATGATTTTTTCCTCATCTTTGTAAAATTCCACACTTGAATATTTTACTCTTTGAACAATTGCTCTCATATTAGTCTTATAATCTATTTACAGAGATTACTCCTTCTATTCTTTTTATTTTGTTTTTTACAGATTTGAGCTGATCCTTTGAAGCAACTACAATAATTGTGTTCATGTTGACAAGCCCGTCTTTGTTATTCCTTGCATTTATGCTGTTTACCTGTATTTTTTCATCGGCAAGAACTCTGCTTACATCGACAAAAAGACCTCTTCTGTCATTTGCCTGTATGAGAATCTCTACTTCAAAAGATTTCAGGTTATTATAGTTCTTGTCCCAACCTACTTCTACCAGCTTGTCACTTGGAGTTTCACTGTTGATATCTATGTTGTCACAGTCAGCTCTGTGGATTGATACTCCTCGACCTTTTGTAACATATCCTACAATATCGTCTCCAGGAAGTGGATTACAGCATTTAGCAAATCTGATAAGAAGATTGTCAATACCTTTTACATAAACTCCCTTATAGTCATGAGAGGGGGTCTTTTTGCTTGTTACGATCAGTTCAGGGGAAGACGTTTTTTTTACTTTTAAATCCTTGTCTTTTTCCTTATCTTTATTCTCAAGTTCATACTTTTCCTTTAGCTTAGGAATTACCTGTGAAAGGGTAATACCTCCATACCCTATTGCAGCATAAAAATCTTCATCATTAGTGAGTGAAAGTGATTTCATTATAGGGGAAAGATATCTGTGTTTGAGTATTTCGGATTGAGAATATCCCTGTCTTTTGACTTCACGCTCCAGGAGCTCTCTTCCCTTCTGAATATTCTCTTCTCTTCTCTCTTTTTTGAACCACTGTCTTATCTTGCTTTTTGCATGTGAGCTTTTTACCATATTAAGCCAGTCACGTGAAGGTCCGTTTGAGTTGGATGATGTTAGAATTTCAATTAAGTCACCATTTTGAAGAGTATATGTCATGGGCACTATTTTGCCGTTTATTTTTGCGCCTACGCACTTGTTTCCAACGTCCGAGTGCACTTTGTACGCAAAATCAAGTGGTATGGAGCCTGCCGGAAGTTCTATTACTTCTCCTTTTGGAGTAAAAACGTAAACTTCAGTTGTGAAGAGGTCTATCTTAAGAGAATCCATGAATTCTTTTGGATCAGAGACTTCCTTTTGCCATTCCATCATCTGTCTAAGCCACTGTAATTTTGACTCCATGCCTGAAGCTTCCTGATTGATCTTGCCTTCCTTGTATTTCCAGTGAGCAGCAATACCAAACTCAGCTGTCCTGTGCATATCCAATGTTCTAATCTGTATTTCAAGAGGCTCTCCATCCGGACCTATAACGGTAGTATGCAGAGACTGATACATATTTGGTTTTGGCATGGCTATATAATCTTTAAATCTTCCAGGAATGGGCCTCCATATGGTGTGAACGAGGCCAAGTGAAGCATAGCAGTCTTTAACATTCTCGACAAGGACCCTTACGGCCATCAAATCAAAAATTTCGTCGAATTCCTTATTCTGGCTCTTCATTTTTTTATATATACTGTAGAAGTGCTTTGCTCTTCCGGTTATATCGGCCATTATAGAAGAGTCATCCAGCTTCATTTTAATTTCATATATTACCCTCTGAATATATTCGTCCCTTTCAGCTTTTTTTCTTGCAATTTTTTCTACAAGATCGTAATAACCTTCAGGGTCAAGATATCTTAGTGCAAGGTCTTCCATTTCAAGCTTAATTTTGGATATACCAAGTCGATTGGCAATTGGAGCGTATATTTCAATCGTTTCAAGTGATTTTTCAATAGCTTTTTCCGGAGACATATGCTTCAAAGTCCTCATGTTATGAAGCCTGTCTGCAAGTTTTATGAGTACGACCCTTATATCTTTTCCCATTGCAAGAAACATTTTTCTCATGTTTTCAGCCTGAGTTTCTTCCTTGCTCTTATATTCTAGTTTTCCAAGCTTTGTAACTCCATCTGTAAGCATTGCGATATCTAGATTAAATTCACGTTCTATTTCCTCAAAGGTAACATCGGTATCTTCAATTACATCATGAAGCAGACCGGCTGCTATCGTATCAACATCCAGCTCAAGTTCAGCAAGTATTTTTGCGACTTCTACTGGATGGATGATGTATTTTTCACCGGACTTTCTATATTGATTTTCATGTGCACTTGATGCGTAGTTATATGCTTTGATAAGCAGCTTCAAATCGGCATCAGGATTGTATTGTTCTATTCTCAATAGTAAATTTTCTAGCACTATAATCACCACTCTTCATAATAAACTGTATTTACTCATTATATAACAAATTGTAAAATATTAAAAGACTTTCGTAAAAAAACGAAAGTCTTTTAATATTAATTAATATGCTTTATTTATATGGGATGATTTTAGTAGTGAATTAAAACGTTTATGTTCTGATTTTCAAGATTTTTTCGACCTTCAAGAGCGTCAAGCTCAATCAGGAATTCAAATCCTATCAATTCACCCTGCAGGTTTTTTACAAGCTTTTCAACTGCGCCGGCAGTACCGCCAGTAGCAAGCAGATCATCAATTATTACTATTCTGTCACCAGGCTGTATAGCATCTTTGTGTATTTCGATGATATTTTTACCGTATTCAAGATCGTATTCGCATCCTATTACTTCTGAAGGAAGCTTATTTGGTTTTCTTGCAGGAATAAATCCTACTCCAAGTCCATAAGCAACTGCCGCTCCGAAAATAAAGCCACGTGCGTCCATTCCGATTATATAATCGATATTCTTGTTTTTCAGATTGTTTACCATCTGGTCTACTGCATATTTGTATGCTTCACCGTTTTTAAGCAGCGTAGTTATGTCCTTAAAGCTTATTCCCGGTTGAGGGTAATCTTCAATCGTTCTTACGAATGATTCTAAGTTCATATGGTTCTCCTTTTGCATTTGAATTATATTTATATTAGCGAATGCTTATAAGCTCCAGTTGAAGCCTTTCTGTGCTATTGAATACATTTATTCCAACAGTATATATTATATCAAAAGTATCATTTTCGTCAATGAAAAAATTGTAATCCGCAGTTACTTTAACTTTGTCTCCTATTTTTTTAATTATAGAATCGATATCTGAAAAGCATATGAATTCTCGCTGAATTTCATTCTGTTTTATCTTCATTTTTAATACATTTGAATTTTTTCCGATGATCTTGATATCTGAAATAGATACTTTCAAACTTGAAAAGATCATTTTCTCATTTCCCTTTCCATATGGTTCAAAGCTTTTTAGAGAATTTGCAAGAGAAATATTTAGTTGACTGAATTTCATAATCATGTCGACAGCATATGTTTTGTATTTGGGTACGCTGTATTCGGATATAGAAATTCTAAGTTTATCAAAGAATTCATTCAAATTTTTCTTTTCAATACTCATTCCTGCGGCCATTGGATGTCCTCCGAATTTGAGAAGCATTTCTTTGTGGATTGAGATGAGTTCAAAAATATCCAGTGATTCAATCGATCGAGCAGAGCCTTTGATTATTTCTTCGGAATCAGTAAAGACAATCACTGGCTTGTTATATCTTTCTTTCACTCTGCTGGCAACTATTCCTGCAATGCTTTCATGAACTTTTTCCAGATATATCAGTATAATATTCTCATCATACATTTTATTGGCTTCAATAAGGCTAATTGCCTTTTCAAAAGCATGCTTAGTAATATCTTTTCTTCTTTGATTAAGTTCATAGAGTTCCTTTGCAAGATTTTTTAAGTATTCAGGGATACCTGGTATTTCATCATTGCTCAAGGTGAGCAGATCAAGGCTTTTTGAAGCTGTACTGAGTCTTCCGCTTGAATTAAAGCATGGCCCGATTTTAAATCCAATGTCATCCGAGGTGATTTTTCTTTCTATGCCATACAAATTTAAAAGTTCTTTAAGTCCGGGATTAGATATTCTTTCAAGGTTTTTTAATCCATGATAGACGATGGATCTGTTTTCATCTCTCAGCTCCATAACATCGCAAATGGTAGCTATTGCTGCGAGAGCAATAAATTCATTGAGAGATTCAGATTTTTTGTTCAGCTTTGTGTATATTGCTTCTATCAATTTATATGCGATAACTCCTCCGCATATTCCTTTAAATGGATATTCGCAGTCATGCTGCTTTGGATTTATTATTAAATCTGCGTCAACATAGTTAAGTATCTTTTCTTGATTTTCATCATAAGTAAAGGGAATGTCATGATGATCAGTGACTATAACTTTTATGCCATAATTTTTTGCAAGCTTTATTGGCTCGAATGCAGCAATTCCATTATCAAATGTTATTATAGTATCTACGGAGTTTTCACGTGCATATTCTATTATTCTTTCATTTATTCCATATCCATCCTTTATACGATGGGGCAGAATATACGAACACCTGGCGCCTATTGTGCTCAGTCCCAGGAATGCAATTGCTCCACTTATTATTCCATCCACATCATAATCCAGGGACAAGAGAATCTTATTTCCGTTTTCGATATCATCAGCAATCAAACTTACAGCCTCACTCATGCCTTTTAGTTTGAAAGGGTCATGAAGGAGGCTGGTATCTGAATTCAGATAATTGTAAATTTCTTTTTTATTTGTAAATTTCTTTTTTGAGATCAGTTTTGCTGTTATTTCATCGAGCGGAAAATCTTTAAGTATTTCTCTGTAATCAAGATACGCTCGTTTTAAAATCCATTCTTCCATTCATTACCTCAGTAAATACATTTTTTATCTATTTGTTTGTTATTATTATCGCAATAAAAAGCTAGTCTCCGCTTGTTTCCTCGCTTGTCAGCGTTGGATATAACTGTTTCCCGTTAGCTGTTACAGTAACGTTAAGGTCGTTACTGGTTTTAGTCGCTGTTATTATGAAAGCAGAATCACCGCTTTCTCCAGAGTAGAGCTTGCTGACGGGCTTGAGTTCTTTGCTTAGAACATTTTTCAGTTTTTCATAGGTCACTTCTGTAGATGTAGAATCAATATCGAGCTGACCGGTTGCTTCTGCTACATTCACGGCTTCTGCCAGTATATTTGCGTTGCTTATATCTATCTTCTGTTTGTTGGTTTCAACTATGTTGAAATACTTATATGTACCTGTAAGGGTCAAAGCCACTAAAATTGTCAATACTATGAGGAGTTCAATCAATGTAAAGCCGTCATTTCTTTTTAACGTACTAATCATATTAAGTTCCCTCTTTTCTGTTTATTTAAACAAACCACAAATTTATGACAATTTGAACACATTTAAAAAAGAGTGGTAAATACCACTCTTTTTATTAAACTGATTATTCTTCTGAAAACTGATCTTTTCCAACTCCGCAAAGTGGACAAACCCAATCTTCTGGTACATTTTCAAATGCTGTTCCTGGAGCTACACCATTATCTGGATCTCCTACTGCTGGATCATAAACATAACCACATACATCACAAACATAATTCTTCATATTATACCTCCTGTGTGTTTTCGATCTCTTCAGATGACGCTTCTTCTTTTTCTTCAAGATTAAGCGTTAATTCGATTTTCTGTGCTTGAGAATCGATATTTAGTATTCTGGCGTCAATTTTGTCGCCAACTTTAACAACTTCGCCTGGGTTCTTTATGAAATCAGATGAGATGTTAGATATATGAACAAATCCGTCGATGCCGTCTCCAAGAGATACGAAGATACCATAATCCTTGATATTCTTAACTTCTCCTGAAAGTATATCACCTACATGGTTGTTTTGAACAAAAACATCCCATGGGTTTGGCATTAGAGCTTTTATACTTAAAGAAAGTCTTTCTTTTTCAGGATCAAAGCTTAATACCTGAACATCAACTTCTTGATCAATCTTGTAAGATTTTTCGATATTGTCTTTTCTGTTCCATGATAGTTCACTTACATGAACAAGTCCTGTTATTCCACCAAGATCAACAAATATACCATAATCTTTAATATCTTTTACGATACCTTTGAAAACTTCGCCTTCAACAATTTTGCTTACAAGCTCTTTCTTAAGCTCATTCTGCTCTTTTAGAAGGATGTTTTTTCTTGATAGAATAAGTCTTCTTTTCTTAGGGTCAAGATCGATTATTTCAGTTTCAAATTCCTGACCTATATATTTATCTAATGCATCTTCGCCTATGAATCTAGTTTCAATGTGACTAAGTGGAAGGAATCCTCTTATCGAACCTTTGAATTTAGCAATTAGGCCTTTTTCATTTTTTTCTGTTACTTTCACATTAATGATGTCGCCCATTTGGATCTCATCCCATGCTTTAAAGTCATCAAGTCTCTTCTTTGAAAGTAATATTTCGCCAGTATTTTTGTCGATTTTAATAACTTCAAGATCCAATGTATCTCCAACTTTTATATCTTCGCAGTCACCTGCTTCTGATTTTGGAAGAACTCCATCAGTTTTGTAACTTAAAGAAATGTAGAATGAATCAGGCTTGATAACCTCTACTGTTCCTTTTACTCTTGATCCTTTGTAAACTTCCTGGTAATTCTGCTCTTCTTCCAACAATAATCTTTCCATTTCACTGCTCATTAATTTCCAACTCCTTAAACGTTTATTTTGTTAGCAATAAATCTTTCACTTCATCAATGATAAAATCAGGGGTTGATGCTCCTGCTGTTATACCTATTGTACTGAAGGATGAGATTTTTTCAAGGTCAATATCCTTGGCTGTCTCAATTAAAAAAGTGATGCAATTCTCAGAACATATTTCTGCCAACTTTTTAGTGTTTGAACTGCTTTTTCCACCGATAACTATCATAGCATCAACAGTTTTTGATAGTTCCCTGGCTGCATCTTGTCTTTCTCTTGTAGCATAGCATATGGTATTGAAGAATTCAACTTTTTTTAATCTATTTTTCAATATTTTTTCAATTTGAAGATACTTTTCAAGCTTGTATGTTGTCTGAACGGCAACTATATAAGCTCTATCCTCAGAGAAGTCAAATCTCTCCACATCTTCAATTGAATTAATAATTATAGATGAATTATCTGACCATCCATTTATTCCTCTTATTTCCGGGTGATCCTTGTCTCCAATTAGAATTATACCATGCCCTGATTTGTAATTTTCATAAACAATATCTTGAATTTTTTTTACAAAAGGACATGTTGCATCAACTACATTTGTTGATATTATATCCATTTTATCATAAAAGTCCTTAGGAAGTCCATGACTTCTTACGATAGCGGTTGAATTTTTTTCAATTTTATTTATATCTTCTTCAACTATAAGCCCTTTGTCTGTGAATTTCTTCATTGCCTGGTCGTTATGAATTAGTGGTCCAAGCGAATATACTTTTTTTTCAGAGGTCTCATCGAGTTTTTCCAATGCAAGATCCATCGCTCTTTTTACTCCATAGCAGTACCCGCTGAATTTTGCAATTTTAATTTCCATTTTCATTCCTTTCGACTTCTCTGTATATGATGTTCATTATATCTGAAGATACCATTTCGATGTTCCCATCATGATTTTCCATTGCCTTTTTTATGTCGAACATAGGTAGCACTGATACCTTGATTTTAGCAAACAGTTTGTAGTTTCCGCTGATTGCTACAGGGAGTATGTTTACCTTGCCCTTTGATGCAATCATTACAGCTCCAGATTTAACATTTGCGTTTTCAGGGCCACCTTTTACTCTTGTTCCTTCAGGAAATATGCCTAAAATTTCTCCATCCTTTAAGACTCTGAGAGCGTTCTTTATTGCAGTTATGTCTGTCTTGTTTCTGTCGATTTTGATGCACTTTACTGATTCAAACAGAAATCTGGTCAATCTTGTTTTAAAAAGCTCTGCTTTGGCAAGGTAATGTATTTCACGCTTCGTTGTAAATGAAATCAGTATGGGGTCAAAATTGTTTTTATGATTCCCTACTATTATAAAAGCCCCTTTATCAGGTATGTTATGAAGTCCTTCATATTGAACTCTCAACACTAATTTCGAGAACAGCCATACTGTTCTCTTCAAAAAATTATACATTTGTTTTCTCCGAATATATATTTAATATTTTTGAAACTACATCATCCACAGAAAGGCTGCTCGTGTCAATCTCGATAGCATCATCAGCTTTAATAAGAGGAGCAAGTTCTCTGCCTGAATCAAGGCTGTCTCGTTCTATTATGCTTTTTTCTATTTCGTCAAGTGTGGCATCCATTCCTTTTGAAAGATTTTCTTTATATCTTCTTTTAGCTCTCATGCTGACATCGGCTATAAGAAATATCTTAATATCTGCCTGAGGAAACACTACTGTGCCTATGTCTCTTCCATCCAGTATGCATGAAGTTGTCTGACCTATAATTCTTTGAAGGTCTGTCATGGATTTTCTTACTTGGTCTATGCCAGACACGGCTGAAACCTTTGCATTAATTTCATCGCTTCTTATTTCATCTCCAACAGGGCTTCCGTCAAGATACAGAATTGAGTCTTCGTAGAGCAGCGATGTTTCTTCAAGGAGCTTCTTCAACTCCTTTTCATTATTAATGTCGATTTTTTTCTTGACAATCTTGTACGTGATTGCCCTGTACATTGCTCCGGTGTCGATATAAAGGAAATTCAGCATTTCGGCAAGTTTCTTTGCAACAGTGCTTTTACCAGCTCCTGCCGGACCGTCTACTGCTATTATAATATTTTTTCTATTTGTCATCATAAATCCTGTACTCTTTCCATATTCTCTCTAATTTGTCAAACGAATCTTTTATGTCAGCTTTCTTTCTCATGCCGACAGATACAATAAGGGCGTTTGCAACGCTGAAAGGTGCTACAAGTGAGTCGACAAACGAAGCCATGTTACTTCGAGTTATAAGGATGTCTTCTGCTATTGTAGATATAGGGGCAAGTTTGCTGTCTGTTATAGCGACTACGCTGGCTCCCTGTTCTTTTGCATACTCGAGCAGCTCGAATGTTCTTTTTGAGTATCTAGGGAAGCTTATTCCTATAACAAGATCTTCGCTGTCTATTTTCAGTATTTGTTCAAATACATCGCTGATGCCGTAGTTTACAAGCACGACATTATCGAGTATGAAGTTTAGGTAGAATCCAAGGTATTCACCTATAGTAGCAGAACTCCTCAAACCCACGATATATATTTTTTTGGCTGTAATCATCTTGTTTATAACATTTTCAAAGGACTGAGGGTCTATCTCATCTAATGTCCCTTTTATATTGTCTATGTCTGATTTTAAAACTTTTTTGAGTATTGTGAAATCACTTGAGTACTCTTTTGACATCTCTACTCTCTGTACAGTAGTGAGCTTAGTTTTGATAAGCTCCTGAAGTGATTTCTGAAGCTCAGGATATCCCTCATAACCTATGGCATTTGCAAATCTTACTACCGTTGATTCACTTACACCTACGGTTTCTCCGAGTTTTGCTGCCGTCATGAAAGCTGCTTTGTCATAATTTGAAAGAATATACTGTGCTATTATCTTTTGCCCTTTGCTTAATTTTGTAAATTCGCTCTGTATAACACTTATTAAATCCTTATTGTTATTTGACATATTAAACCTCACTATTAACATATTTTTATTTAAATTCTACAATAGTCACTCCTATTCCGCCCTCTCCATAAGCACCAGGACGGTATGATTTGATATAGTTCATTGTTCTGAACATTTCTGAAAGCCCGGTCTTAAGAACCATGGTTCCTACTCCGTGTATGACGGTTACTCTTGGTATTCCAGAAAGATAGGCATTATCAAGATATTTCTCTACTTCAATCCGTGCTGTTTCAAGATCCATTCCTCTTACGTCAACCTCAGATTTTATAGATGAAGCCTTTTCTTTCATTATTTTCCCAACTCCGGTCTTTTTTATTTCTTTTATTTTTTTTGATTTCTTCTTTCCCTGGAGAGCCTCAAATGGCATGTTGATTTTCATTATCCCGATTTGTACGACTGCTTCCTTCTTTATTGAATCTTTTGAAAGAATTATTCCTTCCTGAGTGAAACTAGGCACAAACACAGTTTGTCCGATTTCGACGTCTTGAAGTGATTTGCCTTCAAGTTCGTCAAGCCCTAAAAGATCTTCGGTATATCCAAATTTTTCAAGTCCGGTTTTTACTTTTGAACGTATTTTTTCGATTTCCTTGTTTACGTTGTATTTTTCTATGTCGTCTTTTATTGAATTGAGATCTTTTATGATTGAATCGCTCTCTTCTTTTGCATCCTTCAGTATCTTTGATGCCTTTTTCTTTGATTCTAGTATGATTTTTTCTCTGTCAGCTTTTGTTTTACTTTCTTTTTTAATCAGTTCATCTTCTTTTTCTCGGATTTTTATGGATGCAGACTGAATGTATTCTTTCTCTTTTTCAATTATTTTTCTGTCTATCTCAATCTTTGCAAGAAGCTCTTCCATCTTAATCTCTTCTACACTAAGGCTTGCACGTGCTGATTCGATTATTTTACTGCTCAGGCCAAGTTTTTGAGAGATTTCAAAAGCATTTGATTTTCCTGGAATTCCGGTTATCAACCTGTATGTCGGACTGAGGGTTTCAATGTCAAATTCAACAGAAGCATTTTCTACTCCTGGACGGTTGAGTGCATAATTCTTAAGCTCGCTATAGTGAGTAGTTGCCATTGTAAGGACTCTGTGCTCCCTTATATGTTCGAGTATCGAAATTGCAAGAGCTGATCCTTCGACAGGGTCAGTTCCGGATCCGAGTTCATCAAGCAGAATGAGATTTTCACTTTGCATCTCTGAGAGAATCTTTACTATGTGCGTCATATGTGATGAAAACGTTGAGAGGCTATTTTCAATGCTCTGTTCATCACCTATGTCAGCAAAAATATTCTTGAATATGCACATGACGCTTCCGTAGTCACAGGGGATATGGAGGCCGCTCTGAAGCATAAGAGATAAAAGCCCTGCAGTTTTTAGAGCTACAGTCTTTCCACCTGTATTTGGGCCAGTTATTATGAGTGTATTGTATTCATTTCCAAGCTCAAGGTTTAGAGGTACGACAGTTTTAGGATCAATCAGTGGGTGTCTCGCATTTTTAAGTGTCATAAACATTCTATCGCTTATCTTAGGCTCGATAGCTTTCATTTTTACTGAAAGTTTTCCTTTTGCCATTATAAAATCCAGTTCTGAAAGTATGCTTATATTATCTGAGATAGCAGCTGATATAAGTCCAATTTCACTGGAAAAAATCTGTATTATACGCTCAATCTCTTCCTGTTCTTTGTTGATGAGGATTCTGAGGTTGTTGTTCATTTCAACTATGGCCATTGGTTCTATAAACAGTGTTGAGCCAGATGCAGATGTGTCATGAACAATCCCTGGAACATTGGATCTATTTTCTATTTTTACAGGTAGAACAAAACGGTCCTGTCTGATTGTCACTATCGATTCCTGCAGATACTTGGAGTTCTCTTTTGAAGTTATCATTGAACTTATCTTGTTTCGTATCTGTTCTTTTGAAAGCTTTATATCTCTTCTTATCTTTTTTAGCTGAGGGCTTGCGTTATCTGATATCTCATCATCTGAGATTATGGATGTGAAAATCTGATTTTCCAGTTCTGTGTTATGATATAGTTTTGAAGCAAGTTCGGGTATTATATGAAGGTTTTCAATTCCAGATGCTTTTGAAGAAACCAGCCTGGCTGTCTTGAGAACCTCTCCTACCTTCAGTATGCTTCCGATATCAATTGTAGAACCTATTTCGGCCAACTTCAGAGATCTGCTTATATCTGTAAGACTGTAAATAGGAAGACTTCCCTTTGTAAGAATTATACTCTGAGCTTCACTTGTTTCTTTTAGCCTGTGAATTATCTGGTCTTGATCGCTAATCACATCTATTTGCCTTGATTTTTCCTTCCCGAGCTCTGTAGAAGCAAAGCCTTCGAGCAGGTTTATTATGGCGTTGTATTCAAGTACATTAAGTGTTTTCTTTTCCATTTTTATCACTCTTTATCAATTTATTTGTATTTTTTAATATATTTTACAGCCTGATCATATGTCTCGTTCAGAAAATCAAGCCTGAACCTTCTGTAATTTTTTTCTATCAATGTCCTTACGCTTTGAACATGAAGCTCAGAAACGCGAGTACTGTATATATTAAGCTTGCAGAAATTGTCAGCTTTTATAATATAGTTTTCGTTATTTTCACCGTTCAGGAAAGAATCATTAATCATGCATACTGGAAATTTGCATTTTGCTCCGTCGGTTTTATATGGGCAGTACTCTGTTATCATTAAAATTGGGTGACTCAGAACAGGAATCTCAACAGTGGATTTGCTTGCTTCATTGAAGGTATAGTCAAGGTACTGCTGGTTTATTACATACTCCATCCCTGGAGCAACCGTGTCAATGGTTCCACCATATATTCCCAAAGCAAAATTAACTGAGAATTTATTGTTCAAATTAGCCATATAATCAATTCCAACGCTTGAGCTGATTTTGTTTTCAGCGTAATATCTCAAAGTATGTTCTGCATAGCCAAGGCTGCTCGTAATTATATTTGGCCAGTATTCTTTTATGAAGCATTCGAGCTCTTTTATATCCCTGTCCTTCATCATGCCCGGAGTGACAAAGTGGAATCCGCTCTTGCAGTCAGTGTGGGCATATTGTTTATAGAGGCTGATATCCGAAAGGTATATTCGGTCAGTCCCACAGTCAATGCATGCTTTTATCTGTTCTTCTGTGTGGCACATTGCTGAAATACTTATTGTGGAGTCTACAAAAGAATCTTCGTAACTGTCATTTCTTGCTGAAAAATATTTTTTTGGTTCTGAAATTTCTCTTATGATGGAATGCAAATCACTGTAAGGCCTTTTATTTGTATTTCTTCTTAGTTCACTTATAAGAGATATAGATTCCCTGCGAAGCTTATTTAGAACAGAAACTGGTATTACAGATGTTGGATCTTTATCAATATTTACAGTTTCAGAAAAATACGGCGTGCTCTCGAGCTTGCTTATCTGTCGTATTATGGTTTCTTCATCTGTAGGCCTGTTTAGAGCTTCTTCAATTAAATATTCAGTATCGGTGTAGCATATTTTGTTATTCCTGTCATCCTGTATGCATATTTCAGGATGGCTTGCATTTTTAATTTTTATACTAAACTGCAGTGGAGTTTTAACGAATTCTTTTTTATAGCTTTCCTTTGCTGCGCTCATAACGCCTGAATTATAGGTTTTAAAAATACTGTCTCCGATTTTTGCATTTCCGATGAAATCAATATCAATGATTTCCCCTTTTGGAGCATGATCCTTTATTTCTTTTTTATGAATTATTCTTCCTACAAATTCACCTGTGCTAAGACCGTCTCCTTTAGAGAGATCATCATCAAGTTTGATTTTCAATCTTTTGTTTTTAGAGTCTACATCAAGAATTTTGCCCAGGTACACCCCTTTGTTTTTAGGAGAATCAAGATTTACCATTTTTCCTGGGAATGAGCTCAGGATATGTCCACTGGTATATTCTCTGTTGAATACATATTTGATTTCATTTTCAAGTTCAATCAGCTCTTCGTCAGAAACGGTATCATTGAAGATTCCATCTAGTGCTTTTCTGTAATTTCTTACTACTGTAGCTACATATTCCGGTCTCTTCATTCTTCCTTCTATTTTCAGGGAATCTATACATCCGCCGGCAATTTGCTTAATATTTGTTATTGTACTCAGATCTTTCATGCTTAGGACAAATTTGTTTTCATGCAATTTGATCCCTTTGTCAGAAGTGAGACTGTATTTCATCCTGCAGGGCTGTGCACAATTTCCTCTGTTTCCAGATCTCCCTCCCTGCATAAAGCTGAAGAGACATTTCCCGCTGTATGATACACATAATGCCCCATGTACAAAAGCTTCTATTTCCAAATCAGAAGAAGATTTTATGCTTTCAATTTCCTGAATTGAGTTCTCTCTGGCGACTACCAAACGTCTGAAGCCCATGTTTTTATAGAATAAGCCATCAATTGAATTGGATATGCTCATCTGGGTCGATGCATGCATTTCAAAATCAGGAAAGTATCGGCTGATCAAATCTGCAATACCAATATCCTGAACAATTACAGCATCCACATCGCAGTTATAGAGAAAATCTATATATTTTATACAGTCTTCAATTTCATCATCATTTATGATTATATTCACTGTCACATATATTTTCACATTGCGCTCGTGAGCATAATTCACGGCTTGGATTAGCTCTTCGTTATCAAAATTTGAAGCATTTGCCCTGGCACCGAAACGCATGCCTGAAATATATACAGCATCAGCTCCGTTTTGGATTGCAGCAATCAAAGATTCGAAATTTCCTGCAGGTGCCAGCAATTCTAATTTTTTGTTCATAATTCTCCTTTATATAAAATAGCCTCTGGACAGAGACTATTTTATATCGATTAAATTGTTAATCTCCAGCTGAAGTTCATAGATATGGTTCTGAAAGCTGTTGATTAGAATGTTAAGGTCTTCAATTTCATTTTCTTTATTCATGATTTCTTTATTAAGTCGCTCAATCTCAAGCAGAGAATTATTATTTTTTTGTTCGAAAGAAGCAAGCTGATTCTCGATATCCTTGATGTAACCATCTTTTTCTCTTAGAGACTGAGAGTTTTTATCTTTTTCATTTATTATCCCAAAATTGTGAGTCTCGATTATATCTGATAATCTCTTGTTTTCTTCAAGTGATTTAAAATACTGGTCTGCAATGTTTATAGAAGCTAAAACCACTGGAGTGACTATATTCGATTTTGGGGTTTTTTCAGAAGCTTTGGTAATCTGTTCATCTACATGCGAAGCCAGACTTAGTATATAATCTTTCTCTTCTTTTCCGATTATTGTATATTCCTGATTTGCAATTTTTACAATTATTTTGTTCATATATTTCCCCCCGAGAATAAAAAAGCGCATCTTGTGTATAATCTTGTATTTGCGGTTTTTCAAGGCAATTTTATAATAATAATATTATCTCATATTAACAGAGTAAATTGCAATAAAAATTGCAAATTATGTCATATATTTATTTCAGCTGTTCTTAGTAAGTTTTACTATTAGTCTTTCGTTGAATTCCTGTGCAGCATTATACCCCATTTCTTTCTGTCTCTGGTTTCTTGCTGCAATTTCAAGTATAACTGCAAGATTTCTGCCCGGTTTTACAGGTATGGTGATTTTTGGAATTTTTATGCCCAAAATATCTACAAGTTCATCGTCAATTCCCAGCCTGTCATAATATTTACCCTCCTGCCATATCTCAAGGTATGCAACAAGATCGATTGTTTTTGTAGGCTTTACGGCGCCAACACCATAAAGGCTTTTTATATCCAGCAGACCTATTCCTCTTATTTCTATCATATATCTTGTAAGCTCTGGGGATTGACCGACAAGAAGATCGTCGTCAAGAAGCTTTATCTCGACAGCATCATCAGATATAAGTCTGTGTCCCCTCTTGATAAGTTCAAGAGCTGTTTCGCTTTTTCCAATTCCACTGTCGCCTTTTATCAGAATTCCAACTCCATCAACATCGACAAGGACTCCATGCGTTACTTCGACAGGAGCGAGCTTGTGGTTGGCATATTCCGAAACTTTATTCATGAATTTTGTTGTAGGAAGATCACTCAGAATTAGTGTCTTATCATGTTTTTTTACAAGTTCATAGAATATATCATTTGGCTTATGGCCTCTCGTTATACATATTGCAGGTAAATCATAAGAAAGGAATTCATCAAGCTTTATTCTCATATGTTCGTCACTCAGCGTCTCAAGATATGCAAATTCCGCATTGCCTATTATCTGCATCCTGTCTGATGCAAAGTGCATATAGTACCCAATAAGCTGCATTCCTGGCCTGTTGACATCTCCGGAATCTATTCTGTAATCACGTGTTGATGCATTTACACAATTCAGCTGCATTTCATCAACCATTTCTCTGATCGAAATTGTATTTTTCATATTAATGCTCCTTAAAATAATTTAATATATCTTCAGCAATCTTCCTGTTAAATCCAGGAATGCTACTTATTTCGTCTATAGAAGATTTTCTAAGATTTTCTATACTGCCATATTTGTTAAACAACGCAGTTTTTCTCTTTTCGCCAATACCTTTAATTTCATCGAGTTCAGATTTTATCATATTTCTATTTCTGATACTTCTGTGATAATCTATTGCAAATCTGTGCGTCTCGTCCTGTATTTCAGTTAGGAATTTAAACAGATGACTTTTCCTGTCGATATCTATTGTTTCCGTGTCGCTGCACAGACCCTGCGTGCGATGATTTGCGTCTTTATAGATTCCGAAAACAGGGACTTTGATTTTCATCTCCGCTAACAAAACTTTTATTGTCGACACATGTCCTTTTCCTCCGTCCAGAAGTATTAAATCTGGGAGCTGAGAATCTTTCATTCTTCTTTCGAGAACTTCTCTCATAGAGGCGTAATCATCGCTCTTGCCAGTGAGAGTTTTTATCCTGTAGCGCCTGTAGTCTTTTGGAGATTTTCTGCCATTCTTATATACAACTTTGACACCTACGGAGCTTGTCCCCTGGATGTTTGAAATATCGTAGGCTTCTATAATGGAAATTTTCCCAAGATTTAGAATCGAAGAGAGTTCTTTTAGCGAAACATCGTAATGCGATCTCTTGTTCAATTCCTTAATCCTCTTTATTTTGAACTGTTCGTGTGCATTCTTTTTTGCAAACTCAAGCATATCTTTCTTTTTGCCTTTCTGAGGAACAATAATAGGCATTTTTCTACTCTTTCGGTTGCTTAGATATTCTTCGAGGAGAGGCCTGTCCGAAATTTCCTTTTCAATAATTATCTCATCGGGGAGAGAATCCTTGTCGAAATAATACTGCATCAGAAAGGAATTGTACATGTCTTCAATAACATCGAGAGTTATGTCGAAATAGAAGCTTTCCTGACCCATTACTTTTCCATTTCTTACAAAAAGTATACTGAATACAACATTTGCATCGTCATAGCTGTAGACAACATAGTCCTGGTTCTTATCGATATCATTTGAAACTATTTTTTGCTTTTCATACAATTTTTCAAGATTATTTATTTTGTCTCTATATCTCGCAGCTTCTTCAAAATTCAGATCTCTGGAGCATTTGTACATCTTATCTTTAAGATAGTCTTTTATAATCCCGGCATTTCCCTTGAGAATCTGCGTAACGTTCTCAACTTCTTCCCGATAGTCCTCTTTGCTTATCTTTGCGTTGCATGGAGCACTGCATTTTTTTATATAGTAATTCAGACAAGGCCTCTCTCTGTTTGCAATTGATTTTGCTATATTCCTGTTACAGTCTCTGAGCATGAAAATCTCATTTATAGCATCAATGTAGTAATTTAAAGCAAAAACATTTGTATATGGGCCAAAATAAAGGGCTCCATCCTTTATGATTTTTCTTGTCTTCAGTATTCGTGGATAATCTTCCTGCGTGATTTTTATATAAGGATATGTCTTATCGTCCTTGAGGAGTATATTGTAATATGGCTTGTGCTTTTTAATCAGGTTATTTTCAAGAATTAATGCTTCAAGCTCATTGTCGGTAATTATATATTCAAATTCAGCTATTTTAATGACCATGGCTTTTACTTTAGGATCCGAATGATTATCTCTAAAATACTGCCGTACGCGCTTTTTAAGAGATATTGCCTTTCCGACATAGATTATTTTTTCGTTTTCATCTTTCATTATATATACTCCAGGTTTATCTGGAAGGTTTTGTATCTGTTCTTCAATATAAGCAGATTTCATTGTTTACCTCGTTTAATTATTTATCAGTCTGTTTCAATGGTTCATATCATGATTATATATCGTTTTTAAATATATTTCCACATGTGACTGAAAATAATATTGATTTTTAAATAATATCGTGGTATTATCTTATGAATGAAACTGTGATCAGGAGTATTAGGATTCATTAGTTTTTTCAGAGAGCTGCAGATTGGTGCGATGCGGCAAAACTAACCCCGAACTCGCCTGTGAGTTGCAATCACGAACCTGGCCCTTGTATGTCAATGGATAAGTAATTAGTGTTTGCCGGATTGTCACGTTAGCGACTTTTGAGTGGATAGTATGTTTTCATACTGTCAATTAGAGTGGTACCGCGATCTTCGTCTCTATAGTGAGATGGGGATTTTTTTATTGAAAAATTTTCTTAAAAGGGAGTGTTATATCATGGAATATAATCCAAGTATCATTGAAAAAAAATGGCAGGACATCTGGGAAAAGAATGACACATTCAAGGCATCAGATGACAAAAGCAAGCCTAAATACTACAATCTTGTTGAATTTCCATATCCATCAGGTGCGGGTCTTCACGTTGGCCATATAAGAGCATATACATCATTGGAAGTTATTTCCCGAAAGCGAAGGCTTGAAGGTTACAATGTTCTTTTTCCAATAGGCTGGGATGCTTTTGGACTACCTACTGAGAATTACGCAATTCAGACTGGCAAGCATCCACGCGAAGTTACAGACGAGAATATCAAGGTATTCACCAGCCAGCTAAAAGCTGCAGGTTATTCTTTCGACTGGAGCAGAACTGTAGATACAACTGATGAGAAGTATTATAAATGGACACAATGGATTTTCCTTCAGCTTTTCAAGCATAATCTTGCCTTTAAGGACAAAACATATGTGAATTTCTGCAACAGCTGTAAAGTAGTGCTTGCGAATGAAGAGTCCCAGGATGGAGTATGTGACAGATGCGGAAGCGAAGTTGTACAGATGGAAAAAGATGTGTGGTTCCTTAGAATAAGAGAATATGCTGACAAGCTTCTTGATGAGCTCGAAAATCTTGATTTTCTTCCAAGAATAAAGCTTGAGCAGGAAAACTGGATCGGAAGGTCTTATGGTGCAGAAATCAAATTCAATATAAAGAACCATGACATTAACCTTGAAGTATTCACTACAAGAGCAGATACTATATATGGAGCAACATTTATGGTAATAGCTCCTGAACACCCTCTTATAGATACTCTTTCTTCGGAAATAAGCAATATGGACGAGGTTGAGAATTATAAGAACGAAGCCAAAAAGAAAACAGAATTTGAAAGAGTTCAGCTTGCTAAGGACAAGTCCGGTGTGGAGCTTAAAGGGATAAAGGCCATAAACCCTGTTTCCGGAGAAGAAATACCAGTGTGGATTTCTGATTATGTAATGATGGGTTATGGAACTGGAGCGATTATGGCGGTTCCAGCTCACGACAAGAGAGACTGGGAATTTGCAAAAAAATTCGATATTCCTATAATTGAGGTAATAAGTGGCGGAAACATAGAGGAAGAGGCTTATACTGATATTGCAAATGGAGTAATGGTGAACTCTCCTATAGTGAACGGAATGCAGGTTAAGGAAGCAATTGAAAAAATGATTCAGTATCTTAGTGATAATAATCTTGGCTGCAAGAAGGTCAACTATAAGATGAAAGACTGGGCCTTCAACAGACAGAGATACTGGGGAGAGCCAATTCCTATAATTCACTGTGAAAAGTGCGGAATGGTTCCTGTACCAGAAGAAGAGCTTCCTCTGACACTTCCTGTTGTTGAGAATTTCAAGCCTACAGAAACTGGAGAATCACCGCTTGCTAACATCCCTGAATGGGTTAATGTGAAATGCCCATGCTGTAATGCTGATGCAAAAAGAGAAACGGATACCATGCCTCAGTGGGCTGGGTCTTCATGGTATTTCCTTAGATATATGGATCCTTCAAATGAGAATGAGCTTGCATCGAAGGAAAATCTGGAGTACTGGGGGCCGGTTGACTGGTATAACGGCGGGATGGAGCACGTTACCCGTCATCTTATCTACTCAAGATTCTGGCATAGATTCCTCTATGACATTGGAGCTGTACCTTATAAGGAGCCTTATGCAAAAAGGACTGCCCAGGGACTTGTCCTTGGTGGAGACGGTGAGAAAATGTCAAAATCAAGAGGAAATGTAATTAATCCAAATGATATAATTGATGCCTATGGAGCGGATACACTAAGAGCCTATGTTATGTTCATTGGTGAATATGAAAAACCAGCTATATGGTCAGATTCAAGCGTTAAAGGATGCAAGAGGTTCCTCGACAGAGTATGGAAGCTTCAGGATATGGTCAGTGATGAGCCGGGTTACTCAAAGAATCATACATCACTTATGCATAAGACAATAAAGAAAGTATCTCAGGACCTGGAAGCAATGAAATTCAACACGGCAATTGCGGCTATGATGTCAGCTATAAACGATTTTAATGCAAGCGGATATATAACAAAAGATGAGCTTAGAGATTTCGTAACTCTTCTTTATCCAGTTACTCCTCATATTACTGAAGAAATATGGGAAGTCCAGGGTTTTGACGGAATGCTTAATCAGACTGCATGGCCGGCGTGGAATGAAGATCTTACTATTGACAGCGAGATTGAGATGCCCGTACAATTCAATGGAAAAGTTAGAGGTACTATACTGATATCCAGAGACGCAGACATAGAAACGGCAAAAGAAGTTTTGAGAAAAGATGAGAAGCTCATGTCATTCATGGAAGGAAAGACAATAGTAAAAGAAATATTTGTAAATGGGAAGATATTCAACATCGTAGTAAAATAGAATTATTCATAAGGACTCCTTATTTTGGGGTCCTTATTTGGATTTATATCAGCATATTAGAAAAGAAATAAATATTATCCGGCTTTTTGGGGTAATAAACTTATATATGATTCAAGTTACAGCAAAAAGTAAAAGGAGAAGGCCATGTCGAAAAAATTATGTAAACTTGTAAAGGATGATATTTTGGATAAAGACATAAAAGAATATATCAAACTTGTTTCAGATGCTAAATTCGTTTGCAGGAAATGCGGAAGAACAGCAAAAAAAGAAGAAAATTTATGCAGTGCAAAAAAGTTAAAATTTAAGGAAGAATAAGTGGATATATGTAAGCTCAAGAAAACGGACCATACATGAAGTGACATCTGTCAAATCAAACTGGTCCGCTTTTATTTTGAGAAAACAAAAATCCATTTTATGTGGATGTTTATGAAAACATAATTTTGATTTATGTTTATCGGTCCGTCTTTCAAATTGAAGCTTCAATAGAATTTCGAAGTGATTCTTCAACTTTTTTTGCAATTTCTTTTAATTCTGGACTTTCAAATAATCCTATTAAAATTTCCGGACTTGTCATTCCTATATATGTCTTATTATTCTCACTTCTTACTACCATTTTACAAGGTAGTACATAGCCTATATGAATATTTTCTTCCAATACTTCTTTTGCCTGTTTTGGGTTACATACCTCAAGTATAACAAAATCATCCTTGAATTCTAATCCCTTTTCTTCAAGCTTTTCCTTGAAATTAAGTTGCCACAATATACCGAAACCGTGCTTTTTCAAATTATCTTCTAAAGATTTAATTGAATCGTTTAGATTTTTAGTTGTAATTTTTTCATAAACTATATTCATAATTTTCCTCCTCGTGAAATTTTCAAAATATCAGTTGACTGTATTTTCGTTAATTTAAATCCATTCTTCTCGAAGAATAGCATAAACACAGTCATCCTATGTTTATCAAGTTTTGTGAAAATGTAATTTAGCACAGAGTGTACAGCTTCTAAAGCGTATCCGTTTTTCTGATATTCAGGACAGATCGTATATCCTATTTCAGTCTGAAATCCATCGTTGAGAAAATGAATTCCAATATCTCCTATCATTATACCACTGTTTTTGATACATATAGCCAGTTGAAACCAGGTCCCATTAACATCAAACGAATCTGCCAGCAGATCAAAGAAATTCTGCATGTCTTTTTCACTTTCGGGTCTGAAAGAAGTAGTTATTTGAATTGTAAATTATAAGTAATTTATCTTAACTCTGCTCACGAGTAATTCATTTGAATAATCCTTATGCAAAGCATTGCTCATTTCCAACTTTAGATTTTCAATGAAAAGTAAATAATTTTCATTGGAAAAATCATTGAAATTGTAAATATTCTCCGCTGTTTTATTTGAAATATCTGAAGAGCTATTTGTAGCAGAGAAATAAGATGTATCCATTCCCTCTTTAGTATATGACATTACTTTACTGATGTAATTTTTTGTTTCATTGAAAGGTGGTATTCCTCCGTACTTTGCGACATTACCACTTCCTGCATTATATGCTGCCAGTGCAAGTGCGGTATTTCCGTCGTATTTTTTTATCAATTCACTCAGATATTTTGCACCGCCCATAATATTTTGTTCAGCATCAAATATATCTTTTACGCCAAGATACTCGGCAGTTTTTGGCATGAGTTGCATGACTCCGGCAGCACCGGAACCGGAAACCGCTTTAGGATTGAAGTTTGACTCCGCTTTTGCAACAGCTTTCAGTAAATTTGCAGGCACATCATATTGTGCTGATGCCTTTTGAAAAATAGAATCCATGTATTCTGAGATACTTGATTTTTCAGAAAGGATGTCTGAAAAACATTCAGATGCTGATGGATTTTGTCGTATGGCAGAAGTAGTTGAATTCATGATAATTTTATGTTCATTTTGAATTGGAAACACTTTGTAGCTCCTCTCTGGAAATTCAAATTATTAGAACAAATCTAAATGGTATGTTCTATATTAGAATAATAACACAAAAATTCAAAATTTATAATATGGGAAATGTACTTTGAATTTCCGTCATATTTTATTTGTATACAATTTAGATTTTTATGGTGCAAAAACCGGTCATGCAGGCTTTCTGCACCACCGGTCTATCATAATTTATATTATTTTTAGCTTTCAATATTTATGTCAGCCATTATTACACCTACAATTTCCCCATTTGGTTTTCTGTAAGGTATGGAAATAGCTGTACAATATCCAAAGGTTACATTGGATATGTATGGCTCAGACTGGAATTTTTTTCCTTTTATTGACTCCATAAAATATGGTCTGTGGTTATACATGTTGTTGCTTTTGTCTATAGGGTCTGCGGCGCTTACCATTTCTCCCTTGATATCAAGGATACCGATATATTCTATGGTTTTTTCTCTGGTCTTGTAAGATTTCAGCTTGCTGGAATAGTTTCTGATATCTGAATTTCCTGAGTTAAGATCTTTGGATATTTCCTCCAGTACGGAGAATGCAGAATTTATGTCACTTTTCATTTTATCTGTAATTTTTATTTTGCTGATATAGTCTTTGATATCTCTTTCGGATTTAGCAGCCATGCTTGCAAGTCCTTTGACTATTTCCAGTGAATTGGTCATGCTGGCAGCCTGTTCTTGCGTCGCTGCAGAAATTTGCTCGGAAGAGGCAGCGGATTTTCTTGTAGTTTCTGTTATCTGGTCAAACAAGGATGTAGTCGAGTTTACTATTTCATAAGTATTACTGGAGTCATTCTTTATTTTTTCAATAGATTCATAGGTTCTGTGCGATGCCTCGATCATTGCTTCGCTGCTTTTCTTTGAACTATCTGCATATTCAATGTCGTTTTGAATGTTGGAAAAGCTGTTTTTACTGTCTTCTGCAATTTCTTTTATGGATATATTGATAGAGTCAATTATAACTTTTATTTGTTTTGCTTGTTCAGCGGATTGCTGTGCAAGGTTTCGTACTTCATCGGCCACAACGGCAAATCCTCTGCCATGCTCTCCCGCTCTGGCAGCTTCAATAGATGCATTAAGTGAAAGTATATTCGTCTTATCACTGATTTCTGTCACTGCATTGGTAATTTCATTTATTCTCTTGGCTTCCAGCTGCAAATCTTCGATTCTATGTAGAATTCTTTCGTTAGACTGGGCATTATGTCTCAACTTATCAATAACGTAACCAAAAACCTCAGTGTTTTTTTCTACAACATCGCTCATCTCTCTGGCAAGTTCCAATGTACCGTCTGAGTTATCATTTATATTCTGTGAATTTGAGAGTATCATATCCATATTATCTCTGATTCTTATGGTCGATTCCAACTGTTCATTGGCTCCCTGAGCCATTTCGTAAACAGACATAGCGATCTGGTTTGTATTGATTTCTTCTTGTTTTATAGTTTCGTTAAGATTATCACTAAGGGTTGTTATCCTTTGGGCCATCTCGCAGGTTTCTGACAGTATTTTCTTTGTATTTCTGTTTATAACCGTTACCGTATCAGCAACAGCTGCATATTCTCCGGATCCGGTAACTTTTTTTGCCAAGTTTCCTGAGGCCAATTCTCTCATGGACTTTGTGATCTGTATTTTAAATAAATCTGTTCTAAAGAGTTTTAGAGTTCCAAGGATTACGGAAGCTATACCCAGGGAAATTGCCATGTTTGCAAGCTTTATGTCTTCTAAGTTCTGTCTTGCTCTAAAAGCTATAATTAAAAAAAACAGCCATACAACTGAAAGTATTGCTCGAAAAATCAAGTCAAGTATTTTTTTCATATTTCCTCCTAAAAAATTTAATCATTCTATTCATTATTTCGTCATAAATCCACAATAGATAAGTATTATGTTAATATTTTAATATTATCTTATGTTTGAGGAAGTCTTTCATTGTAATCTTTATGTTATAATCCAAAATATATTGATAAATATAGATATTAGTGATATAATAAATTATATAGATCTTGGGAATGTAATGGTTTCGACGGGGTCTTGAAGTTATGAGTAGCGATTCGTGTGACTCCTCTATCACGTAAATCTAGTGGAAACTAAAAACAAACGCAAACGAAAATTACGCAATAGCAGCTTAATTGCCGCTCGTTCATACTAGTCCTCCTGCCGATTAGTACTGAACGTCAGAATGCAGGGAACGATTTGTCGGGTATCCGGACTTCAAATTGAACAACTCGGGTTATACTTGCTAAAGTAGAGTTGATACTACTGTAGCATAGCGAAAACTAATTTATCAACTATAATCGTAAAAGCTTATGGTGAATGGATTTCGGACAGGGGTTCGACTCCCCTCATTTCCACCAATTGAAAAAACCTTGGATTCTAACCTGATTCCAAGGTTTTTTTATATATAAAAAATTATTTATTTAAGGTTATATTTATATTTTGAAATTCAGCTTTTCTATTTCAAATTTCATTTTTTCATTTTCCAGTTCAAGTCTATTCTTTTCAGATGCAAGATTTTGAATTTGTGTGTTCATAAAGCTAACATCGTTATTATATCTTGAATTCAAATCATCGATTCTGAAAATGTATTCTCTGATGTACTCATTGTGTTTCAGATTCATTTCTGCAAATGCATCTTGTTTCTCTTTTTCCATGTTCAAAATTACTTTTTCAAGTTCATATTGATTATGTTTTTTAATGGTGTTGACATTATTTTCAAGATTTGAAATTATAGACTTTGATTTTTCTATCTCTTCTCTTAATTTACTGTTTTCCGATTCAAATACTTTGAACTTTTCCAGCTTTTCTGCGAGTATTTCTATCTCGTTTTTGAGGCTTAGAATACTTGATGATTTTTCATTGCACGAATCTTCAAGAGCTCTGCAAAGTACATTTTTCTCTTCGATATTTGCAGCATATAGAAGTTCAGCTTTTTCTGAATCGTTTTCAAGTTTTTTTATCCTCTCGTCTTTTTCTTTCAGATGATTCTTGAGTGCATTGAGATTTTCTGATGACTCTGTGGCTGAGGCTAGTGCAGTTTTTAATCTTTCCTGGAGGTCTGCAATTATGCTGTCCTTTGACTGTAAAAGTTTTTCAAAATGTGATTTCACTCTCTCTTCGGTGTCTTGGTTAATACTCAATGATGAAAGGAAGAGCTCATTAAGCTTGTTAATGTGTAGTTGAAAACTTTCTATCTCTGTTTTTCGATCTGATAATAAGCCTTTGCTCTTTTCGGTTTCATAAAGATTTACAAGCGCTGAAAGGCACTGCCCCTGGTTTCCAAATTCCTGAACAGCTATGTTCTTAAATTTTTCAAATGTATTCTCATCTATTCTTAGACTTCTAACTTTAAGCTCTGTTTCTGTAACTGACATTTTTCCTCCTTGTGTAATACTTAAAAATACGTTGTAATTATTACGTAATACAATTATATCACAAAATTGTATAATTTCAAATATAATTTCAGGAAGTATATGAAATTACCACCCCTTATAAATTAGCGGTAAAATAACCGGTCATATATCGATTTTGGTGAGCGTTATGACCCAATGCATGATAGCGCAAAAACGTGCGTTATATAGCGGTTTTTTGGAGTTTTCACAACTATTCGCAAAATGTACGTTTAGCGAATAGTTGTGAAGGGCTGAATTTTTCTGAAACCATTGATTTTAAAGTGATTCGACATATTAGAATGCAATTTGCAAGTCGGAACTCAGATTTTAATATTATACTTTGAAAGAAATAGCCTTGATTGTGATTCAAATAATTCATTTGTCTGAAAACTAATAATGAGTGAGATTATAAGATTTTACCCAAAAAAAGAGGGAGTAATATATAAATGGATGAATTTTGAAAATTATAAGTGATTTGTGCTGTACTTATTGAAGATTTACGTCAGATATTGTACAATAATATAGTTAATCTATATTAAGTATAAAAGACAGGAATATATATGTTAAAAAAAATCATATGTGCAATTTTATTAACAGCAAGTATTTTTATCCCGAAGCTAAGTTATGCTGAAGGTGTCCCCTGCCCCGAAATCAGTGCTGAAGCGGGCATACTTATGGATGCAAAAACAGGACAAATCTTATATGAAAAAAACATGGATGACCCCCTTTTTCCAGCTTCTATAACTAAGATCCTCACTGTGTTGGTTGGACTCGAAAGTGGTAAAACGGAAGATATGATAACTATGAGTAACAATGCAGTTTTCAGCATTCCTAGAGATTCTGCACATATAGCGCTTGATGAAGGAGAAGAGATTAACTTCAAAGATGCTTTGTACGGAGCCATGCTTTCTTCTGCAAATGAAGCCTGCAACGGAATTGCAGAGCATGTAAGCGGTAGTACGCAGGAGTTTGCAAGCCTTATGAATAAAAGAGCTGAAGAAGCTGGTGCAAAGAATTCAAACTTTGTTAACCCCAATGGACTTCATGATCAAAACCATGTCACCACCGCTTATGATATGGCTGTAATAACTAAGGATGCGCTCAAGAACAGTGAATTCAGAGAAATTTTTGGATCATCCAAATATGAAATACCTCCTACTAACAAGCAGGCAGAAAGCAGATATCTGTGGTGCACGCATAAAATGCTTAAAGAAACTGATATGTTCTATGAAAAGGCTAAAGGTGGGAAAACAGGTTATACTGAACAAGCATTGAATACTCTTGTTACTGTTGCAGAGTCGAATGGCAGAGAGCTTATAGTCGTATTGCTGAAAAATCAAAGCGGAAACAGTAATTATAAAGATACACGAAATCTGTTCGAATACGGATTCACCCAATTTGAAGAAGTTTCAATAAATAATGATTTTGTAAATATGGAGCTCAAATCTCGTTTAAATCCTGAGGATCTTTCTGATTTTAAGCCTTTTACTTTTCTTTTACATAAGAACTATTCAACATCAGATATAAGTATAAATATGTCATCTGATGGTGACTTACAGAAAAATTCTGCAATAACACTTACTTTTGCTTTGAATTCAGAATCTGACATGATGTATGAGTCATTAGGAGAATATGAGATATATCACGAGACGTCAGATAATTATTCCGATGATACAGCTGATAAGGAAAAATCTTTATTTATGATAGTCGTCGTCTTTGTCATAAAAGCGGCGTCTTTATTTGGAGTTGCTATGTTTGTTATATACTTATATGTAAACAGAAATTACTATACAAAGAGAATTAAAAGAAGAATGAATAAAAATCGAGCTTTAACAAAAAAGAAAGCCTGCGGCGAGAAGCGTCGAAATGTAAATATGTAATTCTGATACAAGTAAAGCAGCCTGTTATTTTATTGAGACAGGCTGCTTCTTAATTATCTATTTGTTTTTTTATTTCTGTTTTTCATACCTGAATGCGGCTTTTTTACTGAATTAGTTTTAGGCCTTATAAGAGCTTTTGGTCCATATCCTATTAAATCTTCACGGCCGGACATTTTAAGGGCTTCATAAACAAGCTCGTAATTTCGGGGATTTCTGTACTGCAGCAAAGCCCTTTGAAGTGACTTTTCTTTTGGTGTTTTTGCTACATAAACAGGTTTTAGTGTTCTTGGGTCAATTTCAGAATGATACATTGCAGTTGAAAGGCTTCCTGGAGTAGGAATGAAATCCTGAACTTGTTCTGGATTATATCCCATGTCTCTTGTGTATTCTGCCAGCATTATGGCATCTTTCAAGGTGCATCCAGGATGACTTGAAATAAAATAAGGCACAAGATATTGTTTTTTGCCAAGTTTTTCATTAGTTTTTTTGTACTTATCTACAAAATCATCGTATACTTTCCTGTTGGGTTTCCCCATATATTTAAGCGCATTTGGAGAAACATGCTCAGGTGCCACTTTCAGCTGCCCGCTGACATGAAACTTACATAGCTCTTCAAGAAACGGTGTATTCCTGTCTGCCATAAGGTAGTCGAATCTTATACCCGAGCGGATAAAGACTTTTTTTACTCTGTCAATCTTTCTTGCCTTTCTCAATATGCTTAAATATGCACTATGATCAATCTCAAGACTTGGACACATTATTGGATCGAGACATTGTTTTTCCTTGCAGGCTCCTGAGGTAAGCTGCTTCTTGCATGCGACATTTCTGAAATTAGCTGTAGGTCCGCCAATATCATGTATATAGCCTTTGAAGCCTGGCTGATGAGTCATTAAGCGTATTTCATCCAAAACCGATGTCTCGCTCCTGTTCTGAATTATTCTGCCTTGATGAAAGCTTATTGCGCAGAAAGAACATCCGCCAAAACATCCTCTGTGATCGGTAACACTGAACTCTACTTCCTGAAGGGCAGGAACTCCCCCGGCATTCTTATATCTTGGGTGGTAGGTTCTGGTGAATGGCAGTCTGTAAAGTTCATCCATCTCTGATTGAGAAAGCGGTTTTGCCGGAGGTAGCTGTACTAAATACAAGTCTCCATGTTTTTGAACAAGGGTGCTTCCGATAAAAGGATTCTGCTCTCTGCTCTGAATTTGGAACGCCTCGGCAAATTTAATCTTTTCAGTTGATACCTCTTCAAAGCTTGAGATAAGAGTATATTTATTCCCCTTGGGCAGACTTCTGCTCATATAACAGGTTCCTGGGATATCCTTGATTTTGTGTATCGGCCAACCTTTTGCCAGACCATGTGCCAATGTCTTAATCTGAGTTTCGGACATTCCATATAAAAGCATGTCGGCCTGAGTATCTACAAGTATTGAGGGCATTATAATGTCGCTCCAATAGTCATAGTGCGCAAAACGCCTCAGGCTTGCTTCTATGCCTCCAATTACAACTGGTGTATTCGGATAAGATTTTTTTACCATATCAACGTACACTGAGAGCGCTCTGTCAGGCCTGAATCCAGACTTGCCTCCTGGAGAATATTCATCTGTTCTGCGAGGTCTTTTTGAAGCAGTATAATTATTAACCATAGAATCGATGTTCCCGCTTCCGACTAAAAAAGCAAGTCTTGGTTCACCGTAAATCTGTATGCTCCGTTCCTGTCTCCAGTCTGGCTGAGATATTATTCCTACGGAAAAACCTTCCTTTTCCAATATTCTTCCAATCAATGCAGTTCCAAAGCTTGGATGGTCTACATAGGCATCTCCGGTTACAAGAACAAAGTCAACTTGTTCCCATCCCCTTGCCAGGGCTTCTTTTTTTGTAAGAGGAAGGAATTGTGTATTTATATCTGATTTATTATCCATAAGTTCTCCAATCAATATTCATATTTTTTAACCTGAATTATTCATGATGATTCAAAATTTCTTTTTAAATCATCAAATTAACATCAAACAACTAATCTTTCGGATTTTGTATAAAAAGCGTAGCTTAATTCCTAAAAATGGATACACTTCTCCCTTGGTTTTTGAAAATCCAAATTTTAGCTGTCAAGGTACATTAGCTTTATTCCAATTTTGGATTTAAAGCATAAATATTATCCAAAGTCTGCATAAATTCTTTCTTGTATTGAAAATAACTGCAGAGTTTGAATTTTATATAACCGCCGCCTCTAACCACTTTGGCAGCAACTTTGAACATTTTAATACGTATTGTATCTATTTGAAGTTTCCTGAATTCTTTGCTTAAAACAAGTCTTCGAAACCAGTTAAACAGATTATAAGTGATGACATGTATCTGTAGTTTATTTTGATTGGTAAGAAAGCTATTGCTACTCATTCGATCAAATCTGAATCCATTTTTAAATTCTTTGATGTAGTTCTCCATTTTACCGCGGTTGCAGTAAAACATAAGTACTTGCATTGGAGAAAGTTCCATGTTTGTTACAATAAACGAGTGAATGAATACCATCTGATTGGAAGGTTTTTCAACTTTCACTACAACCCTGCGGGGAACATCCCAGCTGTTAGCTTGGTAGTAAAATTCATCATAAACAACCTTGTAATCAAGAATATTAGATGTACAAATATCAGTTAGTTCCTGGACTGCGCCAGCAGCAAGACTATATAGACTTGCATTTGCTTTAAGTCTTATTGCATAAGAAACTGAATTTTCTTCAAGAAGTTCATATAATTTTGGTTTTGCAAATCCGCTATCGCCCCTTAGTGATAGGTGGGTATCCGGCTCAAGCTCACTGAACTCTTTTATGAGCGGTCTTATGAATTGTTCGATTCCATTTGATGTATATATTGAACCTGGGCGAAGCTCCGCTTTCAATAAATCCCCAGTAAGGCCATCAAAAGCTAAAAGAGGATGATATCCATTGGATTTGTAATGAAAATTGAAACTGGATTCTTCCTGTTTGCCAAATGTTTTAAAATTTGTTGAATCAACATCAAGTAGAATGTGCTTTGGTTTTTCGACTGAATATATTCTTTTTCTCATATTCATGTTGATCTCATCCAATTGTTTAATCGTATTTTTATCCATTCTGGAAAAGAATCTTGACAAGGTTGGTTGTGATGCTAATTTCTTAGCAAAGATATGATTAAACAGTGGATCCAGCCTCAATTCATCAGAAGTAGAATCAGCAAAATATGAGGCGATAGACATATACATCTTTTGAAGCAGATTGTCTGCATCACAATGAAATCTGTATTTTGCTGTATCAGTTGTTTTAAAAGAGTTCTTTATAAGTGAAGAAAATCCTAGTTTTTCATCAAATTCGCGTAGTAAAATTAGTCCGGAATCTGATGTAAGATCGCCTCCATTGAAATTAAATTTGATTCTGTTATTGAAATTTAGTGCCTTATCGTTTAAACTATTCATAGGGAACCTTCCTCTTGATATTTTTGTTTGTTTGGTCACTAACTATAATAACAAGATTAAGGTTCTTTTTCTATGCTTTTGATTAAAATATAAAATAAATTTTATCACTTATGAAGTGACAAGACTAAATGGCTATAATTGTTATATTGTGCGGTGTTCCGCACCTATATAAAAAAGATATGAATAATTCAGGTTTAATTATAAAGGATATATGGATTATATGCAAATCTAAATTAATTTCAATATGAACAAAATATATTATTTCATGTATTTATCTGAAATCGGATAAATATTTAAAAAATTAATTTTTAACAATGAAAATACTGGTAACACTGTATTCTATATTTAAAAATTAAAAAGGTTTTTACTCTTGCTTTAATTATTTTATATAGTATAATGATGGTTGATCATCATAGAAAGGGTGTGTATTTGTGAATTATGAATTTATTCTGGTGCTTGCTATCATATTGCTTTCTACAAAAGTATTGGGCATAGCATCAAGGAAAGTACAGATGCCGGCGGTAGTAGGAGCACTTACAGCCGGTATACTTTTGGGGCCGTCTGGATTTAAGATGGTTGAAAGTAGCCTATTTATTGAACAGACTGCAGAAATCGGCGTGATTCTGTTAATGTTCCTTGCAGGCTTGGATACTGATATCGAAGATGTTAAAAAGAATGGCACGGCATCCGTATTTGTAGCAATTATGGGAGTAATAATGCCTCTTATCGGAGGTTTTTTAGTGTACAGATATTTTTTTGGTATCACGCCAGGAAATAAATTAGAATTCCTGAAAGCTATATTTATTGGTGTAGTACTTACTGCTACATCAGTATCGATAACGGTTGAAACGCTAAGAGAAATGGGAAAGCTTAAAGGAAAGATTGGAACTACTATTTTGGGAGCTGCAATTCTTGATGACATAATTGGTATAATAATACTGACTTGTATAACCAGCTTTACTAAAGCAGGTTCTGATTCAGGTTCAGTATTTATAAAAATAGCAGCATATTTTGTTTTTCTTTCAGTTGTGTGGCTGATTTCGAATAAGATATTCAAGATAACTTACAAATCTGTCGGCGAGAAACGAAGAATTGCCATATATGGGCTTTCAATGTGTCTGATACTTTCATATTGTTCTGAGCATTTTTTTGGTATAGCAGATATTACAGGAGCTTACTTTGCCGGAATAATGCTTTGTAATTTCGGATTTAAGGAATATATCGTTAAGAAGATTAATATAACATCATACATGATATTTTCCCCTATTTTCTTTGCAAGTATTGGCATAAAAACCGAACTAGCAGGTTTCACTCCAAGAATGTATGTTTTTACGGCTGTTCTGCTTCTGGTTGCTGTTATCTCAAAAATGGCTGGATGTGGAATTGCAGCAAGAGTATTCCGATTTCCAAAAATAGAAGCTTTAGCTGTTGGAATAGGAATGGTTTCGCGAGGAGAGGTAGCTCTTATAGTCGCACAGAAAGGATCAAGTGCGGGGCTTTTGGATAATACACTTTTCCCTTCAGTGGTTGCGGTTGTAATAATTACTACTTTGATTACTCCTGTTCTATTGAAGATAGCGATGAAAGATAAAATTTCAGATTCAGATAAACGCTATACGGATACAGCTGCATAAAGAAACAGCGTAGCAGTTTAAACTGCTACGCTGTAAATTCTGTATTTCCAGGGTATGTTCTTAAATATTCTTTTTATACAGTGAGCTCTCCTGCTGCTTCCTCAACATTCCTTATAAGAGAACCATCTATGAGAACAGATTCGCACTTGTTTATATCTTCATAAAGGGGTCTGTCTTCATGAAGGACAGGTACGAGGCTTCTTATTGTATCATAAGCTGCCTGTGTTCCTTTTCCCATGCCTTTGTTTCCTCTCATATCTATTGCCTGACATGCACACATCAACTCCATTGAAACAACTCTTCTTGAGTTATTGAGAATCTCACGCGCCTTTCTTGCCGAAATAGTGCCCATGCTTACATGGTCTTCCTGATTTGCAGAAGATGGTATGCTGTCAACACTTGCCGGGTGGGCAAGAACTTTGTTCTCAGACACCAGCGATGCAGCAGAGTACTGTACAATCATGAATCCAGAGTTCAACCCTCCTTTATCAACCAGAAATGCGGGAAGTTCGCTAAGTGCAGGATTAACACATCGCTCTATTCTTCTTTCAGAAATATTTGCAAGTTCCGCTATAGCTATACCTAAAAAATCAAAGCTCAGTGCCATAGGCTGTCCATGAAAATTACCTGCAGAGATGCCTTCCTTGGTGTCAGGAAAAATCATAGGGTTATCAGTTACTGAATTCATTTCTATTTCAACTTTTTCTTTTACATAGTTTATTGCATCTTTGCTGGCACCATGTACCTGTGGTGAACACCTTAGCGTATATGCATCCTGTACTCTCACTTCGCCCTGCCTTGATACATTTCTGCTTCCTTCTAGTATCTGAAGCAAAGTTGCTGCGGTACTAATCTGCCCCTTATGAGGCCTTACTGCATGACATCTCGCCTGAAGAGCATCAACAACCCCATTATGAGCCTCAAATTCCAGTGCATTTGCTATATCGGCCGCTTTCGCTAGATTTATAGCATCGTATACTGTCAACGCACCAACTGCAGTCATTACCTGAGTTCCGTTTATAAGTGCCAGTCCTTCTTTGGATGTGAGCTCAATGATTTGTATCCCGGATTTTTCCATCGCCTCGCTGCCATTCATGAATTTTCCATTATATTCAGCTTCGCCAAGTCCAATCATTGGAAGCACCATATGTGAAAGAGGAGCAAGATCTCCGCTTGCGCCCAGAGATCCCTTTTGAGGTATCAATGGATGGACTCTTTTGTTAAGCATTTCTATCATTGTCATGACAGTTTCAAGCTTTACTCCGGAATATCCTTTTGAAAGGTTATTAATTCTAAGAAGAATGATTGCTCTTGTTGTCTCAGTGTTAAAAGGTTCGCCAGCTCCTACGGCATGCGTTATTATTAGATTCCTCTGAAGTATTTTGGATTCATCTTTAGTAATAGAGACATTGCTGAATTTACCGAATCCGGTTGTTATTCCATAAACAACCTTTTCGTTTTCAACAAGGTCATCTACTATTTTTCTTGATTCAAGTATCCTGGTTTTTGCGATTTCAGAGAGTTCTACATGAGCATACTCTCTGCTCACTTTGATTAAATCATGTATTGTCAGGTTTTCACCTGTAATTATTACATTTTTCATCGGTTCCTCCTTTATGTAGTTGCACTAACAAATAAGCGAATCTTAATAAGCAGTTAAAGCTCTACTAAAATTCGCTCCTGTGATGTCGCGATAATCGGGACAATTAATATTTCAATTATTAAAAATATTTTAACACCCTTTTATATTGAAGTCAAACGTTTTCTTGGCTTTCGGCTTTGTCAGAACTGATGCAAATTACCCTGCCTTTTACATCATCTGTTTTAAATGGTCCAAAATCTCTTGAATCACCTGATTGATTTCTGTTGTCGCCCATTAAGAAAATCTCATTATTCTTCATTATATATGGAGGGACAACCTGGTTTTTGCTCATAGGCTCTTTGATATATGGTTCGCTGATTCTTATGTCATTCCTGTAAAATTTTCCATTTTTGATTTCTATCTTATCTCCGGGAAGTGCGCACACTCTCTTTATTATATACTTTTCCCCTGGGATATTATTACCTGCATACACTACCAGTATATCGTTGTAATGGTAGCTGAATACGAAATTGTATACGATCAGAGGCTGCTGGTTCCTCAATGTATCTTCCATAGAATATCCCTTAACGGCTACTGGCGAGAAAAATATACTGAATAAGGTTATTATGAATATTACATAATACATTATCTTGAACCTTTCAGCATTATCATCATCTTCTTGAAAAACTGTATAAATATATTCGTCTTTTTTCATATGATTACTCCTGAAATCAATAGGCTGGTTATTTTATATTAATACCCTTTAAGGTCAGGATTCAATTAAATTTATAAAAAAACACCAAGAGACACCTATTAAAAATAAGTGTCTCTTGGATGGTTGTGTTTGAATTATTTATTGTTTATAGTCTATCTTTCAGCCATAGCTTTATAAGTTTCGTATCTTTCTTTTGCAGCTTCTTCTGCACTTGCAAATAGTTCATCTGCGATTTCAGGGAATGCTGTTTTAAGTGAAGTATATCTAACCTGCTTATCAAGGAATTCTCTGAAGCTTGCAGTTGGCTCTTTTGAATCAAGAGTGAATGGATTCTTTCCTTCTTTCTTAAGCTCAGGATTGAATCTGTATAGATGCCAGTATCCAGCCTCAACAGCTTGTTTAGTATTAGCCTGAGTTCTTCCCATTCCTTCTTTAAGTCCATGGTTTATACATGGAGCATAAGCAATGATAAGTGATGGTCCGTCATACTTCTCAGCCTCAAGAAGTGCTTTTTGAAGCTGGTTCTTGTCTGCGCCCATACCAACCTGAGCAACGTATACGTAGCCATAAGTTGTAGCTATCATTCCAAGGTCTTTCTTCTTAACTTTTTTACCAGATGCAGCAAATTTAGCAACAGCTCCAGTTGGAGTTGCTTTTGAAGACTGACCTCCAGTATTTGAATATACCTCAGTGTCAAATACAAGTATGTTTACATTTTCACCTGAAGCGATTACGTGATCAAGTCCACCGTATCCGATATCATACGCCCAACCATCTCCACCGAATATCCAAACTGATTTTTTAACAAGGTAATCTTTCTTGTCAAGTATTTCCTGAGCAAGTTCTTTTGCTTCACCATCAACTGAAGGAAGTACTTCAAGTAGTTTTGCAGAAGCAACCTTACTTGCATCAGCATCTTCCATAGAAGATACCCAAGCATTAAGAGCTGATTTTACTTCATCAGAAACATTCATTTCCTGCATTTTAGCAGAAACTGTTTTTATTCTTTCTCTCATTGCTTTTATAGCAACCGCCATACCATATCCGTATTCAGCATTATCCTCGAACAGTGAGTTAGCCCAAGCTGGTCCTTTGCCTTCAGCATTCTTTGTATATGGAGTTGAAGGAGCTGATCCACCCCAGATTGAAGAACAACCTGTTGCGTTAGCTATAACCATTCTGTCTCCAAACAGCTGAGTTACAAGTCTTGCGTATGGTGTTTCTCCACATCCTGCACAAGCTCCTGAGAACTCAAGAAGTGGCTGAACGAACTGGCTTCCTTTTATAGATTTGGCATCCATAAGATCGCCTTTGTATCCAACTTTTGAATTTAATGCATTGTAGTTTTCCTGCTCTTTCATCTGGCTGTCAAGTGGCTTCATTTCAAGCGCTTTAGCACCTTTTTTACCTGGACAGATGTCAGCACAGTTTCCACATCCTGTACAGTCAAGTGGAGTAACCTGAATCTTGTACTGAAGTCCTTCAAGACCCTTGCCCATTGCTGGAAGTGTTGTTATATCACCTACAACAGTTTTTTCTTGATCTGTCATAAGGAATGGTCTTATTGCAGCATGAGGACATACATATGCACACTGGTTACACTGGATACAGTTTTCTGAATTCCACTCAGGAACATTCACAGCTATACCACGCTTCTCGTATGCAGCAGTTCCATGAGGGAATGCTCCGTCTTCTCTTCCAAGGAAAGTTGAAACAGGCAGCTTGTCTCCTTGCTGAGCATTCATAGGGATAAGAACGTTCTTTATAAATTCTGGAACTTCATATTCGTTTTCTTTTATTGCAGTTTCTACAGCGTCTTTCCATGATGCTGGAACTTCAACTTTAGCAAAGTCAGTCTGACCTTTGTCAACAGCAGCAAAGTTCATATCAAGAATCTTCTGTCCTTTTTTTCCATATGACTTAACGATTGATTCCTTAAGATATTTAACAGCATCTTCAGCAGGTATTACTTCTGTAAGCTTGAAGAATGCGCTTTGCATTATCATGTTTATTCTATTTCCAAGTCCGATCTCTTCACCTATTTTTGTTGCATCAATAGTGTAGAACTGGATATCATTCTCAGCAATATATTTCTTCATTCCAGCTGGAAGATGAGTATCTAATTCACTAGCATCCCATTTGCAGTTAAGAACGAATATTCCGCCTTTTTTAAGGCCTTCAAGCACATCATACTGGTTTACATATGATTGGTTGTGGCATGCTATAAAGTCCGCTTCATCAATCAGATATGTTGATCTTATTGGAGCATTACCAAATCTAAGGTGAGATACTGTAATTCCGCCTGACTTCTTAGAGTCATATGAGAAATATCCCTGAGCATACATATCTGTATGGTCTCCAATGATTTTTATAGCAGATTTATTTGCACCAACAGTTCCGTCTGATCCAAGACCCCAGAATTTGCATCTCTTTGTTCCTGGTGATGATGTGTTTATTTTTTCTTCAACTGGAAGTGAAAGTCCTGTAACATCATCAACTATAGATATAGTAAAGTTGTCTTTTGGATTTTCAGACATGATATTTTTAAATACTGTAAGAAGGTGTGTAGGAGTAGTATCTTTTGAACCTAGTCCATATCTTCCGCCAACTATAACTGGAGCATTTTCCTTACCATAGAAAAGTGATTTTATATCAAGGTAAAGCGGTTCTCCTACAGATCCTGGTTCTTTGCATCTGTCAAGTACAGCTATAGATTTAACTGTCTGTGGTAATACATCAAAGAAATACTTTGATGAGAATGGTCTGTAAAGGTGTACTTTAACAACACCCGTCTTATGACCTTTTTCATTTAAGTAATCTATTGTCTCTTCAAGCGATTCTGTTACTGATCCCATTGCTACAACTATATGTTCAGCATCTGGAGCTCCATAGTAGTTGAAAGGCTTGTAATCTCTTCCAGTAACTGCAGAAATTTCCTTCATATAGTCATTAACTATATCTGGAATAACAGTGTAGAAGCTGTTTGAAGCTTCTCTCGCCTGGAAGAATATGTCAGGATTCTGAGCAGTTCCCTTTGTATATGGATGCTCAGGGTTAAGCGATCTGCTTCTGAATTCTTTTATTGCTTCTTTATCTACTAAACGATCGAATACATCGTAGTCAATTGCTTCTATTTTTTGAATTTCGTGAGATGTTCTGAATCCATCAAAGAAATGTACGAATGGAATTCTTGATTTTATTGATGCAAGGTGAGCAACACCGCCAAGATCCATTACTTCCTGAACTGAACCAGTTGCCAGCATAGCAAATCCTGTCTGTCTTGCAGCCATAACGTCAGAATGGTCTCCAAATATTGAAAGAGCGTGACCCGCGATTGCTCTTGCAGTTACATGGAATACACATGGAAGCATCTCACCTGCTATTTTATACATATTAGGTATCATTAACAGAAGTCCCTGAGAAGCTGTAAATGTTGTAGTAAGCGCTCCGGCTGATAATGATCCGTGAACTGCTCCTGCGGCTCCGGCTTCAGATTGCATTTCAGTAACCTGAACCTCCTGGCCAAATATATTCTTCTTTCCGTTAGCTGCCCATTCATCAACCAGCTCTGCCATTGTTGATGATGGAGTGATAGGATATATTGCAGCAACATCTGTAAATGCATAAGATACATATGCGGCAGCCGTATTTCCATCCATAGTTTTCATAACTTTAGACATATTCTTTCCTCCTAATATTAAATTACTTATTTTTCGATTTTGATTATTTCAACAAAATCTCCATTTTTTAACCCAGCTGAATTACCCTCTTCGATGTCCAAGTGCATCTCTAAAGCATAATTAGGATTAACACGCACTAATACGTTTTTAAATATTACTCCTCTTTCGCCCGATGTCTCTACATTAACAATGTCTTTATCCTTAAGGTCGAACTTTGCTGCATCATCTGTATGCATATGGATATGTCTTGATGCTACGATAACTCCCTCAGTAATCTCAACTGTTCCGTTAGGACCAGTTAATTTACATCCAGGCGTGTTACCAAGTTTGCCAGATTCTCTCACAACAGGCTCTACTCCAAGTGCTCTTGCATCAGCAAAAGATATTTCAACCTGAGTTTCAGGTCTTACAGGACCAAGGATTCTTACTTTTTTCAAAGTACCTTTAGGGCCTTCGATATCAACAACTTCTTCTGCTGCATATTGTCCTGGCTGTGATAAATCTTTCTTATGAGTAAGCTCATAATCTTGACCAAACAGTATATTTAAATCTTCTTTTGATACATGAAGATGCCTGTTTGACAAACCTACATTAACTTTCATCAATTACTCTCCTTTTAAATATAATATAACCAACACATATATTATACAACTTAAATTTAAGAATATCAAATTTATTTTTACATATTCTTAAATTATCAAGTAAATATGGCTGTCAATTACTTTTATACCTGATTTTTTACAAATAATTCATGATAATTTTATAAATTCAGTTACAATGCATGATTGAGTTTAGAAATTCTTTATCAGCACAATCATCATATCATCAACTTCATCATCATCACGATTAATAATAAAAGTCTTTATTGCCTCAAGAATGTCGTTGCAAATCATTTCACTGTCACTGTATTTGTTGGCTTTCAGTATCTCTATAATATTGGATTCTTTGTAACTCTGCCCATTTATATTGGTATTCTCATAAATGCCATCTGTATACATGAAAAGTACTGCCTCTGAATCCATAATGTAAGTATGCTCTTCGTATTCGTATTCAGAGTCCACTCCCAGAGGTTTTCCCTTGTCTTTATCAAGATAGGCTATAAGATCTTTCTCATAGCTGTAAAGAAGTGGCACTGTATGACCTGCATTGGCAGAACATATAGTGTTCTTTTCAAAATCCACTAGCATAACCCTTCCCGTTATGAACATTCCTGCAGAATCAAGATCGGAATATATAAGTCGGCTGACATTTGTAAGTATCTTTGCCGGACTCACATCCGGTCCCTTTGCAATCATTTTGAACATTCCTTTAAGCAGTGGTACAAAATAATTGGACATAACGCCATGACCCATTACATCAGCAAAAAATAAAAGCGCTTTTGACTCATTTAGTTTTATGGCTTCATAATAATCTCCGCCAAGTCTGCTTTTTAGGCTGTCCATGTTGTTGTTTTCGCATCCAATCTGATAATTAAAACTGATTCTAGCCCCGCTGAAAAAAGAAATGTTGTTCAAACTCATTAGCTGTCTCTGAATTTTTAATGCTTCAGCAAACTCCTTGTTTTTTTTCTCTATGCTTGATATTATCTCGTTTTTACGATAAATTTCAATCATGAGCGCAAGAACTTTGCAAATCTGAAGGGTTAATTCAATATCTTCCTCCTTCAGAGATTCTCCATCGGAAAGATAGCATGAAATAATTCCAAGACACCTGTCGTCAGATACTATGGGAAATATAGCTATTCCGTTATATTTATCACCAATCATCTGTTGAAGTTCATCATAATCTCTGGTTTTCAGGTTATCTATATATAAATAGCCTCGATTCTCAAGAATATGAGCTTTTATAATATCGGGGTATACGTCTATAGGAATGTCAAATGAGTTTTTACTTTTCAGATAGTCAGTCTCTATCCCATATTTTTTGTGAAATTCAGTTTTAAAGTCAGTATAGATTATCCTCATCGTATCTATGCTTCCGGCATTCAATACGCCTATGGATATCCTCTTAAGCTTGAGGATATCTACAAGGGTGGGAAGTATACTGTCTTTTGCTTCCATAATACTGCTCCCCTGAGTAGTTATGTTAAGAATTTCAATTATGGAATTCAGGCGTTTATCATTTGTTTCTATTAACATAAAGCTACGTAATAGCTTAACTGGTGAAAGCTATTTGCCCCCTTAGTTTGGATTTTATATAGAAAATAATCTGGATGCATTTTCAAAGGTGATTTCTGCAAGCCTTTCTGAATCGATCCCAAGTTCATTGGCAATAGTCTCTGCTACAAACAGTACGTTGGTAGGATCATTTCTTTTGCCTCTTTTAGGTTCAGGAGAAAGATATGGGCAGTCTGTTTCAATTAAAAGTCTGTCCAGAGGGATGTTCTTTACAACTTCTCTAAGTTTTATCGATTTTTTGTAAGTTACAGGACCAGCAAATGATATATAACCTCCCAGATCAATATACTTTTTTGCCATTTCAAGACTCTGGCTGAAGCAGTGTAGTACAAATTCTGATTTATTTCTGTTTCTTTTTATTATATCATATGTGTCCTCGGATGCATCTCTTGAGTGAACTATAAATGGCAGATTCAGTTCTTCAGAAAGCTGAATCTGATTTTCAAACCATATCCGCTGTTCTTCTCTTGGCGAATTATCATAATAATAATCGAGACCTATTTCCCCTATTGCTACGACTTTTTCATGCACCGACAGCTTCTTCAGATATTCCATATCAGATTGGCTGCAATCTGATACATCATGTGGATGTATTCCGACTGCTGCATAGATAAAATCGTATTCTGAAGCAAGCTTTATAGAACTTTCTGATGTTTTTATGTCCGCTCCTACATTAATTATCCTCTTTACGTCACTTTTAATTATTCTGCCTATTATTTCTTCGCGGTCTGAATCAAACTGCTCATCATCAAGATGCGCATGGGAATCAAATAATTTCATTATCTTACCTCTGAACCACTTTCAATTTTACTCACTTCGACTACCTCAAGCATAGAGTCATCATCTGTGGCTGCAGAAAGAATCATTCCCTCTGATATTTCTCCGCGAAGCTTAACTGGTTTTAGATTTGCAACTATTACCACTTTCTTTCCAATAAGAGTTTGCGGATCATAGAAGTTTGCAATTCCTGAAACAATCTGTCTATCTTCATTTCCAAGCTTGAGACTGAATATGAGAAGTTTGTCGGCTTTGGGATGTTTCTTGCAGTCCAGTACTTCGGCTACCCTCAATTCAATCTTATCGAAATCATCATAAGTTATTTCATCTTTATGTTCAATATTCTTTTCAATCACAGATTTTTTTTCTCCGGAATTCCCAGGAGTAAAAAGCTCCTCAAGGAACTGAGTCTCTACTTCTACATCCAGTCTTGGGAAAAGTATTTCTCCTTTTACAATCTCTGTTTCAGGAACTGTTCTTCCAAATTCAAAAACAGATTCATAAGTTTTTAGCTCTGGCGATGTATTAAGCTGAGTAAAAATCCTGTCTGCGGTAACATGAAGCATAGGACTGATCATAACAGAGATTATTCTAAGAGACTCTGCAAGATTATATAATACGGTATTAAGTTCATCTTTTTTTGACTCATCTTTTGCTAAAATCCACGGAGCGGTTTCATCAATGTATTTATTACATCTTCTTATGAGCTTCCATATTTCTTCAAAGGCCTCACTGAATTGAAGTTCATTCATAGATCGGTCAACTGCTACATGCAGTTGTGAGGCTATTTCAATAAGAGATTTGTCATATGGAGTTTCAGTTTTGCTTTCAGGTATTTTTGAGTTATTATACTTTTCGATCATTGATATTGTTCTTGAGAGAAGGTTCCCCAGATCATTGACAAGATCGGAATTGATTCTTGTTATAAAGTTTCTGTTTGTATAGTTGCCATCCTGACCAAAAACGAATTCTCTTAAAAGGAAATACTTAAGTGCATCCGTTCCATATCTTTCTATAAGTGGTTCCGGATAAACTATATTACCCTTGGATTTGCTCATTTTATCTTCGGAAAACATTATCCATCCATGTCCGAAGATTTTTTTAGGTAAAGGAAGATCAAGAGCCATAAGCAGTGCAGGCCATATTATAGCGTGGAATCTTACTATTTCTTTACCAACAAGATGAACGTCTGCAGGCCAGAATTCTCTGAATTTTTCGGAATTCTGAGTATAGCCTAGAGCTGTAATATAGTTACATAAAGCGTCTATCCATACATACACAACATGTTTGTCGTTGAATGGAACCTTTACGCCCCAGTCAAAAGTAGTTCTTGATACAGAAAGATCTTCAAGTCCTTTCAGTATAAAATTATTCATCATCTCGTTTTTTCTGCTTTCAGGAAAGCAGAAATCCGGATTTTCACTGTAATATTGAATCAGTTTATCCTGATATTTTGAAAGCCTGAAAAAATAAGATTCTTCACTTCTTTTCTCAACACCTCTGCCGCAATCGGGACATTTATTGTCTATAAGCTGTGCGTCAGTCCAAAAAGACTCACATGGAATACAGTAGTTACCCTCATAAGATCCAAGGTAAATATCGCCCTTTTCATATAGCTTAACGAAAATCTCCTCAATCTGCTTTTCGTGGTCTTCGTCCGTAGTACGTATGAACTGGTCATATGATATTTCCATGGTTTCCCAAAGTTTTTTAATATCTTTGATCATGCCATCAAGATATTCCTTTGGCTCCATTCCGAGACCTTGAGCAGTTTTCTGGATTTTTTCACCATGCTCGTCAGTTCCTGTCAAAAACATTACATCATAACCTGTAAATCTTTTATATCTTGCTATTGCATCAGCAGCAACAGTGCAGTATGTGTGGCCAATGTGCAGTTTACCGCTGGGATAGTAAATCGGGGTAGTTACATAAAATTTCTTTTTTTCCATATGTTTCCTCCTGTTCTTCTATCATTTAATAATACAATAGCTTTTGATATAAATCAATATCTTGTAAGAACTAATTTTTGTGCGATTGAGCCTTTTAGTCTCAATTCATAATCCGGATCTTTGACACTTTATCCCATTAGAATATGCTCCAAAGCCTTGCAACAGGCTTATTTTTTTGTCAAATTATAAAAATAATTATTGCACAATGTCTAGTAATGTGATATAATATAAAGGATAGGAGGTATTTCATATGAGACTTCAAATTTCTAAATCTAAAAACGCTTCGTCATTATACGTCACAAAATCTATTTATGTTAACGGGGTTCATACCTCCAAGATTGTTGAAAAACTTGGTACTTATGCAGACCTTGAGAAGAAACTCAACGGTGAGGACCCTATCGAATGGGCTAAGGCTTATGTTGCTGAGCTTACAAGAAAAGAAAAAGAAGAAAAAAGAGAAGTTATGGTCAGGTATTCTCCTGCGAAGCAGATTGCCAAGGATGAACAAAAAACATTCAATGGCGGATATCTGTTCCTGCAGCAGATATACCACCAGTTGGGTCTTTCAAAGATATCAAAGGTAATCTCAGAAAAATACAAATTTACATACAACCTGGATTCGGTTCTTTCAAGACTTGTTTACAGCAGGATTATCTTTCCTGCTTCTAAACTCGCTACATGCGAGCAATCGAAGTTATTCATGGAACAGCCTGAATTTGAGCTTCAGCATCTCTACAGGTCTCTGGAAGTACTCGCCAAAGAGTCAGATTACATACAGTCTGAGCTTTACAAGAACAGCCTCAAAATCTGCGACAGAAACAATGGGATCCTTTACTATGACTGCACCAACTATTTCTTCGAAACAGAGCAGGAAGATGGCTTAAGGCAATATGGCGTTTCGAAGGAGCACAGGCCTAATCCGATTGTCCAGATGGGACTGTTTATGGATGGGGATGGTTTCCCGCTTGCATTTTGCATAAACAAAGGTAACACTAATGAACAGGTTACGTTGAAACCACTGGAGAAAAAGATAATATCTGACTTTGGTCTTTCAAGATTTGTAGTATGTACTGATGCCGGGCTGGCTTCTGTTGCTAATCGCAAGTTCAACGACATACAGGACCGGGCATTCATAACTACTCAGTCTATCAAGAAACTGAAGGCATCTCTCAGGGAATGGGCTCTGGATCCTACGGGATGGAAAATGAGTGGTTCAGATGTTCTTTATGATTTAACGGAGTTAAATGAGGACAGTAACTTGGACCTCACATTCTACAAAGAAAGATGGATCAAGGAGAAAGACCTGGAACAAAAACTGATTGTGACATTCTCTACCAAATATCAGAAGTATCAGCAGAGCATCAGGAATCGTCAGATAGAACGCGCACAGAAAGTAATTGATACAAACTCTGGAAAACTGAAGAAGTGTAATTCAAATGATTACAAGAGATTCATATCCAAGTCTCATTGCACCGAAAATGGTGAGGTAGCCGAAAATGAAAGCTACTCCATTGATACTGATTTGATTGCCGGCGAAGCCGCTTACGATGGATTCTATGCGGTTTGCACAAACCTCGATGACGATGCTTCCGCAATCATCAAGGTAAATCAGAGAAGATGGGAGATTGAAGAATCCTTCCGGATCATGAAGTCTGAGTTCAAGGCTAGACCGGTATATCTGCAGCGTGATGACAGAATAGAGGCACACTTCACTACCTGCTTCATTTCACTCATGATATACAGAATTCTTGAAAAGAAGTTGGGCGAAAAATATACATGTCACGACATAGTGACAGGACTGAGAGACATGAATTTCTTTGAAATCACTGGTGAAGGCTACCTTCCAACATATACAAGAACAGATTTAACTGATGATCTTCACGATGCATTTGGATTCAGAACAGATTATCAGATAGTAAATACAAAACAAATGAAAAAAATTTTCAAAGATACAAAAAAATAAAAAACATTACTCACTTTTCAAAAAACAAGAAAACCTGTAAATCGTTGATATTGCTTCGATTCACAGGTTTTTATTCCATTAAAGTGTCAAAGATGAGAATAATACAATAGCTTTTGATATAAATCAATATCTTGTAAGAACTAATTTTTGTGCGATTGAGCCTTTTAGTCTCAATTCATAATCGAATTTTTTCTCCTGTAGTTGAGTATGAAAATTACTGATATCACGAAAACTACAGATTCAGAAACTAAAGGTGAAATCCAGATTCCGAAATCTCCAAACAGATAAACCATGATCTTTAGAACGATTATCAATGCAAAAAGTCCTCTGGAGAGAGATATTATAATTGCTTCAAACGGTTTTTCAACTGCGACGAAGTAACCGGAAATTAGTATATTAAATCCAACAATCAGAAATGAGAGAGAAAAAATCCTGAAAGATTTTGTTGAATAGCTGAAAAGAGACGAATCTTCAATTCCTATAAATGCTGAAACAATTGCATCTGTCTTGAAGAAGCTTACGTAGCATACAAAAATAAGTACAAAGGATACCATCATGAGTGCAAGCTTAAAGAATTTTCTGCAGCTGATTAAATCAGCTTTTCCCAGATAATAGCTTACAAGCGGCTGCATTCCCTGAGTTATTCCAATCATAGTCATTATTACAAGAAGATTTACATAGGATATTATTGTATATGTTACTATTCCATTTTCCCCAATTACAGAAAGTATAGTCTGATTAAAAACAAATACAATTATACCAGCAGAAAGCTCAGTAAGGCTGTCGGATATGCCCAGAGACACGATTCTTTTGTACATCTTTGCTCTAATTTCATCAAATCTGAATTTTACAAATGAGAGCTTTGACTTCGAACCCATGAAATATGAAAGAAAGAATACAGTTGAAACAATCTGGGAGATTCCGGTTGCATAAGCAGCCCCTTTCACTCCAAAATCGAATATAGCTATGAATACATAGTCTAGCACGACATTTGTAAGCGCACTGGTGATCACTCCAATAGTAGCAAGCTTTGGAGATCCATCAGTTTTAACCAAAACTTCAAACTGATATGATATTATGAAAAATACAGAAAAACATATTATTATACTAAGGTAATCAGTTATCATATCTTTTGTTCCGGGAGTAGCACCTAAAAAATCCACAAGCACATTCAGATTAAGAAGTGCAAGCGTAGTTATTGCAAATGAAATTAGAATCAAAATGAATGTATTGATAGTAAATGTCTTGTTAGCTTCTTCTGATTTTCCTTTTCCAAGACTGATTGCTATTACAGTTGATGCACCCGTTGAAAACAGGAGCGAAAGAGCAAAAATGAGATTTATAGTCGGCATTGCAATATTTACTGCGGCAAGTGCTTCATGTCCTACATAGTTTGCAACAAACAAGCCATCTACCATAGTGTATATTGAAAATACCCACATTGCTGTTATGGATGGGATCACATAGTTAAGGAACGTCCTTAAACTCGAAGTTTCTTTTTTTGTTTTGGCAGTAATTAAATTGATATCGTTCATAACGCACCTTCTTCTTTCTTTATTAAGATTAATCATAATTTATGCTATAATAAAATTATAAACTATAGTATAATGCTAATGTCAACACGAAGGAGTTCAATTATGAAGAATTATTATAAAATCAATGAAATCTCAAAGCTGTATGGAATTGGTAAAGATTCTCTGAGATATTATGAACGGATAGGAATACTGAATCCTAAGAGAGATATCAATGGGTATAGAATGTATGGATTTTCTGACATTTCTAGATTGAACGTTATAAATGAGCTTAAGAATCTTGGATTTGAAATTAGGAGAATAAAAGAACTACTTTCTGAAAGATCAGTAAAATCTACTATGAATATGCTTGATATGGAAATTACGGAAATCGATAGAAAAATACTTGAGCTTGAAGTTCTCAAGGAAAAGCTCAGGCTTAGAAGAATCAATATTGAAAAGGAGCACTCTGAATCATCATTTGGGGAAATACATGAAGTGTATTTTCCAGAAAGACGATGCATACAGCTCAGTGACAGGATTATGAGAGATGAAGAAGTTGATTTCATGATAAAAAGGCTTCAGGAAAAGCATAACAAGAATCTGTACATATTGGGAAACAGCATGATTGGAGCTACAGTTGATTTTGAATTTATTCCAGGAAAACAATATCTCGATGAGGATTTTAGAAATTCGATTGAATTCAGCATGTACGACTCTGTTTTCTGCATAGTTGATGATGAAAATTATGATTTTATTATTCCTGAAGGAAAATACATCTCAATTAAATACAAAGGCAATTATAATCAGACTAATTACTATATAATGAAATCTGTTAATCATGCATTGGAAAGAAAGCTGAAAATCACTTCAAAACCGCTCGAAATTTATCATATTGACATCCACGAGACAGAAATAATAGATGAATTCATTACTGAAATACAGATTCAGATATGTGATTAGAGAAAAAAACAACAGAAATCAGATAATATCTTTTTTCTGTTGTTTTTTAAATTATACATACTTTATTTAATTTTTTCTGCGATTTCAGTTACTGCAAATGATGCTACATCGTCTGCGTATTTTCCTGGTCCAAATCCAGCATCATATCCGAGTTCTTTTGCAAGCTCATGATTGATTCTTGGTCCGCCGCAGAGAAGTATTACTTTTTCTCTGATACCTTCTGCCTCAAGAAGCTCTACAAGCTCTGTAAGGTTCTGTATATGAACATTTTTCTGAGTAACTGTCTGTGAAACCAGCAATACATCTGCATTTAGTTCTTTTGCTTTTTGGATGAATTCTTCATTTGTTACCTGGCTTCCCAGATTGTAAGCCTCAATCATCTCATATCTCTCAAGACCATAATGTCCGGCATAACCTTTCATATTCATTATAGCATCTATACCTACAGTATGAGCGTCGGTTCCAGTGCTTGCTCCGATAACTACAATTTTTCTCTTTATGTTCTCTTTGATAAATTCGTCAACTTCATGCATATCCATTGTGTCTACTTCTATGCTCTGAACAACTATATCATCATAATTCACTGTATGTGTAAGACTTCCATATACAACATAGAATGTAAAGTTCTTGTCTAGGGACTGACGATGAACAACTGAAGGCTCATCTATTCCCATTTTTTTTGCAAGTTCTTTGGCAGCTTCAACTGATTTTTCAGTATTTTCTACTGGCAAAGTAAAGCTCATCTGAATTTTTCCATCATTCATTGTATCGCCATAAGGCTTTAGTTTTGTTAGATCTAAATTTGTATCAAAATCTTTTTCCTGCATTGAATATAGTCCTGAACTCATTGATGCCCCTCCTATCTATTTAACATTAGCTCTATAAATGGATTATAATACTTATCATCCTTAACAACAACACCGTTTAAGCCTTTTCCGCCATCGACAGGTCTCTTCACACCGCCGAATATACCTTTTTCAAGAGTCAGGAACAGACCGTTTTTCTCTATTTCTTTAAGAAGTGCATTGGCATCCTTCAGTACATCGTTAGCTCTGTTCTGCATTAACCCATCTTTTTTGAATTCGATTTCTGAGCTTATGTCTTCCATGTTATTGAATATATAACTTGCGTTATCTATTGACAGAGCTCTGTCTGACATAAATGGTGTATGGATAGCCTCAGTCATCATGCCAAGAAGGTGTAGTTTCTGGTTTGTCATGATAGTTATCATGTTGAATAGAGTATCCTGAATATGTCCTTTGAATATGTCTCCGGTCATATATTTTGTAGGAGGCATGTATTTAAGTGGAGCTTTAGGGAAAATCTCTCTTGCCATCTGTGCCTGTGCAAGTTCATAAAGGAATCCATTTTTCATGTCAGGATGCATCTCGAATGCATGACCAAGACCCATCTGCTCCTCTGGCAGTCCGGCTATTAGGGCGAACTGCTCATTTATGAACTGTGAAGCCAGTACGGTATGAGCTTCTTCGAAAGCATCTGCTGTAGTAAGATAGTTGTCCTCACCAGTATTTATTATTACTCCGGCAAAACCATTTATTATTCTTGAGAAGTACTGGTCAACCATAGTTCTCTTCATATTTATATCTCTGAAGAGAATTCCGTAAAGCGCATCGTTAAGCATTACATCAAGTCTCTCTATGGCACCCATTGCTGCAATTTCAGGCATACATAATCCTGAACAGTAGTTGCAAAGTCTGATGTATCTTCCTAGTTCTTCGCCTATTTCATCCAGCGCAGTTCTCATGAGCTTGAAGTTTTCCTGAGTTGCGTATGTTCCGCCAAATCCTTCAGTCGTAGCACCGTATGGAACATAGTCAAGAAGAGACTGTCCAGTTGTTCTTATTACAGCTATTATGTCTGCGCCTTGCTTTGCCGCTGCAACAGCCTGAGTGATATCTTCAAAAATATTACCGGTTGCAACTATAACATATAGATATGGTCCGGATTTATCGCCAAATCTGCTCAGGTACTGCTCTCTTGCGTTTCTGTTATCAGCAATTTTAGCAACTGTGTCCTTTGCAATTTCATCAATCTTCATCTTTATTTCGAAAAGATCTCCCATTGGAATTTTAGGCAGATCAAGTTCCTCTGATGAAACTTTTTCCGCTATTTCCTGAGGCGTAAGATTGTATTTAAGTACTGCATTTCCTATGTACATTGCTGCACCGAGGCCAAGAGCATTAGACGCCTGAATATTCTCAACAACAATATTTGGAAGCGGAACCCCCATGTCGTTTACTCCGTCTATTCCCAACAATCTGCATATTGTTCTTTCAACTGTAACCGTTGAATGCTTCTCTATAAATTTCTGTGTATCTTCTGCTATTCTTTTTGAAATTTCTCTTGACTCATTTACTAAATCAAAATTAAGATTCAATTTACTGTTCATCCAGATACCTTCCTTCCTTGTATTTATCTCGTAATTTATACTATATCTTTTTAAAGACTTCTGCTGTCAAGCCCTAATAGCTTTGCAATCTGCAGAGCATTTTGCGGGACTTCATTTGCTTCAGTTTCTTCTATCGAGTAATCCATGTATTCCTGAATTATGTCAAGTGCCTTACCCTTATTTAAATCTATCAGCTGCGATAGTTTTTCAAAATTGATTTTGCTAATGCCTACAACCTGGAGATGTCTTATATCATCGCATGGTATTCCATCAAAATGAGTGGATATGAAAGTGTATGATTTCTGTTTTTTAAAAAATTCAATTACAGCCTGAAGCAATATCTTTCCTTCATGGGGGTTTGTTCCTCGAGCAAGTTCATCAAGAATTATAAGGCCATTCTTATGTTTACTTGCAGCTATTATTTTTTTAAGGTACATTATTTCCGCACCAAAAGTGCTGAGGCCGCTTTCTACGTTCTGTAGATCGTCTGATATCATATACAGAAAGTCAACCATTGGAATCCGTGCACTGTCAGCATAGACATACATACCTGAATTTGCAAGCAGAACATTGAGTGCTACCGTTTTCATGCATATGCTTTTGCCGCCCATATTGGCTCCGGTAAGAAGCGTCACACCTCTCTGTATAGTTATATCCAGTGCCGTCATAGTCTTATGCTTTCTGGCCATTATGTCGCTGTAATATGGATTATAGGTCTTATATAACTCCAGGGCATCACCGATATCATTGGAATCTTCTACGATTTCCGGCTTAACCGCATTGGAAGCCTTGAAATATCTGGCTTTTGCAAGGAGAAAATCCATATACCCGATTACATCGGTGTTTTGCACAAGTGCATCAATATAAGTCTTGATTTTTGCAGTTAATTCTTTTTTTATTTCGAACTCTAATTCATGTTCTTTACTTACGATTTCCATTCTCTCGCTTAGCAGGGATGATCTTGTATCAGGGTCATTTGTCTGAGAGATTCTTAATTCAAGCTGCGTTCTTTTAAAGCGGGTTTCCTTAAGATCCGGAGAATATGAGTCATAAATAAAAAAAGTATCAATGTTTAAATTGTCAGGGTCAAGAATCCTAAATACAGGTTTCACATCTCTGAAACAAATTGCATCAACATCTATACCGGTTTTTGAATATTCGATGGATATGTCATTGCAGAGTTTCGAAAAAGACTTTATTTCAAAAAGCTCGATTTCATCAAGAATGCTACCCTTCTTAACTTTACTGAATGTAGCTCTGAGATCCTTGAATTTACATAGAAAAAAGCCCAACTCACTTTCCATTTCTTTGTTTTTTGTGATACAGTCAATGAATTTTTCTGTATTCTCAAGTTCCTTTGCAAGAGCAGATTTATTCTCTATGGTAAAAGGTTTTGAGTTATATTTAAGTTCAGCGCCTACATTTGTAACAGTATTAATATTGTCAAGAATGTATTCATATCCTATTTTCTTCTTTTGCTCTTTGCTCAAAAATCTCACATTATTTCTCCTTTTACGTCAAAAACAGGAATATCGATATGTCTTTTCAAGGCAGCAATCATCAATCTGGAATCAACTGTATAATCCTGAGTAGAAAATGGGTTTACTGTAATTGCACAAATATTGATTTTCTCTATGGCGCAAAGCCTTATTTTTCTGTGAGTTAATTTGATAAGATTCTCGTTGCTGATAAATAACTTTGTTCCATCATCTACGATTATGCTGACACTGCAGCTTTTGCCGGTATTCTTTATAAGTGAATCTACAAAGGTATCTGTAAGAGCCCCTGAGGTATAGATAAATTTTGTTTCTGAACTGATCTTATCAACAATATAGCTTTCTTTACCTACTATTGTATTGCACTCTGAATAGACTAAATCACAATTTCTGTCAAATATTGCAAGGCAGCTTTCACTCATATTTGTGACTTCACCTGACTCTGGGTTTGAAAAACCTGTTACTCCAGATTTTAAAGCTTCTATCTGATTTCTGACTTTCACATTTTCAAGCTTCTCAATATTCAGGAGCTTATAAGTCAGCACAGTTTCATTTATAAGTTTGTTGATATCATTTGAAAATGAGGCACCTACAGATAAAACCGCTGCTTCTGCAACAGCTGGGGAAGCCAGACTTTTTCTGGACAATGCGCCATCTATGAATACTCTGTCTGCACCGACCTCATACATAATAGAAATAACCTTTTTCATGTCATAGGTAGTTGATGGTCCTGCAATTTCTACGTAACCATCAGTTACAGCACGGGCTATAATTATTCTCCCAAGAGGAGTATTGATGTTTGTAACATGAATGATTTCAAGAGTAGCATCTGAGAGCTTATAACAGTTGGCGCTTGTAGCTACAATTGTGCCTGCATATATATACACTCTGGGCTTTTCAGTCTGAGTTACACGATCAACAGTTTCTCCATCTCTTCCAATAGATGACAGACCAAGGGTGTATTTTCCCCTGGTCTTGTCAATGAAATAATTAAGTGTTGTGGTTTTACCAGCATTTTTTGACATCCCAATAAATGAAATTGAGTTGTATTTTTCAAGAATCATCATTTCTTAATGATGTCCTCTCTCATTTCTTTCTAGTCCGACTGGCTCTAGAGTTGCAGCCTCTCCATTAAGAAGTCCGGCAACGCCAACCTTATGAACAGTTTTCTTTCCTGTACATACATCACATGTACATCCTGGAGTATAGTTTGAAGGCTCATCATAAGTCGTTATTACGCCTTCGAAGTTTCTAAGAATTACTTTATTGTGACTCTGAGAAATTACGTAATTTGGCATAACAGGAGTTTTTCCTCCACCACCAGGAGCATCAACAACAAATGTTGGTACACAGTATCCTGAAGTATGTCCTCTTAGGCCTTCTATTATTTCGATACCTTTTGCAACTGGAGTTCTGAAGTGTGATAGTCCAAGTGAAAGGTCACACTGATAAATATAGTAAGGTCTTACTCTTATCTTTACAAGATCGTTAACAAGCTTAAGCATTACATGTGTACAGTCATTTATTCCTCTTAACAGCACTGACTGGTTTCCAAGCGGAATACCAGCATCAGCCATAAGCTCACAAGCTCTCTTTGATTCTGGAGTAATCTCGTTAGAATGGTTGAAGTGAGTGTTAAGCCAGATTGGATGGTATTTCTTAAGCATATTTACGAAATCTTCTGTTATTCTCTGTGGAAGAACTACCGGTGTTCTTGATCCAATTCTAATTATTTCAACGTGAGGAATCTCTCTAAGCTGCTTAATGATCTGCTCAAGTCTGTCATCTGACATAAGAAGCGCATCTCCGCCTGAAAGTAGTACGTCTCTTACCTGTGGAGTGTTTCTGATATACTCAATTGATTTTTGGATTTGATCCATTGGAACTGCCGAGTCGTTCTGTCCTGCGAATCTTCTTCTTGTACAGTGTCTGCAGTACATTGAACATTGATCTGTAACTAGTATAAGCGCTCTGTCTGGATATCTGTGAGTAAGTCCAGGTGTTGGAGAGTCAACATCTTCATGAAGCGGATCTTCCTGGTCTTCAGTAGATCTGAATAATTCATCAGCTGTAGGTATTGCCTGCTTTCTTACTGGATCATTAGCATCATTAGGATCAATAAGAGAGAGATAGTATGGAGTTATTGCCATTCTAAGTGCTTTCAGACACTCTTCAGCTCCCTTTTCTTCTTCTGGAGTAAGCGGAATATATTTTTTTAGTTGCTCTACAGTCTCAATTCTGTTTCTTACCTGCCATTGCCAGTCATTCCATTCCTGATCAGACACGTTTGGAAATAGTTCTTTTCTTCTATCTACAGTCATTTCTTTTTCTCCTTATCTAAGTAAACTTTATTGGCTTAAAATATTCATGCTGATACAAATCCTTAGATAAAGGATTTGTATCAGATAATTTAATAATCACAACTCTGGGGATTTTGTTGTTTTAATTACATGTACTGCTTTTCGAATATTTCTCTAAGCTCTTTTGATTCTCTTAATTCTTCAAGAGTTATTGCTGCGTGGTCTTTAGTATAGCCATTTCCTATTATCATATTTACGTCTTTACCAACACCTTCTGCTCCAAGCGCAGCTTTTGTGAATGAAGTTGCCATTGAGAAGAAGTATACTGTTCCGCCATCTCTTACAGGAAGGATTGATGACATCTCTGTATTTTCTATATTTACACAGTTGATAGTTATATCAACTTCTTTACCATCATTAGCTTCAAGTACAGCGTTAAGAACTTCAACTGGCATTTGTGCGCTTGCTACTATAGCCTTGTGTACAAATCCTGCATCCATAAGTTTCTTTATATCGCTTTCTTTTCTAACTATACCTATTACGTTTCCAGTTGGGCCTACTCTTTTCTTAGCCTCATAACAGCACATCATTCCTGATTTTCCAGCTGCTCCAAGGATTACAACGCTGTCTCCTGGTTTTACAAGCTTAGCAGCCTGAGCAGGTGCACCTGCAACATCAAGAGCTGCAAGAGCAAGAGTCTCGCTCATATCTTTTGGAAGTACTGCATAGATTCCGCTTTCGAAAAGTATAGCTTTTCCTTTGATTTCAACTCTGTCGATGTCAGGCTTAACATCAAGGATTTCTTCGATTTTAAGCGGAGTAAGAGAAAGAGAAACAAGCGTTGCTATTCTATCGCCAACCTTTAAGTCAATTTTTCCTTCAAGATCAGATCCTATTTTCTCGATTGTTCCGATAAGCATTCCACCTGAACCGGTAACAGGATTTTGCATTTTTCCTCTTTCTGCTACAATAGAAAGAATCATTTCTTTTATTTTTTCGATATCATGTCCCGCAGCTTCTTCTATTTGAGTAAAGCTTGCTGAGTCTATGTTTAGAGCTGATACATCTATAAGTATTTCATTGTCAAAAATATTCATGTCATTGTTGATTTTTAGCGCTGGCTGAGGTAATACACCTGCTGGCTCGATTACTCTGTGTGTTCCGTATTTGCATCCCTTCATACTATCATTTCCTCCTGAATTCTAATTTTTGATTTCAAATTTTAATAAGTACTTTTATTTTTTATTTTCTTTTTTTATCTTTTGGAACTACGCATGTTCCTGTAGCTCTGCAAACTACGATTGGTTCTTCCAGAACGTCACATGCAGAATCATTGATATCCGGTCTAGGTACTATGACTTTTCTTGCTTCGAATTTCATTTTTCTTGAAGTGTTTCCAACTTCAACAATCTCTCCTACAGCTTCGATATAGTCACCTGCATAAACTGGAGCTAAAAACTCAACTTCCTGATAAGCCTTGAATAAGCCTTCATCACCATCATGCTGGATAAGCAGTTCTGTAGCAACATCTCCGAAAAGTCCAAGCATTCTGGCTCCATCAACCAGGTTTCCTCCGTAATGAGCATCATGAGAGCTCATTCTTAATCTGATTATTGATTTCAATTATCTTTCCTCCTTCTAAAAAACTTGGCATAAAATATAAAAAAGAGTGCTTTTTATGCCACATAAGTGACATAAACAGCGCTCCATAGAAATCAAAAATCCATGACAGTGTCGTAAATTGTAATTTACACACCAGACATTACACGTTGGGGGGATCTTGTAATATCTTCGGCAATTGACACCTTCAATCTGAGTATTGATGCCCCTATCTTTGCACCTCAGATTTACCTATTCAACTGCACCTCTATTTATGTATATTCAAATTATATCACTAATTATAAATTTGTCAATCGAAAAAAAACGTTTTTCCTGTACTATTTTTCTAATTTATTGTTATATATGTTATATTTACACCTGATGTAATCTGTGCTATCATATATTATAGTTTCGAAAACTACATAACACGGATCTTTGACACTTTATCCCATTAGAATATGCTCCAAAGCCTTGCAACAGGCTTATTTTTTTGTCAAATTATAAAAATAATTATTGCACAATGTCTAGTAATGTGATATAATATAAAGGATAGGAGGTATTTCATATGAGACTTCAAATTTCTAAATCTAAAAACGCTTCGTCATTATACGTCACAAAATCTATTTATGTTAACGGGGTTCATACCTCCAAGATTGTTGAAAAACTTGGTACTTATGCAGACCTTGAGAAGAAACTCAACGGTGAGGACCCTATCGAATGGGCTAAGGCTTATGTTGCTGAGCTTACAAGAAAAGAAAAAGAAGAAAAAAGAGAAGTTATGGTCAGGTATTCTCCTGCGAAGCAGATTGCCAAGGATGAACAAAAAACATTCAATGGCGGATATCTGTTCCTGCAGCAGATATACCACCAGTTGGGTCTTTCAAAGATATCAAAGGTAATCTCAGAAAAATACAAATTTACATACAACCTGGATTCGGTTCTTTCAAGACTTGTTTACAGCAGGATTATCTTTCCTGCTTCTAAACTCGCTACATGCGAGCAATCGAAGTTATTCATGGAACAGCCTGAATTTGAGCTTCAGCATCTCTACAGGTCTCTGGAAGTACTCGCCAAAGAGTCAGATTACATACAGTCTGAGCTTTACAAGAACAGCCTCAAAATCTGCGACAGAAACAATGGGATCCTTTACTATGACTGCACCAACTATTTCTTCGAAACAGAGCAGGAAGATGGCTTAAGGCAATATGGCGTTTCGAAGGAGCACAGGCCTAATCCGATTGTCCAGATGGGACTGTTTATGGATGGGGATGGTTTCCCGCTTGCATTTTGCATAAACAAAGGTAACACTAATGAACAGGTTACGTTGAAACCACTGGAGAAAAAGATAATATCTGACTTTGGTCTTTCAAGATTTGTAGTATGTACTGATGCCGGGCTGGCTTCTGTTGCTAATCGCAAGTTCAACGACATACAGGACCGGGCATTCATAACTACTCAGTCTATCAAGAAACTGAAGGCATCTCTCAGGGAATGGGCTCTGGATCCTACGGGATGGAAAATGAGTGGTTCAGATGTTCTTTATGATTTAACGGAGTTAAATGAGGACAGTAACTTGGACCTCACATTCTACAAAGAAAGATGGATCAAGGAGAAAGACCTGGAACAAAAACTGATTGTGACATTCTCTACCAAATATCAGAAGTATCAGCAGAGCATCAGGAATCGTCAGATAGAACGCGCACAGAAAGTAATTGATACAAACTCTGGAAAACTGAAGAAGTGTAATTCAAATGATTACAAGAGATTCATATCCAAGTCTCATTGCACCGAAAATGGTGAGGTAGCCGAAAATGAAAGCTACTCCATTGATACTGATTTGATTGCCGGCGAAGCCGCTTACGATGGATTCTATGCGGTTTGCACAAACCTCGATGACGATGCTTCCGCAATCATCAAGGTAAATCAGAGAAGATGGGAGATTGAAGAATCCTTCCGGATCATGAAGTCTGAGTTCAAGGCTAGACCGGTATATCTGCAGCGTGATGACAGAATAGAGGCACACTTCACTACCTGCTTCATTTCACTCATGATATACAGAATTCTTGAAAAGAAGTTGGGCGAAAAATATACATGTCACGACATAGTGACAGGACTGAGAGACATGAATTTCTTTGAAATCACTGGTGAAGGCTACCTTCCAACATATACAAGAACAGATTTAACTGATGATCTTCACGATGCATTTGGATTCAGAACAGATTATCAGATAGTAAATACAAAACAAATGAAAAAAATTTTCAAAGATACAAAAAAATAAAAAACATTACTCACTTTTCAAAAAACAAGAAAACCTGTAAATCGTTGATATTGCTTCGATTCACAGGTTTTTATTCCATTAAAGTGTCAAAGATGAGATTATAAATTTGTCAATCGAAAAAAAACGTTTTTCCTGTACTATTTTTCTAATTTATTGTTATATATGTTATATTTACACCTGATGTAATCTGTGCTATCATATATTATAGTTTCGAAAACTACATAACAGATTGTTTATTTAGGGAGGTTGTCATGACGAATATCAGATTCAGAGATCCTGTGAGCGCAATCAGCCACTATGCTGGTGCACTTCTTTCAATTGTGGCTATGTCCATGGTGATTTACAGCCAGAGAAACGACATAAGCTTATATAATATCAGTCTTATGTCATCGCTTGTATTTACTGCTTCTATGTTCATGCTTTATCTTGCCAGCGGAATTTATCATACCCTGCTTCTGCCAAAGGAGAAGCTTGTTTTCTTCAGAAAGCTGGATCATTCGATGATATATGTGCTCATTGCTGGTTCTTATACCCCTTTTTGCCTGGCTATAAATAACATTGATTATGGCTACAGGATACTAATTCTTATATGGTCTCTTGCAGTTGCAGGAATTATATTAAAGCTATGCTTTTTTAATGCTCCAAGAGCTATAGGGACGGCTTTTTATATTATACTGGGATGGATGATTGTTTTTTTTGCGAAAGATGTCATTGAGGTGCTTAATCCGGGAGGAATGTTTTTACTTGCGCTCGGTGGGATAAGCTATACGCTTGGAGGAGTAATTTATATAATAAAGAAGCCTAATTTAAAGTATATGAATTTTCATGATCTTTTCCATTTTTTTGTGCTTATAGGTACGGCGCTTCAGTTTTTTGCTGTATATTTATATGTATTATAAAATAATCTCCTGCTCTTGTAATTTGAGCAGGAGATTTGACTTTAAAGCTGGATTATCTCATATATTCTATTTAAGTTTAAATATTTTCTGAAATGTTCTTCAAGCTTATCGTATTCATTTTTCTTAAATTCCTGTAAATCAAAATTTGATGATGAAGGTTCAGGTATTCCTTTTTTATTTCTTAAATTATTAAGAATCGTCTCCGTAAATTTTGTATTATCGAATATTCCATGAAGGTATGAACCCATTACATTGTTTTCGCTGTTTATTATACCGTCTATCTGCACATGTTTTTTACCAAGTTTTTCAAATGTCTCAGAGAATACGATATCCTTTTGATGGTCGATATTTGTTTTTCCGCAGTGGAGTTCATATCCGCATATTTCCATGTCTTCTAGTCCATAAAAAATGCTGTCTTCACTAAATACAGATTTTATAATAGCCTTTGACTGCACAGTCTCTTTTTCCGATTCAAATATAGTATCGTGAGCTAATAAACCAAGTCCTGAAATTTCTTTTATATCCGATTCCACCCCCAGTGGATCAGATATATTTAAACCAAGCATCTGGAATCCACCACATATTCCAATTATAGGGATTCCTTTTTTTCTATTAAGCTCATAGAGCTGATTATAAAGCTTGCTTTTTTTAAAAGAGACAAGGTCTTCTACTGTATTTTTAGTTCCAGGTATTATAATGAGATCAGGATTTGTAAACTCAGAATCAAGATCTGTGTATCTTACTGTTACATCATCATATCTTCTGAATATATCAAAGTCGGTTGCATTCGATATATGGTTGAGCCGAACAATTTCGATATGGATGCTGCTTTTATCAGATTTCATTTTATGCTGTTTTTCTGTTATTGAGTCCTCATCTTCGAGTTCTATGTTAATATAAGGGATTATCCCAAGAACCGGTTTTCCGGTCAGCTGTTCAATTTTGAGGATGCCATCTTCAAGCAGTTCTGCTCTTCCCCTGAACTTATTAATTATGATTCCTTTTATCCGTTCCCTGTGCTCTTCTTTAAGGAGCATTATTGTACCATATATTGATGCAAATACTCCTCCTCTGTCGATATCAGCTACAAGTATGACCGGCGAATCTGCCAGGTCGGCCATTCCCATATTTGCTATATCATTCTCGTTCATGTTTATTTCTGCCGGACTTCCTGCTCCCTCTATAATAATGATGTCATTTTCGGAGGCAAGAGTATCATAGGCATCTTTTATGCCAGGGATAAGATCCGGTTTGATTTTCTTGAACTCAGAGCTTTCAAGGTTGTCATATATCCTGCCCATATAGATTATCTGAGAAATATTATTACCAGCCGGTTTCAGTAACAGTGGATTCATTTCAACCCGAGGAATCTTATTGCATGCTTCTGCCTGAACTACCTGAGCTCTTCCCATTTCAAGTCCTTTGTCTGTAACAAATGAGTTCAGAGCCATGTTCTGTGATTTAAAGGGAGCTACGCTGTATCCGTCCTGAGTCAATATCCGGCAAAGAGCTGTAGCGACTATGCTCTTGCCTGCTCCAGAGGATGTTCCCTGTACCATTAGATTTTTTGCCATATTTTTCTCCATCTACTGTATTATTTTCTTGAAACATTCAAAAAAGAAATCATTCTTTTCTTTCTCTTTAACATTTATTCTTATATACCTGTCATCAAGACCTTTAAAATTTGAGCAGTCTCTTATAAGTATCCCATATTTCTTTATCATTTCATCTTTAATCTCACAAGCTTTTTTACCGTTATCTATTCTTAAAAGTATGAAATTTGAATTTGAAGGGAATGCTTTAACCTTATCCAACTGAGAGAGCTTTTGAACAAACCTTGATGTTTCAATGCTGTAAAAACTTTTACTTTTTGCATAGAATTGCGTATCATCTATTACATCGATAAGTTTCTGTGCAAAAAAATTCACTGACCATGGTTCTTTATACTTCCATAATTCATCTATAAGTTCATGAGATCCAGCTGCATAACCAAGCCTGACATTTGTCAGAGCGTGGAATTTAGTTAGCGCTCTAATGATTATTAGATTATCATAATATCTTATTTTACTTATGAGGCTATAATCTTCAGATTCAGATACAAAATCCATGAAAGTTTCATCAATCATAAGGATTATATTGTTATCCCGGCAAAAATCAAGAATGTGACTGATATGATTTACATTTCCAGATGGGTTATTGGGGTTGCATATTATAAGAAGATCAATTTTCCTTATTTTTTCCGAGATAGAATCGATATCGATATTGAAATTTTCATCATAATAGAAGTCAGTTATTTCTTTTTCTTCAATAAGAGCTGCTCTTTCGTATTCACCAAATGTCGGCTGGAGTATTCCGACTTTTTTTATCCTCTTCATCCTCATGATAAGAAACATGATTTCGGTAGAACCGTTTCCTGTTATTATATTTTCTTTATTCAGTGAGTGGTGATTTGCAATTTTTTCACGAAGGCTTATGTAATTCGGATCAAGATAATAATTGAGGTCTTTGGAGCTGACAGTACCAAGGATATCGTCGATACAACCTGGAGAGAATATGTTTACATTTGAGCTGTAGTCAAGTACTTCGTTTATTCCGTATGCCCGTTTTACTTTTTCTACATCTGCGCCGTGATCTACTTGTTTCATTTTTTTCCTTTCTTTTCTTCAAAAAAGATGATTGCAATCAATCATCTTTTTTGAAATTTAATATATTAATCTGATTTTATGAAGATTTTATTTCTGTCCATACCTTATCGTATTCCGTAGTAAATTCACCTAAATCCAGAAATACTTCTCCGAGCTGCGTAATGTCACCTTCAGGATATAGATATGGATTAGTTGCATCTTCTTCAGGAAGCAGGCTTAGCGCCTCTTTGTTAGGAGATGCATATTTTATATAATCACTGTTCTTTGCTGCAATCTCAGGTCTCATCATGAAATTTATGAATTTCTCAGCCAGCTCTTTGTTTTGTGATGTTTTAGGAATAGCCATGGTGTCAAACCAGAGGTTTGTACCCTCCTGAGGGATTGCGTAAGCCAGATTCTCATTCTCTTCAATAAGAAGCATGGCATCACCAGACCAGCAGAGCGCCATCGCGGCTTCTTCGGCAATCATCTGATCTTTATATGTGTCAACTTCATAAGCTCTTACCAGAGGCTTCTGCGCTATGAGAGCTTCTTTTGCCTCATTAAGCTCATCCATGTTTTTTGTGTTGAGCGAATATCCAAGCATTTTAAGAGTAACACCTATTGTATCTCTTGATGAATCTAGCATGAGTATTTTGCCGGCATATTTTTCATCCCAGAGTATCTTCCACGAATCAACCGGTTCGGTAACCATATTTTTGTTGTACACTATTCCCATCGTTCCCCATAGATAAGGAACTGAATGTTTACTGTTTGCATCATATGCAAGATTAGTGAAACGCTCATCAAGATTTTTGAAATTATCAAGGTTTGCATAATCAAGCTCATTTAGCAAATCTTTTGATATCATATATTCTATCATATATTCTGATGGAAAAATAACATCATATGCGGTACCGCCTGCCTCAATTTTCGCAAGCATCTCCTCATTTGTAGCATATTCTTCATAGTTTACTTTTACGCCGAATTCGTCTTCAAATTCTCTTATTACTGATTTGTCGATATAGTCGCCCCAGTTGTATACATTCAGTGTTTCTTTGCTTTCTGAGCCACCACCACAAGCTGTGAGCGAGAGTATCATAGTCAGGATAAGCGTAACGCTTATAAGAATCTTTTTCAATTTTTTTCCTCCTTTAATATATTAATTTTGTGAATTGGAAACATCGGTTATATGATTTTTCTTGGGTTCGTTGTACTGTCTTATCTGAACAATGAACATTATAGTCAGAAGAACCACAAACATTATACTTGAAAGTGCATTTATAGTCGGGCTAACTCCTCTTTTTGTCATAGAGTATATCTTTATGGATAAGGTTGCCACACCGGAACCAGTTGTAAAGAAGCTCACTATGAAATCATCAAGCGAGAGTGTAAAAGCCATAAGTGCCCCAGTAAATATACCCGGAGTTATTTCAGGAAGTATAACCTTGAAAAACGCCTGAAGCGGAGTAGCGCCAAGATCCAATGCAGCTTCTTCAAGGTGTGGATCCAGCTGCTGCAACTTTGGAAGTACTGCAAAAATAACATAAGGTATGTTAAAAGTAATATGTGCGAGTATCAATGTGAAATATCCAAGTTTTAGCTTTAGAATAACAAATAATGTCAAAAGTGAAATTCCAATAACTATGTCCGGGCTTATCATTGGGATATAGCTCAAGTTGATAAACATATTTTTATATCTTGGTTTAAGACTGTGTATTCCAATCGAAGTTACAGTACCAATTATTGTTGCTACAATAGAAGATATGAGAGCAACAATGAAGGTAGTGTATAGGGCCCTCATTATATCCGGATCCATAAACAGTTCTCTATACCAATTAAGTGTAAATCCTGACCAGTTACCTCTGTACTTTGAGTCATTGAAGGAGAAAACGATCAGTACAATTATTGGAATATAGAGAAACGCATAGATAAGGAAACTATACATAATGGAAAGTATATTTCTAAACTTTACCATATCTTGCCACCTCCATCCTTGGAGCTGTGTTTTGCAAAATAACCCATTGAGATAATAAGGAAAATCATCATTATAACTGAAACCGATGATCCAAACTGCCAGTTTCGTGCAGCCATGAACTGGTTTTGAATAAGGTTTCCTAACAATATAGTCTGCCCGCCTCCAAGAAGATCAGATATTACAAACGTAGAAACAGCAGGCATGAAAACCATTACAATTCCAGTTGCTACCCCTGGAAAACTCAAGGGAAATATTATCTTCATGAATACGTTCATTTCATTAGCCCCTAAATCTCTAGCTGCTTCAATCAGGCTCTTGTCCATCTTGGAAAGAACTGAGAATATAGGAAGAACCATGAATGGAAGAAAGTTGTATACCATTCCAAGCACAACTGCTGAATTTGTATAAAGCATTGTTATCGGTTCGCTTATCAGGCCGAGCTTGATTAATAACTCATTTATTATTCCCTGATCTCTGAGAAGACCCATCCATGCATATGTCCTAAGCAGAAAATTTGTCCATAAAGGAAGTATGAACAGCATTACCATGAGATTCTGCTTAAGTCCTTTTGATCTGCTCATAATGAACGCCATAGGGTAGCCAAGGAACAGACATATTACAGTACTGATCAATGAAAGCTTGAGAGATCTCCAGAATACATTCAAATAAATAGGTTCAAAGAAATCCTTGTAATTACTTAAAGTGAATTTATAAACGACATCGCCAAATGCGTCACGCTGTGCAAACGAATAGAATATAATAATAAGCAGAGGCACAACAGTGAAAATAATAGTCCATATTACATATGGAGATGTCAATAATCGCTTATTGTTCAATTATTCTACTTCCTTTCTCATTATGTGGATGGCCTCGGGATCAAACTTCAATCCTACCTTGCTGTCTACATCTGCATTGTATATGGAATGGATCATCCATTCCTTTCCATCGTAATCATCGACTACAATTATTTCATAATGAACGCCTTTGAATACAACATCTGTTACAAGCCCTTTTATCTGAGATACGGATTCATCTGTGATTATTAGGTCTTCCGGTCTGATTACAATATCGACTTTTTCATTTAAAGCAAATCCTTTGTCAACACATTCATATTCGATATCATTTACACTGCACTTATAATCATTAAGCATAATCCCGTCAAGTATGTTGCTTTCACCTATGAAATCAGCTACAAACTTGTTTACAGGCTCATTGTATATGTCTTCCGGTGTCCCAATCTGCTGTATATATCCGTCTTTCATTACAACTATCCGATCAGACATGGTAAGAGCTTCTTCTTGATCATGAGTTACATATATAAACGTAATTCCGAGTTCCTGCTGCATCGTTTTTAACTCATATTGCATGTCTTTTCTCAATTTCAGATCCAGAGCTCCAAGAGGTTCATCAAGCAGAAGCACCTTTGGCTCGTTAACAAGAGCTCTAGCAATAGCTATTCTTTGCTGCTGTCCGCCTGAAAGCGATTGAACTTCGCGGTTTTCAAAACCTTCAAGGTTTACAAGCTTAAGCATCTTTTTTACTTTTTTATCTATAGTGCTCTCATCAAGCTTTTTGATTCTTAATCCAAATGCAATATTTTCATATATGTTAAGATGAGGAAATAAAGCATATTTTTGAAAAACTGTATTAATTTGTCTTTTATATGGAGGTACATTTGTTATTTCATTTCCGTCAAATAGGACTTTTCCAGATGTATGACTTGTAAAACCTCCTATAATCCTCAAAGTTGTAGTTTTTCCGCACCCAGACGGACCAAGAAAGGTCACGAATTCCTTTTCTTTTATAGAGAGATTTATGCTGCTAAGTACCTGCTTCCCGTCATCTTCAAATATTTTATTGATATCGATAAGCTCGATGATATTTTTTTCCATTTAATACCTCCTTTGATTTTTCCCTGAAAATTAATTTTATGGTTATTTAACAGATTTGTCAATAATCGTTATTTTTATAATTATAGTTTAATTTATATGACTGATAATTATTAAGTGATATAATAATAGACAAGCAAGTTAAGTACCAGGATTACTGGTATTCCATACCTGAATTTTGGTTTTTGTGTTTTATGTCTGTTCATGAACATTGACAGCCAGACTCCAGCTGCTCCGCCTGATATTGCAGCTATAAAAAGCGTTTTTTCACTTATTCTTCGCTTTTTGTGAATAGCGAGTCTTTTGTCGATCAATATAATTGCAAAACCGTATATATTTATAGCTATAATATAAAAAATAAGTGCGTCAAGCAAAAATCCGTTTGCAATTTCATTACTTGCAGTAGCAAAGCTAAGGTTTTGAAGCATTTCTTATATCTCCCTGATAAACAAAGAATCTCTTGCGGATTTCCCCGAAAGACATCCAGTAGAAAAAGCTATCTGTAGGTTATAGCCTCCGGTAAATGCATCAACATCAATCATCTCTCCGGCAACAAAGATCCCTGGATGTTTCTTGAGGTTAAGTGTTCTGGGGTTTATTTCTTTAATATCTATCCCGCCCCTGGTAACAATCGCCTCGTTAAGTCCGCCATATCCAGTTAGCTTCAGTTCAAAGTTCTTAAAGGATTCGGCTATATCATTTATCTGGTTTTTTTTCATATTCATAACCTCATGTTCAGGAAACGAATCATGATTTCTGTACTTTTCAAATGATTTTCTGCTAATGACATCATACATGAGGATATTTTTTACCAGTTCCTTTGGAAGGTATCTGGATATCCTAGTAGTAAGTTTCTGCTTGTCAGGCGATTTGATGATTTCAATAAAATTATCAAAACTAATGGCTGGAAGAAAATCAATTGTCACCTTTATCTCTGAAAGTGGCTTGTCTGTGATAAAGCTGCTTGAATTTATAGCTCCTGGACCGCTGATTCCATTATGAGTAAACACGATGCTGTCACTGAGCTCAGCTATTTTTTTATTTTTCAGATAAATAGAAAACTTCACATCATTAAGCGATATTCCCTGAGACTCAGTAATCGCCGGCTGATTAGATGTCAGTCTGACAAGAGTTGGAATCACAGGAACGATTTTGATTCCCATTCTTTCAACTATAGAGAGCATGGATCCGTCTGATCCAGTTGCCTTGTAGCTCGCACCGCCTGTTGCCAGTATAAGATGTTTTGCTGTAAGTCGGGATTTGGAATTGTCTCTGTCTACAGTCAAAGCATATGTTTCAGAATTGTCTTTTTTCAGAATTTCAATATCGGAAACATATGAATTCAGTATTAGATCGATTTCATTTTTCTTTATTTCTTTTAATAGATATTTCAGCAGTTCTCCCGCATCATCTTTCTCTGGATATATCTTATTACCTTCAGTCTTAAGCACTATATTCCCTTTTTCAAAAAAAAACGTCAAGTCTCTGTTATCGAAAGAAGAGAAAGAAGAATAGAGGAATTTCGGATTTCTAACTATATGCTGGTAAAAGTCCGAAATGTCTTTGTTGCTCGTTATATTACAGCGTCCTCCGCCAGTTATAAGCAGTTTTTTGCCTGCAGAAGCATTTCTTTCTATAAGCGCAATCTTGAGTTTTTTATTGTTTGTCTCTTTTGAAGCTTCAATTGAAGCCATCATTCCGGCAGGTCCGGAACCTATAACAATAATATCGTAATCTGTCATTATTCTCCTTATGTTCTTTTTAATGATAATTTGTAAAATATCAATCCTTCCAGATTATCAAATTCGCTGACTGTAATAGTCGGTATATCCATGCATTTCAGAATGCATAAGAGTATATTGAGCCCTGATACTATAATATCTGCTCTTGATGGCTCCAGTCCAATAACTTTTTTTCTTTCATCAAGAGATATCGAGTTTAGGCTTCGCAGTATATATTCTATGTTTTCTACTCTAAGCAGGCTGTTATGAATTTTATCTGTATCATAAATCTTCATATGCTGATTTATAGAAGATGCGGTTGTTATTGTTCCACCAATTCCTACGACTTTCTTTATATTATATGTCTTAGCAGCTTTTTGAAGATGGTTTATCTTGCTATATATGAAGTTTGTCATTTCTTCCAGATTGGAATTTTTTTCAGACGCATTGAACTGTTCGGTAAGCCTTACCGCTCCTATATCTATGCTTTCTTTATATATTACGCCCTCATTTTTAGATCCAACTACGAACTCTGTTGATCCCCCGCCTATATCGATTATCAAAAGCCTCTCGGTCTCGTCGATCCCAAGTGCTACTCCATAAAATCCGAGTTCAGCTTCAGTATTCCCGTTGATTATTTCAATTTCTATTCCTGTATTTAACTTTGCAAGTTCAATAAATTGTTCTTTATTTTTTGAATCTCTGAGAGCAGATGTTCCAATGGCATATATCTGTTCAGCTTTATCATTTTTTGCTGTATTCACAAAGCTTATGAAAGAGTCCAGGTTTCTTTTGATAGCGTCATTGCTAATGATGCCACTTTCATTTATTCCCTGGCCCATTCTTGTAGTATTTACAATCTTTTTTCTATTTGAAATAGTTTTGTTGTAATCTGCTATGAGAAGTCTCATAGAATTTGTTCCAATATCTATACTTGCAATTTTCATATATTACCTCGCAATAACTAATTCACCATAATATATACTATTTCATCTTTTTTTACCATTTTCAATTTTTCCCTGGCCATCTTCTCTATGAATTCATTGCTTTTTGCTTCATCTATTTCGTTTTTAATATCGCTGTTAACAGATATTATATCATTTAATTCAGATTCAAGTCCGGATATTTCTTCCTTATATTGAGCAAGTGTGATTATCTGATTTCCGATATATGCAAGAGGATACATTAAAAAGATAATGATCAGGAAAATAAAAAAATAATATCTGGGATTATTTTTGAACATTCAAATCTCCTTGATTCTATTCAATAACTTCGTACATTTCTCCAGCATCTTCTTTTTTTGTACTGTCTTTTATATTCAGAACTTTTATCTTAAGTTTTTTTTCTCCAAAAGTTATTTCCAGGATGTCCCCTTCTTTTACATTCGTGGAAGGTTTAGCTTCTTTTCCATTTATAACTACAACGCCTGCGTCTGATGCATCTTTGGCTACAGTTCGTCTTTTTATTATCCTTGAGACTTTTAAAAATTTATCTATCCTCATAAAATGCTCCTTTATTAAAATTTTTTTACGCACAATATAATAATAACATATTGAGATGAGATATTAAAGAATATATAAAAAAAAATAAAAAATACATAAGAGTTGCAAAACAATTATTCTTTGCATTCTCTTATGTATTTTTTTAATTAAACATGAAGTTCAACATCTGATTTGAGATTCTCATATTTTTCAAGTCTTGGATTGACTTCATTTTCTATGAATTCAACCACCTGACTGGCAGATCTGCCAGTATAAAGCATTGGATCCAGGAGTGCATTTATTTCCTGCTGAGAAAGCTTGAATTCTTCGTCCTGTGCAAGAAGCTCAAGAAGATTGTTATCAAGACCATTAACTTTTACATTCTTGCCGGCTTCCATTGAATAAAGCCTTATTTTTTCGTGAAGTTCCTGCCTGTCGCCGCCTTTCTTCACCGCTTCCATAAGTATATTCTCAGTTGCCATGAAAGGAAGTTCTTCATTGACTCTTCGCTTTATTATATTCTCATATACTACCAACCCATTGGTGACGTTTATCGCTATATCGAGTATCGCATCTGCTGCAAGGAATGCCTCTGGAGTTGCCAGTCTTTTGTTGGCTGAATCATCCAGAGTTCTTTCGAGCCACTGAGTTGAATGTACAAATGCAGGATTCTGTGCAAGGTTAATTATATATTTTGCAAGTGAAGATATTCTCTCAGATCTCATTGGATTTCTTTTATAAGCCATGGCAGATGATCCTATCTGTGTTTTTTCAAACGGCTCTTCTATCTCTTTAAGGCTCTGAAGAAGCCTTATGTCGTTTGTCATTTTGTGAAGTGACTGAGCTATCTGAGAAAGTGATGACAATACCTGATAATCCACTTTACGGGTATATGTCTGTCCTGTTACGGCAAAACTCTTTTCAAATCCCATTTTATTACATATGAGATCATCTATCATTTTTACTTTTTCATCATCATTATCAAAAAGTGCCATAAATGAAGCCTGCGTTCCTGTTGTTCCTTTTGCACCTCTCAATCTGAGATTGTCTTTTCTATATATGACATCATCAAGGTCAAGGATTAAGTCCTGAATCCAGAGCGTGGCTCTTTTTCCTACTGTAACCAGCTGTGCCGCCTGAAAATGCGTAAATCCAAGAGCTGGCATGTCTTTATATTCAAGAGCAAACTCTTTGAGATTGTTTATTAGTATTGCGAGCTTTTTTTCAATTATCTCAAGTGCGCTTCTCATGACAATGATGTCTGTATTGTCTCCTACATAGGCACTGGTGGCTCCAAGATGTATTATCCCCTTTGCCTTATCTGCCTGAAGCCCATATGCTTTGACATGTGCCATTACATCATGCCTTGTTTCCTTTTCAATTCTCTTTGCAGCTTCGAAATCAATATCCGATCTGTATTTTTTAAGCTCTTCTATCTGTTCATCAGATATGTCAAGACCAAGCTCCTTTTCAGCCTCAGCAAGAGCTATCCAGAGACTTCTGAATGTCTCAAATTTGTTCTGATCTGAAAAAATATAGCTCATTTCCCTGCTGGCATATCTTTCGTTCAAAGGACTCTGATATTTTGAATAATAGTTTGACATGGTTGTTCTCCTGTTATGGTTATTTGATTCTGGAGCAAATATAAATTTTGCTCCAGATATTACATTTTAACATAAAATCAGACGGTATTCATTATTTTTTAAAATAGTTTACGCCAGATTTTATTATCGGCTGAGGGATCAGGTCTGGCATATTTTTGTAAAGATTGTCTGCAATTCGTTCACTGTGAGCCATTTTCCCAAGTATTCTGCCGCATGGACTCAATATACCCTCAATATTGTATGCAGATCCATTAGGGTTATCTTCATATAAGAACGCAATCTGTCCGTTTGCATTAAGTTCTGCAAAAGATTCCTCACTGCATATAAATCTCCCTTCACCGTGAGAAACAGGTATCTTGTAAATTGCCGAATCTGAAAGCTCTCTTGTCCACGGAGAAGTTGTGTTTACAGCTCTTGTTTGCACTATTCTTGCAATATGTCTTGCATTGTTGTTATATGTCAGAGTAGGACTTGTGGCTTCAATCTGCCTTACTTCACCATAAGGAAGCAGTCCGGTCTTTATAAGTGCCTGGAAGCCGTTGCATATTCCAAGTATTAGTCCGTCATTTTCATTTAACATCTTCTCTATGGCCGATGTTATTTTTGGATTTCTTATGACGTTTGCTATAAATTTTCCTGAACCATCTGGTTCATCTCCCATGCTGAAGCCTCCTGGGAAAACTAGAATCTGCGATTTTTCAATTGAGCTTCTCAATTTTTCTATAGATTTTTCGATATCATCTATGCTTAGGTTGTTGAATACTATTATTTCTGCGTCCGCACCTTCATCTTCAAATGCTTTTGCCGTGTCCCACTCACAATTTGTTCCCGGGAATACAGGAATTACGACTTTAGGTCTCTCCACAGTTTTGATAGATTTAATATTAATCTCGTTCTTAATTTCTGTCGGTGCAGATTTAGACGCGAAATGTGCCGAACTACTTTCTGATTCATATATCTCCCCGGAAAAAACTTTGTCGAGCTGTCCGAGATATGATTTTTTTATTTTTTCAATGTCAAGCTTTATTCCATTTACAGAAGCTTTGGCAGAAACTGCGCACTCTAATGTAAATCCAAGAGGTTTTATAAATTTGCTGTCTTTTTTATATTCGACTATGAAACTTCCGTATTTAGGCTGAAAAAGCTCCGACAGATTTTCAACAGTAATTTCAAATGAAACATCATTTCCAAAAGACATCTCAAGTATCATAGGAAGCATGCCTTTATGATTTACTGCATAACAGGAACATATATTTCCACTTGATATTTCTTTTCTTAAATTGTCCAGATTACTTACGAAATGTTCTGTGTCCAGAGTGTAATCTGAAAGCATCTCTGTTTCAATTAATCCAAGCATCATTCCTCCCTTGAGCTCAGGAGTTATTATACTTTCAACATCATCTGATGCTACTGCGAATGATATTAGAGTAGGCGGAACATTGAGATCTTTGAAGGTTCCAGACATTGAATCTTTGCCTCCTATAGGAGGAATATTGAGCTGACTGGTAATATTGTATGCTCCAAGCAGAGCAGTAAAGGGTTTTGCCCATTTTTCCGGAACATTTCCCAGCTTTTCAAAATATTCCTGGAAAGAAAGCCTGCTGGATAGTGCATTTCCTCCAGCTGCAGCTATTTTTGCAATGGACTCTATTACTGCATAGTATGCGCCAAGATAAGGACTTTCTTCAGAAAGATAAGGATTGAATCCATACGACATTATGCTGGCAGTTTTTGTAGCTCCATTAAGCGAAGGAATAAGAGCTACCATTGATTGAGCTGGAGTTATCTGATTTTTCCCTCCCAGAGGAAGAAGTACGCTCCCTCTTCCTATTGATGAATCAAATCTTTCAATAAGATTTTTTTTGCTGGCTGAGTTAAGGTCAGAAAGCTTCTCTTCAAGTAACTTGTTTAACCCCGATTCATCTTCACATATTACTGCACTGTTAAAAAATTCTATCTTTTTGCAGTTTTCCACTCTGACATCCTGGTTTCTGTCTGCACCAGATGAATTCAGGAAGTCTCTGTCTATGTCTACGATTATTTCATCATTATATTTCATGATTAGTCTCCCTGTATCAGTTACAGTAGCTACATGAGTCATTTCCAGATTTTCGCTGTAGCAAAGCTCTGCGAATTTTTCGAGGTCATCCTTGTCTATCACTACAGCCATTCTTTCCTGTGATTCGGATATCGCAATCTCTCTTGGTGTAAGGCCTTTATATTTAAGTGGAACTCTGGCCAGATATATCTCTAATGAATCTGCTAATTCACCGATGGCTACACTTACTCCCCCTGCACCGAAGTCGTTACATTTTTTTATGAGCTTTGCGGCACCTTCGTTCCTGAATAATCTTTGCAGCTTTCTTTCCATAGGGGCATTTCCCTTTTGAACTTCAGCTGATGAAATTTCAATTGATTTTTCTGTATGTTCTTTTGAGGAACCAGTAGCTCCTCCTACGCCATCTCTTCCTGTTCGTCCGCCTAGAAGTATTATCAAGTCTCCCTCTACAGGAGATTCTCTTTTTACATTTTCAGCAGGTGCTGCACCTATTACCGCTCCAACTTCCATTCTCTTTGCCTTGTAGCCCTCGTGATATATCTCATCGACATGTCCTGTAGCTATTCCTATTTGATTTCCATAAGAGCTGTATCCTCTTGCTGCATCTATGGTTATTTTCCTCTGAGGAAGCTTGCCTTCGATTGTGTCTTCTATCTTCTCTCTTGGATCGGCGCTGCCCGTAACCCTCATAGCCTGGTATACATATGATCTTCCCGAGAGAGGATCTCTTATTGCGCCGCCTATGCATGTTGAGGCTCCACCAAATGGCTCAATCTCTGTAGGATGGTTGTGAGTCTCGTTCTTAAACATCAGGAGATAATCTTCAAGCCTTTCTTCTCTGGTAATCCTGTCTTCTACTCTTACTTTGATTTTCACTGAACATGCATTTATTTCTTCAGATACCTCAAGGTCTTCAAGCATGCCTTTTTTCCGCATCTGTTTTGAAACAACAGTAGCCATGTCCATTAGAGTCAACGGCTTTGATATCCCAAGATCAGACCTGTTCTTAATATATTCATCAAAAGATGCTCTGATAGAAGCATCAAGATCTGATAATGGTTCTGCAAATTCTATATTATTTAAGATCGTGTTGAATGTTGTGTGCCTGCAGTGATCTGACCAGTAGGTGTCAAGGATGGATATTTCCGTAGTGCTCGGATCCCGATTTTCTTTCCTGAAATAATCCTGCACGAACTTTATATCATCTATATTCATCGCCAGGCTTTGATTTTTTATGAATGAGTATAATTCTTCGTTGCTAAGTTCTGTAAATCCGCAATGTATTTCATTTTCATGGCTTACTGCAAATTCATCTTTCAAAGTTGTCGGTATTTCAAAGAGACTTCCTTTTTTCTGATCTACAGGGTTTATCATTATAGATTCGATTTTTTTCATTTTATCGCTTTCCAGCTTGGAATCTGAAACAAAATCATATACTCTGGCACATTTCGCCATAACTTCATTTTTTTCAATTGAAACAGCAATAGTTTCAAGCAATCCCTGCTCTCTCTGATCGAACTGTCCATTATGGTATTGTATTACTAGTGGATTCAGAAGATTCTTCTGAAGATAGAGCGCATCTTCGAACATATAAATATCATCTACTGGTTTTTCACTCAGTATGCTATCCGAGATTTTTATTAGCTCATCATCTGTAAGATTCTCTATGTCATATCTTACAAGACACCTTACTTTGTTAAGCTCAATACCGGCACCATCTTTTAATTCCTGAAGAAGGTGTTTTCCTTCTTCATTGAATTTTTCTTTTTTTTCTACATATATTCTTTTTACCAATGGAGAAATATCCCTTCTATAATACTTGTTTTTAAAATCAACAGCCTTAGCGTCACTGTAAACTAGATTGAATGCTTCTTCAAATGTGTCTTTACATGATGTTAGACTTATTACTCTGCCTCCGCTTGTAACAGGTTTACCATCTTTTATTGCAGTTCCTGCATGAAATACTTTTGAAGACACATTTTCCAGTCCAGTTATTTCACAGCCAGTCTCATATTTTTCAGGATAACCACCTGATGAAATCACAAGCGTTATGACTTTTTTATCATTGAATCTGATATCAATTCCATTTAAGTTGGAATCTGATGTGTGAAGCATTATGTCAAGCAAATCTGTTTCAAGTCTCTGCAATACAGTCTGCGTTTCAGGATCTCCAAATCTTGTGTTGAATTCAAGAACTTTAATTCCCTTTGTACCAATCATGAATCCTATGAATATTATACCCCTGAAATCAAGCGCATCTTTTTTTATGCCATCAAGAAATGGAGTCAGTACGGTTGATTCTATTTCAGAAAGGTATATGTCAGCCTGGCTGTTTGGTGAATAGGTTCCCATTCCGCCTGTATTAAGCCCTCTTTCTCCATCATGTATTTTTTTGTGATCTTTGACGGTCGGAAGTGGCTTTATGGTATTGTTATCTACAAAACACAGTAGTGACATCTCAAATCCGTCAAGATATTCTTCGACAACCATGGAACATTCGCCAAATATTTTTTCTATCAATACCTTTTTGCAGAAGTCTTCAGCATCAATAAGGCTCTCAGCGATAAATACCCCTTTACCCTGGCAAAGTGTATCGGCTTTCAGTACTGCTTTACCAGATTCTTTAATTAGTCTTGACGCATATGACATGCAGTCCTCATAGGTTTCAGACTTGTGATACTCTGCAGTAGGGATGTTATTTTTAACCATGAATTCCTTTGCAAAATGTTTGCTGCCTTCAAGCATTGCAGCCGCCTTAGTTGGTCCGAATATCCTGAGTCCATGGGCTTCAAAAGTATCTACGATTCCAAGGCAAAGAGGGTCTTCAGGCCCTACAACTGTAAAATCAATTGAATTCTTGTATGCGAAATCAAGAAGTGAATCTATATCTTCTGCTTTAATATTTATATTTGTCCCAATTCTGCAAGTACCTGCATTCCCGGGAGCAAAAAAAATCTCACTGACTTTTTTGTTTTTCAATATTGCTTCCCCTATAGCATGTTCCCTGGCTCCACCGCCAACTACAAGTATTTTCATAAACCCTCCAGTCATGTATTTAATATAAAAGCCTATGAAAATGTAATAATTAAATTTCACAATTCATAGGCTGATATCAGAAATTAATGTTTAAAGTGTCTTGTTCCTGTAAATATCATTGAAATGTTTCTCTTATTACATTCATCAATAGATAGCTGATCCTGTATCGAACCACCAGGCTGTATGATTGAAGTTATGCCAACTTCAGCGGCGCGCTCCACACAGTCTGAAAATGGAAAGAATGCATCTGAAGCAAGCACGCATCCGTTCAGATCTTTGTCTGAATAATTGTTTATAGCTGCATCAAGAGCCCAGATCCTGGACGTCTGTCCTCCTCCTATGGCAACTGTAGATTTGTCTTTCGCAATGACAATAGCATTGGATTTGACATATTTACACACCTTCATAGCAAACAGGAGATCTTCTTTTTCATGTGGGGTCACATTTTTCTCAGTAACACATTCGAATTTCTCATCCGGCGCCTGATCAGAATCCTGAATAAGTAATTTTCCGCTGACATATTTCATGTCAAATTCTGATTTAGAAGCTTTAAAGTCTATAACAAGTATTCTAAGATTTTTCTTTATTCTGAGTATTTCAAGTGCTTCTTCAGTAAATCCGGGTGCAGCCACCACTTCAAGAAATATCTCTTTCATGATACTGGCCGCTTCGGCATCTACTATTCCATTCATTGCCACTATTCCTCCAAAAATAGACAGCCGGTCTGCCTCAAAAGCTTTCCTGAATGCTTCAGCAGGCGTTTTACCGACAGCTACGCCACAAGGAGTCGCATGCTTGAGAGCAACTGCTGCAAACTCATCATCATCAGCACTGAATTCTGCGCACAGCTCGACAGCAGTATTGAGATCATTAAGGTTGTTGAAGGAAAGTTCCTTACCATTTAACTGAATATAATTGCTGAAAAACGAATTTACAAAATTATCATTATACAGCTTTGCTCCCTGATGAGGGTTTTCTCCATATCTGAGCTCGTCAACCTTCTTGAATCCAAAAGTTACGCTGTCTGATTCTTTTCCTGTTTTTGACATGAAATATCTCGATATCATTGAATCGTAATATGCTGTTGCTGTAAATGCCTTCATTGCAAGCTCCTCACGAAATTCAAGAGTTATCTTGTCTTTCTTTAGCAGTTCTGCGACATTATCATAATCAGCAGGCCTTACTACGACAAGTACATCTCTATAGTTTTTTGCAGCAGATCTTATCATGGACGGTCCGCCAATATCTATATTTTCTATCATGGCTTCATGAGATCTGTTCAATTTAAGAGAACCTTCAAAATCATAAAGATTAACTACAACAATGTCTATCGGATGTATACCATGTCTGGATATTGTTTCTATATGTTCAGGGTTATCTCTTTTATAGAGAATACCGCCATGAATCAGAGGATGCAGGGTTTTAACTCTTCCATCCAGTATTTCTGGAAAATCAGTCACGCTATCAACAGGAGTCACACATACTCCGCTGTTTGCTATTTCTTTCAAAGTACCACCAGTTGATATTATTTCATATCCCATTTCTGATAATTCTTTTGCAAATTTAACAACCCCAGTCTTATCAGTCACACTTATGAGTGCTCTTTTCATATTCACACCTCTTGTTTCAATTATAGATTAACATTCCCGTTGTAATTATTCTCCATGATTTTTATAGCTTTTTTCAAAATTCCGTGCTCAACAGTAAGTACTTTTTTTTGTATATCTTCTGCTGATGCGCAATCTGTTATGTCTATTTTTTCCTGAATGATTATGTCTCCGCCATCAACGACATCTGTTACCTTGTGAACAGTGGCTCCACTTTCTGTTTCCCCGGATTTATAAACCTCTCTGTGAACATGCATCCCATACATCCCCTTTCCTCCGTATTTTGGAAGAAGTGAAGGATGGATATTAATAATCATATTCTGATATTTTTTTATGACCTCGGTGCTGATTATTTTCAGATATCCTGCAAGAACCAGCAGATCTATTTTTCTATCTATCAGAATATCCAGCAGATCATTGTCATTGTTTATTACTCTGGTCTCAATACCCGCTTCCTGTGCTCTTTCAAGAGCGTAGGAAGCGGAATTATCTGAAATTACAATTTCAATTCTAGACGAAAAAAATTTATTGTTCTGAGATTCAATTAGCGCCTGAAGATTGCTGCCACTCCCAGAAACAAGTACAGCTATCCTTAATGAATTATTTCGCATGATCTGTTACCCGCAGTTACACTTCCGATTATGAATGCATTGTCATCCGTATTTTTATTAATATATTCACACACATTTTCAGCACATTCATGTGAGACAACTACAACCATTCCTATTCCCATGTTGAAGCTTCTGTACAATTCTTCCTGCTCTACGAGATTCAGCTCTACGATTTTATTGAATATTTCAGGCATAGTCCATTTTGCAGTTATGACCTCAGCTTTGCAGTTTTCTGGAAGTATGCGAGGCACATTTTCGATCAGACCCCCTCCTGTTATATTTGCAATCCCTTTTAGGCTGAAGTTTTCTATTAGCTCCAGAATAGTCGATACATAAAGCTTTGTTGGAGTAATCAGCAGATTTCCAATGCTGTTACTCATATTATCCAGTTTTTCTTCAGGTTCAAGCTTCAAATGGTCGAAAAATATTTTTCTGGCAAGTGAATATCCATTTGAATGAAGTCCTGACGAACCTATTCCAATGATTACATCTCCTGGACATATTTCTGATCCATCAATTATCTTCTTTCTGTCAACTATCCCTACGGAAAAACCACCAAGATCATACTCATCTTCATCATACAGGCCAGGCATTTCAGCGGTTTCTCCACCTATAAGTGCACAGCCTGATTTTTTGCATCCATCTGCTATTCCACCGACTATCTCAGCTATTTTAACAGCGTCAACTTTCCCGGTAGCTATATAATCAAGAAAAAATAAAGGGCGTGCTCCCTGACATATCAGGTCATTTACACACATGGCAACAAGATCTATTCCGACTGTATCGTGAATTCCCATTTTTTGTGCTACAAGCAGCTTTGTTCCCACACCATCAGTTGACGCAAGCAGTGCGGGTTCTTCCATGTGCATAAACTCCTTAAGAGAAAAGCCGCCGGCAAAAAGCCCTATCTCTCCTATAACACCATTTATATATGTTTCCTTGACCTTATTTTTCATTAAATCTACGGCCCTGTTACCTTCACTTATATTGACTCCAGAATCCTGATAGCTTATTTTCATATTTACCTCCAACGCAATATAATTATCAATCTGCAAGACTTAAACCAGACACGGATCTACCGGATACAATCCATCAAAGCACGCTTTACATAGCTTGTCGCCACCTATTCTTGCAGCCTCAGTCATACCTTCTATGGAAATGAAAGCCAGACTGTCCGCTCCAATAAGCTCTTTTATCTCTTCTATACTCATAGAAGCTGCGATAAGATTTTTACGGCTTGGTGTATCTATTCCATAATAGCATGAGTATTTTACAGGAGGAGCAGTTATTCTCATGTGAATTTCTTTTGCTCCGGCATTACGAAGATTCTGTATCAGATTTCTTGAGGTTGTTCCTCTCACTATTGAATCATCAATAAGAACTATACGCTTATCCTTAACTACATGTGACAAAGGATTCAGTTTCAGCTTCACAGCAATTTCTCTTTCTTCTTGAGTTGGCTTTATGAAGGTCCTTCCCATATATCTGTTTTTTACAAGCCCCTCAGCCAGAGGAATCCCTGATTCCTGCGAATATCCTATGGCAGAAGGATATCCTGAATCCGGCACAGGAACTACCAGGTCAACATCACACGGCGATTCTCTCCACATGATTTTTCCTGAGCGTCTTCTAAACATGTATGAGTTGATATCATCAAGTGTAGCATCATTTCTGGCAAAATATATGTGTTCAAATATGCAGTGACTCTTTTTTGACTGATGCTCAAACATGTATGAATGCTCACCCTCACTGTCTACTACTACAATCTCACCAGGGGCAACATCTCTTGTAAATGTGCCGCCAAGTATCTCAATAGCAGCGTTTTCAGATGCGAATATCGTTCCATTTTCGATATTCCCCATAACGAGCGGTCTTATCCCGTGTGGATCTCTCACTGCGATAAGCTTGTCTTTAAGCATAACTACAATAGAATATGCTCCCTCGATTCTTTTCATAGTATCTTTGATTGCTTCTACAATGTCACCCTTATAGTATCTTGTTATCAGGTACAGTATTACTTCAGAATCTATTGTTGTCTGAAACATCATTCCGTCTTCTTCAAGCCTTGACTTGAGTATCTGATAGTTTATGAGATTTCCATTGTGAGCAAGTGATATCTGTTCACCTTTTGTATATCCAAGAAGTGGCTGAGTATTATAATCATATGACCCTCCGGCTGTTGAATACCTTACGTGCCCTATTCCTATATTTCCGTTTAACTCATCAAGTATATTTGGCTTGAAAACATCTATAACAAGTCCCATTCCATTTCTTCTGATGATTTTTTCTCCATCTGACACAGAGATTCCGCAGCTTTCCTGCCCTCTGTGCTGAAGGCAGTTAAGTCCATAAAACAGCTGCTTGTTTACGTTAGAATTCTTGTATATGCCAACGATACCACACATATTAACCTCTTATCCTTTTAAGAACTTCTTCATATCCTTCAATGAGGTTTCCAAGATCTCTTCTGAATCTGTCCTTATCCATCTTAACATTAGTCTCAGAGTCCCACAGTCTGCATGTATCAGGAGATATTTCATCTGCAAGTATAATTTCTCCGTCATCTGTTTTTCCAAATTCTATTTTAAAATCAACAAGCCTTAATCCGACCTTCTTGAAAAATTTGATAAGCAGCTTGTTTATTTCAAGTGTCACGAGTTTGATTTTCTCAAGCTCATCACGTTCAATAAGGCCAAGCGCAACTGCGTGATCATCATTTATCAGAGGATCACCAAGTTCATCATTTTTGTAACAAATTTCAAAGATTGGGTGCTTGAACTCAATACCTTCTTCAAGCGCAAGCCTCTTACAAATTGATCCTGCGCTTATGTTTCTAATTATTACTTCAAGTGGAAGTATGGTTACTTTTTTTACGATCATGTCTCTTTCGTTTACAGTATTTATATAATGAGTCTTGATTCCCTCTTTTTCAAGCATTTCAAATATAACTGTCGATATTGCGAGGTTCAGCTCACCTTTTCCCATTATTACATCTTTTTTCTCTCCATTGAAAGCAGTTGCATCATCCTTATAATGAATAAGGTATTCGTCAGCATTTTCTGTTAAATATACCTGCTTTGCTTTTCCTTCATATAACATATTTTTCATATTGTTCTCCTTTATAGAATCAATCCAGTTTATATTATGCCATTTCAATTTCCCTTAGAAGTTTTTTTTCTGCCTCAAGAACCTGCTCTGCCATCTCTTTTTTATACAGATACATCTTATTTTCGATAGTCTTGTCAGATACAGCCAGTATCTGGCATGCAAGGATTGCCGCATTTTTTGCTCCATCTATTGCAACTGTAGCAACAGGAACACCAGGCGGCATCTGTACGATTGAAAGCAGGGCATCCATTCCCTCAAGAGCTGAAGACTTGAGAGGAATTCCAATGACAGGCTTGATTGTCTTTGAAGCTATAACTCCAGGTAAGTGAGCCGCCTTGCCGGCAGCAGCTATATATAAGCTTATGCTTTCATCATTTACTCTGATATAATCCTCAAGTTCTTCACCAGTCCTGTGCGCTGAAAGTGCTCTCAGCTCAAATTCAACATCAGTTTTTTTAAAAAAATCACATGCTTCTTTAATTTTAGAATAATCATTTACCGATCCTAGAATTATCGATATCTTCATAACTTCTCCTTTTTATGAACAATAAAATTTTTTATACAAGTGATAGTTCGTATTAAGTCGAAATATTATTTATATATAGATCCTTATATTCACACTTTATCATCATTTCGGAAATATTTCAATAGTTTTAATGAATTTATTCCACATCTTCCTCGTATAAGTAATCCAGGGCAGAATCAAGCCCTGTCATAAGAATCATGGCAATTAAGGAAGTGAGTTTAAGATTGCTGAAAATGGAAGCATCAAAACCTGCAAATGGTATCTGTAGAATTATCATCAGATATATATAAGATATTAAGGCAAACATTGTGAACTTGATCCAGAATAATATTTCATGAATGGTGCCATTTTTGTCAGTAATAGCTTTTTTTACAGCTGAAATCATTTCAAATAACTCTGCTGTAATTATAACGAAAATATAATCGGGAATGTAAGCTCTCATGTCAGTGTTGACAATAGATATAATTAATCCAGCTGTAATAAGAAATATAGTCTCAACTAAGGTAAAAATGATGATTTGCCTTACAGAGAGCTTTCTTATGTTGACTTTTACATATTCGAATAAAGATAACATCGTTTATCCCCTCCTAGTCTTTGTTACACTCATTATATGCCAACTTTACTGAATTTTCAATAAATTATATATAATGTTTTGCCTCTGCTTCAGTGTATAATTACAATATATTCATTTTCTTCTTTTCATTTTCAGATAAAGGTTATATAATAGGCATAAGGAACATAGTTGTTTTTAATTAATAGAGATGTGTTAACACGGGAGGTAAGAAATGCCATTAATGAATAGCAGAGAAATATTCAAGAACGCTTATGAAGGTAAATATGCAATAGGAGCATTCAATGTAAACAATATGGAGATAATCCAGGGTATTGTATCAGCTGCGAAAAAAGAAGAGTCAGCAGTCATACTACAGGTTTCTGCAGGTGCAAGAAAATATGCAAACCCTATTTATCTCAGAAAACTGGTAGAGGCAGCTATTGAAGAGACAAATCTTCCTATAGTCCTCCATCTTGATCATGGTGACAGTTTTGAATTATGCAAATCATGCATTGATGACGGCTTTTCCTCAGTTATGATAGATGGATCGGCACTTCCTTTTGAACAGAATATTGAGCTGGCAAAAAGAGTCGTTGATTATGCGCATGAGAGGAATGTCACAGTTGAAGCTGAACTTGGAAAACTGGCTGGAGTTGAGGATGAAGTTAATGTAAGCGCTGAAGACGCAACTTATACAGATCCTGATCAGGCTGTTGAATTTGTTGAACGTACAGGCATAGATTCTCTCGCTATTGCAATAGGAACAAGTCATGGGGCATACAAGTTTACAGGTGAGCCTAAACTTGATTTTGCAAGACTTGAAAAGATATCTAATATGCTCCCTGATTTTCCACTTGTTCTTCACGGTGCATCGTCTGTAATACCTAAATATCTTGAAATGTGTAATATGTATGGTGGACAGATACCTGGCGCAAAAGGTGTACCTGAAGAAATGCTTAACAGTGCTTCAAAGTTCGGTGTATGCAAGATAAATGTAGATACAGATTTGAGAATGGCTATGACTGCAGCTATAAGAAAAGTAATGATTGAAAATCCAAAGGAATTCGATCCAAGAAAATATCTGGGACCTGGCAGAGATGCTATTGAAGAAATCGTAAGACACAAGATAAACGAAGTATTCGGAAGTACAGGATCAGCACTAAAATTCAAATAATGTAAAAAAGATTGTCTACCTTATTATCAGGTAGACAATCTTTTATTTATTTATTCATTTGTTTATTAAGATGAATTTCAACACATGCTCCAGTGTCATTTCGGTTGTATGCATAAACAGTACCATTATAATTTTCTACTGTACTTTTTACTATGGAGAGTCCCAGGCCGGTTTTACCTCTGTCTCCCTTGAAAAATCTTTCAAATACATGAGGAAGTTCTTTTTCCTCAAAACCTGTTCCATCATCACAGAGCCTTATTATTAAGCCATCATCTGTTTCTGACTCTATTATAATTTCTGATTTAGCATACCTGATGGAATTCGATATAAGGTTGGAAAAAATCCTGAAAAGATGTTCTTCTTCCATATCAATTTTTATGTCTGATCCCACATTATTTCTAATGATTATAGCCCTCTCATTCAGGATAATCTCAAATCTGGATAATATTTCTTCAATAAAATCCTTCAGATTTATTTCATTGATTTTATCCTTTGCGTCAGTGTTGTCATCAAGCCTTGTAAGATACATTATATTATTAACTATTTCAGCAAGCTTGTTAGTCTCCTCGATTATTATATCAAGGCTTGGTACAATATCTTGAGGTGATACCACCCCATCTTTTATCGCTTCTGCATACCCATGTATGGACATAAGCGGTGTCTTGAGCTCATGCGATGAATTTTGAAAGAAGTCTTTCTGCTGCCTGTCATATTTAACCAGGTTCTGGGCCATATTCTTGAATTCAGTGTTCAAATCTGCGATTTCATCCTTCGTGTTAATATCCTCCCATTTATTTTCTCCGCTTATCCTGAATTTTGAAATATTATGCTTGAGCCTGTTTACTGGATTAATAAGGTTTCTCTCGAAAATAAATGCAATCAGTATAGATATCAGAAGGGACATTGCAAAACCTACTATAGCTGCTTTGTTTATGAGTGCATTTATGAGACTGGTATCTTCTTTTTTAGCAAGCGCAAGCAGATATCCTATGACTTCAGAGTCTTTATCAAGAATTTTAGTTTCATGGACAAAATATTGATTTTTATCAAAGTTGCCTACTGAGAAGTCTTGAAGATCTGATTCCTTTTTCCAGGACTGATATATCACTTTTCTGTTGTTATCAAGTACCAGAATATTTGTTGATGCAAATCTCACTGAGTATTTAAAAATAGCATCATTTGGGAAAATATCTTCTAGCGTGATCTTTTCACCAAATAAAGAATAGATACTCTGATAGCTGCTTAGATTGTTTTCTATCTGCTGAGCTATTACATTAGCATCATTCTGAAGATCCTGGAGTATCTGATTGTTAAGATTTTCAGTGAAGTTTATTTTTGTTATGCTAAGACTTGTGCTTATAGTGAATATGACAATAATGATATAACTGAATATTATTTTTTTTCCAATCTTACTCATCGTTCATTACCTTATATCCAAATCCCCATACAGTCTGAATTTCGACGCTCGATCCTGATTCCTTCAGCTTTTTTCTCAGCCTTTTTATGGTATCATCTACGTTTCTGTCATAACCATCATATTCATAGCCCCATATGCTCTGGATTATTTTATCTCTGGACAGTGGATATCCCTTATTTTCAACAAGATATTTGATTACTTCATATTCTTTTGTGGTCAGCGCAATTTCCTTGTCGGAAATCTTTGCTATCCGCTGCTCAGGAAATATGCTTAGTTCCTTGAGTGTAAGCACATTTTCCTCTTTAGCTGGGCACTGGCTTTCTACTCTTTTCAGGATATTTTTTATCCTTACGATAAGTTCTCTTACGCTGAATGGCTTTGAAAGATAGTCATCAGCTCCAAGTTCAAGGCCGAGAATCCGGTCAAGCTCTTCATTTCGTGCAGAGACAAATATTATTGGAACATCGCTTTCCTTACGGATTTTTTTGCAAAGGTCGAGCCCGTTTGTGCCTCTCATCATTATGTCAAGAACAATCAGATCGGCACCATTCAATTTAAAATAATCATAAGCTGAATCCGCATTATCAAAATCATTTACATCATATCCTTCCTTTATCAGGTACATGACTATTATCTCCCGGATTCTCTTCTCATCATCAACCACTAATATTTTTTTCATAATACCCTCTCTGTGAATCTGTATAATATAGTTCATTTATTTATTTCTAATACTATTATTACATGTTTTGAAATAAAAATAATGAGTTTTTTGTAAAAAATTCCATATTATGTTACATTTTAATTTTCTGTAAAAAAAACAGATTCCATTTTATTAGAATCTGTTTTCTCGAATTAACTCATTATGCTTTTGTTATTCCTATCTTTACATTCTCTCCATTTAATACATCTTCTGTCATATCTTCAGATTCCTGATTTATTATTTCCAGAGCGAGAGTCTCTTCCTTGATATATTCAAGGTGAATGTTTACTGCATTCATGAACTTTTCACTTCCTGTAATATTTATAACTATATTGTCCATCATCTGAAGATCCTTGCTTTTTCTCATCTGCTGAACTCTTGAGATGCATTCTCTTGCAAAACCTTCATTTATTAGCTCTTCAGTAAGATTTGTGTCAAGTATGATAAACAAATTATTTTCTGTAGCTACATCAAATCCTTCTTTTGCAGCTATGTTTATAAGAACATCATCCTTACTCACATTATAGATTTCGCCATCAAGATCAAAAGAAATGTGCTGACCAGACTCAAGCTTTTCAACAGCATCTTTAGGATCTAATCCTGCAAGCTGTGATGAGAATAGCTTAAGCTTTGAGCCTAATTGTTTACCCAGAACCGCAAAATTTGGCTTGAGTGAGAAATCTATATACTCGTTAAGATTTGCTGAGTATACTACTTCTTTTACGTTAAGCTCTTCTTCTATAAGAGGGGTTAAATCTCCCATTACAGGCTCGATTTTTGAGTCAACATAAACCTTTGCGATTGGTTGTCTTACTTTTATCTTTACTGCCTCTCTTGATGCTCTTCCTAGAGTTACCAGGTTTTTCACAAGATCCATCTTTTCTTCAAGAGCATTATCTATAAGCGATTCATTGCATGAAGGATAATAGCTTAGATGCACTGAATCTTCTCCAGTTAAATTTCTGTAAATCTCCTCAGAAAGGTAAGGGGCAAATGGAGCAACCATCTGTGATATACCTACAAGTATCTCATATGTTGTGTTGTATACTGATTTTTTATCTTCGGTAAGTTCTGTTGACCAGAATCTTCTTCTCGATCTTCTTATATACCAGTTTGAAAGATCTTCATTTACAAAATCCTGTACCGCTCTTACCACTTTCGTAACCTCATAAGCTTCTAGTTCTTTTGCAACCAGATTTTTAAGGTTATTGAATTTAGAAAGTATCCATCTGTCAAGTTCAGGTCTTTCAGAATACTCTACGAAGAATTCCTTCGGATCTATGTTGTCAGTATTTGCATAAAGTACAAAGAAATTGTATACGTTTTTGACTGTTCCAAAGAATTTGCTTTGGACTTCCTTAAGTCCATCTACGTCAAATTTGGTTGGTACCCAAGGAGGAGATACATAAAGCAGGTACCATCTGAGGACATCGGCTCCAAATTTGTCAAACATCTCAAAAGGATCTACAGTGTTCCCTCTTGATTTTGACATTTTCTTCCCATCCTTATCAAGAATAAGATCGTTTACAAGAACATTCTTATATGGAGCTTTTCCTGTTACAAATGTTGATACGGCAAGAAGTGAATAGAACCAGCCTCTGGTCTGATCAATTCCTTCGCATATATAGTTTGCCGGAAATAGCTGATCAAAGTTTTCTTTGTTCTCAAATGGATAATGATGCTGAGCAAATGGCATAGAACCGGAATCAAACCAGCAGTCAATAACATCTTTTACCCTTTCCATAGTTTCGCCGCATTTTTCGCATTTTATGTGGATATCATCAACATATGGCCTGTGCAGCTCAACTGTTTCAGGATCAACACTCTCAATTGCCCGATCAGCAAGTTCCTGTCTGGATCCAACAGAAGTCTTATGTCCACAGCTGCATGTCCATATATTCAGAGGAGTTCCCCAATATCTTGATCTTGAAATTGCCCAGTCGTTAAGATTTTCAAGCCAGTTCCCAAAACGTTTTTCTCCCACATATGCAGGGAACCAGTTGACTGTATTATTGTTTTCTATAAGTTTGTCTTTATATTTCGTAACTTCGATATAATAGCTTGGCTTTGCATAATATAAAAGAGGAGTCTGACATCTCCAGCAGTGTGGATAGTTGTGGTCCATCTTTTCTTTTTTGTATATCTGATTTTTAGAAGCAAGGTGCTTGATTATATCTACATCAAGGCCTTCTTCCATTACAAATCTACCTGCCCATGGAGTAGCTGTGTATTTTCCGTCTTCTCCTACCGGCTGAAGCACGGGAAGATCATATTTTCTTCCAACGTTATAGTCATCCTCACCAAAAGCTGGAGCTGTATGAACTATACCTGTTCCGTCTTCAGTGGTTACATAGTCACCCAGGACTACAAAGAAAGCTTTTTTGTCAGGCTTTACGAAGTCCATTAGCTGCTCATACTCGATGTACTCGAGATTCTTTCCTTCTATTTCTTCTAGTACTTCAAAGTCTTCTCCAAGAACCTTCGCAGACAGTGTTTTTGAAACATAATATATTTCATCGTTCTGCTTTACTTTAAGATATATTTCTGTTGGTGAAACCGCAAGTGCTACGTTTGACGCAAGTGTCCAAGGCGTAGTCGTCCAGGCAAGGAAGTATTCATTTTCTTTGCCAGCAAGCTTGAATTTCACAATAAGAGTATTGCTCTTTATCTCTTTATATCCCTGAGCCACCTCGTGTGATGCAAGTCCCGTTCCACATCTTGAGCAATAAGGCAATATCTTGTGTCCTTCATAGATAAGTCCTTCTTTAAAATATTTATCGAGTATCCACCATTCGGTCTCTATAAAATTGTTGTCAAGTGTTATATATGGGTTGTCAAGATCAATCATGTAAGCCATTCTCTCAGTCATGTCTCTCCACTGGCTTTCATACTCAAATACAGATTCTCTGCATTTTTCATTGAACTCCTTTATTCCATATTCTTCAATATCCTGCTTTGAGCTGAGGTTGAGTCTTTTCTCAACTTCTATTTCTACTGGAAGTCCGTGAGTATCCCATCCCGCCTTTCTTTTTACCTGATATCCCTGCATTGTTCTGTATCGGCACACATAATCCTTAAGCGTCCTTGCAATTACGTGGTGTATTCCAGGCTTTCCATTTGCGGTAGGCGGGCCCTCGTAAAAAACAAATGACTCTCCTTCTTCTCTTTCATCAACACAGCGATGCAGAAGGTCGATTCTGTCCCAATAATCTCTTATGGCTTTTTCACCTTCTGAAGCCGGTCCATTGTACAAATTGTTAAACTTCATATACTTCTCCTTTTCTAAAGTAATATATTTTTGAATTATTGTTTGTAATAAAAAATCCCCACACAAATATGTGCAGGGACGAATTATCGTGTTACCACCCTAGTTCAGACTGCACATACGTACAGACTCTCTGTGGTTTTTTAACGGTTACCAGCCGTAGCTCACTAATTAAACTATTTATCCTTACAGAATATGTTTGTTCATGAGTAATGCCAAAAGATGATATTCATGACAGTCATATTACAGGATTCGCACCATCCACCTGCTCTCTTAAATAAAATACAGTCACTACTGTTCTTTTCATTGCATTGATATTCACTGTTTATAAAGAGTATTCTATACGAATACTGCAAAATAATCAAGCTATTTTTTATTTTCTTCAGCATTTTCCTTCAGCATATCATCAGTAATCACGCTTATTCGTTGAGTTTCTTCGAATTTTCTGTCAAGTACGCCAGATTTTAAAGATACATCCCCCATCAATGTCGTCATCTTGTTCTTAAATAACACGAATTCCCTGCGGATATCTTCATATTCATTTTGTATTCTGATGACTTCATTGTTTGCTATATTTATTATGTTTTTTGCATTTATTCTTGCTTCTTCAAGTATAAGTTCTTTTTCCTTTACAGCATTTATCTGTATATCCTCAGCTGTTTTTTTTGAAACAATTAAAGTATCTTTGATTGAATTCTCTAAATTTCTGTAGCTGTCTATCTGCTCTTTTAAATATTCAAGCTTTGTTCTGAGGTCAGCGTTCTCTTTATAGATTTTCTCATAATCGCTTTTGACTTCTTCAATGAATCTGTCAACTTCCTGATCATTATAACCTCTCATTGCCTTTCGAAATTCTTTGCTTTCTATGTCCAGTGGAGTCAGCATATTCTCACTTCCTATACTTTTTAATCATTATTCTGATTTTATTTTTTTTAGTTACACAGATTTCTCCTGCAAAAATTATTCTTCCATATCCTTTTACAGAAATAACGCTTCCTTCTTTAGGAATCTTTGATGATACGCTTATTACTTCGTGATTTACCCTTACATTTTCGTTTTTTATCAAGTTCTGAGCTTTTTCTCTCGATATATCGAAACCTGATGATAAAATCGAATCAATTCTTATGGATGATACGCTGTATGAGTGCTCCGAATATTCCGGTTCTTCATAAAGAAAAGCATCTATGTCATATTCAGACTTTTGAATTCTTACATTTGCTATTTTTTCGAGATTAAATAGTATATAGTCCTTAAAATTCTCAAGTATTACTACATAAACCCCATCAGTATTTATGCATATATCGCCAATATTCTCTCGGTTTATTCCAAGCGAAAGTATACTGCCAAGATAGTCACGATGTCCAACATCTCTATATTTAAAATTACCGGCTATCCGTATCATGCTTATTGCAGACGGAATGTCCTCGGGCTTAAAATAATCGGGGTAGATGTACACAATCTTTCTTTCTGATTCTTCATATCCTCCAGATTCATGAAATGATATCCCGTCAATTCCTTTTAGTATGGAAACTAGGCTTGAGCATTCAAACGGATCCATGAATTTCGTGTGTTTTATTTCATAATTTCTTAATACGGAGTCCACCATATCAAGCGACCGGGTGAGCTTTATTTTAAGAGAATCACTGTTTATGTGATTTGTGAGATGGTTTTTATCAAGAAATACTGACATGCCATTTACCACAGAACATAAAACAGTATCTTTCTTATTACAGAAAGCAGTATCAATGCAATTACAGGAGATATATCTATACCTCCAAGATTGACATATCTGTAAAGCTGTTTTTGAATAGGGTTCAGGATTGGACTCACTATATTATCCAGTGCTTTTTTTAATGAATAAAGCCCATCAATATGAAACCAGGAAAGCACAGCGCTAAGTACAATTGCCATCTCTAAAAACTGTATAACAAGACTGGCTAATCTATATATCATTATTCTCTCCATTCCAGGTGAAATCTTCAATTATTGCCATCTGAAAAAACCTTTTGATTCGAGCTCTTTTTTAATATTTCCATCAATATCAGTATTTTCAGGTGCCAGAAGAAAAATGCCTTTTGATATTTTCTTTATTCTGCCATCCATAGCATAAATCGCACCATTTAAAAAATCAAATATAGTCTTTGCAATTTCAGGATCATTAACTGACTCCAAATTTACAATGCAGACTTTTTTTGCCTTGAGGCTGTCTACAATGGCAGGAGCATCCTCATCATAACTGGCTGGTTCATAAATCATAACCTTGACCTGACCATTTACGCCCGATGCCATGCTTTGGCCGAGATTCACAACTTTGCTGTTTGCCTGATATTTTGGTAAAGGTGTCATTTCATCGTAACCATCATCAAGTTCTTCATCATCATAATCATATTCATCCTCATAATCATCATTTTTCTTTAAAAATGAGAATAATCCTTTAGATTCTTTCTCCGCCATCAGTCACCCTCCTGTTTAATAATGTTCCTGTTTAATACTTTTAATAATAATATCACATATAAGCGATGTTATCAATATTTTCAAAAAAATTAGTAACAGCGGAAAGAGTTATATATACACTCTTTCTCCAAATATAGCTGTTCCCACTCTAACCATTGTAGATCCTTCTTCAATAGCAATTTCATAATCGCCTGACATTCCCATTGAAAGATGTTGCATGTTTACTCCTGGAATCTTAAGATTTTCTAATTCATCAAAAACAGATCTGAGTTTTTTGAAATACGGCCTTGCATGCTCTTTATCTTCACAATATGGCGCCATTCCCATTAATCCACAGATAATTATATTGGGATAATTGTCTGAAATGTCTCTTACAAGGGGTATCACGTTTTCTATATCTACACCATGCTTTGTATCTTCTTCTGAAATCTTCACCTGAATAAGGCATTTTATTATTCTATTGTGCTTTACAGCCTGTCTGTTTATTTCTTTTGCAAGCTCAATACGGTCAAGAGAATGTATCATATCTACTTTATCAGCAATGTATTTGACTTTATTAGTCTGAAGGGTACCTATAAGATGCCATCTTACATCGCCAGATATATCAGGATATTTTCGCTGTATTTCCTGAACTTTGTTCTCGCCTATGTTTTTTACTCCAAGGCTTACAGCCTGATTAATTATGTCTGATTCAACAGTCTTGGTTACTGCAATAAGCTCAACCGACTGATTGAACCTGCTTTTATTCATAGCACTTTCAATATTGCTTAGAACCAATGACATATTGTCTTCAAGATTCATTATTTCACCTTTCTTCCTTCAACAACATTTTCCGGGTTTATAATGACTTCATCATACAGATTGACTTTTGCAAGGTCTTTTTTATAGGTAGCTTCATAGGGTATAGTAAAAAACTCATTATTTTTTGCGCCTATCTCATCTACTTCTTTGAAAACCGCTGTGCCCGTTCTGTCTATGACATAAACCCCATTTTTATCACCTTTCTTTATGAGTGCAGAAACGGGAATCTTAAGCCCTTTCTGAAATTCATATTCTATATCGGCAGTATATTTTCTCTTTTCATAAAACTTGAAATTTTCGTCTTCAACTCTGAAATAACCCGTAAACCTGCCATCCGACCCTTTATAAAAATCCTCAAGCTTTGCTTCGATTTTTATGTCTTCAATATATATATTTACGGGTTTTTCGGTGTATATATAGTCTATATCATCCTTTGTAATCTCACATACGAGATACCATCTGAAATTTTCAACTATGCGGCCAAGAGGATCTCCTTTTACTTTAGGTTTGCTGTAATCTACTGGCTCAATGTCTTTGACGCTCTGTATATCAGATACCGTAATTTCTCGAATTTTATTGATATTGAACTTGTCTTCATAACCATCATAGTATGAGGTAACTATACCAATATAGTTTGAGTATACTAAAGAATTTTTGCTCTCAAGCTGTTTTTTTAATTCCGCTTTTTCGGCTTCAAGTTCTTCAATCGTTTTTATATGACCATCCTCTGCCGGGAGAAGATACTGTTTTTTATTATTTAAAGTGATGACTTCCTTCTTCAATATGTCAATATACTCAATCTCTCCAGTATTTATCCTGTTCTGGATTTCTTTATAAAGATAGTCGAGCCTGTTATTGGTTTTTACAAGCTCATCCTCAGTATCTTTGTCTTCAGTGTTATTCTTCAGTGCTCTTATTCTGGAATCGATAAGTTCAATAAGATAACTGTAGTTAACATCATTGCTCTGATTTTTTGTTTTAGCAATAGCCTGACCCTTTTTTACTTTTTCTCCTTCAGGATATATAAGATCAAAATATCCATCTGAAGGAGCATAGAAAACCTTTTCATTCTTTACTACGAGCATGTCTCTTTTAACTGTTCGGCTGACATCTCCAATGTCTACTATTGCTGTCTTTATAGAAGATATATGGATCATGTTGTATAGATTGTATAAAACAAAAACGGATATGCAGAATATAACAGTGAGCATGATTATCATGTTTATGTTAAGTCTTTTCTTTTTTCTTATAATTTTCTTTCTGCTTTCAGAATGACTTTTTGGCGCTTCATTTTTTGCTGCCTTGTAGCTTCTTTCATTTGTCATCTCAGTACCCGCACTATACTATCCTGATATTTATGAGCTCTTCATTTTCATGCTTTTTGTCTCTGCTCATGAGATTTGCAATTGCGTTTTTAATCTCTCCATTTTCAAATATCACTTTATACATCTCATTCACTATTGGCATGTCGATGTTAAGTTTTCTGGATAACTCATATGCAATCTTTGTTGCATTTATTCCTTCTACAACCATATTAATTTCGTTCTTTACCTCTTCGAGCGAATATCCCCTGCCTATGAGAATTCCGGCCCTTCTGTTCCTGGAATGAGGCGATGTGCAAGTTACAATAAGATCTCCCATACCTGCCAGACCAAAGAACGTAGATATATCTGCGCCCATCTCAACAGACAGCCTTACTATCTCAACCAGGCCTCGGGTCATCATGGCCGCCTTTGTATTATCGCCAAATCCAAGTCCGTCTATTATTCCAATTCCCAATGCGATAATATTCTTAAAGGCTCCCGCAAGCTCAACGCCTGTCACGTCTGAGTTGGTGTATACTCTTACAGAAGTTCCAACGAAAAGTTCCTGTACTCTTATCATTGCTTCTCCGGATCTGGAAGCAGAAACAATCGTAGTTGGCATATTTACAGCCACTTCTTCGGCATGTGAAGGTCCTGACAGTGCAACGAATTTATTGTAAGGAAGAATTTCTTCAGATATTTCTGAAGCTCTTTTGTTAGTATTAATTTCGAGCCCTTTTGAGACATTAACTATTATGGTTGAATCCTTTACAAGATTCTTGATTCTATTCAATGTCTCTCTGTTTGACTGGGATGTTACCGCAAGAATAACTATGTCTGCATCCTGAAGTGCTTCTTCGATGTTTTCAGTAGCATTAAGAGAAGCGGGAAGCTTTATGCTTTTAAGGTATCTTGAATTTTCTCTGTTAATATTTATATCTTCTATTACGTTCTTATTTCTTCCCCATATGAAAACAGTATATCCTTTTTCAGCTAAGATTTTTCCAAGAGCTGTTCCCCAGCTTCCTGAACCTAATATGGCAATCTTATCCATAAAATCCTCCTATTTTTTTGGGACTCCAAATTTATTTTCCGTACCATTGATAAGCCTTTTTATATTTTCTCTGTGTGAATATGTCACAAGCAGTCCAAGCATTACGCTCATAATGACTATGTTCATATTATCAGTAGTAAATATTTGGAGAATCGGAAAAGTAAGTGTTCCAATTATTGATCCAAGAGAAATATATCTTGTTTTTATTACGATTATAGCAAAAATAAGCAGGCCTATGAGTGCATGAACCGGAGCAATCACAAGACCAACTCCGAGCGATGTCGCTACTCCTTTTCCACCCTTGAATTTGAGAACTGCCGGGAAAATATGGCCCATTACTGTTGCCAGTCCACATATAAATGCAAGCTCTACTGCTCCAAAATACATACCTATGGCAGACGGGATAACTCCCTTAATCAGGTCGAGCATAAAAACTGCTGCTCCAACCTTCTTTCCCATTATTCTCATTGCATTTGTTGTTCCAGCATTTCCAGATCCATGCTGCCTTATATCAATGTTCTTCATCCTCTTTCCGATAATAACAGAAGGTGAGATATTTCCAATAAAATATGACATTATTATCAGAGGTATTATTATATTAAGATTATACATTTTCGTCTCCCAAGCCTATCTCTTTTCGCCTTTTTCTCTTCTTTTAAATACCAGAGGCGTACCCTCGAATCCAAAATTTTCTCTGATTTTATTTTCAAGATATCTCTGATATGAAAAGTGGAATAGTTCATTGCTGTTAACAAATATGGTGAATGTAGGCGGTTTAACACCTACCTGAGTCGCATAGTATACCTTCAGCCTTCTTCCCTTGTCTGATGGAGGCTGATTAAGCATTACTGCTTCACCTATTACATCATTGAGAAGTCCTGTAGGAATACGTCTTGACGCCTGTTCTATTACATAATCTATTGATTCCTTTATCTGTCCAAACCTCTGCCCTGTAAGAGCTGATATGAATATTATCGGAGCATACATCATGAAAGGAAGTTCTTCTCTGATCTGCTTTGTATATTTTTTAATCGAATCATTGTCCTTTTCAGGGAGATCCCATTTGTTTACCACGATAACTATGCATTTTCCAGCATCATGAGCCATTCCCGCTATCTTGCTGTCCTGCTCTGAGATTCCCTCGCTGGCATCTATTACCATCAGGACTACATCAGCTCTCTCTATTGCCGTGTACGATCTTATTACTGAGTACTTCTCTATGTTCTCTTCAATTTTGTTCTTTTTACGAACACCTGCTGTATCAATAAACAGGTATTTTTTTCCTGCAATCTCCTTGTACGTATCTATCGCATCACGAGTGGTCCCAGCTATAGGGCTTACTATAACCCGCTCTTCACCAAGCAGTCTGTTCAGGATTGAAGATTTTCCGGCATTTGGCTTTCCTACGATTGCTACTTTGGTGACATCTTCTGCATACTCTGTATCAAGGTTCGCTGGGAAATGCGAAACTATCTCATCCAGAAGATCGCCTATTCCCAGTCCGTTTACTCCTGAAATCGGATGTGCTTCTCCAAGCCCAAGCTCATAGAAATCATAAAAGTTATCAGGAATATTTCTGTTGTCTACTTTATTTACTACAAGTAGTATAGGTTTCTTGGTTTTTCTTAGCATTACAGCTATCTCCTGGTCCTGAGGAGTAAGTCCGTTTTTGACGTCTACGATAAAAAGTATGACATGGGCAGTATCCATTGCAAGCTCAGCCTGCTGCCTCATCTTGCTCAGGATTATTTCATCAGATTTTGGTTCGATTCCACCAGTATCTATTAATGTGAAGTACTTGTTAAGCCATTCCACTTCGGCATATATACGGTCTCTCGTTACTCCAGGGGTATCTTCGACGATTGACACTCTCTTCCCCACAAGCTTATTGAATAATGTAGATTTACCTACATTTGGTCTTCCTACTATTGCAACTATTGGTCTCATTTTATCTCCTGTTTCAATTTATAATCTTAATTATCTCATTAATAAATGAGCTTCCATCTACTTCGCATACTATTATCGGTATCTTTAGTTTCAACGAAAGCCCTTCAACGGTTTCATTGTCAAGGAATACAGTGTCCCCATCTCTAAGCATGACTGAAGGAATAAAAAGAAAGTCCCCAAGCTCATGATCTTTAAGCTGCTCATACAAGTCTGAAGCGGTAATAAGTCCCGCAACAGTAATCTTATCACCAAAAAAATTATTTATTATCTTTATGACATTAATATTAAGGCCTGGAAAAGCTCTCATGGCCTTTTCAGATATCTCACACATGAATCTGTATGCAGAAGTGCCCGTAGCTATTGTAATGTTTCTGATTACTTCCTCATAACGATTTTCCAGTGATTTTATCGCATCATCGAACTGCTGTTCAAACATCTTTATAAGTCCAACCCCATTTTCAATCTGCGAAAATCCCTCATATTCTTCATATTCAGGCAGAGGGAGCTCGGCCAAAACATAAAATTCATCAGACGCAAATACAAATCTTCGACCGAACTCAGACAAAAAATGTTCCTGCATTCTCTTTATCTGTCCTATGAGTTCTCTTGAAGAGTCTTTATCAAAAATATCGAGATTTTCAAGATTCTCTCTGAATTTCGTTATCCCTACTGGTACTACAGCTATACTCCCCAGATTTTCCGAATACTTTGCAAGGTCATTTACCGTTCGTTCCAGTTCGGATTTGTCATTATAGCCTGGAACGCATACTATCTGCGCATTCATTTCTATTCCGGCATCATTAAGCCTTTTAATTTTTGATTCAATGTCACCGGCAAACCTGTTATTAAGCATTTTAACCCTTAAGTCAGGATTGGTGCTGTGAACAGATATGTTTACAGGGCTTATCCTGTATTTTATCATCTTGTCAATATCTTTGTCTTTCATGTTGGTCATCGTGATGAAATTTCCCTGCAAAAATGATAACCTTGAATCATCATCCTTGATATAAAGGGTTTCTCTCATGCCTTCTGGCAACTGATCGACAAAACAGAACACACATTTGTTGTTACAGTTTCTGACAGAATCTATTATCGGATTTGAAAATTCGAGTCCGAGGTCCTCATCATATTCCTTTTCTATGTCATATATTACGTTTTCTCCATCCGCATGCTGTATCTCGAGTTCTATATACTCATCAGACTGTATAAACTTATATTCAATTACATCTTCTATTTTTTGTGAGTTGATTGAAACAAGAATATCTCCTTTTTTTATTCCACACTCATCAGCAATAGAACCTTCTTTTACTCCGCAGATGATGTTGCGAAAATCAGATTGCTTTAATTCCATTTCTTCTCCAATTCATAAATTTATATTAAACCATCATAAATAAACGGCTTTTCAGTCTCATTTTATCATATTTTGCACTTATTTCATACTTTTAATTTTATTTATATAGTCTGTCGCGTTTTTTTCAAATTTGTTATTTCCCGGACAGTAATAGACCTCATTTTTTATCGAATCTGGCAGATACTGTTGCTCCACATAAGAGTTTTCATAACTGTGAGGATATTTATAGGTCTCTGCATTCTCAGAGTCGCTCATATATGAATAAGTTGAATCTCGAAGATAACGCGGAATATCATTTATATTCCTGTCAATTATATCCTTCATTGCTGAGTCAAGTGCAGCATATGATGAATTTGACTTCGGACTGATAGCCAGCAAAACTGTAGCCTGTGCAAGAGGTATCCTTGCTTCAGGAAATCCAATCATATAAGCTGCATCAACACATGATTTTATAATGCTAATAGCCTGCGGATATGCGAGCCCGATGTCTTCGGATGCAATTACGAGGAGTCTCCTGCAAATCGAATCCAGATCCTGAGCATGAACAAGCCGCGCAAGATAATGCACTGCAGCATTCGGGTCGCTTCCTCTTATGGATTTCTGAAATGCGCTCAAAAGGTCGTAATGTGAGTCTGAATTTCGATCATATTCAATCACCTTTGACATGCATACCTGCTTTATGTTTTCTTTATTTATTATAAGAGCTCCCGCTGAAGAGTAAAATTCAAATAAAAGTCCAAGAATATTAAGCGATTTTCTGAAATCGCCATTTGACGCTCCAACAATCAGGTCCAGATCTGAATCTGTATAGGTTACTTTGAGATCTGTCTGTTTTTCGATACATTTTGACAATCCTTCTCTTATTTCAATGTCATCGATATTCCTGAATTCAACCAATGTACACCTGCTTAGGAGTGATTTATAAATATGATGATAAGGATTTTCCGTAGTATTTGCGACAAGTATAACATTTCCATACTCGATATGTTCGAGCAGAAGTTGTTGCTGCTTTTTATTGAAATTCTGTATCTCATCTACAAATATGATCACTGTCGTCTCTTTGTTAAATCCCTCAAGCTGACTGGTTATGTCTCTTATATCCTGAGTTTTTGAATATGTTGCATTCAGTTTATAGCTCTTGAGCCCTGAATTATCCATAAGGATGTTTGCGAGCGTAGTCTTTCCAGTTCCGGGGGGTCCGTACATAATCATATTTGTAATCTTTTTCTGCCTGTAAAGCTTTTCAATTATCATGCCTTCAGACAGTATATGCTTCTGACCGACCATGTCTTCAAGCTTGTCAGGCCTGATTTTCTGATAAAAAGGTATTTCCATTTTATTCACCTCAAAAAACTCAAGCCTGAGTTTCCTCAGGCTTAAATGCTGTAAATGATTTTTTATTTATAAGTTGATTTTTCAAGTTCCTCAAGCAGCTTGTCATTCAGAATTCTAATGTGTGTACCTTTCATTCCAAGCGATCTGGAATCAATTACTCCTGCACTTTCAAATTTTCTAAGAGCATTAACAATTACAGATCTTGTGATTCCTGCTCTGTCGGCAATCTTACTCGCGACAAGCAGACCTTCCTGTCCATCAAGCTCCTTGAATATATGTTCAACTGCTTCACGCTCTGAATATGACAATGTTCCAATTGCCATCTGCACAACCGCTATCTTCCTGAGCTCTTCTTCCATTTCTTCGCTTTTTGCTCTCAGTATCTCAAGGCCGACAACTGTTGAACTGTATTCAGCCAGAACAAGGTCTCCGTCATCAAATTCTTTCTCATATCTTGACAGAAGAAGAGTTCCAAGTCTTTTTGCGTTTCCAATTATAGGCACTATGGTCACGAGCTTGTTGTAACTGGAAATCTCGCCTTTAAGGACTGCCAGAAGACTTTCCCTTGTAAGATTTGGCATGGTTTCATTGATTTTGTTTATAGCTTCCACGTGATCAACTGGAAATTTGCCATCTCCTGTTGCTTCATCTAAAATTATCGAACTGTCGTTTTCGTGCGTAAAAGAAGCTCCAAGCACTTTTCCTTTTGAACTGATTATATATACGTTTGAGCTTAATACTTCGTTGAGTATCTCACTCAGTTCTGGAAACGATACAGGATTTACACCTGAATTCTGTAATATCTTATTGATTTTCCTGGTTTTTTCTAACAATTCACTTGCCATATATTCCACCTATCCTTTAAATATATTAATAAAATTTGGTCAATTGTAAAAATCGCAATTTATCCTATTTTTGTTATATCACAATTTATTGCATAATTCAACGGAATTTTTGCATTTTTATTAAAAAAGATAACTTTTCTCACGATTCTTAATTATTTGTCTTTTTTAACTTTGCTATCCGGGCAGTCTTTGTTTGAGCAGAGCTCGTGTTTTGAATTTTTCGTTATCTTTTCAATCTTATAGCTGCCACACAGCTCACACATTTCACCCGTTGGACGATTCCATGATACAAATCTGCATTCTGGGAATCTGGAGCATCCATAAAAATCTCTACCTTTTTTAGTTTTTCTTACTATTACGTCTCCGTCCTTGCAAACAGGGCATTTGATCCCTATCCTTTCAAGAATTGGTTTAGTATTCTTGCATTCAGGATAATTTTTACATGCCATGAACTTCCCAAATCGCCCATGTCTTATTACCATGTTTGATCCGCACAACTCGCAGATTTCATCCGTTTCTTCGACCTGCATCTGGATTTTTTCGAGAGTTTCCTCTGCAACTCTTACTGATTCAGCAAAATCAGGGTAAAATCTGGCTATAATATCTTTCCATCTTTCTTTTCCCTCTTCTACCATGTCGAGTTCAGTTTCCATCTCAGCTGTAAAATCGATGTCTACTATATTTGCAAAGTTTTCCTCCATTATTGTGGTAACAATGTCTCCAAGCTCTGTAAGAAATAAAGCATTGTCTTTTTTCTGGATATATCCCCTTGCCAGGATCGTTGCTATTGTAGGAGCATAGGTGCTCGGTCTTCCGATTCCCTTTTCTTCAAGTATTTTTACAAGGGTAGACTCGGTATATCTTGCCGGAGGCTGCGTAAAATGCTGGGTTCCAGATGTTTTCTTTACAGCATATTCCTTGAGGAGCTCAAATTCAGGGAGCTCATTCTCTTCGGTCTTTGCGTAAGTGTAGACCTTAAGAAATCCATCGAATTTCATGATGCTTCCAGTCGCTTTAAATACGCTTTCAGATATGCTTCCCTGTATATTCTGAGAATCGAATTTTGCATCACTCATCTGACATGCGACAAAACGCTCCCATACAAGCTTATATAGCTTATACTGTTCTTTGCTTAAAGAATCTTTTATGGAATCAGGAGTCATGTTAATATAAGTAGGCCTTATACATTCATGGGCATCCTGTATTTTCTTGCCTTTTGATGCCTGATTTACATATTTCTTAAAGTAAGCACTGCCGTATCTTTCAAGTATGAACTCTTTGGCATGTTCCTGAGCCTCTTCGGAAATCCTCTGTGAGTCAGTTCTTATATATGTTATCAACCCCAGTGTACCAGATCCTTTTACATCTACACCTTCATAAAGCTGCTGAGCTATGCTCATGGTTTTTTTAGTAGGAAAAGAAATCTTACTCCCTGCTTCCTGCTGAAGCAGACTCGTAGTGAATGGTTTTGGAGCGGATCGCTTTCTTTCTTTTATTTCGATTGAATCAATTACTATATTCTTATTTTCAATCTCAGTGAGAATCTTATCTGTCTGCTCTTTGTTTTTTAATTCATTTTTCTTTACCTTATTACTTGAGGTTTTCTGACCGTAATATTTGAACTTAGCGGTCTTCTTATCCTCTCCCCTTACATCGAGTTCAATATTCCAGTACTCCTCAGGTATAAAAGCATTTATTTCGTTTTCTCTGTCTCTTATTATCTTGGTTGCCACGGACTGGACTCTTCCTGCGCTAAGTCCTTTTCTGACTTTACTCCAGAGTATCGGACTTATTTTGTATCCTACCAGTCTGTCGATTACTCGTCTTGCCTGCTGTGCATCTACTATGTCCATGTTGATTTTTCTCGGACTCTTTATTGCTTTTGTAACGGCTTCTTTGGTTATCTCATTAAATTCTATTCTGTAGGCCTTATCTTCTTCTATTTTCAAAAGATTTGCCAGATGCCATGAAATTGCTTCACCTTCTCTGTCGGGGTCTGTTGCAAGAAATATCTTATCTGCTTTTTTTGCTTCTTTCTTGAGCTCGGATACTATATCTCCTTTTCCCCTAATTGTAATATATTGTGGTTCAAAATCATTTTCCACATCTATTCCAAGTTTGCTTTTTGGTAAGTCTCTTATATGTCCAACCGAAGCTTTGACTGTGTAGTTCTTTTTACCAAGAAATTTTTCTATAGTTTTAGCTTTGGCAGGAGATTCCACTACCACTAGATTTTTTGCCATAATTCACCTCAAATATTTTATAGAGAATACATTCCGTTCCCTAAGTCTTTTACTATTCCTTTTATTTCAAGAATGTTCAGGACCCCTATTATATCCTTTATTTTAAAATTTGTAAAGAATGCAATTTTTTCAATATTTTGCACACCTTTGTCATTTAGAGTATTAATGATCATTTTTTCAGTTTCCGAAAGAGAAGAATCTTTTTTCTGATTATTTTGCACAAAGCATGCATCAGGAAATTCTTCAATAATATCCTGTATATCCGTTGCCGGCTTTGCTCCATACTTTATAAGATTATTTGTCCCAAAGCTGTTCTTTGAATTGATGTTTCCTGGAACTGCGAACACAGTCTTTCCCTGTTCGAGCGCAAAATCAACAGTTGTAAGTGTTCCGCTTTTCTCTCCAGCCTCAATCACAAGTGTCCCATATGAAATACCGCTTATAATCCTGTTTCTTTTTACAAAATGATACGGACGCGATTCAATTCCTACAGGATACTCAGAAAGTATAAGGCTTCCGGAATTTATAAGCTCTGATAGAAATTTTATGTTTGATCTTGGGTAAATGTTGTCAAATGAGGTCCCAAGAACAGCTATGGTTTTTCCACCTGCTTGATGCGTTGATTTATGGCACTCAGTGTCTATTCCTTTAGCAAATCCGCTTACAGTAACAACGCTTCTCAGAGCAAGTTCTCTTGAAAATTTTGAAGCTGCAAATATTCCATAGACTGTTGGACTGCGACTCCCTATTATCGATATTGAAAAGCTGTCGATTATGTCTATGCACCCCATGTAATACAGAAGATATGGAGGGTCAGGAATCTGCCTGAGATTTTCAGGAAATTCGCTGTCATGCCATGTGATGAAACCAATTCCTCTTTCATTCATTGAAGTCAATGTTTCTTCAACCGTTTCAAATTCTTTTTCTATTATACAAGCTTTATTGCCCGATACAACATTCTTTATATCATCCTTTAATGAAAGGTAGTCGAATACTCCGAATGATTTTTCTGTTATCTCAAGATATTCACGAGTCGTGACTTCAGCCCTGTGTAGAATTAGTGCAAGTTTTCTCATGAAATCACCCCCAATATTTGTCGAGAGGCTTTCTGAAAGATACAGCCTCCGATATGTGCGAAATATCTATAATATCTGAACCATCAAGATCAGCAATAGTTCTTGAGACTTTCAGCAGCTTATGATAGCTTCTTATTGAAAGTTTATTTTTGTTAAATACCATATTCATGAATTGTGAAGCATCCTCTGTAAGCATGCAGTATTTTTCGATATCCTGAGATTTCAGTCCGTCATTGTACATGTTGTTTGATTTTCTGTATCTTTTTCTCTGAACATCCTGAGCTTGAATTACTCTTGCTCTTATATCCTCACTTTTTTCTTCTTCAGATGGGGATACTATATCTTCAAAATCTATAGGATGAACCTCAACGAACAGATCAAATCTATCGAGCAGTGGATTTGAGGCTTTTGACAGATATGATCTTATTCTGTATTCACTGCATCTGCACTCCTTGTGAGGATTATTATAGTTACCGCAGGGACAAGGATTGCAGCATGCAACGAGCACGAAGTCACATGGATATATATTTGTTCTTTTTATTCTGCTTATTGCTATCTTCTTGTCTTCTATAGGCTGCCTGAGGGCTTCTAATGCCTTTTTGTCAAATTCAAGCAGCTCATCCAGAAAAAGAACGCCGTTATGAGAAAGCACTACCTCTCCCGGAGAAGATGATGCACCACCGCCTATAATTGATTTAATCGTCGCAGTATGATGCGGTGACCTGAATGGTCTTGTTCTCCTTGTTATGTCCTCATTGAATAGCCCTGAGCTGCTGTAAATCTTGCTTACCTCAATGTACTCCTCATCGGAGAGTTCACTCATTATGCTCACAATACGCTTTGCTATCATTGTCTTGCCGGATCCGGCAGATCCAATCATAAATAGATTGTGTTTTCCGGCTGCGCATATTTCTGCAGCTCTCTTTGCAATACCGTTTCCTTTTATATCACTGTAATCGAGCTCAAAATGGTGACTTCGAACTTTATCTGCAGCTTCAAGTCTTGAGAGTTCCATTTTCCCGCTGAGATAGCCAATTACATCACTCAGGGTTTTTACCGGATATATCTCAATGTCATCTACTACACTGGCTTCTTCAAAATTGTCATAAGGTACAATAACTTTTTCTACTGACGGGTCTCCTTTTGCATTCAGGATAAACGGGATAACCCCCTTAACTGCAGCTATTTCACCATTGAGTGACAATTCTCCTATAAAAGCAGTTTTTTCATGCCGGTTTTGCAAAAATTCATATTCGCTGTTGAGTATGCATACAGCAATTGCCAGATCAAAATGTGAGCCTTCCTTTCTGATATCAGACGGAGAAAGATTTATGACGATTTTCCTGCCTGGATATTTCAGTCTGCTGTTAGTTATTGCCGACTTTATTCTTTCTCGAGATTCTCTGACAGAAATATCAGGAAGGCCTACAATTGAAAAATTCGGAATACCTTTTGAAATATCAGCTTCAACTGTAACAGTATACCCATTAATACCATCTAATGCACAAGTGATACTTTTATAAAACAATATATTCCCTCCTGTCTGTACAGAGAAATCAAAAAGAATCTTTGAAATGCTGTATATACTTATTATCTGTGTATATTTCAATTACATCAAATCGCATACTTTCATATGAAATGTAGTTTTCTGAAATAAAAGACCTTGCAACATTTCTTATGCGTGACTGTTTTCTTATATTCACAGATTCACGTGCATAGGCAAAATCGCTGTTTTTCCTTGTTTTTACTTCGATGAATACAAGAACGCCTGAATACATTGCAATTATGTCGACTTCTCCAGCTTTTACCCTGTAGTTCCGCTTAATGATATCATAACCATTTTCAACCAGATATCTGGATGCGATATTCTCGCCTAAATCCCCTATCTCCTTTGTGCTCATCTTTTCCTCCACAAGAACAGTATGGCAGCGAACTTTATAATTGTTAATTCAAAAAACATTCTATCAGTAAAAGTGATATATTACCAGTGTAAATTTAGAATTTTTCAAATTATCCAAATCTTGAAAGCTGAATTTATGCAAATTAAAAGGAATCCGTAAAAGATTCCTCTTAAGCTGATTTATTTATATATTACTTGTAAAATGCTGAATAAGCTTTATATGTCATGTATGCATCTATTTTGCTTACTATTTCATAAGGTGCGTGCATACTGAGTACAGGTGTCCCGCAGTCTATTACCTGTGCTCCATAGTTTGCTATAATATAGGCGATTGTACCTCCGCCACCCTGATCGACTTTTCCAAGTTCTCCTGTCTGCCATACTACATCATTGTTGTCAAAAAGAGTGGCTATCTCGTAAGTAAACTCTGCATTCGCATCATTGCAGCCACCTTTTCCGCGTGAACCCGTATACTTTGTCAGAGTTACTCCATTTCCGAGTATTGCATTGTTGTTTTTTTCTGTAACTTCAGGGAACGAAGGATCAACACAGCAGTTTACATCAGCTGAAAGAACCTTGGCATTGGAAAAAGCTCTTCGTAATTTTAAATCTGAGTATTCCCCCTGAAGATTTATGAGCTCAGCAACCATATTCTCAAAAAAGCGAGACTCCATTCCAGTATTCCCCTGAGACCCCACTTCTTCCTTATCAGCAAAAACTGCACACTTCATAAGTTCTGATTTTTCAGTCTCAAGAATAGACTTAAGAGAAGCAAACGCACATACTCTGTCGTCATGTCCATATGCCATTATCATAGACCTGTCCAGACCGGCTTCTCTGGCTTTTCCTGATGGAACAAGCTCAAACTCCGCGCTCATGAAGGCACGTTCATCTATATCATATCTGTCTTTAAGTATTCTAAGTACATTACCCTTGAATGAATCCTTCTGTTCCTTGCCATCATCCCCAAGCGGAAGAGGCTTGCTTCCAGCCATTACATTCAGCTGCTCTCCCTTGATTACTTCCGATGCCTTAAGCTGCATCTGATCGGATGAAAGATGTATAAGAAGGTCATTGATAAAGAAAATTGGGTCATTTTCATCATCGCCTATTGAGATATCTATTTTTTCACCTAAGCTATTATAAACCGTTCCATAGAGACTTAGTGGTATAGTCGCCCACTGATACTTCTTTATCCCGCCGTAGTAATGGGTCTTGAAAAGTGCTATATTGGAATCTTCATATAAAGGATTCGGCTTTAAGTCTATCCTTGGTGAATCCACGTGAGATCCTACCATTTTAAACCCATTTTCTATAGGTTCGTCACCTATTACAAACAGCACTGCCGATTTATGATTGTTTTCAGCATATATCTTCATTCCCGGAATCAGCTTTGTGTTTTCTGATATCAGCTTGTCCAGATCAACAAATCCGTGCTCCTTCGCGGTTCTTCTTATTTCATTGATACAGACCCTTTCCGTTTTGGATCTGTCTATGAAATCCATATATTCGAATGAAAATTTCTCAATGCTGCTTTCTTCACTTTTATCAATTATGTTCCATGCATTTTTGATTTCATATTTATTCATGAGATATCCTCCGATTAATTATAAAAACTGAAGTTTTTACAGTTTGTACCTGAATTTCAAGGCAATATCCCTGACCTCGGTTACAGTGACTATGTGATCAATATTTACAAGCAGTTCCTCATTTGTAGATTCTTCAACAAGATATAAAAACTTATTATTTTCAAGATATCCTCTTATGTCTGACTCTGTAAGAAAAAATCTTGTTTCTTCGTTATCAAGAACGACTTTATATATCTTCATCTGATTTTCCTCCGGTCTATATTGTTGGCACAACATTTATATCGACTTTATTCCCCATTTTTCTTTTCAGTTCATAAATTATGCTGCTTTCAGGATTGGCTCTTCTGCTCTCTCCCATAATTATTGTGTCAATCTTATTTTTTATTGCTGACTTAACCAGAGAGTCCAGAATATCATCAGATTTTATCAGCGTAAGGCTTGCATCAAATTTATTGCATACTCCAAAAAGATATTCAAGCGCTTCTCCCGACTCCTCACCCTTGATTACACTGTCTTTTGAAACATGAATCACATGAATTTCTCCCGGACTCGTTTCCAGGATATCCAGAGCATTATATATCAGCTTTTCGCAAACTTTCTGGTCAGTGACGCATACCATTATCTTTTTTCCTGTCATATTATGAAGTCCTCCTTTGAGTGTAATTATATCATACCAAATGATTAATTGTAATACTGGATGATGTTAAATACTTTTTTCTATTAGGTGTTTTAATTTCTTACAGTTTATGATATATTAGAGTTGTAAAAATAATAATTAAAGGAGATAGATTACAATGAAATTTTCAAAAAGAATCGAAGCAATGCAATCTTCACCAGTCAGAAAATTAGTGCCTTACGCGCAGGCAGCTAAAGCACAGGGAAAAAAAGTTTATCATCTTAACATCGGACAGCCAGACGTAAAAACTCCTGCTGTGTTTTTTGATGCAGTAAGAAAATTCGATGCAGAAGTTCTTGAATATGCTCTTTCACAGGGTATACCAGAGCTTATCGATGCAATCGTTGACTACTATAAGGAAAATGACCTAAACTACGATAAAGAAGAGATACTTATAACAAACGGAGGAAGTGAAGCGCTTATGTTCGCTATGCTTGCTGTTTGTGATCCTGGTGACCAGATACTTGTACCTGAGCCGTTCTATACAAATTACAACGGATTCGGATCAACTGTTGACGTAAGTCTTACTCCAGTTACTACAAAAGCAGAAAACGGATTCCACCTACCTTCTAAAGAAGAAGTTCTTGCAGCTATAACTCCAAGAACAAAAGCAATACTTCTTTCAAACCCGGGAAATCCAACAGGAGTAGTTTACACTAAAGAAGAAGTTAGAATGCTTGCTGACATAGCAATCGAAAAAGACCTTTTCATAATATCTGACGAGGTGTACAGAGAGTTTGTATACGACGGTGAAGTTCATACAAGCTTTGCAAGCATGGAAGATGCTGCTGACAGAGTAATACTTATAGAGTCTATTTCAAAGAGATTCAGCGCATGCGGAGCAAGAATAGGCTCACTTGCATGCAAAAATAAGCCTCTGATTGCACAAATAATGAAGCTTTGCCAGGGAAGACTATGCGTTCCTACAATAGAGCAGATTGGTGCTGTAGAGCTTTATAAAATGCCAAAATCATACTATGATGAAGTTTGCGCAGAGTACAGAGGAAGACGTGACATAGTTTACAAGGCACTTCAGGAAATGCCGGGAGTTGTATGCGAAAAGCCAAAGGGTGCGCTTTACGTTGTTGCAAAACTTCCAGTTGAAGACGCAGAGGATTTCATAATCTGGATGTTAAAAGAATTCGATCTTAACGGAGAAACTGTTATGATGGCTCCAGCAGAAGGATTCTATGCAACAAGCGGACTTGGCAAGAATGAGGCAAGAATAGCCTACGTTCTAAATGCTGCTGAGCTTGAAAAAGCAATGAACTGTCTTAAAGAAGGACTCAAGGCATATACAGCACTGAAAAAATAATTTATGACAATATCAAAAAGCCAACCTTACGGTTGGCTTTTTTTATATTATCCGATACTACTTGTTAACTTTTTCTTTTAATCCTTTTCCAGCTTTGAATGCAGGAGCTTTTGAAGCTTTGATTGTTATAGTCTCTTTTGGGTTCTTTGGATTTCTGCCTTCTCTTGCAGCTCTCTCTCTAGTTTCAAAAGATCCAAATCCAACTAACTGCACTTTTTCGCCTGCTACGAGAGCTTCCTCAACACATGCCATGAAAGCGTTAAGAGCAGCTTCTGTTTCCTTTTTTGTCAATTCACATTTTGCAGCCATATTTGCCACTAATTCGGCCTTGTTCATTAGATTACCTCCTAATAATTTAAGTATCATAAAAGTTAATATAAAACCTACAACCTGATCAAAAAATATGATAAATCAGATTTTTTGCTGAATACTGCAAATTGTAAGTATTTAAAAAGTTTAACCTCTTGTCTTATAGTTTTATCAAAAAAACACTATAAAGTCAAGCGTTTTGAGCTATTTTATAAGTTTTTCTTCTTTTTTTATACGTTCCCATATTATATTGACATCTTCTTTGGTAAAAGCTTCCTCTTCCCCAAATACATGAGGATGTCTCCTGATTATTTTTTCGTTTATACCATTAATTATGTCATCGATATCAAACAACTCTTCTTCTTTTCCAATCTGAGCCTGAAGCACAATATGAAGAAGAAGGTCTCCAAGTTCTTCAATAATATTATCTATATCATTGTTTCTGACCGCATCTCTGAATTCATCAAGCTCCTCATAGAACTGAGGCATGAGTGATTCTCTGGTTTGCTCTCTGTCCCATGGACAGCCATTTTCACCTCTCAGCACTTCAATAGTCTCAACAAATCCTGACATTGACTGATTTTTTTCAGCATAAGGGAAAGGTACGAAAACGCTGCTCAAATGATCAAATTCAAAATCATATCGGTCGAGCTCGTAAAGTTTCAAACTTATTTTCTTTTCCAGAGACTTTATTCCCGCTGCTTTGAATATGATGATGTCCGTGTCATCTGCAATTATATCCATTAGCTTCAGCTTTAATTCCGATGCTATAAATCTGTCGTATACCTGAGTAAACACAAGGCTGTTGCAAAGCCCTATTTTTTTCTCATTAAAATCCAGTGCATCAACAAGCGTAAATCCTTTTGACGGATCAAATTCTAGAAACACGAACATGTCGTCCAGAAAGCTCGTTGAAGAGATGATTTCCGTTTCTATTCCTTTTTCTCTGCTCAAACGAACCAGTCTTTCTACGGATTTCTCTGCTACACAAGGATGGCCCGGAACAGCATATACGACATCATCAGATTGAGACTCATTAATTATTATGTTTGATATTTCATCGTAACAACTCTCGAAATCATCTGATTTATCATAGATATAATCAAAAGATCTGTAATTCATTCCGTCTTCAACAAGAGAATCAACTACAGGATGATTTTCTGTCCTTAAAAATATATTATCTGAACTGGTAAGTATCCGGTAAGCCTTCAAGCTTATGCTGGATATATCTCCAGAACCCAGTCCAACAATAGTTATTTTCATGCTATTTTCTCACCGCAACAGCTTCGATTTCAACAAGTACATCTTTAGGCAGCCTTGCTACCTCTACGCAAGATCTGGCAGGTGCAGTCTCACCAAAGAATGTTGAATATACTTCGTTCATTGCTGCAAAATTGTTCATATCACTTATAAATACAGTAGTCTTGATAACATTGTCCATAGTAAGTCCGGCTTCAGCAAGAATTGCCTTCACATTACTTAGAGACGCTTTAGTAGCTGCTTTTATTTCCGTTTCCATTTCTCCTGTATCCATGTTCAGCGGCAGCTGGCCTGATGTAAATACCAGATTTCCGATGTCAATCCCCTGAGAATATGGACCTATTGCAGCTGGAGCCTTGCTTGTAACTACATTTTTCATAAATAACCTCCTGTTTTATATAATATTATTCATTTTAACACGAAAGTATTAATATTACAACGTTTTATTAATTACTCCTGGTTTTTTGCTACTCTTGCAAAAATCTTCTTTCCTTTGATTTTATAATTGGATACTTCGCTTAGTATTTTAGTGGATTTATTGTTTAGAATATCAATTATCGTGTATTCTTTCCCTACTTTTATGACCCCTATGTCTTCGAATGTTATCCCGTCAATACTGCAAAGAAGCCCTACAAAATCAGTAGTCCTAAACTTTTTATTCTTACCGCCTCTGAAATACAGTTTGGTCACATCTTCCTGTTTTCTTTCTTTATCGCTCATATTAGATTTCATGGTGTTGAAAGACTTGAAGTAAAGTGTTGTCTCAAGCTTGATTTCAAGTTCGTACGCTTCTGTTTTTCTGCTCTTCATTGCACTTTCTGTTTTATTTAACATATCTGCGTTCGATGAAGACACGAGAGTAAAAGCTTTTCCTGATTTGCCCGCACGTCCAGTCCTGCCTATCCTGTGTACATATTTATCTGACTCAAATGGAGCCTCGTAGTTGATTACCGTGTCGATGTCTTCAATGTCTATCCCTCTTGCCGTAAGGTTTGTTGAAACAAGAACTGCTCTAAGGCGAGATTTAAACTCCTTAACTGCATTTTCTCTTTCCTTCTGCGGCATGTCTCCATGAATCCTGTAAGCTGTCTGGATATTCTTTTTCAAGTATTCATATATCCTGTCAGTCATTGACTGTGTGTTGCAGAATACTACCGATTTGCATGAATTTTCATTCGCAAGAATATTCATTATAATCGTCATTCTTTTTTCAAAATCACTCATTCCTGACAGATCATCAAAGTCAGAAACATGGAGTATAAATTGTTCTATATCAGGTTCCTGATTTTCAACACTTCCGTTCTGAAAACATTCACCTTCCTCAAAATAATTGTAAACAAAGGGATTGTCCATATGCTTTTCAACCACCTTTTTAAGATCATGCGGAAGCGTTGCAGATACAAATATATTCTGTCTGTCCTCAGGAAGTGAATCTATTATAGAATCTATCTTTTCAATGAACCCCGGCTTTATAAGTTCATCAAACTCATCCATCACAAAAAAACTGACACGACTTAAATCAATCGTACCTCTTGATATGTGGTCAAAAAGCCTGCCTGCGGTAGCTACAACGACATGGCATTTCTGTTTTAAAAGAAGTCTTTCGTTCTCATAGCTCTGCTTCCCGTAGATAACCTGAACACTGACCTTTTTATAACGGCCGATATCAGAAACTTCCCTTCCCACCTGAACAGCCAGCTCTCTGGTAGGCGCCAATATCAGAGCCTGCGGTAGATTCTGCTCCCATATAACCGATTCGCACAGTGGTATGCCAAATGCAGCGGTCTTGCCCTTCCCAGTGGCTTCAATCATAATCACATCTCTGCCTGTCATTATTTCGGGAATTGTTTTTTCCTGAACAAGTGTTGCTTCTCTATATCCAATCTTTTCAATCGCTTTTAATATTTCGCTGCTTAAACCAAAATCCTTGAATTCCATATGATTTCCTTTCAAAATAATCTATCATTTACGATATATTATAGCACACGACTCTACAGTAGACTTCAACTTTCATTATTTTCATTGAATTATATTGATAAAAACGTTATAATATAGTGTTAAAACTTAAAGATTATAATAAAGGAATTTTTATGATAAACTTACCATCCGTGTATCTTCAGGAAATGAAACTGCTCCTGAAAGATGAATTTGAATCATTTTTGAGCTCATATGATAAAGAAAGATTTTCAGCGCTTAGAATAAACAGATTAAAAATCACAAATGAAGAATTTGAGTCACTAATGAAAACCTTTGTCCCAGACATGAGGATTACTACAGTTCCGTGGTGTAATTCAGGTTATTATTACGATAAAGACTCAAGGCCAGCCAAGCTTCCATATTACAACGCAGGCCTTTACTACATCCAGGAACCTTCTGCGATGTCTCCGGTAGAGTACCTGGATATCCAGGAAGGAATGAAGGTACTTGATTTATGCAGTGCACCAGGCGGGAAAAGCACACAGATTGCATCACTGCTAAATAACACCGGTCTTCTTGTAAGCAACGATATCTCCGGGCAAAGAATAAAAGCCGTACTAAGAAACATCGAGATAATGGGTATAACTAATGCACTGATCATGAATGATGCTCCGGAAAAAATCGCATTGAGATTCAGTTCATATTTTGACAGGATACTCCTTGATGTTCCCTGCTCAGGAGAAGGAATGTTCAGAAAAGATCCCGATCTCATAAAAACTTACGAATCATCAAAAATAGCAAACCCAGATATGCAAAAAAGAATACTTTCAAGTGCTGCCGCAATGCTCAAGCCAGGTGGACTTATAATGTATTCCACCTGTACATTCAATATTGATGAGAACGAAAATCAGATAAAAGATTTTATAAGTAACAATCCGGATTTTGAGCTTATAAATATAGAAAAAAAACATGGATTCGAAAGTGGAATTGGCATTTACGAGGCCTGCCGACTTTTCCCTCACAAGGTGAACGCTGAAGGACACTTTCTATGCCTGATGAAAAAATCATTCAACGGAACCGGCGAAGAACCTACAGATCAAACACATCATTCTGAAATCTCAAGAAAAAACAAGATATCAAAAACAGTTTCAGGAAGCAGCCTTCCAAATGAATATCTCGATTTCCAGAGAAAAAACCTTAATATATCAATAGATGGAATCTTCACGATTGAAAACAACAGGATATACAAAGAACTTCAACTTTCAAGAAATCTCTCCGGACTCAAAATCATTAGAAATGGATTGTTTATTGGAGAAATAAAGAATTCTAATTTCATACCAAGTCCAGCATTCATAATGTCTTTAAAAAAATGCGATTTTAAGAATACATTGGATTATAATGTAAACGATGAAAATTTGATTAAATATCTTAAATGTGAGACAATATTCGCAGATGTAAAAGACGGAATAATCGTAATCTGTGTTGATGGATTTCCACTTGGATATGGCAAAGCAAAAAATGGAACAGTAAAAAACCACTATAACAAAAACTGGAGGCTTTTATAGCAAGCCTCCATATAAAATGAATTGGAGCACGAAATGGCAAAAATGAGAATAGATAAACTACTTTCGAACATGGGTTATGGTTCAAGAAGAGAGATAAAATCCGATTTGAAAATGGGGAAAATAACAGTTAACGGAATAACCGCCAAGGATCCTTCGTCAATGATAGATACAGAATCAGACAAAGTAATGTATCTGGATGATCTGGTTGAATACAGAGAATTCGTATACATCATGATGAACAAGCCTCAAGGTGTAATATCAGCAACAGAAGACAGCAGAGAAGAAACGGTTATCGACCTTCTCCCTGACAGCTACAAGGCTTTTAGCCCCTTCCCGGTCGGAAGGCTCGACAAAGATACCGAAGGCTTGCTTATAATTACGAACAATGGTAAAATGGCTCACAATATGCTTTCGCCAAAAAAACATGTTAAAAAACTCTACTATGCACATGTATCCGGAAAAGGGCTTACCCAAAAAGATGTCCTGGATTTCATCAGAGGCATATTCTTAAATGAAGACAATTACAAATGTCTGCCTGCCGAGCTTAAAATACTGGACTCAAAAGAGAATGAATCTACATGTGAGGTAATAATTGAAGAAGGTAAATATCACCAGGTAAAAAGGATGTTTGAGGCCTCAGGCAGAACAGTTACGTTCCTTAAAAGAATCAGCATGGGACCAATCGAACTCGACAGCAACATAGCCCCAGGAGATTTCCGTGAACTTAATGACAGAGAGATGGAACTATTGGAAAATTACCTTTAGTCTTGTTTGCATCACTCGTCACATAAATATAAAGAGAGGAGATGGCTGCAAAATATAACATGCAGCTTTCTATAATAATGAAAAAAAGAGAGATACTGGAACTTACAGTTGACAAGCTTAACTTCGGAGGAGAAGGAATATCGTTTTTTGAAGACAAAAAGGTTGTATATAAGAACGGAATCCCCGGTCAGAAAGTAAGAATACTGATAAAAAAGATAAGAAAAAATAAGATAGACGGAAAAATACTCGATATAACCGCTCCATCACCACTCGAATCAGAAAACGTATGCAATCACTACAGCATCTGCGGTGGATGTTCACTTCTTTCCGTGTCATATCACAGACAGGTGCTAATCAAGAAGAATCAGATTAAAGAGATGTTCCTCGAATCAGGCCATGACGAGTTTGAGAATATGGAAATGATCCCCAGCCCTATTCATCTCGAATACAAAAACAAAATGGAGTTTACCTTCGGAAACGAAGAAAAGGATGCTCCGCTTGCATTAGGTATGCATATGACAAACAGAAGCAACAGCATTGTATATGTTAACACATGCAAGATAATAGACGAAGATTACAGAAAAATACTTTCAGCAACATGCGAGTATTTCAGACATAAGGATCTTCCATTTTACAGGATTCTGAGCCACGCCGGATACCTGAGGCATCTCGTGGTTAGAAAAGGGCAGAATACAGGAGAGATACTTGTAAATCTCGTAACAACTTCACAGATAGAGTTTGATATGAGCGATTACGTAAAGTTGCTAAACAATCTCGATCTGGACGGAAGTATCACCGGTATACTCCACACTGTCAACAACTCATATTCAGATGCAGTTATATGCGACAGTATGGAAATACTCTACGGAAGAGATTATTTTTACGACAGACTGCTCGGACTTAAATTCAAAATTTCCCCTTTCTCATTCTTCCAGACCAACACAAAGTGCGCAGAAGTCCTTTATAGTGTTACGAAAGAAATGCTTGGAGACAAAAAAGATAAGATAGTATATGACCTTTACAGCGGTACAGGTACCATCGGAATACTTATATCAGAAAATGCAAAGAAAGTATACGGAATAGAGCTGATTGAAGAAGCTGTAGAAATGGCAAAGGAGAATTGCCTGATCAACAACATAGATAATGCAATATATATAGCCGGCGACGTTGCCCAGGAGGTATCCAAGCTAAGTGAAAAACCGGACGTAATAATAATCGATCCTCCAAGAAGCGGAGTTCACCCTAAGGCAATGAAAGACATCATTGCGTTTGACTCAAAAGAAATCATATATGTATCATGCAACCCAAAAGCACTGGTTGAAGACCTCCATAAACTCAAGGATAGCGGTTATAAAGTCCTTCAGGTAAAGGGAGTAGATCAGTTCCCAAATACACCTCACGCTGAAGTGATAGTACATCTGAAAAAGCAGTAAGCATAAAAAGGTCAGAGAAGTGCGTCTTGTTACAGACTCGCTCATCTGACCTTTTACTTTACAGATTTATGATTTATATTATTTGCTTTTACCTACTTCCATTCGATTGTAGAAATCATAGCTTTATGCTCAGCTTCCTCTTCTATAGTAAACGGTATAGATTTATAGTTCAGGAAGGAAATTATCTTGTCACCTTTCTGTATTCTGTGATAAATCATATACATCCCCGTGGATGGATCTTGCACAAGAACTCCATAAAATTTTCCTCTATCTCCCAGATCTATGTTGTCCATCCTCAGGACTTCCATCTCTGTTGACATATGAAGCTCTTCTTCTATCATCTCTTCATTTAAAGTTATTCCCGGCATTACAAATTCGCTGATATCCAAAAATTCACCTTCTCTTTCAAAGGAATATACATATCCTTCAGGTTCATCCGTCTTTGTAACATCACCCTTTTCAAATCCCTTTTGAAGCTGAACCTCAAAATCCTTGTCACTGCTTTCAAATTTTATCCCATTATCACTGCTACAGCCAGTTATAGACACCAAAACTACCAAAGCTGCTATTAAGAGATTTCTTGATTTTCGTTTAATCTTCATTCTATGCTCCTTTGCGCTAAATAAATATGATTATGTAAGACAATTATATCAGAATTGTCTAATTCTTTCCAATATAATTATTTCGGTACATCATCATACATAACAGTCAATAACACTTTATGCAATATTCTAGTCCTCTTAATTCATTTATGCAAGATTTCTATTTTTTGTATTCTTTATATCCACCTCTGAAAACGTTTGCGTTCCTGATTTTTCCGCTTTTTGTAATTATGGGTCATTTCAATAAATGCAATTGTTAAATTTTTAATTTCAAAAAGGTGTTGACGAACTCTGCAAAAAGTATTATCATTACTACAATATAAATTAACAGGAGGACAACGAAATGGAATTCAAATTAGTCGATACAACATTAAGAGATGGAGAGCAAACCGCAGGAGTAGTATTCGCAAATCAGGAGAAACTGAATATTGCAAGGATGCTGGATGAGGTTGGCGTCGAGCAGATAGAAGCCGGCATACCTGTCATGGGCGGAGATGAAAAAGAAATTATCAAAAAGATTGTTAAGAGTAATTTGAAGGCCAGCATCATGGGGTGGAACAGAGCAATCATAAAGGACATACAGGCTTCGATAGACTGTGGAGTAGATGCCGTAGCAATTTCAATTTCCACATCTGACATACACATAAAGGATAAGCTTAAATCTACAAGAGAGAAAGTTCTTGATCAGATGATAACAGCTGTAGACTATGCAAAAAAAGAAGGCTTGTACATTTCAGTGAATGCAGAAGATGCCTCAAGAACTGACGATGACTTTCTGTATGAATTTATAAAGCATGCAGTAAATGCCGGTGCAGACAGAATAAGATACTGTGACACCATAGGAATACTCAACCCAATCAGAACCTATAATACAATTAAATCGATAAAAGATACATTTGGTATAGATGTGGAGATGCACACTCACAACGATCTTGGAATGGCAACGGCAAATGCAATTGCCGGCGTTATGGGCGGCGCAACTCATGTAGGGGTAACCGTTAATGGTCTTGGAGAAAGGGCTGGAAATGCTTCTCTTGAAGAAATAATAATGGCTGCAAGATGCTCGCTTTACGAAAATAACAAATATGATTTATTAAGGCTGAAGCCACTTTGTGAATATATAGCAACTGCATCAGGCAGAAAGCTGTCTCCATGGAAGGCAGTCGTTGGAGATAACATATTTTCACATGAATCCGGAATACATGCAGACGGTGCAATAAAGAATCCACGGACGTACGAGCTTTACTCTCCAGAAGACGTTGGCCTCTCAAGAAAACTTGTAGTTGGAAAACACTCAGGCTCTGCAGGCATAAAAAACAAGCTTCTCCAGCTTGGAATAAATATGGAAGATGCGCTTGGACCTGACATTCTTGAAAGTGTAAGATCTCATTCGATAGAACTCAAACGCTCACTTAATGACATGGAGCTTCTGACTATATATTCTGATTTAAAAAATAACGGAAGAATGCTTTATGTAGATTCACTTTAAATTCACCGGAGGATAAATATGGGAAAATCTCTTACAACAAAAATTCTTGAAAATAAATTACTTTCCGGTTCACTCACTCCAGGAAATGAAATCTCAATAAAAATCGATCAGACACTTACACAGGACTCTACAGGGACAATGGCATATCTCCAGCTTATGCGCATAAATCCTGCTGTTATAAAAGTAAGCAATGCTGTTGCATACGTAGATCATAACATGCTTCAGACAGGATTCGAAAACATGGATGACCATGAATTCATAAGATCCATATGCAGAAAATATGGAATAACTTATTCAAAACCAGGTAACGGAGTGTGTCATCAGCTTCATCTTGAGAATTTTTCAAAGCCAGGACAAACACTGCTTGGATCCGACAGCCACACTCCCACCTGTGGCGCAATGGGTATGATAGCAATAGGTGCAGGCGGACTAGACATTGCAACAGCACTTTCTTCAGGAAAGTACTACTTTAAAACTCCGCAAGTCGTAAACATTCATCTTGAAGGCAAGATAAGTCCGCCCGCTTCAGCTAAGGATATAATACTTCATATCCTAAAAAAGTCAGGTGTCAAGGGAGGCGTAGGAAAAATCCTTGAATACACAGGTCCCGGATCATCCTCACTCTCGCTTACTGAAAGAGCCACTATATGCAACATGGGAGCTGAGCTTGGAGCTACAACCTCTATTTTTGAAACCGATCATAAAACTCTTGAGTACCTTGGTTTTCAAGGAAGATCAGGCGACTATTTAGAGATTAAGGCAGACCCAGATGCATATTATGATGAAAAAATAGTAATAAATCTGAATGACATAGTCCCTATGATTGCAAAACCTCACAGTCCGGATAATGTCGAAAGTATTTCAGGAGTCTGCGGAGTTAAAGTCAACCAGGTCGCAATAGGAAGCTGCACAAATTCATCTTACGAGGATTTAACCAGAGCTGCATCTATATTACGAAACAAAAAAATATCGGATCATGTCAGCCTGGTTATTGCACCAGGATCCAGCAGCATACTGTCTATGCTGGCTGCAAACGGAGCACTTTCAGACCTTATAGACTCAGGTGCCAGAATACTTGAATGTGGTTGCGGACCATGCATAGGAATGGGACAGGCCCCAAATACAAATGGTGTTTCACTTAGGACCTTCAACCGAAATTTCAAAGGTCGAAGCGGAACCGACTCTGCAGAAATATATTTAGTAAGTCCTGAGTCCGCTGCAGCAAGTGCTCTCTGCGGATATATAACAGACAATATTCCTGACTTTGATGCAGATATATACAACAAACCCGATCTTGCAATTAGAAATAAAGGCTTTTTCATATATAACAAACCTGACATGAATCAGGATATCGTAAAAGGACCAAATATAAAGGAGCTCCCTGTTCAAAATGCTCCATCAGACTTCATAAGACTTAAAACCGTATTTATAGGTAAGGATAATATATCAACGGACGATATAACGCCTTCAGATTCAAAAATGCTGCCGTTCAGGTCTAACATAGAGTATCTTTCCGATTTCTGCCTTGCAAGGCTCGACAGAGATTTCCCTAAAAGAGCAAAATATAATAATCCAGGGATAATTGTTGCCGGCGAAAATTATGGCCAAGGATCCAGCCGTGAGCACGCTGCGCTTTCCCCCGCTTATCTCGGAATAAAGGCAGTAATCGCAAAATCTTTTGCAAGGATTCATAAATCAAATCTCATAAACAACGGAATAATTCCCCTCATTTTCGAAAACCCTGAAGACTATTATAAGATAAGCCTGCTCGATGAAGCAGAACTATCCAGTGCTCTAACAAGAATAGCACACGAAGAAATCTTTGAGATTAATATAAACCAAACGCCTGTAAAGGTAAGGTTAGAGGCTTCAAAAAGAGAAAGAGAGATCCTGCTGCATGGCGGCTTTCTAAAATACATTTCAGTCAAAGGAGAAAACTACTGATGCATAGTATAACACTGATTAACGGCGACGGAATCGGACCAGAGGTTATAGAGTCCGCTGTTAGGATAATTGATGAATTCAAGCTTCCGATCGTCTGGGAAAAATTTGAGGCCGGCAAAGGATATTTCGAAAACACCGGACTGCTCCTTCAAGATGGACTCCTGGACAATATTCAAAAAAATAAGATAGTGCTAAAGGGACCCACCGAAACTCCTGTAGCCGGAGGCTTCAGAAGCATAAATGTACTTCTTAGAAAAGAATTTAAAACTTACGCAAACATAAGACCCGTAAAATCAATGGCAGGCATAAAATCGAATTATGATAATCTTGATCTTGTAGTAATAAGAGAAAATACAGAAGATCTCTATGCAGGAATAGAGTATATGGCTTCAGCTGACGTTGCCCAAAGCATTAAAATAATTAGCAGAGAAGCCAGTGAAAAAATATGCACATATGCATTTGAATATGCAAAAGCGAACAACAGAAAAAAAGTAACCGTCGTTCATAAAGCAAACATCATGAAACTTACTGACGGCCTTTTCCTTGACACCTTTAGAAAAATCTCAAAACTTTATCCAGAAATATCTCCTGATGAGAAAATAGTTGACAATATGTGCATGCAGCTTGTAATGAACCCAAACCAGTTTGATGTAATAGTCGCTCCCAATCTCTATGGAGACATAATTTCAGATCTGTGCTCCGGCCTTACTGGGGGCCTCGGACTTGCCTCAAGTTCAAACATTGGCGACGATATAAGAATATACGAAGCTGTACATGGAAGTGCCCCCGATATAGCAGGTCTTGATATAAGCAATCCTACAGCTGTCATACTCAGCTCAGCCATGATGCTTTCTGATATGGGTTACAGGAAAGAATCCGAGAAAATCGTAAAAGCTGTAATCAGGACTGTTTCAAACACCAAATTTCATACGCGAGATCTTGGAGGAACAGCAGACAGATTAAAATTCACAGACGCCGTGATTTCAAATTTATAACCAAAAGACTCATCTTATCCAGTAGTTGGATATATGATGAGTCTTTCTTTAAATTTTAGTAATGTTTTTTAAGTTCTTTTATCAAATCACTTTTCAGGTTCCAAAGTTCCTGAGATAAATCTACTTTGAACGGTTCAGGGTTGCTTATTCTTTTGTACTGTGGCCAGAAGCAGTTCTTCTTGGCTATCGAATCAGCTCTGTACTCCATTACGCTTTTCTTTTCCCTCACAAGCTTTCCATCTATGAAAAGAGGTTTCAGAAGTCTTTCAACATAATAATTTTCAAAGGTCTGAGTCTTCCACGTATATGTCGGATGGAATATAGTAAGTGGCTTTGACTCATCTATTTCTTCATGGTCCAGTATTATAAGATCCGCTCTGGCTGCATTATTATATTTATTAAATATCCTTACGACCTGCTTATATCCAGGATTATTTATTTTCTCAGGAGATTCTGATATTTTAATCTTAGGGATTATTTCTCCATCACGTTCTACTGCAGAGAGCTTGTATACCCCGCCAAGCGAAGGATGGCTACTGGAAGTTATTAGTTTTGTTCCAACTCCCCATACATCGATCATAGCTTTCTGCTGTTTGAGATCCATTATTGAATATTCATCAAGATCATTTGATGCAGTTATCTTGACATTTTCAAAGCCGTTCTCATCAAGTTTTTCTCTGACTCTCTTGGAAAGATACTCGAGGTCTCCGGAATCAAGCCTTACCCCCTGAGCCTCATGCCCCTCTCCTCTAAGCTCTTTAAATACTGTTATTGCATTTGGAAGTCCACTTTTAAGTGTATTGTATGTGTCCAGCAGGAGCATTGTCTTATCCGGATAGTTCTTTGCATAAGCCCTGAATGCCTCAAGCTCAGAATCAAATCTCTGAACCCAGCTGTGTGAATGAGTTCCCATTATAGGTATATCATACATCTTGCCAGCAAGAACATTGGAGGTTCCAACGCATCCTCCAATCACTGCCGCTCTGGCGCCATAAAGACCTGCATCAGGTCCCTGAGCTCTTCTGAGCCCAAATTCCATTACAGGGTCTCCTTCAGCAACCTGGCATATCCTTGAGGCCTTCGTCGCGATAAGAGACTCAAAATTGACTATATTGAGTATTGCAGTTTCGACAATCTGAGCCTCTATTGAATTTGCCCTGACTCTTATTATCGGCTCATTGGGAAACATTATGGTTCCCTCTTCAACGGCATATATTTCTCCTGTGAATTTAAAATTTCTGAGATAATCAAGGAATCCCTGGTCAAAGGTTTTCATGCTGCTCAGATATTCTATATCGCTTTCTGTGAACTCCAGCTTCTGGATATAATCAACTACTTGATCTATACCGCAAACTACTGTGTAACCACCATCACTTGGATTCTTCCTGAAAAATACATCGAATATAAGTTTCTCCTTATTAAGGTCTTCCTTAAAGTATGCATTTGACATTGTAAGCTGATAAAAATCAGTTAAAAGAGTTAAGTTTTTCATTTCAGTTCCTTTCTCATCTTCACGGACAGCTTAAACAAGAATTTTGAATATGTACGCTGCCCGAAATAAGAAATGCGTACCCATGTAGAATACGCATTAGTACTTGATTTTCTGTTTCTATAAAATTACGCTTCAAGATTTGTGTATATATCCTGTATATCATCATCATCTTCAAGCATGTCAATAAGCTTATCCATGCTCTTTACAAGGTTTTCATCAAGCTTCGTATAAGTCTGAGGCAGCATTGTTATCTCAGCAGAAAGAAGCTCATATCCAGATTTCTCTAAAGCGTCCTTCACTTCGTCGAATACATCAGGGTCAGTTATTATCTCAAAACCCTCCTCTTCCGCTATAAAGTCTTCTGCTCCCGCTTCAAGCGCCATCTCCATGAGAGCATCCTCTTCTACCGAATCGCTTTTCTCAATCAGGATTACTCCCTTTCTGTCGAACATGAAACTTACGCAGCCTGCAGTTCCCATATTTCCGCCATTCTTGTCGAAGTAGAATCTTACGTTTCCAGCAGTTCTGTTCTTGTTGTCAGTAAGAGCATTCACGATAACCGCTACTCCACCCGGACCATAACCTTCATAAGTTATATGCTCGAAGTTTTCAGACTCGCCTCCACCTATACCTTTTTTTATGGCTCTGTCTATGTTATCGTTAGGCATGTTCATCGACTTGGCTTTTTCAATCGCAGTCTTTAATGAAGCATTGTATTCAGGATCTCCGCCGCCTTCTTTTGCTGCGACAGTTATAGATCTAGCATATTTTGTGAATATCTTTGCTCTTTTTGCATCCTGTTTGTTCTTTCTGTTTTCTATATTACCTATTCTACCCATATGGGGTCCCTCCTAAAATTGAGAATTCTTCATAAACACTCACATATTATACAGCATATTAAAATATAATTCAACACCTGTCCTAAAGCTCCATTCCAAACTCCCTGTTTACATCAAGTGCATCAACTAGCTTGAGCTCTTCATATTTTTCTGCAAATCTGTCAAGCGTATACTGATTTGCAAAAAGCATCAGAGGTCTATCGAAATGGTCAAATACCAGCATGCTTCTTGAATTGTGATATTTATTTAGTCCTTCCGTATTATCGGTCTTTATCCATCTGGCTACGCTGTAGTCAAGGTGCTCGATAATGATATCTGAATTATATTCATTCTTGAGCCTGTACTCAAAGACTTCAAATTGAAGCGCTCCTACAGCACCTAGAATTACTTCGTTATATTCTGTTTTATAAACCTGTATGGCGCCTTCCTGTGCAAGCTGATCGACTCCTTTGTGAAAATGCTTTGCTTTCATCGAATTTACAGGCATTACTCTTATGAATAATTCCGGTGGGAACGTCGGCAGAGGTTCAAAATATATCTTATCCTTGCCTTCGAAAAGAGTGTCACCTATCTGATAGTTTCCAGAATCATAAATTCCTATAACATCGCCGGCATAGGCTCTGTCTATTGTTTCTCTGTCATTTGCCATCAACTGAGTAGACTGTGACAGTTTCATCTTTTTACCCGTCCTTGAAAGCGTTACCTCCATACCCCTTTCAAAAACCCCGGAGCATATTCTGAGAAAAGCTATCCTGTCTCTGTGTGCCTGATTCATGTTTGCCTGTATCTTGAATATAAATCCGGTAAAATTGCTGCTGTACGGCGATATCTCTCCGTCAGTCGTCTTTCTTACACTCGGTCCAGGCGCCATATCAAGGAAATGGTTGAGAAATGCGGTTACTCCAAAGTCGGCAAGAGCAGTACCAAAAAATACAGGAGTAAGATTCCCCTCTCTTATGAGCTTAAGGTTGAATTCATTCCCCGCTCCATTTATAAGCTCCATGTTGTCTCTTAGCTCTCTGAGGTTGTCAGGATGCAGCAATCCTTCAAGCTCTGGACCAAATACGCCCTCTTCACCAAGCTTTATAATTTCTTTTTTTCTATACAGATGAACTTCATTTTCCAGGATATCATATATACCCTCAAACTGAAGCCCACTCCCAATCGGCCAGGTAACAGGCGTAGCATTCATGCCAAGAACCGTCTCCAGCTCTTCTATGAGCTCCAGAGGATCTTTTGCCTGCCTGTCAAGCTTGTTTATGAATGTGAATATAGGTATTCCTCTTAATTTACATACCTGAAAAAGCTTTTTGGTCTGTGCTTCTATACCCTTTGCCGCATCTATTACCATGACTGCGCTGTCAACAGATGTCAGCACTCTGTATGTGTCTTCTCCAAAGTCATTGTGTCCTGGGGTATCCATTATTGATATTACCTTACCATCATAATCAAACTGCATTACAGATGATGTTACAGATATCCCTCTTTTTTTCTCTATTTCCATCCAGTCAGATTTTGCATATTTTGTATTTTTCTGAGCACTTACGGTACCTGCCTCTCTTATTGCCCCTCCGTGAAGTAAAAGTTTCTCTGTAAGAGTCGTTTTACCTGCATCCGGGTGAGAAATGATACCGAAAATCCTTCGTCTGTCTATTTCATTTTCCAGTTCTAAATTACTCATTAATTGTTTTCCTTTCAGATTTAATCGTACTCTTCTATTTTACTATAATTCCATCTATGGTGATAGATTTATTTCATTTTTTCAAAAAAAATATTTTTTTCGTTAAAATTATAGTATAATGATTATGGCTATTGACAGATAATAATTGGTATAACCAAAAAATAACAAGAAAGAAGTGAAAAAAATGCACAATAGTTTAAAACCAAAGTTTTTTACCACAATCAAAAATTATTCCAGAGAACAGTTCATGAACGATCTCACTGCCGGGATAATTGTCGCAATAATCGCCCTACCACTTTCAATCGCTCTTGCGATATCATCAGGAGTTACTCCTGAAAAAGGATTACATACTGCGATAATCGCGGGTTTCCTTATATCCTTTCTGGGAGGCAGCCGTGTACAGATTGGAGGCCCTACTGGAGCATTCATGATAATAGTATACGGGATTGTTACCGAGTTCGGATTTAACGGACTCATATTAGCTACTATAATGGCTGGAATCATAATGATTCTGATGGGGCTGATGAAAATGGGCAGTGTAATAAAATATATTCCCTATCCAATAACTACCGGATTTACGAGTGGTATCGCTCTTACGATTTTTTCTTCTCAGATAAACGACTTTTTTGGGCTTGGAATTGAAAGTATTCCTCCTGAATTCATCGACAAATGGGGTGCTTATATAGGCGCTTTCTCTAACATAGATTTCAGTACTACTATTGTAGGACTACTTGCTCTGGCAATAATACTTGTCTGGCCTAAAATAAACAAGAGAATTCCAGGCGCGCTCATAGCGCTTATCGTTACATCTGCGATAGTCAGCATATTTAATATGGAAGTTGCAACAATTGGATCCAAGTTTGGTGAGCTTTCTTCTAAACTTCCAGAGATGAACATTCCAGCTTTCGATTTAAATCAAATCAAAATGCTTATTCCTCCAGCATTTACAATAGCAATACTGGGTTCTATAGAATCTCTGCTCTCAGCCGTAGTATCCGACGGAATGATCGGAAGCAAGCACAGATCTAATATGGAGCTCATCGCTCAGGGAGTGGCAAATATAGCATCAGGCTTATTTGGAGGGATTCCAGCAACAGGCGCGATTGCAAGAACTGTAGCAAACATAAAAAACGGAGGCCGAACTCCTGTTGCAGGTATGGTTCACGCAATCACGCTTCTTCTCATAATGCTTCTTTTTATGCCACTTGCTAAAATGGTTCCGCTGGCATCACTTGCTGCAGTACTTATAGTTGTAGCATATAATATGAGCGAATGGCGTGAGTTCACTGCTCTTTTCAAGGCTCCAAAAAGCGATATCATTGTCCTTCTGGTTACATTCATTATTACAGTCCTCATAGATCTTGTAGTCGCTATCGAGATTGGAATGGTGCTTGCTGCATTTCTGTTCATGAAAAGAATGGCAGATGTTGCAGATATACAAATTGCAGACTTTGATGCCGGAGAAGAGACCGACGGAGACCTGAGTGAAATACTTCCTTATTATGACAGGATGAAATCAGATAACCTTAAAGGTATACAGATATACAAGATAAATGGTCCATTTTTCTTTGGTGCTACAGACAAGTTTTTAGATTCTATCAATGAACTTGGCTATAGGACAAATTATCTTGTCATAGACATGCATAGCGTACCTGCAGTAGATGCAAGCGCTCTTCACGCTTTCAAAAGACTTATCCGGACTTGCATTAAAAAACATATTGTAATTCTTATAAGTGGTATTAATCCTCAGCCTCTAAGTTCACTTAAAAAAGCCGAATTATATGATATGATAGGTGGAGATGAACATTTCTTTGACAGGACCGAAGACGCTCTTGATTATCTTTCGGATAAATAAAAAAATAATATAATAAAATATAATTGCACTGGTGACTTTGTCTGTAAAGACGGTATCTCCAGTGCAATTTATTTTTAGTAATAATTAACTATATCACGGCAAGAAGCACCGCTCCTTCTGCAGTATAGGTTCCGATTATCGGTCCTATCTCTGCTATTACTATTTCATCAAAATCATATTTCTCAATCATCATACTCTTTACAAGTTCTGCTTTTTCTATGTCATTAGAGTGTGCAATTCCCATAACAGTAACTTTTTTATTGTACTTTGCTATATCATTTTCAACAAGTTCAACCATCTTCTTTAGACTGTTTCTGGTGCCTCTGCCCTTATCTACTACAAAAACCGTCTTTTCAACCTTTACAATAGGCTTCAGATTAAGCGCATTTACCACAAACCCTTTTGTTTTACTTATCCTGCCACCTTTAACCGCATTCTCTATTGTCTCAAGTGTACCATAGTGAACAATTTCCGATATTTCCTTATCTGAATAAGCCAAAACCTCTTCAAGAGTTTTTCCGTCCCCAAGCAGCTCTGCAATCTTTATAACAAGAAGAGCCGAGCCTATTGAGCCATTTGTAGAATCAATTATAGTGATATTCTTTCCAGGACTTTCACTCATGTAAATTTCTCTTGCCAAGACAGCAGATCCATATGTACCTGAAATTTCTTTGGACAGTGTTATTACTATAATATCCTCGTCACCCTTCTTATACTCTTCCAGGAATGCATCAGGTGAAGGGCATGAAGTTTTTGGCAGCGCAGGCGAAGATTTCATTTTTTCATAAAATTCCTTGTTTGAAATATTTTCTGCTGGTTCATCACCAAAGGTGACATTAAGATTTACGACACCGATACCATATCTTTCTACGATATATCCAGGCATATCAAGGGCCTGGTCCACTATTATTCTTATTTTCTCCAATTTATTATCCCTTTCAAGAAAAATGTATTGATAAGAAGATTGTACGCTTTATTATTTTTATAAGATACAATATATAGCAAACCTTGTCAACAATTTAATTCCTTTGCTTGAAACACCTTTATTTGCTATAATGTTGTTATATTATACATAACAGGAGGCTTATATGAAATACGTAAAATATCCGGGTACCGATAAGATGGTTTCAGTTGTTGGTTTTGGTGGACTAAGATTTGACCTTGAAAAATCAGATGAGGAAAACTCAGAGCTTGTGCTCTATGCTTATGAAAAAGGAATCAATTATTTTGATACCGCACCAGGTTATTGTGATGACAGGAGCGAAAAAATCATCGGAATCGCTTTGAGAAAATTAATTGCTCAGGGGAAAACAAATTTTTTCGTATCAACGAAAAGCAAACCCAAGGTCTGTCCTACAAAAGAACTAACAATAGAAGCTGTAAAGAATTCGATTAAGATACTTGGAGTTGAGAAAATAGATTTTTACCATGTATGGTGTGTCCGCAATATGGATCATTATGATCTGTCTATGCAGAAAGACGGTCAGTATGAAGGCCTGATGTGGTGCAGAGATAACGGACTCATTGATAATATATGCTTCTCGTCTCACCAGCCAGGAAACGAAGTCGTAGATATCTTGAAAAGCAATAATTTCAAAGGAGTAACAATGGGTATCAATCTGCTTAATTTCCCATACAGGTGGGATGGCGCAAGCTTTGCCTTTAATAACGGCTATGGTGTAGTCGCGATGAACCCTCTCAGCGGAGGAACCATTCCTGAGCATGAAAAAGAACTTTCATTTCTGGCCGCTCCCGGTGAAAGCGTTACCCAGGCAGCTCTCAGATTCAATATCTCTACGCCCGAAATAACCGTTTCTCTGATCGGATTCAGCAATGAGGCTGAAATCGATGACGCTTGTGCGATTGCAGACAATGCCACTTCGTTCTCAAGTGAAGATCTCAATAGAATAAAGGAGAGATTTAACGGAAATTCAAATTCAATCTGTACCGGCTGTGGCTACTGCAGAGTATGCCCAAAGGAAATTAATATACCAGGTTATATGCTTCTATACAACGAAAAGCATCTTTTTAATAAAACTGATGAAGAGATGGTAAACATGGTATACGGATTAGAGTATTACAATTACACTGCAAATACCGTGGGTCGTGCCAAAGACTGTATAGAATGCGGCAAATGCGAAAGAGAATGTACCCAGCATCTCCCAATAATAAATAGACTTAAGGAATGTCAGTCATGGGAATCCATGACATCTGATCACATAACAGTATAATAATTTTTAAAAGGCGCTCTTTGGTATTACCTCAGATGCGCCTTTTTGATATTATGCTGATTTTTTGGGCATTATCCCAAGTATTATTCCCAGAGCTACCGAAAGATATGCTGCCATAACTATCTGATACTCAGGCGGAAGCATAAATGTTATTGTATGTGCTGGTACCCAGAAAAAAGGGATGGTTTTCATAACGGTGAAGTTTATGAAGCCCGTCCAGTCAATCTGTCTTGATATCTCGGAAACAGATGATGCTTTTTCCCCTCTGGATTTAATCTCAATATTCTTATCCGTCATCTTGTGAAACCCCATCATAACTATACCAAAGCTATAGTTCATTATAAAGCTTGTATAGAAGGCCTTTAAGAATACCGAGCTCCCGCCGGGAAGTATGCTGTTTTCCATGGTATACGCTATGCCCATGCTGTAAATCTTAAGTATCAATGCCAGTACAGCCCCGATTATTCCCCATATGAACGCTCTTTCAAATATTCTTTGAGGTAAAATCCAGCGTTTTAATGTAAGTCTTGTTGCTATGCATTCCCCTACTGTGGCAAGGAGCGCAAACTTAATAAAACCCATTATGTACATATGTTCTGAAGAGAGGCCCTTGAATATCTCTCTGCTTCCGGGCAATATTATTACCGCAGAAAAACCGACAAGTATTGCAATACAGCTCGCAGGTATCATGATGTTTTTTTCTTTTCCCATTTTTCCTCCAAAATTATTTTATCAATATTATCAATAATATCATCTAATAAATATTATGTAAATAATAATGGCGTTAAAAAGAGTTCAAGTGAATACACGAAGTTTCACTTGAACTCTCTGTAACTCTTTTTTCAAATCAAATTACCACATTGCAGTCAATATACCTTTATCAAAATAATAAACTGAATCCAGATATTCATCTTCGTATACCCAAAGCTCATAAACTGATCTCTTTGTAGTTATCTTAGAAACTTTGTCAGGTTTTCCAAGCCTCTGGACAGCAATCATATCTCCTGTCATCCCAATCCATGGCTTTTCACCCTTAAGTCTGTTCCAGATTTCATCGGACCAGTTAAATATTGACTTAGGATCCTTTATAAGCACTGAATAACTGTCTTCTTTTGCAGCCCCTAGAAGCGGAAGCACAATCGAATCCATACTCATGACTGAATCATATCTATCGTTTACCATGACTCTGAGAAGAGTGTCATGATTCTGAATTATCTTTCCTTTGATAAGCTCAGGATCATTTATTGCAGCCATAGAAGAATCTTTCGATTCATCAACTTTATTCCACATGTCAAGGTCAAAGAAATGGTCCTCTACCTTTATTTTTATATAATTGCCAGCATTGGCACTTTCCGCAAGATCGTTCATGCTTATTACTGACATATTGTCATAACCGTAAAGCCTGCTGTTTTCATATGCCCCACTAAGAAGTTCAATGTCAATCCAGTAAGTCCTTCCTTCAAAAGGAGACTGAATCTTCCATCCTGTTCCATAATTTGCTACATTAAATTCTGGGACATCAGCAACAAGCCTTCCGTCGCTGCTGAAGAGATCATAAAATTTAACATCATGATTTTTTCCATTGTATCTTGATTCCTGAGTGTTTACGCCATTTATATATTTGACTTCAAATTCCTTATAAGGCTCCACCTTTTCATAACCGCTGTATCTCCATTCAAGGATGTCCTTCTCGCTCATAAGAAGTATATTGGAAGCCTGAACCCAAACAATATTATATCCCATGCTGTCCGATAAAAATCTTACCGGAACCATAGTTTTACCGTTTATCGCCATTGCAGGAACATCAAGAATTCTTTCCTGACCATTCACTATGGCTCTATTGCTGCCTATGACAAATGAGATACTTGTCTCTTCGTTCCATGCATTGACAGTCTTGGTGTCCGGATCCCAGTTGACATTAATTCCCAGATATTTGAAAATACCGCTCACTGGAACCATAATCCGCCCATTTATAGCCTGAGGCCTATAGTCGAACTCCAGCTCGCTTCCGTTATAGAAAACCCTTATATATGATGTTTTTGTATAGTCAATATTTTCAAATACCTGCATTCCATCAGAAGCAGTGTCTGCGTATGAAACAAACAAACTTCCGAAAACAAGGAAAACAGAAAGAAGAACACTAACGAACTTTTTCATAATCACACCTCCAATAAGCAAAACGCATCTCAATAATTCATATATTTAATAAATACCCAATATGAGCGATATCTCACATTTAATGCTAAAAATACTCCACTCTTTCAAAAGGCTGAGATTTCTCTTGACCCTTAAAGCGTAGAGTATTTTAACCGTAATAGCTTGCTATATTTTTGCCGGTATGAACTCTCTTACATTTACACTGGCTGACTTAAGCTTTTCAACCAGTTTTTCAAGGTTCTTGCCTTCAAGCCTGATTGATATTTCCTGTATTCCCATAACTCCTGTATCCATCTGAACTATATTTGTTATATTGGCACCATGCTTATGGATGATCTCGGCAATCTTTGCAATAACTCCGGAAAAATCACTTGATAGTATTACAAGCTTTGCATCCTGAAGCCCAAAAATCTTTAAAATAACCTCAAATAATGCCTTTTGAGTCAGTATACCTACGAATCTGTCGTTGTTGTCAACAACCGGAAGAAACCTGACTTTAGATTTAAAGAAAATCTCGGCCGCTTCTTCAACGTGGATGCTGTCTTTTACAGTCTCCTGAGGAGATGTTATGAAATCTGAAACCTGTTTCTGAAAGAAAATATTGAAGTCTGATTCTCCAGATTTAAAAAACTGATCATAAATAAACTGCTTTGAAAGGAAACCATAAAACTGATTTTCTTTAAATACCGGCAGTGAAAGAAATCCGTTATTCTCTATTATTTCAATGGCTCTCTGGGCAGTATCCTCTGTAGAAAGCTTGATAAGGGAATTGACTGGTGTAACTAGCGACTTTATTAGCATATGATCCTCCTGTTTATATCAAATGTGTATCACCAGAAATCTTATACCCCCTTTTAATGAAATTATTCATTTTTTGGTTAAATACTTTTATAATTTTGCCTGAATTATGTAAAATATATTTATACAAAAATAACTATCCCAGTTATTGAAATCAAATGAGATAGTCATTATTATAATTCTATTAGAATATTGAACTGAATATTAGAAGCTCTACAAGTCCTACAGCCCATATTATAGTTGTAGTCACCGACCAGACCTGCATCTGTTCTTTTGCATCTTTTATTCCAAGCATACGGTTTACAACCCAGAAATAACTGTCATTAAAGTATGAATATACTAATGAACCCGTACAAGCTGCAAGTGCTGCAAATATTGGATTTACACTTAATCCTGCAATTATCGGCGCAGTTATGGAAGCTGCAGTAATCATTGATACAGTACCACTTCCCTGAATAAGCCTTACAAGAGATGCAATTACAAATGGCAGCAGAATCGGCGGAAGGGATGTCTGAGATATTATTTGTGCAATATAATCGCCTGCGCCACTATCGCGAAGTACCATTCCAAGTGCTCCACCACCACCTGTAACAAGTATTATTATACCAGCTGACTTTATACCTCTTTCCATATGTTCAATAGTTTCTTCTCTGGTATATTTTCCTGCCAGCCCGTAGATTGCCACTATTAATCCAATACCTACCGCGATAACAGGTGAACCAAGGAATCCGATTGCTGGCATGAAAGGTCCTTCAAGCTTCATTGCGGCAGTTATTGTGTTTATAAGTATAAGTACTATAGGAACTGCAATCGGTGAAAATGATAGGAATACTGATGGTAAGTTATCGTTTTCCACATCATAAATCGAATCATAAACAGGTTCCTGATATTCAGGTCTTTCCCATCCTTCTCCATCTTCAGATGGAACCTGATATATTTTCTTACCAATGTATTTTGCATACATTATTGCTGCAATAGTCATTGGTATTGCCATTACGATTCCCCATAATATGAGTGATCCAACGTTTACTCCAAACAATCCTGCAACTCCAACTGGACCTGGAGTAGGCGGAACGAGTGAGTGGGTTATCACAAGTCCGGCAGCAAGAGATATTCCAAGTGTCACAGTTGACTTCTTGGTTTTCCTCGAAATCGCCTTTGTTAGAGGAGATAAAATTACAAATCCTGAATCACAAAATATAGGAATGGATACTAAGAATCCCGTTATGGCAAGAGCAATTTCCTCTCTACCTTTTCCGAGTTTTTTGATAAATGTCTGTGCCATTCTTTCAGCTGCACCTGATGCTTCAAATATTTCACCCATCATAACGCCAAATCCGATTATTATACCAATGCTGGCAAGCGTTCCACCGAATCCCTTCGATATTGCGTCAAGTACAGCATTTGGAGCCATTCCTCCTATTAAACCAGTTGTTGCCGCTGCAATGATCAGCGCAAGGAATGCATGAATCTTAGTTTTTAAAATAAGGATGATCAGTAGTGCGATCCCGATTATGAGACCTACGATCATCTGGCTGCCTGCAACTTCTACCATAATAATTACCTCTCCTTTTTTATAATTTATTTATTGAAATTCTGTGCGTACAATGCTGCCAGCTTTATTGCTTCAACCATACTCACATCAGATACAATACCTTTGCCCGCAATATCAAATGCTGTTCCATGATCTACAGAAGTTCTTAAAAACGGCATATTATTTGTAATCGAGATGGTTCTCTCGAAGTCTACCATTTTTGTTGCAATGTGTCCCTGGTCATGGTATAGGGATAATACTGCATCATATTTCCCCTTAAGTCCGAAGTGAAATACTGAATCAGCTGGAACTGGTCCAACTACATCTATACCAAGCTCTTTTGCTCTTTTTATGGCTGGAACTATTTCATCTACCTCTTCGTATCCAAACAGTCCATTTTCTCCACTGTGAGGATTAAGGCCTGCAACCGCCAGCTTTGGATTTGTAACGCCAAGTACTTCAAGTGCCTTTTTACATCTGAGAATAAATTCATATACCGATTCTTCTTTGACAAGTTCACAGGCCTTCTTCAGCGATACATGTCTTGTAAGGAAAAATACTCGCAAGTCGAAAACCTGGAACATAGTTAGAGGGTTTTCAGTATTTGTCAGATCCTCAAGAATCTCGGTATGCCCGATATATGGCACCTGAGCCGCCTTCAGAGATTCTTTGTTTATTGGAGTTGTAGCTATTGCATCAACTTTCTTCTCCAGTGCAAGAGCAGTTACAGTCTTTATATATTCAAAAGCTGCCTTTCCTCCCTGGGCCTGAACTTTTCCTATCTGGAGTGTATTGATGTCTACATTGCTCAAATCAATGAGATCAATTGTGCCTTTTGCATACATCCCATCCTTTGGGTCTTCAATTGAATTGACTGCAAGATTTATGCTACAGAATCTCATAGCCTGCTCTATTGTAGCTCTGTCCCCTATTACTACCGGTCTGCATAGTTCATACAATTCATCATGATTCAAAGATTTAACTACTATTTCTGGTCCTACTCCGGCTGGATCTCCCAGTGGTATTGCTATTATCGGTCTGTTCATTTTGCTATCTCCTAATTCTCTACTTTTATATCTTTCGAATGATATTCATTTGACAATTTGGTCAAAAGATAATCTACACATTTTATTATTGCCTTATCATCGCCTATTAATCCACCCTTTGTGATTATTGGCATATTGTCATAAACTCCCTTTATTATCCTTCCATAAACTGCAAGAGGCAGAACTTCATCTTTAACCTCAATTCCTGCAGATCCAAGGGCACTGCATACAGCTACTGTAACATCTCCACCTGAAGTGAAAAGTCCACCTATTACTGAGTCAGTATTCTTAAGTACTTCTATCGTTATTTCTGCAAGCCCATCAGAAATTCTCTGAGACACTTCATCCTCGGATATCTTAAGTTCATCCGCGATATCACTTAGGTTAAGAACTTCATCTTCCTTGCTTGTAGTTATTACCCCGACGACATCATAATCAGATACATCTTCAAGTACTTTTTCAACGACGCTTTCTATCTCATCTTTGCGAGTGTCGTCATAAATGAGATTTGCGGCTGAAACCGCTACAAGAAGAGGTGAATATCTCAGCTTCAATTCATCCAGCTGAGTTCTTGTAAGGTTTGAAACACTTCCTACAGTAAGCATTACCTTTTTCCCTGGTTCATCGGCAGGGACTTCCATAAGTTCTTCTGAAAGTGCCGCTGTGAAAGGTCCCGGATCAACAGATATAGCTTTTATACCAGAAAGCTTGACAGCTTTTGCTATTTTCAATATGTCATCATCTGTTGTGGCATCTATTACAATTACTTTAGAGCCTTTATCTTTCTCACTGATTATTGCATCCTTTATTGAATCAGTACCTTTCAAGACCTTATCAAGCTCGATGAAACCAGGTTTTACCTTCATCTGATCCCCTATTAGCTTTACAGCGGAAGATGTGAATATTGGAGTTTTTGGATCTTTGGCGACATCTGTATTTTCAAGAGGTACCTGATTTACCATCAGATATCCGCCGATACATACCCTACCTGATGCCGGGAATGAAGGCACCACAATTGCAATTGTGTCATCATTCAGATTATCGAGTATTGCCGATATCTCTGAGCCTATGTTTCCCCTTAGCGTGCTGTCAATCCGTTTTGCAAAAAGCTTTACATCTTCATTCTTAAAAAAATCAACAACATTCTTAACCTTTTCATAAGCCAGTTGCTTTTCTATTCCCCTGCTGTCTGTGCTTATTGATATTATATTCAGATCCTTGTGTTCCTGCGCATTATACTTATTCAAGTTTAAAAACGTGGTAGCTTTGAATCCCTGTCTGGCAAGAAGCACAGACGTTGCATTTGCACCTGTCAGGTCATCTGCGATTATTACAATTTTTGACACATTAAACCTCCTGTATTTATACAAGTTTTACATTTATGTTCTCTTTTTTTAACAACTCATGCGTTTTTTCACTCAACCCAGCATCGGTTACGACCAAATCAAATTCATCTAGATTGCAGACTTTTGCAAAACTTTCTTTTCCAAATTTGCTGTTATCAATAACTAATACCAGTTTCGTTGCTGATTTTATCGCCTGCTTTTTAACATCAGCCTTTTCAAAAGTAGGTGTGGTTAATCCACTTTTATAAGAAACAGAGCTTGATCCTATAAAACCTATGTCTACATTTATGCCTTTAAGAAACTCAATTGTGTGTGAACCAAGGCATGTACCAGTGGAATTCTGAACCCATCCGCCAGTGCAGAGAATTTTGAAGTTTGATGAAAACGAAAGATATCCTGCTATTTTGATGTCATTTGTAACTACTGTCAGATTCTGTTTGGATTTTAGCTGCTTTGCAATTTCCATATTCGTGGTGCCAGAGTCAAGATATATTATCTGTCCGTTTTGAACAAGAGATACTGCATATTTAGCAATTCTTTTCTTTTCATCCATATTGCTTATGACCTTGTTCTTATATGGAACCTCTGATGTGAGCCCGGATTTAAGTATAGCTCCACCAAATGTCCTTGAAACTATATTGTTATCTTCAAGATACTGGAGGTCTCTTCTTATAGTCATTGGAGTAACGTTGAGTTTCTGTGAAAGCTCTTCTACCTTGGCACTGCCAAATTCCTCAAGATATTCTATGATCATATTTCGTCTGTCTATCAGTAACATTTTTCTCCCCCCTGTATACAGCATAATGTTAGTTTGTGTTCGTTTGTGTTTCTTTATGTTCATGATATCATGCCATAACTTAGGCTGTCAACATTTTTCATTATTAACATTTTCACAAACAAAAAAGCCCTTGAAATCAAAGGCTTCAGGGTATAAATTCAATTTTAAAAATATAATTTATTTCTTTATACGAACCAGAATTTCATTCCTTCTAAGCATCGGCGGAGTAAATGGAGGATTATAGAATGCAAGCATATAATTATCTACAGCACTGTAAGCATTTTCATTCAGCCACTCCTCCAGCTTATGTTTCATTTCGTTTTCCTTGCTTTTATCTGACCTGCCACTGTATCTTATTACCCCAAATAATCCACTTTCAAATTTATTCAATGAAAGCCATTTGTTTTCGGGTTGAGGTATATCATTCCAATGTTCTTTTGGAACAACAAATGCCATTTTCATTCTTCCTTCCAGCATCTCTTCAATTACAGGAACTGTCATGTTTATTTTTTGTCTATTTTGATTCTCACTGGATATATAACGAAAAAGTGTCCCGAATCCATTAAGAATATCCGGATCTGCTTCATTGCTGTATTCGACAATCCAGAACGCTTCATAAAGCCTTATTTCAAAGGGTGGTTCCGACAATATACCCTTATATTCCGGTCTTTCGTATTTTGACATATCCATAACCTCTCTACGTAAGAATTGATATCAGATTTTTCTCATTGAAATTACTAATTGTAATACGTCATTTTAGTAAATATTCTGTAGTCTACGTCTTCTAGAGTTCTCACGAGAAATCTTCCGCTATAAAGCAACGATGTAAACGCTGAAGCAAATAATCCCAGTCCATAGAATTCTTCTCCAAGCAAAATCGTTATCATATTGAAAATAAATGTAAGTAAAGAAAACATCAAAGCTGTTTTAAACGCATCCTCCTGATTGTCAAAATAGAGCAGTACTGTTATTACAATAAACATCAGATAAGTCATGCAATATCCGGCCGCCAATAATACAAACAGTCTGATTGTAAGCTGATCATGTCCGGTTACAGGTAATATGAAATTTGCACCTGTTATTACCGAAATAATTGTGACCATCAATTGCAGCTTGATTATTAAATATAGCTCATTTCGGAGTACTATCAGCATCCTGTTTTTTGCGTTTTTAATGTCTCTGAAGGTTCCACCATTTATGATTGATTGCCCAAACTCTCTGTATTTTGTAAAAAACACTGTCTCCGTCTTTACAACAAACATGACCAATGACGGTATAATAGTGAATACTGAATAAAAAGTTGCAGTGTCATAAGATGCAGAATAGAGATAAGTCTCCATAACCTTTACAGAAAGATCAGAGTAGAGCCAGAATATAATATTGTGTCCAAATAATCCAGCCGTATAGAAAAGGTTTATAAAATATAGAAGCGGCATTTTTTTCATATAGGCAATAAATTGAAATGCTTCACCTGTCATGACAGTAAAATAGCTTTTTATAACACTTAACAGAAACAGCATGTTGACAAGAAAGCCGGACGTTACACCCGCGAGCATCGCCGTCAGAATTTCGACTTGTAAAGATTTCAGAACTATCGCTATGACTACAGAAAAAATCAGACCCAGGCAGAAGGATAAAGTGACTTTCTTGTAATCCCTTACTGCGGATACATATACCATCAAAATGTTAATCACAGAAAGTTCAATAAATATCAGGTATGACAACAGCTTGAATAAGAAAGGCAGCGGTGAAGCGGCGTAAAATATAAACCCGAAAATACCACCGGTAGTCACGCTGATCGCAATTGCACCAAGCATAGATGCCAGGATATCTTTGGTATCTTCAATGTACAATTTATCTGAAACATATCTGGATATTATCATGATTATTCCGCTTACATTAAGCAGCGAAAAAATATAAGAATATGTCATAGAAGCATAAAAGAGATCACGCTGTTCCAAGGATGCTCCAGCATCTATCAGGATTCTCGCTATAATGGAAAGCATAATCAGATTTATGATCATAGGCCCAGATGTGACGAAGATTGCATAGGAAAATCCCTTTACGCTGCTTGAAATAGTGTTATTCACAAAAATCCTTTTTAGCTCAAATCCTATCCCTGCCATTAATGACTCCCTCTCCAATTCTTGTATATAGATATTTATACCCTTGAATAAAATCCTCAGCTGAATATAGATGCTTTATTCGCTGGTAACCGTTTTCGCCAAACTGCCGCCTTTTATTATAATCTTTATACAATTCGATGATCCCATCGGCTATTCCTACATAATCCATTATGTTGACGATTCTCCCGGCTATGCCATATTCGTCATTACTGCCTTTTGCCAAAGTTTCGCAATCACCAACATTTGTAGATATAAAGGGGAGCGAACAAGCCATCCCCTCAAGAATTGAAAGCGGTTGCCCCTCACTGATGCTGGTAAGCACCATGACGTCCATTTTTCTGAGGTAGTCTTTTATATTAACACTTCCGGTAAAAATTGCACTATCCAGTTTCAAAAAGTCTTTATATTCAAGACATTCTTCATAATATTCCTTGTCCTCATCGGTAGGTCCCATGATGGTGAATTTTATATCAGGGAATCTTTCACTCACATAAGCAAACGCTTGAAGCATCGTCTTTATATCCTTGATTGGAACAACTCGTACAACAGCGCCGACATTGAATCCATCTTTCTCTGACCGTTCTGAAATCAGCTTCCTTACTTGGTCAAAAGCCTCAACGTTTATGCCGTTATGTATGATTTTGATTTTTTTCTCATCACAGCCAAGATCAACTTGTATATCCTTGTTCTTGTGAAACAATGATATTACACTATCCGCGCATTGATAGGCTGCGCTGGAAAGACATTCAAAATATTCAATCCACATGGATTTAAAATTACCTTTTACCCACCTGGCTTTAATGATTTCCTCTTCACGTTCTCGTGTATAAATACCATGCTCCGTTAGAACAAACCCACTTTTGTTTTTATAGGATGCATATGCTGCCAACATCCCCGAGTATCCAGTCGATACAGAATGATAAATATCGGCTTCCGGGTATTTTGAAAGTAGAAGTGAGAAAAGTATAATATACATTGATCGCATAGTCCAAAGCATGTCTGAGAATGATACATGAGTAAAGTTTTCCTCATATACCTTCTGTATTAGTTTATAAAATATTTTTGAAGAAAAAATATCACCAGCTTTGATTCCCTGAGATTCCATACTTAAGAAAGCGTCAAATACAGCTTCCCATTCCGAAACTGAAGACTTTAAAAGCTCACCAATCACCTCTGATTCCCTGGGTGATAAGTTAATATTTTTATTCCAGATCCCTTTAGTAACTAAAAGCTGATCCATGTAAATATCACAAATCTCCACCAGGTTATCAGGCAAATCATATTTATAGCTGGATTTTTCGGTACTGTCAGGACTTATGGATATAATTATGAACTCATGCTCCGGCATATTCTTCATAAGCTGCTGAATCCAGCTGGATACGCCACCGGAAATATAAGGATACGAGCCCTCTGCTATAATACAAATTCTCATTATATTTCACCTCTCGTCTGCTGCTATTATCCAGAATCGCATTATTTCAAGCATTTCGTTTGAAAACATTATTTCGGAATCTATTAGACGACGCAAAACAAAATCGAAATCCTTCTTATTTTTCATTTCATAATAGCTTTTTAACAGTCCCTCGTATTTATCTTCATTATCAGGATAACTTAACAAAAAAATTTTACAATATTTCTTTGCTTCCTCGTAATTTCCCGATGCTACCAGAAGTTCGATCAGCCTCATAATGTATTTCTGAGGAGTTCCTACCTTGTCCTCAATGATTGTCTTTAAAATCAAAATATTATCATCAATGTATTTTGCTCTTATTCCTGAATCAATATCAAATATATTTATATAGCTGTCCGTTATATCAAAATAATCCATTGCAATTGAAATGTTATCGGGATTTTCATCGCGAATTTTTAAAGTTTCCCTCATTTTAATATCCAAAGCTCTTCTCATATTAAGCATGCTTGCAGCTGCATAATGAGCAGTTTCAGGATCATCATTATTAATTGCTGTACTTATAAACTGAATATACTTTAACGCATCCTTTTTAAGAGCTTTCATCATTATTTCCCTCCGGTAATCTGTATCGGAAATCAGCAATGCTTCTTCAATCGATACGACATTGGTTTCATCAGCAATGTCCAAATCTTTAAAATAGTTTCTGCCACTGTACGCTTTAGCTATATAGTCATTTTGACTGACTCTAGAATTTAAAAAATCAAAACGGACTATTGAAAACAGAATCACGCCAAAAAGCGGTATTGCCAGTGAAATAAGAAGAGAGGTTATGGCGTAGTTCAAAGATTTTTCTTTCAGATAGATCATCCCGCTGAATAAAATAGATAAAAGCAGGTGAATCACTAAAATGTTCAGAATCATAATGTCCTCCACAATGCCTCAATTTGTGTATCCGAAATGCCCAAGGCCACTAATCTATGTTCAATTGCAGATGCTTCTTCTTTACTTGTATTAAGTAACATGATAGCAAATCTTGTGCCATCCACTTCTCCAATATGGTCTGACTCTCTCAATACTTGTCTGACTCTGTGATATAGCTCTACATTTTTTTCACCGATACCCTGCATGAATATTATCAGATATATTGGCATATCACCTTCCGATAATTTCATTTGCTTTTCTTTTATAAGGCGCTCAAACCAATCTTTTTTCATGATAAAAGTATCGCTTAGATATTTTTTGTCCTGTATAGCACTTTCATATTCAGCAGCCTTTGACATAGAATTGGCTATCAAATATGTCAAGACTTTTAAGGTGTTTAAAAACTGATAAGTCAGTCTTTTAAATTCAAGGTTATCTAAAAAAACAACAGCCTGCGTGCATCCATCTTGAATTATCGGCGCACAGACCATAGGATAATCATCAGTGAATTCCCTGTTAATAAAGGTATTCCCTTCTTCAATCACTGATTCGAGAAATTCATAATCATCACTCATAAGTGATTTGTGATATTTTATACGGCCTCTTACTGCAGCTAACCTGAGATTCTTTTTTGAATCCAGATAATATAGATGAACACTCTCTGTTTTAAGCATTTTCGAAAATATCATAGTCGCTTCCGAAAGAATCTGTTCAGGAATAACATTGTCCAATCTTGAAATAATATTAAAAATTTTGCCTAAGCTGTCTTCGTTACTTTCAATCGTTTCTTGAAGCGAATTTTTGATTTCGATGCTTTTGTCATACATCGCATTGGTTAAGCGCAATTCTTCACTTATTGAATCAAGGTCACTTTGAAGCTCTTTTTTTTCAACCTTCATTCGATCAACTACATACCCTGTAATGCCTCCTATGATGAAATACATGGCAATATAAAGCGCTTGACTTGCATTACTGAAAACGCCTGACATTGTCATATTATCAAAACCCATTTTAATACCTGTATAAGCTGCCGTCGACAGAAGAATTGCAATAATTCCATGCCACCATCCGTAATATACGTTGACCAGTACTATATATATAATCAGCAAATCAACTTTAATTGAAAATTTCAGCTCCAGAAAAATCATCAGTGTTGTAGTAATTACAAATAGAATTGAGTTTTCACAATATTTATGGACATTTCCCGAAAACCATTTTGTTTTAATCCTATTAAAAAGTGTCTTTTTTTCGCTCACTACATTATTTTTACTAATGTCCGGATTCTTAAGCGACCATTCAACCGTTTTTTTTATGCCATCGTCAATAGAGTACTTGGGGCTCCATTTCAGTTCAAAACACGCCTTTTGATTATCAAGCATATATTGTGGTTTAGTGTATCCGTCTATGTAATTTAAAAATACCCTTTCATCAGGCTCAATATACTTATTAATGATTCCCTGAATTTCAGAATTCGTAAGACCAGTTGAAGACGAAATATTCAATATACTGCTTGTTCTTTTTTCACATGCCTTAAAAATCGCCTCCACAACATCACTTATATATATATAATCCTTTATCTGATTCATAATTGTAATCTGCTCTGCTTCATAATCCTGAGCATGCTTAATTACGCTGCTTATAAAATTTTTAGTCTGTCTTGGCCCGTAAACAGACCCTATACGCAGCACTACAACATTCATCCCTTTTTCTCGGTACTTATTACAAAAATACTCCCTTTCAATATAGCTTCCAGATTTCTCGCTTTTTGCGAGTATTTGGCTGCTTTCATTGATAGGAAATTTATTCTGTTTCCCATAAACTTGATATGAAGAAAGTAATATCAATTTATTTACATTATATTTTTGAGAAAAATATAAGATATTGCATAATCCAACAGTATTAGAGCGATCGACTTCTCCATACTCCTTTCCACCTAATTTTGGCAGCGCTTTGAAAGCAAGGTGGACCACGACGTCAAACTTAAAATCAGCAAATATTTTTTCACACTTTTCATCTTCAACACCCATTTTGAACAAAGTAACATTACATTTCAAGTTCGATGCATCCCCTGTGGAAAAATCATCAATCACAGTTACATCGTGTCCTTCTTTAATTAATCGTTCTACCAAATGGGATCCAATGAATCCAAATCCTCCCGTTACCAGTATCTTCATATCTGTCTCCTTAATGTTAAAATTCTTGCTTATCCAAAACTGACACATTTATCATGTTCAACTGCAAAGGCTTTACTTCTGGCGAAATTTAATCTATAATGTTAGCACGTAGCCTAAGTTTACATAAAAAATTTATAGGGAGGTAATTTATGAATCCACTAAATGCTATAAAGAATTTCGTAGTTTACTATAGTATAATATCGCCTGAGGATGTGCCCAGGATTTCCTCCTATGATCTTGCTGTAATACACCCATTCGGTGCCACCGATGATATTATATCACAACTGAAAGCTTCCGGGACATTGCTATATGCATATGTGTCTGCTGTAGAGATTGAAAAATACGATGACCTCAAAAACAGTTTGATGCTTGAAGATGCCTATCTTTATGACAATGGTGAGAAATTCTTTAAATCTGAATTTGATTGCTACGGTGGTGACATATTATCAAAAAGCTATCAAGATATCCTTCAGAATATAATAAAAGACCGTATCATTGACAAAGGCTATTCCGGAGTATTCTTTGATACTCTTGACGATATTGAAACCCTGCGGGATAGTCATGCTGTCAAAGACCAGATCGAAGGATATATCGCCTTCTTCAAAGAGTTAAAAAGTAAGTATCCAGATTTATCGATTATACAAAATCGTGGTTTTTCACTTTTTGAGCAGGGATCCTCCGTATACACCGACGCTTTATTATTTGAAGACTTGAATTTTCAGAAGGCCGATACCAACGAGTATTATAAGAATCTGGTACACAGGCTTTCGTCCATAGCCGCAAAATCAAACTGCCGTATTATGGCTATATCCCACAACGACAGGCAGGAAAACCATATATTCTGCAAAAAATTGAACTGGTTATATTATCATTGCCCTTATGACAACAATTATATGAAGTTTGAAACTGAAATTGATAATGTAAGCAACAGACCTTGGTTCAGCTTTTAGGCTCCCAAAGTCTGTTGCATTCTTTAATCTATTGAAATGCTATTTCATCATATTGTACCACTGGCTCATAGTCATCACGTCGAGCTGACTTGCATTCTTCAAGTCCTTCGCATGATTTACAATGGCATTAAATGACTCTGTCGATACAAACAAATCGCCTACTGAACCCACTCTGTGGATCATAAGGATAACTGTGGAGCTATTGTCAACCGCGTAGTCAATAGAAGCCAGAACTTCAGCCAAATTCTCATCGGTTATACCGTTTTCCCCGCCGAGTTGAGTCTCTACATATTGAACCGGTAATCTAAAGAAGTCCTTTACCGGATTCATGACATTATTGCTGTTGGCCGGATTATCCATTGTTGCCCTGCCTGTCATAGCCCCATTTGCTATAAGCATCTGAATAAGCTCTTCACTGTATAGTCCAGACGGATAAGCAACATGGTAAGCGCTGAGTGGCATGTTCAGAGCTTTTCCAGGAGTCCATACTCCATCAATCATTTTACCCAAAGGATTGATGCCGTCAGGTCCATAGTCCAGCCCGTCACGGCTCAGCCATTCCTGATTTTCAAGATATATTGGCTTCAGTATACTATCAACGGCGCCCGGATCTGAACCGACTGCATATAAAGTCTTAATCCATTCATCGTACCATTGATCTACGGCAATTTCAGGGTGCGCTGCTCCATATAGTTCAGGAGTCTGCCATAATAATACATTTCCTTCCTTATCAACCAATTGTCCTTCAGAATTTCTTTTATAATCCAGGTGATTCGTAGTATGGTTGCTCACGTCCCACCCGTTATCATAAAGTGTATGCAGATCATTATAATTCATGAAGTTGCCATTTCCCCATCCGTATTCCTCGCCCCAAGTCATATCCCGGTTTACATATACCGTTGCTTTTAACCCTGCTTGCTCAAGTACGGGATATGCCACCGTGATGGTGTCCTTCCAGCCGTCATCGAATGTGATTACGAGTTTGCCTGAACCAGGATTTGGAACAACAACATTTGCTGGTAATCCCACACTGTATCCTTCTTTAGCTGCATATCGTACATTGTAAGTTCCCGCTGCTAATCCTGTTATTTCTGTCCCTGCTACCGGGGTCCAGGTTGCTTCTGCTTCAGATTTGTATTCCATTTCATCCGTTGTGCCTGTAATCTTTCCATCTGTACCACCAGATGTTGTTGGTGCTACTCCTTTTAAGTTCAGTGGTACCTGATTTGCGAATATAAAGTTGATTGTATATGTCTGCGTATTTATTCCGTCTTGTGCCGTAACTAATACAGTGGTTTTCCCTGGCAGACTTGATGCCGGTGTTATTACTACAGGAGCATTGATGTCTGTTGCTGTTGCTGTTACTGTAGGAACGATAACTGTTCCTGCCGGCAATTCCATATCATATACTAATACCCCGGCTGAAAAACCATTTACTGCGTTTCCATCTATTGCTAATGCGCTTAAAGTTGCTTCCGCTTCTTTAACTTGTATTGTTGCTGCAGCTCCTGCGTTATAGCCTATTTTAGTTGCATATCTCACATCATAAAATCCTGCAGCCAGGCTCGTGATTTCTGTTCCTGTTACCGGTATCCAGGTTTCAGCTGGTACTATTCTGTACTCCATTTCAGCTGTTGTGCCTGTTATCTTTCCATCTGTTCCGCCAAATGTTGTTGGTGCAACTGCCACTAATCCTTCCGGCGCCGGTTGATTTAATGGTGATGGAACCTGTACTTGTACTGTTGCTGCCGCTCCTGCGTTATACCCTTCTTTCGCTGCATACCTTACATCATACCATCCTGCTTCCAATCCTGTTATTTCCGTTCCTGTTGATGATATCCAAGGAGCGCCATCTACCAAAGGCCTGTACTCCATGTCAGCTGTCGTTCCTGTTATCTTTCCGTCTGTTCCACCAAATGACGATGGCGCAACTCCTACCAGTCCTTCTGGCATCGGCTGATCCTGATTTGCTCCTACCGATACTATTACTGTTACTACAGCTCCTGCGTTATATCCTTCTTTCGCTGCATATCTTACGTCATATGATCCTGCTGCCAGTCCCGTGATTTCCGTTCCTGTTACTGGTATCCAGGTTCCATCTGGTAGTATCCTGTACTCCATTTCAGCTGTTGTGCCTGTTATCTTTCCATCTGTTGCACCAAATACTGATGGCGCTATTCCAACCAATCCTTCCGGCGCTGGCTGGTCAACACCCGGTGCCGCATAATCTGGAACGGTTACTGTGGCTGTTGCCCCTGCTTTATATCCTTCTTTAGCTGCATATCTTACATCATAAAATCCTGCAGCCAGTCCTGTGATTTCTGTTCCCTCTGCTGATGTCCAGATTTCTCCTGCTGCAGATTTATATTCCATTTCAGCCGCTGTGCCTGTTATCTTTCCATCTGTTCCGCCAGCTGTTGTTGGCGCTATCCCTGCAAGGCCTTCAGGTGCTGGCTGGTCAGCTTCCGGTGCTACATAAGCTGGTACTGGTACTGTTGCTATTGCTCCTGATTTGTATCCCTCTTTAGCTGCATACCTTACATCATACCATCCTGCTGCCAGTCCCGTGATTTCTGCTCCATCTGCCGCTGTCCAGGTTTCTTCTGATGATTGTCTGTACTCCATATCAGCTGTTGTGCCTGTTATCTTTCCATCTGTTCCGTCAGCTGTTGTTGGTGCTATTCCTGCAAGTCCTTCCGGTGCTGGCTGTTCTGCACCTGTTTCAACATAATCCGGTACTGTTACTGTCGCTATTGCTCCTGATTTATATCCCGCTTTAGCTGCATATCTTACATTGTAAGCTCCCGCTGCTAACCCGGTTATTTGCGTTCCCGCTGCTGGCGTCCAGACTTGTCCTGATGCAGATTTGTATTCCATTTCAGCTGTTGTGCCTGTTATCTTTCCATCTGTTCCACCAGCTGTTGTTGGTGCTATTCCTGCAAGTCCTTCAGGTGCTGGCTGGTCGGCTTCTGGTGCTACATAAGCTGGTACGGCTACTTTTGCTATTTCTCCTGCGTTATATCCTTCTTTCGCTGCATATCTTACGTCATATGATCCTGCTGCCAGTCCCGTGATTTCCGTTCCTGTTACTGGTATCCAGGTTCCATCTGGTGGTATCCTGTACTCCATTTCAGCTGTTGTGCCTGTTATCTTTCCATCTGTTCCACCAGCTGTTGTTGGTGCTATTCCTGCCAGTCCCTTAGGCGCTGCTTGTGATAATGGCTTGCTGCTTACCCCGCCACCACTGCTGCCTCCACCACCGCTGCTGGTGCCAACGCCGGCACTGATTTCTTCATTAGTCATGAATGTGAGCGTTGTTTCAGCATCAGAAAGAGTATCATTAACTGTAACCGCCTGCACAACTTTACCCCTATATTGAAGAGTTCTATCTAAAGATGCTACGGCTTCTCCACGTTTAATAAATTTATTATTTCCGAAACTTCCATCAGGGTATCCTCCCATCAGTTTTGCCTCGGAAACCGCACCAATAGCTCCCTTGCTCCAATAAAATTTTGCAGAATCAGTAAATACACCTGCTGCGCTTTCATTTTCGGTAAGCCTGTTCAATTTTGCCAGCAATGATGCTGCTTCCTCTCGAGTGATCGGATTATTGGGCCTCATTGTTCCATCAGGATAACCACCTATGTATCCTGCAGCTACCGCAATTTCCAGAGAAGCGTAATACCATTCTCCCTCTTTGACATCTGGATAAGATATCGGAGTTTTTGATGTATAGCCAAATGCCCTGTTTACCATGGCACTGAACTCTGCTCTGGTTATGTTATTATCGGGTTTAAAGCTACCATCAGGATAACCTTTAATCAGATCTTTATCCATCCACCCTTCAATAATATTTTGCGCCCAATGATTTGAAACATCTGTCGCTTTTACAGCAGATGCGCTGTTTGGAATCATCGTAAATAACATACAGATGATTAATATGAATGACATAAAGCGACGATTTAAAGAAATTTTTTTAGACATCATAATGCCTCCTTTTATGATTGATACCCATTGACTCAACTGCTTTTAAGACAAAAAGGAACAAATGAGTTACTCTGACATATCCTAACGATGCATATATAAACAGATTTGCTCTGCAGCAATCTCTAATACATATTTTCTCTTGTATCCATGCATGAAGTGTTTATTATTTAAATTAATCATATTGTTATAGCTTATTATAGAATTATTACCCTTAATTGCATTTTATATTTACATTTCAAAAAATAATATATCTTTAACAATACTTTCAATTCAAAAAATACCTGTAAAGCCATAAAGAAATTCTATTATTTTCTTTATGGCTTTACATAATACGCATAAATGAGATACTATGTCTTTCATTCCCACAAATCTAATCCACATTCATCGCCTTATCTATAATCCAGGCAGTGGTTGAATCGGCTTATCAATGGGTACAACACTTCTAAAGAGGGTATGATTGAGCATGCCTAATAAGAAAGTAATTTGGCATCAGAAATCATTCAAATTTATTATTTTTGTTATACTGCCAGCTGAATTCCGCAGAAAATTAGTAAATAAATGTAAATTCGATCACTGCAGTCTCACCGGAAAAAGATGCCAGCAACCTTTATTTGCGGCGGTTAGTTTATTAGAGAGTTTTCACAGTTTATACAAGGAGGAAGAGGAAATGATTAAAAATGCAAACAATGCAGCCGCAATACTACTAATTGTAACATTAGTTCTACTTGCCATGTTTTCCATCACAACCAACATAAGCTTCGCTTCAGGAAGGACCTATTATGTATCAGCAACCGGAAGCAACACCAATTCAGGTTCTATAAGTGACCCCTTCAAAACTATTCAAAGCGGAGTTTCGGCACTGAAACCTGGAGACACACTGCTTATACGCGGAGGAACCTATTCAGAAAAGGTAACAATTCCAAACTCAGGATCATCTGACGGGCTTATTACTGTCAAGAACTATCCTGGCGAAAAAGTCATCATCAGCGGCGCTAATACGGCTGGGGCCAATCTGACAATCTCTAACAAGAGCTATATCCGTATCGAAGGACTTGAGCTATGCAACAATTCCGGAAACGATACACCAAAGGGTATAAGCATCTCAGGTGCCGGCACTGATATCCAGATCGTAAATAATAAAGTTTATGGAATTACTTCAAGTTCTAATGCCCATGGCATAGCCGTCTATGGAACAAATTCGACTACGCCTGTGACAAATCTGCTTATAGAGGGCAATGAGATCTATGACTGCAAGCTTGGACAAAGCGAGTCCCTGGTATTAAATGGTAACGTGACAAAGTTCAAGGTCATTAACAATAAGATCCATGACAACGACAATATAGGTATTGACTTTATCGGATATGAGGGCACTGCAGGCTCTGGCGAAACAGACAGAGCAAGAGATGGCCTTTGTGCCGGAAACATCGTCTATAATATTTCTTCAAAAAATAATCCAACCTATAATGATTATGGTGCTGATGGTATATATGTCGATGGCGGCAAGAATATAATCATAGAAGGAAATTACGTAAGAAATTGCGATATCGGAATTGAGCTTGCCAGCGAGCATAAAGGCAAGACTACCGATAACATAACAGTCAGAAACAATCTGATCCTTGATTGCACAAATTATGCTGCCCTTGTATTTGGTGGAGCCAGCACCTCAAACGGTACGGCAACGAATATAAAGATTTACAACAACACTGTATACAATGCTGACACAGCGCTTGTTGTAGCAAATGCAAACAGCTCTACCAATGAAGTGAAGAACAACATCTTCAACAAGGCCAATACAGTTATTGAAGGAAATAAAGGCAACAATATCATAGAAAACAACATGACTTTGAATGCACAATTTGTAAACCCATCGTCTGGAGACTTTGAACTGAAAGAAGGATCCCCTTGTATTGATGCTGGTGTTTCAGTAGATGCAGGAACTCATGACTACAATCGGAAAGCTAGAATAATCAATGGAATTATCGATATAGGATGCCTTGAATATGTTACCAGAAATTCTGATGACAGCGCTCCAGTATCACAAGCTCCAGTAGCACAACCGCCCCAGTCAAATTTAACAGTAACTCTGACTATAGGGAATCCAAATATGATGATAAATGGAAATAACAGTGAAATCGACCCCGGCAGAGGAACCTCTCCAGTAGTATTAAAAGGGCGGACCTTCCTTCCTGTTCGGGCTGTCATTGAGGCCATCGGTGGAAAAGTCAAATGGGACTCATCTGAGAGTAAGACAACTTTGTCTCTTGATAATAAGACCATTCAGTTATGGATTGGAAATCCAAAAATGACAATAAATGGCATTACAGCAGAAATAGACCCAGGGCGTGGAACAGTTCCTATAATAGTAAACGGCAGAACATTACTTCCTATTCGCGCAATCATAGAGGGTTTTGATGGAAAGGTAGAGTGGAATCCAAATAACGAGAAACTTACTGTAACCTATCCTGTTTTTTGCAAGCATAAATTCCTCACTTTTGCTAAAAGTTTTTCCTCAGGCATCGGTGAGGAATTTTTATGTCAATCTTATCAAAGAATTTTTCATTCTTTCACTGTCACCCTTAAATATCAGCAGGTAACAATGATGGAGTAGTCTATCAAGAAGTGCATTTGTCATCTGCTCATCATAAAGCACTGTTGCCCACCTTGAAAATTCGATATTTGTCGTTACAATGATGCTTTTTTTCTCATAGCATTCTGATATTATTTCAAAAAGAAGGCGAGAGCCGTCCCGATCGAGAGGGACATAACCCCACTCGTCTAGAATAATGAGGTCAGCCTTTTGTATCTGTTTCATAAAAATACTAAGGTCTCTGGATTTTTTTGCTTCAGAGAGCTTGTTTACAAGCGCTGCAGTCCTGTAGAATTTTACATTCATACCTTTTTTACACGCTTCAAGCCCAATAGCTTGAGCTAAGTGCGTCTTTCCTGTACCAGTATTTCCATAGAATACAAAGTTTCTTTTTTCCTCTATGAATTCACATGAACTCAAATACCTTGAGTCTATGCCTGACGGCATGTTTATATCATCAAACATGAAGTTGTCAAAACTCTTCATTGAATAGAATCCCGCATTTTTAATCAATCTTTGAATTCGCGTATTTTCTCTATGTTCCACCTCAAGTTGCAGAAGATTCAAAAAATACTGCTGTTCATTAAGAGATCCTAGATTCATGCTGTTATCAACCATATTTTGGCTGAATCTTAGAATTTTTATATATTCAGCTATCTGATCTCTAATCATTATGTCCACCGTTTAAACCCTTTAAAATTCGGTCGTAGGCATCGATATTAAGCTTTATTGGCGGCAAATCTGGAACACATTCCGGAATATATTGTGAAAGTTTAAAGTCAGGCATAAGGATTCTATTATGAATTGCAAGTAAACTATCTTTATCCAGTGCACCAATTACTTCTGCATCTGAAAAAGCTTTTACTGCCGAGTCAAAACTGTCCTTTTTTGTCATTTCAGAAAGCGTTTTAAGGATAATTCCTCTCTCGCTTCTATCACATTTTTCTAAGTGATTTTTCAAAGGATCAGGCAACATCTGATATATTCCAGTATATTTAAGTGCCGCAGGCCTGTATGAGAGTTGTTCTAAATATGGAATCCATAGCATGCTCTCTTTTTTTGTATTTCCATATAGTCTCTTATGCTCGACTACTGTCCTTAGACTTTCGTCTAAAACAATTACGGAAAAAGCAGTTATGCAGATCTGCACTGTACTCTTTGCATATTTTGGTGATGTCGAATACTGGTGAATACCTTGATTAAGCTTAAATTTGCCATACGCGTCAGTCTTTACAAATTCATATCTTGAGGCCTCGAAATTCACATTTGGTAAAACCAATAAAGCCTGCATATCCTCTTTAAATAGCTCTGATATATATGTTTCTTTCTTGTAATGTCCCCGTAAAGCATCTTTTTCACACTCTCCCAGCAGTTCTTTATTGAATTTATGAATATCCAGGAATTGAGGTACAGGAACAAGCAGATTTCTTCTTAAATAACCAACTTTATTTTCAACAGCTCCCTTTTCCTGACCTTTTGCAGCATTACAAAAAGCTGCTTCAAATCCAAAGTGGTTTTTAAATCTTATGAAACCTTCGGTGAGAGTACGTTCTCCATCCTTAAGTATTGTTGATACCATCGAAGATGCATTGTCAAACCACATTCTTTTTGGAACTCCACCGATATGATTGAATATGTTGATAAGTCCCTGCATAAGACATTCCAAGGTTTCTCCATGAAAAAGCTGCAGATACCCCATATTGCTGTGTGGAAAATCAACACTTAGATATTTACCAGTAATTCTGGTTCCGTTTTCAAAAAACTCCGCTTCACCAAAATCAACTTGAGCCTCTCCTGCAATATGTTCCAGAGGAAGTGAAGCTACGCTTTTAGAAAAAATCTGTTTTTTTCTTTCTGCCACATAGCTTGCAACAGTTCTGTAGCTACAATCGAAATCAGTTTTAAATTTCTCACACAACCTTACATAAACTCTTTTTGCAGTATGCCTCTGTTTTTTCTTGAACTTTTTGTCCTCTTCAAGCCAGGAATCGATAGTACTTTTAAAAGGATCAAGTTTTGATTCCCTGTATTCTTCCTTTTTAACCTCCGGTTTAGGAGACCAGTCATCTATTTCAATATATTTTCTTATTGTTTTCCTGTCATTACCAGTAATTTTAGAGATCTGACTGATATTATTGCCTTGTTCAAAATACAATTTTCTGATATCATTTTGTTGAGTCATTGAAAGCATTCTCCGTTTCCTCCCTGCAATTGATGTGGTGTTAATTACAAGGATAATATGAAATTGTGATGCCATCAATGACTTTTTGCAATTTTGAGGAAAAGCTATATGCACAACTGGGGAATTTCGTTCTGCAATATTGGGTAATTATATCTTACAACAAACACCTATCCTCAATAAAAACAAACAGCAGGACGATTTTGTGATTATCGTCAGGTAAATAATAAAAAAACAAGCTATTTGCAAAACGAAAACTGAATTTGCAAGTGGCTTTTTTTATTAAATGTTATATTAAAAACTGTTTCCAGACAACAAAAAAGCCCTTGCAAAATCATGTGCTTTTGAATTGTATCAATATTCAGTTGATTACTGTCTTGAAATTAATTGAGCAATACAATAAAATTATTAATGCTTAATGCCCCTATACGTAAGTCTCCGTACTCAAGTTGTAAGAGTCTTTTATTATTCTTTGGAATGTTTCATTCATAATCTGAAAAGCTTCCGTATCAGGAGTATGGCTATTTATTTTACCACTTATATCCTTTATGAAATCCGATTTAAGCTTTCTTAGTTGAATTCTATTATCATAAATAGAATCACCCATCTTAATAAGCGAAACGTAGTCCATAGTAATCGAGTCTAAATCTTTAGATAGTTTTTTAATGCACCCGAGATCCTCACTGTTAATTGTATTATATATCCATTTAAAATTAGGATTATCTTCAAATCTAAATATTGATTCATGTAGCAACTTATGCCAATATAGGTCGAATCTGCTGACGAATCTAATTTTTATAGATTTATTTAAAGTTTCATGATGCGCATCACAGGAAAAATAAGTTGTAATACCTATTGAAGAAGTAGCTTTGAGATATTTTGAAATATATGGTTCATACCCTACTGCCGCAACTTTATAGCCATGTGTACGGCTTACAAAATAAGTCCAACAGTCCGACCAGTTATGACGTGTGACTTCATCATTTACATTATCTACTTTATCATATAAATTCAATAGTCTTTTCCAGTCATATTCTTCACGGAAAATTACTTTACTATTTTTCGTGTAACCTATTCCTGATTTTACAAGTATGTCATTTAAATTTTTTTCATCTGATTTATGAGAGTTATCACTTACTGTTATTTCACCATCTATAATATCCAACAAAAATCCTCTTGATGTGAGAAGCCTGTATACTTTGTCAAAATCCGTTAAACAACCTTCAAGAATTTTCTCCAAAAAAAGTTTCAAATTGATATGCTTCATAGATCCCCCCATTTTCTCAAAACTTACGCCATTCTATAAAATAGCTTCATTTAAATTATACGGTTTTTATCATGCAATCTATAATTAATAATAAAAATATACGGTTTGGCTTATTTTTCTAATATTGGAATAGAATATACGATTGTTGATTAATTACAACATATCACGCAGGACTTATACCCCAATGCTTCTGCATTTTCTGTATTATATGCAAAGAAAGACGAAATATCCAAATACTTACAACCATACTTGTGATATGTATTGCTAACACTTCCAATTAATACTATGTAATTATCAAGAAATAACGCTTTCTCTTGATAATAAACCATTCTATCATTCATACTATCTATTTTAATTTTTTGATCAGATATTTTCTTCAAGTTGTTTTCAATTGTAATATATTGGTATATATTCAATCCAATAAGTGATAAAAAAATAATCGTAATAACTGCAAAAAGAAAAATCTTCTTATATGACCGAGCATGCCGTTTTCCGCATGAGGTAGATTTTTTTATTTTCCCTTCAATTGAAACTCCGCAATTACTACAGAAAAAGCTACCTGGTTGAAGTAGATTACCACATTGATTACAATACTTCACCTCTAGATTTTGAAAACGATTCATTTTTGATCAACAATAAACTCATCTTCTTGTGCGGCAAAATCCGGTATATTTTGCCCGGAAACCGATTCAGAATCAATTGCACTATTATCCACTGTTAAAATATTCTGCTGTTCAAATTCGGAAGTATCACTTTTTATATGAAGTGATTCTACTTTGGAAATGCGTTGTTGTTTCCCACTTGTCAATATGCAATAATTTATATAACTCCACAATAAAATAGGGCCCGCATTAGCTATTCTGCCATTAATAAGCATGTGTAGAGAAGACATCACTATAAAAGAACAAATCCCATAACTAATAGTTATTGCTCTAGCACTTTTAATATCCACTGCAGATTTTATTATCATGTACCTATAAATTATAATCGGCAGAGAATATATGGTAATTGTAAGAAATAAGCTAAAAAGTATATCCTCAAAACTATAGATTTCCATAATTATCCCCTTTAAAATTTCATATAAAAATTAATCAAAAACAGTAAATAATATAAACCATTAAAATCAATAATGTTAAATTATTTACTAACAAGCTTATACCCTTAAGTATAAATAAGTAAACAAGTTAGAGTTTAAATGCAAAAACAGCCCACGGCATATGCAAAACAACTGCAAATACTGTGGGCTATTCTTGTATAGTTAAAAGTTATGCTTTATTTCAGAGCCATCTTTAAAAACAAAAGTAATGCTTTTTTTATCATTCATTTTTACCATTTCAACAGCTGCATTCCATATTGACTCGTCAAATTCCTGAAGTAGCTTTTCGGATTTCTCCAAGGCCTCAATAAAGCTTGACATATTTTTTTTTGGCGGTTCTTTCGAGCTTTTCTGATTCGATTGAATGAATTTCTTCCTTTATAATAATATGTTCTTTTGACTCATTGTAAATCAAATTGAACTAATAAAAAATCCATAGCGACCTTTTCTGTTGTAAAATAGTTTTACCACAAACAGATTTTTTGCAGAAAGGTTATCACTATGGACTATACACAGTTTACAACAAATCCGCGAAAGAATAAACACCTAACTTTGACTGAGAGGGTAAAAATCGAGCTTATGCTTAGGGATAACAAGTCAGCTTATGCTATCTCAAAAGCCATGAACCGCCCTATCAACACGATTCTGAACGAAATCAGACGTGGCACAGTAGATCAGATTAAAGCAGGTAAAAAGATTAAAATTTACCTCGCTGATGCTGGACAGGCACGATATAGAGAAAATCGTAAGTCATGCTGTAAGCAATACCAGTTGCTGGAATCTGAAGAGTTTATCAGACACATAGAATCGTCTATGCTTGAGAATTCATGGTCTGTGGATGCTGCCGTAGGCAGAGCCAGGGAAGAAGGGATTTTCAGCAAAACCCTTTGTACCAAGACCATCTACAACTATATCGACCTGGGTATGATAAGGATCAAGAATTTCCACCTACCTCTCAAACTAAGGCGTAAGTCCAAAGGCAGCGTCATTCGAAAGAACAAGAAGATTTTAGGTGATAGCATTAGCATCCGTCCCGACCATATCAACAATCGCGAAGAGTTTGGACACTGGGAAATAGACACTGTCATAGGTTCAAAATCCAAGAAGGATGAAGTTCTCTTGACCATTGTAGAACGAAAGACCCGCAACGCTATGGTACGGAAAATTTCAGGCAAGACAGCTGACGCTGTAATGGCTGAATTGTATCAACTTAAGGAATATTTCGGCAGTGAATTCTCACGGATTTTTAAGACCATAACATCTGACAATGGTTCTGAGTTTTCTGATCTGTCTGCCTTGCAAGCCAGTGATACAAAGATATACTTCACTCACCCTTATTCATCCTTTGAGAGGGGTACCAATGAGCGTCACAATGGACTTCTCAGAAGGTTTATCCCTAAAGGAAGGCGTATATCTCACTACAGTCACGAAGCGATAAACTTACTGGAGGACTGGATCAATACCCTTCCAAGGAAAATTCTAGGATATAAGACTCCGGAAGAACTCTTTGATTTAGAGTTGGACTTGATTTATTCTCAATAAATATTACAACAGATTTTCAAGGTTTAAATAATTAGTTCAATTTGTTATTGCAATTTAGGATCGGTTTTTTTATATTATACTTTGGAAAATGTTCTAAATTGAAATAGAAATTGCGTCCTGATCGTCCTTTCATTAAAAAATTTTCATCAATATCAGTATTAATTTCAAACACCCTAAAAAGAACTATATATCCTTCATCCTGGCCATTAAAATATTTATACGGAGCTTCAGGGGACCATATAGGGAAAAAGCCGGCACTAGTTATTTCCTCAAATAAATCAAGTGAAATTTTAACTTTTATTTCAGATTCTATATATGCTATATATTTAAGGTTATATTTAAAATTTTTAATTCTGTCATAATAATCATATCCTGCTTCTGACAGCTTATGAGCTGAGGCAGAACGTTTTGAATCTAACAGGAAAGGACCTCTCCTATTCTCTGGCATTTTGCTTTTTTTACATAACATTATTTGGTGTGAATACGCTCCTGGTATATCCCCGTAAGTCATGGCAAAAATATTCACTATTTCATCTCGCAAAGCAAATCGAATGTCTTCCACAGTAACACCTCGTTTTTTTATTTAAATGTAAGAAAAACAGGTCTCAATAACTTAGTTAAGATCCTTTCGATAATAACTCTTTCATCTTCACTTTGAAATTCTTTCCAGTATATTTCCACTTCCCCTTGATGCTTTAAAAAAAATCTGTGCCATCTCATGTCCGGGGTGTCCCCAGATACCGGCGAAAAAGATTCAATGTAATGGCTCTTTATCCTGCTAAATAGGAATTTAGCCTTTCCAACATAAAGGCATTTATCATCTTTCATGTAGATATATATTCCAGATTTTTGCTTTACTTGCTCTTTAATAAAATCGCACTGCAATTTTCTACTTTGTTCATTGTCTGGGCAACAATGGTCTATTATGAAACTTTCCCATGTTTCTTTTGAAATTGGAAGAATTCTTTCTTCTTCGAGATAGCATATCAATTTATCAATTATATTCATCATCAAGCCTCACAATCGATATTCTTCAGTATATTTTCGCAACTGTTAATTTATTTATAGCTAAATTATATCACTTAATTTTTATAATGTCTTTGATTTAAAAATAATGCTATGGAAATCCCCCTGGGTGCATTTGGGTGCATAAGATATAACGATAGGTGCATTTTCTGACTATCTGGCTTCGAAAATCCATGCATTTTTATTTCTCAAACACAAAAAAGCCCCTGAAATCAAGGGCTTTGGGATTGTATCAATATTCATCTGTACATACTAATTAGATCTTCTAATGATACATCAATATTAACTGACAATAAGTATTCTTTCCTTTTTATTATATGAATTTTCCAATAACAATTCAAAACCCTTGCCATAGTGCAATTGATTATGGAAATTGCTGCATAGTGATACTATATTTTCCTCAACATCCAGAGAAGACTCAAATTTGTCAGAATAAGCCATTGGTATTAAATGATGTGGCTCCGTATACATTACATCGGAATTTCTTCTCATAAAAAGTGAATGTTCTTCATTTATTTCACAAGAAAAATTTGCGTGAGCTAAAGCGTTAAGTTATATTTGGTGATTTCTTTTGTATACTCTTCTATTATTTACAATAATAATTTCCGATTTATCTTTCGGGATTCCGGAAGTTGTCAAGCACTTTGCCACTTCCGTTAATTTTTTTATGAAATTTCTTTTCTTGCTGATCTTCTTTTCTCATCATTTCTGATCATTCTTGGGTTCAGCCAGACTTCTTGCCATTCATTATTTCAGAGTTGTAAATTTCACATCGATTTCTTCCGGTTTCTTTAACATGGTACATGGCAGTGTCAGCGTTATGTATCAGAGTATCAATATTTACTCCATCATATGGATATACTGCAAGCCCAATACTAATTGTAAGAATTTCAAAATTACAATAAGATTTAATTATATCCGAGTTGCAAACTTTTAATCGAATTTTTTCAGCGATATCAAAACCCTCTTCACCAGAACAATTCTCCAATAGAATTACGAATTCTTCTCCCCCATATCTAAAAATACCTTCATTTTCATTAGTAGATTCACGAATAATTTTTGAAACTTCCTGCAAAACTAAATCACCTGTAATATGTCCATAAGTATCATTTATTCTCTTAAAGTGGTCAATATCACAAAATAATATAGTCATTAAACTAATTCTTTCTAAAACCTTTTTTTCGAAATATTCATACATATATTTGTGGTTATAGGTGGAAGTTAAACAATCAGTAATTGAGAGCCGCAAAAGGTTATTACTTTCACTTTCCATAAGTGTTACATATTTGTTAATCAGTTCTTTAAAATCACTTTTCATGTTTAATATTAAATCATCGTCTTTTTCTGCATTAATAATATCCTCTACCCCTAATTTACCTAAAAGGGCGATTTTATAATAACTGTCTATTTTTAATAAAATAGTTTTTACTATGTAAAAGCTAAAAAGCCCTACAATATAACCCGCTAAAAGGCAACAAATACAAAATGCTAATTTTCTTTCAGGTATCCATTTAACAAAAAAACCTGCGAATACCGGGAATATTGCGCCAATAACTAATCCAAATGCACATAAAATATTCTTAACCATTTTCATCGGCTTTATATATATCACAAAACATACCCCCTTGTTATATGAAGCTAAACCCCAAATGAAATAATAATTTAAACGAAACTATTCTAATGATTCATTAACCAATCTGCTTGTGAATAAATTATATCACTTAAGTTTCAATATGTATTGATTTTTTCAAATTCTACAATTTTTTATTTATGCACAACAAAAAAGCCCACGATTCAATGCATTTTTGTTGTATAAATAGATTTAATAAAAATATGTTTTTTTAACTATAAATTAATTTCCAATAGAATTGGTGCATGGTCTTGTCTTTCACCAGAATCTACCATCTCAGATTTAATAACTTTGTCAACTAACCTGTCACTAACTAACCAGTAATCAATCCTCCAGCCCGAGTTATTTATTTTACTTGTTTTCACCCTTTGTGCCCACCAGGTAAAGGCACCTGTAACATCACCATTAATATGTCTGAACGTGTCTGTAAATCCTTTGTTTAATATATTTGTAAAGCCTTTACGCTCTTCATCTGTAAAACCTGCGGACATATGATTATTTTGTGGATTTGCCAAATCTATCTCTTTATGGGCTACATTATAATCTCCTGTTGCTAAAACTGGTTTCTCTTTATCCAAACTATGAAGATATTCGCTATACTTTTCATCCCAGGCTTGCCTTTCTTCGAGTCTTTTTAGACCATCTCCTGCGTTAGGAGTATACACCTGAGTAAGATAAAATTCTCCAAAATCTAAAGTGATAATTCTTCCTTCTAAATCCATGGTATCTGGAGCCTGGATCTCAGGATAAAAAACCTCTGGAGAGTACTTATCTTTATATAAAAACATAGTACCCGCATAGCTTTTTCTAGCAGGTTCCTTAGAACTTCTCCATACATACCTGTATCCTTTAAAATATTCCGCCAAATGTTCCATATGCTTCTTACTTGGACCTGTGGTTGTTAATTTAGTTTCTTGCAAAGCAATTACATCTGGATCATTCTCAATAATTTCATCAATCACTTTCCTTGTAAGAACCGCCCTAATGGAATCACTTGTTAATGCTGCATTTAATGAATCAATATTCCATGAAATAAATCTCAAATCGTTCCTCCTTTTTAATTCTTAAATCATATTTTACATATTTTCTTACATATATCTCTTTGTTTATTTTCATGAAAATCCACCTTTCTTGATTTATTTTATAGAATTATTATATCACTTAGTTTTTATAATGTCTTTGATTTAAAAATAATGCTATGGAAATCCCCCTGGGTACATTTGGGTGCATACAAAAAAGCACCTGAAATCAAGGGCTTTAGGATTGTATCAATATTAAGTTGATTTATGGTGCCGATGGTGGGACTCGAACCCACACGCTTTTGAGGGCGGCGGATTTTGAGTCCGCTGCGTCTGCCATTCCGCCACATCGGCGTGCTGGAATATCTTGATAATACTTTGATATTCTAACACAACGTTTAATAAAAATCAAGCTTTAGAACAGATTTTTCTTGTATTTGCTGTAGATGCTCTTAAGTTCAGAAACTTTATCGTTCATTTCGAGCTGAAGTTCTGAAATCCTCTCAAAGTCTTTATTGTCAATGGCCTCTTTTATCATAGTGAAAACAGATGTATTATCCACGCTGTCCTTCATCAATTCCCATCTGAGTGAGTTTACCTTTGTCCAGTTCACTATATCAAGATCTGATATCTCGGTTTCATTGTGAACCTTCATGCAGTCTCTTACTACCTCCATGTTATCTTCAATGATTCTATAATTCAGTTGATTAAGCCATTTTTCCTCTACAAACATCCTGTATGAGTTCAGGATTGCATCCGTAAATATATCATCCTCTTTTAATACCTGAAGCTTTTCAGGATAAAGTTCAAGAGATTTTATGTTGTCATATACAGTTCCTGGCGGAACTCCGAATCTCTCATTTCTTTCTTCCTGAGAGTAGTAATCAAAAACATTTTCCTCACTTCTGTACTGTCTGTATTTTTCAAGATATATCCCATCTGCACCATAATCCTTTGAAAACTCCTCAACAAGCTCTTCAAGAGTCATTTTCATTCCCGCATTCACCAGTCCGTCCAGCATTGCCTGGTAGCATGCGGCAAGGATGAGATATACATTTGAGTGAGGATTTGGAGCTCTCAGCTCAAATCTCGTTGCCAGAGGAGATTCAATATCCTTAATGAGTCCTATGAGTATTGATCTGTTTCTGGAAGGGGTTTTGACTGATTTCCCAAGCGACGACACAATACATATAGGCGCTTCAAAGTGAGGCTTTAGTCTGTTTAGCGAATCTATGCTGTTTGCAACAAACGGATTGATCACTTCATAATTTTTCAATATTCCCATGAGCGTAGAAATTGCAAAGCTGCTAGCATAGTTATTTTTGTGATCGGCATGAGTGAACAGGTTTACTCTTCTTCCTGAGTCGAGCTTTGCCGCTACTCCTATATGAGTGTGTTTTCCGCTCCCAGCAACTCCTTCGATAGGCTTTGCTCTGAAAGTCACTTCAAGTTCGTATTTGTGAAAAATATCTTTAATGAGATGCCTTACTATTACTTCAATGTCTGCTGCATGCATTTCGGTACTGTATTTCCAGTCAATCTCCAATTGTTCCATTACATGATTTAGTTTTCCAGTCACATTTATTTTGGATTTTATGCCTCCCACTTCTTTGTGCCCCATTTCAGGCTCAAATCCGTAGTGCTCCATAATTTCAAGAGTTTTTTCAAGTGCGCTTCTTACGCTTCCATCCGTTCTTTTCCAGTATTGCTCCTTAAGCATCTGAGAAACTGAAAGTTTTTCTTCATCAGCTTTATCTTCGGGAGTTTTTACCCAGAACTCAAGTTCAGTTGCAGATGTCAGCACTATTTCTTCGATTTTTTCATCTGCTGTTATTCCAACTTCTTCCTTGAATCCAGGTTTTGAGTCAACATATCTTATAGCTTCCCGCTTAAATCTGTCAGCTGATTTCTTTAAAAGAGAGCGCGAACACACCATCTTATTGTCATGTATAAGAAACGATGGTATTATAAGAGTTCCGACAAATTTTCCGTTAAAGTGCATATTGTTGTAATTATAGTCAACATACCAGTCTACATCCCTGTCAGGAAGTATTATTACCTTTGCGTTGTCAAGCGTCGCAATGCCATGAAGGACAACACTTGAACCGTCAGTCTGAACTCCAAGCTTGAGCTGTTTGTCCATATCTTCCAGGAACAGGCTTACAGGAATTCTTTCATCAGTGCCATTTCCACCAAAATCAACTCCAACATAGGATACAAATTGGATTTCCGGATGATTTTTCAATAATTCAGTAACAGTTTCAACTGTACGTCCTTTTTTTTCAATCTTAAAAACAAGCTCACTTAAATTCACTTTTTCCAAATTCATAAATAACCCTTTCCGAACTTTATCAGCAACTAACAATGTTTTAAAATCTCACTAAGCGCAATCTGAGCACCAATTTTTGAATGCTCATATGTCAGGCCTCCTTGAAAATATACTGTAAACGGCTCCTTGATAGGTGCATCTGCACTCAGTTCAATTGATGATCCCTGAATGAAAGCACCAGCTGCCATTATTACCTCAGAATCGTAGCCAGGCATAGCCCAAGGTTCTGGCGTGACAAACGAATCTACTGGCGCGGCTTTCTGTATTCCTCTGCAGAAGCTGATTATTTCTTCTTTGCTGTTTAGTCCAACAGATTGAATAATATCACTTCTCTGATCAGAAAATTTTGGGAAAGTGTCATATCCATAATTTTCAAACAGCTTTGCACAGAACACTGCACCTTTTTTTGAATTTGATACTATCATTGGCGCAAGAAACAATCCCTGAAGCAAGGTCCTGGTTGTTCCAAAAGTAAGCCCGCACTCTTTTCCTATACCTGGAGAAGTCATTCTGTCTGCAACTATATCGACAAGCTCCTTCTTTCCGCATATATATCCACCGGCAATTGCAAGGCCACCCCCTGGATTTTTAATCAGAGATCCTGCCATTATATCTGCACCCGCTTCAATCGGCTCTCTTGTTTCGATAAATTCACCATAACAGTTGTCAACCATTACTATGATTTCAGAATCGATGTTTTTAACAAATTTAACCACCTTTTCGATATCATCTATAAGGATTGATTTTCTTCTGCTGTATCCCTTTGATCTCTGAATATAGACCATTTTTCTTGAATTTGAGCTCTTAACTGCTTTTTCTATTTCGATATAATCAAAATCTCCGTTCTCAAGAAGATCTATCTGTGTATAAACTACTCCCTGGCTTATGAGTGAATGATAGGAATCTGATATCCCTATTACTTTATCGAGGGTGTCATAAGGCTTTGAAGAAATCGAAATAAGCTCAAACCCGCTCTTCAGTATGCCCTGAAGGCAAAGCGTCAGTGCATGCGTTCCGTTGACGATTGTCGGCCTTACTATCGAATCCTCGGATTTGAATATATTGGAAAAGATCTCTTCCGTTTTTTCTCTTCCGGAATCATTGTATCCATATCCAGTATTCCAGGCAAAATGAGTATCGCTTAATCTTGCTCTTCTCATCGCATCCAGGACTTTAAGGCTGTTGTATTCTCTAACTGTATCAATATCCAGAAACAGCGGCTGCAATTCTTTTTCAATTTTTCTGGTCTCTCTTATGACATCACTTCTTATACCAAAACTATTTTGTAATAAATCCTCTAAAACGTTCTGCATTACTCCTCCGTAAATTTACCTTAAAACATTATACTACACATCCTGCAAGAATTAAATATATTTTTTAAAAATTTAGCATTCTATTTATATTTCGACTTAAGTCGAACATTACAAAGAATAAAAATGTCTGAACAGCTTTATAAGATCGATATGATCTTTTGTTCCTGCAAGCTCTCTTATTGAGTGCATTGACAGCATAGGATTTCCTATATCTACCGAATCTATGGGAAGATGCGTCAGTGAAATAGGCCCTATTGTCGATCCACCTGGCTGATCTGAACGATTTACAAAAATCTGATACTCAAGTCCGAGATCTTTGCATAAAGATATAACAGTTCCAGTGCTTTTTGAGTCTGATGTGTATTTTTTGTTTGCACTCTGTTTTACGGTCAGTCCACTGTTCATCTTCGGTTTATTGGTCGGGTCGCTCTTGTCGCTGAAATTCGGATGAACAGCATGTGCCATGTCTGCTGATATCATGAATGATTTTTCTATTGCCTGCAGAAAATCTTCTCTTCCTCTTCCGAATGAAAGAAGTATTCTTTCTGCTATATTGCTCAGTATATCTGAATCCGCACCATTTTGAGCAGAGCTTCCGATTTCTTCGCCGTCAAATCCAGCCACGAGTTTTATTCCTCTGCCTTCACGGCTTTCTACAAGCGCTCTTAAAGATGCATGGAGCATGGCTATGTTATCTATTTTCTTTGATGAAATCATTTCTTTGTCTATTCCTACAAAACCTGCCTTTTGAGTGTCGTAGAGGTTAAGGTCATATGACAGTATGCTGTCTTTTTCGATCTGAAGATGCCTTGAAATCTCATTGAGAAGAATGTCTCTGTCGATTTCTCCTCCTTTTATCCCAAATACCGGAATCATATGCGCCTGCCTGTCAATTTTAAATCCATTATTTACTTCACGGTTCATGTGGATTGCAAGATTTGGTATGATGCATATGTCCTCTTCAAAATCTACCAGCCTCATTTCCGGCTCCATTGGATCTTCACTTTTCAGGTGCACACAGCCTGCCATAGACAATGGCCTGTCAAACCATGTGCTAAGGATTGGTCCGCCGTATATCTCGGTGTTAAGCTTTATATAGTCATCCTGTTTAATCACTGCATTGCTCTTTATAGATATCGAAGGCGAATCCGTATGAGATCCAATTATTTTGAAGCCATCATCAAGAGAATCTATTCTGAAGGCAAATATCGAACCTTTTTTGCAAAAGAAGTATTTTCCACCAATCTTCAGACTCAGTTTTTTACCTACATCTATTTCTTCAAAAGAATTCTCAATTAGATATTTTCTTGCATAGTCTGCAACATGGTATATAGATTTTGCATTGTCAAGAAATTTAAACAAATCTCTGATTTCACTTTTCATATCCAAGCTCCTTTGTCGTCAATCAATTTTTTTAAGCTTTGCAAAATTTGCATCAATTTTTTTTAATCCTGCTCCTTCAAAAACTATTGTATATATTCCGTTATTTTTAGCTACTATTTTACCATTGCCAAAAACAGGATGTTTTACCTTTGCTGCAATATCAAATTCCTCAGAAGGTTCTTCTGTGGGCTTTAGTGTTTCAGCTTTTTCAAGTCTGTATTTTTCCTTATATTTATTATAAAGAGAATATCCTTCAAACTCTCTGTTTTTAGGCATTTCAAGTTTTCCATTAAGCAGTTTCTGCGGTATGTCTTCAAGAAATCTTGAGGCTCTCTGATTTGTTGTTTTTCCAAATATAGTCCGCTCTGTCGCATAGGTAAGATAAAGCAGCTCTTCAGCTCTCGTCATTCCCACATAGCATAGCCTTCTTTCTTCCTCAAGCTGTGTCTCATTTATGAGGGATCTGCTTATCGGAAACACGCCTTCCTCCATACCTACCATGAATACGACTGGGAATTCGAGCCCTTTTGCACTGTGTATGGTCATCAGAGTGACCGTGTTTTCGTCGTCGTCCATGGAATCAATATCGGTACTCAGGGATATTTCTGTAAGAAAATCTTCGAGCTTCTTTTCTGGATTGTTGTTCTCATACTCCTGCGCCACAGCTATGAGCTCCTGAATGTTCTCAAATCGAGTCTGATATTCTATGTCTCCCTCATTTTCAAGCTCTGAGAGATAGTTTGTATTTTCAATTACTTTTTTTATAAGATCTGATATGTTTATGACTTCGGTCATGCTTCTGAAAGAGCTTATAAGAATTACAAAATTACGTACTGTGTTTTTCAGTTTTGAAGAAAACTCGACATTTTCAAGGTCTATCATCGCACTGTATATTGACTCTCCAGTAATTCCTGCCTTGTCTTCGAATTTTTCGACAGTCCTTGCCCCGATGCCTCTCTTTGGTACATTTATTATTCTTTTAAGAGCTATATTGTCAGATGGATTGCTAATCAGTTTAAGATAAGCGAGTATGTCTTTTATTTCTTTTCTGTCGTAGAATTTCAATCCACCATATATGTTATAAGGAAGATTCTTCTTAAGCAGGTTTTCTTCTATGAGTCTTGACTGTACGTTAGTCCTGTAAAGAATTGCAATATCGCTGAAATTATACTTATTCAGCGCACTGAGCCTGTTAATTTCCTGTGTGACATAAACAGCTTCATCTTTATCGCTGTAATTTTTCTTTATCTCTATCTTCACATCACTGCTTTTGTCGGTCCAAAGTTTTTTGTTCTTACGTCCAGTATTTTTTGCAATTACTGCGTTTGCAGCATCAAGTATAGTCTCAGTAGATCTGTAGTTTCTTTCAAGCTTTATTATCTGAGCATCACTGTAATCCTTTTCAAATTCCAGTATATTTCTTATGTCTGCGCCCCTCCAGCCATATATTGACTGGTCATCGTCTCCTACGACACAGAGGTTTCTGTGTTTCTGAGCCAGAAGATTTATCAATATATACTGAGCATGGTTTGAATCCTGATACTCGTCTACAAGGATATGCCTGAACTTGTTCTGATAGTAATCCAGAACTTCCTTGTTCTCCTTTAAAAGCTTAATCGTAAGTACTATTATGTCATCAAAATCAACCGCATTGTTTTTTTTGAGTTTTTTCTGGTAAAGGCCATAGATCTTGGATGCAAACCTTGTTTTTAAATCAACGGCATACTTTTCTTCGTACTTGTCAGGAGTTATAAGCTCATCCTTTGCATTTGAAATAACTGATGAAAAGTACGAGGGCTTCATAGTGTCTGAAATAACATTCGCTTCCTTCATGCATTCTTTTATAAGGGTGGCCTGATCATAGCTGTCGTAAATAACAAAATTGCTGCTGTAGCCAATCTTCTCTATGTCCCTTCTGAGTATTCTCAGGCACATCGAGTGGAAAGTTCCAATCCACATGTTATTTACATTGCCGCTCAATATTTCTTCAAGTCGGGTCTTCATTTCCTTAGCAGCTTTGTTCGTGAATGTAAGTGCGAGTATCTCGCCTGGAAATATGCCATTATCAATGAGATTGGCAATCCTGTATGTGATAACTCTGGTTTTTCCCGAACCTGCACCCGCAAGAATCTGTAAAGGGCCATTAAGCGTTTCTACAGCTTTACGCTGTTCTTCGTTTAATAAGTTTAAATCCATCATGCCTCCTGTATAGAAAAAGGGACCTTTAGTCCCTGTGATTTAAAAATAGAATTTAAGTTTTATTTCCTGATTTTCAGGTGCCTTAATCTGACCGGCTTCATTGCATGCCATCATGTTCACGCTGATTCCTTTTGCTTCTCCTGCTTTCATGAAATAGAATGAAATTATTCCCGCTTCCAGATCAAGGTCGCTTCCAGAAGACTTTTCCATAAGAAGGTACACATCTTTTTCAGTGACTACAAAGCTCCAAGGCTGCTTATTACCCCATGAAGGTGCAAATTTTGCAAGATAGAAAACTTCCTCAAGTCCCATCTGAGATAATTTTTCCCATGTTATAACGTTTCCAAATGTGCTGTCATATACGAATTCTACCGGGCCTTTTCTTTCAGCTTTCTTATCTGTATTCTTCTTGAACACTCCGCCATACTCATATCCGAGGCCTATACATGCGACAAGAGTCTTTTCAGGGCTTATGCTGAATATATCGCTGTAATTAACGCCTTCCGTCGCACTTATCCAGCAACTTGAGAGTTCATTATCATAAAGTCTGAATCTCATCCACTCTGCCATGTATCCGCATTTAAGCTTTGTATTCTCATCATTTTTCCCAAAAAGAAGTATATACTTTGGTGCCTTGATGAGCTTTCCAAAATATCCTATTTTGCCGTCATAGTCATTGAAGAATTTTTCACCGTCTTCTACAATAGAAAGACTTATTTCACTGTCATTTATGCTTCCAGCCTTCTCTGCCTCTTTTATAATTAAAGATAAAAGATTTGAATCTACAGCCTGCTTTTTGAATTCTCTTACGGATTTGATTTCTGTCATTATTTTTTCGTAATTCATAATTATTCCTCCCTGAATATTATTATATAATTTTGATACATCTTAACCGTCATCCCGTAAATCCGACTTATAAATCTGATAAAAGCCTAAAAATCATTCTCGATGAATTTTACAAGTTCATTTACTACCTTATCTTCATCAGGTCCCATTGCATAAATAGCAATTTCACTTTCCTTAGGTATTGCAGCCGCAAGAAGCCCCACAACACTTTTTGCATTTATTGGTCTACCCATATATTCAAGAAAAACAGTAGATTTATAATTTGCAGCAATTTTTACAAATTCAGATACTGATCTTGCATGAAGTCCAATCTCATTTACAATTTTTGTTTCTATTCTGTACATGTTTGCCCCTTGACCTTTACAGTAATTTTATTCCATTTTCTTCACATCTGATTATCATTTCCTCGTCCCATACCGAAGCCTGCACTTCACCTATATGCGCCTTTTGAAGGAAAAACATGCAGATCCTGGATTGTCCTATTCCACCACCTATAGTGAAAGGCACTGTACCTTCAATTATACTCTTTTGAAACTCAAATTCAAGTTTATTTTCCTGATTCCTTATTTTACATTGCTCAATAAGTGCTTCTGAATCAACTCTTATACCCATAGATGAAAGCTCAAGTGCTATGTCGAGCACAGGATAATAGAATATGATGTCTCCATTCAGATTCCAGTCGTCATAGTCTGCAGCTCTTCCATCATGCATTTCGCCATTCGAAAGCATGCATCCTATCTGCATTATGAAAACCGCTTTATGCTCTTTTGCGATTTCATATTCTCTTTCTTTTGCCGTCTTATTCGGATACATCTCCAGGAGCTCCTGTGATGTTATGAAATAAATCTCGTCAGGAAGTTCTGTCTTTATCTGGGGGAATTCATAATTCATCTGGTGAGCTGTAATTTTGAATACCTCATAAATATCATGGACAATCGACTTTAATGTATCCAGATTTCTATCATCTTCATTTATTACCTTCTCCCAGTCCCACTGGTCAACATAGATAGAGTGAATATTGTCAAGTTCCTCATCACGTCTTATAGCGTTCATGTCTGTATACAAACCAGTTCCTGGCTTGAATCCATATTTCGAAAGTGCCATTCTCTTCCATTTTGCAAGAGACTGAACAATTTCAACATCATGTCCTGTTTCAAGCATGTCAAATCCTACAGGTCTTTCAATCCCATTAAGGTCATCATTAAGGCCAGTTGATTTCTTAACAAAGAGAGGAGCTGATACCCTTGTGAGATTCAGCTTCTTCGCCAGCTCTTTTTCGAATTTATCCTTCAGGGTCTTTATCGCTATTTCGGTTTCCATAATGTCCAGTTTGCTTTCATAGCCTTCTGGTATTATCAATTTTTCAACTCCCATTTTTGTTCTCCTTAGATTATTTGATTTTTATTTCATGAATTGCTTCATATTCCTTTTCATAATGAAATTCGCACTCAAAATATTTCTCAAGCCTTACAAGATGTCCCAAAAGCCTCTCGTATCTGTCATATGGAACAGAAACTGCATATTCTTTCTTTCCTGTATTATTTATTTTGCTTCTCAATGCGATTTCAAATTCATCAAGCAATAAAGCATCGCTGTATGCACGACCAGTTCCATTGCATCTTTCGCAGCTGCAGGTAAGCTTCTCTATAAGGCTCATGCTCGATTTCTGGCATATTATCTCTAAGAGGCTGTTTTTTGTTATCTTTGAATGCCTCATCTGTTTTTTCTGGTTTTTCATGATGTCAGACACATATTCATCAAGTTGCACCCTTAAGCTTTGCGGCATGTTAATAAGGTCTATTATGATTATTCCACCTATATCAAGAAGATTTATGAGCTCAAGTGATTTAAAAACAGCTTTTCTGTTTATTTCAAAGAAATGGCTTTCTTTTAGCCTGCTGTTGTCGATATATCCTGAATCAATGTCTATCACAGTCATTGCTTCAGTTTTCTCAATATGAATGCTGAAATCGGCAAATTCAAATTTCCGTTTTATGAGATTTTCTACGTTAACACCATTATGATTAAAGCAGTAGTTTTCGATGCATTCAAATCTCATATTTCTGGTCAGCATCTTTTTTCTATTTATTATATAATAATTTTTATCATTTGTTAATATATCACTGATCATAAATTTATTCAAGAGCTCATCAATCTTGCTGTCCATGTCATTTTGAGATATCCTGCTTCCTATCTCATTTTTCGATATGAACAGTGAATATTTTTCTTTAAGACAACATATATCCGAATTAATGTCTTCATAATCTGATTCAAATGCTTTTGTCCTTAGAATTAGGCCTGTACCTTCATGAGCGTTCTTTATTCTTTCTGCGACAGATTCTTTCTCAGGATTTATATTACGTGGAATCTTTAAGTTTTTTTCATTTGGAAGCAGAACTGCATAATTTCCTCTCAAAGAGATGTCCTGCGTCAACTTTGGCTTTTTTGATTCATTGCCTTCTTTTATGACCTGTACAGCAATTCTATCTCCGACCTTTGCCTTGCTGTTTTTCATTGGCATAAAGCCGGTATTAATGCCTATATTGACAAATGCAGCGTCAAGTCCACTTACTATCTGAACTACTTCTCCGATAAAAACATCATCAAGCCTTGCGTCATCATTCTTTTCGATAATATCGATATATATGAGCTCTTTGTTGTCTATAATTGCATATTTGGTAAAAGACAAAGTATCTTCAATCAGTAATTTCATTTCGGTTCCTGTCTATATTATATTTATAATATCATCAGCAATCATAATTGATGCGATTTTTACTATTCTGTATGGATTGAATTCTTTTCCAAAATTCTCATTTATCGCCTTTAACATGTCTGTGGGCTTCAAAGCTCCTTCGGATGAATTAGTCAGTATCGTTTTTATGATATTTTTTTCAGGGTCATATTCAATTGAATGGATTTTTTCTCTGACATTGACATCTTTTATCTGCTTTTTCTTGTTTCTTTTTTTCAGCATAAGCTCTTCGCTTTTCATTACCTGTGCTATTGCATCAGAAATCCCGTCATTATCTGAATCGAAATAAATCTCATAAAGGCTGTGGCTCATAGTCTTTGTCAGCGGCTCTGCTTTTTCCGTCTCCTTGCATTCAATTATGTCAATGCCCTCAGGAAGTGATTCGTTCATTCTCTGTAAGAAATTTATGCTATCTTCGCTGTTTTTTATGTCGATATCTATAAACTCTGCATAGCTTTCAATTCCCAGACTCAGCGCTGATGAAAAGCTGATTTTCGGATGAGGGTGAAATCCTTCGCTGTAATTTACTTCTATCATGGATCTTCTAAGAGCTCTTATGAATATCTTCAGCAGGTCCAGATGTGATATATAGGCAATATCCCCTAATTTTGTAAATCTGCATCTTAAAATCATTAGCACAGTCCCTTTCCTATATCTGTATTGATTGAACATCCAAGGCAATTTTCTCTGCAGTCTCCTGTAGTATTTTCTTCAAGCGCCTCATTCCACTCTCTTACGAGAAACGCCTTTGATACTCCAGTATCAATATGATCCCAAGGCAGTGGCTGATCTATTTTCCATTCTCCATTTGCAATTTCAAAAGGATCTATACCGTTTTCTTCAAAAGCTTCCATCCAAAGATCATATCTGAAATGCTCACCCCAGCTGTCAAACTTACATCCTTTTCTGAAAGCACTGTGAATTGCCGCTGAAAGTCTTCTGTCACCTCTTGCTATAACTGCCTCAAGAAAACTGAGGTCATAATCATGATAGTCATAGGAAATGTTCTTATGTCTAAGCTTTGCCTTAAGATACTGCTGCTTTTCTTTCATGTTCTCCTGTGAATCCTGAGAGAACCACTGGAAAGGAGTATTCGGCTTTGGTACAAATACTGAAGTGCTCACAGTAACGTTGAATCGCGGAGAAAGCTTTCCATCGTTAACTTCTCTGTTTGCATTTAAGACTGAATATGCAAGATCCACTATCCCATCGAGGTCTTCATATGTTTCTGTAGGCAGGCCTGTCATGAAATAAAGCTTCAGATTTGACCATCCGCTCTCAAATGCTTTTTTTGATGTCCTTATAAGGTCTTCCTTTGTTACTCCCTTGTTTATAACGTCTCTCAGCCTCTGAGTTCCGGCTTCTGGCGCAAATGTCAGCCCAGAGCGCCTTCCTTTTTGAACTTTTTCTGCCATCTCAATAGAGAAATTATCAAGTCTGAGCGACGGAAGAGACAAGCTGAGATTTTCGCATGTATATTTTTCATCAAGTTCATCAAGAAGCTCTTCGATTTTGCTGTAGTCGCTGCTGCTTAGGGATGTCAGTGAAACCTCTTCATATCCCGTAGCTCTGATAAGCTTTTCTGCGATTTCGAGCAGCTTTTCCTTGCTTCTCTCCCTTATAGGCCTGTATACTATTCCCGCCTGACAGAATCTGCATCCTCTTGTACATCCACGGAAAAGCTCAAGCATAATCCTGGAATGCACTACATCAATATTTGGAACAAGGATTTTTTCAGGAAAATATACTTCGTCCATTTTTCTTATTATTCGTTTCTGAATTTTTTCCGGAACACCTTCATGGGTAGGCGCTATTGAGCTGAATTTTCCAGCTTTGTCATATTCAGCTCTGTAAAGTGAAGGTACATATGCCCCTTTTACATTTATTGCGACTTCCAGAAGGAATTCATTTTTCATACCAGGATAGCTCTTACCCTTGTATTTTGAATATATGTTCATGACTTCCGGAAGCGATTCCTCTCCCTCACCGATCATTACTATATCGGCAAAATCTGCAATAGGCTCAACATTGTATGCGCATGGCCCGCCGAACATTATGATAGGATCTTCTTCTCCTCTTTCTTTAAAGAATAAAGGTATACCCGACAAATCCATTATATTCAGTATGTTTGTATATGACATTTCATACTGAAGAGTAAATCCCACAAAGTCAAGGTCCTTAAGCGGAGTCTTGCTTTCAAGCGTAAAAACAGGAATTGATTTTTCTCTCATTTTTTCTTCCATGTCCGCTCCGACTGCAAAAGCTCTCTCACACCATACGTTTTCAAGCTCATTCAGTGCTCCATGTAGTATATGAAGCCCCAGGTGACTCATTCCTATCTCATATACATCAGGGAAAACAAAACCATACCTGATCATATTTTCATCAGGCTGTTTTCTGATAATATTAAGTTCGTTTCCGATGTATCTGCCAGGCTTTTCTACTTCACCCAGAAAACTGTATATTTCTTTCATTTTTCCTCCAATGGCTCTTTATTTAAAAATTGTGCTTTCAAGATACGACAGCTGTTCAAATCTCGGATCATAACGCTCCTTGATACGAAGAGCATGATAAATCTCTCTGGCCTTTTCTTTTTTTCCAATATTATAATTTGATACGATTATGCATGCCAGCATTTTCTCATAAGGAACCTTTGACTTTCTGATATAATCCCATACCTGATCAAAATATTCAACGGCCTTATTGTAATCTTTTTTGAAATGATATTGTACTCCGATCTGAAAAAGCGCTGATGTCTTCTCCTCAGAATTCAAATCAAGGTTTTTTATAGCCATCTGCATAACATCAATAGCCTTCTGCCTTGCCTTGAAATAAGAAACGTAATGAGCTGATCTTTTCTGATAGTCTTCAAAAGTTTCAAGTTTCGTAAAAAATGCACCACGTACTGCCTTTACCAGCAGATATGCACTGAAAATATAAATTGCAATTATAATATAGCTGTAGCTTACGTCATTTCCCATATTCTTCTCCTATATTGATCTGAGTTGGTCGTGAGTCTTCATCAGTGTTTTCCGGAAGCTCACTTAAGCTTGTTATGCCAAATTCAACTAAAAATTTTTCTGTCGTGCTGTATAATATTGGCTTGCCTATCTTGTCCAGCCTGCCGCTTTCATATATGAGTCCATTATCATACAGATTGGATATGGCACTGTCAGATTTTACTCCACGTATTTCATCTATCTCAACTTTTGTTACCGGCTGTCTGTAGGCAATAATGCTTAATACTTCAAGAGCCGCCTGAGATAGAGATTTCTTTTTTGTCTTTATGAGTATTTTTTCTACATATTCATTATTATCTGCCCTTGCTACTATCCTGTAGCACCCGTCAGCAGAAATAAGTGAAAGCCCTGAATCCTCTCTTGAATACTTTGATTTTAGATGGCTTACAGCATTTATAATATCAGAAATTCCTATCTCTGCTTCACCGGATTCTGCAAATATGCTTTTTATATCTTTAATATTCATCGATTCTGATGACACAAAAAGCACAGATTCTATTATACTGCTAATTTTTTCCGTTGTCATAAAGAATACAGCCTTTCTATCAATATCTCCTCGAAAACTCTTTTCTGGTGTATATCAACTTTCTGATCTTTTGCAAGCTCAAGCACTCCCAGAAAAGATGCAACAACTTCATCTTTTTCATTAGTATTGAGTATTTTCTCAAAATAGATGTTTGCGTGCTTCTCCAGTATTTCCTGAATCTCTCTGATCTTGTCATCAACAGAGATTTTCTTAAAGCTGATTATCTGTGGCCTTGATTCCTGAAGCTGTCTGTTTATACCTGTATATGATCTGTATACGTCTTTTACTGTATACCTTGAGAGATCAAGATATTTTTCAGTAAATATCTCATATCCCTTGTTTGTATAGAAACATGGAGTGTTTTCATACATATCCTTCATTATATCAGCTCTATCCTTGTAGTATTTATATGTCTCAAGTATATCTATCAGTTCTCTTCCCGGATCTTCTGCATCATCATCGTTAAGAAAAATGAGATACCTGGATTTGATTTCCATGAGCGAGGCAGCCATGACAATAAACTCCGAAGCCATATCAAGCTGAGAAGAGGTCATTGTTTCTACGACTTCCAGATACTGATTTATGATGTCGATGATAAATATATCCTTGATTTCATATCTGTTTTTTTTAATCAGCTCCAGAAGCAAATCCAGCGGTCCTGTAAAATCGATATTCTGTAAAGATATTTTCATAGGAGCACCTCTAAAGAATAATGTTTATGACTGAATTTATGAAAGTTATTATAATATTCACTATCGGGTTCAGTACAACCCCAAGAGTCCCAGTTATTATAAGAAGGATAAGAACAAGAGTCCCATAATTCTCGTATTTGTATACAGCATATCTGTATTTAGCTGGTATAACTGAAAGCAGCAATTTTGAACCATCAAGAGGAGGCACAGGAAGAAGGTTGAAGGCAGCAAATGATATATTTATGCCCACAACGCTGTACATTACATTATAATATGCCTCACTTGTAAAAATATCCTCTGTATAATGCAGGAATATAAAGGTCACTATTGCAATCAATATATTCATGCTTATTCCTGCTATTGAAACAAGAAAATTTCCAAGTTTTCTGTTTCTGAAATTATTCTCATTTACCGGAACCGGCTTTGCCCACCCGAATCTTGCTATCATGAGCATAAGAAACCCTATCGGATCAATATGGCTCATGGGGTTTATGCTCATTCTACCGCTGTTTCTGGCCGTTGGGTCGCCCATAGCATTTGCTACTGCTGCATGGGCAAATTCATGAAATGAAATTGCCGTAATAATTCCAGGCAGTATTACAAGAAAATCATAAATATAGTTTTCAAACATCGCTTCTCCTCTTTTAAACTTCCATTATTATAGGAAGAATCATAGGATTTCTTTTCGTTTTCTCAAAAAGATATTTTTTGAGATCTTCTCTGATCATATTCTTTATATATGACCATTCTCTTATATTCTTGTCTTCACATCTTATTAAGCACTTCTTAACTATTACTTTGCATTCATCTATGAGATCTTCAGCTTCTCTCACATATACGAATCCTCTTGAAATTATATCCGGTCCCGAAACAACAGCTCCATCTTCTCCTGACATTGAAACTACAACAACTATGAGTCCATCCTCTGAAAGATGTTTTCTGTCTCTTAGCACTATGTTTCCTACATCTCCTACGCCAAGTCCATCAACAAGTATGTTTCCTGAAGGAACTCTCCCGGAAATATTGCAGGATTTTTTGTCTACCTCAAGAACCTGTCCGTTTGACATCATGAATATGTCTTCTTCAGGCATACCGAGCTCCATCGCAAGCCTTGCATGCTGCTTGAGATGTCTGTATTCACCATGGACTGGCATGAAGTATTTAGGTTTTATGAGCCTGTGAACCAGCTTAAGCTCTTCTCTGCAGGCATGGCCTGAAACATGGATTTCCGAAAGGCTTTCGTATATTACTTCAGCGCCGTTTTCAAAAAGCTGGTTGATGACTTTTGAAACTCCCTTTTCATTACCTGGAATCGGGTGAGATGACATTATTACTACGTCACCCTTTTTTATGACAATTTTCTTATGCTCTTTTGCAGCTATTCTTGAAAGCGCAGCCATAGGCTCGCCCTGAGACCCAGTTGTCAGTATCACAAGCTCATGGTCTCCATATCTGTTCATTTCATTAATATCTATAAGCGTCCCATTTGGGATGTTAATATATCCAAGAGACTGTGCTATGCCAATAGTATTTAGCATAGATCTTCCTGATATTACTACTTTTCTGTTATATTTAGCTGCAGAGTCAACAATCTGCTGTACTCTGTGCACATTTGATGAGAAGGTGGCAACAAGTATCCTGTTTTTCTTAATGTCTGCAAAAAGGCTGTCGAAAGTTTTCCCCACCACTTTTTCAGAGACAGTATATCCTTCTCTCTCAACATTCGTACTCTCACACATCATCAGCGTAACGCCGGTTTTGCCGAGCTCAGCCAGTTTTTGAAAGTCCATAACATGTCCATCGATTGGGGTGTAATCAATCTTAAAGTCCCCAGAGTGGAATATAATTCCCGCGCCAGTGTGGATAGCAAGGGCACATGCATCTGGTATACTATGATTTACCCTTATGAAATCTACCCCAAAATTCCCGATTTTAACATTTGAACCAATCTCGATTTCGTTCAGCTCTGCATTGGTTATCCTGTGTTCCTTAAGCTTGTTAGCTATAAGCCCCATAGCCAATTTCGAGCCATATATCGGTACATTCAACTTTTTCAGAAGATATGGTATTCCACCTATATGGTCCTCGTGTCCATGAGTTACTACCAAACCTTTTATGATTGCCGCATTTTTTGTAAGATAAGTTATGTCAGGTATGACTATGTCTATACCAAGCATCTCATCTTCTGGGAATCCCATCCCTCCGTCTATTATGAGTATCTCGTTTTTATACTCTAACGCAGTCATATTTTTTCCTATTTCCTGCATTCCGCCCAAAGGTATTACTTTAAGCTTTGCTGTTTTCTTTGCCATTCATTTCCTCCTGTATTCTAAAAAGTCACTAATCACCTAAACTATAATCGGTAATTAGTGACATATTACTTTTACGTTTATTCTAAATTCTTACATTTACTGCATATGCCAAAAAATTTCAGATCATGATCCATAATCCTGAAATCATAGTTCTTTTCAATGTTGCTTTCAAGATCTTCAAGAAGATCTATCCGAACTTCTGATACATTACCACATAATTTGCAGATCAGATGATGGTGATTGTGAGTTTCTTCATTTACATTAAGCTCAAATCTCACGTAGCCGTCATCAAGGTTAAGTCTGTTAATTTTCTTTGTACTTTCCAGTATCTGCAATGTTCTGTAAACAGTAGCTATTCCTATCTCCGGACAGCTTTTTTTGACTTTTTCGTATATTTCATCGCAAGTCAGATGCTTTCCACTTGAAGAAATCAGAACCTTGAGTATTTCTCGCCTCTGTGGAGTCAGCTTATATCCATGTATCTTCATGCCTTCAAGCAAAGCTTTCAATTCATTATCCATTTTGCACCAACTGTCTCTTTTTCACTGCAAAGAAATTCAATCAGATTTTTATCGGAATTACTCTTCTATGAGTGTTTCATAAACTGCTACGACCATTTCATACTCTTCATCATCATCAATAGCTTCTAATACCATCTCGCCATCTTCATCTTCTTCAATTCGGAAGATATATGCCTCATCTTCATCATCATTTTCTTCAACCGGAGCAAGTATCGCATAATTGTTATCATTAGCCTCGATGCTCATTACAAGTTCAAACTCTATCTCGTTTCCTTCTTCATCAAGAAGCGTTATTATTTCATCAAAATTTTCCATTTTATCCTCTTTCCATGTTCTTTCTGCTTAGATATGTCTCCAGTATAACTACTGCCGCAATTGTATCTACAAGATTCTTCTTATCTTTCTGCTTTACATCATTCTCTATCATTATCCTGCGTGCTGAAATAGTTGTCATTCGTTCGTCCCACATAATTAAAGGCCTGTCTGTGCTCTGCCTCAGTACTTCTGCAAATTTGATCGTTTTTTCTCCCTGAAATCCTGTAGTTCCATCCATGTTTTTTGGAAGTCCTACTATTACTTCTTCAACATTATTATTGTTGATTATTTTAACGATTTCTTCAATATCTCTTTCAATCCCTTTTCTGTGAATTGTATATAGAGGCTGTGCAAGAATCTGAAGTTCGTCACTTAGAGCTACTCCAATTCTCTTGTTTCCAACATCAAGTGCCATTATTTTCAATTTATCACCCGTCCTAAATTACTTTTATACAGAAATCCGCGCATTCCTTTGCGCAGTAAGTGCAAAGTATGCACTTCTCATGGTCTACTACAGCTTTCCCTTCGATAAGGGATATCGCCTTGTACTGGCATCTTTGTGCACACTTGCCGCACCCTATGCACCAGTCGCTTATTATAAGCTTTCTGTTTACACTTTTCAGTTTTTGCTTAAGGGAACTGTCAATATAACCCCTTTCAAACATCTGTACATTTGCAAATATTTCTTCTTTTGACTGCATACCTACTGCAACAGAATCTATATATTCTTTTTCAATTACATATTTCATTGCCTCTTCGTATGAGTCTATCAGGTTTCCTCCACCAAGCGGCTTCATTGAATATACGCCTATTCCCCTGCTCTTAGCATCAATTATGGCTTCATACATAAGATTACTGTCTCCATCTCCAATCCCAAGTGAAGCTTTATTGAACAGAGGATGTATTACATCCACATATCCTGATTTCACAGCGCCCTTTACCCCGGCAACATTGTGAGTAGAAATCCCAAAGGCTCTTATGTAGCCTTTCTCCTTCATCTCAAGGAAATACTCCGACGCTTCAAAATGACCTCTCAGTGTATGTTCGCTTTCTTGTTCATGAAGCATGAAACCATCTATATAATCTGTTCCAGTTTCGGCAAGAGCCTCTTTGAGAGCCTCTTCTGCCTGAGCTCTGGTATATGCATAAGTCTTTGTAAATATGACAAATTTAGACCTGTCTATTCTTTTCAGAGATTCTCTTATATATCTGTAAGTCCCATAGCTCTGCGCCGTATCAATAAAATTGACGCCAAGATCATATGCACTGCATATGAGTTCGCTCCCTTCAGATACAGAAAGATCAGCCTGCATGGGTCCCAGTGTAAGAGACCCATAGCAGAGCTTTGAAACCTTGATTCCTGTACTGCCTAAAAAATTGTATATCATTATTTTCCTTCAACGTAAGCTCTTATTATTTCTTCGAGGAGCTCATCTCTTTCAAATTTTCTTATAATGCTTCTGGCATTGTTATGACTTGTTATATAGCTTGGATCTCCGGAAAGAAAATATCCTACTAGCTGATTAACAGGATTATATCCTTTTTCAGTAAGTGCCTTATATACTTTTTCAACTACTTCTCTCTCTGAAAACTCATTTTCTTTCTGCGCCTCAAATTTCATCGTGAAATCCATATTGTTATTTTCCATTAAAACCCCTCCTAGTCGGCAATAAATCCACCTGCAATGTCTAAGACTGCATCGATAGAATCTTGAAGTTTATCGAGATCTTTACCCCCGGCCTGTGCAAATCCCGGCTTGCCGCCTCCGCCTCCGCCAGCGATTGCTGCAACTTCCTTAACTATTTTTCCTGCATGTGCTCCACGAGACTGTGCAGTTTTTCCTGCAGCACATACATAATTTATCTTGCCGTCTGATTCGCCTGCAAACAGGACTACAAGACTGTCATTCCTGTCGATCAGAAGCTCAGCGGTATTTCTGAGGTCTTCGGAAGTCATGCCCTCGAACGATTTTCTTATGAGCTTTATTCCTTTGACATCCTCTGCCACGTTTATTAAATCCGATATCTGAGATAAAGCAATCTCTTTCTTCAGTTTTTCAATTTCCTTTTTGCAGCTTCTGTTTTCTTCCACAAGTTGCTCAAGTCTCGAAATTACTGCTATCTCCTTACACTTAAGTATATCAGTGATGGAGTTTAATTTCAATTCTTTTTCTTTAAGATAATCCATTACTCCCTTTCCCGTCACAGCTTCAATCCTTCTGGTACCAGAAGCGACACCGTTTTCAGAGAGTATTTTGAATCCCATTATTTCTGAAGTATTATTTACATGAGTTCCTCCACAAAGTTCCATGGAGAAGTCTCCCATGCTCACAACCCTGACCTCGTTTCCGTATTTCTCGTCAAACTGTGCGGTAGCGCCAGCTTTTTTTGCATCCTCAATTGACATATACTCTTTTTTGACTGGATACGAACTTATTATGGCGTTATTAACTATTTCGGTTACTTCCTCAAGTTCTTTATCTGTAAGAGCTTCAAAATGAGTAAAGTCAAATCTCAGCCTGCTGTCATTTACATAAGATCCTGCCTGCGCGACATGCTCTCCCAGTACCATCTTAAGCGCTCTGTGTAGAAGGTGAGTAGCGCTGTGATTAGCCTGGATACTTTTTCTCTTGCCTGATTCAATCTGTGCTCTGACATTATCTCCAGTCTGCAGCTTTCCACTGTTTACAGATACTTTGTGTATTATAATCTGGCCAGATGCTTTCTGAGTATCTATGACTGCTGCATTTACACTTTTAGAATATACAGTTCCCTTGTCTCCTACCTGTCCTCCACCTTCAGCATAAAAAGGCGTCCTGTCAAATATTACTATCCCTTTTTCGCCTGGATTCAGTACCTCTGAACCATCTGTTTCATTGCTTACATAGAGTACTCTTACATCTGCTTCAGTGTATTCATATCCTATGAACTCTGTAGAGATGTCAGCTGGAATTTCAAGGCTGTCTTTTTTCCAGCCTTCATTGTCCTGGCTGAGCCTTGCTGTTCTAGCTTTTTCCCTCTGCTCATCCATCAGTCTTTCGAATTCTTCTCTGTCTACCTTCTTTGCGTTTTCCTGAAGAATCTCTTCTGTCATCTCAATAGGGAATCCGAATGTATCATACAGCTTGAAGGCTTCTTCACCTGAAAGCGTATCGGAGTTTTTATTGTCAAGCTCATTTATCAGATTTTCCAGTATGCTTAGTCCCTGATCAATTGTCTCAATGAACTTCTGTTCTTCGATAAGGATTATCTTCTTTATATATTCTTTCTTTTCAACAAGCTGCGGATAAGCATCGCCAAATTCTGCGATTACAACATCACAAAGCTCGCAGAGAAACTCTCCATTTATTCCAAGCAGCTTTCCGTGTCTTGCCGCCCTTCTCAATAGCCTTCTAAGAATATATCCTCTTCCTTCATTTGATGGAAGCACCCCGTCACATAACATGAAAGTGACCGCCCTTACGTGATCTGTAATTATTCTGATTGAGATGTCAGTTTGATTGCTTGAATTATATTCTTTTTTTGATATTCTGCAGACCTGATCTCTAATGTTCTTCATGGTATCAATATCAAAAATACTGTCTACCCCCTGCATTATGCAGGCAATTCTCTCGAGTCCCATACCTGTATCGATATTTGGGTTCTTTAGCCTGTTGTAGTTTCCTTCTTCATCCTTGTCAAACTGAGTGAACACAAGATTCCAGAACTCGAGGAATCTGTCACAGTCGCATCCAGGCTTGCATGTATCAGAACCACAGCCATATTTTTCGCCTCTGTCTATATATATTTCTGAGCATGGACCACATGGACCAGTTCCGGTTCCAATCTCCCAGAAGTTATCCGCTTTTCCAAGCTTAACGATTCTTTCTCTTGGAACTTTTACATTCTGTGCCCATATTTCAAGAGCTTCATCATCTTCTTCGTATACTGTAACCCAAAGCAGATCCTTATCCAGCTTGAGGTATTCTGTAACAAATTCCCACGCCCATTGAGTTGCCTCATTTTTAAAGTAATCACCAAACGAAAAATTTCCGAGCATCTCAAAGAAGGTCGCGTGCCTTGCAGTTATTCCTACATTCTCTATGTCACCCGTTCTGATGCACTTCTGGCAGCTCACCATTCTTTTGCTTGGCGGAGTTTCTGTTCCTATGAAATAATTTTTTAATGGCGCCATTCCCGCATTTATAAGCAGCAGACTCTTGTCATTTATAGGAACTAGCGGGAAGCTTTCCTGAACATAATGTCCTTTTTCTCTGAAAAATTCAAGAAATGCCGATCTGATTTCATTTACTTTCATATTTACCTCCTGAATGTATGTTAAAAAGCCCTTATGAGATTAATCTCATAAGGGCGAATTTACGCGGTACCACCTTATTTGTTCAATAGAACATCTCACGATTATAACGTAATCAACGCATTGTTTTCACAAATGAACTCCAAGGTAGCTTCATAATACTGCTGTAGAGATTCTCATCAACCATCTCTTTTCTGGAATCAGCCTGTAAAATTACTAGTCCTTTTCATAGTATGTCTTCTATATATTTTCTTTAATATATATTATAACATTTTCAATGATTTTTCAATAGTAAATTTATTAAGAATTAAAACTCTTCTTCTTCTCCATGATCGTGATCCTCGACTATCTCGACATCTGTGAGTCCAGGGATAACTTTGTTATTATGGATTGCATAGTCTCTTATAGCTTTTTTAATTGCCTGTTCTGCAAGAACAGAGCAGTGCATCTTCACAGGAGGGAGTCCTCCAAGTGCATTTGCTACCTCTTTGTTTGTAAGGTCAAGCGCTTCATAGATACTTTTACCTTTTATCATCTCTGTCGACATGCTTGAGCTTGCTATCGCAGAACCACAGCCAAATGTTTTGAATTTAACATCTACAATTATATCATTTTCAATCTTAAGATATATCTTCATTATATCGCCGCACTTAGGATTTCCTACTTCGCCGACTCCGTCAGGATTTTCAATTTCACCAACGTTACGTGGATTTGAAAAGTGATCCATTACTTCTTTTGTATACATTATTTGTTTTCTCCTTTCAAAAACGCCTCATATAACGGTGACATCGATCTCAGTCTTTCTACGATTACAGGCAGCTTTTCCAGTGCATATTCAACATCTTCATCCGTGGTGAAATCTGAAAGGCTTAGTCTAAGAGACCCGTGTGCAATCTCATGCGTAAGTCCTAATGCCATAAGGACATGAGAAGGATCAAGTGCGCCTGAAGTACATGCCGATCCGCTCGAACCCGCTATACCTACCATATCAAGGCTTAGAAGAAGTGCTTCACCTTCGATGAATCTAAAACAGAAACTTGCCAGCGTCGACAGCCTGTTTTCTCTGTCCCCCGTAACTATTGTGTGAGGAATTCTTTCAAGCACTCCGCTAATGAGCTTTTCTCTCAGCTCAGTCATGCGGATGATGTGATTGTCGAGGTTCTCAAAAGCCAGTTCGCATGCTTTTCCAATTGCTGCTATACCTGCTGTATTTTCAGTACCTGCTCTTAGCTTTCTTTCCTGTCCTCCTCCGTGAATAAGATTGTGAATTCTTATTCCCTTTTTTATATAGAGGGCACCTATGCCTTTTGGTGCATATATTTTGTGACCAGAAAGCGAAAGCATATCTATATTCATTTCATTTACATCTATTTCAACATTTCCTACCGCCTGAACAGCATCCGTATGGAAAAGAATCTTATGTTCTCTTGCAATCTCGCCTATTTGTTTAACCGGCTGTATAGTTCCTATTTCGTTGTTTGCAAACATCACGGAAATCAGTATGGTAGTTGGTCTTATCGAAGACTTGAGTTGTTCAAGGCTAATCATCCCTTTATCGTTTACATCCAGATAAGTGACTTCAAACCCATGGAACTTTTCAAGATATTCGCATGTATGAAGTACCGCGTGATGTTCGATTTTTGTAGTTATAATATGATTTCCTTTTTCCCTCAGTGCAAAAGCAGTTCCTTTTATAGCCCAGTTGTCCGCTTCAGAACCCCCTGCCGTAAAATATATTTCATTAGACTGAGCACCTATGAGTTTCGCTACGCTCTGTCTGGACTTTTCTACTACAGGCTTTATATCCTGTCCGAATTTATGAATACTGGATGGATTTCCATGATAATTTCCGAGAACATCAAGCATTTCGGCGATTACTTCCTCTTTTACCGGAGTAGTAGCAGAATTATCCATATATACTCTTCTGAGTTCCATAACTTTGTCTCCTTTATAATTTATATATTTTTGTCAAGCATATCTTGAAGTGTAATCGAATCCATACACTGATCTATGCTTGTTTTCATTCTTTCCCAAACAATTTTTGTGACACAGTCCTCTGCATTAAGACATGCAGAATCAGAGTCCTCCAAAACACAGCTCGAGGGAGCGAATGGACCTTCGAGGCTTCTCAGTACATCTCCAACTGTAATCTCATATGAATATTTCGCCAGGAAATAACCTCCCTGAGCTCCTCGGACACTCTTAATCAGTCCATTCTTCTTGAGAACAGAGAAAATCTGCTCAAGATACAATTCAGATACTCCGATTATTTCTGCTACAGTCTTCACAGGAAGAGGCGTATTCTTATCCGATAACAATGCGAGCTGATACATCGCCTTTAATCCGTATCTACCTTTGGTGGATAATTTCAATTTAATCCCCCTTTCGGTCATAATTAATTCATAGTAAATTACTATGTTTTAATTATAATACTATTATGCCCTCAAAGTCAATATGTCATTACAAAAAATTTTTGAATTTAAGCCTTCCAGTTATATATCTTGAAGTATATCCCACAAGAATTCCTGTACCAAGAGAAATATACATTAGAATTGGAAGATAGACAAATATGGATATATTCCTTATGACCATGGCTGATACAATGAGCTGCCCTACATTAAAAAACACTGCGCCTACTACACTTACTCCTATCATGCTCACTCCAGGAAGATTTAGCTTCTTAATTAGGAACATGGCAATCATGCTGAGTATTCCTCCCGATATGCTGTACATAAAAGCATTTATACCTCCACCAAATATCGATGACATTATTACTCTTACGACAAGAACAAAAAAAGCATCACCTAATCCAGTCATATAAAGCAGAGAAAGTGTTATTATATTCGTGAGGCCAAGCTTTGCTCCAGGCGCTATAAAATAAAGGCTCGGAAGCATAGATTCTATGAAGTAAAGGATTAGGGAATAGGCAACCATAAGCGCCATAAATGTTATTCTTCTTGTACTTTTCATTTCTGCTCCTAACTCGCTATTACATCTACATGCTGCTCAGAATCTATTCCATCTGAATCATCTTCGATCTTCACATACAGCTTATGCGGAAGACACACTATCATCTCTCCATCCCTTGAAATCTTATGGGATTTGACGCATAGCTCATCGTGACAGTTAGCTTCTGTAACGCTTACTTTTCCATCTTTTATATTAATGGTATTGATTTCACCTTCGTTTTCAATTCTAATGGTTTTTTCATAATTTTCATCTATCATGTATCTGTGGATTTCCTTGCCATCTTTTACTACTATGACAGTTTTTGTGTCATCCAGTTTACCTGTGCTGACAAAATTTCCGAATGTTATTGCTGCAATGAAAACAACAATTATAATTATTAAGTCTCCTTTTTTCATTTTAGACCTTTCATTAGAAAAAGCATAATACTAAAGCTGAAGTTCATTTGTACACTCCAGCTTTAGCATCTAAATCTTATACTATTGAATTAACTACAGCATCCGCAATATTAGTTGCATGATCTGAAATTCTTTCCAGGTTGCTTATTACATCAAGAAACATTATTCCTGACTCAGGATTGCACATATTGTTATTTAGTCTGTATATATGTCCAGCACGACATGCCTTCTCCATTATATCGACTTTTTCTTCCAGTTCTCTTACTCGTTGCGCTATTTCAAGATCACCTGTTCGCATTGCATCAAGAGAAGATTCAACTGCATAAAGTACCTTGTCGACCATATTGATCAGTTCTTCCTTTGATTCAGAAGAATATGGCAGGTTGTTCTCAATTGAATTCTGGGCAAGCTCTGCTATATTCTCGGCATGGTCCCCGATTCTTTCAAGGTCATTTACCGTATTGAACAGTCCATCTACCACAACACGATCCTCAAGCGAGATTTCAGCATTTGAAAGAGCTATCAGATAATCAATTATCTCTCTTTCCATCTTATTTATGTCTTGTTCATATCTAAATACTGCTTCGACCTTTTCAGAATCTTTTTCAATGAATCCTTCGACGGCTCTCTGTACATTACTTTTTGCAAGTATTCCCATATTAATACATTCTTTGAATGCGCTCTCTAGTGCGATTGAAGGTGTTTCCAGCATACGCTTGTCAAGATGTGTAACCATTCCAACCTGATCTTCATCCTTAATTGGTATTACAATCTGAGAGAATTTTACAATAAAGTTAGCAAGCGGGAACTGTATGATTACGTTTATTATGTTGAATAAGGTATGCGCATTTGCAATCTGTCTTGTAACATCTGTAGGATCCAGATGAACAACGAAACTCATAATAGGAACATTCAGAATCAGAGAGAATATCAAGGTACCAATAATGTTAAACGTAAGGTGCATTATCGCTGCTCTCTGGGCATTTTTGCTTGCTCCTATACTTGAAATCAGCGCTGTAGTACATGTACCAATGTTATCTCCGTAAAGAATTGGAAGCGCCGCTGTTATAGGAAGAAGCCCCTCTGCTGCCAATGCAATCAGTATACCTATTGAGGCTGAGGAACTCTGAAGAAGGAGGGTAAGTCCAAATCCCATAAGTATCCCAAGGAAAGGATTGCTGCCGAAGTTGATAAGCATGTCCTTGAATGCTGCTATTTCTCTTAGCGGCTTAACCGCGTCTTTCATGTATACCATACCGACAAAAAGAATACCAAAACCAATAAGTATATCTGCATAGCTCTTTGATTTGTTTCCTTTTTTTACTATTTGCATGATAATACCGATACCAACAGCTACCGGTGCTACCTTTTCAAGATTGAAGGAAACCAGCTGTGCCGTAACAGTGGTACCTACATTGGCTCCCATTATTACTCCTATTGCCTGGCTTAGCTGCATAATTCCTGCATTTACAAAGCCTACAACCATTACGGTAGTAGCCGAGGAGCTCTGAATGATAGCTGTAACGAAAATACCTACAAATACTGCAATGAATCTGTTTTTAGTAAGCAATCCTACGATTGATTTAAGTTTATCTCCTGCTGCTCTTTGCAGTCCAGATCCCATCAGATTCATTCCATAAAGGAAAAGTCCCAGTCCGGCAACCACTTCCAAAAAAATTGTAAAGTACATTATGACCTCCAAAAATTCACATAATTAAAATACCTTGTATATTTTAACAAAAAAAACAAATTAAAGATACAGCTATTTGAAAAAAACCGGAATTTCTTTTTTAGAATATTATAAACAAAATTCACGGATAATGAATTCAGCTGTCTTCAGGCCATCTACTGCAGCACTCACAATTCCTCCTGCGTATCCAGCTCCCTCCCCTGATGGATATAGACCTCGTACATTTACCGACTGATGATTTTCATCTCTCATTATCCTCAGCGGAGAAGAGCTTCTGGTTTCCACTCCCGTAAGCACGGCATCCTCCATATCAAATCCTTTAAGCTTTCTACCCATATGGACAAGGGCTTCAGAAATCGATTCAGTGATTATATCCGGATATATCCTGTCCAGCCTTGCAAATCTGTAACCAGGCTTATAGCTTGGCGTTACAGCTCCAACTGATCTGCTTTCTCTCTTTTTTATGAAATCGCCAACAAGCTGCACAGGTGCGCTGTAGTCGCCTCCGCCCATTTCGTAGGCCATTTTTTCGATTCTTCTCTGAAAGTCTATGCCTCCTAAAATATCTTTACCAAAATCTTCTGCTGAAACGCTGCACAGTATTGCACTGTTTGCATTTTCAAGATTTCTGGCGTTGTAGCTCATTCCGTTTACAGCAAGCATCTCCGGCTCTGAGGATGACCCTATAACCATTCCGCCAGGACACATGCAGAATGTATAACACGATCTGCCGGTACTGCTCTGATGTGTGAGATGATACTCAGCCGCTCTCAGCTTTGGATGCTGATACAATTCCTTATACTGGCTTTTATCAATGACTGCCTGAGGATGTTCTATTCTAAATCCAACCGCAAAAGGCTTGGAGATCATCATTACCTTTGAGCTGTGAAGCTTCTCAAAAGTGTCTCTTGCACTGTGTCCAATAGCCAGAATAGCAGCATTTGTTTCAAATTCAGATCCATTTACTATAAGCCCCTTGAGTTCACCGTTTCTTATATTCAAGCCATCTACTCTTGAGTCAAATCTGACTTCACCGCCCAGAGAAATTATTTCTTCTCTGATTTTTTTTACGACATCAATCAGAACATCAGTTCCAATGTGAGGTTTGTTGGCAAAAAGTATTTCTTCGTCAGCACCAAAAAAGTGAAGGTCTCTGAGTATCAGATCCACTCTTTTATCTTTTATTCTGGTAGTAAGCTTACCGTCAGAAAACGTCCCTGCTCCACCTTCTCCAAACTGAACATTCGATTCCGGGTTAAGGGTTCCAGACTCCCAGAAATTCTCAACATCCCCTTTTCTACGGATTACATCTTTCCCTCTTTCAAATACCACAGGTCTATAGCCATTTCTTGCAAGCTCAAGTGCAGCAAAAAGTCCAGCTGGACCCAATCCCACTACCGCTACTCTTCCATTTACCTTAGTACTGCCTTTTATTGTTTCTTCTTTAATATATTCACTTACTTTTATTGCATTTTTGTCTCTCTTTATTATGCTGTCCTCATTATCAGTTTCAACATATACCTGATATACAAATTTTATTGGCTTTTTTCTTGCATCAATTGATTCCTTCACAATGCGATAATTAAAGGGTCTGCCTGAAACAATTTTTTCTATCTGCTTCCTTATAGCAATATCTCTGTCATCATCAAGATCTATCTTAATATTTGATATCTGTATCATCTAATCCTCTATTATTCTTATATCAATATCCGTTTCATCACAAATTCCATGCTCAGTTAATTCCATAATCAGATCTCTCTTTATATACCCGATCAAATCTTTTCTTGAAAATTCAAGATTTATAAAATTTGAGCTGTCTGGTAAAATCACTGCATCAAGCCTGTTTCCAAAAGACTTGTGGATGCTCACAAGCAAGTATGCCTTTATGTCAAACAGCCTGTTGCTGTAATTAATCTCTATATCATTAAAAAAACACTCAAATTCAAAATAGTTCTCATACGGCGTTATCTTTTCAAGCAGTATAAACATGTTATTCCCCTTTCCTTAAATATTCAATGTCTTTCTGCACACTCAGCGGAGGTATAGTTATTTTTCTGGTCTTAGAAACATCTGATTTTATTCCATAGCTCGATTCCCAGCTTCTTAACATGACATCTTTCTCCTTAAGGTTTCTGTAGAGGGTTTTTTCGTTTCCTATTACCTTTATTTCATACGGCGGGCTTACAGGAACATTATTAACGTTAATATGGTTTCCTGCAAGTGTTATTTCACTTGTACCTGTAATAATCTGATTGTTTATAGATATCACTTCTCCCCCTGATTTTTTTATGTCATTTACAAGTTTAAGGAGGAGTCTGTTGGTTTCTGTGTCGAAGGCGATATTTTTAGCTTCCACTGACTCAAGCTTTATTTCTACACCTTCTCCAGAAAGCTTTTCCAGACCGAGCATCATCCTGTAATTATAATATTTATCTTTATCCTCTTTGGAGAGTCCCATATTCTGATTCTCATATTCTGTCTGTAATTTTCTATACTGCTTATTCAGAGAACCCAGCTTTTCTTCAAGAGAATTCATCTCCGATTTTTCCTTGTTTATTTGAGATACAAGCTCCCTTGAAACACTTGATGAATACGGGCTGTACTGAAGTGGACTGTTTGTCTGAACGACAATGAGCACACCTAAAAACAGAGAGAGTATGAAATATTCTAAAGAAATTTTTCTTCTGTTCATAATATACCCCCTCTGTAATTTTGTTGTGATTTTATTATTGTGCTACTCTGAAATCTCGTATCCATTTTCCCGGTATATTTCCAGTACATGATTCCAGATTTCTTCAACACCAGTCTTCTTAAGCGCACTTATCGGAAGAATCCTTTCTCCCTCAAGCTTCATTTTACTTTTTATAATTCGCTTTGATATTGCAGCGTCGTTTCTTGTCACCTTATCTGACTTCGTGGCAATTATGGATACAGGTATCCCATAGTGCCTTACAAAGTCCAGCATAAGAACGTCATCTTCCTTTGGTTCATGCCTTATATCTACAAGTATGAAAACATGAATCAGGTTTTTTGAATTTATGAAATATTCTTCCATAACCTTGCCCCAGGAAGACTTCTCTTCCTTTGAAAGTTTTGCATACCCATATCCCGGAAGGTCTACGAAATAAAATTCGCTGTTGATCTTATAGAAGTTTATAGTTCTCGTCTTACCAGGAGTCTGGCTCACCCTGGCAATCTTTTTCCTGTTGAGCAGCGTATTTATTGAAGATGACTTCCCTACATTAGATCTTCCTACAAAGGCAATCTGCGGCAGGCCATCATCTGGATATTGCTCTTTTTTTACTGCACTCATATCCATTCTTATATCTTTGATTTTCATTAATCTCTCTTTTCCAATGATAATTCTAAAACTTCACTCATATGTGATACGAAATAAAATTTTATCTTATTCCTTACTTCCTCTGGTATCTCCATATAGTCAGGCTCACAGTCCTTTGGCATGATAATGGTATCTACTCCTGCACGATATGCAGCGAGCACTTTTTCTTTTATTCCTCCTACAGCCAGAACCTTGCCTCGCAGCGTAACCTCTCCTGTCATTGCTATATTAGATTTTACAGGAATATCCGTAAGGGCAGACAGTACCGCTGTAACCATAGTTATACCCGCAGAAGGCCCATCCTTTGGTATAGCTCCTTCAGGAATGTGAATGTGAATGTCCTTTTTTGTGTAAAAATCAGGTGAAAGGCCAAAGTCTTTAGCAATTGTCCTGATGTAGGTTATTCCAGCTCTTGCAGATTCCTTCATGACTTCGCCAAGCTTTCCTGTGAGTTCAATCTTTCCATTTCCATCCATTACAGAAACCTCGATATTAAGGGTTTCTCCACCCACCTGAGTCCATGCCATTCCAGTCACTTCTCCGATTTTGCTCTCCCCTGACACCTTGTCTCTTCTTACTATTTCCTTTCCCAGATATTCCTTTACATCATCTCTGGTAACAGTAAGTCCCTGAAGCTCCTGGTTCTTGACTTTCTGGACTGCAACCTTTCTGCATATCTTGCCAATCTGTCTCTCAAGCTTTCTTACCCCTGATTCTCTGGTGTAATTATTTATAAGATATTTGATTACATCGTCATCCATTTTTATGAAGTCTGGATCAAGCCCATTTTCTTCAAGCTGTTTTTTGAGAAGGTATTTCTTTGATATTTCAAGCTTTTCAAGCTCCGTATAACCAGATATCTCTATTACTTCCATTCTGTCCAGAAGTGGTCCAGGGATAGTGTTCAGAGTATTTGCAGTAGTAATGAACATTACCTTTGAAAGATCAAAAGGAACCTCCAGATAGTGATCTACAAAATCCTTGTTTTGCTCAGGATCAAGCACTTCCAGAAGCGCAGACGCTGGATCCCCCTTGAAATCTGAAGCCATTTTGTCTATTTCATCAAACAAGAATACAGGATTAGCAACCTTTATATCTTTTATTGAGTTAATTATCCTTCCTGGAATTGCCCCTACATAGGTCCTTCTATGACCCCTGATCTCCGCCTCATCTCTAAGGCCACCAAGGGATATCCTCACGAATTTTCTATCCATAGCTTTTGCAAGAGATTTCGCAATAGAAGTTTTCCCAACTCCCGGAGGACCTACAAGACATATTATAGGTGATTTCATTTTCTCGCTGAGCTGTCTTACTGCAAGGAATTCAATTATTCTTTCTTTTACTTTTTCCAGTCCATAATGGTCCTGCTCAAGTATTTCTGTGGACTTATTAAGGTCTCTGTTGTCCTGAGTAAATATATTCCATGGAAGGTCTAGTATTGTCTCTATATAATTTCTAGTAACACTGTAGTCAGATGAAGACGAGTTCATCCTTCCGAGTTTTTCAATTTCTTTTTCTATCTTCTTTGTCACAGTTTCCGAAAGATTAAGCTTTATGAGCCTGTTCTTGAATGCTTCAATATCCTCCTGGATATCTTCGTCTTCTCCCAGTTCCTTCTGAATTGCCTTAATCTGTTCTCTAAGGTAATAATCCTTCTGGATTTTCGAAACCTGATTCTTTACTCTCTTGTCTACTCTTTTTCTGATTTCGACAGTCTCAAGCTCCTCTTTTATGCTGAGATAGAGCGCGCTAAGCCTCTTCTCCACATCCAGCTGCTCAATAAGGCTCTGAATCTGGTCTGGTTTAAGATTCACATAGCTTGCCACTGTGTCTGCAAAAACAGATGGCTGATCAAGGTCTGAAAGCTGATCGAATATCACCTGGGAATTTTTCCCATTTTCCTTCATCAGTTCATCAAACGCTTCAAATATCATATCCATAAGCGCATATGCTTTTTTCTCGCTTTTTATCGCTCTGTCATGAATGCCCTCTACGCTTCCTGTAAAGAACGGCTCGCTGTCAATTATTTCTGATATCTTACCCCTGCTAAGACCTTCAACCAGAACCCGCACATTACTTCCAGGTATCTTAAGCATCTGCTTTATCTTGCAGATAGTTCCAAATTTATGAAAATCCTCTTCTGTTGGCAGTTCAATTTCTATATTTTTCTGAGTCGTAAGAAAAATAACCTGATCATTTGCCATCGCTTCTTCAAGTGCCTTTATTGATTTATCTCTTGCCACCTCAAAGTGAGTGATGGTAGATGGAAATACGGCCAGTCCTCTTAACGGCAGAATCGGTAGTTTGTATATTTCTTTTTTTCTTCTTGGTGCCATATCATTTTCCTTTCTCATTTCCTCTGTATAATTATAGTGTATAATTCAAGCTGCTTCAAGAACTTTAAGGAAATTTTAAAAAAATATAAACCTTGATGTTAAATTAAGGTTTATATTTTATGATATTATTCAGTTTTATGCTGTCACATTCGTAAATTCAAGAAGATTGCCTTCATCAGTAATGATTTTTGGCGGTTCGTTACCTTCTATGCATGCTTTTGTAACTATCACTTTTTTGATATCTTTTCTCGAAGGGGTCTCGAACATTACATCCAGCATTACTTTTTCAAGAATACTTCTCAATCCCCTTGCTCCGGTTTTCCTTTTCATTGCCTTTGAAGCAACCGATATAAGAGCATCATCTTCAATCTCAAGCTCTACGCCATCTATCTCAAAAAGTCTGATATACTGCTTTACAAGCGCATTTTTTGGCTCCTTGAGAATTCTTACAAGCGCATCTTCATCAAGCTGCTTGAGAGAAACAACAATCGGAACACGGCTCACGAATTCTGGAATTATTCCATATTTTATCAGGTCCTGTGTTTCAACTTTTTCAAGAAGGTTCATCTTCTCCATATCTTTTGAAGATGAGATCTTGGCTCCAAATCCGAGAGTTTTATCTCCCATCCTTCTTTTTATTATCTCTTCCATACCATCAAACGCTCCACCAAGAATGAACAGGATATTTGTAGTATCAATCTGTATAAATTCCTGATGAGGATGTTTTCTTCCCCCTTGCGGAGGCACGTTTGCCTTAGTTGATTCTATTATCTTAAGCAGAGCCTGCTGGACACCTTCGCCTGAAACATCACGTGTTATGGATGTGTTTTCTGACTTTCTTGCAATCTTGTCAATCTCGTCTATATAGATTATTCCCTTTTGTGCCTTTTCAACATCGTAGTTTGCTGCCTGTATGAGCTTAAGTAGTATGTTTTCAACATCCTCTCCTACATAACCTGCCTCGGTAAGCGCAGTAGCATCAGCAATCGCAAATGGTACATTCAGTATTTTAGCCATGGTCTGAGCAAGAAGCGTCTTTCCTGAACCAGTTGGTCCAAGCATGAGAACATTACTCTTCTGCAGCTCTACATCTCCAACAGAACCAGAAGAATTTATTCTTTTGTAGTGGTTATATACCGCTACTGAAAGGGTTCTCTTTGCTTCATTTTGTCCAATTACATATTCGTCCAGTATTTTTTTTATTTCCTGAGGCTTTGGGAGTTCCGAAAAATCCTCTACCTCTTCAACTCTTATTTCCTCGCTTATGATAGAATCACACAGCTTAATGCATTCATTGCATATAAATATGTCATTAGGGCCGGCCACAAGTCTTTTTACCTGATCCTGTGTCTTTCCACAAAATGAACATTTCACTGCTGATTTGCCGTCATTTGATTTCATTATTTTCTCCTTTATAGCCTTGTTTCAATTACTTCATCTATCAATCCATAATCTTTCGCTTCATAGGCTGACATAAACGTATCTCTGTCTGTGTCTCTTTCAATCACATCCAGAGGCTGTCCAGTTTTTTCAGACAGAATCTTATTCAGTACTTCTTTCATCTTTAAAATCCTGCTCGCCTGGATCTTGATATCTGTAGCCTGTCCCTGAGTTCCTCCACTAGGCTGATGGATCATGATTTCTGCATTCGGAAGAGCAAACCTCTTGCCTTTTGCACCTGCGCTTAGAAGAAACGCTCCCATGGAAGCTGCTGAACCTACACATATTGTAGATACATCAGGTTTTATATATTGCATCGTATCATATATTCCCATTCCTGCGGTAACTGAACCACCAGGGCTGTTTATATAGAAATGTATGTCTTTATCTGGATCTTCCGCTTCCAGAAAAAGCAACTGTGCTACTACAAGAGATGCAGTTACGTCATTAACCTGATCGCTTAAAAAAATTATTCTGTCCTTTAGAAGTCTTGAGTAGATATCATAACTTCTCTCACCTCTGCTTGTTTGCTCAACCACTACTGGTATATAAGACATATTATTCTCCTTTCATTTTTCATGGTTATTCAAAATACAGTAGCAGTGCTACTGTATTCTGATAACTTTTATACTAATTTTGCGTTTTCTAATAATAAGTCAACAGTCTTTCTTGCAACAATCGTGCTCTTTATTGCTTCGTCCTGGGAGTTCTGGAATATTTCCTTAATCTTCTCTACTTCCAGCTTGTATATATCAGCCATCTTCTTGTATTCTGCTTCCATGTCTTCTTCAGTAGCTTCTACGCCTTCTGATTTTGACACTGCATCAACTGCAAGACTTATTCTTACTCGCTTTTCAGCATCTTCCTTCATTTGATCTTCAAGTATCTCTTTTGAAGTTCCAGTGTACTGATAGTAAGTGTTAAGGTCCATCCCCTGATATCTCAGGTTGTTTTCAAAATCCTTAAGCATGTTGTCTACTTCATTTTTTACCATGACTTCAGGAATTTCTACCTCTATATTCTCAGCAAGCTTTTCTACAACTTCGTTTTTCATAGCATCTTCTGCGCTTTTTTTCTTATTTTCAGCAGCCTTGGTTCTTATATCGCTCTTTAGTTCTTCAAGAGTTTCAAATTCAGTAGTATCCTTTACGAACTCATCATCTATATGAGGAAGCTGCTTCTCTTTTATTTCGTTTATTTCAACTGCAAATACAGCTTCTTTTCCTTTCAGATCTTCTGAATGATAGTCTTCAGGGAAAGTAACAACAACATCCTTGCTGTCTCCAGCGTTCATTCCTATAAGCTGTTCTTCGAATCCAGGTATGAAAGTATTAGATCCAACAACCAGGCTGTAGTTTTCTGCTTTTCCGCCTTCGAATTCAACACCATCCACGCTTCCGCAGAAGTTAAGCAGTATGCTGTCCTTGTCTGAAACAGGTCTGTCCTCTACAGTGACCATTCTTGCATTCTGTTCCTGCATTTTCTTTATTTCTGCCTCAACGTCCTCTTCAGTAACCTCAGCACTTACTTGTTTTACTTCAAGACCCTTGTATTCTCCAAGCTTAACTTCAGGCTTAACCTGAACATTGATTACCATCACAAGGTCTTTTCCTTTTCCAATTTCCTCTATATCAAGAGACGGTCTGTCAATAACCTCAAGCTTAAGCTCTTCAACTGCATTTCTATATGCTTCCGGGAAAACTATGTCAATGGCATCTTCAAAAAATACGCCTTCTCCATACATTTTCTCAATAACTGCTCTTGTAGCTTTTCCTTTTCTGAATCCTGGAATATTGAATTGACCCTTGTTCTTGTTGTATGCCTGCTTACATGCATTTTCAAAAGCTTCGCTTCCTACTGTAATCTTAAGTGTTACTGTGTTATTCTCTTGTTTTAAAATCTGATTCATTTTTCCTCCTAGTATATATATATTATTTTATTTATCTTATTTCGATATAATTCAACTTTTACATTATATCATATGAAGACCTATTTTCAAAGCCATTTTAAAGTAAATTTAATACAAAAAACCTTATTTGTCAAATGAATGAGTCCGCTAGTACAACAACAGCTTCTAATTCATGAGAATATCAATCACCGCTTTGCATTTGCTGAATTCTATAAAATATGGACTGGTCGCAATAAGAACGAGGGAAGCATTATCTATGAGCTTTCTTATAATTCTTATTTTTTCACTAAAGTCAATATAATCCATCTCTTCGGAAAAAAAGTCCAGGTCCAGATCGAGAACGAAATTTCTGGTTAAATCATATTTATCCATTTCAAGCAGCGAATACTGTGAATCCACACAGTAGTGATTATCTATTATGTCCATTTTTATAAGGGGTTTTATAAAATTACCGACATTCAGTACTGAATTCGTATATAAAAAGGCAGCAATATCATCTTTATCTTCACTTCTGAAGTTTGCTTCTATTTCACGCTCTTCTTTTGTACCGGTATTAATCATATCGCGTCTGAATTTTTCAAAGGAAGAAAACAGAGAATTTCTGTATTCATCAAAGTATATGTCCGGCTCCCGCATATCTTTGTGCTGATCCACATGTATAAAATCAAATTTTAAGCCGCCTGACTTAAAGTGCTTGTACGCGAAATAAAATGAGTGATTGTGATTATCGAAAATAACCATATCCCTGCTGCCTTCATGCTGGACTATAATATTTCCGAGCCCCTTACAGCATGCTTCATTTCCCTCTTCATCTATTTCTATAAACGCACATTCTTCTCCGGGAGACAAATCTTTAATCATTCCTTCCACAATTGAGGGTACGACTATTTTTTTGACTTTTCTGTCTTCAAATGAAAACAAATTATTTGATACTGCAACTTCTATATAAAATTTATTGCTGTAAGCTTTCAATTTTCCTCCATTTTTTCTGCTCAATTAAACAAATATAAATCTCAAATACTTAATTTGTGCGAAAATATTTAACTATTTGAATAAAAAATAATTAGCTTGCTGGCGCACTTCTCAAGGCGCGAAAAATAAGCTAAATCCATTGACATTGTACGCTATACATGTTATCATAAATGCAGTGGATATTCTACTATATTACAATTTTTAATGCATTTTTGGAGGAAAAAAAATGAAACAAGGTATCGTGAAATGGTTTAACGCAGAAAAAGGATTTGGATTTATTTCAGTTGAGGGAGAAAACGATGTATTCGTACACTTCTCATCAATTCAAACAGAAGGATTCAAAACTTTAGAAGAAGGACAATCTGTAGAATTTGAAATCGTTCAGGGAGCTAGAGGACCACAGGCTTCTAACGTTACAAGAATCTAATTGTCAAATTATCTGATTCTTTTAATATATACCTAAAGTTTTGAGCTTCGAAAATTTGTTTTAAAATTTACATAGCTGTTTATAATTACGAATTATAAAATTAACTTAGTATAGATTAATTAACAGATCAAAAAAGAGGGATGCATCCCTCTTTTTTGTTTACCTGTTAATACTTTTTGGCTTGCCAAGTATTTCTGACATAATAATCGCTTTTCTGAGGCTGTCTCTGTCTTTAAAAAATGCAGCCTCTTTTTTCGTATCTTCAAATATATAGTGATTTTTTTTCTCTACGTCCAAAACATCTGTAGTTTTCTTTTGAATTTGCGATTCGTGATTCAGCTTCTGAAACGCAGCAACTGATGCCGCCTCATCTCTTATATTGACAGTCTCCGCTTGAGCTTCATCAGCATATTCACCCGGAAAATTGAATATATCTCCCCATTTTCCAGATACTGGATTAAATTTTCTGGAAGACTTTTTCTTTGAAGTATTTCCAAAAGCTGCATTCTTCTTCTGTTTCGCTATGTTTGAAAAGATGTAAGATATGATTATCAGGATTATCCCTTCCATGCTTCACCTTCTACTTTTCTTCAACCGTTGATATGCTTTCACGCATTTTCGTGTCCGCCATTATATTTTTCATGTTATAGTAGTCCATTACACCCAGCTTGCCGCTTTCAAAAGCATTCGCAATCGCCTGAGGAATTTTTGATTCTGCCTCAACCAGCTTTGACTGCATCTCCACTACAAGGGCCTTCATTTCCTGTTCCTGAGCTATTGCCATCGCTCTTCTCTCTTCAGCCTTCGCCTGAGCGATCTTTTTATCAGCTTCTGCCTGATCAGTCTGAAGCTGAGCCCCTATATTTCTTCCGATATCTATGTCCGCAATGTCTATAGAGAGGATTTCAAATGCGGTACCTGAATCTAGTCCTTTAGACAGCACGACCTTCGATATCATATCCGGATTTTCAAGCACATCTTTATGCTTAACCGCACTACCAACAGTGGTAACTACGCCTTCTCCAACTCTGGCAAGTATAGTTTCCTCTCCAGCTCCACCGACCAGTCTTTCTATATTTGCCCTCACGGTTACTTTTGCCTTTACTTTTACTTCTATTCCATCTTTTGCCACTGCCGAAATTATAGGAGTTTCAATTACCTTTGGATTAACCGAAACTTTTACAGCTTCAAGTACGTCTCTTCCTGCAAGATCTATCGCCGCAGCCTGTTCAAATTCAAGCATTATATTCGCTCTCTGAGCAGCTATCAACGCATTTACAACCATGTTGACATCTCCACCTGCCAGAAAGTGAGCCTCCAGCTTGTCTATTGTTAGATTAAGCCCTGCTTTTGTTGCCTTTATCATAGGATTTACTATGTTAGTAGGCCTTACTCTCCTTATGTTCATACCCACGAGTGTCAGTATCGATATCTTTACCCCTGAAAACATAGCCGTGATCCACAGACCAACGGGTATAAATCTCAGAAGCGAAACCAGCAGCAGCAGTATGATTAAAATACTTATTACAATTCCTAAATCCATTACTTTTCTCCTTCCATTTCTCTGACGAGAACTTTCGTACCGTCTACATAAGTGACTTTTACCATTTTTCCTTTTTCAATAAGCTTGTCTTCTGAAACTACATCCAGTATCCTTCCTTCAATCTTAGCCTTTCCAGTAGGCCGCAGGGTACTTTCCGCTATTCCTACTTTGCCAGTATAGCTCTGAAGGTCTTTACTGCTTATATAACCTTCATCTTTGTTCAGCGAAGATGACAAGATAAGAGTGTTTCTCATCCTTTCCTTTGGAATGATCTTTATAAGGATATATATTATTATCCCTATTATTGTAAAGCTTACCAATATTGCAAGCAAAAGGCCAATAAAGGTATCAGTCATAAGAGTTAGTGCCCATATGACCATTATGGCTCCTACTGTACCCAAGACGCCTCCTGGTACGAATAACTCCGCAAAGATAAGCGCTATTCCGATACCTAAAAATAAACTATTCATTTATATTTACCTCCTGTCTTCTAATTATACCCTATTCTATAATTAAATAGTTACAATTATATAAAGAAAATATTACAATTATGTAAATATGAGATACTTATAAAAAAATCAGCAGATGTTAATAAATCCGCTGATTTTTCAAAATTGAATATCTTTTAATTTTTATTATTTACTTAGCTGAGCTGTAACTTTCTTACCTTTGATCTTAACGTTCTTCATGTTTTTCAATACCGTCTTCTCATATTTTGAAGGTATTTCAAAGAAACTGTAATTGTCAAACAGGTCAATTGATCCTATGTGCTTGCCCTGAATCTCACATTCTCCAGCTACCGCTCCTACGATGTCTGCAACTCTGACTTTGCTGTTTTTTCCAACATTGATATGGAATCTTACCATGCCTTTTTCTACTTTGCCTGACTTTGATTTTCTCTGCGCTCTTTCAGGCTGTCTCTTGTCATATTCTCCAAAGTTTATGCTTTCCTTATCCTGCAGCTGAAGATTTTCTTTTAGTACAAGCGCAAGGAAAGTCTCAACATCCATGCCGGATTCCTTTATTTTATCGACTACTTCGTAATATGCATCTATATCTTCAGGAATATTTCGGTTCTTTATATCTTCAATATAATTATTGAGAACCTTCTCTTTGATTTCAGCATATCTTGGTATTATTGTTTCTTCTATCTCGCATTTTGCGTACTTCTGGATATTTTTGAGTTTTTGAATATCCCTTCCGTATACAAATGAATATGATTTTCCTTCTTTTCCTGCTCTTCCGGTTCTTCCTATTCTATGAACATACTGCTCATCTTCCTGAGGAAGGTCATAGTTGAATACAACGTCGACATTTTTAATATCAAGTCCTCTCGCTGCGACATCTGTAGCAATAAGGATATCAATATTCCCACGTTTAAAGCGGTCCATTACATAATCCCTCTTCTGCTGCTTCATGTCTCCATGGAGTCCCTCTACTGAGTATCCTCTTGACTGCATGTCATATGTCAGCTCATCTACCATCTTCTTAGTATTGCAGAACACTATAGATTTTCTAGCGTCTTCAAGCTGTATGATTCTCGAAAGAACCTCTGCCTTATCAGTATTTCTTACTTTTATATATTTCTGAACTATCCTGTCTACAGTAACCTGCTTGCTTGCTACCTTTATAATTTCAGGGTTTCTGAGATATTTTCTGGCAAGATTTGCTATCGCCGCAGGCATAGTTGCTGAGAACAGCATGGTCTGTCTGTCTTCATCAGTTTGCTTCAGTATTTCTTCGATATCCTCTATGAATCCCATATCAAGCATTTCATCCGCTTCATCCAGCACTGCAAACTTTACTTCGCTAAGCTTGAGAGTTTTTCTTCTTATATGATCAAGTACTCTTCCCGGAGTTCCGACAACTATCTGTACTCCCTGCTTTATGCTCTTGATCTGTCTTTCTATGCTTTCTCCACCGTAAACTGCGGTTACCTTTACTTTAGTGAACTTGCATATTTTGTTGATTTCATTTGACACCTGTACTGCCAGTTCTCTTGTAGGACATAGTATTATAGCCTGTGGCTTGAATACTGATTTATCAATCCTTTCAACGATAGGTATCGAAAAAGCCATAGTTTTTCCAGTACCAGTCTGTGACTGACCTATGAAATCGCCTCCATCCAGACCCAGCGGTATAGCCTGAGCCTGTATAGTTGTAGGTGTCTCATATCCACTTTCCTTAATTGACTTTAACATTTCCGGTGACAAGTTTAAATCTTCAAATTTCAAATTATTCATTTATTATTCCTTTCAACTTTCGGATATACTATATCCATTTAATTTCACTTTTTCCGTTTTCAATAAGATAATCATTTATCATTCTAAAGTGATTATTTCCAAAATATCCCCTGTAGCATGAGAAAGGACTCGGATGGCTGGACTTGAGTACGCAGTGTCTGTTCTGGTCTACAATAGCAGCTTTGTCTATTGCATAATTTCCCCAAAGCACAAATACCAGAGGTTCTTCTCTCATATTGAGAATACCGATTATCTTATCTGTAAATTTCTCCCAACCCATATTTCTATGTGAGCCAGGCTTTGATTTTTCAACTGTCAGTATGCTGTTCAAAAGTAACACGCCTTGTTCAACCCAGTCAGAGAGATCGCCCAAAGTCCTCGATTCTCCATACTCGTTTTCAAGTTCCTTAAAAATGTTGACCAGTGACGGAGGATTTTTGACCTCTGATGAGACGCTGAAGCACATGCCATTGGCCTGCCCTTCTCCATGATATGGATCCTGCCCAAGTATAATCACTTTGGCATCGTCAATATCTATTCTCCGAAAAATCTCAAACACTTTTTCTTTCGGAGGATATACTGTGTTTTTCATGTACTGCCCATCAAGATATGTCAACATATCTAAAAAGTAGCTTTCTTTAAGCTCATCAAAAATATGTTCTTTCCATCCCGGCTTTACGCTTTCAAGAGCAAATGACCTTGCAATATATTCTATACGCTTGTTCATTCAGGATACCTCTCTGTCCGCATTTCTATAACAGAGCTCAAGTTCTCCCATCTTTGCACTCAAGGCGATTGTCGTTATTCCTTCAACATTCTTCTTACTCTTGATTACGTACTCCCCTATAAGCGGAGACGTATATACATTGTCCAACTCTGAACTGAACAGTTTGCTCATATTGATTTTATCAATATATGGCTTCTTTTTAATCTGGAAAAGGCATATTTTTTGAAAGTAAAGTGACATTTTAAATAAATAGTCATCTTCATGAATAATATCTTCATCGAATCTTTGAAGCAGTCCCAGGTTCATTTCTATCTGTTTTTCTTCAATAAAATCAATAATAGCATCCTCAATGGAAATTTTATTTAATATTATATCAATCTTAGCTTTTTGAAATTCCACTTCCTCTTCCCTGGTGCCCCCTGTCATATTTATCTTTGAAAATACAATATCCGGATCTTCAATTGAAAAAACACGGTATACAAGGAGATTAATTCCAATTCTGTTTTTAAGAGTAAGTTTCTTTCTTATTAGCTCATACAAATCATATGTGTTCTTTACAGCCTTTTCATAGACTGGGTTCGATAATATCAGTGGCATTAGCGCCGACATTATGCTGCCTTTCCCTTTATTCAAAAAGTATCTGTAGAGCTCCAGCTCGTCAGAGAGCCTTCTTGCATCTACTTTTACTTCAAGATCTTGTTCAACTGGAAATAATGATCTTGTGATCATATACACTATATCCTTATTTCCAAATTCTGCGATATTCTGGTAAATCCGTTTTCTATCCATATCTACATTTTTTCTGGAGCTTCCATTCCAAGAATCCACATTGCATTCTTGAGCGCATTTTTTGTTGCTGAAACCACAGCTACATAAGCCCTTTTATAATCCTCTTCGCTGTTCAGTATGTGATTGTCATGATAGAATTTGTTGAACGCCTGAGAAAGATCAAGAGCGAATCTTGCTACATGATGAGGTTCATTCTTTCCCTGAGCTCTTAGAAGAACACTTTCAAAAGAATCAAGCACTCTTACTATCTCAACTACATCTTCATTACTTGAGAGCAGACTGTAGTCAATATCGCCAGTAACTTCAAAACCTGATTTTTTCAGTATCGAGCAGCATCTCGCATGTGTATACTGAACATACGGACCTGTTTCGCCCTCAAAGCTGAGAGTTCTTTCCCAAGAGAACTGATAGTCCTTTATCCTGCTGTTTGAAAGTTCCTGGAAAACAATAGCCCCAACACCTACCTGCTTCGCGACATTATCTATGTTCTCGAGATCCGGGTTTTTCTGCTTTATGATTTCCTTAGTCTTTTCAATTGCCCTGTTGAGGACATCTTCAAGGAAAACCACCCTTCCTTTTCTCGTAGAAAGCGTTCCTTCTTCCAGTGATACTGTTCCGAATTGAACGTGTATGCAGTCCTTCGCCCATTCATTGCCCATCAGCTCAACGATTTTTTTCCATTGTCTGAAGTGAAGCTCCTGAGGGGTTCCAACCACATATATGTTTTTGTAGAAATCGTATGTTTCTTTTCTATATAGCGCTGCCGCTATATCTCTTGTTATATATAGTGTAGATCCATCCTTTTTCATTATGAGCGCTGGCGGCATCCCATGCTCCTCAAGGTCCACTATCTTCGCTCCCTGCGAATCCTGAAGTATCCCTTTTTCCTCAAGCTGCTTTATTACCGAAGGCATCTTGTCAGAATAGAAGCTTTCTCCCGCAAAAGAATCATATTCTATACCGAGCATTTCATAAACCTTATTGAACTCCTTTAGTGATACGTCTCTTATCCACTGCCAAAGCTCAGTTGCTTCAGGATCCTTATCTTCCAGTTTTTTGAACCACTCTCTTGCCTGATCTTCCATTTCTGGATTTTCTTCAGCTTTGTCATGAAACTCTATATAAAGCTTCAAAAGCTCATTTATTGGATCCTTTTCAATGACGCTTCTGTCTCCCCAAGCCTTATAAGCTACTATGAGCTTTCCAAACTGCGTTCCATAATCTCCAAGATGATTTATGGCAACCGTATTGAATCCCATAAATTTATACAGCCTGTGAAGAGAATGACCTATAACCGTAGTTCTTATATGTCCTATATGAAACGGCTTTGCTATATTTGGAGATGAATACTCGATTATCGTGGTTCTGTTCTGACCGAATCCCGTCTTTCCGAATTCTTCGCCTTCTGCTATGCAGCTTCCGATTACATCGCTTACCCATACATTTTTGTTCAGAAAAAAGTTAACATATCCGCCAAGATTTTTTATTTCACCCACGAACTCCGGTTTTTCGATTTTCTCAGCAAGCTCCAAAGCTATCTGATTAGGGGATTTTCTGAATTCTTTGGCCAGTCTGAAACACGGAAATGCATAGTCTCCCATTTCCACATTTGGCGGAATCTCTATTAATGATAATATATCTTCCATGGCAAGATTTTCTAAATAATTATTTAAAATAATTGCAAGTTCATTCTTAAAATCCATTTTTACCTCCTCAAGTTATCACATTTTATAAATAAAAAAACTCGTCTCTTTATATATAAAGAGACGAGACTTTCCCGTGTTACCACTCTTCTTGGTATTTAATACCCACTCTATATTCTATAACGTGAATGACTCGTACTTTTTATTTATTAAAGCATCCTCAGAGTTTCTATTCAAAATTCTATCCTACCAAGCTTCCACCATCCTTGGTTCTCTATAAGGAAATCTTAATATTTACTTATCTCTTCACAGGAAAATATTTAACTATACATACTGATTTAGTATATCATATTTCCAATCGATAATCAATAGGTTATTGTAAATCGCTATCATGTTTTTTAATAAGGTCTGAACCTTTTCAGTCTAAGCGCATTTGAAACGACAGATACCGAACTCAGACTCATTGCCGCTCCGGCAAACATCGGGTTCATGAGAGGACCTCCGAAAAGATGAAGGATTCCCATGGCAACAGGTATTCCTATTACATTGTATCCAAATGCCCAGAATAAATTCTGCTTTATATTCCTTATAGTACTCTGACTTAGCTGTATGGCCGTAGCAACGTCCATGAGATCACTTCTCATGAGCACTATATCAGCAGATTCCATGGCAACATCGGTTCCAGAGCCTATAGCTATACCAACATCGGCCTGAGCAAGTGCCGGAGCATCGTTTATCCCATCACCTGCCATCGCAACAATGCTTCCACTCTTCTGAAGCTTCTTAACCTCATTCGCCTTATCTGCGGGAAGCACATCCGAAAGCACCCTTTCTATTCCTACTTCCTTTGCTATAGCTCTTGCTGTTCCTTCGTTGTCTCCGGTTATCATTACAACGCTTATTCCCATGCTAGTAAGCTTTTCTATGGCTCTTCTGCTGTTTGGCTTTACTGTGTCAGCAACTGCAATGACCCCTGCTATTTTCTGATTTACTGCAAGGTACATTGGAGTTTTTCCCTCAATTGCAAGTTTCTCCGAAACCGATTCAAACCCTTCCAGCTTCACATCGTTATTTCTCATAAGCTTTATATTGCCGAGCAGTACCGATTTTTCTTCAATTACAGCTTTTATGCCAAACCCTGATATAGCGTCGAAATCCTGAGAACTTTTCAGTTCAAGGCCCAGCTCTTCAGCTTTCTTTATTATGGCTTCAGCAAGTGGATGTTCAGATCCATGTTCTGCAGATGCAGCAAGCTGAAGTATGGTGTTCTCATCAAAATCTCCAAAAACTGTTATATCGGTCACAACCGGTTTCCCTTGAGTTATAGTTCCCGTCTTATCAAGGACTACAGTGTCTACTTTATGAGCAGTTTCAAGAGCATCGCCACTTTTTATGAGAACTCCGTTTTCCGCTCCCTTCCCGGTGCCTACCATTATCGCTGTAGGTGTTGCAAGTCCAAGAGCGCACGGACAGGCTATCACAAGTACAGATATGAAAATAGTAAGTGAGAATCTTACCCCTTCGCCCGCCATATACCATCCGAGCCCTGACAACAGCGCCAGAACGATAACTACAGGGACGAAATAACCTGATATTATATCCGCAAGTCTCGCAATTGGTGCTTTGGAGCCCTGCGCCTCTTCTACAAGCCTTATTATCTGAGCTATGGCAGTGTCCTGACCCACTCTTGTTGCCTTGTATCTCACAAATCCATTCTTATTTATGCTGGCTCCGTAAACCTTATCTCCAACATTTTTTTCAACCGGGATACTTTCGCCGGTAAGCATCGATTCATCAACCGAAGTCTTTCCTTCTGTAACTTCTCCATCTACAGGAAATCTTTCACCAGGCCTTACCATAACAACATCAGACTCTCTTACGTCCTTAACTTCGATTTCAACTTCTTTGCCATCAACGAGTATCCGTGCCGTTTTGGGAGTAAGCCCAACTAATTTTTTTATAGCCTCCGAGGTTTTTCCCTTTGAGACATTCTCAAAGTATTTTCCAAGAGTTATAAGTGTCAGTATCACCGCAGCAGATTCAAAATATAAGCTGTGGACGTAATGATGATCCCCTGAAGATATCATTGCAACCGCATAGATTCCGTACAGAAAAGCAGCGGATGTTCCAATCGCAATAAGCGAATCCATGTTGGGACTTCGTTTGATAAGCGACCTGAAGCCTACAGCATAAAAATCTCGTCCACATATCATTACCGGAAGAGTCAGAATAAGCTGAATAACTGCGAAATTCAGCGGATTTACATCAGGAGATATAATTTTCGGAACCGCCAGCCCAAACATAGTGCCCATAGAAATATATAGAAGCGGTATTGAAAACACAGCCGATATGACAAATTTTCTCCATAATTTCTTAATCTCTTCATCTTTCTTCTTTAAAAACTGCTCCTCATTTGCATGCCTTACTTCTTCATATACAGCTTTAAACCCAAGTTTTGCTACAGTTGAAATTATCTTTTCCCGGTCAAGAGTGTTTTCATCATAGTCTATATTGAGATATTCAGTAGCAAAATTCACATTTGAGCTATATACACCATCAAGTTTTCCTGTCGCTTTCTCAATTGATTTTGCACATGCTGCGCAATGCATTCCCTCAAGTTTAAGCATTTCTCTTTTCATCCGTACATCCTCCGTTTCTACCTGTCTATAAGTTTTGAAAGTATTGTCATCACTTCGTCAAGCTTATCTTTTCCGTTACCTTCAGCAAAAGCTTCTGCAACACAGTGTTCTATATGCTGCTTCAGAATCTGAACGTTGGCTTTTTTAAGCAATGACTGCGCCGCAATAATCTGGTTTGATATATCTACGCAGTAACGATCTTCTTCTATCATTCTTATGGTTCCTTCTATCTGTCCTCTGGCTATTTTCAGCGTGCTCATCGCCTGCTTTTTTGCATCATTCATCAGATCACCCTCCTCACTACCCCCCAGGGGGGTGTATATCTTTATGATATCATATATTATCCTTATGTCAATAAAAAAATCTGCATACAGTGAATAAAAAAATCTGCATACAGTGAATAATGATTGTCTCACTGTTGCAGATTTAGATTTATATTTATATTTCATTTACACTGTATTTCTCAACAAATCTCAATGGGTGATATGACAGCTTTGCCTTTCTGAGTCCAGCTATCCCCAGATCTTCTTCCCTGTTTACAAATTTTGAATCCGGGAATTCATTTAAAATAAACTGCTGATTTATAAATTGATAGAGTCCTCTTATTTCCTGATTTGCTTTTTCTATATGGACAAGCACCATTTCTTCGTTCAGCATCTCTCCAATCGTAAAGGCTTCAAGATTTCCATCAATATAAACTCCTGCTATCTTAAGCTTGTCACTGAGAATCTCATAATTTTCGAATATCTTCCTGATTCCTTCTGATTCATCATCCATTCCCTCATCAAATTCATCGCTTTCTTCCTTTGTCTCTGCCCATGTCACCATGAGTTTCAAGCAGTCATCAAAGTCTTTTGAATCAAGTAACCTGTAATTGAATCTTCCTTCATATTCTTTGAGAAAATAATTCAGATGGTTTCTTTTCTTCTGATTTTTCTTGCCCGCAAGAGTTCTAAGACTCTCTCCATCATAAATATAGTCAAAGAGGTCTCTTTCCTCTGTATATACAAACCGTTCAGGGTAATTCTGTTTCAGCAGGTTAAGAACATCAGAGGTTATACCCCTGAAATATATCCTGCTTCCGCTTTCCTTAAAATAATCTATGGCATAATCCACAGCTTTGAGAAGGTTCTCTTTTTTTGCAAGTGGCATTATAGAAAAGGCATTGCCCTCATATTCTGCCATTATTATCGCAAAATCACTGTCTATATGGTAATGAGTCTTATATACATGCTGCCACATGAATAGCGTAGTAAAACAATATTCACAGGCCTCATAATCAACCATTTCAAAAAATGGGTCAAGTTCTGTCTTCGCATCAATGCTGATTTCTTTAAATAACATAAAATCCTCCTTGTTATATTAAAATTATATCACAGTCATTTACGAAACGCAATAGTTTTGAAACGCATCTGTCTAATTATCTTGAAAAATAATGTCATTCGTTGTATACTTACAGTATAATATAAAATTTAGATATGGAGTGTAAAGTTGAAGAATATTTATAATAAATGTGAGAACAAAGAAGTATTAAAACCTGGACGCCCAATCGATAAGTCCAGAGACCCAGTTATACTCAATGCAGCGCTTGAGCTGATTGCTGAATTTGGTTATGAGTCAGTCACCATAGAAGCCATAGCTCAGAAGGCTGGAGCAGGTAAAGCGACTCTGTATAGAAGATGGAAGTCAAAGCCTTATCTTGTAGCCGATGCCATGTCATATATCTCTCCCTGTGAAGACAATGTCGAATACTCTAAATGCGAGGATGACCTTAGCAAATATCTCTGTGAGCTTTTGTCAAAGTATTTTGGAATAGGCAACGAAATCCGACAGAAAGTCATGCTCTCGGTGGCTACTTCACTGAGCCGTGATAAAGAGCTTGCAGAACTTGTAAATCTCAACCCGATATCCAAAAACTGCTGCAACCTTAAAAAAGCCATACAGTTTTCTCTTGGAAGTGATGTTGATGAAGATATCCTGAATATGATTACTGATATCGGACCTGCAATGCTTTTCTACCAGCTTATAATTACAGGCAGGATAATTGAGAAGAGTTATATCGAAAAAATCATTACCAGCGCTATAATGCCTCTAATTCATAAACATCAGGCTTAACTGGTTCTTATATGATCTTCTTTTATTTTTACATTTTAAATTGACAAGGAGGACGAAAATGGATTTTAAAATTGAAAAAAACCGCATATACTTTGAGGATGAAAATGGAAAGCTTCTTGCAGAACTTACTTACAGAGACATTGACGACACCACGGTAAATATAAACCGCACATTCGTGGATTCTTCGCTGCAGGGTAAGGGAATAGCAGGAGAACTTATGAAGACAGTGGTAGATGAGCTTGTAAAAAATGGGAAGCACGCTGTTCCAACATGTTCTTACGCTGTAAAATGGTTTGAAAAAAACAAAGAATATAGCAATCTTTTGGCTGAACAGTAAAACATAAAGAAAGAACCAGAATTCATATGAAAACTGGTTCTTTCTTTATCTATGCAACTTTTTCTTCAGCTTCTGCCAAATTTATGATATTGCTTCTAATTATTTGTCGCAGCTCTACAAATTCTGGATATTCATAAAAAAAGCTGATTTTTCGGCCGATCTCTGAGTTATCAACCGGCTTTTCGCTCAGGATAAAAGCCGTGAAGCTCTCACAGATATCTTCAGCAGGATCAGTTGATGCATAACGGCTCACAAAGTCCGGATTGTGTCTCATATAAAAGAGATAGCTGTCCTGCGTAAATTTATTCTCATATTTTAGCAGGTCCCAGAATCTCATACTGAAAATATTCAGATATGAATCGATATTTGTAACAACTTCATGATCATAATACGTATAAACATTGGGAACATCCGAATACGACACCTGCGTCTCGTTAAGCGTTACATAGTGAAAATACTCATGGATTATAGTTTCATAAAAAAGATCTTTGTCTGATATATCCTCCGGATCAATGGATATACTCCATCTGCTTCCCGTAGAGTCGTTGTTCCTTACATATCCAAGGTTATTCATCTCTCCATCTGATGTAAGCATGAACTCATCAAATCCGTGAAAATACTCATATGGTATTATTGACAGAATCTCCCGCCATACATCAGGAAAGTCCTTCTTAATTCTTACGTCCTTCTCTTCAAGAGTAACATAAGGAATTTCATCATATTCAAGCCTGCTTTCATTTATTGAATATACCGCAAGCAGGTTTTCGCTTCCATCTAGTATATGGCTAAGAAGCTGTTCAGGGTTAAGTCTTGGGTACTTCCTTAAAATCATGCTTATCTCATCTACTATTTTCTGGACCTGTTCGTCAGTGATGCTGTAGTCTCGCTCATATTTTTCGCATAATATATAAAGCCTGTTGTAATCTGACGCAGAGATGACATGCTTAATGTTCTGTATGACATAGTTGTGATAATCACCATAATTCTGATTTACTTCATACTTGCCGTCAAAATAATACTTCACTGTATATTCATCAAGCTTTTTGGTAAGCTCTTTCATTGCCTGGGCTTCTCTTATTGAAGGTTCTGCCTTTTTTGCACTTATTCTGCTTTCATAAAGATTTTTCCAGCTTCTTACAAGCGCCGAAATCCGCTGTCTTTCATAATTGCTGATTTTGTTATCGAGCTCTCCTAAAAATTCAGAAACAACCTCACTGTTGCTGTAACTTCTTATTGAAGTATCTAAAGCCTGAGAAAATGAGGTAGTCGAAAAAACAAAAATAAGGCTTATGCTCAATATCTTTTTATATATTTTATCCATACTTTACTCCTGTAATAAACACTCTGCATAGTTTCCCAGAGGAAAATTCGTCCCGGTTGCAACATAAAAATGATATTTAGCGATGCCCAGATCAACAAAATCAAATTCATTGAGTTCGTTTACGTATATTATCACTTTGTGGTTAATGTATTTCAGCTTAACAGGCTGACTGTTTTTTGCGGAAGGCACTTTTTGTATGGCTTTTATGCCAGCAATGAATTTATGGGGAAGGTTCTTTGTATCAGAATAGTATATTTCATTCATGCTTCTGTTCTTCCTGTGAACAGCCACGGATATTATCTTCTCCCTGAAGGATTTTTCATTATTGCAGTATCCCATAGTAATAACGCCTATAAATCTATCGCCAGGCTTTCGGTCAAATATTTTTGATTTTTCATCAAAGGTGCCACCTACCCAGCAGGTACCAAGATTCAGCCTTACGGCTTCAATTAAGAGTTTCTCTCCATAATATCCAATTTTTTCATCCAGATATTGATCCTCCGAGTCCCCCTTTAGCGAAACCAGCGCCCTGACTCCACTGAACATACCGTAGCTTTTAGTCAGACTGTCAAATGCAGCGCTTCCATCGTCTATAAGTACCAGGCTGAGCCCTGACTCTTCATTGATCCTCTTTATAAAATTCTTCAGATGTATCATTTTTCTTATATCTATCTCTTTATCCAGATAGACACGTCTTGACTCTCTTATATTTATTGCATCCATTTCACTTATAAGCATTTTCATCATTCATCACACCTTTATTTTTTATAATAACATCCATCATCTGCAATTACAACTTTCTTTTACCATCATAGCGCTCTGTTTAAACATGTTTGCAATATTATAGGATTACTTTGACCGATTTTATGGTATATATCTGTTGAAAAGCTTTAATCATATTTCAGGTTGATCCTAAGTTAGAGAGGGGTGGCTCGTATGTCAATGGTATTTCCGAACAACAAAAGATGGGAAAGAGGTGGAAGGCTTAACCAGAAAAGACACATCGAAATGAATGACAAAGAAAAAGCACTGGTTGCAAAATGTGATGGCTTAAAACAGCAGCATCCATGCAAAAATCCGGTTTTCAGATGCACCGAATGTGGAAACTACGGATGTGCGCAGGAAGTTACAGAAAAGTGCACCAAACAGGGCTTTAAAAATGACAAATGCCTTCACTGCGGAGCGATAAATACTCAGATTCCTGTTATGAAGGATGATCTCGAAAAATTTATTGCCGAGTGGGAAAATGAAATATAACCCCAAGAATCTCCCTTTAGAAATCAAAAGGGAGATTCTTGTTTTCAATATCGATATTCGCTTTTTTTGCCTGAGAGTGCTGAAGGCTTCGCTTAATATTATACAGCTTTCCATCCTTTATGAACCTTGCTCCTGTCTGCTTGAAATAAAAGCCTGTATTTGAATTCAGACACTGCTTCCTGAGATTTAAGACCCAGTCATAGCTGCATATTCTGGCATTTTCACCTGATTCTCCCCCTGCAATTACCATTTCGATTCCGTTGTCTGAATATCCTCTGAGATCAATCTGGCCCAGAAGAGGCTCACATATTATAATCCTGTGCTTTATCGGAGAGGCTTTGAATATCGGCAGCCTGTAATCTGCCATTTCCTGATTCTCACAGGTGCATCCCACTGTCACATTATCATAACCCTCATTCCAGTCCTGCGGAATACAGTCTCTGAATCTGTCGATTCTTTTCGTTATGAAAACAAAATACAGGTCGCTCCTTTCCCTTATCATATTCCAGGCTTCAGAGCGCCACTCGTCAGCTTCTTCAATCAGAAAATCCGAAGTAAAGCACGTATATACAGTTTCACCTTTTTCAATTTTATAGCTTCCATCTCTTTTTCTTTTTATAAGATCATAGAAGCATCTATTTCGTTTTACTCTGCTGCTGTCCTTTTCATATTTTGCATCCATCCTGTAAACATAACAGTTCCTGCAACCCTCACTGATTTTGTGACAGCCATGCCACGGATTCCAGATCATATATAATACCCACCTATATTCCTACATCCATTTTTTCTTCCTGAAATATATAATGCATACCAAAAATACAATCATGCATATAAGGATCACGAACGGATATCCATAATACCATTCAAATTCCGGCATCTTCAGATTCATCCCATACCATCCTACAATTAGCGTCAAAGGAAGAAAAATCGATGTGACTACTGTAAAAGTCCTCATAATGCTGTTCTGCTCAATATCTACCTGAGCCTGATACGCTTCTCGCGTCTGAGATACATAATCCTGAAGGTGAAGAACCGATAAAAAAAGCCTGTCGACGCGATTATCAAGGACTTTGAAATGTTTCATATGCGAAGACGTAATCAGTTCATTGTCATTTTCAAGGAGCTCTTCAATTATACTGTTGAGCTGTTCATAATATCTCTTAAGAAGCGAAAGCACCCTCCTGAAAGAAACTATCTCCCTTGCAATTTCAGCCTTGGGGTTTGTAAGGAGCTGATCTTCAAATTTAAAAATCTGATCCTCTAAATCCTCAAGGTTATCCATGTCATATTTCAGGAGCTCAACAAAAAATGACGAAAGAATCTTTTCTGTGCTTGCGTGATCTTTTACCTTAAGATCAAGCATGGATTTTGCATTATCATCTCTGCATATAAATATTATCTTATCCTGTGTAAAGTATATTATTATCCTCGTGGTCTCCTGCCTCGGATTATAGATATCATACCAGTCGAAAGCAATAAGATCGAAGCCTTCAAGGCATTCAAGTCTTTCTACGGTATTTAATGATATTTTTTCATATGCCTGCTTCTCTGTCATATCTTTTATCAGAGAAAGATCATCTATTTTAATAATTTTATACATGCCCCGGCTCCTTATTCAGCTTCAAGTCTCTTCAAATATGAAATCAAAAGTTCAAGCGATCCTATATCTGTAAAATCAACCTGTTCTCCGTAAGTTTCAAGCATTTCAGCATCTTCCTGCGTACAGACCTCCTCCGTATATAATATTATCATATCGTGAAAAATCCAGTCCTTTTATTTGAGAGGCCTCAAATAAGTCCGCATTGAGCTTTTCTGATAACCATTTTGCATATTTTTCCGTGTGACCATATCTTGATTTGTAGATAACAACTGTTTTCATGGACTAACCCCCAGCTATATTTGGATAAATCAAAGCTTACTTTCTACCTCTGCACCACTTCTCACAGATTTCATTTCTTTTTCTGCAGCCAACATCCTCTGAACTGCACTGCGGACATATGAAATGGTCATCCTCCTGCTTTATTTCGTATATCTCTCCGCACTCCATGCATTTAAATTCACAGTTTCTTGTAGTATAATGCCCTCCACCTATATTTATTGCCTTGCCCTCGGTAAGTGCAGTCGCTACCACCTTTCTTGCATTATCAATTATATTCTGAAACGTCTGCCTTGAAATATGCATTTTTTCTGCACACTCCTCCTGATTAAGCCCCTCAATATCCTTAAGTCTCATGGCTTCAAGCTCTTCTATCTTAAGCCTTACTTCCTCTAATTCGCATTTTGGCTTATTATATGGAACAAAGTATGTATCTTCAGGGAAAAACTCCACTCTTCTGAACTTGGTTGGTCTTGGCACGTCTATCCTCCTGTATATTAGCTGAATCCTCAGCAATAATATGTTATACATAGTTATAGTATCATATTTATCCAGATAAAGTGAATTAAAAACTGTTTTCCTTGAAAAAAATTCAGAATATTAAAGGCGATAGTTCTCTGTATGATCCTTTAGATTCATTATAAAAACCACAACAATAACAGCATATGCTATGAAGCTCCTGAAATATTCTCCAATGGCTATATCATTAAAAATAACTTTTCCGAACAGAGGAGATATTACAAAAACAAAATGGAACAATATGACTCCTATAAAAGCATTCCTTACATCAGCATTAAACAAACTCGCTCCACCGGCTAGAAGTGCTGCGCTTGCAAATACGTCAATATTCATATGGCCTGTATAGACATTAACATTACCCATTTCAAGCATAAACATGCAGTGCCCGACTGAGGCAAATACAGTAGACAATATTATCGCATATATCCTGACTTTGTCCGTGTCAATTCCTAGAATCCTTGCCTTTTCTATGCTGTCCCTCGTTGCCCTGAGACACACTCCAAATTTCGAATTTCCAATAAATGTAATCAATAAACCTATCATTACTATTACAGCTATGTGCGAAAATGGGCTTGACATAAATACTGACTTAAGCGCATTTATATCCACCATATTCCTTACTCCTATACCTCTTGAAAGTATAATTTCACTGTTTTCGGGTTTTATAATAGTACCATAACCAACCATGTATATAAGCTGATATATATTGGTCGAAAGAAGGCCTACCACTATGCTTACAATCATCTCTTTTCCACGTGCCTTGTTGAGTATGATTCCAATTATATATCCAAATATCAGTGAGATTATTGCAGAAGCTGCGATTACATAAATAAGGCCCAGTTGTCCATCTATGCCTTTGTCAACAGCGCTTATTACAGCAGCCTGTGAGCACATAGCTCCGACTACAATGCTGAAATTCAGTCCCATTCCGGCCCATATAAGTATTATCAGAGCCATTGCCGTAATGACATTCCTTATGAATCTTAGATAGACTTCATGCATAATGAATTTTCCACTTATATCTACTGCAGCAAATCCGGCTATGCCTATTGATAGAAATATCAGGGGCGCAGCATATTCTGTAATTATCATACGAATTTCCGGTTTAATATTTTTCACTGTGTTACCACACCCTTTCTCTGCCACAAAAATGCAAATAGAATTATGCTGTTTGTTATTATCATTCTTACTATTTCTGCGAGCTCAGGCACCAGGAGTGTATTCGCAACCGGTACAGAAAGCAGAAATACCATCTGGTAAAGATAAGTACCTGCAACAGCATTTATTACAGATGATTTCCTTCCTGTACCTCCTCCGATAAGTATAGCTGATATTGCAGGAAATACCATCATTCTCGTCCCATCATACAGCTGTACAAATCCAAATGACTGGCTGTATACGCAAATGCCTATAGCAGCTATCAAAGTTGATATTATTACGGCTTTTGTTCTTGTTCTGTCGATATCTATCCCAGAAATATAAGCAAATTTTATGTTCTCACGGACAGCACTCATTTCTCTTCCCATTTTTGTGTCTGCAATAAAATGTACTAGTAATGCAATTACTGATACAAATGCAATCAGCCCCAGAGGTATATAAAACTTTCCATTGCCAATCATCATGAATGAATCCAGTACCCCTCCGAAATTATCAGCAAGATTTATCTTTGGCCTCAATCCTTTACCACCTACGGGATAAAGCATTTTTCTGTTTGTAAAAGGAGCGATTATCCAGAATATGTTCATAAGAGGAACAAAAGCGTATCCAATGAATACAGAAGCTATATCCTCTTTCCCCTTAAGCCTGTTAATGATTCTGGCATATCCATACCCGAATGCAATAGAACATACCGCCGAGAAAAATACCGCTGCCATTAATCCCGTTAAGCCTGACATATTGAGCTGCAGCGCAATGCACATTCCGATAATGCCCGCACTTATGCCAATACTCATACCGAAATTCAGGCCGATTCCACAATTTATCATTGGAATAAGAGATATCACAAAAATAGCATTCATTCCCCACTTTACAAGTGATTCATTAAATATCCCCGAAAATGATATCCCTGTTTTTAATGCTAATAAAAGCATAATAATCAGATATAACGAAATAATTAAAGTCGGAAAATGATTCATGATTCTATCTGCTTTTAATGTTTTCATTACTCCTCCCTAATCCCGCTATAGCATAGCCTAATTCTTCGTAAATATCATCATCATTGTCAAAAATTTTGCATATTTCACTTTCATAAGCAACCGCTATTCTGTCGCAAACTCTCATCAATTCCTCAATCTCACTGCTTGCGATTACAAATGTAATCCCATGGCTTTTATTCAGATCCAGTATGGTTTTGAGTATAACCTCTTTAGAATAAATATCTATTCCTCTGGTTGGCTCTCCTATGAAAACCAGCTCAGGATTTCCTGTAAGTGCTTTTGCAATACATACCTTCTGCTGATTTCCACCGCTTAACCTCGTAACCGGCTGACCTGGTCCTTCACATTTTATATTGAGGCTTTCTATCATGGCCTTTGTATGCTCATGAACTTTATTTTTTGAAACAAACCCTGTAAATTTCGATACAAACATTGATTTTGACGCTATGGCGGCAGTCGTTATATTGCTCTCTATAGAAGCATTAAGCATCAGACCATGGGTCTTTCTTTCATCAGGCAGAAACATTATTCCTCTCCTTATTAAGTCTTTTGGATTACTGCCTGAAATATCGTCCTGGTTGCTTCCAAACAACACTGATCCCCTGTTTTTTCCAAGCTTCATAACCCCATATCCAAGCATGGATTTCCCATGACCTGAAAGACCTGTAATTCCAAATATTTCACCTTTTAATATCTTCAGATTGATATTTTGGAGTTTTTCATTTCCAAAGCTGAAGCTGCAGTTTTTAAAAGAGATAACAGGATATTTATCTTTGTCGTTATTCTTACTCACGTATCTCTCTGATTTTATTATCTTTCTTCCAATCATAGCATCTACAATTTCGTTAAGGTCATAACCTTTTGAAGGCAAGGAGGATACTTCAAGCGTCTTTACTCCGTCTCTGAGAACAATTATTCTGTTGCAGAGCTCCGTGACCTCATCCAGCTTGTGTGAAACAAATATTACGGATATCCCTTTTGATGCAATTTTTTTGATTATCTCCATCAATATCAGCGAATCCTCTTTATTGAGAGATGCAGTCGCTTCGTCCAGAATAAGCAGCTTTAATCCAGGTTTGTCAGTTTCTCTGAGAACCTCAACAAACTGTTTCAGGTTAAGACTTATATTTTTTATGTAATCACGTGAATTGATTGAAAGACCATAGTCGCCGATTATTTCATCCACTTCCCTGATATCCTTTTTTGAATTCAGATAACCTAATATCTTAGTATTTTCTCTTGTTATCTTTATATTCTGACTTACAGTCATATCATCAATCAGGGATAGCTCCTGATGTACCATTCCAATGCCGTAATCATTTGCTTCATAAGGATTCTTTATTTTAAGCTCTTTTGAATCCAGGAAAATCATCCCTTTATAATCTCTTGTCTCTTCACTTCCATATATAGTTTTTAAGAGAGTACTTTTGCCAGAACCATTTTCCCCTACTATTCCAATAATCTCGCCTTTATTTACATGAATGCTTACATGTTTAAGCGCATGATGTTCTCCGTACTTCTTTGATAAATCAGTTATTCTTAACAACTTGACCTCCATATTTAATTATTCCTAAAAAAAGACAGCAAAGCCTTTTGGGCTCTGCCATCTGTTGTATACTTCCGATATTTTGTTAATAGAATATCGAATCCATTATCATCATATAATAATTATGCTTCTGTCCATCCTTCGTTGAATCTTTAAAATAATCCTGGAAATCTGCACCCACTCCAAATATCTCCGTTGCAAAGCCATTAAGGTATTCTGTACTGAGAACATCTTCCGGCTTAAGCGAATTATCAATCATTTTCTTAGAAAGCTCTACTGCAAATTCAGGAAGGAATATAGTAGCTGGAATTGGCCATCCTGAAAGTCTTCCAGTCATACCCGCTTCAGCTGCTTTTTGCGTTATCATCTCATTTATTTTTTCGAAATTACCTGCGTCTTCTTCTGAAATCTCGAGGTTCATTACAGTTGGAAATGCCTGCGTAGGCGTAGGACAGCACTGCTCAGCAACAATGAATTTAAGCTTGAGCGCTTCGTCAATTATTACATCATACATTGGGCAGTTGCTTCCAAAGATATTTGTATCCGGACCATATTTCTCAATCTGTCTGGGAATATCCTCTCTCAGAAACTGCTGCATTGCTGCCACACCATCTCCCGCCTGTGGATCCGGAGTCACTACCTCAACAAACTCCAGACCAAGCTTGTCACAAGTTTCTTTCATCATTTCTTTACGCTTTGATATTGACTCTTTTGCCAGATGAGTAGGGAAAGAGTAATGTATGAATGTTTTTGCTCCCATTTCAGCTGACTTTTCAACTATGGTCTGACCTCTTCTTGCCCAGTCAGTATCCAGGTTTATGTCTATATATTCTGACATCATGTCAGGGTCATCCCAGATAGGAGCAGTCACTGTAATTATTTCACTGTTTTTCTCCTTAACCTTCTGAAGTGCAGGAAGAAGTCCTGACTGTCCTGAGACTACAACTATCGCCTTCATAGAAGGATCATCAGCAAGACTGGTAATCTGACTTATGGCAGTTTCAATTTCAACATTGAAGTCTTCAGGAAGCACTACATGTTCAACGATACCCGGATATTTTGCTACCATATTCTCTCCGGCTCTGAATTCATCTTCGCTTGATGAAAGAGACGGTGTCACTATTCCTATTTTGTAGCTGTCTGTACCTTCGTCTGAGCTCTGGTCGCTGTTGCTGCATCCTGCAACTGAAAGCATCATAATACAGCTGATGATAAAACTGATCATTCGTTTCATTTTCATTTCAAATTCTCCTCTTATGTATTAATTTTATTCACAACAATGACAATTGTAAGACATAATATTCAAATACACAAATAGAAATGTTTTATTAATGAAATAGGATTGACTTATATTAATATCCCAGATCTCTTGCCTTAGAGCATTTCAATAAACGCAGCCAGCCTGGTTCTCAGCTGACCCTCATCAGATGAGCTGTAATCTGTTTCTATCCTGATATGAGGTACGCCAAGAGAATTCGATATGCTTTTCGTTATCTCAGATTCAATATTGTAGGTATGACATGCCTGCAGTATTATCTCCACTACACCGTCAATACTATATTCCTCAATCAGTTCCTCAATATGATTCATACGATTTGTATTTGGGCTTATTACCGAACATCCGATAGACAGATAGCGATCCGCAATCGCTTTTACAATATCATGGGAATCCGCGTCAATCAATTTTCCTGCATTCTTTACGCCGCCGCAGTTTTCAAAGCATACTACAGCGCCGCCTTCTTCATCGATGAATCCTACAGTCTTCTCAATTACTCCTCCCATAGGACAGCCAGTAATGAGTATTCTTTTTGCATCCGGAGATACCGGTCTTAATCCCTGGTTGTATGATTCAACTGTATTGTCAATAAGCGATCTCAGCTTCTCACACTTACCCTCCATATCAAACTCGTAATTAAGCCCGTCCAGCACAGTACCCATATCTATGCCTTTAAGAGGCGGAGGAACAAGCTTTCCCAGTTCAAGAAATTCCAGATGAAGTTTCCTGTATTCATTTCTGTCTTTTACATTTTCTCTCAGCATCTGATCCGTAATTTCTATATCAAACTCATTCTCGAGCCTTTTTCTCAGAAGCTCAACTTCCTCAGCCCACATGCTCCACGAACTTTCTCTTTCAACAGATTGAGGTAGATGCATTACATGAAGATTCTTTGTTTTGCCCATAAGCTCGAACATCTTTTTCTTGGCATCACAAGTAGTCTCCCCTATTATTATGTCCGAAAAATATGTATACGGACATTTATCTGTTATTGCAAAACCATAGCTTGATTTTACCATAGGACATATATTTTTAGGTAAATGTGCCTCTGCATCAATAATAGGCTCCTCACTTGAACCACACAGGCTTACTGGCATAGCTCCGGATGCTTCTATGATCTCCAGAGGCGTAAACGCACAGAATATCCCTGCAATCTTGCCTCCATCTTCCTTGATTTTTTTCGCTTTCATAAATCCGTTTCGTCTCGCCTCAGCATATTCCTCAAAATCCTTCGGCATTAATTTAATTTCCATATCTCTTTCCCTTCTCACTCTCTAATTATTTTTCAGGTTTTTGCGCCATGACCGTCTGCTTTTGCTAATCATGAGCATCCTGAAGCATAACTATTATAATACATAAGTAAGAGAACCAAGGCATTGAATGAGAATTTTGCTATAGTTTTTAATTATATATGGTATATCTTACTTCTATATCTGAAATCAGTGTGAACCAAGCTCAAAACAGTCATATGCCATATTTAATATTCAATTCATTATATTTCAAAATTGTTTGTTTACTAACATGACGAATGTGGTATAATTATGAAAAGTGTGATTAAAAAGCACTTAAGTGTTTTCATTTTTCATATTGCTAAGGAGGACTTAAAATGAGCATGTTTTGTTATCAATGCCAGGAAACTGCAAAAGGCACAGGTTGCGAAGTCAGAGGTGTATGCGGTAAAAATGAAGAAGTAGCCAAGCTGCAGGATTTACTTATCTATGCAAACAAAGGAATATCAGAAATAGTAATAAAGGGAAATGTTGATGTTAATTCTATTTCAGAAATCAATCATGAAGTACTTAAGAGTCTTTTCATTACAATCACAAATGCCAACTTTGATGAAGCTGCAATAGAAAAGCAGATAAATCACGTGATCGCGCTAAGAAACGATCTCAGATCCAAGTCCGGCCCAGCTGAATTTGGCGATGCTGCGATGTTTGAAGTGACTGACAGGGCATCTATGGTAGAAAAAGCTTCCAAGGTCGGAGTGCTTTCTACAGAAAATGAAGATGTCCGTTCACTCAGAGAAATGATAATCTACGGACTTAAGGGTATGGCTGCCTATACACACCATGCGCTTAATGCAGGAAAGGAAAACCCTGAAATAAGTGCATTCATTTATGAGGCTCTTGCTGCAACACTCGACGATACTCTTTCAGCAGATGACCTTGTTGCTCTTACACTCAAAACTGGACAGTTCGGAGTAAGTGCAATGGCACTTCTGGACGAGGCAAATACTTCCAAGTACGGAAATCCTGAAATAACAAATGTTAACATAGGCGTAAGAAGCAATCCGGCTATTCTTATATCAGGCCATGACCTTACTGATCTCGAGATGCTGCTTGATCAGACAAAAGGAACTGGCGTAGATGTATACACTCACAGCGAGATGCTTCCTGCTCACTACTATCCTGCCTTCAAGAAATATGACAACTTTGCCGGAAACTATGGAGGCTCATGGTGGAGACAGGTTACTGAGTTCGAGACTTTCAATGGACCAGTTCTTTTCACTACAAACTGTATAGTCCCTCCTAAAAAAGAAGAAATCAGAGATCGTATATTCACAACCGGTGCAGCTGGATATCCAGGAAGCATGCATATCGAGGCAGATGAAAATGGCAAAAAGGACTTTTCAGCTATAATCGAAATGGCCAAGTCATGTCCATCACCAACAGAAATCGAATCTGGATCAATCGTGGGCGGATTTGCTCATAATCAGGTGTTTGCTCTTGCAGACAAGGTGGTTGATGCTGTTAAATCCGGCGCAATAAAGAAATTCTTTGTTATGGCTGGATGTGATGGCAGAATGAAGTCAAGAGAATACTATACTGAGTTTGCTGAAAAACTTCCACAGGACACAGTAATCCTAACCGCTGGATGCGCAAAATACCGTTACAACAAGCTTAACCTTGGAGACATCGGTGGAATCCCAAGAGTACTAGACGCCGGTCAGTGCAACGACTCCTACTCACTTGCAGTCATCGCGCTCAAGCTCAAGGAAGTATTCGGACTTGATGATGTGAATGATCTGCCTATAGCATACAACATAGCATGGTATGAGCAGAAGGCAGTCATAGTTCTTCTAGCGCTTCTATACCTAGGAGTTAAGAACATCCATCTTGGACCTACTCTTCCAGGATTTCTTTCTCCAAACGTAGCAAAAGTACTGGTTGAAAAATTTGGTATTGCCGGAATCGGAACTGCAGAGGATGATATCAAACTGTTTCTTTCTTAATATGAATTAAGATAATATAACCTAAAAAAAGGAAAAAGCTGTAATTTCACATACAGCTTTTTCCTTTGCTATTTTGCTATAGAATATCTATCTTTTTGGATCTGTCCTCGGCTTTCTTCTTAGGTATCGTAAGGCTTAAAACTCCATTGTCAAGCTTTGCAGCGATTCCCTGCTCATCCGCATCTGCAAGGTATATGCTTCTTTTCAACGAACTGCACTTTCTTTCTCTGTGAATGTAGTTCTTCTTGCTATCTTCAGTGGATTCCTCTCTCTCGATTGATATCTGAAGCCTTCCATGGTCCATCTTAACTTCTATCTCTTCTTTCTTAACTCCAGGAAGCTCGGCTTCTACAAAATAATCATTTTCATTTTCCTGTACATCCATTCTGAAGGTTTCTGCAATGATACCTCTTTTTTTCCACCATCTGTCATCAAAAAAATCATCAAGCATGTTGTCGAAATTGTTAAAGTCTGACATAAGAAGATCATTTTTCCTTCGGTTCATAGGAACAAGACCTAGCATGATTATCACCTCTTTCTTTAAACACAGCTTTCCATTAATATTTTACCCTTATTTCTTCAGTTTAATCAAATCAGAACTACCAGAATGAACTAAACCTTGAAGAGCCCGCCAAGAGCATCACTGAGACCACCTGTGACTTCGCCAAGAGGATTGTTTATGCCTTTATTTTCACCTTTTCCTCCACCTCTTGCCTTATTTATTTCATCAGCCATTCTGCTGAAAGGAAGAGATTGAAGCCACACTGTACCTGGTCCCTTCAGCGTTGCCATGAATATTCCCTCGCCTCCAAAAACTCCGCTTTTTATATCTCCGGCAAATTCCACATCATAGGAAACCGATTCGGTTATTGCAACAAGGCATCCTGTATCAATCCTCAGCATGTCTGTATCAGAGAGTTCCTTTTTGATTATAGTTCCGCCCGCGTGAAGGAAAACAAGCCCGTCACCTGAAAGCTTCTGCATTATAAATCCCTCTCCGCCAAACAGTCCTACTCCGATTTTTTTCTGAAAGAAAATGTCCACTTCTACACCTCGTGCCGCACATAGAAATGCTCTTTTCTGGCATATCAGCCTGCCGCCAAACTCCTTAAGCTCTACAGGGATTATCTTGCCAGGATATTGGGCTGCAAAAGCTACAAAAGACCTGTTTTTCCCCGAGTTTGTAAAAAGCGTCATGAATATGCTCTCTCCTGTCAGAGCTCTCTTTCCCGCTCCTGTGAGCTTATTCATGAGAGTGTCCTGCTTATCTTTTATGCTGCCATCACCAAGTATTGTCTCCATAGTAATATCTGCATTCATGTAAGTCATCGCGCCTGATTCCGAAATCACGCTTTCCCCAGGGTCAAGCGTTATTTCAACAAGCTGCATGTCATCTCCGTGCAATGTGTATTCTATTTCATCTGCGGCTTTTTTGAATTTCATTGATTCAAGGACAATATCCCCCTGAAGCTTGCTTCCACAGTTTGTACAGAATTTCGATCCCTCCGGAAGCGAGCTTCCGCAATTTGTACAGAACATAAATTTACCTCATTTCTGATCATGCAAGCGGCATGACAATCTTTGTTAAAAATTCGTTTTCAGGAAAACCAGGACCATTGTAGTAATACTCATACACCGTTCCCTCCGACTTGAGTCCGCTGTTTTCAAGCCACTCAGCCATTTCATTGTAAGTTCCCGTCATTTCTGAATATGGACCTCTGTACATACAGAAAATTACTTTACCGGCTTTGATTACACCCGGCTTGATTTCGCCCTTTTCCGGTATTTTCTGAGATACAGGAAAGCCTATCTCAACATCCAGATGCTGCATATCCATGTTGTGATAGGCAACAAATGGAACATCCTCAACATAAACTTCGATATCCTTGAGATATTTTTCGATTTCTTCATAGCAATAGCCTATAACACCCGGCAGGTCGTCTACTTTTACAGTTTTTCTTATTACCAGTGTCGGCTGATCGCGCCTTTGAAGAATTTCAATATTAGACATTTTAGGCATACACAGACCACCTTTCATATATTTTAGCTTATATATACCCTATGTGATTATTATTAAAAATATATCAGTTTTATGTAACAAAAAAACAGGAACAAGTCCTGTTTTTTAAATTTGCTGTATATGATTATTTCTGCTCTCCGAAGAATAGGTTTATGTCGTCTTCTACTGTTCCGATTCCAGCAATACCAAAGTTTTCAACAAGTACTTTTGCAACATTTGGTGAAAGGAATGCAGGAAGAGTTGGTCCAAGATGGATGTTCTTCACTCCAAGGTACAGCAGCGCAAGAAGAACTATGACCGCTTTCTGCTCATACCATGCTATGTTGTATGCTATAGGCAGATCATTTATATCCTCAAGTCCAAATACTTCTTTCAGCTTGAGAGCGATTACTGCAAGTGAGTATGAATCGTTGCACTGTCCTGCATCAAGCACTCTTGGTATTCCGCCGATATCTCCGAGATTAAGCTTGTTGTATTTGTATTTTGCACAACCAGCCGTAAGGATTACTGCGTCTTTAGGAAGCGCCTGTGCAAAATCTGTATAGTAGTTTCTTGATTTAGCTCTTCCGTCACATCCTGCCATTACTACGAATTTCTTTATTGCCCCTGTCTTAACAGCATCTACAACCTTATCTGCAAGTGCAAGAACCTGTGCATGAGCAAATCCGCCAACAATTGATCCAGTCTCAATTTCAACCGGTGAGTCACATTTCTTTGCAAGCTCGATTATTGCTGAGAAATCTTTCTGATCTCCGATTTCTCCTGGTATATGAGCACATCCAGGGAATCCTGAAGCTCCTGTAGTGAACAGACGGTCCTTGTAGCTGTCTTTTGGTGGCACTATACAGTTTGTTGTCATCAGTATTGGTCCATTGAATGATTCAAACTCTTCTTTTTGTTTCCACCATGCATTTCCGTAGTTTCCAACAAAATGAGAGTATTTCTTGAATGCAGGATAGTAATGAGCTGGAAGCATTTCGCTGTGGGTATAAACATCAACTCCTGTTCCCTCAGTCTGCTCAAGAAGCATCTCAAGGTCTCTGAGGTCATGGCCTGAAACAAGTATTCCAGGATTTTTTCCTACTCCTATGTTTACGCTTGTAACCTCAGGATTTCCGTATGTCGAAGTGTTTGCCTTATCAAGCATAGCCATTCCTGAAACTCCGTATTTTCCTGTTTCAAGTGTAAGCGCAACAAGATCATCAGCTGACAGAGTATCATCAAGTGTTGCTGCAAGAGCTCTCTGAAGGAATGCATCTACTTCTGCATCATCTTCTCTGAGTACATTAGCATGCTTTGAATATGCTGAAAGTCCCTTTAATCCATATGTTACAAGTTCTCTAAGTGAACGGACATCTTCATTCTCTGTAGAAAGTACGCCTACCGTTCTTGCTTTTGCATCCCACTCGCTCTTGTCAGCATTCCATGTAGCAGCTTCTGAAAGCCCAGTCTTGTCGTCAAGCAGGTTAAGTAATTCGTTTCTTGCATCTAAAGTTTCCTGAATCTTTGCAACTATTGCTTCGTCATCAAAGTTTGCGTTTGTGATTGTAGTGAAAAGATTTAGAGTTATAAGGTGGTTCACATCTTTAGAAACTTCCTTGCCTTCTTTTCTGAGTCTTGTAGTTATTTCAGATATTCCCTTGCTTGCCCATACAAGAAGATCCTGCATTGCAGCTACCTGAGGGTTCTTTCCGCATACTCCCATTTTTGTACACCCTGTGCATCCAGCTGTTTCCTGGCACTGATAGCAAAACATTAAATTTTCCATGTTGTTCTCCTTTAGATTTATAATATTTTTTTGTAATCGTGTGAATTAAGTTTTTAGCAAACTTATCTTGAATACATAATATCATCTGCAAAAAAATAAATCTGTAACCAATGTTACAAATCTATTTTTTTATAATAATTTTTTAATGAAATCAGTTTTAAATTGTAAAATAATTAATATTTTATGCCTTTCCAGTACACTGGAGAGCTTACCTGTGCCTTCTCAGAGAGCTGCACTCCTTTAAGAGCCCATTTTCTGTATTCTTCAAATCCAGTTCTGTCTATTATATATCCTATATGCTCTTTTCCTCCCGGTGCTTCCTTATCAATGTACTCGGTAACATAGTCATAGGTATTGAGGATTATCCTCGTTATACTTGATTCATCTGCCCATTTTATGAAATCTTCACCCAGTCTTGGATTTTTCTTTCCCGTTCTTCCCATGAGCGTAAATCTGTAATATTTTTCTTCACTTCTTGTCCATGCCGAATTAGGACAGCTGAGTACACACTCTCCACATCCAATGCATTTCGATTCATTTCTTCTTGGCCTGAAATTAACAGTTTCCAGTGCTTCAACTGATTTTTTCTTACATACTTTTACGCATGCGCCGCAGCTGATGCATCTGTCTGGATCAAACTGAGGTTCAGTCATGCCCATGATACCAAAATCGTGCATGCGAACCTTTGCACAGTCATTTGGACATCCTGTAAGCGCAATCTTGAAATGAAGATCATTAGGAAATATAGCTTTTTCTATGCGCTGAGCAAATGCAGATGTATCGTAGCATGCATAAGGACATACTCTGTTTCCTATACAGGCAGTTACATTTCTCGTTCCTGCAGCAGAGTACCCCGTGCCCGGCTCAACCTGATTTATATCCAGCCCTTCAATTATGGGCTGGAGAAGCTCATTCACCTCAGGCATGTCTTCAAATTTTATGCCTGGTATCTCAAAGCCCTGTCTGCTTGTTATATGAACTGTTCCATTACCGTATGTCTGAGCTATGTTTTGAATCGCGGACAGATACTTTGCATCAAGATGCCCTCCTGGCACTCTTATCCTTGACGCAGTTATACCTCTGTGCTTGGTTATTCTGAATGCATTCTTTTTTAGTTTCTTAGTATTTATATCCATATCCCTCATCCTTTTCTAATCTATCAAAGTCTTGCCTTTAGTATAGTTGAACACCGGACCTTCAAGACATACGTATACATCGCCTATTTTACAGTGTCCACACTTTCCAACTCCACAGCACATCTTTCTTTCCTGGGATATCCATATGTTTTCTTCTTTGAATCCGTAATCCAGAAGACCCTGCGCAGAGAATCTCATCATTGCCGGAGGCCCTACTACAATTGCATTCGCATTCTCAAGATCCTTTATTTCGAGCTTAGGTATATACTGCGTGACAAGACCAATCTGACATGATGTATTATCTTCTGCGCAGTCCACTGTAAGTATTACGTTCATGTTCTTTTTCCAGCTGCCAAAATCCTCGAGGAACAAGATGTCATTAGGAGTCTTAAAGCCTGCTATGAGAGTCATTCCCTTAAGCTCGGCTATATTTTTGCTGAAATAATCTACAACTCCTCTTACGGGCGATACGCCTGTTCCACCCGCAATAACCACAAGCTCTTTCCCTTTGTATAGATTTACGTCAAACCCGTTTCCATATGGGCCTCTCATGAAGAAATGCTGGCCTTCATAAAGCTCAAATACTTCATTCGTAACCTTTCCAACTTTTCTTATTGTCAGATCTACCGTACCTTCACCTATTCCGCTGACAGATATTGGCGCTTCTCCATATTTTGGTATTGATACCTCAAAAAACTGACCCGGCTTTACATCTCCCTCAAACGCCATCCTGAATGTATATTCAATATCCGTATGTTTTATTATTTCTTTTATTTCTGATGAAAATGGCACATAGTTATTTTCCATCTCCAGTTACCTCCTTCATGGCTGCTTCAAGCTTGTTTATAGTATTAGAGAATGAAATATATTCCGGACATACATCATCGCACCTTCCGCATCCGGTACACATGTGATATCCATTTCTCTGTTTGTAGTCAAGAACCTTGTGGAGCACCTTGAATCTCATCCTCTGACCATTTTTCTGCCTGTAGCTCCCTCCTCCTGCAACGTCAGTGAATCCATCTACCATGCATGACGCCCATACTCTCCTTCGTTCTCCGACTTTTCCGTTATCTGTGTAGAAAATATCCTGCATGGTAAAGCAGGTACAGGTAGGACAGACGAAATTGCATCTTCCACAATCTATGCAGCGGCTGTCATATTCATCCCACATGCTGCTTTTTGAGACTTCAATACCCAGATTTTCCGGTATACTTACTCTCACCTTATTCTCTGTCACATAATCCGGTATTACCTCAATTTCTTCAGATGAACAGACTTTAAAAATCTCTGCCCATTCTGACTCTCTGCAGTCAACATGATAGTCTCCATCTCTCATATCAAGACTGAAGCTATAATTTTCTGATTTGCTTGTCTCCATGTCTACGCAGAAACAGTTCTCAAAAGATTCCCTGCATCCGATCAGAGCAAATTTAACCTTGTCTCTAAGCCTTTTGTAATAAAAGTCTTCAGGTCCGTTTGAAAGATACATATCATCCAGTCTTCTTAAAGAATGAAGATCACAGCTTCTTAAAAACACAATTGTCTTTTTCTGTTCTTCCTCAGCAGACTTTACCTGATTTTCAGTAAAATAAAAAAGTGTTTCTGAAACCGGAAAAACAATTTCCTTAAAGGAAAACTGCGATTTTTTGTCTAATACTATTTCATCTATGCTTTTTATCTCTCCATAACGAATTAAATCCGTATCGGAAAAATGTCCCATTCCCTCAAAGCTTTTAGGAGCAAATATTCTGTATTCCCTGCTCAGTTCACTCAGTACGGAGTTCATACCCGAACTGCTTAATTTATAACCCATACCTATACCTCTTTCTTTTTTGATATCAAATAATATGGAATCGCTACAAACAGTATCCCTCCTGCCATGTTGCCAAGAGATACAGTCAATATGTTATACATGTATCCAGAAAAACTCACAGCAGATTCAAAAGGGGCCAGCAGCGATATTGTAAGGAGTGTCATATTTGCTATGCTGTGCTCATACCCGGATGTAATAAATGCATACAGACACCAGAATATTATAATGAGTTTTCCACTTTCGCTCTTGCATTTAAAGCTGCACCATACTGCAAGGCAAACCAGAATATTGCATAACAGTCCTCTTAAAAAAAGAGGAATGAAGGGTATGCTCATTTTTGCCGCAGATGCTGAAGCAATAAACTCTCCTGTCGGTCCCTGTGCAAAGCCTGCTGCATAAAATAACAGAGCCATTATTATCGAACCAATCCAGTTTCCTATGTAGCATACAATCCACAGCTTAAATACCTGTGACCACTTAATCATTCCTGACATGGCCCCAGCGGTCAGTACAAGGTTATTGCCCGTAAAAAGCTCAGAACCAGCCATTATGACAAGGCTCAGCGCTATTCCAAAAGATATTCCCATGATGATTTTTGCATGTGGCTGACCTGACAACAGTCCCCCTACATTGAATATAAGTGCAATCCCCAGGCCAACATAGAGTCCGGCCAGCATGGAAGCAACAAAATAACCAGATGGATTTTTTTTGAAAAAATCACATTTTGCCTTTGCTGCATTTGTAATTGAAGAAAATTCCTCAGCAAACATAACTACCTCCTTGTTTAATATTTAGCAAAATTATAACAGCCATACAGAATCTCTGTTGTGATTAAAATCACGATTCCTGAAAATATCTTAACAAATTCTCTCTATTTTTAATTATAAATCTGTTCTTACGGACAACTATAAGATCATTATCGCTTAAGAGCTTTACATATCTTGATACGGTTTCTCTTTTTGAGCCAACAAGGTCTGCAAGATAAGTTATGCTCATGTCAAAGTCAATCATCGTTCCTTCATCACATTGTCTCCCATGGTCTGCAGACAGCTTCCACAGCTTTGCTGCAATCTGCTTGTCCAGCCTTACAGTATTAGACGTGTTTTTCATCTGGTGATACAGTCTCCTTATCTTTAGAGCCATAGAGTCCATTACAGCCTTTGAGAGATCGAAATCCCGACTCATGGCAAGCAGCATAATGCTCTTCGGAATTATAAGTATGCTGCTGTCAGTTAGAAGTTCACAGTTTATAGATGCAAATTTATCCTGAATCATAACCTCATTAAGAAACGCCCCACTGCCATATATGAATATTACTTTCTTCTCATGACGGCTGTTCAGCTTGTAGAGCGCCGCCTTTCCTCTTATTACAAAGTAGAAATTACCGACCTCTTCCCGGTCAATAAAAATATGTTCGTTCTTTATGTAGCTTCTTACACCTGCCGATAACGCCAGAAAGTCAAGAGTGCTTTCATCGCGATCCTTGAATATATCAATTCTGTGCAGGTATTCTTTTATGTTCAGCATAATTCAAGCTCCTTTAATTAATTCTTAATATAATTTTTGTTTTTTAAAAATGGCTTTAATTCACTGTTGATGAACTAAAGCCATTTTCTAAATCTAACTATTCATTTGTTTTACTGTTAAGTTCTACTATTTCTGATTTCTGATCATTCGTTAATATTTTGTCTGTTATTGCAGCTATCATGAATATACCCATAATACTCAATACTAATCTAATTGCCATGAAATTTATTCCAATGCTTGCCGCCTCAAATGTAAGCAGCGGAATTTTGGTGGTTGACCAGGCACCAACAAATATCAGAACATTAAAGAGGCTGCTGCCCTTCCTGATCATCAGAGCAGCTACCGGAAATGACGCATACAGTGGTCCTGCAGCTGCACTCCCCAGTAGAAATGAAATCAGTATACCTTTGAATCCTGACCCTTTTCCAGTTAATCTTATCATCGTGCTTCTGTCAACCCAGACATCAAGAAGCCCTAACAGGATAAATATTGGAGGTATAACCGAGATCATCTCTTTAATATTACTGCCTGTTATGCTCAGTATCATTGCTCCTTTAGCAGAATCTGCAAGGTATATTATAAAAGTAAGCATGATAAGCAGTATCGAAAATTTATATCTTTTTATTAAATTTATCATAATATAGCTCCTATTACTATTGCAACAATTATGGAAAAAGCAAATGCAGAAATGTTTCTTATCAACGTTGCTTTTTTGCCAAAGATCTTAATTTCCATTGGTACCGTAACTATTCCAACCATCATGAGCGTTGATACAAAGGCTGCAATCTGCATGTAACCGGCACCATTTTTAAGCAGCGCAGATGCGAGTGGAAAGGCTATAAATCCCGGAATCAGAGTAACTGATCCCAACAGGGCAGCAGTAATTGTCCCATACCATCCTGAGCTTGAACCTATTAGGCTCGAGATATTCTCAGGGCTGAGATATGACAGAGCCAGTCCTATGATTAAGAGAATGGATAAAAACTGAGGCAATATGTTTTCAAATGATTTCCATGATTTTTTAAGCGCTATCTTCGTTTTCTCCCTGTCTTTATAGAAAGAAATTCCAAGCCCTATAACAGCTGTAAAATACAAGATTGATGTAAATGACATAATTTCTCCTTCATATAAATTAATTATATATCTGATAATATGAATATAATATAACAAAACTAAATATAAATCAATATATTTATATATTACGTTATTGAGACGTAAGTGTCAGTAACCTTGGTTACATTTCCAATAAAAAAGACCGAAAAGCGATGAGCTTATCAGTCCTGATAATATTTTTATGAATTGCTTTTTACATGTGCTGCTACTTTTACGTCTTCTCTGGATATATGACTGAAGAACCATCCTGAAATAAGGTTGTTGATTCGTCCGACTAAAGCTACATTGGGTCCCTGAGTTTCTAAGTCAGAAACTAGATTTTTGACTTCCTGAACAAAAAACTCATGAAGTTTTTTATGATTGTTATAGTCTGGATAATTGCTTTTGATCTGAAGTCTCTCTTCATCACCAAAATGCTTTTTAGTATAATCTAAAAGAAATTTACCTGTTCTACTTATTTCCTCACGGCCTTTTCCTTCTGAGCAAGCAACAAGAAGCGTATTTGCTGCTTCTATAAGTTCTTTGTGCTGCCCGTCAATTGCAATATTTCCTGTTGCAAGGCTGTCTTTCCACTTAAATGCCATATCTTTACCTCCAGTTGATTAAATTTCAAATTTTGTTATTATTGTAAATATATCACAACATTTCGAATCATTCAATATTCCCTTTTAATTAAAAAATATCAGCTGTTTCTTATGTGTGCAGCTACCTTTACATCTTCTCTGGAGATATGGTCAAAAACCCATCCTGCAATAAGGTTATTTATCCTTCCAACCAGAGCTACCGTCGGCCCCTGTGATTCCAGGTCTGTAACAAGCGCATTTACTTCTCCTACAAGCTTTTCGTGAAGCTTCTTGTGATTAGCATAATCAGGATAATTGCTTTTCATCTGAAGCTTTTCTTCATCACCAAAATGTTTCTTTGTGTAGTTCAATAGAAATCTTCCCGTCTTTACTATCTCTTCTCTACCTTTTCCCTCAGAGCATGCTTTCAGAAGTTCATTTGCCGCATCCACAAGCTCCTTATGTTGATTGTCGATTACTGTATTCCCCGTAGTTAAACTGTCTTTCCATTTAAATGCCATGACTACCTCCAAAATAAATAGCTTATTAACAACTATTATCAATAATACCACTAATACACGATATTATCAACCTGCTAAAAATATTTTTCTGCTTCTTTTCTCAAAATAACTGCCTTATCGAGCTTCTCAGCTTAATGCAACATAGATCTCAATAAAGATATCATCGGCACTTACAACCGATCTGTAAACTTTATCATTGCTGAGTGCTATATCTACGTCCATCCCTTCAACGAGTGCGGGAACCGAAATATCCACAGTCCTGCCCATACATGAAAGTGTCGTAGCCGAATTTGCGGTAAGCATGTTTGCAAGCTCTGATATCGCACTTTTCGCCATTTCATCAAGCGTATCGACAGGCATTCCCATCATCATCTTTGAAGCAATTTTCATAGAACTTGCCTTATCCATTATATTTTCTTGTTTACTGATTCTATGTCAGTGCTTGTGATATTTTCAAATCCGAGCTGAGGCATCACATCATATACTGTTTTTATAAAGGGACTTATGTTGTTTAGATCCATTTTGTATCCTCCATTTTAAATCCCATGTTTATATAAAATTCTCCTATTTCGGAGTCTATGACAAAAGACCGGTTATCAATCCCATAGAAATTTATGTTTATATCCTTTCCATGAAATAGAGTAGGTGGAGAAACCCTTAGCCCGAAGGATCTGTTTATGCTGTTCAGCATTGAACATGTGTTTCCTGCTATTATATTTGCCATCTCATTAAGAACAGATACCGTTTTTTCATTGTCTATATACAGCTCGTCAGAAATTATATTTGTGATTTTAGCTGCTGTTTCATCCGAAATATCCATAAGAAATCTGCCGCTGTGTCTTCCTATTATTCCTACAGTAACTGAAAACCCAGCAGATTTTCTGCAGGTTTCTCCGAAGAACGACTTTTCCGAGAACTCAACTTTGCCTTCAACTGCTCTTTTTATGTAGTTATAGGCCGATTCTCTTACAGCTCCTTCATATGCCGCATTCAGCATATAAAAAAGCTCCTGACCCTCAAAAAGGCTTTCCAGGGCAGAATGGAACTCACTCTTATCAACAGGCTTCTGTAAATATCCCTTTATTCCTGCAAGCCTTGCCTTTTTAACTATCTCATCATCCATCATGGAGCTCACGGCTATTATATTTGCATTTTTATTATGCTTGAGTATGTTTTTGGAACACTCAATACCATCACCATCAGGAAGCGTCATGTCCATAGTTATAAGATCCGGCATTACTTCTCCTGATATCCTTACAGCCTCCTTTATATTCATAGCAGAGCCGACAACTTCATGTCCTTCAGACTCAAGCAGGTTTTTTAAGACTGCAATTGAGAACGCAGAATCATCGACTATCATTATTTTTAACTTTTTCATGCTTACCACCTTTATATTATATACTCATACTTCGCACATGAATATTATTCTATGAACCTTGAAAATTCAATATTTGACAAGAATCAACTATCTTAGATACACAAAGCAAGACACTTTTTCGTTGATGAAGGAAGTGCCTCAAAGAAAGAATCCATAAATTGCTCCAGCTGACTTGATGTAAGCGAAAGCTTATCTGCTAAAGTTGATAAAAATGCATCCATAAGCATTTGAAATGCCTGCATCCAATTTATGTCAGCCATTTCATCTGCTATCAGATAGAAAAGTTCGCCAAGAGTTCTTTTATCGGAAGATGTCCTGTTTTCAACAGCAAGCATCATATACCTTGTAAATACAACAGCTACATGAGCTGTCATTGCATCATAAGACAAAGATAGGCATTCTTTAGTCAGTTTCAGATATGACTTGCAGATCTTGAAAAATACTTCTATGTCCCATCTTTTGCCATATATTCTGATGATTTCATTTTCATCCAGGGTTATGTCTGTAGAAATGATTGCAAGATAGTCTTTCTTCTTATTTCGGTTCCTTACAAATACAACCTTTGCCGGAATCGAGTCTGCGCCTTTGACTACATTGACATCCACTGAAAGCAGGTACTTTGAAAGCCCCCTGCGTTTGCGATTCTGTTTGTATATCTCAGTGATCGGAAGCATCTCACCATTGTATTGATAATGCATTTTGGGTGTCTTTTTGGTCATTGCTATGGAGTCAAGTCCCATGCTTTTAATTGAAGTCAGGGATGATGGTGAGCAGAACCATGTATCAAAAAGTACATGCTTTGCAGGGATTTCATACTGAATTGCTTCTTTAATCAGCTCAAGCATTACAAGTGTAGCTTTTGTCTGAGCAAGAACTCTTCTCTTGTGACCTGAGGTTCTCTTGTCCAGTTTTTCAGCTTCATTGAATCTGTTCTTCATATTTTCAGAAGAAAGCAGGCAGCTGTTTACGGGAAGAAATGTATTGCCGTCAGACCAGCCTAGCGTGAGCAGGCGAAAGCCTCTTCTGAATTTTGAATTTGTATGATCGAATACTTTTGAAAGAAGTTCAACATTCTTAGACTTGTTTCTTTCAAACATAGTATCATCAACGATTAGAACATTTATGCGGTCTTCATCAGTAAGTTTCTCGATAGTTGTGCTTACAATCCTGGACGAAAGCATTGTCGTAAAGCGAAACCAGTTTATATTGGCTGATTTTACAAATCGATATACGGAATCCTTAGCGAAGCTATTTACACGCTTTTCGGACATCATCTCCATGTACATGCTTCTGTTGAAGAAGACAAGAGAAAAGATGTACTGAAAAATAGCTACTGAAGCAATCCCCTTGGATTTACAGCCATTGGAAGCTTTCAGTATGGAACCTACCCTGTAAGTCTTAAAAAAACTTGATATTCTTGAAGAAACTGTATTATCAATTTCGTATTTTTGTGTTATTATTTTCATAGCATGAACCTCCGGTTTTGATTTATTGTTTCTGATAACTCAATTATACCAAAAACGGAGCTTTCATGCTTTTTATTTGTCAAATATTATTGAATTTTCAAGGTTCATAGGCACTTTTTGAAGTGCGAAGTATGAGTTATTTATTATATATATATTAACCAATTTGTATACATGATGTAAATCAATTTTTATTGAATTTCATCCTGACATGTATTATGCTGCTGATAATCAGCACAATACATATTATAACTGTATATTCTATCATCGGGTAGCTTCCGTTTAGCTCCTGTATAGAAGCGTGCCTTGCATATATTCCATAATACGCCCATATAAGAGTAACTCCATACTCGATATTACTGTATTTCATTAAAGTCAGCAACCCTATGATAGCACCTAAAATAATCACAAAAACAGTCCATGTCTCATCGCGTATTCCAAAGCCTCCCCAGCCTTCACTTACAAGAAGTACCGTAAAATTGGCGATTGTCGCTACAGTTATCCAGCCCAGATATATACTGAAAGGTATTCTTATGAAAAGTATCTGCTTTTTGTTCAGATTACGCTTGCTTATCTCTTTGTTTATATACAGAAGAGATACAAGTATTATTACCATGAAAATCATAGAAAGAGCAATAAAATTGTAATGCCACGATATTATCCATGCCGCGTTTGCAACTGACGATATTGTAAATGGTATCGCCAGCTTCTTAACCAGCCTTATGTTTACCTTGTCAGATATTCTCTTAAACAATCCATATTCATAAAAATATGAAGTGCAAGCAGGAAATATATCAATCCCCATATTGAAAATGTAAACCCTGCAGGCGTAAAAAGATTTTCATATGAGTCTGATATCTCTGATGTCCTCACTCCATTAATCGGTATAAGATTTGCAGAAATATTTGTCACAATCATCAATGCATAGCTTAATGAAGTAATAATCTTTATCATTCCATATTCCATTTTATGATTGTGCATCTTCATTCCCCCTTATTTCTTGCAGTACAGCATTTCAATGTGCGGTATCAAATCCTCCAGATATTCTTCAGATTCTATCTTAAATCCCAGATTTTTATAGAAATCAGTAAGATATGACTGAGCTGAAATTCTTATTTTTCTTTCATTCATGCTATGCTCTATAAAGTCAATCGCACTTTTCATAAGATTTCCCGCAAGTCCATTCCCTCTGTATTGCGAATCAACCATTACCCTTCCTATTGAAACCTCATCATATGATATACCTCTGTCCAGTATGCGAAGATAGCCTACCACTCGATCATCATCAAGCATGAATAAATGGTGCGCATGATAATCCTTTCCATCGACATCCTGATAGAGGCAGCTCTGTTCAATAATAAACACCTGCGCTCTGGCTCTGAGGATCTCATACAGCTCTTTTGCGGTCAATTCCCTGAATCTCTTTATTATAATTTCCATAGCTCCTCCTGTAACATACAAAACTGCTGAATATATGTATTATCTTGCTTATATTTTAATACCCAGATACTCAAATCATTATAGATACTTAAGCTAATAATTTACTCTTCCGTTTAGTGCAACACAAACAGGGTATATAAATTTTAAATTCTGTATAAAAAAAGGAGACTCTTATGAAACTTAAAGGTAAAGTCGCTGTAGTAACAGGTGCCAGTTCAGGTATGGGAAGAGAGATAGCATATGTCTTTGCAAGAGAAGGCGCAGTAGTGTATGCTGCAGCAAGAAGACTTGAGAAGCTCGAAGAACTTGCTGAGAAAACAAAAGACTTTGAGGGAAAGATAATTCCGGTAAGCAGCAATCTGATAAATCAGGAAGACGCAGAAAAGCTTATTGAGTATGCATATTCAGATTCAGGAAAGCTTGACATATTAGTTAATAATGCAGGTATTATGGATGATTTCAGCGGAGTTGGCGATGTAAATGATGAAATGATGAACAAAGTATTTGATCTCAATGTATTCGCTCCTTTCTACACAAGCAGAAAAGCTGTAAACATATTCCTTAAGGAAGGAAAAGGAGTAATTGTCAACATAGCTTCAATAGGAGGTCTGTACGGAGCAAGAGCCGGTGCAGTATATACTGCTTCAAAGCATGCGCTTGTTGGCCTTACAAAAAACACAGGATATATGTATGCAAAGAAAAACATAAGATGCAATGCAATCTGTCCGGGAGCTATCGAAACCGATATCGGCTCCGGAGAATACATGAAGCATGTAAATCAGGATGGCATGAACATTATAATGGCAAACATTGGTGGAAATCCAAGAAGTGGCAGTCCTGCTGAAATAGCTGAGATCGCGGTTTTCCTTGCATCTGATGAATCAAGCCTTATAAATGGTCAGTGCCTTGCTGCCGATGCAGGATGGACTGCATTCTAAAAAACTCGCATTCTAAAAAACCTGCTGATTTTCAAATCAGCAGGTTTTAAAACTATATTGCTTATTTTTCCAGAAGATCTTCATATGGCCATTTGCTCTGTCCATTTTCAAGAATAAAAAGTCTCTCCGGAGCTATTCCTTTTGTCTCAAGGTATTCAATAGTTCTGGTTGCGCCACCAGCCCCACCAGGACATATAACTATTATAGGTTGGTCTCCCTGAAGGTCATCAATTACAACATCAAGTTTAGCTTTTTCTTCATCCGTCTTAACAGGATAAGCATGTGTCGGTATTGCACCTTTTATGTGATGAGCTTCCCACTCTTCCTCTACCTGGATATCAAGAAGTATCACATCTTCAGCATTTTCAATTGCATCCTTTGTCTGCTCTGCAGTATAGTAATTAAATGTTCTTTCCGCAGATGAATCTGTAGCCTGAGATTCTCCTGAATTTGATGAGCATCCTGTGAATACAAGAATTAAAGAAACTACAAGCGCTGAAATAAATGTCAATTTTTTCATTTAAAACTCTCCTTTTTTTTGTAATTCTAATTTTGATACTTTGAACAGTATAAGCCAAAACAGCTTATGAGTCAATAAAAGAGAGTATTTTTTCAATGAATCATTTAAAGATTTTATCAATCGATATTATAAGAAATTTCTATACATTATCACTTATCATCACTTGACTTCCATTCGTCAAGTGATTTCATGACTGCCTCATAGGTCTGATTTGATATCTCTGGCAATTTCCCTCCCATCAGCTCTTTTGCTGCTTCAAGTCCATCTCTGATTGCATCCTTCAATATCTCTATCTTTGATGAATCTCCGCCGCTTATTCTTTTTGCAAAGTCTACGATTCTCTCACTTGTCTTTTTTACTCCCCAGAACCCTTCATCAGAAATTTCAGCCTGCGCTTTCAGTGATGTCGCCTTGTCTATCTTTATCTTATCTGGATTTTCATTGTAAATCTCACCATCTGAAAATCGGAGTGTAGATGAATTGAACTTGAATCCCTGCTTTTCAACCAGATCCTTTACCATATTTCTTATGCTAAGCTTCTGTTCTTCAAGACTCATCTTAAGTGAGTCAATATCGATCTTGTCCTGCTCTGTTCTGTCTCTTGCTTTAATGTCAGCATTCTTTACCTTAACATATTCAGGGCGTTCTGTTCTTCTCACTGATCCTGTATTATTTATATTCATTACTGACATAGCCTCTCCTCCTTCAAAAATATAAATGCTTCAAAATTTAATTACATCATATTTACCCATAAATACGTAATATTACTTGAATATGTATTAAAAAGAGCTGAAAACCTTGGTTTTCAGCTCTGAGATACTTCTAATTGGCAAGCGCTCTTCCTATATGTTTTACAAAATCCTGAGTATTCGTGACTACAGACGTCGCAGTCAGAGTTCCTCTGTCCGCAAGCTTGTTTACTGCGAACTCCTGGATGTCAACAGTATACATATATACCGGTCTTACGATTCCATCAAACTCATTGTATGAAGGAGTCATATTACCAGTTGCAATCGTGAACAGCGCAGTTGAAACCATTATTATCGTAGATGTCTTCTTTGCATGTACTCTCATTGCATCCTGTGCCTGCCTTACATCATTGTATGTGCCAGGAAGTGTAAATCGATCTCTTATCGTACCCGAAAGAACAAATGGAACTCCGCATTCTACACAGGCTTTTATTATCCCGTCCTTAGCTTTTCCTGTCTTTATGAATTCTTCAATCGAACCAGCTTCTCTTACCATATTTATGGTCTCATAATAATTGCTCATCGTAGTCTGTTCTTTGACAAAAACTTCCTGACCCCATACAGTGTCACATACTGCACACTCAAGGTCAAAGGCTGCCAGACTTGTTCCGCAAAGTATAGCATCCACATACCCGTCTCTTATGAGCTTTTCGAGCGCTGATCTTGTTCCACGGTCAAGGCTTATTGCAGTTCCGAGTACCCATGTCACGTAGCCGTTGTTTTTCTTCTCGTTTCTCAGTATGTCATAAAGCCTGTCGTAGTCAACAGAAAATGCAGTCTCTCTGGATCTTCCGCATCTGAATGCAAATGTATCAGAGCATTTGAGGCTGGCATTGAATCCGTGTGCATACATGAATATGCCTTCGCTTCCGTCTTCTTTTCTACCCACTGCAACTTTGTCGCCTTTTTTAAGATTTCTGAGCTCTACTACCCTGAGGCTTTCATTTCCTGGCTCATCATTTACAACGCACGCTGAGTCCATTCTGCTTTTTGTTGCAAGAATCCATTTTCCGTTAACTTTAAAGTATTCAGGAAAAACTGAAAGGGCATGGTAGTTCTCTGGCGAGACTCCTTCTTTTTCTACTTCGACTAATTTTACATCCGGTGCATTTATAAAAAAATCTGTATTAAAATCTGGTGCTTTATATTTTGGCATTTCAAATTTCATATTTCTACTCCTGCTTTATATAAAAGTGGATTATCCGCTTTAAATCTATTTAATAAGTCCTCTTTGAACATTAACAACAAAATCCTGAACATTTGTCACAATTGGTCTGACTGCTATATATTCTCTTGCCGCCATAACCTTGTTAACTACGTTTTCAGTTACATCTACACTGTACATGAAAACCGGCACTATGCTGCCATCCTCATTGACACTGTAGCTGGAAGCAAGCTCTGCAGCAGACACAGAATGAAGCATTGTTGCCATCCCTATTATTAAAGTAGCCTTGTCGGTCTGCTCTTTCATTGCATTGAGACCATCTGGAATGTTTGTATACACCTCAGGCAAAGGTCCGTCATCTCTTATAGATCCTACAAGTACATATGGAATATCCAGCTTGTCGAGAGTCTTTATAAATCCGTCCTTTACATTTCCTTCTTTTATGAAATCTCTTATAGAGCCTGAACGCCTTACCTCATTGAGAAGATCAAGGTGATTGTAATGTCCCATAGGCATTGACTCCTGAGTATATATATTCTGTCCAAGTGCAGTATCAAGATATCCAGCCTCTAAATCATGTGTTGCCATGGCATTTCCCGCAAGAAGTCCCTGAACATATCCATTTTCTGCAAGCTCGGAAAGCCCTATTCTTGTGTAGTAGTCAAATACTACTGAAGGTCCCAGAACCCATAGAATATGCCCGCCGTTTTCCTTTTCATGGCGCATAAGTTCAATCAGATAATCATAGTCATTTGTGAATGAACTTTCGACAAATCTGCCCGGCTCTGATACGACACTTTTATCAAACCCATCTTTATGAACATATATTCCATTTTCCACCGAAGCATCTTTTCCTAATACGACTTTATCGCCAACTACAAGATTGTTCAGCTCTTTAACTACTATTTCATCAGATTCCAGAACTGCTACGCAATTTTGTGAATTACGCTTTGGAATTATCCAGCAATTTTTATGATTGTAGTATGCCGGCATATGGCTTGTCAGATAAAAACCTGATGGAGCCACTCCGTTTTTTGTAACTTCTCCAAGTCTGATTTCTCTTGAATTTTTAAATATCTCAGAACTAAAATCTGGTGGTGTGAATTTTGGTAATACGAAAGACATGAGTTTCCTCCTCAATAATTCAATTTATAAATATAATAATTATTTTCCAGAAATTTTCTGAAAAGATAGTTATTTTAATAACTTTTGATTTGTGTTTATTTTAAAGTTTTCTGTGTTTTCAGTTTCGATTTTATATATTTATAACGAAACATAGTTATTATTATAACATCATATTTTTCAAATATCTACAAAAAAATCAAAAATTGTTGAATTAGTTTTAAAAATTTAATTAATATACACAAATTTGTAATCTTCAGAAAACAATGATATAACTGGCTTTGATTATATTTTTGTAATAAAAAAGACAGGTGAAATAACACCCGTCTCATCTCTTTATCCTAGTTTGTCTCCCTTTTTTACAGCCCTCTCCGGCTGAATCAGTACTACTCCCTCCTGAGAATAAACACCCAGTACAAGCACCTCTGATATGAAATCAGCAATCTGCCTTGGCGGAAAGTTTACCACACCAAGAACCTGTCTTCCGACAAGGTCTTCCAGTTCATAACATTCTGTAATCTGAGCGCTGGATCTCTTTACTCCTATTTCGTCTCCAAAATCAACCCAAAGCTTGTATGCAGGTTTTCGAGCTTTTTCAAAAATCTCTGCTTTGATAATCTCTCCTGCCCTGATATCAATTTTCAAAAAATCGTCAAATGTAGTCATATTTTCCTCCAAGTCATTTAATTATAAATTTTCATATGCAAGCTGATTACGTCCATTACTTTTGCACTTATATAGCAACTCATCCGCCTTATTTACTATGCTGTCTGTATGATTGCCTGTAATCTCTGACAGTCCTATGCTGACGCTGGTCCTCAGTCCGTCAATGCTCCATTCATGGTTCTCTATTGTCTCTCTGATTCGTTCACATATTATTATACCCTGTTCCAGGCTCACATCCCTGATTATTATAAGAAATTCCTCTCCCCCATATCTGCCAACATTATCACAGCTTCGCAAGGTACTCTTTATTATACTTGATACCTCAACCAAAACCCTGTCTCCTGCAGAATGACCATAAGTGTCATTAATCATCTTGAAATAATCAATGTCAAGCAATGCTACAACACCTTTTGAATCAAGACTTTCCTGCAGTATATCTATTATCTTTCTTCTGTTATATATCTGCGTGAGATCATCAGTTACTGATTCAATATAAAGCCTGTTTTTAAGGCATTCCGTATGCTTGAAATTTTTTATAAGCGTAATCCCGATACCCGCTATCATAAGAAGCATTATAGAAAGCAGTGCTATGAAAAATTCCTGCTGTCTCAGCTTTTGCTGCCTTTCTGCATCAAGGCTCTCAAGCAACTCTATCTGGTCCAGATTTTCTTTTTCCTCCAGTTCCCTGAATAGCTTTATATCTTCACTGTACTCTTGTGATGTAATTGAATATTGAGCATTCGCAAGATAATAATAAAGATCTGCAGCCATCTTGTAATCTTTACTCTTATATGCCGCTTCTGCTTTCATCTTCTTTAAATATTTCTCATAATCACTTAAGGAACCTCTCGACGTGTCAACTACCAGGCTCAGCCTTTTTTCGGCTTCATCAAAGCTATTTATTGCCTCATTATAATTTCCAGCCATCGTGCTTATTTCACCATCATACTGCATAGTCTGGATTTTCATGAGTATTCTAGTATCTGCAGCTTCTGCTTCAGGTTTAAAATCGGAAAACAGATTAAGTGCCTCCGCTCCTGTTATTTGTTCTGATTCAGCCATGTTTTTTATGTGTTTGGCTCTATATGTAACATAATGCTGAAGAATAAGATTGTCCGCAGGCTCGTACCTGAGATCCGTTAATGAATCTTCATACAGCTCTGATGCTCTGTCATAATTCCGGTAATCTGCTTCCATATCGCCCCTCAAGGCAGCCGCATAGCCTCTAATCCATCTGGTTTCATCTGTAATGGCAGAACCTACCGCCTTATCCAGAATTTCGTTTACTTTATAATCTTCAGTGAGATAAAAATAAGCCTTGGCAATGCCTGCATAAGCGATTGTCATATAAAACGGGTCATTTTCCTGAATTGCAAGCTTTTCAAGCGATTCCCCATGCTCGATGAGCTTAAGGAAAGACTCATTGAAATCGTCATATTCAAGCAGCCTTCTTAATAGCTTCATCTCAAGTTCAGGGTTAGCTCCTTTCTTAAGATTTGAATAAGCATCTTCAAAATAAGCTTCGCCATCCTTTAGATTTCCTGCGAGAGTAAAATCTACTGCTTTTATGTACATATCTGTAATAGCTGATTCAGTAAGTCTGTTGTTTTTTCCCAGTGCCTCTGCAGGTATGCATATAATAAGCCTGAATTATTCATGATGATTTAAAATTGATTTTTAAATCATCCAATTAACATTAAACAACTAATCTTTCGGATTTCATAAAAAAAGCGTAGCTTTATTCCTGAAAATGGATACACTTCTTCCTTGGTTGTTGAAAATCCAAATTTTAGCTGTCAAGGTACATTAGCTTCATTCCAATTTTGGATTTAAAGCATAAATATTATCCAAAGTCTGCATAAATTCTTTCTTGTATTGAAAATAACTGCAGAGTTTGAATTTTATATAACCGCCGCCTCTGACGACTTTGGCAGCAACTTTGAACATTTTAATACGTATTGTATCTATTTGAAGTTTCCTGAATTCTTTGCTTAAAACAAGTCTTCGAAACCAGTTAAACAGATTATAAGTGATGACATGTATCTGTAGTTTATTTTGATTGGTAAGAAAGCTATTGCTACTCATTCGATCAAATCTGAATCCATTTTTAAATTCTTTGATGTAGTTCTCCATTTTACCGCGGTTGCAGTAAAACATAAGTACTTGCATTGGAGAAAGTTCCATGTTTGTTACAATAAACGAGTGAATGAATACCATCTGATTGGAAGGTTTTTCAACTTTCACTACAACCCTGCGGGGAACATCCCAGCTGTTAGCTTGGTAGTAAAATTCATCATAAACAACCTTGTAATCAAGAATATTAGATGTACAAATATCAGTTAGTTCCTGGACTGCGCCAGCAGCAAGACTATATAGACTTGCATTTGCTTTAAGTCTTATTGCATAAGAAACTGAATTTTCTTCAAGAAGTTCATATAATTTTGGTTTTGCAAATCCGCTATCGCCCCTTAGTGATAGGTGGGTATCCGGCTCAAGCTCACTGAACTCTTTTATGAGCGGTCTTATGAATTGTTCGATTCCATTTGATGTATATATTGAACCTGGGCGAAGCTCCGCTTTCAATAAATCCCCAGTAAGGCCATCAAAAGCTAAAAGAGGATGATATCCATTGGATTTGTAATGAAAATTGAAACTGGATTCTTCCTGTTTGCCAAATGTTTTAAAATTTGTTGAATCAACATCAAGTAGAATGTGCTTTGGTTTTTCGACTGAATATATTCTTTTTCTCATATTCATGTTGATCTCATCCAATTGTTTAATCGTATTTTTATCCATTCTGGAAAAGAATCTTGACAAGGTTGGTTGTGATGCTAATTTCTTAGCAAAGATATGATTAAACAGTGGATCCAGCCTCAATTCATCAGAAGTAGAATCAGCAAAATATGAGGCGATAGACATATACATCTTTTGAAGCAGATTGTCTGCATCACAATGAAATCTGTATTTTGCTGTATCAGTTGTTTTAAAAGAGTTCTTTATAAGTGAAGAAAATCCTAGTTTTTCATCAAATTCGCGTAGTAAAATTAGTCCGGAATCTGATGTAAGATCGCCTCCATTGAAATTAAATTTGATTCTGTTATTGAAATTTAGTGCCATATCGTTTAAACTATTCATAGGGAACCTTCCTCTTGATATTTTTGTTTGTTTTGTCACTAACTATAATAACAAGATTAAGGTTCTTTTTCTATGCTTTTGATTAAAATATAAAATAAATTTTATCACTTATGAAGTGACAAGACTAAATGGCTATAATTGTTATATTGTGCGGCGCTCCGCACTTATATAAAAAAGATATGAATAATTCAGGATAAGTAATATAAGCGTGACTGTCACAAGTCGCATTAACTTTTTCAAATTACGTGTACATTCCTCCTCGAATCCATAAGTATATTATTCGGATAATTCGTATATTTCCATACTGATATTATATTACAAAATTAAGAAAATAAAAACACATTTATTTTAATTAAAGGCTGTGTCACAATTAATAGTTGATAAATTAGTAATATTGCAAAATCCGGAGAGTGTGATACAATTTACTTAACACTCTCTCGAAAGGATGGGCCAAGTTATGGCAACTATCGAAGATATTCTTCTATTGGTAGAGGGGCTTACACCCTTCGAAAAAGATGAGCTGCGGGCTAAACTAATGGAAAACAGTATTGCTGCACCAAGCATTGAAAAATTGGTCAGTGAGGACCGGTTTTCCGGTGGTCTTGTATGCCCTCATTGTGGTTGCTTAGGTCATATCGTGAGGAATGGTCATCGAAGTGATGGCCGTCAACGCTACAAGTGTAGAGATTGCGACAAGTCTTTCTTGGCTGCTACAAACTCTATAGCTTCTGGAACCCGAAAGGAATTGAAAGTCTGGAAGCTGTACATGGAGTGCATGATTAACAAACTGCCAATTCGAAAGACGGCTGAAATATGCGGAATTCACAGAAATACTGCCTTCATCTGGAGGCATAAAATTCTTGACGCCCTTCAAAAGGTGGCAAACCAAACAAACCTCAGAGGAATTATCGAAGCAGATGAAACCTTCTTTCCCTTGTCTTTCAAGGGCAACCATAAGCATAGTTCAACCTTCAAAATGCCAAGGACGGCCCATAAACGCGGCAAAGCTATCAGCACCAGAGGAATATCTAAGGAGCAGGTTTGTGTTCCTTGTGCAATAGATCGGACAGGGAACTCACTATCTAAGATAGCTACATTAGGGAGAGTTAGAACCAAAGATCTTCACAAAATATATGACGGGAAGATCATTGATAAATCAGTGTTCTGCACAGATAAAATGAATTCCTACGTGCGATTTGCAAATAGCAATGGCATCGAGCTCGTCCAACTGAAGACAGGCAAATCCAAGAAGGGCATTTATCATATTCAGCACATCAACGCATATCACAGCAAGCTGAAGGCTTTTATCCGGATTTTCAAGGGAGTTGCGACGAAATATCTCAACAATTATTTGCTATGGAATAACTGGATCAATTCAAGTTACGGCACTCTTCGGGAACGAGTTGATCGAATCATTAAGGTTGCCTTGACTACAAGGGTAACGGTCAAATGCGCCCTGTTGTCAAGAAGGTCACCAGTCCCATTGGCATAGAATTACTATTATCAAAACACCAAGGAGGTGTGCGTATATGTCTGGCTGTTGTTGTGGTTGTACATCAACCGAGAAAGAAGAAGTTGTAATTGGAGAATACGTCTGCTATTGCAATCATGTGACGGAGCAGGACATCATTAATGCTATCCAAGATGGCGCTAAAAGTGTCCAGGAAGTGATTAACAGGACCGGTGCTATGAAGAATAGCAACTGCGCGGTAAATAACCCTAAGGGGACTTGCTGCTATCCAGATATTGTTTACGTATTCGATAAGCACAAATAAAGGTTTAGCCTCTTAAACGGAAAAAATGAACCAAGTATACCCTGCTTGGTTCATTTTTATGAAATATCAACTATTAATTGTGACACAGCCTAATTAAATTAGGATATATCTAAATATATGTTATCGAATTATTTATTATTTTTGGTGAAGCAACTGGCTTATTGTGGTACTTAACGTTATCTATTACTATGCAAGTTATAATAGAGTTAAGTGTCAGATTCTGACCCGTAACTTTGCTCAGCATCTTGAGGAATTCCCTCTCGTCGCTCGAATCAGATTCAAGCCCATTAACCATCCAGCTTGGTTCATCTTTATTGAATACATTCTCGATCGTATCTTTTATTGTTTCCACATACTCCCCTGATGCATAGATTTTTTTCATCTCACCAAGATGCAGTACACTTCTCTCTTCAAGGTTTTTTGGTTCCCAGCCATTTGTGAAATAATTAATCCTGTTTGCATTGTTGCCCTTGATGTTATTATACCATCCTCTGTTAGTTGGGCTAATTCCAAGTAATGCTTCTTTTCTCATAACTTCTCTCCTCCTGACTAAATAAGTAATTATACTGTTAATACTCCTATATCTGCTTAAACCTCCTTTGTACATACTAATATTCATTATAGTTCATTTTTTTTAAAAAATCAAGCCTTTTCTGAATATTTATAATTTTATTTGCTTTTATAAATTATTCTGAAAAAAACACTGCGGTTCGGCGTGGTTCCGATTCGCAGTGTTTCATATCCTGTTCTTTATTTCTGATCATTGTTATTCTCTGATGATTTATTATTTCCATCTGACTTTCCATGCTTTTTCAGCTTTTTAACCGGTATGCTGGTGCTGACTCTTCTAAATAAATATAATGCCGGTACAGCAATGATTCCTGCGACAAAAATGTATGGAATGTTAGATATCACAGCTACGATCAGATTCTGAATCATACTTGAGAGACTTAATATAGATTCCATGAATCCTGTCTTGATTCTCTGCAATATGTCATTTTCCTCAGATGATGTAAACAGCCTGACTTCATATATTTCCAGACTTACAGTCGAAAAATCGACCTCATTCTCCAGCATCTTAAGCTGTGCGGTTACGGAGTCCATCTGATATCTCACTTGTGAGAGCCTTTCTTCAAGCCTGATTATGTCTTCTAGCTTTTCTGCTCTGTCTATGAGCACAAGCAGCCTGTCGAACTCTGTCTTTAAAGAAGTAAGTTTTGCCTGAGTATCTGTGTACTGGGCAGTGACATCCTCTGTGCTCTCTGAGCGGCTTATAATATTACCCAGATCCTCAGCCCCGTCTAAAAACAAAGACAGCTTTGTATCAGGTATCCTGACTACTATATATGCGCTCCTATTATCCTGCGAACCATACCGGTTTCCGGATATCTGGGAATTCTGAATGTATCCTCCGTGAGCTGATACGAGCCCGTTGATGTGATTGATGCTCTTCTGAAATTCCGTAGATTCTATTGTAAGGCTAGCCCTTCGTATTAGCTTCCTGTTATCTGTGATTTCATTTCCACCGTCTGCATCAATCCCATCCTTGTTTTCAGATCCATCACCTGTCATTTCTGCAGAATCAGAAGCTCCAGAATAAGATGGCTCTGAAGACTGCTCAGTTACAGCTGATCTGTCGCTGCCGCATCCAGACATGAGCAGCAGTGTCATAATAATAACGGTAATAAATCTGGATAACGGATTCTTCATATTCATTCCTCCCCCGAAGTATCAGAATATCATTTATTTATGAGCAAAGCTTCTTTCCATTCATTTTCTTTAAATCCGACCAGAACACATTCACCGGTAACAAGGATTGGCCTTTTTACAAGCATACCATCCGTTGAAAGCAGTTCATACATCTCTTCGTCACTCATTTCTTTTATCCTGTCCTTTAGTCCTGATTCTCTGTATATCATCCCGCTCGTATTGAAGAATTTCTTTAGTGGAAGACGGCTCATCTCATGGTATTTTTTCAGCTCCTGAGCATCTGGATTTTCAAGCTTTATATCTCTGTAATCAAATTCAATCCCGCTTTCTTCAAGCCATGCAACAGCCTTCCTGCATGTTGAGCATTTTGGATAGCATATAAGTAGATTTTTCATTATGACCTCCGATTTCCTCATTTGATTTTGGTTTTATGTTCCCTGCAATTCATTGATACCCTTAAACAGGCATAAAGAATTATTAAAGCTGCATATTCATAAGAATTATTGCCGTAATGACAAGCACTATAGCAATTCTGTTTTTTGGTGCTATCTGTTCCCTGAATATTACAGAACCTGCTGCAGTTATTATAAGTATGGTACCTGCACTGAAGACAGGAAATGCTACAGAGGCTTTTATTGTATCTAAGGCCATTATAAGGAAGTATGAAGTAAACAGATTTGGTATTCCTACTGCAAAGCCTACAGCAACGTCTCTCAGTTCAATCCTGGTTTTTTCTCTGATCAGAAATCCCAGACTTATTATGAAAGCACTGACAAATACCATGAAAAGAAAAACTTCCTTATATTCAATCATGGCATATTTCTGATATATCTTATTAGAGAATTCTACCATTCCCCCGAGAAAAAAGAGCGCCATAAGGCTCCTGTTTACGCTTAATTCTGATTCTTTGTCACTTGACCGGTTAACTATTATGATAGCAACAACAGTGACCGCGATCCCAGCTGCCTGAATCAGCGTTGGAATCTCGTTCCACAGTACTATAGAAAGAATCATCGGCACAAGAACACCCAATTTTGAAAATGTTCCCGAAAGACTCACACCGTTTACTTTTACGCTCTTCTGATAGTAAATAAAGGATGAAAAAAAGAAAATACCCGCTACCGGACCTAATATAAGACCGAAAATGATGCTTGAGTATGGTGACATAATATAATCTGCAGATGAAATCGCCCTTGAAAATTCTGAGATAAATGAAAGATCTCCTTTAGTCACATCGTAATTCTGTTTGTATATTATCATGATTATACTGGTTAAAAATGCTATGAGATAATTTGAACAAGTCACGGTGTAAATCTTTGCACCTATCCTCTCACTGTATTTAAACAGAAGGGCTATTGCAGAGCTGCACAAAATTGCAAATATAAGATATATCATGATTTTTCTCCTTTTAAATATGGAAGTGAAATAAGCCTGTCACAGATATGCATCATCATTGGCAGATCATGCGAGATTATCATCATGGTTATCTCTCTCTCACTATTGAGCCTCTTAAATAAATGAATTATCTGCGCCTGAATTGAGACGTCAAGAGATGATATGGGTTCGTCCGCGACAATGAACTCCGGATTTGTAGATATTGCCCTCGCAATAGCCGCTCTCTGCCTCTGACCTCCAGATATTTCATATGGATACCTGTCAATCAATTCCCTTTCAAGTTCAACTTCGTCCATAAGTCTTAATATTAATTCTCTTTCGGGAAATTTTCCATCTCTTATTCGTATCGCTTCCCCTATTATCTTTTCTATGGTCATTCCCGGATTAAGCGATGAAAACGAATCCTGAAAAATCATCTGCATCCATCTGACATCAGCTTTATCTTTTTCCGGATTGTATGTTATACTTCCATCATCTATATCATATATTCCCATGATGCATCTCGCAAGGGTTGATTTTCCGCACCCTGACGGTCCTGAAATACCCAAAATTTCTCCCCTGTATATATTCATGTCAAAGTCCATCAGTACTCTGTTTTTCTTTTTCCTTCCCAATTTAAAGGATTTGGTCAGTTTGTTTATCTGAATAAGCTTTTCATTTTTCATTTCAGGGTCACGGTCAGGTCTTCCATGGAAGTGGCTGCTTCGCTTCCCATAATTTGCATAATTTATAAGCTGCCTGGTATATTCATGGACAGGTCTGCTGAATATATGTTCCGTTGTTCCGGTTTCAACCACCTTTGCCGCTTTCATTATTATTACCCGATCAGCCAGATTTTCCACAATGCTCAGATCATGAGTGATGAATATAACTGAGATTCCGTTTTTTCTGGAATAATTCTTTATCAGATCAAGAATCTGTTCCTGGATCTCTGAGTCCAAAAAAGTAGTAGGTTCATCAGCCAGGATAAGTTTTGGACTTGCAGCAAGTGCTATTGCAATCGCTATTCTCTGTCTCATTCCTCCAGAAAAATGGTGTGGCATCTGATCATACCTCTCTCCAGCATCACTGAGTCCAACTTCCTCCATTAGTCTCAATGTTCTTTCAACAGCTTCAGTTCTGGTAATTCTAGTGTGTGTCCTCATAACTTCGGCTATCTGTTTTCCTACTGATATCGAGGGATTGAGAGAAGTCAGCGGATTCTGAAATATCATGGAAATGTCTCTGCCACGCACTCCTCTCATCTCTTTTTCAGTTAAATCAAGCAGGTTGCAGCCATCAAGAAATATCTCTCCACCTTTTACAGTACCTCTGCTGCAAAGTATCCGAAGTATGGTTTTGCACAGCACTGTCTTTCCGCATCCCGATTCTCCAACGACTGCTACGATTTCTCCCTGCTTTATATCAAGACTCACTTTGTCGAGCGCTGTTATTTCTCCGTCCGCATTATTGAAAGCTACAGTTATATCATTTACAGATAATATGTTCTTCATTAGCTCTCCTTAATCAATCTGCTGAATTTCCCAATCATAGACATTCCAGAATATACCTACTCCATGATGTCCGAGCAAAGTATTTTCTGTTATACCATTGATATTGTTCTTAGCAACATATATAGAATCGATATATGCAATCAATGTGTAAGGAGGATCTGCGGCGAATTCATCCTGAAATTCATTATACAACTTTATTCTTTGCGGCTTATCATCAGTCTCTCTTGCTGATTTTAGGATATCATCGATTTTCTCATTTGAATAATAGCTGTAATTCGCTCCCTTTCCAGTTCCAAAAACCTTATAGGTATGATCATCCGGATCAAAAGGACTTCCCCATCCTATAAGGTATGCATCCTGCTTTTCCCAGTCTGTCTCTGCAGTTATCTTTACCGTCGCATTAACTCCGATGTCCTTAAGATACTTGGCGCAAATATTTGAAATATCTATCCTTACCTGATCCGCCTGCCCATTGTTTATTTCAAAAGCAAGCTGCTCGTTATCCTTATAGAAATATCCATCCTCACCTCTGACCCATCCATTCTCCTGAAGAAGTTTTACCGCCATATCAGGATCATATTCAGGCTTCTTCATATCCGGGTTATTGAACTCTGTTTTCTGGAGAGGCGAATATGCTGCTTCACCATTTCCAAGAAGCACGCTGTCCACTATCGCCTGCCTGTCAATTGCGTAGCTCAGTATCGAAGGAAGTTCTCTGTGCTTTGCAAAAAAATCACTGTTGAAATTGTACATGATCCCTCTGTAATCTGAAGTATCCATCTTGTAAACGGTATACCCGTCATTACCTTCAAATATATTCATGGATTTTGGAGCAACCTGGGCAAGATCTATTTCTCCACTCTTGAGCTGCAATGCCCTCGCATCTGAATCATCTACGATCTTGAATATTATTCTCTCTATTTTCGGAGAACCAAGATAAAAGTCATCAAAACTTTCAAGCGTTATGCTCTGCCCAAAATCCCATGAAGTCATCATGTAAGGACCAGCTCCTACCGGGCTCTGATTGAACTCATTATCTGAAAGAGGCTCACCTGAAAGCAGATGTTCTGGCAGTATTCCAATCGTAAGATAATCCAGAATTGCCACATTTGGAGCTTTCAGCTTTATTACAAGATTATAGTCGTCTATTATATCTACACTTTTAACGTCTTCAAAGTTTGATGCATTTTCTGAATTGTTGTCCGGATTCATTATTGATTCAACGGTAAATTTAACATCTGATGATGTAAGTAATTCTCCATCGTGAAATGTAAGTCCCTCTCTCAGCTTGAAATGATATGAGATATCGTTTTTATCATAGCTCCAGCTCTCTGCGGCTGCGGGAACTACATTGTTATCTGCATCATGCGCAGTCAGTCCCAGAAACAGGAGAGAATTTATCTCCCCGTGTTCAAAAAGGGCCGGATTTATTGCAGTGTAATCTGTGCTTCCGTAAACAAGAGTATTCTGCATCGATTCTTCTTCTTTTGATGTACAGCCCCCAACAGCAGAAAAGAATAATATAATTATCATTATCAGGGTTGCCTTTTTTCTGAACATATCTGTTTTTTTTATAAACTGCTTATTCATAGTAAATAACCTCTTCCTTATTATAAATATGATTCATTCCTGCTTCTGTTTTTCAGATATTCTCCAACCTCTGTAACAGCTATTATAGTTGAAATGAGAAAAAATCCTGGTATCACGAGTATCCACCAGTTTCCTGAGAGCATCGCTTTCTGCGAGAGGGACATCAGAGTTCCCCATGAAATCTCGCTTGTCGGAAGTCCAATACCCAGAAAGCTCAAGGTGGCCTCCATTGATATTGCTCCTGCGATATTGCTAACTGACATGAACATTATGGCCGAAGTAAAATTTGGCCTTAAATGATTCCAAAGTATATAGAAAAAGCTTCCACCCATAGTTCTTGCAGCCAGAACATAGTCTGAATTTCTGACCTGCCTGACCTCGGTTCGCACCATCTTGGAAATATTCATCCAGCCCGTAAGCGCGATTACCATGGAAATGGATATTATATCCGGTTCTCCAAAAACTGCCTGCACGAATATGACCATAAGTACCTGGGGTATACTCATAAGAATATCGGTAATCCGCATCAGGACATCGTCAGCCTTTTCCCTGACCAGTCCTGATATGCATCCATATATCACAGCTATCACTGTAGATACTGCAGTCGCAAAAAATCCAATGAAAAGAGATTTTCTTCCTCCATGCCATATCATCGAAAAAACGTCTCTTCCGAGTGTATCCGTCCCGAAAATATGTTTTTTCCCTGGCGCTATGTTTATTTCCGAAAGATTGATACCCTGAGGATCATATGGAATAAAAAGGTCTGAAAAAGCGCATCCCGAAATTATTATAAGAAGAATTGCAGCTGATATCAGCGGAGCTTTTTTATTCAAACCATCCACCTCCGCAATTCTCTTCGTGAAGCATTCGTGGATCAAGCTTTTCGTTTATTATCTGTGCTGCCATGCTACAGAGAGTAACGAAAAATCCTGTTATGAGGCTTATTACCATAAGCATGTTGTAATCATGATAAAGTGCGCTTTCAAACCCCAGTCTTCCAAGTCCCGGATAGGAAAAAACCATCTCCACAACATAGGTGCCTCCTATTAGATGAGGAAGAAACACTGCCATCATGCTTACAATTGCCGGCATGATATTTTTCATGCAGTGAAGCAGAATAATCCTTGTTTCGGATAAGCCCTTCACCTTGCACAAAAGTACATATTCTTTGCGTATCTCATCAGATAGCTTGCTTTTTATCATATGAGTGCAGTACCATAGATGTGTTATTATGATTGATGATACAGGCAGGACAAGATACGAGATCCTGTCTGAGATGGTCCCGGATCCCGAGTATGAATAGGCACCACTTGACGGCAGCATACCAAGATTCACTGAAAATATCATTATCAGGAGTAGTGCAACAAAAAATACCGGTATGCTTCCCGTAGCTACTCCTGCTTTGCTTATAAGAGCGTCTATAATCGAACCTTCTTTCATTACACATAGTACAGCCAGAGCGCAGGAAAGCAGAAATATAAGCACTAAGCTTGAAAATGTAAGTAATGCCGTGTTAATGCAGACACTTCCGATAACCGCCAAAACATCCTGCCTGTATTTATATGAAATTCCAAAATCTCCTTTAAACGCATTTGCAAGCCATCTCATATACTGAGCTGCCATATTGTCATTGAGGCCAAGGCTCGCTCTGGCTGTATCAAGCTGATCCGGAGACATCCTTTCGACCGCCTCACCAAAATACGATCTCAGAGGGTCACCTGGGGCAAGTCTCGAAATGATAAATATTAGCACTGAGAGTACAAAGAGCGTAATGATAAGTTGAGCGGCTTTCTTTAAAATATATCTGTAATTATTCATATATAACTCCATCTTCATTTGCATTTTTCATCAAAAAAAAACGAAATCAAAAGACAGCTCTGCTGTCTCTTTATTCGTTCATGTCTTCTTAACATAAATTATAAGCATATGTAATTATCTGAATCTATATCTATAAATAAAAATTTCCTTATAAATTGTTTATGCTGGTTTTTCTTCTGAAAATAAACAGCTCTTCTGAGCTGAACCTTTTTTAATTTTAGCATATTTTATCATGCATTGCAATCTCAGTCTTTACTAAATTTCATTTATTGACATATGCCACTTATTTGTGTAGAATATTGTTAATACAGAATTCTGATATATCAGGTTAAAAGGAGAAAATATGAAAATAGCACTTCCATCAAGAAAAAACATGATAGACGACCACTTTGGCCACTGTGAGTACTTTACCGTAATCACAGTAAACGAAAATAAGGAGATAATTGAAAGAGAGATCATCGAGTCCCCTCAGGGCTGCGGATGCAAATCGAACATAGCCTCCAAGCTTGCCGGGAGCGGAGTAACACTCATGCTTGCTGGAAATATGGGAGAGGGCGCGCTTAACGTTCTCAGAAATAATGGAATCCAGGTAATCAGAGGATGCTCAGGAGATATTGAGACCGTAGCTTCACAGTGGCTTGACGGCAGCCTTAAAGATTCAGGTGATTCATGCGCATCGCATGATCACGGACATACATGCAATCACTGATGAGATAGTATTCAATCTTAATGGGGCTGTCGGGAAATAACCCCCAAAGAAAAAAGCGACTAGTTCGCTTTTTTTAATGCAAAAAAAAAGATGACAAAATAATATTGCCATCTCTTTCCGTTATATTATAAAATATAACTACTCATGAAACAATATTATAACCAATTTTTTGAAAAAGGACAACAGGTTATTAATTTTAATTTTTACAATTTAGGTTTATCTGCTGACGATCCAGTCTATACCCTAATAAATATATTGGAGGATTTCGATTTTTCTAGCTTGCTGGCTAGATACTCAAACAAGGGAAGAAAAGGCTATAACCCTATTATGTTATTTGCAGTATTGCTTTACGCAAATATGAGAGGAATTAGAGCTGTTGACCGCATTGTAGAACTTTGCGAAAGAGATATAGCCTTTATTTGGCTGACAAAAGGCGAAAAGCCTCAAAGAGATACTTTCTATGCTTTCTTAAATGAAAAATTAACAAAGGAAATACTCGAAGATCTTCATTACCAGTTCATACGAATATTAGAAAAGAAGGGACTCGTTACTTTAAAAACCCTATTTATAGACGGCACTAAAATTGAAGCAAATGCAAATAGATATACATTTGTATGGAGAGGAACTGTAAATTATCATTTAGCAGGTCTTCTGGATACGGTTGATAGGCTGTACCTAAGATATAATCAGTTTCTGGAATCTCAAAATTATCACAAAGCCTATAACTTACCTTTAGAAACCATGTTTGTTGTGGAAGGAATTGATAAAGTTAAGGATATTATTGCTAGAAATAGAAAGCGAAAATCATTAAATCTGGAAAAGATTTCAAACAACTCAATCATTGAAATTGGGAATATATGTCCATTGAAATTAATTGAGCTTCAAGCAAACTTAAGTCGCATTGCTGACGCAGAAAAAATTCTCTTTGTTCATGGAAAGAGAAATAAAAAAAGCGAGCTGCAAAAACTCTATGAGGCAATTGAAGAAGCTTCAACAAGACTATTGAAATATAAAGAACATTTCAAGCTTATGGGAACTGATAGAAATAGTTATTCAAAAACAGATATAGAAGCAACCTTTATGCGTATGAAAGATGATCATATGCAAAATGGACAGTTGAAACCAGCATACAACGTTCAAATTGCAGTTGAAAACTATTTTATTATCCATACTTACATCAGCAATGACAGAACGGACTATAATACACTTATTCCTGTACTTGAAAAACATAAAAAGTATCTTAAAAAATTTCCGCAGGAAGTAACAGCCGATAGTGGTTATTCCAGTGAAGCTAACTTAGTTTACCTTAAAAACAATAACATAGATTCATACATAAAACTTCAAATGCATGAAAAGATGAAAACCAGGGCGTACAAGAACGATCCCGGCAAGTTTTATAATATGGAAAAAATAATTACAGAAAACGGTGTTCATTTCATATGTAAAGATGGACGGAAACTTCAATATGAACGCTCTGAATACAGAAACCATAATGGTTACAGAAGTAATTTCGAAGTCTACGCTTGCAAAGATTGTAGCGGATGCGAGTTTAAGCCACACTGTTTGTATAAATACAACGAAGAAAAAGATATCCACAAAAACAAAGTTATGAAGATAAATCTGCTTTGGGAAACCTTAAAGACAGAGTCCAATAATAATGTACAAAGTGAAAAAGGTATCTTGTATCGTCAGATACGTTCCATTCAGACCGAAGGTCATTTTGGAGACATCAAAGAAAATGATAATTTTAGAAGATTTAATCACCGGACATCTGAAAAAGTACATAAAGAGTTCTTTTTGTATGCTATAGGCAGAAATTTAAATAAGTATTATCGCTTCTCAAAAGAAATAATTAAGACATATGAAGCAAAAATAGCTTAATCCTATCGGATTTTTATAAGTCATGAGCAAATATCACATGGCTTTTTTTGCCATACAATAAATATTGAATTAAACAAAAAAATCCCAGATTATTCGATTCTCTACATTCTTGTAGATGTTGAATAATCTGGGATTTTTAATTATTAGAGCTTATGGGTCAAAAAACTTCATTCTCCGACAGCCCCATTTTTTTAAGGCATCAAACCTTCATATTTATTACTTCATAGCTCCCTTTATTAAAAGTCTTTGCTTTATAGAGTGCATTGTCAGCCCTATGCATCATTTCATCGTAGTCAAGCTCGCTCTCCTCTATCCAGACAAGCCCTCCAGACATGCATATTCTGCGTATATCTCCTCCTGGAAACTCAAGAGGTGTCTTATCAAGGTATTGATAAAATTTTTCTATGTCATTTATTACTTCTTCTCTGCTACTGTATCCTGATAAAAAAGCTTCAAACTCATCTCCCGATCTTCTTCCCAGAATTAGATTTTCATTGCCTGCAAGCATCCTTAATCTGCTGACCGACTCTACGATATATATGTCTCCCCATTTATGGCCATAGCTGTCGTTTATGAGCTTCAGATTGTCAAGGTCAAACATCATCAATGCTGCAACTTTAAGATTTCCGTCTCTGTGCTTCTGCTCAATTATATTCTGAAAGGCTCTTCTGTTATACAGCTTTGTAAGAGGATCAAGGTCTCTTTCATTCTGTATTTTTATTTTTTCAGTCATTTCATTTGTAACATCCTGTATAACGCCTATAACTGTATCCTCATTTTTTGATATACTGAGCTTTATCCATTTCTGAGGATTTCCCCTGATTTTATATATTCCCTTTTCATCAGGATATTCACATGTAAATACCGAATCCAGCATGAGCTGAAAATCATCTTTTTCAATTTTACTGCTAATGTCATCTTGTGGCATATCCATGATTGAGTAGAAATTGTCAGTTACAAACACCTCATTATCTGAGATTCCAATCTCAAAAGCTGCGATAGGAACATCCAGCATTGAAATTATCCGGGTAAGCCTCGATGCAGACTTTAACATCTTATCTTTTGCTGATTCCATTGCCTCTGCAAGCTCATCAACCTCCCTGAGGCCCGTAGAATCAAGATTCAGCTTTTTATTACCCTCGCTTATTCTTACCTTGTCAGCAAGGCTTACTATAGGCTTTGAGAATCTCATACTGAAATAAAGACTTCCAAGTATTCCAAGAATAAGAGAGCTTACAAAAGAAAAAATAATTATTCCCTGTATACTGTTATAATACTTGAAAAGATAATCTTCTTTAATGAATCCTATAAGATACCATTCTTCTGATTCAAAGGGGGTATTATTAGGATAAAGTCCTATTTTGTTCACACTTGCATATACATCTTTTTTATAATCATGATTTTTAAGTATAAATATATCTTTATATTTATCCACTTCTTCAAATTGAAGTACAGACTCAACGTCGATTATACGTTTTTGAAGCGCACCAATAGATATGACCGGGTTCAGCTCTTTCGTTTCATCATTTCTATATGCGACCATGTATCCCAGAGAATCCTTTGGCTGAAGATCCGTAGCAGGCAGAAGCTGAACAAAATAATTCAGAGTTATCTCTATCCCTATTATGCCTCTAAGATTCTTGTCCTTATCAAACAACGGCATTGAATATGTAATAATTTCAAGATCATCCGGTGACAACCTGAAAGGCGTGCTCCAATACCCCAGCAAACCTGCATTCTTTGAAAGATGTGCCTTTGAATATGGCCTGAAGAAAAAATCACGATTCTGATCTGTCTCCTCATAGTCATATTTCCAGGTCTGATCAAGCGGAATTTTTAGACTTCCCGAGATTTCAGATGGTCCTATCACGGTATATATGTCGTCATTGCTGTAATTGTTGCTTAGCGGATCATAATCTCTCAGATATAAGGCCGGTTTTCTGCCGCTTTCTGTTTCATCTTTCAAAATAAGATATGCTCCGGTTGCCTGAGTACTTCTTAACATGTCAACTAGTATTAATGATACATCCGAAAGCAAAGCTTCACTCGAATCGTGCTCACCCGATACCTTCTCGGATATCTGCTCTGCAAATGGACCAAGATTTGTCCACCTATTCTTCATATCTCTTTCAAGATAGCTCTTACGGCTCTTTACCATTTCATCAAAACTGTTCAACGCATTGCTTTTTGATTCTTTTAAAACTCCGCCGATCACAAGGCTGTCTGTAAAAAAGAATGTCTGAAGAATAATTACTGCCGTAGCAAAAGCCGTGAGCTTGTACACTATTGATCTTATTTTACTGTTTCTACCGTCTTTGTAGTTGTTTAAAAACATATCATAGCCTTTCGTTATTTATATCTGCTTAAGATGGCCTCCGCTTCACTGACAATATTATCATACCATTTTTCAAATTCCTCCTGGCTGGTATGTTCAAAAATAAGCTCATTCCTGTCACTTCCTTCTGATGTTTTTATATCAATCACCTCAAGGTCTCTGTTGATTTTCTCATTCAGGCTTGATTCAAGCAGATTTCTGATTTCAAAGCTCCCATCAAAAGGTATGTTGCTGTAAAAACTGTAATCGCTGAACATCCTGTTTGTAGTGACAATCGAGGATTTTATTGCTGGATTTGATATGTCAGCATCCTCCATTGCATTTATCATGCTTGATTCATTAAGAACTTCATTTTTTACAGGAAAATATCCAGTAGATACTGCAAATCTGAGATTGTTGCTTTCATCTGTGAACCATTTGAGAAATTCTGCCGAAGCATATTCATGCTCATAGTCACTTTTTGTTATACACATTCCCGCTCCCTGCTGCATTGCAACAGGAATACCATCCTTGAAATGAGGATATGGCAGTACCAGTGGCTCTATTTCAACTACATTGTCCTGGCTGAAGGTTACCTCTGTTGGAAAATATGCGGCTCCTGCGGTAGATCCCGTATATGCAATCACCTTTCCTGTTTTTGCATCGTCAGAGCTGAATCTTCCGGTCTTTATAAAATATCCCTTCAGATAAGGCACATAATAATAATCCCATATTTTTCGAGCGACATCCTCGTCAAAATTGAAATTCGCTGTGCCATCATCATTATATGTAAATATTTCCGTACCAAGCTGCATGCATGAGACCAGCATATAATTTGCAACTGCGTCTACCCCTAAAAATCCGCTGCCTGTTTCCTGATTATATTTTTCTGCTACGTCGATTATACCTTCCCAGGTGTTTAGATTTTCATCTGTATAGCCATTTTTTGAGGAAAAAGCTTCCCACTGGTTCTTGTTTACAAAAAGATTTTCAGATGACTTGGCTACTGGAATTATGTAGTGCTTTTCTTCATTCAGAAACATGCCTTCTCTTAAAAATTCACTCCTGTATTCCTTTATTTCAGATTCAGAGAAATACGACTCCATGTCAACGAGCCCCGTTAGCTTATGCACCCTAATTGCATTGTCCGGGTAAGCCGCAAAAATATCAGGCATCTCTTCGGATCCAATTGCAGCGCTCGCAGAGTCATAAACAGCATCAGCAAGCTGTCCTACATCTCCCAGGCTTTTTGCATCGGCTACTATTCCAAGCTCCATCCCTTTTGTTTCATTAAATTCAGATATAAGTTCATCAAAATTGTCTTTTATGTGTCCATTGTAATAATGCCATATTGTAACCGTTACAGGATCATCCGGATCCAATGGATTCATATTTCCACTTACGCTTTCGCAGCCTGTCAGCATCAAAATCAGAACCAGTAATAAAACAATGCTCTTTTTGTAGAAATTAGTCGTATGATCTCCTTAAATAAGTAAACTGCAAAAATATGATTAGATAAAAATAATATATGCATTATTATACTATAATCAGGACATGATTTGTCAGATTTTTCTCAGAATATCCGAAAATCATGTCCTTATTCTTAAAAATACAGACTTCCTCCTATAAATTCTCTCAATATGGAATTAAACGGCACTTTTTCAATATCCATAGGCTCACAGAATGAAAGGAGGTTAAGCAAACGGTTCTTTGTGTCAGCATATGGACTGTCTGCCTTTATTTTCTTAAGAGATTCCTCAGCAAAAGGCCTGAGCGCATTGAGCTCATATATAAGGCTTGAGTTGAACATGACGTCGGCTTCTTCCTGAAATTTAAATATGTTGTTGTATTCTCCAAGTCTTACGCTTGCCCACTGATCAAGAGTTTCCTCAGGATTCTTCCCTCTAAAGCTCTCATCCCTCACCAGCCTTCTCATCATCCTTATTTCTGATGCCGGTATCCTGTTGAGAAGATCGATATTAAGTCCATATATTGCATGGATATATATCTTGAACATCATATTCCTGTTTATATGCGGGTACAGTACCGGATTAAGTGCATGAATGCCTTCGAGTATGAGAATCTCATCCGGCCCTATCTGCACAGGATTTGTCTTTTCAATGCGCTTTCCGGTAATGAAATCAAAAATCGGTGTGTCTACCATTTTGCCTTCAACCAGGTCATAAATCTGCCTTTGAAGAAAATCGAGATCCAGGGCATCAAGAGAATCAAAATCATACTTTCCATAAACATCAAGTGGAGTTTTATCTCTGTTAACAAAATAATTGTCGAGAGAAAGAGGCACTGGTTTGAGGCCATTTACACGCAGCTGCGTCGATAGCCTTTCTGCGAATGATGTTTTGCCCGAAGAAGATGGTCCTGCAATTACAAGTACTCTCAGAGCCCGCTTTTGCTGCAGAATCGTATCCGATATATCCGCTATCTCTTTTTCATGAAGCGCCTCAGCGATACCAAGAAGCTTTGTGCTTTCTCCGCTTCTTATATATCGGTTTACATCTTCAAGCGTTTCTATTTTGATATTTAGTAGCCATTTGTGAGTCTTGTCATAAGTCGCTGCTAGCTTGTCCGGTGGTATGAGCGGCACATCAACCCCTCTGCTTGCATCTCCGAAATCAACAATAAACCCTTCTGCATATGGCATTATAGAAAAAGGTTCTATGAGCATTGTTGAGGCTTCGCAGGGATATAGCATCTTTACGTAGTCATCTTCTACTCTGTAATTATAATACCCTCCCTCGTGTCCAAGAAAAATAATTTTCTGTTCCTGAGAAAGCCAAAACCTTAGCCTTGAATCAATCTGTACTACCTCTCTTACAGACAGCACAGAGTCTACGAGCCTGCAGAAAACCCCTTCCTGAATGGAATATGCAATCTTGAGCTGTTCCTGCGGAAAAAGCTGCTTTACTACTATTATGAGACCAAGCTTTATCGTCTGCCTGCTGTTGTGAAGATGAGTTTCTACCATCAATATTACCTCCTGTTAAGCCTGAGCCTGTACCGCCGTTATTGCAACGACATTAACAATATCCTCTACGCTGCATCCCCTCGAAAGATCATTTACTGGTTTTGCAAATCCCTGGCATACAGGACCAACAGCTATTGCACCCGCCAGTCTCTCGACCAGCTTGTAACCTATGTTGCCCGCCTGCAGATCTGGAAATATCAGTATATTGGCGTTTCCTGCCACTCTGGATCCTGGTGCTTTCTTCTTTGCCACCGTATCGACAAGAGCGGCATCTGCCTGCATCTCGCCTTCAATCTCAAGATCCGGCCTCTTATTCCTTGCGATTTGCGCTGCGGTTCTAACTTTTTCAACAAGCTCATGCTGCGCGCTTCCCATGGTCGAGAACGAAAGCAGGGCCACCCTTGGCTCAATACCGCAAAGCTTTCTGGCGCTTTCTGCCGTTGAAATCGCTATTGAGGCAAGCTCTTCCGGATTTGGATCAGGATTTACTGCACAGTCAGCAAATAACATAAGTCCGTCTTCGCCGAAGCTCTTATCCTTCATTATCATTACAAAAAACGATGAAACTATGGCAGACCCAGGCGCTGTTTTTATAATCTGAAGAGCAGGCCTCAAAAGATCTCCGGTCGTATGCACTGCACCTGATACCATCCCATCTGCGAAATTCATCTTGACCATCATGGCCGCATAGTACATAGGATCATGAACCATCTCAAATGCTTTTTCTTCTGTCATTCCTTTCGATTTTCTAAGCTCATGGAACTCATGTGCAAATATTTCAGTCTTAACCGAATTATCAGGATCCTGAATCTCTATTCCTGAAACTGATATATCAAGTTTTTCAGCCTTATCATGTATTTCTTTCTCACTTCCTATCAGAATTACCTTTGCTATATTCTCTGCATTTATTATTGAGGCTGCAATAAGAGTCCTGTCTTCACTTCCTTCTGGCAGAACAATTTTTTTCAGATCGCCTTTTGCCAGTTCCTTTATGCTTTTAAGAAAATCCATGACTATTCTCCTTTCGATACGCAATTTGTAATTACAATTATATCCAAATTGATGACAGTTAAATTATACCCTCAATTGCCTGCTGTGATACCTGAAATCTCATATTTAATAAATAAAAAAGCATCTATAACAATTGAGTTATAAATGCCTTGATGCTATTTTTTTATAAGTGCTTCAAATCCTTCGCTGTATCTTATTGATTTATCCTTGAATACCCACATCGCTTCTGAGCCTTCTATGCTCTGTATAAGCTCATGCCCCTGCTCGAAATCCATGCAGTATATAGCCGTTGAGAGTGCGTCAGCCATGCCGGAATCCTCGCATATTACCGTTACTGCCGTAAAGTTTTCCGCCGGGAAGAGAGTTTTCGTGTCAATTATATGATTATATCTTTTTCCGTCAACTGTGTAATATCTTTCATAGTCTCCGCTCGAAACCATTGAGGTTTCTTCAAGGTTTACCAGATTGAGTATAGCCTCCTCACTCTCGCTGTCGGGATTTTGTATTCCCACGCTCCACGGTTCTCCTGTCTTGATATTATTGCCTATGGCTCTTACATTGCCTCCTACATTAAGTATTGCTGAGACAAGTCCATTCGCTGTCAGTCTGTCGGCAACCTGTTCTGTCGCATAGCCTTTTGCTATAGCCCCGACATCAAGGCTCATCATAGGGTCCTTAAGGAACACTGTAGAGTTTTCAATGTCTATTATAACATCATTTATGTCCGTATGCTCCGAAGCCTCCTGAAGTTTTTTTAAAGGTGGAAGCTCAGCATTCTCCGGATCATCTATTCCATCAGTCCTGTATTCATGCCATATTTTCAAGACTGAGCCATAAGCTATGTTGGTTTTTCCATCTGTGAGTTCATACATGCTTTTTGAAAAAACAAGCATGTCTATAATCTTCTGATCGACTTTTACAGGTTTTATACCTGCATTATCGTTTATCGTCTTAATGTTGTTCAGACCGTCATAGTCAGTGTAGATATCGTAAAGCCTATGATATTCTGTCAGATCGTCATATATCTGCTGTGCATATGACTTGAATTCCTCTTCTGTTTCTGAATATCCGACTATCTTTGTAAATGTATTGAAAAGTTCTATAAATTCTGCCTCGTATCTTTTCATATCATAAGTGTCAGTTTTTGCACACGAGGCCATTCCTGTAAGCATCAACAGGGAAGTAATTATAAGGATTATCTTTTTTATCAATGTTTTTACCTCAAATTTGAAAGGTAGTAATACTACTGTTGTAGTAATACTACCTTAAAATTCAGATTTCTCTTTTTCAGTTTAAGATTATTATTTTGCTGTTGCGAAAGCTTTTGCTACTACCGTCTGGAATTCAGCTATTCCAACTGTTACTGAAGCAGTAACATCAGCATCAGTTGCATTTCCTTCTTCATTTACAGCTATTGCTCCAACTTCTTCAGCAGTTTTTCCAACTACGTATTTAGAGAATGCGTCTGCCTGCTCGTTCCACTCTTTACCTATTCCTGAAGCACTCTTCATTCCATAAGCATCACCAAGCTCATTTTTTGTCTGAAGCGCAGCAGTAAGATCTGTAGTTATTTTTCCTGTAGCATCAAAATTGATGTTTGTCTGAGAAGCATCTATTATTGAGCTGGTTATAACGCCATCATCAGCAAATGTAGTTGCAGTGTAGTATGTGTAAACCTGAGCAAGACCATCTTTTGATTCTGCAGCATCAAAATCTTTTGATTTTTCTATAGTAGTCTCAAGTCCAAGACCAAGCTTGTCAGTTGCACCAGCTCCAAGAACCTGTGCATTTGCAACAGCTTTTTCTATCGCTTCAATATATGGTCCAACTTTTATAGTTACAGAAGCCATCATATCTGCATCTGTAAGATGTGTTTCTTCGTCAAGTGAGAAAGATTTTACTTCTTCAACTGTTTTGCCTTCTACAAATGTTTCGAAAGCGTTGGCCTGGTCAGCCCAGTCTTTTCCGATTGTAGATGCTTTTGCCATTCCGTACTCAGTTCCAAGCTCCTGCTTAGATTTGAATTCTGAAGCCTTGTCAGTAACAAGCTTTCCTTCTTTAGAGAAGTTAACTTTTGTCTGAGCAGTGTCAATCTCTGCCTTAAGGATTTTTCCATCAGCGTCTACCATTACTGCAACAGCGATAGAATCAACTTGAGCTAATCCATCTTCTTCAGCTGCATCTGCAGATTTTTCTGCTGATGATATTACTGCTAAACCTGTTTTTACCCCATCTGCAGTTTCTTCTACTGCTGGTGTTTCTTCTGTTGTCTCTGCTGGCTTTTCGCTGCATCCTGCAAATGCGAAAACAGTAAGTGACATGATTAAAACCATTGATAAAATTCTTTTCATAATTTCCTCCATATGATTAAAAATATTTTATTATATAATCTTGATCATTCCAGGTTATACCAAATTAAATCATGCTGCTGATAAATATCAGCATGCATATGCTCGCCATAATAATTATATAATTTTTTATGGCTATAATGAATGTAGTTTCTTTATCCTGGACCTCTTTGAACGTATTTATGTTCTTTTTTGCCGCATAGAGCGTCAGCAAGTGAAGTATGCATAAAGGATGAAGAATCCCGAATACCACCATCAGTATGACTGCAATATAGGAAAGAAAGTAGACCCATTCAAATAGCGCTATCGATTTTTCTACTCCTATATAGTAAGGCAGCGTATGCCTCTTTACTTTTATATCTTTTTCTATGTCGCAAATGTTGTTTGCGAGCATTATGTTGGCAGTAGTACAGAATGGAACTGTCGAAAAAAGCAGAAACTTCAGCAGCGGAATCACGCTGAGACTTAGACTTACTGTTTCAATACTTATATCGAGCTTAAGGAATGTTCCTTCAGGTATATTGATATAAAGCAGTATGAAGGGGATCATTATTCCATAAAAGAATCCCGACATCACTTCCCCAAGAGGAAGCCTTGATATGGCTGCAGGACCGTACGTGTAAAATACTCCACACAGGAAGCAGAGACCCCCCATGAATAATACTGCAATATCTGTAAGAAGCACGAGATACATACCAAGCAGTATGCTTACTGCAAACATTAAATAAATTACTGAGATTCTACGTCAGTACTTTATAAACCACCCTCAAAGCATTGATAAATATACGTTCCTTCAAAATTCAGCTTTCACCCATTGGGTGAAAGAAAAATGCTCAAAAATGTGTTGAATTATCAGCTTTTATGAGTCGATATATGGTACAATAATAGTAACAAAAGCAGCAGAAAAAGGGGTTTAAATTATGATTAATAAAATTGATTTCACAGCTAAGAATCTAACATCAAATGCAGGTCTTTTTCTTCTCCTTGAGAACGCAAAAAGTAATGAGATTTTTGATCTAGTTGAAGATGACCTCGTATTTGATAATGACTCCACAAATAAAATCAAGATGAATCATATAAAGACGATGATCTGTGGTCACTTTATTGGTATAGACAAGCTAGAACGTCTAAAGCTCCTTCAAAATGATCCACTCGTTAATGAATTTGATATTTCCGTAAAAGAACCTGAAACAGTGTCACGATTTTTAGGAAACTTCACCTTTAAGACAACACAAATGTTTAGAGACATTAATTTTAAAGTCTTTAAAAAACTGCTCACTAAAAGTAAATTGACATCCATTACGATTGATATTGATAGTAGTGTAATCAACGTAGAAGGTCATCAAGAAGGTGCATCAAAAGGATATAATCCCAAGAAACTAGGAAACCGATGCTACAATATCCAGTTTGCATTTTGCGACGAATTAAAAGCCTACGTCACCGGATTTGTAAGAAGTGGCAATACTTACACAGCTAACGGTGCATCTGAAATGATCAAAGAAATAGTAGCCAACATCAAAACAGATGATTTAGAGATTTTATTTCGAATGGATAGTGGCTACTTTGATGAAAAAATTATTGAAACGATAGAATCTCTTGGTTGCAAATATTTAATTAAAGCCAAAAGTTATTCTACGCTTGCATCCCAAGCAACGAATTCATCGGTTGTATTCGTTAAAGGTGAAGAAGGCAGAGAAACTACAGAACTGTTTACAAAATTAGATAACTGGGAGAAAGACAGAAGGTTTGTTGTGTCTCGGGTACTGAAACCAGAAAAAGAAAGAGCACAAATATCACTTTTAGAAGTCTCTGAGTACGAATACTTTTTCTTTGTGACAAACACTACATTGCTTTCTGAAAAAGTAGTTATATCCTATGAAAAACGTGGCAATGCTGAGAACTATATTAAAGAAGCCAAATACGACATGGCGGTGGGTCATCTTTTACTTAAATCATTTTGGGCAAATGAAGCGGTGTTTCAAATGATGATGCTTTCATATAACCTGTTTTTGTTGTTCAAGATTGATTCCTTAGAGCCTTCAGAATACAGACAGCAAATAAAGACCTTTCGTTTGAAGTATGTATTTCTTGCAGCCAAAATCATTAAAACCGCAAGAACTGTAATTATGAATTTGTCAGAAAACTATCCGTACAAGGAAGTGTATGAAAAATGTCTGGTATAATAAAGATATCATCTTGAAAATCGAGTGTTGCTCTGTGGATAACTTGCAGGGTTTAATAAGTATCTTTACTCAAAAGTTGCAATCAATAATTTATTGAAAAAGATTGAAAGGTGGTGGTAAATAATGTTACAATGTGGGAGTATCAGTTTAAATTCTTCGTGAAATAGTGTTCTTTTAAGCTAATAAAAAATGCACGTGGAATTTAGGTTTGCATAATAAAAAATCGTCATATACAGGAGGGCCGTCATGAATAAAACAGAGCAAATCCAGCGATTCGTCCAGCAGAGAGAGGAAATGGAATGTCTGATCCATGAAAAATATCACCAGCTGGCCCAAGCAGCCGGCTTAACCTTAGAACAATATCATCTGCTTTTAGAGTTAGAAAGCTTGACCGAGGGAAAATCCCAAGACAGTGATGCCCCTACTATTGGGCATATGGCTCAGAGCGTAAACCTATCCCAAAATACGATCTCGGAAAAAATCACCCGTTTAGAAAAAAAAGGCCTTGTTCAACGATATAAAGATGAGAAGGATCGTCGGATCAGTCGAATCACGTTAACTGCGCAAGGGAAAAATCTTCTTTCTGAAATCGAAAAAAATGCCAATACTCGCTTTCTGGAAGATGCCCTTTCTAGCCTTCCAAGGGAAGATCTGGAGACGTTGACCCGACTCATGGGACAGTTGATCCGATCCATGGCTGTCTCCAGTGAAGCGAAAGAGAGTGGCTCCCATGAAAACTAAAGACCCACGCCGAATATACTTATTTTATCGTGGAGGGATCGCCCTTATTTTCTCTCTGGTTTTCACTACCAGCAGTTTATACCATATCGAAATGGTACATTTGAATCCCTTCCAGCTGGTTTTAGTAGGAACTGCTTTAGAGGTCACTCATTTTCTCTTCGAGATCCCTACAGGGATCGTGGCTGATCGTTATAGTCGAAAACTTTCCGTACTTATCGGCCTTGGGCTAATAGCCTTTGGGTTATTTCTGGAGGGAGCCGTCCAGTCCTTCCTGGTCATTCTTTTAGCACAAGTGATCTGGGGCTTAGGGGACACCTTTACCAGCGGAGCCGATACCGCTTGGATCGTAGATGAACTGGGTGAAGATCAGATGGAAGGATTATTTTTAAAGGCAGCTCAGATTTCCCAAGGCGCTTCACTGATCGGTATCTTCGTCAGCATGAGTCTGGCGATCCTACGTCCTAACCTTCCGTTCTTCTTAAGCGGAATCCTGTGCATTGCTCTGATTTTTCTTTTGGTTCGGCACATGCCGGAAAAGCGCTTTTCCATAAAAGCGGATTCCACGAGCTGGTATAATGGGATGTTCACTGCCTTTAAAGAAGGTACTCGCATCCTTCGGGCTAAGCATATTCTGGTCGCCGCTGCTGGGGTCATGTTCTTTGAAGGAGTTTACAGCGAAGGCTTTGACCGTCTTTGGACTGCTCACTTTCTAAATCAGCTCCATGACGTTTCGATCTACGGACGAGATGAGCTGTGGCTTTTAGCCGTAAATCTTTTGGCTGCGATTTTCGGAATTCTCCTAATGGGCTTTCTGGAACGCAGGTCTGAAAGCTTCAAGCCGAAACGCCTGTATGGTGCCTTGTTCCTTATAAACACAGGAAAGTCCATTTCGATCCTTCTATTCGCACTTATAGGGAATGTGTGGGGAATCGCCTTTGTCTACTGTGTCGGAAATAGTCTGCGAAACAGCTTTTACCCTCTTTATGATGCCTGGGTGAATCGACAGGTGGAAGAACCGGAGTGGAGAGCTACCGCATTATCCATGTTGGGACAGCTAAACTCTATCGGGCAGATCAGTGGTGGGCCTTTGCTGGGCTGGATCGCTTTAAAAGCCGGCGTACCTCTGGGGCTGGTGTTTTCCGGGGTCCTCGTTCTTCCGATCATCGTCATATATGGTGGATTCTATTTACGACAAAAACATGATAAAACTACCGATAAAAAGAAATCTAACATAGATATTGCATAAATGCGAAGCTTTTCCATTCCTCCGTACGTATAATATTTGGCAACAAAAGCTATATCATTATAAATACGGAGGTACCTATGTTTATTAAAAAAATCGCACTAGCACTCGCCTTTTCTTTGCTTCTGGGCATTCCAGCTTACGCCATTCAGGCACCTGCTGTCCCCGGGACGCAGATCGCTTTTGCTAAAGGCTCGTCCACCCCAGAAAATCATGCAGAAACCACAGGAACCATCCAGTCCGTACAAAAGGATCAGATCACCATTTATCTGACGGATGGAAAATCAAAAAATGATTTCCTCGTACTGAATCTTACAAAAGATACACTCTTCCATAAATGCAAGCTCAGTACACTGACACCGGGGCAGCGGGTTTACGCTATCCATTCCATGACCAGGACTAAAACGGTTCCAAAGCAGACTACCACCTATGAGATCACCTTGGTAAATGATCCTGCACCTACTTTTTATTATAATAACTCGTGGAATAACGGAAATTCCTGTATGCCTAATGAAGAGGAGCTTCACGGAAAGATCACCCAGGTGATCGAGATGAATGACTTTTTACTATTAAAAGTCACTGGCAAGGTAGATGAGGATGCTGAGAAAACGTTCCTTCTCATCGTAACAAAGGAAACAGAGCTAAAGACTGGTCACTTAAATGACTTGACTATAGGAAAAACTCTTGATGCAGAAATCGATACCCTTGAGGAGACTGACAGGTCTGTTATTGCTGAAGCGATCGAGATCGACATAAAATAGCATACTTTCCCTTGGAACTTTTTTATACCTCCATTCGTCTTATGTGTAGAACTTAAAATGATGATGGAGGTATTTCTATGTTTAGAAAAAAAATCGCACTCGCTCTCGTGTTTTCCTTTTTACTTAGTATCCCGGCCTTTGCCGATCAAAACGCTCCGGTTCCGCCTACCACAGTTTCTCCTTATTAATCAATTATTTTTTCGATACTATCTTTGCGATATGCTAACTACCGTTAGTTCATAAGGAGTTCAATTTGTTGCTTCTGCATTTTGACATTTATGTATTGTATACATTCAACAACAACACTTTGCCGATTTCATTCAAATTAGCAGTCACCTAAATCGCCCTTGCCTTAAATTATACACTTCCCACTACTATAGCGTTTTCTCGACTTTCGCCCGTTGGTTTCGCCAATGCTCAGCACACTATAAAAACCTGAGCAGTCCGTTCAGGTTTTTATAGTGTGCCTCGCTCAATTTTCCATACCTTGTATGATTGTAAATCGTTATGTACTGCCATTATCGCAAAACCTATAACTGCCGCATCATCCACGTAGCCAATGATTGGTATTGGATCAGGAATCAAGTCGATAGGGCTTAAGAAATATACAAGGGCAGCAACAATCGTGATAATTGAAGCTAAAGGAATCTCTTTATACTTTCCGGTTACATAATCAACTACCAGATCGCATAAAAGTGGAATATCTTCAAAAAAAGGACCAATTAGCGGTATATTCCCAAGTTTTTCTACTACATTATCAATAAAAGCTCTGGTCTTATTTACATCAGAAATAATATCTTCTGCTTCATGCTTTTGATTGTCAATTACACCACTTAACTCGTTATCAGAAAATTTTGTATTGTATCCGCTTGCTTTTCCATCAGTGCTCAAAGTAACCCTCCTAAAATTTGATTATATTAATTTTTTTGGAATGAACTTTTTTGTGATGCTCATCACACAATGTGACAATATTATCCTTATTGGGAGATCCACCATATTGAACATCGATAATATGGTGACCTTGGGCATGTTTTGTGCTGCCACATATCTGACAGGTATTCATGTCCCTTTCCTTTCCATCCTTTTGTGCTTTCAAATGATTATTACTTCTTTTTGCCATTTGAACTCACCCCTTTACTCTCAATTTGCTTAACCGCATTTTGACCGCTACTCAACATTTTACCTACATCTTGTCGATTTCCTTGAGTTGCAATACCCCTCGCACTTGGTGCATGCTTATTCTTGGATTTTATTATATCTGCTTGAATATTAGCAGCTTGAATTGGTGTCAGGCCATCAATTACCGCTACTACTGACTGATTCTTTTTCCCTGCCATAACCAATCCTCCTAAAATGTTGTGACTTTTATATCACCGTTATCACCTTCGATGATTGTCTCAACACTATTTATTCCATATGATATTGTTACAATACTTCCTAAATCAACTCTTGGAGGTTTTCCTGGTTCATCAAAAATTAACGGAATAATATCTACTTCCCCATTTTTTCTTTGAACGGCCACCATCTTTTCTGTAACTGAAATTACTGAATCACCTTTGTTCAGAATTTTAATCTTGATTTTCGCCATCTTTCTTTCCTCCTTCATCTAACTCACTGGTTATTTCATTCATTTTCATTATTTGACGTTCAACAAGCTCAAGTTCGTTTTGCTTCAATGCAATCTCGTTCTTAAGCCTCATTGCCAAATTCTCAAGCTCAATCTCTTTTTCCATCAACTCCAGTTTAATCGTCCTTCTGTCTTTATTCTTTCCCTTAAGAATCGAAAGCCAAGATGCTCCAGCAATTACACTAACAGCTAATGGAGATGCTAAAGTTCCAACAACTCCCCCTACAGCGGCTCCTAAAACTCCTGAAGCTGATATTCCTAACGTTGAAGCAGCAACGGTAGTCATCAATCCCTTATTTTCGACAAGAAATTTATTCAATGCTTCTGATGTGACTTTACTTCCTTGTCTGCCACTACCTCTTTCAGCATCTAACTTTTCATCCCGAATCCACCTACGAACCGTTTCCTCATTTACTGAAAGTAATTCAGCGATTTCTTTCACAGAATAATATTCCACGTTATCACTTCCTTTCACTACCTATTACATTCTTATACTACATCATATTTGTAGTTGTTGTCAATAGCTTTATTTGTAGTAAAATATAATACTGAAATTTGCGCCTTATTTTAAAAATCATTTAAGTCATTCTTTTCATATAGCAGAGTAATTGTTTCAGAATTTATCAAAAGAAGATTATACTCGATTGAAAATTTTTAGAAAAGTTTCCTTAACACCCCTTACTTTTGCCTGATTTTTGTCCTGATTAGTAAGACGAGTTTAGCGTCATGCAATTTTGTTCTTTTACAATTGAATATACGGTATTTTGAGTACGAATCCTATGTGGCTGGAAAGCAAAGCGACATAATGGGCAGCGCCATGATGGCAGTGCATAGCACAGTCGGAGCGATAAATGCAGCCATTAGACCAACCATTGGCACGGTTGATGCGATGACACACATAAGGAATAATGATACTTTCTCACGACCTCCCACAGACTTGAGGGGGAGTTCCTACGATATTTGCGGCCTCTTGAAGGGACAAGGCTGATCGGTATTGCGGGGCTATGATGTCAAGCCAATGACAGCTCAAAATATCCCCCTTGCCTGGGTGCGTGGCAAATAAGGCACATGAACATAAAGACAAGGCACACCACATTTCTGCACAGCGCAATTTGTGGTGTGCTTCTATTGGTACAGTGACAAACTTCTCAAATAGATAATAAGTGCTTATAATCAAAATAAGCACCTCACTTGGAGGTGATTACAAATGGAAAATATCAAAAGCTTACCCGAAACCACGGTCGAGACTGCCTTGCCTCAAGAGCTGTATGCAGCAAGGGCATCAAAGTCATTTCAGGATTTCATCAAGGTGCTTTCGCAGATTATAGAAAAGCATGGTGCCGATGTGCTGGATGAAATAAACCGTGTTGAGTAAATGGCTGTATTTGAGATATAGATATTTTCCAATAATATATTGGAGGTATGACTATGAATAGGAGTGGAAAAAAATGTGTGCTTTATCCCCGTGTTAGCACTGAAATGCAAGTAGATGGTTTCAGCTTGGATGGGCAGAAAAGCAACTTAAGGCGTTTTGCTGATAGAGAAGAAATGGAGATCGTAAACATCTACGAAGATGCCGGTAAATCCGGCAAATCCATCGAGGGCAGACCTGCCTTTAAGCAAATGCTGCTTGATATTGAAAATGGTTTAGAGATTGATTATGTATTGGTATACAAGCTATCCCGCTTTGGCAGAAATGCAGCTGATATTCTAAACTCTTTGGAGCATATTCAAGCTTTTGGTGTGAATCTAATCTGTATTGAGGAAGGCATTGATTCATCACAGACAAGCGGAAAGCTTTTGATTTCCGTTCTATCTGCCGTTGCTGAAATAGAGCGTGAAAACATCATCGAGCAGACAATGAACGGACGAAAGGAAAAAGCTCGTCAGGGCGGCTGGAACGGTGGTTTTGCTCCTTACGGTTACTTCCTCAAAGACAAACAGCTTTTTATTCAAGAAGATGAAGCTGAAGCTGTACGCATTATCTTTGATAAATATCTGAATGGAAATATGGGGTTCCATAAAATCGCCAATTACCTCAATCTGCAAGGTATTCAGAAAGTACAACGAAATAACGGCACCCTTTCGCTCTGGGGCACACATTTTATCAGGATGATTATTGATAACCCTGTTTACTGCGGCAAAATCTCTTATGGCAGGCGTGTACGTGAAAAAGTAAAAGGAAGTAAGAATGAATATAAGCAAGTCCCGCAGGAAGATTACATCATAGCCAAAGGTCAACATGAGGCAATTATAAGTGAAGAGCTGTGGAATGCTGCACATGAAAAAAGAGAGCTGACAGGCGTTAAATCATCTTCCAAAATAGGCCGTGACAGAGCGCATTTGTTAAGCGGTATTTTAAAGTGTCCTAAATGCGGTGGGCCAATGTATACCAACAAGCACGCATGGACAAACAAAGACGGTACCTATAAAGAAGTTTATTATTATGTGTGCAGCAAAGCTCGTGCAGCCAGAGGAAAAACCTGCGAGTATACAACCATGCTCAAGAAAACCGACATCGAACCGTTAGTCATTGAAGCGATCCGAGAGCTGATTCAGAATCAGGATTTTGCAGGAGAAATCAAATCAAGGATTGGGAAAGAAATTGATACCTCCACCTTGAACAGGGAGCTGAAAAATTACGAATCCAAACTAAAAGAGACAGAATTGAATAAAACCCGGCTTGAAAATGAAATCGACAGCCTGCCCGAGGATACCCGTTTCAGAGAGCGTAAAATCCATGATATGACCCTCAGGCTTGATGGACTATATGACATTATCGTAGAGCTTGAAGAGAAAATTGAAGATGTTCTGCTGCGCCGCAAAGCCGTAGAGCAGGATGCAATCACTTTGGAAAACATCTATACCCTGTTGGCAAACTTCGACAAGGTGTACGACAAAATAAGCGATGAAGAGAAAAAATCCCTAATATCTTCGTTAATCAAAGAAATAGAGATTTTTCCATGTGGTGAGGCTGAGCTGCCCCTAAAGTCTATTTTGTTTAATTTCCCTGTTTATAAAGACGGTGAAGATGCCTGTGATTTCTTGTGGGACAAAAGTACGCACGTCTCAAGGTGGCTCGAGAGGACAGAATGAATGTCATTAGAGTATGTCCGTTCTCGGAAACATATCCACTGCGTTTTTGGGGCTATCGGTAGACGGAAACATATCCATAGGCTTCGCTGTTTTTTGAAAAACTGAGGTATGCTGTTAATTTTCAGTACCCAATACTGTAAATAACGTTACTCTCCTATTCACTAATGTAATTCAACAATCTTTCTAAAATGTCATGTGTAATTTTTAAGTTATATTGTTCAATAAGGTGACTTTGCAAATCCATAACTAACAGCAAAGAATTTTTATAGGCTTCAAATAATTCTACCTTATCTAATCGAGCAGTGGTCTTTGCAAATTTTTTATAATTTTCAAGGCTAATTTCTTCTTCAAGGTTTTTACTCATGTTTAGCCAATTATCAGCATTTTTTTCTGCCATACGTATAAGTTGTAGTGTATTTTTTTGAAGTTGTGATAAGAGTTCTAATGAACGAGCATATTCTCCTCTTTTTAGAACGTTGATTCCCATCAACCATAGATTAGAGAAATTACACAACAAAAAATTAGCATTTTCTTCAGTAAGTCTATTTGGTCTTGCACCACTTATCTCTGATAAATAATTTTCTAATTGCCCTGTTTCATCGTAAATAAGCATAGCCTTCGTATCAGGAATATAACCTGAATCTTTAAACGAGGGGATTATGTTCATATCTTTTTCAGAAAGGAAATGAAATTCCCCACGTATAAGATTATCAAAAATAACTACCTCTGTTCCGTACTCATTTTTATAAAGCATCAAGTACGGAGCTACATCAAACAACCAGTTGGATGAATCAAAGTTCGAGGTTATACTATCTTTCAAAAATATATAGAACTCTATATCAGAGTATTGGTCACCTTCTCCTTTGGTAAACGATCCATACATCATACAAGCTGTAATTCGTTCATCTGACTCAGTAAGATTCTTAACGTTTGCAATTAATTCTTTTTGTTTTAACATTTCTTCACCCTTTCATGTAAATATCTTTTAGTTATTGTGGCAACTCAAAATCTCTACAAATATAAATTAATATTTTTCGTACAAATATTATTGCAAAAAGCATCATCATGCTCCACAAACAATAGTGTAGGACAATATTCCAAAATCATTTTTTCAATTTGGATACGTGAAAAAATATCAATATAGTTCAATGGCTCATCCCATATATACAAATGTGCACTTTCACAAAGGCTTTTAGCAATTAGTACTTTCTTTTTCTGACCAGCACTAAAATCCTCCATGCTCTTATCAAACTGCTCTCTATTAAAATCCAGTTTACGAAGAATCGTTTTAAATAGAGTTTCATCGATCTTATTATTATAGGCAAATTCAGATAGATTACCTTTTAAATATGAAGTATCTTGCGAAATATAAGAAATTTTTAGTCCACTTGCTAACATAAAATTTCCGGTAAATTTAATATCATCTCCATTAATCAATTTTAGGATACTAGACTTACCACTCCCATTTTTTCCGATAATGGCAACTCTATCACCAATATTGACTCTGAAATTAAGATTACTGCATACTTCTTTATCTCCATAAGACAATGATAAATCATTCGCTTCTATTAGCCACTCTTTGTGAAATTCAAGTGGCGAAATTTTTAAGGCGTCATATTGTTCAATGTTGTGGAGCAGTTCTGATTTTTGTGAAATAGCTTCCTGATGTCTTGACTCAATATTTTTGGCACGTTTCATCGCTTTTGCAGCCTTATGTCCAACATAACCCTTATCCAGTTTTGAACCAGAATTTGTTGTTCCATATTTACTTTTTTCTACTTTATTTGACCAGTTTGAACTACGTTTTGCTGCATAAGACAACCTTCCTATTTCTTTAAGGAGTTTCTTGTTTTCTGCCAGTTCAAAATTATCTTGTAACGTTTTGTTCTCCCACCAAGAAGTAAAATTTCCCTTTTGGATTTCGATATTCGTTTTATTGATAGATAGTATATGGTCAACACATTGATCAAGTAAGCTTCTATCATGAGATACCAAAATAAACCCCTTCTTGCGTTTCAAATAATTTTGCACTACATTACGTGCATCGATGTCAAGATGGTTTGTAGGTTCATCAATAAGCAGGAAACAACTCGCTGTAAGGAATAAAGCTGCAAGAAGGACCTTTGTTTGCTCACCATTTGATAGTGTATTAAACGGACGATATAAAGCATCTTCTTGAACATCAAGCAATGATATTTCACGAAAAATCTCCCAATCCATACATTCCGTACAAATACTCTTCATTACTTCAATTGTATATAGACTCTTATCTTCCACATCATAAGGAAAATACTCAAACTTAACTGTAGAACTTATATTGCCGGAATACGCATATTTGCCAAGCAGTAAATTTAAGAAAGTAGTTTTACCGCGTCCGTTTCTTCCAATAAAACCGAGTTTCCAATCTGTATCTATCTGAAAACTTACATTTTCAAAAATATTGTCATAACTTCCTTCATATGAAAAAGTTAGATTTGAAACATTTATTAAGGACATATATTTCTTCCTCCTTTACATTATAAAAATTTTATAAGCAAAGTCGGTTTTCGGCATTAATTACTCTATAATGTTATCCAACTCTGCATGGATTTTGTCATGAATGACATAGTATCATTGTCTATCACGTTTATCTTCCTTTCTTTTACAAATATTAAAAGCCGCAAGAAAGTAAATTCTTACGGCTCAAAAACAAATACTATTATTACCTTTTGTTATACATAAGGTTACTGTAATGTATTATTGAGTGTAGAATACTTAACTTTCTTGCAATTTGCATAACAAAACAAACGGTTCTATAGCCGTTTCTTTAAATATCTTATTATGCATCATATAATTAGCAAGAAAAGTTATACATTCTTCCACCTCCAAGTCGTTTTATTATATCATATTATCTTCAAAAATTCAATATAATTCTTCTGTTCTCTTTCTAAAGATTACCCTTCTACATCAATCTCGACTCCTGATTTGAATTCAACGGCGAACTTATCATGAAATACCGTAACTTTTTCAATAAGCCGCCTTACTAACTGCTCATCATATTCCTCCAATTGGCAAGATTGTTCATTCAAGAAATCATTTATTTCAGCGATTCGCTGCCTTTTTCCTTCACGCTCTGCATTTTCAACAAGTGCATTTTGCTTCAATTCTCGAAGGCGGTAGATTTCATCAGCCACATCTTCATAGTCATTCTTGGATTTTGCTTGGATAAGAAGCTGTTGTTGTAATTCTTCCAATTTGCTATCAATATCATTGGTGGCATTATCATTTTCTTCATTAAGTATAGTAGCTATGTTTTTCTGCAACGCCTGGAGGAAGGGTTCTTTGTTAGCCAAAAGTTCGTTAATAGCCTTGACCACTGCTGTCTGCAATGTTTCCTCGTTTATGGTAGGGGCAGTACATTCAGATCCTTTTTCCTCCAAACGGCTGACGCATCTCCAAACAATAGACTTGTAACCTCGGTTATTCCAGTGTACCCGGCGGTAAATATCACCGCACTGGCGAGCAAACTGCAACTGCAACTATGCAGGCACTTAATCTTAAAAGAACTACTTTCTATAAACTGGTGAAGGAAGTGATTGTATGATGACGATGTGTCCACGATGTTTAGAGCTATACAGTGAAATTTGGTCGAAGCCTTGTTGTAAATGCGCCGATAAGACCATTCCTGTTGATATTGAACTCATCAATGTCGTTCAGATGCTGCTCACTAGAGGCTTCGATGTATCTTATGCCACTTGTTACCCAGATAAAGAACAAGGTGAGATCGAAGCTATGGAAATTGAGATTCACTTTAGGGAATTGTATCCGCAGGCTCTCTTTGATGGTCTCCCACCTGACTGGATTGTAATTGACGAATACCCAGTTCTTGGCGGTAAGGTTCTTGATGAACCTGTTGATATCCTTACATGTGCAATCGAATATCGATTTGAAGAGAGCATCCATATTCAAAAGGATATCGCTATAAGCAATCTGGAAACATGGCTCGAAGAGAAAGACCCGCAATCTTGTAGGGCTATCCTTACATTGGCCGGCTTCTGAAAAAGTAAGACCCTCTCAACAGTAATGATCTGCTGAAAGGGTACTTTACTTTAATCTATGACCTTGAAGTGCCTTAATGCGTCTTTAATAGCTTCTACTTTATATTCTGGTGCTGGTTTATATGGGCGTTTTAGTTCTTCAACTGCGTTTGGTGCGTCGTACATCGGCAGGCCTAAGTTTCTTTTGACCTCTGCAATGTTTGCAGTGTGAACTTTGAAGCCGTACTTTTCTTCGATATACTCCTGAATAAGCCTGTAGGTGATACGATCTGGCTGGATTTTTCGGTCGTCTGCGTACTCCATTTTTACACTGATAAAATCGTCTGCACTTTTGTGGGACAATAAAACACACGTCTCAACATGCAGCGAATACGGGAAAAAATCTTTGATGCAGAGATCAGTGTATTTTCTCAATATTTCAAGTGCCTTTTCATTATTGCCCTGAATGCAGTAGCCCTGGGCCGCATTCAGATATGTCACCGCCATTATATTCGGATTCAGCTTTGAAAGCTCAAATGCCGCGTCGACCGCAAATATCCTGTGCAGTATTTCTTCAAATTTCTCATTCTGAAGCTGAAGCAGCGACGCCAGCGAGCCTGTAAGCAAAACAAGGTGCTGATATGCGCTTATCTGCAGAATCCGGTCCGCCTTAGCCATATTGCCTTCCATGAGATATGACTGAGCAATGACAGAATCATCACCCGGAGCTGGCCTCACATCTTCTCCCAAAAGTTCGCGTGCTTTTTCAGGCCTTCTCATCATCAGATAGCATACTGCTTCAACAGAAACCGCGTCCCTGGCGAGCCACATATCCTCGCTCTCTTCTTCTATCCTTTTGCACAGGCTCGCGGCTTCCTCCAATATCTCCATCTGATTATCAGGCTTTGCTGCAAGCATGTGATGATTGCAGAGAAGCACTGCCATCTGCATAAGCAGCGGAAAGCAGGAATAGTATTTTTTTATGATTTTGCGGCATTGCGAAATAACCTCATCAAAAGGCTTTGTCGAAAAATCCCGAGACAGCCTGTGATACAGTCTTTTTATCTCTTCTTTAGTCATCTGCGGCGAATAACCCATGAGTTCATCTATGCTCATGTTGAAATAAGTCGCAAGCGGCGCAAGAAAAGTTATGTCCGGATAGCTGTGCCCCGTTTCCCATTTAGACACGGAGGCTTTGGACACTCCAATATATTCTGCCAGCTGATCCTGTGTGACCCCTTTTCTTCGCCTGCAGTCTGAAATTATTTTTGATATATTTATATCCTTCATTCAATCTCATCTCCTTCCATAGATTTAATTATACTTCTTTTTCTGTCATATACAATGGATTTGATGTTGATTTTCGGAAACAAAATCAACCATGAGGATACAAAAAAATCCGTATGAGTCACATTGCTGCAAATCATACGGATATATATTTGAATTATAACGCTTTTACATGAATCTTTCGATTTCTGCCAGGTCAAATTTTTTCATCTTGAGAAATGCCTCAGTTATTCGCGCGATAGTTTCTTCATCGGCTTCGTGCATAATATCGTTCATTACAGATGGCGTTATCTGCCATGAAACTCCGTACCTGTCTTTTATCCATCCACACTGCTCAGCCTCCGGGACTGCTGACAGGCTTTCCCAGTAATAATCTATTTCTTCCTGAGTGTCACAATTTATTATGAATGAGACGGCCTCATTAAAATTGAATCCATGCTCATATGCGCTGTCCATTATTGAAAAGCTCTGCCCCTCCAGGACAAACTCCGCAAAATTAAGCATTTCCGGCTCATTGGGCTTGAAATTGTCGCCATATCGGGATACGGATTTTATTTCAGAGTTTTTGAATATTCCCGTATAGTAGCCTATCGCTTCTTCGGCATGGCCACAGTTTTTTCCTGTAAACATAAGCGCCGGCCTTATCCTTATATCCATCTGCGCTTCTTTTACATGCATTACCTGCCACGAGACTCCAAATCTGTCTTCAGCCCAGCCATACAACTCGCTGAAATCGTAGGTATCAAGCGGCATGAGGGCTTTTCCCCCTTCCATGAAGGCGTTCCAGTATTTCCTCACCTCATCCTTATCTGTACACGAGATCATAAATGAGACCGAAGGGTTAAGCTTGAAATACGGCCCTGCCGAAAGAAGCATCAGGCTGATATCTTCAATTTCCATGGTAAAGCTCTGTACGTCGCCAGAAGGAGTGCCTGGTATCACTCGCTTGCTTAAGATTCGGCTGTTCTCGAATGTCTTATGATAAAACTCGCTGGCTTCTTCAGCTTCGGTATCAAACCAAAGGTGAATCATGATTTTACGAATACCTTCCATATAAACCTCCACAGGCAAAAACTTCGATCTAACCAAATAAATATCCAGTCATGGACATAGAACCCATTATGCACGAATCATTGAAGACTTCTATGTCGTCTTCTGAGTCCGCGGCTCCAAGAACATACAGAAGAGGATAGAAATGATCCGGAGTATAGAATGCCTTCTCAGCGCATTTGCCAGCCTTGCCATAGTTTACTACAGCCTCGAAATTTCTATTCAGTATGTTTTGTTTTACATAATCATCGAACTCATGTGCCCAGTCAAATCCACCGCTCATGCCCCAATTTATCAGCGAAAGGTTGTGGACCACATTTCCACTTCCAATTATAAATACACCTTCTTTTCTGAGCTGAGAAAGCTTTTTTCCTATCTCAAAATGAGCCTCCGGAGCTGCATTAAAATCAATGCTCAGCTGAACTACCGGTATGTCTGCATCAGGATACATCCTGCAAAGCACCGACCAGGTACCATGGTCTATGCCCCACCTGTTGTCTGTAATTACGCCTTCTTTGAGAAGATCTGATATTTTTCCAGCAAGCTCAGGAGATCCTTCCACCGGATATTTTAAATCATACAGCTCCTTTGGAAAGCCATACATGTCATATATCATCCTTGGCTCCCTTGTGTCCGATGTTCGAGTGATGGCAGTATACCAGTGTGCCGAAACTGCCAGAATGACTTTAGGCCTCGGTAGCGATCTTCCAAGCGCTTTCCATTTATTTGTGAATTCATTGTCTTCAACGGCATTCATCGGTGATCCATGTCCCACGAAAAGTACAGGCAGCTTCATATTTTACCTCATTTCTACAAATTGAATCTTAAGTCCATTCGGGTCAAGCACATAGAAAAATCTGGTATCCGGATTTGGCTGAAACGGTCCTTCAAAAATACCTATACCCTTTTCTTTTACAAAATCAAGCTTTTCGTCAAGAGAATCTACCTGAAATCCCCATGATATATCTTTTCCAATAGCGGTCTCTCCAGAAATCCCTCCAGATATAAGCTCAATTTTTGTTTCTCCATCCCCTAAAAATGCAATCTCTACGCCCGGTCCTGCCGCAAATCTGCTGTCGATTTCTAGCCCGACTATTTCCTCATAAAATTTCAGCGATTCTTCCATGTTCCTTACGTGCAGCGTGCTCCAGCAAAATTTCATAGTAACCCTCCTGATAAAATGATTCATTATAATATACAAATCAGCCAGGACCTCATATTTATATTTACATGCGAGGCCCTGGCTTTAGTTATATTATCTTCTATTTTACAAATATTACTCTCTGTGATATATCCTCAGCCGGTTTTTCATCTGGGTGCGAACCGATGCCTCCAAATGGCATCTGCGCATTCAGAACATAACTTTCAGGTAGGTCGAACAGTTTCCTTACAGCTTCGTCAATCACAGGATTATAGTGCTGAAGAGATGCTCCTGCTCCAAGCTCCTTAAGACCGCTCCATATGCTTATCTGAAGCATTGCCGATGCCTGAGATGCCCATTCAGGGAATTTGTCAGCGTATAATGCAAACTGATCCTGCATTCCTTTTACGACTGCCTGGTCATAAAAGTACAGTATTGTTCCGTAGCCATTTTTAAAGCTGTCTATCTTCTCTCTTGCTACCTTCCCTTCGAATACATCATATATCGTATCCCATAGCTGATCCTGTTTTTCACCCGTAGCCACTACTACTCTTGAGCTCTTCATATTGAACGCATCAGGCACAAGTTCAGTAGCCTTTTCAATTAGATCAAATATCCTAGCCTCATCAACCGGAAGCTCTCTGTTAATGTCATAATGTGTTCTTCTTGATTTTAAAGATTCTAGTATTCTCATGTTGTTTCTCCTTTTCTAATTAAATTAAATTAATTTATGTTAATGATTTTTATACATCATATTCAACTTTTTCTTTTAAGAATTCCCCAGTTCTCAGTTCGGCAAAGGCTTGTCTTAGCTCCTGCTCCGTATTCATTACTATAGGCCCACCCCATGAAACAGGTTCTTTTAGCATGTCAGAGCTTACAAATAGTATCTCTGCTTCTTTTTCCAGCGACTCTATGACAAGAGATTCTCCTTCTGTCAGCTTTACGGCAGTTTTTTCTTCTACTGTCTCGCCTGCTATTCTTGCAGCGCCTGAAAGCGTAAATACCAGCACTGACTTTTCTCTACCCGTTTCTATCGTAAAGCTCTTTCCTGGCTCAAGCTTTATATCATAATAATCCACAGGAAGATATTTCCCTCTGAAGCCCTCATGATCTTTGTATTTTCCACTTATAAGTCTCAGCAAGCCACCTTCTATTGTTATTTCCTCAATATCCTCTTTTTTTATGCTGTGATATTCAGGTGGTGCCATTTTATTTTCTCGAGGCATATTAAGCCATAGCTGAACTCCAAGAAGTCTTTCTGATGCAGGAAGCTTTTCTTCATGCATTATCCCGGATCCCGCAGTCATCCACTGAACCTCTCCATCGCTAATTGCATCTTCATTTCCAAGACTGTCTCTGTGAACCATATTGCCACTGACTATGAGGCTTATGGTCTCAATGCCTCTGTGCGGATGCAGTGGAAATCCAGCGGTATAATCATCCGGTCTCTCGCTGTCAAACGAATCCAGCATAAGTATCGGATCGAAAGTCTCTACAGTATCATGACCTAAAACTCTTACAAGACTTACTCCAGCTCCGTCTCTTGTTCTAAACCCGGTAACCTTTTCTTTAATCTTTCTTTCCATTCTCAAGACCTCCAAATTTTCTCATATAATTTATAAGGTTCAATTGCTCCTCGTCATTCCAAACGCTCATCATATCTATGATCATCTTCTCATTTTCAGGATATACCCTGTCCATGAGGCTTATTCCTTTTTCAGTGATGTGAAGTATGAACTTTCTTTTGTCTGACTGATCCTGATTTCTGGTTAAAAGGCCTTCGTTTTCAAGATTCTTAACTATCACAGGTATGGTTCCGCTGGTACTGAGTATCTTTTCCTGAACCTCACCAACCGACAGATCCCCTTTGTGATACAGAGCTTCAAGTACGGCAAACTGCGCATTTGTAAGACCATATTTCTTGTGTATCTTTCCAGTAGCTCTGTTTATTTCATTTAGAGTCCTGCTCATTCCAATGAAAATCTTAAGTTCTGATTTTTTCATAAAACAACCTCGTTTTCAAATAATACTTGTCAGCAACTTTGTCTGTAATTACATTTTACTCTAACTAGAGATAAATTGCAAGAGGTTTTTTCAAGATTTTTGAATTTTATTTATTTTCAGTTTATAAAAAATCTCCAACTGATTGATTCAGCTGGAGATCAGTGTTCTATATTTTAAAATGCAAATTTCTGTATTAAATTTCGATTCCACCATCTACTCTCAGTATCTGTCCATCTACAAATGATGATTCGTCAGAAGCAAGGAAAAGCGCTACGGTAGCAATATCAACCGGCTGGCCTATCCTCTTTAGCGGAGAGCCTTCTTTCATGCCACCAAGTACATCCGGTCCTCCTATGCTGTCAACCATTGCTGTATGGATCGCTCCCGGTGCAATGGCGTTTACCCTTATCTCTGGCCCAAGCTCCCACGCCATAGATTTTGTCAGGCCATTCATAGCGTGTTTTGTAGTGATATATCCTACGAATCCGTGATGCGCTCCAAATCCTGCTACAGAGCTCGTATTGATTATGACGCCTTTACCTTTTTTCTTCATCTCCGGAGCAACAAGCTGAGCAAGATATAAAGCCGAAGTAACGTTTACAGCCCAAAGCTTGTTCCACTCCTCAAGCGATACATCCATCAAGGACGACATACTGAGCATTCCCGCATTGTTAAAGAGTATGTCTACAGTGCCATAGGCTTCCATCGTCTTATCTACAAGTATTTTATTATCCTCAGTTTTTGAAGCATCTACGATCACGTACATCGCTTCCCCGCCCTGTGCCTTTATTCCATCTACTACTTCTTTCGCTCTTTTTTCATCTCTTCCAGTAACTACGACTCTTGCTCCCTCTTTTGCAAAAAGCTCAGCGGTAGCTCTTCCCATGCCAGATGTTGACCCTGTTACAATTGCAACTTTATCTTTCAGTTTCATTTGATACCTCCTTGTATAATGTAGTTAGTAATTTATGGTTTTAATTCAACTAATAAAACCCGAACATTACGAACTACTAATTTTTTTGTATATATTTCAAATCCTGGCGGATTATTGAATATATTATATAAAATTTATTCCTTTTTGAAAATTCAACTTTGCCAAATGTAGTATAATCTTTATTGAATAGAGGATAGATGTACACCTCCTGGGAGGATCACAGTATCCCATACCCGCAAATTAGCGTATCATTCCATCAGTAAAAATTCTATGTTTAGCTGGTTGGATTTCCCGAAGGGAATTATCCGTGTCACAAACAAGGTTGTAGAGTTGCTGATAGAAGGTGGAATCTCTAATTCTATCTCAATATATTAAATAAGGAGATACTGGAAATGAACAAATATATTAATAGACCAGTTGTAGGAATCGATGTTGCCGCAGAATTTTCAATGGTTGCCATTTTGGCACCTGACGGTGAGGTATACAGGAAATCATTCAGGATAAATCATACTTTGGATGGATTTGAATATTTAGCTTCTGAAATAAAAAAAGTGGAAGAAAAATATGACATGAAGGTTGCCTCCTTCATGGAATCCACTGGCGTGTATCATATATCTCTTTTCCACTTTTTAAATGATAATAAGTTTGATGTGTTCACTATCAATCCTCTTATCACTAATTCTAACAAAAATTTCGATATTAGAAAAGTGAAAAATGATAAACAAGATGCACTTGCTATTGCTAAAATATGCAAATTCCAAAATATCAAGGTATCCAATAACTTTGATAAAGAGCTGTATACATTGAAATCACTTTGTCGTGAATATTACAAGCTTACCGATACCAAGTCTACATTCAAGAAAAAATTATCTAATGAATTAAGAATAATTTTCCCTGGCTATTTAAATATTTTTTCTGATACTACATCAAAATCATCTTTACAGATATTGAAGCAGTATCCAAGACCCGACGATATACTTTCAGCTGACAAAACTGAAATCATAAACCTTCTGTTGAAACTTTCCAGGAAAGGCATGAAATACGCTGAAAACAAATATGCTCTTCTGTTTGCTGCCGCAAAAGAATCCCTTATCACTGGAGTATCATCAGATAGTCTGTTTGTTAAGTTGAAAGCTAATATAAGCATTATAGAGAACTTTGAAACTCAAATAGATTTACTTCTCTGCGAAATCAAAAATCTGCTTTCAAGTGGCAGAATACCGACTGATATTCTTAAAAATATTGAGTTGCTTCAATCAATACCTGGTATAGGTGAAGTAACTGCTATAACAATTATAAGTGAAATTGGTGATTTTAAAAATTTTGCAAAATCAAAAAAGCTGGTTGCATTTTTCGGACTTGATCCTTCGGTAAATGAATCCGGAAAATTCAAAGGCTCCAATAATCATATTTCTAAAAGAGGAACACGCACGGGCCGAAGAGCTCTTTACGCTGTCGCTCTTGCTTCGGTTAGAAGCAAACGAAATGGTCTTGCAACAAACAGCGTACTTCTTAACTATTACAAAGAAAATATGAATGGTAAGAGCAAGAAGGTAGGCATTGTTGCTGTCATGAAAAAATTATTGGGTTATATATTTTCCATATTAAAGAATCAAAAGTCATATGAAATTCGTCACCCTGAGCTACACTGTAAGATGTATGTTGAAAATCAATATCTGCAAGTAGCCTAACGGCTGAATACGAACCATTTAAAAGTCAGGCCATTCAAAATTCGAATATTTTTTTGGCCTATTTGTAGTACCATAAAACCATAAATGAATTTTTATCAAAAATCATTGACAATTACTAGCTGGTCTAAATAATCACGATTTAAAATGACTGTTCATTTTACTTCTAGTATTTTGAGTTATTATATCACAATAGTCTGAAAATTGTCTACACCTATAATTAAAAAATGTCAAATTAATTAATTGTTAATAAAATAATTATTACGCAATACAATTTTGTTAAATCTATATTTTATCTATCACGCTTTTATCATATAACTGACTTGATTTTTATCATGCTCATAATTTCCTGAAGATGATTCATTTCTCTGCTTAATTTTGGCATTTCAGCTATGTCAATCTGTTTAATATCAGCAAGAAGTTCATCAGCTTCTACCGATTCCGTTATTGAGTAAAGCACCTCCGTTATGCTTGTAATATCTTTATCCTGAACTTTCATGAAATCATTTCTTTCTACAAGCTTTTCAAGCAGGAAGCATATATGAGAAAGTGATGATACCATCGGCCACATCATTTCAAGGCTTTCCTTTTTTACAGGAATCTCTCCCAAAGCAGTGCGGTAAGCAAGTCTCAGATTTTCAAGATCTATATCCAATCTTTCCTTTAGATGCAGTATTGATCTAAGGTCATAATCTCTGCCTGACGACTTGAGATTTTCAAATAATTCGATACTTGTTTTTATCAGATTTGATGTAAGTACAGGAAGCCTGCTAGAAGCTGATTTTCTCCCTATTATGAATGTTCCTGCCAGTCCGATCAGAGATCCAGCTGCTATTGCAAGTCCTGCAGGTTCAAATGAAAGAATAATTGTCGCAATGAAGGTACCTATTATGGTCCCCACCGATCTAAGCACTGCTCTGTTGAATGTGGTCATTATCGTGCTCCCAAACATCACAGCTGCACATGAAAGAGGGACCCAGTAGGGCCTTGTGAAGGGAAGCGTAAAAGCTATGAGTGCTGACAGTGAAAGAACCAGCGCGTATCTGAGAGAGTTTGCAAATACGATGAAATTTTTGTCAAAGGCGCTCGTTAGCTTTAGCCTTCCAGAGGTTTTTGATGTTAAAATAATCTCACGGTCTACATTTTCAAGCGGTGTATCGAGGAAATCTTCTATTTTTCTTATGCATCCTGATAATTTCTCATATTCCTTATGACATGCTTCTGCCGGTTCAATCATGATGCGGCCCTCTTCACTGTTTTCGGCGGATCTTATCTTGAATTTTATTTGTCTTATTCTCTTTGAAAAAGACTCCGGTATTCCTGCTCCTTTATTGAAGTATGATTCTAAAAGCTCCAGAAAAAGCTCGTCGGCATACTGATTTAATATAGCAAGCCTGTCATACATGCCCTTGTCCTTGTTCAGTAATGGACCCGAGGAAAATATCTCCTTGCCGGTCCTTAGATATTCCACGACGGAATGCCTTCTGGAATTAATGCCATCAAGATTTTTGGCTTCGCTGAAGTAAGCGAGCGATTCATATATATCTTCGACTGCCTTTATCTCTGCTTTATATGGTTCTCTGAACCAGCCAATCATACTTAGCACCCATGCAAGCATGCCGCTTGCAAATACCACAAGGAACCTGAGAGGAGCCTGTGAAGGATCTGCCGGCATGCTGGTAGTTATCGTAAAGCTAAGTACAAAAAATATGGCAGCTGGTCCTGGAATCCGAAATACACCGAATATGAATGTTGCTGTAAATCCTATTATTCCAAGAATCAGTATTACAAGCCAGGTATAGGGAGCTGCAACTGTGCCAAGTCCGACAAGAAAGCTTATAGTTAGTGCAACCAGAAATATTTTCTTCGCTCTCACTGCATAGGTTTCATTGAATACATAGAGATATGTAAACCCTCCGATGCCCCCAAGGAGTCCCATTCCAAAATCTCCCATGAGGATTCCGGCCAGAAGTGGAAGTGATGCACAAAGCCCTGCAAAAAAAGCTTTCGTCCACGGAGTCGGTCCCTTTCTGAACTCAAACAGCTGCTTGAGTATCAAATCCGAGGTATATTTCAAATCTTCTCTATCTTTACTTTTTTCTTTCAAAATTAATCCTCCATCATAAATATTCTCTACTGCAAAATTGATTTTATTTTCGAAAATTCATTCACATTTAATTATTTTAACATAAAAACACCATACCTGAAAAGATATGGTGCCTTAAAATCAATAACATAAAATCATTATAATATGTCTATATGTTCCCCGGAAAGTGACTTGTTCATGCTCCTTATGGCGCAGAACTTTCCACACATGGAACATGAATCGTCATGCTCAGGCTTTCTTTCCTCTCTTATGCGCCTTGCTGTATCCGGATCGATCGCGCATTTCCACTGTGCTTCCCAGTCAAATGTCCTTCTTGCATCAGACATCCTGTCATCAAGCTCTCTCGCCCCTCTGACGCCTTTTGCTATATCTGCCGCATGGGCTGCTATCTTTGACGCTATTATTCCCTGTTTCACGTCATCAAGATTTGGAAGCGCAAGATGCTCAGCCGGAGTAACGTAGCACAGGAATGCCGCTCCGGAGGCTGCTGCTATCGCTCCTCCTATTGCTGCTGTTATATGGTCATAGCCTGGCGCTATGTCAGTAACGAGCGGACCCAGCACATAAAAAGGAGCACCCTTGCATATTGTCTGCTGCAGCTTCATGTTTGCTTCAATCTGATCAAGAGGCATGTGACCTGGACCCTCAACAAGAACCTGTACGTCTTTTTCCCAGGCTCTTGATGTAAGCTCTCCAAGCCTTACAAGCTCCTCTATCTGGCAGACATCCGAAGCATCTGCAAGGCATCCAGGCCTGCATGCGTCTCCTAATGAAACCGTGACATCATATTCTCTGCATATATCCAGTATCTCATCGTAGTATTCATAAAATGGATTCTCCTCCCCGGTCATGCTCATCCAGGCAAATACCATTGAGCCTCCTCTCGAGACTATATTCATCTTTCTCTTATGCTTTTTTATCTGTTCGATGGTTTTTCTGGTTATTCCGCAGTGGAGAGTGACGAAATCTACACCATCTTCTGCATGAAGTCTTATGACATCGATGAAATCTCTGGCTTTGAGCGTACTGAGATCTCTCTGATAATGAATTACCGAGTCATACACAGGCACTGTTCCAACCATAGCGGGACACTCAGATGTAAGCTTTCTTCTGAAAGGTGAAGTGTCTCCATGTGATGAAAGATCCATTATCGCATGAGCTCCCATATTGACCGCTTCCATTACTTTTTTCATCTCTTCATCATAATCCCTGCAGTCTCTTGAAACTCCAAGATTTACGTTGATCTTGGTTTTTAGCATGGATCCTATTCCCTGAGGATCAAGAGATTTATGATTCTTATTTGCACATATTACTACTTTCCCCGATGCCACAAGAGGCATCAACTCGCTGACATCCATAAGCTCTTTCTGCGCTACTTTCTTCAGTTCCTCAGTTATTATCCCTTTTCTTGCAGCTTCCATCTGTGTTGCATATTCTCTTTTCATTATTAATCCTTCCTACATGTGTTCCATGCGTGGTTAAGTGGTCCGCTTCCATTTCCAAGATCCAGCATTGCTCTCAGCGATCCTGATAAATACTCTTTTGCATTCCATATAGAGTCCTCAAGATCCATTCCCTTTGCAAGCCCTGCCGCGATTGCACTGGAAAGCGTGCATCCAGTCCCATGAGTGTTGCTGTTTTCTATTCTTTCCGATCTGAACCATCTGTGACGGCCTCTGTAATAGAGAACATCATTTGCATCATTTATGCTGTGCCCTCCCTTGCATAGTACTGCGCATCCATGATAATCACCAATGATCCCTGCCGCTCTCAACATGTCTTTTTCGCTCTTTATTTCTATTCCGGAGAGAATCGATGCTTCCGGAATATTTGGAGTGATTACATCTGCCATCTCGAAAAGCCTTGCTTTCAGGGCCTCAACCGCACCTTCATTCAGAAGCTTTGACCCACTCGTGGATATCATTACAGGATCCAGTACAATATTTCTCGCATTGTATTTCCTCAGCTTTTCTGATATTACAACTATGAGATCCGCCGAAGATACCATCCCTATTTTGACCGAATCAGGGTATATGTCAGTGAATACGCTGTCAATCTGGGCCGAGAGGAAAACGGGATCCACCTCAAGCACGGCTGATACTCCTAATGTATTCTGAGCAGTAAGCGCAGTGACTGCGCTCATGGCATACACTCCATATGCGGTCATGGTTTTTATGTCTGCCTGAATGCCCGCACCTCCGCTTGAGTCGCTCCCTGCAATTGTAAGCGCTGTCTTCATGTCAGGCACCCCTCTATTTCTTTTCTGAGCTCAGCTGCAGCTTTTTTCAAGTCGTCCTGTGCAAATATCGCACTTATTACAGCCGCTCCGCTTATTCCGCTTTGCGACAGATATTTTATATTCTCTTTATTTATCCCTCCGATTGCAACCACAGGTATGCTGACTGCACTGCATATTTCTTTAAGAAGTTCATGACTTATATACTGTGCATCTGGCTTTGAATCCGTATGAAATACAGCCCCTGCTCCAAGATAATCAGCACCGTCCCTCTCTGCCCTCAGCGCTTCCTCAACGCTCCGTACAGATACCCCAAGGATCATATCCTTGCCGATAAGCCTTCGTACGGTTTTCGCTTCCATGTCTTCCTGCCCAATATGGACTCCATGCGCGCCTGAGGCAATCGCAATATCTACATTATCATTTATTACAAGAGGGACTCCGAATTTTTCACAGATATCTTTTAAAAGTCTGGCTTCTTCAAGAAACCTGTCCGACCTGAGGTTCTTTTCCCTGTGCTGTACGAGAGTTACCCCTCCCTCAAGTATTTTTTCAACCTGAAAGCTGAGGGATTCACATCCAAGCCACGTTCTGTCAGTAACTGCATAGAGAAGCATGTCCTTTTTATCTAATTTCATAAATCGCTCCTTTTTCAAGCTTGTCCCCGTCCATACTGAATATCTCGTCAATTATCCTGTTCCTGTATGTGGAATTACCGTCATTTATATTCATTCTATTCCAGGCAAGCTCGCCAGAAAGCCCCATCAGGCATACAGCTGCAACAGCTGCCTCAAGATCATTGTCAGGATTTGCAGTTATAAATGCTGTTATGAGCGCTGAAAGCTGGCATCCGGTTCCGGTTATGCTTTCCATCTCTTTTCTGCCATTTCTCACTGCATAGCATATCTCCCCGTCAGTTATCAGATCTGTTTGGCCAGTCATTACAATTATTGATCCGCATCTCCTCGAAAAATCTTTTATGAGCGAAACCGCTTCATCCATATCAGATTCAGTCACCGCATCTGCAATATCAGCATCTACGCCTCTGGCATTGCCGCTTCCACAAGAGAGAGTCTTTATCTCTGAGGCATTTCCTCTTATGACATCAAATCTTACTTCCTTCATGAGCATTAGCGCAGTCTGAGTGCGAAGACTGCTCGCCCCGGCGCCCACAGGATCCAGAAGCACCTTATGTCCAAGCATATTGGCTTTTTTCCCTGCAAGCACCATAGCCGGAATTGTGTCTCTGTTGAGGGTTCCAATATTTATATTCAGGCCCCCGCATATTGATGTTATCTCTTCCACTTCTTCCATGTCATCTGCCATTATCGGGCTTGCTCCACATGCAAGAAGCACATTTGCAACATCATTCACAGTCACATAGTTCGTTATATTATGAACCAGAGGTGAGTTTTTTCGCACGTTTTCCATGCATTTTTTTAACATATTTCTCCTTTCTTAAATACAAGCCGAAAGGAATGTCAACATAAAAAAACTGCAGGTATACCAATAAAAGTATACATGCAGTCGCTGCTCAGTATATCCCTACGTTGGCATTATCCAAATCAGGTTACGGGTCTAAGCATACAGCTTACTCTCAGCCTGCTGATCGCAAGCTCCCCTTGTATTTAACTTAATTATACTATAATTTATCAATAAATCAAGTATTTTATATCTGAATCGATACATTCTGGCCTTTTTCGAATGCAGTACCGGCGATTCCGGACATTTCCACCTCCAGCGTATTTTTCCCATCTGAGACTATATATTCTGTTCTAGCCCCCATAAAGATTTTATCCTTTATTTTGTAATCACCCTTGTCATCAGGAATTATTTTTATGTTCTCAGGCCTTATCAATTCATGCTTTCCATTTATATCAACGAAATTCGCTCTCCCTATGAAGGATGATACCTCCCTGCTTAGAGGCCTGAAATAGATGTCCTGAGGAGATCCCGTCTGGAGAGTTGCCATGGATCTTGCAAGCGCGACCCTCTGCTGCTGGCCACCGCTCAGATTGACAACCTGAGAACGTTCATACCCTGTTAATCCTGAGATTTCGAGATATTTCATTGCCTCTTACGAGGCAGCTTTTTTGTTCATCCTGCACAGGTGTCTCAGGCCATAGCTCACATTATCCTTTGGGAAGATCCAATATATACTTTGAAGTGAACCTTATTTTTCCCGTGGCAGTGTTTGAAACCGTAGACAGGAATATATTAGAATACTTTAGTATCATGATTGCAAAATAGATTACAACGACTGCCAGAAGGATATTCTTTATATATCCGGGAAGCTCATAAACATAGTCCTCTGAGGATGAGAGCTTGCTCCCGTCAGATGAATTTCCCGCTTTTGAAATGTTTTTTCTGTAGAAATAAAAGGCCGCTATTGCAGGTGGAATCATAAGCATGCTTATTGCCGCAGGCTTTCCGAGGCTGGAAGAAGAAAGCATCTGAAGGTATGCCGGGCCATGCGGCCGGGATCACAATGTTTCTCAGGGTCTGAAGTGGATTTACTCCAAGATCTCGAGATGCCATTATCTGCCTTATATCTATGTTCTGGAGCGTGCCCGAAAGCATAAGCGCGCTCCTCATGAAGTATCTTGTCCTCGGACTTGATACAAATACATAAAACGCTATTATGAATGAAAACAGTGTAGTGAAGCTTGAAGAAAGAATCGTAACCCACATGCTGTTCCGAATGAGTATTAAATTGCTTCTTGATAAAATATCGTGGTAGTACTTCAGCGTAAATTCTCCGTTATCAAACAGGCTCATCCTGAACACCGAAAATATAGGATACAGGACAAAAATGCAAATTGACAGAACCTCAGCAAGTAGAAGGCATCTGTCCAGAATTTTATGTATCTTCATAGCTTCCTCTCTAAAAAAGAAAAGAAAGAACTCAGAGATTATGTTCAAAGTTCCTTCTTAATGATAATCACGTTATTAAGCGTCCTTCTCTCCAGCAAGCGCTGCCCATTTTTCAAGCACAGCTTCTCTCTGAGAACCAAAAAGAAGTACATCCTGCTCAACAAGTTTGCTTACATCCAGGTCCTTCATGACCTCAGGAACATCTATTCCCTCTCTTGCCATTATTCTTGCATCTGCCTCACGAAGATTCAGCTGCCCGTTTTCAGAAAGCATATAATCTACGAATAACTTCGCCGCATCTTTGTTCTGTGAATTCTTGAATATAGCTATCGGTGCAGGAGTCCATGGAACATAATCCTCAGGTTCTACTGCAGTTACGGGAAGTTCCTGATATAGCAGGTGAAGCCATTATTATCTCATTCTTATAAATCGGGTTTGCCAGATCTTCCCATGTTTTTGGATCTTCAAGACCTTTTTCCGCAAGAATGTCATTGTTTACGACAAAACCCGCCGGAACAAGTGCCAGTCCAGTCCAGTAACCGTCCTTGTCGCTGTAGAGAGGATTTATCTTCTCTGCTTCAGGAGACGCATACTGCTCAAGATACCCAAGCTCAGCCGCCGATATGTAGCTGTCCACGCCACCGCCAAACCATATATCCGAAGAAGTATTGCCTTCTGCAGCCTGAAGCTTTGCAAGGGCTTTTCCTGTAGATATATCTATATATTCAACATTTATGCCTGTTTCCTCTGTGAATTTTTCAAATGACTTTTCAGCTCCACCATATGCAAGCATTACATTAAGCGTAGTACCTTCAAACTCTCTATTTGGAGCTGTTTCTGCAGCCTCCTGCGTTCCGTATCCAGCGAGTGAGGTAAGAATAAAAAGACCTGCGATCAAGCCTGATAGAAATTTTTTCATAGTAATTCTCTCCTCCTGCATTTAATTATTTTTACCCATCGTTACGGTTGCGACAACACTTTCATCAATCTCCTCAGATAAATTTATCATATTAGAATTTTTATGTTGCAATTGATAATAAGTTATGGTAGAATTTTTATAAGCTATAGTTTATGTTGTAAGCTAATGTTTAGGAGGTCGATATGACTAACAGAGAAGAAGAGATACTTAAGCTGATAAGCAGGAACCCGGCGATTTCCCAGAGTGATCTGGCAACTGCACTTGGTATAACGCGTTCATCAGTGGCGGTACACATTACAAACCTTACAAAAAAGGGATATATCCTTGGAAAAGGATACATTCTCAGACAGGATGACTACATTACAGTGATAGGAGGCTCAAACGTAGATATTACTGGTTTCCCAAACAAAAGCCTGATTCCCAGAGATTCAAACCCCGGCAAAGTTAAGATATCTCTGGGCGGAGTAGGAAGAAATATCGCTGAGAACCTCGTACATCTTGGAGTCTCAACAAAACTCATAACAGCAGTTGGTGAAGACGTACATGGCAGGAAGATGATTGAACATGCAAACACAATAGGCATGGACATGAAAAGCTCGCTCATATTAAACAGCATGCCAACTTCGACATACATGGCAATACTCGATGAAAAAGGAGACCTGAGCGTAGCCATATCACACATGGATATATTTGACGAGATGTCCATTGATTTCATACAGGAAAAAAGGCAGGTAATTGAAAACTCCCGAATCTGCGTCATCGACACGAACATGCCTGAGGAGCTCATTCACTATGTGCTTGACAGCTTCAGGAATACTGAATTCTTCCTTGACACGGTTTCGACGACAAAAGCGAAGAAGATCATAAGCAAGATTGGCCGCTTCCACACCATAAAACCAAACAAGATTGAGGCTGAGCTTCTTTCGGGCATAAGCATAGAGAGCCAGGAGGACCTTGAAAGAGCTGCTGATTATTTCCTTGATAAGGGAGTACAGAGGGTATTCATTACTTTGGGATCAGAAGGAGTTTTCTACAGCGATGGGTCTGTGAGCGAACTTATTCCAAATCCAAAAGTGGATGTGGTGAATGCAACCGGAGCCGGAGATGCATTCGTTGCAGCACTTGCATTCAGCAGATTCAACAATTATGACATCAGAAAAAGCGCCCATTTTTCAATGGCGGCATCAATACTCACGCTCGGACACGAAGATACAATAAACCCGAATATCTCAAGAGAGAATATTTATAAAACCATGAAGGAGACAGGATTATGTTAGAAAAATATTTAGATATCAAACCAGAAATCAAAAAAGCACTCGAGGAAGGCAAAGCAGTAGTAGCCCTTGAATCTACAATAATATCACACGGGATGCCCTATCCAAGAAATGTCGAGACCGCTCTCAACGTGGAGCAGATCATAAGAGACAACGGCGCAATCCCTGCAACAATAGCCATCATGGATGGCAAGCTCAAGGTAGGGCTCAGCAAGGATGAGATAGAGTCTCTTGGAAAAAGCTCTGATGCTATAAAATGCAGCCGCAGGGACATTCCATTCATACTTGCCAAGAAGCTTGACGGTGCTACCACAGTTGCCTCCACCATGCTGATTGCAAGCATGGCCGGAATAAAGGTTTTTGCAACAGGGGGAATAGGTGGAGTTCACCGCGGAGCTCAGGAGACCTTCGACATCTCAGCTGACCTGCAGGAACTTGCTCATACTGATGTAGCCGTAGTATGCGCCGGCGCAAAATCAATACTCGATATCGGACTTACGCTTGAATATCTTGAAACTCAGGGAGTGCCTGTCGTTGGATTTGGTACAGACGAGCTGCCTGCATTCTACACCTCAAAAAGCGGATTTGGAGTAGATTACAGAATCGACACTCCAGAAGAGCTTGCAGAAGCGCTTAAGACAAAATGGGATTTAGGAATAGAAGGAGGCGTGGTTGTCGCAAATCCGATACCTCCAGAGTATGAAATGGATCCGGCAGTAATAGATTCAGCCATCTCAGAAGCTGTAAGAGAAGCCGATCTGAAAGGCATAAAAGGCAAAGAAAGCACTCCATTCCTCCTTGCAAAGGTAAAAGAGATTACCGGAGGCTCAAGCCTTGATTCAAATATACAGCTAGTTTACAACAATGCTGTGCTTGGTGCAAAAATAGCAGTAGAGCTCAGCAAGCTCAAGTAATCCTTTTCACCTGCTGACATTTTAATGAGCTGCCTCATATTGAGGCAGCTCGTTTTGATTAAGATTCAGTAATCAGTATGGATACGAGGATGGCGGCTGCCCCTGATATCATCCTCAGGGTGAATGTTTCTCCCAGGATCAGTACCGCAAGCAGAGATCCAAATACAGCTTCAAGGCTGAGAATTATGGAAGTAGTCGTAGGACTTGCATGCTTCTGGCACAGGATCTGAAGATAATAAGCGACTGCCGTTCCTATTATGCCAAGATATATCAGCGATATTCCTCCTGCGGTAAGCCAGTTTCCAGCCATAGACATAAATGCACTCTCTCCAGTTATAAGCGTACCCAGAAGCGAAAGCCCTCCCATGACTCCAAATTGTATGGTGGATATTACTGCAGGATCCTCATTTCTCACATAATACCCTGCAATTACTATCTGCGCCGCAAAAAAGAAGCTACTTATCAGAGTAAGGAAATCTCCCCTCTCAATCCTGAATCCGGAATTAAGTGATATCAGAGAAATTCCTGAAAAGCACAGCGCAGCTCCCAGATATGCCTTTGCTCCGGGTTTTTTCCGAAATGCAAGCCATGTAAGAAACGGAACTGCAATTACATATGCCCCGCTCAAAAATGCCTGCTTTCCTGCATCTGTATAGAGCAGTCCATAAGTTTGGAGCACAAAAGCCAGGAACAGCGATATCCCGCACAATATCCCGCCCTTGACTGCACCAGTCGTAAGCACTGCAAAGCGCCTTCTGAAAATCAGGGCCATTGCCGCAAATGCCATAAGAAATCTCACTGCCATAAGACTGAGGGGAGACAGTGTCTCCAGCGCTATTTTGTTTGCAGTGAAAGTAGATCCCCATATTACAGCTACAAGGAAAAGTCCGGCAATCGAGGCTGCTTTAAGCGACTTAAGCTCTGCTCTTTCCACAGCTTCCTCCCCAGTTTTCATCAAAATACTCCTGAAGGCGCTTCAGTCCTTCTTCGAGGATTTCTGTGTTGTTTGCATATCCTATCCTTAGAAAACCTTCCATGTCAAGCGCGGTCCCTGGTACCAGCATAACTCCAGTTTTCTTCATGATATCCCTGCAGAGCTCTTCTGATTTCATGTCATTGCTGTACCTTAAAAACGCAGTAGTTCCTCCCTTTGGCTTTATATAGTCCACATGCTCCGAATTCCTTACCCATCTGTCGAGGATGCCTGCATTTCTTTTTACGAGCGCAATGTTTCTCTCCAGAATCTTATCCTTGTGCCTTAGCGCTATTCCTGCAAGATAATCATCTATCATGCCGCAGCTGATTATGTTATAATCGCGTCTCTTGTTTGCTCTTGATATAAAATCCTTCGGTCCTGCAACCCAGCCAATCCTGAGGCCGGCAAGCGAGAATGTCTTTGAGAGGCTTGCCGTGCTTATGCCCTTTTCGTAGAGATCGAATACCGAAGGAGTAAAGCCTTCCTCGTGATCAAGCCCTCTGTATACCTCATCGCAAAGTACATATGCGCCGACTGATCTTGCTATTTCAATTATTCCGTTCAAAATTTCTTTTCCCATTACAGCTCCTGTAGGGTTATTAGGATTGTTTATGCTTATCACCTTTGTATCCGGCTTGATCAGCAGTCTGAGTTCATCCAGGTCCGGAAGGAATTCATTCTCCCATCTTAAGGGAAGTATATCCACCCTTGCACCAAGAGACTCCGGAATCGAATAATGCTGCTGATAGGTAGGCAGTACGGAAATCACGTGGTCACCCGGTTCTACAAGCACATCATAAACCAGAGAATTGGCCCCAATCGTTCCATGTGTAACTGTTATGTTTTCAACCGAAGCGCTGTCATAAAGCTTTGCGATCTCCGTTCTCAGCTCATTTGAACCTTCTATGGCGCCATAAGTCATCTTCATCTGGCCAATTCTTTCAAATGCCTCAGTTTTCATATCAGCCATGGAAAGCAGTTCATTTACAGTAATTGACTCAACACATGTTTCTGCTATGTTATATACTGCATCGTTTTCATATTCGGCCATCCACATCTCGACTCCAAAATCACGTATCTTCATCTGCATCCTCCTTTAAAAATTCATCTTCTTAATATCATCCATAAGTCCTGCTTTTTTTACAGCCATATACCCAACTGCTATGTCCTGAAGCCCGAGCCCTGTGGAATCAAAAACAGTTATGTCCGCCTCAGATTCTCTTCCTTCTTCCCTGCCCGAAATCACATCTCCGATTTCACATATTATATCTGTTTTTGCAATAATTCCTTCCTTGATGCCTTTTTCGAATTCACCTACATTCACTGACTGATTTATATCATCGGCAATAAGTCTTGCTGAAGTGAGTATTTCAGGATCTATCTCCTGTTTTCCTTCCATATCCGAACCCATGCAGCTGAAGTGTGTTCCTGGCTTTACCCACTCCTTCATGATCATTGGCTTTCTTGATGGAGTAGCTGTCACTATTATATCCGCTTCCCCAGCAGCCGCTTCTATATTCTCTACAGCGATGTATTGTGTATTTTCTTTCTTGTACCCAAAATTATCCACAAATACTGAAGCATTGTCCATATTGACCGGATCAAACACCATCACCTTCTTCAGTGCTGGAAATACAGTCTGCATAGCACGTATCTGGTATGTTGCCTGATGTCCTGCACCGACCATAAGCATTACCTGAGAATCCCTGCGGGCAAGATATCTGGCTCCTATTGCCCCCGCCGCGCCTGTACGCATTCCGGTCATATGCTCTGCATTTATAAGCGCCAGAGGAATACCTGTTTCTCTGTCAAACAGCATTACCACGCCAGAGAGCATCGGGAGATTCTTCTTCCTGTTTTCGCCAAACCACGATACGAGCTTGAGTCCATATACTCCCATGTCATCAAGTGTTCCTGACTTTATATCCATGTCAGCGACCTGGCTTTCAAACTCATGAAATACCATGGGAAACAGCTTTCCGCTTCCAAGAGTTTTTTCCCTGTATACGTTTTCTACCGCCTCAATCACTTCTTCCATCTCTAATAATTCCATTGTATCCGATTCTGATAACACATAAATACTGTTCATATCTCAAATCCTCCTTTTTATACAATTATATGCTTATACACGGTTAATTGCATTGTAGCGAAAAATAAAAAAAGACCCTTATATTGTGTTTATTCACAATATAAAGGTCTCTCGCATCAAATATTCCAGTCCATATGCCTTAGCAGATATATTTTGACAGCAATGGATGCATTCTCATAAAATATATAATCGCTTGCATTTGGATCTATCTTTTCTCTGATTTTGTTCATACGGTATCTGTAGGTATTGTCATGTATGTTGAGCTTTTTTGAAGATATCTTTGAATTGCCTTCGCACAAGATTGTGGTAATGAGTGTCTCAAGATGATCTTTTGTGGAATCAGATTTTTCCGAAAAAAGCGGGCTCAGATATCTCTCTGCATACTCAATCATGTATGGTGATTTGCAGTGAGCAGCCGCTACTGACCAGATTCCCATATCATGGTAATTCATGATACTTTTATTGAGCAGCGTTGCAACCTGGCAGCTCCAGGCTGCCTCCCTTAATGAGAAATCAAGCTCAGACATGGAGTCATGTACTCCTCCTGCGCCGATGACGCACTGCATGAAGTCATGGCCGGCAAGCCGCAGCGCTTCCTCAAGCAGTACCTGCGAATCCTTTTTATTTTCATCATCCTGAATCACCATAAATACGTAAAACTGCCTGTATTTGAATAGAAAGCTCTTCCTGTCTTCCTTAAAGTAATTTGCATATTCTTTTACTGTTTTTTTCATCCTGTTCTGACTTAGCGCCTGCTGAGGCCTTATCCAGTATACTCTGGCACTGGATCCCTTAAAAAGCCCCATATCTCTCGCTAATGCTTCTACTTCATATCTCGTAAGATTGTCTCCCAGCATTATCTCTATCTGATGTTCTGCCTTATTCACCCAGTCTGACATTTTAAGGAGGCCATCTATGTCACTTACTATATCTTCAAAATATATGTCATTGTCAAACAGGATCACGGGAAACTGATTTTCATCACAGAAATTTCTGATACTGTCCGGTATTGATGAAAAGAAGATGTTCTTTACAGCGAGGCCGCTCACATCAAGCTTTACGAGTTTTTTAACCATGTCAAGGAGTTTTTCTTCATCTCCATGGGTAAACAGCAGGCTCGATATTAGAAAATCCCCCGGTCCAAATGAATTGTTTTTTTCTATGTAGCCTTCTATTGAGAATTCATAATCCACTATTCCGGATCTTATGACCTCATTATCAATGCCTCCCAATCCACATGCTACTGGATATTTTTTCAGGCAGCTGTTCTTAATGACTTCTGATACTGTTATCATTTCACTATCCACTCTTTCCTTATAGTCCAGAGCCCTGCCTGTATGCTTCCTATTCCTTGAGTTTCCCCATTTATTATATCCTCATGATGCCTGAAGAGCCTCTTCCAGCTTTCCTGCACCTGCCGCTTGAGATTAGGGTAAAAATTCGTAAGCATGACATCGCTTTCTCTGGTGATTCCGTAATCTCTGAGCATCTTTCTAAATTCCTGTTCGTCCTTTTCTGTCTCACCTATGAATTTCAGGCTGAGTATCTTGTTCCAGTCGTACATGTCAAAAAAAACTGCCGCTTCTACAGGAACCTCCAGCTTTATTATCCTGCTGTCTCCTGATGCCTCTACGCTGTAAATATCCTTGAAAGCCCAGTACGGGTACTCTGCATTTTCCGGTCTCGCAACATATTTTTCAGCCTCGTGGACAAACCAGCTGTATGCCGAAACGAAAATCGGCGCACTTTCCTGATATTTGTCTTCAACATATTTTCTCTTTGAAAAGCATTCTCCGTCTCGCTCAATAATCTGCAGAACTGCCTCTGCCTGAGATGAATACAGGATTACCTTATTATTTCTGATATCCATTCTTTTTTTACCTCCCATATGTTTCCATAGCATTTGCTGCTTCCAAGGATTATGCTATCATCAAAAAGCCTGCTCCAGCTCTCAATTATGCTTCTCTTTATATGCGGATAAAACTGTGACATATAGGCCTGCGCATCGCTTGTTCCATACTGCTCCAGGTATTTTCTGTGCCTTATCCTGTCCTGCTCGTCTGAAGGGATATAGGAATAGTTGAGTATGGTCCCCCACTTGTCTATGTTCACCCTGGTTATGATATCCGGATCCACGGTAAGCTCAATTATCACAGTTCCCTGGCTCGGAAGCATCGTCGCCTCTCTTTCCATAGATACCCATATCGGATAATGAGCATCAGCAGGCTTTTGAAAAGCTCCTGGAGAATTTCTTACCAGCCAGTCATATACATCGAGCACCAGATTTGCATGCTCATCAAGGTCCTTTATTATATACTCCCGCTTAGCCGTATATCTTCCTTTAGATTCCAGCTCTCTCAACACGTTTTCGTTCTGCTTAGTCCATACTTTGATGCTTCCCATCCAAAGTCCTCCCATCATTTTTACAAGAAGGAAAGCTGCTCAGCCTGATAAGACTTTTTATATTCACTTATTATATCCTCCATCCTGTAAAGAATTCCGTATTCATCACACCTGCTCTTGAACAGAGCCCACAGCTTCTTTGAATTCTTTGACCTGCATTCATATGAGTCTCCATATGTGCTTATATATTTCGCCTTGAGCCCCGGAAACAGTTCATCCAGCTTTGTGTAATACCACTGCCGCTGATTATTTCGCAGCGTCACTCCAAAGGCCGGATATATGAATTTCGCGCCATTTTTGTGAGCAAGCTCAATTATTTCTGAGATGTTATCCTCTGTATCTTCAATAAATGGCAGCAACGGCATGAGAAGCACGCCTGTAAATATCCCCGCTTCTGAAAGCTCTTTTATCGCGCGAAATCGCTCAGAAGAAACCGATACCCCAGGCTCCACTTTTCTGGAGAGCTCGTCCCGGGCCGCCGTTACAGTGATTTTTACGATTACCGGGGAATGCTGAGCAATCTGCCTGAGGATATCCGTGTCCCGCAGGATAAGTGAGCTCTTTGTCGCGATCGCAGCTCCAAATCCAAGGCTGTCTATTATCTCAAGTGCTCCTCTTGTCAGGTTATATTCTTTTTCAAGCGGATTATAGGGATCGCTCATGGCGCCTGTGCCCACGACCCCTTTTTTCCTCTTAGTCCTCAGTTCTCTTCTTATCATATCCAGAGCATTCCGTTTTGCTCTGACTCTGTCAAAATCCTCTACGCCATAGCAGTCGCTTCTGCTGTCACAGTATATGCATCCATGACTGCAGCCTTTGTAGATGTTCATGTTATAATCTATCCCAAACCACTGGCTGTTTTCATGGCGAGCAGATATTATTGTTCTTGCCTCGATTAATTCCATTTTCTTCACTCTGCCTATGATTTTCTTTTCTTGTACTTTGACTGAATCTCCAAATATTTCTGCTCTCCACGCCTGTAAAGCTCTATCTCGGCGTCAGTTACCGGATTAAGCGGCGGTACGGCAGAAGGAACATCATCTTTCATATGGACCATGGTAAAAAATGCCGTCAGTGCAGTCTCGGGTTCCTGATAATTGTCCAGCTCATGAACAACTATCCTTACCCTGATCTGCATGGATGTACGCCCGACATAGCAAAGCTCCGCTATACATGTAACAATGTCTCCTATGTGGATTGCCTTGTGAAAGACTATCTCATCGACCCTTGCTGTAACTACGCTTCCTTTTGCATGCTTGGCCGCTGCTATTCCCGCGGTGTTGTCCATTATTTTCATCAGCTCTCCGCCATGAGCCGTACCATGGGGGTTGCTCAGTCTCGGCTCCATTATAAGGCAGGTCTCCGCTCTCGAAAATGAAATCTCACTATCCATATATGCCTCTTTCCTAAAAATCATGATAATCTATATTCTCAGCGACCCTCTGAATCCTCGTGAGGCATAGTAAGACTCTGCACCATTGTGATAAACAAATACACTGCCATACCTGCGGTCACAAAACAAGGCTCCACCCAGAGCTCTTATTTTCTCAGGAGTTTTTACCCAGCTGGAAGTTTTTTCATCAAAGCTCCCAAGAGACTGAAGATATCTGTATTCTTCCTCGCTCAGGATGTCTATTCCTATTTTATCCGCCATGCCGATTGCACTGCCGTCTGGCTTCTGTTTTTTTCTAGACTCAAGCGCCTGGACATCATAACACAGGCTTCGCCTGCCCTTAGGGCTTTCCGACGAGCAGTCGAAGATAATATATTCTCCGGCAGCCTCATCGTATCCAACTACATCAGGTTCCCCACCGCTCTTTTCCATCTTCTCAAGGATCATGAGCTTCTTCGGGTCGATTTCAAGCCTTGATTTTATCTTCTCCCAGTTCAGTCCTTCATGACGATTCATGTTTGAATCAAATCTTTTTTGCAGGATATCCAGAAGTCTTTCAAGATCGTTTTCATTTTTCATAAGTTTAATCCTTTCTTTGGCTTTATCTTACTGCTTTATTACTCTGCCGCCATGTACAATTTTACCATCATCAATCTTGAGTTCCCAAAATACAGGAAATCTTTCGCTTATCTCGACTTTGATTATTTCTGGCGCAGCAAAGCAAATAAGCTGAAAATTAAGCTTGTCAGCTATTTCAAATATTGGATCAAGGACATGCTTTGCCGAGGCTTTTCCAAAAGGATTATCAAGTATGAGCACTGTTGATGGGTTTTCATTACCTATATACTTCTTTTTAAAGCTCATAATCATCATTATTACAAATGTATTTACTGAAAGTGTCTGACCTCCAGAGCCTTCCGGAAGATCACCTTCCCCTTTATTGATTGCCTCCCATGTCGTGTAGTATTCCTCTCTGGCTCTTGCATATCTGAACTCGTTTTTTTCTGACATTTTGTAAACCATAAGAGTTGGATACCTTCCCTGTAGAGCTTTTGAGAATATCACTCTGTCACCCATAATATCTTTAAGTTCTTTGTCGTCTAATGACGAAATATCTTTATATTTGTCCAATATGTTAGAAATGGATTGAAGAAAATACTCATCCAGAAGATATAAAACTTCTTTTTTATCTTTAGGAAGCCTCTCTATACCCTTCAACTTTACAAGAGGGAAAGCATGGCCCTGTTCATTTATATAATTCATGCTTGAGACCATGTTCTTGAGACCTTCAATCATCCTTATTACATGCATAGCAGCTCTGTCTGTCCACTGCTTCATAAGCGATTCAGCCTTACTTTTATCATTCGTAAGTCTGAGGATTTCTTTCTGAAAATTTTCTTCCATACTGTTGAAAGATGAATAATTATTCTTGAAATTGTAAATATTGGCTTCCTTTACTGCAGATACTATTTTTTCTCTAAGATTATCTTCCTGAAGCTTGCTGTCAACTGATTTTACAAATCTCGCCCTTATATTTTCACCATTTTCGATTGTTTTCTGAAAATCTCTCTTATTTGTTTCGCATCTCCTCAGCCATTCATCTACCCAAAGATCCGGATTTTTAATCACTTTATCTTTTAACTGAGGATTTGCTTTCCCTTTTGATAAATCAAGTGTGTATCCGCTTTTTATTCTTGTCAGGTTTATTTCCAGCTTCGTTTTTTCCGTTTTATTCCGTTCCAGTGTTTCTGAGCATACTATTGAATATAAATTATTTGATTTCAGCTCTCTTTCCACTAAATCTATCTCAGCACTTATATCCGCTGTTTCAAGAAAGACAGGAGACCTTCTATGGATTTTTAATATGTCAGCCTCTTTATCTGAAAGCTGCTGTTTCATGATCTTTACACTTCCTGATGTAATGTCTATATCTGACTTGATTTTATCTCTTTCATAGGCTGCTTTTTCTATTGATTTAGTAATACTTTTTATGATTATTGCAACTTCATCCGGAGGAAGCTCAAAATACTCGTATGAATTCCAGTCTTCTGAAAGTTTATCAAGATCGGATAAATATCGTCCAAGTTCTTTATCAAAATTTTCCAGTTTAACATCCAGGACCGCAATAGCGCTATCCTTTTCTGAAATATCCTTATTTATGATCTTCCTCTGATTCACAAGCGAGCTGATGTTTTTATCTGATAAATCAAAGTCTGGCAGCCTGTTATTCGAATAACCTGAATTAGCTTTATAATCATATTTTGCTGCTTTATATACTTCTTTAAGAGATTCAAGCATACTGCCAGTTTCAAGCTTCCAGTCAAAATATGAGGATCTGACTAATTCCTGATTTTCTGACACAGCCTCATTTTCATCCCGAAGACACTCAATATCTTTTTCCAGCCCTGATTTATCTTTTTTCAGTTCGTCTATCCTGCTTCTTTCAGATTCTATTTCAATTTTCTTTTCGATGTATGATTCAATGAGCATGAGTTCAGATTTATTACTCTGCATGCATATGATAGCATCACTTCGTTCACTCTCAGAAAGTATTATTTTATTTTTTATTTCAGAATTTTTTTCCTTGAGAAGGCTAAGTTTTTCTTCTGTTTCTTCAATATTTTTCTTTTCTTCATTCAATATTTTGTTTAGTGAAGATACTGTGTCTGTATTTTTTAAAGTCTCTATTAACCGCAAAACATTATTAATATCTTCTAAATCCTTCTTGAGCCTGTATTCAGACTGAATCAGGCTTTCTGTTTCCATTTCCATCTCATGCTTCCAGACTGAGAAAATCTCACTGTCAGTAAGTTTGTCAGCTTCATTCCTTATGATTCTGTAATTCAAGTCCCTTTTCATTTTCATTTCTGATCTTATAAATACAGGTACCATATTATTTATGAACAAATCTTTGCTTATATTCTTTTCAACAATCTCCCAGTCTCGTAAATTTCCAATCACAAGGGAATATAAAAAACCAGGATTGCTCATAATCAATTCAGTTTTGTCAGATTCATCCGCTTCATGCAGATATTCCGCTCCAGTCTGCACATTGATCCCAGCTTTTTGTATTTCTTCCTTTATTAAAATTACATCCTTGTTTGGAATAAAATAATCTTCTCTGTTCAAAAGCCTGTCGATGTTTTTGCCCCATATCATTTTCTGCAGCGATTCAAGGCTGTGTGTCTTGTCTATTCTGAGATTGTTCAGCTTTTCCTTTTTTCTGTCAAGCCAGATATCGTTTAAAATGCCTCCATCAGGATTTTCCAGCAACAGTCTTGAAATATTGCCTGCAACTTCTAATTCATATCTCTCCTGCTTATTTATTATAATGATCAGTTTCTCCAGTTTCTCACTGCAGCTGTCAAGATAATATTTCAGCCTCATATCCTCCAATTCCTGCTCTGAGTTGATTTTATTTAATGAAATCAATTCAGAGCAGGAATGCTTGATTTTATCTTCAAGTTCAGCATGAATTTTTAGAAGATCTTCTTTTATTCTCTCTGGAAAAGCCATGCTCATTGCATCATATGTTTCCTCGAGTTTACTTCTCTGCCTTTCATGCTCTTCTTCTTTTATTTTAAATCGATTGATTCCATCCCTGAGAGCATCAATCTTCTCATGATACTTTTTTATCTTGTCTTCATTTTCTTTCTTGAGAGTGTTGTTGTAATTATTAAAAGCAGAATACTGATTTTCTATGTTTATCCATACGCTTTTTATCTTTTCCCATTCAATTTCAATTTCATTATCAAGATTTTCAGCCTTCTTAATTATGTCTGATAATTCCAGGGATTCCATAATTCTGTTCTTCTCTTTGTTTTTTGCTTCAATCTCTTTTTCTGTACATATTTTTTTATGCTTTATATCATTGATCTTATATAGTAATTGTTCCTCTTTTTTTGTTTCAAGATAATTCACTTTATCTTTGAATATTATTTTCAGATTCTCAATTTCATTTTCCTTTATCTCAAGATCTCTTTTATACCGATTATACGCCAGATTGTCTCTCCTGTATTCGAGCTCACTTTTTTCTAAAGATACATTTTTAATTTCCCGCTCCCATTTTTCTATTTCCCTGTCTACTGAAAGCGTCTCTCCATTGAGTATGAAAAACAGGTCATTCCCTTCATTAATCAGGGCTTCCCTGTAATCAATAAGTCTCGAACCAACATCAGCATTTTCAATTAGAGGCTTGATTTCTGTAAGAAGTTCTCTGTAGTCTCCTTCTCTTTTTATCAGAACAGGCAAATCTTTGGTTATTGAAAGATTGCTCCTGAACATTTCAATAAGATTATCCTTGTCGTCATATGAATAATTTTTGATATTTTCACTTATAGCCGGAATTATTATCTTGTCAAAAATCGATTTGTTGTCACTTGCTCCCGTAAAATAATCGCCTGCACCTCCCTCAAGTTTGTTTATGTCCTTGAGATTTATCCACTCACTCCTGTATATGCCTCTGGTTTCAAGATATCGGAAATAATCGCTGTCTTTTCTTTTTGCATTTGACTGGCTGTATTTTATGAAATCCCTTCTATTATTGCTTATAAAATCTTCCAGAACTTCTATATCCGTTGCTTCATTTGATTTTTGATCATAGAGAGGAAGATTTTCAACCGTATAGAATCCTCTGCCATCGTGTTCATGAGTATAAAGGAAATATGACAGTCCCGCCTTTCCTTCCTCTTCTCCTACTGAGTTTTTCAAAACAGCCTTAACTGCAATTCCTGTGATCAGTCTTTTTTCAGGAACAGTATCCAGTATCCATTCAAGCACAACATGAAATGTAAATGGATTCAGATTGTTGCGCTGATCATAAAACATTGAGATTACCTTGTTTCCATTGTTTTTTCCCCACCTTGTTTCAGGTAATAGCAACTGAAATATCAGCTGCATCATTACTCCTTTTCCGCCTCCATTGCACAATGTAAAAAGCGTGTGATCAGGCTTTTCATTTTTAGTTAAATCGAATATGGAATTCTCATGTTCTTTTTTAAGAGCATCATATCTGCATCCCGTAAGCCTTATTTTAGAAAGTTTTGGCATCTCCATCTCCTTCTCTTACATTTTTTATTATATGCATTATCTCTTTATAACGATCACCTTCGCGATAAAGATTATCCAGTCTTTCGTATAATTCTTCTTTCGGAACCAGTCTGTTCTCGCTGTGCAGATTTATAATGAGATTTTCATTTTCAAGAGGCTTCATTGCATCATTGATAAATCCCAACCTTGTCTTTTCAGACAAGCTGAATCCGCTTCCATCCTTATTTTCTTTTGAATGTGACATTTCTACATTCCACAGCCTGTGAATTTCGTCTATGGCTATAGCGAAATCCTTTGAAAATGTATCTTCTGAATCACTTCTTTTCTTCCATGAGTCCAGAGTGTTTGTAATGATCTCCTCAAGCTTATAATAGGATATGCCCGCATCCTCTATCCTGAATGAATAGCTGTTTTCTCTGTCAATTTCCGAAAGATATATGCATATTATTATGTTAGCCAGATAAAAATGCTTTTTTCTGTCCAACCTGGTGTATTTCCCCTTCATCTGAGTGTATGTTGTAGCAAAAACAGACCCTTCTCCGTCAGCCACAAGATGGAGATTCTGCCTTGTTCCAAACACTCTGAGCCCACCTTGCTCTGCCATGGTCTTTACAATTTCTCTGATATCATTATTTTCATAAAACTGTGCAGCCTGTATGTCACTTGCCGGCAGTATTTTACTGCTCAAAAGCTTGAAGAAAAGTTCACTTGCTTTTCTTATATCTTCACTCGTATAGCTCATTTTCTACTCCTCAATATAAATCGTATATGGTGAAACAGATAATTCGTTCCAATTGAGGCTTTCGGCCTCCCTGTCTAATTTTGACAATAGCTTCCTGTTTTCAAGAATTCTGAATTCGGGATTTTTTTCACAGAGAAGCTTAAAAAGCCTAAGCCGGTCATCTTCTCCCGTATAATCAGATTCTAATACTGTTTCTGATATAACGAACATCATGAATAAATCTATATTTTCCTTCTGGCTTAACCATCTGGCTTTGTCATAATCATTTGCTTCGTTCAGCTCAAGTATTGAAAATTCACCTTTGTCCATAAGTATTTTAAAAACATCCGTATAGAGATCCGTCAGAAGGTTCCAGTCCGTTTCTCTGAACTCCCAGTTTTCATCTTCATGAATCTGTGACATCTTCTTTATATTTCTTTTGGTTCTGATTGTCTGCTCTGCCCATGCCCATTGCAAAGGGTATATAAATTCGATATCAGGAGAGAAAAATGAATATATGAGTTTTTCCAGGTCATCCATATTTGCGAGCCCGTTTTTTATAATGTTATTCTGCCATATATCCTTTTTGAAACTGAAATTTGTAATATTCCAGAAGCTCTCAGGATACTTGACTCTTATCTCAAGTTCAAGTGCCAGATTCTCCATAACGTGTTTTGCCAGACTGTCATGCATAAGCCTTGCTCTCTCAAGATTGTCAAACATTATCTCCGCTTCTGTCTTTTTGTCTTCAGGAAGAGAGTTAAATCTATTTTTCCAGGCAAACATATTCTGAAAAACCTTCTGTTCTTCCTCAAACTGACTTTTTATCTCTTCCTCAGTTTTTCTTCCCCTTGTATTTCTGTCAAAGAAAATATTCTGGGGATCTCTTATTATATCCCTTCGGTATTCTTTTTCTCTGTTTATGAGTACCCTGACCCTGGCAATAAGGTTGTCTATGCTGCTTCTCGCCTTTATAAAATTTCCCGTCTTAATCAACTGGAGTGTATAAAACTGTTCAAGATCAAATCCAAATTCTTCAAGTATCTCTCGAGTTATAAAAATCATCTCCTGACTTTCCTCGCTGAGCATGTATACAGTAGGGCCTCCGATTTCCCAGTGGCTGTTCTCTCTGTCTACCTTGAAATATCTGAAAAAGAATTCTTCTTTTTTTCGAGTATCTTCATTAAATATCCTTGCATTAAAACTCTCCTGTTTTGAAGGATCCCTGTACCAGAGCGTTCCGTCAACGATCCTGTCTACAAGTTCACTGCCGCATTTAAGACCCATGTCATTGATTATTCTTTCTGCTATAAGCAACATATCATTTCTTGTACGGTTTGTATTTTCAGTTATTTCTCTCATGAAGATACTCTGTATTAACAAAAAACATATCTCAAATGCGTATTCATTCAATTCACCCAGATCCATCCCGCTTCCAAGCATTCTGATTGCCTGCATTTTTTTCATCCTGTTAAAAAAGCCTTTTTCTATGGTCATTTCTTCACCTTTAATAAATATTCGTAATTTAAGAGCTCCTGTGGTATTCTGCAGTCGCTGTTCCATATATTCTCAAGTTTTTCTATTGTAGAACAATTTACGTGCGCTTTAATCTCATCCATAAAACAACTCAGGTATAAGGCGTTTTTTTTCTGTTCTCCAAGAGGGTATTTTCTTTCGCACGATTTTATTAGATGTTCATATGCTTCTGACTGCAGTTTGATATCTATTTCAGGATACCTCTCTTTAAGCCTGTGATAAATGCCAAAACCTTCAGAATCAATATCTCCAAAATAAAGTAACTTTACTTTGCCTGTATCTGCAATCTCATTCAGAAATGACATGCTGCTTTCTATCTTCTTCCCTTCACCATAGATCAGTATGTCCGGAACAAATCCAAACAGATCCCCTCTTTTTTCAGCGATTCTTTTATAAGAAAAAAATGTGGAATGATTTTCCAGAATTATTCCATTTCTTATATTGCTTGTACCCCTGTTCCAGTATATAAACATTTCTCCATATTTTTTGATTTTCAAGTCTTCATAAGAAATTCCAAGCCTGCTTAAAATTCCAAACTTCCCATTGGCTTTATCTTTACGATTTTTTATGAATTTTTCATCATTGAAGAGCTCCAGAGATCTTTCTTCAAGACTGACCCATTCTCTTGAATCCCTGCTTTTCATAAAAAGATATATGCTGTTTATATATTCCCATTCCCTATCCGTCTTATAATCTGGATTTTTTGTGTAGTAGCTGAAATCTATTTCATCTGAAAACTTAAGCATTTTTGATTTATCCCAGCAGTCACAGGATTTTCTGGTAATAATCTGCCACCTTGTTTTTAACGGAGGATTAAGTCCATTGTAATCAGACGATCCTATTTCTCTGATTTCGCCGTTTGATTTTAGAATACTAATAGTTTTATATACTGATATATATCCTCCATTTTTAAGATATTCATCATGCCCTCCATAGGCACCTACTACAAATTTCTCTAAATCAGTCAGATCAAATCTCTTTCTGTTATTTTTACGGCATTCATTCATGAATCTTGCGATTTTCTTTTCCATAAACACCCCACCATTGAAAAATTTAAAATAATTAAACATATTATACCACAGAGTACGCTATCAAATAAAAATCGCGCTCAAATGAGCACGATTTTTTTACTTATTATTTCAGGCCCTTCGTTTTTCTGAGATGGTGACCCCAGCACTCAGTTATCACTCTCTGCCCTGCATAAACAGAGGTCATTGATGCATCAAGTGAAGGCGCAACCTCAACCACATCAAATCCTATTATCGGCAGATCAAACAAGCCTCTCAGAAGATCCAGAAGCTGCCTCGACGAAAGTCCTCCGAATTTTGGAGTTCCCGTTCCTGCTGAATATGCCGGATCCAGGCAGTCTATGTCAACTGTCAGATATATGCTCTTAAGATGTGACATCTTATCTTTTACAGCCTTTATTACATTTTCAGTACCCAGTCTTTCGTATTCAGCCGCATTTATTACATTTACTTTATTTTCCCTTATGTATTTAAGTTCATCCGGTTCAACTGAACGTATCCCTATGAAGAATATGTTCTCGCTCTTTCCTATATTTTCCATTTCTATCGCTCTTCTCTGCGTGCATCCATGAGACAGCCTGCTGCCATTTAGTTCGTCGCAGAGGTCAAAGTGAGCATCTATGTGTATGACTCCGAATTCATGATCAATAGCCTTGTTTATGCCGCTTAGTACTGGTATTGTGACTGAGTGGTCTCCGCCTATCATGGTAAAGAATTTCTTGTGCTTCACCAGATCGCTGACTTTTTTCTCAACATCATTATATACGGCTTCAAAATCTTCGCTGCTGAAATCTCCGATATCCGCCACCGTATTTCCAGACATATCCTCGAAATATTCAGTTGTTGGCGGTATGGGAATAGTTGATTCTCTTATGGCCGCCGGAGCATCTTTTGCTCCTTCTCTGTAGCTTACGTTTCCATCAAAGGGAATCCCAAAGACTACAATATCAGCCTCTTTTTCATACTCCCTGCCTGCAGCGCCGGTGCAAAGTCCTCCCCAGAAGCTTTCATTTTTAATCATTTCATCAGTTTTTCTCATATTATCCTCCTCAAGTTCATCTTAATTTATTTTGAAAAAAATTCTCTCAAATTTAACTCGAGAGAATTCTTATCCTTATTATCACTGTGCTCTATTTATTTAACGATCCGGATCTTTTAGTGTTTTTGAATCCTTTACTTGGGTTTGCGCTAAACTTGTTTTGAGCTCCACCAACCGCACTTTGTTTTGAACCTTTTTTCTTTTTATCTTCTATCAACTTTTTCATTTGTTCAATATTTGTATTTGACATGATTAATCCCTCCTCTAATATAATTATACTACTTTATTGTCGTTTTGTATGCTCCTTATCGAAATATGTTCTCATTTCATTCCTCCAGATTCTTTTAATATCGATTTTTGCGTTTTTTCTGATTTGATCTTATATATAAGCCCCATCAGCTGAAGGGTTATTATAGGAGTCATTGCCACCATTGCAATTATTCCGAACCCATCTACAAGCACATTCGCATGATCTATTCTTTCTGCCGCACCCTGAGCAAAAGCCAGAATGAAGGTTGCCGTCATCGGTCCCGAGGCAACTCCACCCGCGTCAAATGCTATCCCTATGAAGAGCTTTGGAACGATGTACATCAGCCCCACAGCCACAATATACCCGGGAAGCAGATAATGCCAAAGCTGTATCTCTGGAACCAGTATACGCAGCATCGAAAGCGCAACTGATATTCCTACTCCCAGAGAAAGCGCCAGCGTAATATCCTTTCTCTTTATATATCCGCTTGTAACATCTTCTACCTGCCTCGTAAGCACATATACCGCAGGCTCTGCAAGTATCGTAACCAGCCCGAGAATAAAGCCGGAGGCAATCAGGTATATTGGCGAAGAATAAGATGCAAGCTTGTATCCTATCATTACCCCAACGTCCAGAAATCCACCGTTCACGCCTGTAAGGAACAGTACAAGTCCGACATGTGTATAAAACACCCCTTTGCATATCCTTATAAAGTCATACTTTGCCGTTACTATCCTGAGACGGTTCGCAATCGGCACTGTGCTCACATAAAGAACAAGTATAGGCAGAAGCGCCAGCAGGACTTCATAATTTATATGTCCGATTTTTGAAATAAACGGCTCTATTATGCTGTCACCAGCTCCAACTGCTACGTCAAGACTTCCTGAAAGCTCCTGCCTTTTTGAAAGTATGCTCATAAGCATCACGGAAAGAATTGCTCCTGTCGATGCAATGGCAACAAGGCCAAAGCTGTCTTTTTCTGATGCCTTTGAATCCTTCTTAAGAGAAGCCACTCCATGGCCTATCGCAAGGATGAACGGTACGGTAAGTGCCCCGGTAGTCGCTCCTGATGCATCAAATGATATTGCCAGAAATTCCCTTGATGTTATAACAGCTATTCCAAATATAATCAGATAAAGTACTGTAAGTACCTTAAAAAGAGGAATATTATAAACTATTCTCACAAGTCCCACTGAGAGCATCACTGCTATTCCAACAGAAACGTAGACCACGATGCTTGATTTAGATATCGTTCCATCGGTCACCGTGCTTACCTGGCTGGCAAGTATGTGCAGGTCCGGCTCGGCTATTGAGACAAAGAAGCCAAGGAGAAGTCCTGCCGCTGTTATAACAATTATTTTATTGGGCCTGGTTATCAGTTCCCCCATATGGTTTCCAATCGGCGTAATTCCAAGATCCACTCCAAAAAGGAATATCGTAAGGCCTGCGATGATAAGCGCTGCCCCTATGATAAGCCTGGCTGTAAGTGGTCCGCCAAGCGGAGTAAGCGTAAAGTTCAGTACTAGAGCAATCAAGGTGACTGGCAGCACTGAAGTTGTAACTTCAAAAAACTTCTGTTTTATTATTTCCATAAATTCACTCCTTCAAATTATAAAATTGATGATTTACAGAAATAAAATTAATATCTCAATAATCCTTCAATTTTATAAGGAGCTACGATCCTTATCTTCTTTCTATGACAAAAACAATATTTATAACCTGTCTTAAAAATTACATTAATGACTGCAATGTCAATAAACTCATAGAAATCCTGATTGTCCAGGACATTTCCCTTGAGCAGTTCAGATGATGCTCCCTGAGTGCCAAAGCTGCCGGGAATATCGTTATTTAAGTATAGGCCCGCCGCATATGCAGCACCTCTGCCACTTTCCATTTCGGGCTTAAAATCCTTTATGTCAAATAAGGAGCCTGACAGGACAATAAGAATCGATATGAAAATTATAAAATTAGTCTTTATAATTTTGTATTTCCTTGTCCTTATTATCTTCCCTCCCTTCATGTTCGTTATCCTTCCTGTACTCCAGTATGTCCCCCGGCTGGCAGTCCAGCACTTTACAGATTTCTTCGAGCGTTGAAAATCTTATGGCTTTTGCCTTTCCATTTTTCAGTATGGAAATATTCGCCATCGTTATTCCAACTTTCTCAGAAAGCTCTGTGACTCTCATCTTTCTTTTTGCAAGCATCACATCTATATTTACAATAATTGCCATTTTATTCACCTCATATCGTCAATTCATTGTCATTTTTCAAATCTATGGCATTCTTGAGCAGCTTTTTAAGTATTGCAGCAAAAACAGCCACGGTCAATGGTGCAAAAACGAAAATCATGCCTACAAGAATCACCCCCGGAGCATCGTCAATTTCAGCTACGATATAAAACAGCGGCATGGCAAACAGATAAATAATGCTTATCGCCGCCGCGCAGCTCCTGATCTTCTGAATCGAATTTAGTGACAGCTCTGAAAAAGCCTTGTTTGAATCTATGTAGCCCAATAATCTGAAACCCTGATAAAGAGCCGCAAAAAATGGTACTACCGATATATACATGAGAATGAGGATTCCATAAATGACATATGCCATCCTTATGCTGCTCTGCGCTGCATCTCTTGCTATCCACGGCAGCAGCAATACGCTTAAGGCTGCAACAGGAATTCCGAGCATAATTACAGCAATCTTCAAAATCATCGTTTCTCGTCTCATAAATATACCTCACATATCATCTTAATATAGTCCTATTATTATATTATATCATCTCATTTATCGTTATACAATAAATTTATATCAATTATCGCATTATTTATCTGAATTTTGTGGATTATCAGGACTAAAAGAAAGCTCCCGGAGACAATGAAATCATCGTCTGCGGGAGATTTTTCAGAAAAATCAGTGATTACTTCCTGTCTCATAGCACCATTTTGCAATCTTCGCGATCAGTTCAATCGGAAGCTGTCTGTCATATGGAAACTGAATCGCACCTTTGCTAGTCTTATATGGTTTTAGCTCTTCTGCAAAATAAAGTATTGCTTTGTCTCCCGGATACAGGCCAATATGCTTCTTAAAAGCAGCAAAGTGTATTATGTTATGTTTCTTCCAGAAGGTAGGCATTCTCCACGAAATCCTTTTTTCAGCATCAGGTATGGCTTCGCTTATCGTGTCTTTAAGAGTGTTGAGCAGTTTCTGAATTTCCTCAGGATGCTCCGCGATGTATGCTTCAATAGAATCAGGCTCTTGTTTGTCTGTGGCTGTAACTGTGGCTGAGCTTGAGTCATAATCCTTTTTTCTTCTTACCTTGAACCTCAGTACAGTCTTCAATTTTTCCGGCGCAGTTTTTCGCGGGTCCGAAAGATATATCTCTCTGTGGGTCATCTCACATCGCTCATAGCCCATGTTCCTGCAAAAATCCTCCATTATATCAAAGGTCTTACGTTCGCTGTCATAGCTTCCCATATGCATCATCTGACAGCATTCTCCTTCAGTAACATTTATGTATCTTATTCTGTCAAAGCAGACATCGGGCTTTTTCTTCTTCAATTCACTTATGAGGCGCTCAAAAAGCTCGTCTGTAAGAAAATCCGGCTGGCGTATCATGATGGTATACTTATAATTGCTCTTCTCCTCAACAGGCTTGGTCTTGTCCACCAGATCCCATACTCCTTCGAGAGGAAATACGGTATATTCATAATATCCCGAAGGCACATCTTTGCTTTTGTATGACATTTTCACGGCATAGCTGAAGCTGTATAGCGCACCTGTCGCTTCTGCGAATTCATATGAATTGGGATCGCCCTCGCCTTCTATAGCTGCAAATCTGAAAGAAGGAATTTCTGTTATTTCGGGACTGGTCCCCGGAATATAAAGCTTTTTGAAAGTCTTTCTGTAATCTACTTTTTCCATCACTGCCATCTCCTTTAGGCTCATCTTAGATTAAACTCCAGTTGAAAATCATTTGGATCCTCTTTCAATAATTCCTGATTGATTTCAAGCGCCCTTACGCAGCCCAGCCTCTTATAAAAAGCTATTGTCGCTTCTGATGATCCTGCGCAAAGATACAATTTTTCTGCTCCGAATTCTGATGCCTGCCTTGCGCAAATCCTGAACAGCATTTTTCCTATGCCGCAGTTTCTGTAATCTTTTGAAACAAAGAGCTGGTCCAGTAGAACATGCCTGCTGTTGTTTCCAAAAATCTCACTGTTCACTGTAGCATAACCAACCAGAACATTATTGTCAAAGCACCCGAATGCCTTTCCGCCACCGCTTACGGTCTTTTCAAAGCGGTCAATATGCCACTCTGTCCCATTAGGAAGCTCATGGTCAGTCCAGTCGATTTCGACCAGCTGGAGCCTTCCATCAATCATCCTCCAGGCATTTCTGATGTAGCATTCAGCATCGATCATCTTGACCTTGAACGCTTCATATGCCGCCATTTCCCTGAATATCATTTTACCTCCGTAATCTCTATATCAGGATATCATACTGTTCTTTAAGAGAAAGGATTCTCATCACGCTTTCGTCGATTCTTTCCTCGCTTATCTCTCCCCTTGCTACTGCCTCTAATATGCTTTCAAATGCCTCTGCATAAACCTCAGGCATGAGCACTATGTCAGTTCCCGCTTTAATTGCGAGCACTGCCGCTTCACCTGATGAGTACCTTTCGGTTATAGCACCCATGGACATAGAATCAGATATTATTATTCCGTCAAAATTCAGTTCTCTCCTCAGCCTTCCTTCTATCATCTCCTGAGACAGTGAGCTCGGTAGCCCATCCTTCGTTATATTGCCGGCAGTTATATGAGAAATCATAATCATGTCGGTTTTCGCTTCTATGCCGGCCTTAAAAGGAATAAGCTCACATGCTTCTAGCTCTTCCCAGTTCTTGTCGATAGATACGAAACCAGCATGAGTATCGTCTTTCGTGTCTCCATGCCCCGGGAAGTGCTTTATGCAGCTCATCACGTTGCTGCTGTGAAGCCCGCCTATGCCAGCGCTTACCATTTCTGCAACAAGCTGCGGATCATCTCCAAAAGCCCTGCTTCCTATTACAATGTTTTCCGGGTTGGTATTTACGTCCGCGACAGGTGCGAAATCCAGGTTGAATCCATAGTCTCTGAGATATGCCCCAATCACCTTGCCGGCTTCTTCTGCGTTTTTCGGATCCCTGGTACTGCCGATTTTCTGCATGCTCTCATATTTTTTTACATCAAATCCCGGAGAATTTGCAATTCTGGCTACCATGCCGCCTTCTTCATCTATACCCATGAAAAGTGGAATCCTGCTGCCTGCTTTAATGTCATTCACCAGTTCGTTAAGCTGTATGGGAGACTCGATATTTCCACCAAAAATTATGATCCCTCCCGCAGGATATTCTTCAAGAGTTTTCGCCATCTGCTCAGTAAAAATCGTTACAGAAGATGTATCTGCAGCTTCGCCCTGTGCATCCTCAGTTTTAATCCTGAGAGATTCCGGCTGTATGAAGAGCATCTGACCTATCTTTTCTCTGAGCGTCATCTGAGAAAGAAGCATATCCGCTTTTGACACAGGCTCTTCGTCTTCAGAAACATCCTGAAGTTCATCTGAGTCATTCCCTGATTCTGAACCGCTTCCTCCTGCAGTCTGTCCACACGAAGAAAGCATAAATATACTTAAAATGACAAAAAATATAAAATATCGCTTTTTCATATATTTTCAACAGTTCGGAGACCCTTGGCTTTAGTCATAGGATGAGAACTCTTGATGTCACCTGCCTCTCTATTAGTAGTGTACTTCGTTTTTCCAATAATTTAATATTCTTAACACTTGCACTCTTGTGAATGGATGTACCATTTAATTTACGCAAATCGAAATACCCGGTAGCTCTTCTTCCAAAGATAAAACACTCTGTATTGCCATGCTTAACCTTATCAAATAGCCTAAACCCTTTGACCACGTAAGGTGATTGGTTCAACTTCTTTTTACCGCCTTTAAGGAAGTTAGCTTTGTGAATTTGCCTGTTATGTTTTCTCTTGAAAATTTGCAAATAAATAACATCACTTCTTTTAGCACTTAGGTTTCCTGTAATACAAAAGGCATCTGCGTTGTGCGTCTTTTCTATTTTACTGTTTATTCTATTGTTTTTAGTTATATATCCATATGTCATTGATACATTAGGGTATATTTCTCTCAGCTTATTGTATACCTCCCATCTCATAATACCCATGAAGGCTGCATCTCTAAAGGAATTGCGATTGCTTATCTTAAGCTCAATCTTGCCTTTATGAAAATCGCTGTGGCAGGTTTCACAAAGTGTTACTAAGTTAGCCGGGGAATTCCCTCCGGTTTTACGACTTTCTAAGTGATGGACGTTTAGTCTTTTGTCTTTAGACTTGCCCTTACAGTGTTGACATATATGACCATCTCTAAACAAGACGTATTCCCTTACATTCCAAAAACCCATTTGGTCACCCTGTTGATATTCTGCTCCACTGATTTGTGGGTCTCGAATCTTTTGAATATCGAAGCTCGCAGTTTCTATAATGAGCTTTGTGATTGGCAGTATCTTGTAAATATCAGCAATCACCCTTAGATGACTATCCACTTTATGCTGAACAGATGGAGCCAGCCAGCCTTCAGATTTAGTCCTATTGTTAAAACGAGGCTCTCTATAGCGAAGATGATTTCTTCTGGTTCTTCGGTTTTGTCTTCGAGTTGAAAGCAGCTCTACTATATCGTTTCTCAAAGTAACCTCAGATGCGAATAACTCATCATTTTCAGTTGTGGCGCTAAGCCCAATAATCTTACTCCCTGCATCAACACCTAAAGTAACTGGTTGTACATATTCAGTTGTGTCATAAAGTAACTGAATCACGAAAGGTGTTCTTTTGACTACTTTAGCCCTATTCGACTTCAGGAGATGTTTTACTTTCCCATGCCTACTAGTAGGCATAAGAGGCTTACCTTCTTTACTTAAAATATAGACCACAATATTTCTCCTTTTAATATAACTTAATACATAATGCCAGTTAAAGAACTGGTAAAATACCCTTCGCCAATGTTGTAATTGCTTTTTACGCCTGCGGCACCGCTTTTATTAACCCTAAAAAGCTTTTAACCACAAACAACAGAGCTACGGATTAGGATAAGCGTCCATAGGTGTTATGACAAAAACAACGTAGTGCCCTAAGCACTCAGGCTAATCAACCAGGCCTTTGATAGACCCGAAAAACGGGTCCACATCAAGCCTTCGACTTTAGTCGAGGGTTAGTTGACTGTTTACCTTTCTGATTGTCAATCATGCCTCATATTTTTGGGTAATATTAAACGAAAGCAGAATTGCCAGATAATAACTTAAAAAATCAAAAGGAGAATAAGATGATAATAGCAACATGCACGATAAGCATGCGAGCGTCATGGGTCCACTCTCTCAAGGAAAAGCGCATGATAGTAAAAAGCCTGTGTTCAAAAGTAAGAAACAAGTTCAATGTATCGATCGCAGAAATCGACATGCAGGATATCCACCAGAGCATAGTCATAGGCATTGCTGCCATAGCCGGCGACAGCGCTCATGCCGACAGCATAATTGATAATGTGATAAACTTCATAGAGAGCATAACCGATGCAGAGATAATTTCAGTTGAAAGGGAACTTATCTGATTCAGCTGTGTTTTTTTCTGCTTATAATATCATGAATCGCGATGCTCAGCCCTGTGCCTATGCCCAGTGAAACTGTTATGACCAGGAAATTAAGGTCGATTATGCCCTTGCCCTTTATAATGGAGTTCATCATTAAATTAAAATCCCTGAGGACATACCCCTCGTTCATTGCTGATACAAGAATCCCAAAAGGCATAGAGGCAAGGGTACATACTGGGGCAAAAATCTTAAGCGCGCTCGACCCGAAAATGAATATTCCCATAATGCTTCCAAATATCAATCCCATGATTGAAATACCTATGGCATCTGGGATTCCTGTATATGCCAGGCTCGCTGAGGCGAATGGAAACATGAGCTCGAACAGGCCCGCTGCCCCAAAGCTCAGGAAAAGTCCCAGCGGCATACCGATTGCTCCTGATGCCGCCATCTTAGCTCTCTTATCTTTCATCCTCAGGAATGTACCCGTCAGGAAGCCTCCAAGCCATCCAGCAACAAGGGCAGAAACTATATATTCATCAAAAAACAAGATTATTATTACCGCAATCAGTCCACTCAGAAAAAACGCTGACATGCCATACAATCCATACTTGAATACTTTAATCGTCTTCAGCTTCTGTTTTCAGGCATAATGACTACCTCCCAGAGCATCGAAAATGCTTTACTTAATTATCAGTAAGAGTCTTTGTTATCTCCTCAAATCTCTCATCTGATATTCCAAGTTTTTTTCTGAATATGTCATCATCCATCCTGACAACTACGACTTTATCTGGAGATATTTCATCGATTATATGCTTTAATTTGAGTACAGATTCCTCATCATCATTATATCCTTTTATGATGGTGACTTCAAATATGAATTTACCATCATACTGTCTGTTAAAAGATACCATGTTTGATACATATTCAGCTATAGTATACCCATCTACTGGCCTTTGTACTTTCCTGAAATCATCTTCTGTTATTACTTTTATCTCGCCAAGCACTTCTTCGCATATATTTGCAATTCTTCTGTATTCATCTCGTCCAAGCAGGTATCCATTGGTCAGCAGCTTTACAGAGGCTCCTTTTGACTGTATGAACCTGATGATTTCCTCAAGCCTTTCATTTACAAATGCCTCGCCCTTTGAATTTATAAAGACAAGATCCGCACCGCTCTCATCAATCCTGTTTCCAAGCTCTTCCAGAGCAGCTTCATGCCCCTCAAACGCCGTCTGCTTGTCAACCTTGTTGTTAGACCGGCCTATCGGACAGAAAATGCAGTCAAAATTACAGTACTTTTCGGGAAGCACATTTACCTCAAGCACTCTTCTTCCTTCTTCAATATATACCTCTTTATATGAAAATCCGTTCAATCCCTTATCCTCCTTATATTATCCAATTACCGCTTCTCTGTTATCAATATCCAGGACATGTATCTCATACTCTCCACCAAGATTCTCCTTCACAAGCTCCGAAAGCTCACTAAGCGCATCACTCAGGTCTTTGATTCTTGCGTCATCAACAAGCTCTATGCACATAAATGCATTCTCCGTTTTTTCGGTAAGCATGGTCCTTACTGATTCTCTCCAGTTCCAGCATCTGCATATTGCACCCTCATCGTCCTTGTAGACAATCTCGCCCTCATGAGGAGGTGAATTCTCCTCTGTGCCAAGCGTTATGAATGGCTCATTCCCGTCTGCTTTTGTAAGCCTTATGTCACCTGCGAATGTGTCTATATCCTCCCCGCCGCATGGAAGTGCATATTTGAGAGAGATTGAATTATAGATGTCGACAAGCGGATTTATATATCCAATATGATCTCCCTTGTGAACACGCTTGAGCAAAGCCTCAATAGATGACCGTGCGCCTTTTTTCGTCTTAAACTTCTGAAATGCATCTCTCCATACTTTTATCACCTCATTGCTGCTGAAATCCCCGGCAGTAAGATGAGTCATTGCTTCTTTTTCGGCAGCAAGGATAAGATCAGCGTACATTCCATTTTCTTTTACGCTGTTGTCAATCCCTTTAAACACAATCACGCCTATCTTCGCTTTCGGAAAAAGATCCCAGAATTCGCTCTCGATAATAAATTTTTTCATTGTTCATTCCTCCTGATTTATAATATGCAAAAACAGTTACAATAAATTCCGTGGCTATAAAAGATATCCATACTCCTGTCATTTGAAAAGCTGAGCTTAGAATCAGCACTGCCGGAATGAGTATCACACAGCTCCTGAGAACAGATATCATCATCGCTTCGGCTGTATATGAAATGGAACCGAAGAAGGATGCCATTACAATATTTATACCAGCAAATACAAATCCTGTAAAATATATTTTGATTCCATATTCCGCTATCATATAAAGCGATTCATTACCCTGGCTGTTGAATACGGATACGATCTCTCCTGAAAAGAAAAATACAGCTGAACACACTGCCGCAGCTATGGATACTGAGCTGATAAGACCATATCTGAGAAGCCTTTTCAGGCCATCTGCATCATATTGTCCAAAGCACTCGCTCACCAGAGGCTGCATACCCTGAGCAAGCCCCGAAAACAGCGATGTTGCTATTATCGCTGCATTGGCAATTATCCCATAGGCAGCCACTCCTACATTTCCCGATATTTTCAGTATCACGATATTGAAAGTGAAGAGCGTTATCGACGAAGCCAGCTCATTTACAAGAGAAGGCATCCCAAGAAACATTATCCGTTTCATTCGCCTTATATCAGGACTGAATCTGGAAAACCCAAATCCTGCTGCTTTCCCCCTGAAATGAACAGTAAGCACTAATATGCTGATAACAGGAGAAAGCCCTGTAGCAAAGGCGGCTCCAAAAATCCCCATTGATAGAGGGAACATGAATATATAATCCAGTATTATGTTTGAAAAACTGCTTATGAGCATGGCTGCCATAGGAAGTGACGGATTATCATCGTTCCTAACGAAGGCAAGCAAGATGCTGTTGAATATGAAAAAAGGAGCAAAGGCACATGTCGTAGCCATGTAAGTCATGGTAGGCCTGATCGTCATTTCATCAGCTCCCAGGAAATATGAAATCTGCTCAGAAAAAACCGTTCCTGCCAGAAGAAATAATACCGACAAAACAATCCCTGCAAGCACTGCATTCATGAAGGATTCATTGTCAGTCCCATCAGATTCGGATTTTCTTATTCCAAAATCAATTGCACCTCCGATTCCGGTCATCATGCCTATCCCCTGCATTATCATGAAAATCACGATTGCAAAATTAAGCGCAGCCAGGCCAGTTGCCCCAAGAGCTTTGGCAATAAAATAGGTATCTGCAAGTATATACAGTGATACGCCCAGCATAGCGACTATATTAAGCGATGTATATTTTAAAAAATCCGTTCTTATGTTTCTCATGATTCCTCCGAAATTTCCCTTTAATTAAAAAAAGTGCCAAAAGCACTTCTTCCACGACCTAACGAAGTACTTATGGCACTTAAATGCTTACCCGGTGGCAAGCATACATGCTTTAATTTATTTTTTTATTATATTACATCAGTCCGGCGTATCTGTCAAGTCAGAATTAGACTGAGATTCTACGTCAGTACTTTATAAACCACCCTCAAAGCATTGATAAATATACGTTCCTTCAAAATTCAGCTTTCACCCATTGGGTGAAAGAAAAATGCTCAAAAATGTGTTGAATTATCAGCTTTTATGAGTCGATATATGGTACAATAATAGTAACAAAAGCAGAAAAAGGGGTTTAAATTATGATTAATAAAATTGATTTCACAGCTAAGAATCTAACATCAAATGCAGGTCTTTTTCTTCTCCTTGAGAACGCAAAAAGTAATGAGATTTTTGATCTAGTTGAAGATGACCTCGTATTTGATAATGACTCCACAAATAAAATCAAGATGAATCATATAAAGACGATGATCTGTGGTCACTTTATTGGTATAGACAAGCTAGAACGTCTAAAGCTCCTTCAAAATGATCCACTCGTTAATGAATTTGATATTTCCGTAAAAGAACCTGAAACAGTGTCACGATTTTTAGGAAACTTCACCTTTAAGACAACACAAATGTTTAGAGACATTAATTTTAAAGTCTTTAAAAAACTGCTCACTAAAAGTAAATTGACATCCATTACGATTGATATTGATAGTAGTGTAATCAACGTAGAAGGTCATCAAGAAGGTGCATCAAAAGGATATAATCCCAAGAAACTAGGAAACCGATGCTACAATATCCAGTTTGCATTTTGCGACGAATTAAAAGCCTACGTCACCGGATTTGTAAGAAGTGGCAATACTTACACAGCTAACGGTGCATCTGAAATGATCAAAGAAATAGTAGCCAACATCAAAACAGATGATTTAGAGATTTTATTTCGAATGGATAGTGGCTACTTTGATGAAAAAATTATTGAAACGATAGAATCTCTTGGTTGCAAATATTTAATTAAAGCCAAAAGTTATTCTACGCTTGCATCCCAAGCAACGAATTCATCGGTTGTATTCGTTAAAGGTGAAGAAGGCAGAGAAACTACAGAACTGTTTACAAAATTAGATAACTGGGAGAAAGACAGAAGGTTTGTTGTGTCTCGGGTACTGAAACCAGAAAAAGAAAGAGCACAAATATCACTTTTAGAAGTCTCTGAGTACGAATACTTTTTCTTTGTGACAAACACTACATTGCTTTCTGAAAAAGTAGTTATATCCTATGAAAAACGTGGCAATGCTGAGAACTATATTAAAGAAGCCAAATACGACATGGCGGTGGGTCATCTTTTACTTAAATCATTTTGGGCAAATGAAGCGGTGTTTCAAATGATGATGCTTTCATATAACCTGTTTTTGTTGTTCAAGATTGATTCCTTAGAGCCTTCAGAATACAGACAGCAAATAAAGACCTTTCGTTTGAAGTATGTATTTCTTGCAGCCAAAATCATTAAAACCGCAAGAACTGTAATTATGAATTTGTCAGAAAACTATCCGTACAAGGAAGTGTATGAAAAATGTCTGGTATAATAAAGATATCATCTTGAAAATCGAGTGTTGCTCTGTGGATAACTTGCAGGGTTTAATAAGTATCTTTACTCAAAAGTTGCAATCAATAATTTATTGAAAAAGATTGAAAGGTGGTGGTAAATAATGTTACAATGTGGGAGTATCAGTTTAAATTCTTCGTGAAATAGTGTTCTTTTAAGCTAATAAAAAATGCACGTGGAATTTAGGTATCATTGATGTAGAAAAATTAGAGATTGTAATCAAAAATACAGAAAAACAAACTTTTATTATTTAGAAGAAAGGATATAAAAATGAAACGTTTACCTAAATATACGCCTGCGGAAGTACGGAATGATCCATACGGATTTACTTACAAAGAAATGTCGGAAGTTATTGGCGAGAATGAAGCAAAAGCCTTATATGAAGAATTATATAAGCAATTACCACGCAAAAAAAATCTATCAATGTTGGTAAAAAATATTTGCAAAAGCAGTGATACTGAAAAGTATGTTTACGAACTGAAAGACAACAAATACATTGAAACGGTTTTTATCAAGCGGCGAGATGGTGGAACTGTTTGCGTGAGCACACAAGTCGGTTGTCCTGTTGGTTGTATTTTTTGTGAGTCCGGGCGAAATGGCTTTGTTCGTAATCTAACATCGTCAGAAATCGTACAACAGATTATATTGTTGCGTCGAAAAGTAAACCGTATCGTTTTTATGGGTATGGGAGAGCCTTTATTCAATTATGACAACTTGATAAAAGCAATCCATATTCTCCGAGATAGATATGGGCTCAACTTTCCAACCGACGGCATTACCATATCAACAGTTGGTCCGGTCGATCAATTAAAAAAATTGCGCGAGGAACATCTTAAAATTCAGTTGACAATATCTTTACACGCAGCAACACAATCTGCAAGAAATCGTATTATTCCTCACATGCGCATATATGCTATTGAAGATGTTGTTAAGCAAGCCTTATCCTATTCTGAAAGGCATAATCGCAAAATTGTCTTTGCGTATTTGCTTTTACCGGGTATAAATGACCGGCCCTCAGATGTAAGACAACTTGCAAAATGGTTTCGGGGCAAAAAAGTTATGATTAACGTGTTACAATACAACCCAACAAGCAATTCAAGAATTAAAGCACCACAGAAACGGGAAATAGTTGCATTCAAACATCAATTAGAGCAAGCAGGACTTGAAGTTACTATGAGAGTTTCTCATGGCAGAGAGATTAACGCGGCTTGTGGACAGTTAGCTAACACATATAATAAATTCAAAAAAAAATGATTAAAAGTGCCAGACGCATAGACGCAGAGCCGATAACGCATTAGGTCAAAAAACCTATGTGTTATCGGCTTTTTTATTTAATATTGCGCAAAAGCCGCTGTTCCCTATTATAGAATGGATTGCGGGTCCGTATTAAAGAGGAGGATCCATTATGTATTTAGATTCGTATATTATTTATACATCATTTGGATTTTTAATATATTTGATTTCAAAATTTCTTTTTTTATATAAGGAAAATAAGAAAAATCATATAACAGCAGCTACTTTAAGAAAAGAAAATTTGAACAACTTGAATGTAATTTATGAATATAAAGAAGATTTAGATAAACATAAAAAGGCTTTAGAAGAACATAAGAAATCCCTAGAAAAAATATTAACCACAAACGTTGAGGCTTTTCCTTATTTAGCAGGAATGATTTCAGACTACTTAACTTATGATTTCGAAGTAATAGCAAAACAATTAGAATGGGGAAAATCCATAGAAAGAAAGAAAAAGGTTGCTTCTATTCGCGAAATAAGATCTGAAGCAAAAAATAGAATACAAGAATCAAAAATTGCTCTTTATCAGCTAGAATATATTAAAAAATTATATCCGTCAATTGAAGACTTGTTAGAAGAAAATTATAAAGATGTAATACATTTAAATAACCTTACTGAAATGGAAGAAGACTACGATCCAATAAGGCGATATATTTCTAAAGAAGAATGGAAAAATCTTCCTGATATAGAAAAAAATCAGTTGGCTCTTGAAAATTATATTAAATCCAGAAAAAAATCCAATTGGCAAATAGGTAGAGATTATGAGCTATACGTAGGATATACTTTGGAAAAAAAAGGATATACGGTTGAATATTATGGATCCTTAAAAGGTCTCGAAGATATGGGAAGAGATTTAATAGTTAAAAATAAAGCTAATAATAAAGTCCAACTAGTTCAATGTAAGTACTGGAGTAAACGCAAAACCATTCATGAAAAACATATATTTCAATTATTTGGTACTTTAATAAGTTACGGTCTTGAAAACAATATAGATAAGAGTAATTTAAAGGGTGTATTCTTTACAAATACAGATTTTTCTCCCAATGCAGTTAAAGTAGCAAAGCTATTAGATATTACCTTGATTCCCAGTTTTTCTATTGATGAATTTCCAAGAATTAAATGCAATATAGGTAAAGAGAATAAAATATATCATCTCCCTATGGATCAACAATACGACAAAGTTAAGATTGAAAAACCTGGTGAATTTTATGCATTCAACGTATATGAAGCAGAACTACAAGGTTTTAGAAGAGCCTTTAGATTTAGGGGACTCAATAATACTAATTAGATTGTTTCATATAAAAATATTGTTTTTAAGCTAGACTTTCTTCCCATTAAAATAATAGGCGAAAAATAACTCTACATACCTACATGACTAAAAATGAGCAAGGAATGTTATGAACGGGCCCAAAAAGCGAAATTTTGGGGCCTGTTCAGTTTATCCATTTTATATTTTATTGCGATTTTATCTACAACTTTGAATTCTATAAAATAACATTTTTAGTTGCAATGTTTTCGCAAAACGCCCTGTCATGCTCTACAAACAGTATCGTAGGTTTGTATTCGAGCAGAAGATTTTCAATCTGCATGCGGGATATTACATCAATGAAATTCAGCGGCTCATCCCATACAAGTAAATGCGACTTTTCACACAGGCTTTTTGCAATCAGTACCTTCTTCTTTTGCCCTCCACTGAAATTACTCATGTCTTTATCGAATTGTACTTTTTGAAAATCCAGCTTTCTGAGAATTGCCTTGAAAAGGCTCTCATCAATGCCGTGCTCCTTTGCAAAATCAGAAAGATCACCTCTCAGGTTCGAAGTATCCTGCGAAACATAAGATATCTGAAGCCTTGAGCTAATTTTTACTTCGCCCGTGTGCGGAACTTCCTGCCCGCAGATAAGCCTTATTATGCTCGACTTCCCGCTGCCGTTCTTGCCTGAAAGTGAAATGCGGTCTCCTTTTTCTATTACAAAAGAAACATTTTCACACACCGTATGCTCATCGTATTTTATGGAAACTCTGTCAAGAAATGCCAGTTGTGATGTATGATAAGGCAACTGAGAAAGCTTAAGGCTCTCAGATGATTCAATGTTTTTGAGAAGCTCAGACTTTTCTCTGATTGCGGCCTCCTGTCTCTGCTCAAGAGCTTTTGAGCGCTTCATCGCTTTTTTTGATTTGGCGGCTTCACTGGGCCTTCGATTCAAGCTCTTCTCTGTTTTTGCTGGGTCAAATCCAATTTTGCGACCCTCAGCTACATCTGACCACTGCGCTTTTTCTCTTGCCGTTTCTTTGAGTCTCTTTACTTCCTTTTTCAGCTTCTCATTCTCTGCCAGTTCAAAATTATCTCTGCGCTCTTTGTTTGCAAGCCATGATGAAAAGTTGCCACGTTCGATTTCGATATTGCTTTTATTTATTGAGAGTACGTGGTCTACACATTCATCCAGAAAATAGCGGTCGTGAGACACAAGAATAAATCCCGACTTGCTCTTCAGATATTCACTAACGATCTTTCTTCCTGAAACATCGAGATGATTTGTAGGCTCATCAATCAGCAGAAAACTGTTTTCTCTTAAGAACAGAGCTGCCAGCATTACTTTTGTCTGTTCTCCGTTTGAAAGTGTCTTAAATGGCCTGTAAATAACATCTTCTGATATCTCAAGGAGATTCAACTCTCGCGAAAGCTCCCAGTACTGATAATCCTTGCAGACGCTATCCACAACATCTGCAGCTGTCATTTCATGATCAGCTATTTCAAATGGAAAGTATTCAAACTTCACCGAAGCAGAGATTCTCCCTGTGTACTCGTGCTTTCCAAGCAAAAGATTCAGGAATGTAGTTTTTCCTCTGCCGTTTCTGCCAGTGAAACCAAGCTTCCAGCTGGTATCTATCTGAAAGCTGACATTTTCAAAAATATTATCATAGCTGCCTGGATAGGCAAAAGTCAGTTTGCTTATATTAATTAATGACATTGTTTCGTCCTCCTGTGAATAAAAAAGTGGTCGCAAGAAGGTATATTCTCGCAACCACTGCACAGCAAACAAAGCTTATCAAAAGCAAAGGACTGCTATAGCAAGAGCTCAAAAATGCAAAACCTTCCTGCACAGGCATAACAAAACTACGGTAATCTACCGTTTTAAAGTCCTATTACACCAAAAAATTAGCAAGAAGCATTACGCATTTTTTCAACTCCAATCATTACATATTTTTTTCATATTATCATATAATCGATATATTATCAATTAAGAAAATATAAGTAAGCACATTTTTTATTCATCAAACTTTTTTAGGTCTTCTTCAAATTTAAGCATATGTTCTTCATACCCGTCGATTTTTTTATCTAAATATTCCAAGGTTCCCTGCAATTCTTCTATCTTATCAAATATCTGTTTTCGTTGCTCTATCAGCAGCTCTTTCCTAATTGCAATCGTAGCATTTCCCAGCTGAAATAAACTTACATATTCAATGAGAGTCTCAATCGAAAGTCCTGCGCTTCTCATACATTTAATAAATTGTACCCATCTACAGTCCTCTTGTGTATAGTCCCTGTTCCCGCTGCTGTTGCGATTCACTGCCGGTAAAAGCCCAATACGCTCGTAATAGCGTAATGTGTCAGCAGTCAATCCAAATTCCTTGCTAACCTCTGCAATCGTCATACCCGTATTTGTCCTCCCTAATGTAAAACTATTAATTTATCCTATTGCTTCAAATTCTTCTGCAACATCTGCAAGCAGCTCTCGTATCTTCAGGTGCTGCGGACATACATTCTCGCATTTCCCACACTTGATACATTGACTTGCTTTCCCATTGTTGACTGTATGAACACTGTGATAGTAATAATCGGTATTCCAGTCATGAAATACTTTTTTTGAATTCATACAGGCAAACAAATCCGGAATGGAAATATTCATCGGGCAATCATCTACGCAGTAACGACATGCTGTGCAAGAAATAAGGTTCTGCGACTTGAAAATTTCACATACTCGATTTACAGCTTCTTTTTCTGGTTCTGTAAGTGGTTTAAATTCCTTCATATAGCTTATATTATCTTCCATCTGCTCCAAATTACTCATGCCTGAAAGTACCATGCTTATTCCATCAAAACCTGCCGCAAAACGAATTGCATAGCTTGCTATACTTCCTCCATTCAAATCAGCTAATACTGACTTTGCATTCTCAGGCAGATTTACGAGATTACCACCTTTTGCAGGCTCCATTACAATGACTGATTTACCGAATTTGCGGCATATCTCATAACATTTACGACCCTCCACAGATGGATCGTCATAATCCACATAATTGAACTGAATCTGAACAACCTCTATCTGTGGGTACTCCACTAATATTTGTTCCAGTACAGATGCCTTATCATGAAATGAAATCCCAAAATGTCTGATCTTTCCTTCTGACTTTAATTCGAGTGCAGTTTCATATGCTTCACAATTTTTAAATTTATCAAAAATATCCTTACTTTGCGCATGCATCAGATAATAATCAAAATAGTCTACACCACAGGCTTTCAACTGAGACTCAAACAGAGGGCGTATCTCCTCTTTTGTTTCGAAAAAATGAGTAGAGAGCTTATTCGTCAAAATGTAATTTTCTCTGGAATATCGCTTGACGAGACATTCCCTGAGCGCTGTTTCACTTTTTCCACCAATATAGCCATGTGCAGTATCAAAATAATTAAATCCATTTTCCATAAAAGTATCTATCATGGTTGAAAATTCATTATGATCTACCTCAGTATCTTTCATTGGCAATCTCATGCAGCCGAAGCCAAAATTTTTCTTAACGTTTTCCATATTAATTCTCCTATTCTCAAATATTATATTTACTATATCACTTGGAGTTAAGTCCAAGGCAAGAAAAATATAAATCAGGATTATTACATGGCTAAGTCAAAAAATATTGAGCATCGATAATTTACATTACTTTGCCGTCCTGTTTACAAAATCTATTTCATACTTGTTTTCACCATACTTTTCTTCGTGGTCAATTATGGTTCCTTCTGTGAGAGCTATGCGAAGAACTATTGAATCTGGATTTTCCTCATCCCCGACTTCATCAAACCAGTCAAAGATCTTTTTGAATTTCGCTCTGATCTCCGCATTCTTTTCGTCCTTGACCCATCCGAGATTTTCTGCTTTTCCATGGAAAGTATACCAACCCATTCCACAGACAGATACTTCGTTGTTCTTTTCAATCTCAAGCATCTTGTTCTTTTTTGAATCTGTTGAAACATAAAACGCACCATTTTCATAATATGCGCAAACCATACGAACAGCGGGACGAGGATTTCCGGACTCATCCGTAGATAATGATATTGTCGCAATTGCAATAATTTCCTCTTTTTCGTTTCCGCATAGATCATCCAATAGTTTCATAGCCTTTTCGTATTTAGTCATCTTCATTTTCTCCTTTTAGTTAAGTATATGTGACCTAATATTAACTATAATTTTAGATATATCTGTTTTCATATTTTTCTTTTGCGCCTTTAGTATATCTGATTATGAATTCAGTTTTTGCTGCTGTATAGCCGTCACGATCAAACTCGTATCGCTTCCACAGATCAAGCTTTAGTCTTTCGTAAGATTTTGCCGTTTCAGGAAACTCATTCAGATAATCACGAAAATACAGTTCGTCATTGTCTCCTTTGTAGCGAAGATGTAAATGATATACTCGATCTGCAAACCCATTTTCTGTATATCCCAGATTTAGTGAAATCCTGTTTTGTTCTTTGCACATAAGAATAAACCCGTTCTTCTGCATCAATACGGTTGCTTTATCCATATCATCGTTTTTCTCAATTTCTACAAGAATATCGATTATCGGCTTGGCCCATATGCCATTGATTGCTGTACTTCCAATGTGACTGATTCGTACATTCTGATACTCTGACAAAGCTCCCTCTAATATATGTTTCATTTCATTGTAATAAGCTGTCCATATTTCATTGTGCTGTGTTAATCGAATAGGAAATAAATGCCACAATTCTTCAAGTGTCATCTCAGATAATTTCTTTCCCATTATTATCCTCCAAAAACTGAATCTTTAACTGTTCTTTATGACGCTCAATCCTGCCTTGATAATTTGTTTTTCATTATACATTTTTTCATCAGCAGCATTAATGAGCTCGTCTATATGCGTCTTATGCTTGTTGTCAAAATCAACAATACCATGACTTACGCTCATGACATAAGGTCTGCCTTCATCCCTGTTGATACGATCGTAGGTTTTAACAATCCTAAGCCAGATTTCTTCAGCAGTCTCAGTGTCAATGCCATTGAATACAATAAGAAATTCATCGCCGCCTATTCTGACAAGAAAATCCTGTGTTCTGATAGTATCTTTTTTTCATCAAACATAAAATTCCAGTCTTTGTCAGGATCAGGAGATGACATCCTATATCCGGCGGCATTGAGCAGTATTATTTCTCCCTGGCTGTTCGCAGCCAATTCCCTGAATCCTGACAGCATATAATCCGCGAGGTAGTTTAAAACAATCACCCCCTGCAGGGTCCCCTGATTATCATAAACAGGTGTAGAAAGTCTTATCATGGGCTTGTATGGAATTTCAATTTTTCCCCATAATCTAAATTTTAAACTAGTTCTTAAACCCCTGCGTTTTCAGCTGATAATCCAATTCACCTCGGATCCCATTCCCTCATATCCTGAAATTTCTTAACATATAGATACCTTACAACCTCTACAAGTATTACAGATGTTGTCGGGGCCTCTACAAAAAGCTTTAGATTCGGATGTTTTTCTGTCAGGAGAGCGGCCCACTCGAGAATCTCTTTTTCATCAGATAAAATTCTGCCTTTTCCAATAATGGTCAATGCACTTATTTCATTTATGCTGTCCTGCTGCAGTGAACGGTCATCCACTAAAACCGACACATTCTCTTCAGAGGCGATATTGTCAAATTTCCCGGTCCGAGAAGGTGTTGCAAATACAGTATGCTTCAGGTCAGAGCTGGCAGCAAAGCTTATAAGTGATGCCTTGGTAATGCCCTTTCCCTGAGTAGCAATCACTGCGAAGGGCTGACTTTCACATAGCCTTCTGATGTCATCTTCAAGCTCCCTTGCTTCATCTCCTTCAGGAGAATTCTTATGCAAATCGATATATATTGGTTCTTCGTATTTTTTGACCATTTCAGCACTCCTTTTACAAATTAGAATAAGCAGACCGACTCAGCCATGCTTCCAGTATGACCCCATAAACAATTCCAGCCACAAAGCTTACAGGATCTTGGAATCCTGTGGAGCTGTAAAAAGCAAATGAAACCAAAAGTCCAAGCAGTGCTCCTCGAAGCAAGGCATTTCTCTTTCCGGTCATATTCCATGGTGCTCCAACTGCCAGACCTATAATGACCCTATTATACCACAGTGAAAACACAAAAACCGGTGAAGCGGTAAATCCGGAGCGAACATATGCCCCAACAACACATACCAGTCCCAATAAAGCTCCGCCAATAAGAGCGGCTTTCATTCTACTTTTCATAGCTGCTCCCCTTCCTCATTTAGTGAATAAGTTTCCGCTTTGTTTCATGGCTATGTCGAGGATTACTTTAAAAACCCCTTCAGTATAGTTTCTTCTGCTTCTTCTTCTGTCAGTCCTAAAGTCATCAGCTTTATTAATTGTTCAGAAGCAATTTTGCCGATTGCTGCTTCATGAATAAGTTGGGCATCAGAGTGAAAAGCAGCCACTTCTGGAACAGAAGACACATGCCCATTGCCCATAATAATCGAGTCGCATTGTATATGTCCACGACATTTAGCATACCCCTTCATGGTCAAATGAAAAACCTGATTGGAATAATCCTGCGCTACAGAGCGAGAAATTATTTGAGCCGTTGAATTTTCACCTCTCAATTCAACTGTTATTTTGGATTCAGCATCTTGTCTGTCAGTTGTAAGAAGTCGCTCAGTGACAACTAATCTGGCATTTTTAGCCAAAACTACCTTTGTATCTCTTTTCGTCTTGTCTACACCCTTGATCTGAACCATTTCAAGTTCAACAACTCCGCCCTCTTCTACATTTATGATGGTCTTAGGATTTAAAACTCTGTCCCCACTTCCGTCTCCTTCGCCGTAGTGTTTTTCAACATACTTCATCTTTGCGCCTTTTCGCACAAAAAACTCATGTATTCCATCATGTTGAGCTGTTTCAGATCCTGAATTATGAATCCCGCATCCAGCTATTATCAGCACATCCGAATCAGCACCAACTTCAAAAGTGTTATATACCAGGTCATTCATATCTTCAGATAAAATAACCGGAATATGAACACTTTCACCCTTTGTACCAGGCTTGATTATAACGTCAATACCCGGCTTGTCCACTTTTGTAATAATATCTATATTTGCGGTGGTATTGCGACCCGCTCCTTCACCATTTTTCCTAATATTGTATGCTCCCATAGGTATCTCATGCAAATCAGCGACTTCTTCTAAAATTTTTTTATCTATCACACTCAGTAACATTTGACTTCCCCCTTACTTCACAAGTCTGACGACAACGACAGTTACTGTCTATTATTTTAATTTCATTTAAAATCTTTTCCTTATTGGTAATTTCACTGATTTTACCTCCCGCAACCATAATGACTTGATCCGCCAATCTGAGAATCCTCTCCTGATGCGATATGATGATGATAGTCGTATCGTATTTTTTGTTTAAATTCTCAAATGTCTCTGTTAATTTTTTAAAACTCCATAAATCAATACCCGCTTCAGGCTCGTCAAATAGTACAACCTTTAACTTTCTAGCAAGTACACTTGCAATCTCCAAACGCTTTAATTCTCCACCAGAAAAACTCGAATTTATCTCACGGTCCAGATAATCCTGAGCACATAACCCCACATCAAATAACAGATCACAAATATTTTTTTCATTGTTATCACCAATAGCCAATGTAAGAAGGTCTCTGACTTTCATTCCCTTAAACCTGGCAGGTTGTTGCATGGCATAGCCAATTCCAAGATTAGCTCTTTCTGTAATACTCATTTCACTGATATCTATACCATCCATCAAAATTCTTCCAGTTGTCAATGGATATATCCCCATAATCGCCTTTGCAATAGAAGATTTCCCACCTCCATTAGGCCCTGTCATAACATAAATCATTTTATTTTCCAGGTTTAGATTAATATGACTTAAAACTTGTATTTTCCCATGTTCTCCATCCATATTTACGCCTACATCAATTAATTTCAGCATATGCATTACCACCTTTTTATGAAATCATTTGGAAACTTTTCAGTTAGAAACATAACAGGGCAGAACTCTTACTCTATTGATATCCAATTAGCATTCATATTAACCTTACAATCGCAATTGAAAGCAAAAAGTGCCTGATTCAAACCATCAGGCACCTTCAAAATTATTGAGCTTTACTCATTTCTGCTATAAAAATCTTAGGATTCATTTTCTTTGCAACAGCTACTGCTTTTTTAGCATCATCCTTTGATAAGATAAACCTTCTGGATATCACGTCTTTACCAATATGCATTTCGACATTTGGTCTGGATTTGCCTGAATCTGTATGGATTGTATTTATTTCACTCCAGTCCCACATATTGTGAAACTTCGCTCCACAGACAGTATATAGAATATCCACACCTTCTTGTGAAATTATGTGTTTTCTATCAGAAAAAGTGGCAAGAATCATGATAATTCCAAATGGCAGGTAAAACAAGTTACGATTTACAACTGAGTTATAGAGAGTATAAACTCCAAAGATTATAACTGCAACTTTCACCCACAGTTTTCGTTCTGGCATGATTCCGTAATATTCCATATTATATCCTTTCTTATATCGACAGTATTAGCTGATTTTTTTCTGCAGGCTACTATTATTCTCCGCATTTCTTATTTGTGCAAGAGCTTTCATAGCCTTTTCATATGCTTCTTCCGGTGCAGCAGCCGGTCCACGACCTTCTTTCAGCTTGCCAAACATATTTGTTCTTGAGCCGTCAGCATATAAAATATTTCCACCCCAGCTTAGAGTAACAATAGCATAAATAGGGTTTATTATATTCATGAAGCAGTATGGCAGATATGAAAGCGTTGGAACTCCCAGTACTGCAGCATGATATGCACCACATGATGACCATGGAATAAGCGGTGACCATAAAGTACCGCCATCTTCAAGTGTTCTTGACAGCATGTTTCTTCCAAGCCCCATCTCGTCAAAGTTATTCTTATACATTGACGCAGGAATTATCAATCCCAGATACTGGTCACACATAGTCGTAATGCAGAACATTGAAGTTGTAATAGTAACAAGAACCAGCTGGAATGGAGTCTTGACTTTCTTGATAAGTCCGCCAAGAAGTGATTCTACTGAACCAATTTTCTGAAGTACACCACCAAAAGCAACCGCAACTATTACAAGGTTGTTAGTCCAGAGCATGCTGTCCATACCACCTCTGTTTACAAGTTTTGTGAATAGTGCGTTTCCTGATTCAGCTTCATATCCATAGTGCAGCATCTGGATGCAGTCAGCGATTCCAGCACCCTGGAATATAAAAGCAAATGCACATCCAATAAGTGAAAGAAGCACTACTGAAGGAATGGCCGGCATCTTTATTACTGCTACTACTATAATCAGTAATATAGGAATAAGAAGAATCGGGCTCATATATGTATAATGTTCGATTATTGCCGCTGACAACTCATTCGCAAGCGTAGGATCATAACTTGCAACATTTGAAAGTGAGAAAAACGCAAATAGACATGTTGCCATAATTAAACTTGGCAGAGTTGTAGTTACCATTGCTCCCACATGATCAAAAAGTCCCGTCTGCGCAGAACCTGCAGCCAGATTTGTTGAATCTGAAAGCGGTGAGAATTTATCTCCACAGCACGCTCCCGAAAGAACAGCGCCTGCAATAAGTGCCGGGTTTAATCCCATTGTTGTCCCTATAGCCATAAATGCGATACCAAGTGTTGCTGATACCGTCCACGCTGAACCCAGTGCAATTCCTACAACTGCACAAAGAATGGTTACAAATGGAAGGAATATAGCTGGTGTTAACAGCTTTAGCCCATAATATACTACAGCCGGGATAGTTCCACATGCAGTAAATGAACCGATCAGGCATCCCACAAGAAGAATTATAATTATTGCTTCAAGGGACTGATTAACCGCTTCAAGTCCTGCCGCAAGCATTTCCTTGTAGTTATATCCGCACAGTTTTCCAATTAGCATAGCAACTCCACATGAGAGCGTTACAGGAATATGAGGATCGAGTCCCCACCCAAGTGCATAGTTTGTAATCATCATTGTCAGAAGGAAAACAATTGGAATAATAGCTTCCACCTTGCTTGGCAATCTGATCATTTTTTTCTTTTCATTCATTAAGACACCTCCAGAAACATAATAATTTAAAAAATAACAATTTCAGTATAACATCCTCTCCGTCAAGGAAGTGTCAAAGAAATGTCAAGGAAGTGTCAATATATATTAAAAAAAGCATTAACCTCTTCAGCCCAGGAATATTGAGCCATATACTCTCCGTTATAGAGCTTTATGCCCTCCTCCCTGTTTTCTAACCACTTAAAGTAGTCACACTCTATACATTCCAAGTTTGCCAGTCCAATCTGCCCTCTTTCACTGTATATCAGCTTTCCACATCCTAATTTGTTCAGCACATCCTGAAGATCCTTTTTCAGCATCCTGTAGTAAGAATCATGACCCTCTTCTTCCCATAGATTTGCAATTACTTCCTTTGAAGTGCATCTCGTGCCCTTTCGATGAACAAGATATGCTAAAAGTTCTTTTGTCTTGTCAAATTTGAATTTTACAGGTTTTCCATCTATAAGGATATCAAAATTCCCAAAACAGATTATCTGTATCCTCTGCTTTTCTTCCAATGCCGTACTTTCCTGAAACGAATATCTTAGATTTTCAAGTGCATGACGTATCTGTCCTGCGTCCGCCGGCTTCATTATATAATCACTTGCATCAAGCCTGAAGGCATCTCCCATATAATCCGAATAGCCAGTCACAAATATAAAATTAGTCCTCGGGTACAATTTCTTGATCTCATTTGCAAACTCTATACCATTTAACCCTGGCATCTGTATATCAATAAAGCACACATGAAACTGCTGCTTTGCAAGTTCCAGTGACTTGACAGGATTAATTTCTGTTACAACCTCTGCTTTTTCATCAACTTCACGTATTAATGCGGCAAGATACTCTGCTGCAATTATTTCATCGTCCAAAACTAAGTATTTCACGTCTTTCACCAATCTCCAATCTAGTATTTTTTCTTTCTCCGGGAATTATAATCCTTACAGTTGTTCCAATTCCTATAAAGCTAATAATTTCCATTTCTGCCCTGACCATACTTTTCAGCCGTTCCTTTACATTATGTATCCCCACATGAGGCCTTCCATCATTTAATGCTTTGTCTATCTCAAAGCCAATTCCATTATCCTCAATTGTTATGATATGATCTCGCCCCTTCTTTTCTGTAGATATTTTTATGGTTCCACCCTCAAGCTTGCTGCATATCCCGTGCTTAACCGCATTTTCCACAATTGGCTGCAAAGTCAGAGTCGGCATATTAAAATCATCCGATTTTATATCATATTCCACCTTTACTCTGTCTCCAAATCTCAGCCTTTCTATATCAAGATAGATATTTGTATGATCCAGTTCCTTAGAAAAAGGATTTGTATAATTTTCACCCATGCTGTACATATTTTCCCTGAGATATCCGGAAAATTTTATAGTGGTTTCCTCTGCAAGCTTGGGATTTACCCGGCAAAGTGCAGTTATTGTATTTAATGTATTGTATAAGAAGTGAGGCTGTATCTGCGAGAGCATCAGCGATAATCTTTGTTCCCTGAGTTTCAGATCTTTTTCCTCATTTACCTGCTGTGATATATGTACATGTATTACAAGGTAATAAAACAAAAATGCTACAGCATAGGTTTCGTTGAGTATTCCTGTACTAATCCCTGTTGATTCTATCATATTTGCTGTCATCAGACATGCTATGCAGAAGAAGGCCTGAAGGTGATTAATATCTTTTTTTCTGTAAAATTTCAGATTAAGTATAAGAAGGAGTATCACCCAGTATACCCAGTCCGTAACAATAAAGGCATTCCCTGAGAGCCCAACTTCCAGGCCTCCACCGGCTCCAATATAAAATACTCTGTTTTTCAAAAATGCACCACAGTAAAAGAGAAAATTTGCCATGGCGGGAATATAGATTAATTTATTTTTGGGTTCTACCATATTTATCAGTATCGCCATGACTAAAGGCTTCAGAGAATAATAGATTATCCCAGTTGTGATGAGCGCTAATCCTATTACGGCCTGATCTTTAAGATAATTCAGATAGAATTCCGACATAGACAGAATCAAAAGCAGAGTCATATTTATAACCATTCGTTTTTTTATAAATACATCTACCGCCGATTCCATCGTTACAACAAAATATGTACCTACCACCATTGCAATAAGTGTATAGTTTTCAACAAGATAATTTTGCAGATATATCTCTTTCACGCAGTTCACCTCTTACTTTATATATATACAGAAATTCCAATCAGTTTAACAGCTGCTTCCACTACATAAGCATCCTTTGTTTCTCTTTCCCTCATAAAAAGAATTTAGATTGTCCGAAAGTTCATATTTCGTTTCACAAGAACAGATCTCTGTGCTCTTTCTGAATACACTGCAAAGAATTTCATTTGCAATCATTTCTTCAGGCGGTACTTCATAGGTTTCTCCATTATATTCAAAGACTCGGCAATCCACATCAGTTCCACTGATATCGCTACAGCATCCACAGCTGTTTTCCTTTACAGATTCACAAATATCATTCCCATTTACCCTGATAGTGGGAGAAGAAGCAAATTTGTACTGCTTAGCCATTTCTGATGTTTCCATTTCTAGCTTGTTATATTCAACTTTATACCCGGCAAGCTCCAGTGCCGGCGTAAGTATTTTCATAACCCCATCAAGGACACTGTCTGTTCCAATACATCGATCACAGGTTTCTAAATCAAGATATAAATATTCTACTAATACTTTTTTATACGATTCTTCACTGCAAAAACCACCTAAACAACAGCAGTTTCCTTCCTTTTGGTTTTCTATCAACATATTGATGCCCTCCCTAATGCTTCAAATTCAACCTAATCTGATTTCATTCAATATTTAATCACGCCAGAATGATTATATTTTTCAAGTAATTCACAAATCCATTCTCAATCCTTCCAATCCCACCAGTTTTGTTTACCCTCCGGCAATTGTCCGTCATGGTCAGCATAATACACTGCAAGTCGATAGCAGTACAAAGCGCATTTATCAACGAGCATGCCTTGTGCGATGCAGTCTGCGGCGTAGATGTCATCTGGGCTTTTTCCGCGCAATGATTCTATATTCGGGAAGCCTGCTCGGATCAAATGCTCCGCCATATTCACTCCAATCCCTGGAATTTTCTTTAAATCAGATTTCAAAACTTCACCTCATATTCTTTCTTTTCCGATGTCATACAGTGGTTACTGATTTATCGTAAAATAGCCTTCCTCAGGATTGTCAATTCGAATGCTTGTTTCGGCAATTACTTCCGCTGTATTAATGTCCTCAATTGTCAAATAGATTGAGAAGGATTTTTGGCTAATAGCTTCAGCACCTTCAGACCAGTACAATTTATGAACATTAGTATATATATCATTTCCCATATCCTCTATCCAACCCATGCCTTTGTCATTACCGTGCCACATCAAGAAGGTACCTTGTTCAACTACCCAGTGGATTTGCATTCTTTCTTCAAGAAAAGTCACCTCTGTTGACTGAAATTAGAATTTTCTATGATGATGACGATGCAGCCGCCGCGGTGGAGGCGGAAATGGCTGCTATCATAGCAGCTTGCTGCGCGATAATAATATTGCTGATACTGGTCGAAAGCGTTGCCGTCAATACCCCATCTTTTACGCTCTCGGCATAGTCGCTCGCTACAATTGATGCCGCAAACAAAAGCAGCTCCTGCGTAGTAACGGACAGCGATCCAAATCCCTTTTTCGCCCTCAAAGTATCCTGCGCTTTACCTATGTCACGGGCAATCGTTTCGATCTCCACCGGCAGCAAGGCTAGTATTCCCAAAACCGGCAAGGTATAGGCTTTATCCAACTTGATTTTTTGCGCTCGAAGTGTATCCCGCAAAACAAGAACGCGATCAGAAATACTATCGTCCGACTCTCCAAGTACCATCACCTGCGCCAAAGCCTGAACGCTATTTTTATCCCGAAACTCGCCCTTCAGCAGGCTGTGAATCTGCTCAATGCGCTCCGTTCCCGCCACAGTATCCAAATCCGTAAGCCCCAGCATAGCCGCAAATATATAATCATCTTGCCCGGTATAGAAGAAATGCCGGGCCTTCATTCCATCGTAAAAGCTCCGTGTGCGGGTCACCACATTCCTGTAATCAGAAGCGTCAGATTGTGTCGCAATAATATATGCAGCAATCACAAGAAAGTCGGAAGCGCGCAGCTTTACACCTTTCAGCAAGTCGTATACTTTCATCGTTTCCCTTAATACCTCCTGCGGATTGGCAGACAGCGAAAGCATTGCCGCTAAACTTAATGCCATATTCCCCCGAAAGGTAGAAAATGCGCCCGTGCTCTGCTTAATCAAAGCGTGGCACTGCCTGATTGCTTCACAATCAATCGTTTTGCCCTCCTGTGCGTACAGAAGTGCTGCCAACCGCTTTGTAAGGGCATTTTGCCAGGTAAATTCTTTTTTGATGATTTGCGCGTTATTCGCAAAAAGTTCCAACTTGTTTTCCCCTGTATATTTCATCTGAAAAACCTCCATAAATTCGAATCTATCCTTCTAAGGCTCTTTTACAGCATCATTTTATTAGAAAGCTTTGTATCACTCCATCCCAGGCTCTTTGCCCATGCACGCGCACCAGATGATTCCTCCTTGTCCCCTCCCTCATAGATGGTTCCTAAGAAATCAGCAAACCCACTTAATCCACCTACATCATCAAGCACAGATACACCCACTTTATTAATACAAACCGGTTTGTGCTTGCTTATTACGATGTCTTCTGCCTCTTCAAGCTCATATTCATCAATGATATTGTTCCTGAGAAGATCTTCGCAATCCTTATATTTGGTTATATTAACTTTCCAGTTATCGCCAAAGTCATAATTATAGATAATTTCTTCAGTTACAGGAAAATTTCCTTCTGGATTAACACCTTCCCCTTGGGCCGCAAGAACTTCATTTACTTCTAATCGCTCTAACAGGCTTTCTGTTCCACCATCAAGAATAATAGATGAATTCATCTCCTGCAAGGTTAACTCAATTAATGGAGCTTTTTTTAATATTCGAATTTCAGAATTCTTATCTTGTTCTTTTCTTTTCCAGTAGTCACTGAAGGATTCCCTGACTTCCAACATTCTAAAACGCTCTAAGAGTATCTTTACATCTTGCCTTGCTGCTTCAGGATATTCCATTGTTCCTCCATATATATAAGGACCTGTGTATTTTTTCCTGAGCCAGACTTTTAAACTTCCCTTTTCATAGTCATCATTCCAGAAAACATCAGCTTCGCATTCAGATGGAGGCTGAAACAGTATACCAACCAGATCAGACCAGCCTTTGACCGTCCCTCCTGTCAGTTTGTTATATATATCCTCCGGTAAATAAAAACTGCGCAGGTGCGAGTTTTGCCATCCAAATAACTTTTGAATTGCATAATGAAGATTATTAAGCGGCATATCTGAAGGAATAAGAATATCCCTGGTTATGGATTCGCCACTTGCAGATTCGCCATATCTCTTTAGCATTCTTTTCTGATAGTCCGACAGATAATCACATTTTAATTCTAAATGAAGACGCACTGGCGTAATTTTATTTTTTATCGCACTTTTGTTTTCTTTCATTTTCTGCTCCCTATTTGTTTAAATATATCAATTTTATCTGATATTAGCACTTGGCTTTTTATAATTCAACACTTATTTAATCCTTCCAGTCCCACCAGTTTTGTTTACCCTCCGGCAATTGCCCGTCATGATCGGCATAATGCACTGCCAGTCGATAGCAGTACAAAGCGCATTTATCCACGGGCATGCCTTGCGCGATGCAGTCTGCAGCGTAAATGTCATCCGGGCTTTTTCCGCGCAATAATTCTATCGTCGGGAATCCTGCTCGAATCAAATGCTCCGCCATATTAACTCCGATTCCCGGAATTTTCGTTAAATCAGTTGTCCAGAGGTCAGCACCATTATCGAGCCTGTGTGATAATATTTCTTCAATGTCAGATTCATACCTATTCTCAACGGCCATTACTTTCACCTCTCTTCACTCCACCGAAATCTTTTATTATCAGCAATCAAGAAAACTGCCTCAAACATTTCATCCGAACGCAAATCGAAAACAATAGGAAAGTACTTCACTTTTCCCATTTCTTTTGAATCCGATATCATCTGTTTAAGCTCATTTCCAAGCGGAATGCTCAATATATCTGCACGGGATTTTTCGGGAACATAAATGGTCACCTTGAAAAAACCGTCCCAGATCGATAGCCAGAAAACAGTTTTTTCATTTTGACCACCTCTAACACCTGTCCACTTGAAAAGCCCCTTTGCCAGCCACGCCTTGCCATCGTTGTAATAACGCCATTCCAAATGAATATCGTGGCTTGCAAGTTCACTTATAAACTTTATATAAGCATTGTTCGATTCCCCAAGTGCCTCTGCAATAACGTCACTCGACGGCTCTATAACAGGATCTCTCAGTAGTTGCTTCTTGGTTGATCTAATAGCTTCAATCTCAGTTTCTCTATTATCCATTTGGCACCTTCCTTAGTCAAAAATTTTTCCATTCCGAATTCCTTGATGTAATCCAGGTTTTCTATCATGCTCATATGGTATTTTGTAAGGTAGCGCTTATCCAATGCCTTCAATCTCTTGCATGGGTAGTTTGAGCATTCATAACAAAACCGGATGCTTCCTTTTGAAAGCAATTGACACGCATCTCTCATATGGGTGCAGTTCTCTCCCCTTGGAATACATCCTGAACAATATTTTTTATGAAACCCTTTTTTATTTATATCATTTTTTCATCTATCCTTGATAGCTTTCATCTGCTAACAATAACGAAAATTCTATATTTCAACTTCATTTCCCAGAATATATCGCATGCGGATATTTCTGTCATCTCCTGCATAGCAAAAGCGCTCCAGGCGTTCTACAGGAGTCAATCCTTCCCCGCACATATTACTGTCATCGATTACTAATGCATTGAAACAATATCCTTCGTCAAATGCTCCCACGTTTTTGAAATACCTTCCCCCTGAACGGGTTGCCATATAGAAAGCTTCTGCAAGGTTTACAGCTTCCCACGTTGGGTCAAACATGTTACGGATCTTTGAATGCTGGATAGTGCTGGCTATACCTCTGGCAATTGAGAGATTCGCACCGGAACCTATGTCACTTCCTATTGCCAGGTTAATACCCATATCCAGGAATTTTTTAACCGGCATTATACCACCAGCATTGATATTTGCAGTTGCATCCGGGCAGTGAACCGCCATACAGTTCGGATTTTTCATTAATGCCAGAACATCATCATCCATAAAAATACAGTGCGCCATTATAGTTGGCCTTTGTCCAAGCAAGTTGTTCTGACAGAATATGTCTGCTCCATTTTTATAATCAGGGAAAAGTTCCATGCTGATTTTTACTTCGTTAACGGATTCGCACATATGCGAATGAACGGGAACATCATACTTTTCAGACAATTTTCCCAGCCTGGCCAACTGCTTCTCACTGCAGGTGATCGCAAATCTTGGGATGATTGCAGTCTTTACGTTTCCAGTTTTCTGATGCTGCTGAATAAATCTTTCCGTGTCAATTATGGACTGCTCTGTATCCTCGATATAATATTCAGGACTGTTCTGATCCATATTCAGCTTGCCTGTGAATGCAAACAATCCCCTTTGCTCAAGTATGTCGAACAGAATTTCAGATGCTTCATAGTGAATGGAAGGGAAGCAGTTCACATGCAAAGTTCCCTGGCGTAAGAGCTCATCCACAAACCAGGAATACACCTTTCTTGCATGATCTTTGTCACTGAATTTTGCTTCAGTTGGGTATGTGTAGGTACTCAGCCAGTCTAAAAGCTCTCTGTCCATTCCAATCCCTCTTTGCAAAAACTGCGGCGCATGCACATGCATATCACAAAAACCAGGAATTATAATACGATTACCCCAGTCTATTATATTTTCTTCGGGAAATCCGTCTGGAAGCTGACTGCAGATTTCTTTTACAATTCCATCAGCAACCAGTATATATGAATTCTCTTTGCTGAGTAAAGTATCTTTATCCTGACTGTATATTACATTTCCTCTGTATGCTCTGTAACTGCTGTATTTTTTCATATAATTCCTTTCTTAGCAACGAAACATTTAGTTATTTATTTCCGTCTTCCACGTTTCTTATAATCCTTTTGAATATCGTTATTCCATCCTTTTGGTATTTCTGAACACTCTCGATATTTAGCTACCGCTTCACTAATAATTCGAAAATTTAATTCAACTCCCTCACTGTCTGAGTGATAATTCTGAGCACGGTCTGCAGAGATACCAAACCGTCCTGCCGTTTCAATAGCATCGATATTTGCTCCGAGGAAAACAAACTCCCATCCGTACTTTTCCTTTTGCCTCTCAATCTGGGCTTTTATTTTTTCTGCTGAGTATTCACGACTTGAGTTTTCTTCACCATCTGTGATTATTACAAACATAACCTTTTCAGCTCGGTAATCATCAGCTGTGTGTTTTTGTGCGTTGCCAATTTTGTGGATTGTCCTTCCGATGGCATCAAGTAACGCTGTTGATCCGCCGACCTGGTACTCCTTCTCGCTAATCGGGCTTACTGCTTTGATGTCGATACGGTCATGCAGTAGCTCATAATTATTATCAAATAAGACGGTTGTGATATGGCATTCACCCTCAACTTCCTGCTGTTTGGCAAGCATTGAGTTGTAACCACCTATTGTGTCTGTTTCCAGGCCACCCATAGAGCCGCTTTTGTCTAATATAAATACCAATTCAGTTAATCCTTTTTTCATTGCAATGTCCTCCTTAAGTTCTATTTTTACTTAAGGATAACATTTATAGAAAAATGGCTGGTCGCTTTTAAAGCGACATATCAGAGTGATAAGTCGAGTTTTGCGAAGTGGTTTCTCCATGGGCTTTGGAGCATATTATCCACGCTTTCTATGATTTTTGATGCATGTTCTGGTTGCAATACAAATATGTAGTCCCGAACCGTGCCTCGCTTAAACGTTAATCCAGTGATAACAGCATTCCTTAGAATAAAATCTTCATGCATCCAATTAAAACGCTGTATGTAAACTGACTCTTGCTCTCGGCAGCGGTGATTGTAAAATATTACGCTTTTCCCTGAGGCAAAATAATCGGTAATCTCGCTTTGGACAACGTATTTATTACTTTTTGAAGATCCAGCAGATACGCTTTTTACAAGCAAGCCATTATCAGGGTCAAGAAAAACAACATCCGTACACCTAAGCACTTCTAATGCTTTAATATGCCAATCTCTGCGTGAGAAAGTTCTCGATGGTGAACAAAGAACTTCGTGGTAATAAACGGCATCTGGAATGAGATTCATATTTTCTAGTGCCGCAACGCTGCGCTTACTATTTACTATTTCTTTCAGAGAATCTCTCAAAGAGTCATCGCAATTGTTATATCTTGGATCTACTATATATCCAATGTGTTTACCGTCGGAATTATGGTCCTCATCTGGAGCTAAGTACCAATTTACTCCAATATCGAGTTCTGACCTTTTGATTTGCCGAAGCAAACCAATTTTCCCAAAATCCCCAACATCTCCAGCATATCTATTTTGCATGCTTACCCTCCCAGCAACGGCTGATCGTATTTGAACAGCACTTCGTTGATCTCAAAAATGTCATATTTACCGCTGACAATAAAGTACTCGACAATAACATCGAACTTCTGGCTGTGGGAAAGTGCATAGCCAGCCCGCTCCAAAAGATCATCTGTTTCATCAAGTGACAATTCCAGCGCCACCGCAAGGGCAATCGCTGTGCGTTTACTTGGTGTATATCCTTTTCCGGTCCTGATTTTTGAAAACAACTTTCGATCAAGGTTTGCGCGCTTATATATTTCCACATCCGTCTTGCCCTTGCCATCAATCAACCGGAGGAGAGTCTCAGAAAAAGGCTCATCAAGGCTGCCTACTAAATCTTCAATACTTTTACCTATCTTCGATGATTTCATAGGTAATGACGCGTTATAGCTGATAAGGTCAGATTCTTGCATGGCTTCGAGTTCAATATCAAGTAATTTACGCCGAGTAAGTTTGTGCTCAGCGACATAGTACTCATCAATATAGCTTTCAACTTCACCTATTAGCTTCTCGCTTAGCAAAAACACCGCCTTATCAAATACGACAAGGTATACATCCAATTCATTTTCTATGAGAAAATCCTTTATAGCTTTAGTTGCAACTCGAAGAGCTTGGTCTTTTGGATAGCCATAGATACCACTGGAAATCAGTGGAAATGCTATACTTCCACAATTGTTCTCTATTGCTCGTTTCAAGCTGTTTATGTAGCAAAGGCGTAGTTGTTCTTCCTCACCATTTTTACCACCTCGATATACGGGTCCTGCTGTATGAACAACATACTTGGCTGTCAGCCCGAAGCCTGGTGTAATTACCGCATATCCAGGTTTAATCGGCGCAAGTTTGTCGCAGGCTATTTGCAATTCAGACTCACCTGCCGCCTTGAATATATCCTCGCAAACGCCACCGCCCATTTGTAATGCGGTGTTTGCAGCGTTGACGATTGCATCAACCTTCATTTTTGTAATGTCCTGTCGTACTATGGTAAATGGCATTAGCACACCTCCAATAACAAATTTTATGTTTTTATAATCACTTGTTTCATTGAATTATCAGACTACATGTTCTATTTTCCAATACTTATCAAAGTGTTCTCCAACATAGTTATCTCTGAAACATTCCTCGAACAACAATACTATATCTTCTTTAGTCTTTCCATTTAAATCCACCTCAAAATCATCAATGGAATGAGAATTTACATCAAACAATTTTTTAGCACCACTTTGGTTTTTATAAAACTCTGTCTTATCAATAATATTAAACTTTGTATAGGTCTCAATAATTCTTCTAATTGGATTTAAGAGCATCTCTGCACTTGCATTTTCGTCATCATATAGATACCTTGCATCCTTCCACAGAGCTTCATAATTAGTTTTAAAATCGTCTTCTGGTGTATTTATATATTTAATTTTTGTTGTTGCCCTATTGGAAACAAGTCTTATAAATCTATCAGTTTTGTATTTTCTACCATATTTCACATTCAAATAAAAGTGATTATTGTGAGTGAGTATGATCATTTTGTCGTCACTATGAATATTTTTCATTAAACATTGTAGCTCATCGATTATCATATACTGCATGGTATCATCATTTGAATTCATAGGATCATCAAATACAATAAGTTTTTTGCTCTGACCCGCTTGACTATCCCCAATTTCATTCAGCTTTTCGATGAAATATAAGAAAGCAATGATATTCTTTTCTCCTGTTGATAATTGAGTAATGTCCCTTACTGTATTTGTTCGCAAACATTTTACTCTATAGAATCCAACATCTCCTTCATTATCACAATGGTCCAATTCGAAGGAAACATGATTCTTAAGTTTATCACTTACGATTTGGGCCAGCATCTTTTCATCTTTAGTTTCTTCTCTTAAAGATTTAATTTCTCCCTGAAGAAGTCTTATCTTATTATCAAATCCGTCTTCTCCTTCGATTTTTTCCTTCTCAGAGTTTAACTCTCCAAGTGTTCTCTTTTTTTCAATCTCTAAATGACTCAATTCGTTAATGTGCACATTATATTCATATTCATCAAGAAGTATCTTAATTTTATGAAAGCGTAATTTCTCTCTAGCTTCAATTTGCCTTTGCATTAGATCTTTCTCGTTATTTTCCTTAACTAATTCATCATATTCTTTCTGAATGGATTCAAACGAAGGAGGAATCTCAAGTTTCAATTTTTCACTTTCTATGAAAATATTACTTTTCTTTTCTTGAAGCGCTTTGAAAAGGTTCTGTGTAAAATCCTCGTACGATGTTAACAATTTCTCGCTGCCAAATTTAATCGCATTTACCCTTTCATGTAGCTCTGGGTAAAAATTTTCTAAACTAATAGTTACATTACTAAACATTCGTCTAAGTTTATCTATATCACTTAATTTCAATGTTATTTTCTCTTGAAACGCTTTAACTTCATCAGCTGAAAAGTAACTTTCCAATTCTAAGAACACATTTTCATTTATTTTATTGCCACAAAATGAACAGACATCACCATTCTGATGACATTCTAAACCAGCTTCTGCAAATTTCTTTTTTTCTTCGTTGTTTTCAAGTCTATGTATGATAACCTTTTCTTTGACTTTACACTGTAAAATATCATTGACACTTTTCAAATAGTTTTCACAATCAATTATAGGGAACTGAATATTCTGAGCCACCTTGGCTTCAGATCGTAAAATAGACTTCAAGATATTAATTTCGGCATCTTGAAGCAATTCAGCCTTGCTAATTTCACTTAAAAATTTTGGTGCAGTATAATTAGCATCAGAAATCTGAGGACTTGTCTCATTCTTAATCTTTGCCGCTGCAGTTGTCCTAAATAACTTTATATCTCTATCTTTTGTATCAAACTTTAATATAGCAGATTCATGCTTTGTCCAAAAATTTTCTACATCATCATCAGGTTTTGTTATCGTTTTTAATAATGTGTTTTTTTGCACAGCGAGCGATTCAATCATCGATGTCTTTTCTTCGACTTTTTGATTTATAGATGAGTTTTCTTTACCTAACACAACTGCATTTAAGCGCTTATTTTCATCTACAATTCCTTCAAACCCCTGAAATATTCTAGTATCATAGTCATTAATTTGCTTATTAATCAATTTCGTTATTGTAGATTTACCAGTTCCATTCTTACCAAATACGAAATTAATCCTCTTATCAAATTCAATCTTATCTTCTTGAAAAATATTTTCACTAGTTAAATTAAGCTCCATATTAATCCCCTTTGTATATTAACCTCACTTTATGCTCGCTATTTGCGATCATACAGTGAGCTTTGAATACTTTCTTTATAATCCCCTTTAAGTAGTACTACTGAAACATCTCTCGTGCTCTATTGAAATCTAATTTTTATATTCTTTCTATCAATGAAGCACGAACAAGCAATCATATTTTTTTTACATACTTTCTTTTACACCGAACTTTGTTTTAAAATCTTCATAGCTATTAACCCAATTGAATTTAACCAGTTCTGATACAGCTTTAAAGTGCAATTCTCCGCAACGAATTTTTTTTACTTCAACATCAGTTAAATTTTTTTCGAGCTTTCCTGCTTTTGTTTCTACGATAAAGTAAATGCCTACTGCACCTGATTCAAGCCCATCATTTCTGCAAACAACAGCCCAGTCGGGAGAGTAGTGTCCATAAGGGGTGTCGATTACAAAACCACCTTTTTTAAGCTTGGTGAACAAGATAACATTGTCGTTTTCTTCAAGTTTTTCGGCAAATTCTTTTTCACCCTTGCTGTCCATTTTATAAATTTCATAGGAAGTAATATTTGCGGCTTTTGCATCATTCAATCGTACTAAATCTTTTGAGTCACTATGTCAAGAATGTCTTGGAAATTAAGAGCATCTCTTTTTTTTTAATTCCGATCAGCATTTTAAAAATAGCTAGTCGAGGCAGGAGGGTATGGTGCATGATGTAATTAAATATCTCAAAATCGCTTTTTGGAATATCTACCACTTTGCTTCTACTGCTCAATAAAAGCATCCAATGGAATGCCATAATCATAACATCTCTGTTGAAACATTTTACTTGCCTCATCCATTGCAATTCCGTAAGTATCCTCACCATTATAAGTGCGGGTACCATGACCAGCACAGACGTTACCAAAATTAAACTCACAAGTAGAGCAATCTACACTTACCGTTTTGTCTCCAGTATTAGCTTTCTGCCTTCTTACTTTATCTTACATTATATACCTTCAAAGTTCACATCTTAGTTAAAATAAAATGTTTATTCACCATACTCATCCCTTATCCGCATCTCCAAACTACTCAGATACTATGGTATCAAGCCGCCTCAAACCCTTGATATTGATTTCTTTCATATATTGTTACACTTTTCTTCATAAGGAAATACAACTACTGTATATTGTGTCTCAAGGGAATGATTCGTACAATATATTGTGTGAAAAATATAAATATTCCCCCATATAGTAGGATGCCTTAGTTGCCAAACATGACAAATCTGAGATTACTCCTTTTTATTCGAATGTATCTACCGGCGCTTTATTTAATCAATTGGGTCTATACCATAATTTTTGATATAATAATCTCCGTTTGGACAAGTGTCAATTAATTCTTGAATGAATGCTCTTGTTCTTAGCCTCTCAGGGAAATTATAACCAAGCGAATATGGAGATTCATATGCTACATATAAAAGGATTTCTTCTGTAACAAATTCTTCGGGTATATCCCTAACAGAAAAAGCAGAAACAGTAATTGATAGATTACACATTTCCTGTGTAATAAGATTTTTTGGGATACGATCTATTACAGTGCCCCCAGACCTATAAACATACTTCAAAGCATGAAGACAGATTTCCTCTGTTAGAATCTCTTTAGGTATTTCATCGAATAAATTCGAAGAATCTCTTATAACGGCCATCGCTAATTCCTCGGTAAATAAACTACGAGGAACATACTTTACAGCAGACCGTGATTCTAGTACAGCCTCGAGACACAACTCATATGTAAGTAGTGATTCTGGAACATATCTTAAATCTTCGCCGTCTTTTTTTACTGCAATTAGGCAGACATCGTGGTCCCTGTAATCTTCTGGTATTTTGCTGAGACTCATACCAAACTTTGGCTGCTTAATTGCTGCAAGACACATATCCTTATCCATAAGATGCAAAGGCACATATTCAATTTTCCATCCAACATCGTTTACTGCTATTCTGCACATTTCTTTTGTTTTCATTGAGTCTGGAATTCTTTCAAGAAGATAGCCACTTTCTTTGACCGCTCTTAAGCACATATCTTCGGTCTTGTACTTATTTGGGATATGCTCCAAGTTCCACGGATAGCAATCAAATGCAAACTCGCAGAACTCTCTTGTGCGAAACTTCTCTGGTATATACTGGAATGAGAATCCATCTGCTGTCACTGAAGCTTTACATATATCCATTGTTATCCGTTCTTCAGGAATAAATTTGAGCATTAGACGATGTGATTCGACAGCAATTTTACATATGTCTTCCGACTGAAGAAGTTTGTCTAAAGGAACGTTATGATTACCAACACTCCATAATAATGGATTCCCTTCACCGAAAGATATATTAAAACTATGTTTAGCGAAATCTTTCACAGCATCTTGAAAGTATGCTGAATTTATAAATTCCCAGCACGTATCATGATCATAAAACGAAGTATGAAGTAAGCAAAAAATTTCTCCATCTTTTTTAACGGCCTCAGATGATGTGGAAAATCCCATCTTCTTAATAGCAATCTGACAGAGTCTTACTGTCCTATTTTTCTTAGGTATATGCCATAAGAACTTAGGATCTTTGCTTACGAGTTCAATATAGTAATCCGTTTTTTTCAAAGAATCTGGTAAATAACTAATTGAGCTATACCCCTTCTTTTGTAAAACCTTTAAGCAAAAATCCGGTGTGATATATTCAACGGGTATATATTTAAATGATTCAGGATTTTGTAGTGCTGCCACCAAACATAATTTATGTGTCTTAAGCTTATCTGGTACATACTGAAGTGCTAATCCATCCGAGGCTACAGCTAACGTGCATATATCCTTTTTAAGATACTTATCAGGCACTTTATATAACATACTACCTGTTGATTCACAGGCAGCTTTATAGATTTCTTCTGTTCGGTATTCGTCTGGCACGGAGTATAATGCGATGCCATCACTTTCTACTGCAACCATACACATAGCATAGGTGATATTCTCTTTCTTAAAGTATTGCAGATGCCCACCACCATTTTTTCGAATTGATTTTATTCTTTCAGCTTCAGTCATAATATAGTCTCCTTCAACGATATATATTGAATAAGAACACCACTTAATACTAATCAAAGTTTTAAACAAACCGATAAATATACTCTGTATCATGTTATTAACTCATACTTCGCACATTAACATTATTTATTAACCTTGAAAATTAATATTTGACAGAAATCAACTATCTTAGATATACAAACCAGGACACTTTTTGGTTGATGAAGGAAGTGCCTCAAAGAAGGAATCCATAAATTTCTCCAGCTGACCAAATGTAGGCGAAAGCTTATCTGCTAAAGTTGATAAAAATGCATCCATAAGCATTTGAAATGCCTGCATCCAATTTATGTCAGCCATCTCATCCGCTATCAGATTTAGCTGTCATTGCATCATAAGACAAAGATCGGCATTCCTTAGCCAGTTTTAGATATAATTTGTATACCTTGAAAAAGACTTCTATTTCCAATATTTTACCATATATTTTGATGATTTCATTTTTATCCAAGGTTATGTTTGTAGAAATTATTGCAAGATAGTTTTTCTTCTTGTTTCGGTTACTTACGAATACAATTTTTGCCGTAATCGAGACTTCGTCTTTGACTACATTTACAATTGCCGTCAGACCAGCCAAGAGTGAGAAGGCGGAAACCTTTTTTGTATTTTGAATTTGCATGATAAAATACTTTTGAAAGAAATTCAACATTCTTGGACTTATTTCTTTCAAACATAGTGTCATCAACGATAAAAATATTTATGCGGTCTTCATCAGTGAGCTTCTCGATAGTTGTTCTTACAATCATTTACGAAAACATTGTCGTAAAGCGGAGCCAGTTTATGTATACCGATTTTACAAATCGGTATACAGCATCCTTAGCGAAGCTATTTAAACGCTTTTCGGACGTCATCTCCATATACATGCTTCTACTGAAGAATACAAGAGAAAATCTTAAAAAACTGGATATTCTTGAATAAACAGTATTATCAATTTCGCATTTTTGTGTTATTGTTTTCATAGCATGAATCTTCGGTTTTGATTTATTGTTTCTGATAACTCAATTATACCAAAAACGGGGCTTTCATGCTTTTTATTTGTCAAATACTATTGAATTTTCAAGGTTCATAGGCACTTTTTGATGTGCGAAGTATGAGTAATTTACTAAAAGTTATTTCTAATCCCTATAAATCAACCATACTCTATTCTTGATCTACATCCATCCTGCCAATAGCTGCTTAAGTTTTTCATTATTATCTAACACAAAAGTACACGCAGCCCAATCCTCTGTAACTGGCATCTTTGTTTCATACTTCATAGTGAATGGATTTCTTTCTGGGATCCTATCAATTCTTTCTTTTGCTTCTTCAATATTATTTAATGCAACCTCAATCCAGACGTCTTCAAGCGTATCTGGAATTTGACCAAACATATCTTTGATGCTTTTAAGTCTTGTTGATAGTACTGTATGAACTTTATCTTCAACTGAGCCTTTATACCTCATGTTAAAAATTTTTACTTCAGCTGCAGCTTGACCAATTCTCTGAATACGACCTTTTCGTTGTTCAAGTCTAGTCGGATTCCAAGGTAAGTCAAGGTTTATCAATGTGCTAAGTGTCTGTAAATTTAAACCCTCACTTGCTGCATCTGTTCCTACCAGTGTTTTAATTTCATGATTTTTAACTTTTGCTTTGATACTGTCTTTTGTGTCTTTATGGTGGATTCCATTAATAAAATATCCCGACTTGTCTCCTCCAGCATAAAGACCAATTGTATGATCTTTAAGATCTCTTGATAATGATAGTGCAACAAAATAAGCACTGTCATAATACTGAGAAAAAATAATGCATCCGCTATCTTTCCACGGGGTATCTTCGTCTTCAACTCCATTTGTAAGAATATCTAATACTTTTAGATACTTAGGGTCATTATCATGATTCATAGAAAGCATTTTCACGAGTTCCCTCAAACACTCTATTTCAGCGTCAGTGAGTTTTTTAACTTCACTTATATTTTCATCATAATCATCATCTTCTTCAAATATAATATCAAATTCTTCCTGTAGTATTTCTTTTCCCGCTTCTGTCCAAGCCAGCATTTTTTTAGCTGTATTATCTCCAGCAAGAATTGTGCTGCCGATACGCTTTAAAATAAGAGTAGACATGAAGCCTCCCGCTTTGACTCTAGTTGAGAGCAACGAACAAAATTCTTGAGCCTTTAAATAAGCTTGCCTTAAATAACCTTCAAGTGGTATTGCCCCGTCATCTCCCTCACCATATAAAGCAACTTCTATTTTTTTTAGATAAGTTTCACCTGTATTAGGGTTGACTGTATTCTCCAAAAAATCTCTAGTTCTCCTAATAATATGGCGAATATATGGATTATAATTAGCTACAAATTCATCAGTTGTATATAGTATTTTAATGCTGTCTTTCTTTGAGCGTGTGAGCGATGAATAATAATCTGCCGGCAAAACATAGGTGTCATCTGAAATATCTAAACGGTCTCTTATACGATTTATTCTATCCTGAGCAGAAACGCTTCTTGTAGGTAATGGATTTCGAATAATATCCCACATGGTAATTTCGCTTTCAGGATACATTTCGTTACCACAAACCATATCAAGCATATACTGTGGTTTCTTATGCCACTCACTATACATATCACCCATTATTTTATTTGTAGGTAAACTTAAAACATTTATTAAATCAAATGCTTCGATCGGGTTAATTTGAACTGGTGTAGCCGTTGCTAAAAGTAAACTTTTTGTTTTGAATGTAATCTTATTTAGAAATTGTAATAAATAGTTTGGATCTGCTTTGTTCTTATTTGGATCTTTTGTTGGATTTCTTCTTCTTGCTCTATGAGCTTCATCTAAAATTACACATTCATAATCTTTTTGTATGAGTAACTCGGAAGCCTCTGTTCTACGCGAAACAAGTCCTTGAGAGATAATACCTACCTTACGTGGACATTTTAAGATAGATCTTGTATTTTCTGCTTGATAAAAATATCCGTTTTCATCTTGCCAACCACTCCCAGTCCAGACGGCACTAGGCATATCCAGAAGGGTTTTCATCTCATCTTGCCATTGCCAAACAAGGGTTTTAGGGACAATTATAAGCACGGGTTTATCCCCATAAAGGGCCATCAGTTTTGCAGACATAGCAAGTTGTAAAGTTTTACCTAAGCCAACTTGATCAGCAAGGAGAAATCTTGCCCCACCATCATTTTTGTGCTCTTTGAAGGCTAGCTCAACAAAATATTTCTGATGTTCCCAAAGGCCGAACTCCTTGCGATATACTGGCTCTTCTACAGCAGCCGAAGGGAGTATTTCATCTGAATTTTCCCGCCAATCCTTCAGTCCTATAACAGTTCTTTTTGATATTCTATCTATATCTTCTATTACAAAATCACAAAGGTTGACCGCGTATTGACTAGTCCAAAAATAATCAAATTCCTCTTGAACCCAATCAATTGATTCTTGTGATGTATCTTCCCAGAGCATTTCGTAGTTTAGGGTAAATGCACTTTTTGTTTCATTAATACTTCCTATAAAAGATGTTTTAGTCCCATCTTTATACGTAATAACTCCGGCTTTACCGTGCATTAACCCATATATTTTGTCTGGTATGACACGTACTTGTAATTTACCACTAATAAGCAACTTATACAGACGTGAAAGTCGTTTAGAGCTTTCAGGAGAAGTATATTTTTCCTCTGGTGCAAACTCACACCACTCTTGTTTCATTTTTTGTGCATAGTTTGCAACAGCTACATCTTCTGGAGAAAGACCCGAGTTACAAATAACCCGAACTGTTCCTTCTACATTTTCAATGCTCTCACCCGCAACTTCAAGAATAGATGAACAAAAATATCCCGCTATTCTATCATAAAATACCGCATTTTTAAGTTTCTCTATTAAAAACTGTTGATCCAATTTTTGTCTTCTAGAAGAATAACGGTTCATCTTAGAACTCCTTTAATTAAATATTATCATTTACAACGAGAGAGTAAAGCAAATCCGCCATATTACAACTTTCATTCCAATGCTCAGTCATGTTATCTATATCTTTGGCATCTTTTATAAAGCTTAATAACTGTTTAATCATATCTCGCTTATCCCAATAATTTGAAAGCTCATTTTTAATAAATCCAAGCGCTTTAGTTGGATTTTCATCTTCCTTTATCCCTGTATATATGGCCATAAAAATTGTTCGTAGAAGTGATTTTTCAAAATCAGGAATATCATTTATTGTTCTTCCTGCCATTTCAGTCGGCGTTTTAAGTCGAGCGGTATTGGCTTTTTCGCTTGCCATTAACTGGCCATATCCTCCGATATTAAAACCACGTGCAAACTCTTGATAAGTACCGATTTGATAATTACCATGCTTTTCACTTTCAAGACCCTTAATATAGAATTTTTCAGCATTTGAAAGGTCTTTCCATAAATGGCTTTCAAAATCAAGCGGGATTACGCAGTCGTAAGCAATTTTTTTAGCAGATTCAATAATTTTAACAACACTACTTTGTGTAGGGTTATTTATCGCAAGATTTAGTTCATAATCCAGATCGAGATCTTCAATTGTTTTATATGAGGTTAACACTTTTAATGATGCTGCATAGGCAGCAAGCACAAAGTCAGGGTCTGAAAAATTCGGTTCCTCTTTATTCTCAAGCTCCAACATACTTGCAATTTGACTTCTCACTTCAGCACGAATATCTGAATTTATTTCATCTAAAAAAGCCATATCTTCGCCTGTTTGCTTTCGCAGAACAAGCAGCACAGTCCCTTTTACATAATTCCCATCTTTTAATCCAGCAGCATCAGTTTCTGTAGCAATATTCCAAGCTGCAGTAACACGAAGTCCAGATTTCCACATAATCAATGCAAGCTGTGCCCAAACAGCTGGATCGCTATGAGTAAACATAACAACTTGCATTCCATCATCAGACATATTATTCGTAAGGTTAGTATATATTTCAATCATAGTTTGAGCAAAATGCTCATCTCCTCGAACAGCAAGAATACGTTTTGAATCAGTATACCATTCTGGAAAAGCTTCTTGTAAAAGGCGTTTATCCCATGCTAAGAAAAACTCTGACAATTCATGATAATTTACAGCATCAGCGTAAGGTGGATCCGTAATCCAAAAGTCACAGATATTATTAATATCTCGTGCATCAATTAATTTTATTATTGTATTATTTTTAAACTTATGTTGATTAATTTCAAAACACCATTGACCCCTAACCGAGTGAGAACTCCGACAAACATAATTCATCATCGTATTGAAAGACTGATTATAAAACGTTTGCTTTCCTCCATCTTCTCTTGACGGATCCCACCTGCACAATGTCGAGTTGAAATCTACACATTTATTTAATGCTACAATAAACATTGGTAACATTTTTTTATTTTCTGCAAGAAGTGCATTGCCAACAAACAAATTATTAACAAGTAATTGCCTTGCATTAAACAAATGACTCCAATGAGTCCAACCTCGCTCGCGTATAACCTGATCTGTGTTAAAACCACTTTCTATCGCCATGCTTGGAATGAGACCTTGTTCTTGCCAGCTCACAAAATTTTGAGCAACAATTTTCTTTATCTTTTCTTCATTGGCCAAATCTCTCTCGGTTGGGGCTCTATAGTAGCGTTTCCCTTCAGTTGTTTCATATTTTATAGCATACAAACGCTCGCTATAAACATCATTATCTCTAAAATCAAAATCGTACTTATCCCACTGTCGCAAACCATAAACAGTTTTACCGTTTTCATCATTTCTGTCACCACGCAAAATTGATATTGGTGTAGTTTTTCCACAGCTTGGACACACTAACCCTTTGCTTGTTGCCGTACCATTGGCTGCTATTTCAATTTCTTCTGCAGATGCGCTCATTTTAACATTGATGTCATAGCCTGCTCCGTTTTTATTCAAAATAGCAACCGTTTTTGTACCTTTGCCTATTACCCAGGAAGGTGCCAGAGGCACTTTGACTCCACACTCTGGACAATTTGCTTCGACACAATATAAATAGCTGACTGCCCTTTCACCTTTTTCGTTATGCTCTATACCCAGTTCAGTAATTTCCTTATCTGCTGCGTCAAATACCAATTTTTGAAACTTCTTAATTTCATCTAATTCATCTTCTTTTGCCCCAAGAATATTAATGTTAGACCAAGTTAGAAGTCCTGCAACGGGATTTAAATCACTTCCATAAGCTTTTGCACCCATACGGGCAGCTTCAAAAGGAATGCTGCCTCCACCAGAAAAGCAATCGCCAACTGTTATTAAATGACCATATCTTTTCATTGAAAGCTGCTCTACTAACTGTTGTAGAGAATGTGCACTGGTTCCTAAATGATGATTGATAGCATTCCAACTATCATTTCTTAATGAAGTTAATTGTTCTGGTCTCACACAGTATTTTAACTTTTCATCATATCCAAGCGTTTTAAAAAGTCTTGTTTCAATATCATCCTTATCTTGACATGCACTTATTTTGATTTTGTTGCCATCAATTTCAAACCACTCACTTAGGTATTGCCTGAAATGTTTGTTGTTTTGAGCAATTTCATAGAGTTCTTTTACAGAAAAAGGTTTTTGCTTTCTATCTAACAGTCCATCATTATCCATAGATAATATTTTTAAAAACATATCCATATCGGCCTTTGGATTATCGCTGCAAGGCATAAGGCACCCTAAGATACAAGCTCTAACAAGAATCAACGGCTTACGCCCCCACCATTTTCCAAGCCCAGTAAGAGTCTGACTAGCGCCTGCTTTTCTCTCTTTATAACTCTCTTTACTTATCTTACTGACTGGAAACTGTTTTTCTATAAAAGACATCGTATTGTCCATTTTTATTCTCCTCCCATCAAATCTTTAAATAGAGATATTTGATTTGACTCGTCTACCGGATTTTCACAAAGAGCATATCTCAATGCCATTCGCCATCCACGCTTATCATTTATCTTTCCTGTGCTTGCATTTGTCATGGTATATAACCACCATCGCTCTTCTGGCTGTAGCCCTTTCCAATTACGAATAGCCGTAGGTATTCCTGATGGATCATTATTCTCTATCCCCCAAAGTAATACCATAAGTTCTTTTCCTAAGAGTTTTTCAATAGGTATTTCTCCAACCACAAATCTTCCAGCTGGTTTTTTTTCTAATTTCAATCTCGAATTAAATTCTGCCGCAACATCCTTTGACACCTTAGACCACTTGTGTCTTGATATTCTCAATTTAAGAACATCCTTTTTATTTATTTTTTGTTCCCCTACGTCCCAATGAAAACGTTCATAAACCTCTACTTCCGCCATAGCATCTTTGGGCACTACAACATAGAAGTGGTTTTCGCTTTCTGATGGGTCGTAGCCGAAACCAAAGTATTGTTTACTCATTGTATAATTTCTCCATCCTTTGCAAGCTGATTCATATCTAATTTGTTCATATCAGTCCACTGCGTAAACAGCTCTCCTGTCAGGAATGTTAGTTCCTTATATCCAAAGTTTACAATTACCTCCGCATCTTTGAAGCTTGTTTCTCTTACTAAGTCAATAAGCGTTTGCAGATCGCCTGCCCAATATGGAACACTTGTATTAAACTCAATATAATTATCGTTATTTGATTTCTTATATATTTCAGCTGTTGCGCCTTTAATCAACACCCCATCGAGCTTTGAAAGCAGTTCAAGTTCTTTGTAACTAGATTCAGTATCTCCCATCTCTTTTTTTCTTTTATAACGATAGGCTAAAGGCTTTGTTTTATCAACTATTCTACCTTTATTCGAAGTTCCGCTTTTTGATACTGGAATACTCTTTTCTTCTAACACATTTCCTTTATACAAAACCGCTACACGCACAAATTTGCTATCCTCTGCAACTACAAATTCACCATTATATATACCGCCATTTTCTTTTGGTTCACTGCCGTCAGTAGTATATTTAATCTCATAATTTGGATTTGTGACAAGAGTCATTACTTCACCATTTGGTGTAGCTCTTTGACCATATTTAACTGGAACGCTACCTGTAAATTCGAAAATTTCTCCTGTTTTTCTTTCACCCGTTGAATCAATACAAACAAAACGAATTGAAGGCTCATTTGTAATTAATATCTGATCCACAACTTCTTTTGATGCAGATGTAGGATCACTACCAATATCATAGAATACCTTCCCACCGATTCCTTTTACTTTTAATGTAAACTCGTAAGTTTTCTCATCATAACTAGTCTGTTCCACAAAGACAGAAGTGGGATCTTTTTCAAATGGTCCTTTCACAAGATAACCATTTACTTCTCTCCACTTATCTTTCTTTAGACAATCCGACTTTAGACTTTCTAACTGATCCGGATGATACCACTGCCAAGCAGTTGTAGTTGCTGCACGTTCTTTAATCTGAGAGTATGGTAGTTCCTTAATTGTAAAGAGGCGTGCTTCGCATTTTTTGCGTAAATTTTCTATAAACTGATCTTCTTTCGAGAACGGTTCATATTTAGCATTATCAGACAAACAAGCAATTATTTGTTCTTCTCCATTAAACTTATTCTCTTTAAATTCAAGTTTAAATTCCGCAAGTTCAAACCCATTTTTTGTAGGATAATAAAGTGCTACAAAAGTCTCTCTAATCGTTGAAAATAAAGCTTGAAGTGCTTTATCTAGCTGCGCTTCGGCTTCTTTATACTGTTGATCTGAAGCAGGAACTCCTTCGTTCTTCATATTATCAACAATCTGTTGAATCGCTTTAAGCTTTTTAGAATTCGCATATAGCTTTTCCATCATATTTCGCTGTCCCGAAAGAAACATTACTCTATTTTTCATAGATATGCTATCATGAAATTTCTTGAGTTCTGGGTGTAATTCACTTCCTGGATATGGCTCAAAAACAACCAATGAAATCTTGTTTTGGTCAAGATCTATTTCATCTATCGCTGGAAGAACATACAACATCTCATAACAAATCTTCATTTTTGGTGTGAAGTTCTGTTCTAAAATTTTCTTTAATTCTTTTTTTGCATTTTCATTGGTGTAGCTATCAACTAAAGTATTCATTTCAGCTACCATATTTTTTGTGTTTTGAAAATACAATCGCCCGCGGTTATCTTGTTTCATATACCAGCAGAGCGCTTTTAATTCTTCTAGACTAGATTTAATTTCGTTTATATCAGTATTCGGCGCGCTTAAAAATCCAAATATCTCTGATTCCGTAATTCCGAGCAAACCATGACTTGCTGTAGAAAGCGAAGATACTAAAAGTAGTTTTGCAATATCTTGTGCGACACCATTATTTTCTGGTCTTTCAATATCAATGACTTCTGCTATAGCTATACCATCTTGTGCAATATCATGGTTAATTGCTTCCTCAAGTGATGGTTTAATTTGTCGAATATGACTTAGCATTTTTTGATTATTTAAATCAAAATCAAATACATTTATTAGGTAGTTCTCTTTCGCCATCCCATTTTCATAAAACTGACGGACTATTTGCCTCATCAATTTGATCAAGCCTCGAGTTTGTTGGAAATTTTGATTTTCTTTAAAACGAGCATATAGATCTTTAATAGAAGGATGAAATGGATAAGAATCTACAATACCCTTATATACACTTTCTGGTGTATAGTTCGTAAACCCAAGTTTTTTGCTTTTATCTACGCTATTTTTATAAGCGATAGCAACCTCATTAACATTCTGAGAATATTCAAATCCACTAGAATCCTCAAAAAGGCGCTTTTTAAGAATAGAATAAATTTCATCGCTGTTTAGCGCTACTGGAGTTACCTCAATTGCAATTCTATTCGCCTCTGCTTCTAATTCCCTAAAACTTGATTGTAACAATTCACTGCCAGACTCATATGCTGCTTTTAAATCTGAGAATACCAAACACACATTTGCGAGTTGTTCTTTGCCTAATGCCGTAAAAAGATTCGATAAAGCAGCCATAGTTACTTTGCTTAGGTCGGAATTGCCGACCATAATTGACTTAGCGTTTTCCAAATAAGGAGGGAGCTCATCTATCAAAATAAGTGTTTTTTGGCCTTTTAATAGTTCAATCCATGATTTTTCACCCGGTGCTTTTAAAGGTGAGTAATAATCTTTAAAAAACTCTTTTTTACCTAGTTGTTCTGCGATACTACCCCAAATACCGAAATCTGCGTTTTCTCTTCCCGAAAATGCAACTACTTTAATTTCCCCTATGTCAGAAAAATTTTTCCCAAGTATCTTTTCTCTAATTTCAGTATTTTTAGCAAGCAAAGCTAAGGCTAACATACTATGAGTCTTACCACCACCCATGGCTTGTGTCAACTTTATAACTCCAGTATCAGATTCTCCTTTGAATCTAGAAAAAGCCGTATCAAATAGTACGGTCATTCCCTGTGTCTTGAAGTTTTCCCCGAAAAATTTATTTGCATCTATATTACCTTCTGCAAAATCGGATAAATTAAGGACATCCTCCCTTGCAGTATCCGAAAAAACATTTTCTCTTGGCTTAAGCATCTCAAAAATAGTATTCATATTTCAAAATTCCTTTCTTTTGAATTATTATTCATTTTACTTATCCTTTTGCTTAATAATTACGTTGTACACGTTTTCATTACCCAATCATGTTTTTTGCAAGCATAAATTCCTCACCTGGTGGTGCGGATATTTTTTGGGACAGCAAACACAATAAAATGGATAGTGAGCGTTTTTTTAATTTTTTTTTTACTTTTATTCTGGCTAATTTGATAAAAGCCAGTCTTCTTAATTATAACCTATTTAACTTTTAATTGCATTCTCTATTTGCTAGTCAAAAAACTTAGAAACGACTCACAACTTATATCACCGCTCATATTTTATATCCCAAAATGAATCACATACAAATTTTGTTGCTGAGCCTGCTTCAATAATTCTCGAAGTTCTCTAAGCTGATCAAAACCATCAATCACATCAATTACCGAACCTAACGAAGCTGGAGGAATAAGAGTTATTCCACAGTATGCGAGTCCTTTTCCAGTTATGTCGATTGTATGCCAGTACATATCAACTTCAAGGAGCATGTTGGCAAACACTTCAACAAAGTCGTCATCGATGGATATGCCATCATATTTTTCCGGGACATATTCATCATACCTTCAACCCGCTTTCGGTAGCTCTTTCATGATTCCAAATTCATGCATTGCCATCTCATTACCTCCAATTTACAGAGTTGTATTGCAAGTTGTGCCATTCTTTTCAGGATTTAACCATCTTATAATTTACCAGTGTTATTCCATCTCTTATGATTCTGTTTTCTGCTTCAACTGTGTATCCTTGTTTTTCAAAAAATGACCTTGCAGTAATTGATGCATATGTTTCAAAACTCAATATACCGGTTTCTTTTGCACATCTTTCTAATTCGTCTACCAGAGCTGCAGCAATCCCTCTTCGCTGAAAATCCTTGTGAACATATAGCCTGTCCAAGTAGCCGGCACTATCCATATCTGCGAATCCTAAGATTTCTCCGTTAATTTCTGCAATAAAGGTATTGTGATTCAAGAAAGAAAGATTCCAGGCTTCCAAATCTACGCTTTCCTTCGCCCATACATTCAGCTGTTCTTTTGTGTAATCCATGGCATTTATCGTATGCACCGTATCATAAAAGAGTTTTGCCATAGCAGCACAATCAACCGGCTTATATTTTCTTATTGTTATAACACCGTCTTCAAGTCTAAATTCGTTCATTGCTTTCTCCTGTAATCAAATATCTCATCCGGAACGTCCAACTGGACTCCATTAATCATAACTGTATCATAATCCAGCCATTCAACTGATGAGTTTTCAACTCTGTATTTCCAGTAGATATTCTTTGGCTTCTTATTCTCAGTATTAAAGTTAAGTTCTCCTCTTATCGCATAGGAAGTAGTTGCTCCTCCATCTGTACGATATGATTTCAGGGTATATGTACCACCGGATGACTGCACCTCAGATATCAATTCTCCAGTCGGAAGTCTGCTCATATCATAGAAAGCCCAATAGATGGCATAACCTGCTAATGCTATTGTAATCATTGCTGTAATAATTGCTTTTTTCTTCATGGCATTATTTCCTTTCTGCCTATAAGCCATGTTTTATAATCTTAACGGTCTCTTCACCATTATATAATTCATACTCCATGTCTTCCTGATACCACCTGGAATCAAATAATTGACTCATCTCATGATTATTATTTGATTTAATTGTGATCTCTTCTTGAACATTATAAATACCTCTATTACCATGTGTGTAGTAATCGTTGTATAAATCATAAAATTCGCTCCCGGTATAAGCACTTATGCTTTCAGGCAAATATACTCTTATTTTGAATTTATTTTCTTTTCTGCTGTAATCTTTCAATTTTAAATTAATGCTTATTACCATTTCATCATTAGTTGAATTTATACTCATATTGGATTCTTTAATATCTACGGCTTTAAGTCCGTCCCCTTTTATCGAATGATAATTCGTTCTGCTGAAATCCAAGGCCCCATTCATTGCCGGGACAAAGATTAATACAACAGCAATGAATATAAGCAGCTTGCTCTTACCTGCAAATCTTTCAAGTTTAAACAGGCCTTTCATTCCAACTATGAACAGTGCCAATGGCACTATCCCCGAAAGGTAAATAACACTATTTTCCCATATGATGGGCGGTATGAGGTATTGAACAATCGAATAGGAATCATGCGGAAGCCTGTAAGTTAATAATACCGTTATGAATATAATCCCTGAATATTTAAGTAGTTTTCTGTTTTCTTTGCTCAATGCTCTGCCTCCTATCTAAAATCACCTAATACAAGTGTTCCAAATGCAAACCATGACTTATTTATGTCTTCTTTATCTTCATTATAATTTTTCACTTTGTTAACTATATAGTACCATATCCCTTGAGTATTATCTCAAATAAAAAAAGATATATGCCTGTTCCAAAGACTTATATCTTTCATTTGAAACCTTCTAAAGCTGAATTTTTAAGAATGGATATCCATGCACTAGTACTTTCAAAATCGAATTGCTTCCTGCTCAAGTTTGCAGTCATTCTTCAGCATGTACTCAATTACTTCATCAAAATCATTACCCTTAAGCCGTTTTAGCCTTAACTTATCATTTTCCGTGAGACTCTTTGAGTAATTTCGATACTGACTTAGAGTATCCAGATCCATTTTATACGGTTTGAAATTCACTCCTGTTAATTTTCTAAGATGCTCAAGTATATAAAATCCCCCTGCATCAATATCACCAAAATGATAATATTCCATATCTGGATTCTGCAAGTATATTTTTTTGATGAAATCCCTTCTGATGCGATTATGGAATCCACCTAAATATATTAGAAACACATCCTTTTTTTCAGCCATATGAAAACTTGTTAAGTTTTCAACGGTCACTACCATTTTCCCTGTGATTTCAATACTTTCTATGTCTTCAAGCATGGAAGATGAAATAGCTATATCACCCTTCAACAGGTCTAGATCGATTCGTTGACCGGATAATACAATGGCTCCTGCACCCTTGAAGTTAACATACGTCGGATTCTTTACTATGTTTAAGTTCTCCAGCACCTGATCCTTTTCCGGAAAGTCACCATACTCATAAAGTAAATTGACAATTTTAGGGCTTATTTGGTCAAGCAACTTGGAATCCTTAAATACCCTGACTGAAAAATCTCTGACAAAGGTTTCTGACTCAACCTTTAGCAAATTATCAACTGCAACGAGAATACTTTTAAATTCCCGCAGATCGTCATTGAAAAACTGTATTGATTTGTTCGCTCTTATCCTTTCAATCTGGGCTTCACAGAATCTTTTTAGAATTTCGTTCTTATCCATATATTCAGCAAGAAGAATCATTACTGCATTGTTGATATCCCGCTTCTGCGTTCTCCCTATATACTGATAAACCTGACTGATATTATTTATATTCAGAGAAACTTCATTACACACATTAGCCTTGCTGATTTTTGCTAAAATCAGATCTTTTCTCACTAATACATCTATTGATTCATTGACCGCCTGAAACAATTCATAGTTGGAATGATCGTCATATTTCGGGAACAGCGACACAATCTTAACGAAAAACCTTTGATTTATCTTATTATCGCCATTAAAGCTTTTGCTCTTCTCATACTTATCCAATAGCGTATTCAGAATGGTTCTTTCATATTTATTTATCATAAATCGTACTCCTCTATGATGCTGTTAGTGCCCTCACGCATAGCCATCAATATGGTATCTACCTTTTCACCAATCACTTCAAGCTTCGATGGCGGCGTGGCAAGGATAATCTGGAAATTCTGGCTGTTCAGAAAATCCATCATGGAACTGATTCTATTGTCATCCATTTTATCAAATGCCTCATCAAACATGATTATCCTGATAGTATCTCCCAATTTATAAAGCTGAACAAAGGATGCTGCAATAGCTACGTAATATGGAGTCTGCGTCTCTCCACCACTTTTTTCACCATATATCTTGGAAAAGCGCTGAACTTTCCCGTCTGTTTTTTCAACAATTATGTCATAATCCAGATAGTTGCGATAATCTGTATACTCTAAGAGGACTTTTTCGCCTTTATCGTCATAGGCTGTCAGCTTAGAGAACAAATCATCCATTTCTTCTTTATATTCATCCTCAAAGGACTGGGACCACAAATTTAAACCCATCTCATTCTTCTTAGATGTGATCATCTGATATATGCTTTCTTTTTTCTTGTTCGGTGTCAATTCAAATTTATAAGTGTCTTCTCCGTAATAAATATCTTTAAGTGCTGAATTGAGGTTTTTAAATTCCAACTTAGCGTTCTCAATATTTTCATTTAGTCTTGCCAGAAAAGACTCCCTGAACTCCATGTGGCAATTCTCCTTGGCTCTTTCCAAATCTTCTTCATATTTTATAATTTCGGAAGCTACGAGCTTGTGATGTTCATTTATATAATCCTGAATCTGCTCGTAACCTGATCCCAAATCGCAGTCATTTTTATTGCAGAATTTTGCCTGAAGCTTGATAAGATCGGCAACTAGTTCATTTTTCTTGTTCTCTAAGCCTACCATCATAGGCGAAAAGTTTTGAACAATTGTCGCTGCTGTCTTCAGCTTGATCTGCTCTTGGAATTTATTCAGACCTAAGTCGGCGACCTCAGCATATCTGTCGCATGATTCTCTGAAGCGGTTTTCCAATGAAGAATGCAGCCTCAGCATCTCATCCAACTGCTTCATATTGTTGTCTATTTGAGCTTTCAAACTTCCAATAAGTTTGTTAGTATTATCATAATCATCCTGTAACTTCTTGACCTGCTTGCTACACTCATCGATCTGCATTTTAATCTCGATATAGCTCGGATCGCTTTCCGCCTTTTTTAGTTCTATTTTTTCTTTTATAATCAACTCGTCTGTATCTTTTAATCTCTGAGGTGCTTCAATATTTTCCTCAATCACATCCATATTAAATACTTTAAGCTTTTCAATAATCTCCTGGAGCCTATTCAGATTTTTCTGTGCTGCTGTGATGTCTGCATTTACTATTTCTAGTTCGGCCTGCTTATTTTTCAGTTGAACTTCGAAAGCACAGGCACCAATATACGGTGTTTGATAAACTCTTTCATCTATTTTTCTGACTGCAAAATTCTGATAAAGCATGCAATCAGGTGTTATTGCCACCTTGTGATCCCTCAGACTATACACATCCTCACAACGGATAACCCGATTGAGAAGATAGACAGCATAAGCTTTTGCCCAACGGTTTTCACTTTTTATGACGTATGCAAGGGAATCCATGTCCGAATCAATCTTGATGTCAAGTTTGTTTGTATTCACCATACCGACCGTATGTACTTCCTTTTTTACTCTATTGTAGACATCAAGGGCAACCTTGTAATGCTGCGGTTCCACAATAATATAGAACCTCTGAGTATTGAGGTAGCCTTCTACTGCGTTTTGCCATCTCGGGTCTACAATTTCTAAAAGATCGGAAAATATCCTTGGCTCGCTTCTTATTCCCATGTTCAGGAACTCTTTTTCAATTGCTGTCATTAGCTTTACAGTATTATCTGGGTAGGTTAATTTTTTGTTTTTGAGGTTTTGAATCCCCAAAGTTAACTTTATCTTCTGATCTTTGTATTTTTCTAAGAGATCATTTTGTCTGACTTTATCAGAACTATATTTCTCAAGCAAACTAATCAGTTCTTTTTTAAGTTTATATATATGCTCTGATTTTGATATAGCATCATGCTCTGCCAATCCAAGCGACATCAGCTCAGATTTGGATATGATATATATTTCAAATTGTTTGAGTGATGTTAACGCCTCTGACGTTATATTTAGCATTGAAGTAAGCTTATTCACAGATTTCTGGACATTTTCTTTGTCCTTATTTAACATTTCAATCCTATGATTTGTATCTTTTATCAACTGTACCGTTTCGTTCTGTCCAAGAGAAAGCATCAGGCTTGTCTGAAGATCTCTTTCGTTTTTAAGACTCGTATCCAACAGTTCAAGCTTGCTTTGCTCGCTTTGAAACTGTTGATTTAATAACTTATCATTTTTTTCATTATCCTCAATATCAAGCTTCTTTGCTTCAATATCCGCTTTCCTTATCATTATATCATTGGTCTTAATTTCACGATCTTTTGCAAGAATTTCATCATTTTTTGAAAGTATCGTTTTTAAATCATTAATTTTTTCTTTTGTGGTTATCATCAAATCTTCCAGTTCTTTTAAGGATGCAATATTATGCCGAAGAGTCTCAACTTCGATTGCCTTCTCAGAGAGAATGAATCTGTTTATGAACTCTTTAACATTGTCCATTGGCTTGAAAGCCAGTGATTTAGGTATCATATCAAAAAACCGGTCTTCCAGATTTCCAAGCCTCTGTCCAAACCTCGCCTTGGCTTCTGATGTCTGGGAAATCAAATTTATCTTTTTGTCATTTCTGCGGAATTCCTCAGATGTGGATGGTCTCCCCCCAATCAGAAAGCTCAGCTCCTCCAATCGGCACTCTTCTCGGAACCATTTTATTATTAGCTTGCTTTCTTCATCCGGCGAGTCAATTTTCACACCGAGTGTAAAGTATCTTGCCGCCTTTTCCTCATAAAACTCAAGAGCAACGTAAGTGATAACACTTCCATTACGTATATAAGCATTGTCCTCGTTTCCAGTTTTGCATCTAACGTAACCTTTTAAATCACGGCTGCTTTTTTCATTCGCTGCCGTATTAAATTTCCTGTGATTTGTTGTCAAAACAAGCTGAATTGCGTCAAGGACTGTAGATTTCCCCGCCGTATTTTCTCCGCTGATGAGAAATGAGCCGTTAACGCTGATGGTTTCATTCACAAAATAATGCCAGTTGATAAGCCTAATCCGGGTTAATGTCTTCATCGTCATTTGACTCACCTCCCATTGCATATTGATTGAGCTTCTGATTGATTGCATCATAGATTATATTGAGATTATCATTGTGTATTGCAAATAAAACTGAAGGGTAAATTTTTATCCTTGCATCAGACATGGTAACATCCCTGTCAATAATTGTGACAATATTGTAGCGTTTGAACAGTCGGACAGCTTCCCTAAGAGTTGTCTTGTCCAAGTTCAATTTGGCTTCGATTTTGAGCATATTGTACTTTTGATGTATCTCGTCAGTCAGAACTACTACATCGTCAGTCAGACTCAATTCCTTACGCTTTTCTATGTACAGAAGTCTCAGAATCAAAAGGATAATGCTTTCAATCTTCTTCAACCTTAATCTTCCAGTGCCGTTTAAATTTGTCAGAGCAACAACCCCATGGTTTTCATTGATCTCAATTTTATAGCCAAGCAAATCGAAGTATTCAACAAACAGGTCTTTGTTTTGAAGTATGAAGATGTAGTCATTTCTTGTATCTTCCTTTTTCTTGACAACAAAGCAACTGTTAAGTAGCTTGTTGGCAGCCGTTCTAAACTTCTCTTTCTGAACCTGGCTTTCCTTGAAAACTTCCATCTCCATCATTCACACCTTTCTATCAGAAAATCACGAAATCGAAAATTATTTACCGCTATATTCTTATCTAGCGGAGAGGTCTTATAAATCGACTTTTTGTCCCGCCCATAAAGGCTGATAAAAATCACTTTTATAAAATCTCTATTTGATTCCAGTGGTAAAGTTGAAGCCCGGACTGATTTCTTATCCTTAAGCATTTCATCAATATATGTATTGATATTCTTGCGAGAAAACCGGTTCCTGCTTCGCTCCTGCATAGTGAACTTGCGTAGCGCTCTTTCTTCCTCGGATATTCCCAGATTATCACTTAAGACTTCTGGAAGGGACATCTTCTTTGATATAGGCACCACATATAAAGAATCACTGTCAATAAATCCTTGAGGGAATATGCTAAATATCTCAAGGATTTCATCATCAAGCTCATCATTCAGATTGAGAGAGTCAGCAGCATTGAACTCATCCGACAGGTATTTCAGAATTTTTGATATCTTCCCCTCAGCATTGTTCGTATTCGTCAATAAAAACTTTGCCCTTGCGATAGCACTGCCCATATATTTTGAATGCTTATAGTCAATCTCTGAAATAATGTCATCATAATTTCTGAATGCAGATATAATACTGAGCATTTTGCATCTGAACGAATCCTGTGCCTCTGCCTGATCTACAATTTGTTCGATTTCCATATAGCCTTGCAATGCACGTTTGCAAACCTGCTCATCATTTAAAATGTAATATAATTTTTCAATGATTGCAAATCTAAAATGGGAGATGTTGTCGCTAGTCTTAATGCGATTATAGGCTTTTGATCCAATATCCTTATGGTACACAAAGAAGTCCTGCAGAATCTCTCTAGATGATTTTTCATTCGTAATCGCATCAATATGCTTTTTTATATTAGTGTTAAGCTTCTTGAGTCCTACCATAAGTTCTTCCGTGTTTTCAACAACTCGTTTGACTATATATTCATATGGCTTGGCATAGCCATCTTGATTCATTAGAGTTGCATGAATCTGGGAAACAAGACTCTGATACTCCATTTCTTCATTTTTAATAATCTTATTAAATGATTCTATCATTGTTGCAGCATAATCAAAAAGGTTGATCTTTACCTTAAAATCATTGTCCAGTTCATACTCAATCCAACCACTATCCTTCAACCTTCGGAGGATTGCATTTGCTTTTGTTCGTGAATCTCGTGCGACTTCATTGTCGTCCTCGTCAAACACCATTTCTGAACCAGGCTCACTATCAAAATACTGTTCAAGTTCTGCAATAATGATTTCCTTATCAACACCAAAAGATAACTCAGTTTTGTAAGTATTGTAAATGAGCCTTAAACATTCAATATATGTTGTTTTATATTTGCTTGTTAATGGTTTGAAAAAATCCTCTGGTACAATTTGAAAAAGGTTCACTTGCCTCACCACCCTACCAATTCAATTAATTATTAGTTTCAATAGCGTTGTCATAATAAATTGAAATTTCTTTGCTATCTATAATCTACCCCTTTCAAAGTAAAATAATTACTTTTTTAACGATTATTATGATTTCATTTTTTGTATTAATTGAATCATTCCCTACATATGATATGTAAAAATATCTAATGCTTCTTTTCATTGCCTTCCAACATTTTTTTTGTATTGTAAATAGTATTTTGGAATCTTCTTTGCATTTCTTCCTCCAGCTCATTATCATAATCCTTTGTGTGCTTATACATTGCATTGATGAAATCTGTAAAATAAGGTACCCCATCATAGAGATCACTATTTTCAACAAAAAATCTGTGAATCTCTCTGTAATATACGATAGTATATCTTTCACCACAAGAAAACCCGCTTAATTCAATTCGATTGTAATTTGGTGAAAAAATAAAGCAACGTATATTTTTATTACGATACTCATCATCATTTGTGACAAACTCATAATATTTTTTCAGCTGTGACTGTACCTGATCACTGTATATATCATGTCGGTCACTAATTCCGTTAATACTGGATTTGATTTTATTTTCTATTACAACAGCATTCTTTTCATCAGAAATTAGCAAGTCAATATTTTTCTTTTCTCTTTCAATGATAAAGTCTGCTTGTATATCTATAGCTAAAACTTCATGTGCAAATCTGGAGAAAGCTTCTCTGTTTATATTAAAAAAGTAAGATAGCATATTTGAAAAAACGAGTTCATTATCTTCCTGCCTGATTATTTTTAGGAAATTGAAATACGGATCTGTTTTTATTTCCGGTAAGTCAGAAATTTTCTGTGTTGTATCAGTATCTTCCCATAACTCGCCATTCTCAATTATCCAGTTCAGATCAGTGAAAGAATCCGGCTTTTTACTTTCGTGGTAAAACTCTCTTAATGTTTGTTTGCCAAATCCTTTATTTGTACGAATGAAGAAAGTCGTTCCATCGCTGACAGATTCATCATCTGTAATATACATCTGTTTTTTGGGCTTAAGAACCTTGTCTGCAATAAACGTTGTGTAAGCATTTTTTTCATCTTCGAGGCTGCCGCGAAAAGAGTTTCCATTAAATAAATCTACAAGACCAACTCCTCCATATTTAAGACCCAGTGAAACTTGCCCTTCGTATCTCTCCGTTCGTGTGAGTCTGCAGTCAGCAAGATCTAGAATAGTTATACCTTCAGCTTTGGCAAGTATTTTATATATTTTCGAGGCAAACTTTCGTACCAGCAAAACAGTTATTCTATTTTCTCCATGTGATAATTCAATTGTTCCTTGCGAATTGAGATAAATATAATTCTTTCCATCATCTGCTTTATACAAGTTTATAATTTCGTGACCTATATTATCGCCCTCTGACAAATAGCCTCCGACATACATTTTATTAATTATTATTTCTCGACTCATATGTGATGGATTTTCTGTGATTGATTTTTCAATCTCTAGTGAATCCCCAACCTCTTCTGATGACAAAAACAAACGAAATCTTCTGAGGTGAGACATGTAACTACTGACCAGGAAATTAACGTTGCCAGTAGAATTATCAGTAAGAGCCTTAAATAATGCTTCCTTTGCAACACTCTCAAAATCAGTAGAGGTTACTACATTCCAAAATAGGTCTTTACTACCTTTTTTCCAAAGATAGAATGAATCAGAGTAAGAAGTGCTTACTGTTGATTTTGCAAAATCCTTGCTATGTAAAAAAACCTTATATATTGCACGCAGCTCCTCAAGTGACAATGCTTTCATCTTGTTTATATCCATGGTAGAAACTTCCCTTCCCCTAATCAAAGTTACTAATCCTAATCTTGCCCCTAGGATCGTTAATGTCAAATAGCTTATAAAACTATATAATCTCGCTTTCAATCGTGTTTTTGAGGCGCCTGTTCACTTATGCTAAATTCATCATGGGAATAATAATCTGCTAAATCTATATAATTATTAATTATCGCACTCTCAATAATCATATCTATTATTTTTTCATCGTCATGATACAGCCTGATCGGATTTTTCATCTCTCCTTCTAATTTAAAGCAAAATACAGCATACGAATCCATAAATGAACTATAGGATTTCTCTACATACTTGATTTCTTTCACCCAACTATTGTCATAAGTAAGAATGATCGATTTACCATTTTGTGGATAGTATAACTTGCACTCCATAGTTTTCCTCACTTTCAACTCTTGTAAAATAGCTTGTTGTATCAAATTGAATACCTCTTTTTTCTGCGAGTTTATGATAAAAGCAGTAGGAACATTTCATCTTTATGTTTATTTGCCTTTTCTTCTGTCCATTTTCCGTCCCCAAGTCTTGTCATTCTTTCCATTATTTTCAATTTTAAGCTTTGATTGATAATACTTGGATACGAATTGATTTTTCCAGCAGGTGGTAAGTTGGAAAACTTAGAGTTCCCAGAAACCGTTATTAATGCTAAATTGCCAAAGCTATTCAGATCGACATCTTCCCATCGTTCTCCTTCAACTGGATGTTGTGGATAGAAGTGCTCAATGGAACTTCTGAACTGGAATTGCCAGTCGTCTTGAATTGGCGATATAATTTCTTTTCCATCGTATGAATACCCATCCCTATAGATTAAATAATCGAGATAGGAAAATACAATTCTTTCAAATCCAAAACCATTCCTATTTTGGTAATCTGAATCAACAACTTTTTTCTTGCAATAGCTTTCCAGCAAAGAAATAATATCAGATGTCTCATTCGCTAACAAACTAGATAAAACAACAGTAATCCAGTGCATCGTCTTTGGTGATGTATATGTAATACGCAAACAAGATTGAAGAGTTCTTAGCTTTTTATTATCGTTACCTTCATCACTCAGCGTGCCAACGTATTTGGGTTTTTCGCTATTTTTTTTATTATCGCGATATTTCTCTAAACGTTGTAGCGACCATTTACCAGTTTCTTTGTAATCGCGAGCAAATTCGCGTTTCAGAATGTACTTGTCAAATAAGACTCTGCATTTTAACAAGTGGAATACGAAATCTTTTGCTTTTTCAGGAGATGACCAAGTCCATGATAAATTATTAAGAAAATATTTATCATCAAGACTTGAGTCTTCCTCTCCAAGTTTTCTCATAACCGCATTAACTTGCAACAGGAAATTTGGAAATGAAATAGTTGATTCAAAGCGTTCATTTTCATCTTCAGACTGAGATGTTGAAACATTAACCAATCTATTATTTTTTAATATATCAATCAGAGTTTTTTTATCTGTCGATTCATTTTCAGTCGAAATTTTGTATTTTATCGAGTCAAAATCAATAATAGACTGGCTTAAGCTGCTCCAGTTCTCCGTAAAAATACTTCTTCGAAAATCTATATCAAAATTCATTTGAACATACGAGTTCATATCAGAACATTTTTCCCAAATCATCGCTGCAACATTTCTTTCGATATCGCTTTCAAGCGTTTCCAATAGCTTAGCTTTAGCAATTTCGTGAAGTTCTAATTGTTCTCCACGAGTATTCATAATCTCAAAGTAGTGGTTTAAGTCAATATTCCGCGGAACTTGAACTTGTATAAGAAATACTTGGTCCAGCTTTTTTATAAATCCTTGTGTATCTATATTTTTAGTCTTAAAATAGTTTTCTATGATTTGAAAACCATTCGAGATTTCTGGTGCTGATAATTCTTCAATTAATCCAAAATTACTTCTATCGCTTACATAAGAAAGCGTACGATTTGATTTTTCACGAGCTTCAAAACGTAGAGCTTCTTTCGCAAATACAAACCCTAAATACTTTTCAAGAAGATATAGAGTCGTCAATCGTTGTTGTCCATCAATCACTTCATATACATTGTTGTCAGTTTGATTAACAATTAAATTTCCTAAAAAGTAGTTTTTATTAGAACCGTCAATAGAGCTTTCAATATCTTCAATTAATTGCACTATTTGAATTTCAGTCCAGGCAAAATTGCGCTGATAAATAGGCACCAGGTAATTGATATTATCAAAAACATTTGACACTGATACTATTTTTAACTCGTCTTTCATTTCTCCCACCTATTCCATCCATACAGCAATTCATATACTGCTTTGTATTTTTCTTTATTATTATTCTCGATACTTGGTTGATTAAGAGTAAGCAGTTTCAATTCTTCAGGATCTGTCATTTCGCTGATTGTAGTAAATAAATCAATCCCATAATTTAAACGTTCATGTTGACCTATTGAATATTTGTTAATCGTCTGCGGATAGACTGAATGCATTGTTAATCTTAATGAATAACTCCAGGAATAGAGTAGCTGCATCACAGATTGAGTTAAGCTCTCAAGACCAAACCTATCAGCAAAAAATACTAAAGAGCATTCATACAACTGCTTAATATAAATGTCGCCAGAACGTCTGCTTGGAATTTCATCTTCTTTATGAAAGCGATTTATCTGCTTCTGAATGTTTTCTAATAGTTTGCCATAATGAAGTGTGTAATAAAAAAATCGTCTCCCAGCAATCAATGGTTGTGTCAATTGAAATTGATTCAAAGATTTCGAAGCGAGTAATTCGTTGCTACCATTTGCATTAAATTGTTCTACATATAGATTACTAGCTTTATGATAGACTGAATAATTATAGATATTAACTCCCTTAATTCCTTTAAACGAATCAATTTTACTGGAGGAATAACCTAAACCATTTTTTCTTCGATACCATCGTGTTAATGGATATAAATAATTTTTGAATAAATCATCTAAATCATCTTGATTAACATTTTCCCATCTATTTATAATCTTTATTTTTAGATTTTCAACTTCACTATTCATTTCCCGCAAATGATATGACTTAAGCAAATCATGAGGAGCTAAATCTTTTCCTCGAGAATTTTGAGAATCAAAAAACTGAAATGCCTCTTGTTCACTGTCAGTTACAATCTGAACTGTAGTGCACTGATTCAAGAGATAATCTTTATATTTTTGACGTTCATTAATCAATAATTCATTAGTTCTTCTATAGAGAACTCCAAAATTTGTAACAATATTATCATTTGATAATTTTCCATATTTTTCTTTTAGCATACTTTGGTTATCATCACCAAGACAATATAGCAGAATTGACAGTGTGGTAAGTCTTTGTTGTCCATCAACAATATTGTACTTTCCGGTACTTGCTTTATGTAAAATGACTGATCCAATGCGGTATTCACTGGTTCCATCTTTAAATGCCTCATAAGTGTCAATAAATAAAGTATTGGTTGACTTGACACTCCAGCTATATGGCCGCTGATATGAAGGCAAGGTTAAATCCATTGTAAATAATTCTTTTATTGAGGTTATTTTTAATTCATCATGAATTAATGCCATTATACTTCGCCTCCTGTTCTCTTTTAATAAACACCCTCTATTGTCTGCTCAATGTAAGTGCGTTTCTAAAACTATCGCTATCAAATGTTATGTACCACTTCGGAATAACCAACAAAAGGTATCAGTATAGGATATTTATCCTCGTATTCCTCCTCATTGTTAAATAGCTCATTTTTTAAGGATATTAAAACATATGCTTTGCCTTATTAATATTTCTACGGTCTGCCGTTCTGACATTGAGGACATTTTCTTTGAAAATTTTTCTCTCTTTATAATCATTTTTTCCTTAATCATACGATTTAATTTTCGATTTTCATTCTTGCTTATACTTCCTATCTTATCTCACTTTCTTTATATCTGAACGCTGGGTTTTTAGAGATAAAGAAAGTCCAGTGTGTGAAGGCCCCGGAGTGAAGCAAGACTTTATTTTAGCTCTACATTTTCTTTTTTAAGAGCACTATTTTCTTTGTTAAGGGTACTACTATGTCCATTTTGCCGGAATTTGGCCAACTGATGGCAGATGGCCTATTTTCAATCTACGTAAGCGGAAACATTTCAAAGCTTATGGGTTGAGACGTTGATATTAATGTCTTGCCGCCATGTAAATGGCTCGGCAAGACAGGAAGTACGTTATATCTTCCTGTCAGTATCTGGAAGCTGGTCTACGAATCCTTTAACTATAGCTCCAATTTTGAACCTTCCCCCTAATTACCCACTAAATATATATTTTCTTTATCAAAGCATATCTGCGAAGTATGGTTATAAATCTGAACCATATCCTGCATTTTTTCAACAAACATACCTGTGCCCGGATTTCCTATTGCAGCAAATGCCCCAACAGATTTCTTCTCCATTCCGATAGCATTGCTTATTAAATGAGCGCCTTTATCTTGAAGAAACTCGTCAACCGGCCCCTTCTTCACAAGAGGAATATTACCAATGAACTTACCAGCAGCTTTGCCTGCGGTACCCAATCCTTTTACCATATTTGTTTCCAGCGCAGAGTTACCCATCTTTTCAAGACGAATCGAACACTCTTCAAATAAGTCTCTATATGCTTGTGACATTTCTCTTATATCATCTTTAATACCTGTGATGTATTCTTCTTTAAAATTACCGCTTAGCATAATTTCCATAAGCGATGCCAAAGAGAATGTGTAAAGCGATAATCTATAATATTTGAACTTTTTCTCTAAATCAACCAATGTTGAATTTACTTTATTCTGAGCGACGATGAACTGTTTCGCTTTAATGACCTCATTAACCTTCTTCTGATATGCGTTCATATTCTTTCTGGCAGTTCTTTGAATATCCAAGGCTAGTTTGTGGTTACTAGCAACGAAATGCTCATTATCCCAGTTGAGCTTATACTTCTTGACAATATTCATCAGTGTTTCTACATCGGCTTCGATTTCTGATTCTTTTTCAACTTCCAGAAATGATAAAATTTGTTTTTCCATTTCTGCAATATTACCGAGTTCTTTTTCAATCGAGAAAAGCGCTACTGCCATCATCATTATGGCTGGATTAATTGCAGCCACTGTTGTAGTTGTAGCAGACAATGGGGCTGCTGCCTGAAGTTGTGCAAATTTTGATGCACCATCAGCAGTCTTGAAAGCTCCCCAAAAATTACCGTTTTTCGCGACCTTAAGAACATCACCAATGCCTGCATTAGCTAATTGATATAAGCCCTCTGTGGCAAATGTAGTTGTCTGTGTGACAGTGTTCAATGCTGGAATAAGCGATGACACCCCAGCTCCTAGAGTCGATAACTCTGCAATTGGTACGCTTAATGTGTTCTTACTATTTAAAGTAGCACGCGCATTCAACAGCATTCCCTCTGTAAGTTCTATTAAATCGTTTTCTGTTCTAACGACCGCAACCTCATTAGAATCATTAATGTTTACAATTTCTCTCATGTTATTCCTCCAAAATAAGATTTGACGAAGACATTAAGTACCTCATTATAATATTTGTAATTTTCGCGAATATAGTTTTACTTTTCCTAATCCTCATAATCTCCCGACGTCAATAAAACCGCTGTGGGGTATATTCGCTTTCAGGGACCAAGCTCTTGATTGCCATTTATAATCAGGGAAAAGTTATTTATTATTGATATCTCTTATAACAAGCCTCTTCTGTTCATCCACCACTATTTCTCCAGTCTTTCTTCCAAATTTCAATCCTCGATCTACCGCCGCGACTAATGACACCCCGCTTCTAGCGTATCCCATAGTCCGAATAGTTTCCTTAATTAAAGAATCTTTGTCTAATGGTCCTTTTTCATGTAAGGTCACACATATAGCATTTTTTAATTCCTGCTGACATATATCATCTACCGACCTCTTATCATCTGAATTTGCATCACTCCGGTAAACTCTATACTCATCAATATCTTGATTGTCTCCCCAATAGAATTTCGTACCTGCCTGTTTATTGCTTTTTAACACGACCGTTTTAAGGGCTTTCTCCGTTGCTTCAATCGTCTGTGTACTCGAACGTCCGATATCAAATGAGCGTAACACTTTCTTTACTAATTGATCATGATTTATCGGAGCTTCCATATCTATAATTATTTGTATCCGTTCAGCAATTAATTTAATAGAATCTTTCAATATATAGTCTGCCGTCGATATAGGTGTAATTTCAACATCAGCTGATACATAGTCTTCCACTTTATATTCCAAATGTTCATGTTGAGTTATTAAATTATTAATCTGTGGATTTTCTGATTTTGCTGCAACTTTTAATCCCACTTCATCTGCCAACAGAACATTAGGAGCAAAACGGTTATCAACATATATACCAGTCTTTTTCGTCTGTTTTACATCTCCCTCTACTTTTCGATTTTCTTCACTATTATCCGAAACTGTATCTTGCAAATCAGATTCATTTTTAACTTCAGCAACAGATTTCAAAAAGTCTTTGCTTGCAGTCAATGATTTCTCTTCCGCTTCAAAATTAACATCCACAACATTTTCACTATCTTTCTTTGTTTCATTAATACTTTCTTTTGGATTATTATTTAAATCCAAGCCCTCATCACATGACTGCTGATATTTTTCATAAGCAATAGCTTTTTCTTGTTCAAGAGTCTGCAATAATTTATATATTTCTTTTTCTCTATTATCCCACCAGTCCATTGTCCAGACACGATGGAGTTTCCATCCAAGTCCTTCAAGCAGGCTGATTTGAGCAATCTCTCTGTCTTTAGTATTGGTAGATCTTCGATACGATTCTCCATCTAACATAATACCAAGCATATACTCATTTTCTTTGTATGGATTTATAACAGCTATATCTAATTTGAACTTAGAGTGTCCTACAGCTTTCTGATAATTATACCCCGCATCTTCAATCTGTTTGCAGATATGCTCCATAATGCCCTGATCCTTCTGAACTCTGCTATCAACATATTCTCCTATAAGTCTTCCTTTTTCAGAATACGAAAGGAAATTCTTAAGCGATTCAACGCCCTTAGACCTTGTACGCCTCAAATCAATCATGTCAGATGTCATAGTGGTAAATACCAGCATTTCTAATCTCGCTCGGGAAACAGCTACATTTAATCTTTTCCACCCACCATCTTTGTTAAGCGGTCCAAAATTAAGGGAAAGTTTCCCTTCTGAATCTGGTCCAAAAGCTACTGAGAAAAGAATAACATCTCTTTCATCACCCTGCACATTTTCCAGATTCTTTACAAACATTGTTTCTTCTCCAATATTTGCCCAATTATCAAAATCCTTATCCTTTTGATATTCCTCCTGTAGCAAGTCTTCAATCAAAGACTGCTGACTAATATTAAAAGTAACCACACCAATAGTATGATTTTTCAATTTATCATCTCGATATCTACGCTTAATCTCCTCTAAAATAGCTTTTGCTTCGCCTTCATTTACACGGTTTTTTCCACGGTCAAAAAATCCGTCAACTTTTATAAGATTTACGCATTTCTTCCTGTCGTTTACAGAAGGAAAGGTAAGCATTGAATTTTCATAAAACTCTTTATTGCTAAATGCAATAAGACTCTCATGTTTGCTTCGATAATGCCAGTGTAAATGCGTCTGTGGTATCCCAAGGGCCAGACAGTCATTCAGAATACTATCTAAGTCTTCTATATCAAGATTATCTTCATCTACAGTATTCCCTGAAAAGAAACTGGTCGGCGGCATCTGATTAGGATCTCCAACAACAACAGCATTATGTCCTCTTGCAAGTACACCTACTGCCTTGCATGTCGGCAACTGAGAGGCTTCGTCAAAAACTACAATATCAAACAAATCATTTTCAGCTGCAAGGTACTGTGCAACAGAAATTGGGCTCATAAGCATACATGGGCAAAGTTTAGATAGAACATTAGGAATCTGCTCAAACAATGTTCTTATAGACATTCCCCTTCCATTACTGCTGATAGCTCTACGAAGTATATTTAATTCTTTACTTATTTGTACTGATTCCTGCCCTGTCGGTAACTGATGGGTCAGTACATAGTACATCTCTTCTTTGGTTAATTCCATAAATTCCTGGTCAAGCTTTTTAAACTGCAAAATCTGCTCATTAAATCCAGTTCCTGTAAATCCATTTAATATTGGTTCATTTTCAATAACAGAAAGAATTATGTCTTTGTATATAGACCTGAGGTAAATATCCTTTACCTGATCATGTGGTATACCAGCTGTATAAGCATCACAAATAGGACCAAGGCCTTTATCCCTGCAGTCTTTTTCAAACTTTTTGAAAACAATCCAGTCTTTAATTGAGGAAGCATGATCAAGAATACAGTGACAAAGATTTAATCTATTATCAATCCAATTATCCTCATCATCAAATACCAGTTTCAATAGTTCAGTTAACTCTGATTCCTTCGCTTCTGCCGCATTAAAATCATCGCCAAGATATTTTGCTGATTTAACACATTCTCCCAGATTGTCACATGATTCCAATTTCCTTATCGCTCCCGCAAACTTATCCATTGTTTGAAGCTGTTCTTCTACAAACTGTTGATATTGCTGGAGTTTTTCTTGCGTTGGATATTTCTGGAGCAATGCCTTCCACTCATACGGAAGCTGAGATTCCATAGTTTCTATTTCACCAAGTTCCTGCTTATAGAAAGTCACTTCTGTAAGGTAAGCAGGTATTTTATCTGTCTCTACTCTAAAAGATGAGTATGCCTGCAACTCATCGGTTAACAGTGCAATCGCTTTTCCTTTGCCAAGAAATTTTCTATTTGCCTTATCATATTTTTCTTTAAAAACACTCATATCCATCAATAAGAAATGTTCATTCCATTTTTGCATTAAAATTTCTTTTTTTGAGGCAAAAGCATCCCTTTTTATTATGAAGTCTTTAATGAAATAGAACTCTCTATCAACTGAATCTGTATTTCTCAGAAAGTCTGGAATTTCCTCTATTCTAATTATGCTACAGGCAAGATCATAGGCAGCTTTCAATTCACTTTTAGTTACAGTATTTTCTAACTCCATCTGCTGGCTAAACAAAAGTACAGTTTTCATAAGCTTCTCTAATGAAGTTTTATATCCAATAACCATATTTTCAAGATCAAATTTCATTCTCTGACTATATTCTGTCTGATGAACAGCAGCCAAAGGGTGATTGTGTGGATGCCCGACCACTTTACCAGCTGCAATTAATTGCTCCAGACTATGAATCTGATGCTCTAAATTGTTTTCAGTCAAAGTATTTACATATGTGTGATCAAATCTGACATCCTTGCCTAGAACAGGTACCATCTCATAAAGATCCATTAGCTGGCGAAGACTTTTTCCAAAAGGTCTCTTAACATGCAGTGCCTTTGAATATGCATCAAGATTAGCCCTCATAATACGAATATCCTGAATCTTTTTGTCATAGTCTGTTTCTTTTCCCCCGGCACTAAGTTCCAGACCGCGCTTTAATTGATCTAATACAGCCTTTTTCGTCGCTTTGTTTGAATGAAGTTCCATACAAAAGTGCTGAATACCAAGTGATGCAAGACGTTTTTCTACCACCTCAAGCGCAGCCATTTTTTCTGCAACAAAAAGTACTGTTTTTCCCTTTGTCAGTGCATTAGCAATCATCGCAGTAATAGTCTGTGATTTTCCAGTTCCCGGTGGTCCATGAAGTACGAAACTCACACCTTCAGCCGCCATATTAATTGCTCTTAATTGTGAAGAGTCAACAGTTACAGGCAAATATGCTTCATCTGTATCCACTTTATCAGGAATTGTACAATCCCAATCCACCGTACCGTTCATAAGGCCACGTACTATTTTATTATTTTCCAGAAACTCTGCTCTATTATGAATATCATTCCACATAACAAATTGTGAAAAAGAGAAATTTCCGATGAATCCTGCCTCGATAACATCCCACATATGCATATTCATAACAGAATGTCGTATAATCGCAAAAATCTTAGGCATATCTATTCCATGTTCATCTACCGGAACTGGATTTAAACCATTTATATGTATTTCAAAATTTTGTTTTAAAAATTCAAGAAGAGTTATGTTGATCTGCGCGTCCTCATCGCGCATATGCATAGTGTATCCCTCACTTGCAGATTTCCTTTTAATGTCAATTGGCACTAGAACAACTGGAGCATATCTGGGTAATTCACTTTTCTTGTCTTCAAACCAGCGCAAGAGCCCCAATGCCAGGTAAAGAGTACTTGCACCATTTTCTTCCATTGATGTCTTTGCAGAGCGATACATACTTGTAAGAGACTTACTAAGTTCCTTTTCTGTATATAAGGAATGCAGCCTGTGGCGCTTACTCTCTAATTCTATGAAACCCGCAAATGATCCCAGAGAACCCAAAGCTTCAACAGGAATTCCACTTTCAGAGGAAATGGACATATCTGCCGGTCTTGGCAACACCTTAAATTCTGCGCCCTCTGCCAATGCATCTTCTAATATGCCTACATCTGAAGAAAGCAGCGGAACAATACCTTTGGTTAGACGCATATTAATGAGCATATTTCTCATGCTCAAATCGAGAAGTTTACGCTCCCATTGCATCTGCTTTGTAACCTGCTTTTTTTCACCCGAGTTATTTAAATCAAAAGCGTCTCCAATCGCTGTCGGAGCACTGGTAATATCTTTTTCTTTTCTATCTTCATGCTGAACTTCAAACCCTGCATCCGTTTTTATACGCACAGGCAAAGGCCTAATACCCATGCTTCTTGCTCTAACAACATCGATAACAAAAGCAAAATTTTCGTAGTCAGATACATGCCGTTCTGCAATATTAATTGCATCATCAAAATCGTGTGTCTTTCCTGCACACATTGCCGTACATTCTACAACAATTAACTCATTAATTCCTTTTGACATTCTTTTTTCTAATTGTGAAGGGTCATCCATAATCATGTCAGCAAAGGATTCATCAATTAGCCATACCCCCGCAAATATATGGCCTCTCTTCATAATCATAATAGGATTTAGCCCCATTGCTTCCAGACATGCAACGTAAAGAAGTGTCATGTCCATGCAAGTACCCATGTGATGCTCTAACACCGAATCAGCCAATCTGATACGTTGTCCAAAATATTCAAAGCTCGATGGAGGTTCGGCATATGTAATGTTGCATTTTTGAATAGCAGCATAAGCAGCCGCTGCCATTGTCTTTACACGATTTATGTCTTTAAACTGGTATCCTGCAAGAGAGGGATCACTTGTCCAATTGTCTAGATATTGTGACGTCAGCTGCAAAAGATTAGTAATTACTGGATGATTTGGCATGACAAAGGCTGACAAAAGCTCGGGTGTATACTGCAGACCTGGCCATTGATCGAATGCAAACACGGTAATATCCTTTATTTCCGAAGCAATAACTTCTTCGTCAAGATATACTTCTACTCTTAATTTGCAGATACTTCTTTCTGTTAATAGGACAAGATAGTCAGCATTTATTCCCACTTTCAAGTTTTTAAAATGGAGTTCTTCTCCTGGTTGTATTTTTTGAATTCCAAACTCAAATAATACAACCAGTTCGTTATATGAATCAATCTTCACCGTCAAGTTTTCAATATCATTCTCGGAAATATTCTTCACACAGATATCTCTTACAATGTGAGCACCATTATGATAAATTGCATAATTCAACACATCATCTATATCACAATTTATTTCTATCCCTTTATTTGTAAGCATTTCGCTCTCCTCTCCTGACTGCATTCTCCCTCAACTTATTATATTAGTTTCTGCTGTTTTATATTGTTTCTACGCTTCTTCATTAAGCATCCAGACTCTTTTTAAAGGAATTTCAGCCCTAATGGTATCACTCAAGTTATCGTAATTGTCAAAGATTTCTTCAATGATTTTCTTTGAATCCCAGAGACGTACTTTAAAAAAGTGCTTTGGAATTTCTTTAATAACAGAACTCTTAAAACCGCTCCATGAGACTAATAATCCATAATCAGCATTATAATTGCTCATCGTTCCGATTAATTGATCCAGTGTCGGTCTATCAACTGTGCCATCCGTAGATTTAACTTGAACACAAATTCTTGGTGTTCCAAATCCAAGAGTGCCCGAGGATGCAAGCAAATCAACCCCAAAATCTGCACCTTCTGGACTTCGATAAGTAGTAAATCCTTTTGCCTTTAGTATTTCTTCTATAAGGAGTTCCATATCATGCCCCTTAAATTTTCTGATGATATAATCCGATATTCTATCAATATTAAATTCATTTAAATCAACTGTTGAATCATCTGTACTGTCATCATCTTTGATTTTTTCAGACGTTCCTGTTATTTTATTGATCCAATTATTTTTATACATTTCCTTCAATCTAAACTCTGCATTATTTTTGTGAATTTTGCAGACAGTCATAAATGCTCCAAGAGAATATAATATATCCTGGTCAAAATTATCTCTCGGAATATCAGTCGCAAACCAGTTAACTTCTCTATAATGATAATAAGGACTACCAAGTGATTCATTATAAACATAATTGCTTTTTATTTCTCCAAAATGAATTGTTCGGTTTATTTTAGACGGCAATACGACCCAATCACCAATTTCCATTCGATGTGCAATTGGCCATATTTGCGAGGCCCAATTTATCGCAGTCTTTTCTTTGTCCAAATTGTAATGTGCTAATAATTTTGCATATAAATCTTGTTTTTCATTTATTGATGACAAGTCAAAATTCAAGTTATCCCAAGTTAAATAAACTCTTTGATCCGTCAAAAATTTATCTTCAAACTCACCATTTTTCCCTGCTCTAAATAGCCATACACTCATTTTCCCACCGCCTCATTTCCTTTTTTTCGTATATACATCACAAGTATCTTCTAAGTTGTATATCCTCAAATTAAATTGTATCATATAAACTGTCCAATAAAACGGACAGTTCATAAATTTGATTTGTTGAAAGTACAGTATTATATCACAAAGTGAATCACATACAAATTTTGTTGCTGAGCCTGCTTCAATAATTCTCTAAGCTCCCAAAGCTGATCAAAAGCATCAATCACATCAATTACTGAACTAAGCGAGGCTGGAGGAATAAGAGTTATGCCACAGTATGCTAGTCCTTTCTGCAACCCGCTTTTGGTATCTCTCTCACGATTCCAAATTCATGCATTGCCATCTCATTACCTCCAATTTACAGATCTGTATTCCATTAAATAGAATTCCGCATTCCCTGTAAGTGTATCCTTGCTATATTTTCTCTTGATTTCAAAACCAATATTCTCATAACACCTGACAGCTCTCCTGTTAAAAATCCTTACTTCAAGTGCTATCAGACAATCAGGGAACCGATTTCTACACTCCTCAATTAGCAGCTTCATGACATTTCCGCCAATACCTTGGCCACACAAAGATGGCTTTAACCCTATTCCTATAAATGCTTTATCTTGAATTACTGTTAGTCTGCCATAGGCTATCAATTCATTATCCGACAATATTGCCACGAAATCAGATTCTCGTTTCTCTTTTATAGCTAAATCCCATCCATTTTCAACTACCAGATCCCAATCCGAAAGATTATATACTGAATAATTTTCATCATATTTCCAGGTACAGATTTCTTTTGCATAGTCCTCATTCAAAATAGCTAAAACGTAATCACTCATAACATCCTCCAAGTTGTGTAGTTCATTTCTTAGATTATTTTCTCCTGAAATCATATTTCTCATCTGGAACATCTAACTGGACTCTATTAATTATAACTGTATCATCATCCAGCCATTCAACGGTAGCGTTTTCAGTTCTATATTCCCAGTAGATATTCTTTGGTTTCTTGTTTCGATATTAAAGTTTAGTTCCCCTCTTATAGCATAGGATGTAGTTGCCCCTCCATCTGTACGATATGATTTCAGGGTATATGTACCACCTGGCGATTGCACCTCAGATATCAATTCCCCAGTCGGAAGTCTGCTCATATCATAGAACGCCCAATAGATTGCGTAGCCTGATAATGTCATTGTAATTATAGTCGCAATAATTGCTTTTTTCTTCATAGCAGTATTTCCTTTCTATCTATAAGCCATGTTTTATAATATTTCCTGAAAATTATCTAATTTCTAATTGCCTAATACAAGTGTTCCAAATGCAAACCAGGACTTATTTATTTTGCACCTGACTAACAAGCAATGTATCGATTTACCTTCAACCATATAATCATTGTACATATCCAGATTCTCAATTTTTTCAAATACAAATTCCGCATTTCCATTATCAGAAAGAGTTATTGCAGTAGGATCTGCCCCATAATCTGAAACGATATTACCACTTTCATCTACGATATAGTCATAAATTTCAAATTCATCTGTTTCAAAGTTTAGAGCTTCAAGAGAGATTTTGTCTCCAAAATCAATTGATGGCAAATCAATAAATCTTTTCCCTACCATAACGCTTTTTATGTATTCTTCAATGTCTTCCTTCTCTTCATTATTTCTATCAAAATAATGGATTACCTTCAATTCATTCGAATTGTGTGAAATTCTGATATCCGGTTCTGGGGTAGGTTTTTGGCAAGATGTTAAAATTAATAATGATAATAAAAACGTAAACATAATAAATATATTTGATGGTTTTTTCATGATGATTTTCTCCTTGAATATATTTTTTCAATTTGTTAACTATATAGTACCATATTCCTTGATTATTATCTCAAATAAAAAAAGATATAGGCCTCTTCCAAAGACTTATATCTTTCCTTTAAAAACTCCAATTTACGATTTTTTAAAGTTTTTAAAGTTAACTCTAAAAACTCTGAAGATTATTTAATGAGCAGAAACAGCACTACTAAAGAATACAGACTTTCTCCGTGGTTTCCGATTGTGAAAATCTGCCGCGAAAACGGTATGACTCTAAATATTTATCTACTCATCTTTTTTCTCTATTTCTTTATTGCTTTCTTCCATCAATTTGTCGAAATCACTTTTATATAATGAATCTTGAATGATGCGATATTTTTCAAACTCACTTTCTGCAAATGTTTTTGCAATCTTTGCAGTTACCTTCCCTTTATCTGATAAAATTTCAGCATCGTTAAATTTTAAAAATGCATCTAATTTTTCTGCCCAGTCAGCCATAGTCATGGGGATATGCCTTCTTGCTTGTCTTGTTGCATAATCAAGATACATTGTCACAATTTCATTTAGTTCCTTTGATTCATTTTTTGATAAATAATTCTTAGCAATGGATACATCTGTTTTTACAATCTTACCATCTGGTGCATTTCTCCAGCTTGTTAATCCCATATGATCCTTTTTATGATTTGCCCTTGTGGTGATTACTTCTGCCGCTGTATTCCCGTGGATTGCATAGTGCATTTTATTTTGAACAGTGGCAAAGAAGTCCCTGGTAATTTTGCTGTCTTTAGAATAGTCAACGGCGGTTGAATATATATCAGTAATCTTCTGATAAAACCGTCTTTCACTAGCCCTTATTTCCTGAATTTCAGAAATCAAATGTTCAAAATAATCTTCATCAAAAATTTGTCCATTGATTAATCTGTTTTTATCTAAAACGTATCCTTGCTTTGTGAAAGTATCTAATACTTTAGTTGCCCACTGCCTAAACTGTAATGCTCTTTCAGAATTTGTACGGTAACCAATAGCAATTATAGCTGATAATGAATAGAATTTATACTGATAGGTTTTACCATTATCAGCAACTTGTGCAAAATTTGCACAAGTTGAATTTTCGTCTAGTTCACCTGTTTCAAATATGTTTTTCAAATGCTTTGTCACTACACTTCTATCCACATCAAATAGCATAGATATGGCTTTTTGAGTTAACCAAACATCACCATCTTGTACACGCACTTCTATGGAGTCACTACCTGCATCTTTAGTAAATACCATAAAATCTACTGTACTATTTCGTATTTGTATATTCTTACCTTCCATATTAAAATTCCTTTCTAATTCCTATATGTCAACTAAATCTATTCAGATTCTATTAATGTTTATGGTAATATAAAAACACATTAAATGGAAGTTAAAAATACAAAAAATAATTGCCAGCATAATCCAAGATTGCTTTGCTTGCATAATAGATATGTCCTTGTGGCGTAATGTTTATATCACTGTCAATACTTCCCGCAGGAACAACCAGCAATTTTCCATCCATTTGTATATTTGGCAAAGCTGATCCGCAATTAATACAAAAACATTTCAAGTGCCCTTCTCCACGAAAATTAAAGGTTTTAGATTTTTCTTGGCCAGACAACCATCTTAACTTGGCTGTAGAAGAAAATAGATTGGCTGCATGAGATGAACCTGTATCTTTGCGACATCGCCCACAATGGCAAAGATAAAAATTATCAAAATCTCCTTCTATTTCGAAAGTAACCTCACCGCAAAGGCACGATCCTAAATATTTCATAATCACCTATCCCTTCCATGCCAGTGCAATTTACCTTAAGCAATATTATTTGCAGTGATTGAGTAAACATTATAATCAAAACTTGGTTTTGTTGATTATTCCGGTTCTTTAATACCAGCACTGCACTATGTCAATACTGACGATACGCGTTGATGATACTGCTGATATCTATATTTCAAAACTAATTTGATCAGACATATGCTTACCGTTGAGCGGATGATATTCAAGCGTCCTCAAGTCATATTTTGACTTGAAATCAATCACAACTGTATATTCAGCGTTTCTTCTTCTTTCCTTTTCCAAAATATATCTGGTTGCAAAGCAGTTTGCCAGCTGGCCTTTCACCTCATGGCCAACACTAAAAAATTGAATGTTATTTTGTTTGATGAGCTCTAATATTCCAACCCACAAATCTTCTGTCGAAGTGCCTGCAAAAGGATTATCCAGCATTAGAAATATATTGCTATTATTAGTATTTACAGTTTGAAGTCTTCGTAAAAATGTCATGACACAAATAAAAACACAGATGTACATTGAGTTTGTCTGTCCTTTTGAACCTACTGCTTCCTGCCAGTTTAGGAATCTATTCTTACTATCATTATAAACATCTTCTATTTTATACACTCTGACTGAGTCGTGTTTGATGTTTTCTAAAATCTGAGGTAACAGCCTCTCTGTAGAAAGTCCATTAACAACATATGTTCTCCTGTCTTTATCGCTTAAAGTTTCCCTTCCTTTTTCAATAATTTGCTCTATATAGTTTTTCATCTTTTCATTACAGTCTTCATCTGGAAGTCTTTTTATATTGATTTCCAAAATATCCTGTTTGCGTCCCAAGAAATCTATTCTTGATATACTTTGAAGCTTCTTTAGGTCCCTGTAAATATTTGTACATTTTTGAACACATAGATCCACGAAATTTAGTTCTTGTTTCTCCAGGTTTTTAATATCTTCGGTTATCTGATCCTTCAGCGTTGCCAACAGATCAAGAATATTGTTTTGCTCCGCATTTCCATTGCCTGCGAGTCTCTCAATCCTGTCCTGCAACTCCATTGAATTTTGAGGAATGTTTTTAATATCTTCAATTGCACTGCGAAATGCATAAATATGAGTGTTTTGTATCTTTGCTTCACTATCTCGGATTATCCTGTGGTATTCTTTCTGGAATTTTTCAACACGACCTCTTACATATTGGAGTTCGTTTTTCATATCACTGCATGCTTCGTCAGCTGCCACAGCTTCCGAAATTTTTTTTAAATCTATGTGCTCACTATCGACAAGACTTTTGAACTCATAAAACTCAGACTTAGTTTTTTCTATAATGTCTTCAGTATCTTCTATTTTTGAGTTTTTCTCATCAATCTCAACCTTATTTTCTTGAAGCAATGTAATGTATTCATTGATAACTACATTAATATCTATCCCATCATTCTCATCCAATATCTGATTTGCTGTCGCTTGACTTTCAGCTTTGTATTTATCAAGAAATCCGTTTTCATCTTTTTCAATTTGCCACTGTAATTTATTTCTTTTATTCTGTTTTTTACTGAAATCATTGTTAGCTGCTTTCAAATTATCTCTTGTTTTTTCAATGCTGGTATCCACATTATTAATTTCCTCGATGCTATGCTGTGTAAAATCCAGAAGATTAATATATCCAAAATCATCAAGCACATGATTTTCAGCTCTTATACTATTCTCTGCTGCGTCGCATGCTGCGTTGTATTCAGAAATCCTGTTTTCAATATCTGAAATATTTACCAACAGCCCTCCCAACATTCCATCCACTGATTTATATGCTGCTAACAAATCCTGATATTCCCTATCGCTTATCGGATTTTGATCTGCATCAGCGCCGAATACTTCAAATTCCTTTTTGTACAGCTCTACGCTCTTTATTTTGGTTCTTATATCTATAATCCTGTTACCAATATCTCTTTTGTCTGATTCCATGCTCTCAAGTTTTGCCTTCTCTTCAACAAGTAATTTTTCATTTTGATCCTTATCTCTGATCGTATTTTGAATAATCTCTCTTATTTTCTTCTCATCGTTATGCAGCTGAATATATTCACACAGTAGACTCAGCGCATGATTTTTAATTTTGACAGTATCATTCAAACGTTCTAAATCAGCATTTAAATTAAGGATTTTTTGATTTGCTTCTTCTATTTGCGCTTTAACTGAATTACACCTTTTTTCATATACATCCAGCTCTTCCTCTTTTGACATAATCTCTATAAATAGCTCTTCTTCTGAATCTTCATTATATCTGCTCAAAAACCGATTAACTGATTCTAAATCTTCAGAGATAATCTTATTGGTCTTTTTCAGTTCATCTTGTTCATCTTGTTTTTCTGAAAGAATACTTTCTTGTTTAATCCTTTCCGCTTTGATTCTATCCTCATTTACGAAGAAATCAGTATCTTTGATTGTAAATATCGTATTCGTCTTAAACATATCCAGTTCATTAATTTTGCCCATATTGACAATAGGAATTGCTCCACCGTTATAATTACTCAATATAGTTGAATCTGTCTTAAAAGCATTAAAGTCCCTGTCATTTAGTAATATTGCGTATGGCAAGAGCGGATTTTTGTCAAGAAAATGCTTCTTATCCTCAGTTGTAAATGATTCAAGGAATTCCATCCCAAGGTCTGCACTGTTAAATTTCACCTTTAAAATATCCAGGACATCATATGTGTCAGTGTTTACTCGAATTGAGTTATTCAAAAGGCTCTCAATATATTTCTCAAGCTTTGTAATTGCACTTTCGAGCTCCGCAATTTTGAGATTTCCTTTCTTTTGTTCCTCAATAATAAATATCTTAAGTTCAATAAAGTTATCCTTATCGTACTTCTTACAAAGTCCTTTTAATATTTCTGTCTCTTTATGAATCTGTTCAAACTCCTTATTTTTTTCTTTTAAAACATTTCGTATATTTGAAAATTCATTTTCTAAAGTATTCAATTGCATTTCAAGAGTGTGCGCCAGTTCTTTTGTCTCGGTATGAACCTTTTCAGTTGATTCAATCTCTTTTTTCGCCACTTCAACTTCAAAATACAACTTGTCAATTGTATCTTGTGATTTTGCATAACCTGCAATATCTTCATATTTCCCCGATACAATTTCATCCAGTATTTGATTTGCCTGACTCTCTTTTTCCTCTATACTCCTTTTAAAACTCCGGATATTTGAATTGTAGTTTATTACTGAATCTGTTTTAGTCTTGATTTCTTCTTGTATCTTGCTTTGAGCATTCTCCTTGTTGTAAAGTTCGACTCCATATTCTGCTATTTTTTTTGTAAGATGTGTATATATCTTCCTTCCCAATGCTTTTCGTTCTCCAGTCTGCTCCTCGTTGTTTTTTTCCATATCCTTAAGTTTATGCATTTCTTGATCTATTTTAGATTTTGTTGCTATATATTGGTAATAGCCGTTCTCTGCTTTCATCAACCTAAGCTTTTCCGTATATGACTCAATTTTCTCCTCAAGACTATTCTTTACTTCCAATGCTTCTGTTTCAATATTCACCAGTTTTTGAAGCTCAAGGTTTTTTTCATGAATTTCAAGAGAGTCCTTGTTCATGGACAGTCTTTTTTCTTCGTTTAATAAGGATTGATGCTCCTGTATGAGTCTTTTATGAAGCACTTCAAGTTCCGTTTGCATTTTTGAAAGATAGTTCAAATGGCTTCCGATTTTTCCATGAAGATGTTCTCTCTTTTCTTGTGCCAACCTTATGTTTTCAAGTGAAGTTACAAGCTTTTGCACCAGTTCAATACAGTAATCATACTCTGAAATTTGTTCCTTCTTCTGAATCAATTCATCGAGCTGGGTTCGAAGATTCAAAAGTGAATCTGCCAGAGCTTCATTATCCTGATAATCATTAGATACTTGGTTTGCATAGCATTTCTCTACCTTTGGGACAAGAAACTTTAAAAGAAAATCTTTAGCTGTCTTTTTCTCTCTAAAAACCTTCGCGACAAATTTCTCATCAGCATTTACTTCTCTCAATATATCCCACTCAACAGGATTGATATAATACTGGGAAAGCCTTTGATGGTAATTTCTTGTAGTGTCAAAAATCTCAGTGTAATATTTGTCCGACTTTATACTTCTCAAAAGCCTGCGGAGATCTTTATAATTCATTTTGGAAACTGTTCGGTTTTCAGAATCGCGTTGTAAGAGCGGAAACTCAGCGATGTCGTACTGATTTGGCTCATCATACAAACAAATATAATTGAAATACAGGGGATTCTTTATTCTATCTCCCTTTTCCTCGTCATTTGTTTCGTCATCCCTGCTGTCATCTTTATAGGCACAAAACCCTGCAATCATGTACTTATGTTCCATGCCTTCATCAAGATTCCATTCAACCATTATATGTATATTGTTATTGTTGTTCGTCTTTGAAAAAAGTTTCTTGAATTCCCATTCATCCTGAATCATTGAATTTGGCAGCACCGTTTGAGCAATGCATTGCAATATCAGCGACTTACCACCTCCATTGAACATTTCTATGAGCATATCGTCTCCGAATGCGTTCAATTGAAGATCTTCAAAATAATCTTTTCTATCATTGTAAAAAACATTGAAAATTCTTATTCTGTTAATACTTGGCATCCTATAGCCCTCCTTCCAAATAGTCTTCATCATTCTTCTGGTCATCTTCCAAAAGCTCCATCAGTGCGTTTTTTACATCCCTCTCATTAAAATAGCTGTCAATTGCTGCTTCTAATTTAGGCGTTGGCACATAAACTCCCATGTCCTTATTTCTTAAAAGCAGGTTGTGAGAAACCATGAACTTCAAAGTTTTATTTACAAACCCGATTTTGGTTTCTATAGAATTGTCATCCTCATTTATTTTGTCCTTATTTGCAGTATTTGAGAGCGGAAGATTTCTCCATATCTTATATAGGATTTTGAAACTTTTATCAGTGTTGTCCTCATTTTCTTTGTTTTGAACTGCCATCAGTTTTTCCTCAACCTTATCAACGACCTGGGAAGGTTTTATATATTTTACGTTTGTTTTAAAACCACTCTGTATATAGAAAAACATTACTGTAGAATAGATTATGAAGTAGCAAAGATACAGCTGTTCATTCCTTTTCAGCTTTAAAAGGCTTTTCAATTCATCGTTTGTAAATCCAAATACCTTGTTATCTACTCCAGCTGATACAAATAAGCCGGCTTGATCATAACTGTACAGATTTAAGTCAAACACATTTAATATCTCTTCAAGGTCTATCTGTATACTGCTATTAAGTCTATATTCATTATATAGATCGTTATTGACAACCTCATTGATACTTTCCCCTTTGACAAGTATCGCAAATATTTCAAGTGCCTTTTTCATATTAGCGTCCAAAATTCCACCCCTATCGTATCAAAGTAAACTCTACATTTGTGATCTCAAATCCATCAGAAATTTCGATATATTCATTTCTAAGGACCTTGATGCCAAGCTTTCTACTGTCGTATTTATTTCCTGTACTGCTTTGACGGAATCTTTCCATAGCAGCATCAATCAAGTTAGGATTATCATCACTTTTTTGCATTTTTGAAAGGACATCTGCCTTGGTATTCCTCTTCATATCAACAATGAAGCTAACAAAGTCAGGATTTAATACTGTATTATGATCTACATTATCTGCCCTGATAAGAAATTCTATATCAATACTTTCTTTATCTGTAAGTTGAGAATATATTATTTCAAATATATGTGCATAGTTTGCTATCACTCTCTCTCTTAATTCATCTTTGAACAAAATCCTCTCTTCCAGGACTTCATCGTCAATTGCATCAGTTATAGTTTCCTCAGCATCTGGAATATTGTTCAAAAGAAGCATATCATCTATCTTCTCAAGCGGAAAAGTCTTTTTGATATTCATATTCAGCAATGGTAAAACAAAGCCTGAAAGAATACTTGCATCATTCTTTTTCGCAACAGAATCTAAAAATATGGAAAAATTAAAGTTCACTTTTAAGAGATTTGCCATATTCCCCCTTTGAATTTCCCCTGCTCTTTTCGTTAACATTCCAATTGTTTTAAGAAGCTTTTGATGTATTTCCACAACCCTTTTCAGCTCTATGTCCATCATATCAAGGCATATCATCGCATTCATTTCTTTTTCTCCAAGCTCTTCCTTGCTGACCTTATCCGCATATCCTTCTCTCAGGTTTGTGATTTCCTGAACCGTTTCAGCAAAAAGCACTTTCTCATCTAAAAAGCGTTTATTTCCTGTTTCAATATATTTGATGTAGGCCTCATATCCCGACTTTCCTCCATATAGCAAAACACTTTCAATATCAAACACCATTGATATTTGCTTTATAACCTCTGCACAAACATTATTTAAAGTTATTAGAGCGCTTTCATATTCACTGTTTTCAATGAGTTTCTTTAGCAATAACAGGTGTATTGTAACTTTGCTTTCCTCTCCGAACTCTTTGGTTTGCAAGAAGAAATCAATAGCCTCCGTTGTCAAATAATAATTAAACCCTTCCGTCTTATGGTTAAAAGTGCTTTCAATGTATCTTACCGAATTTCCTCGATCATCGACCTTCTTCTCAATCGGGCTGTAATGGTTGCACTCATAACCGAATCCATCATTGCCCATCTTATCGATACAATAAGATGTAAATTCTTTTATCTCCTCACTTTCCAAGCGCTGGCCATAAAAATTTTCAACAATTTCTCCAAGAAAATCATTCAAGTCGTCAAATGTCAGATCTCTGCTTTTCAACTTTCCCTCATAGAACATAAACGAGATGAATGCCATACAAATAACACCCATGTCATATTCCTTGTATTTCTGTGAATAATTATTCAGCCTGTCTACCTCAAAGAAAGGTTTGAATTTTCTAAGAGCTGACATCCTGGCGTCGCATTCATTTATCGTGTTCTGCATTGTTTTGATATAGTCCTTATTCACTCACATCCTCCTTTCAGTTTCTCAACAAGTATGGAGTAATTCACTGCTTCCTGCGGTATATATTTTCGATTCAGCAGTATTTCCGTTATAAAATGCTGCTCATCCTCGTTGTCAAAATAAAGAAGAAATGGGGCGAGTTCTTCTTTGCTTAGCATTACCTGCTCATTAGATTCACTCTTTTTTGCACCATTTTCCTTTGCGATATCAAGCATCAAGCGATAAAATTCAACATCCGGCTCTATGTTATAATCCGAATATGATGCTTTTAGCTTTAAAAATATATTTACACCCTCTAAATCCAAGTCACCATAATAATTTATTATATCCCGACTGTTAATATCATATAAAAGGCAGCCCTTCAAGTTGCTCGTAACACTGTAACCCTGTCCAAAAATGAGCATGTCGATATTGTGGACTACATTGGATAAAGCTCTATGCATGCTCCAGTAAGTATCGAGGTTTTCAATAATCAAAATCCTTCTTGATGTTTTTATATAGAATTCAGGATAAACAAAACTCAGTAATGGTGTCCCATTGTCCACATATCTGAAGATGCTTTCATTTGCCTTAATCCTATAAAGCACTTCCTGCACACGGGTCCTTTTATCTGGATTTTTTATAGCCTTTTCGTAACTGAAAATCTCATAGCTGCGTTCATTTAGACTAAGAGGCGCCACATCAGATTGCCTCAAAAACGAATTTATTTTAACAAGAATATCTTTGTCTTCTGTAAATTCTTTCGGCCTGTTGGTATAGTATCCTGTGTTTATCTTGTCAAGTGACATGAGAAGCCTTTTGTCCTGCTCGCTGAGCTTTATCTTCTCCCTTTTTATATTGTAGTTCAGATATAATTCTCTCCCATTTTTCCTATTGCCGCGTTTTGATATTACATCTTCTGCTATAAGACATTCAATCAATTTGACACATGTGTAATAATTTTGGACTACAAGCTCATTGGAATCCATCTCCAAAATATGAGATATGAATTCATATATCCTTTGTAGGGATATAGTGTTCCCATCTGTTGATAATATTGCTTTTTTCAATCTATCTGCCGATTCCATAAACATAGATTTCACCCGCCTGATCCAAAGAATTAAAAAAGTATAAAATTCATAATATTCTATATATAATAATATACTATTTTACATAAAAAAACACCAAATCTAATAGAAATAGTGTTTTTTATTCGTATCATGATTAATTTGTCGAAATCACTTTTACATATTGATAGGTTTTACCATCATCCGCAGTATGTGCAAATTTTGCACAAGTTGAATTTTCGTCTGGTTCCCCTGTTTCAAATATATCTTGAAGGCATAATTCTCAGATTCAATTCTTTTAAACTGACATCTTACTTAAATATTTTAGTCCTAAGAATCATCATGAATAATTGAGGTTTAATCAGGTTCAAAGATTTTTCAGAACTAAATCTCGTATTTCCTTTGCTCTTTTAATCCCCCTATATTCCTCAAAAGTTGCTTGACGAATAATTGTCCAACCACCAAAAACCCCATATACAGCAACATATCCATTTGGTTTTTCAGATTTTCTACCATTACAACATTTTCTATCACAAAATAATCCTTCATTGTTTATTAATTGATTATAAGTATCTTCATCTATCCTCTTTTTTACAATTTGCTCAAGTCCACAACTTTTACATTTTAAAATGAACATATGCTTCCACCCTTTTACATTATTTTAGAATTCACCGTTGTTTCTTATTTGATTTTTATTTCTTTTTCTAATGTCATAAAGCGGTCAAAATCACTTTCAAATAATCGGTCTTGTATGATGCGATATTTTTCAAATTCGCTTTCTGCATGAAGTTTTGCTTTCTCTGCACTGATTTTACCAGATCCAATCAGTAGCTCATTGCCATTAAATTCCAAGAAACCATCAAGACGCTTTGCCCAATCCTCCATACTCATAGGAATTTCCCGCTCAGCCTGTAATTCTGCATAATCAAGATAAAGAGAAACGATTCTCTCTAAATAAGACATTTCTTTATCGTTCAAATAATTCTTTGCAGTAGTAACATCTGATTTGACAATTTTCCCATTCGGTGCAGATTCCCATGTAGTTAAACCCATATGTTCTTTATTTGCATCTGCTCGTTCTACAACCAGTTCCGCCGCCGTATGCCTGTGTACAGCCCAGTGCATTTTATTCTGAACAGTCTGGAAGAACCGTCTGGTAGTCTCGGCATCTTTATCGTAGTCAAAAGCTGTAGCGTACAAGTCTGTGATTTTTTGATAAAACTTGCGTTCAGACAGCCGTATTTCACGAATGCTTTGTAATTGACGCTCAAAATACTCATCTGTGAACATATGACCCTTTTTTAGTCGGTCCTTATCCATTACCCATCCCTGAATTGTGTAATCCTTGACAATTTGCCCTGCCCATTTGCGAAATTGAACAGCTCTCTCATTATTTACTTTGAAGCCAACTGAAATAGTTGCCTGTAAGTTATAATGCTTTGTCTTATACTGTTTTCCATCTGTTGCAGTTATCCGAAAATCTTGGATAACTGCATTCTCCCTTAACTCTCCATCATTGAATATCTTTTTAATATGATAATTGATTGTCCTAACATCTACATCATATAGTGCCGCCATCATCTTTTGCGTTAACCATATATTCTCATTTTCATAACGTATTTCAACACTGTTTTCACTATTTCCGGTGGATGCTATAAAAGTCAAATATTCTGCGGTACTCGAGCGAATCGTTATTTCATTTTTATTTTTCAAAATTTCATCTCCTAGTTCTGATTTTACTGTACTATAGAATTGTCTTCATTCTCTGTTTTCTTACATAATCGTGCGTCTAGTTATATTCCATTTGAATATCCTCCCATGGCATCTAGTAATTATTTTTATTATATACCATTTGCGAACAATTACAAACTTTTGTCAGTTTGTTTTTTTGCTCTTTTTATATACATTATCAGATAGTCTTTCGCTTACATCTTATCTAAAAATACCTGCGGCTCAATATTGAGAACGCAGGTATTGCTTTTTGTATCTAAATATTTGCTTCAGCCTCATGACTGAGAGAGCCGTGATGCATCCTCGAGAGATTCCTCAGCTCCGCGATTATGAACCCTATAGCAATGACAGAGGCTATGCAGTCAGACACGGCATTGCTCATATATATTCCGTTTACCCCAAATGCAGGGGCCATTATCAGTATCGAAGGAACCACTATTACGCCGTATCTCAGGAATGAAAGCACGCTCGAGAGCTTTGGCTTGCCGACAGCCTGGAAGTACTGAGCGCTTATCGTCTGCAGCCCCACGAGAGGAAGCATGCTCAGATAAACCCTTATAGCTCCGGAGGTTATCTCTATCAGCTCCGGGTCAGCCGTAAACATCCTAACCATTATGAACGGGAAGAACTGAATCATTGCAAAAAGGATTGTCGAGAGCACGAAGGAGTACATAAGAGACAGCCTGAGTGAATGCGCTACCCGGTCATATTTTCTGGCGCCCCAGTTAAATCCGCATATAGGCTGATTTCCCTGGACTATTCCAAACACTATCATGTGATAGAAGCTGAATATCGTGGACATTATGGTCACCGATGCAATGTCGAGGTCCGTGCCATATTCAAGAAAGCTCCAGTTTATGAATATGCTCACAAAGCTCGCGAGCACCTGCACAAGGAAAGATGGAGAGCCATTTCTCATTATCTGCGAAAACAGCCTCGCCTCGCCGTGGACCTTCCTGAACCTGAGGTTTATCGCAAAGTCCTTTCCAGTGGCAAACACGTATATAACATATGCAGTCAGGACTGCCTGTGAGATGACGGTTGCAATCGCAGCACCCGCGATCCCCATATCAAGCGCGAATATGAATATAGGGTCGAGTATTATGTTGAGGACAGACGTAAACAGTATGATCTTCATGGAAATCGCGGCCTTGCCAATAGCCCTCAGCGAATTGTTAAGGCAGTACCCAGGTATCCCTATTATCGCCCCGATTATAATTATCTCGATGTATATCTTCGCATAGGGCATGGTAGCCTCAGAAATAGACAGGAGGCTAAGTATGGCATCCTCAAAAATAAGAAAGAAGCCAGCGAACGCGATCATCGCAATGACGATGTATTTCAGCGCCAGAAAAAGAATCTCCTCAGCCTCATCCTTTTTGCCCTCTCCAAGCCGTATGGAAATAAGCGTCGACGTTCCGACTCCCACAAGCAGCACAAGCGACATATGCAGGATCTGCACAGGCATAGTGATTCCTACCCCTGTGAGCGCAAGCGAGCTTATCCTTCCCACATAAATCCTGTCCACGATATTAAAGATAGCCCCGCTCAGCATTCCAAGAATGGCGGGGATGCTCAGCTCCCAGAGCAGCTTATTTATACTTTCTTCACCTAATCTGTTGTTCATTTTTACTCCCTTTTAGTGTATAATATAATGTGATTTACTTTTATAAGATTTTAATTGCAGACCTTCGCAAATTAGATTATAATACAAAATCCGAAATAAAGAAACATGAAAAGAGGAAACCAATGCAATACAGCGTACTTTCACAGATATACGACCAGCTTATGGTAAATGTAGATTATGAAATGTGGGCATCATATATCGAATATCTCATACTGGAGCAGGGGGAAAGGCCCCTAAACATACTCGAGCTTGGGTGCGGAAGCGGCAACGTCACGGAGAAGCTCCTTGAAAAAGGATATGAGGTAGTGGGGATCGACTACTCCGAAGAGATGCTCGAGATAGCCGAAGAAAAAACCGGAGAATTCGGAAATAAAGTGATATACATCCAGCAGGACCTCAGAGAGATAGATTTTGAAGTATATGAGATAGACACAGTCACAAGTGCCAACGACACCTTCAACTATATCACTGACATAAAGGAGATAGAGCACATACTGTCCTACCTCTACCCGCGGATCAAAAAAGGCGGCCAGCTCGTATTTGACATAAGCTCAAGCTACAAGCTCGAGAACGTCCTGGGCAACAACACCTACGGCGAAAGCTTTGAAGACATGGTGTATCTCTGGGAAAACTTCTATGACGCAGAGCAGAAGCTCATAAACATGGAGATAAGCTTCTTTGAAAAAAATGGAAAGCAGTATGACAGATTCAGCGAGACTCACGTGCAGAAGGCATACGAAGTCGAGGAAATAAGAGCCCTGCTCGAAAAGACAGGCTACGAGAACATAAAGATACACGCAGACTTTGAAAGAGAAGAAGGCTGGAAAAAAGATTCGCACAGGATATTCTTCAGCTGCAGAAAATAGGTATAAGACGAAGTAAACAGAAAGGAAAATAAAATGGGAAAGATAGTAAGAGCAATCAGCGGAGACTTTGCAATAAGGATGTTCGCGATAGATTCAACCGACATGGCAGAAGAAGCAAGAAAGATACATGATACCACGCCGGTAGTGACCGCGGCGCTTGGAAGGATGATAACAGCGGCATCGATGATGGGCGTGATGATGAAGGGCGACAATGACAAGCTCACTCTTGTAATAAAGGGCGACGGAGAAGTAAAAAACATAACCTGCGTCGCAGATTCAAAAGGAACAGTAAAGGCCTACCCGGTAAATCCGTACGTGGATCTTCCGGTCAGAGAATCAGACGGAAAGCTCGACGTGTCAGGCGCAATAGGCAAAAACGGAACCCTCACGGTAATGAGAGACTTCGGGCTCAAGGACCCATATATAGGGCAGATAGACCTCGTGAGCGGAGAAATCGCAGAGGACCTAACCGCATACTACGCATATTCAGAGCAGCAGCCATCAGCGATAGCACTCGGAGTTCTCGTAGACACAGACCTCAGCGTAAAATCGGCAGGAGGCTTTATCATACAGCTAATGCCGGATGCAACCGAGGAGCAGATAGTAAAGCTCGAGACCAATCTTGCAAAGATCAAATCAGTATCACACTTCATAGACGAAGGCCACTCACCTGAAAAACTTGTGGAAATACTGCTGGAGGGCATGGACCCGGTGATAAACGACACGATAGAAGTAAAGCTTTCCTGTGACTGCAGCAGGGAGAGAATGGAAAGAGCAATGATAAGCATAGGCATCAAGGACCTTGAGGAAATACTTCACGAAGACAAAAAAGCAGAGATACAGTGCCATTTCTGCAACAAGAAATACGATTTTGATGAGAATGACCTCACAAAACTTATAGATGCACTTAAGGATAATTAGGAGAAAAAATGCTTAAAAAGAATGAGATTTACGAGATTCAGATAGTAGACATGGGACACAAGGGCGAGGCCATAGGAAAGACAGACGGCTTTACCGTATTCGTAGACGGAGCAGTAAAGGGCGACCTCGTAAAAGGAAGAATCACGCTTTCCAAAAAAAGCTACGCCGTAGCAGACCTTGTCGAGATAATAACTCCAAGCCCTGACAGAGTAGAACCGCGCTGCAGCCTTTCAGGAATATGCGGCGGCTGCCAGATAATGCACATGGACTACAAAAAGCAGTTAGAAATGAAAGAAGACCAGATAAGACAGAGCCTCGTGAGGATAGGCAAGATCGAAAACCCACAGCTGCTTCCTATAACAGGCATGGAAAATCCGTACAACTTCAGGAACAAGGCCCAGTTCCCGCTCGAGATAGACAGCAAGGGCAACCTCAACATAGGCTTTTACAAGAAATTCAGCCACGAAGTAGTTCCTTTTGAGACCTGCCATATACAGGATCCGATAAACGACAAGATACTAAAAGTCGTAAAAGAATATATAATCAAAAACGACATATCAGTATATGACGAAAAGACTAATGAAGGAAATATAAAAAAGATAGTAACCAAGACGGGCTTCAAGACAGGCGAGGTAATGGTAGTAATAGTTACAAAAAGCAAGATCCTCAAAAACAACGACCAGCTCGTAGAGATGCTGAAAAAAGAAATCCCGGGCCTTGCGACCGTAGTACAGAACATCAATCCAAAGCAGACAAATGTTATACTTGGAGAAAAGAACTACGTCCTCTACGGAAAAGGAACCATAACAGACAAGCTGCATAACCTTACCTTTGAAATATCGCCAAACTCATTCTATCAGGTGAATCCAGTACAGACAGACGTGCTGTACTCAAAAGCCCTTGAATTTGCAGACATAGACGATACAAAGACCGTAATAGACGTATACTGCGGCATCGGGACCATATCCCTGTTCCTGGCGCAGAAAGCCAAAAAGGTAATAGGAATAGAGGTAGTGGAGGCAGCAATCGAAGACGCAAAGAGAAACGCAAAGCTCAACAACCTTGATAATACAGAATTCCTGTGCGGAAAAGCGGAATACGTACTTCCAGAGCTATACAGCAAAGGCGTAAGAGCAGACGTCGTAGTCGTAGACCCTCCAAGAAAAGGCTGCGAAGAAGCAGTCCTCAAGACAATAGCCGAAATGAATGCAGAAAAGATCGTGTATGTTTCATGCAACCCATCGACGCTTGCAAGAGACATCGAAATCCTTTCGCACCACGGATACGAGATGACCAAGGGCCAGGGATTTGATATGTTCCCTCACTCAATGCACGTTGAGAGTATAATTCTGATGACGTATTGTGGTTCAGGGGGAAAAAGTAGGGGTTGACCACAACATATAGTGGTTTAAGGACGGTTTTGGAGCAAAAATAAGCGAAAAAACATCGTTTTTTGACCCCTGTTTTTGGGGTGATTTATAGATGACATAGGGTAAAAAGAGTGATGACATTATAAAGGTGGAAAAATCGATGGCTCAGAAAGAGGGAGAAATAATCCTCTGGGATGATAAGAATTTTATATAATCTAATGTAGTGGTAGTTGTTTTGAAACAGCTACCACTATAGTTTTTTAATAGTTTGAAATTTTATTTCAAACTTTTATAGAACCTACAATAATTGTATTTTTTAAAAAAAGTTTGTATTGAAATCACCCTTTTATGGTACTAATGTCGTAATAGATGGTTTTGAGATATTTCAAATAATATAAAAAAACACTTGAATAAATGCTCATATAACTATTGACATATGAGAAAAACAATAATATAATAAATACACAACGTATGAACGCTTGCTCAAGTATTCAGATGAAATGATTTAAAAAGAGGTGATAATATGACTGAAAAGTTTAATTCAATTGAAAGATGTGACTGCAATGTAATTCATGAGGATATTGTAAATCAAGTTAGAGATAAAATGCCTCAAGAAGAAAGCCTTTATGATCTAGCAGAATTATTTAAAGTATTTGGAGATTCAACACGAATCAGGATATTATGGGCTTTACATGAAGCTGAAATGTGTGTTTGTGATATCGCTGTATTACTTAACATGACACAATCAGCAATTTCCCATCAGCTGAGAGTCTTAAAACAAGCTAATTTAGTGAAAAACAGAAAAGAAGGCAAAGTAGTATATTATTCATTAGTTGATGATCATGTAAGAGAAATATTTGACCAAGGTCTAATTCATATCAACGAGAAGTAGTAATGCTGTAGAATAGAATATTTTTTGAAGATATTTGGGCAGATATTTAAGTCTTCATATCAAATGAGCAATGCTTCAAGAAAATTTGAAAAAGACTTGAAGTATTCAAAATAAAATTACAAATAATATTTAGGAGGATTTAATAATGAAAAAGAAATTTATACTTGAAGGTTTGGATTGTGCAAATTGCGCGGCAAAAATGGAAAAAGCTATTAATGAGCTTGATGGTGTGAAGGAAGCCACTGTAAACTTTATGACACAAAAACTTGTTATTGAGGGTGAAGATGAGAAGATGCCTACAATTGTACAAGAGGCAGAAAAAATCGTAAAGAAGATTGAACCTGACACTGTTATGAAAAAAGCATAAAGGAGGAGTAAGAACATGAAAAACCGTCTTTGGAGAATAATCATTGGTGCAATATTCTTTATTGTCGCCATAGTAATTGATACAAATATTGAGTGGTTAAATATTGCTCTATATCTAATCAGTTATATTATTGTAGGTGGAGATATAGTAAAAAGAGCTGTTAGAAATATTTTTAAAGGTAAAGTTTTTGATGAAAACTTTTTAATGTCTATTGCTACTATTGGTGCAATGTTAATCGGTGAGTATCCAGAAGGTATTGCAGTTATGCTGTTTTATCAAGTTGGTGAGCTGTTTCAAAGTTACGCAGTTGATAAGTCAAGAAGATCAATTGCAGATGCTATGGACATACGACCAGATTATGCCAATGTTAAAAGGGGCGATGAAGTTATAAAAGTTGACCCTGATGAAGTACAAATTGGTGATATAATCGTAATTAAACCTGGGGAAAGAGTTCCTCTTGATGGTAAGGTAATTGAGGGAAATTCAATGGTTGATACATCAGCACTTACAGGTGAGTCTGTTCCGCGTGAGGTAGAAGTAGGGCATGAAATCCTAAGTGGATGCATCAACGTTAATGGAGTTATTACTGCAGAAGTTACAAAGGAATATGGAGAATCTACAGTAAGTAAGATTCTTGATTTAGTTGAAAATGCAAGTAGTAAAAAATCACAATCAGAACAATTCATTACGAAATTTGCAAGATACTATACTCCAATTGTTGTAATTATTGCAGTTTTCCTTGCTATTATTCCGCCTCTTGTTATAGATGGGGCAACATTTAGCGACTGGATATATAGAGCATTAACGTTCTTAGTAGTTTCTTGCCCATGTGCTCTTGTAGTTTCTATTCCTTTAAGTTTCTTCGGTGGAATAGGTGGAGCATCTAGAAAGGGTATTTTAGTCAAAGGTAGTAATTATTTAGAGGCATTAGCAGAAGCTGAAATCATAGTATTTGATAAAACCGGAACACTTACAAAGGGGGTGTTTAATGTACAAGAAGTTCATCCAGAAGGAGTTTCTAAGGAAGAGTTATTAGAATTAACTGCATATGCAGAAAGTTATTCAAACCATCCAATTTCCAATTCCTTAAAACAAGCCTATGGCAAGGAAATTGACAATGGACGTATTTCAGATGTAGAAGAGGTATCAGGTCATGGTGTTATTGCAACAGTGGATGGTAAAAAGGTTTCAGCGGGTAATATTAAACTTATGAAAAAGTTGAATATACCTTGCTATGAAGGTGAAGTTGTTGGAACTGTTGTACACGTTGGGATTGATGACAAGTATGCAGGTTATATCGTTATTGCAGACGAAGCTAAAGAAGATTCAGCTCGGGCAATTATGGAACTTAAGGAAGCTAAAATTAAGCAAACTGTTATGCTAACAGGTGATACAAAAAATGTTGCATCAAAGGTTGCTAAGCAGCTTGGATTAGATAAGGTATACTCCGAGTTACTACCAGGAGATAAGGTTGAAAAGGTAGAGGAATTATTAGCACAGAAATCTGCAAAGGGTAAACTTGCCTTTGTAGGTGACGGAATCAATGATGCTCCTGTTTTAGCCCGTGCAGATATTGGTATAGCAATGGGTGGTTTAGGTTCTGATGCGGCAATTGAAGCTGCGGATATTGTAATTATGACCGACGAACCTTCGAAAATTGCCACAGCAATAAAAGTTTCTAAGAAAACATTAAGAATTGCTCATCAAAACACAGTATTTTCAATTGGAATAAAAATAATTGTTCTTATTTTGAGTGCTTTTGGAATAGCTACTATGTGGGCAGCTATATTTGCAGATGTAGGTGTAACTATTATCGCAGTATTAAATGCTTTTAGAGCTTTGAATGTAAAGAATCTATAAACTATTTTTCCTATTCACCCCTTGAATGATACCGATAATTGACGATACAATCAAGGGGTATTTTTTAATTTAAAAACTATAAATCTTAACTGACAAGAGATGTGTTACACCTTGAAGAAAAGTATTCGGTGACTAATTGATTTGGACTTTTAAATCCTAACACATACTTAGCTGTGGAGTTATATCTTCTTTCATGTTTGGATAGTTTTTCTTTTAATTGTCTTAAACTTCTGAATATTTCTCGATCATACACTATTTTTTGATCTTCTCTGTGGCTTCTTTCTACTCGTACATTCTGCCAAGGAGAATAGGGCCTGGTTCTCCTAATTCGTATTCCTAACTCTTGAGCAGTCTTTTCAAAGAGGCTCGATTTCCTCGTTTGCTCTTGATCTTGAGCAAATTCCGTTCCATTATCCGTTTGAATGGTATGGATGGAAAAACCTAACTCACCTTCCAGTTCTCGGAGGAATTTGCTCGTTTCATACGTGCTTTTTTCATCTACGATTCGTAAAATTCGCTTACGACTATATTCATCAATCGCTGTAATTTGATAGTAATTCTTTCCATAACTCGGAAAACGTATACAGCTTCGTGGGACATATTTTATGTCGATTTGTACTTTCTCACCGGGGTAGCTTCCTGTCTCTTTCTTATATGTCGTATAGCTCTGGCGCTGCCTCTTGGGCCTCTTGTAGCCTTGCTGACGTATCTGACGACACATGCTTCCAAAACTTCTTTGATAGCCTTTACTTTGACAGCGGACATACACTTCTGCTAATCCGTATTTCCCATTTCGCTTGAGCATCCGTTGAATGAGAGCCAACTCTTCCTTCCGATGCGCCCTAGGTGAGTGTATAGGACGTCTGGAACGAAGCGCCAAACTTTTCGCTGTCCCATCGTAGCGAGCCAATTGACGATATACAAACTGGCGATTGGTTTGGTACTTTCGTGCTGCTTTGCTTACACTATATTTCTTGGCATACTCACAAAGTCGTTGCCTATAATACATTTCCTCCGTTATAATTCTCATGTGAGAAGTTCCTCGGCTTTCTTTTTGCTCGTCACAAAAAATTATACCGAGTTACTTCTCTTTTTTTATTTCTTTCTGTAACACATGTCTTATGCGCTTACATATTTTTTAATTTAAAAACTATAAATGAAAATTGGTTGGGATTTACCTTGAATTAAATGGTTTTAAAGATATGGAGGTTATTTAATTGAAAGTTATTGATGAATGTTGCTGTGAATGTATCACACAAAATTTAAATAGAACAAAGGAGAGTTGCCCTGTCTGTAATAATGAAGGAGTAACAGTTAGTAGGATAACCGTTGAACACTTGGTGACAGATGATTATCGTAATGCATTTGATGGAGATCAATATAAGATATGCATGAATGAGGACTGCGACGTTATTTACTATAACTTAGATAAAGAAATAAAATTCTTAAAAGACCAAGTTAGGGTTCCTATCTGGTTTAAGAAAGATGCAGATCCTAAGTATGCTTGTTATTGCAGCAAAGTCACAGAAGATCAGGTAATTGAAGCAGTTGTAAAGCATGGTGCGAAAACCGTTAAAGAAGTAAATGCCATAACTGGAGCAATGAAAAATTCGCTTTGTAAGGAAAACAATCCTTTGGGGGTATGTTGTCATAAGATTATTCAGGAAGCCATTGATAAGGGATTAACCATGAAATGATTTGAGTTGATATGTTCTCACGAACAGACAAAACCGTTGATATCTTCCCACAAACGAGAGCCAATGTTGGATATGTTTCCAACTACGAGTGTGGATATGTTCCCCTTAACCATAGGGGTTGAGAACGAAGTTTTGATAGCTATCCCCTCATCTCGAAACACGTAGAGACAGTCGTGCTGTTAACTAAGAGAATTTAGAAATAATATAAAGTATTGCTTCAGACCGATGGCACAGCCATCGGTCTTTCTTTCGCTCCCAAAAAACTCAGCATGCAAATATCAAGAAAGTGTGCGTAAGCCTCCATGCCCGATTTAACCTATAAATAAATATTATATTGATAAATTAGGTTAACGCATGATATAATGAATAATAAAAGATATTAATATAGTGAGGTGATATAGATGTCAGATATTATTATAAATGAATATAACGAACTTCTGCTCCAGAAAAATAAAATAGAGCAAATACTACCTTCTCTTCCGGAGGGATATATTTCTAAGAAAACTATTAAAGAAAAACAATATTATTATCTTCAAAATAGAATAGATGGAAAGATAAGAAGTAGGTATTTGAAAGAAAATGAGATAGATACTATAAAGGAACAAGTAGAGCTTAGTAAAAAATACAAATTACAACTCGCTCAAATTCAAGCACGCTTAAGCGTGCTTGAACAAGCAGCCAAGCTTATTGATAAAAGTATTGCCAGACATCTAATATTGCTAAAATTATCATGCGGTATGGACTCTTTAAGCAGTGTACAAAAGGAACGTAGTGTTGCGTTTGCCAATGCATTGAATGCAATTGAAGGTGTACATGCCAGTGAAACAGCTCAACAGAACATTGATAAGTGGAAAGCCGGAGATGAATCATTTATTTCAATTTTTAAATCAACACTGAATATGTACGGCTTTGCGGCGGAGGTGTAAAATGAAAGATCCTTATTTATACGATGATATAGATATACTAAAAAATCTAGCGAATATCAAAGACCGCGATTTACTAAGTAGAGCCGAGGCGGATATAACCAACTTATCTATGCTTGCACTCTATAATCAGGCTTATAAAGTGTTTGATACTAAAACGCTACAAGATATTCATCTTAATATATTTGGTCAAATTTATGATTGGGCGGGAGAATTTCGCACAATTCAAATTGCAAAGTATGAGGATGTGCTGGGAGGAGATACGGTTAGGTACACGTTCCCAAAGCAAATAAAAAAAGAACTTGATGCTGTGATGAAAGAAGTAAAAAAGTTGAAAAGGACAGAAAATAACGATAGCAATGTCGTATTTCGTTTAGAAAGAATTATAGCGACAATTTGGCAGATACATCCCTTCAGAGAGGGCAACACTCGGACTTGTATTGTATTTGCGGTCTTGCTTGCAAAACATCTCGGGTTTGAAGTGAACCATGAGCTTTTTAAAACACATTCCGCATATGTAAGGAATGCTCTGGTATGGGCATCTCAAGGAACATCCTCTACTGTAGCCGGAAAATATGAAAGCATCGGTGAATACAAGGTTAAAGATTATGTAGAGCGCCCACACGAGTATGTGCAAGACAAATAAAAAAAGCGAACTAGTCGCTTTTTTTTTGTTATTTTAAATTTCTATCTTCAATTATCCTATTACGTCATATCCCTGATCTTCGATTTCGTTCTTAAGAGTATCAAGGCTCACGCTTTCAGAGTGCTCTACGGTAACAGTCTTTGCTTCAAGATCCACTGCCACTGAGGTTACGCCTTCGATTGCTGAAAGAACTGTGGTTACTCTGTTCTCGCAGTGTGAACACATCATTCCCTCTACATTTAGTATTGTCTTCATGTTAATTCCTCCTTCAATTAATGGGTAGTGTAAAGTTTTACACCCCTATTTTATTTAATATTGCTATATATTCAAAGGTTTTCACTGTTTTTTTAAATAAAAAAACAATGACCCCCCATTTTCTGATATAATTTGAGTTCCAACACAACAAATAAAACAGAAAGGCAAGGGTGCCATTGTTATGTCTCAAATTATAACTCATTTACTACATGTAATTCAATACCAAAATCAACAAATTCGATTTTTAGTACTATTTATTTCAAAATATATTCCATTAGGTCAGTGGGCGCATGACGATACCCACTCACCAAAATATCAAAAATTCAAGACAGACCAACTTCCAATAATCCAGCCATTCATCAAACAGGACTGGCAGTTTCTTCTGTCATACTACGAATCGAAATATCAGAAGAAGATAAAACCAGTTCAGCGCAGGAACGGAAGAACCATACCAGAAGAAATATCATGTCCAGTATGCAATGCTCCGCATCACTATATTTACGATAACAACGGAGACAACGGCCAGTACCAGTGCAAGATATGCAGCCAGACATTTTCCACCGGAAAAAGAGTTACCAAACCATTAAAACTCAAATGCCCTCATTGCAGTCACAGCCTTGTCCCTAAAAGAGACAGGACCTTTTTTAGCATACATAAATGCACCAATCAAAAGTGCAAGTACTATCTCAACAACCTGAAAAAAGTAGATCCGGAAAACCTAGATAAAAAAGAAAAATACAAATACAAACTCCATTACATCTACCGGGAATTCACCGTAGATTTCTTTGAGATGGATTTAAAATCCCTTCCAAAGAACTCATCCTCACTGAAGTTTAGAAAACAAAACGCACATATCATGTCCCTGTGCCTTACATTTCATGTTAATCTTGGACTCTCATTACGAAAAACAGCCCAGGCCCTTGAAGATCTTTACGGAATAAGGATCTCCCACACAATGGTATCCAACTACTGCAGAACAGCTGCGCTTTTAATCAAGCCATTCATAGATAGCTACCCTTACGAAAAATCAGAAACATTTATCGCCGATGAAACCTACATAAAAGTACGAGGCATCAAAGGATACATCTGGTTTATCATGGATGCCGCTTCAAAATCAGTGATAGGCTACCAGGTATCAGCAAGCAGAAGCGTAGGCCCATGCATACTGGCCATGAGAAAAGCCTTCAGAGGAATCCACAAAGTAACAGACAACTTCAAGTTCATAGCAGACGGGTACAGTGCCTATCCACTCGCCGCACAGCAGTTTTCCCTTCAGGAAAACCCCCTGGAATTTGACATCACACAGGTCATTGGGCTTGCAAACGATGATGCAGTATCAAAAGAATACAGACCATACAAGCAAGTAGTAGAGAGATTAAACAGAACCTTCAAAGAAACATACAGATGCACCTGCGGCTACGACAATTTTGAAGGAGCAAATTACTCCGTGTCACTGTGGGTAGCCTACTACAACTTTCTGAGAAGACACTCCAGATTTAACAATCAGGTATTAAATACACACGAAATGCTTGATAAAGCAGAAAACATGCCCGGAAAATGGCAGCTGCTAATCTACCTTGGGCAACAAAGCATACTGAAAATGCAGGAAGAAGCCAAAGAGAATCAAGCCAGTTGACCATCAAAATCAATACATTGATTTTGGCTTGCCCTTGAAATTGAGAAAAATGATGCTAAACTAAAAATCCAATCCCACACAAAAGAGAAACAGCATTATTTTTTGAAAATTCAAGGGTGGTTAAGATCCTTTTGTTGTGCAAAAAAAACCGAATTCAGGTGCTTCGCACATCATTATATTTTAAAGATCGGATACAAAATCTGGCAATCCTTTTAAATCGCTTTTTCATAACGAACTTTACACTACCAATTAATGTCATTATATCATTTTTGCAAACCTGCCGCAATATGGATTGCTGCAGTGAATCTCATTACTCGAGGTCAAATGGCTTGAGGAGTTTTTTTACTGTAACTTTTTTTCCATCCTCGTCCATCACTTCTACATCTGCATATAGCCATCCCTCTATATTTGCAACATCTGCTCCGTACTGGCCTATGAATTCCGGATCAAGCACGAATACTATGTCCTTGTCATTTGAAGCTGTATCCTGCGCCCACTCAAACATGTTGCCGTTTCCAAGCTTTATCCCGAAGTGATCCATAGGGGCATGATATCCTACTGAGTCTCTCGCGCTGCTTACAAAGCTGCTGAATTCCTGTGAAGGGTCGTCTGATTTTTCTTCATATCCAGGGTTTTCTACTGACACTATAAGCTTTCCTTCAACCAGATTTTGCGGATCGAGCTTTGAGATGTCAAGACCGGCATCTATGAACGGCTGGGCATCCACGCTTATTCCAGTGTTTTTTCCCCAGAAGAATCCTGAGCTCCCGTCCGGCGCGGTGAGCATATATGATGTGAATTCGCTGCCCGCAGCGTCCTGCGGCTGCGTGATTATTTGCTGCTGGCTCTCTATTATCTTTCCAAAGCTGTCCTGGGCCTTGTTTCCAAGGACATCTGTCTGCTGGCATCCTGCGAGCGCTATTGCTGATATTAAAGAAATTGCGGCTATCTTTGTTTTTCTTTTCATTGGTTTCCCTTTCCATGCCTGAATCTTCAGTTTGAATTTTATTTAAGCTGATACCTTGAATCTTCTTAGTCTAAGCGCATTTGAAAGCACTGATACGGAGCTGAGCGACATTGCCGCGGCTGCGAATATAGGGTTGAGGAGCGGTCCTCCGAATATGTGGAGCACTCCTGCCGCCAGAGGTATCCCTGCCACATTGTATGCGAATGCCCAGAACAGGTTCTGCTTTATGTTTCTTATGGTGCTCTTTGAAAGCTGTATTGCGGTCACAACATCCATCAGGTCGCTGTGCATAAGGACTATGTCTGCGGATTCCATCGCCACGTCCGTGCCTGATCCTATGGCAATCCCGATGTCTGACTGTACGAGCGCCGGGGCGTCGTTGATGCCGTCGCCTACCATGGCTACGCGTCTGCCCTCCTGCTGGAGTTTTTTGACCTCTCCTGACTTATCCTGAGGAAGCACCTCGGACAGCACTCTCGTTATTCCTACTTGTTTGGCTATGGCCTCTGCCGTTCGCCTGTTGTCGCCTGTGATCATGGCCACTTCGATGCCCATTTCCATGAGCTTTTTTACTGCCTTTGCGCTTCCTGGTTTTACTACGTCCGCTACCGCGATTATTCCTGCAAGCTTTCTGTCAAGTGCTATATACATCGGAGTCTTTCCCTGAGCGGCAAGCGTGTCTGCGTCCTTCAGGACCGCTTCGACAGCGATGTCCATCTCCTGCATTAGCCTTATGTTTCCTATGAGCAGCTGTTTTCCCTGGATAGTGGCATTTATTCCCTGTCCGGTTATGGACTCGAAATGCTCTATCTGATACAGTTCCAGGCCTTTGTCTTCGGCGCTCTTTACTATAGCTTCTCCAAGCGGATGCTCGCTTCCTTTTTCGGCTGAGGCCGTAATCTGGAGAAGGCTGTCGCTGTCCACTGTGCCTGTGGTTATTATATCTGTGACTGTCGGCTTTCCTTCTGTGATGGTTCCGGTCTTGTCAAATATTATCGTGTCTATCTTGTGGGTGGTCTCGAGTGCTTCTCCGCCTTTTATGAGTATCCCGTTTTCGGCGCCCTTGCCTGTCCCTACCATTATCGCTGTAGGAGTCGCAAGTCCAAGCGCACATGGGCAGGCTATGACAAGCACGGATACAAAGATAGTGAGTGAGAAGCTGAGCGTCTCTCCACTTATCATCCACAGTGCAAATGAAGCAATAGCTATTACGAAGACGGTCGGTACAAAGTATCCTGATACAATATCTGCCATCTGAGCTATAGGCGCCTTGGACTGCTGCGCGTCTTCGATGAGCTTTATTATCTGGGCAAGGGCTGTGTTGTCGCCTACTTTGGTTGCTCTGAATCTTATGAGGCCGTTCTTGTTTATGGTGGCTGCAAACACGCTGTCTCCAACCTTCTTGTCTACAGGCATGCTTTCTCCTGTGAGCATGGACTCATCCACCGATGTAAAGCCTTCGGTTATCTCTCCGTCCACAGGGATTTTTGCGCCAGGTTTTACAAGCACTATGTCATTTTCTTCGACTTCATCTATCGATATCTCTATTTCTTTTCCGTTCTTGATTACAGTTGCTGTCTTTGGCGCAAGCCCCATCAGCTTCTTGATCGCCTCTGAGGTTCTTCCCTTTGACACTGCCTCCATGGATTTTCCCAGAAGTATGAGCGTTATTATGACGCCAGCCGTCTCAAAGTAGAGTCCTTCTACGAATCCCATTTTGCCCTGATATATCTGCCATGTGGAATAAAGGCTGTATATGAGAGCTGCCGTCGTTCCCATGGCTATAAGGCTGTCCATGTTGGGGCTTTTCATGCGTATTGCCCTAAATCCCACTACATAGAACCTGTTGCCTGCTATGAGTACCGGTATTGTTAGAAGTATCTGCACAAGGGCAAAATTGAGCGGATAATCCATTGGCTCAAGATACTCTGGTATCGGAAGGAAACTGAGGAAGCTGAGCATGGAGCCCATGGATATATAGAGCAGCGGCAGTGAGAACACCGCTGAGACTATGAATTTCTTCCAGAGCAGATTGATTTCTCTTTCTTTCTTCTGGCGATCCTCATCTGCCTGCTGGCTTCCTTCTTTTAACTCTGACCATCCAAATCCCGCTCTTTCGACAGCGGCCTTTATCTTCTGTACGTCTGCGACTTCTTCGTCAATATATGCTGAGAGCTTTTCTGTGGTGAGATTTACAGTTACGCTTTCTACTCCTTCAATTTTTGAGACGACTTTTTCTATTCTTGCTGAGCAGGCTGCACATGTCATTCCTGATATTTTTAAGACTTCTCTTTTCATGGTTTCCTCTTTCTGAATCTATATATTTTTAGCTCTGAATCTTTATACTATCAGCTGTTTATTCCTGCAGCGCAGCATGCTCCTGAAGATGACACTGAGCCCTGGTATCCTTCGCTTTCAGGTATGGCCTGTGTATCTATGCCTGCAGAAAGATCATCAACTACCGTTATGGAGCTTCTTATCATTCCCATCCAGCAGCTGTAGCTGAATTTGCCTGTTTTATCCGGAGTGAATTCCAGGATATTTTCTCCCGGCTGCAGCTTGAGATTAAGGCCGTATTCAGGTACTATTATCTCATTGTTGCATCCGTTGAGGCTTTCCTCGTCTACATTTATTATCCATTTTACCGGGATTCCCTTTTGAACCACTATAGGCTCATAGCTCCCCGGACCTACCTGAGTCGTAGCCGTCTGTATTCCATTCTCTACCACTGTGCCTGAGGCTGCCGCTGCAGCTGTATCACCGTCTTGTGCAAACCCTGTGCCTGTGAGGCTCATGCCGCTCTGGAACATGAATATCCCAAGTGCCACTACCAGAACTCCGCTTACCGTTATCATTCTTTTCTTGAATTTTTTACTTAACATAGTACTCACTGCTCCTAATCCAAACATAAGTGGAAATGTACCAATACTGAACATGAACATGGATATTGCTCCCTCAAGGGCTGATCCTGTAGACAGTGCATAAAGCTGCATCGTCTGAAGCGGGCCGCATGGCATCAGGCCGTTGAGAAGTCCTACATAGAAGGGCGCATTCGAGGCCTTTCCTGAGCTTATCCTGTTTGAGATCCGATCTGAGATGAATCGTGGCATCCTGGGATTGAATCTTTTGAGTCCCGGTATGATATCAAGCATGTTGATGCCCATTATCATCATGAATACCGCCGCAAATATGAGCACTGCCCCTCTTGCCGATCCCGAAAAGCTGACTGCTGAGCCCAGGGCTCCTGCCAGACCTCCTATCACCGTATATGACACTACTCTCCCGAGGTTGTACTTGAGTCCCGGCATCACAGCCTGGGTTTTCTTTTTCTCCTCAAGCAGGGGAACATGCCCCGATACGTTCTGGGAGAGGTTTATGCCTCCGCACATCGCTATGCAGTGTACAGATGTCAGGACTCCGATCATGAAGAGCGCTGCATATCCCATTCCTGCCTGTGCAGTGGGAAAATAGTTGAAGACATATATGAGGCCTGTAATCCTTGCAATCATGTATATCACTGCCATAACGGCCGCTACTGCCGCTATCTCTGCCAGCTTTGAAAGGACATTGCCCTCGCCTGCAGTATAGCCCATACGCTCGAGGACTCCTCTTATCTCAGGAAGCTCTACCTTTTCGCTATCGTATTCGACTGTGGCCGAAGAATTTTTGTAGCTGGCTTTTACGCTGATTACGCCGTCCATTCTTCCCAGCCTTGATTCTATCCTTTTCTCGCATCCGTTGCAGGTCATGTTGCCAATCTTCAGTTTTACGCTCTGGGTTTGCATAGCATCCTCTCCATTCAATGATCTTATTTTATATATAGATTTTACCATCCTATTGTGTAGATTATATGAAGATTGAAAAAAACCTCTGAGATTTTTCTCAAAGGTTCATTTCTATGGTAAATTCAGTTCCTTTTCCGGGCTCGCTCTGCACGTATATCCTGCCGGCATGGGCCGTTATTATAGATTTCACTATGGAGAGCCCTATGCCTGAGCCTCCGGTGTTCCTGCTTCTCGATTCGTCACTCCTGTAAAGATACTCAAAGATGTGAGGAAGGTCTTTTTCTGAGATTCCTATCCCGGTGTCTCTTATCTTTATCTCAAGCATATCCGACCTCTTGTCAAAACTTATTTTTATGGTTCCTGAGTCCGTATATTTTACGGCATTTGAGATGAGGTTTACAAATACCTGGCTCATCTTGTCCCTGTCCGCTATTATCTCCTGAGGCGCTTCGCTGAATTCAAAGCTGATATTCTTCTTTTTAGCCTCTCCCTCAAAGGTCTTTATAGCATTTTCTACTACTGAGTTGAGGTTGAAGCTTTCCATGTTGAGGACGAGGCTCTCGCTTTCGATCTCTACCAGCTTGTCTATGTCTGATACCATCCTCGTGAGGCGGTTTATCTCATCCAGGCAGCCCTCTAGCCTTTCGTTGTCTGTCTCAAGTATCCCGTCGATCATGCCCTCCATGTTTATCCGAAGCGACGTGAGAGGGGTCCTGAATTCGTGGGCAAAGTCTCCTGCCATACGCTTTTTTATGCTCTGCTGCATCTCAAGATTGTTTGCAAGGTTGTTTACGCTGCCTACCAGATTGTTGAGCTCTTTTATGTCAGAGTCGCATTCTACACGTTCATGATACCTTCCCCTGCCTATCTCTGCAGTCTTGAGGATAACGTCCTCGACTGGCTTTGCAATCCTTTTTGCCATTATATATCCCAGTGCTGCCGCTATTATGAGGAATATGAGGGCGATTGCAAAGAATATCCGGTTGAGCATGTCTATGAATTCGAGATCCTGGTTATTGTAGTAGAATGGGCCGTAATATCCAAGCACCGCTGTGCCATATGTCACCTCGCCGCTTGATATCTGATAGGTCTTTTCCGTATATTCCCCGCTCCAGTTGGGGTATCTCTCTACCATGGTCTGCTCCATCGACATGATCATGTTCTCGCATTCCTCGGTGTTCATGCAGCTCATGCAGAATATCTCTTTGCCCTCTGTGTCATTTACCATGAGCACGATGCCTCTGTCCAGGGCGTTTTCGCCCAGAGCCGTCAGAAACTGCTCGTCTGGAATCCCCGTCTTCTCAAATTCCTTTGCGATCTGGTTTACTATCTCAAGATTGAGCTGCTCCTGATTCTGAGTAACGTATTTCTGAAACTGCCGCTCGAGCATGAGATTGGAAGCTGCCAGAAAAGATGACACTATTATGACAGATATCGTGACATATGAAATTATCAGTTTTAATTTGATAGAGATTTTCATTAGTTTCCTCTTCCCATGTTTTTATCAAGCACCAAATTTGTATCCGATTCCTCTTACTGTCAGTATATACTGAGGATTCGCGCTGTCTGTCTCTATCTTGCTCCTTAGATTTTTTATATGCGAATCAACTATCCTGTCATATCCGTCATAGTCATCTCCAAGAGATATCCCAATAAGCTCTTCGCGGGTGAAGGTCCTCCCCGGGTGCTTTATGAGGGCGAGCAGTATCCTGTACTCGCTCGGGGTGAGGCTTACGCTGATTCCGCTTTTCCTTACGGTAGATGCGCTGATATCTATCTCAAGATCTGAATCGTTCCAGCTCATCTTGCTGAAGAGCGGATCTTTTTCGCTGGACCTTCTCAGTATCGCGGCTACTCTTGCGACAAGCTCTCTCGGGCTGAAGGGCTTTGTGATGTAGTCATCGGCCCCTATGTCCAGCCCCTGAACTCTGTCATTTTCAGTTACCTTTGCAGTAAGCATTATGACTGGGGTCCTGGATGTCCTCCTTATGTGCCTGCAGACTTCTTCTCCTGATATCTCAGGGAGCATGAGATCGAGTATCACAAGATCCGGCATTTTCTTTTCGAATATAGTAATGGCATCTCGTCCATTTGATGCCCTGCTGGTCTCATAGCCTGAGTTTTTGAGATATGCCTCAATGGCTTCAGCTATTTTTTCTTCATCTTCGACAATCAGTATCTTCTTTGAATCTGCCATATAACTCTCCCTGATCTTTAATTATCTTTTTGAAACCGTTATTGCGGTAGTGATGGTTCCGTTTACATTCAGCATGGTCCTTCCCATGTCGAGGATTGGGTCTATCGCGATTATTCCTCCAAGAAGAGGGAAATATTCACCCATTCCCATCCCTGAAAGGGTAAGTGCCAGCGCTATAGTCGCCGTTCCCGGTATGCCTGCTATCCCAAGTGAGCTTATAGCTATCACTATGAGAAGCATGACATAGAAGGAGATATCCATCTGCATTCCGGTCATGTTGGCAATTGTAACTACCGCAAGCGCAGGATATATGCCGGCACATCCGTTCATTCCCATGTTGGCTCCAAGGCTTCCTGTGAGCGTTGCGCTTCCTTCATCGAGCCCGAATTTTTCCATGAGCGTCTCTATCGTTACAGGAAGCGTTCCAAGGCTTGATCTTGATGTGAATGCAAGTGCGATAGGTGCGAATGCGTCCTTTATATATCTTGCCGGATTTATTCCGTTAAGAGATATTATTATAAGATGTATTATAAACATAATTGCCACGCTTGTATAGAGTGCAATCATAAAATCCATTACAAGTACTACCGATGACAGGCCGTTGCTCGCTATAGTGTTTGCCATCATGGCTGTCACTGCGTAAGGCATGAGCTTTATTATCGTCATCGCGATGCTGTTTATTATGCTGTAGGCGCCTTCTATCCATTTTATGAAGGCCTGGACATTTTCATTGTCCTTTGCGCTCATTCTTCTTGCTGCAAATCCTGTAAATGCCGCAAATATTATTACTCCGACCACGTTGCCGTTTACCATGGCTGCAAATGGATTGGATGGCAGAAGGTCCCTGAGGGTCTTTACTATGGTGGTCACTTCTCTGAGCTGAAGCTCTGAGTCTGAGGCGAGCTGCATGCCGGATCCAATATTAAATATATTTCCTGCGATTATCCCTGTTGCTGCTGCAAGCATCGTTGTCAGGATAAGCATTGCCACGGTCTTTGCTGTGAGCTTTCCAAGGCCTTTTCCCTTCATGCCCGTGATAACCTTTACGATTGACAGGAACACGATCGGAACTACGATCATCTTAAGAAGATCCATGAATCCGTTTCCAAAGAGCCCATACCATGAGGTGACCTCTTTTACCCAAGCTATGTCAGATGGTTTTTCAGGAAAACCTGCCATAAGCTGTATTGCTCCGCCGATTGCCAGTCCCATAGCGATTGAGACTATCATACGAAGTGTAAAGCTGATCTTTTTCTGCTGCATCTTTTTGTTGATGAAGAAGGTTGCAAAGAGAATGAGTAAAAATAATACCGTGTTGAAGCTTCCGAGTAACAGGTACCCTGATAGAAATGTATTTTGCATAAATAACTCCTTTTCCTACTATTTTCATATGTTTACTATGTTTTATTATTTTATGCTATTTCATCAGACTTGTCAACAGGATTTTTTGAAAAAAAGCTGCTGCTTTTGTGCAAAAAAGGACTGCATCCTGAGACACAGTCCTTTTCCGGGTTTATTACATTAAGGGGGTGTTTTTCTATCCTCCTCCGACTGGCGGAAAGAGCGCGAGGACATCCTCGTCCTTCAGTTCCTTGTCCAGGCTGGAGTGCATGCCGTTCACGAGACATATTGCTACATCCGCGTGAGGGATATTAAGGTAATCCAGCACATCTGAAACCTTTGAAAATTTTTCTGGCTCCATGAACAGGATTTTTTCGCGTCCTTCTCTGAAGGTTGCAAAAAGCCTTACTTCTATCATCTTTCTCTCCTTATAATCTTTGCCTTATTACAGTCCAAGACGCTTTATGGTCTCTTCTGTAGGGAATGCATCTACCCATCCGCGCGCCGCATAGTACTCTGGAAGAGTTATATCTATCCTGCTTATCTCTCCCTTGGATGGTCCATTAACTATAGGCTGCTCTGTAAGACGCTTTGGAAGCCTGTCATCTTCAGGTTTCATTCCTGCTTCTTTGTTGAACATACGCTCTATATTGTAAATTCTCTCTCCTGCCTCGAGAATGGATTCTACGGTATGCTCTGTTCCTGTTCCTGCATTGAGAAGCGCCGCATACTGTGGTGCTCCAAGTGCAAATGAGGTGAACAGGCACATTCCCATGGAGTCGATTACTGCAGTCAGATCCTGGAATATCTTTGCCCACACCGCCTTGCCTTCTATGGCAAGTCTGTCCAGCTGCTCTGGCATTCCAAGTATCTCAGGAGAGATCAGATATCCTCTTACGTGGCATCCGCCTCTGTTGCTGGTTGCATAAGTGATTCCTATACCCTGGATTCCACGTGCGTCATATGCCGGCATTTCCTGTTTTTTTACTGACATGGATATCTCTGGATGTCCATAGTGCTCGCAAAGCCTGTATGAGCCTTCTGACATGAGTTTTCCAAGCTCGGTCTCACATGCTCCCATGCGCCTTGTCCACTCTACTATGGCCTCGCTGCTTCCCCATACGAGAGGCACGCCTTCGCATTCTTCTTCTTTGATATATCCCTTCTGATAGAGCTCCATCGCAGCTGCTATGGTACATGGCGCTGATATTGCGTCAAGGCCGTATTCGTTGCACCAGTAGTTCGCCTCTGAAATTGCTTTGAGATCTGAAACTCCACAGTTTGAACCGTATGCCCAGAGTGGCTCGTATTCCGGTCCGCCCATTATTTTATCGTTTAGCTTTATTACACGGCCGCATCCGATAGGGCATCTGTGACAGAATCCCTGTTTTTCAAGGAAATCTTCTTTTAATGTTTCTCCTGAGAATTTGTCTGCGTCAGGATAGTATGATTCCTGCCAGTTGTTTGTAGGAAGCGATCCAACATTGTTTATGATATTTACAAGTACTGCCGTTCCGTATGTCGGAAGCCCTGCGCTTGTAACTCCGTTTTCTTTTATTCTGTGGTTTGCGTCTTTGGTAGCTTCTTTGAGAGCTTCCTCGTCAAATGGCTCCATCACTTTTTTAGTTGAGGTTACGGATATGGCCTTGAGGTTCTTTGAGCCCATTACTGCGCCTACTCCACCACGTCCTGCAGCTCTGTCCTTGTCGTTCATTATTGCAGCTATGAGCGACTGTCTCTCTCCTGCTGGACCTATGTTAAGCACTGAACATTTTGGATGTCTTTCCTTTAGAAGGTCATCTACATCTTCTGAGGTTTTTCCCCACATGTCTTCTGCAGGAAGAATCTCCACTTTTTCATCTACTACATTGAGATATACAGGTTTTTCTGACTTTCCTTCTACTATTATCGCATCCCAGCCTGCATATTTGAGATGTGCTCCCCACTGCCCGCCTGAGTTTGAGCTTGCTATCATGTTATTCAGAGGCGATTTGGTAACTACCATGTAGCGTCCGCCTGTAGGAACTGCTGCGCCTGTCATAGGTCCTGTGATATAGATGAGCTTGTTCTGTTCAGAAAGCGGGTCTACCTTTGCTACGCCCTCATCCATGAGTATCTTGGTTCCGAGTCCTCTTCCTCCGATGAATTTTTTTGCAAGGTCTAAATCAAGCTGTTCTACATTCATTTCGCCTGATGTAAGATTTATCCTGAGCATCTTTCCATTATAAGTTGTTTTCATGGCACTCTTCCTTTCTCTGGCAAATACAAATTATTCCAGCGTTTTCCTTTTTAATGTTTTATGCAAACAAAAAAAGGACACGCAAATCAATGCGGGACCTTTCCAAACACGGGAGGCACTGAAACATCCTCAGTACCCAATGGTGTCACCGGTATAGTTGGTGACACTCGGACCTCAATACTATGTTAGCATAATATTCTGAATTTGTAAATAATTTATTTTCTCGCGCACTCCGATGCCGTGCCTTTCATTATCTCTATTCCATGCACGAGCGGGCCTCTTATATATTCCACGGACTCCTGTACTGCCTTGGGGCTTCCCGGAAGGTTTATTATCAGGGTCTCTCCCCTCATTCCTGAAATCGCCCTTGAAAGCATGGCCTTTGGGGTTATCTGAAGGCTCATGTATCTTATGGCCTCGCTGATTCCCGGGGTAAGCCTCTCGAGAAGTGGAAGCGTAGCCTCCGGGGTTATGTCTCTTTGTGAAAATCCGGTTCCTCCGGATGTGAGCACCAGCTCAAGAGCGAGGTCATCGCTACAGTGCTTTATGGCTCTCTGGATATCCTCCGTTTCATCCGGAACTATGGTGTAGTATGACTGAGAGAAGATATCTTCAGGAAGGCTCTGCTCTATGACGGCCCTGCAGCCATCCTGCCTCTCTCCTCTTGATCCCTTGTCGCTTATGATTATTATTCCATATTTTATCATTATTTCCTCACCCTTAATCCTGATCATCCAATATTTCAATATCAGCGCCGACTCTTATTATACCGCCCTTTATAACTCTGGTGAATATGCCCTGCGTCGGCATTATGCACTTTCCTACCTGCCTTGCCACGGCGCATCCCTGGTCGGCATGGCATTCCTTGCCTATCTGGGTCACTTCATGCAGGGTCTCGCCTATTCTTATTATCTTTCCTACAGGTATCTCATGGAGCTTTATTCCCTGCGTGGTTATGTTCTCGGCAAAATTGCCAAAGCACAGTCCCTCTGCGCCCAGGGCGGTCATTATGTCTATGGATTCCTGAGCCAGCAGGCTGACCTGCCTGTGCCATTTTCCTGCATGCGCATCTCCCTCAAGACCGAAGTCTGTGATGAAATTTCCCTCAGCAAGAGGTTCCTTCATCTCTCCTTTTTTCTTTGATATATTTATAGAAAGCACTTTTCCCTTATTCATTGTCTTCACTCCTCCTGTAGTGGCCGCTCTTTCCGCCGGATTTTTCTATGAGATATATTTCTGAGATTACCATGTCCTTGTCGACGGCCTTGCACATGTCATATATGGTCAGCGCCGCAATCGAGCATGCAGTGAGAGCTTCCATCTCTACGCCTGTCTTTCCCTCGTTGCTCACGGTTGCATATATGTGTATCGCATTATGCTTTTCATCGTATTCAAATTCGATGTCTATTCCGGTCAGCATCAGCGGATGGCACATAGGTATGAGGTCCCAGGTCTTTTTTGCGCCCGTTATCCCGGCTACCTGCGCTACGGAGAGCACGTCGCCTTTTTTCATCTGGCCGTCCCTGACCTTATCGAAGGTCTCTTTTTTCATGGTTATCTGAGCATGTGCCAGAGCCTTTCTTTTTGTTATATCTTTGTCGCTGACTTCGACCATACGGCCTCTTCCCTGAACATTCATATGTGTAAATTTCACTTTAGCCTCCTATTCTGCTCATGCCTCTGTCTATTATGCGATTTTCAGAAAGATAATGCTTTTCGGGCTTGCTCTTTATGGCAGAGCTTATTATCTCTCCCAGATCCTCGCTTCTTCTTATGGATGACCTGAGGTCAATTTCCTGGTTGCTGTGAAGACATGGCTTGAGCTTTCCATCGGATGTAAGCCTTATCCTGTTGCAGTCTCCGCAGAAATGAGAGGATAGAGCTGTTATGAATCCCACTCTGCCTTTTGCATTGCCATATCTGTAATATCTGGTCGGCGCATGTGGATCATCGGATTCTACCGGATGAAGCTCTGCGACCTTGAGGATTTCCTCACAGGCCATGAAGTTGGCCTTTGCATATCCCTGATTTTCCCCTATAGGCATGAGCTCTATGAACCTGACGTCCGCATCATATATCCTTGTAAGCTCTATGAGATCCTTGATTTCATCGTCATTGAAGTCCTTCATCAGGACTACGTTGAATTTCACGCCAAGCCCGGCATTTTTTGCTGCTTCTACTCCCCTTATGACCTCGCTCAGCTCACCTGTGCGGGTTACGTCCCTGAACTTCTTTTCATTCAGGGTATCTAGGCTTATGTTTACTCTGTGAAGACCACTTTTTCTGAGAGGTACTGCCATTTTTTCAAGCAGCGCCCCGTTTGTCGTCATGGCTATGTCTTTTATCTTTTCAAGCCTTGAGACGCTCTCCACAAGGCCTAGTATGCCTTTTCGAACGAGCGGCTCTCCGCCTGTGAATCTTATCTTGTCCACTCCGAGCATAGTGAATTCTCTTATCACGGTATAGATCTCCTCGAGACTCAGAAGCTCTTTGTGATCTAGCTGCTTTATCCCGTTTTCGGGTATGCAGTATATGCATCTGAACTGGCAGAGATCAGTCACGGACACCCTGAGATAGTTTATGTTTCTTCCAAAGTCATCAGTCAATCAGAATTACCTCCCCTGTATTCTTAAGCCCATATCCGCCAAGCTCATCCAGCCTCCTGCTGAATTCCTGCCCTCTGAGCATCTTTATGAATTTCTTTATGTTGTCAAGCTCGAGATACCTCTGCATGACTGCAAAGTCATATTCCTCTTCTCCTACTGGTATGAAATCAAGCCCAAGCGCCGATGCAGCAGAATAAACCCCAAGGCCGCAGTCACACGAACCGCTTTTTACTGCAGCTGCAACTGCCATATGCGTGGTCGCCTCTCTCTCATAGCCTTTTATGAGGTCTCTGTCAATTCCCTCTATGTCCAGCATGTAATCAAGCAGCAGCCTTGTCCCGGCTCCTCTCTGCCTGTTTATGAAGCTCACTGATTCCAGATCTCTTATTCCCTTTATGTTTTTTGGATTGCCTTTGGGAACCATTATACCCTGTATCCTGGTCACTCCTTTGATGAGTGCTGCAGGCTCTTTGATCATTTTTTTAACGCTGGCAGCATTATAGGTGCCGTCAGGACTGAGGAGATGCACTGGCGCAAGATGGCATTCTCCCTTTTTAAGCGACATCAGCCCTGCAAGCGATCCTGTATGTGAGCTCGAAAGCTGAAATCCGTCGGCCCTTACTGCCGATATGTCGTTTATTATATCGAGTATCATGTCATGGCTGCCTATGCTTACGATTGTCTTTTCGAGCTCGTTTTTTGGTCTTACGAGCCTTACGCTTACGGTCTCGTTTGCCTCCACGCCCTCGCTGTTCTGAGGTATTATGCAGAATCCATCGCTCCTTACGAGCGACATGGCTGCTCCTGCGCCCCTTGAAAGCGGAGTCGCCACGAATTTGCCGTCAACGCTCCCTACCTTTACCCTCACATACTCCTGATGCTTTAGAGATGAGACTATCCTTCTTGTTGACAGCGCCTCTATCACATCGCCCTGCGCATTCTCTCTGTGAGACATCTTCATGAGCAGCGGAGTTACGAATTCTTCAAATACTATATATGCCGAAACCGGATAACCCGGGATTCCTATTACAGGAACATTGCCAATCCTTGCAAGTATCGCAGGCTTGCCAGGCTTTATGGCTATGCCGTGCACGAATACTTCTCCAAGCTCTCTGAGTATTGCGGATGTAAAATCCTCCCTGCCTGCGCTCGAGCCTGCATTTATTATCAGGATGTCGCAGAGCTGCGAGAGCCTTGTTATCTCTTTTTTCAGGGTATCGTAATCGTCCTTTACGGGAGGTATCCTTACTGCAGAGGCTCCGCACTGAGTGACCATCGCCTCAAATACCCTTGAATTTGATTCTATTATGTCTCCTGAGCGAGGCTCGGCATCAGGCTCTATCATCTCTGTCCCTGTCGGCATTATCCCGACTGTAAGCTTTTTGTATACTTCGATTTCAGTTATTCCTGCCGAAAGAAGCACGCCTATGTCCATTGGCCTTATTTCATGATTTGATGGAATTATGAGCTCGGTCGCTACTATGTCTTCGCCTATGGGCCTTACATGCTGCCACGGATGCGCCGGCTCTGTTATTTCAAGATGTCCATCCTTCTCTATTATATCCTCTGCCATTATCACACAGTCAAACGGATCTCTCAGAGGGTCTCCCGTGTCAACCTGCTCAAAGCTGCCCTCCTCAAGCACGAGAGGCGCCTCCTCGCTTGCCTGCCTTGTATAGTCTGATACTGTCATTATACCATCCATAGCGGCGCAGTTGTACAGCGGAGATGAATGCCTTGCATGGACAGCTCCTGAGCTGATCCTGCCAAGGCTTTGTATAACCGGGATTTTTTCTTTCTTTGATTCGCCCGTCAATCCTCTGAGCGCGTCTTCATATATTTTTTTTGCCTCTTCTATCGGCGTGTTAGTAAGATACAGATTTCTTTTTGCCATAAGATCACCCTAATTGCCTTACCCTGACAATCTCATCCTTTCTAATCCCTTCGCAGTTCTTGTCTATGACTATATATCCGTCAGCCTTGCTCAGGCTGGTTATCAGCCCTGATTTGCCATACACAGGCTCGGCTGTCCATTCGCCTTCTTCTTCCATAAGCCTTGCAAGAAGGTATGTCTGTTTCCCGGGCGATGACGCTATGTTGGTCTTCATCCTTGCATATATATATGGCTGTGGCTTTTCGGCTCTGAGGTTTCTTATTGCCTCTGCAACGATTACGTCAAATACTATCATCGCTGAGACTGGGTGCCCCGGAAGACCTATGTACCAGACTCCGTCTGCTGCTCCCAGTATCGTAGGCTTTCCCGGCTTTATCGCAAGGCCGTGAGTGAATACCCCGGGACTTCCCATGCTGTCTATGACTTTTTCGCTGTAATCCTTTGCTCCCTGCGAACTGCCCCCGGACATCACCACTATGTCGCTGTCCTCTGAAGCTTCTCTGAGCGCCTCTGTCAGGAGCTGCTCATCGTCCTTTATTATCCTGTGGCGCATTATCTTCATTCCAAGCTCAAGCGCCATGGCCCCTACTCCGTACCCGTTTATGTCCCTCACGAGCCCCGGTTCGCATTTTTCTGCGGGATCTATTATCTCGTCTCCAGTAGAGAATATGGATATCCTCAGCTCAGGAAATACCTCAACTTCACTGTAGCCTGCTGCTGCAAGGACTCCGATTTCTCTTGGCCGTATCCTGGTTCCTTTTTTGAGCACAGTATCTCCTGATCTTACATCTTCTCCTCTCAGAGTGACTCCCTGCCTGTATGCAGACGGCTCATATATGGCTATTTCGCCCTCTCCAAACAGTTCTGTGTGCTCTATCATTACCATTGCATCTGCACCCTCTGGCATCATTCCGCCTGTAGGAACATATGCGCACTCTCCGCTCTTTATTGACGTTTCAGCCATCTTGCCCATCTCCACGCTTGTCCTGAGCTCGAGCAGAGTAGGCACTGATTCTGATGCTCCGTATGTATCTGCGGATCTGACTGCATATCCGTCCACCGTAGAACGATTGAAATTCGGAACATCCTCTGCGCTTACGGCATCGCTGAAGAGTATCCTCCCATATGCTTTATCAAGTGGGATTTTTTCAGGTATGATGTTCCAGCCTGATTTTATGTAATCCATGGATTTTTTCAGTGCATCTTCGACAAAATCCACTTTTAACAGCTTCATATTCTGTCCTCCTTATTTAACGTCTTTAAGCGTATTTTAACACTTAATAGAATTTTTGTACATACGAACGGCGTGATTTTATCACAGTTTTCTGTATATTCAAACTATGTATGGACGCAACAAAAAAACCGTGTCTGCCTTAGCATTCACGGTTTTCAATAATTAATTGGTGCGAGCGATGGGACTTGAACCCATACGTAAATTCATACACATGCCCCTCAAACATGCCTGTCTGCCGGTTCCAGCACGCTCGCCCGACTTAATTATTGTACAATTTTTTTTTATTTTTGTCAATGGGAAATGTAAATTTTTTCTATTCCATTATAAATTTCATAATCTGTCGGCTCCAGCTCACCTGAAAGCCTGTTGTTTATGACAACATAGTCATTCTTGTAGCCCACTCCGATGTAAGGAAGGTTTTTTATTATCTCTTCCTGTATCTTCTGGTATTTTGATTTGAGTGCCTCTTTTGAAGTCGTAGCCTTTACTTCTGTCATGAGCGCATTAATGTCCTTCGGGTCATATCCGAATACTGCGCTGTAGGTATTCATAAGCCTTGTCACGTTTTTGTCCACAGGCACATTGTACTCAGCCACGAGAATATTGAAGTTCTTTGCCGAGACTATGCCTGCGAGCTCGCTTTTGGCTACGGCTCTGACCTCTACCTCAGGGCTTATTCCGGAGGTCTCTATCTTGTTCTTTATTATATAGGCCAGCCTGTGCTTCATAGGGTCATCCTTGTCTGTCAGGATAACGATCTTCTCATTCAGCCTGAGTGAAGACTCCTTTGCAGCCTCATCCTTCTTCACGGCGTAGATGTTCCCGGTAGCCAGATTCAGCTCCGATTTCGTATTTACAGGCATGAGATTTAGATTCAGAGTGTCTCTGTATGCATCCTGAGATATCTTTTCAAGATCGAGCAGCTTTGCAATCTCTATCCGGTTTGCCTTCTGATCGAAAGGAGCTCTGGCCGAATTGAATATTATCATCTCAAATTTCCTGCTCTCATAGCTCTTTACTTTGAATATGTCGTACTGATATTTGCTAAGCTGATAATAGTCACTGTCTATCATGTCTATGTTTGATGCTATGAACATGTTCTGCCTTATTTCCTTTGAGTCGAATATGCTGACCTCGATCTTTTCGATGTACGGCTTTGGACCATAGTATCCGGAGCTCCTCTGCAGAACGAATTTCTTACCCTGCTTGTATTCTATGACCTTGTACATCCCGTTTCCAATCACCCCGAACTTTCCGTCATTAAAGACGGTACTCGTGTTGTTCTCAGATTTTGAGCTCACTACAGGAAATATCATGTTGTAAATCTCAAGCGAATTCGGATTCTTTAGCTTAAGGGTGACCCCTCCGCTTCGAGGAGAAACTGATTCAATATTTGCGACGAGCGTGCCGTAAGGGCTCTGAGGTATCTTTTTTATGGAATTTATGGTGTATTCCACGTCAAATCCGGTTACCTTGCTGCCGTCATGCCATTTTGCCTCCGGATTGAGATTTATGCTCAGCTCAGACGCATCCTCGCTGTATGAGTATCCGGATGCAAGCTCGTTCTGGAGATTGTAGTTCGAATCATACTCAAAGAGCGAGTCATATACCAGCCTCAGTATGCTGTCCAGGGATTTTTCCCTGTTCTCCAGAGGATTAACGCTGCTGAATCTTGATACAGACAGGTTTATAGTGCCTCCGTCGACCGGCTTTGCTTCGAGAGCGTTCTTGTCCGGCTGTTCTTCAGCCGCCGGTACCTTCCCCTGCGATATTTCCTGGCTCTGAGTACCTTCTTCTACTGTATCTCCTTTGTCTGTGTCTATCGTCAGCAAGAACACATACAGGACGGCAAAAATCGCTATGCCTATCCCAAGGAGTATCTTCTTCTGTTTTTCCCGATTATCCGTTATGTCTTTTTTATCTCTTCTTACTATTTTTTTTTCTTCCATCTGTCTACCTTTTGCTATTTTCTATGTTTTTCAGTATTTCCTCAAGCTGGGCGTAAAGGTCCTCAAGGGAGCCGCTGTTGTCTGCCTTGTAGTCTGCGAGGCTCAGCTTTTCAGACTGCTTCATCTGGAAGGAATCTATCCTCCTGATATCTTCCTCGGACTTGCTGTCCCTTTGCGCTGCCCGCTCATATCTTGTATGATCGTCACAGTATACGAGTATTACTGCATCAAGGCCGCTCTGCATATCTTTTTCATACAGGAGCGGAATGTCCAGAAACAGGATTTCCTCGGTTTTTTCGTATTCTGCGAGTGCGCTGTCCATCTTCTTCCTGATATATGGCGCTATGGTAATGTTCAGCAGCTCAAGCTTTGCAGGGTCACTGAAGACGATGCCTGCCACTGCCTTCTTGTCAAGACGGGCTGCCTTGCCACTGTCGTCCACAGACGTGATTTCAGTTCCGAATGTCTCTGTCATCTCTTCTATGAACACCGGGTCATCATATATCTCTGCAACGAGCGCGTCTGCGTCAAGAACCTTGTAGCCTCTGGATATCAGATACCTGGTCACCTGCGATTTTCCGCTTCCTATGTTGCCTGTTATTCCAATCTTTTTCATATTTATTTTGTCTCCAGCCAGTTTTTCCCTGTTTTTATATCCACTCTCAGATCCACGAGAAGCTCTGCCACGCCCTCCATTATCTCCTTGATCTTGAGCTTAAGCGATTCTGCCTGCTCCTGCGCTGCCTCGAGTATGAGCTCGTCATGCACCTGAAGTATGAGCTTTGCATCTGCGCCTGATTCTTCAAGATATTCATATACCTTTATCATGGCAAGCTTGATTATGTCTGCCGCAGTTCCCTGAATAGGAGTGTTCATCGCCAGTCTTTTTCCAAAGTTTCTGACCATCATGTTCTTGGCCTTCAGCTCAGGGATATATCTTCTCCTTCCGAATATGGTGGTCGAATATCCTGTGCGCTCTACCTCCGTCACCACGTCGCTCAGAAATGCCTTGATATTCACATACTTGTCCAGATATGTCTCTATATATTTTTTTGCTTCGTTCTTGCTTATTCCGAGGTTGTTTGAGAGTCCAAAATCGCTTATTCCATAAACAATACCGAAGTTTACAGCCTTTGCCGCACTTCTCAGCTCAGGAGTCACTTCGTCCAGAGGAACATTGAATACCTCTGATGCGGTCCTTGTATGGATATCCTCGTATTTTCTGAATGAATCTAGCATTATCTCGTCATTTGCCAGATGTGCCAGTATTCTGAGCTCTATCTGGGAGTAGTCGGAGTCTATTAGAAGATAGCCTTCTTTGGATATGAATACCTCTCTCAGGGCTCTGCCTCTCTCTGTCCTCACCGGGATGTTCTGAAGGTTTGGATCCGATGACGAAAGCCTTCCTGTAGATGCTATAGTCTGATTGAAGGTAGTGTGTATCCTGCCGGTCTTGTCATTCGTTATGCCAAGCAGGCCATCTATATATGTGGATTTAAGCTTTGTTATCTGCCTGTATTCCATTATGTGCTCTATTATCTCATGCTTTCCCTGAAGCGCTTCGAGCACCTCTATGTTGGTCGAATATCCCGTCTTGGTCTTTTTTATCACAGGAAGTGCCAGCTTGTCAAAGAGTATTACTCCAAGCTGCTTTGGCGAGTTTATGTTAAAGGGTTCTCCCGCCAGAGAGTATATGGAGCTTTCAAGCTCTGCGATTTCCTTTTCATACTGGAGCGAGAGTCTTCTCAGAAGCGCTGTATCCACGAGGAAGCCTTCCTGTTCCATGTCCGAAAGCACTCTTACGAGCTTCATCTCTATCTCATTGAATACGAACGAAAGCTCCTGTTTTTCTATCTCCGGACCCATCATCTGGTAGCAGCCTTCGATAGAATACAGCGAATTTATGAAATATGCGCTCAGCCTCTCCTTATCTGCAAATATGAGCTTGAGCTCCTTCTTGCCTTTTCCGATTATCTCCTCAAGGCTCTCGAAATTCTCGAGTCCGTACTTGTTATTGAGATACTCGAGGGTGAAATTGGTATTATTTGAATCTATAAGGTATTCTGCGATCTCTATGTCAAAAAATATGTTCGCTATTCTGATCCCGCATTTTTTGAGAGCCTTGTATATATTTTTAAGACCATGTCCGATTATCCTGTTTGAGGGATTTTCAAGAATGGCTTTTGCATCAGCTATGTTATCGGCATCTACTACATATATATTGTTTGCATTCTTTATATACAGCTTTTCGATGTCAGGGCAATTGCTCTCCTCGCCTTTTTCTGCCTGCATGTTTATTATTATGTCTGCACCTTCTACTGAGTCAAGCCACTGCCTGTCGTATTCGTAAATTATATCGGCTCTTTCAATGTCTGCTGGCTGCTTCTCTCTTCCAGGTTCCTGCTGGTCCTTGCCGGGCTGTTCTTTGCCAAGCTGCTCTTTTTTAAGCTTGTTGAGAAGCGTTGTGAACTCAAATTCCCTGAACATTTCTGAAAGTCTTTCATAGTCTGTGGATTTTACGAGAAGCTCATCCATGTCAGCTTCCAGCGGCATGTCCCTTACTATAGTTGCGAGTTTCTTGCTTAGGAATGCTGATTCTCTGTCGTTTTCAAGCTTGGTCCTAAGACTTCCCTTGATTTCATCTATGTGTTCGTATATGCCTTCTACAGACTTGAATTCCTTTATGAGCTTTATCCCGGTCTTTTCTCCGATGCCTGCAACTCCCTTGATATTGTCAGACTTGTCTCCCATAAGCGCTTTTAGGTCTATGAACTCCAGTGGAGTGAGCTCGTATTTTTCGATTACTTCAGCGTCTGTATATCTCTCAAGCTCCGTTATCCCTTTTTTGGTTATATATACTGCCGTGGACTGCGATGCCAGCTGAAGGGCATCCTTGTCTCCAGTTACTATCATGACTTCGAATCCGTCATTTTCAGCGAGCTTTGAAAGAGTCCCTATTATGTCGTCGGCCTCATAGCCTTCGAACTCGACTCTCGTTATGCCATATGCATCCACCATCTTCTTGAGCGGCTCGACCTGCATCCTAAGCTCATCTGACATGCCCTTTCTGGTTGCCTTGTAGTCTTCGTAGGACTTGTGCCTGAAAGTAGGCGCCTTGAGATCGAATGCTATCGCCATATGGGTAGGCTCATAGTTTTCGAGTATGTTGTTGAGCATCATTGCAAATCCGTAAATCGCATTTGTGTAAAATCCGTCCTTGTTCATAAGAGGCGGAAGCGCAAAGTAAGCTCTGTTGAAAAGTGAATTCCCATCAAGTAATATCAATCTATTTTTCATAATCTATCTCCAGTCTGTCTTGTTGAAATCATATATTAAGTATATCAGATTAAGGGACTTATTTGTGGATATTTATGTAAAAAAATATCGCCAGTCACTGAATGTGAGCGGCGATTTCTGAAATAAGTTTTCTCTGTCCTGAGGATAAAATACCATTTCATTTTTTTCCATGAAATTACCTCCTATTTCAGCCTAAAAGTATCATAACCTTTGTAATTTATCACTTTTATTCTCAGGTCATCTCGCAGATTATCTATAATGCCTCGAATGTCGCTGCATTTCCTGGATTCCAGAAATCCTTCTATTTCATGCTGGTTCATAGGATGGCGCTTTATTATGCTTATTACTGCTTCCAGATCATCCTCCGTATCACTGTAAAAGCCCTCTGATTCAAGCAATTCTATTGAAATGCCATTCAAAATTTCAACTGCTGATTTCATGCGCTCATTATCAATCGCCTTTACATCTGATTCTGCAGGAGGTCTTACCGGAGTGTTGATATAGATTCTGTCATAACTTATCTCTTTGAGGATTTTCTTTAATTTTTCAAGAGAAGCATCGTCATCATTCATTCCCTGGATAAGCATTATCTCTACCCACAGCTCGCCTTCATATTCCCTCGAAAAATCCTTAAGCCCCTGAATCACGCTCTTATAGCTTATGCTCCCGTGAGGCCTGTTTATCTTCTTAAATGTATCTTCATCGTATGCATCAAGGGTAGGAAGTACAATATCTGCCTCTTTGAGCTCTTCTCTCATATCCCGATCGTATAGAAGCGCTCCATTTGTTATCACAGCCACAGGCTTTTCAGTCCTGTGTTTAATCTCTGAAATAAGCTTTCCAAGACCCAGGTAGAGAGTGGGTTCTCCTTCTCCGACAATCGTGACCACGTCAAAGCTGACATTCTTGTTTAAAAAAGCATCGAATTCACGGATGATCTCTTCTACAGGGAAAAACAGCTGACGCGTGTTTGTCATCTTGTCAGTCCTTCCCAGCTGACAGTATACACATGAATAATTGCAGGCCTTTTTTGGAATAGGGCTTATACCCAGCGAAAGCCCCAGCCTCCTTGAGGGTACCGGTCCGTATACATATTTCATTTCCATATTCATTCCTCCCTTCTTTGCTATGTAAAAAAACAGGGGCACTGATGCCCCATAGTCTGCTTAATTTCCGCATTCGCTGCTGTGATTATGATCATGGCATACTGAACCAGTAGATTTGAGATCTCCCTGAAGATATGATGATACTGCATCATTAGCGTGGCCTCTTGCCCCAACTATCACTTCAATTCCCTTTTCATTGAAAATCTCTATAGCTCCTGCTCCCATTCCTCCCGAAATCACTACATTCACTCCAAGCTCATTTAGGAAGTTCGGAAGAAATCCCGGCTTGTGTCCTGGATTTGGAATGGATTCTTTCTTTATTATTTCATAATTTTCCGTCTCGAATATATTAAAATTTATACAATGTCCAAAATGCTCTGTTACTGCTTCATTCTCACTTGCTACTGCTATCTTTATCATATTATCCTCCGATTATTTAAGTAATTCCATAATGTTATCAAATACATCTCTTACGCTTGCTCCAGCCTTACAGTCCGTATCTATTACTGTCATGCCGTTATTTATAGCCTTTACCGCATCCGGGTCAAATGGTATCTTTCCTGTAAAGGTAATCTTGTTCTCTTTGCAGAATTCTTCGATTTTCTTAGTATTCTCATGATTTGTATCGTATTTGTTTATACATACTGCAACCTTTGTCTGAAAAGATTCTGCCGTCTTTATGACTCTTTTCATATCACTTATACCAGATATCGAAGGCTCCGAAACAATAAGAACCATATCAACGCCGCTGATTGAAGCAATTACAGGACACCCTATCCCCGGCGATCCATCTATTATAGCTACATCGGCATCGATATCGGCATTAATCATCTGTTTTTTCACTTCTGATACAAGCATTCCCGAAGTGCCACTGCCCATCTTCAGCTGAGCTGTGGAGAACACTCTGTCAGAATTTGAATAGAGCATAAGCTCTCCTGCAACTGCTGGTTTTAATGTTATTGCGTTTACAGGGCACACTATCTGGCATACTCCACACCCTTCACATGCATAATAATCGATCTGATAGGATCCACTGAACTTTATGGCATCAAATCTGCAGTTCTGCCTGCAAAGATCGCATCCTATACATGAGCTTTGATCTATCTCAGCTTTTGGAAGCCCAGAATAATCCTTTCTTGCCGGCTCATCCGTCTCGTTCATTATCAGATGGAGGTTTGGAGCATCAACGTCACAGTCCGCATATGCTTTTGCATCCAGAAGCTTTATGAATGCTCCGGCAACTGTCGTTTTTCCGGTGCCGCCCTTTCCGCTAAGGATTAACAGTTGTTTCATTTTGCACAGCCTCCTTTACAGCCTTGAGCAGATCCGAAAACATCTCCCTGTAACGGATATCTTTTCTTACAAGTATCTCAGCGTTTGAATTTATCATCCCGATTTCACTGTCAAATGGGATTTTTCCAAGTATCTTTATTCCATTATCTTTGCAGAACTGTTCTGAAGGATTGTGCCCTTCAAGGCACTTGTTCAGAACTACTCCATGTGGCTTGTCGAAAAGCTTTACAAGATCATAAACCATCTTCAGGTTATGTCTTCCAAATATGGTCGGCTCTGCAACCAGGATGCAGTAATCAGCATCTTTTATGCTTTCCATGACTATGCATGCACTTCCCGGAGGGCAGTCTATAACATTGAGATCTTCACTATTGCTTTTATCCGGCAGAATCTGCTTTATTATAGGGATACCAGAAGCTTCTCCGGTATTGAGTATACCAGTCACCACTTCAACATTTTCAGATCTGCCTCTTTGTATCTCGCCTGTAACCTTGTCTTTTTCAGACATTGCCCCCTCGGGACATACAATTATGCATCCCCCACAGGAATGACATACATCTTCAAATACAAATGGATATCTGCCTGTCATTGCAAGCGCATTGAAATTACAGAAATCAACGCATTTTCTGCATCCGGTGCAGAGTTCTTTGTCAACGTATGGAATTTTTACTGAAACCTTGTCAGTCTCAACATTTTCAGGTTTGAAAAAAAGATATCCATTTGGCTCTTCTACGTCACAATCGATATATACTGATTTTTCAGCAGCCGCTGCAAGGTTTACTGACAGCAGCGTCTTTCCTGTTCCGCCTTTGCCGCTCAGTACAGCTATATCCATATTAGTTTCCTCCGTGTCCGTGGAATCCAGCATGTATCTCTTCAAGTAAAGATAATTTCCCCTGATTAAAATCTTCAAGATTTTCAGTTATTGAGGTTCCTGACGTTTTGTAAATCTTGATTTTTGCCTCATTTATAACAAGCGCTGCGTTTTCTCTACATCTTGGTGTAAGAAGTACATCTGCATTGCTGTCAACTATTATCTGAGCAGCTTTTATTCCCGCCCCGCCTGGACTTTGTGCAGCAGTATTTTCCAGAAATACACTCTCTTTATTTTCCGTATCATATACAAGAAAATATGGTGATCTTCCAAAAGAAATGCATACACTGCTCTCCATGTTGCTTGTATCTACCGGTATTGCTATTTTCATATATCTCTCCTGTCTTAATCATATTATATTGTTTTTATACTGCCATTTTGCCCGCATCTGCTTCTTCTGCACCTTGAGCATCCGGAAGTTCTCTCATCTTCATTATAGAGCTTGTAATCTCCGCCCTCTATTTTGAGAGTATTTCCATTTACAAGAGACTCTGCCAACTTGTATTTTGCATCTTTATAAATGCTCTGAACTGTAGCTCTGGCTACCTGCATTCTCTCTGCGCATTCTTCCTGAGTAAGGCCTTCCAGATCTATAAGGCGTATGCTTTCATACTCTTCTACTGTCATTACAATGATATCGCCTTCAGACTTGATTCCTTTAGGTCCATAGAGATTACTGAAAGGCAGGCAGCATACTTTTTTATTCTTTCTCGGTCTTGGCACTGCATCACCCCTTTGTTACATACCTCTTCCAAATCCTCTGAAGCATCTTTTTCTCATACTGTTGCAAGCTCCGCCTCTTCTGCCCATTCCTGCTCCTCTGCCTAATCCCATTCCTGATCCTGAGCCTCTTACTGTACCCATTCCCGCGCCTCTTGCAATGTCTGCATCCTGGTTGTCGACATTATTTGTGTTACAAAATCCCATTCTTCTTCCAGTCATGCTTCCTTGTCCCATTGAACCTGTTCCATCTCTTCTTGGCATAATTTACTCCTCTCATGAAATTACCTCTTAAATTATTATTTTTGTAAATGCGAAGCCTTTGTTTATGGCTTATGCTATTTATAATTTCATTATACTCCGTTATTGGCATATGTCAATAACTTTTTTTATCCAGAACATAAAAAAAATCCTGACTCAGAGCAGTAGCTCCAAATCAGGATTTCTATTATTTTTATTATTTATTTCAGTATATATTTGCTTTCAAGTATATATTAGCTAAGCTTCAGTAATGAAAGAAGTATTCCTCCATACTGTACGAACAGCGGTGCAAATACAAGTGATACTATTGTCATAAGCTTTATAAGGATGTTGATTGATGGTCCAGATGTATCCTTGAAAGGATCACCAACTGTATCTCCAACAACCGCCGCTTTGTGAGGCTCAGATCCTTTTCCGCCATGTGCTCCCTGCTCGATGTATTTCTTAGCATTATCCCATGCTCCACCGGCATTCGACATCATTATAGCCATAAGAACTCCGGCAACAAGCGCTCCTCCAAGTAATCCACCTAGAGCTTCTGTACCAAGAAGCAGACCTGTAGCTATTGGAGAAAGTACTGCAAGAAGTCCAGGAACTACCATTTCTCTAAGAGCTGCTGCTGTAGATATGTCAACACATTTTGCGTAATCCGGCTTTCCAGTTCCTTCCATTATTCCAGGAATTGTTCTGAACTGTCTTCTAACTTCTTCGATCATTTCAAATGCAGCTTTTCCAACAGCTTCCATAGTTATAGCTGAGAAAAGGAAAGGCAGCATTCCACCTATAAGCATTCCTACTATTACTGAAGGCTTTGTTATAGATATTGATGTAAGTCCTGTTACTGCTGTATATGATGCAAACAGTGCAAGTGAAGTAAGCGCTGCTGATCCAATCGCAAATCCTTTACCGATAGCTGCTGTAGTGTTACCTACTGAGTCAAGCTTGTCAGTTATTTCTCTTACTTCCGGTGGAAGATCGCACATCTCTGCTATACCACCGGCATTGTCTGCTATCGGTCCGTAAGCATCAACTGCAATTGTCATACCCGCTGTAGCAAGCATTCCAACTGCTGCAAGTGCTATTCCGTAAAGTCCTGCCGCCCAGAATGCTCCAAGTATTCCTACTGAGATAAGAAGTATAGGCACTGCTGTTGATCCCATACCAACTGCAAGTCCTGCAATTATTGTTGTTGCTGGTCCAGTCTCAGACTGATCAGCAATCTTCTGAACATGCTTGTGATCAGCTGAAGTATATATCTCAGTAACCTGACCAATAAGTGTTCCTACTATAAGTCCTATTAATATTGCGAAAAATCCTGTAGTGTTTCCAAGCATCGCTTTTGAAAGCAGGAATGATGCAATTATCGTAATAGCTCCAGCAACATAGGTTCCCATGTTTAGAGCCTTTTGAGGATTCGTGTTATCGTTTCCTTTTACGAAAAATGTTCCGATTATTGATGCTATTATACCTACTGCTGATATAATAAGCGGGAAAACAGCTCCTACTACTCCATAAGCTTCTCCAGCTGGATTAGTAGCTATGATTCCAAGTGTTATCGCTGATATTATAGATCCAACGTAAGACTCGAAAAGGTCTGCTCCCATACCGGCAACGTCCCCAACATTGTCTCCAACGTTATCTGCTATAACTGCAGGGTTTCTTGGGTCATCCTCTGGTATTCCAGCCTCAACTTTACCAACAAGGTCTGCTCCAACGTCTGCTGCTTTTGTATATATACCTCCACCAACACGACCAAAAAGTGCAAGTGAAGATGCTCCAAGACCAAATCCTGTAAGAATTGATGATGCTTCTGAAGGGTCTATTCCCATTCCAGTAAGTACTATGTAAAGTACTCCAACACCCACAATACCAAGTCCTACAACACACATTCCCATTACTGCACCACCTGAGAATGCTACTGAAAGAGCCTGATTCATTCCACCTTCTTTGGCTGCATTAGCTGTTCTTACGTTAGCTTTTGTTGCAACCTGCATTCCGAAGAACCCTGCAAGAGTTGAAAAAAGTGCTCCGAACAGGAAACATACCGCTGTAAGTAAGTTTATTCCTATTGCAAGTATTACGAATAATGCCGCTACGAAAACTACAAGTACCTTGTATTCTCTTGTAAGAAACGCCATAGCTCCTTCATGAATATAGGATGAAATTTCTCTCATTCTATCATTTCCTACATCAACCTTGTTGATTCTGTTTGTCAGCACAAGTGCAAACAAAAGTGCTAATACCCCTGATACAGGAGCTAGCATTATAATATTTTCCATATTAAGTAAAACCTCCCTGAATATAATTAATTTTTTTATCGAAGTGCTGTAAGCACAACTTTACCAGGCATGCCATAAGCAAACCAATAAGCAGTATTTAAGACTGCATATTACTACTGTAACGCAACAAGCACAACAGCAATCGCGATAAATAATACTGCAGCGCCTGCAGTAATTTTTCTGAATATCACGTCAGCTCCCCTTGCTTTGTTTCCTGTAAGCTGCTCAGCTCCACCGCTGATAACTCCAAGTCCCGCTCTGTTTCCTGACTGTAATAACACTGTTGCTATCAATACTAAACTTACTATAATTTCTATTACTAATAATGCTGTTCTCAACCTTTGCACACCTCCCTAAAACTCATAAATTACCTATCTAGTTTATCACAGGCAGCGCCTAAATACAACCCTTTATGTTAAAAACTGAGCAAAAATAAATGTTGAGAATCTATCTCAACATTTATTTTTGATTTAATTCTTATGCTGTTGCAAAGCCTTGTGCATTCAGTATTTCTTTTGCTTTTTCAATCTTGTCTTCTGCAACAAGTATTATTGGTCCTGTACAGCCCATTCCACTTTCTGCATATACTTTGTTCTTCCAGAGAGTCTGAACTGCATCTTCAAGCTCCATTATATCTACTCCTGAAATCTGTCCTGTAACAACTTCTTTTTCCGGTGCAACTACTTCATCGCTTTCAGCCTTTGATTCTTTTTTAGCTGTATTTTTTGCGATTATGTCAGTCCAGCCTACATTTTTAAGCTGTGCATATTCTTTTTCAGCGATTTTGTTGATCTCTCCGTTTGAAATGTCAAATGCATATTTAAGAGCATTGGCTATTACCGGTGCTCCTGATGCTCTTGATATTATGAGGATGTTTCTGTTAAAGCCTTCGCCTATTCCAGGTCCATATCCATATCCTGATACTTCATACTCTCCGCCGCTCATGAATGATGAGAACATCTTCATAAGAACGTTTCCTGTAAGAGAATCAGTTACCATTACATCAGGTGTTCCAAGAAGAAGGTCATTTCCTCTCATCACTACACCGCCGTCGCTTCTCTTTGATTCTGTGAAGTTTATGTTATAGCCTTTTTCCTTGATTTCCTTAAGAACTTTTTCAACTGTTCTTGCTCCGTCAAGGTTTAGGATTCCAACTTTTGGCTCTTCGATTCCGATTGCCTTTGCAGCTATTATTCCGCCGATGGCATTCTTTACCATTGCTTCAATTCTGTGCGGAGATGCTGTTCCAGTTGTAGTAGCGATTATCATCTCTTTTCCTTTAGATGGCGTCATTACTCTTCCAACTGTTGATACTCCTATAGGGAAATTGTAGTGCATAGTTACGCATGCGCTTATTTCTCCTGAGTCCAGCTTTTCTTCCATGATCTTATACATATCATCCTGACACTCTGTCTCATATGTCTCGAATCCTGTATCATTTTTCTTTCCTATTAAAACTATCTCCATGTTTGGATACAGTTTTTTTGCAAGTTTTGCACCTTCGAGAAGTGTTTCTTCTCCGTGTTCACTTCCAAGTGTTGTAAGCGCTACTTTCTTTTTGGGAGCAAAGCTTCCGCTCTCAATGGCACTTGCAATTTCTTCAAATACCTTTGCGATTGTATTGTTCATCTCATGCCCTCCTATTCAGCAAGATTTTGAGCAAGTTTTCTCATTGCATCCGCGATTAGAAGTTTTATTTTTCCTTCATCTATGCCTTTTACTTCTTCTTCTATTCCCTTGTTGTTTTCCATTACGAAAGAAACTCCGTCAAAAAGGTTTGTCATTCTTCCAAGGAATAATGATCCTTTTCCTACTATCATTACTTTCTCAAGCTTTCCAGCCTTCATTTCATCTATCGCGAATCCAACGAATGGAACTCCTGATGGAATGTGTCCCTGTGTAGGCGCAAATCCTGGCATACCGTGCTTCTTGCCGAATTCAAGAAGCTGTGCTTTCTCAAGCTCTCCTCTTTTTACTCCAAGAGCAGCTATCATCTTGTAGTTCGCCTCTGGAACGTCTCCTGCTCCTGCAAGCTTTGTTATATCAGGGTTCTGCATTTCTACAGAGTATTTGTCTATGTCAGTTATCTTAAGATTTCCTTTGTCAAGCGGCATAGTGATAAGTGAAGTGATTACCGCCTGTGGTGATGATCCTGTACCTACTGTATGTCTTCCTACAAGGTCAGTGTTAAGGAATGGTGATACTCCATCATCTTCTGAAACAAGGATTGCGAATCCGCCAAGCACGTCTTCAAGTACAGGCGCATCCTTCTTTATATGGTCTTTTGCGTTCATTCCAAGTTTTGCTGTAGCTCCACCAGCTACTACTACTACGTTTTTGTATACGCCAGCTTTTACAAGCGAAGCTGCAGATATAACGGAATGTGCCGGTGCTGCACAGAATCCTCTCATGTCTGATCCTGTAGCGTTTACAAATCCACAGCTTTCAGCTATGGCTTTAGCGAAGTTTCCTCCACCTCTCTGGTTCATGTCTCCGCAAGCTTCTTCTGAACACTCAATTACGTATTCAACTTCTGCCGGTGAGATTCCTGCATTTTTTATAAGATGTCTTGCAGCAAGTACTCCAGATGCCTTAACTACAAGGTTTTCGAACATTACATGTGATGTAAGGTTAAGGTCAACGTCGTGCGCTCTCTTTACGCATCCTACAAGCTTTCCATCGTACTCGATAGGCTCTGAATGCTCTTTGTTAACAAGTGCTTCGATTACTTCGAATTCTTCTCCTGATTTGAAGCATGCAAGATCCTGCTCTGTGAATATTGGGTCTGCTTTTATCTTTTCAACTACCATCTCTGTGAATTCTTTTGTAAGCTTTACAAGGTCAAAAGCATCAGAGATCTTCATCATAGCGATGAATTCTGCCTGTGGCTGTATTTCACCGTATTTTCCGTATCGTGATGCGTTTTCGATTTTGTGCTTGAACCATGGCTGTGAATAGTTATCAAGCTCTTCTGGATGAATGTTTCCTATATATGCCTGATTTGGCGGATATGCCACTACGTCTTCGTAGCTTCTAACATGATTCTTTACTACTTTAAGGAACTCTGAATCAGGATTTGTCTTCATTTCAACCTGACAGGTCGTTCCATTATTTACTATCATATCTGGTGTATGAACTAGTACATAGCTTGCATTTTTCAGTACAGCTTTAGACATTTTTTAATCCTCCATTATGCTCTGATTATTAAAAATTAGATGGGCTTGTTGTTAGCCCATCTAATCAAATTTAATTTTTTTAACTAGTCTTCGAACACAGTCTGAACGTGAACTTCTGTCTGTAGTGCTTTAAGTGCTCTAAGAACAAGCTTTCTTCTAAGTGCTTTTTCTTCTTTTGCATCAAGTGCAGGATTTCCTAGTGGATGAGGTATTGCTATAGCTGGGATTATTCTGTTTGCTCCAACTGTAAGAGATATAGGTACTACTGTACACATATGAACCACTGGTATTCCAGCTCTTTCAATCTCTTTAACCATCGTTGCTCCGCAACGAGTACAAGTACCTCACGTAGATGTAAGTATAACAGCATCTACTTTAGCCGCAAGAAGGTCTTGCGCTATTGCAGCCGCAAATTGCTTAGAGCTTGCAACTGATGTTCCATTTCCTACTGTTGAGTAGAAGAAATCATGAAGCTTTCCTATAACGCCTTCTTTTTCAAGGTCTCTTAAAACATCAACTGGTATAACTCTGTCTGGGTCTAAATTTGCATAAACCGGGTCATGTCCGCCGTGAGCAGTCTCATGGTCAGCTTCTGTAAGATCATCAAATTTTGATATATCGTATTTTCCATATTTCTGAGCTGATGATGACTCTATTCTGTCTGGGTTTCCTTTTGGAACTATACCACCAGATGTTACTATTGCTATTGTTGCCTTTGACATGTCAATTACTGGCTGGTTTGGAGCTACTCTGTCGAATGCAGGCATTGGATACTCTGTAGCAAATTCTTCACCTTTAAGTTTTGCAACAAGCATTTCAACTGCTCTTGTAGCTCCTCTTTTTTCAGCGAACATGTTAACACGTATGCCTCTCGCGATGTAACCTTCTTCTTCAGGAGATCCTATTTTCTCATCCTTAAGAATCTTAAGTGCAAATTTTGCAAGTGCTGGAAGAGATTTTCTCATTCCTGCTGCTGAATCTGTAGTTCTTACTATATATAGTTGCTTTCCAAATACGTCTACACCTGGGTTTTCGTCGTACATTGCTGTAACAACCTTGATTCCAAGCTCTTCCTGAACCATAGTAGCAACCGCTCCACAAGCCATTCCGTATCTTCCCGCGTTGAATGCAGGTCCTGCAATCAGCATATCAGGATTTGCAGATTTTATAAGCTCAAGAACCTGTGCCTTTGCAGTATCCAGATTCTCATTGAAGTATGAATCTCCGCATACTACTGTAGCTACTACTTCTGCATCTTCTCCAAGATTGCTCTGAAGCTGCGCGCTTATTGGTGGCATACCTTCAAAAATGTGTGGTTCAGTTCCCGCTTTATCTTCTCCACCTATTCCAGCATAGAACTGGTTGATATAGTGGACTACTCTCGCTTTTCCCATCTTATAGCCTCCTTAGTTATATTATATAACAACCGAAATTAGAATTTGCAGAATTCGCTTCTGATGTTTCTCATTTCTTCTACTATTTCGTCAACATTCAGTACCATTTCCATCATTCCGATCTGATCTTCAAATACGTCTGCATCTACAGCGTCCTTGAACTCAGGCTCTACTACGTGGTATACAGCAAGGCCAAGCGCTACTCCCGCTAAAGGACCTGCAAATGTTGGATCTCCGGCTGTTACTGTTTCAGCTGCCAGACCAGCAGCTTCGGCTTCTGATGCACCTATTAATACCATTACGTTTTCTGCGCCAAACTCGTCAGCAGCATCTTTTACACGTTTCTGGTTCTCAAGGTCCATCGCCCCAGCAGCAGTTCAGACAAAACATTCTGTAGATGAGTATATTACCTCTGCATCTTTTCCTTTTACACATTCTTCTATGGCAGGACCCGGAATTCCGTCACGGTCGCCAATGATTATTAATTTTTTTCCTTCGAAAAAGCTCATTGTGTTCCTCCTGTGATTTTATATTTTATTTTTATCAGTATATTTCGATATTAGTAAGTTCTTGCTGTAAGATATCCGAATCCTACTTCACTTGTTGCTCCAGTTATAGCCTGAATCTCAACTTCAAGTGATCCGTCTTCTCTTGTTGATCCTGCGAATCCACCAGCTATATAGTCAACTACTTCTATGTGTCCTATTATCTTGTCAAGCTTTGGAAGCACGATTATCATGTTTGCATTTCCGTTTGATACACAAGCATCTCCAGCTGGATCAGAGTCAGCAAGTGACTGAGAAGCTCCGTCTCTTCCTGCATACTCGTCAGTTACTATTACAGTCTTGATTCCTTTTGCAGTTATCTTCTTGCAGTTCATCATTAGGTCAGTATCTGGGTTACCAAATCCTTCTTCTGATATTATAACTGCATCAAGTCCCATGTACTCTGCAAGTTTTGCTGACCAGTTTGATGATCTCTCTTTGTCTGCAAGGTATACGTTTTCGTTTGTTATTATAACTCCCATGAAGTTATATTCTTTTCCATGAAGCTTGTAAAGGTCATGGATTATCGGGCTGTTCATGTGAACATAAGTTGGGTTCTTGTCACATGCAGATACGCAGTTTCCTGATACTATAGCTCCGTCCATTACTTCTGTCGGGTATATTATTGTAGGTACTATTTTCTTAGCGTCTACTCCGTATACATATGTGTCATGAAGAAGTCCCTGAGTCTGAAGCATGTATACATAAGCAACCTTTGGAAGCTCTGGATACTCAGCAGCCTGCTCAAACAGCGGCTTTGTCTCATATACGTTTACTTCATCCGGAGTAACGTTTCTTCCTGCTTCTCCAAGGTATTTTGCAGCCTTGAATCCTACTATTCTTACAGCTTCTTCGTGTGCATGCTGAAGAAGTCCGTCTGCTGGTTCAGCTATTACAACAAGGTTGCAAGTTTTTGAGAAAGGAGTGTATTCTGCTCCCGGGCCAGTCATGTCAATGATTCCTTCCTGGAATCCAACTATCTTTCCTGTAGTTACTACAGCTGCACCTTTAAGTACATTTGTTTTTCCCTGTCCAACTACGTCAACTTTGCTAAGGAATCCCGGGAATATTCCACCGTTTCCTTCAACTTTAACTCTTGGTTCGATTACGTCTTTTACAGGTGTTATTCTTACACTGTCACCTGGCTTTACTATTTCTAAATCAATTGATTTTATATGCTCATCTTCTGATAGTAAGTTTACCAGCTCTTCTTTGTTAACATACAGCACTCCATTTTCAACCTTAGTTGTGTCAGCAAATTGTATGTCTTTTATGAAGATATTTCCAACTTCTAAACGCATATAGCCACCTCCTGGTTTCCCTTGATATTATTTTTTATAGTTTATCTTAAAATACTATTTTGATTAAATGTATTTTTTGATCATTGCCTCGATGTTTGCAACAGTTGCATCATCTTTTGTAAGTTCGTCGATTTTTGCTCCATCCTTGTATACTGCCATTGTTGGAAGTCCAAGAACTTTTTCTTTTATCGCAAGTCTTCTTGCTTTTGTAGAGTCAAGCTTTCCGAATTTCATCTGAGATCCGTAAGTTTCCGCAAGTTTCTCAACGTCAGGCATAAGTGCCTTGCATGGCTCGCAGCCCTCGCTCCAGAAATCTACAAATACATATCCTTCTGCCTGTAGTACTTCAGCTTCAAAGTTATCTTTGTCGAATATAAACATGTTTTTCCTCCTAAAATTTTTAAAATAAAGTTAACAATCTGTTGGCTTTATTATATCTAAAAAATGAATTGTAATGATATACTAAAGTGATATACTAAAATTCATTTTCTTCAACGTATTTCTCTGCCATAACTGCTGCAATAGCTCCATCAGCTGTAGCTGTAACAACCTGTCTCAGAAGCTTTTCTCTGCAGTCTCCTGCTACGAATACTCCTTCAAAGTTTGTTCTCATAAGCTCATCGCCTATTATATATCCCTGCTGGTTTGTAGTAACTTTTCCCTGGAATACTTTAGTCTGTGGGTCATATCCTGTGAATACGAATATTCCGAATGTGCCGAATTCTTCATCTGCATCAAACTGCTCTAGCTCGCCAGTCTTTACATTCTTGAATACTACTGATTCAACGATTCCATCACCTTTTACTTCTTCTATAACTGTATCCCATTTGAATGCTATCTTTGGGTTTGCCATTGCTTTTTCCTGAATTGACTTTGCAGCTCTGAGGGCATCTCTTCTGTGAACTATAGTAACCTTTGAAGCGAATTTTGTAAGGAACATAGCTTCTTCTACAGCTGAGTCTCCTCCGCCTACTACGAATACTTCCATGTCTTCAAAGAATGCACCGTCACATGTTGCGCAGTATGATACACCTTTTCCTGTAAGTTCTTTTTCACCAGGACATCCAAGTTTCTTTGGAGTAGCTCCTGTCGCTATTATTACAGATTTTGCCTTGTATTCTTCTTTTTCACCTTTGATTGTCTTGATCTTGCTCTCGAAATCAAAGTCAACTACTGTGTCCTTTGTTCTTTCTGCTCCAAACTCCTCGCACTGCTCAACCATTCTTGCTATAAGCGATGGTCCCGTTGCGTTTTCTATTGATCCCGGGTAGTTTGCAACCTCATCAGTAGTAACAATCTGTCCGCCTGTCTTGTCCTTTTCAATTATCAGAGTGCTCAGTCTTGCTCTTGCTCCATAAAGTCCTGCTGCAAGTCCTGCCGGTCCTGCTCCTATTATTATAAGATCGTAAATTTTTGACATCTCTTTTCCTCCTGAATTTTTTATTTTATTAATGCATTCTTGATTAAGTCCAGATCAATAACCCTGAAGTCGTCTAAAATTCTCTCTATCCACATTGGAGTCTTGAGATCATGCTGAAGCTTTTCGTAAACCGAAACAGCATTATCTATGAGCTCCAGAGAAAACATGTCCAGTTCGGATCCTTTTTCAATCGCAATGGATTTATAAGGAGTCTCATTTGGCTTTATGCTCCCAGACAGAGGATGTGTGAGCAGCTTGTGGTTCTTATGGACATAGTCTCTCGTCTTGTAGAGTACATCTCCATAACCGCCTTCTATAAATTCGACATCATATCTGCTGAGTGGTTCAAAAAACTCTTTTACATTACTGTTGTTTGTTATTATGATCATTTTTTCCATCCTGACCTTAGTATCAATAATTAATTCACTGGTATAACGTTTTCCTTGCAGGTAAAAAATAGGGGAATCTCGCCGAGATTCCCCTGTAATACCAGAGTGTTGTCAGAATTAAGTCCTTTTTACCTGAGAATTTCATTGAAAAATGGCATTTTTCAACTTGTCCCTTCGGTGACTCTGCGAGTGCTCTCCCTAATCCGTCATTCAACCGTATAATTAAGTTTTATAATTTTCATTAACAATATCTATATACGTATTCTAATATAAAAACAAAATTTTATCAATACTTTTTTTAATAATTCTGTAACATTTTTTTCGATACTGTTAAAAAATTAATTTTATTCTATCTCATATTCTCAGGCCCAATCTGCCTTATTGCTTCGTAAACCGCTACTGCCACTGAATTTGAAAGATTCAGGGATCTTATGCGATCCTCATTCACCATAGGTATCCTTACCATGCCCTCCGGATATTTTTCGAGTATTTCTTTTGAAAGTCCTCTGGTCTCTTTTCCGAAAATCAGGTAGCATCCGTCATTATATTCTGCATCATAATGATTTTTCTGAGATTTTGTTGAGAAAAGGTGACAGTCTGCGCCAGGGTTTTTATTTTCGAAATCTGCAAAATCTTCATATATATTGATTTTTACTAGATCGATATAATCAAGCCCTGCCCTTCTCATGTGCTTTTCGTCCATTGAGAACCCAAGCGGCTTTATGAGATGCAGCACAGCATTAGTGCATGCGCATGTCCTGATTATATTGCCTGTATTCTGAGGAATCTCCGGCTCGACTAACACTATATTAATTGCCATAAACGCTCCTTTTTAAACTTTAAAAACATTTTATAGATATAAAGTAAAAAAAGAGTGCGAATGCACTCTTTTCTGTATTAAGCTGTATATATGCTTACTTGCTTACGCTTTTTATCTTTTCTCTCGAACTTAACTACTCCGTCCACTAATGCAAACAGCGTGTCATCGCCACCTCTGCCAACGTTAGTTCCTGGATGTATTTTAGTTCCTCTTTGCCTCATTATTATAGAGCCCGCTGTAACAACCTCTCCATCGAATTTCTTAACGCCAAGTCTCTTTGACTCAGAGTCACGACCGTTCTTTGAAGATCCAACTCCTTTTTTACTCGCAAAAAGCTGAAGATTAATTCTTATCATCCTACTGCACCTCCTCTTTTTTCAATTTTAAATAGCTTCCGTATTCTTGAAGCAGATTCTCTATTCCAAGCTCAAAAGTATCTAATAGTGCATTTATTGAATCACTGTTATTTTTATTTTCCAGGCTGAACTCAAGATAACCGTCTGATATTTCATATCTGACATCCTGCTTCAGCACCTCAACCAGACCGATAAGTATGGTTTGAGATAATATCGATACTGCCGCGCAGACAATATCTTCTCCATGTCTTGCATAGTCTGCATGTCCGGACACTACAATCTTTTCCGTCTTATGCATGCTGTTTTTGTAAATGCTGATATCAATCATATCTTATGCATTGATAGCTTCAACAGTTATCTTTGTATATGGCTGTCTGTGTCCCTGTTTTCTTCTATAGTCTTTTTTAGCCTTATATTTGAAAACTATGATTTTCTTAGCTTTTCCGTGAGAAACAACTTTTGCAGTTACAGTTCCAGCGTTATCTCCAGTTACAAGATTTCCATCCTTTGATACTGCTACAGCGCTTATTGTTACTTCTTCACCTTCGTTTGCAGCTAGCTTTTCAACAAATAGAGTATCCCCTACTTTAGCCATATACTGCTTTCCACCAGTTTCGATTATTGCGTACATATTACACCTCCTCATAATTAAGTCTCGCCGTCACAGGCACCTTTAAGGGTTTAATACCTTTTCCGAGCGGAATGTCTACAAAGTATTTTACCAAAACGGTAGCCTCTTGTCAATGAGTATTTTAGTACTGGACACTATTTGTGTTTCTGATTTATAATTTGGTAATGAATACTAACACGTAAAATTGATTTGGAGGTCATTATGATAAACTACGAAGGCGCGATATTTAGACCGCCGAGCGAGGCCAGGAGCCTTATAATACAGGCAACTATAGGCTGCTCACACAACAAATGCACGTTCTGCTCCATGTATAAGGAAAAGACTTTCAGAGCACGAGATTTTTCTGATGTCGAAAAGGATCTAATATCTGCAAGAAGCATGTATTCCAGCATAAGAAGGATATTCCTTGCTGACGGCGATGCGCTGATACTCAGCACGGAGAGGCTCGTTCAGATACTTGAATCCGTAAGGCGCATATTCCCTGAATGTGAGAGAGTGGGTATATATGGCACTTCCAGAAGCATCAACCTTAAATCCGAGCAGGAGCTGAGACAGCTCAGAGAGCTTGGGCTTGGCATAGTATACCTGGGACTGGAGTCAGGAAATGATGAGATCCTCAGGATCATCAACAAGGGCGAAAGCTCTGAAGATATTGTCAGAGCCGGAAAAAAGGCCAGAGAAGCCGGGCTGCTCGTGTCCGTGACTGCCATATCAGGACTTGGAGGTCAGCGCCTGAGGACTGAGCATGCAAAAGACACGGCGAAGGCTCTCAGCCGTATGAACCCTGACTTCATAGGATTCCTTTCGCTGATGGTAGAGCCCGGGACTCAGCTGTGGGAAGAAGTGTCATCAGGAAGCTTTACGCTCCTGACTCCTCAGGAAATCATCGAAGAGATGGTTATTTTCCTCAAGAACATTGACAGCCCTGGCACAGTATTTCGGAGCAATCATGCATCAAATTATTTCTCACTTTACGGAAACCTGAACGAAGACATCCCTTCCATGCTCGGCGAGCTGGAAGAGGCAATGAAGGATCAGGACCTGCTAAGGCACGAATTCATGAGAAGGCTGTAGCTCGACACTCTTTATCAGAAACAAAACACAAACAAAAACACAGATTTCGGTGCAGGGATTTCAGTCCTCTGCACATGTAATCTGTGTTTTTTATTCCTATGTTATGGCCTTTATTTTTCCATTGGCATTTCAGGGTCTGCCGACCATTCATATATTGAGCTTTCATAGTTTCTTACTTTCTCAAAGCCAACTGCTCTGAGGACCGTGGACATGTATCCAGATCTTATTCCCATCGTTCAGTAAACTACGAAGTCATCTTCAGGAGTAACTCCAAGCTCTGCCATTATTGAGGTTATTTCCTCAGGTGACTTTGGAGTCGCATCTTCATTCAACAGTGATGACCATACAAGATGTTTTGCACCAGTGATGTGACCACCTCTTGCCTCTCCTGCCTTCTGGCTTCCATTGAATTCATCTTCGGTTCTCACGTCGATGATGACTGTGTTTTCAAGATTTTCATTAATATATTCCTTTGTTGCCATGTAGCTTTGATCAAAATCGCTCAGCTCAAGTCCCTCTGATGGAACAGGATCCGGTGAAGCATCCTTTGTCACTTCGTATCCCAGCTCTTTCCATTTTGGAAGCCCTCCGTAAAGCAGCTTTACGTTGTCAAGCCCCGCCATTCTCATCTGCCATACGTTTCTTCCGTCTGGCCCTGGTCCAGGAAGTACGTCAGAATAGAATACTACCAGCTTGTCATTTGTAACTCCGTATGACTCCAGCTTTGCTCTAAGCTCTTCCTTGTCAAGAGTAGTCCCCCACAGAGGATCTCCCGGCTTTCCATCAACCTTTGAGAATGAGTGGAATCCAACGCCTATAGCTCCAGGTATGTGACCCTTTTCATATGCATCAGGCTTGTTTGCGTCAAATATTATTACATTTGGATCTCCAAGCTTTTCATTAAGCTCCTGCGGTGTTATGAACATATCTCCATTTTCGTAAACCGAAAGGTCAGCTACTGTTTGTGAAGCTGCCTCTCCCTGGTTTTCAGAATCTGAAGTTCCAGTGCCCGCGCATCCGCTTAAAACAAGAGTGAATACCATTGCAACAATGACCGCAATGTTCAGTTTTCTTTTAAACAATGTCTTTATCTCCTTTTCTGTTTTTTTTCTGTATGTTTTTTTCATCCCAGACTTTTTTAAAAACAAATGCAAATATGCTCAGCGAGAACATCATAAGAAGTCCAAAAACGAATTTCTTCATTCCGCCTGTCAGCATTTCTCCTATGTAGGAGTAGATTATCGTAGCCGGAAGCTGTCCAAGGCCAGTAGCCCAAAAAAACGACCAGAAGCTCATAGAAGTCAGACCCGCTGCATAGCTCACTATGTCAAATGACATGAACGGAAGGAGTCTGGCTATCAGTATCGCATAGTTTCCGTATTTCCTGAAAAAGCTGTCGATTCCATCTAATGCGAATTTGCTCGTAAGCTTTTCTACTGCAGCTCTTCCATAAAATCTTGCGATAAAGAAGCAAAGAGCTGCTCCAACCATAGCGCTTGACCACGAAAGCACTGCGCCTTTTATCCAGCCAAACAGACCAGCGTTGGCAAAGGTTATGATAAATGCCGGAAGCGGAGCCATGAGCGACTGAAATATCATCAGCAGGAAAGACACTAAAGGCGCAAGCATCCCAAACGAAAGTATGTATCCCTTTACAAGGCCTACATCCACGTTGCTCATTATGAATATGGCCTGCTTTATATTTTTCTGAACAGGCTCTGACAAAAGATAAACAATGGCCACAATAACTATGAGGCCTATTTTAAGCATAACTGATTTCTTACCTGAATTGTTCATTATACACTCCCTGAAATACTTATCTATCATATTAATATCTAATCCCTGATTATAGCTTTTTAATTATATATCAATAAATTAAATGCGTCCATGTTGATAGGCAAATTTAATAATAGAAAAAATCTATGTGTTCCATAGATAAAATCAATGAATATAAAAACAGCATGGTTAATGACAAAAAAAGAAACCCTGAAAAGATATTTACGATCTTTCAGGATTTCGAATATTACTTATATTATTTTTCTGTTAACGTGAGAAATAATATCATGCAGCTGTGAACAGCAAAAATCATAATAGATGCTGCTGCTATATATACAGATGTATTCAGCTCCATCACGGCTCCACTTTTAAGGCTGAGCGCTGAAGCGCAGGCCCATAAAATAAGAGTCGCATTGTTTACCTTGAAAAAGCTCATGTACGGAGTTTTTTTCTTTTTAATGTAAACAGCTGCCTGTACAAATATTACTCCTGCAAGAACTGCTATTATGCACGGAAATATGATGTTTATATTTTCCGTGGTAAAGTACTTCTCGCTCCACTGAAGCTTTCTGGCCAGCACATGATGGTTTACTCCGGCATTTTTTCCCGATAATCGTTCGAGTGTAAAAAGCAGGAAAAATATCGCTGACTCCAGAAATATCACTGCAGCATTTATGATTTTCTTCATTATTTTACAGGCTCTCCAGTTTCAGATGGAAGTCCGGCATTTGACCATCCAATCCAGCCGTCACTGTAAAGCGATACATTATCTAATCCTGCAACATTTGCATAGAACAGAACCTCTGCAGCTCTCCATCCGCTTCCGCACATGAATGAAAGGTGATTCTGCGTATCTATTCCACCCTCCTGCCACATTGCAATTATCTCATCTGCATTTCTCATCGTATCATCTATGTTTCTGAAATAATCAAGCGAATTTGAATCTGTCTTTCCTGCATAACCAAAAACAGCGCCCGGAATACGTCCCATCTTGTCGTGGTAGCTGTATCCCGAAGATTTTCCTGTGTACTCATCCCATGTTCTGTTGTCAACAAGAGTAAACTCCTGAGAAGGAAGCATCTGCTGAAGCTCTTCTATCGTATCTACTATATCAGGATTTCCAGGGAATTCTCCGCCAAAGTCAGTTATTGGCTCAGGTTTGTTTGATTCAGTTTCAAGCTCATAACCTGCTGATTTCCATGCCGCTGTGCCGCCGTTTAGTACACGTACATCCTCTACTCCTGCATAACGAAGCACAAGCGCTACTCTGTATGCAGCCATCTGAGCCTCGCCGCTCACAATAACAGTGTCAGTCTTGCTTATGCCATTTTCGAGCATAACGCCAAGAAGAGTATCATCATCCGCAAGCATCCATGCTGGAGGCGGTTCAATCGAATCCGTATTTATATGGATGGCTCCTGGTATGTGGCCATTGGCATATGATTCCTTTTCTTCGCCCCAGCTTCCCTCTACCATCTTAACAGTCTTTCCTTCTGTGAATGTCTCCGGTGTCTCTCCATCGATCAGGGATTTTACAATGCTTGCAGGAACAAGCAGCTCATAACCCGGGAACTGAACCATCGGCTTGCTGTCGTCAGATGCCCACTCATTCACATCGTAAGTATATATATTTTCATAGCCTTTTGTTGAAAGATAATCTGCTACAGCAACAGCATCCGTCCCATTGGCATCGTAGAGAACTATATTTTTGTCAGGAAGTATGCCCTTTGTCTCAAGCGCCTCCTGAAGTATTTCGTCTTTTCCTTCTTTTTCAGTCAGAAGCCAGTTTGCAGAGAAATCCACAGCGCCTTCTATGTGGCCACCTCTTGCTACTCCGTCCAGAGCCCATCCGTTAAAGGCGTCATTTAATCTGGTGTCGACAATTACCCAGCCTTCAGCTCCGGCATTTTCAGAAACCTCTTCTGTTGTTATAGATTTGTATGCAGTCTCTGCCGCCTCCTGCTGAGATGCATCCTTGCTGCATCCTGCCAGAGCAATTACTGATGTCAGCGATACCGCAATCATTTTTAAAATCGTTCTTTTCATTGTAATTTTCCTTTCTAAAAATAATATGAGCCAGTCTTTTCAGACTGACTCATTATATATTAGAAAGACTTTTCAGTCCATTATATTGCACAATTTGCTTATTGATAATGTTTATATCATCTATAGATAAATGTCATGCCGGAAGCTTATATGCTTAAGCTCTATGCCTGTGTATTTACCTCATTCAGGATTTTCATGTCACTGATGCTTGGGGTATCAAGGTTAAGCACTTTCGCCAGAAGCTTGGATGTGCTTGCCTGAAGCGTAAGAGTTATGAGAATCGTAGCAAAGGTCACCGATGATATTATGTCGGCGTGATCAACCCCCATAGTCAGTATCATTCCTGAAAGCGCTGCAGGAATTACGCCAGTTTCTCTAACCCACATCATATATACGACTTCCTGCCACTTCCACTGCGCCTTGCGGTCTGCAATCATGCTGAATATGACAGATACAGGGCGTGCTATGAAGATAAGCACCGCGACCACTATAAGCGCCGGGGTAAGATTGCTGAACAGGTTTTCAAATACAAGTTGAGTTCCAAGTATTACAAATATCATCATTCTCAGAAGGACAGTGAATACTTCCTTGAATCTGAGGTGAGTCTGGAATGAGTGCTCAGGTATCCAGAAATCAAATACTTTTTTGTTTCCGCAGAACATTCCCACAACGAAGACTGCCATGAATCCGCTGAACCCAAACCTGTCAGATATAAGATACGCTCCTGTCACAGTAGCTATCATAAGCTCTGCAGGATGATCCCTCAGTATACCGAATTTCTTCTCGTCTACGAAAAGATGGCTCAGATATCCGGCAACCACTCCAATGAGAACTCCTCCGGCTATCGATTTTACAAGATCCATTATACTCTGAGCAAGAGAGAACTCTCCGCCCAATATAATTCCTATAAGAGAGAATGTTATTACCGCTCCAGCCGCATCATTGAAGGCTGACTCCGATATTATTGTCTGCTTGAGCTTGTTGCTTATGTTCATGCTCTTGAAAAGCGGTACCAGCACGGACGGATCTGTAGATGCTATTACCGATCCCATCAGCAGTCCATAGTAAACTGGTATATTAAAAACCTTTGCAGCAACGTAACCTACTATGACTGTAGATATTAGCACTCCTGCTGTAGCCAGCAGGGAGACAGACATCTTGACCTTGTTGAGTATCTTAAAATCAATCTCCCTTCCTCCGTCATAAAGTATATATGCCGCTCCAAAGGAAAGTATGAGCTGATTCTCAACCGGGTATTTGTCTATATTTATCCAGTTCAGAAGACTTGGCCCCAGAATTATTCCAGCCAGAATATAAAGCACTACGTCTGGCATCTTTATTATTTCACTTATCTTGCCAAAGATTAATCCTGCAACTATAACCAGCCCTACGAGTTCCATCAGCTGATTTGCAGATTGAATAACTGCATTTTCCATTTTTTCCGCTCCTTAACTGCAAAAAATAACCACATACAAAAGCCTGTATAATCTATACCATTAAGCTTTATGCATGTGCCTGATTTGCAACTATTTTTATTTGTATTTTTTTATAATTCCTGTCCGGGACTGAATCAGTATACACCCGTTAATGATGTTTGTCCATACATTTTTATTTAATTTTCTTCATTATTTTTTTCGTTAAAAAAACCGGTAAGTATGCCCGTTTGACATACCTGCCGGTTTTGCATAAAGCTGTTACATAAGCTTCATTTTTTCGAGTTTTCCAATTATATTTTTTCCCTTTGGAAGGCTCTGAAGATCTTCTCTTGTTATAGTCTTTGTAAGGAACAGCGTAACCACATAAACTACCCCACCTACTGCCACTGCGAGCAGCGTAGAAATCGAATTCCCGGCAAAAGGCACTATGATCACATATGTCACTCTTGCAATTATCCCCATTATGCCTGCTGTAATAAGCGGCCTGAAAAGGAAATCATTTACGCTGAATTTCAGTCCAAGATATTTCTTTACAGAGAAATAATCCAGCACAGCAGCTACAACATAAGCTACAACAGTACTTATTGCTGCTCCTTTTACGTTGAGCGAAGGAATCGCTGTAAGCACATATGTCAGCACGAATTTTACCGCAGCACCCACAAAAAGATTGAATACCGGAATATGTGCCATTCCCATACCCTGAAGCACTGATGTGAATGACTGTATAAGGCTCAGGAAAACCACTCCGATGGCCATTATTGCAAGTATCCCGCCTACTGATGCAGGTTCATTTGGATACAACAGACCTATTATAGGGGTTGCAAGCACAAAGAGTCCGACCGCGCATGGAAGGCCTATCAGAAGGCTCACCCGGATCGCCAGATTCGTATTTTCTCTTGTTCTCTTTATGTCATTTACCGCATATGCCGATGAAATTACCGGCACAAGGCTTATCGCAATGGCGCTAGTTATCACCTGAGGAAGGTTTATCAGCGTCGCCGCTATCCCCGTAAGCTGGGCGTACATGGTATTAGCCTCTGCATGCGTAAAGCCGGCAGACACAAGCCTTCTCATTACCAGCGCAAGGTCTATCGTATTCATCGTAGGCATTACCAGTGCACCTATTATAATAGGAAGGGCTATGGTAATAAGCTCTCTCAGGATGTCTGAGGTCTTCTCACGTGGAAACACAGGACTGCTTTCAAGCTCAAGCTGCCTGGTTTTCTTGTTTTTGTAATAGATATAAAGCATTACGGAAAGTCCGCATATTGCTCCCGCAGTTGCTCCAAAGGTTGCTCCCGCCGCACCGTATTCGAGTCCCTTTGGAACGAACAGGATTGCAAGCCCTACTCCGAATATTACCCTTGCAAACTGCTCTGATATCTGCGATATTGCCGAAGGATTCATATTGTTTAGTCCCTGGAAATAACCTCTGAACGCAGCCATAACAGGCACAAGCAGTATTGCAGGCACAAGCATCACAAGTGCAAGGTATGCCTTTGGATTCTGAAGCATCACAGTCACTATATATTTTGCGCCAAACAGCATCACAGTCGATGTGATCACTCCCATTGCAAGGAGTATGACGAATATTATCCGAAATACCCGGTCTGCTCCTCTTACGTCTCCATGTGCTCTCCTTGCGGAAACCATTTTTGAAATGGCAACCGGGAACCCCGATGTAGCAATGGATATAAGAAGCACATATATAGGATATGCTGTCTGGTAATATCCGAGACCCTCCGAAGTAATTATCCATGTTATCGGAATCCTGAAGGCTGCTCCAAGTATCTTTACAACAACTCCTGCAAGCCCTAGTATGACGGCCCCTTTAAGAAAGGTGCTTTTTTTCTCTTCACTCATTATAAACCTCTCACTATTTATTTATGACATCTTCAAATTGTTCAATTTCTGAGGCTTTTTTCAGCTCTTCCATCTTTTCGTTATAAATTTCATATCTTATCGCTCCAAGGATATTTTCCTTTTCGTCTTCATATGAAGTTATTTCTTCTCGCTTATCATCAACTTTTATTATGTGATATCCGAATGATGATTTGACGACATCCGAAACCTGACCCTTTTCAAGCTTAAATGCAGCTTCTTCAAATTCCGGGACCATGACGCCCTTTGCAAAATAGCCCAGGTCTCCCCCATTTGACGCAGATGCCTTGTCGTCTGAATATTCCTTTGCAAGCGCTTCAAAATCCTCTCCCTGCTTTATTCTCGCAAGGATATCCTGCGCCTCTGACTCTTTCTTTGCCGTCTCTTCCTCGGAAAGTGGCTCTCCCATGTCATTGAGCGTAGTTATGAGTATATGGGATGCTTTTATCTCTTCTTTCTTATATTCGTCGATATGAGTGTTGTAGTAATCCCTGAGGTCATTTTCTGTTATCTCTGTTTCACTCATTATCTTATTTCTGTATTTGTCGAAAATCAGAGTCTGTCTGAAATGGTTCTTGAGAAATTCTTCATCTATCCCGTTTTCTTCCATGAATTTGTTGTATTCGTCTACATTCTCTATCATCTGCATATATGAGCTCATCTCATTTGCAACTTCTTCATCCGTCACAGTGATATTCTCTTTTTCAGCCTGCTGGTTTACTATCTCCTGGCTTATCATGACATTGAGGATCTCGTTATCAAACTCCTCCTTGAAGGTCTTTCCACCCTCAACCTCGCTGGTCCAGATCTCTTCTCCAAAAATCATTTCATATTCTTTTCCGACTTTCAGAGCCGTCTTTTCGAAATCGGATTTCGTTATCTTTGTTCCATTTACAACTGCTACAATGTCTTCGTTGCTTGTATTGCATCCGGTAAGCACCAGAGAGGCTGCTAAAGCAAGCAGAAGTATTTTAAAAAAAGTCTTTTTCATTTCAATCTCCTTAAATTCAGTTTTAAGCTATACCTTGTAATTATAACATCTTTTCAAGATACTGCGCTATGCTTTTAACCAACTTGTAATCTTCAAGCCTTCCAAAGTCCTTCTTTACGATCGTCTTTCCTTCCCTTGAAATGAATGAGACTGTACTTTTGTCCTTGACTATCTTTGCTATCTTCAGTTTCTTTCCAAGCGACCTTATATATGCGACCTCCAGGAGTGCGCTCACGGAGAAAGGCATGTCTGAGAAACGGTCTTCGATCTCAAGCTCAAGCTCCATCTTGTCCTCATCAGAGGATATGCTGGCGATTTTCTTGTATATCTCGATTTTGTCCATTTCGTCTTCTATATAGTCGTTTGGTATATATGCATTAAGCTTTATCGCAACCTCGGTCTCAGGAACGTCCTCTTCAACTGCCTCACCCCTTAGCTTCATTATCTCCTGCTCGAGCATCCTTACATACATCTCATATCCTATGTCAGCGATATGGCCATGCTGAGTCTCTCCCAGGAGGGTCCCTGCTCCTCTTATCTCGAGGTCTCTCATTGCGACTTTGAATCCCGATCCGAATTCGGTGAATTCTTTGATCGTCTTAAGTCTTTTTTCAGAAACTTCGGTCAGTACCTTGTCTTTTTCGTACATGAAGTATGCATATCCCTGCGTCGAGCTTCTTCCGACTCTTCCTCTAAGCTGATAGAGCTGAGAAAGCCCCATCTTGTCGGCATCATAAACTATCATAGTGTTGGCATTCGTTATGTCCATTCCGGTCTCGATTATCGTGGTTGAGATCAGCACGTCATATTCCTTGTTGGTGAAGCCGTTGATTATCTTTTCGAGCTTTCTCGGGCTCATCTGCCCATGCGCCACGGCTACTCGCGCGGAAGGAACTATCCTCCTGAGAAGCTCATACATCTTTTCAATTGTCTGTACTCTGTTGTATACGAAATATACCTGTCCGCCTCTGTACATCTCCCTCTCTATGGCATCTGCGATTATGCTCTCTCTCGCTTCCATTACATAGGTGATTATAGATTGTCTCTCTCTTGGCGGCTCCTCCAGAAGACTCATGTCTCTTATGCCGCTCAGAGACATATGAAGAGTCCTTGGGATAGGCGTAGCAGAAAGGCTTATTACATCTGAATTGGTCCTTAGCTTTTTGAGCTTTTCCTTGTCCTTTACTCCAAAGCGCTGCTCCTCATCCACGACTATGAGTCCAAGGTCCTTGAATTTTATGTCCTTTGAAAGCAGCCTGTGTGTGCCTACTACCACATCGACTTCTCCAAGCGCTATCTTCTCTATGATCTTCTCCTGATCCTTTGTCGTCCTGAAGCGGCTGAGGAGCTCCACTCTCACCGGAAAATTGGCGAATCTCTCCTTGATTGTGTTGTAATGCTGCTGACTCAGTATCGTGGTAGGTACCAGAAATGCGCACTGCTTTGATTCCATGCAGGCCTTGAATATAGCCCTTATGGCAACCTCCGTCTTGCCGTATCCTACGTCTCCGCATATAAGCCTGTCCATTACCTTGTCGCTCTCCATGTCATTCTTGACGTCCTCGATAGCCTTCAGCTGATCATTAGTCTCCACATAAGGAAAGTCATATTCAAATTCCTTCTGCCATGCAGTATCCGGAGAGTATCTGTAGCCCTTGGTATTTTCTCTTTTCGCATAGAGCTCCACAAGATCCTTTGCAATGAGCTCTACGATTTTCTTCGCCCTGGATCTCGTCTTCTTCCATTCGTTGCTGCTGAGCTTGCTCAGCTTTATTCCATCCTCAGCCGAGTTTCCTATATATCTCTGGATTTTTGACATCTGCTCCAGAGGAAGATACAGGGTGTCTCCTCCCCCATAAATTATCTTTATATAGTCCTTCGTTATGTCATCGAACTCTTTCTGCTCCACAGCCACGAACTTTCCGATTCCGTAATTCTCATGGACTACATAATCGCCGGGCTTGAGCTCTATAAAGCTCTCTATCTTGCTGGTCTTTACCTTTTCCTTGAATTTCCTGTCGGTGCTTTTGGATGTATTGAATATCTCGTTCTTGGTGAATATTGCCAGCTTCTGTTTTGAATATATGGACCCGCCTGCAAAATGCTCATCCGTGAATATAACATTTGAAGCCTCAGCCTCTGCGGTATCCATGTTTATCCTCACAGAACCGACGTTATTTTCCTTGAGCGCCTTCTGAAGGCTCTTTGTCAGCTCTTCGTCCTTCAGGGATATCACGCTCACATAGTCATTGCTTCGAAGATATTTTATCTCATTTATGAAATCGAATATCTTGCCGTTGAATACTCTGGCTTCCCTTGTTTCGATATCTACTATCGCATCGATCGGAAAATCCTTTACCGAGGAGGTTATCGTAGTATTGAATATATTATTCTTCTCTCTTATATTTTCAAGCGAGAATGAAGCAGGCAGGAGCAGATCGCCTTCTCTTTTTACGGCAAATCCCTTTTCGAGCGCCGACTGAAAGCTGTCACTGAACTCCTGGTGTATATTCTGAAACTTTTCTACTACCCTGTTTGGATCATTTATCACAAAAAGGGAAATATCATTTATATAGTCGAATATCGTGGTTTCTTTCTCATAGAAGTAATTTATATATTTGGATACTCCTTCAAAGTATATCCGGTTTTTTATTCTCTCAAGGTCAAAGGATATATCCTCACTGGTGTCTTTGCTTATATCTGACTGAATATCGCTTACCGCTTTCGTAAGATCCTGTGGATAAATAAATGAACGCGCAGGAAGGATATTCACTTTTTTTATCTTTTCTATGGATTTCTGTGTGAATATGTCGAAAGTCCTTATGGAATCTACCTCATCATCAAAAAGCTCGATACGAAGCGGATTCTCCGTGCCCGGAGTGAATATGTCGATTATTCCGCCTCTCATAGAGAACTGTCCTATTCCTTCTACCTTGTGCTCTCTTACATACCCGCTGTTTATTAATTTTTCAATCAATTTATTTTTGTCCAGCACTTCTCCATAGGCAATCTCCTGAGAGCTGCCGGTTATTATCTCTCCCGGAATATATTTTTTCATGAGCGAGTCAGGTGAAAACACTGCGATGTCATAGTCTTTGCCGGAAATCCTGTAAAGGCTTTCGACAAGCTCTGCCTCTGATTTACGATCCTTTGCCTCGACTGAATAAAACCTTATCTCATCACTCTGGATGAACAGGGACTTTATTCCTTTTTTGATCAGTGACTTATGAAGCTTTTGTGCCTCCGCATCACTGTGGGCCACGACCGCATGCCTGGTCCCGTTCCTGAGCAGATACGCGGACATATCTGCTCTCTGGGTTTCCAGAAGCCCGGTGACCAGCACTGATTTTTTGCCAGCCTCCAGATTCTCGTTTATGTTTCTAAATTCAGTTGATGAATCCAGTACTTCTTTTAAGAAATTATTCATTTTTCCCTCTACTTGTTGTACATGTTCATGGCTTTGTCAAGATTTGTACTTACAGTTTCAATCACGGCCTTCCTTGCCGTCTTTATTGATTCTATGACCTCATCTGTCTCTGTTTTGTCAAATCTGCTCAGCACAAAATTCGCAAGATCCTCACCATGCTTTGGTTTGGATACACCTATCCTTATCCTTGGAAAGTCCTGCCTTCCAAGAAGATATATGATGTTTCTCATCCCATTATGAGTTCCGGAGCTTCCGCTTTTCCTTATCCTTATCCTGCCTGTATCAAGGTCTATGTCGTCATATATCACTATCATGTTTGAAGGCTCTACCTTATAATAGTTCATGAGCTCTACTACTGCCTGGCCGCTCAGGTTCATGAATGTCTGCGGTTTTGCGAGTATTATCTTCTCAGTACCTATCCTTCCTTCTCCTATGAGCGACTTGAATTTGAGCTTGTCGACCCTGATGTCCAGTTCTTTTGCAATCTCGTCTATTGCAATAAATCCTACGTTATGTCTGGTTGTTTCATATTGCTTTCCCGGGTTTCCGAGTCCTACTATAAGATACATATCTGTCTCCTGTTTTTCTAGCTGAAAAAGAGCCTTAACAAGGCTCTTTCATATTTCTCAATTGTTCTTTATTTCTGTGGCTCAGGTGAAAAAAGCACGCTTACTGATTCACAGTCAAATATTTTCTCAATCGCCGATGCAAAAAGTGGTGCTGTCGAAAGAATCTTTATTTTTTCGATTCGCTTTTCTTCAGGAAGTGGTATTGTGTCAAGAACTATTACCTCAGTAAGCTCAGAGTTTTGTATTCTCTCTATAGCCGGACCTGAAAGCACAGGATGCGTACAGCATGCGTATATGTTTTTTGCTCCGAACTTCTTAAGCGCTTCTGCAGCATTGCAAAGAGTTCCTGCAGTGTCTATCATGTCGTCAAGAATTATAAGATTCTTGTCTCTTACATCTCCGATTATGTTCATTACTTCTGAAACGTTGTCCTTAGGTCTTCTCTTGTCAACTATGGCTATAGGAGAGTCAAGATACTGAGCAAAAGTCCTTGCTCTTGCAACACTTCCGTGGTCAGGAGATACAACAACAAGATCTTCTATATTCATCTTTTCAAAATGCTCCATTAGAATTCTTCCACCAAGAAGATGGTCAACCGGTATATCAAAATATCCCTGAATCTGATTTGCATGCAGATCCATAGTAAGGATTCTGTCAGCTCCAGCCGCTGTAAGAAGATTAGCTACAAGCTTTGCCGTGATTGGATCTCTTGCCTTTGCTTTTCTGTCCTGTCTTGCATAGCCATAGTATGGGATTACTGCTGTTATTCTTCCTGCAGATGCACGTTTGAACGCATCTATCATTATAAGCATTTCCATAAGATGTCTGTTGACAGGAGAACAAGTCGATTGAATTATGAATGCATCTACTCCTCTGACGCTTTCATTGATGTTTACAGAAATCTCTCCATCGCTGAATCTTGTAACTACAGCATCGCCAAGCTCAACACCAAGCTGAGATGCTATTTTCTGAGCAAGTTCCGGGTTGGAATTCCCACTGAAAATCTTAATCTTGTTGCCACTAGTATTCATTACTTCCTCCTAAAGATTATTAAGTTATATTTATTTGTTATTCCAATCTGCTTTATTTACCTGACGTCCTCTGGCTATCGCTAGAGAGTCCTTTGGAACATCCTCGGTAATTGTAGATCCGGCCGCTATGAATGAATTCTCTTCTATGGTTACCGGTGCTACGAGATTTGAATTTGATCCTACAAATGAATTGTCCTTTACTACTGTCCTGAATTTGTTCTTTCCATCATAATTGACGAAAACAACCCCGCATCCTATGTTTACATTCGAGCCTACATCAGCATCGCCTATATAGCTTAGATGGGATGCCTTTGAGCCATCTCCAAAGCTTGCATTCTTGAATTCGACGAAATCGCCTATCTTGCAGTTATTTCCTATCCTGCTGCCCGGTCTGAGGTATGCGTATGGCCCTACTGTAGTGCCGTTTCCAATCTGTGAGTCGATTATGGTTGATGACTTTACGCTCACGCACTCTCCAATGACGCTGTTCTCGATGACAGCATTCTCTCTTATCTCCGTATTGCTTCGGATTAAAGTGTTTCCTTTTATATGGCAGTTTGGATATATGATGCAGTCCTTTTCAATAATAACACTTTTGTCTATATAAGTACAGTCCGGATTTATCAAGGTAACACCATTTCTCATATGGGCTTCATTTATCCTCTTCCTCATGACTGTTTCTGCCTGTGCAAGCTGGATACGGCTGTTTACACCAAGTATGGATTCACTGTCCACTGCAAGCGTCGCTACATTATTATTTTTTGCTATATTCTCAAGCACGTCAGTGAGATAGTACTCGTTCTGGCTGTTATCAGTGCTCAGGTTTCCAAGCTCCTGCTTCAGCAGTTTTCCATCAATTATATATGTGCCCGCGTTTATTTCATTTATTCTCTTCTGAATCTCATCAGAATCTTTTTCCTCGACGATTTTTATAAATCTGTCCTCTGATTTGACTATCCTTCCGTATCCGGTCGGATCATTTACATATGATGTCATTATTACAGCCTGATTCCCCTGTTTTTTGAGGTCATACATCTGCTGAAGGACTTCCTTTTCTATAAGAGGCGTGTCTCCACATACAATAAGCACCTCATCATCGTCTGCAATGTGATCTATCGCCATCATTACAGCATGTCCAGTGCCCAATTGTTCAGTCTGATATGCATATTCAACGCTGTCTGCGAAATAATCTCTTATCACATCGCTCTTGTGGCCTATTACCACTACAGCTTCACTATTATCTATTTCTGTATTTCTGATTACGTGTTCAAGCATTGGAAGGCCGCATACTCTATGCATTACCTTAGGAAGCTCGGATTTCATCCTTGTTCCCTGTCCAGCTGCCAGAATAATTACTTTTAAGCTCATAAGAAACCTCTGTTTTCTATATTATAATTTCTTTTTAATCACAGCCATACTAATAATAACACTTTTTATCCTATAAGTACAAGTTTTTTCAACAGATTCATAATTTTTTATTTTTTCAACACAATTGAATGTCAAATTTCACCTTTTTCGTTCTTGCAGTAAAACCCATTATTCGGTCCTAACCACTGTTATACAGACATTTTGAAAGAAAAGCGTTTTCATAAAAATGCATGATTGACTATTTTAATCTTGCATGATATATTTATATAAAGCAAATATTATTCAGTAATTTAAAGTTTGATATTCATTTAACATAAATATAGGAGGTTTTTTACAGATGTCTCAAGAAATAAGGCAGTTTAAAAAAGTCATGGTAGCCAACCGTGGAGAAATAGCAATAAGAATATTCCGTGCATTAACCGAACTTGGAATCAGAACCGTAGGTATTTATTCGAAAGAAGACAAACTTTCGCTATTCAGGACCAAGGCTGATGAATCTTACCTTATAGGAGAGAACAAGAGTCCTATCGATGCATATCTCGATATGGAAGGCATAATAAGGCTTGCAAAAAGCAAGAAGGTAGATGCCATACATCCGGGATACGGATTTCTTTCAGAAAACCCTGTATTTGCAAAAATGTGCCGTGACAACGGTATTGCCTTCATAGGACCTTCTGTAGAGACCATGGAGATGATGGGCGATAAGATAAGCTCAAAGAGAATAGCAGATATATGCGGCGTTCCTACTATTCCTGGTACAAAGGACCCTATAAAAACGGTAGAGGATGCCATAAGAATCGCTGAGGAGATCGGATACCCTGTAATGGTTAAGGCTTCCAACGGCGGAGGCGGCAGAGGAATGCGTATCGTGAGATCAAGCAGCCAGATGCAGACCGATTTCCAGTCTGCCATGAACGAATCCATAAAGGCTTTTGGGGATGACAAGATATTCATAGAGAAATACCTTAACAGACCAAAGCACATCGAGGTTCAGATCCTGGGCGACTCATACGGAAACATCGTGCATCTTTATGAGAGAGACTGCTCTCTTCAGAGAAGGCACCAGAAGGTAATAGAATTCGCTCCTTCCATATCTCTTAAGGAAGAAACCAAGCAGAGACTGCTTGATTCTGCGCTCAAGCTTGCAAACCATGTGAATTACAAGAGTGCCGGAACGCTTGAGTATCTGGTTGACGATCAGGAGAACTTCTATTTCATAGAAATGAACCCACGTATTCAGGTAGAGCATACCGTTACTGAAATGATCACAGGCATAGACATAGTACAGAGCCAGGTGCTTATAGAAATGGGCCACTCCCTCAAGTCAGAGGAAATAAACATACAGTCCCAGGATGACGTAAAGGTAAACGGCTACTCAATCCAGTGCCGTGTCACTACTGAGGACCCTACCAAAGGCTTCATGCCTGACACAGGAAAAATCTCGGTTTACCGTTCAGGCTCAGGATTTGGAATACGTCTTGACGGCGGAAACGGATTTACCGGCTCAGAGATAACTCCTTACTACGACAGTCTTCTCGTAAAGACCACTTCATGGGACAGAACCTTCCAGGGAGCAACCAGAAAAGTAATAAGATCCCTCAGGGAATTCAGGATAAGAGGAGTAAAGACGAACACTCCTTTCCTTATAAACGTGCTTAACCACCCAAGCTTTATCGAGGGCAAATGCTACACATCTTTCATAGAAGAGACGACTGAGCTGTTTGACATAAAGGCCAGCAAGGACCGTGCAAGCAAGCTCATTAACTTCATCGGAAACGTAATCGTAAATGAGCGAGCTGCAAGCAAGTATGATGAGAACATGATTCATATACCAAAATTCGAACTGACTGAAAAGCCTGGCGCAAGAGATCTTTTCCTGAAAATGGGAGCAAAGGATTTCACTCAGATGATAAAAAATGACCAAAAACTCTATATAAACGACACAACCATGAGAGATGCTCACCAGTCCCTTATCGCAACAAGGCTTCGTACGCATGATATGGTAAAGATAGCGCCATATGCAAATGAAGTTTTCAAGGACACCTTCTCAATGGAGACATGGGGAGGAGCGACATTTGACGTTGCATACAGATTCCTCAAGGAATCACCATGGGTAAGGCTCGAGACTCTTAACAAGCTAATGCCAAACGTTCTTCAGCACATGCTGCTCAGATCTTCAAATGCAGTTGGATACAAAAACTATCCTGACAACGTGGTCGCCGAGTTCATAAAGCAGGCAGCAGAAAGAGGCGTTGACGTATTCAAGATATTCGACAGCCTCAACTGGATGGAAAACATGGAGCAGCCGATTGAAGAAGCGCTCAAGACAGGAAAGATAGTACACGGAGCTATATGCTATACCTCAAACATACTCGATCCTTCAAACACGAAATATACTACTGAGTATTATATAAAGAAAGCAAAGCAGCTTGAAAGCATGGGAGTTCACATAGTAGGAATAAAGGACATGTCCGGACTTCTCAAGCCATATGCGGCAAAAGAACTGGTCAGCGCACTCAAGAGCGAGCTGAGCGTGCCTGTCGAGATCCACACTCACGACTCTACAGGAAACGGCGTGAGCACAGTGCTCATGGCAGCAGAAGCCGGCGCAGACATAGTTGACTGTGCGATAGAATCCATGTCAGGACTCACAAGCCAGCCGTCACTGAACTCTGTTGTCGAAGCCCTCAGACATACACCAAGAGACACAGGCCTGGATATAGACAAGCTGAACGAGATAAGCGCATACTACCTTGGAGTAAGAGACATCTACTCGAAATTCGAGACCGAGCTCAAGACTCCTTCGGTAGAGATATACAAATATGAAATCCCTGGAGGTCAGTATTCAAACCTTCTCCCACAGGTTCAGAGCCTCGGACTCGGTGACAGATTCCAGGAAGTGAAGGTAGCCTTCAAAGAAGCAAATGAGCTCTTTGGCGACATCGTAAAGGTAACTCCTTCTTCCAAGATTGTCGGCGACATGGCGATATTCATGGTTAAGAATGACCTCAACAAGGACAACATAATGGAAAAAGGAAAGAACCTCTCATTCCCTGAGTCAGTTATAGAATATTTCATGGGCTACATCGGACAGCCTGAGGGCGGATTCCCTGAGGAGCTTCAGAAGCTCGTTCTCAAGGGTGCTACTCCTATAACATGCAGACCTGGAGAGCTTCTTCCTCCCGAAGATTTCAATGCTATCAAGAAGTATCTTGATGAGAACTACAACGGAAGAGGAAACTCAAGAAATGTAGTGAGCTATGCTCTTTACCCAAAGGTATATGACGATTACTGCAAGCACCTTGAGCTTTACAACGACATCAGCAAGCTTCCATCAAACGTGTTCTTCAACGGCCTTGATATAGGTGAAGAGGTAGATGTGGAGATTGAGCCTGGCAAGGTCCTCAACATGAAATTCCTTTCAATGAACGAGCCTGATGCAAACGGCATTAGAACCCTCAGCTTTGAAGTGAATGGTTCATCGAGAGAGATAGAGATAGTTGACCACTCAGTCGAAATAATCAAATATGATGAAAGAAAGGTCGACTCTTCAAATCCAAAGCACATCGGATCTCCGATTCCTGGAAATGTCGTTAAGATATTCGTAAAAGCCGGCGATGCAGTAGAAGCCAACAAGCCGATCATGACAATAGAAGCCATGAAGATGGAGACTACGGTTCTTTCAAAATCAAATGGAGTGATATCTGAGATACTCGTCAAGGAAGGCGATCGCGTTTCTGATAACCAGCTGATTGCAACTCTTGAATAATTTATATAAGTCAATAAATTCAATAAATCCTTCTTTTCAAAGGGGCTGTCGGAGAATAACGTTTTTTGACTCATAAGCTCTAATAATTAAAAATCCCAGATTATTCAACATCTACAAAAATGTAGAGAATCGAATAATCTGGGATTTTTTTGTTTAATTCAATATTTATTGTATGGCAAAAAAAGCCACTTGATATTTTCTCATGACTTATAAAAATCCGATAGGATTAAGCTGTTTTTGCTTCATAGGTCTTAATTATTTCTTTTGAGAAGCGATAATATTTATTTAAATTTCTGCCTATAGCATACAAAAAGAACTCTTTATGTACTTTTTCAGATGTCCGGTGATTAAATCTTCTAAAATTATCATTTTCTTTGATGTCTCCAAAATGACCTTCGGTCTGAATGGAACGTATCTGACGATACAAGATACCTTTTTCACTTTGTACATTATTATTGGACTCTGTCTTTAAGGTTTCCCAAAGCAGATTTATCTTCATAACTTTGTTTTTGTGGATATCTTTTTCTTCGTTGTATTTATACAAACAGTGTGGCTTAAACTCGCATCCGCTACAATCTTTGCAAGCGTAGACTTCGAAATTACTTCTGTAACCATTATGGTTTCTGTATTCAGAGCGTTCATATTGAAGTTTCCGTCCATCTTTACATATGAAATGAACACCGTTTTCTGTAATTATTTTTTCCATATTATAAAACTTGCCGGGATCGTTCTTGTACGCCCTGGTTTTCATCTTTTCATGCATTTGAAGTTTTATGTATGAATCTATGTTATTGTTTTTAAGGTAAACTAAGTTAGCTTCACTGGAATAACCACTATCGGCTGTTACTTCCTGCGGAAATTTTTTAAGATACTTTTTATGTTTTTCAAGTACAGGAATAAGTGTATTATAGTCCGTTCTGTCATTGCTGATGTAAGTATGGATAATAAAATAGTTTTCAACTGCAATTTGAACGTTGTATGCTGGTTTCAACTGTCCATTTTGCATATGATCATCTTTCATACGCATAAAGGTTGCTTCTATATCTGTTTTTGAATAACTATTTCTATCAGTTCCCATAAGCTTGAAATGTTCTTTATATTTCAATAGTCTTGTTGAAGCTTCTTCAATTGCCTCATAGAGTTTTTGCAGCTCGCTTTTTTTATTTCTCTTTCCATGAACAAATATAATTTTTTCTGCGTCAGCAATGCGACTTAAGTTTGCTTGAAGCTCAATTAATTTCAATGGAGATATATTGCCGATTTCAATGATTGAGTTGTTTGAAATCTTTTCCAGATTTAATGATTTTCGCTTTCTATTTCTAGCAATAATATCCTTAACTTTATCAATTCCTTCCACAACAAACATGGTTTCTAAAGGTAAGTTATAGTCTTTGTGATAATTTTGAGATTCCAGAAACTGATTATATCTTAGGTACAGCCTGTCAACCGTATCCAGAAGTCCTGCTAAATGATAATTTACAGTTCCTCTCCATACAAATGTATATCTATTTGCATTTGCTTCAATTTTAGTGCCGTCAATAAATAGGGTTTTTAAAGTAACGAGTCCCTTCTTTTCTAATATTCGTATGAACTGGTAATGAAGATCTTCGAGTATTTCCTTTGTTAATTTTTCATTTAAGAAAGCATAGAAAGTATCTCTTTGAGGCTTTTCGCCTTTTGTCAGCCAAATAAAGGCTATATCTCTTTCACAAAGTTCTACAATGCGGTCAACAGCTCTAATTCCTCTCATATTTGCGTAAAGCAATACTGCAAATAACATAATAGGGTTATAGCCTTTTCTTCCCTTGTTTGAGTATCTAGCCAGCAAGCTAGAAAAATCGAAATCCTCCAATATATTTATTAGGGTATAGACTGGATCGTCAGCAGATAAACCTAAATTGTAAAAATTAAAATTAATAACCTGTGTCAATCGTTTTTGAAAATGTCCTAAAAAAATCTGAACATAAGCACCAGGAAACTGGTGCTTAATTCATCATTTAATTTGAGTAGCTTTGCGTAGCAACATTGTTTTTTGAGTAAACTTAACAAGCCTCTGAGAAAAGAATTTCTCTTTAAGCTACAGTTGTTCTGTGTGACTGTTTTTTCAAATACTTCTCAAAAGATTCCCGCTTCCAGGGATGGCTCATTGGTGGAATGTACTTCTTATTTGGCATAGCTGGGATTTTTACATAGTCAAATGCTTTTGAAGATGGCCTGTGGCAGGGCAATAATTCAAGGGCATATACCTGTTCACCAATGCAGCTGTATAATTCTCCACTAAAGGATTTAATTACCATTGATTTAGTACCTTTTCGATGATGTACTGCAATTCCATCGCCGTTAACGGGAATATAGTATTTGTTCTGGTACTTCAGGCAACTCCCGCTATCTATCGTGCGTGAAGACAGAACCGATAATGTAAGATTGATTTTTTCATTATCAGGTTGCGTTTCGAACACGGATTTGATATTATCAATAGGTAGGGCAAACTGCCTATTGAATTTCTTTATGTAGGAGTTTAGAAATTCGTTTGCTTCATCTATTGAGGAAGCATTTGCTAAGCGCAGTTCTACAGGAAGGCGGGATTGGAGTGTGCCAAACATTCGTTCAACCCGCCCTTTTGCTTGCGCAACACTTGATGTACGAATATCTATTCCAAGCTGTTTACAGGCGTAGCCGAACTGTGTGAATGTATCTTTTTCAACTGCAGTTTCATTTTTCTTTTTGTATTCAAATACAGTGCGTTTATCTGTGAAAAACTGATAAGGTATGCCGTAAGTCGTTAAAATCTGGTGAGTAACATTGTAGTAGCCGTTTAATGTCTCCTGCTCATCAAAATATGCTCCAACAATTTGTCCCGTCGCATCATCAACAGCAATGTGAAGATGTGTTTTTTTATGTCCAAACCAAAGATGTACAGAAGCATCCATCTGGATCATCTCGCCGAAATAGGCGCATCTGGGATGTCTCGGGTGAGCATCTTCAAGGTTCAATATTGAACTTTGGATAATTGCGGATTTCTTTTTTGACTTAGTTTTTGACTGAAGGACCTTTAATTCTTTTTTCATAGCTTTTTTTGACGATCTGTTCGCCTTGGGAGAAAGAATAAATTCCTTCCTGAGTATTGAGGATATAGTGCTTACGGATACAATTATGTTCTCATTTTCTTCAAGAAGCTCTGAATAATGGGTAAGGTTACAGTCAAAGTATTTGTTTTTATACAAGTCCAGAATGAGCCTTCTTTTGTCTGACTCAAAAGCTGTTGAGGGCTTTCGCCCACGATTACCATGAACAAAAAAAGCCTTTCCTTCATCCTTGTATCCTTTGATCAGACGATTGATATGACGCTCAGAGCATCCAATCTTCAGGGCAGCCGTTTTCTTATTGCCATTTGTCTCAATAACCTTCTTAATGATTTCATATCTTTGGTTCTCATTCATTGTAAGTATTACCTTTCTAATCTCGTCCACCTCATTTCTTATGTTATGAGGTTTATTATATTACATATCGTTTTATTGGGACATAATCACTTGTGATATATTAGGACATTATCATATATGAATCATAATTGTAAAAATTAAAATTAATAACCTGTTGTCCTTTTTCAAAAAATTGGTTATAATATTGTATCATAAGTAGTTATATTTTATAATATAACGGAAAGAGATGGCAATATTATTTTGTCATCTTTTTTTTGCATTAAAAAAAGCGAACTAGTCGCTTTTTTCTTTGGGGGTTATTTCCCGACAGCCCCTTTTTTTGTCAATCTTCGAGTGTTTCTGTTATGAACATATGTGTTTGTGGTATAAACAAAATAGTATTTAAATAATAATAGAAAAGGAGTTTGGATGATGGAAAATCAACAAATCGAAAAAGTCACATTCGATCGAGTCTTGGTAAACGGTAAATAGTCGGTACCTTAAAATAATCCTTCGGATATGAGATAATCTCATTAAGTAAATCTAGTTAGCTTTAAAAACTCCAATTTGCGATTTTTTAAAGTTTTTAAAGTTAACTCTAAAAACTCGGAGGATTATTTAATGAGTACAAATAGCACTACTAAAGAATACAGACTTTCTCAGTGGTTTCCGATTGTGAAAACCTGCCGCGAAAGCGGTATGACTGTAAAAGCATGGTGCGAAAAGCATGATGTTAATGAAAAGCAGTTCTATTACTGGCAAAGACGTCTAAGGGAGGCTGCGAGTGAATCTATATCTGCTACAAGGCAGAATTCGAAGCTTGTCCAAGTTCCGTGCTTAATACCTGATAAATCCAGTTCATCAAACTCATCCTTTGATCCAGATTTGATAATTCGGATCGGAGAAGTCTCTGTAGAGCTGTCAGAAAATGTAAGTACAGACTTTCTATCAAGAGTACTGAAGGTGATAGCTGATGTTTAACAATGCCTCCGGCTTTGACAGCATATATATTGCCTGCGGATATACAGATCTGCGCAGAGGAATAGATGGTCTTGCCGGAATAATACAGCAGGAATTCAATCTGGATCCTTTCCAAAACAGTCTTTTTCTCTTTTGTGGAAGAAAGACTGACAGAATCAAAGCCCTTCTTTGGGAGGGCGATGGATTCCTTCTTCTGTATAAACGCCTTGAGGATGGAAAGTATCAGTGGCCGAGAAATGAAGATGAAGTAAGATCCATTAACCAGGCTCAGTTAAGATGGTTAACTGAAGGATTGTCCATAGATCAACCTAAAGCAGTTAAGAAAATTCAACCTGTAAGAGCATTCTAAAAGTAAATACCTGTTAATAACTTTCACCTTCAAATACAAGAGTTTTCAAGGTTTTCCACAGATTTTGAAAGTTCTTGTATTTTAATGTACAACCATAATTTTTTATGATAATCTAAAATTATGGAAAAGAAACTTACAGAAAATCAACTGGCGAAATTCACTAAGAAAGACATTATTGCAATGTATCTTTCTATTCAGAAGATAGCTGAGTCACAAGAACTACAGCTCGCCGAAATGAATCAGAAGCTCGATCTTCTGATTGAACAGCTTGGGATTGCAAAACAAAACCGATTCGGAAGATCTACTGAAAAAGTAGACCTTGACGGTCAGTTTTATATGATATTCAACGAAGCGGAGGTTGTATTCAGCGATAAGCTGTCTACGGAACCTACCCTCAAAGAGGCATGCCCTGAAATATATGAAATCGAAGTTGTCACAAAACGCAAAACTAAGCAAAAAGGCAAGCGTGACGAGGACCTCAAAGGTCTCCCTGTTAAAATAATCGAGCATACCATTTCTGATGAGGAGCTTAATAATAAATTTGGTACGTCCTGGAGGCGTTTACCGGATGAGGTATACAAGCGTCTTTCATTTCGTCCAGCGATATTTGAAGTTGAAGAACATCATGTAGCTGTTTATTGTGGTACAGATAATGAGACTATAATAAAGGCTCCAAGACCAGTTAGTCTTCTTAGAAACAGCATCGTGACTCCGTCTCTCCAGGCGGCAATACTTAACAGCAAATATGTCAATGCTATGCCTCTGTACCGGATAGAGCAGGAATTCAAGCGAAACGGTATCAATGTTAAGAGGCAGGTAATGGCTAACTGGACCATACTCACTTCAGAAAGATATCTTTCACTTCTCTACGACAGACTCCATGAGAAGCTTCTGGAAAGTGATATATGTCAGGCTGATGAGACCACTGTAGAAGTCTCCAAAGATGGCCGAAGCGCCGGAGCCAAAAGTTACATGTGGGTATATCGCACTGGCAAGATGCATACTTCAGCTCCGATAATTCTATATAATTATCAGAAGACGCGTAATGCTTCGCATCCGGAAAAATTTCTCAAAAAGTTCAAAGGAGTCTTAGTTTCCGATGGATATCAGGCATATCATTCTATGGATAAGAACTCACCTGATATAACTGTTGCAGGGTGCTGGAGTCATTCGAGGCGACGATTTGCCAACCTAGTCAAGTCCCTTGGAAAGGAAAAATCCAAAGGTACCCTTGCACAGGATGCACTTAAGCAGATATCTGCTATTTACAAGATTGAATCTCAATTTTCAGAGCTTGAACCAGAGGAACGTCTAAAACAGCGACAGCTGATTTTGAAACCTCTCGTGGAGGCCTTCTTTGATTGGATTAAATCCCATCAACATGAAGTAATGCCTAAGTCTGAAACTGGTCAGGGTTTTACTTATTGCCTCAACCAGGAAAAATATCTGAAAGTATTTCTTTCAAATGCAAATGTTCCAATTGATAATAACGCAACTGAAGCTGCTATAAGACCATTTTGTGTTGGTCGAAATAACTGGAAGTTAATCGACACAATCCATGGTGCTCAGGCAAGCGCTATAATATACAGTATTGCTGAAACGGCTAAGTCTAATAACCTCAATCCATATCACTATTTCAAATATTTGCTTGAGGAGATTCCTCAGCATATAGATGACAAGGATCTTGGATTCCTGGATAAACTTCTTCCCTGGTCTTCAGAAATTCCAGAGGAATGTAAGACACAGTTAAAATAAAGTAACCCTTGCCGCCAAATTTGGCGGCTTAATTTTAAGGCAGTACTCATGGTTTACCGTTTACTTAGTAACAGGTAATCCGCCATCAAATGCTATTACTCCTGAATATGGGTTCGAAATTTTTATAAATAAATTTCCTAAATTGCAATAGCAAATTGAACTAATCCTTTGAACCTTGAAAATCTGTTGTAATATTTATCGAGCATAGATCAGGTCCAGCTCCGAGTCAAAGAGCTCTTCCGGAGCCTTGTACCCCAGGATTTTCCTTACCAGTGTGTTTCGGGTCTTCCGTTCCACCAGGGTCAGCAGGGCTTCATCCTTCTTGGATTTGGAACCGATGACGGTGTCGATCTCCCAGTGACCGAATTCCTGACGTTCGTTGATATGCTCGGGGCGAATGCTGATGCTGTCGCCCAAGATCTTCTTGTTCTTCCGAATGACGCTTCCTTTTTGCCTTGCGTCGCAGCTTGAGGGGAAGGTGGTGGTTCTTGACCCGGAGGAGCCCCAGGTCGATGTAATTGTAGATGGTCTTGGTGCAAAGGGTTTTACTGAAAGATGCCGTTTCCCGGGCTCTGCCCACGGCAGCGTCCACCGACCAGGAATTTTCAATCATGGCCGTTTCTATGTGCTGGACGAAATCCTCGCATTCCAGCACTTGATACTACCTACAGCAAGCCTTGCGGTTTTCCGTATATCTGGCCTGGCCGGCATCAGCAAGGTAGATTCTGATCCTTATGCCGACTTTTATCTGATCGACTGTGCCACGCCTGATCTCGTTTAAAATGGTGTTTATAGGGCGGTTCATAGCTTTTGAGATAGCATAAGCTGACTTACCTTCCCTAAGCATAAGCTCGATTTTTATCCTCTCAGTCAAAGTCAGGTGTTTATTCTTTCGCGGATTTGGTGTAAACTGTGTATAGTCCATGGTGATCACCTTTCTGTATAAGATTTTTTGTCGTAAAACTATTTTACAACAGAAAAGGTCACTATGGATTTTTTATTAGTTCAATTTGATTTTACAATGAGTCCACTAAAATAATACCTATATTTGTAAGGATTTGTTTATTCTGTTCATTAATATATGATACATCCACATCTACGCCAATTATGGCAACAACTTTTCCGCTATTATCTTTAATAGGTGCGTAGCCAGTCATTGTTATGCCATACTCATCAGTCTTAAAGCTTTCATCAGAATAGGGTGAACCTTTAAAGGCACTATCCATTACGTTATAGTAGTCATATTGGGTTCCTATATCAACCCTTAGATCCGCCTCATCAGCATCTATTATAAATTCTGTATTCTTTACACCTTTTACAAGGGTATAAACACCAGATGCATCAGTATCCTTTTTAAACTCTTGTAATTATCTCATACTTCGCACATGAATATTATTCTATGAACCTTGAAAATTCAATATTTGACATGAATCAACTATCTTAGATACACAAACCAAGACACTTTTTCGTTGATGAAGGAAGTGCCTCAAAGAAAGAATCCATAAATTGCTCCAGCTGACTTGATGTAAGCGAAAGCTTATCTGCTAAAGTTAATAAAAATGCATCCATAAGCATTTGAAATGCTTGCATCCAATTTATGTCAGACATTTCATCAGCTACCAGATAGAACAGTTCACCAAGAGTTCGTTTATCGGAAGATGTCCTGTTTTCAACAGCAAGCATCATATACCTTGTAAATACAACAGCTACATGAGCTGTCATTGCATCATAAGATAAAGATCGACATTCATTAGTCAGTTTCAGATATGACTTGCAGATCTTGAAAAATACTTCTATGTCCCATCTTTTGCCATATATTCTGATGATTTCATTTTCATCCAGGGTTATGTCTGTAGAAATTATTGCAAGATAGTCTTTCTTTTTGTTTCGGTTCCTTACAAATACAAGCTTTGCCGGAATCGAGACTTTGTCTTTGACTACATTGACATCGACTGAAAGCAGGTACTTTGAAAGCCCCCTTCATTTGCGATTCTGCTTGTATATCGCAGTAACCGGAAGCATCTCACCGTTGTATTGATAATGCATTTTGGGTGTCTTTTTGGTCATTGCTATGGAGTCAAGCCCCATGTCTTTAATTGAAGTCAGGGATAACGGCGAACAGAACCATGTATCAAAAAGCACATGCTTTGCAGGGATTCCATAATGAATTGCTTCTTTAATCAGTTCAAGCATCACAAGTGTAGCCTTTGTCTGAGCAAGAACTCTTCTCTTGTGACCTGCGGTCCTCTTGTCCAGATCTTCAGCTTCATTGAATCTGTTTTTCATATTTTCAGAAGAAAGCAGGCAGCTGTTTACAGGAAGAAATGTATTGCCGTCAGACCAGCCTAGCGTGAGCAGGCGGAAGCCTCTTCTGAATTTTGAATTTGCATGATCAAATACTTTTGAAAGAAGTTCAACATTCTTGGACTTGTTTCTTTCAAACATAGTGTCATCAATGATAAGAACATTTATTCGTTCTTCATCTGTAAGCTTCTCGATAGTTGTGCTTACAATCCTTGATGAAAGCATTGTCGTAAAGCGGAGCCAGTTTATGTTGGCCGATTTTACAAATCTATATACGGAATCCTTAGCGAAGCTGTTTAAACGCTTTTCGGACATCATCTCCATATACATGCTTCTGTTGAAGAAGACAAGAGAAAAGATGTACTGAAAAATTGCTACTGCAGCAATGCCTTTTGATTTACATCCATTAGAAGCTTTTAGTATTGAGCCCACCCTGTAAGTCTTAAAAAAACTTGATATCTTTGAAGAAACAGTATTATCAATTTCGTATTTTTGTGTTATTATTTTCATAGCATGAACCTCCGGTTTTGATTTATTGTTTCTGATAACTCAATTATACCAAAAACGGGGCTTTCATGCTTTTTATTTGTCAAATATTATTGAATTTTCAAGGTTCATAGGCACTTTTTGAAGTGCGAAGTATGAGTAATTATCTTATAATTTAAAACTTCGAACCCCTATCTTTAACCTTCCTGCACTTTCATTCGCATTATTTGCCAAGTTCACTATATTTCCAGACTTGTTTACTATTTCTGCTACTCTCCCTGCCACATCTGTGACTCCTTGTGCCCCCTGTGTAGATGCTAATGCAACGCTGTCTATTACTCTTAATATTACTTGTACTGATACTAGTGTTTCTTCCGATAATTTATTTAAATCAGATGATAATTGATTAAAGAAATCAGCATCCTGACTATAATCTTGGCTTGTCTTTACTAATACTTCATAGTCTGGCATAATCCTTTTATCCATAAAATCTATTACATCATTTGAACCACTAATTAATTCCTCAACAGATGAAACGATAACCCTTGTTTTATCTTGAATTTTACTGATTGCCACCTTAGATTGTTCAGCAAGTTTTCGAATCTCATCTGCTACAACACTGAATCCCCTCCCTGCTTCACCTGCCCTTGCCGCTTCTATAGCTGCATTAAGTGCCAATAAATTAGTTTGATTTGTAATTTCTTTTATTGATTCAGCCAACATATTTATTTCATCTATAGCCTTTGCTTTTTCAATAGATAATCTTAGATTCTTGCTTGTTTCTGCAATTAATTTTTTAGTTTCAATTTGATTTGTCTCCGCACTATTTTTAACTTCTTTCGCCTTTTGACTAATAAGCAATGCCTTCTCAGAACCATCACTTGCCTTATTGGAAACATTACTTATATTTGATTCTATTTGAAGGGATGTTGCGGCCATTTCCTCAGATGCAGCTGCGGTCTCCTCCATACTAGCTGATAATTCTTCAACATTACTTGATATACCTTCTATATCAAAATTCAATTCGCTTATATTGTTGTCAATACTCTTTTCTATTTCCTCTATATTATTAACCTCACTTATAATATTTCCTATTAGACCTCTCATATCGCTTCTAGTTTTTGATATAGCTTCTGATAGTTTCCCTATCTCTGAACTATTATGAGCAATGTTGTTTTCAAAGGTTAAATCCCCACTGGCAAGGGCCAACATACTATCTTTAAATTTAATAAGGGGTTTAATAACCATTGTTGTAGAGTATATTAGGTTAGATAAATTTACAATTGCTAAGAGGATAACTGTTATAATTAAATATGATATTCCCTTAGTTACATCGTCTATCTCCTTTTGAAACTCTTTTTCAGTCCTATTATTCATAGTCTCTTGGAACTCATCTACATAGCTCATTATTTTTTCAACATAGCCATCATATTCTGTTCCAAATACTAATCTACGGGCGGCATCAAAATCACCATTTTTAGTTGCTCTCATTGCCGACTCTTCTATTGGTATTAAATTATCTGATGTCATTTTTGACTTTTCAATTAGTGCAAGTTCTTCTTCTGGTGCATTTAATTCCTTAAGCCTTGTAATTACACTATCTCTTGACTTGGTTTCGTTTACTTCTTTCCAATAATTATTAAAATGTACTTCATCCCCAAATTGAACATATCTTCTTACCTCATCTGTTAAATATTTAGACCCATCTGCAAGTGCAATACCAAGTTCTTTGAACTCTGCTTTTCTTTCTTCTGCTTTTACTAAATCCTTAAATGAATTGCTAACAATTATTATACAAACTGCCAGAACAATAAAGAATAAAACATTTAAAAAACCTAGTGCCCTATTGATTGTTGATTGTTTTAAAGCTCTCTTTTCCATTTTAATCCCCCTACATTTTTATAATTTTATTATTTTATTTATTAGTATTTCTTCTAACTCTTCAGCGGGCATGGGTTTATAATAATAATATCCTTGTGCCTCTTCACACATTTTTTGATTTAAAAACTCCATCTGTCCTTTTGTTTCTACCCCTTCTGCTATAACTTCTAGGTTAAGACTCTTAGCTAGATTTATTATTATTTTTGTTATGGCTTGGTCTTTTTCATTTCCTTCTATCCCGTGAATAAATTGCATATCTATTTTTATTCGGTCTATTGGTAATAATTTTAATCTACTTAAGGATGAATACTCAGTACCAAAATCATCAATAGATATATATACACCTAATTCTTTTAATCTATTTAGTATTTCTATAACATTAGAATTTTCTTTAACTGCAACACTTTCTGTTATTTCAAGGTCTAAGTATTTTGGCTCTATTCCTGTATCCTTAAGGACACTTTCTATTTTTTTTACAATTAGGGGATCATTAAATTGTACGGCTGAAAGATTAACCCCAACCCTTGCGTATAAGAGACCCATTTCCTGCCACTTTTTATTTTGTATACAGGCTGTCCTTAAAACCCATTCTCCAATCCTGTTTATTGCCCCATTCTTTTCTGCTAGAGGAATAAAAGAACTTGGTGGGACACCTCCAAACTCAGGATGTCTCCATCTCAAGAGTGCTTCCAGTCCAATTATTTCTCCTGTTTTAAAATTCATTTGCGGCTGGTAATATACTACTAATTCTTCTTTATCAATTGCTCTGAAAAGGTGATTAGATAAAATCATATTCTTTTTAACTTCTTCTTTCATGTTTTCAGTACAAAATATATACCTATTTTTTCCACCAGCTTTTGCCCTGTACATGGCTATATCAGCATTCTTTATTAGGGTTTCTGCATCTTCTCCATCAACTGGGTATACAGCAACGCCTGCACTCCCGGTAATAAAGAATTCGAGTTCATTTATTATGGCTGGTTCTTTGAAATTATCCATTATTTTATTAGCAACATTTTTTATGCTATCAAGGTCTTCTACATTGTTGACAAGCATTAAAAATTCATCCCCACCAAACCTTGCAACTGTATCTGCCTTTCTTAAAATCTTCTTTAGCTTTTCAGCAAACTTCTTTAGAAGTTCATCCCCACCACTATGTCCCATAGTATCATTTACCATCTTGAAGCCATCAAGATCCATAAAAACTACAGCTAAAAATCTTTCATTTCTTTTAGATAATTCTATAGCCTGTTTTAATCTATCAGTAAAGAGAGTTCTATTGGCTAGCCCTGTGAGTTGGTCATAATATGCCATATATTCAATTTCTTTTTCAGACTTTATTTTTATAAGACCGTCTGATAAGATATTTGCTAATATATTTAACAAATCTATATCATCATCAGTCCATCTTTTAAAGTCCTTTACTGTATCAAATCCAATAAAACCCATGAGTCCCAGTTTAGATTCCATGGGAATAACTATGGATGATTTAACATTAAGACTTAATAGAATCTCCTTTTCTATCTGAGCTTCTTTTCCAAGATTATTTATATTTCCAATATGAATTAATTTTTTATCCTTTAACTCTTTTATCCACCAGGGAAAATTTTCCAAAGATAAGTTTTCTACCTTTTCTGCACCTAAAGATACCTCTTCATTAGCCCATACATAATTTTGGGATAAGATGTTATTTTCAAAATCTATAAGCGATATATAAGACCTATCAGCACCAAAGTGTTCACCTATATTTTTTAATAAAGAAGTAACTTTTTCATCTATATTTTCTTCACTGGCTGTTACAAACTTATAGGATATATCTGAAATTAACTTTTGACCTTTAGTTTTGCTTATATTATCTTTTAACCTATTTACGTATAACTTATTTATTACGACCCCCACAACATATACTATTAAAAAGATACCTATTCTTAAAAAATAATCAAATTGATCCATTTTTATAATATCAGTTGGAGCGTTTAAGAATACTATTATTTGGGTTACTATACTGATTGTGGTTATAGATAACAACACGATTTGTGAGTTAAAAACCAAAGATAGAACCATAAGTATAATAGGAAAAACCCAAACAGTTATAGCCCCATAGTCTAAAAATGAAAGGGTAATCATAGGTATACTCAGCAGAATAATTCCCAGAACCAAAGTATTTTTAAGCTTATTATTGTTGATAAATTGAAATAATATAATGAATAAACCTATTAGATATAAAAACAGACTAAAATAGACGGTAAACTCCATACTACCGTCATTAGTTGTTAAATTCTTCATAAAGTAAACAGCTGATGTAATAATTCCACCTGCCAAATATAAAAGTGCAAAGTAGAAATAAAGGTCTATCCTTGTTGTAGCTGTTAATATTAAATCATCCTTACCTTCTACTTTTTCCTTCATATAGCTGTTCATCTTAGATGTATAAAGAATGGCTATAACAGGAATTAGATTAAATATGGGTGCCATTTGAGGAATTGGGTTCTTGAGAACGTTGTTTAGTATAACATCCGTAATAGTGCCTAAAATTCCCATGGCTATTATGGATCCAAGCATAATTTTGGCCTGAGTTTTTTGCCCCTGATCTTGTGTGCTTTTTTTCCAATCCACTAATAGCCAAAGGACTATAATTAGATAGATAATATAGTATCCATAAAAAAACATATCCCATATATTATTAACAGGAATATTAACCCATCCATGCATGCCTCTTACAAAATTATATTGACCTATAGATATCTTTGATGAAATGGCAAAAATATACAGACAAATCATAGCCGGCAAATACATAAAAACATAGTGTTTTCTTTTTAATAAATTGTTCCTACCTGTAAGTATTAGGATCATATGTAGAAGAATTGCATAACCCATTGTCCAGCCAATGGCAGAAAATCTGCGCCAAAACAGACAAACTTCCATACTTTCAGCTGAATTTAACATAACAAAACCATATGACCAAAAACACAGGCAAATAGACATTAAAAAAACCTGTCTATTTAATTTGCCCTTCGGATTCATATATATTATAGCTACGCCAAAGATAAGTTCTAATATAAAGGCAATAAAAAATAAGAATGAAAAAAGCATTGGTGTATCTAGCATAACCAACCTCCTTGTATAATGTAGTTAGTAATTTATGGTTTTAATTCAACTAATAAAACCCGAACATTACGAACTACTAATTTTTTTGTATATATTTCAAATCCTGGCGGATTATTGAATATATCATATAAAATTTATTCCTTTTTGAAAATTCAACTTTGCCAAATGTAGTATAATCTTTATTGAATAGAGGATAGATGTAAACCTCCTGGGAGGATCACTGGATCCCATACCCGCAAAAAAGCGTATCATTCCATCAGTAAAAGTTCTATGTTTAGCTGGTTGGATTTCCCGAAGGGAATTATCCGTGTCACAAACAAGGTTGTAGAGTTGCTGATAGAAAATGGAATCTCTAATTCTATCTCAATATATTAAATAAGGAGATACTGACAATGAACAAATATATTAATAGACCAGTTGTAGGAATCGATGTTGCCGCAGAATTTTCAATGGTTGCCATTTTGGCACCTGACGGTGAGGTATACAGGAAGTCATTCAGGATAAATCATACTTTGGATGGATTTGAATATTTAGCTTCTGAAATAAAAAAAGTGGAAGAAAAATATGACATGAAGGTTGCCTCCTTCATGGAATCCACTGGCGTGTATCATATATCTCTTTTCCACTTTTTAAATGATAATAAGTTTGATGTGTTCACTATCAATCCTCTTATCACTAATTCTAACAAAAATTTCGATATTAGAAAAGTAAAAAATGATAAACAAGATGCACTTGCCATTGCTAAAATATGCAAATTCCAAAATATTAAGGTATCCAGTAACTTCGATAAAGAGCTGTATACATTGAAATCACTTTGTCGTGAATATTACAAGCTGACCGATACTAAGTCTACATTCAAGAAAAAATTATCTAATGAATTAAGAGTAATTTTTCCTGGCTATTTAAATATTTTTTCTGATACTACATCAAAATCATCTTTGCAGATATTGAAGAAGTATCCAAGACCAATTGATATACTTTCAGCTGACAAAACTGAAATCATAGACCTGTTGTTGAAACTTTCCAGGAAAGGCATGAAGTACGCTGAAAACAAGTATGACCTTCTACTTGCTGCCGCAAAAGAATCCCTTATCACTGGAGTATCATCAGATAGTCTGTTTGTTAAGTTGAAAGCTAATATAAGCATTATAGAGAACTTTGAAACTCAAATAGATTTACTTCTCTGCGAAATCAAAAATCTGCTTTCAAGTGGCAGAATACCGACTGATATTCTTAAAAATATTGAGTTGCTTCAATCAATACCTGGTATAGGTGAAGTAACTGCTATAACAATTATAAGTGAAATTGGTGATTTTAAAAATTTTGCAAAATCAAAAAAGCTGGTTGCATTTTTCGGACTTGATCCTTCGGTAAATGAATCCGGAAAATTCAAAGGCTCCAATAATCATATTTCTAAAAGAGGAACACGCACGGGCCGAAGAGCTCTTTACGCTGTCGCTCTTGCTTCGGTTAGAAGCAAACGAAATGGTCTTGCAACAAACAGCGTACTTCTTAACTATTACAAAGAAAATATGAATGGTAAGAGCAAGAAGGTAGGCATTGTTGCTGTCATGAAAAAATTATTGGGTTATATATTTTCCATATTAAAGAATCAAAAGTCATATGAAATTCGTCACCCTGAGCTACACTGTAAGATGTATGTTGAAAATCAATATCTGCAAGTAGCCTAACGGCTGAATACGAACCATTTAAAAGTCAGGCCATTCAAAATTCGAATATTTTTTTGGCCTATTTGTAGTGCCATAAAAACCATAAATAAATTTTTATCAAAAATCATTGACAATTACTAGCTGGTCTTAAATATTTTATAGTAAATAGATTGTTATTAAATTTACTTCCCATTTTAAAAAAATTATAAATTAATCTAGTTACTTAATATATCGGCTTACTTGTGAAATTCTTAAGGACAAACACCCAGATAATGGAATATATTTTTTATATCTAAAATAATTAGTAACTTTAAAGCAATTATAACCCAACTCTCACTTCAAAAACCACGAACAGGACGAAACAGCAAAAATCAAGGACGAAATTCTATATATACCAATAGCCTATATACGTTGCCTTTTATTAACAAACCATAAGACCCTAAAGTGATTTTTCACAATAGGGCCTTATGGTTATCTATATTTGTTCTTATTTATCTCTTACTGTTCCATCGCTTATGGCTGCCTGTGCTGCGGCAAGTCTTGCTATCGGCACTCTGAATGGTGAGCAGCTCACATAGTCAAGCCCTACGGTCTGGCAGAATGCTATCGATTTTGGATCTCCTCCATGCTCTCCGCATATTCCCAGCTTCAGACCCGGCTTTGTCTCTCTTCCGAGCGTAGCCGCCATCTTTACCATCTTGCCTATTCCTTTATTGTCAAGAGTTTCGAATGGACTGTATTCAAGTATGCCTTTTTTCACATATTCCTCCAGGAATTTGCCTGAATCGTCTCTTGAGAATCCGAATCCCATCTGAGTAAGGTCATTTGTTCCAAAGCTGAAGAATTCTGCTTCCTCTGCTATCTCATCTGCAGTTATAGCCGCTCTTGGAACCTCTATCATAGTTCCTATTGTATACTCTACTTTTTCTCCTGTAGCGCTGAATATATCATTTATCTCCTCAACAAGGAATCCTTTGATGTATTCCAGCTCTGCCTTTGCGCATATAAGAGGTATCATTATCTCTGGCTGAACATTGATGCCTGATTTCTTCATCTCTATTGCTGCCTCGATTATAGCTCTTACCTGCATTCTGTATATCTCAGGATATGTCACTGCAAGTCTGCAGCCTCTGTGTCCAAGCATAGGGTTGAACTCATGAAGCTTTTCTACAACATCCTTCAGATGATCAAATGATTTTCCTATTGCATCTGCAACTTCCTTTATGTCCTCATCTGTATTTGGGAGGAATTCGTGAAGCGGCGGATCAAGAAGTCTTATTGTAACAGGAAGCTCCTTCATCACTTCGTATATTCCTATGAAGTCCTGCTTCTGATATGGAAGCAGAAGCTTGAGCGCTGATTCTCTTTCTTCTAGAGTCTCTGCAACTATCATCTTTCTTACATTAAGGATTCTCTCCTCGTCAAAGAACATATGCTCTGTTCTGCAAAGTCCGATTCCTTCTGCTCCAAGCTCGATGGCTTTTTTTGCATCTCTCGGGTTGTCTGCGTTCGCTCTTACCTTCATGGTCTTGAACTCGTTTACATAGCCCATGAATACCTCAAAATTCTCGATAAGGCTGAGGCTCGCTTTTGGTATGCTTCCAAGGTATACATTTCCTGTAGATCCGTCTAGTGATATAACGTCTCCTTCTGTAAGGACCATATCCTTTACCTTCATGGTTTTTGCATGCTCATCTATTCTTATTTCCTGGCATCCTGCAACACAGCATTTTCCCATTCCTCTTGCAACAACTGCGGCATGCGATGTCATTCCGCCTCTTGCCGTAAGGATTCCTTCTGAGTTTATCATTCCGGAAATGTCCTCTGGAGAAGTTTCCTGTCTCACAAGTATTACCGGTATTCCTTTTTCCTTGGCTTCAACTGCATGCTCTGCTGTGAAGTAAATATGTCCTGAAGCTGCCCCTGGAGATGCTGGAAGTCCTTTTGCAAGAAGCTCATGATTTTTTAGTTCCTTCTCATCAAAGCTTGGGTGAAGAAGCTGCTCAAGCATATGCGGATCTATTCTTCCAACGCTTTCTGATTTTGTGATTTTTCCTTCTTCTACAAGGTCTACGGCGATGTTTACTGCCGCTTTTGCAGTTCTCTTTCCTGTTCTTGTCTGAAGCAGGTAAAGTATTTCGTCTTCTATAGTGAATTCTATGTCCTGCATGTCTCTGTAGTGGTTCTCAAGTATCTGAGTAGTCTTCATGAACTGATCATATACCGAAGGCATGATAGACTCAAGTTCATCTATTGACAGTGGCGTCCTTATCCCTGCAACCACGTCCTCTCCCTGTGCGTTCATCAGGAATTCTCCAAACACCTTATTTTCTCCTGTAGCTGGGTTTCTTGTGAAGGCAACTCCAGTACCTGATCTGTCTCCCATGTTTCCAAATACCATGCTCTGGATATTTACAGCAGTTCCGAGCTTGTGTGAAATTTCATTGAGATTTCTGTATATTACTGCACGAGGGTTGTCCCATGAATCAAATACAGCCTTTACAGAAAGTTTCAGCTGTTCTTTTGTATCCTGCGGGAAATCTGTTCCAAGCTCTCTTTTGTATATCTCCTTGTATGTTTCTACAAGCGTCTTCAGGTCTGATGCATCAAGGTCTGTGTCGTTGGCAACGCCTTTTTCATGCTTCATTTTTTCAAGCTGATGCTCAAAGTTTGATTTTGCTACTCCCATAGCTACGTCAGAGAACATCTGTATGAATCTCCTGTAGCTGTCATATGCGAATCTCTCATTTCCACTCTTCTTTATGAGAGAAAGAACCGTTTCGTCGTTAAGTCCAAGGTTAAGTATAGTATCCATCATTCCAGGCATTGAAAATACTGATCCTGATCTTACAGAGACAAGAAGCGGGTTCTCGCCGTGACCGAATGTTTTTCCTGTCTCAGATTCAAGCTGAGCAAGCTTTTCGAATGTCTCATCAAGAAGCTGTGGCCAGAGTGTCTTTCCTTCTTCAGAGTACTGTATGCAGGCCTCAGTTGTTATCGTGAATCCCGGCGGAACGTTAAGGCCGATGTTTGTCATTTCTGCAAGGTTTGCTCCTTTTCCTCCAAGGAGGCTCTTCATGTCCTTGTTACCTTCTTTAAAATTATAGACGAACTTTTTCATTGGTTTTCTCCTTTAGCATTAGTCATTATATATTCTTATACCCTGTTTTTTCAAAATGTTTATAATTATATCAGCTGTTTCTTCGATTGCTTTGTTTGAAACGTCAATCACAGGACATCCTATTTTCTTCATTATCTTGTCTGCATAGTCTAGCTCTTCGAGTATCCTGCTCATGGACGCGTAATTTGCGCCACTTGTAAGTCCAAGCGCCTTGAGCCTTTCCTCTCTTATCTGATTGAGCTTTTCCGGAGAATTTATGAGTCCTATCACCCTTGAAGGAGAGACTTCATATATTTCCCTTGGTGGAAGCGACTCTGGCACGAGCGGTACATTGGCTGCCTTTATGTTCTTGTTTGCGAGATACATTGAAAGCGGAGTCTTTGAGGTCCTTGATATTCCAAGTATCACTACATCCGCCTGCTTGAGGCCTCTTGGGTCCTTGCCGTCATCGTATTTTACTGCAAACTCTATGGCTTCTACTCTCTTGAAATATGCCTTGTTGAGCTTTCTTATAACTCCGGCCTCACGGCTTGGCTGCATCGCAAATTTTTCAGATAAGGCGTTTAAAGTCCCACCCATTATGTCCATGCATGGTATCCCGTATTCCTTAGCGACTTTATTTATCATTTCGATCAGTTCAAGCTCCACAAGCGTATATACCAGGATTGAATTGCAGTTTTTCGCTTCTTCAAGGATAGGCATAAGCGTTTCCTCATCAAGCACATATGAACGCTTCTTAATCTCATAATTACCTGTGTCAAACTGAGCAACACAAGCTTTTGCAATTTGTTCAGCTGTGTCTCCAAGCGAGTCTGAAATTACAAATATGTTTAATTTCATCAAATATACTCCTTATATTCTAGTTTTTTATCAGTTCTGCCAGCAATTTTGTAGCATTTGTCTTTGTAAATCTTCCTACGATCTCTATGAATCCGTTTTTTTCATCAGTCCGCACTACAGGAAGACTGTCTATCTCATGCACTATCAGCTTGTTTATCGCCTCAGGCACATTTGCGTTCTCATCCACTGTTACAACATTTGGCATTCTCGTCATCGCCATGCTGACAGGAACTGAGTTGAGGTCTTTTTCTCCAATTGCGCTCTTGAGGAGGTCTTTTCTTGATATTATCCCGCTGAGCCCCTTCTCATTTACTGCGAATATGCTTCCCACGTCTTCGAGGAAGAATTTTACCATCGCATTATGAAGTGATTCCTTGTCATCTATTACAACCGCTATGCTCATCACCTGCGAAACCTTTTTCTTAAGTATCTTCTCTGCTGAGATATTTATCCTCTCCTGCAGTATATAACCTACCTTAGGTCTTGCTGCAAGGTATCCGAGCTGCGTCAGCACGCTCAGGTCTGATCTCAGGGCTGCCCTTGTGAGTCCCAGCTCTCCGGCTATGGTCTCTCCTGTTACGGGCTGCGATTCTTTAACAATCTCTATGATTTCAAGTTGTCTCTTTGATAAATTTATTATACTCACCTCGCTTTATGGTACTCTATATTTATGTAGTATATCACATTTACTTTTTATGTCAACACAAATAGAAAAAGAACCTGATTTATTTTTATCAGATTCTTATAATTCCCTCTGTATTTTCTTGAGCCTGAGCTCTCTTTCCCTGTAATCAGGCATATATCGCCTCACCTCGTCATAAAACTGCTTCTGGTGGTTTTTGACTCTTATATGCGCAAGTTCGTGCACTACTATATAGTCTATTATGTCATCAGGAAGCAGCATCAGCCTCCATGAAAAGCAAAGGCTGTTTTTTGCGCTGCAGCTCCCCCATCTTGTCTTTGCAGAGGTTATCTTTATCCCCTCAGGCTCTGCCTGCATGATCTCTGAGTAGTGGCTTACCCTGTGATGAAGGACCTTTTTCGCCTTTTCCTTAAGAAATTGTATATCACATTCAGAAAGCCTGCTGTATATGCTGTTTTCTGATCTCTCCTTCATAATGTGGAGCTGCTTTTTTATCCAGTCGGAATTTTCGTTTATTATACGCTCAGCTTCTCTTGCAGAAAACTTAAGCGGCGTCCTGATTGTTATCTTCTGCTCTCTGGATACAGAGATGGCAACCGTCTTTCTCTTTGTCCTTATTATTTCGTAATCCATATCCTGTTCTTTCCTCATTAAATTATCAAAATTTAAGCATGTTTATATATGATTCTACTATCCTTATGCCCATTATCATCGAAACAAATATCCCAAGGCACAGAAACGGGCCAAATGCCATGTGAGAGCCTCGCCCTGATCTCCGGCTCGCAATAAGCCAGACGGCGAATGTCCCACCGGTAAATACCGCTATGAAAAACGAGAGCAGCGCATTCTGCCATCCCAAAAAGAAGCCGCATACTGCCATGAGCTTTATGTCTCCTCCCCCGAAGCTGTCCGGGACTATCCGGTTCATGATGATCATGAAAACGCTGACAGAAAGCGAGCCTGCCGCTGCTGAGGCCAGCGTAAGAGCGGAGTCCATAAGCGCCAGAATCAGAGCGATTGGGACTGCAGATACGACGAGTGAGTCCGGTATTGTCATAGTATCCATGTCTATGAACGCTACTGCTATGAGAATGGCCGCCATAATGAACAAGAGCAGGGCTCTCACGGAGATGCCATATGCAAGATATGATGCTGCTGCCGCTAGACCTGAAATGAGCTCAACGACAGGATACCTGAGGGAAATCGATGAGCCGCAGTGAGCGCATTTTCCGCGAAGCAATGCGAAGCTTATAACCGGCAAAAGCTCATATGCCTTCAGCTGAGAGCCGCAATCTCTGCAGGATGACCGCCCTGATATCACCGATATCCCCTTGGGCAATCTGTATATAACTACATTCAGAAAACTACCTGTGCACATTCCGTAAATAAAACTGACTGAACAGAAAACTGCTTCCTCGGCTGTGAGCATGCTCTCTTCCCCCATATTCCAATACTTTTATTACCTATGATATTACTTGTTTCCGCCTTCAAAGTCAACAGATTTCACTATGCAAAAAATCAGCTTTTTTCTCAGATTTTTCTGAATTGCGGCTTAAAATGGATGGATAATAAGGTCGCTATGTGTTATCATTATTATATAAAAATAACAGGAGGTATCAGTATGAATCATTTTGAAGGTCTTGAGTCAGAAAGAGTTTTTTATTTCTTTGAGGAAATATCTAAAATTCCAAGATGCTCAGGAAACGAAAAAGAAGTAAGTGATTACATGGTAAGGTTTGCACAGGAAAGAAATCTCGAGGTGTTTCAGGATGAGATTTACAATATCATAATCAAAAAGCCGGCCACGCCTGGTTATGAAGCTGCTCCTTCGATGGCGCTCCAGGGTCACCTTGACATGGTATGCGAAAAAAACATGAATATAGTACATGATTTCAGCAAGGATCCGATAAGCCTTGTCGTGAAAGATGGAATGATATATGCAGACGGCACTACGCTTGGAGCAGACAACGGAATCGCGGTCGCAATGGCAATGGCAGTGCTTGACTCAAAGGATCTCAGCCACCCTGCGCTTGAGGTAATACTTACCGTACAGGAAGAAACCGGCCTTACGGGAGCGAAAGAGCTCGACTCATCAAAGATAGATTCGAGAATACTTATAAACATAGATTCAGAAGAAGAAGGAAAGCTGCTTACAAGCTGCGCCGGTGGACTGAGGAGCAGGCTCGATCTTCCTGCTGAGTGGACTTTCCTTGAAACAGACTATGAGCTCTACAGCCTTGATGTAAAGGGACTGAGCGGCGGCCACTCAGGGGCTCAGATAAATCTTGGCAGAGGCAATGCCATTAGGATTCTTGGAAGGATTCTGAGAGACCTTGCAAAGACCATGAAGTTTGAAATCCAGTCTGTACATGCAGGCTCTAAGGATAATGTTATCCCAAGAGAGGCAAGCGCAGTGATAGCGATAAATGCAGGCAGCCGTGAAGTGCTTGCTGATTTTGCAGAGAAATGGACGAGCGTCCTGAGAAGTGAATTTGCGCTAAAGGATGATGGAGTCCTCATCGAAGCAGCGAAACTTGAAGATAGCTCATCAAGAGTGCTTGATATGAAATCAAAAAGAGATCTCATATTCATGCTCAACCACCATCCAAATGGGATAGAGACCATGAGCGCACATATCCCTGGACTTGTGGAATCGTCTCTGAATATTGGTGTGCTCGAAACGGGCGAAAGATACATCAGCTTTTACTCTGCTGTAAGGAGCAGCGTAAAGACGCTGAAGCACGAGATTGCTGAAAAGCTTCAGCTGCTTGCCGACTATGCAGGTGCTTCGCTGACACTTTCAAATGAATACCCTGAGTGGAGCTTTAACCCAGAGTCAAAGATAAGAGATCTGTTCGTGAGCTGTCACAGCGAACTTTTTGGAAGCGCTCCTGAGATAGTGGCTATACATGCAGGAGTGGAATGCGGAATATTCAGCGAGAAGTTTGAGAACATGGACATGATCTCATTCGGACCGGATGCATTCGATGCGCATTCTCCTGACGAGCACGTTTCAATAAAATCCGTAGACAACTGCTACAGGCTTCTTAAAGAAGTTCTAAGGAGTTCACTGCAGCTGGCATAGGTTTTTTAATATACTTTAATCAAAAAGATGCAAAAATCCCTGCTCCAGACCTTTTGATCGATGTCTGTAGCAGGGATTGTTAATTTCATCAGTATGCAAAGCTTGAATGCGATTTGCTGTATATGTTCATTATAAGCGCTATGATCATCATGGTGGTGAGCATCGAGCTTCCGCCGTAGCTGACAAATGGCAGCGTCACGCCCGTTACCGGCATCAGACCTATCGTCATTCCTATGTTCTGGAGTATCTGGTAGAAGAGCATTCCCATGAACCCAGTCGTTACCAGAGTTCCATAGAAGTCCTTTGCATGCTTTGAGATCGAGTATATACGGCTCAGAAAAAGAAAGAAAAGTATTATCACTACAGCCATTCCTACAAATCCAAATTCTTCGCCGAGCACTGCGAATATGAAGTCGCTTTCGGTAACCGGAAGGAAACCATACTGGCTTATTGTGCCGTTAAACAGTCCCTTGCCGAAGAATCCGCCTGAGCCTATTGCTGTCATTGACTGTATTACCTGGAAATTTCCTTCATATGAAGGGTCTCCGGGATTGAGAAAGGCGTCTATCCTTACCCGCTGGTGATCCCTCAGTATGAATTTGTATATTATAGGGGTTGAAAGTGCAAATATAACCAGTGAATTGAAGATGAATCTAAGATTCAGTCCCGCAACAAAAAGGCATACGAGCGTTATTGAAGTAAAAACTATGACTCCTCCAAGATCCGGCTGCTTGAGCAGCAGAAACAGTATCGGAACCGGATATACAAGAGCCGGCAGTATTTCTGACATCGTATCGAGCCTGTTCTTCCTTCTGTCAAGAAATGAAGCATACGCAAGCGTGAAGGTTATCTTGGCGGCCTCTGACGTCTGAAAATCCATGAAGCCGAGATTTATCCAGCTTCTTGCTCCGAACTGGGCTTTTCCTATTCCCGGTACATAAACAAGCAGGAGCAGCGCTATAGTCGCAATGTAAAGATGCGTGTCATACCTTTTGAGTATCCTGTAATCAAGCACTCCAGACATGAATATCGCGGTCATCCCCATTGCAAAGGATACGCTCTGTATTATAAGCCTTTTTTTATCAAACTGTGTTGCGCTCGTGATAAGTACTATACCTATTACAAAAAGTATCGATATTATAAGTAAAAGCGACCAGTCATATTTCTTTTTATTTAAATTATTATCCATTTCTTTCCTCAACTACTATTTTACTGTCCTTATAGGTATGTTTGCAACGAGTGCATTAACAAGCTCTCCATGTTCATTTTCCATCTTTGTGAGCTCAACATCCACAGATGCGCTTCCCACTTCTACGTATTTTTCAAGCGCGATTATTATCTCGTCCTTTATCTTTGTAAGAAGCTCGTTTGACATTCTTCCCTTGTCCTGCATAAGCACAAGCTTAAGCCTTTCCTTTGCAACATCCTTAGACTTGTTTTTTGATGACATGAAACCAAAGTTTATCATAATAGTTATCCTTTCTTTAAAAACTATCTGTTAAGAAACAGCTTCTGGAATCTTCTGAAGAAACTTTCCTGTACATCAAGCTCCAGAAACTTGACTTCTTCTCCCATTACTCTCCTGGCTATATTGCTGTATGCAGTTCCTGCAAGAGAATTGTTGTATTCTACCACGGGTTCTCCCTTGTTGGTTGATATTACAACGTTCTCATCATCAGGCACCACGCCTATGAGCTTTATTCCCAGGATATCCAGGATGTCATTTATATCGAGCATGTCTCCGTTTCTTACCATGTTCATCTTTATTCTGTTTACAACGAGATTTATGTCATCGACTGAATGTGCCTCAAGCAGTCCTATTATCCTGTCTGCGTCTCTTACTGCTGAAACCTCCGGAGTCGTAACTACGATAGCGCTGTCTGCGCCGGCGATGGCATTCTTGAATCCGTTTTCAATCCCTGCAGGGCAGTCAACGATTACATAGTCAAATTCTTCCTTGAGCTCATCGCACAGCTCTTTCATCTGCTCCGGATTTATGGCATCCTTGTCTCTTGTCTGAGCCGCCGGTATGAGGTAGAGTCCGTCAAAGCGCTTGTCTTTTATCATGGCCTGTCTGGGCTTGCATTTCTTTTCTATCAGATCTACAAGGTCGAATACTATCCTGTTCTCCAGACCCATTACCACGTCAAGGTTTCGCAGTCCTATATCCCCGTCTATGACTATTACCTTGTTTCCCAGCTTGGTAAGCGCTGCTCCTATATTAGCTGTTGATGTAGTCTTGCCAACTCCACCTTTTCCTGAAGTTACCACTATTACTTTGCCCATAAAGCCCTCCTGTTTTATTATTCAAAATTTTTATCTAAAAATTTTCTATCACAATTTCCCCGTCTCTGTTTTTTACCAGAGCATTTGTAAGCATCGTAGCATCTTCAGGCGGTACCGCAAACATGTCCTCTATCCTTATCTGAAGAGGAAGCAGCTTCAGCGCTGCAAGAAAACAGTCCGTATTCCCCTTGCCTGCATGGGCCATTCCCCTGAAGCTTCCAAGGACCACTATGTTTCCTGTCGCCGTTATCTTTGCGCCAGGGTTCACATCTCCAAATATCACGACGTTTCCGTCATATTCGATTTCTGCGCCTGACCTGAGATTCTCGAAAAGGAATTTTGTCGGCAGCGCCGGTGGCTCTGAATCTTCTTTTCTTGTCTTTGCATCGGCGGAGCTTATCTTTGTAAGTTTCTTTATCCTGTTTATGGTCTCATCCATTGATGTTATCTTATCCTTGAGCAGATTCACGTTTGAGGAGCTTATGTGTCTGACATGTACTTTCTTTTTGCCAGCTTCCTCTGCAGTGTCTTCCTCTTCAAATATTATATCATAAGATTCTTCCAATAAACTCTTCAGATATTTAATATCTGAATTTTTTAGTCCTGGAGCGTTGAATTTGATGAATCTGCTGCCTCTGAAAAACTCATTGGATCCTTCAAACTTTTCGAGCAAGAGCCTTCTTGCATTAATGAAATCTACAGTTTCCGAAATGTTAATTATGAAACCGGTCTTGGTGCCTTTAATTTCTAACTCCATGATTTTCCTTTCTTTTAACTAATTCCATCACTGAATGAAAATTCCTCATCAACCACGTCATCTTCTATAAGATTAAAATATTCAGCATATATGTCTCTGGCTATTGCTGCTCCAAATCCTCCGTGTCCTCCCTGGAAAAGAAGCGTAACAACTGCAATCTCCGGTTCATCTGCAGGAGCATATGATACGAGCCATGCAAAAGGATCGTATGAATCCTTGTAGGCATTTATCCTGTCAGAGGTTATGTTTGGATTCAGCTCCATTATCGCTCTCTTCATATATACATGCCTTGGATATCTTGATTTGTCGTCTTTTTCGTATTTGTCTGTAAGGGTGATCACTTCGTTTCTGTTTACCCCAAAGCTTCCCATGTACTTAAGCAGGTACGCTTCTTCATCTGCCACCGGTATTCTTCCCGATTTCTGAGCTGTTCCTGTCTTTGATACAATCTTTACAGGAAAATTCTTCAGGTATGAGCTTGAAGAACCCTCATCTGTTACATCCTCCATACCCTGTCTTATGAATTTAAGATTTTCAGGATTTTTTAGGGCTATTTTTTCGGTAGTTCTTTCTACCATCTGAGTCGAAGTCTTGTCTGAGGATTCTACCTTGTCGACTACGGTCACCTTGTTGAGGAATCCGCCATTTGCTATTGCGGATACATAATTGGCAAGCTGTATCGGTGTGTATGCATGCTCTCCCTGTCCTATGGAAAGGTTGAAGGTGTCTCCTGTCTGCCATTTTGCCTGATTGAAATAGCTGTATTTCACTATGTCCGCGATCTCCTCGATATACTGAGATTTGACTCCCATTTCTTCAAGCCTCAGCATTATCTCGCCTCTTGTAGGATTTTCATCCATCCAGCTCACGATTTTATTAATGGCTTCTTCGTATTTTGGATCCTTGCTGTCGAAATCATTGAAATAGGTTCTCATCCTTCTGCTCAGGTCGCTCTCGAGCCTGTACGAAAGTCCCTGTGCCTTGCTGGCAGGATTTGGTACCTTTCCGGCAATTTCTTCTATCTGAATTCCGGTTTTCTGATCAAGCCCGAAAAGCTTTGAATATGTCAGCACGTCTTCCGCCTTCATCTTTACCGGCAGCGGAGTATCGGTCGCATAGTTGTATCCTACGCTTACGCTGTAGAAATAGTAGTTGCATGAATCTCTGAGCGCATCCATAAGGTTCTCGTATCCGTGATTTCCTCCTCTTTCGTTCCAGATCCAGCATCCAAATGTCCTGCCACCCATCTCTATTACACCTTTGTCCAGTATCTGATAATACGGATCCAGCCCGTTTTCTAGAGCTGCAAGTCCGGTTATCATCTTGAATGTGGAACCCGGCTGCACCGATGTCATCGTAGCGATATTGTAGAGAGGCTTTGGAGCGATCGGGTCGTTCATGTTGGTGGGCATCAGGGAGTTCATGTCCTGAGTGCTTATGCCCTGAACGAAAAGATTAGGGTCATAATCCGGATAGTTTGCAAGCGCAAGGACTTCTCCTGTTTTTATATCCAGGACTACGACTGCTCCGGACTGAGCTTTGGAGTATATCCTCTGATTGTCTCTCATTCTCATGTTTCCCCAGATGCTCTCATATGTCCCGCCTGACTGTATTGTCTTAAGCGTCTTTTCAAGAGAATCCTCGGCCACCTTCTGGAGCTTTGCATCTATGGTCAGATATACTGTGCTTCCTATTTCAGGGTCAGCTCTTTCTATCGTCTCGATCATCCTGCCGCTAGCGTCCACCTGAACCTTGGTATATCCGTTCTTGCCTTTGAGGACTTCCTCATAAGTCTTTTCTATTCCAGTCTTTCCAATTATGTCCGTTGCGAAATATCCCATTTCTCTTACATATTTGTCTATCTCTGCCTGGCTCGATATCTTTCCGAGCTGTCCGAGTATATGAGACGCATCCGGTCCATCCGGATAGTATCTCACTGAGCTAGTTCTCACTGCAATCCCGGGAAAGCTGATTGCATTTTCTTCAAGCTTTGATACGGTTTCCTTGCTTATGTCCTCTGATATTACTGTAGGCTCATACTGATAGTATCCTTTTGACCTTATGAGGTCTCTTACAGAGAGGATCTTTCTTGCCTGAACATCGTCAGACATGTCTTCTATCGCATAGTACTTCTTTACATATCCAAAGGCTTCCTTTGCAGGCGTGCTGTATATGTCCTCTTCTTCATCGACATATTTCTTGAGGTATTTTGCCAGCCATTCTTTTTTCTTTACGGTCTCGGAAAATTCCATCTTCTCTACCGATATAGGCGGAAAATACCCTGCCTCAATTATCTTGCTCTGAATGTCATAGACTGTATCGCTCTCGCTTACGGTTATCATGCCGTTGCCTGTGAGCGTATCTACCATGTAGTCAAAGGTCTGCTGAGCATCATAGTGAAGGGGTATTGAATTTGCTTTTTTCCACTCTTCTATTTTCTTGTCGAATGTATATTCATAGCCAGACGGAGTTATCGTTATCGGAAAATCGTCTTTTATGGTTTCTCCGTTTGATTCGAGTATGTCTACCACGTCTGCGATAACATCATTTATGTTGTCAGGTGATATCTCATTTGGCGAAATCTCTACAGAAAAAAGTGGTCTGTTGCCGGCAAGCAGGGTGCCGTTTCGGTCTCTTATCTCTCCTCTTGGAGCATTTATGGATATTTTCTTGTATATCTTGTTGTCTGCAATCTGAGAGTATTCCTCTCCCTTTACGGTCGTCAGATAAAGCGATTTTATCATCAGCATGACAAAGCACAGGCACACAATCCTGAAAAGGAATTTATTCTTATCTTCGATATTTATGTTTATTTTCATTTTTTCACCAGAAATTATATTTTTTCAAAAGCGCTGCACGCTGGTTCATATATAAGGAGCCCGAATATGCAATTCAGAATGACTTTCTTTGCCATAAGTATCATGAATGCCGAAAAAGAAACACTGCTGAAGAAGATCTGAGACACTCCAGCCTGGACTGAAACCTGGATTATAGTTCCAAGCGCTATCATTACTGAAGGATACAAATATCTGTACTCAAATATCTTATCTTTTGTGAATCTTATCACAACTGCTACTACGCAGAATATAATGATATTGGCACCAAAGCGCAGCCCTATCAGTATATCCTTTATGAATCCCAGTGCAGCGGCTACTATGAAATTTGACTTTGCATCGGTATTTCTGCTCAGTATTACAATGTATACCAGAAGCAGATCCGGCGTCGCTCCAAATATTGGAAACTTGTTGGCGACTGCTATCTCTGCAATGAGGATGAGCAGTCCCGCTAATATATATAGAATATTTTTCATTTTACTCTCTTTGCATGTTAATTCATTTTTCGGGTTTTAATTATCATTACCTTGTTAAGATCCGTAAAGTTCGTATACGGCTTGATCTTTACATACTTCAAAAGATTGGTGGTATCTTCTACTATGTCGTATACCTCTCCAATCTCTATTCCCGCAGGATATATCCCCATCCCTGAGGTAATTATTATGTCACCTATCAGGACTTCCTTGTCTGTCTCATAGCAGTATGCCTTGAGCAGGCCCTGCTCCATATCCTCAAACACCTTTGAGTTCAGGTTCTGGCTTGCTATTCCTGTTATGCTTTCATCTCTTGCCACTCTGAAGCTGACAGCCATTTTTGAATCAAGTATGGACACTGCCTTGCTGTAGTTTTCATATGCGACTTCGACTACTCCGGCAAGCCCGCTTCCACTCAGTATGAGGCTGCCTTCTGTTATGCCGTCTTTTTTTCCTGCAGAAATAAGAAACGAAGAATAGAATCCGTTTCCATCTTTTGATATTATATCCGCAGTGACGTATTCATCATATATCTCTTCTTCCTTGAGCTTGAGCATCTTCTTGAGTTCATTGAGTTCTCTCAGCTCTTCCTTGCTTATCACGTTTTCAATGAGTTCTTTTCGGAGCTTGCTGTTTGTTTCTTCCAGCTCCTTTATCCTGTTCTTGTCTTCATCATGTATATATTTTTCATCAACAAATTCACTCGCCGAGTCAGTAATGCCTGATACCTGACCGGTCACAGGAGAGATCACCTTGTGTATCAGTGAGTTCCCTGAAATCTCATTGATAACTAGCACTGCGCTTAGTATCACTGCAATGCCTGCGGCCCCGTATAATATCCCCTTGTTCTTTGTAAACTTGAATTTAAATTTCATCTTCTGCCCTTTCAGTCCAGCTTATATGTACTGCATTTCCTTGAAGCTGCAATACTTTCCATCTCCTATTATTATATGATCTATAAGCTCTATTCCGAGGAGCCTGCCAGACTCCTGTATTCTTTTTGTTATTTTGTGATCCTCATGGCTTGGCGTTGGGTCGCCGGAAGGGTGATTGTGCACGAGTATAATGCTGTTGGCGCTTCTTTTTATTGCTTCGAGAAATACTTCTCTCGGATGAACTATTGAAGCATTAAGTGAACCCTCTGAAACCATTACATCGGTTATGATATTATTTTTTGTATCGAGAAGCAGCAGCTTTACTATTTCTCTGCTCTTGTATCTCATCTCTTCCATAAAAATATCAGCTATCGATTCTGGCGATTTTATGCTGAATTTTTCGCGGCTTTCAAGCTTTGATATTCTCCTTGCCAGCTCTATCGCCGCAAATATAGTAGTTGCCTTTGCGGGTCCGATTCCCTTTATTTTCTGAAGGGATGTGATATCTGCATGTACAAGTCCTCTTATTCCAACGGTATGCCTGAGTACATTTTCAGCAAGCCCAATGGCTGAGAGATCTCTGTTTCCAGTGTTTATTAGAATTGCAAGAAGCTCCTCATTGGTAAGCCTGTCTATGCCTTCTGAAGCCATTTTCTCTCTGGGTCTGCTGCTTACTTCAATGTCCTTAATTTTTACTTTTTCCAAAACAGTTACCTCCCTGTGAATACTGTTTTAACAAAAATCGTACATCCAAGCATGTAGTTTAATTATATCATAATTTCTCTATATTACAACAAAAAGCATAGCAGCTGAAAGCTCTATAAACAAAAACAGCCTGGCCCTTTTCTGAGCCAGTGCTGTCTTTTGATATTCATATTATCCGATGTTGTAGAATGCATCCATTCCTTTGTAAACTGATATTCCCTCAAGATCGTCTTCTATTCTTATAAGCTGGTTGTATTTTGCCACCCTGTCAGTTCTTGATGGAGCTCCAGTCTTGATCTGACCTGCATTTGTAGCTACAACAAGATCTGCTATTGTAGTGTCTTCAGTTTCTCCTGATCTGTGGGATACTATCGCAGTATATCCTGCAAGCTTTGCCATCTCTATCGCATCAAGAGTCTCTGTTATCGTTCCTATCTGGTTCAGCTTTATAAGGATTGAGTTTGCGATTTCTTTTTCAATTCCCTGTGCAAGCTTCTGAGTGTTTGTTACGAACAGGTCGTCTCCAACTATCTGTATCTTGCTTCCCAGCTTTTCTGTCATGAGCTTGAATCCATCCCAGTCGTTTTCATCAAGTCCGTCTTCTATAGAAACTATAGGATATTTTGCGCAAAGCTCTTCGTAGAACTCTACCATCTGTGCTGAAGTAAGCTCTTTTCCTTCGCCCTCAAGCACATACATTGCTTTTTCCTTTGAGTAGAATGATGATGCCGCTGCGTCCATTGCGATTCTCACTTCTTCACCTGGCTTGTATCCTGCTTTTGTTATCGCTTCCACGATTACCTGAAGCGCCTCTTCGTTTGAAGTAAGGTTTGGCGCAAATCCGCCCTCATCACCCACTGCAGTATTGAGGCCTTTTGCGCTCAGTACAGCCTTAAGCGCATGGAATATCTCTGCGCCCATTCTGAGAGCTTCTTTCCATGAACCTGCGCCAACAGGCATTACCATGAATTCCTGTATGTCTACGTTGTTGTCTGCGTGCTGTCCGCCATTTATTATGTTCATCATAGGTACTGGAAGCGTCTTTGCGTTGACTCCTCCAAGGTATCTGTAAAGAGGCATTCCAAGCTCCTCAGCCGCAGCCTTTGCTACCGCCATGGATACTCCAAGTATGGCATTTGCTCCAAGATTTCCCTTGTTGTCTGTTCCGTCAAGCTCTATCATCATCTGGTCTATTCCAACCTGATCGAAAACATTCATGTCTTCAAGCTCCGGCGCTATTATATCATTTACATTTGAAACTGCCTTGAGAACTCCTTTTCCAAGATATCTTGATTTGTCCTTGTCTCTCAGTTCTACCGCTTCATATTCTCCTGTCGATGCTCCTGATGGAACTGCAGCTCTTCCTACAACTCCGCTGTCAAGAGTAACTTCTACCTCTACCGTTGGATTTCCTCTTGAATCAAGTATTTCTCTTGCGTATACATCTGTAATAAACATAATTTTCCTCCCGATTATCTTATAATTAATGATGTTCCTGTCATTTCTTCAGGTTTGTCCAATTCTAATATATCCAGAATCGTTGGTGACAAATCACATAGTTTTCCGTCTTCTCTTAATTTTGCCTCAGCATCGTCATCGTTTACATATATCAGCGGCACTCTGTTTGTGGTATGAGCTGTGAACGGACTTCCATCCGGCTCTGACATCTGCTCTGCATTTCCATGGTCTGCAGTTATCAGCGCAGCCCCACCCAGATCGAGTATTTTGGAAACTATCTTTCCAAGACATTCATCCACTGTTTCAACAGCCTTTACTGCAGCCTCGAATACTCCTGTATGTCCAACCATGTCGCAGTTTGCGAAATTGAGCACTATCACATCCTTAGGGTCGTTCTCAAGATCCTCAAGCAGCCTGTCAGTAACTTCATATGCTGACATTTCAGGCTTGAGGTCATAGGTTGCGACCTTTGGAGAATTTACGAGTATCCTGGACTCATTCTCATATACTTCCTCTCTTCCTCCGTTGAAGAAGAATGTAACATGGGCGTATTTTTCTGTTTCTGCGATCCTCAGCTGAGTGAGGCCTTTCTTTGAAAGATATTCTCCCATTGTATTTGTAAGAGTCTGAGGCTTGTAGGCTATAGACACATTGCTGAATCGTGCATCATACTGTGTCATGGTGATGTAAAGAGTATCGATCTTCTCTCTTTCGAAGCCGTCGAAGCTGTCCTCTGTTATTGCATTCGTGAGCTCTCTTGCCCTGTCAGGCCTGAAATTGAAGAATATCACGCTGTCCTTGTCTTTCAGTCCTTCATAGTTCTCAAGCACAACCACTGGTTCTACGAATTCATCTGTTTTGTCATTTTTGTAAGACTCTTCCATAGCCTTCTGAGATGATTCTGCATGCGGCGCCTGAGCTCTTACTACAGCATCGTAAGCCTTCTGCACTCTGTCCCATCTGTTGTCTCTGTCCATGGCATAGTATCTTCCGCTTATTGTCGCTATCTTTCCTGTGCCTTTTTCTGTCATGAAGTCTTCGAGCTCCTTAATGAAGCCTGATCCTGATCTTGGAGGAGTGTCTCTTCCATCCATGAAGCAGTGCACGTATACATCCTTTACGCCGTATCTGTGCGCCATCTCTATAAGGCCCTTGAGGTGGTCGATATGCGAATGGACTCCTCCGTCGGAAACCAGTCCCATGAGATGGAGCGCTCTGTTATCCCTGGCATTTTCCATAGCTCTCACAAGCTCTTCATTTTCGAAAAAATCGCCATCCTTTATCGCCTTGGTTATCCTCGTAAGCTCCTGATATACTATTCTTCCGGCACCTATGTTGAGATGTCCCACCTCTGAATTTCCCATCTGTCCTTCAGGAAGCCCTACGTCAAACCCGCTTGCGCCAAGGCTGGATACGGGATATTTTGAATAAAGGCTGTCAAAATTAGGTTTTTTAGCGTATTTTACCGCGTTGCCGTCGACTTTTTCTATAAGTGCAAATCCATCCAGTATTATTAATGCTACCGGTTTTTTCATAAGCTCTCTCCTTAGAATTTTATAAGCTTAAGGTAATCTTCTGCTACAAGAGAAGCTCCTCCTACAAGGGCTCCGTCTATGTCAGACTGAGACATTATCTCCTTGATGTTTCCTGGCTTTACAGATCCGCCATACTGAATTCTTATTCTCTGAGAAGTATCTTCGCCATATATCTTTGAAAGCTTTTCTCTTATCTGCATACATGCCTCATTTGCCTGAGCGCTTGTTGCAGTCTTTCCTGTTCCTATCGCCCAGATCGGCTCATATGCTATCACCGTCTTTAATGCTTCTTCAGGTGAAACTGTAACAAGTGCTGCTTCAATCTGCTCAGTAATGACTTTTCCAGTCACTCCCTGCTCTCTCTGCTCAAGAGATTCTCCTACGCATATTATAGGTGTAAGTCCTGTGCTCAGTGCTTTTTTTACCTTGAGATTTACAGTTTCATCTGTTTCATTGAAATACTGCCTTCTTTCAGAGTGTCCTACTATAACATACTCCGCTCCTGTTTCAAGAAGCATCTTCGCAGATACCTCGCCTGTAAATGCTCCCTCATCTTCGTAGTGAAAATTCTGGGCTCCAAGCTTGATATTTGTTCCTTTAAGTGCAGCTTTCAGATCTTTTATTATAGTAAATGGCGCACATATTACCGCTTCAACGTTTTCTGTATCACTGTCGTTTTTAACTGCATCTGCGAATTCCAGAGCCTCCGCGATTGTCTTGTACATCTTCCAGTTTCCTGCTATTATTGGTTTTCTCATCAAAAGCCTCCTTATTTTAGGGTTCTATTTAGAGTCAAGAGATACTATGCCAGGGAGTTCTTTTCCCTCAAGAAATTCGAGCGATGCGCCTCCTCCTGTTGATACGTGAGTCATCTTTTCTCCAAATCCAAGCTGATTGACTGCCGCAGCCGAGTCTCCTCCGCCTATTACAGTCACGGCATCCTCAAGCTCTGCCATGTTTTTTGCAATGGCGAGCGTTCCCTGAGCAAATTTCTCAAATTCGAACACTCCCATCGGGCCGTTCCATATTATAGTCGCAGATGATCTTACCTTCTCCACATAAAGCTCTACAGTCTTTGGTCCTATGTCTAGTCCCATATGTCCTTGTGGTATATTCTGATCCTGAGTGACAACGGCCTCTGCATCTGCTGCAAATCTGTCAGCCGCTACATTGTCCACAGGAAGAAGCATGGTAACGCCCTTCTGCTTTGCTTTTTCAATCATTTCTGCTGCATATTCCACTTTTTCTTCTTCAACAAGCGATGTTCCGATTTCATAGCCCTGAGCCTTGAGGAATGTATATGCCATGCCTCCGCCTATTATAAGCGTGTCCACCTTGTCAAGCAGCTTTTCTATCACGGCTATCTTGTCAGATACCTTTGCTCCTCCAAGTATTGCAGTGAAAGGTCTCTTTGGATTTTCAACTGCTTCTCCAAGGAATTTGAGTTCCTTCTGTATGAGGTATCCGCAGACTCTTGCCTGCATGAATTCTCCAGCGCCCACTGTAGAGCAGTGCGCTCTGTGTGCCGTTCCGAATGCATCGTTTACGAATATGTCTGCAAGTGATGCAAGCTCTCTTGAAAAAGACTCTTCGTTTTTTGTCTCTTCTTTTCTGAACCTTGTATTTTCAAGAAGGACTATGTCTCCGTCCTTCATTTCATTTATGACTTCTTTTGCTATGTCTCCTGAAACCTGAGGATCTGCTGCAAATCTCACTTCTTTTCCCAGAAGCTCAGAGAGCTTTTTCGCTACGGGCTCCAGTGAAAATGCCGCCTCATAGCCGTTTTTCGGCTTTCCGAGATGTGAGCACAGTATCACTCTTGCATTATTGTCAGAAAGATACTTTATAGTCGGAAGCGCTCCATATATCCTGTTAAGGTCTGTTATTTCTCCGTCCCTCAGCGGCACGTTGAAATCGCATCTTACAAGAGTCTTCTTTCCCGTTACATTAATGTCCTCTATGGACTTCTTATTTAGCATAGACATAGTTTTCCTCCACTTATTCAGTAAGCGATGCGAAATGTCTCAGTGTTCTTATGAGCTGATTAGTATATGACATTTCGTTATCATACCATGATACTACCTTTATAAGCTGCTCTCCGTTTACTTCCATTACCTTTGTCTGAGTCGAATCAAAAAGCGAACCGTAGCTCATGCCGATTATGTCCGAAGAAACAAGCTCCTCATCAGTGTATCCGAATGACTCGTTTGCTGAATCCTTCATTATCTGATTTATTTCCTCAACAGAGGTTTTCTTTTCCATTGTGCACACAAGTTCTGTAAGCGAACCAGTTATTACTGGAACTCTCTGAGCTGAACCATCAAGCTTTCCTTTAAGCTCCGGGATTACAAGACCTATAGCCTTTGCCGCGCCTGTTGAGTTTGGAACTATATTTGCCGCCGCCGCTCTGGCTCTTCTGAGGTCTCCCTTTGCATGCGGAGCATCAAGAGTGTTCTGGTCATTTGTGTATGCATGTATTGTAGTCATGAATCCTTTTGTTATACCAAATTTATCATTCAGTACTTTGGCCATAGGCGCAAGACAGTTTGTAGTACATGAAGCTCCGGATATCACAGTCTCTGTTCCATCGAGTATATCGTGGTTTACATTGTAAACTACAGTCTTGAGATCTCCTGTTGCAGGGGCTGAAATAACTACTTTTCTGGCTCCGGCTCTGATATGAGCTTCTGCCTTCTCTTTGTCAGTGAAGAAACCTGTACATTCAAGTACCACATCTATTCCAAGCTCTCCCCACGGAAGGTTTGCAGGATCTTTTTCTGCATAGACATTTATCTTCTGTCCGTTTACTATGAAGTCATTCTCTTCAACAACTATTTCGCCGTTGAATCTTCCCTGTGCAGAGTCATATCTGAAAAGATGAGCAAGTGTTTTTGAGTTCGTAAGGTCGTTTATCGCCACAACCTCAAATTTATCTGTCTGCTCGATCATTTTTCTAAGTGCAAGTCTTCCTATTCTACCAAATCCGTTTATCGCTACCTTTACCATTGTACTCTCTCCTTCTTAAGTAATCACATTTTTAATCACATTTTCAATTTTTAATTTTCAATCACATTTATCAAGCAAATCCATCAGCCTGAACGCAGCGCTTTCGTCTGTTATCAGAACCAGATTACTGTTGATTTTTGAAATCGACAGAATTGCCTCTGCCTTATTTCTTCCACCTGCCACACCGATTATGCTTTTCAGGTTTTTATACTGCTCCAGCTTTATTCCGACAGTTCCCGTCTCATACACTATCTCTCCACTTATGTCAAAATAGTGTCCGAAAGATTCTGATACAGCGCCTTTTCTTTTTATTTCCTGCCACTGATCATCAGAGGTACGTCTTCTTCTCGCCATGTCCTGCGCGTTTCCGATCCCAAAAACAAGATAGTCTATTTTCTGGATATCATCTACTACGCTCTTTATCTGAGGATCGCTGTACATATAACTCATAATGTCCTTATTGATATTGTCAGGTATGTGAAGAAGCTCATATCTAGCCATAAGTTTGCCTGCCAAGTTGGCAACTATATTGTTAGACTGTATTTCGAGCACTTCGCCAAGCCCTCCTCTTGCCGGAACAATCGTCATATCCGGAAACTCTCTTTTCTGCATCTGTTCAGAGAATTCAAACATCGTGTATCCACCAGTTATGCCTACAATGCTGTCAGGCCTTACTGTTGAAAGGAAATACCTTGAAGCTTCCTTGCCAAGTTCTTTTAAAGCTTCGCGGCTGCTTTCCACCGATGTCGCCACTATTATTACCTTACTGATTCCAAGCTTTTCAGCAAGGGTGACCTGCATAAGTGAAAGTCCTCTTATCTGAGATATATATTCTCCGAGGCTGTCCAGAATGACCTTTCCTGATGGCGTGACCATCATCCCTGTTGCGTCTATGGCAATCAGGCCTTCGTTCTTCAGAAAATCAACTTCGCTTCTGATGATTCTTTCTGAAATATTCATTTTTGATGCAAGCATTCGCCTGCCAATCGTCCCTGAAAGACTTATTTCATTTAATATAGAATATCTCTTTTCAAGAAGCACTAGCGCCTCTGGGACAATCTTACGTTGAATTTCCAGGAGATTATTCATATATTCCCCCCTTTATGAGTCATAAGTTCGAGATGGTGGGACATATTTTTGCCCACCTTCCATTTTGCGTCCCGCTTAATATTATAATACTCCATGCAGGATATTTTTTCAAGTTATTTTTGCATTTTCTGACAATTTGTATGTGATTGTTTTTAAACAAAAATAATCAGACCCCTACTTGGCAATTAGAGTCTGATTATTTTCAATGTGATTACTTAAGAGTTTTCCAGTATAACTAAATCATCTGACCGGCAAATCTTGCAACTCTGACAAGCTGAGATGCGTACGACATCTCATTGTCATACCATGCCACAACTTTTACGAGCTGATCATCACCAACCTGCAGGATCTTTGTCTGAGTTGCATCAAACAGGCTTCCGCATGTTATTCCTATTACATCCGATGATACTATCTCGTCTTCTGTATATCCAAATGAATCATCACTGGCATCTTTCATTGCAGAATTTATTTCTTCTACACTTGTCTTTTTATCAAGAACGCATACAAGCTCCGTAAGCGAACCAGTTATCACTGGCACTCTCTGAGCTGCTCCATCGAGCTTTCCATTCAGCTCTGGAATAACAAGGCCTATTGCCTTTGCAGCACCTGTTGAGTTTGGAACTATGTTTGCTGCAGCTGCCCTTGCTCTTCTCATGTCACCTTTTGGATGAGTTCCGTCAAGAGTGTTCTGATCGTTAGTATATGCGTGTATAGTAGTTATCAGTCCGCTTTTTATTCCGAATCTGTCGTTCATTACCTTAGCCACAGGAGCAAGGCAGTTGGTTGTGCATGACGCTCCCGAAATTATATTGTCTTCAGGAGTTATTATCTGATGATTAACACCGAAAACGACTGTTTTAAGATCTCCATTTGCGGGCGCTGATATTACTACCTTCTTCGCTCCGGCTCTAATGTGAGCCTCCGCCTGCTCTTTATCTGTGAATTTTCCAGTGCACTCAAGCACAAGATCTATTCCCATTTCCTTCCATGGCAGATTTTCAGGATCTCTCTCAGATATTATCTCTACAGTCCTGCCGTTTACAGAGAACTGCTTTTCTGAAAGCACTTCAACCTTTCCATCAAATCTTCCCTGAGATGAGTCATATTTAAGAAGATGCGCCAGAGTCTGTGCATCTCTTGTGCTGTTTATTACAGCAACCTCAAAATCATCTGTGTATCTGCTCATATTCCTGAGCGCAAGTCTTCCGATTCTTCCGAATCCATTGATCGCAACCTTTATCATTGCCCCTCCTGTATATAATGAATCATTAAATTATTCAGTGACCGGGACGCATTCCGCTCCCAGTTATTTATTATACACTACTTATTTTATTTTGCAACACTTTTTTGTTTTTTTCATCAAATAGGTTATACTTTTTAATTTCTGTGCTATATTCAAAAAAACCGGATACATGCATTTTATCTAAATGCAATGATCCGGTTTTTGCTAAATCTCTCTTCTGAGGCTTGATGTAAGTATCTGAAGCTCTTCTCTGTATTTCGTGACCGTCCTTCGGGAAACCTCTATTCCCTCATCGTTAAGTATATCACATATCTTCTGATCACTCAGGGGCTTCTTCTTGTTCTCGCCCTCGATTATGTCTTTTATCCTGTCTTTTATGTTTTTGTTTGAGATTGACAGCCCGTCTGACGTGCTTACTGATGTAGTGAAAAAATACCTGAATTCAAACAGACCTCTCGGGGTCATCATATATTTGCCGTTTACTGCTCTTGATACGGTGGATTCATGAAATCCCGTCATGTCAGCTATATCCTTGAGCTTCATGGGGATTATATGACTTTTGCCTTTTTCAAAAAACTCTATCTGGTTCTCAACGATCTTTATGGCAACCTTATGTATCGTGTTCTTTCTCTGCTCGATGTTTCTTATGAGATTAACAGCCTTGCCAAGCTTCTCTTTAATATACTTTTCGGTGTCTCTGTCCACATCTTCCTTGTGCTCAGAGAGCATCTTTCTGTAGAACTCGCTTACATAAAGATGCGGAAGCGTCGAATTACTTGTAACTTCCCAGCGGTCTCCTATTTTTTCAACATATACGTCAGGAAACACATATTCAGGCGAAAAGGAGGTAAACTCCCTTCCTGGCTTTGGATCCAGCGACTTTATTATCCGAAGGGCTTCTGCAAGCTCTTCTTCTTTAAGCTTGTATTTCTTCTGTATCAGCTGATATCTCTTTGCCGCTATATTCTCCAGCTCGTTTTCCACAAGCTTTATTACTATGTCATCCTTTGCATATGTCTTCTCAAGCTGAAGCAGCAGGCATTCCCTGAGATCTCTTGCGCATATCCCTGCCGGCTCTATGCTCTGTACTTTTTTAAGCACCCTCAGAAAAGTACCGCTCTCTGTGCCAAGTACAGCTGAGCTTTCTTCTATGTCTGCCGTAAAGTAACCGCTGTCATTGACTCTTTCGATTATGTAATATGCTATATCCTTCTCATACCCTTCAAGCCTCAGAGAGGATATCTCTTTTTCAAGGTAATCGTATATATTGACAGGCGCCTGAATGTAATTTTCAGGATTCGACTCATTATCTTCATCTTCATTATAGGATTTCGACTGATGGGTAACTACATTCTTCATATCATTTGCAAATTTCGACCAGTCTATTTCTTCTCTGGGCTCTACCTCCAGGACAGGGTTTTCTCTGATTTCTTCGGTTATCACGCTCTCTACTTCCTGGTTGTTCATATTGAGCAGCTCTATTGCCTGCTTCAGCTCTTTTGTCATCTGAAGCTTCTGAGTCTGCCTGACATCCATAGAGAAATTAATCTTCATATCAACTGCACCTCTGTTATCTTTAGTTAAAGACAGAAATTCATCTGTAATCATTATACTAATATATCATAAAATGCGACATTTTACCAAAAATTTCTTCGATTGCACCTGTTAATATTTCGCCTTTTTTCTTTTAATATAATAACATTTGTGATATCATTTATTTTATAAAAGAGGTGATAAAACTTGAATATAAATGAAGAACTATACTGGAGCAAGCTGGATAATACAGGCAAGATATATCCTGCTGTAAGCGACCTTGGGTCTACTAATGTTTTCAGGATGTCCGCGTATCTCTATGAAGATGTAAAGCCTGAAACACTAAAGATTGCTCTCAACAAAGCCCTCGAGGTCATGCCGATATTCAAGGTTAAGCTCAGAAGAGGACTTTTCTGGCCGTATTTTGAGATCAACTTTGACGAACCGATTATTTATGAGGAGAACTTCTATCCATGCAAGACTATCCTCAGAAAAGAAAACAATAACTTCCTTTTCAAGGTTTCCTATTTCAAAAATAAGATCAACCTTGAGGTTTTTCATGCCCTCGGTGACGGAGCAGGCATCCTCAAGTTCCTCCACCACATACTTTATTATTACCTGAAGGAGCTTTATCCGGACAGGATTTCAGATGATGCTGAAATATTCAGGACCAACGTGGCCTCTATAGCCATGGGTGAGGATGCGTTTGCAAAGCACAAAAACGCCGCCGACGTTAAGACAAACCTTAAAAACAGAAAGGCATATTCTATCCCGGGTACGCTGATGGACGGAAACAAGCTTAAGGTAATAATAGCCAAGATTCCTCTTGCTGATTTTCTCAAGGTAGTGAAATCAAAGAAAGTCACTGTATCCATATATCTGGTGGCTCTAGTGACATATGCGATCTACAGCGAGGAACTCAAGCGAGATACTCTCAAAAAGCCTATCACGGTATGCCTGCCTACGAACCTGAGAGTGTTTTTTGAGACATCTACTGTCAGGAATTTCTTTACTAATATATATCCTACCGTTGATTTTGAAAATGAAAACTATACATTTGACGATGTGCTTGATATTATCTCCGACGAGTTCAGAAAATATCTGGATAAGAACTATCTTGCCCAGAGAATAAGATATTTTTCCAATCTCGAAAAAAATCCACTCCTTCGCATAGTTCCCCTTCCGATAAAAAACTATGCCCTCAAGGGAGTATACAGGAGCAGCGAAAATACTCAGACGACCGTAATCTCGAGTCTTGGAAGAATAGAGTTCAACAACGGAATAGATGATTTCATAAAGGATCTTGAAATAATAATCAGCCCATCCTTCTCCAATCCACTCAAGACCCTCAATTTCTCTTACAAGGACACTTTCTATCTTGATTTTACTTCTCTCATAGAAGATACCGATGTAGTGAGATTTGTTATAAGGTTCCTTTCAAGACAGGGACTTGATGTTACTGTCTATACAAACGAGGTTGAATAATGAACTACTGTAAAGAATGCAATATAAAGATATCCGTCAGATCAGAGAAGTGTCCGATCTGCAGCGGAAGCATAAATAATATAGATTCCGAATTCATAGAGCCATATCCGAAGATAGAAATCGATTACAGGCACTTTAATTCAATAAGGCTCAGGATATACCTGTTCCTTGCGATAATAGTGTTCTTTTTCGTGATTTCAGTAAAATTTTTAACTGAAACTGACCTGACTTATTTATTTCTGTCCACAAGCGTCTTCGGATATATCTGGTTTAATATATACACCATTCACAAAGCTCTCAAAAACGTAGGCTACTTCATTCTCAAGCAGATGCTTTTCCTGTCAGGGATAACCCTGCTGATAGACTACTCTACGGGATACAGGGGATGGTCTGTAAATTATGCCATACCGCTCATCATAATTCTTGCAATTTCATCGATATCGGCAATTGCCATGTTTAAGCCCATGCAATTTAGGGAATACTTTGTATATCAGATAACCACATCGGTGATAGGCGTTCTTTCGATATTGCTGGTGATTTTCAATCTGTCTACAGTAAGATGGACCCTTATATTCGCAGCCTTCTATTCCGCTCTCGTTATGCTCGGAATGATAATTTTTGCTGATAAAAAAGCAAAGCTCGAATTCAAAAAGAGATTCCATTTCTAAAATAATTTTACGAGGTTAAAGAATGTCAAAAACAATTAAACTTTATGAGAACAGCAGTTATATCTCAAAATTTAATGCCACAGTTACTGACTGCATTAAAGTTGAAGAGGATGACAGATTTCACGGAATCTACACATACAAGGCCGTGCTTGACAAGACGGCATTTTATCCGGAAGGCGGAGGGCAGCCTTCGGACAGAGGAAGCATTACTCTTATTCACAGATCTGCTTCCACTCACAATCCTGCGCTCAAGAACATTACTGTTTCAGCGGTAAACGAGACAAATGGAATAATATATCATTATATATCTGCCCCATTTTCTGCCGGCGACTCGGTAGAATGCAAAATCGACTGGGACTTCAGATTCATGCTCATGCAGCACCACACAGGAGAGCATATAGTATCCGGCCTCATAAACAGGCATTTCGGATTTAACAATGTGGGCTTTCATATGGGCGAGAATTATGTCACCGTAGATATCGACGGAAAGCTGACTCAGGAAGACCTCGATTTCATAGAAATCTCAGCTAATAATACCGTACAGAAGAACCTCGGAGTCAAGATCGACTGCCCTGTGCCGGAAGAGCTGGATGTACTCAATTACAGGAGCAAGAAGCAGATAGATGGAGATATAAGAATTGTGTCCGTTCCTGGAGCCGACATATGCGCATGCTGCGGAACCCACGTAAAGACAACCGGCGAGGTCGGAGTGATAAAATTCATCTCAAGCCAGAACTACAAGGGCGGCACAAGAATATATATGCTGTGCGGAAAAAGAGCTTTGCAGGACTACAATCATAAGAACAAGATTCTTTATGACATATCCGCTCAGCTTTCTACAAAGCCTGAGAATGCTCATGATGCAGTATCACAGCTTAAATCTGACAGAGACAGGCTGAAATTCGAAAACTCAATCCTGATGGATAGAATATTTGAACTCAGAGCTGCAGCAATCGATGCCAGCCTTGAAAAGATAATCCTATTCGAGGATGATCTGCTTCCTTCTGATCTCCTTAAATTTTCGTCCCATCTGACAAAAAACAGGCAGAATATAGTCTTTCTTTTCTCAGGCTGTGACGAAAAGGGATACAAATACCTCATCAGCAGCTCATCTCATAATATAAGGCCTGTCGCAGAAAGCTTTAACGAGATCTTCAGCGCCAAGGGCGGTGGAAAGGGCAACTGCATCCAGGGCACGGTAAAGGCGCTTAAATCAGATATAATGGAGTATCTTGAGCCTTATAATTTTGAGGTCTCTGAAGATATTTAAAGTTTAATTTTAGATGTTTTAATCAGAATAATATTGAAAAATCTGGGACCGCCATAGCAGCTCCAGATTTTTCTGCGCTTATTATTCAGATATTCCCAGTTTTTCCATCTTATAGTTGAGAGTCTGCCTCGTAAGATTAAGATTTCTTGCGGCCTCCGCCTTGCTCCTGCTGTTTTTGAGAGCGTCCCTTATGAGCCTGGTTTCAAATTCCCTTACCATATCCTCATATCCGACAACTTCTTCCCTGTCTGCATTGATTTCACATATATCCGTAACCAGATAATCAGGGATATCCTCTGCTGTGATTACGGCCTTCTCAGCGATGTTGAACGCGCTTTCAATGACGTTTCTCAGTTCTCTTACATTCCCCGGCCAGTCATGGCTGAGGAATATCTTTTCGACCTTCTCATCAAGCCCCTTTATCTTCATTTTCATAATGTCATTGTAAAAATGGATATAATAATCAGTCAGGAGCTTTATATCATTCTTCCTGTCCTTAAGCTCATTCAGCTTGAGCGATACAATGTTGAGCCTGTAGAAAAGGTCTTCTCGCAGCCTGTGATTTCTTATTGCTTCAAATGGATCCTCATTTATTGCTGCAATTATTCTTATGTCCGTGCTTATATTCTTGTGTCCGCCTATTCTCCTTATGCTTCTTTCCTCTATGGCTTTGAGGATCTTGCTCTGCACTGATATATCCATCGAATTTATCTCATCGAGAAATATGGTACCCCCGTCTGCAAGCTCAAAGAGCCCCTTGTTTGTTATGGCACCGGTAAAGCTTCCCTTCTCTGTTCCAAAAAGCGTGCTCTCAAGAAGATTTGCAGGTATAGCGGCACAGTTCTGAGATATGAATGGCTTGTCCGACCTGCTGCTCGCAAAGTGAATCGACTGAGCTACAATTTCTTTTCCCGTTCCCGTCTTCCCCTGTATCAGCACGTATGAGTCCGTCTTTGCTATCTTCCTTATCTTCTTTTTAATATTGAGCATGTAAGGGTCCTGAGTAACCAGGTTGTCTATGGTATAATTGTTTCTCCCCTCGCTCCTGACGCTCTTGTCTTCATCAGTCAGCAGTATGAACTCCTTGCTGAAATCAGATTCCACTACCTTCATGGCCACTGCCACTCCTACTATCTCATTGTCCTTGTATATAGGATATGAGCTGCTGTAGCCCTTTACCTTATCTCCCTTGTAGGTTATCAGATCTTCCTTGAAGAGTATCATGGGCTTTCCGGTCCTGAGCACCTGATAGACCTCGCTGCTCTGCTCATTAGAGGTCTTGAACACGTCAAATATGTGTTTTCCAGTTATCTCATCTGCCGTAAAGCTGTACATGTCCGGTATGAATATCTCGCAGTACCTGATGATTCCGTTCCTGTCTACAACTGATATCTCATCAAAAAAATTCCTTACCGCAAATATAGATGGTATAACCTTGTCAAATTTATCAAACATACATTCACTCCTTTTGTTCATTATATCAGAATATCGCAATTATCGCTCATTTTAATTACATAAAGCAAATATTTTTTTTACAAAATCTCAGAAAAACGTTTTCACAGCTGTGTAATGATTGAAAATACAGCATTCCAGTCTTGGCATGATATTTGCATATTATATACATATACAAAAGGAATATTTGCAGATTACAGTTAATCTGATTTTGAAAATTAATTCAGGAGGATTTTATGAGACCAGAAATAAACAACAGACTTTCGATAATAGGTGTGCCAATTGACCTTGGAGCAGGAACAAGAGGAGTTAATCTGGGTCCGGACGCAATCAGATATGCGGGACTTGAAAAAAGACTTGTGAACATAGGATATGAAATAGAAGACAGAGGAGACATCCCTGTAAACAGAAGAGAGGCCGTTACTGTAGAGGGGTCAAATCTCAAGCATCTGAACGTTGTAGCCGACGTGAACAGAAAGCTGTGTGAAGAAGTATCTGCTGCTATGAGCGAAGGAAATTTCCCACTGGTTATAGGCGGAGACCACAGCATAGCAATAGGAACCATATCAGGAGTGCTCCAGCACAAAAAGAATCTCGGTGTAATCTGGTTCGATGCTCATGGAGACATAAACACACCAGAAACAAGTCCATCAGGAAATATACACGGAATGCCTGTTGCAGTTCTTCTTGGAATGGGCGATGAATCGCTTACTTCAATCGGAGGAAAAGACAGCGTCCTTAAAAAAGAAAATATAGTATATATAGGCTCAAGAGACCTGGATTCAGGAGAGAGAAAAGCCATGAAGGAGCTTGGAATCAAGGTATTCACTATGTATGAGATAGATGACATGGGAATCAAGAAGGTAATGGAAGAGGCAATAAGAATCGCCGGAGAAGGTACTGACGGCATCCACGTAAGCTTCGACCTTGACGTACTCGACCCTGAGGTGGCACCTGGAACAGGAACAAAAGTTCCTGGAGGAATGGGCTACAGAGAAGCTCACTATGCACTTGAGCTTATAGCAAAAACAGAAAAGCTCGTAAGCGCTGAGTTCGTTGAAGTAAATCCACTTCTTGACCACGAGAACATGACAGCAAAGGCTACAGTTGCTCTTGCAGGATCCCTGCTTGGAGAATGGCTGATTTAAAACAGAATTAATTGAAATATATTTAGCCCCGGAAGAATTTCTTTTATAGAATTTTCTTCCGGATTTTTTTATCCTAATTACACTCAAACATATTGTATAAATCCAATATATAGTATATAATTCTAATCATTGAGAAATAACCACACCACATATTGTACCGAAAGGAATCAGGAAATGTTCCAGAAAATTGTAAAGAGAGATGGAAGGACCGTCGAATTTGATATCGAAAGAATAGCAACTGCAATATATAAATCTGCCGAGGCCGTAGGAGGTCAGAATCACAGAACAGCAATGAAGCTTGCTGAGGATGTAGCCAGCTATCTCGAAAAATCAAATGTAAGCCTGCCCAGCGTAGAGGAGATACAGGATGCTGTAGAAAAGATCCTGATTGAAACCGGACATGCAAAAACTGCCAAGGAATACATACTTTACCGGGCAGAACGCACAAGGATAAGGGAGAAGAACACAAGGCTCATGAAGATATACGAGGGCCTCACATTCAAGGATGCCAGCGAAAATGACACCAAAAGAGAAAATGCAAACATAGACGGCGACACCGCCATGGGTACTATGCTCAAATACGGCTCCGAGGGCGCAAAGCAGTTCTATACCATGCATGTGCTCAACCCACTGCATTCGAATGCTCACGAAAATGGAGATATACACATACATGACCTTGATTTTCTTACCCTCACTACCACATGCTGCCAGATAGACATCGAAAAGCTGTTTGCCGGAGGATTCTCAACAGGACACGGATTTTTGAGAGAGCCTAATGACATATCCAGCTACTCAGCACTTACCTGCATTGCGATTCAGTCCAATCAGAATGATCAGCACGGCGGCCAGAGCATCCCGAATTTTGACTATGCGCTCTCAAAGGGTGTTGCAAAAACATACGAGAGGCTCTACAGACAGAATCTGGAAAAAGCAGTAATGCTCATATGTGATCATGAGAATGCAGAGACTTTTTCAGAGAACATGATATCTGAGATTAGAAGCAGATACTCCCTTTCTCCGGTGCTGTCCTCAGATAACGGATACCAGGAAAAAGAGCTGGAATTCCTGAGTGAAAGCTTTGGGCCTCAAAAAGCTCAAAAGATACAGCAGTTCGTCATAAAGAAGGCACTTTCTGAAACCGAAAGATCCTGCTATCAGGCAATGGAAGCACTCGTTCACAACCTCAATACCATGCACAGCAGGGCCGGCGCTCAGATACCTTTCAGCTCTATAAACTACGGCATGGATACCTCAGACGAGGGAAGAATGATAATCAGAAATGTGCTCCTTGCCACTGAAAAAGGGCTCGGAAACGGTGAAACACCAATCTTCCCTATCCACATATTCAAGGTAAAGGAAGGCGTGAACTATAACCCTTCAGATCCAAACTACGATCTTTTCAGGCTTGCATGCAGGGTGAGCGCCAAGAGGCTGTTCCCTAACTTCTCATTTGTCGACGCTCCCTTCAATGCAAGGTTCTACAAAGGAACTCCTGAAACAGAAGCCGCATATATGGGATGCCGTACGAGGGTAATGGCAAATGAGAATGACCCTTCAAGAGAGATCGTGAGCGGCCGTGGAAACCTGAGCTTTACATCAGTGAACCTCCCGAGGATAGCGATAAAGAGCCAGGGAAACCTTGACTCCTTCTTTGAAGATCTTGACAGAAAGACAGATCTTGTCATAGAACAGCTCCTTGAAAGATTTGAAATCCAGTGCAGCAAGAAGGCAAAGAACTTTCCTTTCCTGATGGGCCAGGGAATATGGCTGGACAGCGATGACCTCAGACCTGAGGATTCCATAAGAGAGGTCCTCAGGCACGGTACCCTCACTGTAGGATTCATAGGGCTTGCAGAGGCGCTGAAGGCTCTTACGGGATATCACCACGGTGAATCGCAGGAAGCTCAGAAGCTTGGCCTTGAAATCATAGGAAGAATGAGAAAGAAAACCGATGAAGCTGCACAGAGATACAGGCTTAATTTCTCGCTCATAGCCACTCCTGCAGAAGGACTCTCCGGCCGATTCGTAAGGATGGACAGAAAGAAGTACGGAGAGATAAGCGGTGTCACAGACAGAGAATATTACACCAACTCATTCCATATACCTGTATATCATAATATAACAGCATTTGACAAGATAAGACTCGAAGCTCCTTATCACGAGCTCACTAACGGCGGCCATATAACATATGTTGAGATGGACGGCGATCCTTGTGGAAATCTCGAAGCATTTGAATCAGTAATAAAGGCCATGAAGGAAGCAGGAATCGGCTATGGCTCGGTAAACCATCCGGTTGACAGAGATCCGGCGTGCGGCTACACAGGTATAATCGGAGAATGCTGCCCTAAGTGCGGCAGAAGCGAATCAGCTGAAATCCCATTCGAAAGAATAAGAAGGATAACCGGATACCTGGTTGGAACCGTAGACCGGTTCAACGATGCAAAAAAAGCTGAGGAAAGCCAGAGAGTAAAGCATATGGATGCTTCTTCCCAGAGAATCATGGAGACTATATGAGAATCGCCGGAATAATAAGAGAATCAATTGTAGACGGTCCGGGAATGCGGTTTGTAATATTCGCTCAGGGCTGCCCTCATGGCTGCCCCGGATGCCACAATCCCCAGACCCATGACTTTGAAGGTGGATTTGATGCAGACGTAACCTCCATAATGGCCGAAATCGAAAAAAATCCCCTGCTCAGAGGTGTGACTTTTTCAGGCGGTGAACCCTTCAGCCAGGCAGGTGAATTTGCAGACCTTGCGAAGCAGCTCAAGACAAAGGGCCTTGATATCATGACCTACAGCGGCTATACATTTGAAGAGATCTCTCGCAGAGCACAGACCAGAAGCGACTGGAAAAGGCTGCTTGAGCACACAGACATACTTGCTGACGGCCCATTCATGGAAAGCATGAAGGATCTCACTCTCCGGTTCAGAGGCTCAAAAAACCAGAGGCTCATAGACGTTAATGAAACCATGAAAAACAACTTCATAACAGAATACAGATCTTTATAGAAATTTAAAAAAGTCAGGACTGACCGCAATTGGGTCAGCTCTGACTTCTTCTTTTATTAATTAAGCCTTACTGCAGCTTTGCTCCGCACTCACCGCAGAACCTCGTGCCCTCAGAATTTCCCGCACCACATGCAGGACAGTTAAGCCCTCCGGCTTCTGCAGGAGATTCGTCTGCCACTCCTTCATCCTTGAGCTTCTGGATTTCGCTCATTACTCCGGTTATTACTTCCTTGCTCTTTCTGATATTCTCACATATTTCAGCTATCTCAGGAGAAAGCGCTTCACCTGCCTCAAACTTGCTCCAGATTATTTCTCCGATCTTCTTCTGATAATCGAGTATGTTGCGATTTTCCTCTCCTATCTTTGTATTGAGTCGTGTAATCTCCATTGCCTCGGTGGCCTTTTCGGTGACATTTTTTGCCATTTTATTGACTTTGTCAAATATTGACATTCAAATCCCCTCCTGTATATTCAAATGAAAAATATCAATAAATACCAGTTAGTTTATACCCGTAAACTTTGCGAATAAATCATTTTGCATTATCTGAGCTTTGCGTTACATTCAATTTCAAGCTGTTGAAGTATCTTCTCTATTACCGGATTGATCTCTTCATCAGTAAGCGTCCTGTCAGATGCCCTGAATTTAAGCGAGTATGCAACAGATTTCTTGTCATGCCCTATCTGAGCTCCTTCGAATATATCGAAAAGCTTTACTTCCTCGAGCAGCTTCTTTCCATGCTTTCTTATCACTTTTTCAATCTCGCTTACATACATATCCCTGTCAACTACGAGAGCTATGTCCCTGAGAACTGTAGGATATTTTGGAATAGGGCTGTACAGGATTCCTGTATCAGATACAGATTTCACTTCATCTATGAATATCTCAAACAGATATACCCTCTTCTTTATTCCATAGTTTTCCAGAACCGAAGGATGAACCTCTCCAATTACCGCTATATTCTTTCCATCTGCTACAACATTTGCGCATCTTCCAGGATGGAATGTCCTTTCGGTCTTTTCAGGCACATATTCATGTTCCTTCACTCCAAGCCCTTTCAGTACTCCCTCGAGCCTTGCCTTCATGCTGAAGAAATCCTCAGTCTTTCCATAAGCTGCAGCAACCATCGCTTTTACTTCCTGTGGAAGCTCACCCTCTGATATACTGAAGAATGTGTTTCCGTATTCAAATGCCGCAAATTCTTCGTTCTTTCTTGATGTGTTCGTATACATTACATCAAGCATAGCAGGTATGAGGCTGGTCCTCATTACAGAAGTTTCTTCGCCAAGAGGATTCAGCAGCTTCAGGAAGCTGTTTCTTCTTTCATCTGTAATGTTGGATTTTTCAAGTCCTTTAGGGCTGACAAATGAGTATGTGGATATCTCCGTAAGTCCATTGTTCATGGCAAGTGATTTCAGGATGTCCTCATACTGCCTGTCTGCGCTTTTTCTTGCCTGCGTAACTTCGGCAATTATCGCTTTTGACTCTATATTGTTGTATCCATATATTCTTGCTACTTCTTCGACAACGTCATCCGCTATTGCCATGTCAAGCCTGTAATGAGGCACTGTTACTTTTATACTGTCTCCGTCAAGGCTGCAGCCGAAATTAAGGCTTTCCAGTATAGCAGTTATCTCAGAGGCTTCGAGCTCAGTTCCCATAAGCCCGTTTATCTTTGTAAGGGTAGTCTCCACAACCTGAGGAACGAACTCCGACTTCATGGTGTCTACTACTTCGCTGCAAACAGCTCCATATCCAAGCTCTTCTATAAGCTGGCATGCCCTGTCTACTGCAAGCTTCGCTCTCAGTATATCTATGCCCTTCTCAAATTTAGATGAGGCTTCGGACCTGAGTCCCAGTCTCCTTGAGGTAAGCCTTATGCTGTCCGCATCAAAAAGAGCGCTCTCGATGACTATGTTCTTTGTATTTCCATCTATCTCAGTGTTGAATCCACCCATTACTCCGGCGATTCCTATAGGCTGCTTTCCATCAGTTATGAGGAGCATGTCCGTGTCGAGCTCTCTCTCTACGTCGTCGAGAGTTACAAGCTTTTCACCTTCATGAGCTCTCCTTACGAGTATCTTTTTGCTTTCTATCTTGTCTGCATCGAATGCGTGAAGCGGCTGGCCGTACTCTATCATTACATAGTTTGTTATGTCTACTATGTTGTTTATAGGTCTCATGCCATACTCTATAAGCCTTCTCTGCATCCAGTATGGAGATGGGCATATCTTTATGTCTCTTATCTCGCGAAGCATATATCTAGGGCACAGCGCTTCATCCTCAACTTCGACTGCGATTCTTACGGGTGCCTGGATTTCCGCTTTTACAGAAGGCACCGGGATATTGGCCTTTACTCCAAGAGTGGCCGCCGCCTCATATGCCATTCCCATCATGGACTGGCAGTCAGGCCTGTTTGACGTGAGCTCAAACTCTATTATTGCATCATTGAGAAGAAGCACGTCTCTTATGTCTTTCCCAAGTTCTACTTCATCAAGAAGAAGTATTCCGTCCTTAGACCTTTCATCTATATATTTTGAGTCTATTCCCAGCTCTTCATTTGAACATAGCATCCCGTTTGAAGCCACGCCTCTGAGCTTTCCGTTTTTGATCTTTATTCCGCCCGGAAGCTTTGCCCCGTGAAGTGCAACGGGCACATAGTCTCCCTCTGATACGTTCTTTGCTCCTGTAACTATCTGAACAGGCTCACCGCTTCCGATGTCTATCTGCGTAACTACGAGCTTTTCAGCATCCGGATGTCCTTCTATGGAAATTATCTTTCCTGTCACGACATTTTCTATCTCTTCTCCAGGAAATTCAACAGACTCAGCCTTTGTTCCTGACATTGTCATCATGTCAGCAAAGGTATTGACGTCCTGATTTATATCCACATAATCTCTAAGCCATTTTAATGATACCTTCAATTCTGCACCTCCAATTAAAATTGTGACAGGAATCTGCTGTCGTTTTCATAAAGCAGCCTGATGTCTTCTATCCCATACTTGAGCATTGCTATTCTGTCGGCTCCCATTCCAAAAGCAAAGCCTGTGTATTTCTTTGAGTCTATGCCACAGTTTTCAAGAACATTAGGGTGCACCATTCCCGCTCCCAGGATCTCTATCCAGCCTTCGCCCTTACACATGCTGCAGCCTTTTCCGTTGCATTTGAAGCATGTAACGTCAACCTCGGCGCTCGGCTCTGTAAATGGGAAGTTGTGCGGTCTGAATTTGGTCTTTATCTCATCTCCGAAGAACATAGATACGAATGTCTCAAGAGTCGACTTAAGGTTTGCAAAGGTTATGCCTTCAGCTACCACAAGTCCCTCTATCTGATGGAACATTGGAGAGTGAGTAGCATCCGGAGTGTCATAGCGGAAGCATCTTCCCGGCGAAATCATCCTTATAGGAGGTTCCTGGCTCATCATGGTCCTGGCCTGAACGGTAGACGTCTGAGTCCTTAGAAGCAGATCATCCGTAAAGTAGAATGTGTCGCTCATTTCTCTTGATGGATGGTATTTTGGAGCGTTCAGCCTGTCGAAGTTGTTCGCTACCGTGTCTACCTCCGGGCCCTCCTCTATTGAGAATCCCATGGACATGAATATTTTTTCTATTTCATTTATTCCGAGCGTTATAGGGTGCATTTTTCCGACGAATCTGCCTTCTACCGGTATCGTCACGTCTATAGATTCCTTCTCGAGCTTTTCGTTGAGCAGTATTTCCTTGAACTCCGCTTTCTTCTTCTCTATGAAATCTTCGATTTCGGTCCTTACTTCATTGGCTACTTTACCCATTTCCGGCCTGATGTCAGACGGCAGCTTTCCCATTTCCTTCATGAGGTTTGCAAGCTCGTTCTTCTTTCCAAGGAAATTAATCCTGATTTCCTCAACTCTGTCGAGGCTTCCTGCTTCCTTAAGCTGCTCAATTGCGGCTTTTCTAAGGTTTTCCAATCTTTCTTTCAATTCTGTCACCTCTCAGATATTATTTGTCACATTGAAGAACGCCTGCGTGTGCGTAATTTTCCTTTTCCATTTCTCTTATTATTATGCTTACTGCTTCAGCAGGACAGTTTGTTGTCTCGCATATAGCTGCCGTAACTTTCTCGATCATTGCTCTTTTCTGTTCTACTGTTCTTCCTTTAAGAAGCTCCACCTGTACTATTGGCATTATAAAATCCTCCTTTAAGTGTTATTTAACTGTTAACGGCCAATATTCAGCAGGATTTAATTTTACCTGCTGAATGGGCCTGAATTTAATTATAATTATATCATTAATTTACGTTTAAAAGTCGTTAATATGACAAATTTATATTATTTTTTCCTTAGCTGAAGTATCCTCTCGTTTATAGAAGAAAGCATCTCCTCGTACTTTTCTTTCTTTGCCGTTTCTTCGTCTACGAGGCTCTGAGGCGCCTTTGCAAGGAATCCCTGATTTGTGAGCTTTCCTGCTGCCCTCTTGATTTCTCCTTCAAGCTTTGCCTTCTCTTTTTCAAGTCTCTCTATCTCTTTCTCGAAATCTATGAGCTCTGCCAGCGGAAGGAATATCTTTGCTCCTTCTATAACCATGCTTACTGCGTCCTGCGGGATTGCTGATTCATCAATGAACTCTACCTCTGATGCAGAAGCGAGAGTCTTTATATATATCTTCGCAGCATCTATCGCTTCTTTTACTTTTCCATCTGCAACTACCATTACCGTAGCTTTTTTAGAAGGCGGAACATTCATCTCAGCTCTTGAGTTTCTTATGGATCTTACTGCTTCCATAACGATTTCCATCTGCTGCTCTTCTTTTTCAAAATTCTCGTTCTCATCATAATGCGGCCACTGCGCTACGATTATCTTTTCTTCTTTTCCAAGGTATGAGTAGATTTCCTCTGTTATGAACGGCATGAACGGATGAAGCAGCTTGAGGATTTTTTCAAGCACATATGTCAGAGTATAAAGCGCTGCATTCTTGGCCTCATCGTCTTCTCCATAAAGTCTTGGCTTAACCATCTCGATGTACCAGTCACAGAACTGAGACCATGCAAAATCATAGATCTTTTCTGCGGCAAGACCAAGCTCAAACTTGTCTATGTTTTCCGTAACATCTGCTGCAACCTTGTTTGCCTTTGATATTATCCACTTGTCAGAAAGCTCGAGGCTGTTCATCGCTCTTTCCTTTGAAATCTCCTTATCTCCGAAATTCTCAAGGTTCATGAATATGAATCTTGAAGCGTTCCATATCTTGTTTGCAAAGTTTCTCGATGATTCCACTCTTTCTATATAGAATCTCATGTCATTTCCCGGAGAGTTTCCTGTAGCAAGAGTGAATCTGAGCGCGTCTGCCCCGTATTCGTCGATTATCTCCAGAGGATCTATTCCGTTTCCAAGAGACTTGCTCATCTTCCTTCCCTGAGAGTCTCTTACAAGTCCGTGGATGAGAACATGCTTGAACGGAACTTCATCCATGGTGTAAAGTGCTGAGAATACCATTCTTATTACCCAGAAGAATATTATGTCATATCCTGTTACCAGTACGCTCGTAGGATAGAAATGTCTGAGCATAGCACTTTCCTCAGGCCAGTTAAGGGTACTGAATGGCCATAGTGCTGATGAGAACCATGTATCCAGTACATCCTCATCCTGAACCAGATGCGTGGATTTGCACTTAGGGCAGATTGACGGCATTTTTCTTGCTACGATTATCTCATCGCACTCCTGACAGTAATATGCAGGTATCCTGTGTCCCCACCAGAGCTGTCTTGATATGCACCAGTCTCTGATGTTGTTTAGCCAGTTGTAGTATATCTTGTCGAATCTGTCTGGTACAAGCTCAAGGTCCTTGTTCTCGAGGGCTTCTATCGCCGGCTTTGCAAGCTTTTCCATTTTTACGAACCACTGCTTTGAAAGCCTTGGCTCTACAACAGTGTTACATCTGTAGCAGTGTCCAACGTTGTGAACATGGTCCTTTATTGCTGCCATAAGGCCGTCTTTTTCAAGGTCCGCTACTATTGCCTTTCTGCACTCGTATCTTGTCATGCCTTCATATCTGCCGGCGTTCTCGTTCATTACTCCCAGCTCATCCATTACAATGATCTGCTTGAGCATATGTCTTTGTCCGATTTCAAAGTCATTAGGGTCATGCGCCGGAGTGATTTTTACAACCCCTGTTCCAAACTCCATGTCAACGTAATCATCAGCAATGATCTCTATTTCACGGTTTACATACGGAACTATCAGAGTCTTTCCGATAAGGTGTCTGTATCTCTCGTCATCAGGGTTTACTGCTACCGCTGTATCTCCAAGTATAGTCTCCGGTCTTGTGGTAGCAACCTCGAGCTTTTCGTCCGAATCCTTTACAGGATAGTAGAAGTGATAGAACTTGCCCTCTACCTCGCCGTGATCAACCTCTGCGTCAGAAAGCGAAGTCTTGCAGTCTATACACCAGTTTATTATTCTGTTTCCTCTGTAGATATGGCCGTCCTCGTAGAGCTTTACAAAAAACTCCGTTACTGCCTTGTTGCAGCCCTCATCCATGGTAAATCTCTCTTTTTCCCAGTCACATGAGTCTCCGAGCTTCTTCATCTGGTCAACTATCCTGCCTCCAAACTCTTCCTTCCACGCCCAGGCTCTCTTGAGGAATTCATCTCTTCCAAGCTCTTCCTTGGATTTTCCTTCCTGCTCTCTTATTCTCTCTACTACCTTAACCTCAGTAGCGATCGAAGCATGGTCAGTTCCCGGCTGCCACAGCGTGTTGTAGCCATCCATCCTCTTCTGTCTTATAAGTATGTCCTGCAGAGTATGGTCGAGCGCATGTCCCATGTGAAGCTGCCCTGTTATGTTTGGCGGTGGGAGAACTATGCTGAACGGTTCTTTTGTAGCATCCGGTTTTGCGCTGAAATAGTTTCCTTCCTCCCACATCTTGTAGATTTTTTCTTCAAAATCCTTCGGGCTGTAAGTAGTTGATAAATTAGCCATTTTTACCTCCAATAATTTTTTGTATTAAAAAATCCCTCATCCATATAAGGACGAGGGACAAATTTCGCGGTACCACCTTAATTCCAGACATTGTCTGGCACTTGGATTCATCTAACGCTGAACAGGCGTCTGCACTACTTGATTTCATGCAGAAACTCCAAAGCTACATTGCACGTTTCCAGTCAGGCGACCTTTCAGCCAGTGAATCGCCTTCTCTGATACTTTCCCCCTGCAACCTCTTTTTCACAGTTATGGTAAATATTCTTCTGTTAGTCAAATATTATATCATGATTTTCAATATTTGTTAATAATAATCTGAGATTTATTTCAAAATAATATTACGCTTTGATATAGAATACTTTATGACCGTCTTTTTTCACTACCTTGATTATTTCATCGAAATCCATTATGAGAGTCGCCGAGTTGTCATTCGGATGAATCCCAAGATTCTTTGCATCCTTGAGATCCTTGTCAAATACATACTCTACAGTCTTTTCCGGATTGTTTATCACAGAAAGAGGTCCTACCTGTCCTGCAACCAGCTTGAGGTGTGTAGACAGTCTCTCATCAGAGCCAAAGCTCAGTCTTGTGCTACCTATCTGCTTAGCTATATCCTGGATATTTATCTGTTTGTCCTTTGGAAGTGTAACTACGAAATGTCTTTTTCCTTTAGCATCCCTGAGGAAGAAGTTCTTGCATACGTCACATTTCTGTGTTATCCCAGCTGCTTCCATATCTTCGATTGTATGAACGATATCGTGTTCTATTATCTCATATTTCAGACCCATATCCTGAAGTGTCTTCAGTGTTAATTCCTTATTATCCATTTCTGCCTCCTGTTATGTAAACTATTTAACAATATCAGTATAGCAAATAAGGAGATAATTGTCGATAATCAAATTGAAAAAGCGAAACAAGAAGCTTTTTGACAGCTCTATGTCTCGCCTTATACCTCTTGGTCATATGAGTTTTAATTTATCTCAACTCGTTTTCCATCAACTATATATATTATTTTTTCGCAGATATTAGTCAGATGGTCTCCCATTCTCTCAAGATATCTTCCTACAAAAAGGAATCTCGTTCCCTGCGATATGTTTCCTGCGTTTTCATTTACCTTATGAAGTATTTCATTGTATATGTTCTTGTATAGCTCATCCACAAGCTCATCCTCGCTTCCGACCCTGTATGCAAGCCTGGAGTCCTCTTCTATGAAGCTCTTTTTAGTGTTCTTGATCATTTCAGAAATTATTACCTTCATCTTTGGAATATCCTTGAGCGGCTTTATATGCTGCTCGTCGCCAATCAGTATAGCTTCCTTTGCTATATTTACTGAGTAGTCTCCCATTCTCTCAAGATCGTTCACTATGCTGAGTATTGAAAACAGTATCCTGAGATCTCTCGCTGCCGGCTGCTGGAGAGCAAGCAGGTCTATGCATCTTTCCTCTATATCATCTCTCAGGGAATCTATAACGTCATCGAAGCTGATTGTCCATCTTGCAGTCTCCATATCCTGCTCTATCAGAGACCTCACGCTTTTTTCCATTATCTCATCCACATCGTCCATCATCTGTACAACCTGTGTCTTAAGTTCACTCAGGCTTAAGTCGAAACCTTCTCTAACCATCATTATCTCCTTATTTATATATAAATTTTCTTACTAACAGTATATTACCCAAATCTGCCTGTTATATAGTCTTCTGTCTTCTTGTTTGAAGGCGTGGTGAATATCTTCTTCGTAAGGCCCTTTTCTATAAGCTCTCCCAGAAGGAAGAAAGCTGTCTCATCAGATATCCTGGCCGCCTGCTGCATGGAGTGAGTAACTATTACGATCGTATACTGCTTCTTGAGCTCCTGCATGAGGTCCTCGATCTTTGAAGTAGCAATCGGGTCAAGCGCTGAAGTAGGCTCGTCCATGAGAAGCACCTCCGGATTTACAGCAAGCGCCCTCGCAATGCACAGTCTCTGCTGCTGTCCTCCCGAGAGCCCCAGAGCAGAGCTCTTAAGTCTGTCTTTTACCTCATTCCAGATGAATGCGCCCTTGAGAGATTTTTTAACTATCTCATCAAGCGCCGCCTTATCCTTTATTCCATGTGTCCTTGGCCCGTAAGCTACATTGTCATATATGCTCATCGGAAAAGGATTCGGCTTTTGGAATACCATGCCTACTCTTTTTCTAAGCTGGTATACATCCACGCTGTCCTTGTATATATCCACTCCATCAAGGAGTATGTCGCCTTCTATCCTGCATCCCTCCACAAGATCATTCATCCTGTTCAGGGATTTTAGAAATGTTGATTTGCCGCATCCTGAAGGTCCAATAAGCGCAGTGATGCCTTCCTTGTTCAGATCTATGTTAATATCCTTAAGCGCCTGAAAATCGCCATAGAATAAGTCCATGTTCTTTATTGAAAATTTATAATCGTTCATAGAGTTTTCCTTTCGTTAGCTGTTTTTTCCAACTTTTTTGCTCAGAAATGTTGCCGAAAAATTTATAATAAGCACAGTTATTATCAGAACCGTGGCTGTTGCAAATGCCGCCTCAAAAGATATTCCTTCCTTTGCAAGAAGATAGAGATGCACTGACAGTGTCCTTCCTGAATCCATTATACTTCCCGGAACCTGAAGCACTGTTCCTGCTGTGAGTATTAGCGCCGCTGTTTCTCCTACGACACGTCCAATGCTCAGTATCATGGCAGCCAGTATTCCAGGTGAAGCAGTCGGAAGTATTATTCTAAATATCGTTCTTATCTTGGTCGCTCCAAGCCCATAGCTTCCTTCTCTGAATTCGCGGGGCACGGATTTTATGGTCTCCTCTGTTGATCTTACAATCGTAGGAAGTATCATTATGCTCGCCGTAAGCGCTCCGGAAATGAGCGACCATCCCCAGCCAAGGGTCTTTACAAAGAACAGCATCCCGAAAAGCCCGTATATTATCGAAGGAATGCCCGAAAGGCTCTCTGTTGCGAACCTTATGATCCTGGTTATTCTTCCCTGCTTTGCATACTCCGTAAGATATATCGCCGCAGAAATGCCTATTGGCGCCGCTATAAGGAGCGCTATGGCAACCATCTGAAGCGTTGCTGCCACAGCAGGCAGTATGCCACTCTGCTCGTTTATCAGAAAATCCATATTTATTCCCGGAATACCCATGATAAGAATATATGACAGTATCCATAGAAGGAACATGAAAGTGAATGCCGCTGACAGATAGACCATTATCTTCAGTGTATTATTGTAAATAGATCTCATTATCTGTCACCACCTATCTTGTGAGTAAAATAATTAAGCATGAAATTGAGTATCATTATGAATACAAACAACACTACACCTATCCCAAAAAGCGCCTCCTGATGAAGCCCGCTCGAATATGACATCTCCATGGCTATGGTCGCTGTCATTGTTCTGAGCCTGTCAAGAAGTCCTCCCGGTATCACAGGAGTATTCCCAGATACAAGTATTACAGCCATTGTCTCACCTACAGCTCTTCCTATTCCGAGTACTATCGATGCCAGTATCCCTGATTTTGCAGCAGGAAGAGTGACTCTGAATATGGTCTCGATCTGCGTTGCTCCAAGCCCCAGAGAACCTTCCCTGTAATATGAGGGGACTGCCCTTATTGCGGTTTCGCTGAGATTTATTATAGTTGGAAGTATCATTATGCTCAGTATCAGTATGGTTGCAAGGAGGCTGTTTCCTCCTCCTCCAAAGACTCTGTCTATAAATGGGACAATAACTACAAGACCAAAGAATCCGTAAACTACGGAAGGTATGCCGGCAAGCAGATTTATTGCGGTCCTCATGACAGCAGCTATCTTAGGAGGTGCAAGCTCTGCAAGAAATACCGCTGTAAAAACTCCAACCGGCAGTCCTATGATTACGGCTCCGACAGTAGCGTAAAGGCTTCCTACTATCATTGCCCATATTCCATAGAAGTCTCCTGTCGGCTCCCACATCTTTCCAAATACAAACTCTCTGAAGCCTACCTGCGCTATTGCCGGTATTCCTCTCGCCATTATATAAAATGCTATGAATATTACTGAAAAAACTGCAAACAGCGCGCACAGAAAAAAAGCAAGCTCTATCGACTGTTCAGTTTTTTTTCTGGCTTTTGCTGCTTTTGCATTGTCCATATGTTTCACGCTTCCACCTCTTTGCTTAAGACTCAATTATGAGGCCCTCAACCAGGAGGGCCTCTGATTATTTATGTTAGTTTACTCTTATATATCCGTCTTTTTCTGCCTCTGCCTGACCTTCGCTGCTCATCACGAAGTCAAGGAATGCCTGGTCAGTCTCTGATATCTCTCCCTTTGTCACAAGTACGAATGGTCTTGCAACTGGATAAGTTCCTGCTGTTATGTTCTCTGCAGTAGGATCTGCACCCTCTACCTGGACTGTCTTGATTGTCTCATCAATGTATCCAAGTGATACGTATCCGATTGCATTTGCCTTTGATGCTACGTTAGCCTTTACAGCCCCTGTTCCTTCTGCCTGAAGCGCTGTCTGCACAAGTCCGCTGATTTTCTTGCCTTCTACTTCCTTCTCTATCTTAAGGATTTCTTCAAAAGCTCCTCTTGTTCCTGATCCTGATTCTCTTGAGACAACAATTATCTCTTCATCATTTCCGCCAACCTCTTTCCAGTTGGTGATCTCTCCCATGAATATCTTCTGAACCTGATCTTTGCTGAGGTTTTGAACCGGATTCTCAGGATTTACTGCTACTGCGATTCCGTCTCTGCATATTATAAGAGGATTTGCTCCCTCTGCTATCTCTTCTTCCTTGAGCTCTCTTGATGACATTCCTATCGTCGCACTTCCATCAAGCGCCGCTTTTATTCCTGCACTCGAGCCTACTGCCTGTATCTCTATATCAACATCAGGAGTCTTGGCCTTATACGCTTCAGCAAGCTTCTGTGCCAGCGGATCTACCGACGTTGAGCCTACAAGTATGATCTTTGATCCCGGTGCAGCTGCCGGATCTGCAGCTCCCTCAGCTGATTCTTCTTTTGATCCACATCCTGCGAGCAGCGCTGCTGATAATACAGCTGTCATTGCCAGTGCCATTAATTTTCTGTTGAATAACATATTCTGTTCTCCTTCTGGATTCTAATTTTAAGTTTATTTTCCTTACAAGCCTATTATACTTCCATTTATATTTTTGTTTGTTATGCCTTTGTAAAGCTTATGTTAATTCTATGTAAAATATCTAAGTAGAACTACACAAAAAAAGACCCGGAGATTTTCCGGGTCCTGCTGTATATTTAAAATTCTGCCGATCCAACTGTTCTTGGGAACGGGATTACGTCTCTTATATTGCTCATTCCTGTAAGATACATGATAAGTCTCTCAAATCCAAGTCCATAGCCTGCATGCTTTACTCCGCCGTATTTTCTCAGCTCAAGATACCACCAGTAATCCTCTTCATTAAGATTGCACTGCTTCATCTTTTCCACTAGAACGTCATAGCGCTCTTCTCTCTGTGATCCTCCGATAAGCTCTCCTACTCCTGGTACGAGAAGGTCCGCTGCCGCAACAGTCTTTCCGTCATCATCAAGTCGCATGTAGAAGGATTTGATTTCTTTAGGATAGTTTGTTACAAATACAGGTCTCTTAAATACCTTTTCTGCAAGGTATCTTTCGTGCTCTGTCTGAAGATCTACACCCCACTCAACTGAATAGTCAAATTTTTCCCCGGATTCCTGGAGAAGCTTTACTGCATCTGTATATGTTATTCTTCCAAATTCTGAGTTTACAACGTTTTCAAGTCTCTCGAAAAGCTCTTTGTCGATTATTGAATTGAAGAATTCCATTTCTTCCGGCGCATTTTGAAGCACGTATTTTATAACGAACTTGAGCATTTCCTCCGCATTGTCAAGATAGTCCGTAAGATCTGCAAATGCCATCTCCGGCTCCATCATCCAGAACTCAGCAGCATGCCTTGCCGTGTTTGAGTTCTCTGATCTGAATGTAGGTCCGAATGTATATACATTCTTGTATGCAAGCGCAAATGTCTCAGCGTTCAGCTGGCCGCTTACAGTAAGGTTTGTCGACTTTTTGAAGAAATCCTTTGAGTCATCCACAAGGCCGTCTTCTGTCTTTGGGATATTATTCATATCAAGCGTAGTTACCCTGAACATCTCTCCTGCCCCTTCGCAGTCTGAGCCCGTTATTATAGGCGTGTTCACATACACAAATCCTTTATCCTGAAAAAATTTATGAATTGCATATGATGCAACCGATCTTACCCTGAATGTTGCATTAAACGCATTAGCTCTTGGTCTGAGATGAGCTATTGTTCTCATGTATTCAAAGGTATGTCTCTTTTTCTGTAAAGGGTAGTCTGCATCAGAAGTTGCCTCAACAGTTATCTCTCTTGCATGTATCTCAAAAGGCTGCTTCGTTCCCGGAGTCTCTACCAGAGTTCCTGTGACGTTTATGGCAGTGGCTATAGGAAGCTTTACTGCCTCCTTGAAATTATCCAGCTTTCCATCTTCGATCACAACCTGAAGGTTCTTGAAGAATGTTCCGTCGTTAAGCTCTATGAATCCAAATGTCTTTGAGTCTCTGGATGTCCTTATCCAGCCCTGTACTGTTATCTCTTTCCCAACATACTCTGCAGGTTCTCTGAAGAGTTTCTTTATGTCCACTGCCTTCATATAATTTTCTCCTTATATATTTTTATTATTTTTATTATTTATCTTCAGTCTAAATATAATTTCTCGGATTTATTGTCGCTCCATTTTTTCTGACTTCAAAATGAAGGTGATTTCCTGTGGAATACCCTGTAGAGCCTACCTTGGATATCACAGATCCTCTTTTTACCGTCTGGCCAGTCTTTGCTACAAGTGAAGAGTTGTGTGCATATACTGTAACTATGCCGCCGCCATGATCTATCATTACTACATTTCCATAGCTGTTCTTGTATCCCGAAAATATGACGACTCCGTCGCTTGCCGCATATACCGCAGTTCCTTTTGGAGCGGCTATGTCAAGCCCCTGGTGAAAGCTCTTCGATCCATTTATAGGGTCGCTCCTGTATCCGTAAGTCGAGGTTATCGTGCCTCTTATTGCCAGCGGCCAGTGCATTGAGCCTCCAGAGTAATTCTTCTGAGTGGAGCTCTTGCTTTTAGGCTTTGCAAGAAGTGCCTGAATCTGCTTTTCAATTGCAGCAGATTCTCTCTGAAGCTCTTCTTCCTGAAGTCTGAGCTTGTCTAAGTCCTGTGCTATCTTATGCTTTTCAGAGAGCTGCACTCCGAGATTCTCTTCCATTACGCTCTGCTCGCTTGCCATTTCCTGCTGTATCTTCGTCATCTTTTCCTTGCTTGCCTCGAGCGATTTTTTCTGCTGCTCGTGCTTCTGCCTGCTCTGCTCAAGCTCCTCAAGGAGCTCCTTGTCATGATTCACTATCCTCTGTATGTTGTTTACATTGGACATCAGATCAGAAATATCCTCTGATGAGAGGAGAATCTCCAGGTAACTGACATCGCTCGTCTTGTACATAACTCTGAGCCTTTCCTGTAGAAGCTCCTCGTTTTTTTCAAGATCCTTTTCAATTTCAGCAATCTTTTTCTTGGTTGACTTAATGTTTACATTAAGTCCGGCAAGCTGCGACTGAAGGTCATCAAGCTTTGCCTGGCTTTCATTTATCTTCTGGTCAAGGCTGTAGATATTCTTGTTTATGTCATTTACTTCCTGTTTTTTCTGATTTATCTCTGCAGTTATCTTGCCTTTTTCAGTCTTTATAGTGCTTAGCTGGCTTTTCTGCTTGCTCAGGTCCGGAGCCGCGTACACTGTCGTTAACGAAAGTGAGGCTATCAGTATCCCGCTCAGTATGACTCTTTTTTTCATTATCTATACCTCCAGATATCTTCTGACTGAAATAACACTTCCAACCGTTCCAATTCCAATTCCCATAGATATAAACACCGTTGATATCGTTCCAAGTATGTCATTTATCCTTATCAGATATCCATTTATGAAGTTCATGCTGCTCGAAATAAGGAAGTCATAGACTACGCTGTAAAGGCCGTATGTCACGAATATGGCTATGACGGCTCCTATGAACCCGAGTATGAGGCCTTCGATTATGAATGGCCATCTTACGAACCAGTTGGTAGCCCCTATATACTTCATTATGAATATCTCTCTCTTCCTCGCATAGAGGGTGAGCTTTATAGTGGTAGCTATTATGAATACAGATACGAATGAAAGCAGTGCCATCAGCGCAAGTCCGAATTTGTTTACCGTGGATGCGATGCTGTTAAGCTGCTGCACAATATCCTTGTAATAGCTTATGTCGTCTATATTATCCAGCTTCTGGATGTCTGCTACCATCTGATCTGCCTTCTGCGTGTCTTCGATTTCGACTATATATGAATTCTGGAGCGGGTTCTCTATGCCCTCAAGCAGATAGGAATTCTCTCCCCATCTCTCCTTGAGATTTATGAGCGCCTGTTCCTTTGTCTCGTAAGTAATGCTTCTCACATTATCGATGCTCTCGATTTTGCTCTTTACCGAAAGAATATCATCCTGGCTCAGGTCATCCACCAGAAAAACCTGCACCGAGTTGAACTGCTCTTTTGTCTGCTCAGAAATGAAATTTATGTTGAGGACTATGCACAGCATTATTCCAAGCACAAAAAGCGACGAGGAAACCGAAGCAACTGATGCAAGCGACATTGAACGGTTTCTTGCGAGCCCCTTCATGCCTTCCTTTATGCTATAGATAAGATTGTTTAACATTTGTGTAATTCCCCCTTTGCACATCACTTGTAACCATACCTTTATCGAGGGTTATTACTCTCTTCTGAAGCTTGTCCACGATTTCTTTTGCATGAGTAGCTATTATTACTGTGGTCCCTCTTCGATTTATATCCTGAAGGATCTCCATGATCTCATCTGCATTCTGTGGATCCAGGTTTCCTGTAGGCTCATCTGCTATAAGTATTACTGGATTGTTTATTATCGCTCTTGCGATTCCGACTCTCTGCTGTTCTCCTCCTGAAAGCTGATTTGGATAGGATTTTGCCTTGTCGCTCAGTCCTACGAGCGAGAGCGCCACCGGAACCTTCCTTCTTATATCCTTTTTCTTCTGCTGAGTGATTTCCATGGCAAAGGCTATATTTTCATATACCGTCTTGTTAGGCAGCAGCCTGAAGTCCTGAAACACGACTCCCATATTTCTCCTGAATCTTGGGATAGTCCTGGGAGAAAGCATGGCTACGTTTTTTTCATTAACCGTCAGCGTTCCTTCCGAAGGTATCTCTTCTCTAAGAAGAAGCTTTATGAAGGTGGATTTTCCAGCTCCTGAGCTCCCTACAAGGAAAACAAACTCTCCCCGGTTTATATTTATGTTTACGTCCTTTAACGCGAATTTATCCTTTTTTTCATATTTTTTACTTACATTCTCAAACTTAATCAATTTTGCCTCCTCTGAAACTACTTGTCTGGAGTTTCTCTCCTTAAACAGTAAATTTGATTCGATAAACTGGCAAATTCCAAAATAGTAAGAGTCTCCCCTCTTCTTTTTGGATCTATGCCCGAAGCTTCAAGAGCTTTTTCAATTATTTCTTTTTCAAAATCCCCATAAGTCGAGAGTGAATTGAGAATCGTCTTCCTTCTTTTTGAGAAGGACCCCTTGACAACCTCAAAAAACAGATCTGAATCCATGAGATCCACACCTTTATCCTGTTTTACATCAATTCTGAGCACCGAAGAATCTACATTCGGCGGCGGTACAAAAGCTCCCTTTGGCGCTTTTGCGATTATGCGGCTGTCAGCGTAGTACTGTATCGCTACAGAGAGGCTTCCGTATGCCTTGGTTGAAGGTTTTGCAGCAATTCTGTCGGCTACTTCCTTCTGTATCATTATCACCATGGAAGAAAGGGCTATTCCCTCCTCAAGAAATCTCATTATTATAGGAGTGGTGATGTAATAAGGCAGATTTGCTACAACCTTTATCTTCTGATCAGGTGAATGCTCACGCACAAGCGCAGGCAGGTCCACCTTCAGTATATCCTGATTTATTATCTCTACGTTGTCAAACTTCGAAAGAGTTTCACTCAGTATTGGTATAAGCCTTGAGTCTATCTCTATTGCGACAACTTTTTTTGCTCTTCTGGCAAGCTCCGATGTGAGCGTGCCTATTCCAGTCCCAATCTCAAAAACGATGTCATCGCTTCCTATATCCGCTCCATCAACTATCTTTCTCAGTATGTTTCCATCTACGAGGAAATTCTGTCCCAGAGATTTGGTGAAGTTGAATCCATATTTTTCTACAATAGCCTTCGTGGCCGTGTGAGTTGCTAAATTACTCATATATCTCCCTGTTTACAGTACTTACCGCTTCGGAAAATTCTTCTCTGGTAATACCATAATTATTCAATCTTGATAAAAACTGCTTTGCGTTCGCGTATCCTATTCCGAGTATCTGCCCTGCAAGGTCTCTTCTTTTTCTCGAATCATTTCCCATAAGCAGGTCGTTATCCAGAAGGTCCCTGTTCGTGAATTCCGTTCTTTTTGATGTAAGCTGGCACCTGGCACTCTCAAGTGCCATTAGTATTGCCTCAGGGCTAGCATTTTCAACACCTATGTCATCATCTTTTACAGCAAGCTCTCGTGGAATATATGCATGCTTGCAGTTTCCTGCAATGCTTATTATCTCTTTTCTTATTTTCTCTCCTGCATAATCAGGATCGGTAAGGACAATTATGCCTCGTGTTTCGGCAGCTTTTTTAATTCTCTCCCTGACGTCCTTTGGAAATCCAAAACCATTGGTTGCTATTATCTCTGCATCTACTGCCTTCTTTACCGCAGAGATATCATCTTTTCCTTCTACTACAATTACTTCTTTGATCAAATTTATCTCCAGACATTTTTTACAAAAAAACCAACGCTTATATGCATTGGTGATTAATGAGTATACCTGTAAGCCGAGTTCTGTCTTGAATAGCCATCTATCTAGGCCTGTTGTCACCAGCAGGCTCAAGCGACCTACCTACGGATAGGGACGGGCAGCCCCCTTTCTTGATCCTACTTGGTCTTGCTCCGGATGGGGTTTACATAGCCAATTGATCACCCAATTGCTGGTAAGCTCTTACCTCACCTTTCCACCCTTACCTGAATTACAGGCGGTATATCTCTGTTGCACTTTCCTTAGAGTCGCCTCCACTAGGTGTTACCTAGCACCCTCGCCCTACGGAGCTCGGACTTTCCTCATGGTTTTATCCATGCGACTATTCGGTATACTCACTGAAATATAATACCACAATTTCATATTAATTTCAACTTTTCATGTAAATTTGTTTTGAGTGTGTCAATTTTCTTGCTCAAATATTTAAAATATTTCTTGTAATAGATTTTCTATTGTAGTAAAATTAATATTGTTAAACGTACAAGGAGGACGATAGATGCTAATTCCAACCCATATGAGAATGTCAGAAATTATATATTCAAACATAGAAAAAAATACTGATTTTTTATTGAATCGACTCACCTTCAAGACTGGCAACATGAGTCCTGATATCCCTCTTTACCACAAACACCTCAAGCATTATAAGCATCAGAACTTTGATTATATACTTCAGATGATAAGCGAGCTTTCATCTGTTGACCCAACTGTAAGCATGGCTGAAATGAATATGTATTCCTACAGGCTTGGAGTCATAGCACACTACGTATGTGACTACTTCTGTCTCCCTCATCACGACAGAGACACTTATCAGGATAACCTCAAGAAGCACCTTGTTTACGAAAAAGATCTGCATAAGGCAGTAAAGCAATATTCTCACACAGACGCAGTAGAATTTAACAGCGGTCTCTCATTGAAAAGCCATGAACTGGTTCATTTTTTTGATGAACTGCTCCAGAAGTACCTGAACGAAGAAGTTTCATTCGAGAACGATCTTCAGTTTGCCATATCAGCGGCTTCGATGGTATGCTCAGCAATAGTGATGAGTTCACTCAGCATAAATACTGCGGAGCTTGCTTACGCATAATATATTTAATATGATCTCAAAAGGGACACCATGCTGACATAAGTCGGACGGTATCCCTTTTTTTCGTTATAAATTTGTTTTCTATTTAAAGTACAGAATGTTGCTGAGGTTTCTTCCCGGAGAGGAAATAAATTTCCCATTGGCATACAGCCCACTGGAAGCTCCTCCGTCAAGATTCATGGCATCAGTGCATCCAAGGCTGAGCATGATTCCTGCGAGCTCGCTCACCTTCGCAGTAGTAGTGGCTATGATTATATTGCCATTTGCCTTTATGCCTATCGCAGACCTTGCGCCTGCATTCGAAAGTATCTTTGCCTCCGTAAAGCCTTCATCCTTATAGCTCTGCATATCCGTTATCTTCTGTGAGTTTTTTAAAACCATCGGTCCTGCGCCCACTGCAAGCATGAGGTCATTATTATCAAGTCCGGAAACCTCGTATTTCCAGCTCACTGTACTTCCCTCGCTGCATGCTGAGGCAAACCTTGAAAGGGCACTGCTTGAACCGCTTACGTTAAGCACGAATCCTCCCTGCGGAATCTCAGCATCTTCTCCGGAAACCTTCTTTATGACTTTGCCATCCCTGTCCACCATTATATTTATCCCTGATTTTATTCCCAGGTTCTTTCCCCATCTGTCTGTATAAAGATATATTCCCTGAGCTCCTACTTTCCTGTTTATTCCATATACGCCCACCGTGTGCTGTGTCTCATGCGCCGTAGCTGAAATGCTCGTCTTTATCCTTCCTATTTGTGCCGATCCGTCTTTCGTTATAGTAAAGCTCGTTCCGTTGTCATACTTGTGTATGAGCTCCCCTTTGTTTATCAGGTTCCCATTTGGAAGAAACGGACCCTGTTTTTCATACGCATTGAAAAATGTGCCGTTTACAGCTACTTTTGCCGAAAACGCCTTTGCCATGGCTGACATGGGCTGCACCCCACCTACTTTGTTCTGGCCAATTGCTATGTATCCACTCATGCTTCCTTTTGGTATTTCTGCTACATTTACAGCTTTTCCTGCCACAGTCTTTGAATATGTCTTATATGCCGGCTGCTCCGCGTGAACGCTAAGTCCCGATGACGACATAACAAGCACGGTAAGAGCACACAAGGCTGATTTCAATCTGATTTTTTTCATTCTTTACCCCCGTAAAATATATTTAACAGCTAAAATTGTTCACTTAACAGTATATAACATAATTTAATGTTTATCAAATAAAACCAAATAATACCAACACACGTTTTTCGAGCATTATTTTACATAAAACATTTGACATATATATAAATTTTTGATATTATTAAATTACTGTACTCAAAAATTGCAAATATTTAATTGTTTAATCATCACCAACCTTCACCACCACGCAATCGTTGATATGACAAGGTTATCCAATATAGAATGCACTGCATTCAACCGCTGGCAAAGCAAAAATCCTCGCCAGCTTTTATGCGGAATATTCCTTGTTCTGATAAAAAATTTAATTTATTTTATTTAGGAGAGTGATTTATGTATTTAGAAGAAAAAACAGTACTGCCAAAGAAAGTCATCCAGAATCTGGACGGCGACATAGAAAACCTGAAGGTTTACCTTGTTCAGGATTATAATTCCAACCTGCTCAAGCGTATGGTCAATTTTGGATTAAGAATTTTTGGAGACCTCGGCATGGATGAATGGGGCCTTGTCCCTCAGATCAGACATGGAAACGTATACATGCTGAGAGAAGAGAGCAATAAAAAAATCATAGGTCTTGCAATACTTATGAGAGACTGGGAAGATACCGATAAATGCTATCTTTTTGACTATGCAATCTCACCTGACTTCCACGGTCAGGGACTTGGGTTTCATTTTCTTAAAGCCGTGATAGAGAACGTAAAAGAACAGGGCTTCAGCAAAATGGGACTCACTGTGGATGTAGAGAACAAAGCTGCAATAAAACTGTATAAAGACAAGATCGGATTTGACATAATAGATATGAATGAGGATGAATACGGCGAAGGACATCACAGATATATAATGAATCTGGATTTCAGTAGCCTGAACTACAAGAAATAGTAATATAGCCATAAAAGTTAATATGAGCATCGCAATGTAATATATCCAGAAATCAAAAAAGAATCCTTTTCAGGATTCTTTAATTTCTGTGTGTGTGTTTAATTTAAAACTTTTTTAACCATTTCGTTGATTCTTTTACCATCAACTCTGCCTTTAGCGACAGCCATAACCTTACCCATTATTTTGCCCATGTCCTTTATAGACTGTGCATTTACTTCAGCTACTGCGTCTCTAACTACAGCTTCCAGTTCTTCATCTGTGAGCTGCTGTGGAAGATATGAAGCGAGGATCTCAATTTCTGCTTTGGTTTGAGCTATCAAGTCATCTCTTTCAGCTTTTTCAAACTCAACTAATGCATCTTTTCGCTGCTTTAGCTGCTTTGCTATAAGCTCGATAACGTCATCGTCATTCACGTCGACTCTGTCATCTACTTCCTTCTGTTTAACAGAAGCTCTAATCATCGTGATTACGGATTTTTTCAAAGTTTCCTTGTTTCTCATGGAAACCTTCATATCCTCCATTAATCTTTCTTTTAGAGTCATGTTTTCACCTTCTATCAACTATCGTTTTTTCTTTCTTGCCGCTTCAGCTTTTTTCTTTCTTTTTACACTTGGTTTGTCATAGTGCTCTCTTTTTCTAACCTCTGCCATTACACCTGATAATGCGCATTGTCTCTTAAATCTTCTAAGAGCGCTATCTAAAGATTCATTCTCTTTAACTCTTACTTCTGTTGCCATCTTTATCCCTCCCCTCACTACTAACACTTTTTAGATTGTTTGAAGCAGTTCTGTTTTATGGGTAAAACGTTACTATGACATTATACACTTATTTTAATTTTTTTACAAGCCTTTTTTAGCCTGGTGGCCACGTAAGTTTCCTCTTTCCAAGAATATGAAAGTGCAGATGGTCTACAGTCTGTCCACCAAATTCCCTGCAGTTTGTAACAACCCTGAATCCTTCGTCTTCCATACCTTCCTGTTTTGCGATTATCTGCACCGCCCTGATCATGTCATTTATCTCAGTGCTGTCGTGCGGAATCTCAAGTATGTCTGCGTAATGAGCTTTTGGAATCAGCACTATGTGAACAGGCGCCTGAGGGCTTATATCGCGAAATGCAAGCACTTTTTCATCTTCATATACTCTGGTAGATGGTATTTCGCCGCTTGCAATCTTGCAGAATAAACAATCCATATTATACCTCCATTCATATTTGTTCCTTCTATTATATTCCATAGAAGCACATATTATCAAGGAATAAATACAGTATTTTTATTAAGCTCTTTCTGCGATTGCAAAATCTTCTGAAATATCAGTTATTCTGGACTTTATTATCTGATTCGAAAGGTTCTCCAGAGTCTTTATGCCGACCTTTATATAGTTTTTTGTATGTCCTGTGGCATATCCATTTTCATGAGTTTCTATGAGTATATCCACAATCTGTCCTACGTGGAGGTCTTCAAAGTCTTTTTTGTTCTTTTCATTCAGCTTTATGAGGCATTCACTTCTGCTGTTTTTTACTGATGGGTCTACCTGATCCGGCATCTCGGCTGCCTTTGTGCCATTTCGAGGCGAATATTTGAATATGTGTGTCTCATAAAGTTTCAACTCTTTTAAAAACTCATAAGTCTGCTCGAATTCCTGATCTGTTTCTTCCGGAAAACCTACTATCACATCGGTAGTTATGGCTGCATAAGGGAATGTCCTTCTTATCGTGTTCACAGCCTCCCTGTACTCCTGCGAGGTATATCTCCTGTTCATCCTCGAAAGGACGCTGTCGCTTCCACTCTGAAGGGAAAGATGGAAATGAGGACAGAACTTGTCTACTGCGCCAAGCCTTTGAACAAATTCCTCTGTTATGATAAGTGGCTCGACTGAGCTGGTCCTTATCCTCTCAAGCCCTTCTATCTCTGCTATGCTTTCTATGACGTCTATGAGTGACATATCTCCTGAATCTTTTCCATAGGATGCCACATGGATTCCCGTGAGCACTACCTCTTTATACCCATTTTTTACGATCCTGCCGACTTCTTCTTTTATATTTTCCAGCTTCCTGCTTCTTACAGGTCCTCTGGTGAACGGTATTATACAGTATGAACAGAACCTGTCGCAGCCATCCTGTATCTTTACGAGCGCCCTCGCACGGTCTCTGACTTCGCTTATCTCAAGCTCTTCAAAATCCCTTATCTTCATTATATCTTCAACTATTATGCGCTTGTCCTGTGAGGTTATGTTTTCGATTTCGCCAAGTATAGCTTTTCTGTTGCTGGTGCCCAGCACGAGGTTTACTTCTTCTATCTCGAGTATCTCATGAGGAGCCTTCTGTGAATAGCATCCCATTACTACAACCACTGCAGATGGATTGAGCTTTCTGGTCCTTCTTATCATCTGCCTTGATTTTTTGTCTGACATCGCCGTCACTGTACATGTGTTCACTATATATACATCCGCATATTCTTCGAATCTGCCTATATTGTATCCGCTGTTTTTCAGCAATTCTTCTACCGCTTCTGTTTCGTAGGTATTTACCTTGCAACCGAGCGTCAGAAATGCTACCGTCTTGCTGCCTTCCAATTTTTATCTCCTTTTTCTATAAAACCGACTTGCAGAATGATCTTCTGTGTATCGGAGTAAAACCCAGCCTGTTAAGCCCTTCATAATGCGATGCGGTTCCATATCCCTTGTTGCCTGCAAAGTCGTATCCAGGGTACTTTTTATCGTAATTTTCCATAAGGCGGTCTCTGTATACCTTGGCCACTATGCTCGCACATGCTATGGCATAGCTCCTGGCATCTCCTCCCACTACGGTTTGCTGCCTTATATCAAGGTCCTTTATCTTCTGGTTTCCATCCACAAGCACTATATCTATCCTGCTTCCTTTTTCAGAAAGCTCTTTGGATACATGATTGATGGCTGAACTCATCGCAAGAAATGTCGAGTTGAGAATATTTATCCTGTCTATGACGTCATTTTCTATTATTCCAATCGAGCAGTGCCTGCTTTTTTTCACGATAATGTCATACAGGTATTCCCGTTTTTCCTGGGACAGCTTTTTTGAATCATTCACGCCTTCTATCGTGGCATCTCTGTCAATTACAACGCAGGCAGCGACAACAGGGCCGGCAAGAGGTCCTCTTCCTACCTCATCCACTCCTGCGACAATCATGCCTTCCGATGCAAATGAATGGTCAAATTCGATCATTGCCCTTATTCTTGCCTGTTCTTTTTCCGCCTTTGCCTTCTGCCTCTGATATGTCTCTGTTATTTTTTTTACGCCGCTTCTCTCATCGGCCATCAGTTCTCTGACATATTCTTCTCTGCTTATTTCATCAAGACTATCCAGCCTGATCTTTATTTCGCTTATGCTTAATGGCTTTTCCATAGCTATTCCTCTGAATCTGTTTTTTTATTTTGCTCCTGAGGGCTTTCTAGTGTGATCCTGCCCATGAGTCCTGCCCTGAATTCATTGAGAATCGTCTGTCCTGTCCTGTGATAATCTATCTCTTTTCCTCTCAGGATGAATTTTCTCTCAGATGCTATCCTGTTCATTACCTCTATTGTCTCTTCATCAGGATCTATCTCTACAGAATACCTTTTTTCGATTATGGCCGGATCTATCTTCCTTATTCTGTCAAGAAGCTGGAACCCGATTTCCTCGACGTTCAGTACATCATCCTTTATGGCTCCCGTGAAGGCAAGCAGCATTGCAACTCTGTCGTCTTCAAATTTTGGCCAGAGTATTCCGGGAGTATCGAGCATCTCAAGATTTCCCTTCACTCTAACCCACTGTTTTCCTTTGGTGACTCCCGGCCTGTCTCCAGTCTGTGCTGATTTTCTTCCTGTGAGCTTGTTTATCAGTGACGATTTACCCGAGTTAGGTATTCCAACGATCATTATCCTTGGAGCACGGTTTATCATTCCTTTTGACAGGAATTTTTCCTTCTGCGCCGAATAAGCTCTGTCTATCGCAGTTATGAGCCTGTCGAGGCCGTTTCCGCTGTTTGCGTTCATAGCTATTGCTATAAATCCCTTCTTCTGATAATAATCTATCCATTTTCCCGTTACCGCCTGATCTGCAAGGTCCTCTTTGTTCAGGACTATGATCCTGGGCTTGTTTGCAGCTATGGTGTCTATATCAGGATTTTTGCTGGCAAGCGGAATCCTGCTGTCCACGACCTCTACTACTATGTCAACCAGTGCAAGGCTGCTCTGAAGAAGCTCTTTTGTCTTCTTCATGTGTCCCGGGTACCAGTTTATATGCATTCTTTCTTCCATTTTATTCTCCTATCGCCCCCTGAGGGCATTTCCTGTGCCGATATTCTGGATTCATTATTAAAAAAGGAACTGAAAGTCCAGTTCCTTTTTGTCCGCTATTATTCTTAGTGTTTTTTCTCTTTGATTTTAGCAGCCTTACCAACTCTGTCTCTAAGATAGTTAAGCTTAGCTCTTCTTACTTTACCTCTTCTTGTTACATCAATTTTTTCAATTGATGGAGAGTGTACAGGGAAAGTCTTTTCAACGCCTACTCCGAAAGATATCTTTCTTACTGTAAACATTTCTGTAAGTCCGCCACCCTGTCTCTTAAGCACAACGCCCTCGAAGATCTGAACTCTTTCTCTTTTACCCTCTTTTATTCTTATGTGAACCTTTACATTGTCTCCAGGTCCAAAAGCAGGTAAATCCGTCTTAAGTTGTTCTTGTTCAATTGCTCTAATGATATCCATTGTATCCTCCATAGATTCTGGAATGTTCTTAATCCAATCCGACCAGCGGAACATTCGGTAATATTAACTTAGATATTCTACCACATTATTTCATTTTATTCAATACCTTTTCATATATTCTCTTGTTGATTTTGCTGAGCTTTGTAAAATCAAACATTTTGAAAAGATCCGGCCTTCTCTGAGACGTAATCTCAAGAGATTTTTCAAATCTCCACTGATCTATCATGCTGTGATTTCCGCTAAGGAGAACCTCTGGAACCTCAAGTCCCTTGTACTCCCTCGGCCTCGTATAGTGTGGATATTCAAGCAGCCCGTCAGAAAAACTCTCATCCATGTGGGATTCCTCTTTGTTAAGGACTCCATCTATGAGCCTGGCCGTAGCATCTACCACAACCATCGCTCCAAGCTCTCCTCCAGTAAGGATATAGTCTCCTATGGAAATTTCCTCGTCTATCAGCATGTCCACAGCCCTCTGATCGACTCCTTCATAATGCCCGCAAAGAATTATGAGATCCTCATACTGAGTGAGCTCCTGGACTTTTTTCTGAGTAAGCTGCTGACCTCTCGGGGACATATATATCGTCCTGCACTTGCTCCTGTCTATTACGCCCTCACTCATTATATGCTCAAAGCATCTGTCGATTGGTTCAGGAGACATTACCATCCCTGCACCCCCGCCAAAAGGATAGTCATCTACCTTTTTATGCCTGCTCAGCGAAAAATCCCTGATATTATAGCTATTGATGCTTATTATTCCTTTGTCCATCGCCCTTTTTATTATGCTGTGCTGCGTAGATGAGTCGATAAATTCAGGAAAAAGCGTCATTATATGGTATCTCATCAGTCGATCATCCCTTTTATAGGAGTAATGATGATCTTGCCGTTTTCTATGTCAACCACAGGCACAAACTGCTTTAGTGCCGGTATGAGATATTCCTGATCCTCAATGCCCCTTATCACATATACGTCATTTGCGGTATACTTGAGCACATTCACTATAGTCCCTACAGGAGTAAGATCTTCGAGATATACATTCAGACCTATGAGATCAGATATCATGTGTTCGTCTTCGTCAAGCTCTCTGAGGTTGCTGTCATCTATATACAGGTTTATATCTCTGAGGCTTTCGGCCTCTTCGATCGTATCGATCCCTTTCAGCTTGAGAAGCACCATGTTTCTCTGGTATCTTACGTTTTCGATGAAATATTTCTTATCTCCCTGATTTTCCATATACAAATATTCAACTTCTTCAAATCGCTCTGGATAATCCGTGAACGGGTATACCTTCATATCGCCCTTTAACCCATGGGTATTTACTATCTGGCCAATTCTGTGTTTCTTCATATCTCTCACCTTCTTTTATATCTGATTAATTAATCCTCATAATTTCCGAGCATGCTCTTTATCTTGCTCATAGCCTTGTCACAGGCGCTGTATGAAAACCCTTTGTAGCTTAATGTATAATATACTTTTCTGAGTACTTCTTCATCGCTTTTGCCCTTAAGGGTATTGTATTTTTTGATTGCGACTTTGATGGCATTTTCTTCTTCCTGATCAGAGTCAACCTCAGAAACAGCTTTTTCTATATCTTCCTTCTTTATGCCTTTTTTGTACAGGCTGTTTTTAATCTGCCTTACAGAGCTGTTTGACCTCACGGCTTTTTTTGTTATGTTCTCAGCCAGCCTCTTATCGTCTATGAAGCTGTATTCTCCAAGAAAATCAAGTGCATGGCTGACTGCGGAATCGCTGAAATTCTCTTTTTTAAGTTTTTCAGCTACCTTTGCTGCTGATTTTGGAGAATCCGTTATTATCCTGAGAGCTCTGTTCTTGCATCTCTTGATTTCATCTTCTCTTATGATTTCGTTCAGATGCTCCGTCTGCTCAATCTCCACTCCGGTTTTAAGCCTGGATTTATAAAGCCCTTCATCCGTCAGAGTGAATGCGAGCTCTTCATCTATATAGACATCATAATTGAGCCTGTTTCTTTTTATCTTCGTTATTATCATAATAAACTCCCAGTCTACGGCGTCTGGTTTATATACAAAAACCTAGATGACTTTCTTAAAGTCTCTAGGTCTCTATATTACTGTACGATTTCTACAATAACTCTTTTGTTTTCCTTATTCGCTGCTGCTTTTACAACAGATCTTATAGCTTTGGCAATTTTTCCTTGTTTTCCTATAATCTTTCCCATATCCTCTTCTGCCACTCTGAGTTCTACGATTGTAGATTCCTGTCCAATGGTCTCTGAAACAGTTACCTGTTCGGGATAGTCAACAAGTGCTTTTGCTATTACTGCTACTAATTCTCCCATGCTTTTCCTCCTAAGAGAAATGGTAATTATAGTTCAAACTATTTCTTAGAAGCTTCAAACTTCTCTAATACACCATTGCTTTTGAATAAATTCTTTACAGTCTCAGTTGGTTGAGCTCCGTTGTTTAACCATTTAACAGCTTTTTCCTCGTTGATGTTTACAACTTTTGGTGTAGATACTGGATTGTAGTAACCTATTTCTTCGATGAATCTACCATCTCTTGGTGAACGAGAGTCTGCAACTACTATTCTATAAAAAGGTTTTTTGTTAGCACCCATTCTCTTTAGTCTTATTTTTACCATTTGTTTCACCTCCTTAAATTATTTATCATTTATTGTAACCTTTTATTAAAAAGGAAACTTCATTTTTCCCGGGTTCATAGGCATCTGAAACTGACCCTGTCCTCTTCTGCCTTTTTTCCCGCCCTTGCTCATCTTGGTCATCTGCTTCATCATCTTCTTGCTCTCTTCAAACTGCTTTATGAGCCTGTTGACTTCTTTTATATCCTGACCGCAGCCTTTTGCGATTCTCTGCCTTCTTCTGACATTGATTATAGATGGTTTCTCACGCTCTTCCTTAGTCATAGAGAAGATTATCGCCTGAATCCTGTCAAACTGCTTTTCATCTATATCCATATCCTTGAGTTCTTTTGGCATGCCTGGCATCATCTGAAGAAGGCTCTTTATTGATCCCATCTTCTTTATCTGCTGCATCTGATCAAGGAAGTCATTGAAGTCGAATTCCTGTTTCTTTATTTTTTCTTCTAATTCTTTTGCCTGCTTTTCGTCAAATGCGCCCTGCGCTTTTTCGATAAGGCTCAGCACATCGCCCATTCCGAGGATTCTCGATGCCATCCTGTCAGGATGGAACTGCTCAAGGTCGTCGAGCTTTTCTCCTACAGCCGCAAATTTTATAGGCTTCTGGGTAATTGATTTTATGGAAAGGGCTGCCCCTCCTCTTGTATCTCCATCCAGCTTGGTCAGGATTACTCCATCTATTCCAAGCGCTTCGTTGAAGCTCTGAGCTACATTTACTGCATCCTGTCCTGTCATGGAGTCTACAACGAGTAGTATTTCCTGCGGCATTACGCTTGATTTTACATCCTTAAGCTCCTGCATGAGGACTTCGTCTATATGAAGACGTCCCGCTGTATCTATAAGAACTACGTCGTTTCCAAGGACTTTGGCTTTTTCTACGGCTTTTTTTGCTATCTCTACCGGGTTCTTGCTTTCTTCATCGGCATAGACCGAAATCCCGGCCTGCTCACCAACTACCTTCAGCTGCTTTATAGCTGCCGGCCTGTAGACGTCACAGGCTACTGCCATTGGCATCTTGCCCTGTTTTTTTAGCATTTTTCCAAGCTTTGCTACCGTAGTAGTCTTTCCAGCTCCCTGAAGTCCGACAAGCATTATTATAGTCGGAGGATTGCTCGCAAATGTTATCTTGCTTTCAACTCCACCCATGAGCGCCGTCAGCTCTTCATTCACTATTTTAATTACTTGCTGTCCTGGCGTGAGGCTTTCTGTAACCTCTGCTCCCATGGATCTTTCTTTTATCTGCTTTATGAAGTCTTTTACTACTTTAAAGTTAACGTCTGCTTCAAGCAAAGCCAGCTTGACTTCCCTCATTGCCAGATCTATATCTTTTTCGCTGAGCTTTCCTCTGCTTTTAAGACCTTTAAAGGCATTCTGGAGTTTGTCTGACAGATTTTCAAATATCATTCTGATAGCTCCTTGCAAATATCCCTGATGACATCTATTCTGTCATCTTTAAGATTGTAATCCTTACTTATTTCATCCAGGATACTCATGATTTTTTCCAGCTTCTGGTTTTCCTCAGTTTCCTTGCGGAAAAGCCCGAGCTTGCTTTCATAATCAAACAGTATTCCTTCGCATCTTTTTATAGTATCAAATACCGCCTGTCTGGAAACGCTCATCTCATCGCTGATTTCACCGAGAGAAAGATCTTCTCCAAAATAGTACTCCAGTATTGTCGATTGTTTTTCTGTTAAAAGATTTTTGTATAAAATGAACAATTTATTCAGATGAACAAACTTATCGATCTCCATTTTTCCAGTCCTCTCTGTAAAGCACATCTACTTTACAGAGATTATATTATTACATTCTGGACTGTTTGTCAAGTATTTTTACTTTATATCACTGTAAATTTTTTCCAAACAGCGCTCTTGCGAAAGATCTGGCATCAAACTTCTGAAGATCGTCTATCTTTTCGCCGACTCCTATATATTTTATAGGAAGCGACAGCTCTGAGATTATCCCAAGCACGACCCCACCCTTTGCCGTACCATCGAGCTTTGTGAGGATAAGGCCGGTGAGCGGCGCTGCCTCCTTGAATACCTTAGCCTGATTTATTGCGTTCTGACCGGTGGTCGCATCTATCACAAGCAATACTTCTTTTTCGGCCTCAGGATATTCCCTGCTGATTATCTTGAATATCTTTGCAAGCTCATTCATAAGGTTGGCCTTGTTATGAAGCCTTCCTGCCGTATCGCAGATAAGCACGTCTGCATTGTTCGCCTTAGCTGATTTGATGGCATCGAATATGACAGCTGAAGGATCAGCCCCCTCTCCATGCTTCACTATTGGTACATCCGCTCTCTGAGCCCATATGGTAAGCTGCTCTGAAGCTGCGGCCCTGAATGTATCCGCCGCCGCAAGCATAACGCTGCTTCCTTCGTTTTTAAGCTGAGATGCCAGTTTTCCTATGCTCGTGGTCTTTCCCACTCCGTTTACTCCCACAACGACCATTATCCTCGGTTTTTTTGCTGATACTTTTGCAGTCTCTTCAGAGCCTGCCTGCGCCTCGCTGTATTCGTCCTTTACCACGAGTATGCCTTCAATTATGTCTTCCAGCTCTTCCTGAAGCTTTTCTACTTCCTCTATCTTGTTTTCTCTCTCTCTTTTCCTTAACTCTTCAGTTATTCTCATAGTGGTCTCAAATCCCACATCTGCGGTTATGAGTATTTCCTCAAGCTCTTCATAGATATCTTCATCGATAGTCTTATATCCTTTGAACAGATTGTCCAGCTTTGAGGTAAAGCTCTGAGTGGTTTTTGAAAGGCCTTCTTTGAGTCTTGCAAAGAAACCTTTTGCAGGAGCTTCGGGCTCGGCTGCCTCAGGCTCCTGAGCTTCTTCCTGCTCTTCTTCCTGCTCCGGATTTTCCTCACGCTCATCCTCAGGATCTTCCTCAGGCTCAATCTGCGCTTCTGACTCGGCTGCTTCCTCAGCTGATGCTGACTGCAGCTCCTCAGCTACTTCTGCTTTTTCCTGCAGCTCCTCTTCAATCTCAGGGCTTTCTTCTGCCACTGGCTCTGCCTGAGCTTCCTGAGTCTCCACCTGCTGGTATTCTTTGAGATTTTCATCGATCTCTTTATCTTTTTTCTTTCCAAACCCAAATAATTTTTTTAACATATCATTTCCTTTCAAACGCTTGTTTAATCATTACTGCTCAATAAAATCCGTAGCCTCTTCAAATTTCAGGCTGACAACTTTTGAGACTCCCTTGTCCTGCATCGTGACTCCATAAATATAATCAGATGTCTCCATAGTCCCTCTTCTGTGGGTTATTGTAACAAACTGTATATCCTGCGAGAGCTTTTCCAGAAATGCATTGAATCTGGATATATTGGAGTCATCTAGTGCGGCATCTATTTCATCGAGTATGCAAAACGGTGCCGGCTTGGTCATAAGTATTGAGAAAAGGAGAGCTATGGCCATAAGCGATTTTTCTCCGCCCGACATCACTGATGTGGTCCTCAGCTTTTTTCCATCAGGCTGTGCCATTATCTCTATTTCCGAGTTGAGCACATCAGAAGGGTTTGAGAGTACAAGCTTCCCTTCTCCTCCTCCGAATAGCTGCGAGAACACCTTGCCAAAGGTTCCATTTATGCTGTCAAAATTGCTTCTGAATTCTCTTGCCATGTCTTTCTCAAGATCCGCTATGATTTTTTCAAGCACGTCGACTGACTGCCTGAGATCTGATATCTGATCTTTGTATAGCTCATATCGCTCACTCAGTACTCTGTAATCTTCTATGGCATCCAGGTTTATGTTCCCAAGAAGCAAGATCTGCTCTTTCAGCGAGCTTATCTTCTCTTTGGAGAAGTCGCAGTCCTCTGACTTATATTTTCTCGATTCTTCGATGCTAAGCTGATACTCTTCATGCATTCTGGATTTTACATTTTCAGTTATCACATCTACTTTTTCAATCCGGTTTTCAAGTCTGTATTTTTCCTGAAGCTTTTTCATCAGCTTTTCTTCTGCCGTTTTCTGGAATCTTATTACTTCATCAAACAGCTTTTCTGACTTTCTGAGCTCCGTGACTGTGTTTTCATATTCTATTACTATCTCGTCGAGCTCTATCTGGTTGAGCTGAAGGTCAGTGATGCATTCTGAAAGCCGCTTTTCCGCCTCTGCAATCTCTGAAATTATAAGCCTCAGCTCCTTATGATTTTCTTCCTTCTGAAACTCATAATTCGCCTTTATCTCTGCTATCCGTTTCTGCTCGCCAGCTATTCCTTCCATTCTGTTTTCTTTGGCGGAAAGCTCTATCTTGAGGTCTGAAATCTTACTCTGGAAGGATTCCTGATTGTCCTGCTCAGTTTTCTGATCTCTCTGTATATCTGAAATTATCTTTTCAGTTTCTGATATAGCGTCTGCTATTTCAGCCACTTCTTTTTCAAGAACACTCCTGCTTATCAGCTGTTCCTTTTCGAGTGCTTTTTTGGATTCTCTTTCAGACAGCATGCTGCCAATGTTGCTTTTTATATACTTACGGTTGTTTTCTCTGTCGTTGAGATCAAAACTGATTTTTTCAAGCAGTGACAGCTTTTCCTGTATTTCAGAGGATAGATCTCTGAGTGCTTCTTCCTGAAGCTGTTTTTTCTCAGAAACATCTTTAAGTTTTTTCTGAACAATGCTGTAATTAACTTTGAACGCTTCTGCCTTTTCAGAAAATTCTTCTATGAGCCTTTTCCTTCCAAGAATGTTGCTCTGCTTGTAATAATGTCCACCCGTTATCGATCCGCCCTGATTGAATATCTCTCCGTCAACAGTTACTATCCTGTACCTGTAGCCAAGCTTTCTGGAAAGATGTATCGCCTCATCCATGCTTTCTACTATAAGCGTCCTTCCCAGAAGCGACTCTATTATTCCCCGGTACTGCGGCAGGCTTTGCACCACAGAAGACGCTGTTTTTGCGCCCTCCACAGAGATTGGCGAACCACTTACGGTATCCATGGGAAGGAATGTCGCCCTCCCTGATTTTGAAGCCTTCAGGTATTCGACTGCTTTTTTGGCTGAAACGCTGTCTGTAGTAACGATATTCTGAAGGGCTCCTCCAAGAGCCGTCTCTACTGCCTTTTCATACATCTTGTCTGTTCTTATAAGATTGGCAACGATGTCTACTATACCTTTAAGATTTCTGTTTTCAAGTACAGTCTTTACGCTTCGGTTTATTCCCTCCATGTCGTTCTCCATGGATATATACATGTTCTGCTTTACTTTTATCTCTCTTATTTCCTGAGATATCTCCTGCAGGATCTGTTCTTCTTTTTTTCCGGAATCATCGAGTCTTTTCACTTCAAGCTCAAGCTCAGCTTCTTTTTTTCTAAGGTTTTCAATTTCATCCTCAATCCCGGCTTTTCTGCTTCTCACAGCTTCTATTTCCGAGTCGATTTCCATGATATCTGATTCCAGTTTTTTTATCAGAGTAATATTTTCAAGAATTCTTTTATTCTCAAACTCCACACTCTCATCTATGAACTGGATCCTGAGTTCCTTTTTGTTTTTTTCCTCGAGCAGCCTCTGCCTGTCATCAGCAAGCGACCTGTATTTATCCTGCCTGATGTCTATGTCTGCCCTTGCAGAATTCCTTGCTTCCTGCTTCTCATTGATTTCTTTTTTCAGGTCCAGAGCCCGTTTCATTATCTCATCATGTTCAAGCTGCGATTTTTCAATTTCCAGATTAAGCTCTGATATTTTTTCATCTATGGATTTTACTATATTCTTTATCTTTTCTCTCTGGTTCTGCCTCGAAAGGATCTTTTCGTTGTTTCTCTCTATCTCATTCTCTATTGAATTTTTCTCCAGCGTGAGCCTCGATCTGTTAGCGTCAAGTTCTGAGGTAAGCTCCTGGTTTTTCTTCTTTAGCTCTTCATATCTTTCCAGGTCTGCCTTTTTGTCAGCAAGCTCTTTTTCAATCTGCTCAAGCTCGAATGAAACCCTGGCGTATATCTCCCGGTCATGCGAATAGCCTCCGCTCACTGAATCATATTCATGAAGAAGGCTGTTTATTTCAGATATTTTAAGTTCTTCTCTCAGCTCAAGGAATTTAAGCGCTTTTTCATTCTGTCTTTGCAGCGGCTCTATCTGTCTTTCTATTTCAATAAATATGTCATTGAGCCTTTCCATGTTATTTCTTGTGTTTTCCAGTTTTTTCTCGCTGTCTTCCTTCTTGAATCTGAATTTCGCTATTCCACTCGCCTCTTCAAGAATCTTTCTTCTCTGAACCGAGGTTGCGTTGACTATTTCATCTATCTTTCCCTGGGATATTACGGAATATCCTTCTTTTCCTATTCCCGAATCCAGAAGCAGCTCCTTTATGTCCCTCAGCCTGCACTGCTTTCCATTAAGATAATAGGCGCTCTCTCCGGTCCTGTAAGCTTTTCTCTTTATGCTTACCTCTGTGAACTCAATGTCCAGGACACAGTCGCTGTTGTCAAAGAGTATCTCTATTTCGCAGAAATTCGCCTGATTGTGAAGCTTTGTTCCAGAAAATATGACGTCTTCCATCTTTTCTCCGCGGAGATTTCTGGCGCTCTGTTCTCCAAGCACCCATCTGAAGGCGTCGAGAATATTGCTCTTTCCGCTTCCATTTGGGCCTACTATGCTTATTATTCCATCTGGAAACTCAATTTTTGTCTTATGATAAAAGGATTTAAAGCCTTTCAACTCTATCGATTTAAGTCTCACGTTTACCTCTTCTTAAGCTAAAAATGAAATATCTTCTTTCATATTTCCTATCCTGAGGACTTTGTCCCCCTGCGACGCAACTATTTTGAGCCTGATATCATATTTTTCTTTAAAATACTCCTTGTTTGATTTCCTGTTTCCTGAAATCTTGGATATCTGATTGCCAGGTGCCTCTATATCGACAGTTTTTCCCTTGAGCTCATCAATGCCTGTCTCCGTCAGCATTTTTTCAATCAGGTCTCTGTATACTCTCGAATAGATGAGCTCTCCGATTGCGGGGTGAAAAGGTCCTGCAACTACGTCTTTGCCAAGCATTATGTCATCAGTTGTCTGAAGTCCCATCCTTATTACTTTTATGTTGTTTTTTGCAAATTTCATGAAGATGTCCTTGCAGACCTCAACCGTCTTTTCGACGCTCCATGGCTGATAAACCTTACTCTTAAAAAGTGATTCAAGACCTGTGTCTTTTATTACAAGGACCGGATATATTCTAACAAAATGAGGGGCTATCCTGATGAATTCGTCTGCTGTGTACCTTACTTTTTCAGCAGAATCCCCAGGCAATCCAAGCATCATCTGTAATCCCAGTTTAAATCCATTTTTTAAAATAAGCTCCGATGATCTGTATACGCATGCGCTGTCATGCCCTCTGTTGCTCTGCATAAGGACATTTTCGTCAAGAGACTGAACCCCAAGCTCAATGATAGTTACATTAAAGGATTTGAGAAGGCTGAGAGCATCCTCATCAATGGCATCAGGCCTCGTAGATATTCTGATGTCCTTTATATTGTGCGTTTCTCTGTATCTGTTCGCGACGCTGAGAAGTTCTATCTGCCGCTCTTTTTCAATAGCAGTAAAGCTCCCTCCGAAGAAAGCAATCTCAATGTCCATATTCTCATCAATGGTACTGAGGGCTTCCCTGATAACTGATTCCGCTTCTTCAGGTCCTACAGTGGACGTAACCCCTGTTATCCTTTTCTGGTTGCAGAAGACGCAGTCATTCGGGCATCCGCTGTGAGGAACAAATACCGGTATTGTTTTCTTAATGCTCATTAATCTTTTCCAGAGCAATTTCCGCAGCTTTCTGTTCTGCAGCTTTCTTGCTCCTCCCCTCTCCTGTGGAAACATTTCTGTCATTAAGCATAAGGCCTACCGTAAAAGTCTTCTGATGATCCGGTCCGTCCTCGCTTATTACCACATATTCTATCTTTGAATTCGATTTTTTCTGTACCATCTCCTGATACTGGGTCTTGTAATCCTTGAAGAGCTTGCCCTCTATCGCTTTGTCTATAATTTCTTTCATCTGGCTAAGTACGAATCTTTCTGCACTTTCATAGCCTGAATCCAGGTATATGGATGCTATAAGGGCCTCCATTGCATCAGATACTATCGAGCTGCGGTTTCGCCCTCCCGTCTGCTCCTCGCCTTTTCCCATATAGATATAGTGGCTGAGGTCAAACTGATCGCCGCTCATCTTTAGTGAATTCTCACATACGATAGTTGATCTTATCCTTGAAAGCTCGCCTTCTGTTATGCTTGAAAGGTTCTTGAAAAGATATGTCGTTATTATGAGGCTCAGCACGCTGTCCCCAAGAAACTCAAGCCTTTCATTATGCTTTATCATTCTTCTCTTATGCTCATTCGCATAGGACGTATGCGTAAGCGCTGTCTTGAGGAGCTCTATGTCTTTAAAATCATAGCCTATCCTGCTTTGCAGCTCATTGAGTTTTTTCATGTTTTCCTCCTTCCTTTTTTGTTTTACACCAAAAGGCTGCAATAAATGCAGCCTTTTGATGTAGGTATTTCTTATTCTTCTTCTTCTATTTCTTCTTCTTCGAAGTCCTCATCATCACAGGCATTAATTATTACCTGATCACAGCAGGGACAAAGTATGTCTGACTCTTCGTCATAAAGTAAATCTTCATCAATCTCGATTTCTTCACCACAGTGCGGACACGTAACTTCTACATAACCCATATCGTCGTCATCTTCGTCATCTTCATCTGATTCATCATAGAAATCATCTTCAAGATCTGACAGATCCTCGTCGATCAACTCGGTATACTCTTCCAGTTCTTCCTGCTTATCAGATAATTCAACGATAGCATCTGCGAACTCTCCAAGTATTTCAACAATCTCTTCAAGCACGCGGCCTTCTTTGGTTTCCTCGGAAATCCCAAGTCCCTCGCAAAGTCCTCTTAAATAAGCAACTCTCTCATATAAATATTCCATGGTCATGCCCTCCTTATACAAGTATATATTATAGGCTCCTACACTCTTGACATGTAATCGCCTGATCTTGTATCAATTCTGATTTTGTCCCCCTGGTTTACAAACAGAGGAACCTGAACAATAGCTCCTGTTTCCATTGTAGCAGCTTTTGTAACGTTTGTAGTAGTGTCGCCCTTTACTCCAGGCTCGCACTCTACAACTTCAAGCTCTACAAAGTTTGGCGCCTCTACCTGGAATGCAGATCCCTGATAGAATCTTATAGTAGCGCTGTCGTTTTCCTTAAGCCATTTTATTGCATCTTCTACCTGATCATAGTTAAGCGGTATCTGCTCAAATGATTCATTATCCATAAAGTAGTAAAGCTCTCCGTCACTATAAAGATACTGCATCTCTTTAGTCTCTATTACAGCCTTAGGGAATTTATCATTCGGGTTGAAAGTTTCTTCTCTCAATACCCCTGATTTAAGATTCTTGTATTTTGTTCTTACAAAGGCTGCACCTTTACCTGGTTTAACATGTTGGAAATCAATAATAAGGAATGGCTGCCCATCCATTTCAAAAGTTACACCTTTTCTAAAATCTCCTGCTGAAATCATTAACTAATCCTCCAATAATTTTTTATAAAATTTCGTTTAATTATAACCAGACGCCATCAAATTCCATGTTTCGCCAGTAATAATCATTATATATTCAATAGAAATATATTGTCAAGAAAATCGACCATATACAATATCCTTATTTATGCGTTCTGAAGCTCTGCAATGAAATTTTTGCTGTATGTTACTTCTGTATCCTGATATTCAAGCTCCAGCCAGATTCTGTACTTGCTCTCGTCAATCCTTGATATACTCATGCTTCTGACATGGTTTCCCACCTCAAAAACAGACAGGTTTCTATAGTTCTTTGAGCTCATATCCGTACGTGATGCTTTTGAGATATAGACAGGCTTCCTCACTGCACTCTTATATTTTCCGTCAATCAGAAAAGCCTCTGCATAACCGCTCTGATAAAGAGTAAACCTAGTTCTTTTGAGGGATATACAGATGAACTCAGCAGGCTCGCTGCCTATCTCATAATGTTCAGCACCCTGAGGGTCCAGATAATCAAGTACTCCTGACGCTCTCGAAAATTCCCGCTTTATTACCTGCTCAAGATAATCTGCCGATTCAACGAGTTCCTTTTCAGCCACAGACTCATTATATCTGTGCATCATCTGCGAAAACAGACTGAACGATGCAACAATTATAAAGGAAGCAAGCATCAGCGATACTAAAACTTCTATCATTGTATATCCATTTTTATTCGATAAACAACCATATTTCAGAAGTTCCTGCCTTCTCATTTTCCCCTGCTTTCACATCAAATGTATTTCCTTAAGATTATATCATAAAACATTATAAATTACACTATATTTTCATATGCGCCTTTTTTGTTATATAAATAACGAACAATGATTATTTTCACCTCTGCACACCTGATTTTCCTGATTTAACTCGATAGAAAGCAGCCACAAAACCCGGAATTTCTTCTATGATTTTGAATTTTCTGCAAAAAGATGTATCTATATCCATATTATTCTTTCTGTATATTTCATCAATACTCAATACACCTATCATTGTTCGAATTTAATATTCAGGTGAATAAAGCCACAATACGACAGTCACAATTTGCAATAATCCGTATTTTCAGCCTTTTTGAATAATCAAAAGATTTGTTTAATTTTTATTTTACCGTGAATCAATTTCACAAAAATGAAAATAAACGGGGAATATATTACTATTTTTCATTATTTTAATAATATTATAACGATTTTTTGTCATTTTGTATTGTAAGCAAAGACATTTTGTGATATTATTGGCTATGTGAATATAACAAAGGGAGGTTTTAATTATGAACATTCTTGAAAGAGTTTCAAAACTAAGACAGCTTATGGCTGAAAACAGCATAGATGCATACATAATACCATCTGCTGACAATCATCAGAGTGAGTATGTTGGAGAGTATTTTAAGACAAGAGCATACATATCTGGATTTACAGGTTCTGCTGGTACAGTAGTGATTACAAAAGACGATGCCGGCCTCTGGACAGACGGAAGATATTTCATACAGGCTGACCACCAGCTGGATGGTTCTGGAATAAGGCTTTTCAAGATGGGTGAGCCTGGCGTTCCTACGACCGAAGAGTTCCTTTCTGACAGCATTCCATCAGGAGGAAAGCTTGGATTTGACGGAAGAGTTATCGCTGCCGAAGAAGGTATCTCACTTGAGAAAAAGCTTTCAGAAAAAAACATCAGCATAGTATATGATCTTGATCTTGTCGATCAGTTCTGGACTGACAGACCTGCAATGTCTGAAAAGCCTGCTTTTCTGCTTGACGTAAAATACTCTGGCGAGAGCTTTTCTTCAAAACTTGCAAGAGTAAGAGAAAAAATGACAGAAGCTGGAGCTGCATGTCATATAATAACAAGCCTTGATGATATAGCATGGCTTCTGAACATCAGAGGAGATGATGTGGCTTATTCACCGCTAGTGCTTTCATATTCAGTGATAACACTTGACAGTGTCCATCTTTTCATCGACGAAAATAAGCTCGGCGCAGATATAATGGCTGAGTTTGCAAAGGAAAATGTAGTAATCCACCCTTACAATGACGTGTATGAGTTCATCAAGACAATAGAAAAGGATCAGGCAGTGATGGTAGATCCTAAGAAGATAAACTATGCGATATTCAACAACATACCATCAGAAGTAAAGGTAATAGAAAAAGATAACCCTACTATAATGTTCAAGGCCATAAAAAATGAAGTTGAGCTTGAAAACGTAAGAAAAAGCCATATCAAAGATGGCATAGCCTTCGTTAAGTTCATGTACTGGCTTAAGCAGAACATAGGCAAGATAGAAATAACTGAGATTTCCGCATCTGACAAGCTCGAGGAGTTCAGAGCTCAGCAGGAAGGTTTCATAGGACCAAGCTTTGCCCCTATCTCTGCATACAAAGAGCATGCAGCTATGATGCACTACAGCGCTACCGAGGAAAGCAACTATGCACTCAAGCCTGAGCATCTTTACCTTACTGATACAGGCGGAAACTACTATGAAGGAACTACTGACATAACAAGAACGCTTGCACTTGGAGAGATCAGCAATGAGCTTAAGGTTCACTTCACTGCTGTAGTAAGAGGTATGATCAACCTTTCAATGGCAAAATTCCTTTACGGAGTAAGAGGCTACAACCTCGACGTTCTTGCGAGACAGCCAATATGGCAGCTTGGAATAGACTATAAATGCGGTACAGGTCACGGCGTGGGATACCTTCTGAACATACATGAAGGACCAAGCGGATTCAGATGGCAGATAGTACCATCAAAAAATGAAACCGCTGTTATGGAGCCAGGAATGGTAATAACGAACGAGCCGGGAATATATATCGAAAATTCGCATGGTATCAGAATAGAGAACGAGCTTATATTCCAGAATGCAGAGAAGAACGAGTTTGGACAGTTCATGAATTTCGAAGTCGTAACATTCATACCAATAGATCTTGATGCAATAGAGCCATCTGAGCTTAACAAGGATGAAAGAGCTTATCTCAACAATTATCACAAACAGGTATTTGAAAAAATATCACCATATCTCACCGAAGAAGAAAAAGACTGGCTCAAGGTATACACTAGAGAGATCTAATAAAAATCTTATCAGCCATAAACTACCATTATAATGGTATTTGAAGTGTCTGCATTCTTCTAACGACGAATGCAGTCGCTTTTAAAAATACAAAAAATATTTCAGGAGGAAAAACAAATTGGAAACTGTAAACAAAAAAAGACCGTTTGGTTTTTACGTATGCGCCCTTTCTTTCTCATTTGAAAGATTCGCGTTCTATTCAGCTAAATGGCTAATCTCAGTATTCGTAGTTGCAAGCATTATTGACGGAGGACTAGGTCTTACGCCTGCGGATGCAGCTAAAATGTCAGCAAACCTTGTTGCATTCACTTATCTTGCACCAATCATCGGAGCTTTTGTATCAGACCGTTACATAGGAGCAAGATATCTCGTTCCAGTGGGAATGACTCTGATGGGACTTGGTTACTTAGTGGGATGGCAAGCTACTTCAGCTTCAATGGTTAACATCATGATCATCCTTGTTTCTATAGGAACTGGTCTTTTCAAATGTCAGGCTAATGCTATCACAGGAAGACTTTTCGATGACCCTAGACAGCTTGACAGTGCATTCTCTACAATGTACTCATTCGTAAACTTTGGTTCATTCTTCGGAACTACAATCCTTGGAGTTGTTGCCGGAGTTAAAGGATACTCTTTCGCATTCCTTATATGCGCACTTATGATGTTCCTTGATGCTGCATGGTTCATATTTGGATGGAGATTCCTTGGCGAAGCAGGTAAAAAACCATTTAAGGTTGACGAAAACAGTAAAGATGAAGTTACAAGTAAAAAAGAAGAGGTTAAAGTTCCTCTTACTACTGTTGAGAAGAAAAGGGTTGCTGCAATCATATTAGTTTCAATCTTCTCAGTTATATTCTGGGTATTATGGTACCTTGCTTACATGCCAGTATATTACTACTGGGGAGGAGATGCAGCAGCTGCAAACTGGATGATCGGAAACTTCGAAGTTCCTACAGCTTGGTTTGACTCGCTGAATGCATTTATGTGTATCGCTCTTGGACCAGTTCTTGGTGCTCTTTGGACAAAGCTTGCAAAGAGACCTAAAGGTGACCTGAGCATGTTCAAAAAGACTGCTCTTGGAATGATCCTTCTTGGACTTTCATATGTAATATTTGCTATGGCAGACGTTACAAGAGGAGACAATCTTGCTCCGCTTGCATGGATAATCGCATTTGGTGTTGTACTTTCACTTGGTGAGATGGTATTCTCTCCACTTGGAAACTCATTCATCAGTAAGTTCGCTCCACCAAGAATGCTTACATCAATGATGAGTGTATGGGTTCTTGCAGTATTCTTTGCAGGAAAATCATATGGATACCTTTATGAGTTCACTCTTAAATTCGACTTTGCAACAGCATACTTTACAATCGCTGCAATAGCTATAGTATCAGGAATAATACTATGGGCTATGGACAAGACGCTTAACGGTCTTGTTGCTGAAGAAAACGATACAGAGCACGTTGCTTAATCAATTGAAACCCTTCGGTAAATACCGGAGGGTTTTTTAAACTCTGCAATTAATTAATCATAAAGCCTTGACTCCAGACCTGTTTCCTGATAAAATCAATATTAGATATATTTCCAGCATATTCATATTCAGGGCGATTAACTCAGCTGGTAGAGTGCCACCTCGACAAGGTGGAAGTCGTTGGTTCGAGTCCAATATCGCCCACCAATCGGGTAGGAGGTAGATAAAATAATTATCTACCTCCTACCCGATTTTATCTATATACATAACCCTCTTTGCTGTTTCATAAATCATAGAGAAGATAACTCAGCTACGTAAACATATCAGTATCTGTTGTACCAACAATCCTTATATTAAAAATGGTGGAAATGAGAATTTCCACCATTTCAGACTGTAGACAAAGTCAAAATAAATTCACTTCTTACGAAACAACTCTGTTCTGTTTCTTATTAAATTCTTTACACAAAAAACGACAACCCACCCACCAATCAATGAAAAAGCAGCTACATACAATGGTTTTATCCGACCTTCTCCATAGAAAATAATCATAATGGCAGCGACAAACCATATAATTACTACTATAAGCATTAAAATATACTTGGGTTTCATAATGGTTACCTACCTTCTTAGACAGTTGTATATGATGTAAATGGTCCATAACTATCGCCAGTTGATGCTGTAAAGTTCCAAACAAATTTATAATTTACAAATAAGTGTTATTTTGCTGATGATACAGCTGCTACCGGCTGCGTCTGAGGCATTTCTGCCGGCATGAATGCTTCCATATACTTGTCCATGCTTACTGCATTCTTAAGATCCGGCATTACAAGCTCACGCTTTTCTACTTTTTTCGCTGTCTGAGTCATGCTTAGGTTCAGATCCATCATGTCTCTCATTATAAGCTTCATTCCTATATCTGATTTGTATGTGCTGTCAGTGAATGATTCTTTTGTAGTCATTTCAGATCCCTTTATTGTTTCCTTCGCTACTGCCATTGCCTGGAATATCTGATCTTTGCCAGTCTCATTGTACTGTTTTCTGAGTTCAGCTATTTCTTCTTTTGATACCTTGAATTCTGGAGAAAGATCCATTATCTTGAGTATCTCTTCAATGTTTACTACCGTCTTATCTATCGATTTTACTGACATGTCAATAATCTGATCTGAGTTAAGGCTGATAGTGTAGGTTCTTCCTGCCTTGTTTACAGGTACGCTGAAACCTACAATATCCATTATCTTCGATGCTTTTTCAAGGATCTCTCCTCTTTTTTCAGGTGAAGTCATGCTCTCTATATATTCGCTCATTGCCTGATACTGCGCGCTCGCAGAGGCTTCTTCTTCTGTCATAACAGAAGTATCAAGAGCAGTGCTCATAATTATATATTCCTGAGGCATATTCTTTATGGAATCCGGTAAAGGCTGACCTGAAGCTCCCATTACGGCATCAAGATAGTTCTTGCTTATATAGACATTCTTATTGTCTACATATATCTTTATATCCTTTATATTCAGCTTTTTTTTGTCCGATATGAGATCCATCTTTACATATGCCTTTGTTGCACTTCCGTCGCTCTCATTAAGTGTATATCCCTCGGCGTTTATGTCCACGTTAACTGTCTCAAACTTGAGCTCCTGTGTCTGATACTCACCTTCCTTAAGCTCCGGCGTAACAGGAACCTTCATGACCATCTTTCCTGCTATCTCTGTTTCACTCGATTCCCATCTTGCCATCTTTTCCGTTTCATCAAAATATGCCTTTTGCTGCGTAGTGCATCCAGTAATGCTTGAAGACATAAGTAAGATGGACATAAGTACTGCAAATTTCCTTTTCATGCCATTCTCCTTTACAATAAATAATTTATTAAATATTTATAAAAATTTACCTTACAATTAATTTTACCACATATTCTTAAGTTTAATCATATAGTATATTGATAATAGTATATTAAATATCTATTACAAAAATAAAACTCTGATTAGAGAACGGGTTCCCTTATCAGAGTCTTGAAAATTATTTTATTATATAAAGAGGTTTACATTTGAATCTTCTGCTTCTCCAAGGTAGTATCCTACGCCGCCAAGGTTTACTCCGTCAATAAGCTCTTCTTCCTTTATTCCCATGACGTCCATGGACATAGTACATGCCACTATGTTTACACCATTGTCGATTGCTGCCTGGATAAGATCCTCAAGTGACTCAACATTCTTGTCCTTCATAACCATTCTAATCATCTTCGCACCCATCCCAGCCATGTTCATCTTGGAAAGCTGAAGCTTTTTGCTTCCTCTTGGCATCATCATGCCAAATGCCTTTTCTATGATATTTTTTGGAACGCTTACTTTTTCATTTTTTCTAAGGATATTGAGCCCCCAGAATGTAAAGAACATTGTTACAGGCTTGCCCATGGCAGCAGCTCCATTTGCTATTATGAAAGATGCTATGGCCTTGTCAAGATCCCCGCTGAATACGATTATCGTCTTTCCGTCTCTGGGATCAGCAGCTGGAGCCTGGCTCAAAGCTGCCTCTGCAGCCTTCTGAGCAGGTACTGCCTCTGATCTGATTCCTTTTCTCACAGTCGCAAATACAAATCCGCCTTCCTTGTGAGCTTCCAGAAGCTCGTTTCCTGTTCTTTTTGCAAACGCCTTTATGTCTTCATAAAATCCCGGATCTGAAGCCTTTATCTTCATTATGTCTCCGTCTTTCATTTCATCAATAGTCTTTCTTGCCTTCATGAGAGGACCAGGGCAGCAGATTCCACATGCGTCTACATCAAAAACCTTTCCATCCTCAGAATACTGCGGCTGAAACTCATCAATACCTATTTTGCAGTCCAGACACTCCTGATCCATCTCATCATCACTGAGTCGTCTGGCCTGGTACTTTCCCATGTCATACATCTTGATTCCACCGGTAAGATTTCTTACCCTGAATCCTTTCTGCATAAGCATTCTCGCCGCTACATAGCCTCTAAGTCCTACTGCGCAGAATACAATGATTTCTTTGTTCTTATCAAGCTCTCCTGCTCTTTCTCTGAGCGAATCAAGCGGAATATTTACAGCTCCTGCTATAGTCCCTCCTTCAAGCTCAAGCTCGTCTCTTACGTCAACCAGCATCTGAGTCTGAGGATCATAGCTTCCAAGCTCTGCAGGAGTAATCAGGCTGCATTTGCCGGTAAGGTCGTTCTCCGCCACAAAACCAGCCATGTTCGCAGGAGATTTTGCAGAAAGGAATGGCGGTGCATATGCCAGCTCAAGCTCTTCGAGGTCTTCAATAGTTCCTCCAAATTTCATAGTTGATGCAATCACGTCTATGAACTTGTCTACTCCGTCATAGCCTATCGCCTGTGCCCCCAGCACTTTTCCTTCCGGTGAGTACAGAACCTTTATCGTAAGCTGTGTCGCCCCAGGATAATAGCTTGCATGCGAATTTGGATGGATGTACAGCACTCTGTATTCCTTGCCCATTCTCTGAAGGTTTCTCTCATTGTTTCCAGTTGAAGCTGCAGCCATCGAGAATATCTTTAGTATAGAAGTTCCAAGGCTTCCCTTGTATGTCCTTCCAAGCCCTGCAATGTTGTCAGCTGCTATTCTTCCCTGCCTGTTTGCAGGTCCTGCAAGAGGTATCGCAACGTCAGTCCTGTGAAGATAATCCTTTACCATTATTGCATCGCCTACAGCATACACGCCTTCGATGTTTGTCTGCATTGAATCATCAACAAGTATATGGCCTCTTTCTCCAAGGTTTATTCCCGAATCTCTTAGGAATCCTGTGTCAGGAGATACTCCGATTGAAAGTATGACCATGTCAGTCACAAGATTCTGACCGTCATTGAGCTCTACAGTTATGTTGTTTTCAGTTTCTTCGAATCCCTTAACTCCGTTGCCAAGAATAAGTGAAACTCCGTGGTCATTCAGCTCTTTTTCAGCTATTACTGCCATCTCTGTATCAAACGGAGCCAGTATATGAGGAGCTGCCTCAACAAGAGTTACCTTGATCCCTCTTTCTTTAAGGTTTTCTGCCGTCTCTATTCCAATGAATCCTCCGCCTATGACAACTGCACTCGTTATTTTCTTACTGTCTACTACAGCTTTTATCTTATCAGTATCCGGAACGTTTCTGAGCTTGTAAATCCTGCTGCTGTCTATTCCCTTTATCGGAGGTGCAATAGGCTTTGCTCCAGGAGAAAGTATGATGTAGTCATATGACTCTTCATAAGTTCCTCTGTCTGAAGAATTTACAGTCACTTTCTTTGAATTTACATCTATCCCTGCAACATCACTGTTTACTCTGACATCTATGTTGAATCTTGCTTTCATGGCTTCTGGCGTCTGAACCAGAAGAGCTTCTCTTTCTTTGATCGTCTCACCGATATAATAAGGAAGTCCACAGTTTGCAAACGAAATATATTCTCCTCTTTCAAACATTATTATCTCTGCGCTCTCATCAAGCCTTCTCATTCTCGCTGCAGCAGAAGCTCCACCAGCAACTCCACCTACTATTAAAATTTTCTTACTCATCATAACCTCCAGAATTATAAATTATATTACCCTCACATAAACATTACATAGATTCAATTATTGCTTTTATAAGCTTCTTTACTTTCTCGTTCCTGACTTCATAATTGATTTCCAGCCCGGTACGGTCTCCTTCTATTATGCCTGCCGCCTTCAGCTTCTGAATGTGCTGAGAAACCGTAGACTGAGGAATGTCAAGGCACGTCTGCATATGTGATACATTGCATCTTCCATTCTCAATCAGCCCTTTTGCTATGCACAGCCTTACCGGATGTGCCAGGACCTTTAGAAGCTCCGACATTTCTTCAAGTTCTTTGTAGTTCATCTCCATAATTTACCTCTTTATCTCAAGTTTATTTCAACTTTGACATAATATTAATTTGTATATTGTAATATTACGATATATAGATATAAATGTCAAGCATAATTATGATATTTTTTTATTTTAACACGCTCACCCATAAATGAATAATTCCTATTGATATTGGATATAAATATGTATGAGGCTTTTTCTTTACATTTGGAGGTGATTCTTTGGATCTAATAATTGTAAGGCACGGCAAGGCTGAAGATATTTCACAGAAGCCGGAAGGCAGTGATTTTAACAGATCTCTTACAGATGAAGGCGTGGTTCAGGTAAGAACTATGGCCAAAATACTCAAGGGCATCACAAAATACAATGAATACAAAAATATCAGGATTGTTGCCAGCTCAAGCGAAAGAACCATGCAGAGCGCAAACAACATTTCTGATATTCTGAAGACGGCTGAGGCAATTCCCTATGACAGTCTGTATCATGGCGATTATAATGCACTTATTCCTGATATTGTTTCAGAGCATGCTGAAGCTGACTGTATAATCCTAGTAGGTCACAATCCTAATGTATATTTTCTTACATCCAGCCTCTGTGAGACAAATCTTGAATTTAAGAAGGGCAGTATAGCATGCGTGAAGCTGAATGAAGGATATTCTTCAGGCACCCTGAGGTTTTTCATAAGCTCGGATCTTGCGGACAAAAAAACGAAGCCGGACAAGAATCTTTCGAACTATAAAAGAAAGGTTTACCCGGGCATAGACCTGTCAGACGTAAAATTTGAGTTAGACGAGCTTTCAGACCATTTCTATAGGATATGCGATGATTTCAGAAAAGACCCGTCCGAACCGGAGAATATCCATCAGATGAGGCTTTGTATAAGAAAGATCCTGACTCTCGTGGATTTTTCAAAAGATGACGTGTCCGAGGACTCATTCAGACATGTTTCAAAAAGCCTGAGAAAGCTCAATTCAGAGCTTTCAATAGTTCGGGATCTGGACCAGTTCATATACTATGCAGAGAAGACTGAAATCAAAGGCTATTTTGATAAGATGGCAGCTTTGCAGAGAAAAGAACATGAATCTGACATATTCTACAAAATCGACACCGGCACATTCCATGATGTTGACAATATTCTCTCTTCTCTCGTATGGCTGAATAAGAATGAAACCCTCAAGGATGTTGATTTATATATAATGAATCTCATGAGAAAAGTAGAAAATCGCAGAAAAAAACTCAGCCTCGACGAGCCGGAAAAGCTACACAGTACAAGGCTGACTGGCAAGAAGATAAAGAATATAATTGAGATATTTCCTGATGGAATCAAGAACAGCACACTCGTTCTTGATAATGATATCAAGAAGTTTGTAAAGACGCTTGGAAACATCAACGATCATAATAATTCGCTCAAGATACTTGAAATACTCTATAAATTAAGTAAGAACCCGGATATGGAAACTGATAATGAGATAGTTTCTGAATACAAGGAGCTAAAATCTCATTTTAAGAGCCTCAGAAAAGACGAATTCAGGAAAATCAAGAAATAGTAAACGTAAAAAAGGCAGAACATTTGTTCTGCCTTAACTTTTGATAATTATGCTCTAACTACGTTTTCTGCCTGAGCTCCACGTGGTCCTTTAGTTATATCAAATGTTACTTTTTGTCCTTCGTCAAGAGATTTGAATCCTTCTCCCTGGATAGCTGTGAAGTGTACAAATACATCTTCTCCATCTTCTCTTTGAATAAATCCGAATCCTTTTTCTGCGTTAAACCATTTTACTGTACCTGTCATGTTGAGGTACCTCCTGTTTTCTTTTTTTTTTTATAATTGTTACGAAATAAAAAATTCACATATTATTACAAACCACAGATCGCCATGATTTCTAATAACATGTGAAATCTATACGCCAACTACTATATTCTTATATTACACCAATTCAGTGCAAATGTAAAGCCTTTTTTTTGATAATTATACTCTAACTACGTTTTCTGCCTGAGCTCCACGTGGTCCTTTAGTTATATCAAATGTTACTCTCTGTCCTTCGTCAAGTGATTTGAATCCATCTTCCTGAATAGCTGAGAAATGTACGAATACGTCTTCGCCGTCTTCTCTCTGAATAAATCCGAATCCTTTTTCTGCGTTAAACCATTTTACTGTACCTGTCATGTTGAGGTACCTCCTGTTTTCTTTTATTTTTTATAGTTGTTTTGAAATAAAAAATTTCACATATTATTACAAATCACAGACCGCCATGATTTCTAATAACATGTGAAATCTACTCGCCAACTAACTATATTCTTATAATACACCACTTGTAAGTAAATGTAAAGCTTTTTTTAAAATTTTATGTTATTTCTGACTTTTCTAACAAAAAAAGAGAAAAGCGCTATGCTTCTCTCTCATCACTTTCGATAAACTTTATTATATAGCTCAGGGTATGGAAGTCTCTGTCGGCTTTTTCCGATAACAGCTTAAGTCCATCTATTATCTCCTGTTCTGAATATATCTCAAGAAGCAGCATGATGCTAAGGGTATTTATTCCCCCGTCTCTGGTGTCAAGCACTCTTGATTTCTTTATATAGTCATTGTTCATTGCATTTATTATGGCTACTCTGAATTCCTCACTTATCTCAATCTGAGGCATGTCTTCAAAGACTTTTATCTCTTTGCTTTCGAGGTTCAGATCCTTTATATTGCTCATTTCAGTGTTGAGGAAAATCGTGTTCTTGAAGATAGCTCCCTTAAAGCTCACGCCCTCGAGCTTGGATGAATTGAAAACCGTATTCTCAAATCTTGCGGACTTCATCGAGCTGTTCTTAAGATTTGCGCCTGTAAATTCTGCCCATCTGAAGCTGCAGCCGTTAAAGCTGCTCGACTTGAAATGAGCTCCTCTGAAGCTTGCATAGTCAAAATTGGAATCTCCGAAATCACACTTGTAGCAGTCGCTTTTTTCAAGATTGGCATACATGAAGTTCTTTCCACGCTTTTCAGCATTGTTATAATTCATGCCCTTCTTCTCAACCTTCTTGCCGGGTTTTGCCGATTTTTTAAGTTTATTATCGGACTTTGGTGCCTTTTGAATCTTAATCATGGTCGCCTCCGTTCAATTTTCTTCTTGGTATCTTAAACTTAATACTCTCCTCTATAGCCTTGAGCTGCTTCAGGTCCTTTGGATCTGTAAACAGACATGTATAGCCTTCTTCGCCTGCTCTTCCGGTCCTTCCTATTCGGTGTATATAACTTTCCGCGCTTTCGGGAATGTCATAATTATAAATATGGCTTACTCCGCCTATGTCAAGTCCTCTGGCTGCTACATCTGTCGCTATGAGATACTGAAAATCTCCATTCCTGAAGGATTTCATTATCCGCTCTCTCTTGGCCTGCACTACGTCGCTGTGAAGCTTCTGACAGTCATACCCTCTTCTGTGAAGCGATACTTCAAGCTCATCTGCTCTTCTTTTTGTCCTGCAGAATATTATAGCCATGAATGGATTGTCTTCGTCCAGCACTGAGCAGAGATCCCTGAGCTTGTTCCTGTCAATTGATTCAACTACATTCTGTCTTATGCTCTCAAGTGTTATCTCTTCTCTGTTTACCGATACCGTAACAGGATTATCCATATATCTGTATGCCAGTCGTTTTACATGGGAATCCAGAGTAGCAGAAAGGCACAGCATCTGCCTTTTTTTAGGAAGCTTTGTCATTATATCCTCGATCTCATTTCGAAATCCCATCATCAGCATCTGGTCAGCTTCATCAAGCACGAAAGTGTTGACACTGCCGAGATCGATGCTCTTCCTCAGTATGTGATCTATAAGCCTTCCCGGAGTAGCTATTACCATATGGATGCTCTTTTTCAGCTTTCTCAGCTGTGATCCTATATCCCTGCCGCCATAAGCCGCAAGAATATTGATATCTTTGTATTCTCTGAGCTTTTCCGCCTCATTTGTAATCTGTATTGCAAGCTCTCTGGTTGGCGTCATGATGAGCACCTGGATCTGATCCTTTGATATATCTATATCTTCAAATAACGGAAGCAGGAACGCGAGTGTCTTGCCTGTGCCGGTCTGTGCCTGCGCAATCAGATCTCTTCCTGACCTTATATACTGTATGCTCTGCTCCTGAACTGGAGTAGGTACCGTTATACCATTTTTTTTCAAAAGTCCTGTCAAATCTTCACTGATGCCTAATTCTCTGAAATCCACAATCATCTACCTCTCTGTTATATCTTAAAGTACACTTTTTACATTATCTCATATCTACCCATTCAATGCACGGAATAATTCAATTTCTTCTCCAATTGTTTCAAATCCGAGCCTCGAGTACATATCCCTGGGAGTGTCATCCTTATCTGCAATGAGGTATATATTTCTGACTTCTCTGCTTATAGCATCTTCAATCATGCTCCTCAGCATGGTAGTGCCTATGCCTTTTCTCTGATGTTTTTTAACGACATCGAAATCTTCTATTTTGGCATAGCCATCCTGAATGAAAAGCTCGCATTTACCGGCCGGCTCTCCATCAAAATAGGCTATATATGCCTCCAGGTTGTTATCCCCGGATTTGTAGACATCACGATTACCCCAGGATGTACCAGGACTTTCAAAAATTCCTGCTTTCTGTCCTTATACTCCTTCAGCTTATCAGCCAGCAACCTGCAGATCTCTTCTCCTGTGGATTCCTTTATGAAGATGCAGTTGAAGGCATACATGCCAGGAAGCTTATCATCATAAAATCTTTCATATCCACTGCAGTTTTCATGCGCTGAAAATATATTTATATATTCATTCTCAATCTCTCGGTATTCGCTAATCATATAATTATCCTTCCTGCTCCTTAAAGTAATATCTTCCCTTATTCCTGGTTGAATTTCCATACTGAATAGATTTTTCGGGGCATCTGTTTATGCATGCGAGGCACATCAGGCAGTCATCTCCCCACACTGGCATACCTTCTTTGAGATTTATGTTGTGCGTCGGGCATATTCTTTCACACAGACCGCATGAAATGCAGGTTCCATCTACAGAAAATGGCTTTGTGTTTTTCCCGAATTTGTTGAACATTACAGACGCAACGCTTGATTTCAGAAATGCATTCGAGCCCTCAAACACATCCCACACGGCTTTCCTGCTCATCACATCTTCACTGAGTGCTTCAAGCTTTATTTTCGCGGCATCGATTTTCTTCGCGGTATCCTGAGCTGTATCCACGTCATATCCGATGATGTAGCTGTTTGGCATACGTATGGAATACGCCGAATTGAGATTTATTTCTTTTGCCAGCTTTTTCATGGAAAGCCCTGCCTCGTCTCCACAGGTACAGACTGCAAAGCAGAAAGCGCCCTCTTCGATTTTAATGCTCCTGATGAATTTCATGAAGAAGTCTGGTACTGCCCATGCATATACCGGAAATACAAATCCTGCGGTTTCTTCTTTTCTCACTGTAATAGATACTTCGTTATTGTTTATATATCCTGCAACATTTACCAGAGTATCTCCGGTTTTTTCAGCGATTTTTTCGGCTACCCATTTTGAATTGCCCGTGCCTGAAAAATAGTAAATCATGACTGCACCTCCATTACTTAATTAGAAACTTTTTTAAAGATGACCATTCATTTATGAGCCTCTCAAGAGAATATGCCGCATTTGCAGGACTGGTTGAAGGCAATGCTTCTATCTTGATTCCCAGTTTTTTTTCATGATGTTTTTCATAAAGTTTTCTTGCTGTAGCTCCATTGGCAAATATATGCGTTATCTTTGTATTAAGTATTATTTTTTCCAAATCTGACGGAACCACGTTTTTGATGCTGCTGTCGCTCGAACCATCTATAATGCAGCTGTCTATTACATCCCATACAGCTATCCTGTTTCTTATCAGGAATTCCTTTTTGTCTTCTATTGTTTCAGGGACATCTTCTTGCATTACGGCTGCAAGCACTTTCCAGAATCGGTTCTGTGGATGCCCATAAAAAAACTTCTGCTGCCTTGATTTTACGGATGGAAAGCTCCCTAGTACAAGAATCTCTGAATTAGAGTCATATACTGGATCTATTGAATGTGAAACAACATAGTTATTTTCATTTTTATTTTTTTTATTCATATTATTCTCTCAAAATTGTAATGACAATTTGTTTAATACTCTACTTCAAAGGGTAAAAAATTAACAGATATATTTGTGATATGACTGAGAGGAGAACTTATGAGAATTATAATGGGTATTCAGATTGAGGACCGGGACAGCGATGCAGTAAGGGTGCAGGAGCTTCTCACAAAGCACGGATGCATAATCAAGACCAGACTTGGACTTCATGAGGCAGCCGGCACCATGTGCAGCAGCAAGGGACTTATAATCCTCGAATTTGTAAGCGGATCCGACAATGAAGTATCTGAACTTGAAGCTGAGCTTAACAAGCTAAAAAATGTGCTAGTCAGAAGAATGGAATTCTAATATTAAAAACGCCTTCACGCATCTTCCTTTCGTGCCTGCAAAATACCCCTTTGCGAGCACGAAAGGAATTTTTTTATGCTCTGAATAATGACTCTCCGACTTCTAAAGTCTTTTTATCAAAATCAAGCTCTGCCTCGAGTCCATAAGGAATCACGCATCTCGGATAAGCATGCCCAAAATTCAGATTGTACATCACAGGCAGCCTTTCGTCATCTATGACTTCTTTGATTATCGTCTTATACTCTTCATAGAATGCCTCGTCTGCCGGTTTTCCAAAAATCACTGCGGCAACTTCTTCAAATATACCTGTTTCCTTAAGCGAAAAAAGCTCTTTTCTGAATTTTTCCGGCTCAGGCTTTTCTTCACAGGTTTCAAGAAAAAGTATCTTTCCTCTCCATTCACTTAGATCCGGAAATATGCCATATTTTTCGCACATAGCCTTCTGATTTTCATACCGGTTTACAGTAAGGATATCATAAAAACTCTCAAGGCAGCCGCCGAGCAGCCTTCCCCTTACTTTTCCGCTTCCCTGTATTATCTCGTGTCCTCTTTTTTCCGGATGTGATATCCTTGGTATTCCAACGGAGTTCTCCGAAAAATCCGTGCGCTCCTCATACCATATGTCGCTTGATTCTATGCTGTATCTGTCTTCTGCTGCGAAATATTTTGAGAAGAAGCTCTTCGTATAAGGAAGCATCTCATCATCGAGCTCAGCAAGGTCGCACACAAAGTTAGGGCCATAGAATGTAGTGATTCCCATCTTATAGAACATCAGATGATTTATCGTAGTGTCAGAAAATCCTGTAAACAGCTTTGGATTTTTCTTAGCATGGGAAATGAAATCATTATCATCCATTATATACGGAAGGAGCCTGAAAGTATCATCTCCTCCTATCGCACATATTATACCCTTTATTCGCTCATCGTAATAAGCATCCTTTAGGTCCTGAGCCCTCGCCTCCGGATGCTCCTGAAGGTATTTCATCCCTCTCAGCGCATTTAGCATTACAACTGGCTCAAGGCCAAACTCCCTTATCCTCCTAAGTCCGATTTCAAGCTCATGCCTTGCAAAATCCTCTCCCAGCATTCCACTCGAAAGACTTACTATGGCAACTGCATCTCCTTTTTTAAGTGCCGATGGCTTTATCATGATGCTCCCTCCTGTGCAAAAATCAATTTAAGTTTGATTTCAGATATTTCGAAATTTGATTATATTATATCATACTATTTCATTAATTATAATTTGGGTATAATGTCTTTGAGGTGATAAGCATGAAAGTACTTAAGAAAAACGAACTGCTTGATATTATACTTGATCTCCGGACCAGAAATTCATACAGAAAAATAGTAATAAGCGATTACTGTATCGAGGACATGAGCCTTGAACAGATGGATCTGTCCAATATTGATTTTTCATGGTCAGACATAAGGAATGTGAGCTTCAGAGGTTCCATACTCCAGAGCTGCATATTTGATAACACACTTTTTATTGATACTGATTTTTCATATTCAGATCTGAGAGGAAGCAGCTTTGCCGGCTCAAACCTTCGAAAATGCATACTATATTCCTGCGATGCAAGAGGCGTCAATTTTTATACTTCGCTGCTTGAGGGTGCCAATCTCGAAAAAATAATCACGGATGAAAGCACTCAGTATTTCAGACTCAGGTGTCCTGAATCAGGATATTTCAAGGGATATAAGAAATGCTTCAACCAGAGGATGGTCACGCTTCTCATCCCAAAGGATGCAGGGCGTTCGTCTGCAACCTCAGATACATGCAGATGCAGCAAGGCCCGGGTGCTTGAGATTTCAAATCTCGACAGGTCTCAGTTTTACACCGAAGCCTATTCCTATGTTGACAGCAACTTCGTGTACAGGCTTGGCGAGATGGCCGTGGCTTCTAACTACAACGAGGACAGATGGTCCGATTCTACAGGCGGCATCCATTTTTACATGACCTGGGATGAGGCCGCGGGATACATGTAAAAAAACAGGCAGTCAACTGACTGCCTGTAAGCATTTTGCATGTAATTATTGATTTTCCCTTTTATAAATCTTTTCCCCTCCAATAAACGTCTCGTCTACTGAAACTTTATCTATATCCTCTGGAGATATGCTGAATATATCTTTGTCCAGTACTATGAAGTCAGCATGATATCCCGGTTTGAGCTGCCCAACTGAAGAAAAGTTGCATACAGCCGCAGCGAGTACCGATCCCTTCCATACTCCGTCATTAGGTATATATAACTGTCATGAGACCTGTCGAGGTCGTAAGGCAGGCCACTATAACGCATACCGAGAGCACATTCATTAAAAAACGTATGTAAAATTACCATCGCTCATATGAAATGCAATTTTTGTGCCAATTTTTGGAAAACTTGCTAATTGCGCTTTTGCAGATTAAACAGGCGCAGGTATATAGAAAAACAGCGTGTTTTTATGATCATTTTTGTAATTATTTTTACATATGTGTAAAAAATATGCGCAAAAAAAAGAGGTGCCGATAATTAGCGCGCCCCCAATAAAGAAGTATTTGTACGGCATACGGCATGGTCAGTTTTGACTATGCCGTTTTGCTGTTTGTTTCGTTCATATCCGGCAGTTCAATCACACCGACACAGTTGTAATGGATTTCCACCTGCTGTACCCGTTTCCCGCTGCTCTTGTCGGGAGCGTGGATAATGATTTTTTCCACAAACTCATTGAGTACGGTGGGGGTCAATTCCTTTACTTCGGTGTACTTTTTCACCGTAGCAAGAAAGCGGTCAAGGCTCATAGCCTGTTCCTCCTGCCCAGTCAGTTCCGCTTGTAATGCGTCAGCTTTTTCCTGTAAATCTTTCTGTTCGGCTTCATACCCGCCGGACAGCTTTTCAAATCGTTCGTCAGAGATTTTCCCGGAAACATTGTCCTCATAAATCCGCTGGAATAGCTTATCCAGTTCTTCCATGCGCCGCTGTGCCTGTGCCAGCGTCCGGCGTTTTGCGGAGATTTCTTTTTTCCGGTCAGCCGCCGATTTTTCCCCCATCGACTTCACAAATTCGTCCTCGTACTCCCGCACATACTGAACCGTCCGCCCGAGGTGTTCCAGCACCAGTTTTTCCAAGACCACCGTCCGGATAAAGTGGGCGGAGCAAGTACCCGTGTTGCTCTTGTAGTTGGAGCATACAAAATGGTCTTGCCGTTCCTCAAAATAGTTGGTGGTGCAGTAATACAGTTTCGCCCCGCAATCCGCACATTCCACAAGGCCGGAAAACATATTGTGCTTCCCCGTCTTTGTGGGGCGGCGTTTGTTCTTCCTAAGTTCCTGCACCCTGTCCCATTGCGCCAGTTCAATAATGGCGGGGTGGGTGTCACGGATAATCTGCCACTTTTCCGGCGGGTTCTGTATTTTCTTTTTGCTCTTGTAGGACTTCTTTGTGGACTTGAAGTTCACCGTATGGCCCAGATATTCCATGCGCTCCAAGATAGCGGATACCACTTTGTTGTCCCATTGGTACGGGTCGGCCTGTATGGCGTTTGAGGCGCTCCTGCCGTGGGCTACCTTGTAGGCGGTGGGGGTGGATACCTGTTCCTGCCGCAGACGCTTTGCAATCTGCAACGGCCCAAGCCCGGCAATACAAAGGCTGAAAATCTTCTGCACCACCTTTGCGGCTTCTCCGTCCACCAGCCAGCGTTCTCCGTCCTCCGGGTCTTTGATGTACCCATACGGGGGATTGAAGCACAGCCGTTTTCCGGCGTTGCTCTTTGCCCTCCACACAGCCCGGATTTTTTTACTGGTGTCCCTTGCGTACCACTCGTTGAACAGGTCACGCACCGCCACCATATCATCCAGCCCTTTGAGGGAGTCAATGTTGTCGGTCACGGCGATATAGCGTACATTGTGTTCGTCCAGAATTTCCTCTAAAAGCTGTCCAATGACAAGGCGGTTGCGCCCAAGCCGGGAATGGTCTTTCACAATGATTGCCGTTACCTGTCCGTACTCCACAAGCGCCATCATTTCCTGATAGGCGGGGCGGTCAAAGCTCGTGCCGGAATATCCATCGTCCACGAAAAAGCGGGGGTTGGGGAAATTGTTTTCTTCGGCGTATCTCTTTAGAATTTCCTTCTGATTTACAATACTGTTGCTGTCGCCTTGCAGTTCATCGTCACGGGATAATCTGCAATACAAGGCGGTAATCATGTCTGGCTGTCTGTTCATAGCGTTGTCCTCCTTTTAAGGGGACAGCCGGACAAACGGTAATGTATGATATTATTATACCGTGTCCGGCTGTCTTTGTCACCTTTGTCAATGCTGGCTGTCGGTTAAAATCAGCCGCTTCATTTTAGCGACCATATCTTCCTTTGCCTGCTCATTGAACCGGGAGGACACAATGTATGTGGTGCCGCCGATCTGCCGCTGAAGCGTCAGCGGCGGCATCTCTTTTTTCGGGGGTTGGGGAATATGGGATTTGTCTTTTTCCATTCAAATTCCTTTCTCAAAATTACAATATTCGGTTGTCAAGGTGCAATATTTCTTAAAGCTGATTGTCTTTCGTATAGGCTTTTCCTCTCTGTTCCCGCCGCACCTGTTCCAGAATGTCGGTAGGGATACGGTCAACAAGCCGCTGGATATTATGCAGTTGGCTTTCCAGTTTGGCCCGTTCCATTGTGTCTTTCAGCTTGCCTGTTTCGCTGGCTTTGGCCCGGGCTTCCAGCTTCTTGTTTTCTTCCAACAGGTCATTTATCGTAACCTTGTACTTTTTAAGCTGTCCGCTGAAATTCTCCATCTGGGGGAACCACTTTTTCAGCAGGGCGAGGGCTTCCTCTTTCTTCTTCCCGGCGTTCAGCGGCCCGATATTATCCAGCGCCGTTTCAATGGCCTTTGCCTGTTTGGAAAGGGAAACCGCTTGTTTGAATAACCGGGTGGGGATATGCTTCCGGTCTGTCTGAAAGGCACTTTCCCCACGCTCCAAGTCCGGGTATGCCTTTACCATATGGGCGTGAAAATCGTCCTGCCACCGGGAAAGGCTGGCCCAGTTTCCTAAAATCTCTTTGGCTGATAACCGGTTATCCTCTGTCAGCGGTACAAAGGTCAGGTGCATATGGGGCGTTCTCTCGTCCATGTGAACCACCGCCGACACGATATTGTCCCGGCCTACCCGCTGGGTAAGGAAGTCAGCCGCCCTCTGGAAGAACGCCGCCGTTTCCTTTGGGGATTTTCCCTTGAAAAATTCCGGGCTGGCGGTTATCAGGGTATCCACAAACCGGGTGCTGTCCTTGCGTGTCCTGCACCCGGCCTGTTCGATACGGTTTTGAATGAAGTGGTAATAGCGTCCCTCCGGCTTTACGATATGAAAATTGTGCTTGCTCCGGCTGGTATCAATATCCGGGTTGCTGGCGTATTTATCCTTTTGTCTTTCGTGATGGGCTTCCAGCGGCCTTGCCGGATTGCCCTTATGCTTTTCAAAGCGTAAGATTGCGTGTTGCGGCAATCTATCAATCCTCCTCCCTGTGGACGGTTAGAAGCCCGTTTTCCGGGGTGGAGGTACAAACATACCACTACCCCGGAAACAGCTTCAAAAAACCTTGTCATACCGGGCTTTTTCAGCCCTTAACTGTCTGCTTTGTTCCGTCTTTTCCTTCCGCTGGCGTTCTTCTGCTTCCTTTGCATCTCCTTTGCACAGGCTTCACAGTATTTCGCCCGGTTGGAGCCGGGAACGAAAACCGCCCCGCACACAGCGCACCGCTTCACATCGCCGCTATGGAAAATCTCTGTTTCCAGCGGCTTGTCCAGCGGCAAAACCGCATGGCGGAACCATGTGCAGCATACAGAATAGGAAATGCTCTGGACACAGACGCATTCCTCCCCATCGTCCAGCAAAAGGCAGTTGCCGTTATCATAGTTGCAGCACTCCCGGCGAATGAGAGCGTTGGCCCGTCTGCGCTGTCCCGGCGTCATGCGGGGCAGGGAGCCGTCCGGCCTGCGTTCTATGGGTTTCAGTTTATCTCTCATGGGTATCCTCCGTTTTCTTTGTCCTTTGCCGTTTCTCCCGAAAGCCGTTCCTGCCCCATTTCTGCGGCGTTTTACAGCATTGGCACGCTCCCCGGCACTTCGGGCCAAGTTGACCCGAAGTGCGGTTCGTGGCGGTGCTTCCCCTGCGGGTGGTATCCCTTTCGGACGGTCATTCACTTGTGCTGTCCATCGATGAACTAACCCAAGTGTATACTTTTTTGACCGCCCTTCCCGTATATCCACAAGGTTGGAAAACGGGCCGAAAATGAAAAAATTCCACGCTTGTGGAAAGGTATGGTATAATGGGAACAGGCAGAAAACCGAAGCGGAGAAAGGAGGATACGGTTATGAATGTGACCTTGACGATACAGGAAAAGTTAAAGGATTTACGGGTGGAGCATGGTTTGACGCTGGAGCAGTTGGAACAGCGGACGGGCATTTCAAAATCCGCTTTGGGCAACTATGAAACAGAGGATTACAAGGACATCAGCCACACCAGCATTGTGACGCTGGCGAAATTCTACGGCGTGTCCACCGATTACCTGTTGGGGTTGACTGAAAACAAAAAGCACCCAAACGCAGACCTTGCGGAACTGCGTTTGAGTGATGGCATGATAGACCTATTGAAAAGCGGAGCAATCAACACCCGGCTTCTTTGTGAAATGGCGGCGCATGGGGATTTTGTAAAGCTGTTAGCCGACATTGAGATTTATGTGGACGGTATCGCCAGTATGCAGGTGCAGAACCTGAATGCCTATGTCAATCTGGCGAGAGACACCATAGAAAAGAAATACCGCTCCGGCGAGCATGACCGCCATATCCGTATCTTGACCGCCGCACACATCAACGAGGACGAATATTTCCGTCATGTGGTGCATGACGATATGGACGGTATTATTCAGGGCATAAAGGAAGCCCATAAGCAGGACAGCACCAGCGCACCGGAAACCGATTTTGTGCGGGAATTGAAGCAGGACATGGAGTTTGTTTCCAGCATTGAGGGAAGCGCACAGAAGAAACAGGTTGCCCTGTATTGCCGGCGGCTTGGGATTGATTATACCAAGCTGACCGAGATTGAATTTGAAGTGATGATGCGGGTGCTGGGGAAGTCCAGGCATTTGAAAGGGCAAGGCAAGAAGCTGGGCAGGAAGAAACGAAAGTAGTCTCTATATTTTATATGAAAGGGGCAAATAAAATGATAAAACCGAATACACTACAGGCTGGGGATACTGTTGCTCTTGTTTCCTTATCTTCTGGTATTGCGGGTGAAAAAACATTTTCACACAGGGTAGAAATTGCTAAATCACGGCTCGAAAATGACTTTGGGCTTAATGTTGTTATTATGCCTAATTCTATGAAAGGGATTGATTTTCTTGACGAAAATCCACAGTTGAGAGCAAAGGATTTAATGGATGCCTTTATGGATGCCAGTATAAAAGCTGTCATTTCTATGATTGGCGGTGATGATACAATTCGCCTTTTACCTTTTATTGATTTTGAGATTTTACGAAAAAATCCTAAAATATTCGTGGGATATTCTGACACTACAGTCAACCATTTCATGATGTATAAAGCTGGAATAACCTCGTTTTATGGCCCATGCGTATTTGCTGAATTTGCTGAAAATGGTTCAATGCACAACTATACAAAGGAATACCTTAAAAAAGTATTGTTTGAAAAACATGATACAGTCACCATTCTTCCCAGTCCGCAATGGACGTCAGAATTTTTAGACTGGGCAAATCCAGAAAACAACACGATATTTCGCACCATGTTGCCAGACAACAAAGGATATGAATTATTGCAGGGGAATGGAGTTGTGAAGGGGAGGCTTATTGGCGGCTGTGTGGACGTGTTTCCAATGATTGTTGGGACAGAAATCTGGCCGAATAAAACCCAATGGAAAAACAGTATCCTGTTTCTCGAAACATCAGAAGAATATCCGTCCCCAAACAGCTTGAAATACCTGCTTCGTGGAATGACAGCGCAAGGGTTGTTTGATGAAATTGGCGGCATCATCTTTGGTAAACCCAAAGATGAAAAACATTATAGCGAATATAAAGATGTTCTTATGCGGGTAGTTGGAAAAGAAGCTGGACGCTATGATTTACCAATACTGTATAATATGAACTTTGGACATACTGCGCCTATTTGCACACTTCCTTATGGAATAATGGCAGAAATAAATTGTAGCGAAAAATCGTTCAAATTGATAGAAGCAGCAACCTGTTAATTAACAATGGCGGCATAAAATGAAGCCTGCTTGTAGTCTGGGTCGCTACGCCTATCCAACCGGTCAAGGGACGAGTAGTATTTTGCTGACGCAAAATCTCCACTCTTAAACCCTTGACTGACAGGATTTTTGTCGTACCATTGCGCCACCGACAACGGGGAACAGGATAAAATCCTGCCCCGTTGCCGCTTGCTCCATTTTACGGCAAAACCGGCTCCGCTACATTGGTAGTAATCGTTAGTTTTTACGGTGGCTCTGCCCCCGCACCCCCAGCCTCCTCCAAAGAACAGGCGAAAGGCGTTGTCAATGGGAATGTGGAATAGCGGACAGAGTGAAGCGGCGGAGCATATGCCGCAAAAGCCCATTGATATAAGCCGAAGCCCACACTAAACCGCAAGGTCCCCATGTCCTTTCACATGGGGACCTCTGCCACACGGCGAGTGGGGGGAGTTCCAGAGGGGGAACGCCTCTGGATAGCCGTTGAGGACTTCGGGCCAACTTGTCCCGAAGTTCAGACGGTAGACGAGGGATTTCATATACGCCCTGTCCGCTGATGAAACCGGACTGTCATTTGCGGCTTCCCCTGCCGAAAATTCCCGCCCGCTTTCCTGCCGCTTCAAACACCCTTGCCCTCCCCGGCGGCAACGGTATTTTCACGGCAACGCTGACAGAGCGTATAACACACTACACTTTGCTTCGCAAAGTCGTGTGCCAAAGGGTGCCCCTTTGGAAACCCCGTTGAGCGTGTTATGGCTTTGCCATTCCCACTCAACGCAAAAGACGGACTATCAGCGCAAAGCTGATAGTCCGTCTTTTATTGTCACATTCCGCTTGCCGACTGCCCAATCTGAATGTTCCTTGATACTTCCTTATTGGGTGTCAGCTTTATTCAGCCCTCCAGATTTTTTAAATGTTCTTTTTGAAAAGCAAGTAGGAATATACCGTCGGAATTACAGTAATTATTATTATTACTGCAAAAAGAATTACTTCTGACTGAAAATACGAGTTTACAATCATGCATATCCCTCCAGCCACCCACAGGCGGCCTGATAATCGGCTTGTCCTGTTCCAGTTCTCCTCGCTGTGGAGAGTCCACGGAAGCCTTATTCCAACTGTATAATTCTGCTTTATCGATGGCAGGAAGATACCGATGATTATAAAAATAACTCCCACAAGCAGGTTCATAACAAATCCTATGTTTATATCATATCCGGCAGCTATCCCATATGTCGAAAGACAAGCCACCAATGATGTAAGCGGAATTATCCAGAATACCATGTCAAGCATCCTGTCTCCTATGTTTTTCTTCTTTGGATCATTAAGCGTTATGAATATCATCAGGAACTGGATAGCAAGAAGCATCGCAGGTATTCCAAATACAGCAAATGACTTGCTGCTCCATCCATCTGGGACATTATCGCTTCCCCAGTGTGTAACGATTCTGTCCGGCATCCTGTCCCAAAGCAGAAGCCCTGCAATTATCGGCATCAATGTGACTATGCTGGTTATTATGATAGTCTTTCTGTGTTTTTTCATGACATCTCACTCCTTATCATTTGAAAATATGCTCTAAGGCATTATCAGAACAGTATCGCAAACACCCTCATCACGGCATCGAAAAGACTGGCGAAAAAGCCCTGATTCATATCCTGTGCCTTTATCTCCCTGCTCACCGATATTGTTTCAAGCGAGTCATCTCTTAGGTTTATCAGGGTCTTGCCACCATAAATAAGCGTTCCGCATTCAAAGTGAAGAAAAAGGCTTCTGTAATCCATGTTTATAGTCCCTACTGCTCCTATCCTGTCATCACTCACGTAGCTCTTTGCATGAATGAATCCAGGGCTGTATTCATAAATCCTTACGCCCGCTCTGAGAAGCGGCATATAGTTGGATCTGGTTATCCGAAATACCAGCTTTTTGTCAGGTATGCCGGGTGTCACTATCCTTACGTCTACGCCTCGCTTTGCAGCAAGGCAGAGCGCAGACTGAAGCTCATTGTCTATTATCAGATAAGGTGTGAATATATATACATATTTTCTTGCCTGTGACAGTATCTCTATATATACATTCTCACCCACAGGCTCACTATCGAGCGGCGAATCTGAAAACGGCTGAACAAAGCTGCCTGCTTCAGCTTCGATCATATTTTCAAGTTCTTCTTCGCAAGGCCTGAAGTCCTCAAATTTTCCAGTGTCCGTTCTGAATGCATTCCACATTTCGAGGAACATCACCGTAAAGCTCCATACGCCCCTGCCCTTAAGCATTACGCCAGTATCCTTCCAGTGTCCGAATCTCTCCTTCTGATTGATGTATTCATCTGCAAGATTTATCCCACCTGTGAATGCTGTGTGTCCGTCAATAACAAGAATCTTCCTGTGATCCCTGTGATTCATAACAACCGATACGACCGGCCTGAACTTGTTGAATGCCATGCACTTTATACCCCGGCTCTCCATCCTATTCTCAAAATCCCCGGGAAGAAGAAACATGGAGCCTACATCGTCATATATCATCCGTACGTCGACGCCTTCCTCCACCTTCTTTACAAGCGTATCCAGCATCCGATTCCACATCACTCCCTGATCTACAATAAAGTATTCAAAAAAGATATATCTCTTTGCCTTTTCCATTTCTGAAATCATGTCAGAAAACATTTCTTCGCCTACTGGATAATACTTTGTCCGTGTATCAGAATAAAGGGGATAGCCGCTCCTGGTCATTATATAGCTGCTCGTGCCACAGGCCCTTTCGTCACTTATTCTCAGTTCTCTCACGCAGGCTTCATCCTGCACAAGAAATGGAATCGCGGCATCGTGCTCGCGGATGAGCTTTGCGCGCATAATCCTGGATGGACGCTTGTTTCCAAAAAGAAGATAAAATAGTCCCCCAAAAACAGGGAGAGCCATGATGAGTATTATCCATCCGATCTTGTATGACGCGTTTTCCTCCTTCATGTTGAGAAACAGCACGACAACTATGCTGAATAAGGACAGCGCCGAGCTTATCCATTCCGAATAATCAAGTATCCTAAGAAGAAAAGTCACTCCCCATACCAGTTGAACGATTATGATCAGCGATATCAGCAAAACTCTGTAATTGATCTTTCTCAATACATTCATTTGAAACCTCCCCGACTGTTTATCTATATCTATAGTATACCAAATTTCAGCAAAATAATTTCATTTTTTTGTTGACATGTATGAAAATACTGTGTTATTATGATAAACAATAATTTAATATAAAAATCCTCATCCTTCCGGGTGAGGTAGAGGCGCGATTTCTATGATTAGCAATACAGAGGACGGAATCCTGTGAAGTATTGTGAAAGGAGCGATCGCCGAAGCTTTAGATACCAAAGTCTATTGCTGGGTCTGCATCAAACAGGTGCAGGACTGTCATCTTAGTATTTCGCTCGATACTTTGATGTTGCGCTATCTCACACAGAGCCAGAAGGGAGAGTGATTATCTTGGCATTGCCATGTTTAAAATCACCTGACTATCCGTCAGGTTTTATTTTATCTAAAAACAAATTAATTCATTAAGGAGAAAAAACAATGAGCGACATTGCAATCACAACAAATCAAGCTGTAATAAACAGCAATTCAAATATCAGCCAGCCCGGTGCTGCTGAATTCAAGAAAGAAATAAGCCTCTTTGGAGGCATAAGCATACTGGGCGGAATAATGATCGGCTCAGGAATATTCTACCTCGGATCATATGTCCTTATGAGAACAGGAATGAGCATGGGCCTTGCGCTTCTCAGCTGGGTAATCGGAGGAATCGTATCGCTTTTGGGCGGAATATGTTATGCTGAGCTTGGAGCTTCGGATCCAAGAGCAGGAGGTTCAACTGTATATCTTAACAACGCATACTCTCCTCTCGTAGGCTTCCTGAACGGATTCAACAGCTGGCTGATAGCTGGCCCCGGATCGATCGCTGCAATAGCTATAGCGCTCCCGAGTGCCCTTACTAATCTCGTGCCGCTTGGAGAAATGCAGATAAAAATCATAGCGATAATCCTTATAATCGGGCTTACCGCAGTAAACTACTTTGGAGTCAAATCCGGCTCAATCGTTCAGAACATCTCAATGGTAGCTAAGATGATACCGATAATAATAATCCTTGTGCTTGGACTGGCTATGGGAAATGTAAGCCCAGACCTCAGCCTCAAGCCTGTAACAGGAGAGACTGACCTCGGTTCTATTTTCAGCATGGTTGCATTTGCAGTAGTCGCAACTCTATGGGCATATGAAGGATGGACAAATCTCAACACCGTAGCCGAAGAAGTAAAGAACCCAAAAAGAAATCTTCCTCTTGCAATCATAATATCTATAGTATCTATAACCGTGCTGTACACGCTTTTCAATTATGCTATATACAAAGTAATACCTTTTGACCAGATAGAGACCCTGCTGGCAAATGATGACTTTTATCTGGGTACACATGCAGCAAAGATGCTGCTTGGTGATGCCGGCGGCCTGCTTGTAATGTCGGCAATGGTCATCGCGATGTTTGGATCTCTCAACGGCTGCATTCTGGCATTTCCGAGAATGTACTATGCCATGAGCGAGGGAGGGCACTTTTTTAACAGCTTCAAGAAGCTTCACCCTGTTCACAGAGTTCCATATATACCGCTGCTTGTGCAGGCAGCTATTTCAATAGTGCTTGTAATGCTGAGAGACCTCAATCAGCTTACATCGCTGGTAGTTTTTACCGGAATGCTGTTCAACACTCTCAGCGTATTTGCAGTATTCATATACAGAAGAAAATATCCGGATATGGAAAGACCTTACAAAGTATTCCTTTATCCATTCACAGTTATAATAACAGTACTGATTTTCGCAGGACTTCTCGTAAATACTTTTTCAGAGGATCCTCTGACATCACTTATAGGACTTGGCGTACCTGCAGTGGGCGTTCTATTCTATCTTTACTTTGACAGACGTAACAGAAAAATTCAGAATATATAGGGGGAAAATCATGAACACATTAATCACAAACGGAAAAATTTATGTAGAAAAAGGCCTCTTTCATGAGGCAATGCTGATCCAGGACGGAATCATAGTGCAGACTGGATCAAACAGCGACTTCGAGAGCGCTTCATATGAAAACCATATCGACCTTGGCGGAAAGACTGTAATCCCCGGGCTCAACGACAGCCATCTTCACCTTTCATATGTCGGAACCACGATGCGCTCATGCAAGCTGAACCAGGCAAGGTCAATAGAAGAAATCATCGAAATCGGAAAAAACCACCTCGAAGCAAACCCAGGTACGGCCGCACTATATGGAAGAGGCTGGAATCAGGACTACTTTGTGACAGGCGAAAAAAGAATGATAAACAGGCATGATCTGGATCAGATATCAACAGATATCCCCATAGTGTTCGTAAGAGTCTGCGGACACATGGCAACAGGCAACAGCAAAGCCATAGAGATGCTCGGCGTAGACGAAACCACGACGGTAGAAGGCGGCGTTATCCAGCTTGGCGAGGACGGACAGCCAGACGGCATATTCTGCGAAAGCGCAACAGCGCTTCTAGACACCGTAATCCCAGAAAAGACGGACCTGGATATTGAAAAGGATTTTCTCACAGCCGCAGATTATGCAATAAGCATGGGCCTTACTTCGGTTCAGTCATGCGATATTCAAAATGTAGACGCCCAGAGGATATTCAAAGTAATAAGAAACATCTATGCGGATAACAAGACAAGGCTGAGATTCTCTCACCAGTTCAATTTTCAGGATATCTCAGGACTTGAGGATTATATAAATACCGAATTGAACTCAGACGGCTATGATGAAAAATTCCTTTCAAGAGGAGCGCTAAAGCTTTTCATAGACGGTTCGCTCGGAGCAAGGACAGCCTTCATGCTGAGCGACTATCACGATGAGCCAGGCACAAGAGGCGTAAGCGTTCTGTCGCAGGAACAGCTGGATGATATACTGAGTCTTGCCAGCCAGCACAATATAAGAGTAGTTACACATGCAATCGGAGACGGAGCAGTGGAGATGCTCATAAATGCTTATGAACAGCAGATGAACGGCGGCGAAAATACCCTGAGACACGGCATAGTCCACTGCCAGATAACAAGCACTCAGCAGCTTGAAAGAATAGCAGCGCTTAAAATCCCAGTGCTTTATCAGCCGATATTCCTTGACTATGACATCCAGATAGTAGAAGACAGAGTAGGTGAACACCTCGCCTCAACGTCTTATGCATTTAACACCCTCTACCAGCTTGGAACGCCAGTCAGCTTTGGAACGGACTCCCCGGTAGAAGATCTTAATCCATGGGAAAACCTGTACTGCGCTGTAACAAGGCAGCGACTTGATGGAACTCCGGAAGGCGGATTCTGCCCAGAGGAAAGAATGGATATCTCAGATGCGATAGACTGCTACACGACTGGAAGCGCATACAATGAGTTCAGGGAAGATTTCAAGGGAAGGCTGATGCCGGGCTACGCAGCTGATCTCGCCGTGCTTGACAGAGATATATTTGAAATAGATCCAGCGCAGATAAAGGACGTAAGAGTAGATATGACCATGATAAACGGAGAGGTTGTCTATACAAGACAGTAGAATCTGAATAAGCTCAAAAATGCCATAAGAACTAATGTCCTTATGGCATTTCCTATATCAGTCCCTATTTTTTGTTTACAGCATTAAAGAACCAGAGCAGAGCACAGGATCCTATTATTGCAACGGCAAAGCTTCGAAGATTAAATCCTGTGACTCCCGGAGCTCCAAGAAAGCTCATGAGAAAACCACCGACCCAGCTTCCCACTATACCTACAATGATGTTCTTCATCATACCCATGTTTTCATTCTTCTTGCTTATGATGCTTGCCACCCATCCTGCAAGACCACCAAATATAATCCATGATAACCAGTTCATATATTTTCAAGAGTTCGGAGACCCGTGACTTTAGTCATGAGATGAGAACTCTTGATGTCACCTGCCTCTCTATTAGTAGTGTACTTCGTTTTTCCAATAATTTAATATTCTTAACACTTGCACTCTTGTGAATGGATGTACCATTTAATTTACGCAAATCGAAATACCCGGTAGCTCTTCTTCCAAAGATAAAACACTCTGTATTGCCATGCTTAACCTTATCAAACAACCTAAACCCTTTTACCACGTAAGGTGATTGGTTCAACTTCTTTTTACCGCCTTTAAGGAAGTTAGCTTTGTGAATTTGCCTATTATGTTTTCTCTTGAAAACTTGCAAATAAATAACATCACTTCTTTTAGCACTTAGGTTTCCTGTAATACAAAAGGCATCTGCGTTGTGCGTCTTTTCTATTTTACTGTTTATTCTGTTGTTTTTAGTTATATATCCATATGTCATTGATACATTAGGGTATATTTCTCTCAGCTTATTGTATACCTCCCATCTCATAATACCCATGAAGGCTGCATCTCTAAAGGAATTACTACTACTTATCTTAAGCTCAATCTTGCCTTTATGAAAATCGCTGTGGCAGGTTTCACAAAGTGTTACTAAGTTAGCCGGGGAATTCCCTCCGGTTTTACGACTTTCTAAGTGATGGACGTTTAGTCTTTTGTCTTTAGACTTGCCCTTACAGTGTTGACATATATGACCATCTCTAAACAAGACGTATTCCCTTACATTCCAAAAACCCATTTGGTCACCCTGTTGATATTCTGCTCCACTGATTTGTGGGTCTCGAATCTTTTGAATATCGAAGCTCGCAGTTTCTATAATGAGCTTTGTGATTGGCAGTATCTTGTAAATATCAGCAATCACCCTTAGATGACTATCCACTTTATGCTGAACAGATGGAGCCAGCCAGCCTTCAGATTTAGTCCTATTGTTAAAACGAGGCTCTCTATAGCGAAGATGATTTCTTCTGGTTCTTCGGTTTTGTCTTCGAGTTGAAAGCAGCTCTACTATATCGTTTCTCAAAGTAACCTCAGATGCGAATAACTCATCATTTTCAGTTGTGGCGCTAAGCCCAATAATCTTACTCCCTGCATCAACACCTAAAGTAACTGGTTGTACATATTCAGTTGTGTCATAAAGTAACTGAATCACGAAAGGTGTTCTTTTGACTACTTTAGCCCTATTCGACTTCAGGAGATGTTTTACTTTCCCATGCCTACTAGTAGGCATAAGAGGCTTACCTTCTTTACTTAAAATATAGACCACAATATTTCTCCTTTTAATATAACTTAATACATAATGCCAGTTAAAGAACTGGTAAAATACCCTTCGCCAATGTTGTAATTGCTTTTTACGCCTGCGGCACCGCTTTTATTAACCCTAAAAAGCTTTTAACCACAAACAACAGAGCTACGGATTAGGATAAGCGTCCATAGGTGTTATGACAAAAACAACGTAGTGCCCTAAGCACTCAGGCTAATCAACCAGGCCTTTGATAGACCCGAAAAACGGGTCCACATCAAGCCTTCGACTTTAGTCGAGGGTTAGTTGACCGCAGAAAATACCTGCAGCTATATTATACCCAGAATATCAAATTTATATTAACTGAAATTTTCTCTTCTGGCTGAAAAACCCATAATGAGATACACTGCAGATCCCGCCATTCCCGCCAGAATCGGCGCCTCTACCCAGCCTACATTAAACTTCAAGACCAGCAATAGATTGGCTGCGAACCCTGTAGCCATTGAAGCAAGGCAGGTTCTTAAATCCGCTGTCACCAGCGTTCTCATTATCGTAGGTCCTACAAACATCGATATAAGTCCGCCTGTTCCTATATATGCCACCTGATTCAGCATCCCCTGAGGAGCCACGAATGTAAGAAAAAGTCCCATTAAAGCCGTGAACATAACGATGATTCGATTAATTTTATCATTTGGTTTTGAGTCTCCGTTTGAAAGGGAGACGAGCATATCGTATGAAAGAGACGAGGCCAGTGCCTGAAGTACCGAGCTTATGGTAGAGAGCATGGCAAACAATATAAATAGTGTGATAATTCCTCCTACAGCCGGTGGCAGATAAGTTTTAAGAAACACCGGCATAGCGCTGTCCGGATTTGCAAGCATCGGATTTTTATACAGCATATACATTCCCACAAAAGGTATCAGGCTCAGTATTATTCCCATTGGAGCCATATAAAGTGCCATTTCATGAACTTTAATATCCTTCTTTAGCGAAAGAAATCTTACCGACATATATGGAAGAGTCGTCGTAAACAGAAGAGCATATATAAACACAAGAAACACGCTGTATTTGGAATTTCCATAAGGTGCAGATGACGTAGGATTTATTAATTCAGTATTTATTTTTCCTACCGTCGATATCATCTCGCCCAGCGAAACATCCTTTATGATAACTCCAAATACTATAATCGAAGCTATAATCATGCCAATACACATTATGGTATCCGTCAGCGCCACCGCCAGAAGCCCACCCTGCATCGTAAATACGGTAACTACCAGAAGCAGGACCACAGATGCATATATTTCAGGAATCTGAAGCCATTCAGATGCTACCAGTCCCACCGCTCTTATCTGTCCAACCATATACACTGATAAAAATACAAATGTTGCAAGCCCTGCGATGAAATGCACTGCCCGTCTCTGCATGTCAGTTCCCTTATGGGTTGTAGAGAGGTATTCAGGCACTGTAAGGCCACCGCTCTTCTCCGCATTTTTTCTCATGAAGTTTGCAAAAAACAATGTACCAAAGACTATTGCAGGTGCAAAGAAGAAATTGGCAAGTACTTCTATAGAGCCAAATGCGTATGCAGTTCCCGGAGAGCCAATGAATCCCCACCCGCTGTAACCAGTGGCCATAAGAGTCCCGGCTCCTACAAATGCGCCTATCTGCTTGCCACCCAGAAGAAACCCCTCACCTCCTTCAGCGGTCTGTTTCTGTATCTTGTTTTTTGACCAGACCCCAACTCCAATAAGACCCGCCGAGGCAATAATGAATACAATCCAGTTAAATATCACTGAAATCACCTCTTCCTGGCATTATAACTTCTTTATAAAAATAAAAACCTATGGACACCGCCATCATAATCGCACATCCTGAAATAAACATATTAATCGCCCATGATCCAGTCATATTTGCCTCCTTCTATAATGCAGTTTATTTTATCGGAGCCAGAAATATTCTGGCCCCGTTTATATCCTATTTTCCTTTAAATGTTACCAGCGTCGGATCTTCAACCTGATTCGGGAAATAATCAAGGCAATCACCCTCTCGATATACGTCCGCAGTTGCGCAGTGCAGTCCGCCTCCAAAGGCGTATGCGTCTCTGAACGGCACAGGTATTACATTCATCCCCAGTTTATCCATCTGCTCCTGCTGCGCCTTTTCGCTTTCTTCTACCAGTACTGTTTTATGGTCAAGCACAAGGCAGTTCATTGACAGCCATACACTTGAGTAACACAGCTCAGGCGGCTGCTCGTGAGATGGCATAGCCGCATCTACGATTTCCCAGTCATTAGCTTCAAAGATCTTTCTCTGCTCCTTAGGAAGCTTTCTCAAAGGATTGTTCAGTATCAGGCCTGGCTTAAGCGGCACAAAGGTTGCATCTATATGGATTGGATATGGATCTCCCGGGAAGTTTACTGCATGCACTCTCATGTCAGGGTACATTCTTCTCAGCCACTCCATGCCTTTTCTATTTGTAGTAAGCCCGTGCTGAACAAACAAATCCTTGCCCAGACGCAATACATCGGCGGCGTCAAAAATTATCTCGTGTTCAGTAGTCACCATATGAAGTTTGGCAGTACGCTCAAGCAGTATCTCCTCAGTGACCTTGTCATCAAAATAATGCATGTCATAGGATGAATCGCCAAGTTCAGGACGAGGTGCGGCTATCCATTTGAAATCCGGGTCATTTTCAAAATAGCTTCTGAGATTTTTTGAATATGCATAGTGCTCAAAGAATCTGGATCTGAAGGACATCGGTGCAGTGATGATATCACTTCCTATAGTCAAAAGTACGTCTCTTGGAGGCATGCATCCAAACATGCTGCCTGTCATGAAATGCGGCGTAACTACTGCCTGATTCCACTGAAGCGCTTCCGGTCTGTCCACCTTTACTCCATGACTTTCAAGTATCTTGACCAGGTTTTCAAGCTGAGCATTTGCTTTTTCGACAGTATCCAGTGGTCTTGGACCCGTCATTCCTCTCATCGGACTGTCCAGCGGCACCTTGGCCTTTGAAGCCGGCTCAGATGGTGCAATGCAGCAATTATCCGCTCTGCCTACAATAACGTGTTTCAGTGGGTCAAAATCATTCCATGAATTTACAATTTTCATTCTCTTATCTCCTTTTTTCATTAAAATTTAAATTATTACAACAAAAAAGCCCGCCTCTTAAAAGAGACGAGCTGTAAAAACCCGCGGTACCACTCTAATTAACCTGTTATCCAATTGTATAATAAAATCATATAATCAGGTTCGCTTAAAAACATTTAACGCATGTCACGTGATCGATACTTGCCTTACGGCTTTGTCGATTCAATCTCAACAGTCCTTTTCACTCATAGTCCTAATGCCAGTCTCACACCTTCACTGGCTCGCTGCAATTACTTCCATAGCTACTGTCTGTATCAACGATACTTGATATTAAATTTTCATTATACCTTGTCCTGCTTTGCCTGTAATTTAACCTCATCGTTGATACCTCCTTACTATTTAAGTATAGTTTAATTTTATTATTTTAGATAATACATGTTATTTTATATTATGTCAACAATTTTTTTAAAATTTTTTATATTTCGACATTGCAAATTCCACAGCTTCCTTGTAATTAGAATCTGTACAGAACACTGCAATCTGCTCCATAAAATTTCCCTTAATATAAATGCTCTTTCCTTTTGAATCAGTTTTCAGCTTCCGTACATCCTTCCACCTTATAAATACTTTCTGCCCTGACTGCGCAAGCATTCCTGCTCCTGAAACGGCAGGTTTTCCGGAAATAAATCCTAAAATCACCGTCAAAGTATTGATAATCCGGTTCTTGTTTCTCTGCTTTTCCTGTGTGCGGCAAGTAACTCCTTTTTCATCAAGAACGAACTCCGCCTCATATCTGCCTCTGTAAACTGCCATGATGAAAATCCACGTGAACAGCATAAGCGCTGCAATAAGGCCTATCGCATAAAACGTATCCCGGCTTGCGCCTGAAGTCATTGCAATTATGAGACCTACAGCTCCAAAAGGAATCCCTATGGCAATTGCGAGCTGCTTAATTATTATGCTGTTTCTGAAAATCGGAACGCTTATCTTCCAGCTTATTTCTTGTTTCATGATTTCACTCTCCTTAACACATATAATAAGGCAAAACTTGCATGATTGCAATAAAGTTACTGGAAGTTTTGCTTCTGCTGGTGTAGAATATATTAAGACTGAAAATTTCGATTTATTGTGCAAGGTAGGTGATAATTAATGAAATTAACTATGGGTGAAAAAATTCGGATTTTACTAAAAAGAAAGAATGTAACGATAGTAGAACTTAGCAAGAGACTTAAAACCACAAATCAGAACATGGCAAATAAATTCAAAAGAGATAACTTCTCTGTGAATGAATTAGAAGCGATTGCAAAGGCTTTGGATTGTGAGTTTGAGGGGTTTTTTGTAGATAAGGATGGGGGGAAAATATGATAATTGGTGATTCCAATAAAATTAGTACAGTTCTAAATTTAAAAGAAAGACTAAATTTCTTATTTGAAGAAACCATTTGGGATGGATCAGCATTATGCTCAGCATTTTTAACAGAAGAAGGGGCAAAAATCTTAATTGAATCTCTTAGTAAACTTATAAACCTAAATGATATTGATTTAACTATCATAGTGGGCATAAAAAATTATTTTACTTCACCAAAAGCAATAAGATTAATTTTAGATTTTATTGATAACATGCCCAAATGTGATTTTCAATTATTAATGCCTACAGATCCAGAATTTCATATAAAATGTTATCTTTTCTGGAATGACTGCGAAACAAAATTCATTGTTGGCTCAGCAAATCTTACAGCAACTGGTTTAAATTCAATAGGAGAAATGTCTATTGAGATTACTGACCCTTTAGAATCTGACGACATATTTAAATATATTAATGCATATGCCGAAGAAAGTCACCATTGGGCTGACGTTATTGATGATTATGAAAAAACACACGCGCAATATAAACCTGCCATAAGAAATTCACAGAAAGATCCGCTTTTTCAAATTAAAACTACAATCGACCTTGGAAAACGCATTAAAGAAATAGCACCCACAATGGGAGTTCTCAGCGCAATCGATAAAGCTGAACAAGATCGAATAAATGAGGCTTATTTACTCGCTAAAGATATTTTTCCGGGCATCAATAAATCAAATCCAATTATTTATTTTGATGTTACAGACGAAGAGATAGAGGAAATTCAAGAGGAATATCCTATTGATGCTTGGTTTGATAGGCCTAGAGATAATGATAAAGATTGGGGAATTGGGCAACAGAGAATGCTTTGTCGCGTTGGAGGATATTATATAACTGAATATAAAGAACTTATTATGTTTATGAAAAAAGGGAATATTCACTATAAAGTAAATGAAGCAATCTTAGAAGAAGCTATTGAACTTGGAATGCATCAAGAAAATTTTTTACCCGACGAAAAAATATTTACAAGGTATAAAAAATTTGTTGTTAATAATCGCAATTGAAGAGCACCCCAATAAAGATTGCGCATCAGTCAAAAAGTATATACTAAAAAATCCTGAATTCACATCCAATCGAATTCAGGATTTTTTAGTACCTTTTTTCTATTTTCAAACCTCAAAAATTTGCGTTTTAAAACATGATTCTTTATACCATGAAATAGGGGAATCTCTCACGAGATTCCCCTTAATTTATCTGGTTTTTTATACTGTATCACTATTATCACTAATAAAATGAGTCAAAATGGAGTCAAAATCACTTTCAACACCTCACAAACCCAGTAAAATCAAGGGTTGTAGCGTTCGCAATCGTCATTCCCACTCTATTGTTGCTGGCGGTTTTGAGGTTATGTCGTACACGATTCTGTTTATGTGGTCTACTTCATTTACTATCCTGCTTGAGATTTTTTCGAGGACATCATATGGTATTCTTGCCCAGTCTGCTGTCATGAAGTCTGTAGTAGTTACTCCTCTTAGTGCAAGTGTGTAGTCATATGTCCTGAAATCTCCCATTACTCCAACTGTCCTTGTTGTTGTAAGCACTGCAAAGTACTGGTGTATATCTCTGTCCATGCCTGCTTTGGCGATTTCATCTCTGAATATGAAGTCTGCTTCTCTGAGGATATCTAGTTTTTCTTTTGTTATCTCGCCCATTACTCTTATCGCAAGTCCTGGTCCCGGGAATGGCTGTCTCCATACAAGGTACTCTGGAAGTCCGATTTCGAGTCCAAGCTTTCTTACTTCGTCTTTGAAAAGAAGTCTGAGCGGCTCTACAAGCTCCTTGAAGTCTACGAAGTCAGGAAGTCCTCCAACGTTGTGGTGTGACTTGATTACGGCCGCATCGCCTGCGCCGCTCTCTATTACATCCGGATATATAGTTCCCTGTGCAAGGAAGTCTACTGTTCCGATTTTCTTTCCTTCTTCTTCGAATACTCTGATGAATTCTTCGCCTATTATCTTTCTCTTTGTCTCCGGATCATCTACTCCTGCAAGTCTGTCGAGGAATCTCTTTTCTGCATCTACTCTGATAAAGTGCATTCCTGAGTTTGCAAATGCTGCCTCTACCTCGTCTCCTTCGTCCTTTCTCATCAGGCCATGGTCAACGAATATGCATGTAAGCTGGTCTCCTACTGCCTTTGAGATAAGTCCTGCAACTACTGATGAATCTACTCCGCCTGAAAGCGCAAGAAGTATCTTTCCGCTTCCTACCTGTTTTCTGATTGTATCTATTGCTATTTTTGCATAGTTTTCCATTGTCCAGTCGCCTGCGCACTCGCAAACTTCAAACAGGAAGTTCTTTATCATGTCCACGCCATTTTGCGTGTGGTTTACTTCCGGGTGGTACTGCATTGAATAAAGCTTTCTTTCTTTGTTCTGCATAGCTGCAACCGGGCAGTCCTTTGTATTTGCTACTTTTTCAAATCCTTCTGGCATCTGAGCTACATAATCCACGTGGCTCATCCATACTATGCCTTCTTCTGGAAGGGACTTGAAGAGCGGTGATGTTGTGTCGAATTTCGTCTCCGTCTTTCCGAATTCATTCGCCTCTGCCTGCATTACCTTGCCTCCAAGAGTATGCGCCATCAGCTGCATTCCATAGCATAATCCAAGCACAGGTATTCCAAGCTCAAATACGGCCTTGTTTATCTGAGGCGAGTTTTCTTCGTAAACGCTGTTTGGTCCGCCTGTGAATATTATTCCTTTTGGATTGAGTTCTTTTATCTTATCGATGCTTATCTTATACGGATGTACTTCGCAGTATACATTGCATTCTCTTACTCTTCTTGCAATCAGCTGATTGTACTGCCCGCCAAAGTCTATTACCAGAACCATTTCATTTTTCATTTTCTATTCTCCTGCCTGAGCACTGTAGTTTGGTGCTTCTTTTGTAACTGTTATATCATGCGGATGGCTTTCGATAAGTCCCGCTGCTGTTATTTTAACAAATTCTGAGTCTTCCATCAATGATTTTATTGTAGCTGCGCCGCAATATCCCATTCCTGCTCTCAGTCCGCCTATCATCTGGAATATAAGATCTGAAGCTTCTCCCTTGTAGGCTACCATTCCTTCTACGCCTTCTGGAACGAGTTTCTTTGAATCCTTCTGGAAGTATCTGTCCTTTGAGCCCTTTTCCATGGCTGCAAGAGAACCCATGCCTCTGTATGACTTGAATGATCTTCCTTTATATATTATCATTTCTCCTGGAGATTCCTTGGTTCCTGCAAGAAGAGATCCGAGCATAACTGCTGATCCTCCTGCTGCTATTGCCTTTACTATGTCTCCTGAGTACTTGATTCCTCCGTCTGCGATGATTGGAGTCCCTGTTTTGCTGGCTTCTTCGTAGCAGTCCATTACAGCTGTTATCTGAGGCACGCCTACGCCTGCCACTACTCTTGTGGTACAGATAGACCCTGGTCCTATTCCAATCTTAACGCAGTCGGCTCCAGCCTCAATAAGGGCTCTGGTCGCTTCTTTGGTCGCTACGTTTCCTGCTATTATCTGAAGCTCAGGATATGTCAGCTTTGCCTTTTTTACTGCCTCTATTACTCCCTTTGAATGTCCGTGAGCTGTATCTATTACTATTACGTCTACCTTGGCAGCTACGAGGGCATCTATTCTCTGATGCATGTCCTCTGTAACGCCTACTGCGGCGCCGCATAAAAGTCTTCCGTTTTCATCTGTAGCCGAATCCGGGAACATTATCTTCTTTTCGATATCCTTGATTGTTATGAGTCCTTTGAGCTTGTTTTCCGCATCTACTATAGGAAGCTTTTCTATCTTGTGCTTTCTTAGGATTTCCTGAGCTTCCGAAAGAGATACGCCTTCTCTTGCAGTGATGAGATTTTCTGATGTCATTGATTCTTCTATCTTTTTGCTGAAGTCCTGCTCAAATCTGATATCCCTGTTTGTAATTATACCAATCAGTGTATGAGTGTCATCTACTATAGGAACTCCGGATATTCTGAATCTTCCCATGAGCGCATCTGCTTCTTCTATTGTGTTGTCTTTACTGAGATAAAATGGGTCTGTTATTACGCCATGCTCTGAACGCTTTACCTTATCCACTTCTTCTGCCTGCTCCTGTATGGACATGTTCTTGTGTATTATTCCTATTCCACCCTGTCTTGCAATCGCAATCGCCATTTCGTGCTCCGTTACCGTGTCCATTCCAGCGCTTATAACAGGTATGTTAAGCTTGATCTTTTTAGTAAGAAATGTCTCCAGACTTACGTCCTTTGGTAATACATTGGATTCCCGAGGTACCAAAAGCACATCGTCAAATGTTAACGCTTCTTTTAATAACTTTGCCATTTTTTACTCCTTTTGTAAAATATAAATTAATAAAAATGTATAAAAAAACTCACACTGATACACGGGGTGCATGTGTGAGGGGTACTCAAACAAAGCACTCATAGTCAAAAATACGGTTTTTGGTAGATACACTGACCCATTCTGTCAGCCTATATGAGCGTTGGACTTTGCATCTATTGGATGCACATATTTTATGTTTAAATATTATTATACAATTTATTTTATTGCATTGCTACAATTATTTTAATAATTTTAATAATTTTACCAATTTTTATAAAAAAATCTGTATTTCTGTTGTTTTTGTATACTTACAATAACAGAATAGAACAATGTTGTCAATATTCGGCGTACATATTTACATTAATCCGTACCTTTTGATATATTTTTATCTTAATATATGAATTTACAAAAAATCAGACCCCGGCAAATGTGAGGTCTGATAATATATCAATGCTGTAATTAGAATTTTGTATGTTTCTGGAAATACTTTGTAGCTTCCATTACTACGAGCGGAATAATCGGAAGTATGAAGAGGTATTTCACAAGATCTGCTGAAAGTTTTGTTACCTCAAATATATCCGATATAACTGGCACTGTGAGCACAAGTACCGTAAGAAGCACTCCAACCGCTACGGCTCCTATCATGAATTTATTCGTAAGCAGTCCTACCTGAAGCACTGGTCTGTTGCTTCTTACATAGAATCCATATGCAAGCCTTGAAAGGCACAGCGTTGTGAATGCGAGGGTCTGAGCTGTCTTTGTATCTGCACTCTTTAATCCTATCAGGAAGGCAACAGTCGTAACTACAGAAAGCAGGAATCCCTGCATAGTTATCTTCCAGATAATCCCGCCTGCAAATATGCTCTCATTCTTCTTTCTCGGCCTTGAATCCATGAGGCTCTCGTCAGAAGGCTCGAATGCAAGCGCTATGGCTGGCAGAGAGTCTGTAACAAGGTTTATGAACAGAAGGTGAAGCGCTGAAAATGGATTTGGAAGCGCAAATATCGCTGCGTAGAGAACTGTCAGTATTCCTCCGAGGTTTCCTGAAAGCAGGAACTGTATGGCTCTTTTTATGTTCTCATATACAGTTCTTCCCTCTGATACCGCCTCAACTATGGTAGCAAAGTTGTCATCTGCAAGCACCATTGCCGCTGCATCCTTTGATACATCTGTGCCGGTAATTCCCATAGCAACCCCGATGTCTGCCTGCTTCAGCGCCGGAGCGTCATTTACTCCGTCTCCTGTCATGGCAACAATCTGGCCTCTGTCCTGCCATGCCTGAACTATCCTTATCTTATTTTCAGGCGAAACCCTCGCATATACGCTTATTCTCTCAAGCTTTTCTGCGTATTCCTGCTCAGTCATGTCTTCGAACTCAATAGAGTCTATCGCTATGTCTCCTTCTTCCATTATGCCCAGTGTCTTTGCGATTGATGATGCAGTTATCTTATGGTCTCCCGTTATCATTATCGTCTTTATTCCGGCTTTTTTCGCTCTTGCGATGGCATCCTTTACCTCTTCTCTCGGAGGGTCTACCATTGCCATGAGTCCTATGAAGATATAGTCCTTTTCATCCTCGAGGTCAAGCTCTTCATCTATATGCTCTGTCATGGCGAATGCCAGCACTCTTAGCCCCTGTGAAGAGAAGTTGTGGTTCTGCCTTATGAAGATCTCTCTTTCCTCTTCGGTCATGTCATATACCTGATTTTCGCGAAGTATCCTGGTGCTTCGCTTAAGCAGGACATCCGGAGCGCCTTTTGTGAATATATGGTCTCTTTCCTTGAAGTTGTGGAGTGTGGACATCAGCTTTCTGTCTGAATCAAAAGGCAGGTCTGCAAGCCTCTGATATTTTTTATTGATTCTTGCCAGGTCCATCTTGTTTTTTATTGCAAAGTTGAGGAGGGCTGTCTCGGTTGGGTCCCCTATTTCCTTGCCGTCGCTGCCTATGCTGGAGTCGTTGGCAAGTACCGATACGCCTACCATGGTCTCTGCGTTAGTATTTTTTTCTATCGCCATGTCCAGACCGTCTATAGTGAAGGTATGGACTACGGTCATCTTGTTCTGCGTGAGCGTTCCTGTTTTGTCTGAGCATATTATGGATGCTCCGCCTAGAGTCTCTACTGCAGGAAGTTTCTTTACTATGGCATTTTTGGCTGCCATCTTGCTCGTACCTACTGCCATTACTATGGTAACTATCGATGCGAGCGCCTCTGGTATGGCTGCTACTGCAAGGGCTACCGCAAACATGAAGGCGTCTATGAAGTCTGCATTTCTCATCATGTTGAGCGCAAATATCCCTACAGATATGAAAGTGATTCCTATTCCTAGCTTCTTGCTGAAGTCATCCAGTCTTTCCTGAAGTGGAGTCTTTCTCTCCTTTGCGCTCTGGATGAGGGTAGCAATCTTACCTATCTGCGTATCCATTCCGGTATGCGTAACGACAAATCTCGCTCTTCCGTATGTCACTAGTCCTGATGAGAACACCATGTTCACCATGTCTCCAAGTGGTACTTCTTCTTTTTCTATGACATCTGCCATCTTGTCTACTGCAGTGGATTCTCCTGTGAGCGAGCTCTCTATTACCTGAAGGCTGCTCGATTCGATTATCCTTCCGTCTGCCGGGATATAGTCTCCTGCATCAAGCATTACTATGTCTCCTATAACCAGCTCTCTCGCCGGTATCGAAAGCGACTGCCCGTCCCTGATTACTTTTGCTGAAGGTGCTGACAGCTTCTTGAGGCTGTTCAGCGAGCTTTCTGCTTTTTTCTGCTGAACTACTCCAAGTATGGCATTGAGTATGAGAACTACTCCGATCGTAACTGCACTCTTCTGTTCTCCAAAGGCAAAGGATATCCCTGCGGCTATTATAAGAATAATAATCAAAAAGTCCTTGAACTGCTCTATGAACATCTCAAGAGTGGATTTTTTCTTCCCCTCTTTAAGCTCATTGTAGCCGCTTTCCTCTATCCTTCCTTTTACTTCCGTGCTGCTGAGTCCTTCTGGTGTCGTTCTCAGCTCGCTCATCACTTGTGATGGATCCTGATTAAAATAATTCATGTCCTCTTCCTTTCTCCAATTAAGCGCACCTTTATTTATTATAACCAATTTTACAAAAAAAACTCAGAGACAGAATAATCCTGTCCCTGAGTCTGGTTATTTAATATGATGCCAGATTTTTCAATCACGATGTTGACATTCACAACAATCGTTACTTTCAAGTAACTGATTGCTAACTACTCCCTCAAAGGTAATAGTATTATATTCTATTTTTCTATTTTTGTAAATACTTTTTATAAAACCTGGCAATATTTTTTTATACAAGCTTTATCTGATGGAAGGTCTTCTTGCCTTTTTTGATCATTATTATTCCATCATTTGCCATATCAGCGCTGAGACAAAATGCAGGATCAGTTATCTTTTCGTCATTTACCTGTACTCCGCCCTGTGTTATGAGCCTTCTTGCTTCGCTGTTTGAAGGAACGAGTCCTGTAACCTTTAGCGCATCTATTATTGTCATGCCATTCTCAAGCTCGGCTACAGCTATCTCTGTAGTAGGGGCATTCTCGCTTGCTCCGTTTTTGTTTGCAAAAAGCTCTCTTGCTGCTGTCTGTGCGCTTATTGCGTCTTCTTCTCCATGTACCATCTTTGTGACCTCGAATGCAAGCACTTCCTTGGCCATGTTGATTTCTGCTCCTTCGAGCGCTCCGAGTCTTCTTACCTCTTCCATAGGCAGGAATGTCAGTAGTGCCAGGCATTTTTCTACTGAAGCGTCTTCTACGTTTCTCCAGTACTGGTAGAACTCATATGGCGATGTCTTTTCTCTGTCAAGCCACAGAGCGCCTGCCATAGTCTTGCCCATCTTCTTTCCGTCCGAAGTCGTAAGGAGGTTGAATGTCATGCCGTATGCCTGTTTTCCTTCTTTTCTTCTTATCAGGTCAGTTCCCGCTATTATATTTGACCACTGATCGTCTCCTCCGAGCTGCATCTTGCAGCCGTAAGTCTCATTCAGCTTGAGGAAGTCATATGCCTGCATTATCATGTAGTTGAACTCAAGGAATGTCAGTCCGCCTTCTTTTTCCATCCTTGATTTGAATGCCTCTGCCTGAAGCATCCTGTTTACTGTGAAGTGAGCTCCTACTTCTCTGAGGAATGGTATATATTCAAGCTTTAACAGCCAGTCAGCATTGTTTGCCATGATTGCCTTGTCATCTGAGAAATCTATGAATCTTGAAAGCTGCTCCTTGAATTTCTCACCATTTTCAGCAATCTGCTCCTGAGTAAGCATCTGTCTCATGTCTGCTCTGCCTGAAGGGTCTCCTACCATTGTAGTTCCTCCTCCGATAAGCACTATAGGCCTGTGTCCTGCCATCTGAAGGTGTCTCATAGCTACCGCCTGAAGAAAGTGACCTACATGAAGGCTGTCCGCAGTCGGGTCGTATCCTGTATAGAATGTAACGCTTTCTTTTCCAAGCAAATCTCTTATCTCGTCTTCATGTGTAGCCTGTGCAATGAACCCTCTTTCTTTTAAGATATCAAATACATTTGTTTTTTCCATTTCGTCCTCCTGATATTATCTGTTTATTTTCTAACTCATCTCAACAAGCTTTGTTTCAAGCAGATCTTTTATTTCTTCAATCGCTGCTTCTTCATCTTCTCCGTCTGCTTCGACTTCTATCCTGTCTCCATATGCGACCCCAAGTGCAAGCACTCCTATTATAGATTTTGCATTTACTGCACGGCTGTTGAATATAAGGTTAATTTCTGATCTGTATTTATTGCAGGCCTGTACGAATGTTGCTGCCGGTCTTGCATGAAGTCCAAGCCTGTTCTTTATTTCGAACTCAACTTTTATCATTTTTCTATCTTCTCCTTTAATTCTTCGGCTATCATCTCGATTTTTTTCAGCCTGTGATTCACTCCTGATTTTCCAAGAGGAGTTTCCATTATTTCTCCCAGCTCCTTGAGGCTCATATCCGGGTTTTCTACTCTCAGCATCGCTATTTCATGCAGATTTTCAGGCAGGTAATCCAGGCCCTGCTTCTCCATGATATAGTTTATGCATTCAATCTGGCGCATCGATGTGTCCACCGTCTTGTTGAGATTAGCTGTCTCGCAGTTTACAAGCCTGTTAACGTCATTTCTCATCTGTTTCTTTATCTTGATGTCCTCCAGATGCATGAGCGCATTGTAGGCTCCCATCAGGTTAAGCAGATCTGTTATATGTTCGCTTTCCTTTATGTAAACTACATTGTTGTTTTTTCTTGTTACTATCTTTGCATTCAGCTTGTAGCTGTTTAGCAGTTTTCTCAGGTTCTGGCTTATTTCTATGTTTACGGTAGAAAACTCAAGATGATACATCTTTGCCGGATCGGAGACTGATCCGCTCCCGAGAAATGCCCCTCTGAGATATGCCCTTTTTCCATCCTGCCTTGATACAAGGTGCTTTGGAATGGTGCTTACCCAGCTCAGGTGCTCTCCCTCTTTTTCTATTATACCGACTTTTTCCAGTATATCGTTTGCTCCCTGGTCATAAGTGACGCTGAGCACATAGGTGTTGTTTCGCTTGAGATTGCTCTGCCTGTTGACCTGTATCTCAACCGTTATGCCAAAGCAGTTTTTTATGAGCGTGAATACTTTTCGTGCGATGGCAGGGTTTTCTGTATTTATTACAAATGATAGCTTGTTGAAGCCCATAAGCTTGAGCGTTCCACTCATCCTTATTATCGCTGACAGCTCTGAGAGCTGAACCTGTGGATTTTCATGGATTATTCTTGCCAGCTCATTCTTTACCTGTGCTGAAAATGACATTATTTTTCACCTTTTTTGAAATAGCTTACCGCTACTTTGATGATTTCTCTCTCATCATCATACTTTACGATTTCGATAGCTTTGTCCATCTGAATATATCTGGCCTCGACAAATCCCTCTTCCTTCTGAGGCACTGTCTCCAGGCTTGATGACTTCATCATGAACCAGTGGACAGTCTTGTGGATTCGGTTCGTTTCGTCCCAGTTTTCCTTGTAGGTATAGTGTATTTCTCCCAGATATTTTATGACCTCGGCCTGAGTTCCCGTTTCTTCCTTTACTTCCCTGAGAGCTGCTTCTTTTATCTTTTCGTCTTTTTCTATTCTTCCCTTGGGAAGGACCCAGTCACCATTGTATTTTCTAAGCAGAAGAATGGCATTATCATAAATGACCACCCCGCCCGCGCTCTTCTCTATTCTCACGCCGTCTCCTTCCTGCTATAGTATATCTAACAGTATTCTTGCCACCTTTTCACTGTCATGCATTATCTGACCTGTCTCTGAAACCCTGAGCAGATTGTCTTCTATAATCTGGACGCCAAGCTCCCTGATCTTAGCTCTCTGCGAATCGTCAACATATACCGGATGCTTGTGCTCTCTGTCATATCTTTCGAGTATGTCGCTTTCTATTATTTTGTTGTTTATGAGCATATAGTCTATCTTCAGGTTTTTCACGTGGTCTGTGATCTTTTCAAGATGCCCATAGCAGTCGAGCCTGTCCGTCTCTCCTTCTTCGCTCATTATGTTGCATATGAAGACTTTTTTTGCCCTGCTGTTTATTATCGCCTCCGAGATATCCGGTATTATGAGATTGGCTATTATGCTTGTATAAAGGCTTCCCGGACCGATAACTATTATATCCGCATCTGCAATCCTCTCAACCGCCTTGCATGAGGCAGAAGGCTTTGAGGGAATTAGCTCCAGCTTTTTTATGAATGTCTTTTGCGTAATGCAGCTTGGGGCTATGTTTGACTCACCTATGGCCACGTTTCCGTTGTCAAGCGTCGCAACCAGCCTTACCTGTTCATTGGTGGAAGGGATTACGCTGCCTTTTACGCCTATCATGTCCGAAATATGGTCGACAGCTTTTTCAAAATCGCCGAATATCTCATAGAGCGCAAGCAGGAAAAGATTTCCAAAGCTCTGGTTCTTGAGGCTTCCGCTTTCAAATCTGTGGCTCATCAGCTTTTCCATGATTGGATCCATATTGGATAGCGATACCAGGCAGTTTCTGATATCTCCCGGTGGAAGCATCCTGTTTTCAGCTCTTATGAGTCCCGAGCCTCCTCCGTCATCAGCTACAGTAACTATGGCGCTGAGTGATTCTGTATGTTTTTTCAATCCTCTGAGAAGGTTCCCCTGGCCTGTCCCTCCACCTAAAACTACTATATTTGTCCTGTTAGTGTCCATGTTAATTTCCAATCTTTATATTTTTTAGTGAAGCGTTATATCCCTGTGCTTCTTAAAAATCTTATATTCTGAGTCTTCGAATTTCTGATATATCAGATTCGCAAACGTGACAGAACGATGTCTTCCCCCTGTGCATCCTATTGCTATTACAAGATGTGTCTTTCCTTCCTTTTCATAATGCGGAAGTAGAAATCCGATCATGTCATACAGCTTTTTCAGGAATTCATGGCTTGCAGATGAATCCATAACGTAATTCCTTACTTCCTCGTCATCGCCTGTCTTTTCTTTAAGCTCCGGTATATAGTAAGGATTAGGAAGGAATCTCACGTCAAATACGAGATCCGCATCCACTGGTATGCCATGCTTGAACCCAAACGACGTTACGGATACGGTGAGGTTGTTTTTCTTGCTTCCATCCTGAAATGCATCCAGTATGCTTTTTCTCAGGTCCTTTACCGTCATGTTGGTCGTGTCTATGGTCTTCTGCGTTTTTCTCTTTATCGGCAGAAGCATGTCTCTTTCTCTCTGTATTCCATTTATTATGTTGTCTTCGTTTGCAAGCGGGTGTCTTCTTCTGGTCATCTTGTATCTTCTTACAAGGACCTCGTCTCTGCAGTCGAGAAAGAGTATCTCGCTGCTGTTCGTCTGGCTTTCTATGAAATCCAGGCTAGACTGGAGGCTCTGAGCGAATTTGTATCCTCTTACGTCTATTCCGATCGCTACCTTGTCGAGCGTTCCCTGAGACTGTACTCCCAGCTCATATATCTTTGAAATAAGCTCTGGCGGAAGATTGTCTATGCAGTAGTATCCCAAGTCTTCAAATATGCTCATTACTTCACTCTTTCCTGAGCCTGACATGCCTGTAACTATTACAAATTTCATATTCTTCCTCCTTCGGTCAAAATCAAATTACGTTAATTATCTGTTTTTTGCTCAGGCCTGCGCTGTGAGCTCTGCTGAGAGCAGACTGCGTCATTCCTATATGTGTATGATGATGTGCATCTGAACCTATGGCAAACTTTATGTCCATGTGCTTTATCTTGTCTATCTGGTCTTTTGAAAGGTGGTCATGATGAGCATTTATCTCAAGGACAGTACTCGTCTTTTCTGCCATCTTTGCCACTTCTTCTATATATACGTCTCCCTTGTCTCCAGGGTGAGTCAGTATGAATATCTGATTGTCCCTCATAGCGTTTACGAGCGCTCTGGTGTTGTAATCCATTTCCCTTGGCTTGAGTGGCTTTATGAAGTTTCTGACATGATTTTTGAGTCCTCTCATATTTGGAGGCATAGATCCGAAGTGATACCCGGCCATGACATAGTCTACATAGTTTCTTATATAGTCATCGACGTCTATGTTTCCTCTGTCATCGAGCACATTTGCCTCTACTCCGAGAAATATCTTTATATCCTGATACTTTTCCCTGAGACGCTCTATTTCATCCTTCATCTTTGGATAATCCCTGTATTTTACGCCAAATCCCTTGTGCATATATCCATGGTCTGATATTCCTATTTTCCTCAGTCCTATTTTTCTCGCAAAAAGGACATTTTCTTCCATGGTGGATTTGCCGTCACTGTATTTAGTATGAGTATGATACTCAGCTATGCACTTCATCTTTCACCTATTATCCTGACCTCTTCTTCGAGCATTATCCCTGAATTTTCAAATACCCTGCGTTTTACGTCTTCGATGAACATTATCATTTCTTCGAATGTGCAGCTTCCCTTGTTTATTACAAATCCGCAGTGTTTTTCAGATACCTTTGCATCTCCTTTTGTATAGCCTCTGAGTCCTGCTTCTTCTATGAGCTTTCCTGCAAAATGGCCAGAAGGCCTCTTGAATGTGGATCCTGCGCTGAACTCTGATACCGGCTGCTTGCTTACTCTTTTTTCTGTGAAGTCATCTATCTTTGCTTTTATCTTGTCTCTGCTTCCCTTTTCAAGCTCCAGGCATACCGAAAGCACTATATAGCCTTTTTCCATTGCAAGGCTTTTTCTGTATCCGAATTTCATCTGCTCATTTTCAAGCTCTGTTATTCTTCCTTCTCTATCTATAACCCTGACGCTCTTTACTATGTTCTTCATTTCGGAGTCATAGGCTCCTGCATTCATGTAAACTCCGCCACCAAGAGTTCCTGGTATCCCGCTTGCGAATTCAAATCCTGCAAGCTCGGCTTCGAGTATCAGCCTGGACAGCGCCGTCAGCCTTATCCCTGCCTGAGCCCATACGGCATTACCCTCTATCGAGCACCCTGCAAAGCTGTCAGCTATCTTTATGACAAGTCCTCTTATTCCTCTGTCAGATACCAGTATGTTTGATCCATTGCCTATTATGGTGCATGGGATCCCTTTTTCTGATGCTTTTTCCATGATGCTCACAATCTGCAGCTCTTCCTCTGGAAACACCATTATGTCTGCCGGACCGCCTATCCTGAAGGTGGTATGGTTTCTCATCGGCTCGTTAATTGCTATCTGGTCTTCTCTCAGTATATGTTTTAATTCATCTATCAAAAAATCCAGCGCTTTACCTGAATTATCTTTATTTAATATATCTGTATTATTCAATTTTCTCTCCTGACAATAAATTTCATTCTAACTATTAATTTTACTATATGCCTTGTATTTTTGCAATTTTATTTTAGATATTTATTCACTTGTAAAAAAGCCTTCCGGTTTATCTTATGCAAAGGATAAACTCAGAGGGCTTTTTTAAAATATATTTCAGTAAATGATATGCTAATTATAATTGTACTTCACTATTACCTTGCCATCTGATATGGTCATGATATTTATAGGAAGATCCTCGAATATGTCTACAACTATTATGTCCGCTTCCTTTCCTGGCGCAATTTCGCCCTTGTCATGCATTCCCAGCGCCATGGCCGGATTGTAGCTTGCAAGCCTTACTGCTTTTGGAAGTCCTATATTTCCTTCAAGGTTGAACACGTACTCCAGTATGTCCCTTGACCTGTTTGAGGCTGACAGTATGTTTATGTTGTCGTCTGCCATCTCGTCCACATAATCTATGATGCTGTTTTCATCAACCAGCGACTCAACATCTATTGATGCGCTTAGATTGTTGCAGCTCACATACTCCATGGATTTCTCGCTTTTTGGATCGACCAGCAGGTCTATACCTATTTTATATGTCTCTTTCAGCTTTTCCACAAGCTCGCATTTTGAAACTGCAAATGGGATTTTTCTTGATTTTGCGAATTTCATCTTGTAGGAGAGCTCATCGAGCGCCGATTCTTCTCTCAGCTCTCTGAGTCTTTCCGTTATCTTTCTTGCGAGTTCTTCGTCTATCTCAAACTGATTCTGAAGATACTGTGCATAATACTGTTCCTGATATTCCTCAAGAATCTCAGAGTGATACCCCGTGCATGTAACGAAATCAACGCACTCGGCATCAAAAAGGGCTTTGAGCTTTCTGTTGAGATTTATGTCTCCAAGTTTGAACTTGAGATGCACCTTGTGATCTATCAGAAATCTTCTTTTTCTGTAATTTTTTACGTATGTCAGTTTTTCTATGACTTCTTCAAGGTCTCTTCCCTCACTGAACTTATCAAGCGTGAAGGTATGAAAAACCGTAGTTATGCCTGACTCTGCAAGCAGTTTTTCGACCTGGTAAAAAGCTTTTTCCTCTGTAAAGAATTTAATGTATTTTGAGCTTATCTCCTTTACAAAATCGAGCGAATGTATGTTTATGAGTCCAGGCAGCACAAATTTTCCGGTCATGTCAATGAAATCACCTTCAGGTTTTCTGCCTAGCACTACGTCTGTTATGCGGTTGCCTTCTATCTCAATATATCCTTTATCCAAACTGTCTCTTAGTACAATCTTGTTACTGTATATTCGCAGCAAAATAAACACCACCTTTTTATCAGATAAGTTCATTATACTACATTTACAATTTTATGTCTTGCATTAATTGTTATTTTGATTATCTTTTTATCTCATACATGTATATCCTGCCTGATGTCGGAACTACTGTGATCTTATACATTAGCTTGCTGTCCGCTGATTCCAGTAGGAGAGTTCCATCCCCCTTTGCGGCATTTTCACTGAAATAAGACTCGAAAAAATTATAATTGATTCCCTTATTAACAACCGTATACTGTGCAAGCACCGGATATGAATCAAAATCCGCATCAGCGGAGGCCTTTTTCTGAACTATTATGCTACTGTCCAGCCTGGTCTTTATATATGTCTTTACCGGAGATGTCCTGCTCTGAACGCAGTAATAAAGTATCCCATCCTCAGCGATTATCCTGAATCTCTGGGACAGCTCTCCGTTTACATTCAGCTGCCTTGTATATCTCATCGCCGAAATCACGCTCTGGGCTTCGCTCCTCAGCGCCGCAGTCCCAAGATCTGCTCTAAGGCTCGCCATCAGAAGCATGGCCGAGAGTATCGCAAGGACTATGATAAGCTCTATCAGAGTATATCCCTTCGTATCAGCTCTTTTCATAATATACCTCCGAGGAGATTATGTCCTTTTCGAGATCGAATTCATGGTTTCCCGTCCATGGCGCTGCTCCTCCTGATGCATAATATGCCTTGATTTCCGCTATCATCTCATCTGTGTACAGCGGCATTGCGAAGAAATAGTCTTTTCCATATACATACCCCTGGCCATCTATTCTTACTTTGATATTTATCTTCAGTGCGAAATCCTCGTATGTATTTACCCTGTCCAATACCCCGCTTGTGTTCTTCTTAAAATGCATGGCACCCGCCGAACTGTCATATGTATATATTTCTCTGGTGACTTCAGTGCACTCTATACCCATGTCTTTTAGCATGGGTGAAGCCTTTATGCCGTCTGAAAGAACCTTCCATTTGCTTACCGCCATTTCCTGGAGCGCGTATCTGAGAACCTTCTTCTTTATCTCATCGTTCGTCTGGCCTGAGGTAAATGTGTATTTATTTGCTATATTGTATGTGCTGTTCATGTTCTCAAGCAGGTATACGTCTGCCACCTGAAACAGGCTTTCTCCGTAGAGCCTTTCCTGTACTGCCTCCTGACGCCTTGATATCGTATTCATGGAAAGCCTTGACGAGGTTAGTATCTGAGCTGAAAGTATGAGGCATGAGCAGAGTATTATTATTACCTGCACTGAGCAGATTCCTTTTTTATTCATGGATGAGAATTTCATAGCTGCGCCTCATTTCACTCCCCTCATGTGAAAGTTCAATCCTGATTTCATAAAAGTCAGTCCCATTGACTGTGCCTGCATATTTTCTGTAAGAGCTTATATCATAGCCCTCAGCTGTTCTTCCTGAATATTCTTCTGAATCAGTCAGCATAATTATCTCATCTTCTATGACGCTGTTCATCCTGTCCATATCTTTTAAGGCAGACTGCATCTTCAGATTGAAAAACACGGAATTGAATACGATTATACCTGTCAGGGTCATTATGAACATGGCAGCTATTACATCAAGAAATACGCTCCCTTTCTGGTCATGAATGTTTTTCATATTTTCCACCTATAACTGCCAGACTGAGATCGGCATGCATGGTATTTTCCTGCCTGGTTACTGTAAGCTCGCTGAGCTGTATGCCTTTTATCCTTGAGAGCATTTTTATGAATTCTGTGATGTTGCGGCTCTCTCCCTCTATGGAAAGCGTGATTATGTGCGCCTGAAGGTTTTCCTGTTCCTCTCTTGCATATTCATAGCTGGTCTTCTCCAGATTGCAGCTGTTTATCATGGTGTCCACCGTCGAGATTATTTCAAGGTCTGAAATCCTCGATATTGAGCTTTCTGAAACCACCTTGATTATGTTCTCGCTTTCAAGCTGAGTCTTTATGCCCTGATTTTCTTCAAACTGAGGGAGTATTACAAAAAATGCATTGAGGATGCCGTAGATCAGCGCCGTTATCATAAGTCTTTTATTCACTTTGACTCACCTCCAGGGTAACATGCTGAATTCCTTCAGCCGAATCAAGTGTCTCGATTTTTACATCAAGTCCGCGTTCCTTAAGATAATCCATAGATTCCTGGAGCATCTTTGAGTCTGAATGCTCTATATCCACGGATATGCTTTCTTCATTGAATCTTATCTGGCTGTAATCCAGATGAGCCAGATTTTCAAGATACCGGGCCGCCTCTATCATGTCGAGGTTTGTGAACCTTTCTCTGTAATATTCATATTCTCCTGATATCATTTTTTCGCTGACATTTACAAGATCCTCCTGGAATGAGTTCTCCAGCTCTCTCTCGAGCTGTTTTCCTCTTGTTATAAGCATTATGTCTGCTCCGAGGCTTGAAAGGATTATCAGAATCGCCGCCGCTGTTACGGCAAGCTTTTTACCTATGTATTTTTTTATGTGTGGCCTTATATTATATTCTCCCATATCGCACCCCTTATAATTATCATCTGAGTATAAGCATGTATTCAGAATCATATTCCCAAAGTCTCATTTCAGGCCTGTCATATATATTTTCCAGCTCAGCCAGCCTGCCTTCATCTATCATCCTGAATAGACCTCCCGTTTTAATTATTGCCTTTCTTCCCGTGGTTTTTTCCATGCTTATAAGAAATCCGTCTATGTTATACACCGGATTTTTCATAAATATCATTCTCAGAAACCCGATTTTCTTTATAAGTTCATTTATTGAATCGTTTCCTATCCTGAGCCTGTGGCCGCTCTGAGAAAAGCATATATCGACGGGAAACTGAGATTTCGAAGATCTGTCACCTGTAGCTTTCAGATCCACTTCGCTCAGCAGCATCTCTCTTATGCTTTTTCGCTCTCTTCTATTATTGCAGACAGCTTTGTTTTCATATTCATCCGCTGAGAATTCTATGTCGATTATGACGGTTTTTTCTTTAAGATTTCCTCCGGTGAGGATATCAAGATGTCCTGTTTCATTATCATAAACATAAAGCATTTCTTTCTGCCTCCTTTGCCTCAATATGAAAATGATATCTACATGGCGCTGTAAAGGCTGCTTACATCAAGCAGCGGCATAAGGACTGCAAGTATCCCTGCCAGGAACAGCCCTATTATCATTATAGCTGCAGGCTGTATCATTCGGCTGAATCTTTCCGTAAGGTCTTCGAGGCGTCTCTTTGTATATTTATGTACGTACGCTATGTTTTCTGTCAGCCTGCCTGATTCTTCGCCTGTCTTTATGTAGGTTATTACTGCCGGTCCAAATACCTCCGGGTTTCTCGAGAGGGTTTCACTGAGTCTTACTCCGTTTTTCAGGTTCATTATTATGTCCTCGATAACCAGCCTCATGTATCTGTCGCCGATACTTTTCCTTATTATTTCAAAGGATTCGACAGCATCCTTTCCCGCCTCCATCAGAATATGCACCTGCCATGAAATCTCATTGACGTAATGGGCAGAGTAGATCCTTCTTGCCCACCTTATCCTCAGAATCCTTGAGTATATTGCCCTTACCGCTCTCGATTTGTCCGGCATTATGATAATTGCAGCTGTCAGCGCAAGCACTGCCATCTTTATTGCGGTCGTGTTTCCTGAGAGGAATCCGTTAATATCCATTATCATGGCTACAGCCAGTGGAATCTCGACGTCCATGCTCATGTACACCTTATATATCTGAGGCACTGCAAATCCAGCTATGAATATGAGCAGAAAAAACATCATACAGATTAGAAGTGAAGGATAAAAAATTAGTTTTCCAAGATTATTTCTTGACCTGCTTTTTTCTTCCAGATATCCGTATGATGTCTTATATGCCATTTTGTAGTTTTCGGTTTTTTCACCTATTTCAAGAGTCGCTGCTATGAATTCATCCGTGAGTCCGGATTCTGCAAATACCTTCACCGGAGGATCTCCATTGCGAAGCTTTTCAATCATTGCCATGACATCCAGATTTTTAAGATCCTCTCTAAGAAGCGTTAGTGAGGTTATAATGTCGAGGTTGCTGTCTGAATAGAATCCGATCATGTTGTAGAAATCTCTTTTTGTACTGAGACTTGGTTTGGGTTTCACATCTCTCCTCCTGTAATATCCATCAGTACCATAAATATTTCATTGCTTCCTTAAGCTCTATATCCCCGTCTGAAAGCATCAATGCAATTTTATCCCTTACCTTCTGGTTCTGATTTTTTGGGGCTTCTCCTCTGAGATGAGCCTCCCTTAGATCATCTGTGAATACAGTGATGTCCATCACGGGAACATTCTTGTGATAACCGCTGTAGCTGCAGGATTCACAGCCAACAGGCTCCCATATTATCTGTCCCCTCAGCAGCCCGAGCTCTACAATAGCTTCTCCTTCATATATCCTTTCCTGCCTGCATTTTCTGCACAGGACGCCTGCGAGCCTCTGGTTTACTATAAGATTTATCGAAGATATCAGTGCTGCCGGATCGATCCCAAGATTGACTATCCTGTCTATGGCCGAAGCCGAGGACTTTGTATGAAGAGTAGAGAACACCAGATGTCCTGTGAGACTGGCTTTTGTAGCTGTATCTGCGCTCTCGAAATCTCTTATCTCTCCTATGTAGATTATGTCCGGGTCCTGCCTCACTACTGACCTCAGGGACTCCGTGAATGAACCCTCGAGCGTGTCATCTGTCTGTATCTGAGTTATTCCGTCCATGGTATATTCTATAGGATCCTCTATCGAGACTATATGCCTGAGTCCATCGTTTATCTCGTTCAGGAGGCACCTTAGCGTTGTAGATTTTCCAGATCCTGTAGGGCCACATATCAGCACGAAGCCGCTGCTCAGTCCAAGTGTCTTTCTTATAACGGCTTCTTCTTCAACTGAAATTCCAAGGGAGCTGAGGCTTGAGGGCACATTATCGGGATTTAGAATCCTTATAGACACTTTTTCATTCTCTATCGTGTTCACGATTGAAACCCTCATGTCAATCTCCTGGTCCGATATAGTGTACCTGAATCTGGCATCCTTTGGGGATCTGATTCTTGAGATTTCAATATTTGAGCTTACCTTTATTATCCTTATGAGGCTCTCTCCTATTTCTTTTTCAAGCAGTGCAAGTGTCCTGAGCTTTCCTCTTATCCTCAGCCTTACTATGAAGGATCCATCCTGAAAAAGTATATGTATGTCACTTGCGCTCAGGGAATCTGCTTTTCTTATTATGTAGTCGTAAAGCCCCTGAATGTCATGGCTCTTTTTGAAGGCTCTTATGCGTTCCCCGGTTTCCCTGCTCTCGAGTTCTATTGAATAATATGTATTTATGAGACGCTCTATCTCATTTTCACTGAGAGTCACATATTCTATATTTTCCATCCCTGAGGATCTCAGATCATTCTCCAGACGCGCAAAATTGCCCACAGCAATACCATCCGGTATCGCCATGGTCAATTTCCCCTGATTCATGAAAAGTGGTATGCACTTGTTCTTTCGGGCTACATTCTCACACAGAAGCCTTGTAACCCCATACTCAAAATTAATGTTCATGATTTCAGCCCTCTTCACTCTAAACTGGATATCTTGAGCAGATCTATGAGTCCCGGTCTTGTATCGTCTTCTCTCAGGTACACGCAGAGCTTTTCTGTGGCTCTTGATGTAGCTGTGTAGATAATGTTTATCATCTTTCTTGCATTGATTCTGTTTTCGATATTAAATGCATTGTATAGCACGTCTATCTGGCAGAAGAACACTATTTTGTACTCCAGATTGGTGACATTGTATATATTCGAAAGTGTCACGCCTGTACTTTTATACATGTTGTTGGTCTCATCGTCGGCAAAACTGAACACAATATCGTTCTCCTCGAGGTAGCTTTTTACCATGTGCTTGCTGTATACGTGTTTCTTGCCTCTGAGAACCTTCTGGTTGAAGGGATATATTATGCACATGTCCGAGTAGCTGTATCCCTGCTCAGTGTAAGTTCTTATATGCTCCACGATATTGCCCATCATTTCAGATGTAGAGCTGTATTCAATCGCCTCGACTTCTCCTATGACGCTGCTTTCTATCTGAAATGGAATGAAGTAGTCATTTTCATCCCCAAATTCAAGCAGGTTGAATTTTTCAAGGCTGCTCTGGAATCCCGTGTTGAAATTTCCTATTTCGATAGAGTTCCTGTAGTTTTTTCCAAATGTTATTATGTTGTCAAATGGATATTCTTCTACGGAAACTGTCTTTTCTTCAAGGTGGGACATCTGTTTTGCCTTGTCATATGACACATACAGAAAATTTCGCGTTTTGTAGCTTATGTTCCTTATAAACTCAAGGTCCTTGAGCTCAAAGTTTTCGGCCTCATCAATGAAGACTCCCTTGAAATAACGCTTGTCCTTATATATCTGAGCTACCTTTGTAAACACCTTCTCAAATTCCCTGTTAAAGCTCTGCTTGCTCTTGTTATTCAGCCTGAGGTTGTATTTCCTTCCCATGAGCAGTATAAGCTGATGATAGTTTATTACCCTTATGTTCTTCAGATCAGGATGAAGCGTCCTTATCTGAGATCCGATGTCATTTGAAAGCTGCTTGTCAAAGGTTATATATGCAAAATCATCTTTCGGGTACAGCCTTGCAATCTTTATGAGCTTTGCTATCATGGCTCTTGTCTTTCCTGTGCCTGATGAGCCTATCATCATGGTGGACCCGTATCTGAAGCTGTTGATGTTCTCGATCTGCGAACAGTCCATGGAGGTGGCTGTAAGCTCAAGGTTCTTATATTTTATCTTCTTCTGCAGAAGAGGACTGTCTATCAGATTATTAGGCTGGCTCTTTATTACGAAATACTCTTTTGCGAGACCGTACAGTATATCGTCTGTATCAAAATCCGTGTTTTCTGACAGATATGCCTTTATTTGTCTCTCACTGTTTATAAGCTGCTCAAAAGCGGCATTGTCAATTATGAAATCCTTCTCTATCCCTTTTTCTCTGAGGTTAACATAAGGCATAATAAAGTGATAGCTTACCTTTGCGCCAGGTATAAGCTCCTCTATCTTTTCCTGAACTTCATTGTATTCTTCTTCCATTACTTCGAGTATCTCTATGTCCAGGATGGAAAATGTGTCCTCGGTGGTATCCATGAATTTAAAAAGACCCGCCATATTGTCTTCAACATAAAGCAGATCAAAATAAATGCCGCCAAACGGCACTATTTTGGTAAAGCCCTTACCCGTGAGAGACTTGCACATATGTCTGTAGAATTCTCTTTCTGACGACTTTTTCCTTATTGATTCAACATTTGAGTCCACTTTTGCAGAAAAAATTTTCATGTTATTCTCCTTTATCACAAGTAACCGGTAATATGACTTTGAATGTGGTTCCCTCTCCCAGCCTGCTCTGAAGGTCTATCTCTCCCCCTACTGATTTTGTCAGATGCTTTACTATGGCAAGTCCAAGTCCTGTTCCCTTTTCTTTTCTAGTCCTGGATTTGTCCGCCCTGTAAAATCTCTCAAATACTCTTGGGATATCTTCCTCCGAAATACCTCTGCCTCTGTCTGTGACGCTCACAGTTACATTATCATCACCAGACTCTAAAGCTATCTGGACGGTCTGCCCTTCATGTGAATATTTGATGCTGTTGTCTATTATGTTTATGAATATCATCGTAAGGCTGTATTTGCTTGAATTTATGAATATATTCCTGCTGTCTGACACAAGCTCCAGCTTTATATCCTTAAGCTTTGCGATGTTCTCGAGATTGAACATTATGTCTTCAATCAGCTTTACGAGATTTATCCTTTCTCGCTCTGTGTCTCTGTTCTGCTCTATGAAAGAAAGCGTAAGCACATCATCTATCAGCTCATTGAGCCTTCGCGTCTCAGTTTCTATGATATCCAGGAATTTACGCTGCATTTCAACCGGGATATCCTCATTTGATCTCAGCGTCTCTACGAATCCGCTTATTGAGGTCAGCGGCGTCTTGAGCTCATGGGTGACATTGCTTACAAAATCGCGCCTGAGATTTTCAGTATCTATTATCGCCGTAAGATCATTTATATTTATAAGCTTTCCGATTATTATATCCTTTTTTGAGTCCATTATATTCTCTACATGAAACTCGTAGTGATGCTTTGAATCCGAATAACGGACCGGCTCCCTGTAATTGTAGATGAGGGATTTGATGATCGCGAATATATCACTGTTTTTTATGAAAAGAAATATTTTCCTGCCTTCAGGGCTTCCAGAAACTTCACATATCCTTCTTGCTCTTTCGTTTATGAATATCACGTTTTCTTCTGTATCAAGCGCTATCAGTCCATTTGGCACAGTAGAAAGGACAGCTTCGATCTTTGATATGTTCTCGCTGTTCTTGAGACGCTCCCTCTGAAGCATGCCCGCAAGCTCTACCATCACATCTCCTATCAGAGAGTACTTTCCTTTTTCAGGTTTTTCGAGCCTGACATTGAAATTGCTGCTCTTTATCTTCGCCGCTATGCTCATGAGCTGCCTGAGGTATCTGTCCTTGTAACTGATATATCTTACAAGAAGAACGATTACTATAAGTGCTGTTATATAAATATAGTTATCCATCATCGCTCCCCGACTCCAAATTAATTATGATTTAATTTAAATTAAATTTATATCCCACGCCTCTGACCGTTTCTATTATTCCCTGATTATCATCTCCTATTTTCTTTCTGAGATTTCTTATGTGGACATCGAGGGTCCTGCTCTCGCCAAAGAAATCATATCCCCACACCTTGTCGAGTATGTCATCTCTGGTAAGTACTCTGTTGGCATTCTCTGCAAGATATTTTATAAGCTCGTATTCCTTCAGTGTAAGCTCGAGCTTTTTCTGATTTTTCAGAATCTGATAGTTGTGAAAATCCAGTATGAGATCGTTTATGGCTATCACCTCATCTTCAGTCTGCTGTGATGAAGCTCTCGATGCTGATCTCTTCAGTACTGCCTTCACCCGGTATACCAGCTCCTTGACTATGAATGGCTTTGTTACGTAGTCATCTGCCCCGCTTTCAAATCCAATGAATTTGTCTGAGTCCTGCGATTTTGCAGTCATCATTATCACAGGGGTTTCTTTGAATTCATCTTCCGATCTTAAAATCTGGAGGATTGTTATCCCGTCAACCTCCGGAAGCATTATGTCAAGAAGCACCAGATCAGGTTTCCAGGTCTTTATCCTGGATATCCCTGTCTTCCCGTCATGGGCACAGTCAGTCTGATATCCGTTGAGCTCAAGATTGAACTTTATGAGCTCTGCTATATTTTCCTCATCATCTATTATAAGTATCTTTTCGTTCATTTTCCCTCTACTTTTCTGACATGATCTGCTTGAGCTCATTCATGAAGCTCTCGAGATCCTTGAATTCCCTGTATACAGATGCAAATCTTACGTAGCTTACTTCATCCAGATTCTTGAGATATTTCATTACGAGCTCTCCTATCTCAAGGCTCGTAATCTCTCTTTTCATTGAATTGAGTATGTCTTTTTCTATCGAATCCACCACATTCTCCATCTGGCTTAGCGATATCTCCCTTTTTTCACATGACCTGAGTATTCCCTTGAGTATCTTTTCTCTGTCAAAATACTCTCTTGTCTTGTCTTTCTTTATCACCATTATGTTTATGCGTTCTATACGCTCATATGTGGTAAATCTCTTTTTACAGTTCTCACACTCACGGCGTCGCCTTATGCTGTTGCCCTCTTCGGCCAATCGCGAGTCGACCACCTTTGACGCCATCTCCCCACAATACTGACATTTCATATCTGATTATTCCCTTTCTGTTTACAAAAAAAGAGAATATAAATTCTCTTTTTATTTTTTCTTCTCTAACCATTTCGGAATAACAAAGAATGGTTCTCTTTCTTCATCAGATTCCTCTTCAAAGATTTCTATCTTTTCCTGGCTGTTCTTTTCAATTTTTTCTATTTTCTCTTCTTTTTTTACTGTTGTAGTCTTTACCGGCATTTCATCTGAAAAACCTGTTGCTATTACTGTTATGCTCAGAGTGTCTCCAAGGTCATCATTTAGTGATGTTCCGATTATTACTTCTGAATCTTCGCTGTTGACGCTCTCATTCACGAATCTTGATACCTCATTGAATTCGCTTATAGTGAACGTGTCTCTTGATGCCGAAATGTTTATAAGTACGGCAGATGCTCCTTCTACAGTAGTTTCAAGAAGCGGACTCATTATTGCTTCTTCAGCTGCCTGCAGCGCTCTGTTCTCTCCCTGTGCATTTCCTATTCCCATATGTGCGATGCCTTTGTTTGACATTGTGGTTCTTACGTCAGCAAAATCCACGTTTATCATACCAGGTACCTTTATTATGTCTGTTATACCTTTAACTCCCTGCTTAAGGACCTGATTCGCCATCTCGAATGCATCGTCCAGCTTTGTATTTTTATCTGTGATTTCAAGAATCTTCTCATTTGGTATTATTATCAGAGTATCAACATACTTCTGCATTTCCGATATTCCCATTTCGGCTTTCTTTGCCTTCATCTTGCCTTCGTAGAAAAATGGTTTTGTAACAATACCCACTGTGAGTATGTTCATTGATCTCGCGATTTTGGAAACTATCGGCGCTGCTCCAGTACCAGTTCCGCCGCCCATTCCTGCAGTTATGAATATCATGTCGCTGCCTTCGATGGATTTTTTTATGTCCTCTTCACTTTCCTCTGCAGATTTTGCTCCTATTTCAGGGTTTGCTCCTGCACCAAGGCCTCTTGTAGTCTTTTCTCCCAGCTGTATCTTTATAGGTGCTTCAGACTGTCTGAGTGCCTGAGCATCAGTGTTCATAACTATGTACTCAACTCCTGCTATACCTGCCTGGATCATTCTGTTAACGGCATTTCCACCGCCACCACCTACTCCGATTACTTTTATTACTTCTCTGCTGAGAAAGCCGTCATTCACATCTATATCGAACATTAATTCATACCTCCACCATTTTCTAATAGACTTGATCTTTGCTGATTAACACTGCATGTCTTCTTTTTCACATGCCAGTTTAACTATATTTACAGTTTATCTAATAACATGTACTGATGTCAAGCAATTTTGCAATTTTATTTCATTAATATTACGTAAATACTAATGAACTAAATTACAAAAAAGCTATTTGAAGATATGTCTTCTGATTATCGCGAGGTTGTCAAACAGCCTTCCCCCAAAAACAAGTATCGGAGCGTAGTAAAAAGGCACTCCCAGTTTGTCTCCAATATAAGATATCGTAGCGGCAAGAATTGCATTTGTAAAAAAACCGCTTATGAAAAGAGTGTTGTCATATTTGTTTTCCATGCTTGCCCTCACAGCACCGCATACAGAGTCGAATGCAGCAAGCAAGGCAATCGATATATAAAGAGAATAACTCGATGGATATGTGAATGGTATATATCCACCTACTATAACACCAAGACTTAACCCCAAAATAGCCCAAATCATTCAGTATCCTCCACAATCCTTTTCAGGTAATTATATTGTTTTGTTCTTCCATATCTTGTAATCACAACACTTTCAGAAGTTCTCACGTCTATTTTAATTCCGTATATGCTGTTTAGCATATAACTGTATGAATCTATTGACTTTATAGCTGCCTCAAGGTTTGCAGGATCACCTATTGCTTTTATTACAAATGGCTGCCCGTAGGTCTTTCCATTTATGGTGACTGTAGGCCCGCTGCATTTTATCTCCGAAAAGCTCATGTATCTCTGTCCGTTTATCGAAATCGCTTCGGCGCCGGATATCTTCAGGTCATTTATTATCCTTAATAAATCCTGGTCATGGACAAGAAAATCGTTCGGATTCTCTCCCGGCTTTACCAGCTTGTCGCTGTCCCTTATCTCAATTATAACGCCTTTGCCTGTAAGATCATTCTCTCCCTGTATATTCCTGTAATATGACAGCTTGGCCTCCATGACTGAGTTCAGATCCGGCGAGTCTGTTATTGTGCTATAATCTTCAAGCTCGCTGGTTTTTCTCGCAAGGTATTCTTCCAGTTTCCCTATTTCTGCATTTTCAATCTTCAGCTGCATCTCCATCTCATTCACGCCTTCAATGTTTATGAGCGATGTCTTGTCTGAAAGATTCTTTATCTGCATGGATAGCGCTATTCCAAATATGAATGTAACCATAAGTAAAATATTTATTCGCTTTCTTATTTCAGGCTTCATTTTTCTCCTAATCTTCTACTACTTCTGCAAATTTGTAGACTATTTCCTTTACATACATAGGTAGCTCGACAGTTTTCTTTTTTTCTATCCTGCTGCTTATCCCGAAATTGTTTTTAAGCTCCCAGAGTATCCCATATCTTATGTTAAGAGAAGCCTCAAGAGTATCCGGATTTCCTATTGCTCTCAGTATGAACGGCGGCTTTACGGGATTTGAATTTACATGAAGAGTACCCTGCTCGTATTTGAAATCCGTAACTGCCACTATTCTCTCGTCATTGATGGCAATGCCTTCTGCTCCGGCTGCATTCAGCTTGTTTACTATTGAAAGAATTAGATCGTAGTTGTTTATCAGGACCTCATAAGCCTGAGGATCCTGCATAAGGAGCTCAAGCTCTATGCCTTCTCCCTCAGCCTTTCTGTAACCGATCTGAAGCTCATATTTTTCCATTTCATTTTTAAGTGTTTCCTGAAGAGTGTTGCTTTCAAGCTCGGAGCTGTTGATTTCTGCTATCTTTGACTCTACGTCCTTTATTTCCTTTTCAAGCTTCTCCTTGCGCTCCTTTATTCCTGTAAGCTCAAGCTGAAGGTGAGCCGCCTTGTCGGATATGCTCTGTCCGTTGTTCATTGTCTCTACGAGCTTGAACTGCATGACAAGAGTAACTCCTATAATGAAGCTGAAAACGAAGAATAGTATTTTTGATAATCTGGTCTTCAAGAATGATTTCATTTTGTTCTCCTGTATACCGGATATCCGTCATATCTCATGTCGATATATCCACTGTATATTTTCTTTTCGTGAAGATCTATGAGGATCTGGTTGAGTATAAGCATCTTTTCATTAAGATTTTCACCCTTGCCAAGCAGTACATTGACCCCCTGAGGAGTAGTCATCAGTATCTCGGAGTCTCCGGTTATCTCTATCTGAGAAATATTGTTAAGCAGCTTTGCGCTCCTGACATTTGTTATTACGCTCTGTATAAGGCCGAATATATCCTGATTTTCAATATCAAGTTTTTCACCAAGCTTCACCTGTGTAACCTCTATTCCACTTATTAGCGGCTTTACTATCTTTGACAGCTCCTGAGTGGATTCAAGCACTGCCCCGTTTTCGTCTATGACAAGAAATCCGCCAGAGAATTTTACAGTGGCAACTGCCTGTCTTTTCTTTATATTGAATATGGCTGTCTCGGGAAATTTGCTGCTGATTTCAACAGACTCGATGTAGGGGTCACTTGAAAAAGCTTCTTTTATCTTTTGCTTATCAAGAAGAAATGTGTTTTTTTCAAGAAGTATGTTCAGTCTGGATTCTATCTCCTCCGGAGTCATCTTTGAATTCCCGAGTACTATAATATTGCTGACCTGGAATGCTGGAAGAGTGAGATATGCCGCAAAAGAAATCACAAGCCCGGAAATCACTGAAATTAGTATTAGTTTTTTGGATCTGTCCATTGAAAAATCTCCTGCAATCTTTTATTTTACTTTGATAAGCTGCGAAAGCTCCTTTATTATGGCTTCGCAGGGATCACCATCATTGAGCTTTCTGCTGTTTTCTTCCATTATCTTTCTTTTTTCCGGATTCTCTATGATATCCATTATTTTCTCATAGAGAAGCTCTCCGCTGAGCTCTTTCTCCAGGATATATTCTCCGGCTTCCATTGATTTTATATATCTGGCATTATATTCCTGATGATTTTCTGATGTATATGCCTTTGGAACTATTATAGACGGCCTTCCTACTGCATTTATCTCTGCAAGCGTCGTAGCACCTGCGCTTACGATACAAAGGTCGCTCGCTGAAAGATAATCCGGCATGCTGTCTATATATTCAAATACCCTGAAATCTGTTTTTATCCCCATATCTTTAAGAGTCTTAATTACTGGTTCATAATAATATCTACCCGTAGAGAAGGCAAATTCAACATTTCTTTGAATAAGATCTGGAATTATTTTAATAAACGCATCATTTATTGCTCCAAATCCTCCCGATCCTCCTGTGACAAGTATAAAGGCCGTATCATCCGAAATTCCCAGCTTCTTTCTTGCCGCGGACCTTTCGAGAGGCATCCTGATGTCCTTTCTCACAGGGTTTCCAACTGTAATCGGGTCATTCTTGCATTTCATCCTCTGCCTCGCAGCTTCGAATCCAAGAAATACCCTGTCAGCCTTTTTTGCCAGGATCTTGTTGGTTATTCCCGGAAATGCGTTCTGCTCATGCACAGCTGTAACCGCGCCGGCTCTTGAAGCAGCCATCACGACTGGTCCGCACACATATCCTCCGGTTCCGATCACGATGTCCGGCCTGAATTCACGCATGATTTCAGACGCTTCCTTCATTGCTTTTGCAGCCAGAATCACTCGCTTTACATTCTCAAGGCTTATTTTCCTCTGAAATCCTTTAACTTCAAGGCCTCTGAACTCATATCCGTACTGAGCCGCAATCCTCGACTCAAGGCCATCCCTGACTCCCACGTAAAGAATCTCTGAATCGGGATATTCTTCCTTGAATCTGTCTGCTATTGATATGGCCGGATAAATATGTCCTCCTGTGCCTCCGCCTGAAACGATTATTTTCATATCTTACTTCTCCTGCTTTCAATTTTATGATAAGTCCTTCTGCTTTCTTCAACTCTTGCACTGGCAGAATACCTCCTGTCATACCTTGATATGTTGAGTACTATTCCCATTGCAAGAAGGTTCAGCACCAGTGATGTTCCTCCATAGCTTATGAGCGGAAGAGGTATTCCGGTACTTGGAAGCAGCGATACTGCCACGAACATATTTACGAGTGACTGAAGTGCCATCTGTATGGTTATTCCCGATACTATGAATGTAGCGTATCTGTCCGGAGCATTTGCAGCTATCATGAAGCATCGTGTTATAAGCGCCACGAACAGGAATATTATGGAAAGAGCTCCTATGAATCCCAGCTCCTCACTTATTATGGCAAATATATAGTCGTTCTGAGGCTCTGGAAGATAAAGAAGCTTCTGTTTGCTGGCTCCAAGCCCGGCTCCCTTTATTCCACCTGATGCAATCGCATAAAGAGACTGAAGCACCTGATAGCCGCTTCCCTGCGGATCTGAGAATGGATCGAGGAGAGTCTTTACCCTGAGGATCCTGAATGGTTCAATAAGTATGAGTCCGGCTATTCCGGCTACTCCTATAGCGATCAGCGCAAATATCCATGTCTTTCTTATTCCGCCTATATAGTAAAGATAGAATGTTATGCAGAAAAGTATGAAGGATGTTGAAAGGTCCGGCTGCAACGCGACCATGACTATGAAGAATCCCGGCGCTGCCCAGAATTTGCCGGCATCGCTCAGCTTCCTGCAGTCAATTCCTTTTTTCGTGAGTGATTCTGCCATAAGGAATATGCATGTATACTTTGCAAGCTCTGACGGCATGAATGTCGTAAATCCCAGGTTAAGCCATCTGAGACCTCCGTTAAGGTTGAGTCCAATGGGCGTAAGCAGCAGCAGGAAGGTCGCAAAGGTTATCCATGCGAGCAGCTTTGTAAGAGTTCCTCTGTATATTCTGTAAGGCACATTCATAGCTCCTGCCATGAGCGCCATGCCCAGTACTGCAAATATAATCTCCTTGAATATTATCCTGTTTGGATCTTCATACCTGAAGCCCGAGTTGACGTAACTCGCGCTGTAGACCATTATTATCCCTATCACGGTTATTGCAACCGTAAGAATAAGGACCATGTAGTCTATCTTTCCTTCTCTGTAGCTTCTGCCTTTTTTTTCCACTTATACATTCCCTCTTACATTATTCTTAAAATCTTCTCCGCGCTGCTCAAAATTATTGTACATGCCCCATGAGGCGCATGCAGGCGATAGAAGCACAGTATCTCCAGGCCTTGCTAATTTCTTCGCCAGCTCTACCGATTCCTTCATGCTCTGAGCAAAGGAAAACCGGGTATATCCGTTTTCGATGCAGGCATCAGCGAGCTTCTGGCTGGTAGCTCCCATGAATATTGCATGCTTTACCCTGCCGCTGAACATCTTTACGAAATCTCCAAATTCAGCCTTCTTGTCATAGCCTCCAGCAATGAGTATAACATCGTGGTCATATGCCTCCAGCGCCTTAATTGATGAGTCCGTGTTTGTTCCCTTTGAGTCATTTATGAATTCAACGCCATCTATGCAATCAACCAGTTCAAGCCTGTGTTCAACTCCTCTGAATTCCCTGAGTACTCTTTTCATGACCTCCTGATCAATACCCGCAGCTATGCAGAGTCCTATGGTAGCCATTACATTTTCAAGGTTGTGGCCTCCTTTTAGAAAAACCTCTTCCCTGCTTATTATGTCTGTGGTGCATGAGCTGTCTGCATATTTAATAATTCCGTCTTCTATATATATTCCCTGCTCCAGCTTCTCTTTCCTGCTGAAGAATATTATCTGTGATTTAAGGCTTCCGGACATTTTCTTAACCGCTGGATCATCGTAGTTTATAATTGCAAAATCGTCCTTCGTCTGATTTTCAAATATCCTTGATTTCACATCCGCATAGTTTTCTACGGTAATATGCCTGTCCAGATGATCTGGAGTTATGTTTATGACAGCAGCCGCCCTGCTGTTGAAGTTTTTTATGGTTTCAAGCTGAAAGCTCGATATCTCTGCAACAAATACAGTTTCCTCAGTTGAGGTCTCAACCTCTGAAATCACTGGATTTCCGATGTTTCCTACCACTCTCGTGTCAAAACCTGCCGCCTTGAATATCTCCCCCGCGAGCGTCGTTGAAGTAGTCTTTCCATTCGTGCCTGTGATGCTTATGAATTTTCCTTTTGCAAAATTGTATGCAAACTCCACCTCACCTGCAATCTCGACCTTTCTTTCCCTGAATCTTTTCATGAAGTCCATATTCATAGATATGCCAGGAGATACTATAACAAGATCGCACTCTTCATCGCCTGAAGGATTCTGCCCGCATCTGATGCTGATTCTATCTGAAAACCTGTCCAGGCCAGACATGCTATCTGCATCTCTGCTGTCATATGCGACAGTTTCAATCTGCCTCCTGTCAAGAAATCCGAGAAGTTCAAATCCACTCTTTCCAAGTCCTATTACGATGACTTTCATTCCTTTTAGCTCCATAATCTACATTCCTCCGATAAAGACTGAAAGTATTCCTATCAGACCCATTATAACTGTAATTATATCAAACACCCTTACCACCTTGGTCTCATGCCATCCGCACAGCTCGAAATGGTGATGAAGCGGTGCCATCTTGAATATTCTTTTCTTTGTCTTCTTGTAATATCCTACCTGAAGGATAACCGATACGCTCTCCATGAAATATACTATGCACATTATCGGAACAAGCAGCTCCAGATTGAGGATAACAGCCGCTGATGCCACTGCCCCTCCAAGAGCCATGGAACCTGTATCTCCCATGAATACCTTTGCCGGGTACCTGTTTACCCTTAAAAATCCTGTGCATGCTCCTGCTACAGAAAGCATGAAGTAAAGCACAGCTTTGTTTCCCATCATGAATGCGATTACCGCAAAACACAGAGCTACAAGTACAGTCACGGTACTGGCGAGGCCGTCGAGGCCGTCTGTCAGATTCACGCTGTTTACTATTGCTATTATTACAAACATCAGAAAGGGAACATACATTATTCCAAGATCAAGGCTAAGATCAGTGAAAGGAACAAGGATACTGCTTCCAAGAGGTGAAATCTTAAGCTGAAAGACAGCAAGAAATGCCGCAAACACGACCTGCATGGCTATCTTCTGCTTCGCCTTCAGTCCGAGAGATCTCTTTTTTACGACTTTTATATAGTCATCTACAAATCCCACTAATCCGAATAAAATCATGAACAGGAGCGACAGCGTGATTTCTGTTGCAGCCTCTTTTTTAATTATTGAAACGCCAACCGATGTCAAGAGTATTGCCGCTATGAATATTATCCCGCCCATCGTAGGGGTTCCATTTTTCTGAAGATGGGTCTGCGGCCCATCATCTCTCACAGTCTGTCCAAATTTAAGTTTTCTGAGCACGGGCAGCAGTGCCGGACCCGCAAAATAGGCTATTGCCCAGGATGTCATTAATACTGTTATTTCCATTGTCATGTCAGCAGATTGATTCTGCAACCTCCTCCAGCTTCATCCCTCTTGACCCTTTCATGAGAACTGCATCTCCAGGTCTGAGTATTGAATTTATTTCCGATACGGCTTCTTCATTGTTTGCGAAAAAATATACGCGGCCTTTGTCAAAGCCATTTTCAATCGCGCCTTTTCCGATATATTTAGCATCGCTTCCTATGCATATTATGACGTCAAATATTTCTGACGCCTGAATGCCTGCATTCATATGCTCCTTCTCTGATATTTCTCCAAGCTCCAGCATGTCTGCAAGCACAGCGACTTTTCTTTCGCCCTGCATCTGCCTGAAGGTCTCTATGGACGCTCTAAGCGAATCAGGATTTGCGTTATAGAAGTCCTCTATGAGGGTCTTGCCGGAAACACTCTTTATCTCCATTCTGTATTTTGAAGGCTGATATTTTCTTATGCCCTCCGCCGATTTTTTCATGTCAAGGCCCATGAGGCTGCACAGCCCCATGACGCTCAGAGAATTGTATATGTTGTGGATACCGAGAGTCGGTATTTCATACTCTGTGATTTTGCCAAGTATATCTGCCCGGATCTTCATCCCACTTTCGGTTGTCTCGTATGATATAAGCCTTATGTCATTGTGCTCCTCAAGACCGTATTTATATACCGAAGGCTTGATGGCTCCCGTATCTACGGTCTGAAGCATGTCATTGTCCCCGTTTATAAGGAGAACATCGCTTTGAGTCATATAGTTTGCAATCTCCATCTTCGCCTTCAGTATGTTCTCTCTTGAGCCTGCACTTTGTATATGAGCCACTCCTACGTTTGTAATTATAGCGAAATGAGGCTTTACTATCTCTGCAAGATAATCTATCTCTCCCTGTACATACATCCCCATCTCAAGCACCGCACATTCATGCGATTCGTCAAGGTTGAAGACGGTCATCGGAAGCCCGATTTCCGAGTTTAGATTTCCAAGATTTCTGAGAGTCTTCCTGCTTTCTGATACTGCAAAGTAAAGCATGTCTTTTGTTGTTGTCTTTCCGCTGCTTCCAGTGACTGCAAGAAACGGTATGTCGAACCTGCTCCTATATCCCATGGCGATATCCTTGAGCGCTCTGCGGGTATCTTTTACAAGTATGTCCTTTTCAGTCACTCTTTTCTCAACAATTGCCGCTATGGCTCCATTTTCAAGCGCTGCCCTGGCAAAATCATGGCCGTCAAGCCTTTCTCCTACGATTGCCGCATATATGGTGTCTTCCTTTATGTCTCTGCTGTCATTGCTTATGTTGCATACTCTTGCATTTTCATCGATTTCGAAGCTGGCTTCTGCTCCTGTCATCTTCAATATATCCCCTATGGTGATATTTCGCATCCTGTGCCTCCGCTTTTTTTATTACTGTTAACTGTTTTCCTGGGCAGCCTTCTCTTCAGCATTTTCTGAAGGAGGTGTGTCTGGTTCCTCAGAAGCGTCCTTCATCTCAAGGCTGACTACCGTTCCCGGGCTAAGCCTGGTGCCTGCTGCCGGAGCCTGTGAATGGACTTTGCCCGTTCCCGTATAGGATGGGTTGAGCCCAAGCCCTGTGAGTATCTTGTCTGATTCCTCCATGGTTTTTCCTTTGAGGTCCGGCATCTTTATATCAGAATTTTTCTGCTGTATATACAGTATGACGTCCGAGCCTTTTGTAAGCTTTTCTCCCGGCTTAGGGAAGCAGTCGGATACCACAGTGTCCGGGCTTACTTCTTCCTTTATCGAAAGCCTGTACCCGAGTCCGGATTTCGAAAGCTTTTCCTTTGCCTCTGATATCTTCATGTTTCTTATTTCAGGTATCACTACCTTAGGAGAAGAATCTGAGCCTCCTGTATTGTCCGGGTTCACTCCAAGATATCTCAGCGAATAGCTCATTATATCTCTCGCGACTGGAGCCGCCACGACTCCTCCGTAATATGATCCGGCCCTTGGCTCATCTATGATAGTGAGCACCACCAGCTGAGGGTCTTCGACCGGTGCTACCGCTACGTATGATCCTATATATGCTCCCGCCTGGTATATTCCATTTGAAGGTTTCTGTGCGGTTCCACTCTTTCCTGCAGGCCTGTATCCATCTATCTGTGAATTCTCTCCTCCTGCCTTTACGACGGATTCCATAAGGTCCATCACCTTGGAGGCGGTCAGAGGTGATACGGATGCCTTAACCTCTTCTTTTTCATGCCTGTGGATTATATTCCCCTTGTAGTCCCATATCTCCTTTATGAGAGTAGGCTTGAGGAGCTTTCCTTCATTTGCTATTGCAGCAACTGAATTTATCATCTGAAGAGGCGTGACTGATATACTCTGTCCAAATGACATCGTAGCCAGCTCTACTTCTCCGGTCTTGCTGAGAGGATAGATTATGCCTTCCGCTTCTCCAGGTATCTCTATCCCTGTCTTGCTTCCATATCCGAAGGCTTCTATATATTTTCTGAAGGTTTCTGCCCCGAGCCTGTTTGCAACCTGAACGAAAACCGTATTTACAGATTCTTCTACCGCTTTTCTGAAGGTAAGGCTGCCATATGGCCTGGAGGTCCAGTTTTTTATAGTCCTGTCCTTTATCTTTACGTATCCGCTGTCATAGAATACCTCATCCGCAAATACCTTGTCTTCCTCAAGCGCCGCCGAAGCGGTTATTAGCTTGAATGTCGATCCCGGCTCATAGATATCATTCACTGAAGGATTACGCCACATCTTGCTTATTATCGCGGACCGCTGATCAACGTCCTGCGCTTTTTCAAGCTGTTTTGCATATACTTCAAATTTCGCTTCTCTCGGACTGTTTGGATCATAGTCTGGCTTTGACGCCATTGCAAGTATTTCTCCATTTTTTGGATTCATTACGATGGAGGTCACAGACACTGCATTGTTGTCTATGTAGGCCTGATTTGTAACCTTCTCAACATGGTGCTGCAGGACCTCATCTATAGTAAGCACGATGGTGTTTCCATTTCTGGCTTCATTGTATCTTATTTCCGAATTCGGGACTTCACGGTTTTCCGCGTCCTTTACGACGATCCTCCTTCCGGGAATGCCCTTGAGTTCATTGTTCATGTAGGATTCTATGCCTGCTATGCCTTCATTGTCATATGAGACATGGCCTATCACGAATGATCCGAACTGACCATATGGGTATTTTCGCTGCGAGTTTTCTTCAAACTTGAGCCCCGTGGCTTCAGACTGCTTTATTTCCTCGACAAGCTCCAGAGGTATGTTCTTCCTCAGTATGAATCGCTTTGTGTCATCATCGTATTTAGCCTTGAACTCTTCGACGGTTACATCCTCAAGCGTCTTTGAAAGCGCCTCTGCGGTCTTCTGCACGTCCTGGACATATATCTTCTCAACGAGTATGTCATATGTGACTATGCTGACTGCGAGCTCCTTGCCATTACGATCGAGTATGCTGCCTCTGAGCGGCTGGATTATCTCATCCTTTTGCTGCTGAACTATGGCTTTGTCTGTATATTTTTCCGGATTAACTATCTGAATATAACCCAGCCTCATTATAAGAACTGATATGAGAAGATAGTATACTGCCATGCTGAAGCTAAGGCGTTTCGCGATTAATCCTCTGTATTTGCTGCTACTTTTCATGTTTGCCTCTTCTGTTAATCAATCTTTATATAAACAGTCTGTTCTTTTGACGGATATACCATGTTCAACCTGTATTTTGCGTAATTTTCAATGGTTTCACTCTTGAATGTGCTCTCTCTTTCGGCTTCGAGCTCATTCTGATAGTTTTTTTCCTTTTCTATTTCTTTCCTGATTTCATTGACGCTGTACTGCATCTGGGCTATCCTTGAATTATTATACAGTATTACCATCGAAATACCAATATAAAACACAACAAAGCAGGCAATCATGAGCGGCTTTCTGTTGCTTTTGATTGCATGCCTTCGCTGTTCTGACTTTTCTTTTCTCTCAAGCCGCCTTGCGAGCTTGAGGTTCTTTCTTTCCTGTGCAGCGGCCTTCTTCTTTTGTGCTTCGATTCTCTTTGCCGCAGCTGTATCCTTTTTTGACGGCCTCGCCTTACTGCTGACAGAAGCCTTTGTTTTTTTTACGGGCTTTCTTTTTACTTCAGGTGATGACCCTTCCCTTGGGCCAGCCGTCCTCCTGCCTGAGTTCTTATAATCTTTGTACGACTGATAATTGTTCATGGTAATTCCCCTATAATCTGACTGCACATCTCAGCTTCGCACTTCTGGCTCTCGGATTTTCTTCAAGCTCTTCTTTTGAAGATATTATCGGCTTTTTTGTCAGAAGCTTGAGTTTTGCAACAGTATTGCATGCGCACACTGGAAATTCCGGAGGACATATGCATCCGGCGCTGAGGTCCCTGAATACATTCTTGACTATCCTGTCTTCAAGGGAATGGAACGTAATTATAGCTATCACTCCGCCCCTGTTCATTTTTTCCGTAGCTTCTCTGATTACTTTCTCTATTACATCAAGCTCTCTGTTTACGGCTATCCTTATTGCCTGGAATGTCCTTTTGGCCGGGTGCAGATTCTCGTCTCTTGCTTTTCTCGGAACTGCGGCCTTTATTATGTCCACCAGCTCAAAAGTAGTCTCGATCGGCTTTTCTCTTCGTCTTTCAACTATGAAGGCTGCTATTCTCGCATGCCAGTTTTCTTCGCCATAGTTTCTGATTATATCAGAAAGCTCTGCCTCTGAATATCTGTTTATTATGTCCCATGCGCTCTCAGTGAGGCTCTTGTCCATCCTCATGTCCAGAGGAGCGTCATGCATGTATGAAAAGCCTCTTTCCGGAGTATCCAGCTGATAAGATGATACTCCAAGATCGAGAAGCAGTCCGTCTATGCCTGTTATGCCGTTTTCATCAAGCTTTTCGCCAAGGTTCTCAAAGTTGGAATGTATCAGTATTACTCTGTCCATATATTCTGCCAGCTTTATTCTCGCATTCTCTATGGCATCCATGTCCTGATCAAAGGCTACGAGCTTGCCGCCGTCAAGCCTCTTTACTATCTCAAGTGAATGTCCTGCTCCCCCAAGAGTCCCGTCGACATATATGCCTTCAGGCTTTATGTTCAGGCTGTCTATGCATTCATCCAGAAGGACTGATTTGTGTATGAATTCCATTATTCTCTCCCATTTCCTGTGGTATCCTGCTGCGGCTTTGCAGAGTCTGTGTAAGCCGGTCCGATTCCTGAATTTTTTCTGCTTTTCAATAAAAATACTCCCAGCAGTATGAGCATTATGCTTATTACCTGCGCTGTCCTCAGTGGCCCTATCATGAGCGAATCCGTCCTGAGACCTTCTATGAAAAATCTTCCTGCTGAATACAGTATCAGATATGCACCTGTCATCTGTCCGTCAAATTTCTTGTTTGCAGATATTTTTTTCAGTATCGCAAATACTATTAAGTTCCAGACGGATTCATATAGAAATGTCGGATGCACCTTTACCCCGTCAACCATTATTCCCCACGGAAGGTCTGTAGGCCCGCCATGCGCTTCCTGATTGATGTAATTTCCCCATCTTCCTATTGCCTGTCCCAGTATAAGATATGGCGATATTATATCTGCAACCTTCAGTATGTTGAAGCTTCTCTTCTTTGAGACTATATATCCCCCGAGAAATCCTCCGATAAGGCCTCCGTGTATTGCAAGCCCTCCCTGCCTTATATTGAATATATTTATTATATTGTCTGCATATATCTCAAAGTTGAATATGACATAATATGCTCTTGCTCCTATTATAGCCATCGGCAGCGCCACAAGCATCAGGTCCAGGAGATGGTCTCCCACAAATCCCTGCTTCTCTCCATCTCTTATGCTGAAAAGAACGCCGATTATCATTGCCGATGTTATTATTATCGCATACCACTGTATGTCTATACCAAATACCGTAAATGCTGTTGGATCCATATACACCTCTAATTTTCTTCCTTTGGCTCTATCACTGAAATAACGCTCATCTCTTCGACAAAATGTTCCTTCAGCCTTTTGTTGACATCATCAAGGGTTATTGTCTCCAGCGAACCTAGGATGTCGAAATAATTTATCCCTTCAAAAAAATATCCCAGGAATGAGTTCGCGATTCCTTCTATTGAGTCGAAAGATCTTATGAAGCTCCCTATCTTGGTCTTTTTTATCCTTCTGAAATCCGATTCATCAAGCCCTTCTTCTCTGAGCCTCTCAAGCTCAGATTTTATAAGTCCCACAGTTTTTTCTATATCGCGGGTCTCACCGGATATGATCGTATATCCGTAATCTCTGTGTGATGAGTAGTCGCACGAAAGCGGTTCGTATATAAGCTGCTGCATGTACAGATCCTCGTTGAGCCTGCTGCCCTTCTTAAATATGCAGTCAAGGGCTATATCTGTCGCTATGCTCTTGTGAAGCAGCTCGCTTCCTTCTGTTTCGCCATTCATTGCGTCCTTGTATCCAAGGGAGAACATAGGTATAGATACCTCCATTTTCTGAGATATCTCTTTCTGGTTTACAGCATCCGGCTCCTGCGCAGCTATTCGCTCTATCCTGCCTTCAAAGCTGTTGTCGCTTTTTACGTTGTCTCTCACCGTACTAAGCACTTCGTCCCAATTCAGGTCTCCTATGACAAAAAGTGCCATATTGGAAGGTGAATAGAACGAATTGTAGCATGTATAGAGTTCGTCCCTGGTTATCTTATATATGCTCTCTACCGTACCTGCGATATCTATGTTGTTATGATGGCTGACATACATGGCCTTGAGCGTATTGAAAAACAGCTGCCAGTCTGCATTGTCCTCATACATCTTTATTTCCTGCGCAATTATGCCTTTTTCCTTCTCGACGTTCTCATCAGTAAAATGAGGCGTCTGCACATAATTAAGAAGATGGATCAGGGATTCATAAAAATTGTCTGTGGTTGAAAAAAGATATCCGGTCATATTGAAATTGGTAAATGCGTTTGCATTCGCTCCAAATTCCGAGAATTTTGAAAAAGCATCTACTCCATCCGGCTGCTCAAACATCTTGTGCTCAAGGAAATGCGCGATGCCTTCATTTAGCTTTATATGCGAGCCGTCAAACGGAGATATGAATTCAAGATCATTTGAGCCATAATCAGTCGCAAATATCGCATATTTTTTTGTGAATCCCTTTTTCGGTATGAAAAAAACGTTCATATTGTTATCGAGCTTCTCATGATAAAGAGATTCTTTCAGACAGTCGTTTGTAATTATGTTCATTACTGCTCTCCTTTTTTTGTAAGAAAGTAAATGGTGTCAAGCCGGATGCCAGATGATACTTTTCTTATATCCTCTACCGAAACCTTTTCTATCTTCTCCAGGAACTCCTCGACGCTTTCATTTCTTCCCTGGTTGTTCAGATTATAGTAGTAGTCAGAAAGCGACCATATGCTGTCTTTGAGCGACTGGAGGCTGTTTCTTATAAACTTCTTCGCAAAATCCAGTTCATTTTCTGAAATATTGCCTTCGCTCATGTCAGCTACCTCTTTTTTTATCAGCTCAACAGTCTTTTCAAAGTTAACGGTATCTATTCCTGCGGTTATGAACATTATGCCCTTGAGCTTCTCAAGGAATGAATTTATGGAGTAGCAAAGCGAATGCTTTTCCCTTATGTTCATGAACAGCTTTGAGTGGGCTCCACCTCCCAGTATCACAGAATAAAGGAACATCGGCACATACTCATCGCTCTTTACATCCACGCCTGTCCTGTATCCAAGAACTATCTTGCCCTGTGACACATCCATCTGGTCTGTGATATATCTTACTTCTTCTACATCATGGTATATGTTTTCCCTCGGGATAGCCGGAATCTCGCTCTTCCTGAATTCAAAGCTCTTCTCAACGGCCTGCTCTATCTCGCTTATTACCGCTTCATCCATATCTCCTGTTATCGCAATGTCTATCTCCGATTCTGACAGTATCTTCATGTAGTGTTCATAAAGGGACTGAGGAGTTATCCTGTCCAGGTCTTCTATATTTCCGTCCTCATGAATGCTGTAAGGTTCACCCTTGCACATTTCCTCTATGCATCTTTCGAGTGCGTAGGCTCCCTTGTTGTTGATCCTTGAAAGAAGTGATTCTCTGAGGACATCCTTTTCTATTTCGACATATCTGCTTACGAATCCGCCATTTTCTGCAAGCGGATTAAGCAGTATATCCATCATTACGGAAAATGCCTTTGCAGATATGCTCTCACTGAGGTATCTGTCGTTTGTGAGCGAAAGCTTGAAGCTCAGTATCTGCTTCTCCCCAAGTTTTCCCACTCCAACACCAAAAGAGCTTCCATAGAGCTCCTGAAGCTCCTTTGATATCTCAGCCTGAGTAGGAAAGCTTCGGCTTCCCATCTTAAGAATTGAAGGTATCAATGAATTAAGCGTCACTTCGTCATTGCTCAGAGGCCTCTTTATATATATAGAAATGAGGCTCGTCTTAAACTGCTGGCTCTTTATATTAAGCAGCTTTATGTTTCCCTTAAGCTGCCTGCTCTGTATTATGTTCAATGTGAAAGCCTCCTTATCTAATCAACATATGATATTTCTACATTTTCCAGCTGCTGTCTGAAATTGCTCCTGAATTCTGTCAGGTATTCTTTTCTCAGATCCTGCTGCTCAGCCTTTTCTTCGGGTGAAAGACCTTCTGCCTTTGATTTTCTTGAAAGTTGATTTATCCTATCTATAAGTTTCTTATCCATCTTTTCTCTCCTGAAATATTATGTTTAAAACATGTACCTCTATATTTTATCATAAAAAAATAGTCTAGTGTATATTTCACTAAACTATTTTATGGTTTTATGCTGTTTTTTGTTAACATGTCTGTTCTCTCTATCCTTCCTGTGACTGAGAATCCTCGTATAAGTCGCAAGTGTCTGATGTACAGGTTTCATTTACACAGTTTATGCAGGTTATAACTCCACAGAACATCATTGTTTCTTTTTTTCTGTTAGTCGCCTGAGTCATGTTTTTGTTGTTTTCCATTGAAATCCTCCTCCTCAAATGCAATGTTATTATATCACATTTCATTTGTTTCCGTTTTTTATTCTTTTCATGTATATAAAATACCATATTCTGCAGGAATCGTCAATAGAAATTTCATTTTTATTTTTATCTTTTTATTTTGCAAACAAAGGCGACTATTGATTTTTGTTTTTTCAAACTTGTAATTTCTGGTTTTGTGCAAAAAAAAAGCCCCGAGGTGCCGTCTAGTCCAGAAAATTCACCCCCGAGCGTGCTCAGGTGGGTTTCTTGATCTTTATTTCTGATATCCTCTCAAAGGAGGCCCGTCATCCACAAAAATACGTTCAGAATCCCATATAATATTTGTCGGTTGAATTTAATAAGACTATAACGCACATCCCAGGTGCTTTTATATAATTATACTACAATATCACTAATTGTAAAAGCATTTTTTATATTGAACTCTGTCTCTCTATTATATTGTGCGGGAGAGTGATGTTTTTTTCCTTCATCTCAAACCCTTCCACCTTTTTGATCAGTATCCTTATAGAAATAGCTCCGATATCATAGAGCGGCTGCTCCACAGTAGTAAGGGCTGGCCTTATGATGCTGGATATCTTTGTATTGTCGTATCCCACAACCGAAACTTTTTCCGGCACCTCTATATTGCTGTCGCAAAGCGCATTTATTACGCCTGCTGCCATATCGTCATTTGTAGCAAAAACTGCATCCGGCAGCTTGTTTCCGGATTTTATATAATCCGTCATGAATTCATACGCCGAAATAGTGTCCGCTTTTATATATTTTATATGCTCCTCTTCAAATACCCTCCCAGACTCGCTGAAGGCTCTTTTCACTCCGTCTATTATGAATGAGTTTATTGTCTGAGAGGTATGGTCCGGACTTATGAACATAATGTCTTCATTTTCCTTTGTAAGAAGATATCTTCCTACATCGTAGCCTGCCTTCTCATGATCTATCCCTACAGAGAAAACGTCAAATTCCCTGGCATTTTTGGCTACATATGCTGAAGGTATCGAGCTGGAAGTTATTATGTCTACGGCTTCCTTCTTCAGGTTCCAGCTCACAAATAGTATGCCGGCTACCTGCTTGTTTATAAGAAGGTTTATATATTTTATCTCCTCTTCAATCTCTCCGTATGAGTTGCACAGCAGGATATCGTAATCGTACATCTTTCCGATTTCTTCTATTCCGTTAAGTATCTCTCCTATTTTATAGTTCGATATATCGGGAACTATAACTCCTATGAAATTGCTCTTTTTGAGAACAAGGCTTCTTGCTACCGGATTTGGAACGTAGCTTGTGGTCTTTATGACATCCATGACTCTTTCCCTGATATCATTTGAAACCGGCTTTGAGTTGTTTATTACCCTTGATACCGTAGATATCGATACCCCGGCCATCCTGGCCACGTCTTTTATTGTAACTGACATATTATTCACTCCCCGATCTTAAATTTTTATTTTTATCTACCCTGACTTTTATCCTATAGATACTTCTACCCATTTTTACAAACTTGCTTTCATATTCTGTGCTTATTAATCTTTCATCGTTTTCTTCCAGTCCATGATTGTGCAGATCTATCTGAATCTCTTCTACTGTGAAATCCGCCATACTCATCTCACATACCGAAAACTCGAACAAGTCCCTGTTGTCTGTCTTGAATTCAATGGATGAGCTATCTCTGAGTATGCGGCGATACCTCTCAAGCATATTGTGATGGGTCAGCCTCCTGTTTGCATTTCTCTTTTTTGGCCACGGATCTGAAAAATTAAGATATATCCCTGATATTTCAGATTCTTCAAAATAGTCCTCGATAAAATTGGCATTTATGCTAAGCAGCCTTATGTTGCTGAGCTTCAGATCCTGAACTCTCTCTGAGGCCCCGATCAGCAGAGGCTCTATTTTCTCTATTCCTATATAATTCGCATGCGGATTTCTTGCGGCGTGCTCCATGAGAAAGTTTCCCTTTCCCATTCCTGCCTCGACGTATATCGGATTATCGTTGCCAAATACGTCCCTCCAGGCTCCCTTGCAGTTTTCCGGCGATTCGATTACGATGCTTCCGTAGTATTTAATTAATTTGTCTTTGTAATTCTTGGGTTTTCTGTATCTCATTCATGACTCCCTGTAATTTTATTTAAAAAAAATATTGATTTAATCTTCTTATTGTATTATACTTCTTACGAGGTAATTATGTGCTATTTTATGCAATAGGAGGAATTTATGATATTTGAGACGATAAGAAAAATCATAAGCGAACAACTGGGTTTAGATGAAAAAATCATAAGCCTGGATTCAAATCTTACAACTGATCTTGATGCCGATTCGCTTGATGCTGTAGAAATAATCATGGCCATCGAAGATGAGTTTTCAATTGAAATACCAGATGATAGAATTGAAGATCTCGTTACTATACATGATCTTGTTGAATATATCGAATCATCAGTTCAGGCCTAGCTTCATCAGCAGCTCCGTGATATCATCATGGAGCTTTGTTTTTACCCTTATTTCCTTTTCCAGCCTTGGAGAATAGAATCCCAGCTCAATGCAGTGCAGCGCCTGCCTCTCTATGAAATCCATGTTCCCACCATAAAGCTCGTCTCCGAAAATCGGATGTCCAATCGCTGACATGTGGACTCTTATCTGGTGAGTCCTTCCTGTCTCAAGCTCCAGCTCTACAAAAGAAGCTCTTTCATTACTTGCAACAGTCCTGTAATGTGTCACGCACTCCTGTCCGTTTTCATCTACCATCCTTCTTATCCCATCTTCCGACTTTATTATAGGAAGCCTTATCGTTCCGCTTTCATCAAGCTTTCCTTCTACTACCGCAATATACTTCTTGTGCATCTCCCACATGGATGTATCCTTTGTGAGCACGCTGTGGGCATAGGCATTCTTGGCCACTATCAGTATGCCGCTCGTATCTCTGTCAAGCCTGTTTACGAACCTCACCTTCGATTTGATTCCATTCTCATCAAAATAGTATTTAAGGGCGTTCAGCATGGTGTTTTCGAGATGATTGCGAGTCGGATGCACTACCATTCCGAATGGCTTTTCTACGACGAGGAGATCAAAATCCTCATACAGCACCTCTATTCCCATCTGCTGGGCTTCGTACTCATTGCTTTCATGAGGAAGCTCTATCTTTATTATGTCTCCTCCGTATACCATTGTATGCATCGGCACATATTTCCCGTTTACAGTGACCGACTTTTCCTTTTTGATGCTGCAGAGCATCCTCACCGATATATTCATTTTATCAAGCAGCTCTGACTTGAGTTTATTTTCTTCCTGACATTGCCATATGAGCTGATCATACTTCTGTGATTCAATTTTCCACATATATTTCTCCCGACTTTTACATGTTTTACATCTATATATAATATCACTAAATTTATCGCATTTCAATTTTTTCTATGATATAATTACATCTGAAAGGCGGAATGAATAATGAGCAGAAAAATTGTTGTCACTTCAAATCCGACTGAAAAATCTCAGGAGGTTTTTTGTGAAATTTCAAATAAGCTCGAGGTAAACGGATTTACTGTATATAACAGCTACGTTCCGGATGCTGAGCTTATAATAATAATAGGTGGCGATGGCTGGTTCATCAAGACCATACATGATTTTGAATATCCTGATATCCCAATAGTAGGAATCAACACCGGACACCTCGGTTTTTTGCAGGATATCAATCCAAAAGACATAGACATGCTGATAGAAAGCTACCTCGGCGGAGATTACTCAATAAGAGAGATTGCGCCGATTACAGCTGACATACATATGAATGAAGTCAGAAGAAAAATACTCGCTATCAACGAAGTCGTGATCAGAGGAACAAAGAGCAGGATGATTCACCTGAACCTTAAGATCAATGATTCGGATATAGAGTGCTTCAGCGGAGACGGCCTGATTGTCTCGACTCCGACCGGATCGACTGCATACAACTACTCTGCCGGAGGATCAATAATAGATCCATCTCTCGAAACTCTGCAGATAACGCCACTGTCCCCGACAAATACCAATGCCTACAGGTCATTTACATCAAGCATAATAACCTCTCCGGATTCTCTTATAGAGATAGATCCAGAGTACAGATTTGAAAATTCACTGCTGATAATCAATGACGGGATAGAAAACAAGTATAACCACATTTCAAAGGTCGTCATAACTACATGTCACAAAAAAATCAGGGTCCTCAGACTACATAGCTATGATTTCTGGGCAAAGGTCACAGACCGTTTCTTATAGGAGGATATATGAGATTAGGAATAATAAGCGATACCCATGGAAGTCTCTATTTTTTTGAAAAAGCCATGGAAATACTGGAGGACTGCGACAGGATAATCCATGCCGGCGACGTCCTGTATCACGGGCCAAGAAACGATATTCCCGGAGGATATGACCCCAAAGGGCTTTCTGCCAGGATGAATGATATGAAGAACATATATATTGCCAGAGGAAACTGCGACAGCCCTGTCGATGAGATGGTCATAAAGCATCCATTTCAGGATCCCTGCGTTCTGCTTGAGTTCAATGACAAAAAGATATTCGTGACTCATGGATACACCGAAAGCAAGCTGGCAATGATATACAGAGCAAAAGAAGCCGGCGCCGATATACTCATATACGGCCACACTCACATCAAAGAGCTGTCGCGCGACGATGAAATAATGATCCTTAACCCCGGAAGCACTTCCATACCAAAGGACGGCGTAAGGTCCTGCGCTATCATAGACACTGACTGCGCAGAGCTATGGGATATAGAAAATGCAGTAATGATACAGAGAATCCAGTTCTGATATTTATCACAAAATATGATATTTAATACACAAAAAAAGAGGTTCAGCAAATCAATGCTGATTCCTCTTTTTTATGTATACACAGTTTTTTCCGTTCTGCTTTGCTCTGTACATGGCTTCATCGGCTTTGATTACGCCTTCCTCAAAGCTGGCTGTTTCCCTGTCGAATTCAAATACGCCAAAACTCGCAGTGGTCTTTATAATTGTTCCGTCTTCAAGAGTAATGCTGCTTTTTTCGATATTCATATTGCACCTTTTTCTCCTGCTACTGCTGTGTAACTACAACTCTGTTTCTTCCGCCCTGTTTTGCCATGTATAGAGCATTGTCTGCCCTTACAATTGATTTTGATAGATTGAAGCTGAATGAATCCTCAATATCTACTCCAATGCTTACTGTAGCGCTTACGATGAAGCTTTTTATCTCTATGGCGGTTTCCTGTATGATTCGCCTTGCCTTCTCTGCAAGATGCACTACCTCTTCGTGTGTCTTTCCGTGTATGATTATCATGAATTCCTCTCCTCCATACCTTCCGGCGTAACCAGAGCCTTCAAACACCTTCTTTATCAGCTCTCCTATTTTCTTAAGCACGGCATCTCCCGTGTGATGACCGTAGCTGTCATTTATGGATTTGAAATTGTCCACGTCGAGCATGAGCACTGATACTGTGTCATCCGTCTTTCTAAGGCCCTGCGAAATAGCATGTCCTATGGAGTGGATTTCCCTCCTGTTATATACGCCCGTAAGCTGATCGTGAGTAGAAGAATGCCTTGCTTCTCTATATAGCCTTGAATTTTCAACGGCTATTGATATGTATCCTGCAAGCAGCCTTATCCTGCTAAGGTCAGTATAGCTGAAAGCATTCTCCTCATAATTCTGTACTGTGACCACTCCGGTCGTCTTTCCTGCAAATATCATGGGACAGAATATAAGAGATTTTGGCAGTATCTCAAACTGAGATTCAGTGCTTATATTATTCTCCGGTATATATTTCATGTATTCTCTGTGAGAGTTCTTTATCAGTATGTCGCAGTTTCTGGTGATGCAGTGCTCCGCGAATGAGATTTTATCTCCAATTTTTACCTTTATCCCCGGAGTTTTTTCTCCACGCTCTATGAACATCTCATAATCAAGACATCCTGAATCTTCATCGAAGGTACATATTGCCACTGAATCCACCTTCATGAGCTTTGAGATTTCTTCATATAGTATCCAGTTTATTTTTTCCATATCAAGCTCCGAAGTTATCTTCTTGCCTGTCTCTGACAGCACGTTTATGCTTTCATAGAGCTCCTTGTAAGACTTTGCTGCTGCCTGAGTGTTCTTTTCGCTGGCTCTGTATATCGCCTCACTGGTCTGAGAATTCAAGATATCGCTCATTATCTGATTGCTCATCTTTGAAAATCCGTAGGCTTTTCTGAAATCCCCCTTTAATGAATACAGTTCTGTAAGATGCGTGAGTATCTTTGACAGCATAAAGCGCTTCTCGCTGTTTCTGGCAAGAGATTCAGCCTGCATGAGTTTTTGCTCTGACTCCTCAAGCCTTCCGAGCCTTAGATAATGAAGTCCCCATTTCTTGAGGATTTCATCTTTTTCATGATTTTTATGCTTTAGAGCATATTCATATGATTCACGGTAACACGCCTCTGCATCTGTGTTCTCGCCAAGGCTGCTGAGTATGTCAGCCTTAGTCAGCAGTATGAGATGCCTGAGGCCTTCCACTTTGTTGCGGACAGCAATTGCCTCAGTCCGCTCAATTAGCTCAAGCGCATCATCTTCAAAAGACATGGCAAGCCTTATCCTTGCCTTATGATTGTTTCTTAGTATTACCGTTTCAGGATTGTAGTAGAGCTTTGACATGAAGAATCTCTCAATGAGGCTTTCTGCCTGATCGTACATTTCATAGTCTATGAATATGGATGCCATATTGACGCTTATGGAAAATATCAGCTCTCCAAGATCATGCTCCTCTGCCATATCAATTCCTCTAAGTCCCCATTCAAGAGCATTCTCAAACTGACCATAATGATTGTATACCATCATGATGCCATTGCAGCAGTACGCCTGTCCTTCTGTCATATCCTCACTTATGAATATCTCATAAGCCTTGAGGAGATTCTCATAGGCCGCCATGGCGTTTCCTCTGTCAAGATAGAAACCTCCCGCGAGCGCACTTCCCCACGCCTGCACCGATGAATAGCCCTTAAGCTCTGATATATGAATCATCTGCTGTATCACATACCATGTCTCCTCAGGGTCCTTTCTGTTGGAGGATTCTACCATGCCGTATATATATCTGACATATGATTCGTCATGCATCAGTTTTTTCATGTGGTAAGCTATATCTTTATAATTTGTCAGACTTACATTGTCCAGCCCCAAACCCAGTCACCTCTTTTTCTCTGCTATCTGTACATAAGTAAAATCAGCACTGTCATGAATATATTCACAAACAGGTAAAAATACCTCGATTTCTTGAATTGCTTTGCATAGCCATTTCTGAATTCTTCATTGAGCATCCTCTTTAGCTCACTGAGCTCAATTACCGAGGAGACTCCTGTAAACTTTACCATTATAACGTTTTTTGCAAAAAGGTTCATCCTTAGCTCTATCTTCGCCTTTGAACCACTTATGTAGATCACAGGAACCCGGTAGTAGGTGTCTATGCCTTTCTTTCTGAAAATTTCCTTTATAAGCTTGTAGAAGGCTTCCCATGACATGTTTATCATAAAGAAGTTGTTGTTCCTGAGCACGGCAACCAGAATAAGATACCCGATTATCGCATAGTATATCAGGTCCAGTATGGAAAACCCGTATTTGGCATTGAATGCAAATGAAGCTTTTATAGGCCTCATTATGAATGCTCCTATGAAGACAGATGTGGTTATGAATATGTTCTCATAGAAGTTCTTCTTTACAAAAAAAGAATATGTGACATACACGAGATTTACGGCTACGAGCACCGCCACTATTGTTGTTATTCTGCTACTCAACTAAACACCCCTTTGCCGCATTAATTTCCCCTGGTTCTTCATGCTTTCGTGCCGAATCTGCAATCTCTTCCTTTACGCATGACACTGCTACTATAACTATCAGCGCGCCGACCGTCTGTATGAGAGAAAGCTTTTCATTCAGGATAACAAAACTGAATACGAATGTAAATACAGGTATGAGATTTAAAAATACTGATGCAATGTTTATTCCCAGGATTTCCTGAGAATAGAGATACAGATAGGTACAGAGCGCCGAGCATATCAGCGTAAGGAATATGAAGTGCGCCATAATCTCCGGCCCCATCTGGTCCATATTCATGTAATCAAGTCTGAGAAAAGGTACGAATCCAAGCACTCCAAAAAGACTCTGATACATCGTTATTGTCATGTGACTGTATTTTTCAAACAGAGGCTTTACCAGGAACTGGTACATGGACCATGAAACCGCTGCCAATATCATGAATATATATCCGACAACATTAAGCGAAAAACTCGCGCCTCCAATTATCAGGTATATGCCGAATATAGAAGCTGCAATGCTCAGGAAATTCCTCAGGGTTATCCTGCTCTTATAGATAAATCTATTGAATATCAGCGAAAATATCGGAATCGTCCCAATCAGTATTGATGCCTCATTGGAGCTGATCTTAAGGACCGCATTGTTCTCGAATGCGAAGTACATTGTTACTCCGGTTATGCCCGAGGCGGCCATCCTGAAGATATCCTTTCTGTCTATTTTTTCAAGCTTCTTCATTAATTTCAGGACGAAAAATATAATGAGTGATGTGAAAATATATCTGTAGAAAGCCAGATAAAGAGGCCCGAACACTTCCATGCAGATTTTTATGCTGACAAAGGAAGCGCCCCAGAACATCGCCGTACTCGTAAGCCCAATATATGCCTTTACCTTATCACTCATTACTTTTCCTCCGTTATATTATGATTTTAAAGCCTTTCACCTTCAAGGCTTGTGGTTTTTGAATTTGATTTGAACAGTCTGCCTCTTACTTTTTCCTGAAGGTCATCCAGTATATAGTACATGACTGGCACTATCACAAGTGTGAGCACTGTAGAGAATGTAAGTCCTCCTATGACAACAGCTGAAAGCGAAGACTGCATCTCTGCTCCCTGTGCCCTGCTGAAGAACAGCGGTATAAGTCCAATTATGGTAGTAAGCGCCGTCATCAGGATTGGCTTGAGCCTTGTAAGCCCGGACTGGATTATCGCCTCTCTCTTATTTATTCCTCTGCCTCTGAGCGTATTAATATAATCGACAAGCACTATACTGTTGTTTACTACTATCCCGACAAGGACTATGACCCCTATGAACGTGATTATGCTTATAGGCTTGTCTGTCAGGAATATCAGCATGAGTGATCCCGAAAGCGCAAAAGGAATTGAGAACATTATTATGAAAGGATAAAGCAGCGATTCAAACTGCATTGCCATTACGATATATACGAGCAGTATCGAAAGCACAAGCATCAGAGCCAGAGATTCAAAGGATTCCATCATCATATCATACTGTCCTCCAGTTGAGGATCTGTATCCCTCAGGAAACTCATAGCTGTCCAGAGCTTTCTGAACGTCCTCATTCACAGTCTTGATGTCTCTGTCGTATACCTCAGCGGTTATTGTTATAGCTCGCTGCTTGTTTTCTCTCGTTATTACGCTTGGCCCTTTTTCCATATATATTTCTGCCAGAGATCCAAGCGGAACATAAGAGCCGTTCATAAGCTGTATGGAGATGTTCTTTATGTCTTCAGAATTCCTGTAGTAGCCTTCCTTTATCTTGACCCTTACATCGATTTCCTCGCCATCTCTGCTGAGCTCTGTCGCCACGGTTCCGTCTACGGAATTTCTTACGACAGTCGCTATCTGAGCTGCTGTCATTCCATAGGAAGCTGCCTTTGCCTTGTCAACCTCTATCTGCAGCTCAGGAGATCCGTCCGAGATGCTGCTTTTTATACCTCTGACACCCTCAACCCCGGTCATTATTCTTTCTATATCTGCAGATATTTCTCTGAGCCTGTCCATGTCATCACCATAAATATTGAGCGAAACTCCTGCCTGTGATGAGGTTCCCATTCCCATCGACTGGGTCTGAGTCACGTTTATGTCACAGCCTGCGATATCTGCCGCAAATCTCCTGATCTGCTCAGCGACATCTGCGGTGCTGTTTTTTCTCTCCTTCTGGTCAGTAAGGACAACCGTTATGCTTGCTGCGTTCGCTGAGCTTACTCCCATTCCGGACGCTGCACCGGTTACCGCGGAAATCTTGTCTATGTCCTGATTTCCCATCAGATATTTTTCTACCTTTCTGACTACCCGGTCTGTTTCCTCCAGCCCGGTACCCTTTGGCATCTCTATCGCTATATCTATCTTACCCTCGTCTGCCTGAGGTATGAATTCCGCCCCCATGAATGGTATCAGAGTGAGCGAGCCTGTGAATATTATCAGGGCAGCCGCGACTGCTTTCTTCCTGTTATCCACAGCATATTCAAGTATCTGTCTGTAAAACTCCGTAAAGGAGGCGAATCCCATGTCAAACATTCCTAGTGCTTTTGTAATGACATTTGATTTGTATTTCACTGAGCCGTCCGGGTTTCCAAGCCCCATAGCCTCTTTCTTGCTGTCTATGCCAAGCATTATATAGCAGAGCAGAGGTATTACGGTTAGCGAAACCACCAGCGAGGTCGCAAGCGAAAAGCTCACGGTCATTGCAAGCTCCTTGAATATCTTTGCTGCAAATCCGCTGAGGAATATTATAGGAAGGAATACTACTACGCTCGTCGCAGTGGAGGCTATTACCGCAGAGCTTATCTCTGCAGTTCCCTTTGTCGCAGAATCAAATCTGTCATATCCCATGGTGTGATATCTGTATATATTCTCAAGCACTACTATCGCATTGTCAACAAGCATACCTATTCCAAGCGCCAGTCCTCCCAGCGAAATCATGTTAAGGGTTATCCCTGAAAAATATATGAGTATGAGCGTTGCGATTACTGATATCGGGATTGCCGAGCCTATGGATACAGCCATCTTGAAGTTCTTGAGGAAAAGCCAGAGAATGGCTATCGCCAGAAGTCCTCCTGATACTGCATTCGAAAACACGGTGTTGAGGACCATTTCTATGAACTGCGCCTGGTCAAAGAGTATGACCATCTCGACGCGGTCTTCTGCGTCCGTTATTTCTTTCATTTCTTTTTTTATATTGTTGATTACCTGTACGGTATTTGCAGTGCTCTGCTTCTGTACAGATATCATTACGGATTCTTCTCCATTCAGCCTCGAGATTGCCGTTTTTTCCTTTGAGGTCTCGTTTACATGCGCAATATCAGAAAGCCTTATCTGTGCTCCTGAAGGAAGGCTTATTGGAAGGTTTCTGATATCATCTACTGATCTGAATTTTGAGACAGACCTTATGATCATGTCCTTTTCTCCATAGGAGGTCTTTCCTCCTGGAATGTTGTTGTTTTCAGCCTGAAGCATCCCTGCAATCTGGCTCTGGCTCACGCCGTATCCAATAAGCTTCTCCGGCATCAGCTCGACCTGGATCTCTCTCTCATCCTTGCCCTCTACAGATACGGAGGCCACTCCTGCTACTCTTTCGATCTTCTGCTTTATATTGTCATCCACAAAGCTTCCCAGCTTTTCAGAAGGCATGTCAGATGAGACGCTTATATACAGTATGGGCGCCATAGAAGGGTCAAATTTCAGCACCATGGGATCAGACACTCCTTCAGGAAGGAAGCCCTTGACCATATCTATCTTCTCTCTCATCTGAAGAGTGGCAAAATCCATGTCGGTGCCGTCTTCAAACTCGACCATTATAACCGAGCTGCCATCCTGAGACTGTGATGTTATGTTCTTGAGATTGCTCACAGACCCTATGGCATCTTCAAGCGGCTTTGTAACCATATTTTCTACTTCATAAGGACCAGAGCCGCTGTACTGAGTCATTACTGCGGCATATGTCAGTCCAAAGTTTGGAAGCAGGTCAAGCGGCAGTTTTGAAAGTGAAACTGCTCCAAACAGAATTATTATAACTATCGACATGAAGACCGTTACCGGCCTCCTGATAGAGAACTTGGTTAAATTCATTGCTGCTCCTTCCTATTCAGTCACTACTCTCACTGAATCTCCGTCGTCAAGATAATCCTGTCCCCTGAAAATAACTTGCTCTCCCACTTTAAGTCCTGTTGATATAACAAGGACTTCACCGTTGTCTGCACCTGATGTGACCTTTCTTTTGCTTGCCTTGCCGTCACTGCCCAGAACAAACACATAGCTTTCTTCGCCATCCCTTATTACAGTATCTATAGGTAGCGTTATTGCATTATCAATTGCTTTGTCAAATATCTTTATGCTTGCATACATGCCGGGCTTTATCAATGTGCTGCTGTTATCCACAGAAAGTTTTACCTGATAAAGACCGCTCGCAGGATCTACCGAAGCTCCTACCCCTTCGATTCTGGCATTGAATTCCCTCTCTGGCAGTACATCGAACTTAACCTTGCATACTGAATTCTCGCTTATACTTGCAACGTTTTCTTCTGTGACCCAAAGATCAAGAACTATCTTTCTGTAGTCTACTACAGTCATAGCTATTCCCTGTGCTCCAGCTATCTTTCCTACCTCGACCTTGCTTACGCCAATCTCTCCATCTATGTCGGCTCTTACTATCATGTCGTCATGCTGTTTTTTTGCACTCTCATATCCAGCCTCAGCCTGCTTTAGCTGCGCCTGGGCGATATTTGAGCTTATCGGCTTTATCTCCTGCACATACAAGTCATGGCTCTTTTTTGCGGTTTCATACTGAGTCTTCAGAAGCGCCAGTCCGTTTTCAATCTGCTCAAAATCTTTTTTGCTGACTCCGCCGCTTTCATAAAGCGTCTTAATCCTGTCGTAATTTACTCTGGCATCTTCATAATTTATCCTTGCTGATTCCATCGCTGCCTTAAGCTGCTGAAGCTGCTGCTCCGAGGCTGCTCCCGAGGCATTTCTTGAGTTGTTTTCTGCAATCTCATACCCTGCTTCAGCCTGCTTGAGCTGTGAATCAATGTCTTCTGTACTCATCACAAAAAGCACGTCTCCTTTTTTTACGCTCTGGCCTGGCTTTACATTTATCTTTTCAACAGTTGCCGGTATCTTTGGCACTATCACCGATTCTCTTTCCGGTTTTGCAGTTCCGAATATCTCAATATATTCTTCAAATCCCGTTTCTTTTGCAGTCATTACAGATACCGGGATAGAGTTATCTACTTCCTCATCCTTGCTGCTCAGCATATTTATTCCGATCCTTACTGCAAATGCAATGAATATAACGGCAAGGATCACAGTCATTATCTTTTTGTTCTTTGCGCTCATCTGAATCTTATCCTTATAGTCGTTTTTACTGTTCATCATCAGTTCCTCTTCTCACATATAATCCTGAATCCAAATTTTCCTGTTACTCTTCATCCTCCGCAGTGACTGCTGCAGGTATTATCACAGTTATGACCGTGCCCACCCCAAGCTGTGAGTCTATGAGCATGGTAGAATCGTGAAGCTTGAGTATCTCGTCCACAAGTGCCAGGCCAATTCCGCTTCCGGGAGAGTTCACATTCTCCTTGAAGAATTTTTCTTTAACTCTCTCGAGATTTTTCTCCGAGATTCCTATTCCATTGTCTTCTACCGTTATCCTTACATTATCTTCAAAACCTTCTACAGTGAGCGCAATCCTTCCGTTCTCTCCTATGAACTTAAGTGAGTTTGTGAGCAGATTTATAAATACCTGTCTCAGACGGTTGGCATCTCCGTTCACCATGGTATCCTCTCCAATGAGGGTGCAGGTGAAATCTATCCCCTTGGTTCTTGGAAGGAACTGCCTGTATACGCTGTTCACAAGCCTTTTTGGTGATATAAGCTGTTTATTTACCTTCATCGTCCTGGATTCAAGGCGGGAGAAATCAAGCAGCTCTTCTACTATGTCCTTGAGCCGCTCTGCCTCGCTGCATATTATCCTCAGGCCTATTTCTGCATCTGAGTCAGGCTCTACGCTTCCAAGAAGCAGAGTCTCTCCCCATCCTTTGATTGATGTCAGAGGCGTCCTGAGCTCGTGCGAAATCGATGATATGAAATCCTTCTTGACATTTTCGGTCTTGGTAATCTCCTCAGCCATATAGTTTAGTGTATCTGCGAGTTCTCCAATTTCATCCTCGTAATATTTTTCCGCTCTGATCTCAAAATCTCCGTCGGCCATTTCTCTTGCCACGGCGGTAAGCTTGTGTATAGGGTTTACGACTGACTTTGCTATAAGCACTGCCATCACTACGAGAAACACCAAAATTACGGCAGATACAGAGAGGCTTGCAATTACATATCTCTGTATGACTGCATCGATCTTCTCCATGGATACTGTATACCTTACAGCTCCGTCGATCATCCCGTATTTCATCAGCGGCCGCGATATGGACATCATTTTTTCGCCGGTATCGCTGTCAGAGTCTATATACGGCTCAAGCCTGTTGTCAAATGCAGCCTTTACGTCGGATGTGTCTATCTCTCTCAGGTCCGAAAACCCGTAAGAATCCATTATTACGTATCCGTTTTTATCAAGCACCTGCACAAGGAACTTTTTGTCGGATTCTCCAAGAAAATTCTCGAAAAGAAATCTTGCCTTTCCCTGCACATTTGAATAGCCCGCGTAATTGTTTATAAACTCTGATGTGACTATTACCCTGTCCTTGAGTATCTGCTCAACACCGCCATAGTAGTAGTTGGACACGAACACGATGAACGCCATCTCAATCATTGCTATCGTGAGCGCTACTATGGCTCCAAAGCTCAGGACTATCCTGTTTCTGATGGAGTTTTTGAAGCTCATGTCACTTATCAGGTTTTTAATTCTTAACTTGCTAGTTTTCATCCTCTTCCCACCTGTATCCAAATCCCCACACTGTCTTCAGATATGAAGGATTAGCCGGGTCTTCTTCTATTTTCTTTCGAATCCTTCTCATATTCACGTCAACTACCTTGAGGTCTCCAAAATAGTTTCTGCCCCATATTTCATTGAGAATATGATCCCTCGAAAGAGATTTTCCTTTATTTTTCATGAAAAGCTCAAGAATCTCAAATTCTTTTGGAGTGAGCTCGATTTCTTCCTTGTTTCTGAAGAATTTCCTGTCCTCCATGTCTATCTTGAATATTCCGCTCTTGATATATTTCTCATTCTCATCGCCATTTGCCAGAGAAAGCCTCCTTATAAGGGAGCGTACTCTCGCAATGAGCTCAGCCGGACTGAAGGGCTTGCTGATATAGTCATCTGCTCCATATTCCAGACCCATTACCTTGTCCTGCTCATGAGTCCTTGCCGTCAGCATTATTATTCCTATCTCATCGCTCTTTTCCCTGAGGTATCTGAGTACCTCAAATCCGTCTATCCCTGGAAGCATTACGTCAAGAAGCACCAGTCTTATATCTTCATTTTCTTCAAAAATTCGTATGGCTTCCTCTCCGCTGTCAGCCTCAAAAACTTCGAACGCCTCGTTTTTGAAGCCGAGGGCGCCTTCTCTCTTGAAGTTAAGCGTAATAAAGCTTCTTATAGCATATTCATCTTCAACAATCAGTATCTTCATGCCCGTCCTCTCTATCTGCATATAAAATATTAATCAATTATAAATTAGCTGGTTTTATCACTGTGGTGAGGTCCCTGGCGTCATATTTCATCCTGTCATAAAGGGTTCTCTCAGGATATTCCATATTTTCAGGCACATCCATTACTTTTGCGATCACAGCCATGCTTCCCATCTCCGTTATTAGCTGGTATTCTCCGAGAAGCGAATCAAGCTGGCTTTTTTCCACCTTTTTGACCACCATGAAAAGTACTTCTTTTTTTGCCTGCTGAGGCGAGAAGTATACAGATATCTGATCCTCTCCGGAAATCTTCTCTATGAAATAGTTGTTCTTGAAGCTCAGCGGGAAGGCTATGTTGATGTTCATGTCGATATCTTCATATACCTGAGACACCAGATCAAGCTCCAGCTTTTCGGTTATCTTATAGTAGTTTTTCACGAAGTTGTTTGCCGAGGAATTCTCACGGTCATATCTGTCTATTACCTGCATCTTTGCGACCTCTGTGATTCCGTCATCGTCTATATCCACGCTCTTTATAGGAGATGTCTGTATTATTTCCTTTATATCGCTGTCTCTGATTATGCTGAACAGCTTGCGGTCCTCGTAGACCACTACGTCTGTCTGGCCGTATGTCTGGTTTACATACATGTCCACGAAAAATGCCTTAGTCCTGTCATTTACTTTTCCAAATGAAATGCTGTAAACTTCATTTTCCTTCGGATACGATATTTCGCTTATCTTTACTGCATTGTTTCCATATACGTTGAATATTGAAACCCTGTTGTTATATTCCGTATCCGCAAAATCCGATATTACTATGTCCTGGAGCCCGTCCTCGTCAGCGTCCAGAACATCAAGCGCGAGATATCTCTCCTTGAATATCGATCTGAGGGTATTCTGCTCCTGAACATATATGTTCACTTCCTTATAAGGGTTCGTGATTCCGTAGTATCCTATTATTATCTCATCAAGTCCATCATTGTTCGTATCTATGACCTTATAATCCGCCACTTCAAAAACGTCAAGCTTTATGTCGGTTTTCCTCATCCATGTGTCATTTTCCTTATCCATGACTATCAGGCCGATTTTCCTTGTGTTCTTGTCTCTGTAAAGCGCAACAGCTTCTTTTTCTCCATCTCCGTCTATATCCTTGTTTATCAGGGAGCTTTCCTGCTTCATTCCTTTTACATAGGGCAGCACGATAAGGTCCGCATTCTGAGGAAGATAATTTAGCAGCGCATCATTGAGCTTTTTCTTTTCGATATTGAGTTCAGGAGGCTGTATTAGCTCTTCCGGAGTCTTGAGCACTCCGCAACCTCCAACCACGGTTGTAATCATCAACATAATCGTAAGCAAAGTAAAGATTTTCTTCATAAACTTGTCCTTTTCTGATTTTTATGCAATTGAATCACAGTGCTGATTAAAAATAAGGCATACGCAAAAAGACTAGAAATAAATCCTAATCTTTTCATGATTTTACTTTCTTTTCTTTCTTGTCTTCGCTCTTTTAGCCGGGTCCTGTTTTGGAGCAGTCCTGGTTTTTTTGAACTTTCTTTCTCTCGCAAGCTCGACTCTCATGTTTTTTATGTCATCAAAATTCAGCTTTGCTCTCTCGTAATCGCTTCTGTCGTACACCTTTGGTATGTTGAGCTTTACTGCCTTTTCTATTTTTGAAAGGTATTTTTCATCGTTCTCATCCACAAGCGTTACTGCAACGCCGTCTTCCTTCTGCCTTCCGGTTCTTCCTACTCTGTGTATATAATACTCAGTGTCTCTTGGCGTATCATAGTTGAAGACATGAGTGACGCCCTCTATGTCCATTCCTCTTGCCGCTATGTCCGTGGCAATGAGATATGGAAGCTTGAGGCTCCTGAATTTCTTCAGTATCTGCTCTCTCTTGTTCTGGCTGAGCTCTCCGTGAAGTACCTCGACATCGGTTATGCCTTTTTCGATCATGGCATCGTAGAGCTCCTTTGCCCTCTGCTTTGATCTTGCGAATATCATGGCCATGAACGGATTGTATATATCAAGAGCCATTATTAGGCTGTCCAGCCTTCTCTCCTCTGTCGTCTTTATGACAAGCTGCTTTATCTGGTCCAGCACGATTACTTCCGGATCTATCTCGATAGTTACGGGATTATTCATTATCCTTCTTGCAAGATGCTGAATGTTCTCCGGCATTGTGGCTGAAAACATCATTATCTGTATGTTCTCAGGAATCTTCGAGCTCAGGAGCTCAAGATCCTCCATGAAACCGTACGCAAGCATCTGATCCGCCTCGTCTATAACCATGTGCTTAAGATACTTGAAATTTATGGTTCCTCTTCTGAGGTGATCAAGTATCCTTCCCGGAGTGCCAACTACTATCTGCACCTTGTTTCTAAGCCTTGATATCTGGGACTCTATATTATGTCCGCCAAAAACTGAAACCACGCCTATGTCAAACGGCTCCGAAAGTATCCTGCAGACTTCGGTTATCTGATCTGCCAGCTCCCTTGTCGGAACTATTACAAGCGCCTGAGTATGTCTGTTGCCGCTGTCTATGAGGTTGAACACTGGAAGCAGGAACGCAAGAGTCTTGCCTGTGCCTGTCTGTGCCTTACCTATCAGGTCCCGCTTTGCAAGGATGAGAGGTATGGCCTTCTCCTGGATCTTCGTAGGCGTATGGATATAGTTCTTCTCCAGTACCTCCGCATATCTATCGTCAATCTTAAAATCTCTGAAATTCATCAATACACTTCCTTTATCTAATTTTTAAATGATCTGCACAATAATCTACCCTATATTATAACATATATAATGTACATTCATCAAAAAAATATTATTCCTTTTCAGGTAATTATACTATGCCGATTTAATCATCATAAAATCTTTATTTCTTAATTTTTGTGTTAAAATTCAATTTTTATTAATCAATTTTTTCCTATAAAATTACCCATTATGAAATTTTCGACGTTTATTTTTTCACAAGATTGAATTTTCTGAATTATGAACATTTTCGATTGCATAGCAAATTATGTCATGATATAATCAATTTAAATAAATTCTTATCGAATTTATAAATATATTTTTAAAGGAGGAATTATTATATGGAAGCATTACATGGTGCTATTTTATGGCTTAACGGTATTGTATGGGGTCCCCCAATGCTTATTCTGTTGTTTGGAACTCACTTGTACCTCACATTCAGACTTAAGTTTATTCAGAAGTACGTTTTCAAGGCAATCAAGCTGTCTGTAACCAAGGACGACTCAGGCGCTGGAGACATCAGCCAGTTCGGTGCTCTTGCAACAGCTCTTGCTGCAACAATCGGAACAGGTAACATCGTTGGGGTTGCTACTGCAGTTTCAATAGGTGGACCTGGAGCGGTACTATGGACATGGCTTACCGGACTTTTCGGTATAGCTACAAAATATTCAGAAGGTCTTCTTGCTGTTAAATACAGAGTTAAGACTTCAGACGGAACTATGCTCGGCGGACCAATGTATGCCCTTGAAAGAGGACTTAACATGAAGTGGCTGGGAGTGCTTTTTGCAATATTCACAGTTGTAGCGTCATTCGGTATAGGAAACATGACTCAGGCAAACTCAATAACTTCGATGCTTGAAGCATCATTCGGATTCAATCCGGTTATATCAGGAGTTATCATCACTATCGCTTCTGCTGTAGTTATACTTGGTGGAGTACAGTCTATAGCTAAGGTTTGCGAGGCACTTGTTCCTTTCATGGCACTGTTCTACATAGTCGGATGTGCCGTTATCCTCGTAATAAACGCTGCACTTATTCCTCAGGCATTTGCAACAATATTTGCTGCAGCCTTCACACCTCAGGCTGCTGCTGGAGGATTTGCCGGTTCTACAGTAATGCTTGCTATGAGATACGGTATCGCAAGAGGACTTTTCTCAAACGAAGCCGGTCTTGGATCTGCTCCTATAGCTGCTGCTGCTGCTCAGACTAAAAACCCTGTAAGACAGGCTCTTGTTTCTATGACAGGCGTTTTCTGGGATACTATAGTTGTTTGTCTTATGACAGGTCTAGTTCTTGTTACAAGTATACTTAAATTCCCTGACGCACTCGGCGGACTTACAGGTGCTGCACTTACATCTGCTGCATTTGGACAGATCAAAGGCGTTGGTCCATTTATACTTGCAATCGGTCTTGTTACATTCGCATTCTCTACAATACTTGGATGGTCATACTACGGCGAGAAAGCTTTTGAATATCTGTTTGGAAAGAAACTTGCAAAATACTACAGATTTGTATATGTTGCAATAGTAATGGTTGGTTCAGTAAGTGCAAACGCATTCGTATGGGACCTTTCAGATACATTCAACGCTATGATGGCTATACCAAACCTTGTTTGTCTTATACTTCTTGCTCCGGTTATCGTTTCCGAAACAAAGAAATACCTATGGGACAACAACCTGGATGCAGTTGACACAACTCCAATACCTGAAATAGGAACAAAGGAAGTTGTATAAATCAAAATAAAGGATATCAATATATCTGAACAGGAAGATGGCGTAATGCCATCTTCTCTTTTATTAAATCAAACTATACTCTTTTTTATACATATGATATAATTATCAAGTGAAATTTGTAAAATAATTAAAATCAAGGAGTTTATAATGAAGGTACATTTTATTGGTATTGGCGGAATAAGCATGAGCGGACTAGCTGTCATATGTCTGAATCTGGGATACTTAGTCAGCGGGTCAGACAGTGCTTCCAGTCATATGACTGAAAAGCTTGAAAAAATGGGTGCAAGAATCTCTATAGGGCAGTCTTCGGCTAACATAGATCCTTCCTTTGATCTTGTAGTGTACACAGCAGCTATAAGCTCTGAAAACGAAGAGCTTGTAGCATCAAGAAACCTTAATATACGCACTATAGACAGGGCTGAGTTTCTTGGATCCATTATGAGAAAATATGAGAGCTCCATTGCCATATCCGGCACTCATGGAAAGACATCAACTACATCTATGATTTCAACTATATATAACTATGCCGAAAAAGATCCCACAATACTTGTGGGTGGAAATCTTCCCGGCATAAGCGGAAATGTAAGGATCGGATCCGGCAGCTACTTCATAACCGAAGCATGTGAATATGTCGACAGCTTTCTTTCCCTTTATCCGAAATATGAGATCATACTTAATATCGAGGCCGACCACCTTGACTATTTCAGGGACATCGACCACATAATCGATTCATTTGGAAGATTCGCATCAAATACGAAGCCAGGTGGAAAAATAATTGCAAACGGAGATGACCCATGTGTAAGAAAGGCTCTTGCAAGATTTGACAATGTGGTATATTTTGGAACATATCCTGACAATCACTTTGTGATCAAAGACATAGACCTTCATAATGACTTCAGCTCATTCTGCATGGTATCCGGCAAAGATGATCTGGGAAAATTCACCATACAGACTCACGGAAGACATAATGTGCTCAACTCAGCAGCTGCAATACTGTGTTCATACCTGGATGGAATTGATAAAGAAATAATCAGAGAAGGAATATATTCATATACAGGTGTAGGCCGAAGATTTGAATACAAGGGCGAAAAAAACGGAATCAGGGTATATGATGACTATGCACATCATCCGTCTGAAATAAAAGCCACGCTTTCTGCAGCAAAGCCCCTTTTCAAAAAAAGGCTCTTCGCAGTTTTTCAGCCACATACATTTTCAAGGACCCATCTGCTTCTTGATGAATTCGCGGCGAGCTTTGAAAACTGCGACCACATAATTCTGGCGGATATTTATGCTTCAAGAGAGAAGGATACCGGACTAATCCATTCAAGAGACCTGGCCGAAAGAATAAAGCTGCACAGGGACAATGTTCATTATATAGGCAATTTTGACGATATAATAAAGTTTCTGCTTGAGAATCTGAAATCTGATGATATCGTCCTGACCATGGGCGCCGGCAATATAAACAATCTGGCCGAAAAACTCGTGACTCTGCTGTAATTATGACATATTTAACCATTTGAAAAAACATGAAACCCATTCAGGATTTCATGTTTTTTTTGATTTCTAAAGAAATTTCCTTACGGCCTTTCCATTGAGGTAATCACAGTATATACCCTGATAGAGTCCGTTATCTTCCATATATTTCTCAATCTCTTCCTTTATCTTCCACCACGACATTCCATAGTTGCAGAATAGAGTGTCTTCTTCCGGAGCTCTGCCTACCAGCCTCTGTATTACTATGTCTTTGCTCAGATAAGCAAGGAAAGTCGCCGTTCGCTTCACATAGTCATCTACCGTACCGATTTTTATTTCTCCGTCCGTGTACTGTCTGGCCATCTCTGTTTCCTTAACTATATAAAGAGAATGTATCTTTACTGAATTTATGCCGAGCGCACTTATTATCTTGGCAGTCTCTATCACATCATCCATATCGTCATAAGGCAGATCCAGTATCACATGAGCTACTATCTCGAAATCATATTTTCTGATTCTGTTTACAGCATCAATGAATTCTGCAAGCGTATGCCCTCTGTTTATTTTCATCAGAGTCCTATAATTTACAGTCTGAAGTCCAAGTTCTATAGAGATGTCTTTCTGATATGTCTCCTGTATCCTGGAAAGATATTCAAGATGCCTGTCGTTTACCGAATCCGGGCGCGTAGAAACTGATATCCCTACGACATCGTCGCGCAGTGATTTCATGATCATGCTTTCGAATTCATCAAACGGAAGGTACGTGTTTGTATAGTTCTGAAAATATGCGATAAATTTTGAAGAATTGTATTTTTTCCCTATATACTCGATATTTTTCTCAAGCTGATCCTCTACTGATATAGCATTTGAAAGGCTCTCGAATCCAGCTCCGGATTCACCACAGAATGTGCATCCGCTGTAGCCTACTTCTCCATCCCTGTTTGGACATGAAACTGGAACATTTATAGGTATCCTGTAAACTTTTTCCTTGTATTTCTTTTGAAGATATTCAGAATAATTTCTATATAGCATTTTAAATCTCCTTATTCAAACTCATAAGCCAGCACGGCAGCTCCATATATTGCTGCTGTTTCAGTCCTCAGAATGCGGTCTCCAAGGCTTACTGATTCTGCGCCTGCCTCACAAAGCGCAGCGCGCTCGCACTCTTCGAGGCCACCCTCCGGCCCTATTATTATTCCTGCAGAAACTGTTTTCTGTCCTGAGCTGGTGATTCTTCTCAGGCAGTCCTTAAGCATCAGATTGTCTTCTGATTCATAGAACAGTATATTTATCTGATTGGATTTCATGTCCTCAATTATCTCGTCTATCTCCATGGTATTTTCAATAGCAGGCACCGAAAGTCTCTTAGCCTGCTTGGAAGCTTCATGCGCTATCTTCTGCCATCTTGCTATCTTTTTGTCTTCTTTTTCAGATATGCTGCTGACGCATCGTTTCAGATCGCAGGGGACTATGCGGTAAACTCCAAGCTCTGTGGCTTTCTGAATTATGAGCTCCATCTTCTGGCCCTTTGGTATTCCCTGATATATGGTTATCCTGCAGTCAAGCTCACGTTTCTTTTTTATTTCTTCGATTATAGCAAGCTCGATTTCGGCTTTTGATATTTCCTTTATCTCGGCCAGGTATTCCTTATCCGGCCCCGCAATTATCTCAACCCGTTCTCCGGCTCTTAGCCTCATAACCTTTGTTATATGCTTTATTTCATCTGTATCCGTGATATATGCTCTGTCCTCAATACATCTGTCTGCAAAAAATCTGTCCAAGATATACCTCCCTGCAATTAGCTCTTTTTCTGTGCAGTTATCGCACACCATTCTCCCTTTGTCTCAACTTCTACTATCCTGAAGTTTTTCTCAAGCAGCCTTGCTTCTACCGCTGCCCGCTTTTCCTGTATTATTCCTGAAGAAATGAACAGTCCGTCATCTTTTATGAACGCTCTTACATCTTCGAGAAGTATCAGTATTATATCAGCCATTATGTTAGCCACTACTATATCTGCCTTTTCTCTGATTACATCGGTAAGGTTTCCATGAAGTATCTCTATTTTGTCCTGAAGATTGTTCAGCTCTACATTCTCAAGCGCGACCCTTACCGCTACGGGGTCCAGATCCACTCCTGTGGCTCTTTGCGCGCCAAGAAGCACTGCGGCCATAGAAAGTATTCCGCTTCCGCTTCCGATATCTATAACCGTGTCTCCCGATTTTAGATTTTTTTCTATCTGGTTTATGCACATGCTGGTAGTCTCATGGGTACCGGTTCCAAAGGCCATACCAGGATCTATCTCTATAACGATTTCACCTTCTTGCGGACTATACTCTTCCCATTCCGGTTTTACTACTATCCTGTCAGTGACATGTACAGGCTTGAAATACTGCTTCCATGCCGATTCCCAGTCTTCCTGGTTTACATTGCTCAGTTCTACGGTTCCACTTCCAATGCTAAGGCCAAACTCCGTAAGGTTCCTTATTTTCTCCCTTATTACGGCTATTTTTTCGGGAAGATTGGTTTCCTCCTCAGAAAAATACGCCATTATCTTGGTTTCTTCTGTGTCGTTCTCCAGAAGCTTTTCGTCTATATAATCCCAGTAGAGTTCATCCTCTCTGAGCCTCTCTACATCGACGGGCTCATCTATGGCAACGCCCTGTGCTCCCAGTCCATATAATATATCAGTCACAGCTTCCACTGCCTGAGGGTCTACTTTTATCAGTACTTCAGTCCATTTCATCGTTTACACCTTTTTTCTAATATTTATAATTATTATACCATATTAATGAAATATAAAAAACAATAATTCCAGCAGTATAATATGCTGGAATTAAATGTTATGTCATTAGTAAATATATTTAAAGTTTTTTATTTATATGATTTTCCAAGTTTTTCCGCGAGCTTTTCAAGCATGTCAGCTGTCATCTTCGCTATGTCATATTCCGGCTTCCATACCCATTCTGCACGGGCTGCGCTGTCATCTAGCGAATTTGGCCATGAGTCTGCTATTTCCTGCCTTACAGGATCAACAGCATAGTCAAGCCTGAAATCCGGGATATGCTTCATGATCTCTGCTGCAAGATCTTCGGGTGCAAAGCTCATTGCCGCTATATTGAATGCGTTTCTGTGTATGAGCTTTGATGGATCCGCTTCCATAAGATCAAGAATGGATTTTATTGCATCAGGCATATACATCATGTCCATCTTAGTTCCCTGTGCAATATATGACGTGTATTTTCTGTTTTTTATAGCCTCATAGTATATATGCACAGCATAGTCAGTGGTTCCTCCGCCTGGAAGCGCTTTATAGGAAATCAGTCCTGGAAATCTGACTCCCCTTGTGTCTACTCCATATCTCTGATGATAATAATCACAAAGCAGTTCTCCCGCAACCTTTGTTACGCCGTACATGGTGGTCGGTCTCTGAATCGTATCCTGCGGGGTCATGTCTTTAGGAGTTGAAGGCCCGAATGCAGCTATGGAGCTTGGCGTGAATACTCCTGATCCGGTCTCTCTTGCAACCTCAAGTACATTAAAGAGCCCGTTCATGTTGATGTCATATGCAAGCTGTGGCTTGCTCTCTCCTACTGCAGAGAGTATAGCTGCAAGATGCACTATCTGATTTATGTCATGCTTTCTGCATACCTCTCCCAGCTTCTTTGCATCGAGAACGTCTACAGATTCATAAACGCCTGTTTCTCTTATAAAATCAGGGCAGTCGGGCTCTATTGAGCTCGCAATTACATTTTCGTTTCCGTATACGCCTCTGAGCGTCATTATAAGTTCCGTGCCAATCTGGCCAAGTCCACCTGTTACAAGTATCTTCTTCATATGATTCTATCCTTTTTTGATTCTTACTTATCGTTATCAAATTTCAATATATAGAAAATCAAAGCTGCAGTCCCGCAGACCACATAACAGTCTGCAACATTAAATACAAATTTCCAGAGGCCTCTGAAGTCTATCATGTCTGTCACAAACCCGTATACGGATCTGTCTATGAGATTTCCTACAGCCCCGGCAATTATAAGTGTCACCAGGATGTTTAAAAACCCAGCACGGCTGTTATTTCTCTGAGATCTGGCATAGCCCACAAGAAGCACTATCGCCAGAACTGTGACCGCCAGGAAAAGAGTGGTCTTTCCTGAAAGTATGCCAAATGCTGCTCCTCGATTTTCCACATATGTAAGATGGAAAAAATCCGGTATTACAGGAATGCTCCCACTGAATGCCAGTACATTCCTTGACCAGAGCTTTGTAAGCTGATCAAGTATTAGAAGCAGTAAAGCTATTAATATATATATCATATATATTGTGTCTCCTGACTATATTCGTTTTTTTGGTATGAATCCTATCTTCCTGTATACCTTGCTCAGCATTTTTGAAGCTACGGCTTCTGCCTTCTGCGCTCCCTCTGAATATATGCCCTCAAGATAGGTCTTGTCGCCCAGGTATTCAAGTGCTTTTTCTCTTACAGGTCTGAGGCCTTCCGCTATTATTTCTGCGGCATCACTTTTGAACTCGCCATAGCCTTTTCCCTGATATCTGAGCGCAATTTCCTGAGGAGAAGCGTTTTCGAATTTTGAACATATCTCAAGCAGGTTCTTTATGCCAGGCTGGTCCTGAGAGTAGTTTACCTCGCCTATAGAATCCGTCACGGCTCTCTTAACTTTCTTTATTATTACATCATGGCTGTCCATGAGACTTATATACCCGTTTTCATTCTCGTCTGACTTGCTCATCTTCTTTGTCGGATCCTGAAGGCTCATTATCCTTGCTCCTACCTTTGGAGTATAAACCTCAGGTATCTTGAATGTATCAGAGTATCTGTTATTGAATCTCTGAGCAAGGTCTCTGGAGAGCTCCAGATGCTGCTTCTGATCCTCTCCTACAGGAACAAGGTCTGTTGAGTAGAGAAGTATGTCAGAGGCCATAAGCACCGGATATGTGAACAGAGCCGAATTGAGATTTTCTCCGCCCTTTGCTGATTTATCCTTGTACTGCGTCATTCTTCCAAGCTCTCCCATATAGGTCATAGTCTGAAGGACCCATGAAAGCTCCACATGCTGTGGCACATGAGACTGAATGAACACAGTGCTCTTTTCAGGATCTATCCCTGCCGCAAGATACTGAGACAGAAGCAGAAGCGTATTTTCTCTCAGATCTTTTGGAACCTGAGGCACCGTAATCGCGTGCATGTCTACTATACAGTAATAATTCTGATATTCATCCTGAAGCTCAACCCAGTTTGAAAGAGCTCCAAGGTAGTTTCCAAGTGTTATTTTTCCCGAAGGTTGTATTCCGCTGAAAATTATTTTTTTATCTGACATTTAAGCCTCCTTTTGCATTTATTTAATTCTATACTTTTTGATTATATTTGACAAGTATTTATTGATTTTGTCATTTGCCTCACCCGGGTCAAGCTCATCATGTATAACCCTGTAAAGAAAACTTTCGTAGACATATGTCATAATGTCATTAAGCTCTATGCCGTCCTCTTTCGTAAAATAGCCTTCATCTATGCATTTTTTGATGGATATGCTGCCTCTTGAGAAAAGGTCAGTCTCTCTGACCATTGTAGCTATGTCATCGTCCATATCAGATGTGTCTATAGGAAACAGCTCATAATAATCTCTCATGTACTGATCTATCGAATTGGAGACCTTTGCAAAAAAAATGGAGTAGAAGTTCTGAGGATGCAGGAAGGAGTTTCTGTAAAAGCATTCAGCTACTAAAATATATCTTTGTATAGGGTCTTTTACATTCCTCAGGCATTTTGGAAGCTGATCCACGTATTCCTGGAAATAATCCATTGACGCGAAAAGAAGCAGATGATCGAGATTTTCAAAGTAATTGTAGAGAGTCGCGCTGTTGTAGCCTGCGATATCCGCTACCTTCCTTATAGTTACCGACTGCAACCCCTCTTCCTCCTGGATCTGCTTTACAGCATCTATGAAGTACTTGATTATCCTCTTCTTCTGTATATATTTCTTGTCATTCATTTTTGATTCTGCGCTGTTTATATCAATGTCCATTTGACAGTTGCCTCCAATAGCAATTATTATATTTTTATTATAACATTAAATGTTCACATTTCAACATCTTAGTTGAGCGAAATGCAAAAAACTGATGGATCATAAATATCATATCCATCAGCTTTAAACCTGCCTTACTTATATCAATCTGTATTTTTCAACTATGCTGTCTATATATCTCATTATTTCCGTCTCAGCCGTCTCGGGATCGAGCCCGTTGTGAATGACTCTGAATAGAAAGCTCTCAAAAACATATGTTATGATGTCATTTACCACATAGCCTTCCTTCTCACTGAAATATCCCTGCTTTATGCACTCTCTCGCAGTAATATTACCTCTGCTGAACAAATCTCTTTCCGACATCATCGCCTTTATGTCCTCGCTCATTCCGCTCTTGTCAAGCGGATATAGCCTGTAGTAGTCATCTATATAATCCCTGGTCCGCTCGCCTTCCTTAGCAAGGAATATGGCATAGTAGTTATTGGGATATCTGAAGGCATGCATGAGAAAGCAGTCCCAGATTATCTTATATCTCTCCAGTGAATCTGTTTTGTCTTTAAGGCGAAGAGGAAGCTCTTCTATATACTCCCTGAAATACTCCATGGAAGCAAAGAATATAAGATGCTCCAGATTATCAAAATAATTGTATATAGTAGCGCTGTTATAACCGGCTATGTCTGCAACTTTTCTTATATTTACAGAATCAAGGCCTTCTTCTTCCTGAATCTGCTTTACCGCGTCTATGAAATATCTTACAGTTCGTCTCTTCTGCAGAAGCTTTTTGCTGCTTACGTACGTTTTTAAAACTTTTTTTTCCATAAAAAACCTCCACCTGAAATAAATTCCTATAACAATTATATCACTATGATTATTTTTTTCAATCGACAATTTAGGGCATGAAAAAACCTTCAGGGAAATCATTATTTTCCCTGAAGGCTCTTCCCTTTAAGTATTGAATTAGAATTTACAGAATTCGCTTCTGATGTTTCTCATTTCTTCTACTATTTCGTCAACATTCAGTACCATTTCCATCATTCCAATCTGATCTTCAAATACGTCTGCATCTACAGCGTCCTTGAACTCAGGCTCTACTACGTGGTATACAGCAAGGCCAAGCGCTACTCCCGCTAAAGGACCTGCAAATGTTGGATCTCCGGCTGTTACTGTTTCAGCTGCCAGACCAGCAGCTTCGGCTTCTGATGCACCTATTAATACCATTACGTTTTCTGCGCCAAACTCGTCAGCAGCATCTTTTACACGTTTCTGGTTCTCAAGGTCCATCGCCCCAGCAGCAGTTCAGACAAAACATTCTGTAGATGAGTATATTACCTCTGCATCTTTTCCTTTTACACATTCTTCTATGGCAGGACCCGGAATTCCGTCACGGTCGCCAATGATTATTAATTTTTTTCCTTCGAAAAAGCTCATCGCTTACCTCCTGAAATGTATTTTGAATATAATTATATCATATATTTCTATAATCTCAATAAGAATTATTTATAATGTTAGATTTTAACCTTAAATACCGTCTGTCCCTCGACATCTGCCGTCAGGGCGTCAAGCGCCACGTTAACCCTGTGATATCTCAGCTTCCACTGTTCTTCCTTAGGTGTATTCGGATTTCCAAGTGGATACGGTATCGATATCGTAGGCACTATCCTGTTTGCTCCCACTGTCTCTGATACCGGGATTATGTTGCACATGTGTACTATCGGCATTCCTGCTTTTTCAATTTCTTTTACCATCGTTGCTCCGCAACGAGTACAGGTGCCTCATGTTGAAACCATTATCACGCCGTCTACATCATCTTCCTTAAGCTTTTCAAGGATTTCCCTCGCCATTCTTGAGGCTTCTGCCTGGGTGGTTCCTGTTCCTACGGTAGTGTATACATATGGATGCAGAGAGCCGAATTTACCTTCTTTCTCAAGTACCTTTAGAACGTCTACCGGAGCTATTACGTTTGGATCTGCATCTGCTGCCGCAGGGTCAAATCCCGCATGTATTGTCTTGAACTTGCCGCCTTCAAGTCTTTCCATCCCCTCCACGGAGTATCTTCCCCATCTTGTGGCTGATGCTGACTGTATCCTGTCCGGGTTGTCCACAGGAACTATCCCTCCGGTGTTAAGAAGCGCTATCCTTGCCTTTGAAAGGTCTTTTATCGGTGCAGCTACTGGCACAAGCTCTTTCTGCGGTATGATGAGCTCTGTTTTGTACTCTTCATTGTTCAGCTTCCTGATTAGCATGTCTACGCCTCTTCTTGCCGCTGTCACGCCGTCTTCTCTCCATACCTGATGCCTTATCCCTCTTTCAAAGTAGCCTTCCTCTGATGCCGGAAGGAGCTCTGCTCCTGAAAGCAGCTTGTTCGCATATGCTGCCATTATCTTAACATCGCTTCTCAGCTTCGCTGCGCTCTTGCCTCCGATGAATATTGGCATGTCCTTTCTGAACATCTCTACTCCGGGGTTTTCCTCATGCATTGAGGTTATGACAGGAACATTGAATTTTTCCTTTACCGCCTTGCATATGGTTCCGCATGCAAAGCCATATCTTCCTGCCTGGAAGGCCGGTCCTGCTATGAACAGGTCAAATTCCTTGTCCTCGAGAAATCCCAGTATGATCTCTACCGCTTCCTTTTCTCTGGATCCCATGAAGTTGTCTCCGCATACTATCGTATGAGTGATTTCGGCATCAAGGAGCTCATTCATTGCCATTGCCGGTCCTATAACTCCCTCTGATATCTGCGGCGCGTAGTCAGCCTTGTCCTCGCCTCCGATTCCTGCGAAAAACTGATTTATATAGTGTATGGCTTTTTTCATCTCATATCCTCCTTAAAATTCCCTCATTGTCTTGGTCGACCATCCTGCTATCTGATCTCCGCAGAACATGGCATTGTTTTCCATGATCACTGAACCATCTTCTCTTACTGAAGATCCCAGGATCTCGTCATATGACCATCCGCCTGAAAGTCCGTCTCTTGCAAGTGATTCAAGCTCTCCTATCACAGCTGCCGCTGGAGGAAGTTCTATCAGCTGAGACACGTTTCCTGTGGATACAAGAGCGTCAGCTTTCTGATCGAGGGTAACAAGAGGCTGTGATGCTCCGTCTCTTCCTGTGCACTCGTTGCTTATGCCCACTACCTTAACTCCGACATCCTCAAGCGCCACTATGCATCTTATATAGTCTGCATCAGGGTTTCCGTATCCCTCTTCTGTAACTATCGCTCCGTCTGCTCCGAGGGATTTAGCTATCTGTGCCACGAACGTTGCCGCTCTTTCCTTCTGCTCAAGAGATACGTTGAGGTTTGACATTATCACTCCCAGGAAGTTTATGCTCTTTCCATGCTCGCTGTAGAGCTCTTTTATAGTCGGGAAGTTCTGAAGGTCATATGTTGACCACTTTGATGATGCCGGCATGAAGCTTCCCGATATTATGGCTCCGTCAAGCACCTCTGAAGGGCTCATGAAGCTTGGGATATATCTGTTCATGTCCCATCCGTAAAGCATGGAGTTGTATCCAAGCTCTTCCATCTGTGACTGCGGCTGCATTACGAGCACTACCGAAGGAAGCTTTGATATCTCTTCGCTTCTCTTTGTAACGGGATCCAGCTCATATACTTCTGTCTCTTCCGGCTCAAGGTCCCTTACTGCCTGACCTATATATTCTGCAAGCTTGTGTGCTGCCCATCTGAGCGCCTTGTTCTTCTTCTGCTGCTCATATCTTTCAAATTCCTCGTCGGTGTCTGCCACCATGCATATGTTTATGAGTTTTGAGTAGTATGTGTATTTCGCTCCTGAACCCATGTCTATCATTCCATCTCCAAAGCTTCCCCAGTGCTTTCCTACCGCGAGCACGCTGCAGCCTTTTAGTGCATGTACTTTTCCTTCTCCTGCCGATGTGACCTCACCTGTTATTCCAGGGAACAGCGTTCTTCCATCCGGCCTGATCCTTGGCTCTACGGCCTCTTTGACTGGCACTATCCTCACATCATCTCCCGGTCTTGCGATAACGAGATCCACATCTGTTATATGGCTCTCTTCTTCTTTTATGAAGGCAAGCGCAGCTTCCTTGTCAATGCTCAGGATTCCATCTCTATATGATGTCTCTTCCCCAAATCTGACATCTTTTACATAAAAATTACCGATCTCAAGTCTCATATTGTCTCCTTTCAATTTAAACCTGCTCTGACGCCATTCCAGTGACAAGTTCAGGCACATATTCTGAATCTTCTTCCACCACATCAACTTTTGAATATTGCGGTTCCAGTTCCTTTACATCTTCTCTGAGTCCCTTTACCAGAGACACCATCCCGAAAATCATTACAAATGCGAACGGGAATGCCGCGGCTATTGATATGGTCTGCAGCATCTGAAGTCCATTGCTGCTACCCAGCATCAGTGAAAGCGCAAGCGATGACTGTATTACTCCCCATATGAATTTTTTCTTTGTATCCGGGTTAAGATCTCCCTGTGATGTGAACATTCCGAGTACGAACGTTGCTGAGTCGGCAGATGTTACAAAGAATGTACAGAGAAGCACTATTGCTACCATAGATATCAGAGATCCCATAGGATATTCTCTCATCACTACGAAAAATGCTGTCGATGTCGACTGTATCGCCTCAGCTGCTACTCCGCTTCCAAGATTAAGACCCATTCCACCGAATACTGCGAACCAGATGAATGATGCCAGTGTCGGAGCAAGGAGTACGCCAGTTATAAATTCTTTTATTGTTCTTCCTTTTGAAATCCTTGCGATAAATGTTCCTGTAAATGGAGCCCAGGCAATCCACCATGCCCAGTAGAATATAGTCCACCCTCCATACCAGCTCGTATCACCGAATGCGCCTAGCTGGAATGAATTCTGGGCAAGGTCTCTGAAATATACTCCTATCCCCTCAACGAAAAGATTCAGAATGTATACAGAAGGGCCTATTATAAAAGCACCTATAACAAGCAGTGCCGCTATTCCCACGTTGAGATTTGACAGGAATTTTATTCCCTTGTCGAGTCCCGTTATGGCTGATATCATAAATGCTATTGTCACAAAAACTACTATAAGAATCTGTACCGTGCTCGTCTCTGGTATCCCAAACAGGAAGTTGAGTCCACTGTTTATCTGATATGTTCCAAGCCCCAGTGATGTCGCAACCCCTGCCACTGTAGCAAATACTGCGAGTATGTCTATAAGCTTTCCTGCCCATCCGCTAACTACATCTTCACCAAGAAGCGGAATGAAAACGCTGCTTATGAGGCCCGGCTTGTTCTTTCTGAACTGCATGTATGCAAGCGCTAAAGCCAGAACGCTGTAGTTTGCCCATGGGTGAAGACCCCAGTGAAGGAACGATTTGGATACTGCAAACTCCTTTGCAGCCTCTGTTCCTGCTTCTACCACAAGCGGTGCCATGAAATGGTTGAGCGGCTCTGCTGCTCCCCAGAACACGAGTCCTATTCCCATACCTGCAGAGAACAGCATTGCAAACCACGAGATATTGCTGTACTCCGGCTTTGAATCGTCCGGTCCAAGCCTTATGTCCTTATACTTCGAAAAAAAGCCTATCCAGATAGCAAAAATTACAAATGATGACATGGACAAAGTGTAGAACCATCCAAATTCATTTACAAGGAAACTAAATACGCCATTACCCACTTTTTCAAAATTCGAAGGGGCTAACAGACCCCATAAAACTATCAGCAGTGTAACTGCCAATGATATGTAATATACTGAGTTGTCTTTCTTTACATTCAACTTACTCTTTTCCATGAATACTTTCTCCTTCATTTTAATAAAATAAAATAAGTATTTCGATAAAGCAGAATGAAACTTGCTATCCTCCTTTCTTTAAATTCTAATCATGATTACTAAATAATTCAACTCGTGTATTTCTGATAATATAATATCAAACTTTGAGCCCTACGTCAACTGTTATTATTAATGATTTCGATAATTCTGATAAAATTTTTACATATTGCTTTTTGACGCAAAAAAAATACGAACCGCTGTTCTGCAGTCCGCATTTTAAAGGAATTATTTATGGTTATTTCGATAATCGCTGAATTATTTTTCGTTTGATTCTTTCTTAACTTTCTTTATAAGATCACTCACAAGTGGAAGTATCTTTGCTACATCTCCTACAAGTCCAAGATCCGCTACTTCAAATATTGCCGCATCAGGGTTCTTGTTTACAGCTATTATAAGCTCAGACTCTTCCATTCCAGCAACGTGCTGTATAGCACCCGAAATACCGCAAGCCATATATACTTCTGGTCTTACAGTCTTTCCTGTCTGTCCTACCTGTCTGTCTTTATCAAGCCATCCAGCATCTATTACGGCTCTTGATCCTGATACAAGTCCGCCTATAGTGTCTGCAAGGTCATACAGAGGTCCAAGGTTGTCTTTTCCACCAACTCCTCTACCTGCAGATATAAGCATTCCAGCTTCTTCTATGTTTGCTTTTGCCTTAGTTTCCTTAACATATTCAAGGATTTCCACGTTCATGTCAGCAGCTTCAAGCTTTGCATCAAATATTACTGTCTCGCCTGTTCTGCTGTGATCTGCAGTCATTTTCTGCATAACGCCCGGTCTTACTGTAGACATCTGTGGTCTGAAGTCAGGGCAGGCAATCGTAGCCATTATGTTACCACCAAATGCAGGTCTTGTCATAAGAAGGTTGTTAGTCTCATCTTCTATGTCAAGGCTTGTACAGTCAGCTGTAAGTCCTGTGTGTACTCTTGCAGATACTCTTGGCGCAAGGTCTCTTCCTATTGATGTAGCTCCAAAAAGAACTATCTCAGGCTTTTCCTGCTTTAATATTCCTACAAGTGCCTTTGTGTATGGCTCTGTTGCAAAAAGCTCAAGCATCTTGTCATCTGCTATTACTACTCTGTCAGCTCCATGAACTATAAGGTCCTGAGCCATATCTTTTACATCATGTCCTAAAAGTGCTGCAGTTACTCCTACTCCAAGTGTATCTGCTAATGTTCTTCCTTTTCCAAGTAGCTCCATAGATACTTTCTGAACTTCTTTGTTTCTCTGCTCTATGAATACTAATACTCCTTTATATTCTGAAAGGTTCACCTGTATACCTCCTGCTTTCTCCAAAAAATTATATTTATACGCCTGTTTGATATGTTAATAACTAGATAAGATATTTTTCCTGAAGCTTGTCAACTATAATCTGAGCTGCTTCCTGTGGAGTGACATCAAATACTTTACCTGCTGTCTTAGCTCCTTTTGTGAACGACTTCTTAACTTTTGTAGGAGATCCCTTAAGTCCAAGATTGTCAGGATCAACTTCGATGTCGTTTACTGACCAGATCTCTACCTTGTCTCCCTCAAATGCTTCAAAGATTCCCTGAACGTTCATGTATCTTGAATCGTTAAGCTCTTTAAGCGCAGTTATAAGGCATGGAGTCTGAACCTTTATCATCTGGTATCCATCTTCGAACGCTCTTTTTACAACGATTGACTTGTCATATGCTTCTATCTCTTCAACGTATGTTACTGAAGGAAGGTTAAGGTGCTCAGCTATCTGTGGTCCAACCTGCGCTGTATCTCCATCTATCGCCTGTCTTCCCGCTATTATAAGGTCATAGTCCATCTTCTTTAGTGCTCCTGCAAGCGCTGATGATGTAGCCCATGTATCTGCTCCTGCAAACGCTCTGTCTGTAAGAAGGATTGCTCTGTCTGCTCCCATTGCCAGTGCTTCTCTCAGTGCAAGGTCAGCCTGAGGAGGTCCCATTGTAAGCACTGTTACGTGTGAACCGTTTTTGTCTTTTATTCTAAGGGCAGCTTCAAGTCCTGCCTTGTCATCTGGGTTTATTATTGATGGAACTCCGTCTCTTATAAGTGTTCCAGTCTTTGGATCAAGCTTTACCTCTGTAGTATCAGGTACCTGTTTTATACAAACTACTATATTCATTTTATTCCTCCCGTGATTATTTCAATAAGTTTGCTGCGATTACCATTCTTTGAACTTCTGAAGTTCCTTCGTAGATCTCTGTTATCTTCGCGTCTCTCATCATTCTCTCGATTGGGTACTCTCTTGTGTATCCGTATCCACCGAATAACTGAAGACACTTTGTTGTAACTTCCATAGCTGTTTCAGAAGCTATAAGCTTTGCTGTTGCAGCCTCAACGCTATATGAAAGACCTCTGTCCTTACAGTCCGCCGCTTTATAAACAAGCAGTCTGGCCGCTTCAACTTTTGCAGCAAGGCTTGCAAGCTGGAACTGTGTATTCTGGAACTGAGATATCGATTTTCCAAATTGTTTTCTTTCTTTTACATAAGCAACTGTCTCATCTATCGCTCCCTGAGCTATTCCAAGAGCCTGAGCTGCTATACCTATTCTTCCTCCGTCAAGAGTCTTCATAGCTACCTTGAATCCCTGTCCTTCTTTTCCAAGAAGATTTTCTTTTGGTACTCTTACGTTCTCGAATACAAGCTCGCATGTAGCTGATCCTCTGATTCCGAGTTTTTTCTCTTTTGGTCCGAATGTAAATCCTGGCATGTCCTTCTCAACGATGAATGCTGAAATGCCTTTTGTTCCCTTTGATTTGTCAGTCATTGCCATAACTATATATGTATCTGCGTACATAGCATTTGTTATGAATATCTTTGTTCCGTTAAGGATGTAATGATCTCCATCTAATACTGCTGTTGTCTGCTGTCCTGACGCGTCTGTTCCTGCGTTTGGCTCAGTAAGTCCGAATGCGCCCATCTTTGATCCGTTTGCAAGCGGCACAAGATACTTCTGCTTCTGCTCTTCTGTTCCAAAGTCAACAAGCGGTCCTCCGCCGAGTGAAGTATGAGCTGATACTATAACACCTGTAGTAGCGCACACTCTTGAAAGCTCCTCAACTGCCATAGCATATGCAACATAGTTAGCTCCTGCTCCGCCATACTGCTTTGCAAATGGTATTCCCATTATTCCGGCCTTAACCATCTTCTCTACTGTTTCTACAGGAAATCTTTCTTCCTCATCAACTTCTGCCGCTAAAGGTTTAACTTCATTTAATGAAAATTCTCTTAGCATCTGTCTAAGTAGTAATTGCTCCTTAGTTAAAGTAAAATTCATTTTATTTCCTCCCGTTAATTAATAATTAAACAATATATATTACAAAATAAACTCCTTATCCTATCTAGAGCATGATAAGGAGTTCATTATTGTTATCCTGGTTATTTGCTTTTCAGATATTATCTTTTTACTATAAGAGCAGTTCCCATTCCGCCACCTATGCAAAGTGTCGCAAGGCCTGTCTTTTTGTCTGATCTCTTCATTTCATAAAGAAGAGTTGTAAGGATTCTTGCTCCTGAAGCTCCGACTGGGTGTCCAAGCGCTATCGCTCCACCGTTTACATTCACTTTTTCCATATCGAACTCTAGTCCCTTTGCAACTGAAAGAGCCTGAGCTGCGAATGCTTCGTTTGCTTCCACAAGTTCTATGTCATTCATTGTCATGCCTGCTTTTGCAAGGGCTTTCTTAACAGTCGGAACTGGTCCGTATCCCATTATTGAAGGCTCTACTCCGCATGTAGCATATGATACTATCGTAGCCATAGGCTCAAGTCCAAGCTCGTCTGCTTTTTCCTTTGACATAACTATCAGCATAGCTGCGCCGTCGTTTATTCCTGAAGCGTTACCAGCTGTCACTGTACCGTCTTTCTTGAAAGCCGGCTTAAGCTTTGCAAGTTTTTCCATAGTCATTCCAGGCTTTATGAATTCATCCTTGTCTATTACTACGTCGCCTTTTCTTGTAGATATAACTACTGGCACTATCTCTTCGTCGAATTTTCCTTCGTTCTGTGCTTTTTCTGCTTTTAACTGGCTGTTAAGTGCAAGCTCGTCCTGCATTTCTCTTGTAAGCTCATATTTCTCAGCAAGATTTTCTGCTGTAATTCCCATGTGGTATCCTGCGAAGGCATCAGTAAGGCCATCGTTAACCATAACGTCAACCATGTTCACATTGCCCATTCTAGCTCCCCATCTTGCAGAGTTTGTTACATATGGTGCATTGCTCATGCTCTCAGTTCCACCGGCAAGTATTATGTCTGCGTCTCCAAGTGCTATTAGCTGAGCTGCAGTAGAAACCGCTCTGAGCCCTGATCCACATACTATGTTTATGCTCATTGCAGGCTTTTCTACAGGTATTCCAGCATCTACGCTTATCTGTCTTGCCACGTTCTGTCCAAGACCTGCTGAAAGAACATTACCAATAACTGACTCATCTATCATGTCCGGAGTTATTCCAGCTCTCTTTATAGCTTCCTTTGCCGCTGTAACACCAAGATCTCTTGCGCTTACAGGTGTAAGTCCTCCACCAAAATTACCTATCGCAGTTCTCGCTGCGCTTACTATTACAACTTCTCTCATCGTGTGCTCCTTCCAAAATCAGGTGTAAGAGTATTACTCATCACAATCCCGAACCAGAATTCATTCAATTCAGCAGAGCATGCAGCCAGTTCAGATCACTTAAGATCTTAGCTTCTGCATGGCCCCGCTGACTTCTGATTTCATATCTGACGAATGCTACCGTTAACCTTAACTATAAATAATGCATGAGTATCCTTAACGAAAATTGCCTGTTAGGTATACTATAGTATATTTAGTTTAAGTATGTCAAGGGTTTTCTTCGTTACTAATATGTCGAACATTACACATAACCAACGAGATGAATATTCATTTAATACGTTATTTTAGTAGTTATAGAATCCAGCTTTTGTCTTTCTTCCAAGAAGATTCGCTCTTACCATTTTTCTTAGAAGCGGGTGTGGTCTGTATTTTGAGTCTGCGAATTCGCTGTAAAGCACTTCCATTATTGCAAGGCATACATCCAGTCCTATAAGGTCTGCAAGCGCAAGTGGTCCCATTGGATGGTTGGCGCCAAGCTTCATTGCCTCATCTATGTCCTCTTTTTTTGCAACTCCGTCAGCAAGTATTCCAACGGCTTCGTTTATCATAGGTATAAGTATTCTGTTTACTACGAATCCTGGAGCCTCTTCTATTTCAACAGGCACTTTTCCTACTGCTTTTGAAAGCTCGAATACCTTGTTGAAAATATCCTGATCCGTCATCTGTCCTTTTATAACCTCAACGAGCTTCATTGCAGGAACCGGATTGAAGAAGTGCATTCCTATTACTCTTTCAGGTCTTGTTGTTGTTGAAGCCACTTCTGTTATAGAAAGCGAAGAAGTGTTTGTTGCCATTATCGCATCTTCCTTTGCTATCTTCTCTATCTCAGCAAAAGTATTCTTCTTGGTTTCCATGTCTTCAGCTATCGCTTCTATGAATATATCAGCATCGCTGCAATCTGCATATTCTGTAGCAGCTGTTATATTTGAAAGTATCTCTTCTTTTTTTGCTTCTTCCATCTTTCCCTTTTCAACCTGCTTTGAAAGAGATTTTGTAATAGACGCAATTGCCTTGTTAAGTGAAGCTTCTGATCTTCCCTTGAATATTACTGAATATCCTGCCTGAGCAAACGTCTGAGCGATTCCTCCGCCCATTGTTCCTGTTCCAACTACACAAATTTTCATATCTTCGCCTCCAAATAAGTACTTTGATCAAGTGCTACCGTTAACGTTTCCTAAAACCATTATTACACACTTGATAAATAAATGTCAACACCTTTTACAGTTTTATTTTTTTATTTATTTTTTAGTGAATACCGGCTTTCTTTTTTCAAGAAAAGCTGCCATTCCTTCCTTCTGGTCCTGCGTCGCAAAACACAGTCCGAAAAGGCTGGCTTCTATCTCTATTGCAGTGTCCATATCAGCCTGCTGACCTCTTTCAATTGCCTCCTTGCTGAATGCCACTGCCAGCTGAGCGTTTGAAGCAATCTTCTTTGCCATCTCAAGTGCAGTCTCCATAAGCTTTTCAGGTTCAGTAACCTGATTTACGAGACCTATTTCCTTTGCTTCATTCGCATTGATTATGTTTCCTGTGAATATAAGCTCTTTTGCCTTTCCGGCGCCAACTAATCTTGTCATTCTCTGAGTTCCGGAGAATCCAGGAGTTATGCCAAGCCCTACCTCAGGCTGTCCGAATTTTGCTTTTTCTGATGCTATCCTGATATCACACGCCATAGCCAGCTCACATCCTCCGCCAAGTGCGAATCCGTTTACCGCAGCTATTACCGCTTTTGGCATTTCTTCAAGCTTCCTGAAGACGTCTGCTCCAAACTTTCCGAATTCCTTGCCCTGTACTGCATTGAGTACACTCATCTGCGCAATGTCTGCGCCTGCTACGAATGCCTTTCCTTCTCCGGTTATGATGACAGCGTTCACGTTATCGTCGGATGCGGCTTCATCAAATACCTCTCCAAGCTGGCTCAGCAGCTCACTGTTAAGCGAATTGAGCGCTTCCGGCCTGTTGATCTTTACAATGAGTACATTTTCAACATACTCTTTCAAAACATATCTTTCCATACTTGCTCTCCTTTCATTTTATAAATTGATTATAGCACTTAACATGCATGAAGTTAAGCAATATTTTATCAATCTTTTATGCTACCTGTTTTTTTGTTAAGGTACACTCTTATATTATCACTGATTTGCCTTATATTCAACCAGGATACGATATTATTGATTGTACTTCAAAGCTGTGATATAATTCATTCAAAGAGGTGGTACTATGAAAATTTCAACTAAAGGCAGATACGTTCTGCGTATGCTTCTGGATCTTGCCGAGCACAGAGGCGAGGGCTATATAGCACTCAAGGACATAGCAAAAAGACAGGGAATATCCAAGAAATATCTTGAGCAGATCATCCCTCTTCTTAACAATACAGACATTCTTGTTGCAAGCAGAGGCTACCAGGGCGGCTATATGCTGGCAAAGAGCCCGGATATGTATACAGTAGGCGACATACTGAGAATTACTGAAGGCAGCATTGCTCCTGTGTCCTGCCTTGAAGGAGGCAGCTCCGTCTGCGACAGGGAGGATCAGTGCATGACGCTTTATGTTTGGGAAGGTCTTGAGAAGGTTATAGCTGAATATCTGGACAGCATAACTCTTCAGGACATACTGGACAGGCACAGGAAGGATTATACCTTCGACTTTATTATTTGATGCCCGGCTCATCATTAAAAGAAAATTAATAAATGCATACTTACCATAAGGTCCCCGTAAGGAGAACATTAAGGTAAGTATGCATTTTTTCGTTTATCCTACGCAAACAGAGGAGTGGACAGATACCTCTCGCCGTTGTCAGGCAGAAGCACCACTATAGTCTTTCCTTCGTTTTCTTTTCTTTTCCCAACAATCTCAGCAGCTTTGAGAACCGCTCCGGAGGATATCCCTGACAGTATTCCTTCTTTCGTTGCGATAGCTCTTGCCATCTCAAAGGCATCCTCGTTCTCAATGGTAATTATCTCATCATATATGCCGGTATCCAGAGTTTCCGGCACGAAGCCAGCGCCTATACCCTGAATCTTGTGGGGTCCCGGCTTGCCTCCTGAAAGTATCGGAGAAGCCGCTGGCTCTACCGCTATTACCTTAATATCCGGGTTCATGCTTTTGAGGTATTTTCCGGTGCCGCTGATAGTTCCGCCAGTACCTATTCCGGAAATGAATATGTCCACCTCACCGTCTGTATCGTTCCATATTTCAGGTCCGGTAGTCTCAAAGTGTATCTTCGGATTTGCCGGATTCTGGAACTGGCTCGGAATAAAGGCATTGTCCATAGTCGCTGCAAGCTCAGAGGCCTTTTCGATCGCACCCTTCATTCCTTTTGCGCCCTCCGTGAGCACTACCTCTGCACCATAAGCCTTAAGAAGGTTTCTTCTTTCCACGCTCATGGTTTCAGGCATCGTCAGTATTACTCTGTATCCTCGCGCAGCACCTGCTGAAGCTAGTCCTATACCCGTGTTTCCACTTGTCGGCTCTATTATGACTGTGCCTTTTTTAAGAAGGCCTTTTTCTTCTGCGTCCTTTATCATGGCATTTGCTATCCTGTCCTTTACGCTTCCCGCCGGGTTGAAATATTCAAGCTTCGCAAGAAGCGTCGCATTTATGCCAAATTCTTCTGTCAGGTTTGAAAGCTCTACTATCGGTGTTTTTCCTACAAGATCATTTATTCTCTTATACTTTTTCATATTTGACTCCTTTTCCAAAAAAGGTCATTACCTACAAAACCTACTTACTTAATATGTATTAATATTAATTCATTTTTTCAGTTTTGTCAATACGGTATTTCCTTTTTATATTCCATTTTTGTGATAGTTACCATATACCCATTATTTTCTGCATTATAAGGCTTACAGCAGCAATTCCGCTCCAGCATGCAAATCCCATCACAAGCGGCTTGCCTCCGGTCCTGATGAGCCTCACTATATCGGTATTCATTCCAATGGCAGCCATAGCAAGAATTATGAAGAATTTGCTCACTTCCTTTATCGGTGAGAATGCGGACGCCGGCACTCCGAAAGCGACTGCTATCGTGGTGATGACAGATGCTCCAAGAAAATAAAGGATGAAGAAAGGGAATACCTTGCTTAAGGAAAAACCGCCGACATCGTCCCTGGCCTCTTTTCTTGAGCGCATGAATGCAAGCGCCATCGTGACAGGTATTATGGCAAGCGTTCTCGTCAGCTTGACTGTCACGGCCTTGTCCAGAGTCTGCGAGCCAAGCGAATACATGCTGTCCCAGGTGGACGCAGCTGCTGTTACGCTTGACGTGTCATTAACGGCCGTACCTGCAAATATTCCAAATGCCTCACCCGATGTCTGTGAGAATCCGATAAGAGCTCCGAGATTCGGAAATATTATCGCAGCAATAACGTTGAAAAAGAATATTACTGAAATCGCCTGAGCGATTTCTTCATCGTCTGCATCTATTACAGGCGCTGCCGCTGCAATGGCAGATCCTCCGCATATCGATGACCCTACTCCTACAAGCGTGGATATCTTTGGAGGAATCTTCAGCACCTTCTGGAGCATGTATGCCGTCAAAAGAGATGCGGTTATGGTCATCAGTATTATCGGCAGGGACTGTATTCCGGTTTCAAGTATCACATTAAGGTTAAGCCCAAACCCAAGGAGTATTACCGCATACTGCAGTATTTTTTTTGATGTGAATTTTAGTCCCGCTTCATACCTGGATCTGTCCTTTATAAGCATAGCAAGCAGCATGCCTGATATTATTGCAATTACCGGCCCACCCGCGACCGGATACAGTGATCCCAGAATCCAGGAGGGAACCGCGATCAGAGTGCATATAAGTATCCCTGCCATATTTTTTCTGATTGCTTTGATGTTATTCATTTGGTCCTCGTTTCATATTGATTGCTTCATTTCCTGTATATAAAACAGCTTAACGCATTTTTCAGCTATTGTAAAATATTTTTTTATGAAAAATACCCGGAAGCACAAAAAAGCCCCTGCCTTATGCATTTAAGCTTCAGTAAGGGCTGGCCATTCCGGTTTCATAGCCTCAGATCCATCAATATCATCACTTGATATTAATAGCTGCTCTCTATTTCCTTTATCCTTCTGTAGAGCATCTCGTTGACAGGAGATTTTATGCCATGCTCTGCAGACATCCTGATTACGGTTCCTGAAAAAAGCTCTACTTCCGATCTGCGTTTTTCTATCCCGTCCTGCCTCATCGAAGGCATCTTGTCGGGATGAAGAGTGTCTACGAGATCAACATATTCCTGCAGCTCCTTTTCAGTAACTCCTGCTCCCTCAAATTCAGAAAGCTTTATTACTTCTCTCATAGCCTCTATCATCATTTCTCTTGCTTCTCCAGGCTGCTGTATGGTCCTGTATGTGCCCTCATTTACCATTACTACCTGGTTTACGCCTACGTTTAGCATGAACTTGCTCCACATCCTGTGGATTATGTTCTCGTCTCTTGTATACGGAAGCTGCGTCTGCTCAAAGAAGCTGCAGAGAGCCTCAAGCCTTTCGAGCTTCTCTTTCTCTGCCTCAGGAGTTCCAACAATAAGCTCTCCCATCTTCGAATACGTGAGCTCATCTCCAAGCTTTACCGCATCCATCCCCTGCGCCACGCAGTGAATTATCCTTGCGCTTCCATATTCTGAAGCGATTATCTTCTCACTGGATATCCCGTTTAATACAGATATTATGACAGTATCTTCTCCTATTACGTTTTTTGCCGTTTTCAAGGCTTCTTCAAGCTTTGTAGATTTGACTGCGAATATGACAAGATCTGCCGGATTTCCTTCGTTTTTTTCCGAAATATAGCCGAAATCGCAGGCACGTCCATTGCACACAGGCTGGCTGCTCATGTATCTCTCAATCCTGTCCTCGCCCGCTACGAACGATACTGCCTGCTTTCCAAGTTTTTCTGTAAAATGAGCTCCATAGAGTATGCCAAGAGCGCCTCTTCCTACGATTGCCACTTTTTCAATTTTCATTGTTATAACCTCGCTGCTTTCTTCTGATAAAATATTTGTGTATAATTTTTGTGAATCTTTATAATATTCTATTATATTGAGACAAAAAAGGCAACCTTTTTTATTTCAGATTAAAAAAATTCCCAAAATCATAGATTCTGGGAATTTCTCTATATATCTGCATAAGCAGAATATTATCTTTTTGAGAACTGAGGAGCTCTTCTCGCTGCCTTAAGTCCGTATTTCTTTCTTTCCTTCATTCTTGCGTCTCTTGTAAGGAATCCTGCTGCCTTAAGAGCTGGTCTTAATTCTGCATCTGCCTTTAGAAGCGCTCTTGATATTCCGTGTCTGATAGCTCCAGACTGTCCAGTGAATCCTCCACCGTTAACATTTACGAATACATCATATTTTGATAATGTATCAGTCATCTGAAGAGGTCTGCGAACGTCTCTCTTAAGAGTCTCATATCCAAAATATTCTTCTATGTCTCTTCCGTTGATTACTATATTTCCCTGTCCTGGTAAAAGTCTTACTCTTGCTACAGAGCTTTTTCTTCTTCCAGTTCCATAATATTGTACCTTAGCCATGAATGTTTCTCCTTTCCTGAATTATATCTCTAAAGTTTCTAATTTTTGTGCTGCATGAGTGTGCTGTGGTCCAACAAATACCTTAAGTCTCTTAAGCATTGGAGATCTTAATTTAGATTTTGGCAGCATACCGTTTACAGAAGCCTTGATAACTTCTTCCGGTTTCTCAGCAAGCATTCTTCTTAAAGGAGCTTCCTTCATGTTTCCGATATAACCTGTATGGTGTCTGTATATTTTCTGATCAAGTTTCTTTCCTGTTACTGCTATTTTCTCAGCATTTACTACTACTACGAAATCTCCGCCATCAACGTGTGGAGTATATGTTACTTTGTTCTTTCCTCTTAAGATATTCGCTATCTCAGTTGAAAGTCTTCCTAATGTTTTTCCCTCTGCATCGACAATATACCATTTTCTTGTAACTTCTGCAGGTTTAGAAATGTAAGACTTCATTCTAATTCCTCCTTAAATAAATAAGCTCACTATAGTGTATGAATAAAGTCCGGGGCAGTGGACATATAATTTACACATTCTTTAAGATTATAAGGCATTTAGAGCTCCTTGTCAATAGAATAGCACACATTTTTTAGATACAGACCCATTGCAGGTGCTGTCGGGCCAGCAAATTCCCTCGATCTGGACTCGAGAATTTTTTTTACGTCTGTTTCTCTTCCTCTTCCTGCTTCTATAAGAGTTCCCGCAATTATCCTCACCATGTTGTATAGAAATCCGTTCCCGGTTATCTCCATCTCTATTATGTCTCCATTCTGCCTGAGTTCAAGAGAATATACCGTCCTCACGAAATTCCTTGCCGAAGATCCTTCTGACTTGAAAGCAGAAAAATCGTGTTCACCGACAATGAAGCGGGCCTGTTCTCTCATCTTGTCTATGTCAAGGCTTCCCTTTACATAATAAGACCTGTTTTTTTCAAACGCTCGCCTGACGTCTCCTGTCTGAATCCTGTAGATGTAGGTCTTTCTCTTTGCTCCAAATCTGGAATGAAAATCGTCATCTGCCTGAACGCTCTCTATTATCCTGATATCCTCATTTAATTGCGAATTGAGAGCGTATTTGAGCCTTTCAGGGGGTATAGATGTATCAGTGTGGAAATTGGCAACCTGTCCAAGGGCATGGACTCCTGCATCCGTTCTCCCAGATGCAGTAAGTTCTGATTCTTTTCCTGTAATTTTCTTGATTGCATCCTCAATTGCAGCCTGCACGGTATTTGAATTTTGCTGTTTCTGCCATCCCGAAAAAGCGGTTCCTATATATTCTATCGTAAGTTTTATGTTCATACGTTCGTACTCCTCTTGCTTGTTGACTTACATTATTATAACAAAACTTTGATGGAAGTACAAATTTATTTGTGACCGCATTTTTTGCAGACATTTTTAACAGATTTTATCATATTTTACAGATTTTATCATATTAGACGTTGCAATTTTTTGACAATTGTAATATAATCATTGTTAAGGTTATAATAAATCATTGAATGAGGGGGTTTGATTTTTTATGGTGCCACGTCTGCTTTTACTTTTTGCTTTTTTTATTATTTCATGCAAAGTTTTTCAGGTCATACATATTGAGATTTTCAAAAAAAATCTGTGCAACGATGATTTTTACAGTGGCGGACTTAACGCTCATTCAGATAAATCACAAACCGCGCGCAGATCTTTTGCACAGCGTGCTGTGCACAAATCAAAAAGACCAGACAGGACCAGACCCGCTGCCAGAAGCAGATACTCATCCGGTGACAGCAGAAACGTTACATATTCCTCATATGAAGCATACAAGAAAGCTGGCAATAATTTTAGATAAGATATATCAAGATGGGCGAACCCCATCTTTTTTTCGTGTCTGGAGGTATTCAAATGACATTAAGCAACAGACTTGATAATGTGAAGCTTTTCTATTTCATATCGTTTTCAGCGGCATTTTCTCAGGGAATCTTCAGCATGTTTGCAGGGCTGTATCTCATAGGCATAGGCTACAGTGAGTCCGTAGCCGGTAATATACTCTCCATCAATACGCTTTCCATAGCGCTTGGATCGGTAGTAAGCGCATACCTTATCGAGCGCATCGGCAGGAAGAGGAGCTTTTACCTCAGCTGCACTCTCATATCCGTCTCCATGGTCTTCATGGTGGCCTTCAGAAGCCTGACAGCAATAACTGCCTTCGTTATCCTGAATGGATTCGGCCTCAGCATAAGAGCCACGGCGGAAGGCCTGTTCCTTGCGGAGAACACTGAGCCTTCAAACCGCCTTAAGGCCTACAGCCACAATTTTGTCATAACATTTGCAGGATTCATGGCAGCATCCTTTGCCGGAGGCCATCTGAGCACGTTCTTCAGCGATACGCTGATGCTCAAAAATTCCATTTTTTACATATCGCTGATATCTTCTGTATTTACCATGCTGTTTCTTTTTCCTATAAGCCTCATCACTGAAAATAACACCTCTCAGGCTCGAAGCCTGAGAGAATGCATAAAGGGGTTCTCTATCATCAGAAGGTCCGATATAGCCCTTTATATCCTCTATTATTCACTCACAGGCATAGGTGCAGGCATGGTAGTGCCATTCTTCAGCATATATCTCAAATATTCCATGTCGCTCACGGATGCTTCGATCGGATCCATCCTTTCATTTGCTCAGTTCGGATGCATAGCCGGAGGGCTCCTCGTTCCCTATCTGACCAGAAGCATGGGAAGGCACAGGACCGCGGTCATGTGCCAGCTGCTCAGCATTCCGTTTCTAATAAGCATAGCATTTCCACAGGGAATAGTTCTTGTCTACATATCGTTCTTTATGAGGAATGGCCTCATGAACATGGCGACCCCTCTGAACACAAGCATCTTCATGGATCTTGTGGAGCCCGTGGAGAGATCTAACTTCAGCAGCCTTCTGTCGCTTTTCTCCAGCCTTTCAAGAGCAGGTGGAATAAGCATAGGCGGCTACATGATGCAGCATTTCAGCTATCACAGTCCCTACTACCTTACTACAATTCTCTACCTGAGCGCTATAGGGGTATTCGTGTATGTGACCAGAAAATCAAAGAAGGCAGCATAAAAAAGACCGGGTTCCTTTCAGTTGCGAAAGGTCTCCGGTCTTTGATTTATCATATAATTATATTACTCTGCTACATCTTCTTTTATAGGCTTCATCGTAGGGAACGGTATTACGTCTCTTATCGATGCTGAGTTTGTCAGAAGCATTATCACTCTGTCGATTCCTATTCCAAGTCCGCCTGTAGGTGGAAGTCCTACTTCAATAGCGTTCAGGAAGTCTTCGTCCATATCATGTGCCTCGTCGTCTCCAAGCTCTCTCTGCTTCATCTGATCCTCAAATCTTCCTCTCTGATCGATCGGGTCATTGAGCTCTGAGAATGCATTTGCAATCTCCCATGTATTCACGAATGCCTCGAATCTGTTAGTAAGTCTCGGATCCACAGGATTTCTCTTTGAAAGCGGAGAAATCTCTACCGGATGGTGAGTTATGAAAGTAGGCTCGATAAGGTGCTGCTCGCCGTATTCTTCGAAAAGAAGGCTGATTATGTGGCCTCTTGTCATCTGTGAAGCTGTAAGCTCAAGGCCCTTTTCCTTAGCGGCCGCTATAGCCTCTTCATCTGTCTGTATCTTGTAAAAGTCCACTCCTGCGTATTCTTTTACTGCATCTATCATAGTCATTCTCTTCCAAGGTGGCTTGAAGTCTATCTCTTTTCCCTGATAGTTTACAAGAGTGCTTCCTGTAGCAGTTTCTGCCATATGTGCTACGAGATTCTCAGTAAGCTCCATGATCTCCTCGTATCCTACATATGCCCAGTAAAGCTCCATAGCTGTATACTCAGGATTGTGCTTTATTGACATTCCCTCGTTACGGAACATTCTTCCCATCTCATATACTTTTTCAAATCCGCCTACCACGAGTCTCTTCAGATAGAGCTCGTTCGCGATTCTCAGGTACATGTCTATATCAAGCGTATTGTGATGCGTAACGAAAGGCCTCGCATTGGCTCCACCGGCTATAGTGTTCAGTATAGGGGTATCCATCTCAATGAATCCTCTCTGATCAAGATAGTCCCTTAGGGCTTTTGTAGCCTTGTTTCTTAAAAGGAATGCCTTCTTTACTTCAGGATTTACTATGAGGTCTACATATCTCTGTCTGTATCTCATGTCCTGATCCTTGAGGCCTGAATGCTTGTCAGGAAGAGGCTGAAGAGATTTCGTCAGTAGAACTGCCTCAGTGGCTCTGATTGATATCTCGCCCTTTTGAGTCTTGAACACTGTTCCTCTTATTCCTATTATGTCTCCAATGTCGTTTGTTATGAAATCATTGTAGCTCTCTTCGCCTATCTTGTCCGCTCTTACATATATCTGAACACGGCCCTCTGAGTCCTGAATCGTAACGAATGTAGCTTTTCCATGTTCTCTCATGAGCATGATTCTTCCAGCTACTGCTACGTCCTTGCCTTCGAGCTCGTCAAATTTTTCGAGTATATCTACACTGTGGTTTGTAAAATCAAATTTTTCATGAACATAAGGATCTTTACCCTGTTCCTGAAGCTTTTTAAGCTTATCGATCCTTACCTGCACAAGTTCGTTATAATTAGCTTCAATTCCCATTTTCTTATCCTCCTGTTTTTTTATATTTTTATCTGATGCCACTGCTGGCTGCGCTCTGCAGCGCATTACAAACTACCTTCTTATTCCGATTACTTTTGCTTTCGCTATTCCATCAGGAACGTTTACGCTAATCTTGTCTCCTACCTTCTTGCCAAGAAGCGCGCTTCCTACCGGAGACTCGTTTGAGATCCTGTCCTCTGAAGGGTCTGCTTCAGCAGATCCTACTATAGTATATTCTTCTGTCTCTACAGTCTTGTCATTAGGATACTTGATTTCAATCTTTACGATAGATCCTACAGTAACCTTCTCATGGTCTATAGTCGACTCATCTATTATCTTGGCAGCCCTGAGATGATTCTCAAGCTTGAAGATTCTTTCTTCCATCTGAGCCTGCTCATTTTTGGCTTCATCATACTCCGCATTCTCTGAAATATCCCCAAAAGATATGGCAACCTTGATTCTCTCAGCAACTTCAGCTCTTCTCACAGCTTTGAGATATTCAAGCTCTTCTACGATCTTGTCATATCCCTCCTGGGTTAAAAGTATTTCTTTATTGTTATCCATTTTTCCGTTTCCTCCAGTATATATTACTATTTATGATCTTATATATTTTTAACATTATACATAACTAGTCATTTTGTGTCAAGCTGAGCTGATAATCTCTGAGCATCTGCCTTACTTCATCAGCGTCTACTATATGGTTTATGTCATCACGCATTCTCGCGCTTCCGTACATGCCTTTGAGATACCACCCTATGTGTTTTCTCATTTCTCTTACGGTTTTATCCTCGCCCTTGTACTTTATCGAGAGGTCATAATGCTCAAGCATCACGTCTATCTTTTCCGTGTCCGGTATATCCCTTACAGGACTGCCTTCAATGAAATCCCTTATCTGGCTGAATATGAACGGGTTTCCCTGAGAGCCCCTGCCTATCATGTAGGCATCCGCTCCGGTCTTTTCAATTATATTTACGGCATCGCCGATTGAAAATATGTCTCCGTTTGCGATAACAGGGATACTTACGCTTTTCTTGACTTCGCTTATTATGTCCCAGTCAGCCTTCCCGCTGTAATACTGCTCTCTGGTCCTTCCATGGACTGTTATGCAGTCAGCTCCCGCAGCCTGCGCATTTCGGGCAAATTCCACTGCGTTCACGCTGCTGTCATCCCAGCCTTTTCGAAACTTTACCGTTACCGGAAGCTTTGAGGCCTTCTTCACTGAATCTATTATCTTAAAGGCAAGCGCCGGGTCCTTCATGAGCGCCGAACCTTCATTGTTCTTAGTTATCTTTGGGGCCGGGCATCCCATGTTTATGTCTATTATCCTGAATCTGTTCATGTCACTGAGTATCGAAGCTGCCTCTGCCATGTACTGTGGCTCATGTCCAAATATCTGTACCGCGACATCTCCTTCTTCAGGCTTTACCTCAAGCATGGAGAAGGTATTTTCGTCTCCATAGCAGAGCGCCTTCGCATTTATCATTTCTGTATAAAGTAGCGATGCGCCATACCTCTTACAAATTACTCGAAACGGAAAATCTGTGACTCCCGCCATGGGTGCCAGAAATGCTTCGCCCTGAGTTACAAAACTGCCTATTTTCAAATCCATACTCCTTAAATGCTCTGTGTGTTCTTTTCGTATATCATCCTGAGTCCTTCGAGGGTAAGGTTCTTGTCAACTATCCTGACATTCTTTGTCTGAGATATTATAAGGCTTGCGAGGCCTCCTGTTGCAACGACCTTTACGTTCTGCTCTCCGGATTCTTCAATCATCTTTTCAACTATATTGTCCACGAGGCCGACATATCCGAAGAATATTCCTGCCTGGATCGCTGTAGTGGTATTTCTGCCTATCGCATTTTTCATCTCGACTATCTCAACCTTATGAAGCTTTGATGCCCTCTGAAAAAGTGCCTCGCTGGAAATCTTTACTCCAGGGGTTATGGCGCCTCCCAGATATTCCCCCTTCGCGTTTATATAGCAGAAGGTGGTAGCTGTTCCAAAATCTATGAGGATAAGCGGAGCTCCGTATTTCTCTACTCCCGCCACGGCGTTTACTATCCTGTCCGCGCCTACCTGGCTTGGATTTTCATATTTAATGTTTATTCCGGTTTTTATTCCCGGGCCTATTACCATAGGAGTCTTTCCGATATACTTTATCACGAAGTTCTCAAGGGAGTGCATCACTTCGGGAACTACCGATGATATTATCACATCCTTTATTGACGAGAAGCTTATCTTGTCAATAAGAAAAAGCTGAGCAATAACTGCTCCATATTCATCGGAGGTCTTGTTTATGTCAGTTCCAACCCTGAAACTGTTTTTGAGAACCTTACCCTCATAAACTCCCAGAACTATATTCGTATTTCCAACATCTACAACTAATAACATATTTTTTCTCCAAGCCTTAGATTTAAATTTTATATCTATATACTAAATATCTGTATACTAATTTTTTACTATTTTCTTTATAGCAGTCACAGATGCTGCAGTAACAACAGCTGCTACTATCATTTCAGGAACTCCGTTTGTTGTAGCTATGCCCATGAAGAAAGCAAATGCTCCTCCCTCAGGAAGGCTCATGGCTTCGACTATTCGCTGTGCATAAAGCAGGTATGCGGTTCCAAGAACAAGCACTGTATTCACGAGAGTACCGAATGCCCCTGACATTAGAAGCACTGTCTTATCATTCCTTACAACCTTTTTCATCGCTGTATAGAAGTAATATGTCAGAATGCCTATAAGCACCCTTGGCACTACTGATACAAGCGGGTTCATGAATATGAACGATATTGGAGTCGGGGTCATGAAGCTCTTTATGAGTGAAGAGATTCCAAATATCAGCCCTACCATGGCTCCCACGAAAGGTCCTTCCACAATTGCTCCGATTATGACCGGTATGTGCATCGTAGTGACATTCGCCAGACCTATCGGAATGAATCCAAGCGGCGTAAATCCAAGCACTACCGAGATAGCTCCAAGCATACCCGTGATAGTCATTTTTTTCGTTCTTCCAGCTGCAAATCCTGTTTTCTGAGTTTCCATTTTCATTAATCCTCCGTTCCGGCTCCTTATGGATGCCGTTCAAATAAATTGGTTAATACTGGCTTTGATTTGATTTCCTTAGTGGAATATCAATCTAACTTTATTATTATATGATATATTTCTACTTTTTTCTACTTTTTATTTGAAAATATTCAAATATTATGCGTCTGCGCCTGAAATGTCCATGCAGCTCCTTATCCCGCCTGCGCTCCTTGCATTTTTCACAGCTGAGATCACGGCATTTCTTACGGCAGTCTGCGCAGCTATGCAAACCTGATCTATGGAGCACTGTATCTCACCTGTGGCCGCAGTGAATATCAGGTCTCCGTCCATGGATGTGTGTATAGGGCTTATGCTCTGTGCAAGCCCGTTGTGAGCTACTTCTGAAACCTTCTGGCAGAGGGCTTTGTCCAGCTTTGCATTTGTGATAACGCATCCTATAGTGGTATTGCCGTTCATGAACTCCCTCGCGTCCACTCCCCCGAGAATTATCCCTGCGGTATCGGCAAATCCCCCATCAGGATTGAGAGCTCCTGCTATTATGCCGGTTTCGTCAAATACGTCTCCTACGGCGTTCACGCAGATAAGCGCTCCCACCTGCAGTCCGTTATCAAAATTCATCTCATGATAGCCAATTCCGCTCTTCATGGAGTTCTGAGGACCCATTATCTTTCCTACCGTCGCCCCGCATCCTGCGCCGTAGTTTCCAAGCTCAAACTGCTCACTGAGGCTCTGGCATGCCTGATATCCCATTTTGAAATCCGGCCTTACGCCTGGATTTCCTATTCCAAGATCGAATATTATCGCCTGAGGTACTATGGGGACTCTCACATCTCCCACCGCTACTCCGATTCCTTTTTCTTCGAGGTACTTCATTACTCCGCCTGCCGCATCCAGGCCATATGCAGAGCCTCCTGAAAGCACTATTGCGTGAACCCTCTCAACCGTCTTTCCAGGCCTGAGAAGCTCTGTCTCATGTGTCCCCGGCGAAGAGCCCCTTACGTCAAGCGAAGCTGCTGCGCCGCCTTCAAAGGCTATTACTGTTACGCCTGTGAGCGCGTCTGTGTCCTGAGCGTGTCCTATCTTTACTCCTTTTATGCATGTTCTTGCAAGTTTGCCCATACATCCTCCTTGATCTCTCTTAGAATTAATCGGGTAGGAGGTAGATAATTATTTTATCTACCGACCTCCCACACCACCGTGCGTACCGTTCGGTACACGGCGGTTCTCTAGTTTTCACATACTTTCAGATAATAGTCAGTCATGGAAATGTTTCCAAGGCTGGCTATTACTTTGTTTGTAAGTACACTATTTAGCATAAGCGCTGCGCGCCATATTCCTTTACGGCAATTTGCCAGTTGGTGTACTTTAGACTTGGGCACCCCGAATTTATTTATCATCCGGTATCTAGTTTTTACTTTCTTCCATTGTTTCCAGTATATCGCTCTCAGCCTCCGGCGTAGCCATTCATCTGTAGTAATGAGCAGCTTCTTCATATCTGCCATCGCAAAATAGTTCACCCATCCTCTAATGAACTGCGTCAATTTCATTGCTCTGTACTCATTTCCCCATCCATTATTTCTTGATGTGAGTTCTTTCAACTTTGCTTTCATTTTAGCTGCTGATTTAGAGTGTACTCTCAGTCTACATTTTCCTTTGTATCTGTAGAAACTGTACCCCAGATATTTCACTTTGCTGATGTGTGACACTTTGGTTTTCTCTCGGTTTACTTTAAGAAAGAGTTTCCCCTCTATATATGGCACGATATTATTCAAGGTCCTCTCTGCACTCTTTCTGCTTTTGCAAAATATCATGCAGTCATCCGCATAGCGCACGAACCTGTGCCCTCTGCGTTTTAGTTCCTTATCCAGCTCATTGAGCATGATATTGCTAAGAAGTGGACTTAATGGTCCCCCCTGAGGCATACCAACATCTGTCTTTTCGAACATACCTTTGCTGATTATTCCCGCGTTGAGATATTTGTGAATGAGTGATATTAACCTGTTATCCTTGATGGTTCGTGACAACAGTTCGATGAGCTTACTCTGACACACGGTATCAAAGAATTTCTCCAAATCCATATCAACCACATATACATATCCGTCGTTAACATTCTGCTGGCACTGTTTCAGTGCATCATGTGCACCTCGTTTTGGTCGAAAGCCATAACTGTTTCCGCTAAACTGTTCCTCATAGATTGGGGAGAGCACCTGTGTTATTGCCTGTTGAAATACGCGGTCAACGACAGTTGGTACTCCCAGCTTACGAAATTCGCCTTTTGTTTCTTTTGGTATTTCTACCCTACGGGCTGGTTTGGGTTTGTATTTCCCTTCCATCCACTTTCTTTCTTACCGAGCAACAGAGGGACAACATTAGTGATCAACAACAGCTCACAAAAAGCCACCATATACAACTATGGTGGCTCGTTATCAATAAGAATTTGAATGAAAGACTTTTATCGCAAGGAAGGGCTTGTGCTTAATAATTTAATGCAAGGTCCATGACCGGTTGCAATAAATTGGGGAGAAATCTGTTTTAAATCATTAACCAGTTTTTCTCTAGATTGAGCATCAGGAATCCAATCGATACCGCTACCTGCGACAGCCGACTCCCAATCTTTTTCGATGACTTCGTCATGTATTTTTCCCATGCTGAACATCAAATCGCTACTAAAGAAAATCTCTTGTTTGTTTTCAAAGAAGAGTAAACCCTCCCATAGATGCATTTCGGATGGATAACTTATAAAGCTAAAATCAAAATCATTTCCGGATAGTTTTTCTCCGGGCTTCTTTACTATTACATTATAAGTAATCCCAAAACCAAACAGTTGTCGTGAAGTCACTTCGGAGCAAACAGTAGCTGCCTCAGGAAATTCTTTAGCCAAGGCTGATAGTCCGCCGCATTCATCTGATTCAAAATGCGACACAAAAATATATTTTAGAGGACGTTCACCCAATAGCTGTTTAATTTGAGGAATAATTGTTTCGGCGTTTCTAGCTGTTCCTGTATGGATTAGGATTGGTTCTTCCGTTAAAAGCAAATATTGATGCGTCGAAAAGTCGGCCATTTCCAGATACTCCGTGAATTGATGAAGGTTATTATGAATTATTGTCATTTGATTTTCTCCTTTTTATATATTGTTATATAGATTATACTTTATATTTTTGACAGCATCCTGTCAGGGTTTCATCGAATAAAAAAATAAATTATATAGGCTTGATTTATATAGAAAGCTTAAAATATTTTCTAAGTTTCACTCCTAGATGAGTTATCTCAAAATTAGCTTGCCATGTTTCCATGCCTTTTGCAGAGCAAGATTCTACTTGCTCTTGAACATAGTCACTGTTCTCACTTCTCACTTCGACTTTAAATCCAGGGTTGTCATAAATAAAGCAAACTAGCAGTATAGCTCGTTCATGGTCTGATAAACTATTAGCTAATTCATTAATGTGCTTTACAAAACGGTCTGTTGAATTAAACTTTCCAATTTTCTTAGTCTTGATATGATCTCCGATGTCCACTTGCAGGCTCGTTAAAGGGGTTTTTACTTCAATGTAAATATTGTCGGCCAGAAAATCCATCTTTGAAATCCCAAGCTTTACCTCTCTTCGAACCTTATCAATTTTAATTTCGCCCGTCATCCCTGAGAATCCCTTATTTTTTACCTAAATTCTACGTCGTTTTACGAAAACCATTAAAAATCGATATTTTCGCTGAACCTACGAAGAATTCAAGTAGTTACTCCTACATTTTAACATTATTCACCCCCCTTCCTCAACACATTTGAATAAGACCTAAATTCTACGTCGTTTTACGAAAACCATTAAAAATCGATATTTTCGCTGAACCTACGAAGAATTCAAGTAGTTACTCCTACATTTTAACATTATTCACCCCCCTTCCTCAACACATTTGAATAAGATATACCCATTATTCTCAATTAAGTTGCAAATATCACAATTCTAGGTTCAATTAATAAACCACTCGATTCATTCAAGCGATTCAAGCGCCAATTTATCAATCGTTACGACTCTAAGCAGATACATTTTTTATACACCTCTTGATAAGGATATTTGCTTGAGAGCTTCATAATCACAGACCTAGCTGTTTTGATAATTTTGGCCGCAAGAAAAACGTATTTCAAGCGAAATGTCTTTATCTGCTGCCTATATTCAGACACATCCAAGTAGTCAAATTTGAAGAGTAAAAACAGATTGTATGAAAGCATCATCATTTGGAATACTGCTTCATTTGCCCAGAATGATTTCAAAAGCAAGTGGCCTACTGACATGTCGTATTTTGCTTCTTTGATATAGTTTTCAGCATTGCCACGCTTTTCATAGGAGAGAACCACCGCTTCTGACTCTAGGTCTGTATTGGTGACAAAGAAAAAATAGTCGTACTCTGAACCTTCTAACAGGCTTAACTGAGCTCTTTCTTTTTCGGGTTTCAGAACGCGAGACACGACAAATCTTCTTTTTTTCTTCCACTTATCCAATTTTATAAGCAGCTCAGCGGTTTCTCTGACGTCTATACCTTTAAGAAACACAGCAGAGGAAGCGGTCACTTGGGAGACAAGTGTTGCATAAGCTTTAGCTTTAATTAAGTATTTGCAACCAAGAGACTCGATTGTTTCAATGATTTCTTCATCGAAGTAGCCACTATCCATACGGAAAAAGATTTCCAAGTTTTGAGCTTTAAGAGTGGCAACAATCTCTTTAATCAGTTCAGCAGCACCATTTGCGGTGTATGCATTACCACTTCTAACAAAACCAGTGACATAGGCTTTGAGTTCATCACAAAAGGCAAACTGGACATTGTAGCATCGATTGCCCAGCTTTTTAGGATTGTAACCTTTAGTAGCGCCTTCTTGGTGGCCTTCTACATTAATGACACTGCTATCGATATCAATAGTGATGGATGTCAATCCACTTTTAGAAAGTAGCTTTTTAAACACTTTGAAGTTGATTTCTCTGAACATTTGCGTCGTTTTGAAGCTGAAGTTGCTTAAAAAACGCGACACGGTTTCAGGCTCTTTAACAGAAATATCGAATTCACGAACAAGGGGATCATTCTTTAAAAGTTTTAAACGTTCGAGCTTATCTATGCCTATAAAATGACCAGAGAGCATGGTTTTAACATGATTCATTTTAATCTTGTTTACAGAAGCGCTTTCAAAAGTGAGGTCATTTTCAATCATCTCAAAAATGCCGTTATTTTTAGTGTTCTCTAGCATCAGAAAAAGTCCTGCATTTGAGGTAAGATTTTTAGCCTTAAACTCGATTTTATTTATCATAAGCCATCTCCTTCACAACACCTCTATTTGTTACATTTTTACCCATCAAACAAGACAAAAAACATACAAATAGATGTTAATTTGCTGCAATTTTCTTTCACCCATTGGGTGAAAGAATGGTTTTGGCTTAACGATTATAAATACTTGCTTAAAGGGTTATATGAGTAGATTGCACGTAGAATCTAGGTTCCATTAACTTCTGTACAAGTTGCTTTTTGTTGTCTTTGAGAAACGTTAGAAGTTCATCCACGCTCATCCCATCAACACCGCCTGCGCCTTTGTTAGACTTTACCCTTTTGTATGCCTTGTTAAGGTTATCCGGGTGTAATATCTGTTCCATAAGTTTATCCGTCTGAATACATGTGATGGTGTCGTTGTTTTCAGCAATCCTCGAATGATTGGACACTTCTGCATTTTCTTTCTGTTCCGCAGATGCCCTTTGCAGATAGCCCTCAGTATGAAGTTGTCTGTCCTTAAATTCATTCTTAGTTACATTCATTTACTCACACCTCCTTGTATAATGTAGTTAGTAATTTATGGTTTTAATTCAACTAATAAAACCCGAACATTACGAACTACTAATTTTTTTGTATATATTTCAAATCCTGGCGGATTATTGAATATATTATATAAAATTTATTCCTTTTTGAAAATTCAACTTTGCCAAATGTAGTATAATCTTTATTGAATAGAGGATAGATGTACACCTCCTGGGAGGATCACAGTATCCCATACCCGCAAATTAGCGTATCATTCCATCAGTAAAAATTCTATGTTTAGCTGGTTGGATTTCCCGAAGGGAATTATCCGTGTCACAAACAAGGTTGTAGAGTTGCTGATAGAAGGTGGAATCTCTAATTCTATCTCAATATATTAAATAAGGAGATACTGGAAATGAACAAATATATTAATAGACCAGTTGTAGGAATCGATGTTGCCGCAGAATTTTCAATGGTTGCCATTTTGGCACCTGACGGTGAGGTATACAGGAAATCATTCAGGATAAATCATACTTTGGATGGATTTGAATATTTAGCTTCTGAAATAAAAAAAGTGGAAGAAAAATATGACATGAAGGTTGCCTCCTTCATGGAATCCACTGGCGTGTATCATATATCTCTTTTCCACTTTTTAAATGATAATAAGTTTGATGTGTTCACTATCAATCCTCTTATCACTAATTCTAACAAAAATTTCGATATTAGAAAAGTGAAAAATGATAAACAAGATGCACTTGCTATTGCTAAAATATGCAAATTCCAAAATATCAAGGTATCCAATAACTTTGATAAAGAGCTGTATACATTGAAATCACTTTGTCGTGAATATTACAAGCTTACCGATACCAAGTCTACATTCAAGAAAAAATTATCTAATGAATTAAGAATAATTTTCCCTGGCTATTTAAATATTTTTTCTGATACTACATCAAAATCATCTTTACAGATATTGAAGCAGTATCCAAGACCCGACGATATACTTTCAGCTGACAAAACTGAAATCATAAACCTTCTGTTGAAACTTTCCAGGAAAGGCATGAAATACGCTGAAAACAAATATGCTCTTCTGTTTGCTGCCGCAAAAGAATCCCTTATCACTGGAGTATCATCAGATAGTCTGTTTGTTAAGTTGAAAGCTAATATAAGCATTATAGAGAACTTTGAAACTCAAATAGATTTACTTCTCTGCGAAATCAAAAATCTGCTTTCAAGTGGCAGAATACCGACTGATATTCTTAAAAATATTGAGTTGCTTCAATCAATACCTGGTATAGGTGAAGTAACTGCTATAACAATTATAAGTGAAATTGGTGATTTTAAAAATTTTGCAAAATCAAAAAAGCTGGTTGCATTTTTCGGACTTGATCCTTCGGTAAATGAATCCGGAAAATTCAAAGGCTCCAATAATCATATTTCTAAAAGAGGAACACGCACGGGCCGAAGAGCTCTTTACGCTGTCGCTCTTGCTTCGGTTAGAAGCAAACGAAATGGTCTTGCAACAAACAGCGTACTTCTTAACTATTACAAAGAAAATATGAATGGTAAGAGCAAGAAGGTAGGCATTGTTGCTGTCATGAAAAAATTATTGGGTTATATATTTTCCATATTAAAGAATCAAAAGTCATATGAAATTCGTCACCCTGAGCTACACTGTAAGATGTATGTTGAAAATCAATATCTGCAAGTAGCCTAACGGCTGAATACGAACCATTTAAAAGTCAGGCCATTCAAAATTCGAATATTTTTTTGGCCTATTTGTAGTACCATAAAACCATAAATGAATTTTTATCAAAAATCATTGACAATTACTAGCTGGTCTAAAGTTCAGTCCTTCCCGATTCATTTGCAACTGAATTGGTACTATGACCTCTGCTGACTTCTCATGATAAATCTTGTTTCAACCATAACTGCAAAATGTTCTATTGCCCCGTTATGTCCATGAGACCTCCCCAGGTAAGAGCGCAATCTTCCTCTCCATATATCTGCCACATTTACTACAGTTAATCCCGGGTAGTTATTGGACTTTGACTTGTAATGCAGCCTTATCCTTAACTGTAGCCTGATGTGATTTCTGTTCGTCAGACCAGAGATTTGCCTACACCTTCCTTCAGATTCCACCTCGCGATGGACACCCTTGGTGTTCAGCTATGTCTTTCCCACTACCGGGGCAGACTTGGGACTTTAACCCTTGAGATTGCGCCCATGCTGGGCGCACATTTAAAGGCAGGCTGGAAATAAATCCAGCCTGCCTCTGTAATTTTCCTAAAAATTTTCTTGTTATTCTTCAGGATTCTCTTCAGTTTTAGTTTTAGTTTCTGTATCTTCAGAAGCGTCTGTATCCTGAGCCGTCTCATCAGAAGTCTCTGAGGATTCAGCTGCTTGCGCCTGCTCATCTGATTCTTCCTTTTCTTCTGGCTCTCCGCTCTCAAGAACTGGTTCCTCATCGCTGAGATCAAGCTCTCCATTGAATGCCTTGAGATAGTTCTTGGCATCGAGAGTCTCATACTTGAGAAGTGCTTTTGCTACAAGGTGAAGCTTTTCAATGTTTTCCTCAAGCAACTTCATTGTAGTATCATAAGCCTCGTCTACGAGCATCTTGATTTCTTCATCTATTATCGAAGCTACCTCTTCTGAGTAGTTTCTCTTTGTCGCAAAGTCTTTGCCAAGGAATACCTCTTCGGAAGGATCTACGAATGCCATGGCTCCGAGCCTGTCGCTCATCGCATATTTTGTTACCATTCCTCTTGCTATCTGAGCTACTCTTTCAAGGTCATTGCTCGCGCCTGTTGATATATCTCCAAGTACAAGCTTTTCTGCAACCCTTCCTCCAAGAAGATGTACCATGTGCTCCTTGAGCTCAGTCTTTGTCATGTAGTACTTGTCTTCTTCCGGAAGTATCATCGTGAATCCTCCGGCTCTTCCTCTAGGCACTATAGTAACCTGGTGGACCGGATCTGTATATGGAAGCATTGTAGCGACTACCGCGTGGCCTGCCTCGTGATAAGCCGTCAGCCTTCTTTCCTTCTCGCTGATTACTCTTGAAGTCTTTGCAACTCCTGCGATTACCTTCGTGATTGCTTCTTCTATCGTCTGATTGTTTATCTTGTGCTTCTTTTTCCTTACTGTAAGCAGCGCAGCCTCGTTCATGAGGTTTTCAAGGTCAGCCGGCGTAAACCCTGGCGTTCCTTTTGCGACATGCTTTAGGTCAACGTCTTCAGCAAGAGGCTTGTTCTTTGAGTGTACCTTCAGTATGGCTTCTCTTCCTTTTACGTCCGGTGCCCCAACCATTACCTGCCTGTCGAATCTTCCCGGTCTCAGAAGCGCCGGGTCCAGTATATCAGGCCTGTTGGTCGCTGCCATAATGATTATTCCTTCATTCAGTCCGAATCCGTCCATTTCTACGAGCAGCTGATTAAGCGTCTGCTCTCTCTCGTCGTGTCCGCCTCCGAGTCCTGCTCCTCTTCGCCTTCCGACTGCATCTATCTCGTCTATGAATATTATGCTCGGCGCAGTTTTCTTTGCCTGCTCGAAAAGGTCTCTTACTCTAGATGCTCCTACTCCTACGAACATCTCTACGAAGTCAGATCCTGATATCGAATAAAAAGGCACTCCGGCTTCTCCGGCAACTGCCTTGCTCAGATAAGTCTTACCTGTTCCCGGAGGTCCCACAAGGAGAACTCCTTTTGGTATTCTTGCACCAAGCTCGATATATTTCTGTGGCCTTTTGAGGAAGTCCACTATTTCTTCAAGTTCTTCTTTTTCTTCATCCAGTCCCGCTACATCCTTGAAGGATATCTTCGGGGTTCCTTCTTCCTTGTGAACCTTGGCCTTTGATTTTCCAAAGCCCATCACCTTGGAGCCTCCGCCCTGTGACTGCTGCATGAACATATACCATACGCCCACCATTACAAGCAGCATCAGCAGCGTAGGAAGCATGCTGATTACCCATGACGGCTGTGGAGGATCCTGTCCTGTTACCTTCAGGGCTCCCGTCTCTGTCTGAGCAAGAATGATTTCTGTGAGCTTGTCATTGTTAATGGCATAAGGTATGAGTGTGCTGAATTCTGCATTATCCTTCTTCAGCTTTCCTGTAACCTTGTTTTCCATTATTGTGAGTTCAGTTATCTGCTCGCTCTGAAGCTTTGTGTAAAACTCAGAGAACGACAGCTGCTGAACTTCCTGTGCCGGGCTTCCCAGGAGATTTATCATTGATACTATTAAGACGAATAACAGTATATAGAACGTCGCCCCTTTAAATAATTTTTTCAAATTCCTGCTCCTCCTTGTGGATCATTGATTTTAATGTTCTTGATGCTGATTCTCACAACGTCCTTCGTAGAATCCGAGATCTTTGCCTCATCGCTCATGCAGTAGCCTGCAAGCCAGAGGATCTTCTCTTCATCGCATATCACTGGTACGCTGTTTCTTTTTTCAAGAGGAACCTTGCTGTCAATGAGTATATCCTTGACCTTCTTTGTCCCGCCGAGTCCAAGAGGCTTTATCTTGTCTCCGTTTCTTCGGTTTCTTATTGTAAGCTTTCCTGATATTTTTTCAACATCAAATGATTTTGTACAGTTTCCTGTGGAAAACAGCTTGGATTTCTCCTTGGAAATTTTCTGCGCCTCCACTTTTATACCCAGTTCTTCTATAATTATCGAGCTGTTTATTGGAATCTCAATCTCGTATTCAATAAGCTCTGTCTTTATCTCGTTTCTCGTAATATAAAGATAGCTTGCCTTTCTGTCTGCGATTATGCCTTTTGGGAGATTTATCCTCGCTTCCTTCCTCGAACTCTGTATGAGATCGAGTATGTCATCGAGGTGGACTGTCTCCAGTCCGTTATAGCTTCCCTCTATCTGCCTGTATGCGTTTCTCAGTATCCGCTTTGTAATGGATATGTCCTCTGATTCAATCAGATCTAGGTCTATCCTCACTGTGTCTCTGTCAATTACAGAAGAGACTCTTTCGTATATCTCATCGGCTGTGCTTTCTATATACTGGCTGTCCTCCCTGAGGCTGTTTGCCATTCTTGAGAGTATCTCCTTTATGTTCGATGCGTACTCCTTTTCGATATAAGGCAGCAGGTGTATCCTGATCTTGTTTCTCGTGTATTCATCTTCGAGGTTGGTATGGTCTATCCTCGGCTCAAGCTGGTTGTCTTTGCAGTATTTCTCTATGTCAGCCTTCAGCACGTCCATCAGCGGGCGTATTATGCCGTCCGGCCTTCTGTAGTCCATTCCCTTGAGTCCGTTTAGACCCGTACCTCTCATTATTCTCATCATTACCGTCTCAGCCTGATCGTCCAGGTTGTGGGCAACGGCTATCTTGTCAGAGCCGGTTTCCTTCTTGAGCTGGAAAAGCATCTCATATCTGAGGATCCTCGCTGCTTCTTCCATTGTGAGCTTTTTTTCTTTTGCATAGGATGGAACATCCACGGATTTTAGAAAGCATCTTATTCCCAGCGAATCGCACAGCTCCATTGAATAAAGCGCATCCCTGTGAGCTGCCAGGCCTCTTATCTGGTGATTGAAGTGTGCAGCATATATGGTAAATCCGTATTCTTTGCTTATCTTGCTGAGTATGTGTATAAGGCATACCGAATCCGGTCCTCCGGATAGCGCCACTATAACCCTGTCGCCCTTTTCTATCAGACCTTCACGTCTTACAGTTTCTATGACCTTGTTCTCTACCACCAGGTTCCATCTCCTTTTCGAGTTACTTTAGATCACTTCGATCTTCATAACGTTTTTCCCCTGAAACAGTCCCTTGAGAGATATGCTGTACTCTACTTCAAGATCAAGGTTGAATGGTTCGTCCTGCTGACTGAAGGAAATGCGGTTTGTCAGTATCTCCAGAGGAATGTTTCCCATCGGAGTAGTCATCAGGCTCTCGAATCTTCTGTCCTTTTCAAAAACCATTTCAGAATCATGCTTGCCTATTCGCTTGAGCTCAACCTTGCTGCCTGTCATCTTGATCTTTGTAGTAGTATCCTCAAGGCCCGAAAGCTCGCTCTCTTCGTAAATCAGGTAGTGACTGCTGTTCTTTTTGAAGTATTTCGCCTCTGTCGTGAGTTCAATGACATCTGACATCTTTGTCGCATTATCATATTGAACTGTTTTTATTTTAATTACAATTTCTTTCAAATTTTTCACCTGTTTTCAATTATTCAAATATATCATATCAAAAAAATGCCTTTTTATCAACAATAATCAATATTTTTGTATCTCGACCACGGAAATGTTGTCGAATGGTTTCTGTATGAAATTCTGACCTATGTTCATGAATCTCTCTGGCATGTCGGATACAAAATATCTGTACTCAGGCCTGTCTGTCTGATGGTTTATCAGATCCTTTTCTTCAAGCAGCTTCTTGAGATCAAGCGCAGTCTCTTCTGCGGGATTTACAAGCTTTATACGGTTTCCCGTGATCTTCTTTATAGTGCCTGCAAGTATTGGATAGTGGGTGCATCCAAGTACCAGGGTATCTATGTCGGTCCCGTTGAATGCGCTGAGGTACTCTTTCGCAGTAAGAAGAGCAACCTCAGTATCTGCCCAGCCCTCTTCCACTATCGGTACAAAAAGCGAGCATGGCTTTGCGTATACCTCTATGCTGCTTACAATTCTGTGTATTTCCATCTCATAGGCCTTTGAAAACACTGTGCCTTCAGTCCCTATGACGCCTATCTTGTTGTTTCTAGTGCTTATTACGGCTCTTTTTGCGCCAGGCTTTATCACCCCTATTATAGGGATATTGTATCTTTCCTGCGCTTTTTCGAGGCTTCTTGCACTTGCTGTGTTGCATGCTATGACTATTGCCTTTATGTCATTTTCCAGAAGGAAATTTATTGACTGAAAAGTATATTTTGTTACTGTCTCAGAAGACCTTGTTCCATATGGAACCCTTGCCGTGTCTCCGAAGTATACTATGTTCTCATTAGGGAGAACCTTGGATATCTCTTTGAGCACCGTAAGGCCCCCAAGCCCGGAATCAAATACTCCTATAGCTTTATTTCTCATGTCCTGCATTCATTTTCTCCCTTACTGTCTGTCCCTGAATGAAAGCTCTATCAGCCTTGTTATCAGCTCTTTGTATGGAATGCCGTCATAAGCCATGAGTTTTGGGTACATGCTGATCTTAGTGAATCCTGGCATAGTGTTTATCTCGTTGAGTATTATGCTTCCATCCTTCTTGTCTATGAAAAAGTCCACTCTGGAAAGACCTCTGCATCCCAGAGCCCTGTACGCTGCCTCTGCGGTGCTTCTTATTTCCTTTGCCTGAGCCTCAGTTATCTCAGCTGGTATCTGAAGAGTCGAGGTGCTCTTTATATATTTTGTTTCATAGTCATAAAAATCATCGTTTACTATGATCTCTCCCGGCGTGGACACCGATATCTCATCGTCATTCCCGAGTACGGAGACTTCGATTTCTCTGGCGTCGACCCCTTCTTCTACCAGGACCTTGGAATCATACCTGAGCGCCACTTCGATTGCAGATTCGAGCTCGCTTTCATTCTTAACCTTGGTTATCCCCACGCTGGAGCCCATGTTTGCGGGTTTTACGAACAGCGGATAGCTGAAGCCTTCAAGATCGTCCTTCACGCTCTTCATGTCATGGTTCTTTCTTACTACGCTGTAACTGCTCTGCTTTACGCCTGCAGCATTCAGCAGCTGCTTGGTGTAGATCTTGTCCATGCAGAGCGCAGAGCTCATCATTCCGCAGCCTACATAAGGTATTCCTGAGTAGTCAAGTATCCCCTGGAGCCTTCCATCCTCGCCGTATGGTCCGTGAAGCACAGGGAATATGCAGTCGAGCTCTACAGACATCTCCGGTCCGTATATTCCTGCAGGATTGTCGTTGCCAAGTATATCCACCCGGTTTTCTGATACTGCGCTTTCCCATGTGCAGTCCAGCATCATGTCAGGACTTCCAGTAAAATGCCTGAACTTGCCTTCTTTAGTTATTCCTATTAGATAGACCTCGTATTTTTCTCTGTCGATGTTGCTGTATATAGAATTTGCAGATATGCATGACACTTCATGCTCTGCGGATTTTCCGCCAAATAATATTCCTATTTTCATATTTTCACCTGTTTCCTGTGAGTTAGATTATTTTGCCTCATCTATCAAAATCGATTCCCTGACCGTCCTTGTGATGTAGACATCCCTGTAGATTTCTGAGAAATAAGCATGCGCCTTTTTCAGGTCTTCTGCATCCTCAAATATTCCAAACACCGTGGATCCGCTCCCGGTCATCATCGCCTTCGGACATCTGAAGTCTGAGTACAGCTTTGATATTATGTTTTTCATCTCGGGTACGAACGCGAGGCTCGTCTCATAAAGCGCATTTCCCATATTGGCATATATACCCTGCCTGTCATTTTCATTTATCGCCTTTACAAGCTTTTCGTTATCAGGATTTCCGGAAATACTGTCCAGATTAAGCCTCCTGAACACCTGAGAAGTAGATATCCCCCAGTCAGGCTTTACTATGAGAAGGTTGAGGTCAAGATCTCTCAGCTGAGTGAACTTTTCTCCTATCCCTTCTGCCAGCCTTGTACCTCCTGCGAGGCAGAATGGCACATCTGCTCCAAGCTCAAGTCCGAGTTCCATGAGCCTGTTCATGCTGAGCGGCTCCTGGTTCATGTAATTCAGTCCGGAGAGCACCGCGGCAGCATCTGCACTGCCTCCTCCCATTCCGGCTCCTGAAGGTATGTTTTTTTCGATGAATATATCATATCCCCTGCCGGACCTGATTTCCCTGAGAAATCTTACCGCCGCCCTGAAACCTATGTTTCTTGCGTCAAAAGGAATCCTGTCAGTGTTTCCTGCTATGTTTATCCTTCCGGTCCTGTTTTCTGATATCTTTATCCTGTCACTTATATCTACTGTCTGCATAACCATGGACAGAAGATGATAGCCGTCTGAGCGCTTTCCCTTTACTTCAAGCGAAAGATTTATCTTTGCTCTGGCCGTGATATTTATGCTGTTCATATGCTTCCTCTTTCAAATTTCTATTAGATATTCTATTATACTATTACTTCACTCATTTTTCTATAGATTAATATCATTAAACGTAAAAAATCACTATCCAGTGTAATAACCTGAATAGTGACTGTATCTAATCTCTGATCAATTTAATCTGTACGTTTGACGTCAGTATGTCTGAATAACTGTATGATACCCTGCTGATGACTTCATCATCAATGCCGTATCTTACTATGAATATGCTGGGATAAGTAGCTTCGAGTAAGCCAGATCTTGTAACTATCTTCTTTCTTCCTTTGTTAGCCTTTACGACTATCTTTTTACCTACGTATTTGCCTATCCCTTTTTTTATGTCCTCTGTAGTAAGTGCCTTATTCATTTTACACCCCCTCAATGTTCTATGTTTATATTACCATAATACGGGGTATATGTCAAGACATAAATTTTTATTTTATATCAATTTCAACTATATGTCAATACTTATTTCCAGCATTTGCATTTTTATTTCCAGGACCAGAAATTTTCACAAAAAAACTGCCCTTATCTGCAAAGGGCAGTTCCATTATCTGAAACTATATGTCAGTATTATTTGTTTCTGCTTTTCGCTCTCATGTTCTTATCAAGAATCTTCTTTCTGATTCTTATTGATTTTGGAGTGATCTCTACAAGCTCATCATCCTCAATGAACTCTATCGTCTCCTCAAGCGACATCCTCTTAGGAGGAGAAAGCTTAAGCGACTCATCAGAGCCAGATGCTCTCATGTTTGTAGCCTGTTTTCTCTTGCATATATTTACATCTATGTCTCCGGCCTTTGCATTCTGGCCTACTATCATTCCCTGGTATACTTCCTGTCCTGCGTCGATAAACAGGATTCCTCTGTCCTGAGCATTGAAAAGACCGTAAGCCACTGCTGTTCCTGTTTCCCAGGCAACAAGTGATCCTATGTTTCTCGTGATTATATCACCTTTATAAGGCTCATAGTTTTCAAACAGGGTATTCAGTATTCCATTTCCCTTTGTGTCAGTCATGAATTCTGATCTGTATCCTATAAGACCTCTTGTCGGTATAAGGAATTCAAGTCTTACGTAAATTCCTTTTGACTGAGTCATGTTGACCATTTCGCCTTTTCTTGATCCCAGTTTTTCCATTACCGGTCCCATGAAGTCATTTGGCACGTCGATAATAACTCTCTCTATCGGCTCAAGAAGGTTTCCTTTTTCGTCTCTCTTGAACAGAACTTCCGGCTTTGAAACCTGGAACTCATAGCCTTCTCTTCTCATTGTTTCCATAAGAATCGTAAGGTGAAGCTCCCCTCTTCCGGATACTTTGAACGTATCTGCTGTATCCGTTTCTTCAACCCTCAGCGCAACGTTAGTCTTAAGCTCCTTCATAAGCCTGTCTCTAAGCTGCCTTGAAGTTACGAATTTTCCTTCTCTTCCTGCAAAAGGACTGTCATTTATACTGAATGTCATTGCTATAGTAGGCTCAGATATCTTTACGAAAGGAAGCGCCTCTTTTGTGTTGATGTCTGTAATAGTATCGCCTATATTGATATTTTCTATACCCGCTATCGCGATTATGTTTCCTACATCAGCAGATTCAACCTCTACCCTGTTAAGCCCTATATAGTCATAGACCTTGCCGATTCTTGCCTTGTATCCTATTTCAGGATCAGCGTAGTTTACGACATACATTTCATTTCCAGTCTTGATGGTTCCTCTTTGAACCTTTCCAACTCCGATTCTTCCTACATACTCGTTGTAATCTATAGTCGATATCAGTATCTGTGGAGTTCCTTCAAGATCTCCTACAGGTGCCGGTATATGCTCCACTATCTTTTCAAAAAGGTCATGCATGTTATCTTTGAGCTGATCTGGCTCAATTCCTGCTTTTCCTGCTCTTGCAGATGCGAATATAAACGGAGAATCAAGCTGGATCTCATTTGCGTCAAGCTCCATGAAAAGCTCGAGAACCTCATCCACAACCTCCATAGGTCTTGATTCAGGTCTGTCAACCTTGTTTACGCATATAATTGCAGGCAGCTCAAGTTCAAGTGCCTTTTTAAGAACGAACTTAGTCTGAGGCATAGGTCCTTCAAAAGCGTCAACTACAAGCACAACCCCGTCAACCATCTTGAGAATACGTTCAACTTCTCCTCCAAAATCGGCATGGCCCGGAGTATCTACGATGTTGATCTTCGTATCTCCATACATTACCGCTGTGTTCTTGGAAAGAATCGTTATTCCTCTCTCTCTCTCAAGATCATTTGAATCCATTACTCTCTCATTCACTTCCTGGTTCTGTCTGAAAATATTGCTCTGCTTCAGAAGAGAATCTACAAGAGTTGTCTTACCGTGGTCAACGTGCGCTATAATAGCAACGTTTCTGATATCATTTCTACTACTCAAAGTTACACATCCTTTTTTAAATTTAAAATATATATTTACAAATTTTGTCATTCTAATTTGCTATAACTTATGTATTATACCACAACTGTATCCATATTACTAATCTTTTTTTAATATATGCCCATTTATTCACTTGAACTATCTGCTATTTCCAAAATAATTTAACTTTAGCTATGGAAAAAGTCACTGTTATTTGGTAACATATATATAGTGACACAATCATGTCACCGGCATTAATGGATATTGGCCACAGAAACAGCTGGATACAGCCTGTATCTGCCTTTATTTAATAAAAACCCAAGGAGAATAAAATGGAAAACAAAGTATTAGCTAAAGTTGGAAATTACGAGGTTACGGAAGCGGAGCTTTCTTTCATGCTCAAGAGCCTGAATCCTCAGGTTGCATCTCAGTTCATAGGACCAGAAGGAGAACAGAGACTTCTTGAAGAAATAATAAATCAAAAGCTTCTTCTTTGCGAAGCTGTAGAAAACAAATTTGAAGAAAATGATGATTTTGCAGAAGAATTTGCAAAGCTTAAGGAAAACTTCATTTCTCAGTATTCAGTAAGAAAGATACTTGAGTCAGTTTCTGTTTCAGACGGAGAGGCTGAAGAATTCTACAAGGCAAACCCAAATCTTTTTGTCACACCAGCTCAGATAAGAGCAAGCCACATACTTGTAGCAGAGGAAGAAAAAGCAGCTGAGCTTTATGCAAAGATACAGTCAGGCGAGAGCTTTGAAGAGCTTGCAATAGACAACTCAACATGCCCTTCAGGTGTTAACGGAGGAGACCTTAACTTCTTCAGCAAGGGACAGATGGTTCCTGAGTTCGAAGAAGCTGCATATGCACTTGAGGTAGGCCAGGTTTCAGAGCCTGTGAAGACTCAGTTCGGATACCACATAATAAAGCTTACAGAAAAGAAGGAAGATCAGCAGCATTCTTTCGAAGAAGTTCTTCCAAACATAATACAGAACCTTACAGCTCAGAAGCAGAATGAAGCTTACTTCACTCATATAGATGAGCTCAGAACAAAATACGCTGTAGAGAAAATGTAATAACCAGCACAATAAAAGCGAAACCTTTAAAAGCATGGCCCGGAGAAACCTGGCTATGCTTTTTTATTCTGTATTGATTTATTTTTGGAGCTGTGATAATATGTATTAGTCACAGGAATACATATGTGTTTCCATTGCGGACATATTATTCCAAATCAGATCAGAGGTGCAGATTATGAGCTTAATAGTACAGAAATTCGGCGGCAGCTCCGTCGCCGACAGAGACAGGATTTTTAACGTTGCAGGCATTGCAACCAGAACTTTTTCAGATGGAAACGACGTAATAGTCGTAGTTTCAGCGCAGGGCGACACAACCGACGAGCTGCTGGCCAAAGCTTCCGAAATAAACAGAAACCCTACCACGCGCGAGATGGACATGCTGCTGTCAACAGGCGAACAGATTTCCATATCCCTGCTTGCCATGGCGATACAGTCGCTTGGATTTCCAGTCGTCTCACTGACGGGCTGGCAGATGGGCCTGAGGACAGACTCAAATCATTCTTCGGCAAGAATAAAAAGCCTTACAAATACGAGAATTCAGGAAGAGCTTTCAAATAGAAAAATAGTTATAGTCGCCGGATTCCAGGGTATAAACAAATCGTATGACATAACTACGCTCGGAAGAGGAGGCAGCGACACTACCGCAGTAGCTCTCGCAGCTCAGCTTCGTGCGGACCTTTGCCAGATATACACAGATGTAGACGGGGTATATACGGCAGATCCACGAAAGATAAAGAACGCAAAAAAGCTCGATCATATTTCATATGACGAAATGCTGGAGCTCGCAACAATGGGAGCCCAGGTACTTCACAACCGCTCAGTTGAGCTTGCAAAAAGATATAATGTCAACCTGGAGGTCTTATCAAGCTTTTCAGGACAGCCAGGGACAATAGTAAAGGAGAATGACCAGATGGAAAAGATGTTGGTAAGAGGAATAGCAAAAGATGATGATGTTGCAGTAATAGAGCTTATAGATGTCAGAGACATCCCAGGCATAGCATTCAAGGTTTTTTCTCTGATCGCAAACAAGAAGATAAGCGTGGATATGATACTTCAGTCGACAGGAAGAAACGGAAACCGTGACATCAGCTTTACCATAGCAAAGGGAAATGTCGATGCTGCCGTCAAGGCTCTTGATGAGCTCAAGCCGGTTCTGGGCTTCAGCGAGGTCTCCGTAAATGAAGATGTAGCCAAGATTTCACTGGTAGGCACAGGTATGATAAACAACGCAGGCATAGCAGCCGGAATGTTTGAGGCGCTTTCAAACTCTGACATAAACATCCAGATGATATCCTCATCCGAAATAAAGATATCGGTGCTTATTGACAAGAAGGATGCCGACAGGGCAATACAGGCAATCCATGACCAGTTTTTTGATTAGAAGACACCATACTTACCCTATAATGCAGAAAAGAGATGCAGTGGCCAAAACCGGCTCACAGTCATCTCTTTTCTGTTTATTCTATCGTCCTTATGCTCCTGAACACATAAAGCACTATGTCCGGCCTGTATTCGAGCGCGTACTCCTCCGCGGTGCCGTCCTTGTAGTATCTCATGTCCAGCATCCTGGTCTCCGATGCCATCAGGGACATGAATGCAGAAAACGGAATCCCGAAGGAATCTTTTACGATAAGCAGCTTCAGGTCATTTTCCGCCGCTTTGTTGTTTATTATGACCTCCGGATAGTCAGCCCCGAAATACGAAACATATCTGTTGGTGAATATGTCCTTGTCCTCAAGTATGTCTCTTCTTATCACAGCCTGAGAAAAATCCCCTTCAAAAGTGTCGACAGAGTCCTTCTTCTTTACAGTGACCTCATAATCCGTATCAAAGTCAGGAGTTACGAGAGTAAAGTCATCGGTTCCCGCAAAATATCTGCCTACTCGCCTTCCCTGAGATCCCAGAAAGCTGTCCTCATAAGTTTCGGATCTGTAATTGCCAAAATCCGTATAAAATCCTTCAGGGTCCATATCCCTGCCAAACAGAGTCTTGATCTTTTCAGCCGTTCTTCCCGCTCCCCAGAAGGCTGTCTCTATCCTCCAGTGATGGTCAGTGTCATAGAACAGGGTCCCTTTGTCAATACGATCATCATCCAGCAGGTTTCGAAGGTCAAACACGTTTACTCCCGATTCCCTGAGCCTCGCTACGATCTTGTCCGAATTCTCATTGGAATAGTCCGTAAGAGATGGATCTATCTTTGTGAATCCCTTTATATATTTTATCGGCGTCTGGACATACAGAAAATCGATTCCGTTTTTTTTGAGGGTCTCGTTCATGGCTGCTATCTCATCCACAGCAGCGGAGTTGTCCTCCCTGAAGGACAGAAAGTGAAGCTTTCCCGAATCATCCTTTATTATGTTGTAGGAGCTGTCCGCATCAAGTATATACCTTCTGCCTGCAGCCTTTTCCACAAGTCCGTATATATCTATGAAGCTGTTCTGGCCAAACAGGTTTGAGGAGAATCCATTTTCCGCCCCTCTCACCACGCCTTTCATGATATCATTCATCCCCGAGCCGGCAGATACAGTGTCTCTGACAGCTATATAGGTGTCCTTCGCGACACTTACGCTGTTAACCGTCAGAGTAAGCAGGCCCGTAATTCCAATAAATGCAAAGAACGCTGTCACAGCTGCTTTTTTGAGTGAAAGTTTCATAAGTGCTCCTCGCTAAAAATTAAAGTAAATGAACGGATTGTAGGTTCCCTTTATGAGATATGAAGCTGAAATCAGAAACAGAACAGCCAGTGCCGATATGAATGACAGCTCAATTGCGGCGCAGCATATCCTGTCTGATTTCCTGCGGTCATAAAAAGCCTTTGCCCTGGATATGAGAGGAAAGCACGCGATGATGCCCGCTATATATGCAAACCTGTAGTCCTGAAGATAAAGAACTGCAATAGGCTCTGTCGCAGCTCCTGAACCCATTCCCAGCATAGACCTTATATAGTCGATCGCCTCCGTTATGCCTGCCGATCTGAACAGCACCCAGCCGAATATAACTATGGTCATCGTATATATATGTCCCATGAGCCTGCTTTTCTCAAGCATCCTGTCCAGCCCTGTGAATTTTTCAAGGATTATAAGGACTCCAAAATATATCCCCCAGACTATGAAGGTCCAGTTTGCTCCATGCCATATTCCGGTGCACAGCCACACAATGGCTATATTTCTCAGCTGCATCAGCTTTCCTGCGCGGCTTCCTCCAAGCGGGATGTAAACATAGTCCCTGAACCAGCTCCCAAGCGAGATATGCCACCTCCTCCAGAAGTCGGATACAGATTTTGCCATGTATGGATGCCTGAAATTCTCAGGAAAATGGAATCCAAAAAGCTTGCCAAGCCCTATGGCCATGTCTGAATACCCCGAGAAATCAAAGTATATCTGAAGCGTATATGCAATCGCTCCCATCCACGCGAGCGTTACAGAAACAGAATCAGCCGGAAAGCTGTAGGCCTTGTCAGCTATAAGCGCGAACTGATTTGCAAGTATCACCTTTTTCGCGATACCCAGTATGAACCTTGACGTCCCCTGTACAAAATCATCCTCAGTGGCGTTTCTTTCTCTGAGCTCCTTTGCTATGGTCTCATATCTCACTATCGGCCCTGCTATAAGCTGAGGGAAGAAGGATATGTAAAGCCCGACGTCAAGAGGGTTTTTAAAGGCTTCAGCCTTCTTTCTGTGCACGTCTATCACGTAGGATATCCCCTGGAACGTGAAAAACGATATACCTATCGGAAGCGCTATCTCCGGTACGCTAAGGTCAAGCGAAAGCAGCGAATTTATGTTCTGAGTTATAAATCCCGCGTATTTGAAGACCGCCAGCAGAGCGAGATTGAATACAAGCATGAGCACGAGCATCAGCCTGGTCCTGCCCCTGTCCTGATAAGACTCTATTTTGAGCGCAAAAAAGTAGTTTGCCGCTATGCAGAGCGCCATTATGAACACGAACAGCGGCTCGCCCCAGGCATAGAACACGAGGCTGAATGCAAGAAGCAGCCTGTTTCTTTTTGAATGCTCAGTTACGAAGCGATAGTACAGAAGCAGCAAAAGCGGAAGAAAAAAGAATAAGAAAAATGTGCTCGAAAAAAGCATCGTCTACTCCTCTCAGTGTCTAAAGAGTCTGTTAAAATCTAAAGCAGGTTCCTGAATACCTCACCTATTTTCCGGTCTATCACAAGAGAAGCCCTGCAGCTCCTGCTCGTTGCACCTTTGTTTATAAGTACGAGGTCCTTTCCACTGAAATAATCCACGAGTCCTGCGGCAGGATAAACTCCCAGAGATGTGCCTCCAATTATCAGCATTTCCGCCTGCGATATATATCTTATGGCTTTCTCGATAGTGTCGTTGTCGAGCCCCTCCTGATACAGAACCACATCCGGCTTTATTATACCTCCGCATTCACATCTCGGAATATCCCTGCTATTCATTATATATTCAAGGTCGTAAAAGCGCGAGCATTTCATGCAGTAATTTCTGTGTACAGAGCCGTGCAGCTCAAGGACATTTCTGCTTCCTGATTTCTGATGCAGGCTGTCTATGTTCTGCGTGATTACCGCCCTTACCTTTCCCTTTTTCTCAAGCTCAGAAAGTGCCCTGTGTGCGTCATTTGGCTCTGCATCAGGAAAAAGCATCTTCTCCCTGTAAAACCTGTAGAACTGAGATGTGTTTTTCATGAAGAAATCATGAGACAGTATCTTCTCCGGAGGATAATCGTATTTCTGGCTGTAAAGTCCGTCCACGCTCCTGAAATCCGGTATCCCGCTTTCTGTTGATACTCCGGCGCCTCCGAAAAACACTATGTTGTCGCACCTCGATACAAGCTCCTTTAATCTTTCAACTGATTCATCCAAAACAATCCCTCCTCGCTCTTAATTATAAAAAAGTCACAGCTTCGTTTTGAAGTGTGACTGCTTTACGTATTTATATACAATGATGATTAAAGCGCTTTCTTTGCTGTTTCAACTAGCTGAGCGAATCCCTCAGGGTCGTGGATAGCCATTTCAGAAAGCATCTTTCTGTTTATAGTTATGTTTGACTTCCTAAGTCCATTCATGAATTTTGAATAGCTTAGTCCGTGCATTCTTGTTCCTGCGTTTATTCTTGCGATCCAAAGTTGTCTGAAATCTCTCTTCTTAAGCTTTCTTCCTTTGTATGCATGAGCCAGCGCCTTCATTACGAATTCGTTAGCTGGTCTGTAAAGTTTGCTTCTTGCTCCTCTGAAACCTTTTGCAAGCTTCAGTACTTTTTTATGCTTCTTACGAGCGTTCATTGCTCTTTTAACTCTTGCCATTTAATCTATACCTCCTCTGTTTATATATATGGTAGTAATCTTGCGATTCTTGACTGATCGCCTTTTGACATTATAGCTGATTTTCTAAGATTTCTCTTAGTATTCGCACTCTTCTTTGTTAAGATATGTCTTTTGTAAGCTTTTGATCTCTTAAGTTTTCCGCTTCCTGTAGCTCTAAATCTCTTTGCAGCTCCACGGTGAGTTTTCATTTTTGGCATAATTGTATCCTCCTCGCTTAAATTTTCTTTGGTTCTATCATCAGTACCAAGCTGTTTCCTTCCATCTTTGGCTCCTTGTCAGGAGTTCCGGCTTCTTCAATCAGCTCGATAAATTTATTAATAACTTGATATCCTATTTCTTTGTGTCCAAGCTCACGGCCTCTGAATCTTACAGCAACCTTTACTTTATCACCAGCTTCCAAGAATTTACAAGTCATTTTCGCTTTAGTTTTAAGGTCGTTCATCTCAATCACTGGTCTAAGTCTGATTTCTTTAACTATAACTACTTTCTGTTTCTTCTTTGATTCTTTGTCTTTTTTTGCTGCCTCGTACTTGAATTTACCAAAGTCCATTATCTTGCATACCGGTGGTACGGCATTTGGCGATATTTTTACAAGGTCAAGATTTTTCTGACTAGCCATTAATTGAGCGTCCTTGGTAGATACTACTCCAAGCTGCAGCCCATTCTCGTCGATAAGTCTTACTTCCTTATCACGAATTTGCTCATTAAGTTGTTGTTCTTTAATGATTGTTCACCTCCATATTTCTCATGCTCAGCTTTATCATCTATTATATAATCAAAAAAGGGCGAATAGCATATACTATCCGCCCAAAATTATAATCTTAAATACTGCTCTGTTTTAAAATTAATTTTGTAAACCTTATGAACTCGAAGTAATAAGGTGAGAAGCGGTCTTCTGCTTAATCAACATTTGTTATTATACACGCATTATCCATATATGTCAAGATGTGATCTAGAATATTTTCTTTCCATGTGATCTAGAATATTTTCTTTCCACGGTAATAATACGCATATACTTTTTCAAAATCCTGATCTGCAAATATCTTCTGAGCCACTAGATTGTCCTCCTGAACATCGGCTATCACGACTTTTATACCTTTTGAGAGACCCTTGCAGAGCATGCCCTTGAGCAGCTTCTTTCCATAGTCCAGGTTTCTGTATTTAGGAGAGACGAACAGGTCATTTATTATCATGTATTCATCGATAAAAGTGACATATCCCATCGCAATGACTCTTTCTCTGTCGACAATAGCAAAGAACATGTTCTCAAGCATGCTTTTCTGTATATTGTCCTCAAAGAACGACCTCTGCCTTGGATGCATTTCGGTAAGGTGCTGATAGTCGCTCAGCCACTCATCGTTGAGCCCGGTATCTACGAATATACCCTGCTCTATGAAGTTTGCAAATGCAAACAGCTCCTTCTCCCTGTTTTCAAGATTGAGTGCAAGCACGAGTCCGGGATTTGATATCTCAAATCCGCCTCTTACCATCTCCATCTCGAGATGCTCAAACTCCTTTGAGAATACTACTCTGTAATAAGGATTTATATCGTGCTTTGACAGCTTTCGCATATGCCTGTCCATTATGGATGCTATCTCATCCTTAGCAGGAGGGATCAGCATGTTTATGGTGCATACGTTCGACGTGTTGAAATATCTGATCAGGAAACCATTATCTATCGTTATTCCAGATGACGGACTGGAATTCATCAAAAGCTCTTCTATTCTTTGTATCATCGGATCAGCGCCCTTCTAATATATTTTAGGACATTATAACACAAAATTTAATTAAATTCTATCCTTTGCTTCTGCAACGAGCTTTTCAACAAATTCCTCAACGCTCAGTGAGCCAAGTTCTCCGCCGTCTCTTGATCTTACAGATACATTTCCTTCGTTTGCTTCCTTTTCTCCTACGATGATCATATATGGCACTTTTTCAAGCTGAGCCTCTCTGATCTTGTAGCCTATTTTTTCTGCCCTGTCATCTATTGCCACTCTTATGCCGGCGTCAAACAGTTTCTTGTAAAGATCATCTGCGTAGTCCATGAACTTGTCGGATATAGGAAGTATCTTTGCCTGAACCGGAGAAAGCCATACAGGGAATTTTCCTGCGTAATGCTCTATCAGTATGCCTATGAATCTCTCGATGCTTCCAAATGCAACCCTGTGGATCATTATAGGTCTGTGCTTCTCACCGTCTTTTCCTGTGTAAGTCAGGTCAAACCTCTGTGGAAGCTGATAGTCAAGCTGTATTGTTCCGCACTGCCATGTTCTTCCTATGCAGTCTCTCAGATGGAAGTCTATCTTTGGTCCGTAGAATGCTCCGTCTCCCTCATTCAGCCTGTAATCGAGTCCAAGCTCCTCAAGCGCCGCCTTGAGCGCTGCCTCTGCCTCGTCCCACATAGATATCTCTCCAAGGAAGCTCTCAGGCCTTGTTGAAAGCTCTACGTGATAAGAGAACCCGAACTGCTTGTATACCTTGTCGATCAGCATCGCCACGCCCTTGATCTCATCCTTTATCTGCTCAGGAAGCATGAATATATGCGCATCATCCTGAGTGAAGGCTCTTACTCTCATAAGGCCGTGAAGCGCTCCTGAAAGCTCATGTCTGTGAACTCTTCCTACCTCGCCCATTCTTATAGGGAAATCTCTGTAGGATCTCATCTTAGTCTTGTAAGTGAGCATTCCTCCCGGACAGTTCATAGGCTTTATTGCAAAATCCTCTTCATCTATCTGAACTGTGTACATGTTTTCCTTGTAGTGGAACCAGTGTCCCGAAGTCTCCCAGAGATGTCTGCTCAGAATTATAGGAGTTTCTATCTCTACATAGCCCGCCTCTCTGTGAACCTCTCTCCAGTACTTCATAAGCTCATTCTTGAGCACAGTTCCGTTTGGAAGGAAGAACGGGAATCCAGGTCCGTCCTCAAGTATAGTGAAAAGGTCAAGCTCTTTTCCAAGCTTTCTGTGATCTCTCTTCTTCGCTTCTTCTATCATCTCCAGATACTCATCCAGAAGCTTCTTCTTTTCAAAAGATATTCCGTATACTCTCTGAAGCATCTTGTTGCTCTGATCTGCTCTCCAGTATGCTCCCGCTACGCTTGTAAGCTTGAAAGCCTTTACCTTCTTAGTGTTTGAAAGGTGAGGTCCTGCGCACAGGTCGACAAAGTCTCCCTGTCTGTAGAATGAGAGTCTCTGGCCTTCCTTTGAAAGATCGTGTATGAGCTCTATCTTGTAATCTTCGTTTCTTTCCTTCATAAGCGCTACTGCTGCTTCTTCATCAAGCTCAAATCTTTCTATTTCAAGCTCGTCCTTTACTATCTTTTTCATCTCAGCCTCGATTTTTTCAAGGTCTTCCGGAGTGAGTCTGTAGTCAAGGTCTATGTCATAATAGAACCCATTTTCCACAGCCGGGCCAGTCCCAAGCTTTGCCTCAGGGAAAAGATTTTTGATAGCATGGGCCATTATGTGAGTAGAAGTATGCCAGAATATGTCCTTTCCGTCAGCGTCCTCAAACTTTAGGAACTCTATCTTTGAGTCTTCTTCTATCTGATGACCTGTCCCTACCACGGCTCCATTTAATTTTGCTCCTGTTATCGCTCTTGCAAGTCCATCGCTTATTGAGTTTGCTACGTCAAGCACGCTTGCGCCCTGCTCGAATTCTCTTACCGAACCGTCTTTTAACTGTACTTTAATCATGTTATCCTCCATTTCAGAATCCTGGTATTAAAAAATCCCATGAGCATAAAAGCTCATGGGACGTATATACGTGGTTCCACCCAAGTTTGTTCTCTTTCGGCTGTATCGGGCCTCCCGCTCACTGTTAGTGAGTGCTCAAAGGTGGTTTTCATAGCTTTCTTTACCGGAAACTTTCAGCTCAGGGTTTCCTCTCTGCAGATAAATCACAGCTATTACTCGTCTTTTCAACGCATTTCTTATATCTTATCAATTATTATATTATTACAGAATATTTTTGTCAACACTAATTACCAGAAAAGCTGCATCACGACAGCCTGGAAAAGCCCTATAGCCGCTCCGAGGACTCCCCCGAGGACTTCTATATGCTTCAGCTCTGATTTTGCGACGCTGAGGATTATCTCCTCTATCTTTTCAAGCTCGAACTGGTTAATCTTCTCTTCGACCATCTCTCCTATGTTGACATTCTCTCCTGCCTTTTTTACAAGCTCGCCTGACTTTTCATCTATGAATACCGCGATTTCTCTGTCTACGACGTCTCCAAGCATCCCCATGGCCATCATCTTGAGCCCTGAGGGAAGTATGGACATCTTGTCATCTATCACGCTTGCTATCTTGCCTTTTATCTCAGCTGTCATCCAGGCTCTGTTTTCATCCGTAAGGAGTCTTTCGCCTATCTCATCCATAGAGATGAGCTCATTGTGGACCGTCTGTCCGATGTTTCTTGCTATGTCTAATCTTCTTTTTGGTATGAGCCCTATGATATGAAAATTTGTCAGTGGGACTCTCACTGGCAGAAGCGGCCTGAACAGAAGCTTTATAGCTATGACATTAGTCATCCAGCCTATAAGGCCACCAACCGCCATCATGAACATTATCTTTAAAAACAACTGCATTTATTCACCCTTCTTTGTTGATTCAAGTATATTTCTCAGTACTTTATTTATGAATTTAAAAGCCTTTTCCTCAGAGAACAGCTTTGCAAGCTCTACCGCCTCGTTTATGGATACAGCCTCCGGAACATCGTCAAAATAGAGCATCTCCGTAGTCGCAATCCTTATTATGTTCAGGTCTATCTTTCCGAGTCTCTCAATCTTCCATTTCTGAAGATTTCCAGAAATCGCAGAATTCACATGTTCTTTGTTTTCAAAATAAGCCTCGAGTATCCTCACAGCGAATTTGAGGTTTTCGCTGTCCAGCTCATATTTATCGAGGTACTCCTTTATATATGCAGCTTCATCTTCTTTCTGCACGGACATTTCATACAAAAGCTCTACGGCTTTCTGACGTTCTTCTCTTCTTCCCATATTTTCTCCAATTATTCTGATACAGCTTTGTGCTTCTCAGGTTTTTCTGACTTTATAACTACTCCATGAACATGAACGTTTACTTCGTTTACTTCTCGCTCTGTCATTGATTCTATAGCGTTTTTGACGTTTTCCTGTACTTTTTTTGCAACCTCAGGGATTATCCTTCCATATTCCACATCTATTATGATGGTCACGGATATCTTTTCTTCTTCAAGGACTACAGATACTCCCTTGTTGAATTTCTTGCCCCTGAATATCTCAAGCAGCGCATCTGCGATTCCGCTGTATACGCCTGCAACACCTTCTATTTCATTAGCCGCTATATTTGATATAGTCACGATAACATCTTCTGATATATTTACATTTCCCATTTCATTCATATCCTGACCTCCTGATTTTGTATACGATTCATACATATCATTATATCAAATTTTATCTGAAGTAGCAAAATATTTTTAAAGCTGCTCTATGTGAGCCTTCAGCTCCTCGATGTAATTTGATTCCTTGAATCTCCTTGCCTGAAGTATCGCATTAGTGATCGCTATGGCTCTTGAGTTTCCGTGTGCCTTGAGCACTACGCCGTCGACTCCAAGAAAAGGCGCTCCTCCTATGGCATCAGCGCTGAAGCCGTCCTTGAGGGCCTTCATGTCGCTTTTTATCATCGCTCCGGCTATCTTGCCCTTTGTCGATGACATCAGTGCATCCTTCATCATTTTCATTATGGTCGAGGCTACTCCCTCAGTAGTCTTGAGGACCACATTGCCCGTAAAGCCGTCTGTGACTGCAACATCGACGGTTCCTGCCGGCATGTCCCTTCCTTCTATGTTTCCGTAGAAATTGATCTGGTCGCTGCCTTTCATTAGCGCAAATGCCTCCTTGGTGAGGTCATTGCCCTTGCCTTCTTCAGTTCCGTTGTTAAGCAGGCCGACCGACGGATTTTTGATCCCGAGCACTTTTTCCGCATAAAGCGAGCCCATTACTCCAAACTCGAGTATGTTCCTTGCCTTGCAGTCCGCGTTCGCTCCGATGTCAAGAAGGACTGTATAGCCTTTTGGATTCGGGAAGAATCCTGTGAGAGCCGGCCTGTCGATCCCCTTTATCCTGCCCACGATGAAAAGGCCTCCTACAAGTATTGCCCCGGTGCTTCCTGCGCTGAGGAAAGCATCTGCCTGCTTGTCCTTGACCAGCTTCATCGCAACCACAAGCGAAGAATCCTTCTTTGATTTTACGGCCTTTGTAGGCACGTCATCAAACTCGATTACCTCCGTAGCATTCACGACCTCTATGCCCGATCTGTCTTTTGTCTTTTCATCTATGATCTTGTTTATCTCATCTTCTTTTCCAACAAGGACTACAGTTATGTCCGGATTGCCCTTCACGGCATCAAGCGCTCCGACAACTATCTCGTATGGTGCATTATCTCCACCCATAGCATCTACAGCTATTCTCATCGTATTCCTCCCGCATAATAAAAAAGCATGTAGTGTCCACCTACATGCCAGTAAAACTTACTTCTCTATTACTTCTCTGCCTTTATAAAATCCACATTCAGGACAAACCTTATGTGATAATTTTAATTCGTTACACTGTGGGCATTTTACTAAACCGTTTGCAGTTAGCTGCATGTTAGCTGCTCTTCTTGAACGAGTTGCAGACTTTGCTGTTTTTCTCTTTGGTACTGCCATTTATGTCCACCTCCTTTTTGCTTAATCTTTACTTGATCATTTCTTTTAGTTTATCAAATCTGGCATCAATATTTTCATCTGACATACTGCATTTGCACTGGACTTTATTGAAGTTACTTCCACATACTGGACACATACCCAAGCAATCCTCTTTACAAAGTAGTTTATAAGGTATCTGATTCAAAATCTCAATAAAGCAGAGATCCATCAAATCTACATGATTCTCAGAAATAACGTAAGTATCATGTTCCTCTAAAAAAATCTCATCTCCCGATACCAAATATACAATTATGTCCTCACTGACTGACACATCTACATCATCCAGGCATCTGGCGCACTGGCCGATAACGCTGGCTGACAGCTTTGCATTTAACACCAATTGATCATCTGTTTTAACAATAATGCCATTCAAAACAACCGGTGAAGAAAATCTGAGACCATATTCGTTGTTATTCGCCTGCTCTTTATCAAAGCTGACATCTACTGCCAGAGTGCTTCTCTCGCCGGACAGGATTTCACTTAAATTCATCACGTTCCTCACCTCTTATTTATCACAAATATTATACATTGCAGGATAACATTTGTCAAGTAGAATTGCCTTACAAGTTAAAATCAATAAGGTTTCCCTTATTGATCTTAACATTTATGATATCTGAATTATTTTACTAATTCTAAAGTATCTCTTGCAATCATCACTTCTTCGTTTGTAGGTATGCAAAGTACCTTTACTGCTGAATCAGCTGAAGAAACGACTTTCTCTTTTCCTCTTACCTTGTTCTCTTCTTTGTCTATCTTGATTCCAAATCTCTCGAGTCCGCTGCAGATTTCTTCTCTTGCGCCGATTGAGTTCTCTCCAAGTCCAGCTGTGAATACTATCACATCTACGCCGCCCATTTCAGCCATGTAAGATCCGATGTATTTCTTAACTCTCTTGTAGTATGTCTCAAGTGCTATTGCAGCTCTTTCGTTGCCTTCAGCAGCTGCGTTCTCGATGTCTCTGAAGTCTGAGCTTACGCCTGACATTCCGAAAACCCCTGATTTCTTGTTCATTACATCGTTGATTCCGTCTGCGTCAAGGTTAAGCTTCTTCATAAGGAATGTAACTATAGCAGGATCCATGTCCCCGCATCTTGTTCCCATGATAAGTCCCTCAAGCGGAGTGAATCCCATTGATGTATCAACTACCACTCCACCGTCAACAGCAGCTACAGAAGCTCCGTTTCCAAGATGGCATGTGATTATCTTAAGATCCTTTATGTCTTTTCCAAGTATTTCAGCAGCTCTGTAGCTTACATACTTGTGTGATGTACCGTGGAATCCATATCTTCTTACTCCGAACTCCTTGTAGTACTCATAAGGAATTCCGTAAAGATATGATGACTCTGGCATTGTCTGATGGAAAGCTGTATCGAATACTGCAACCATTGGAACAGTTGGAAGTATTTCTCTGCAAGCATTTATTCCGATCAGGTTTGGCGGATTGTGAAGCGGAGCAAGCTCTATACAGTCTTCAAGCGCCTTTACAACCTCATCAGTTATAACTACTGAAGATGCGAATTTCTCTCCCGCATGAACTACTCTGTGTCCAACAGCATTGATCTCATCCATGCTCTTGATTGCGCCATACTCAGGGTTAACAAGCGCATCAAGCACGTGCTTGAGTGCATCCTTGTGATCCGTCATTGGCTCTTCGATTATTTGCTTGTCTCTTCCTGGTATCTCATGTTTAAGAACAGAACCTTCTATTCCAATTCTCTCAACAAGACCTATAGCCAGTACAGACTCGTCTGTCATATCAATAAGCTGATATTTTAGTGATGAACTTCCGCAGTTAATTACTAATACTTTCATCGATTTCCCTCCATCTTATATATGTAACATGACATATGATCATGTTATTATACTGTATAAAAATTGGCGGGAATATGTGGGAATCGAACCCACCCAAGAAGCTACTAACCCCTCGAACTGGTGTTGAAGACCAGCGGGCACACCAGCACCCATCTACTCCCAATCGCTATTTATCTTAACACAGATTATCTTCCATTTCAAGATTTTTTTGCAACATATGATAATTTTTGTTCAAAAAATCATGTATCTAGTGAACTACCCACCACTTAAGAAGTGGGGGCTTCCTGGTCAATGCTTCTGATGAAGCAAGATTCTCCAGGCTCTAAGGGCGGTACCCTCCCCGACTGACACTGTATCTTGTATTTACATTGTCAGCTTCAGCAAGTTCAGACTTGCATTGTAATCTCTGTCTATCTCAAGACCGCACTCTGGACAGATATATACTCTGCAGGCCAGGTCCTTTGTCTGACTCGACCTGTTACCGCAGTCAGAGCAAAGCTGCGAACTAGGGTAGTCCGGTGGGGCAATTATGAGCTCCCTGCCATACCACCTGGACTTGTAATCCAGCATTTCCCTGAACCTGCTCCACGAAACCTCGGCAATGGACTTCGCAAGATTATGGTTTTTCATGAGATTCTTCACTTTCAGGTCTTCGATAACTATTGCTTGGTTTTTGCGTATTATCTCTGTACTCTTTTTGTGAAGAAAGTCCATTCGCTGGTTGGCTATTTTCTCATGGAGCTTCGCTACCTTGATTCTTGCCTTGTTGCGATTGCTGCTTCCTATCTGCTTTCTTGAAAGGTCTCTTTGAAGTTTGGCAAGTCTCTTCTCGGATTTCCTGAGATGTTTCGGATTTTTGTATGCCTCTCCATTTGAAAGTACGGCAAAATCTTTGATCCCGACATCTATGCCGACTCGCATGTCCGATGCTGGGAGTTTCTGTATTTCAGTTTCAACCAGAATGGATATGTGATACTTACCGGATGGGGCTTTTGAAATTGTGCATGACTTTATTACTCCTTCAAAGCTTCTGTGCTGCCTGATCTTTACAGGTGACTTCAGTTTTGGGAGTTTTATGTATCCGTTTTCAACATATACCGTTCCTTTCTGGTTGTTGGTGGTATAGCTGAAATTATTGTTTTTTTTGCTTTTGAATTTTGGAAATCCATTGGACTTGTCTCTGAAGAAGTTTCTGTATGCTGTATTGAGATTCATCTGAGCATTGGCGAGAGCCAGGCTGTCAACCTCCTTTAGCCAGGTGAATTCTGATTTGTACTGGGCAGGAGTGTTATTCAGGCTTTTTCCCGTGAGATTGTAGTGCTCTATCCTGTCTGAAAGCATCCGGTTGTAGACAAAGCGCACACATCCAAAGCATTTTGCAAAGAACTGCATCTGCTCTGCATTTGGATATATTCTGTACTTGTATGCTTTCAGCATAATGTTCACCTCACTTTTTCACCCTGCGTCTCGATGTAATCTCTGATTATATCTACCGAAGACTCTCCTGTGGTGATAAGAAAAAAACTCTGAGACCAGAATGCTTCTTTCCATAATTTTTCTCTTATGCATGGAAATTCTTTCTTAATAAGTCGGCTGCTTGCACTTTTATATGCATTTATGAATTTGCTGATTTCACTGTTTGGATGTGCTTTGAAGAGTATATGGACATGATCCATATCATGGTTCCACTCCAGCAGTGTAATATTATACTTTGGACAAATGTATTCAAATATGTTCTTAGCTCTGTCTGAAATATTTGAATCAAACACTTTTCTACGGTATTTAGTAACCATAACCAGATGATAGTATAAGGAAAATACTGAATGTGCATTATTATCGAATCTATCCATATTATAAGTATCCTTTCCTGTTACGACTGATTATATTATACCCCTTCAGAAGTGTTCTAAACATTCATAAACCGATTCATCCCACCGCCTTCACTCTCGTTAATACGAGCAAGGTAGTTTAGAGGAGGGGGAATTCTCGGTACATGTATTAAAAACAGGCTCCATTTAGAGCTTCATAGGGTCATATTCCTCTATGAATCCTTCGCCCAGAACCTCCCTTACCTCAGCAATCGTTATGAATGCCCGCGGATCAATCCCCATTATGACCTGCCTGAGCAGAGGAAGCTCCTTCTGCGAAAGCACCACGAAAATCATCTCTCTGTCAGAACCTGAATACATGCCCCTTGCCTTTATGGCAGTAGCGCCCCTTCCCACGGTGTTCATTATGGCATCGGCAATCTCATCGCTCTTTTCAGACATTATAAAGGCCGCCTCGGCAGAGCTGCCGCCCTCAAGCACAAGGGTAACCATCTTTGTGGTAACTATTACAGATATTATCGCATACATGGTATTTACCACTCCAAACACGAACATACCGCTGACTATTATAACCGCATCGATAAGAAGCATTACCTTCTCAATCGGAAGATTAGGCCTGATGAACTTGAATATCGCCGCCAGCATGTCCGTGCCTCCTGTGGTTGCTCCGGCTCTGAGCACGAGTCCCACGCCAGTTCCCACGAAAACTCCCCCAAAAAGTCCGTAAAGCATCAGGTCCTCTATATGGGCAAAAGGATTGGGAATCATTTCCGTAAGCCAAAGCGCTACCGAAAGCAGGACCACCGCATACAGGGATTTTCGCGCAAACCCAAACCCTCTCTGCCTTATGCTTACCGCAAAAAGAGGTATGTTGAGCACCGCATTGGTAAGCCATATAGGGATTCCGCCTTCGATCGTCCCCGAGGTCAGCTTCTGAACTATTATGGCAATACCCGATAAGCCTCCTGTTACAAGTCCCGGAGGAGAAAGAAACCAGCTTATACCAAAAGCAAGGATCAAAGACCCGAGCACAATCATGACAATCTCACTGAATCGTAAAGTTTTTTTCATATAATCTCCATTATTTATTCAAAATTACTCAGGTAAACCTCAGCTGAGCGGCTCATCTCCCTTGAAAAATCTGACATGTATTTTCTCCTGCAGAATTTCGTTATATAATCGTCAAAATCGAACCCGCTTTCCGGATGTATCTGCGTGAACATCTCCACATGCTCCTGCTTTGAGAGCCTCCTGTACGAATTTTCATGAACGATGAATCTTTTGTCAAACCTTTCAGGTTTTTTTCGATCCTTCTGCTGCTGAACCGGATATCCGAAAACAAGCATCGCAGCCGGCATCACGTATTCGTCAAGCCCGAGAAGGTCGATGTGCTGCTCTGCGTTTTCCAGTATATCTCCTATATAGCAGGAGCCTATGCCCAGAGAGTGTGCTGCTACTACCGCATTCTGCGCAGCTATGATCGCATCTTCCATGGCCAGGATCAGGTCGCCCTTTCCCGGATTCCTCGCTTCGCAGCGAGCATACTCATAGGAATCCAGCCATCTCCTGCAGTCGGCAAGAAATATGAGAACCAGAGGCGCCTTCGCAATGAAGGGCTGATTGTCGCAGCTTATCGCAAGCGCATCCTTGAGCTTCTGGTCTGTGATGTCAAGGATTGAGTAGAGCACCTGGTTTCCGGCTGTAGGCGCCTGAATGGCCGCATCGATTATAAGGGACTTCACATCCTCCGGTATTTCCCTGTCTTCAAATGCCCTTACCGATTTTCTTTCAAAAAGCTCTGTGATAGTAGAATTCATATATCCTCCTTTGCAGGAATCCCGAAAACAAAAGGGAGTACCATTATTAAACAGTATCCCCTTTCCTCTGATTTATTAAGATCCTATTCGTGATCTTCCATCCATTTTCTAAGTATCTTCATGTATTTCTCATTTTCCTCAACGAATGGCATGTGGCGGCTGAATTCAAACAGCTCCCACACAGAGCCTTCTATCGTATCATTCATGAATTTAGCTATAAGCGGAGTACACAGATCAGATAGTCCGCTTGTTATGAGCGTCGGAACCTTTATGTCCTTTATCTTTTCTCTGTATTCCCATCCCTTGAGCGTTCCTGTAGGCGTGAACTCATTTGGTCCCCATGCAGTAACATATGCCTCGGTTCCCTTAACCTTTGGACGTGTAAGACACTCTGGGTCCTCAGGTCCGAATTCAGGAGCACAGTGACGCAGCATGAATTCATCGTTTGCCGCAAGGTAAGCCGGATCATCGTAGCTTCCAGTAGCTTCTGCCTTTGCTATAGCTTCCTGCATTTCAAGCGGAAGAAGCTTTACCATACGGCGCTGCTCTTTTTCCCACATATCTGCCGAAGGAAGAGTGCTCGAAAGAATAACGCTCGCTATACCCTCTGGCTTGTAGTCGCACAGATACTCTATAGCCTGCATTCCTCCCCATGACTGTCCAAGAAGATGTATCTCCTCAAGTCCGAGATGCTCACGAAGCGCTATCAGCTCCTCGATCCATGTCTTTGAGTTCCACAGATCAGGGCGTGAAGGCGTAGCTGAGAGACCGCATCCAAGCTGGTCATACATAACTATCTGACGTCCATCCTTCGCAAGCTCATCAAGAACCTCGAAGTAATTGTGTGCAGAGCCCGGTCCTCCATGAAGAAGCACAAGCGGCTTTCTGCCATCCTTCTGCTCTCCGATTATTCTGTAGTAAGTCTTATATTCCAGGTATGGCATATATCCTTCAACGATTTTCATTATAGTTCCTCCTGTTAAATTTTTAATGTTGTCCTGACTAAATTATAACATTATGAAGGAAAAATTTCAACATGGGTTTTGATCAGTATATTTCTCTCTCCTGCTCTGCATACTCTCTGAAAAGCGCAAGACACTCCTGCCTGCCTTCTTCGGTGAGCCTCAGAACGGATTCGTCAGTCATGTCTGTCTTTATGAAATGATATATGAAGTCATCGCGGAATCCTATGGCATCCGCATCCTCCGGCCTGCAGCCGTAAACGACTTCTCTGATGTTTGCCCATATTATCGCGGAAAGGCACATTGGACATGGGTATCCTGTCGCAAATATGATGCAGCCGCTGAGGTCGTGCGTACCCTTTATCCTGGCTGCCTCTCTTATGGCGTTTATCTCGGCATGTGCGGTAGGGTCATGGTCTCCAAGCACCGAATTTGATGCTACGGCTATGACATTTCCATCCTGGTCTATGACGGCTGCCCCGAATGGGCCTCCAAGATTTTTGTTCATTGTTTCTCTTGCTCTGTCAACAGCTTTTCTGATGATTTCTTTTTTCATTCTTACTCTTCACTTTCTAATTTTTTCTTGCTTTTTTAAGCTTATGCTTGTGCTCCACCTGTTTCTTGAAAAGGTATCTCAGTATATCATCTCTTACTGTAGAGGACATATCCACATAGCTGAGAACGTATACCACGTTTCCTCCCGAATTATACATCTTGCCTATGCGGCACTTTACGGTGCTTACGCCTGAATGCTCTGCCGTCTCACTGTCGAGGTCTACCTCAAAGCTGCCGCCGAGGTTCTCGGCTATCTTTTCGCTCTCCTCCGGCTCTACCTTGAATACCAGAGTGTCCCCTCCCAGTTTCATCATCTCTACATCCATCTCAAAATCACCCTTTCTGATCTTGAGCATTCCCTCAAGCACGAGCGAGAAGTATTTGTCAGTAGGGGTGTATGCTATCTGAGATATCTCTATGTTTTCCGGTGAAAGGCTGTCTACGCTGCACTTGAACTCATAGAAATCCCTGTTTTCAGAAAAGCTTATCGTAGGCAGGAATATCCTTGAGGTAACCCAGTTAGGGTTGTACTGGGATCCGGTTGCCAGTATGAATATTGCTTTTTCATTCTTTATTATGAGGTTTCCGTTAAGCGTTATTATAGTCTTGAAATCTCCAAAATAGAATCTCAGTGAGGCATTTGTTATGAACTTGGATTTTTTCATGACCATGGTCCTTGTGCTCTCATAGTCATCTTCTATGACGTTTATGGCCGCCCTGGCTATCTCGGGATCGAACTGCTGTCCGCTAAGCTCTCTGAGCTCTTCGATTATCTCATGCGGCTCCTTTGCCTCGCATCCTGGTCTTCTGCTCATCATGAAGTCTATGCTCTCCGCAGTAGCCACTATCCTGCTCAGGTAAGGAATCTCTTCTCCTGAGAGCCCGTCTGGATATCCCTTGCCGTCATATCTCTCGTGATGGTGCTTTACTATCTTTGGAACATCGTTAAAGAAGGTCATGCCATAGAGCGATGATTTCAGCATGTTGTATCCATTTTGAGGATGCTGCCTCACCATTTCCTGCTCCTTGTCCGTGAGCCTTGTCGGCCTGCTTATCACTGAGTCTGGTATGAAAAGCTTTCCGACGTCATGCAGGAGCGCAGCCACATACAGTATCTTGGTGTCCTTGTCATCGAATTCAAGCTCGTTTGCTATCTTTATGCACCAGTTCGCAACATTGGACATGTGATGGGGATAAGCACGTCCTTTGCAGAAAGCATCTCGCAGAAGGCGTCTATGAGGTAGTACAGCTTCTCATAGTTTGTTATCGTCGCCTGAACATGATAAAGAAAATATTCTGCGGTGTCAAGGTTTATCTCTGAGATTATCCTTTCGGGAACAATCTTGTCCCCGAACTGGAGGCATACAGATGCCACATATATCTTTTTTTCGAGTATGGAGTTTACTGTAGATATGTATATCATAGTCCCGTTTCCCTCCTGGGATACATGGACTTCGGTAAAGCCGCTGGTTTTCAGAGGATTTGACTCTGATGTAAGCTTTTTGAATGCCTCAAAATCTTCCTTGATGGCAAGCGATGCGGTTGAGTTATGAACGTATTCTATCGAGGTGAAATCAGGGTTGAAAATAAGAAACTGCACATTCTGACTCTTGCTGAAGACAGGATTTTTTTTCTATGAACTCGTCAAAAAATCCTGATAAATCAATAAATCCGTCTAGCATGAATGCCTTCATATATGTTATTCCTTTCTTTTGCAAAAAAGCACAGGGCTATTAACGTCCTGTGCTTTTTCATTTTGCCCTTATATTCTATATGCTACAGCAGGTTGTTATTCTTCATGAATTCTTTGAATGTCTTTCTTTCAAAGCTTGTATTGGTAACTGCTTCAACAAGTTTTGCTGATTTTGCAGGCTTTAGGACTGCCTGTGATGCAGGGTAGCTCCAGATCTTGTCTCCTTCGAGTTTTGCAAGTCCCTTGTATGAAGGGTTGAAGCTTCCTATAGCCTCCTGTATCTGAGAAAGCGTGCTGTATCCAAAATCTGGCTCAAGTACTCTTGCTATGTCCATCGCAAGCTTCCAGTTAGATCCCACAGTATTATTTTCGAGCGCTTTTCTTGATTTCTGGATTCTTCTCTCAGAGCTTGTATATGATCCCTCTGATTCTGCAAAGCTTGCCCCAGGAAGCACTACGTCTGCCATTTTAGCCATGTCTGACATGTTTACGTCCTGAACTACAACAAGCTCGAGTTTTGAAAGGTCTATGTCACAGATGTTCTCTCCGAATGACATTATTCCCTTTACAGTTCCATTTTCAATCTTCTCAAGAAGCTCTGCCTTGTCTGTGCAGATTCCAAGGTCAACTAGTCCCTGGCTGTTGGCATTTTTCTTCATCTGGATTATTCCAGCTCTTGGCCTGTTTACATGGCCTGCCATCACTGCAGTGTTTACGAGTGAAAGCGCTCCGTCATAGCTTAGCTCGCCCTGATTGTATACTATCATGGCTGTCTTTGCAGCTGTGTACATGTCTGCTATCTTCTGTGCGTCTGCGCTTACCTCAACTCCTGCAAGAGCTGCCTTGTGCTCATCTGTCGCAGCTTTTGAGTTTTGAGCCACAGCCTTCTCTATCTGAAGAAGGATGTCGGTAGAATCTGCATGAACAGAAACTGTCGCTATCTCATCAAGAAGTGTATGCTTATCATTTATTACAACCAGCTTTGCACCGTTGAGGGCAGCCTGTCTGATCTTTATTCCAAGCACTGTGTTGTTTATCATTATGTCTGATCCTGCAACTACTATCATCTCTGTTGAAAGAAGCTCTTCGTAGCTTGCTGTGGATGCGTCTGTTCCAAGCACGTCAGCAAGTGCAGATCTGTCAGCATTCATGCTGTATACTTTTGAAGCTTTGAACAGCTTTTCTCCAAGAGTCTTCACTGCGAATATATCTTCATTGGTATATTTGTCTGAAACCAGGATTGCAAGACTCTCTGGTCCATTAAGGTTTACCAGGCTCTGAGCTTTCTTGGCTGTTTCTACAAGTGCACTTTCAAGCGTAGCTGTCTCAAGCTCCTTGTCTCTTCTGAGAAGTGCAGATTTTATTCTGTCATAGCTGTGAGCTATGTCATATCCAAATCTTCCTTTTGCACAGAGTCTTCCATCGTCAACCTTGCTGTTAACGTCAGACTCGACTCTCATTATCATGTCATTTCTTGTATTTACTTTTATGTTACAGCCAACGCTGCAGTTTGAACATACTGTATTTGTTATTTCAGCTATTACAGGAACCGGCTTTCTGATCTTCATTTTTTCCTGAAGCGCTCCCGTTGGACAAACGCTTATGCACTGTCCGCATGAGATACATCCAGTTTCATTCAGAGGCAGCTCAACTGCAGGTTTTACTATAGTGTCGAATCCTCTGTGTACAAGGCCAAGCGCGCTCACGCCCATTACTTCTTCACAGGTCCTCACGCAAAGTCCGCAGAGTATGCACTTGTCAGGGTTTCTGTCTATGAATGGATGAGAGTTGTCTTCTTTACGCTTGTGCATCTCGCCTGCGAATTTCTCAGGCTTTATGTCATACTCATTTGAGTATTTGAGAAGCTTGCACTCGTAAAGGTCCATACATCCGCATTCAAGGCATCTTGATGCTTCTTCCATAGCCTGCTCATTCGTGTATCCTGAAACCACTTCTTCAAAGTTCTTGTTTCTTACTTCTGGATCCACATGATCTCTGTGAGGTCTGTAGCTTCTCTCTCTGTCTTCAAAATCATCGGCGCTCATGCCTTCGATTTCTGAGTAGAAAGGTTTTTTGTATGCTACCATGTCTCCATCAAGATATGTCATTATAACCTGAGCCGCTCTCTTTGCATCTCCGATCGCAGCGATCGCTATGTCAGCGCCCTTGTTTGTAGCGTCTCCGATTGCAAATACTCCATCCACGTTAGTTCTGAATGTGCTCTCGTCTGCCGCTATAGTTCCTCTTCTTGTAAGCTCTATATCTTCAAATCCCTTTGGATTTACTATCTGTCCGATTGCGCTGATTACGCAGTCAACCACAAGAGTCTCAGTTACGCCTTCTTTTGGAATCGGTGATCTTCTTCCACTCGCGTCAGGCTCTCCAAGCTCCATTACCTGAAGTGTCATCTCAAGCTGGCCGTTTTCAAGCTTCTTGATTTCAATAGGGTTTACAAGCTCCTTGAATACTACGCCTTCTTCTTCTGCTTCTACTATCTCGATTTCCTCAGCAGGCATCTGATCTTTGGTTCTTCTGTATATGTTGTATACTTCTTTTGCTCCAAGTCTCACTGAAGTTCTGCAGGCATCCATCGCAGTGTTTCCTCCACCTACGATCGCTACCTTTTCTCCTGCCTTGAATGGCTTGTTTGTAACATAGTTCTCAAGGAACTCGATTCCTCCAAGCACGCCTTCTGCTTCTTCGCCCTTGCAGCCAAGCTTTGTGCTGCTCCATGCTCCGATTGCAACAAGAGTAGCGTCAGCAGTGTTTTTTATGTGATCAAAGCTTATGTCTCTTCCCACCTTTGTGTTAGGAACAAGCTTTGCACCCATAGTCTCTATTATGTCTATCTCTTTCTGAAGTACTGATTTTGGAAGTCTGTACTGAGGTATTCCGTATCTGAGCATTCCTCCGAATTTAGGCATCTGATCGTATATCGTTACGTCGTGTCCTTCCATCAGAAGGAAATACGCTGCAGAAACTCCTCCAGGTCCTCCACCTATTATGTTGATTTTCTTTCCTGTCTTTGGCTTGAGCTCAGGTATGAATACCTGCTCATTTGCATGGTCATGATCCGCTGCAAAGTACTTGAGATTGGCTATAGCTACAGGCTCATCCACGAGGCCTCTTCTGCAGGCAGTCTCGCATGGATGCGGACATACTCTTCCTATACTTGCAGGAAGCGGAAGCTGATCTTTTATTACCTTGTTGGCTTCGTCAAACTGTCCGTTTGCTATAAGCCCTACGTATGCCTGACAGTCAGTGTTTCCTGGACATGCAAGCACGCATGGTCCCTGGCAGTCTCCTCTGTGATCTGACATGAGCAGCTCAAGCGCCACCTGTCTTGCCTCTGTAGTTCTTTTTGTGTTTGTCTTTATAACCATGTTGTTTGCGGCTTCTGTCGCACATGATCTCATGAGCTTTGGCATTCCGACTGCTTCTACCACGCAAAGTCCGCATGATCCATAAGCCTTTACTCTGTCGTCATGACATAGCGTTGGTATCTCTATATTGTTTTCTCTTGCGATTTCGAGAATTGTCTGGCCACTGTAGCCAGTAACTTCAATTCCGTCTATATTAAGTCTGATCTTTGACATTTTCGGCCTCCTCCCTATTTTTTGACTACTGCACCAAATTTGCAGCTTTCGATACATTTTCCACATTTGATACAAAGATCGTGATCAATCACATGAAGCTGCTTCACTGAACCCTCTATAGCGTTAACAGGGCAGTTGCGCTTGCATACTCCACAGCCTATGCACTTGTCTTCAAGTATGTTGAAGGTGATAAGCGGCTTGCACTGAGCTGCTGTACATGTCTTGTTGTAGATATGATCCTCGTACTCGTTTCTGAAGTATCTTATTGTGCTGAGAACAGGGTTTGGAGCTGTCTGTCCGAGTCCGCAGAGCGAACCGTCCTTGATTTTTTCTCCAAGATCCTGAAGAAGCTCTATGTCTCCGTCTTTTCCATTGCCTTCGCATATTCTGTTCAGTATCTCAAGCATTCTCTTTGTGCCGATTCTGCAGTGGATGCATTTTCCACATGATTCTTTTCTTGTGAAGTCAAGGAAGAATCTCGCCATGTCAACCATGCACGTAGTCTCATCCATAACAACCATACCGCCTGAACCAACTATTGCTCCGGTCTGCGCTATGCTCTCGTAGTCAACTGTAGTATCTATCTTGCTAGAAGGTATACATCCTCCAGATGGCCCTCCAAGCTGAACTGCCTTGAACTGCTTTCCGTCTCTTATTCCGCCGCCGATGTCATAGATTATCTCTGATATAGGCATTCCCATAGGAACCTCTACCAGTCCGCCCTTGGCAATTTTTCCAGTAAGCGCGAATACCTTTGTTCCCGGACTCTTCTCAGTTCCCATCGCCGCAAATTTCTCTCCGCCGTTTCTGATTATCCAAGGCACGTTTGCAAGTGTCTCAACGTTGTTTATGTTGGTCGGCTTGTCCCAGTATCCTTTTTGTGCAGGGAATGGAGGCTTGAGCCTTGGCATTCCTCTTTCGCCCTCAAGCGATGCGATAAGAGCTGTCTCTTCTCCACACACGAAAGCTCCGGCTCCTGCCTTTATTCTCATGTTAAAGCTTGCGCCCTCTATGCCGAATATGTTGTCTCCGAGATATCCTCTTTCCTTAGCCTGCTTTATTGCATTCGTAAGTCTTATGATGGCAAGCGGATACTCTGCTCTTACGTAAACCACGCCTTCAGTAGCTCCGATAGCATAAGCACCTATCATCATTCCTTCTATAAGTCCATGCGGATCTCCCTCGATTACCGCTCTGTCCATGAACGCTCCCGGGTCTCCCTCGTCAGCATTACATACAAAGTACTTTGGAGTTGCTGTAGAAGAAAGCGCCGCATTCCACTTGAACCATGTAGGGAATCCTGCTCCTCCTCTTCCTCTGAGGCCTGATTTCTTTAATTCTTCGATTACATCTTTTCTGCTGAGCTGCGTGATACATTTTTTGGCAGCTTCGTATCCGCCTGCCTCTATATATTCATCTATGCTCTCAGGGTCGATTATACCACAGTTCTTGAGCGCTATCTTTACCTGCTTGCCCTGAGCCAGAACGTCTTCGTTCATTATGGCAGCTTCAGCTACAGGTACTGAATTCTTTATGTGGCTTTCTACTATTTTTTCAGCGATGGCTTCATCTACCTTCACATATGTAGTTTTGTTGCCTTCATCATCAATAACGTCAACAATCGGCTCCAGATAGCATGTTCCTATGCATCCTGTTATCTCAACGCTTGCGTCAAGACCCTGAGCCTTTATCTGAGCTTCAAGATAATCAGATATCTTTCCTGCTCCTGCTGCAAGTCCGCAGCTTCCCTGTCCAACAAGAATTCTCATTATGCTTCCTCCTTGTCTATTGCTCTAATATCAGCAATTATCTTCTTTGTAGATTGTGGCGTAAGTTTTCCGTAAGTCTCGCCGTTTATCATCATTACAGGAGATAAACTGCAGCATCCGAGGCAGGCAACGTTTATAAGCGTGAAAAGCCCGTCTTCGCTTGTCTCTCCATCATTTATTCCAAGCTCCTCATGGATAGCTTCTTCGATTCCCTCAGAACCGTTTACGTGACATGCAGTTCCCTGGCAAAGCATGATAAGGTTCTTTCCTACCGGGTTCATCCTGAACTGAGTGTAGAATGTCAGTACCCCGTATATTTTCGCAGGCTTTATGCCAGTCTGCTCTGCAATATATTCTATGGCCTCCATCGGAACATAGTTGTATATCTCCTGAACGCCTTGCAGTATAGTGATAAGACTTCCCTTTGTATCCTTGTATTTTTCAACGATACCTTCAATAAGGCTAAGGTCTACACTGTCAGTTTTTTTGTTTTCTTCACAGCAGCATTGCACTAGATTCACTCTCCTTTTATTAGTTTTAAAATTAATTTTGACTGAAAATTTACAAATCTCTCTACAGTCTATATGTTAACATTTATATAAAAATAAGTAAATATTTTTTAATTTTAAATTTCGCTGAATCCGTGTGTTTTTATTTTATAATCCATACTTAATTTAAAGATGATTTGTTCCGTATTATAGTTTATAATTATAGTATTGAAGATACAAGGAGATGAATATGAAACCACTAAGCATCTATATGCACATTCCGTTCTGCGTACGCAAGTGTTCGTACTGTGACTTCGTTTCTGTCGCAAAGCCCGATTCATATAAAGAAAGATACATCGATGCCCTGATAACTGAGATCAGGAGCAGTAGAGACCTGGCGTCTTCGCACAGGCTGAGCACGATATATATAGGAGGAGGCACCCCGAGCCTCCTGAGTGAAGAGCTCATAGAAAGGCTGCTTGCGGCAGTGAGGGAAAACTACAATACTGATTCTATAGAGGAATTCACATTTGAGTGCAATCCGGAGTCAGTTACGCCTGAAAAGCTTGAAATATTAAAAAGATATGGCGTCAACAGGCTGAGCATAGGCCTTCAGAGCACTGACAGAGAGGAGCTGATGCTCCTGAGGCGCTCTCATGACTATGATGCTTTTCTATCTGCCTACGCCCTTGCAAGAAAGCATGGATTTGAAAACATCAGCGTAGACCTCATGTTCGCAGTGCCCGGCCAGAGCATGGATACGCTCCAAAGGAGCCTCGAAAGCATAACGGCGCTTGGCCCTGAGCATATATCCTGCTACTCGCTCATAGTAGAAGAAAATACCCTTATGAACAGGTGGGTCAGCGAAGGAAAGATAGAGCTTCCGGGAGACGATGAATATGTCGATATGTACAGGTTCCTTACCGGCTTCCTCGAGCAGCGAGGTTACAGGCAGTATGAGATTTCAAACTTCTGCCGCGAGGGATTTGAGTCTGTTCACAACAAAGCCTACTGGCTGAGAGACAATTACCTGGGGCTGGGAGTAGCTGCTCATTCCATGATTGACAACCGCCGCTTTGCAAACATAGACAGCGTAGATGATTATATGGAAAAGATTTCAGACATGGAGTCTCCTGTGAATCTCGATTCGCTTGAGACGCTTTCGCACTCTGACGTCATAAATGAAATGATATTCCTGGGACTGAGGATGAATAAAGGCATAGCTCTGTCTGATATAAGGTCCGAGCTTATGCAGCTGGGCAGATGCAGCGATTCTTCATGTCCTCTGGTAAGGGATTTTGATAAAAAGACCGCTAAGCTCGAAAAAGATGGACTGGTTCAAGTAAGCAGTGGCAGCCTCGCGCTTACACAGAAGGGAAGAGAGCTGAGCAATTCAGTTTTTGCAGAGCTGATGGTGGACTGAATAAGAGAATAAGGAGAATGACATGAAAAAAAACAACTACAATGAAGCTGCTAGAGTATACTCTAGCAGGCTTTCCATACTTTACAAGAGCATGATAATAGGATTTGTATCAGGCGCAATCGTCATACTTTACCGGCTGATACTCGCTGAGGCGGAGCATCTTTCATTCCGTATGTACGAATACCTCAGATCAAGCCCAGTTTATCTTCCCGCAGCTCTTGCAGCCCTTGGACTTTTGGGATATATAACAGGCTCTCTCGTTTCCAGAAACAGGCTTATCAGCGGAAGCGGCATCCCCCAGGTGAAAGGTATAATCATGGGATACTTTGAAGGAAGCTGGATTTCAACGCTTCTCTTAAAATTTGCAGGCGGGGTAATGGCTATATTTTCAGGACTTTCCCTTGGAAGAGAGGGTCCTTCTATCCAGCTGGGTGCATGCGTAGCTCAGGGGATCGGAAACAGGCTGGCAAAATCACGTACGGAAAAAAAGATACTCATAGCCGGTGGCGCAAGCGCAGGCCTTTCTGCTGCATTTAACGCTCCACTTGCAGGCACCGTTTTTGCAATGGAAGAGATATTCAAGTATTTTTCACCGGTTGTGCTTCTCTCTGCTATGGCATCTGCAATGTCCGCAGACTTTCTGTCAAAGATGGTCTTTGGGCTTGAGCCTGTATTCAGCTTTAATGTAACTTCTTCTATACCGCTTCATGGATACTGGGCTCTGATAATAATGGGTATAGTTCTGGGATTTCTGGGAGCTTTTTACAACAAAATGCTTCTGCTGTCTCAGGCCATATACAGAAAAGCTTCATTCCTGACTCCAAAAACAAGAGTTATCGTTCCATTCGTGCTCGCCGGGATACTCGGAGTCAGCTTTCCTCTCGCGCTTGGCGGCGGCCACATCATTATCGAACAACTGAATCCTTCTACGGGTATCCCCATGCTGATACTTATTTTATGCATAAAATTCTTATTTTCAATGATAAGCTTTGGCTCTGGAGCTCCGGGAGGGATATTCTTCCCACTTCTGATAATCGGAGCTCTGATCGGATGCATATTTGGAAATATCGCCATAACGCATGCCGGCTTCAGCCCCGAGCTTTTCTATAACTTCATAATACTTGCCATGGCCGGATATTTTACCGCTATAGTAAGAGCTCCCATTACAGGAATAGTGCTGCTCGTTGAAATGACAGGCTCATTTTCTCATATGCTTTCACTTTCAGTAGTCTGCATAGCTGCATATGTTACGGCAGACCTTCTCAGGAGTGCTCCCGTATATGAATCGCTGCTTGAAAATCAGATAGCTGCAATGCCATCGCATGAAGAGAAGAAAGATGACGGAAAAAAGATAACAATAGAGACGGTGGTCCACTACGGCTCTGCTGCAGAGGGAAAGATGCTGAAGGACCTCGATTTCCCTTCCGGATGCCTTCTTATTGCAGTCAGAAGGCGCGGCGGAGACATAATCCCGGATGGAAACACTGTCATCCTTCCTGAGGATTCTCTCATATTCATGACTGACAGATGCAGGGAATCCTGTCTTCGCGAGCTTATCGAAGAAACCGTCACATCGCAGTAAATACACATACACAAAAAAGGAAACCCGCGGGTTTCCTTTTTTGTATGTCTTTATATTTATATCTTTATATTTAAGATACCATCTCGCCATCTTCGTCATCTTCAGCTCCATCAAATGCCGGCGCGCAGGCGCTGCACGCTGCAGGCTGTCTGCTCTCAAGAAGCGAGCTGTAGGCTTTTTTGTGCATTACCTTGTTTATCTCCTGCGTCATGGTCCCTATAGGGCAGAATGAACACCAGCTGCGAGGCCTGTAAAAATACATCGAAGCCGTTCCTATTATTCCTGATGTAAGCATCATGCTGTAGAATCCAAATGCAAACTGCACTGCCCATGGCGCTATCCCTGGTATCTCCGGCGCATTCCAGGGAACCTTGAAAGTCCACAGAAGCGTAATGACTTCTTTAAGATCCCTTGCTCCCTGAAAAACAAGATATGTGTTGAACACCATGACAAAGAACATGGTCATGAAGAATACAAGGAATCCGTACCTGAAAGGCTTTCCTGCCAGAAAATCAGGGGTCGGCCTGTTTCTTGAAAGCTTCTTCTTTTCTCCGAGCATGTTGAACAGCTGGCTCCTGCCGCAGTAGGAATTGCAGTACAGCTTTCCCTTTCCCATGAAGGTAAGTATCAGCGGGATCATGAAGCATATCATTCCCAGCCATGCAAACATTATATTGAACAGGCCGAGCGCAAAATACAAGGCCGTAGCTATCCACAGGTAATCATTCCATTTTTTATTTTTCTTTTTCAAATCAGTTCTCCCTTTCGTTTATGATTCATTATTTTATGATTATGTCATTATATATGTTTTGCCTGCATCGCTATGGCATTCGCCGGGCAGACTCTCGTGCAAAGCGTGCATCCGACGCATTTATCCTCATCAACTACCGCCGTTATACCTCTGAATATTGATATAGCATCCTTAGGGCACTTATCTGTGCACGCTCCGCATGCCACGCACTTCTTATCATCTATTATTGCTTTTTTCATTTGTATCCTCCAGTTTTCAATATCTACAGTACTTATAATATATCAAAGAGCCGATTAAGGTATGTAACATTGTTACATTACAATGTAATGTAGTATAATAGGCGTATGGAAAACTCCAACTAATATATACGAGGTGAATCTATGAAATTTAAAGAATTTGAATACAGAAGGCCTGAGTTCATGGCCATGAAGAGTATCCTTGAAAGCAATGTCGAATCAATGAATAATGCGGCTTCATTCGAGGATTTCATAAAAATCATGGACGAGGTAAACAAGATCAGAAACAATGTCCAGTCCATGGAGACTCTGGTAAGCATACGCTACAGCATTAACACCGATGACGATTTCTATAAAAGCGAAAAAGAGTACTGGGACGAGATATCTCCTCAGTACGAGGAACTGAATTCCCTGTTCTACAGAGCAGTTACCGAATCCAGATTCCGGGATGAGCTTGAGAAAAAGATCGGTAAGCAGTTCATGAAGATTGCAGAGTATGCGCTCAGGGCCTTTGATCCGTGCATAATCGAAGAGCTTCAGGAGGAAAACCGTCTGAGCTCTGAGTACACAAGGCTTCTTGCTTCAGCAAAAATAATGTTTGAAGGCGAGGAAAGAAATCTCTCTGCCATGGGGCCGTTTATGACATCAAAGGACAGATCCGTCAGGGAAGAGGCAAGCCGCCTCTATTACGGCTTCTTTGAAGAGAACGAGGCAAGATTTGATGAGCTGTTTGACAAACTAGTGAGCGTTCGCCACGCCATGGCGCTAAAGCTTGGCTTTGAGAGCTTTACTGAGCTTGGATATATAAGGATGATGCGTACTGACTACGACGCCGATATGGTTTCTGTATTCAGAAGCCAGGTAAGCGAGCATATCGTGCCCTGTGCATCCAGGCTGTTTGAAAGGCAGAGAAGAAGGCTGGGCCTTGACTCTCTCAGATATTTTGATGAAAATTTCGAATTCGAGACAGGAAACGCTGAGCCCAAGGGTGATGCCCAGTTCATAATAGATGGCGGTATAAGGATGTACAGTGAGCTCTCTCCTGAGACAAAGGAGTTTTTTGAGTTCATGATGGAGCACGAACTGATGGACCTTGAGACCAGAAAGGGAAAGGGGGCCGGAGGATACTGCACCTACATCCCAGACTACAAGGCGCCTTTCATATTCTCCAACTTCAACTCCACGGATGCCGACATAGACGTGCTCACCCATGAGGCCGGGCATGCTTTTCAGGTATATCAGTCAAGATGGATAGATATTCCGGAGATAAATTTCCCGACATACGAAAGCTGCGAGATCCATTCCATGAGCATGGAATTCATAACCTATCCGTGGATGGAGCTTTTCTTCAGGGAAGACACCGAAAAATACAAGTATGCTCACATGGGAAGCACTGTCAAGTTCATGCCATACGGAGTGCTTGTGGATGAATTCCAGCACCTGATATATGCGGATCCGCAGATGTCTCCTTCCGAGCGAAAAGCTGCCTGGAGAGAGCTCGAGAAGAAATATCAGCCTCACAAGAATTATGAAGGCTGCGACTTCCTCGAAAGAGGAGGCTGGTGGCTGAAGCAGGGGCACATATTCAAAAATCCTTTCTACTATATCGACTATGCCCTCGCACAGATATGTGCACTGCAGTTCTGGAAAAAGATGCAGCATGACAGGGAAGGCGGATGGCAGGACTATCTGAGGATATGCGAAATCGGCGGCACAAAATCCTTTGTTGACATCGTAAGCGAAGCCAATCTCATATCTCCATTTGAAGACGGCTGCGTGGCCGGCGTTATGAAGGATATAGATGCCTTCCTTGAATCGACAGATGACTCCAGGCTCTAAAATCTATTGATCAAAAACTCAATCAGAGCAAAAATACACCCCTCGGATATGGAAATAAATTCCTGCCCGAGGGGTGTTATCATAATAAAGATATCGGTTTCAGATATGAAAATTTATTAAAGAAGCTCTTTTATAGATGGTTCTATCTCTAGCGGATTTACTGAGGATTCAAATCTCTCTGTAACTTTTCCGTCTCTATCTACGAGGAATTTTGTAAAGTTCCATCTTATCTCATTTCCTGATGTATAGCTTGGGAATTTCTCGTTCAGTATAGACTCTATTATCTTGTTTGTAAGGTTGCTCTGATCGAGTCCCTTGAAAGGTGCCTGCTCTTTCAGATAAGCGAATACCGGGTGAGTATCCTTTCCGTTTACCTTTATCTTCTCGAACATAGTGAATGAAACTCCATAGTTGAGGCTGCAGAATGATTTTATCTCTCCGCTCTCTCCGAACTCCTGATCGTCGAACTGGTCACATGGGAATCCAAGTATAACAAGTCCCTGATCCTCATATTTTTCATGAAGCTTCTGTAAATCCTCATACTGAGGAGTGAATCCGCACTTGCTCGCTGTATTTACTATGAGCATTACTTTCCCTCTGTAGTCATTTAGTGCTATCTCGTTGCCGTCAATGTCTGTTGCTTTAAAATCGTAGATGTTCATGTTTTACTTCCTTTCTCAAATCAAAATGATAATAAGTTAAGTATATTCCAATTGCCTAAAAATCATTCAAACATTATTTTCAGGAATAAATCGAGATTATTCTTAAGCTCAAGCATAAGAGCCTCGTTTCCACTGAATTTTTCCGACATCCTGCATGGTATCTCTGCCATCTCGTCTTTCAACGCTCTCCCTCTGTCCGTAAGAGCTACCTTTACCTGCCTGTCATCTGATTCATCTCGCCTCTTTGTGACCAGATTCATGGATTCAAGTTTCTTTACTACAGGAGTGAGTGTTCCGGAGTCCAGATGAAGCTTGTGTCCCAGGTCCTTGAAGAAGATCTCTTCATATTCCCACATCACCATCATAGTCACATACTGGGTATATGTCATGTCATATTTGTCAAGCAGAGGCTTGTACAGCTTTATGACTTCTCTTGAAAGCGCATAGAGTGGAAAGCAGAGCTGATTTTCAAGCTTTAGTCCTTCATATTTCATTTTTTCACTTCCTTACTTTTGCCATCCATATGGCCTGATTTTTATTTCTATTTTTTAAAATTTAATTTTGTCAAATTGTATTTGATTAAATTATATTACTTTTCTACTGTTATGTCAACATGTTTTTTGTTTTTTCAAAAAAAAGCACAGGATGCATGTCCTGTGCCAGTTATCTATGAAATTTTTTCCTGATTGAAATATCCGCCGTAGAATTTTTCGATTGCTTCAGATGCTATGCTCTGTGCATCCATCCTGTTGAGCTTAAGAAGCTCGTCCACGGATCCATGTCTTATGAATTCATCAGGCAGAGTCTTTATGAGAGTGCGTGTATTTTCAGGAAGCATGCTCATTAGCTTGTATGCAAACGTTCCATCCGCCGGAGCTTCGTCTATTATAACTACTCTTCCCGTCTTTGAGGCTGTCTTTCTTACAAGATTCTCGTCAAGCGGCTTTATGAATCTGAGATTCACTACTTCGGCATTTATTCCTTTTTCAGCCAGCAGCGTCCTGACCTCGAGCGCAGTTGATACCATCTTTCCGCTCGCGATTATGGAAATATCTCTTCCCGCTTCTACTACTATTCCTTTTCCTCTTGCTACAGGCGTGTCGCTCCTGTTTACGGTTACCGATGAAGATTCTCTAGGATACCTTATCGATATCGGCGCATTGTGCTCATTTACTGCAAACTCCAGCATGTTCTCAAACTCGCGATAGTCAGCTGGTGCCATTACCGTCATGTTTGGGATCTGAGAAAGAAATGCGGCGTCAAATACTCCCTGATGGGTCTCTCCGTCATTTCCAACAAGCCCTGCCCTGTCGAGCGCAAATACTACGTGAAGATTCTGCGTTGCGACATCATGCACTACCTGGTCGTATGCTCTCTGCAGGAAGGATGAGTACAGTGCCACCACCGGCGTTATGCCGTCTGCCGCCATGCCTGCCGCCATGGTTACTGCGTGCTGCTCTGCAATCCCTACATCAAATATCATCTCCGGATATTTCTTCTCAAATTTCGAGAGTCCGGTTCCATCTATCATCGCCGCCGAAATCACTGCAAGGTCCTTCTTATTTGAAGCTATCCTGCACATCTTGTTTCCAAACACATCTGAGTAGGTCGGTTTTGAGCCCATCTTCTTGCTCTCGCCTGTCTCTATGTCAAACGAGGATACTCCATGGAAATCGTTGGGTCTGTCCTCTGCCGGCCTGTATCCTTTTCCTTTTTTTGTTCTTACATGGATAAGGACTGGCTCTTTTTCTCTTTTTGCCCTCTTCATTACCTTTATGAGAGCAGCTGTATCATGTCCGTCTACCGGCCCCAGATATTTGAGCCCCAGCTCTTCAAAGAGCATGTTCGGGACAAGGAATTTCTTGAGGCTGCCTTTTGCCCTGCTCAGTACTTTTTTTATCTTTTTACCTGCTACCGGAATCCTCGAAACCAGGATTTCTATATCCTTTTTTGTAGTCAGATATGCCGGAGCAGTCCTTATAGTGCTAAGGTGATGTGACAGCCCTCCCACGTTTTCCGAGATTGACATCTCATTGTCGTTGAGGATAACTATCATCTTTGAATGGTTCCTGCTGACGTCATTGATAGCCTCAAAGGCCATTCCGCCTGTCAGGGCTCCGTCTCCTATTACGGCTATTACTTCATTTTTCCCTTTTCGGAGATCTCTTGCTCTTGCCATTCCGACTGCTGCCGAAATCGATGTGCTGCTGTGTCCAGTGTCAAAGCAGTCGTACTCGCTTTCTTCTCTCTTTGGAAATCCACTGAGTCCATTTAGCTGCCTGAGCGTAGACATCGCGTCTTTTCTTCCTGTCAGTATCTTATGTGTATACGACTGATGCCCTACGTCCCATATGAGCTTGTCCTGAGGAAAGCTGAATACATGGTGGAGCGCAAGCGTGAGCTCAACTACTCCAAGGTTGGAGGCAAGATGCCCCCCTGTCTTTGAGATGCTTTCTATCAGGAATTCTCTTATTTCCTGTGAAAGCACATCCATATCTTCTATGCTGAGTTTTTTTATATCTTCAGGACGCTTGATCCTGTCAATTATACTATTCATTTTCTTATCACTTCCTATGATCTTTAATCATCAAGCTTGAGAACAGACATGAATGCCTTCTGAGGAACCTCTACGTTTCCTACCTGACGCATTCTCTTCTTTCCTTCTTTCTGTTTTTCAAGAAGCTTTCTCTTTCTCGATATATCTCCTCCATAGCATTTGGCAAGTACGTCTTTTCTGTATGCGCTGATTGTCTCTCTTGCTATTACTTTGCTTCCTACAGCCGCCTGTATCGGTACAGGGAACTGGTGCTTTGGTATCTCGTCCTTGAGCTTTTCGCACATTATCCTTCCCCTCTTCTGGGCAGTAGTCTCGTGAACTATGAAGGAAAGCGCGTCTACCTGTTCCTTGTTGATCAGTATGTCAAGCTTTACAAGAGTTGATTCTACATACTCCTTGAATTCGTAGTCAAATGAGCCATATCCCTTGGTCCTTGACTTGAGCGAATCAAAGAAGTCATACACGACCTCATTCAGAGGGAGGTTGTAATGAAGCGTAACTCTCTTTGGATCAAGATACTCCATGTTTATCATTTCCCCGCGCCTGTCCTGCGCAAGCTCCATTACGGCTCCTACAAAGTCCTTTGGCACTATTATGTCTGCCTTAACTATAGGCTCTTCTATATGGTCTATCTCTGCCTGAGGCGGAAGATTGGCCGGGTTCTGTATCATCAGCACTTCGCCGCTGTGCTTTACTACTCTGTATACAACAGAAGGCGCAGTAGTTATCATGTCCAGGTTGAACTCTCTTTCAAGCCTTTCCTGGATTATCTCCATATGCAGAAGTCCAAGGAATCCGCATCTGAATCCGAATCCGAGCGCCACTGATGTCTCTGGCTCAAATTCAAGCGCAGCATCGTTTACCTGAAGCTTTTCAAGGGCATCTCTTACGTTCTCGTACTTCTCTCCCTCTGCAGGATATACTCCGCAGTAAACCATAGGAGTTACCTTCTTGTATCCAGGCATAGGAGTTTCAGTAGGATTCTCGGCAAGCGTTACGGTGTCTCCCACCCTGCAGCTTCTGATATCCTTTATAGAAGCGGTTATATATCCAACGTCTCCAGCCTGAAGCTCACTTACAGGAATGTGGTTTGGAGATATTATACCTGCCTCCACTACCTCGAATTCCTTCTTAGTATTCATCATCCTTATCTTGTCGCCTTTTTTTACCTTGCCGTCAAACACTCTCACATAAGCTATAACGCCCTTGTAGCTGTCATAGTATGAGTCGAATATCAGCGCCTTGAGAGGCTTTTCGATGTCGCCTGACGGAGCAGGTACATATTTTACCACTGCTTCAAGCACATCCTTGATGTTTATTCCATCCTTTGCAGATATCAGCGGCGCATATGATGCATCTATTCCTATTATGTCTTCTATCTCTTCTTTTATCTCATCAGGTCTTGCGCTCGGAAGATCTATCTTGTTTATTACAGGTACCACTTCGAGTTCCTGCTCTATAGCAAGGTAGACATTTGCCAGTGTCTGAGCCTCAACACCCTGAGCCGCATCCACTACAAGAAGCGCTCCCTCGCACGCTGCAAGGCTTCGCGATACCTCATAGTTAAAGTCTACGTGCCCCGGCGTATCAATCAGGTTAAGATAATACTCCTCACCGTCATCCGCCTTGTATATGAGCCTTATGCTCTGGAGCTTTATGGTGATTCCTCTTTCTCTCTCCAGATCCATGTTGTCAAGCAGCTGCTCCTTCATCTCTCTGTGAGCTACTACTCCTGTCTGTTCTATCAATCTATCAGCTAATGTTGATTTTCCGTGGTCAATATGGGCGATTATACTAAAATTTCTAGTTCTTTGTTGCTTGTCCATATAGTTTTCTCCTCTCAGTATGTCCTAACCTTAATATTTTATCTGATGTTCGGGTTTTTTTCAATCATAATGGGGTTAAATTTTTTTCTTTTTTTGCCTTTTTATTATTTACACTCGCAAAATTCTGTGGTATACTCATATACGTTATTAATGTCTATTTTTAATTGGTGGGAGGTGAATCAATTGGCTAATATTAAATCAGCAAAGAAAAGAATATCTGTTACAGCAAAGAAGACTGCTATCAATAGAATGAGAAAATCTCAGGTTAAAACTGCTATCAGAAGATTTGAAGAAGCTGTAGCTGCAGGTAACACTGAACTGGCTGCTTCTACGTTCCAGTACGCTCAGAAGAAAATAATGCAGGTTGCTGCAAAAGGAACAATCCATAAGAATGCTGCATCTAGAAAAGTATCTAGACTTGCTGCAAAACTAAACACTGCAAAATAGTACAGGAATTTTATTGGATAATAATTTTAACTTACTATATCGGGGAGTCAAATAATACCATAGTAACCCTATGGTTATTTATTTGACTCTTTTTAGTATCTGTAATCAGTTTTTGCCTTCGCTCTCTGAAATCACGCTGAATATCCGGGACAGCGCCATCTCTCCGTATACATTCTCCGAAAGCCTGCCGGTCTTAAAGTCGTAATCCGTCCTTATTAGTGACTCAAGGCATCTTATCGCTTTTTTCCTGCCGATCCTCTTTAGATTCTCAAGACCCGACTTTACTGCGAACGGGTGCTTTCCCATAGCCTGCGCTGCCATGGCCTGAGTATATCCTTTCTCCACATAATATGATGCCTTTATCATCGTAGAGAGGCTGCTGCCCACCGTAGCCACTATCTTTATGGCCGGCTCTCCCTTTTTCGTGAGATTGCTGTATATCCCAAAAGCCGTGCTCTTCTGATTCTTCACTATGCAGTCTATGAGCTTGAACACGTCCGAATCAAACTCCCTTATAAAAAGAGTCTCCATCTCCTGGCTGCTTATGCTGCCCTTCTCCCTTATATAGCTCACGAGCTTTTCTATATCATTGTTGATATCTCTTATAGTCCTCGAATTGTCCTTGAAAAGATATCCTGAAAGCTCCATATAGTATCTTAGCAGAGCCCTGTCAAGCTTAATGCTGTTCTCAGACCTCTCTGCCACGGCATCGTTTATATACTGCTCAAACTCTCCTGCGCTGAGGCTGCCAAGCGGAAACGGCGTCATGATGGCGCTGAGCTCGGTCAGCAGCTTTGGGTATGAGTTCTTTTTGCTGTCGCCGTCCTTCTTTACTTCGACAGAGGTCGAGCTTATCATGAGATTTACAGAAGGGTCCAGGTTTCTGACTGCCTCTTTAAGCGCTTCCAGATCTTCCTTTGGCCATGGATTTGAGGCCGACTGTGCAAACTGGAGGTTTTTGAGATGCACCACCCTTGCCGTGTCCATCATAGGCACAGATTCAAGTATCGCATGAAAATCATTGAATGAGACAGACTTCTGGTCTACCTCTGTATAGTTGAAATCTGCAAAATCCCTGATCAGCTTTGTTTTCAGGACATCAGCTGCATATGATATAAAATAGTCTTCCTGTCCGAAAATCAGAAAACTGTTATTTTCAAGCAATGATTTTCGGTAGCTCTTCAAGTTCATATATATTCTCCTTGACTGTCTTTATTTCCCATAACCTGTATATGAGAAGTATTATAACATAATACAGCGCAATTTTCCAAATTTCTGTTTCCAGATTCTCCATATATGAATATGGAAGCCTTTCAAACATATGGTTTATCTGTATCAGCATATCCTTTACGAATATGGCTCCCTGGGATATGTATTTCGCAAAAAATCCTGCAAAGGGAATCACTGCAGAGGCTGAATAAAATATCATGGACACAAGGAAAAGGGCCATGGCAAGGGAAATCAGGGGAATCACCGCAAAGTTGGCGGCAAGGCCAAAAATCGGCATGACTCCGAAGCTGTACACGACTATAGGAAGCGTAAGTATCTGCGCCGACAGGGTCACTGCCATGAATGAAGGCACCGAATATCTGCGGGCCAGGGGCATGAACATGGCAATAGATATGACGCTCGCAAATGAAAGCTGAAATCCTGCATCGTATATATAGTAAGGATTCACGGCAGCCATGACAGAAGCCGTCAGAAGAGCGCTGCTGAGCACGCTGTAGCGTTCCTCCCTTATGAAGGATACATAATATATTATGAAGAAGGCTACTGCCCTTATTATAGATGGCCTGAGCCCCGTCAGGAATGCGTAAGCCAGGAGTATCCCAGACGCTGCAAAGCCTCTTTTCCTTACAGGAACCCTTATGAGCAGGATATTTATGAATACAAGCACTATGCCTGTATGAAATCCCGAAAGCGCAAGTATATGAGCCGTGCCCGTCCTTGAGAAGGAAGTCTTTATGTCCTCCGAAAGCTCCGAGCGGTCTCCATAGAAAAGCGCCTTGAAAACCGGAGCGTCCGATCTGTACAGCCTGTCGATATGTCTGTCCACAGCCGAGATGAGGCTTCCTCTTGCAGAGTATATCCCTTTTTCATGTCCCGTGACCTCAAGCTTTTTCGGATAGCATATGTAGCTTATGTTCCTTGATTTCAGATAACCGGTATATGAGCGGTTCTGATATTTCTGCACGTAATATTCGGAGCTCATGAGCCTTCCGCTGAAGCCTATTACATCTCCCGCTGATATGGCCTGCTCCCTGTCATAGCTTTTTATAAGTATCTCGCCTGCCTGGATCTCCAGGTACTTCGGCTTTAGCTCTACGGACTTTACAGTCTCCTGTACAGTCACGTCGTCATGTATCTCAGTTTCGGGGCTGATCTCATATGTAATGAGAAATGCGGAGATGATCACGCAGACAAATATCACAAAAGAATAATGTCTAAACACAGGTCACCTCCGCATCATTATTTATATATAATCGTTTATATAGCTCTCTCTTATTTCATTTCCAAAAATCTCTGCAAAGAAGCTTCTGTCATGCTCAGATTCAAATTTTATACGCCCTGCTCTTTCGAGATGGTCGATATTTGAGGATTTCATGTAAAGCGATGCAAGATCCGATATGTCAATCCTCATGAAAGGGATGCCGCCTCTGCTCTTTTCAGCTTCTGCGGATGCCTCGTCAGAAAAATCAAAAGTCTCCGTGAAGTTGTTATCTTCTATGACCGAGTCCTCTATTTCTATCTTAAATGCCCCGATCTGCCTTGTCCCAGGGTTTCTCCTGAGGATTTCACAGAGTATGTTCCTGGCATTTATTATCCTCACCATCATAAAGCTCTTTTTAGATACCTTATATTTATTGTCATACTTTATAAAGAGATTGAAAAGCTCATGCTGAGGGGTCGCTATGTCTACTGTCCTGAACTGGGTTATGTGTGATTTTATTATGCTCATCAGGGAGTTGAACGCATCCTTGTCCCGAAACATCATCTCCGGCACCATGGCATGCCCCTGAGAGTATTTTGGAAGCAGCATCATATAGCCAGAAAGCACGCCCTCGTCATATGAAAGGAACAGCTCTCCCCCATCCACGGAAAGTTCCTCCAGCCTGTTGATAAAGTACTGACTGTCCCTTTTTATATATGCATGCTTGTCCACAATGTTGCTGTGATAAAATTCGCTCATCTGAGCAGCAATTACGAGGATATCCTCATCCGGCGCCTTCTTGTCTGAAGCGTCTGATACAAGGTCCTCAAGCTCTGCTCTTCTTACCTCGCAGCAGGTCTTTCCTGCCCTTATGTTTATGAGATCCACGCTGAAGTCATAGCGATAGAAGCAGTTTGTATAGCCGTATCTCGTGTATATCTCCGTGTCTATCGGCATGAGTATTGATACATCCTCATCGTTCCGGTACTGATAATTGAGAGTGTCCTTCATTATCGCAGTCGAATATCCCTTTCCACGGCTCTCCGGCTGCACGCATACTCCCACTACGTAATTCACACCCTTGCTTACTCCGTCTACCTGCAGCACATATGGGCTCAGCTGAAGCGAGGCTTGGACTTTTCCTCTGTCATCTGTTGTTATAAGATTTTTTTCCTGTCTGTATCTGTTTGCGAAGTAGTAATCCTTAAATTCAGGAGTGTCTGCAAAGCAGTAGCTCCAAAGTTTTTTTACATCCCTGATATTTCTGGAGTTCACTGTACCTGTTCTCATAAGTTACTGCCTTTCTGTAAGTGTGTATTTTTCAACGAGCCTCAGCGGCTTGTACGATAGCTTGGCCTTTCTCAGTCCTTCTATGCCCAGATCATCTTCCCTGTTTACAAATTCCACGTCTGGAAATTCATTTTCCAGAAACAGCTTGTTGACCGCAGAATATATTCCCCGGATATCCGGATTCGCCTTTTCTATATGGATGACAGCCATCTGAGAATTTATAAGATCCCCGAATGTAAATGCCTCCAGATCATTGTCTATATAGATCCCGCCTATCTTGAGGCAGCTGAATTTATCTGCATTTTTCAGCACCTTCTTGATTGCCAGGTTCTCTCCTATGAGATTTCTGTCCTTTTCTCTGGAAAACGCCCATTTGTCCGAAAGCCTCAGGCACTCTTCAAACTCTGATTTCTCGATAGCCTTGTATACGAATCTGTCCTGATACTCCTTCACGAATCCGTTGAAATGATTCTTCTTTGAGTGCATCTTTCTTCCGGCAAGGCTCCTGAGCGATTCTGCGTCATATACATAATCATAGTTGTCCCTGTCCGTATCGTATTCGAACATATGAGGATAGCTGTCCTCTATAAAGCTCTTTACCGGCTCAGTCACTGCCTTCATAAGTATCTTCTGTCCTGAGGATCTGAAAATCCCGAATATGTCCTCAAAGGCATTTGCGAGCTTGTCCGGTTCGCACAGCGGCATCATCGAAAACACGCCTTCCTCAGACTGCCCAAATAGAAGTATATAGTCATCCCTCTTAATATAATGAAAGTCATATACCGTCTGCCACATATAAAGCGTTATAAAATTGTATTCGCACGCCTCATAATCAACCTTCTGAAAATATGGCTTCATTTCATGGAGGGAGTCTGCAACAATCTGCCTGCATCCATCTATTGTTTCGTATATATTAATATAAACCGCCTCCTTTTCATACCCCTAATTATACCCCACTTGCAGGACTTATACAACGAGACTGACCGTAAAAGTCTCATTAAATTTGTAATTGAATGTGAAATATATTATAATAGAAGCTGACCTGAAAATAAGGTTTTTCATAAGAGTTTCAGAGTAATTTAAAGAAAAGAGGTTTGAATGACAAAATTTAAAAAGCTTATTTTATCGTCAGTCCTGGCGATAATGATGATAATTTCTGCCGGCTGCGAGGCCCTTATAGATCCCGTGACAGAGCTTGAGCTCCACTTCATCGACGTGGGGCAGGGAGACTCCACACTTATACTTACCCCTGGTGGATACTCCATGCTGATAGATGCGGGAGACAATACCCAGGGAGAGAACGTGGCCTCATATATCCGCTCTCTTGGAATAAGCAGGATCGATGTACTCATAGGTACTCACCCCGATGCCGACCATATAGGCGGAATTGACGATATAATAGACAGCTTTGAGATCGGTGATTTCTACATGCCAAGAAAGACTCATGACACAAAGACATATGAGGATGTGCTTCTGGCCGCCAAGGCAAAAGGTCTCAAGATAAAGGCTGCAGAATCAGACAAGGCCATCGCCTTTGATCCCGACTCAAGCGCGCTGTTCCTTAGCCCGGAAAACAAAAGCTACCCTGACAACAATGCATATTCAGCAGTCGTGCAGCTGACATACAAAAACAGCAGATTCCTGCTCATGGGAGACGCCGAAATAGAAAATGAAGAAGATATGATCAGCAAATACGGAGATTCTCTGAGCAGCGATATCATAAAGCTCGGTCACCATGGAAGCGCGACCTCAAGCTCTGAGGAATTTCTCGATATAGTAAATCCTTCGGCTGCGGTAGTGTCCTGTGCATACAAAAACAAATATTCGCATCCTCACAAGGAGATTTTGAGTTATCTTGAGGAAAATGACATCCCGCTCTACAGGACTGACGAGCAGGGAACAGTAGTTTTTTACTCGGATGGAGAATCTGTTTCAGTAAATATGGAAGATGCCGGAAGCTACACCTACAGAAAGGGGAACTGATATGATAAAGGCCGTCATAGACCGTTTTGAAGGAGAATATGCCGTTGCTGAGATTTCATGCTCAGAAGAAATATTCTTCATAGACATACTATGCGAGAATTTTGTTTCTCTCCCATGCCAGGGTGATGTGATAGCAATAGAGTCAATTGATGACACTATGCTCTCCTGCGAAAACGCAGCCCTGTCTGACTCTGCACTTGGGCTCCTTGGTCAGCTCAACAAGCCTATAAAATGCATCATTAAAATCTGCTCTGATGAAACAGGCAAAAGAAAAGAGCGTATAGACGCTCTTGCTTCAGAACTGTTTGAAGACTAAATTTCGCCAGCCAGCTTTCTTATCACGAAGGATGCCATGAACAGCCCTCCTACCGAGGGCACGAAGGCGCAGCTTGCCGCGACTTCTCTCTTGCCTGCCGAGGAAATGCTCTCGACCGGCTTTCTTGCGTTTTCTGTAGAATAGACCACATCAAGATGCGTTATTCCCCTGTCTCTTAGTTCTTTTCTCATTACCTTAGCAAGAGGGCACACGCTGGTCTTTGACAGATCCGTTATCTGAATCTTTGTCGGGTCCGTCTTGTTTCCCATTCCCATTGAGCTTATAACTGGTATTCCCCTTTCCCTGCACGTCTTTATGAGATGTATCTTTGATGTCACTATGTCTATTGCATCCACTACATAATCATATCTGACCCCGAAGAACTCCTCGCTGTTTTCCGGAAGATATTTTTCGGAGAAGATATTTATCTTAAGCTCTGGATTTATTGAAAGCAGCCTCTGCTTCATGACCTGAGTCTTGAGCTCTCCTACAGTTGTCGTAAGCGCCGGTATCTGCCTGTTTATATTGGTTATGTCAACTGTATCAAAGTCTATTAGTGTTATTTCGCCTATTCCGCTCCTTACTATGGCTTCTGCAGAAAAGCTTCCTACCCCGCCTACCCCAAATACTGCCACGTGCGAATTCTTTAGTGCCTCCATTGCCTCTGCTCCAAGCAGAAGATATGTTCTGAAAAACTGTTCCATCTTACCTCCAATTATTAATCTCTTATATATACCGGTGACATCATAATGTCATTTTCCGTTCTGATTCCTTTTCTGTATGCCTTGAATTTTGAATAATACATATTGTTCGCTATCCTGTCATACCTCAGCTTTATCTGCTGAAGCTCAGATGATGCCTCAAACGCTGCCGCCTTGTTGATTATATCTGCGCTGCTGTCGTCTCTGATTTCATTTATCTTTCTGAGGAGGATGCGCCCCCTGTCATTGAACGCGAGCACCCTTGCATAGGGCCTGCTGTTTCTGTCAGTTTCGCAGTGCTGCTCAGATTTTCCGAGTATCCTCTCCATATCTGACCTGGTGATGCCTATCAGTATGTTTAAGAGAGTCCGCCTTATCCTTGTCCTCGTATATCTCTTCGTCTTTGCTTTTTCTATCAGCTCCTCGAGACTGTGGCAGGCAGTAAGGTTTCTGAGGATCAGGTTCTCTATGCCTTCGTTTACCTCGAAGAAGCGCTTTATTTCAGTTTGCTCCCTGAACATGACCGCCTTGAGCTCGGGATAGAAATCATCGAGACATAAGAGATTGTCTTCACTTATCCCTCTTGAGAGCTCTGAGGCCATGCCCTGCGGCACTGATCTCATGAGAAGTCTCTGCGTATCCTCCAGATTGAAAGTCGATGCTTTGTTTTCAAGGATCAGCTTTCTTATGGCCGTGGCACTGGGGAAAAGCCTGTCGATGCTCTCGTCATTGTACGTGCTGCTGACTCTCTTCACGGCAACAGGCGTGATGCTGCTCCCAAGACGGTTCAGGTTTTTCAGGTATTCTATTGCAAGTATATCGTTTGAAGAGGATATTATGCTCTGATCCTGCGATCCAGTTGTCTCTGCGAGAGCTTTCTGCCTGGCAAGCGGATAGCTCATGCCCTCGGAAAGATAGCTCCTTATGCTCCTGCTGAACGCCTCGTCCTCATATGTCAGGATGTCTGCGATTTTCTTTATAGAGCAGAGGTCTGCGCTTTCAGATCCAAACGCAAGAAAATCCACTACCCCAAGCGAGTCAAGGATTTCTATGCTTCCCTTTGCGAATATCTCCGCGCTCTGACAGCTGTAGCATACCGGTATCTCCAGAACCAGGTCTGCCCCGTTTCTTACAGCTTCCTCCGCCCTTATGAACTTGTCCGTGAGCGACAGGTCTCCTCTCTGCACGAGGTTTCCGCTCATTGCGACTACGACCGAGTCTGCACCGGTCTGCTGCCTTGCTTTCTCTATATGGTATCTGTGCCCCAGATGAAACGGGTTGTATTCAGCAACTATGCCAACGGTCTTCATATTATCCTCCATGAACAATTACCTAATATAAAAAGGAGCTTCTTCAGCTCCCTTTACTTACTGTTCTATAGCTTCTTCCTCATCATCGTCTATAAGCATCTCACCGAGCTCTTTGTGGTTAGTGAGCACTTTTTCTGTAAGAGCCTTCATGTCCTTTGACACTTTCTTAAGTATTTCCTGAGAATACCTTACTGCTCCGTTTCTAAGCTCCTTAGCGTCATATTCAGCTTCTGCGACTATATCCGCAGCTTTTCTGTATGCCGCCTGGGTTATGTTGTCCTGCTCTATTATCTCCTCTGCTCTGAGCTTTGCATCAGATATTATCTTTTCAGCCTCTTCCTGTGCGTCATAGATTATACGCTGCCTCTCCTGGCTTATCCACTCAGCCTGCTTGAAATCATCAGGAAGTCCTATCCTTATGTCAGTTATCAGTTCAATAGCTCTGTTTTTGTCTATACTTGCCTTGTTTCCAAATACACTTCTCGAACCTTCTATCATTTCTTCGAGTTCATTAAGTATGCTAAGCACTTCCATCTTATTACCCCTCCCTGAACACTTTTTTAAGTTTTTCCTCCACGATCTTTGGTACTATTTCAGAGATATCCCCGCCAAATTTGGCTACTTCCTTTACTACGCTTGAGCTGAGGAACGAATACCTTGTATTAGTCATCAAAAATATGGTCTCCACGCTTTTATTTAAATTTCGATTCATCTGAGCAATCTGCATCTCATACTCATAGTCGGAAACTGCTCTGAGTCCTCTGATTATTACTTTTATATCCTTTTCCCTGCAGTATTCTACAAGCAGACCTCCAAAAAAATCCACTTTTACGTTGCTGAACCTTGCTGTCTCTTTCTTTAGTATCTCAAGCCTTTCTTCAAAGCTAAGAAGCCCTTTTTTGCTTGTATTGATAAGCAGCGCTACCGTAACTTCGTCGTAAAGCTCTGAGGCCCTTTCTATTATGTCAAGATGTCCGTTTGTCAGCGGATCAAAACTTCCCGGATATACTGCTTTGTTTTTATTCATTGGCTACTCCATAAAATGTAATTTTAGTTGCTGCATAGTTTTTTTCTCTTTCCCTGAAGAATTTTCCGATGCTTTCCGGAGTTTCCTCTGATCTGTCAGTTTCAACTATGACTGTTCCTTCATCTTGCATTATATTGTATTTTTCCAATTGTTGCAAGATTTTTTGAACAATTCCCTTATTATATGGAGGGTCCAGGAATATGATGTCAAACTTGACGCCCTGTCTTTCGAACTGCTCAAGCGCTCTCTCTGCTTCCATATTGTATATGAGTGCATTTTCTTCGAGCCTCGCGCTTTTTATGTTATATTGGGTAAGCTCGTATGACCTCCTGTCGCTGTCTACGAAATACACCTTATTGGCGCCTCTTGAGAGCGCTTCGATGCCCATTGCTCCGGTCCCTGAAAAAAGGTCGAGAAATACCGAGCCTCTTATGCCGGTTCCTATCATGTTGTATATATTTTCCCTTATTCTGTCAAGGGTTGGCCTTATATGATCGCCATCCGGGGTCTTCAGTTTTTTTCCTCTTGCTTTTCCTGCGATTATCCTCATTATATTCTCCTGTCCAAACCGCTAATTCAGCGCTATTGTCTTTATTTCCTTTTCAAATCTTTCCCTGACTCTCGCGAGCACTTTTTCCTTCTCTGAGCTTCTCTGATCGGATTCATCATCAATGAGCTGCCTTGCATCTTCCTGAGCCAGATACAGCACATTCATGTGCTTTGTGAGGTCGGCTATCCTGAATTCCGGAAGGCCGTGCTGCCTTAGCCCGAACATCTCTCCCGGGCCTCTTAGCAGAAGGTCCTTTTCGGATATTATGAACCCATTGTTCGTCTCTGTCATTATCTTCATCCTCTGCTTGAGTATGTCTGAATTTCCGCTGTAGATGAGTATGCAGAAGGACTCCTGCGTTCCTCTTCCTACCCTTCCTCTCAGCTGATGGAGCTGCGAGAGCCCGAAGCGCTGTGCGTCTTCTATTACCATTACCGTGGCGTTTGGAACATTTATGCCGACCTCTATGACCGTTGTCGATATCAGAACATCCGTCCTTCTTTCCTCAAAGGCTTTCATTATCTCTGCCTTTTCTCCCGGTCTCATCTTGCCGTGAAGCAGCCCTACCCTGTAGCGGCTGAACTGATTCTGGCTGAGCTCATCAAAAAGCTCCTGCGCTGATTTTATGTCAAGGTCTTCGCTTTCTTCTACGAGAGGGCATACTACATATACCTGCCTTCCCCTGTCTATCTCGTCTATGCATCTTTCATAGGCATTTTTTCGGAGCGTATGCCTTATGGCTATCGTCTCGATAGGCTTCCTGCCCTTTGGCATCTCGTCTATCAGCGAAACATCAAGGTCTCCCTGTATTATCATCGAAAGCGTCCTAGGGATCGGAGTCGCAGTCATAACGAGCACATGAGGCATTATCTCGTAGCCGCTGTAAAGGCTGTTTCTCTGCCTCACCCCAAATCTGTGCTGCTCATCAGTTATCGCCAGAGCAAGCTTTGCAAAGCTTACCTGATCCTGAATTATGGCATGGGTACCTATTACCAGGTCGCATTCGTGAGAGGATATCTCATTATATATCTTTTCCTTTTCTTTCTTTGTAGTACTTCCTGTGAGGAGCCTTATCCTCATTCCTGTATTCCTGAACAGCTCGACTGCGCTCTGATAGTGCTGCTTTGCAAGTATTTCTGTCGGGACCATCAGTGTGCTCTGACATCCGCTGAGAAATGCGTTGTATGCGCTGTAGAAAGCCACTATGGTCTTTCCGCTTCCTACGTCGCCCTGTACGAGCCTCTGCATGGGAACGTCCATGTCCATGTCCCTCCTGATTTCTTCCATCACCCGCTTCTGAGCCGACGTCAGTTCAAAGGGAAGCTCCGATATGAAGGCTGAAAGCTGCTCAGGCGGTGTTATCCTGTATGTGCTGTGCCTCTGTGCGAACTTCTTCATCATCAGAAGATACAGCTGCAGCATGAAGAAGTCCTGATATATAAATCTGAATCTGGCTATCTTGAGTGCATCTACGCCTGATGGAAAATGAATGTTCCTGAGGGCATATTCGACTGGGCATATGTGATGCTTTTCAAGGAACTCACTTGGTATATGCTCCATTTCTCTGTAGGATATCTTTGCAAGGGCGTCCTTTACTGATTTATGGATTTCCGGGTTGGAAAGTCCGTGTGTCAGATTGTATACCGGATATATGGTATTCGTAAGGCTGTTTTCCCCGAACTTTTCCATGTCCGGAGCATTGAATTCGAGTCTTCCAAATACCTTCTTTGCCTTTCCGTAAAATGAGATCTTGTCTCCCACGCTGAATTTGTCCTTTACATATTCATTGTTGAATATAGTTAGAAACGCCCCTTCGCTGCCCTGTCTTACGACCACTTTTACGATGGTCATGTTTCGCTTCGGGGTACTCTTTTCAAAATTTACGATCGTACCATATGAGCATACCTTCTCATCGTTTGCTATCTCATCAAATCGCTTTACGACGGTACGGTCTTCGTATCTGGCAGGAAAATGATACAGAAGCTCTTCGACCGTCTCTATATTGAGTTTTTTGTATTTCAGGGCCTTCTTTTCTCCTACGCCCTTTACATACATTATTGAATCTCCAGGCCTCATTGTCCATCTCCTTCTGAAAAAATCCGTTTGTCTTCTATGTATAGTTTATACAAACTTGGCTCAAAGGTCAAGTCGGCGCAATACAAAATATCCACAAGAGGCATAGCCTTTTGTGGATATCTGATTGCATTATTGTTAATTCCGAATTACTTAACTTCTGCTTTTGCTCCAGCAGCTTCAAGTTCTTCAGCAATTTTCTTAGCTTCGTCAGCAGAAACGCCTTCTTTAACAGCTTTAGGTGCTCCGTCAACAAGATCCTTAGCTTCTTTAAGACCTAGTCCAGTTATTCCTCTTACTACTTTGATAACTCCAACTTTTGAAGCTCCAGCATCTGTAAGGATTACATCAAACTCAGTCTTCTCTTCAGCAGCAGCACCACCGTCTCCAGCAGCAGCTACCATTACAGGAGCAGATGCAGATACACCGAATTTCTCCTCTGCAGCTTTAACTAGTTCGTTTAACTCTAAAACTTTCATTTCTTCGATAGCTTGTAAAATTTGCTCTATAGTCATTTTATTTACCTCCATTATTTTTTAAATTATTATATTTTTTAATTAAAATATTTTTATTATGAATTAAGCGCCTTGCTCTTCTTTTTGCTTTGCAACTGCATCAAGCATGTATACAAAGTTAGAAACTGGAGCCTTGAAGCTTCCAAGAAGCTTAGCGATAAGCTCTTCTCTTGATGGTATCTTAGAGATTGCAGCCATACCTTCAGCATCGTAGTACTCACCCTCAACATAACCCATCTTGAACTCTAAAGCAGGGCATGTTTTAGCAAAATCTGCTACTATCTTCGCAGGAGTAACAGCATCTTCGTATCCGAATGCTATTGCGTTTGTTCCTACAAGGTTAACATCATCAAGTTTTTCAAGATTTCCTACCTGTACAGCAGCTCTTCTTACAAGTGTATTCTTGTATACCTTGTAATCTATACCTGCTTCTCTGAATTTATTTCTTAAGCTTGTAGCCTGTTCAACAGTAAGACCTTTATAATCAACAACAACTACTGACTGAGCTCTTGCTAATTTATCTGCTATCTCATCAACTACAACCTGTTTGATTTCGATTGCCTTTGACATATCTAGTACCTCCTTCTTTCGTATTTTATACAAAAAAGCCTTCGTAGTCACGCAGACATACGAAGGCATAAGTTCTATATAACAAACAACCTCGGCAGGATTTACTTTGACACCTGCTGTCTACAGTGTACTATTCACTTTTTAACTTTTTCAGTATACTATACTTTTTTTTGTTTGTCAACAATAAAACTATTCGTTAACTCTTACAGGGTTAACTTTTACTCCAGGTCCCATTGTACTTGCAAATGTAACAGTTCTGATGTACTGTCCCTTAGCTGCAGATGGCTTTGCCTTTATAACTGCTTCTATAAGTGCATGGAAGTTCTCTGTAAGCTTCTCTTTGCCGAAAGATACTTTTCCTACTGGTACGTGGATTATGTTTGTCTTGTCAAGTCTGTATTCAACTTTTCCGGCCTTGATCTCGTCAATCGCCTTCGCAACATCGAATGTTACAGTTCCAGACTTAGGGTTTGGCATAAGTCCTTTTGGTCCTAATACTTTTCCAAGTCTTCCTACTACACCCATCATGTCCGGTGTAGCTACTATTACGTCAAACTCAAACCAGTTTTCGCCCTGGATCTTTGCTACAAGTTCTTCAGCTCCGACAAAATCTGCGCCTGCTGCTTCTGCTTCTTTAGCCTTTTCTCCTTTTGCGAATACAAGTACTCTCTTAGTTTTTCCTGTTCCGTGTGGAAGCACTATTGCTCCTCTAACCTGCTGATCTGCGTGTCTTGAATCTACGCCTAGCTTTATGTGAGCTTCAACTGTTTCGTCGAACTTTGCTGATGCCACATCTACAACTATTCCAAGCGCCTCAGAAGCAACATATAAGTTTTGTCTGTCAAACTTTTTGATAGCTTCCTGGTACTTCTTAGGTTGTTTAGCCATAATCATTTCCTCCTTTGTGGTAATAACGGTAAAATTTTATTTGCCTCCCACCAATCTATATAAGCAAATAGAATTAATCTTCTACAACGATTCCCATACTTCTTGCAGTTCCTGCAATCATGCTTATAGCTGACTCTACGCTTGCAGCGTTAAGGTCTGGCATCTTAAGCTCTGCTATTTCCTTAACCTGTGCAGCTGTTATTTTAGCTACCTTTTTCTTGTTTGGCTCTCCTGAACCTGACTCTATCTTGCAAGCTTTCTTTATAAGAACAGCTGCTGGTGGAGTCTTAGTTATGAAAGAGAACGATCTGTCCTGATATACAGTGATTACTACTGGTATTATCAGTCCAGCCTGATCAGCAGTCTTTGCATTATACTGCTTTGTAAACTCCATTATGTTAACTCCGTGCTGTCCTAGAGCCGGTCCTACCGGTGGCGCTGGAGTAGCTTTACCTGCTGGTATTTGAAGTTTTATTTGTCCAATTACTTTTTTAGCCATTTAATGACACCTCCTGTTATCCAAGTAGCTTAATCTACTTTTCTTATCTGTGACATCTCTAATTCTAGCAATGTCTCTCTATCTCCGAACATGAATATCTTGACTTTAACAGTAGCATCGTCAGGATTTATCTCTTCGACTGTTCCCTCAAAATCTTTGAATGCTCCCGCTATTATCTCGACCTTATTCCCGATCTCAAAGTCAATATCTAAAACTGTTCTGATCTCTTTTTCAAGACCCATGTTGTCTACCTCTTCAGGCGTAAGAGCTATAGGCTTTGAATTTGGTCCTACGAAGCCGGTGACACCTTTGGTGTTCCTGACGATATACCACGATTCATCCGTCACTATCATCTTAACGAGACAGTAACCCGGGAATATCTTTCTCTGTTTTACCTTTTTCTTGCCATTCTTGATTTCAGTAAGCTCTTCAACCGGAACCGCAACATCCTGGATGATATCCTCCATGTTTCGATTCTTTACAGATTTTTCGATAGTAGCTTTAACTTTGTTCTCGTGTCCGGAATAGGTATGAATGACATACCATTGTGCTTTTTCGCTCAAGGCCAGTCCCCCTTAGTTTCCTAATATCTTACTCATAATAAATCCAAATACTGAATCTATTCCGTAGATAATAACAGCCATTACAACTACTGTCAGAATAACTGTCGTAGTATGGCTGAGCATTTCTTTTTTGGTCGGCCAGTGTACCTTCTTTAATTCAGTTCTAACTTCACTGAAAAATTTTCCAAGAGAAAATTTCCCTTTTGCTTCTGTTTGCATTGACTCACACCCTTTACTAACTTATTTAGTTTCTTTATGTGTAGTGTGTTTCTTACAGAACTTACAATACTTTTCAAGTTCTATCCTGTCTGGATTGTTTTTCTTGTTTTTCATAGAATTGTAATTTCTTTGCTTACACTCCTGACATGCTAACGTCACTTTTACTCTCATAGTGCACCTCCTATAGTGGTATTAACTAGAAGGATCCATTCCATAACATAGATTGGTGTAATTATGGTTTTACCTTTAAATTCTACTATACATGATTTTGATTGTCAATACATTTTTTGCACAATCAAAAAAACCCGTCCAAATTTCTACAGGAGCAAGTTTATAATGTACAGTAAAATTATGATTTTTAACTTTTTTATTATATCACATATCTCAGTTGATTTGTTAACTTTTTTTTAAAAAAAATCATTTTTTATTACTTAGCTGCTGCATGACTTGCAAATTGTCGAATTAAAGTTTATTATAATATTTATTGAACAGTCATTAATGTAATTGATTTTTATGGGAGGGCTAGATTTGCAGGATAAGGATATCAAATTTATGGAGAAATCTCTTCCATTCTGGAAAGATCTTTCGGACGAGGAAAGAGGCACGATAAAGAACAGCCTCATAAAAAAGACTTATGCGAAAAATACGATCCTTGCGCACTCAGGAGATGACTGCACCGGCTTTCTGATGGTAAAGTCAGGACAGCTGCGGATATACAGCCATTCTGACGATGGAAAGCAGATAACTCTCTATCGCCTGCTTGATATGGACAGCTGTATTTTCAGCGCGTCATGCATGCTCAGAAATATTAATTTTGAAATAAATATAGACGTCGAAAAGGAAAGCAGCATACTTATAATCCCTGCCGATATATTTAATGACATAAGCAACAGAAACCTCGCGGTAAAGAGCTTCATGCTCGACCTTGTGAGCTCAAGATTTTCAGATGTAATGTGGATATTCGAGCAGTATGTATTCACAAACATGGCCTCCCGGCTTTCGGGCGTGCTGCTCGATCAGGCTTCGCTCTCAGGCTCTCATACCCTCAGCCTCACGCACGATATCATAGCAAGGGAGCTCGGAACGGCAAGAGAGGTAATAACCAGACTCCTGAAGCAGTTTCAGGCAGATGGCCTGGTGAGCATATCCAGAAACCGTATAGAGATAACTGACATTAACGGGCTCAGAAAAATATTCAAGGAACAGTGATAAAGGAGAATAACAATGATGAAAGTAGATACCGAAAAATGCACCGGATGCGGCCTCTGCGCCAGAGACTGTTTTCCAGGTGATATAAAGATGTCGTCAGGCAAGGCAAAGATCAGAAACATAACCTGCTTCAAATGCGGACACTGCATTGCCGTATGTCCGGTAAATGCAATTACCACTGACGAATATGACATGCATGAGGTTAAGGAATACTCAAAGGAAAAGTTTGACATAGATCCTGAAAACCTGCTGAACTTCATAAAATTCAGAAGGAGCGTAAGACAGTTCAAGTCAATTGACGTGGCAAAGGATAAGCTCGAAGCTATAATAGAAGCCGGAAGGTTCACCCAGACAGGCGGAAATCTTCAGGACGTTTCATATACAGTCGTAAGAGAAAATCTGGAGGAAATAAAGGAGCTCACATATGAGACGCTTTATCATATGGGAGAGCATACCCTTGCAAATCCATCTCCGGAAAATGAGTCCCACAGAATGTATGCGAAGATGTGGGTTGACATGTACAGAAAATACAGGGACAACCCTGCAGAAAACGACAAGCTCTTCTGCAATGCGCCGGCAATAATAATTACTACTGCATTTTCAGACGTGAATGCATCGCTTGCGTCTTCAAACATGGAGCTCATGGCTAATGCACTTGGCCTGGGAACTTTCTTCAGCGGCTTCTTTGTCAGAGCTGCCGCAGTAAATCCAGAAATAAGGGAGATGGCCGGTGTACCGGAAGGCAAGCACATCGTCACCTGCATGGCCATAGGATATCCTGATGTAAAATACAGAAGGACCGTACCAAGAAAGGCTGCCGACATATCCTGGAAATAACTTACTGTATATTTTCAAATATGTCTCTTATATTTCGATATTCACCAAATATAACGATAGTATCACCTTTTTCGAGAACAGTATTCCTGTTTATTATACGCATATAATCATACTCACGCTTTAGCATAAGGACATTTATGTTGAACCTGCTTTTAAGGGGTGTATCTTCAATAGGTACACCCCTTAATATTTCGGGTACATTTGATATGTTTACCTCCGCCAGCACATTGTCATCATATGAATCCAGAACTATCACCACATTAGAATATTTCCCAAATATGAGCCTGTTGCCTATTTTTTCTACAGAATGTTCAAATCCCGACTTTATCCCAGGAAGATTTTTAAGCATCATTAAAGAAAGAAGCATTATCAGAAGCGCAAGAGACACAGGCCACAGATTTTTTATTTCAAAGCTGTTCATAGTTATCACTATATTTACGACAGCCGACACAATCGTAACCGTGAATGCATATCCAAATATCATGGTAATCCTTGCCAGCTTTCGCCTTACTCTTGAAGATGTTATAAGTTCACTGTCCGATGTAGTAAATCCCGAATTCGTCAGCATAGAAGTCACCTGAAACTTCGCCTTGTCCTCCGTCAGCCCGGTCAACCTGAAAAGCACCGTGAATATTTCATTTATAAGGATATATACGAGTATGAATATTGCAAAGAATACCATAGCGCTCAAGAAACTCATCTTTTTTTCCCCCTGATTAACTCCATTATATAATCAAAGCTCTGAATAGTTATTACCGCAAGCACTATAAGCACCGCTCCAATTATCTGCTTTGCGCTTAGCAGCTCTCCCAGGATAACGTATGCTGATATGGATGCTATTACCGTCTCGGACATGCCTATAATGTTCACAGCTGCAGGTGCAAGATATCTGAATCCATTAAGATATAGCGTGAATGGAACGACCGTGCCGAACACAGCCAGATATCCAACGAAGAGCAGCTCTGCGCTGGTCCTTCCTGCCCACAGGATCCATGGAGGGCATATGAACATATATATGAAGGCTCCCGTTGCCATCCCAAAGGTCAGAACGGTCCAGGGATTATACTGGCCTGTGCATTTCTGCCCGTAGATAATATAAAACGCACTGCAAAGGGCAGATATAAGACCTGCTGCGACTCCATCTATGTTAAGCTCTACACCAAGATCCCCACCCCCGAATATTATGAAATAGCTTCCTATCATGGCAAACACGAGCGCCGCTCCTCTTGACATCGTCATCTTCTCTTTAAGTACAACAGTGCAGTAAGCAGTGATTATGACAGGCGACAGATACTGTATGAATATTGCCAGGCTGACATTGAGCCTTGCTATGGCATAATAGTAGGAGCCCTGCATCAGAGCCATCGATATACCCAGTATGGCAATCCTTTTGAGTCCAGTGCTGCTCACCTGAAGCAGGCTGCTCTTTCCCATAGCAAGATATATAATACATATTACCGCCGCAAGGGATATCCTCATATTCGATACCTCTATGGGGTCGATATCCGTATTGAAAATCATTTTTGCAACCGTTCCGGAGATCCCCCAGAAAAACGCCGCACCTGTTATGAGCAGCGCGCCCTTTGTCTTATTGTCCATGTCCACCTCAGAAGTTATATTATAAGTTTCAGAATTTTACCAGAATTATTATAACACAATAAGGCCTTGTTTCAGCAATATTTTTATCACCTGAGATCAAATACTTTGGCGAAGCAGCCCGAGGTGTGATATAATTAAATCTTACAAAGCCAATATATAAGGAAAAGAGAAAAAAATGAGAAATCAGCAGCTTGAAAAGAAAATAATGAAAATCGACAGAGATATAGAAGGGCTCAACATTGCCAAAAAATACCTTTCAAATCCAGAAGAAATCGAAGATGTAAAAGTAGGCCTCAACAGAGAGAGGCAGCTTATGATCTTTGGCCTTTATGAAGAAGACAACAAGTCCAGGCAGGAATGCATCGAAATGCTTTCAGAGCTTGCCGGTCAGGAGCTGCGTAAGGAAAAGCAGCTGGAGATACTGGAAAATATAAAGGAGATATTCGGAAGAAGATTCCCGGACGTGAGCAAAAACAGCAATGGCCTTAATGCATGGCTGAACTTCATCGATATGGAATGTGAGTGGATTCAGGACGAAAACTCAGAATGGGCGAAGCTTGTAATAAAATCGCTTTAGAATGTATGTAAATTGAAGTAAATTAAAAACACCAGAAATCAATGAGATCTGGTGTTTTATTATGTGGTCTTTATTTTTTAATTAAAACTAATTCTTTGTTTTCGCCTTATTGATTCTGGCAGACTCCTCTATAAGTGAGCTCCATGTCTCTATCACTGGCATATCCATAAGTTTTTTAACTAGTGATTCATTAATTTCTTTTCCTGCTTCGATATAGTATGCTAATACACGTTTCATTTTCATATCCTCCTGATTAATCAAACAATTTAATATAAAATTACCTTAAATATAGTTTCAAAAATTCAGGATTAGCTAGCAGAAGCCCTCACCTTCGGGAGTCCCCTGTGAAATAGATATTGGTCTGATCCTGTTTCTGTTAACTAAAAATTCCATTGCAGCAACTCCTTTCTGTGAATTATTTCTCATATATTATAAATTAAGAGAAAAAAATACTTTGACCTAAGTCAAAGCATTTTCTGCCACTTCTACAAATATATTATATCCCATGGTTCGGTGGTCTGTCAACCCCCTGCCCATAAGAATTTTATTTCCTTAAATCATTCATACCGCCTGTTCAAGTTCCTGATCAGAATCCAGCAGGTTTTGTCTGTTGTATATCTTTATAAGTTCGCTCTCACTTATGAGGTTGCTCCTCGTATCGAGTATCACTTTTCCTCTGTCCAGCATTATTATCCTGTCTGAGTATTTTATTGCATCCCTCAGGTTGTGAGATATCATCAGCGTAGTTATTTTTTCCTTCCTTACGAGCTCCATGGTTTTTTCCATAACTACCTTTGAGGTCTTTGGATCAAGCGCCGCAGTATGCTCATCGAGCAGCAGCAGATCAGGCCTTTTCATAGTAGCCATAAGCAGTGACAGTGACTGCCTCTGTCCTCCTGAGAGGAATTTCACCTGAGTGTTGAGCTTGTTCTCAAGTCCCAGATCCAGAGTCTTCAGCATTTCTGTATACCTGTTTATCTGGTCTTTTTTTACGAGTTTCCTGAATCCAAATCGCGAGCATTTCTTGTCTGAGAGAGACATGTTCTCGAGTATGGTAAGCGAAGGCGATACCCCCAGCGAAGGATTCTGATGGACCCTTCCTATATGCGCTGATCTCTGGTGCTCCCTCAGTCCGTCAAGCTTCTTGCCGTCAAGAGATATCTCTCCCGATTCACACGGCATAACTCCGCTTATTATGTTGAACAGTGTGCTCTTTCCACATCCATTTGCTCCCAGTATGACAGTGGTTTCACACTCATTTATATCAAGATTGAAATTGCAAAAAATATTCGCTTCATTTTCGGTTCCTGCGTTGAAGCTTTTGTTCATTCCTCTTATCTTTAACATATTATCCTCCAATCCAAATTAAGCAGCACTTTTCAGCTTTAATGTCTTCATATTGTTGTAAGCCAGAAAGGCGATTACTATGAAGGCGCTGATCGCCTTGAGATCCGTAGGGGCAAGTCCCATCTCTATAGCAAGCCCTCCTATCATTTTGTATGCCACGGCTCCTATGATCGCTCTTGTAGTCCCTTTGAGTATGCTGCTCCTTTGCATGACCGTATCTCCTATGATAATAGATGCCAGCGCGACCACTATTATGGAATTCCCCATCGTGATATCTACAAAGCCCTGAGACTGTGCCATGAGAGCCCCGCTTAGCGCTACAAGTGCATTTGATATCATAAGGCCCATCATCTTGTACCTGTCCGAATTCTGTCCAAGAGATTTTACGAGAGTCTCATTGTCTCCGGTCGCGATAAGGAGATATCCTGTTTCCGACTTGAGAAATCTGTCCATGAGCAACTTTACGGCAAATACAACCACAATGAGTACCGTCATTTTTCCAAAACTGTCAAATATAGTCTCAAAGGATGAAAGTCCTATGTTGGATTTCCCGTTTATCCTGAGGTTGACAGAGTAGAGTAGAGTCATGGTCAGTATTCCGGCAAGTATGGCCTTTATCCTGAATCTTATATTCAGCGTGTATGTCACAAGCCCTCCGGCAGCTCCGGCAAGCAGCGCCATAAGTGTTGCCGCGCCTGGAGAAGCTCCCAGAAGAATGAATTTTGCAAATACAAATGCTCCAAGTGGAAATGTTCCCTCTACCGAAAGATCCGGAAAGTCCAGTATCTTGTATGTTATATAAACCCCTATCGAAAGCACTGAGAAAATAAGTCCCTGCTCGATAGTTACCTGTAATAGTCCGCTCATGATGTCTTCCTTTCTTTTCTATCTCGATTATTCCGTGAACTGCGCGTCACCGAACGCTTTATTAGCTTTATCAAGGCCTAATGCAGCCATAGTTTCCGCGTTTACCTTCTTTATGAAATTTGATGAACTCTTTACCGGAATCTGGCTTATCTCAGTCCCGTCTACAAGAATCTGCTTTGCCATGTCTGCTGCCTGCACGCCAAGATCGAAGTAGCTTATTCCCACTGATATAAGTGCGCCCGAATCAACATGGCTTGAATCTCCCGATATTGTTATTATTCCTTTTTCTTTTGCAGTAGATGCTATAAGCTCCATTGAAGACGCTATCATATTGTCATTTATCAGCATCAGTGCATCTGATTTCTTTGCAACCGATTCAAGCGCCTGATTTATTTCAGTAATTGTGGCAATCCCTGTTTTTTCAACGGTTATTCCAAATTCTGCTGCAACCTTTTCGATATCTTCTATCTGTACCTGTGAGTTTGATTCTCCTGTGTTGAATACTATTCCCACGCTCTTTATATCCGGATTAAGCTCCTTGAGTATCTCAAACATCGCTCTTCGGTTTTCAATACTCACTGCATCCGTCACGCCCGTAATGTTGGCTTCAGGAGCATCTGCATTCTGAAGCAGCCCCGAGAACACCGGATCCGATACTGCAGTGAATATGACCGGTATGTCTTTTCCCTTGGTCGCTGTCTGAGCTGCCTGTGATGTCGGAGTAGCTATCGAAAGTATGAGATCTGAGTCATCGCTCACGAATTTTTCTGCTATCATCTGAGCATTTGCTATATCTCCCTGTGCATCCTGCATGCTTATCTCTGCATCTATCCCCAGCTCTTCAAGCCTCTGAATGAACCCGTCTCTTGATGCATTTAGCGCCGGGTGGTCTATGATCTGAGTTATTCCAATCTTAAGCTTTTCATCCTGCGATCCTGATGCCTGGGTATCCTGCTCCTGAGAACATCCCGCCAGTAAAAGTGTCATTGATAATATTGCTGCTGCAGCTTTTGCAAGCCTTCCCCTTTTTAATGCCTTTGTGCTTTGTAATTTTTTCATTTTAATTTCCTCTCTTCTCTTAAAATTAATTGTAGTTTCACACCTGAAGTGTTTTAATTTTGAGTGAGATTTGATTGACGGGTATGCTTTTCTCTGGCCAGAGCAATAAAAAAGTCCCTATATCAGCACAAATTTGTGCTGATATAGGGACGAATAATCTTCGCGGTACCACCCTAATTATAGCCGAAGCTATATCTCAATCAAGATCTGACAATCTCTAACCCTGTAACGTGAGTACACGTGCTCGTCTACTCGGATTTTTGGCTTCCCTCATCCTTTTAACTCGCCTGCTCGGTAGTGTATAATATATATTTCTCTGTTATCGGTTTTCACCTGCCACCGACTCTCTGAAACGTCTGAAATATTTTTCTCTACTTCGTCGCATTTGTTTTGTGAATTATTGTTTTTTGCTATGATTGAAATAATACCCTGTTTTCTTCAGCTTGTCAACACTTTTTTTTAAAAAATGCAGATGGATTTAAAAACCATCTGCATTTAAGCGCTCTTACGCTGTATATTCTGAATATCAGATCCTAATATATGGTCCTTGAGTTTCTGTCCACCCTGGCCATTACCTGAAGCCTGTCCTGAGGCTTTGAGTCACCTATGGTGACTGCTTCGAGATAAAGCCTCTGAGCTTCCTCAAGGGATTCCTGGTTGTTTGTGCAAAGTACTGCTATAACCTGTCCTTTTTCTACCCTGTCACCGATCTTGGCCTTTATTTTAAGCCCTGCAGCAAAATCTATAACAGACTCCATGGTCTTTCTTCCTGCGCCAAGCACTACCGCTGCTGTCCCGCATTTTTCAGTATCCATGTCAGTTATATATCCGCTCTCAGGCGCTTTCACCTCAAGCGTGAATGCTGCTTTTTCAAATTTGGATGTATCAAGCACATAGGACGAGTCTCCGCCCTGGCCTTCTACCATTTCCACGAATTTATCAAAGGCTCTTCCGCTGCTTATCGAATCTTCTGCAAGAGTTCTGCACTGCTCAAGAGAGCCCATTCCCGCAAGGTGGAGCATCTCTGCCGAAAGCTCTATGCATTCATGTCTGAGGTCGGCAGGTCCCTGTCCCTTGAGTACATCTATCGCTTCCATTACCTCGAGTATGTTGCCTACGTTCTCGCCAAGAGGCACATCCATGTCGGTCACGAGCGCAGTGCACCTTCTTCCGGCATTTTCAGCTATATTAACCATTATCTGTGCCAGCTCTACTGCGCTGTCAAGCTCCTTCATGAAGGCTCCTGATCCGCATTTTACGTCAAGCAGGATGCAGTCCGATCCAGCTGCCAGCTTTTTGCTCATTATGCTTGAGGCAATCAGAGGTATCTTATCTATTGTAGCGGTAACATCTCTGAGAGCATACAGCTTCTTGTCTGCCGGAGCGAGATTTCCTGACTGGCCTATCACCGATATGCCTGTCCTGTTTACAATCTCAAAAAACTCCTCCATGGTAAAACTCGTCCTGAGCCCAGGTATAGACTCAAGCTTGTCTACAGTACCTCCTGTATGGCCAAGGCCTCTACCTGACATCTTTGCGATCTTTGGTCCGCAGGACGCCACTATCGGAGTTATAACAAGCGTCGTCTTGTCTCCTACTCCGCCTGTTGAGTGCTTGTCTACCTTTATCCCGGAGATCGGTGAAAGATCTACCATGTCTCCTGAATGTGCCATCGCAAGCGTAAGGTCCGTAGTTTCTCTTATATCCATATCCATGAAGAATATAGCCATAAGAAGCGCCGCCGCCTGATAGTCCGGAATCTCGCCCTTTGAGTATCCATTTATGAAAAATTCTATTTCTTCTTTTAAAAGGTGCTCACCCTGTCTTTTTTTATGAATGATATCATACATTCTCATATTATCTCGCTCCCTTGTCGTAAGGCTCTCCTGCGGCTTTTGGTGCTGCCGATTTGTCAGACGTGAATGCAAGAAGCACAAGAGTCGCAACATACGGTATCATCTTGTATATATTGTCCGGCACTCCCGAGTTCGCAAGGAAAGGCACAATAGCATAAGTTGATGCAATCGTCTTTGCAGTCCCAAAGAAGAATGCGGCGATCAGTATCTTTATCGGTCTCCACTGACCGAATATAAGAACGGCAAGTGCAAGGAATCCGTATCCGGCAACATCCGCATTGAAGTTTATGGATGTCGGAATTACGAATACGAGCCCTCCTATACCGCCGAGTATTCCTGAGATGAAGACTCCTGCATAACGCATCCTGTAAACATTGATACCCACAGAATCAGCCGCGCCAGGATGCTCTCCGCACGCTCTGAGTCTTAGTCCAAATTTAGTCTTGTTTATAACAAATGTCGATACTGCAAGTATAAGAAGTCCTATAAAGGTCGTTATATATGTGTTCTGGAAGAACATAGGTCCTATGACCGGTATGCTGCCAAGCACAGGAACTGATGGTATCCTGAACTGGTTAGTAAACTGCACCTGCTGAAGCCCCTGTATCATACGAGCCGTATATATTGCAAACGCAGGAGCGAACATATTGAGTGCGGTACCGCTTATTACCTGGTTTGCGCTCATGTTTATGGCTGCATATGCATGAAGCAGTGAATAAAGACCTCCGGCAAGAGCTGCAACCAGAATTGCCGTAAGAAGAAGCGGCTGGCCGCTCATGGCGCCGGTCTTCTGCATGATGTTTATGAAGAATATGCTTGAAAATGCTCCGATTACCATTATACCTTCAAGCGCGATATTTACTACCCCTGCTCTTTCACTGAACATTCCTCCAAGAGCTACTATCAGAAGAGGAATAGAGAAAAACATGGTCTGCTGGAATAAAAAGAATACTATGCCCATTATACAATCTCCTCCTCTCCCTGTTTTTTCGTGACTTCAGGCTCACTGTTGACATTTGGCCGGTTGTCACCCGAATGTTTTTTCCTTGTATTTGAAATCAGCCTTCTGAATACCAGTGCGAATGCACTGAAGTACACTATGGATGCGGTTATTATCGTGATTATCTCCGGTACGAAGTTATACAGCTGAAGATAGAATCCGCCCTGGTTTATATAGGCTATGAACAGCGCTGCGAGCAGTATCCCTACCGGATGTGACATTCCCAGAAGCGCTACCGGTATTCCGTTGAATCCTTCTGCCGGAAGTATGTCGACTACCTCGAGATGCTTTCCTGCTCCTGCAAGAAGCAGAAGCGCTCCTCCAAGCCCTGCAAGCGCACCTGATATTATCATGGACATCACTATGCTCTTCTTTTCATTGATTCCTGCATATCTGCTGGCTTCACGGTTGTGTCCGCATGCCTTCAGTTCATATCCGAAAGTCGTCTTGTTAAGGACTATATAAATCACTATTACCGCAATAAGAGCAATGAATATCCCACCATTTACGCTCGAGGTTCCATAGAGGTTGTCAAGGCCCATCTTTGGTATTATAGCTCCCTTTGCAGGTGTCTTTGACTGGTTCTTGAGCGTATCAAAGATAGCTGTATCATTTTTTACGAGCATGTTCACAAGATATATACCTATATAGTTCATCATGATTGAGGCGATAACCTCATGCACATTCCTGTAAGCCTTAAGGAGCCCTGGGATCGCTCCCCACAGAGCTCCTCCTGCTATTCCGGCAGCAAGTGCCACTATCCAGTGGATTGAAGGCGGTATTGACGTGAATTTGATTCCTACATACACTGCAAAATATGAACCAAGGACAAACTGTCCCGGTGCTCCTATGTTAAACAGTCCCGTCTTGAACGCAAATCCAACCGAAAGTCCAGTCAGTATAAGAGGCGTCGCAAAATACAGAACGTCTCCAAGACCCTTGGCTCCCCCGGTGAATCCTCCAAGCAGTATAGTCATAAAGCCCGGAAGCGCCTGACTCGGATGGCTTATAAGCAGTATAAGAAATCCAAACAGAAGCCCAATAAGTATCGCCGAGAATGATGAAAGAAAACTCTCAAAGGCAGGCCCAAGCAGATAGTTCTTAAGTTTCTTATTCATTTAGTTCCCTCCTTTTTGAGCCTGACATATACAGTCCAAGCTCCTCGACTGTGATTTCCTCCGGCTTGAATTCTCCTACGAGCTCTCCCTCGTAAATCACCAGTATCCTGTCACTTACATTCATTACCTCATCCAGCTCAAGCGATACCATAAGAACTGCTCTTCCTTCATCTCTCTCGTTTACAAGCTGCTTGTGGATATATTCTATAGCCCCTACATCAAGTCCTCTGGTAGGCTGAACCGCAACGAGCAGCATAGGATCTCTGTCTATCTCTCTTGCTATTATAGCTTTCTGCTGATTACCGCCTGACATGCTCCTTGCTACAGTATCTGAGCCCTGGCCGCTCCTGACGTCAAACTGCTTTATGAGCCTGTCTGAGTACTTCTCGATCTCATTGTTCTGGAGGAATCCGTTCTTCTGGAAAGGCTCCTTGAAGTAGGTCTGAAGTATCATGTTCTCAGCGAGCGTGTAGTCGAGCACCAGACCGTGCTTGTGCCTGTCTTCCGGTATATGGCCCATTCCCGTGAGCGTCCTGTTTCTTATGGACTCATTTTCTATGTTCTTTCCGTTAAGGATTATCTCTCCGCCGTTTGATTTCATAAGTCCGGTTATTGCATATACGAGCTCCGACTGTCCATTGCCCTCTATCCCTGCAATGCTTAGGATCTCTCCCGCTCTCACCTTGAAGCTGACATTGTTCAGCAGGCTTTTTTGAGAAGTCTTGGACTTTACGCTGAGATTCTTTACCTCGAGTATTACATTTCCTGGATTTGAAGGAGATTTATCCACTTCAAAGCTGACATCCCTTCCGACCATCATCCTTGAAAGCTCTTCCTTCGAGGTTTCTGCAACTTCTACTGTACCTATATATTTTCCTTTTCTGAGCACGGTACATCTGTCTGCCGCACGCTTTATCTCATTGAGCTTGTGAGTTATGAATATTATGCTCTTTCCTTCACCTATAAGGTTTTTCATTATGTTAAGCAGTTCATCTATCTCAGCTGCGGTAAGCACTGCCGTTGGTTCATCGAATATCAGGACTTCGTTGTCCCTGTAGAGCATCTTGAGTATCTCTACTCTCTGCTGCATTCCTACAGTTATATCCTCAATCTTCGAATCCGGGTCTATGGAAAGATTGTAGCGTTCGCTCAGCTCCATTACCTTTTTTCTGGCATCTTCCATCTTTAGCACGCCATGCTTTGTCGTTTCCATTCCAAGCACTATGTTCTCAAGGACAGTAAAGTCTTCTACGAGCTTGAAATGCTGATGCACCATTCCGATTCCGAGGTCATTGGCATCATTTGGATTCTTTATTTTTACTTCCTGGCCATCTTTTTTTATGATTCCTTTTTCAGGCTGATAAAGTCCGAAAAGCACACTCATCAGAGTGGATTTTCCCGCGCCGTTCTCACCAAGAAGCGCATGGATCTCGCCCTTTTTTACCTGCAGCGTTATATTGTCATTAGCGATTATTCCGGGAAATTCTTTGGTTATGTTTATCATTTCGATACAATAACTCATATTATCTCCATTCTTTATAAATTTAATAAAAATATCAGTTCAAATAAATACTGGTCGGTTACTATGAAATATTCCCAATTTTAAGCCTCTTTAAATGCAAAACATGTTTTTTGTCTGTATTTTCCAAATTTTCCATATCTTTATGAATTTGAAAAAAGGTGTGTATATTCCACACCTTTTCTCCTTTATTACATTATTCTGCATGAAATCCTTTTTAACAGGTATTAAGCTATTTCTTCAACAGCTACAGCTGATACTGGTATATCTGCAAGCTTAACTTCTGCATCGCCGTCTTTATCTTTCATTATAGATATTTCGCCAGCAACGAGTTTTGCGTAGATAGCATCATAATCTGCCTGAGTGAATACTTCGAATTTGCTGTTTTCCATTGGAAGACCAACACCATCAACGTCAGCTCCAAGAGTAGCGCTCACTCCGCCTGGGAATGAATCTGCATAGTATGCTGCTATAGCATCATATACTGACTGTCCAAGCATCTTCATAGCTGAAGTTATTACAGTTGCAGATTCTGCAGACTGGTCAACGTCAACTCCGATAACTTTTCCGCTTGAAGCTTCCGCAGCAGCCATAACTGAGTTTCCTACAGCTCCGCCACATGCGAATATAACTTCTGTTCCACCCTGGTACCATGAAGCAGCCTTAGACTGAACTTCAGGAGTAGCCTTGAAATCTCCAGTGTAGTTGTATTTAACATCAAGTCCTGTGATTCCCATTTCTCCAGCTGCATATTCAGCTCCCTGTACGAATCCGTATCCGAATCTTACAACTGCAGGAACTGCCATTCCACCCATGAATCCAAGCTTAGTGTATCCTTCTTTAACTGCAGCATATCCTGCAAGGAAACCAGCTTGCTCTTCAGCGTAGAATACTGAATAAACGTTCTCATTTAATTTGAATTCAGTGTAAGTTCCATCTTGTGGAGTTCCATCAAGAAGTATGAACTTTACATCTGGGTAAGTATCCTGTGCCTTGAATACTGCAGGCTCAAAAAGATATCCCGGTGTTACTACTACCTTCGCTCCCGCTTTAACAGCAAGATCGATTGATGAAAGATATGCATCTGTAGTTTTTTCAGATGGCTGATAGTATTTGTGAGTTATTTCGTTTTCTGTTGCATACTTAACGAGACCTTCCCACGCACCCTGGTTGAACGATTTGTCATCGATTGTTCCAACGTCAGTGATCAGAGCAAGCTCATGAGTGTTAGAGCCACTGTCTGAATCTCCGCCAGAACAGCCTGTAAGTACTGATATTCCAAGTACCATTACAAGCATTAAGCTAAGTAATTTTTTCATAATATCCTCCCGATTTTTTGATAATATTAGTTACCACTACAAATATTATCACATTTGTCATTAAAATAAAAGCCTTTTCCTGTTTTTTTGGAATGCTCATTTAAACAAGAGTCTTTCAAATGAATTTCATGCCTTTAAATTCTCATGAGCACTCAAATCTATATGTTTTTCAATAGATTCTTTGGTGAAAATCCCAGCAGCAGGAGCTCGCTGAGCTTGTAAATTCTGTATTCCCTCTCATCTTTGGCAAGTATCACCTCAAACGCATCCGGATCGCAGAACTCCATCATTACCTGCCTGCATACTCCACACGGAGATATTATCTCTGCCGGAGGAGCTTCCTGAGGCCCTCCCACTACGGCTATTGCTGTGAATTGCATCTTGCCTTCGCTTACAGCCTTGAAAATCGCTGTCCTTTCAGCGCAATTTGTAGGGCTGTATGCAGCATTTTCTATATTGCAGCCTCTTATTATCTCACCGCTGTCACACAGAAGCGCTGCTCCTACCGAAAACTTCGAATAGGGCACATATGCAGCTTCCCTGGCGTGAAGTGCCTCTGTTATGAGCTTTTCATAATCTATCATGGCTATCTCCTTAATTTAAATGAGCTGCCCCTATGCTATTTCAAGCGCAAGCTTCATCATCTGCGTGAATGAGTTCTGTCTTTCTTCTGCCGAGCTTGCCTCTCCTGTAAACGGACAGTCAGAGATCGTGCATATCGCAAGCGCATTCTTGCCTGCTCTCATGGCATTCATGTAAAGCGCAGCTGCTTCCATCTCTACGGCAAGCACGCCCATTCTCTGCCATTCTCCAAGCCTGCTCATGTCATCATAGAACGTATCTGAAGAATAAAGATTTCCCACCTTGAAGCTCAGACCCATGTCTTCGGCAGTATCCACAGCTTTTCTGAGGAGCTCAAAGCTTGCTATAGGCGCCAGGTTTCCCGGAAGACCATACTGTGACACATAGTTTGAATTTGTACATGCTCCCATTCCTATGGCGATATCCATTATTTTAAGGTCCGGATGTATTGCCCCTGCAGAGCCTATCCTTATTATGTTCTTTACATCATAAAAATTGTAGAGCTCATAGGAATATATTCCGATTGAAGGCATTCCCATTCCGCTTGCCATTACGGAAACTCTCTTTCCATTGTAATATCCTGTGTATCCATGTATCCCTCTTACATTGTTTACAAGCTCGGCATTTTCAAGGAATGTCTCAGCTATGAATTTTGCTCTCAGCGGATCGCCCGGCATCAGGACTGTTTCAGCAAAATCGCCCTGCTTTGCAGTAATATGTGGAGTTGGTATGTTGCTCATAATTTCACCTCATGATTTCTAAATATTTTATACTGTTATTATTTAAGACATTTATATTCTAATATGTCCCTTTTGGAGCTTCTTCATTTTTGACTATCTTTATTATCCTGCTGGTTCCAAGCCTGTCTGCACCAAGAGCTATGAAGTCCTCAGCATCTTCGAGGCTGCTTATTCCGCCTGCCGCTTTTATCTTTACATTTTCCCCAAGATGCTTCCTGAAAAGGATTATATCCTCTCTCTTTGCACCAGAAGTGCTGAATCCTGTAGATGTCTTTATATAGTCGGCCTTCGCTCTCGTTACAAGATCGCACATCACGATCATCTCCTCTTCGGTAAGAAGGCATGTCTCGATTATGACCTTTAGTATCTTATCCCCGCAGGCCTGCTTTATCTGACTTATTTCGCTGAGTACAGCTTCATGATTGCCATCCTTGAGGTCACCTATGTTTATTACCATATCAATCTCATCAGCGCCGTCTTCAAGCGCCGCCTTTGTCTCGAAAACCTTTACAGGCGTCGTCATGTATCCGTTTGGAAATCCAATGACTGTACATATAGCAAGATTTTCTCCTACATGCTCCTTTGCTCTCTTTACGAAAGACGGAGGTATGCATGCACTTGCTGCCTTGTATTTTACTGCATCATCACAGGTCTGCTTTATCTGCTCCCATGTAGATGTCTGTGCAAGCAAAGTATGGTCCACTTTGCTGAGTATTTCATTAATATTCATATGAATGCTCCTTCTGAAAATATTCCCTTCTAATATTACCAAAAATATCGTACTTTATCAAGTGAAATCGATTGCCAATGTTCGATGATTTTCAATCGTCCATTGCAGGCATTGATTTTCAGGCATTTTATTGAATCATATGGTTTTTCCTGAGAGCCCTTACTATGACAGGCACTGCTACGAACTGAAGTATTATCCCCGGAATAGCTGTAATGAAGGAAGCTGTTATGAATGCCTCGAATGTGAACTGCCTTCCCGCTGCTCCAAGAAGTATAAGCTGCGCTACAGCCAGCACTAATCTTCCTCCGATCATTGAAATCGCAAGCGTAAGAATTAGGCCCAGCCTCCTCGAAAGCAGACCACACAGAATACCGTAGGCGGCAAGCTCAAATGCCATGTAGACGGCTACCGGATATATGGCGGGAGTTCCGCTTATAAATGACGATATGAATGGAACCACTATCCCTGCAGTCATTCCATAGAAGGCCCCGCAGACTATGCATGCAAGCATGACAGGTATATGCATAGGAAGAAATACGCTCCCGGTCATTCCGACCATATTGAACATTATGGGAAAAAGTATTCCCATTCCAATGAATATTCCAGTCAGAACTATGTCATGTGTCCTGGTTCTATAAGGACTTTTGCTTTTCTTCATCTGCAAGCCTCCTTATCTCATGATCGATTCAAGCTTCTCCATCATCTCTTCTATATAGGATCCAAATGACCTTTCGGCTATCCCGATTATATGAGCATGACATTTGGACATGGGTATGAGTACCTTTTCAGCCCTGCTTGATGATATTGCAGATGCCATTGCAGGGCTTATCTCCCCATGCATAGAATTCGCAAAGCATATTCCAACCGGACCTGCTATTATATCAGCCTCTCCGCAGTTGAATATCACGGCATTTTCTCCCGTAGCGCCTGCGCTCGCTCCTGCTCTGAGCATAGCGGATGTAGCGAGAGAGTTGGTTCCTACCGCTATTATCTCGCTGTCATGATATTTTTTTCTTATATTCTCTATTATGGATTTCCCCATTCCTCCGCCCTGTCCGTCGATTACAACTATCCTCATGCTTTACCTCTCTCTTTTTAATAATTTAATTGCTGTCTTTATTATATCATAATCAGTTGATACCCATGTTTGCATTCAAAAACTCAAAAAATCTCCACATCGCTCTATGATTGAACGATATGGAGATTTCAAAATTTACTTAAGCTTGTATCTGCTTACCATATCCCTGAGCGCCTGAGCCTGCCCTGCGAGCTCCTCGCTTGCTGCAGCGCTCTGCTCCGATGTCGCTGAATTTGACTGCACGACATCTGAAACCTGATTTATGGCTATGTTTACCTGCCCTGAGTCATCCCTTTTGTAACCGAGTTGATGCTGCTGCCCGTTGTAACCGATACAGCCGCCATAAGTACTATCATTGCCGTTATGACAGCGAATCCGAAATACATTCTCTTTTCAATAGAGACTTTTTTTCGGTCCCACATAAACTTTTTTCCAGCTTCGCCCACAGCCGATTTCCTTAGAACTCTACTGATGTTTATTTTTTTAATTTTCATTAAACCTCCTTGTGTTATTTCATATTTTTAAATTCTTAAAGAGATATGTATCTTTAGAAATCATAACCTAAAATGCAGTAATATGAGTATAATTTCTTATTATATTATATGTTCAATGAACTCTAAGGTCAAGATTGTTTAAAGTATATTGTCATAATTTTAATAAAATTTTTTAATAAATTCAGGCATATCAAGGTTTTTATGTCCATAAAAAAACGCCTCTGAAATTCCTCCAAAGGCGTTCTTGATACGATTATTTCTGTGTTTTAGATTTTTCGGATTCTTTGCTTATCTTTTCTGCAAGCTCCGTGTAGTACGGATTAGGTGAATTTACCGTGAGTATCCTCACTACCTTGTTGGTGTTGTTCTCCCAGTTGTGCGGAGTATGCGAGTCAAGATATATACTGTCCTCCGGATACATCTCATAGGTCCTGTTTTTTATGTGTATAGTCAGGACGCCCTCAAGCACATAGATGAACTCTACGCCTTCATGGACATAGTTTTCAGTAGCTTTATCCTCATATCTCGATGGCAATATCTCATAAATCCTCGGAAGGAAATCTGCGCCTGCTACATTTCTTACCAGGTTGAACTGTATATATTTGGAGTTAACGGAGGAAACATCTCTGTCATAGCTTCTTATCAGTATTTCCTGTCCGCATGATCCGATTTTCTTCTGAAAGAATATGTCAAGATCCACCTCCAGTATCTTCGCGATTACCATAAGCGAATCTACCGCAATAGTAGTCATTCCCCTCTCAAACTGAGAAAGGAATCCGGTTGAGAGTCCCGACTTGTCGCTCATTTCCTTTAAGGTTATCTTTTTCTCTTTTCTGAGCTTGTTCACTATCAGGCCTATATCCGTCATTTCATTCATAGCTATCATCTCCTTAAATTGTATCCTTGATTTATTATAACTGAATATGTCTCATTTCACAATTAAAAATGAAAGCTATATTATCCGAATATTTCATGATTCTGTTACATTTTTGATGATTTTTCTCCGCAGGCTCTCATAGCTTCTATAACCGCAGTCCTGAAACCTTTTTCCTCAAGCACGGCCACAGCCTCTATCGTAGTCCCTCCAGGAGAGCACACCATATCCTTGAGTTCACCTGGATGCTTTCCAGTCTCAAGAAGCATCTTTGCGCTTCCCATTACTGCCTGAGCAGCAAATCTGTAAGCCTTGTCTCTTGGCATTCCCTGTATTACCGCTGCATCAGCCATAGCCTCTATGAACATGAACACATATGCAGGTGAAGATCCGCTTACTGAAACTACCGCATCAAAAAGCTTTTCGTCTACCTGCTCCACCAGGCTGAATGTGCCGATTATCTCTCTGAGCGCTTCAAATTCTTCCTTATTTATCTCCGAATTCGGACACACTGCAGTAACTCCAGCTCCTACAAGCGCTGGCGTGTTTGGCATAGTCCTCAGGACCTTTACCTTTTTTCCAAAGCATTTTTCTATGTTTGCAAGAGTTTTTCCCGGAGCGATGGTTACTATCATGGTTTTTTCATCAACTGAGTCTTTTATCTCATCGATAACCGCTTCATACATGTTTGGCTTTACCGCAAGGAATACCACATCGGATGATGACGCTACCTCTTTATTGTCCTGAGTTATCTTTATCCCGTATTTCTCACTTGTTCCTTCAAGCGATGGCATATAACCGTCACTCGCAATTACGTCCTGAGGGTTTACGATCTTTGACTCTATTATCCCGCCTATCATCGCTTTTGCCATATTTCCACAACCTATGAATCCAATTTTCCTGTTCATCTTCTCTTCCTCTCGTTTAGCTGTTTTAATTATATTCTACCACTGGCATGCAAACAAACCAAGGCAGAAAATCTGCCCTGGCAGGTTTGTAGCTGTTTAGTTGAATGTCTGATCTGTTCTTCCTATTATTTCGTCCTGAAGCTCTCTGCTCAGGTTGTGGAAGTGGTCACTGTATCCCGCAACCCTTACGATGAGGTCTTTGTAATCCTGAGGATTCTTCTGAGCATCTATAAGAGTTTCTCTGTCTATTACGTTGAACTGTATGTGGTGTCCATCCATGTTGAAGTATGTCCTTACAAGGTTGGCCATCTGATCAAGCCCTGTCTCTCCTGCTACTACTGCAGGCGCGAACTTCTGATTCAGCAGCGTTCCTCCGGTTGAAAGATGATCCATCTTTGAGCATGATTTTATTACTGCTGTAGGACCTTTTGTGTCAGCTCCCTTTTCAGGAGATATTCCTTCTGAAACCGGCTTGTGCGCAAGTCTTCCGTTAGGGCTTGCTATCATTACCTCACCGAAATAAACGTGGCATGTTGTAGGAAGCATGTTGATTCTGTACTTTCCACCCTTCATGTTAGGTCTGCCGGTAACTGTATCGTGGTAAAGGTCGAATACGCTTCTCATTATCTCATCTGCATAGTCATCGTCATTTCCGTATTTAGGAGTCTTGTTGCACACAAGGTTGTGGATTTCCTCATAGCCCTCGAAGTTGTTTTCCACAGCCTTGAGCATCTCATCCATAGTGAACTTCTTATTGTCATATACATTGTATTTTATAGCTGAAAGAGAGTCTGTGATAGTTCCTATTCCAACACCCTGGATGTAGTTCGTGTTGTATCTTGCTCCACCTGCATTGTAGTCTTTTCCGTTTGTAATGCAGTCATTTGTAACAAGTGAAAGGAATGGAACCGGCATATACTGAGCATATATATTCTCTATGATGTTGTTTCCCTTTATCTTGATGTCTATGAAGTACTCAACCTGCTTTCTGTATGCATCAAACAGTTCCTCGTATGACTTGAAATCCCTTGGATCTCCAGTCTGAAGTCCCAGCTGCTGCTTTGATACCACGTCATATCCGTTTGTGAGTGTAAGCTCGACAATCTTTGGAAGGTTCATGTATCCAGTCAGTATATATGCTTCATTTCCGAATGCTCCAGTCTCCACGCATCCGCTCGTTCCGCCTTTTCTTGCGTCTTCAAGCTTCTTTCCTGCGTTTAGGAGCTCCTGAACTATGGCCTCCGTGTTGTAGAAGGCCGGCTGTCCCCAGCCTTTTCTTGATATCTCACACGCTCTCTTTACAAAGCTCTGAGGCGTCTTTCTGCTTATCTGAACATTTGAGCTCGGCTGAAGCAGTCTCATCTCGTCCATGCAGTCGAGTATAAGGTAGCTCACTTCGTTAACTCCATCGCTTCCGTCCGGAGCTATTCCGCCGGTGTTGATGTTGGCAAAGTCAGTATATGTCGAACTTTCCTTTAGTGTTATCCCTACTTTTGGAGGAGCTGGCTGGTTGTTGAACTTTACCCAAAGGCACTCAAGAAGCTCAAGAGCCTTGTCATCGTCAAGACTTCCTTCAGCTACATCTACCTTGTAGAATGGATAAAGATGCTGGTCCAGTCTTCCCGGGCTGAATGCATCCCAAGGATTCAGCTCTGTAGTTACTCCTATATGAACGAACCAGTACATCTGAATTGCCTGATAATAGTTCTGAGGCGGATTTGCCGGAACCACGTCACAGTTATGCGCAATTGTCAGAAGCTCCTGCTTTCTTGCTGAGTTTTCTTCCTTCTCAGCCATATCTCTCGCATATTCGCTGTATCTCTTTGCATAGATGATTATGGCATCACATGCTATCTTCATTGCCTCCAGCTGATGCTTTTTTGAAAGCGCCTCTCTGTCGTTCATGAAATCAAGTCTGTCTATCGAATCCTGAGCCTCCTGCTTAAGCTGAAGGAATCCCTTCTTGTAGAAAAGGTCTCCTCCTACAGTATGTCCAGGGCCTCTCTGCTCCATGAACTCCGTGAATATACCAGCTTCATAGCATCTTTTCCACTCGTCTCCGATATTGTTAAGTATCTTGTGTCTCAGCGACCTGTTTTCCCAGTATGGTATTATTTCTTCTTTATGGAACTCTCTCGTCTTATCGTCCACCTTGAAGAATATTATGTCCCTTGAGTCCATTACATCCATATCCTCAAGCGTATGGCAGCAAAGCTCAGGGAATGTAGGAGAAGCCTGCGGAGAATCTCCTTTTTCCCCAACGATAAGCTCATCTTCGTTTATGCAGAGCGTCCTGTTTTCCATGTAATACTTGAATGCAAGTGCTCTAAGCTCAGGTATCGAAACGCTTCCTTCGTATTTTTTATAAGCCTCCGTGATAAGCTTTGCCCTTTCGATGTCGATGTGAGGCACCGCCTCCATGCTCTGTTTTCTAAGCTTCCTGACTCTTTCGTTCATTCCTCTTTCCATGAGAATTATCCTCCTATTCTGGCATTAAAATTATTTTTTTCGAATCTAAGTCTTATCGCTTCCATCCTGTCCATGTCCGGCGCACTGTAGCTGTCGCCTTCGTAAGTCATGCCCATTCTTTCGTACTTGCTTTTTCCCGTGTTGTGATAAGGAAGCAGATTTACCTTTTCTATCTTGAGCTTCTTAAGAAAATCTATGACTCTTCCAATATGCTCATCATCGCTGTTTACCCCTTCTACCAGCGGCATCCTTATATTTATTTTCGCCCCTTTTTCACTCAGCTTTTCGAGATTTCCAAGAACCATTTCGTTTCCCTGACCTGTGAGCTCTCTGTGAATCTCATTATCCATATGCTTGATATCATAAAGGAATGTGTCTACATAAGGCAGGATCCTCTCAAAGTTTTCAAATACCGCATGTCCGCATGTATCTATGTTTACACGATATCCCAGCCTCTTGCATTTCTTCAGTATCCCAAGTATGTAATCCATATCCTGAGTCATTACCTCTCCGCCCGAAAGAGTCACTCCCCCACCTGACTGTTCATAGAACATCTTGTCTTTTTCTATTTCCTTCATTATTTCATCTACAGTATATGTTTTTCCCGCTATTTCTCTCGCATTTCCTATACATGAATCGGTGCAGGTGTCGCAGAAATTGCATCTGTCAGCAGATGTCGAAATTATTCCATCTTTTACAGATATCGCTTTCTGAGGACATTTCTCTATACAACTTCCACACTGAACACATTTTTCCGTATTATGCATCACATCGGGACGATATGACTGGCTTTCAGGATTGTGGCACCATTTGCACTCCATAGGACATCCCTTGAAGAAAACTGTAGTCCTTATTCCTTCACCGTCATGAATAGAATACTTCTGTATGTTAAATATGAGATTTTCCATTTTTTCCCCTTTTATTCATATCTGCAGGTATATATTGTTTCCTGCGCAACCTTCACATCAAATTTTTCATTTGCAGGCACTATGAACTGCTCGCCTTTTCCTATTGTTCTCTTCTCGCTCTCGCCTGGAAGAAGCACTTCAAGCTCTCCACTCACTACTGTCATGAACTCTTTTTTAGATGTGGAAAACACGAATTCTCCAACCGCCATTACTCCAACCGTGAGCTCTCCCTCTGAGTTGCTGCATCCTATCGATTTTACTTTTCCATCAAAATACTCGTTCACCTTAAGCATTTTTATTCTCCTTTTTATTTTCATGTTTGTGAAATTATCTACTTCATGCTTATATAATATTTCATTTTAATGAACTTGTCAATATGTTATCAATATGTTTCGTTAAATTTTTTTCATAAAAAAACTGCATACCTGACAAATGTCAGATATGCAGCATTATATTATTTTTCAGTCCTGTAAGGTCTCAAATTAGTCAGCAAGTATTGCAACAACTACTCCTGATCCTACTGTTCTTCCACCTTCTCTGATTGCGAATCTTAGTCCTTCTTCGATTGCGATTGGAGTGATAAGCTCAACTATCATGTTTACGTCGTCTCCTGGCATTACCATCTCTACTCCTTCTGGAAGTGTGATGTCACCTGTAACGTCTGTTGTTCTGAAGTAGAACTGTGGTCTGTATCCTTTGAAGAATGGAGTATGTCTTCCACCCTCTTCCTTCTTAAGAACGTATACCTGAGCTTCGAACTTTGTATGAGGCTTGATTGATCCTGGCTTCGCCATAACCTGTCCTCTTTCGATCTCGTCTCTTGCTACTCCTCTAAGAAGTGCTCCTATGTTGTCTCCTGCCTGAGCCTGATCAAGAAGCTTTCTGAACATCTCTACTCCTGTTACTACTACTTTTCTTGGAACTTCTGTAAGTCCAACTACTTCTACTTCGTCAGATACTTTAAGGATTCCTCTTTCTACTCTTCCTGTTGCAACTGTTCCTCTACCTGAGATTGAGAATACGTCCTCTACTGGCATAAGGAATGGCTTGTCTACTGCTCTTTCTGGCTCTGGGATATATGAATCGATTTGCTCGAAAAGCTCTATTATTCTGTCGCCCCACTCGCTGTTTGGATCTTCAAGCGCCTTAAGTGCTGATCCTCTTATTATTGGAGTGTCATCGCCTGGGAATTCATACTCGTTAAGAAGCTCTCTTACTTCCATTTCTACAAGCTCAAGAAGCTCTTCGTCGTCTACCATGTCGCATTTGTTAAGGAATACTACGATGTATGGTACTCCAACCTGTCTTGATAGAAGGATATGCTCTCTTGTCTGCGGCATTGGACCGTCTGCTGCTGAACAAACAAGGATTGCTCCGTCCATCTGAGCTGCTCCTGTGATCATGTTCTTTACGTAGTCAGCATGGCCTGGGCAGTCAACGTGTGCGTAGTGTCTGTTTGGAGTCTCGTACTCAACGTGTGACGTTGATATTGTGATTCCTCTTTCTCTTTCTTCTGGTGCCTTATCTATTTTGTCAAAGTCTACTGCTGCTCCAAATCCGTATCTTGTGTGAAGTGTTTTTGTGATAGCTGCTGTAAGTGTAGTTTTACCGTGGTCAACGTGTCCGATTGTTCCAACGTTAACGTGTGGTTTATTTCTTTCGAATTTAGCCTTAGCCATTGTTTTATTCCTCCTCAAAGAATTGTTAAGTAAGTTTGTTCTTGATTTTTTGGAGCTCACGAGCGGATTCGAACCGCCGACCTCCGCCTTACCAAGGCGACGCTCTGCCGACTGAGCCACGTGAGCACAATTACCCTTTATATTTTATATAAATACAGTGGCTTTTGTCAATAGTTTATTTACTTTTTTGCCCGCCTCATATAACTTCATTCTATCATTAATACGGAATTTTTACAACCAGAAATTTTGTATTCATTTACTTCTGCGTTTCTATAAGCTCTCCCGTTGTAGAATCTATTATAAATCCTCTCACAACTATGTTTGTCGGAATAAGTGGATGCGTCTTCAGTATATTGACGCTTTCTCTTACAGAGTCCTCTGCGCACTCAAAACCGCTCAGCCAGGATTCAAAATCTATGCCACAGTAGTTTATAAGGCCAAGGGTCTCTTCTGACACGCCTCTTTCCTTCATCTTATCAATGAGTTTTGCGCTGTCCATGTGCTGAACTCCGCAGTCCGTGTGGCCAATAACCATTATCTCTTCCACGCCCAGATCATAGATTGCTACGATAAGGCTTCTGACAACGCTGCCGAAAGGATGCGCAATTCCTCCGCCGGCATTCTTTATAATCTTAACATCGCCGTTTTTTATTCCGAGCGCTTCCGGAAGAAGCTCTGTGAGCCTTGTGTCCATGCATGACAGAATGGCTATCTTCTTGTCAGGATATTTATTTGTTATGAATCTGTCGTATCTCTTTTCCTCCACGAATGCTCTGTTGTGCCTGAGTATTTCTTCTATCATTCTTTCTCCTCTGTTTCTTTCCTGAAAATCAAAAGGCCTATACTCCTTTCAGAATATAAGCCGGTCAGCTGAAGTATTAAGAATATTATACAGAAATCTGATGATTTTACAACAGAAAATTTAAGTCTTATTCTACAAACACCTTTACTCTTTCGTTTATGTCCATGAACTCCTTGTCTCCCGGAGGCGTGACTATATTTCCAAAAGGCATCTGCGCAGTCAGCTTCCATCCCGCATCGAGTCCCCATTCTTCCCGTACTGCCTCCTCTATCAGCTCGTTATAGTGCTGGAGAGATGCGCCGAGGCCTTCCTGCTCGAGAGCTACCCACACAGAGTGCTGGGCCATTCCATTCGCCTGGTCAGCCCATATCCCGAAATTCCTGCTGTAAAGAGGAAATCTCTTCTGGAGTCCTTCTGTCGTAGTCGAGTCATCAAAGAACAGCACAGTAGCATATCCCGCCTTGAAGGCATTTACTTTTTTCTCTGTAGGCTCAAACTTCTCAGGAGCAACTATTTCTCTCAGCTTTTCCATGACGATGTTCCATAGCCTGTCATGATGATTTCCGAACAGCACAACAGCTCTTGCGCTCTGTGAGTTGTATGCCGACGGAGTATGCCTGAGGGCTTCTCTTACGATTTCTGATACAGTCTCATTCGAAATGCTTACTTCTCTTCCTATTGCATAATGAGATCTCCTGTTTTCAAGTGCTTTCATGAACTCCATAACGCGTCCTCCTGTTTTCGTATCATTATTAATTCTATTTTAATAACACAATGTATCGATGCTTAATTTTACTATACCCCCTAAAAAAAATTTTTAAACAAAATAGTCATTGTGATTAATATAATAAACGTTTTCTCGCTTTTTCAGTAGTTGCAATATTCAAAAAATATAGAAAAATGTGTTGACTTTTTTTCTAAAAGATTTATACTGTTAATAAATTCAAATTCAAAAACGATGAATGGAACGAGTAACATTGATATGTACCTGTAGAGAGCTGTCGAAATGGTGAAAGACAGCGGTAATGTCTATGTGAATATCCTCCATGAGTTGTCCGCCGAAATGTAATCAAAATAAGCGAGACTGGTTTGCACCCATTAACGTGCACGGCATTGTCTGATGCCTGAGAGGCTGCATAGTGCAGCAAAAAGAGTGGTACCGCAGAGCTTGTTCCTCTGTCTCTTTATTTATCCATCGCAATTCTGCGAAGGATTTGAGACAGTGGATTTTTTTTACCCTTAAAAATTGTCAGAAAATTATTTAAATATTACACTTTTAAAAAAGGAGGTCATTAAATGCAGTTAACAGGATCACAGATAATAGCAGAAGTGCTGTTGGAACAGGGAACAGATACGATTTTCGGATACCCGGGAGGAACAGTCCTCAACATATACGATGAACTATACAAATACCAGGACAGGATATCACACGTCACAACTGCACATGAGCAGGGAGCTACTCATGCTGCAGACGGATACGCAAGGTCTACTGGTAAGACAGGAGTAGTACTCGTTACATCAGGACCAGGAGCTACCAATGCGGTCACAGGCATCGCTACTGCATATATGGACTCTATCCCCATGGTGGTTATAACAGGCAACGTATCATGCGATCTTATTGGAAAGGACAGCTTCCAGGAGGTTTACACCGAAGGTATATCATTCCCTATAACAAAGCACAGCTTTGCAGTCAGAAAGGTCGAGAATCTAGCTGACAACCTCAGAGATGCTTTCAGGATAGCAAAATCAGGTAGACCGGGCCCTGTGCTTGTGGATGTGCCAAAGGATATAACTGCTCAGAAATGCGAGTTCGTTTCAAAAGCAGCAGAAGCTGCAAGAACTAAGAACCTGTATACGCAAGATCAGATAAAAGAGGCCGCAGCGCTTGTGAATAACGCCAGAAAACCTCTTGTATATTACGGCGGCGGAGTTGTATCGGCAGATGCCTCAGAGATTCTGTATGACCTGGTTCACAAGGCAAACCTGCCTTCATGTCATACAATCATGAGCTCTGGAGTGCTCAGCTACAGCGATCCTCTGAATATCGGGATAGTTGGGATGCATGGCACAGTCTCTGCAGGGCTTGCAGTAAAGAACTGTGACCTTCTCCTTGCAGTAGGTGCACGTTTTTCAGACCGGGTTGCAACTGATGTGAGCAAATTTGCAAACGGAGCTAAGATAGTGCACATAGATATAGATCCAAGTGAAATCAACAAGAACGTTCAGATAGACGTAGGCATCATAGGAAACATGCACGACGTACTTAATGACCTGCTTCCTCTTGTAAAACCTGCCGAGCATAATCAGTGGATGGATCAGATAAACATTTGGCAGGAGGAGCTAGACTACAAGCCAGAGGACTCAGACGAGGTAATAAAGCCTCATCAGCTCTTCTCCGTTCTTGAGAAAGTAACTGATTCAAACACTATAATCGCCACAGACGTAGGACAGCATCAGATGTGGGCATCTCAGTACTGCGGAAGGACAAAGCCTAGATCATTCCTTACATCGGGAGGTCTTGGGACAATGGGCTACGGGTACGGCGCCGCTATAGGTGCCAAGATAGGGAATCCGGACAGCAGGGTTATACACATAACAGGCGACGGCAGCTTCCACATGAATCTCAACGAGCTCTGCACGACTGTAAGCTATGAGCTTCCGGTAATAACCATAGTTCTCAACAACTCAGTTCTGGGTATGGTAAGGCAGTGGCAGACCAAGTTCTATGAAAAGAGATACTCATGTACATCTCTTGAAAGAAAGACTGATTTCGTTAAGGTGGCCGAAGCCTTCGGAGGGACTGCATACAGAGCCTCTACGATTTCAGAATTCGAAAAAGCGCTCGAAATGGCGCTTGAAAACAAAAACGGCCCGACAGTTATAGACTGCATTATCGACAAGGATGAATCTGTATTCCCTATGATACCTGCAGGAAAATCAATAGATGATGTAATGCTTGCATAGAAAGGAGACTTAGCATGAAGAAGTATGTACTTGTCATGATAGTTTATGACCATCCCGGAGTGCTGGCAAGGATTTCAAGCCTTTTCTGCCGCAAGGGATTCAACATAAATTCAATAACTACGTCCACGACTACAGAGGACGACATATCCAGGATGACCTTTTCAGTCATAGCAGATCAGGACTCAGTAGAGTCGCTGATAAAGCAGACAGAGAAGCTTGAGGAGGTTCGAAAGACCTTCGTGCTCGAGGATGACTCGTCGCTTTTCAGAGAGCTGCTGCTCCTGAAGGTCAAGATAAGAGACGCTCAGGTGACCAATGTCAAGGAAATCGCAGAGGTATTCGGGGCAAGGATCCTCGACCTGAATGTAGATTCCATGATACTGGAGCTTACCGGAAAGGAAAGCAAGATAGATGCCTTCCTTAATGTGATGAAGGGCTATGAAGTTATAGAATCATGCCGCACCGGAGTCACAGGAATGGAAAGAGGAAGCCTGACAAGCTCCACAGACGTGAAGGAAACACTATAGGATAAGCTTTGTTTAAAAAATCAAACTATATTAAAACTAATGGAGGAAAAGAAAATGATAAAAATGTACTATGAAAAGGATTGCAATTTAGATTTACTTAATGGAAAAACTGTAGCAGTTGTAGGATACGGATCACAGGGACATGCCCATGCCTTAAACCTTAAGGAAAGCGGAGTAGACGTTGTGGTAGGTCTTCGAAAAGATTCTCCAAGCCGCGCTAAGGCTGAAGCTCAGGGCCTCAGAGTTGCAGAGGTGTCAGATGCGGTAAAGCAGGCTCAACTGGTTATGGTGCTTCTTCCAGATGAGAGACAGGCCGATGTATACTACAGCGACATAGCTCCAAACCTCAATGACGGCGACTGCCTTATGTTTGCTCATGGATTCAACATCCACTTCCTTCAGATAACGCCTCCTGAAAATGTAGACGTTGTAATGGTAGCTCCAAAGGGACCTGGCCACACGGTAAGGACGCAGTATCAGGAAGGAAAAGGCGTGCCTTCACTTATCGCTATCCATCAGGATTATTCAGGAAAAGCCAAGGATCTTGCTATGGCATATGCTGCAGGAATCGGAGCTGGAAGAGCCGGAATACTTGAAACTACATTCAAGGAAGAGACTGAGACAGACCTTTTCGGAGAGCAGGCAGTGCTTTGCGGTGGAGTTACAGAGCTCATGAAAGCAGGATTCGACACTCTCGTAGAAGCAGGATATGCTCCGGAGATGGCTTACTTTGAATGTATCCACGAAATGAAGCTTATAGTTGACCTGATAAATGACGGCGGATTCGCCATGATGAGATACTCTATCTCAGACACAGCTGAGTACGGAGACTACAGGACTGGAAGAAGAATAATCACAGAGGACACAAGAAAGGAAATGAAGAAGATCCTTTCAGAGATACAAAGAGGAGAGTTCGCAAGCGAATGGGTTGCTGAGAACAAGGCTGGAAGAAGAGCTAAGTTCCTTGCTACAAGAAGAGTTGAAGCGTCACACCCGCTTGAGGCTGTAGGCACACAGTTAAGAAACATGATGAGCTGGCTTAAAAAATAGGAGGCATATATGGAACTTAGAAGTCATCAGGTTACAAAAGGGGCTGAAAGAGCCCCCAACCGTTCTCTTTTCTACGCGATGGGATATACCGAGGAAGAGCTTTCCAGACCACTCATCGGAGTAGTTTCTGCTCACAGCGAAATAGTACCGGGACACATACATCTCGACAAGATCGCAGAGGCAGTCAAGGCAGGAATAAGGATGGCGGGCGGTACCCCTATCCTGGTTCCTGCAATAGGAGTATGTGACGGAATCGCCATGGGACACGACGGAATGAGATATTCCCTTGCCTCAAGGGAGCTCATAGCAGACTCTGTAGAGACAATGGCGAACGCGCACTGCTTCGATGCCCTCGTTCTTGTTCCAAACTGTGACAAGATAGTGCCGGGAATGATAATGGGAGCAGCCAGGATCAATATTCCTTCAATAGTGGCCAGCGGCGGTCCTATGCTCGCAGGCAAGGTCGGTGAAAGAGAAGTAAGCCTCTCCGTGCTGTTCGAGGCGGCCGGAGCAAGAAAGGCAAATCTGATAGACGACGCAGAACTTGCCGAGTATGAAAACAATTCATGCCCTGGATGCGGCTCATGCTCAGGCATGTACACGGCCAACAGCATGAACTGCCTGTCAGAGGCGATCGGACTTGCGCTTCCGGGAAATGGAACCGTGCCTGCAGTGCACAGCCAGAGGATACAGCTGGCAAAGAAAAGCGGCATGAAGATAATGGAGCTTCTTGAGAAGAACATCAGGCCAAGAGACATCCTCACTCCAGATGCCTTCAGGAATGCACTGTGTGCGGAAATGGCACTTGGCTGCTCAACAAACAGCGTGCTTCATCTTCTCGCCATAGCTCACGAGGCTCAGGTAAAGCTGGATCTTGAGCTCATAAACGAGATAAGCAACCTGGTTCCAAATCTGTGCCATCTTGCCCCTGCAGGAGAGGCTCATATTCAGGACCTCAACGAGGCCGGCGGAATAAGCGCTGTATACAGCGAGCTTGTGAAGAAAGGCTTCATAAACACCGATGTCATAACTGCAACCGGAGCAACCCTTGGCGAAAATCTCAGGGGAGCATACAACAGAAAGCCTCAGATCATAAGGCCTATAGAGAATCCTTACAGCGAAAACGGCGGAATCGCGATCCTGTGGGGTAATATCGCAAAGGACGGCTGCGTAGTAAAAAGATCCGCCGTGGCGCCCGAGATGATGACTCACACAGGCCCTGCAAGAGTATTCGACAGCGAAGAGGATGCCATAGAGGTAATCTACGGCGGCGGCATAAATCCCGGAGATGTAGTTGTTATAAGATATGAGGGTCCAAAGGGCGGTCCAGGCATGAGAGAGATGCTCAACCCTACTTCGGCGCTTGCCGGAATGAAGCTTGACAAGGAAGTCGCGCTCATAACAGACGGAAGATTCAGCGGGGCATCAAGAGGAGCCTCCATAGGCCACGTATCCCCTGAAGCTGCCGAGGGCGGAAACATAGCTCTCATAAGAGAGAACGACCTCATAGAAATAGACATCCCTTCAAACAGCATAAATGTAAAGGTTTCAGATGAAGAGCTTGATCAGAGGAGAAAGAGCTTCATACCTAAGGAGCCGGTTGTAAAAACAGGATGGCTGGCAAGATATTCAAGACTTGCCGGATCAGCAAATACAGGAGCGGTGATGATATAATGCATGATCTTGAAAGGCTTTACAAAAAAACTCAGACGCTTATGATCTTCAGGAGCCTCCTCGAGGATAAGGCCGTAAACAGGCTCTGCCTGCTGATAAGGAATCTGTGCAGCGCAGGAGAATCTCAGAGAATGCTCAGCCTGGACAGTCAGGCTGAAACCCTCAGCCTCTACAGCGAATTCGTGCTCTCACTCTACGAGAGCGGCAGAGGCGACCTGAGCGACCATATCCTGGAGCTCGTACTGAATGACCAGAACATATACAGCAAAGAGGCATCGCAGAAAAGAGAAGTCCCAGCTTCTCTTGAAAAGTGCCTTTTGGAGGAACTTGACACTCTGAGCCAGCTGTCACTTGTCAGCAGCGATTTTCTGAGGCATAAATCAGGATATGACGGTTTCCTTCCTGAATACTCTGTGACTCAGCATGATTTCAAAAAGCTCTACCTGGAAAGAATTTCCCAGATTCACCAGAAGGGCTTTGGAAAATTTGCACTGCACAGCACGTTCATGCTTGAAGGCGATATCCTGATTCCCGTTCAGAAGCCTGATGCGACATCGCTGTCGGATCTGATGGGCTACCGCGCTCAAAGAAGGCAGGTAGTCGAAAATACCAAGGCGCTGCTGAGAGGAATAAGCTCAGCCAACATACTGCTTTACGGAGATGCGGGCACAGGCAAGTCAGCGACGGTAAAGGCCCTTGCAAATGACATGTTCGGCGAAGGACTGAGACTGATTGAAATAAAGAAGTCGCAGTATTCCCGTATCCCGAGGCTTATAGACGAGCTTTCGACAAACCCGCTTAAATTCATACTGTTTATAGATGACCTCTCCTTCAGCAGAGATGACGATGACTTTTCTTCCCTTAAAGCCATCCTTGAGGGCTCCGTATCCTCAAGATCCGATAACATAGTGATTTATGCGACAAGCAATCGAAGGCATTTCGTAAAGGAATCGTTCTCAGACAGAGACGGGGACGATCTTCATTTCAGCGACACAATGGAGGAAATCTCCTCCCTCAGCGACAGATTCGGACTTACCATAACCTTCTCAAGGCCTGATAAGGATGAATATCTGCGCATAGTATCGGAGCTTGCAGCCAAAATGCAGCTTGACATAGCTCCTGATCAGCTAAGCGTAAAGGCAGAAGCATTTGCAATCAGGCGAAGCGGAAGGTCTCCAAGAGTGGCAAAGCACTTTGTCGAGCTGATGAGCAGCGGAGTGATAAGCTGAGCATGATATTGTAATATCTCGCCCGTTACGGGCGCAAAAAAAGAAGCAGATTCCTTTTATGGATCCGCTTCTTTTTTATCTATTCCTTCTTTTATCTATTTCTATGCTCTCCTCGCCCGGACTTATTCAGCCCTCGCCCATATATAATCTTCCTTCTCAAGCAGCATATGGCCTGATTCATAGGCTCCTCCGTCAACGGTTACCGAAATCTTCTCGCTGTTTCCATAGGATCTCAGGGTATCCGCGAGGCTCTGGAGTATGAGGGACTCATAGTATGAGCCTGCGTTCATTTCCGTTATAAAGCTTCTGCTAAGGTCTATCCTTGCGGTGGATGTCTCCTGATCAAAGTACATGCTGTTTATCTCCGAGCTGCCTGCAAAAACGGTCAGAGCATCAGATGGAACGCTGTCCCTATATGACTGTACGAGAACCTTCTCAGCGCTGTCGTTTGTCCCAAACTCAAGCTGAGCATCCACGCTTATTATGTTTTCCTGCGCATCCGGATAATAGAGCTTTACATCCTGAGTAAGCCGGAAGTCGCTTTCTATGCTTTCAAGGGCCGATATGACCTCATAGTCGTCTCCTGAGAACACCGATTTTACGAGTCCTGTGCCCTTCACATAATAATCGAAGGTCTTTGAATCTTTATACTCAGTAGTCACTTCTATGGCCTTGTAGCTTCCTGAAGGAGTTTCCACATCCATGTCCATTCCTGTTATCGTCCTTTTTGAGCCATCCTCGAGAATCCATGAGGTGCCCTCAGCGAGAGGCTTCATAAGGATGACATCCTGTGAATTGTTCTCCCTGTGAGTCAGGTCCTCCCTGTGATATGTCTCGCCCTGGCTGAAAGTCCTTATGAGCTTTTCGCCATCAAACCTGTATACGCTTGCCATTACAGTCCCACCATTGTCCGTCCTTATCTGGAGTGCATCATCATACCTGTAGTCGGCCCAGGCGCTGTACTGCGCATATTCCATGCCGGTGCCCTCGTAATTATATCTGGCATTGTCGATTGGCAGTATATAATCCTCAAGATTAAGCTCCTGAGCATCTGCGGGAGGCGGATTATCCGGAGGGCTGACATCATCCGGAATTCCCGGCTGCAGTATCCCCGAGCACCCTGACAAGACGATCAGCACGCTCAGGAAAATCGCCACTTTGGTTAAATTTTTTTTCATTTATACCACTCCTTTCACACATTCAACATTCATCCCGGATTATTGAAAAAGACCCGGAAGCATTTATCCTCCGGGTCCTGAATATGCTTATGCAGCCTTGTTAAGCGCCTCTATTACAGAGTTAAGCTCTTTTATGTCTAAAACTGTCTTTCCATCCTTTATAGAAGGAACATACTTGAATTCTGACGCTATGTTGCTGTCGGCATCCACAGCAGTGTATGCCCCGTCGTTTACCTTAAGCTGTATCTTTGATCCTGCTCCAGTCTCCGCATCAGTCTTCATGAGGCTTACAGCCTTTGTGCCTGCATCATATACAACCTTGAATCCACGTGACTCAGCAAAGTATCTGAGTCCTCCTATGTTGTTCACATTCATTCTTGTCTCGAATTCACCCTTAACCTCACCCTCTTCAGCTATATATGATAGAAGAGTGTCCATAAGCGTATTGTATTCCTTTACAACCGGATACGGCTTGAACATTGTGTATCCATCTCCTCCGGCTGCCATGAAGTCGTTTGTAACTACTGAATAGGTCTTGTTCATGTCGATAGCCTGGCCGTTTATTTTCACATCAGTTATTCTCTTTGCTGGTTCAGTGCCTGCATTAAGCGTGAAGGTCATGCCCGCAACGTGAGGGAATGCTCCTTTTTCAGCTGGATAATCGCCTGTTCCGTGAGCAAGCGCTGCCACGAGGTCGCTTCCTTTTATTTCTTTGACCATTACAGTGTTTCCGAATGGGAATACGGTAACAAGGTCCTTCATAGTTATATCGCCTGCTGCGATAGAAGCTCTGATACCTCCGCCGTTTGTTATAGCTACGTCAGCTCCTGTAAGATCTATCATCGCATTTGTAGCAAGCTGTCCAAGATTTGTTTCTCCTGTTCTTGCAGAGGATCTCTCTCCGTTAAGCACTGCCGAAGTTTTTCCTACCACCTTTGAAAGCACCGCGTCCTGAGCTGCTGATACATCTGCTATCGCTGCAACAATTTCTGCCTTTGGCTCAGATGCTGCAAAATCAGAGTATCCAAGAAGGCTTGCCTTCTTATCTGTAACTTCACCATTTTCAAGAGTTATTTCAACTTTTCCCACATTCTTGAGCGCAGTGTTCGCACTCGCTATGAGAGTATCCCCAGCCATAAGACCTTCAGGAAGCGAAGTATGGCTGTGTCCGTCTATTATTACGTCTATTCCGTCAACCGCTTCTGCTACCTTGTCTGAGGTATAGTCTCCCTCATAAAGGCCAAGGTGAGCAAGCATTACTACTACGTCTACATCTTCTTTTTCCTTAAGATCCTTAACTGATTTCTCTGCATTCGCTATCATATCTTTGAATTCATATCCCACTATATTGTCAGGATGAGTCTTGAATTCAGTCTCAGGAGTAGTGATTCCAAATATACCTACCTTCACTCCATCTATTTCCTTTACTATATATGAAGGGAATACCTGTTTTCCATCCTTGTAGATGTTTGCGGAAAGCATAGGGAAGTTTATCTTCTTATGGATTTCCATAAGGTTGTCCGCACCGAAGTCGAATTCATGGTTTCCAGGAGCCATGGCATCGTATCCTGCAAGGTTTGCCACAGGCACAACGCTGTGACCCTTTTCAAGATTGGCAAAAGGAAGCCCCTGGAACATGTCTCCAGCGTCTACAAAAATCACGTCCTGAGATTTTCTGAGATTCTCCACATAGGAAGCCAGCCTCGCAAAGCCGATTATGTCCTTTCCATTGTCTGATACGTTTGCATGAGTGTCATTTGTGTGAATGATTGTGATTGTCTCTTTTTCCTGAGCAAATCCAGGATAAGTAAAAATGCTCGAAACTACCATTGCTGCAGTGAGCAGCCTGCTGATTCTCTTCTTCATGTTTACCTCCATCACTTAAAATAAATAAGTTAACAAAATGCTATTTAAGTTCATCTATTGCCTTCTTTATAATAGCCGGAGCTTTTGCACAGTTCTCTTCCGATACCGCGCACACTGCAAATCTTACCCCCATCTTAAGAGGTACCGCAAATATGTTGTATTCTGTGAGCTTTTCCACGACCGCCTTTGGATTCTCATGAGGAATCGATGTGAAAAATCCATCCCTGTACGGAAGTATCTCAAGCCCAACTTCTGCTGAAGCTTTTACGAAAGCCGCCGCTCTTGCCCTGAGCATGTTCTTGTATTTTAAAAGTTCCTTCGAATATACTTCAAGCTTTGCAGGGTCATTCTCTATCTCAGACATTACCTCCATCGCGCATCTCGTACCATTTGACCAGTTGGCTCTTCCTGCATGAAGGCACGCATAGTAGAAGTCTTCTGCCACATCTTCATTGGAAGATATCCCTATTGCCGCTCCCGATCTGAGCCCATACATAGTATACCCTTTTGACATGCTGTATCCAACAATCACGAGTATGTTTTCAGGAAGTCCTGAGAATTTTCTGAAGAAAGCTCTTCTTTCCATTCCTTCGCCCGCAAAATCTATATAGGCTGTATCTACAAAAAGTATCAGCCTTTTTTCGCTGTCCTGCGCCTTTGCCTTCATGACTTCGAGGACCTGATCCCATTCCTCATCTGAGAGGCTGTATCCCGTCGGGTTCTGCGCCGGTGAATTTATTATCGTGAGGACTCTTTTCTGCTCGTCTGCGAGGGCATCAAAGCTCTCCTTGAATGACTCTATGTTAAATCCGCCCTTCTCATTGAAAAGCCTGTGATGAGTAAGGCTTCTGCCCACGTCTCCCGCTATAGTGGAATATGCGGACCAGAACCAGTCTGAAACGAGGATCTTGTCACCTGGATTGGTATATCCCCATACTGCATGCTTTACCGCTCCGGTTCCTCCGGGAGTGGCAACCGTCCTTATGTGAGCGTCAGGCCTGAACTCCCTGAAGCAAGCCTTTTCTACAGCCGCTAAAAAATCAGGCTGTCCAGCAAGCGCAGCGTATGCCGCAATCTTTGCGTTAGGAAGGTTTTTAAGTACGCCGTATACGCTTTCCATGCATATGAGAGCGCCTTCATCGTCCACAAGGGCCCCTATCGTAGCATCGATAACCTTGTCCTTTCCAAACTTGTCCTGTGCTTCCTTAGCTCGTCCTGCAATCGCAAATATCGGGTCATTCTCTCGTGGCCACTGCGCATGCTTTGCTGTCATTCTTAGTTCCATTCAATACCTCCTGATTTCTATAAAAAAGTTAACATGAACAACTCTTACTCGAAAAACTCCTACTCGGCAAAAATATGCGCCTTCTCTTCCCCTGTGAGAACTCTGTATGCTCCAAATGCAAGCGACTCAAGTTCATTCTCCCCAGGAAGTATCCTTACCGGCGCTATGAAGCTGACTTTCTTCTTTATATATTCTGTTATAAACTCCGAATATGCTATTCCGCCTGTTATTACTATTGCATCCACTTCTCCATCGAGCACCACTGCCAGCTCCCCTATCGACTTGGCTATCTGGTAAGCCATGGCCTCGTATACGAGTCTTGCCCTCTCATCACCTGAGTCTATCCTCTTCTGTACCTCGAGCGCGCTGTTTGTTCCAAGAAGTGAAACCAGTCCCCCGTTTCCACGAACCATCTTTTTTATTTCATTTATGTCATGCTGCGCGCACAGCTTTATGAAATTCTTTATAGGAAGCCTTCCTGAACGCTCCGGAGAGAAAGGACCTTCGTCATCAGATACTATGTCCAGCATCTGTCCTTGTTTGTGAGCGCTTAGAGAGATACCTCCGCCGAGGTGAGCCACAACCAGATTCATATCCGTGTATGCACTCCCCATCTCCTGCGCCGTCTTTATTGCAGCCGCTCTCATGTTGAGGCAGTGAGACTGGCTCGTCCTTACTATCTCCCTGAGTCCTGTTACCCTCGCCACGTCTGAGAGCTCATCAACAGAAACCGAGTCATATATGTATGCCGGGATTCCTGCCATGTCCGCTATATCCTTTGCTATAAGGCCTCCAAGATTTGAGGCATGCTCAAGCACCGGCCTGTTCATAAGCACATCGGCCATCTCTTCATTTACCTCATAGGCACCTGATTTAACCGGCGGAAGAAGTCCCCCCCTTCCAACTACTGCGCTTAGCATATCTGCCGAGTAACCATGCCTTGATAGCGTATCTGTTATATGGTCTTTTCTCATAGAATACTGAGAAGATATCGTAGGGTACTTTTCAAGCTCCTCGCTCGAATGCTCGACAGATTCCTTGAACAGCAGTTCCCTGTCTTCATACAGTGCAATTTTTGTAGATGTGGATCCTGGATTTATCGCTAAAATTTTCATACTTTGTTATCCTCCGCTTATTAGATTATCTTTATTCTACCACTTCATGAATACGTTTTCAAGGTGATGCTTCAAATTTGAGCTTATCTTATTATATCAGCGATTACTTCCATTATTTCCTCAAATCTTTCTATGTCCAGATTGAAGAAATAAAGCATGAACATGGGTCTTTGTTTTCTCTTGAGCCCCCTCACATAATGGCTGAAGGAGGTCGCCTTTATCCCGGCCGCGTTTATCTTCTCTACGACCTCAGCTTCAGACCTTCCGGTTTTTATCTCTACTATTATATAGAGTCCAGACGAGCTGCTGACCACATCCATTACATCCGTGTACTTTCTTTTGATTATGCTGCTCATAAGGATGCTCTTTTCCGCATATATTCTTCTTATCCGCCTGATATGCTTCTGATAATGGCCTTCCTTCATGAATCTGCTGAGTGTCAGCTGGTCCACCTTTGAGCAGCCCTGAGCGTAATTGTTCTTCATGCTGATATAGACTTCCTTTATCGGCTCCGGCATCACCATATAGCTTATCCTTATGGAAGGCAGAAGCGTTGATGAGAATGAACCCGCATATATGACCCTGTCATTCTTGTCCAGGCCTTTCAGAGCCGGAACCGGCTTTCCTGTGTATCTGAGCTCGCTGTCATAATCATCCTCTATGATGTACTTTTCATTTTCCATAGCCCAGTTAAGCACCTGCATCCTTTTTGCGACGGGCATTACCGCTCCCGTCGGGAACTGGTGGGAAGGACTTATATAGACTATGTCCGGGTCTATCTCCCTGAGTGCATCTATGTTTATGCCGTTTTCCTCTATGTCTATGGAGGTAACATCATAGGAATAATCCCGAAATATATTCTGACTGAGCATGAAGCCTGGATTTTCGAAGCTTATGGATTCTTTCCCGAGCTTCTTAAGGAGGACGCACAGCATGACCATTATCTGCTGCACCCCGGCCCCTACCACTATGTCCTCAGCCTTGCAGTACACGCCCCTTGACTGGTAAACGTATTTGGCTATTCCCTGCCTGAGCTCAAGCTCCCCCTGCACCTCGGCATCCGTAAGGAGCTCCATGGTCTTGTACGTCAGAACATGATTGCTGCATTTCTTCCACTTTATGAAATCAAATGAAGTGTCATCGTGATACCTCAGCTGATCAGGCATCGCAGTCTCTTCCTGCGCATGATGATGGCCTTTTCCTTCTTCATGCTCATCCTCAGTTACTTCATCCAGTATTATATGGCTCACATAGTAGCCTGATTTCATCCTGCTGTATATATATCCCTCTATCATGAGCTGATCGTAGGCCGTCTGTATGGTCGTCTTGCTGACTCCCGTCTTTTCTGAGATGCTTCTTATGGAAGGCAGCTTTTCATCCGGCCTGAGCCTCCCTGTTTCTATCTCGTTTTTTATGTATCTGTAGAGCTGATGATAAAGCGGCTCTTCGCTGCTGTAATCGAGCGCGGGAAGTATTTCCTTCATGAACTCCTCCAATCTGTATCTTTGAATCTGTACTCTTTAAAATTTTGAAAACTGACTCTTTTTTAATATACAATTTATTTGTATAATATACCCTATAGACACAATTGTCAATCTACATAAATTGAGAAAAGAGGTATAATCATGAGTAATTCAAGAGTTTCATCCAGCAAGACAAATACACTGGTACTGACAGGCCTTATGACAGCACTGGTAACTATAGCTACGATGTTTCTGATGGTTCCGGTTCCATTTACCGGAGGTTATATACATCTGGGGGACAGCATGATATTCATATCTGTGCTGCTGCTCGGCTGGAAAAGAGGCGGATTTGCTGCCGGAGTCGGCTCAATGATGGCTGACCTGTTCGCAGGATACGCAAACTGGGCGCCCTGGACCCTGGTCATAAAGCTTGTCATGGCGGTAATAATGGGGATATGCATAGAGCTTGCAAGAGGCAACAAGAAAAACCTGGCAGGCATAAGCCTTGCTACTGCAGCTTCATGGATGGGCTTTAATTTCATCCTCGGAAGCATAATATCATCTGAAGCCATGGCAAATCCTCAGGGACTCGCAGAAGGCGCAGAGCTCGCATCATTAGATGCGCTTCCTTCATTCATCTCCGGAGTGCAGTCACAGATAATGACAGGCGCACTTCTTATTCCGCTGTTTCTTGTCATAGCTGCGATATACATGAAAAAGAAGAACAGCATAAGCGTTCCGATATACATCATAATATCCATGACATTTGCAGGACTGTGGATGGTGTTTGCATATTACATCGCAGGGGGCATACTCTACGCAAACTTTGCAGTATCAGCCTTCAGCGTACCATGGAACATGGTTCAGTTCCTGCTTGGATTCGTAATAGCAATGATAATATATTCAGCGCTCATGAGAACCCCGGCAAAGAAGCTTTTCAGAATCTCGCTTTAAATCAGTTGTGTGATTATACCCGCTCTCCGACTGGTCCCTTTTGATGTGCGCTCAGCTGTCTGTGTACTGGGCAGGTTATTTCTATCTTAAGCGAAAATACTAAGTCTGAATTTTAAAAAGGGAATGACATATCCGCCAAAGTCGGCATGCCATTCCCTTTACTTGTTTTTTCCTGATATTATTTAAGATATTTCTTGATATCTTCTGCTGAAAGCACCTTGCCCATGGATTTTACAGTCTCATCCACAACCAGCGCCGGAGTCTTCATCACTCCATATGCCATTATTTCCTGAAGTCCCTCTACTTTTTCTACAGTCGCGTCCAGTCCAAGTTCCTTCACAGCCTCTTTAGCATTTTCTTCAAGTTTCTTGCAGCTTGCGCATCCCGTTCCAAGTACCTTTATTACCATGATATTTTCCTCCTGTGATCTGTTATCATTTTTCATATTAACACATATGCATATGTTAACAATACACCTGTAAAAAGGATTTGTCAACATAAAATGATACAAATATCTGTAGAATCAAACCATATCTCTGAATTAGTCTACGTCAGTGGCTATGCCTCTTTCATGGAGGTATCGCATTAGCTTCTCAGGCTCATTCATCACGAGCACTTCCGGAAATTCTATTTCATCCAGCAGCATTATGGACCTGTCAAATCTTCCTATTTCTGAATTTATATGGGCATCAGTAGACAGTATGACCTTTACTCCATGCTCCATGCAAAGCTCCGCTATCCTCTGGCAGTTGCTCCTGCTTCCTTTTCTGGAGCCGTTTCCAAGAGAGGAATTGTTTATCTCGATGATTATATCCTTTTCCTTTGCCAGCTTTACGATTTTCTCCTGATCTATAGGATAGTTGGGATTTCCTGTGTGTCCCAGGATTATTATCTCCGGATACCTGTTTACGGCATTGATTATCGCCTGCGTGTTTTCCTCAAGGCTCATTGGCGCTACCACAAGCTCATGAAGGCTCGCTATGCAGTAATCCATCACCTTTCTGAAACGCTCAAATCCCGGATCTACATCTCCCTGCGCATTCATTATATTGAGCTCACAGCCTCTCAGCACCGTCACGCCCTTAATTTTTCTCGGGATTATCCTCATATTGTGAAAATACGCTTCGTGCGGGCCTCCCGGAAAATGGGGTCCATGCTCGGCGCTGCCCAGTATCTTTATTCCTTCACTGCTGCAGAAGTCAATGTTTTCCATAAGCGTAGTATATGCGTGCCCGCTCACTATGCTGTGAGTATGAAGGTCTGACTTGAATTTCCATTTTGCATCTTCGAGAGTATTTCCCTGCTTTACTGTATACATAATTACCTCTTTCTCTGTATTAAATCATCTATGCACCTGTCGATCTGAGACAGGATCTTTTCGTTTTCATATACCGGTGACGCGTCTGTATCTGCTGCTTTTATATGCTCTGCAAGCTCCGTATTTATGCTCCTGTACATGAACTGCAGTACGTTGCGGTTTCCTTCAAACTGAGTCTCATACTCAGGCGCGCCGCCGTGGCAGACAACGAATCCTCTTCTTGGCTTTGAGCGGTCTATGAGTGAGTCCTCAAGCACATACTTGCTGTTATATATGGCCTGCATACGGTCTATCATGGCTTTTAGCTTCCATGGGGTCCCGTCAAAATATATCGGCGTTATGGTTATAGTGATGTCTGATTCATCAAACACCCTGTACATGTCATGAAGGTCATCCCTGATTACGCAGCCTCTGTTTCTCTGACAGTAACCGCAGTCTATACAGCCTGTGAATTCCATTTCCCTGAGGACATAATATGTTACCTCTGCTTTTCCCTCAAGCCTTTCCATTATATATTCAGAAATATGGCTGCTGTTGCCGCTCTTTCTGGGACTGGCGTTTATTACTACCGCTTTTATCATCATTTCACCTCACAGTCTTATATAATAATTATATCACAGCCTGAGTCCTTTGTAGTAAAAAGACTGAAGCAGTGTTGCCGCTTCAGCCGATTTATCTGTTATGAGCATGATATATTTACTGTTCTTTTCTGAGTCTTTCTGCCAGCTCTTTAATCTTTAGTTCTATAGCATCTATAGTCTTCATGAACTCTTCATCGCTTTTTCCTGATGGATCATCGAGGCCCCAGTCATGCTCTTCTTCTGCCGGAAGAAACGGGCACTGTACATTGCATCCCATCTTGACAACTATGTCTATCTCAGGAAGCTCTGTGATCAGCTTGGAATGCTGGGTCTGCTCCATGTCTATTCCATATCTCTGCTTCATGAGCCTTACTGCGTCCTGATTTATCCTGTCTCTGAGCTCCGTTCCCCCGGAAAAACTCTCAAACACATCTCCTGCCAGGTGCTTTCCAAGCGCCTCTGCAATCTGACTTCTGCATGAATTGTGCACACATATGAATGCTACTCTTTTTTTACGCATTTGTCTTAAACCATCCTTTCGTACTGTTGGCTATCTTTACGAGAATGAGCATTACAGGAACCTCTACAAGAACTCCCACTATGGTAGCAAGGGCTACCGGGCTCTGTGTCCCAAAAACTGCTATCGCAACCGCAACCGCAAGCTCAAAGAAATTCGATGCTCCAATCATTCCTGCCGGAGCCGCTACATCATGTGGGAGCCTGAGCATCCTGCTCGCAATGTATGCAATGAAGAATATCAGGAACGTCTGTATTATAAGAGGCACTGATATGAGAACTATGTGAAGCGGATTCTCAAGTATTACATTTCCCTGGAATGAAAATATTATTACTAGTGTAAGAAGCAGTCCTCCTACAGTGACATTGCTGAATTTCGGGATGAATTCATTTTCAAAATAATCCATACCTTTTCTGCTGATCACCCTTCCTCTCGTGAAGATTCCTGCAGTCAGTGGTATGACCACAAACAGAACTACCGAAATTATAAGGGTATCCCATGGAATCTCAATGCCTCCTACGCCGAGCAGGAAGGCCACTATCGGAGTGAATGCTATCAGTATTATAAGGTCATTCGTTGCTACCTGAACCACTGTATATGCTGCATTCCCCTTTGTAAGATGAGACCATACGAATACCATCGCCGTACATGGAGCCGCTCCAAGAAGCACTGCCCCGGCAAGATAATCCTTTGCAAGCTCAGGAGATATAAGTCCTTTGAATACTACAAAGAAGAAGAATGATGCAATCGCAAACATAGTGAACGGCTTTATCAGCCAGTTGACAACCCATGTCACAAAAAGTCCCGCCGGATTTTTTCCAACATTTTTTATGCTCTTAAAATCTACTTTCATCATCATGGGATAAATCATCAGCCATATAAGTACCGCTATCGGTATCGAAACATTGGCATATTCAAATTTTCCCAGAAATTGCGGTACTGCCGGAAGATATTTTCCAATCAGGACCCCAACTGCCATACAGATAATAACCCAGAGCGTAAGATATTTCTCAAAGAAACCTATTCCCTGATTATTTTCAGTGCTCATATAATCTCCTCCATTTATAAATTGTCAGTTACAGGTACATCCCGTCTCCCATCCGGATACAGTGGTAATCTCATCAAGCAGCTTTTTTGCAAGCTCTGAGCCCTCCTCTGAAATGGAGTAGTTCCTCCACTTTCCATCCTTTCGGGAAACAACTATTCCACTGTCTACAAGTATCTTCATATGATGGGACAGCGTAGACTGCGATATGTTGAGCCTTTCAAGCAGCACGCATGCGCATTTTTCTCCACCTCTGAGCATTTCGAGTATCATCAGCCTGTTTTCATCACAGAAGGCCTTGAATATAATCGCCTGTTCCTTGTATTGACCGTTCATAGTGTACCTCTTTTCATATCGATATTTGTCTATCTGAGAACATTATATTTGTCATATCGATTTTTGTCAATATGTTTTTAAATTTTTTCTTTAAATAAAGATATACGCAAAAGCATTGAAGGCAAATCCAATTATGAGTATCCCCACTGTGACTATACTGAAAAACACTCCCAGCAGCTTTGGCTTTACTACTTTTTTGAGCATTATGAGAGAAGGAAGCGAGAGCGCAGTCACTCCCATCATGAATGAAAGCGCAGTACCGATTCCAACGCCTTTTCCTACAAGCGCCTCCGCTATAGGAAGCGTACCGAATATATCTGCATACATAGGTATTCCTGCAAAGGTAGCCACAAAAACAGAATACCACTTATCCTGACCCAGTATAGCCGCAATAAACGATTCCGGTATCCAGTTGTGTATGGCCGCGCCGATCCCTACCCCTATAATTACATACAGCCAAACCCTTTTTACTATGTCTCTTACCTGATCTTTTCCAAAATTTATCCTGTCTCTTACCGTCAGCTCTTCTTCTTCAATCTCTGCCATCCTGTTGCTGAATACGAAGGCCTCTACCTGGTCTTCCAGCTTCGCCCTGCTTATTATGCTTCCTCCGATTACCGCAAGTATAAGCCCTACGACTACATAAGCGATGGCAATCTTCCAGTTGAATATGCTTGCAAGAAGTATCACCGATGCGAGGTCTACAAGAGGCGAAGATATAAGGAATGAGAAAGTAACCCCTATAGGAAGCCCTGCACTCGTGAACCCTATGAAAAGAGGAATCGATGAACATGAGCAGAATGGCGTAACCGTTCCAAGGAGCGCTCCAAGTATGTTCGCCGATATTCCGTTGTACTTTCCAAGTATCTTTCGAGTCTTTTCCGGTGGAAAAAAGCTCTGTATATATGAAATCGAGAAAATGAGCACTGAAAGCAGTATGAATATCTTGATTACATCATATATGAAAAAGTGTATGCTGCCACCAAGTCTTTCAGCAATGCTTAACCCGAATACATTCTCCACGAGCAGCTGAACTATATTGTACAACCACTCCATTTTCAGCACCTGGCTGTTGATCCATTTAAAAATAAACATGATTCCGTCTCCTTCTTATTAAGATTATTTATTTGCTAAGGTTAGCTCCACACTGACTAAGGTATATGTCCTTTTCGCTTATTCGCTCTCTGTCTGTGAGAAGCTGCGGGTAGGACTGCAGGTCATTTTCTATGTCCTGAATAATATCGCTGAATACCTTATCTTCTTTTTTCAGCGAGTAATACACGAATTTTTCCTTTCTTTGATCTTCCACCAGATTCATGTCTCTGAGCTTTGAAAGATTCTGCGATATCCTTGGCTGAGGTATGTTAAGTATTCCACTTATTTCACATACACACAGAGCCTCCCTGTTAAGGAGCATTATCATCCTCAGTCTTGTCTCATCAGACATAAGCTTGAATATATTTGTCAATCTGTTCATTTAAGGCACCTTCTTTTCTGTTTTTTAATATTATCATATGCATATTCGTTAATATGTATATGATAATCCTCAATTTAATCTTTGTCAATATAAAAATCCCCGGCATCAGAAAATCTTCCGAACCGGGGAATGCTTGTTAATTATATTTGATTATTTATCTCTGAAATTCCTAAAAGAAGTCTTTTCTCAGTATTGTCTGATCTCTTCTTGGTCCAACTGAGATAATGTTTACAGGTACACCTACGTACTCTTCTATTATCTGTATATATTCCTTCGCTTCTGCAGGAAGCTCCTCATATGTCTTTGCTTCAGTTATCTCTTCCTGTGTGAAGCCTTTTACGGTCCTGTATACAGGCACTGCTCTTTCAAGCTCTTCTCTCGTAGAAGGAAGCTCTGACGTCTCTTTTCCATCAAGGCTGTATGCAACGCATATCTTGAGCTCTTCAAAGCCTTCGAGCACGTCAAGCAGCATAAGCGCGATTGAAGTGTAGCCATTAAGCATAGCAGTGTATTTAAGCACTACAAGATCAAGCCATCCGCATCTTCTCGGTCTTCCCGTAGTAGTTCCGAATTCTCTTCCCTTTTCTCTTATAAGATCTCCCGTAGCATTGTCTTCTTCTGTAACAAAAGGTCCTTTTCCAACTCTTGTAGTGTAGGCTTTAGCAATTCCTATTACCTCGTCTATCGCTCTAACGTTAACTCCTGAGCCTACAAGGAAGCCTCCTATGGTAGGGTGAGATGACGTAACGTATGGATAGGTTCCAAAATCCGTATCAAGCATAGAGCCCTGAGCGCCTTCAAACAGTACTTTCTTGTTGTCTGCAAGAGCCTTGTTCACTACGAACTCAGTTGCAGCCACATATTTCTTAAGCTGTCTTCCATACTCTATATACTCATTGTACATATCTTCGAATGAAAGCGCCTCTTTTCCGTACATCTTTGTTATTATGTCATTCTTTCTGCTAAGCGCAAACTGCAGCTTTTCTGCAAACATCTTCTCGTCTACAAGATCCGCCATTCTGATTCCTATACGCTCAACCTTGTCCATGTAGCATGGTCCTATACCTTTTTTGGTAGTGCCTATATCTTCTTTTCCTCTGGCTTCTTCCATAAGCGCATCTATGAGCTTGTGGTACGGCATTATTATATGGGCTTTGTCGCTTATTCTAAGGCTTGATGTATCTACGCCTCTTTCTTCAAAGCCTGAAAGTTCTTTTAGAAGTACCTGTGGATCGATAACCACTCCATTTCCGATTACGTTGATTGCATCCGGATTAAGGATTCCTGATGGTACAAGGTGAAGAGCGTATTTCTGATCTCCTACCACTACTGTATGACCTGCGTTGTTACCTCCCTGAGCTCTAACTACAAGGTCTGAGTTTTTTGCTAGATAATCGATTATCTTACCCTTTCCTTCGTCTCCCCACTGTGAGCCTATTATTGCTATTCCTGGCATTTTTTTCCTCCTAAAATATCTATATATTGAAATATTCACTACTGGCTGATGTTCAGTTTGTATATATGAAAAAACTATTTATTTCGAACTTTTCCCATACTATTCTATCAAACATTCGCAGTTAATACAAGCATAGTTGCATACTTATTCATTTTTGTTTCTAATTTTCGCCGATTTTCAGATTTGGCTTTGCATTGAGATACATGTTGCTCGTATGGCCCTCGATGTATCTGTAGTATGCGCATGAGCCTATCATTGCCGCATTATCCGTGCAGAGTCCCAGCGGCGGATAATAGAGCCTGAGCCCTTCCTGATCGCATCTTTCTTCCATGACTTTTCTCAGCGCCGAATTTGCAGAGACGCCTCCGCTTAGGACCACGCAGCCATAGCCTCTGTCTTTGACAGCCTTTACCGTCTTGTGCACGAGTATGTCTACCACTGAATGCTGAAATGAGGCAGCTATGTCTGCCCTGCTGTAATCCTCATCCTTCATCTTTTTGCTGTTTATATAATTGAGTACTGCGGACTTTATCCCTGAAAAGCTGAAGTCATAGTTTTCTTCCTTGTACATGGCCTTGGGAAATTCTATATTCGCTTCTCCCTGCTTTGCAAGCTCATCCACAAGCGGTCCGCCCGGATATCCCAGGCCAATTGCCCTGGCTACCTTGTCATAGGCTTCACCAGCCGCATCATCTCTGGTCTTTCCTATGATCTCTATCTCATTATAGTCCTTTACTTCTACTATATGAGTATGCCCTCCGGAAACTATAAGCGATATGAACGGAGGCTCAAGCTCCGGGAATGCAAGATAGTTTGCCGCGATATGACCCTGTATGTGATTTACCCCTATAAACGGTTTCCCGGTAGCATATGCGAGCGCCTTTGCAGTCGAAAGTCCTACAAGGAGGGCTCCGACAAGCCCCGGACCATATGTCGCAGCTATAACGTCAATGTCTTCGAGGCTCATTCCTGCCTCCGAGAGCGCGCTTTCTATGACTGGATTTATGTCCACCACATGGTTCCTTGAAGCTACCTCAGGCACGACTCCTCCGAATTTCTTGTGTATCTCTATCTGCGTAGCCACGATGTTGGACATTATCTCTCTTCCGTTTCGTATTACCGCCGCGGCAGTCTCGTCGCAGCTGCTTTCTATTGCAAGGACCGTTATATCCCTGTCCTTTAGATTCTGTATATTGTTTTTATCTGGTTTCATTGTTTTTAAAGTTCCTTCATCATAACTATGGCATCTTCACCGGTATCTATATAGTACCCTGACCTGAGTCCTATCATCTTGAATCCAAGTCCTCTGTAGAGCCCCTGGGCTACAGAGTTGCTGCTCCTGACTTCGAGGTACATGTGCTTTGCTCCTTCATCAGCAGCCATCTTTATCAGAGTGTTCATAAGGAGCTTGGATATACCCCTTCCTCTGTAGTCGGGATGCACCGCCACATTGTTTATGTTAGCTTCGTCAAGCACCAGCCAGAAGCCTCCGTATGCTGCCACCTTTTCTCCGTCAAGGATGACGATGTATCTTCCCGTCTTGTTGTCTATCTCGCTCCTTATGGATTTTCTGCTCCATGGCGTGATAAAGGAAAGCTCCTCTATCTGGTAAACCTGCTCTGAATGAGCGTGCTCCATCTTTGTTATCTCAAGGCCTTCCACAGCCATTCCTTTATTGTTTTCCATCTTCAGCTCCCCCGTCTCTCATGCTGCGCAGCCTTGCCATCTTTTCCTCGTACTGCACCTCCGCCTGAGGCTTTCTTATATATACGGGCTCGATGTATCTTGGCAGCTCAGATATGTCTGAGCTCTCCATTATCTGAGATGCCATCTCGCACAGATTCGATGCCCTGAGGAAATTCAGGTTTCTGTCTGCAATGATCAGCCTGCCGTTACTGAGCATTTCCTGCATCTCATCTGATGCAAAGGTTCCCGCCCTGTATCTGTCTGTCATCTCGCCTGCAAGCATAACGGTTCTTCCTGTTTCTGTTATCTCTCTTATTTCAGAAAGGATCTCGTCTCTGCTCACGGCTTCTTCCGATTTTATTACTGTGAGCCTTCCGTTTTCAAAGCTGTATACCCCTCTGTAGTAATCATCTCTCTGGGCATACATGGTGGCTGTCACTACACAGTCAGTATATCTGAAATTCCAGGCGAGCGCCTCAAGCGTGGATATGCCTATCACCGGAATCGATTTTGCCATGGCAAAGGCATTCGCCGTAGCGACTCCTATCCTTATGCCCGTGAATGAGCCTGGTCCTATTGTGCAGGCTACCGCATCCAGGCTGGCCAGATCCTCGTCCGTATTTCTCATCATGGTGTCAATAAGCGGCATGAGCTTTTCGCTGTGGGTAAGCGCCTTATTCTGAGTGAATTCCGCAAGCATGGCCCTGTCATTTGAGAGAGCTATGCCAAGCGCCGCGGAGGACGTGTCTATAGACAGTATCTTCATTGTATTTCTTTCCTTTCAGTCCCGAGTTTTTGGGATATCTCCTCGAGAAGCTCCTCGTGTCTTCTCCCGTATGCATTAAGCGTGAAATATCTTCCGCCCTCTGGTGCATAGACTATGTCTATCTGCATGCGCTCGTCCGGCAGTATATCCCTTATTATTTCAGCCCACTCTATCACGACAGCTCCCTCTTTTCTGAGATAGTCCTCAAATCCGATGTAATACATCTCTTCGCTGTCAGCTATCCTGTAGACATCAAAATGATAGAAGGGTATCCGCCCTTCATATTCCTGAACTATAGTAAAGGTGGGGCTTGTTATCTCTTCATCTATGCCAAGGCCCCTTGCGATGCCTTTGGAAAGGTGAGTTTTTCCTGCTCCAAGGTCTCCATCGAGGCATATCATGTCTTTGCTTTTCATAAGGCTTCCTATGAGGCAGCCCAGTTCTATGGTTTCTTCAACATTCTCTATATATATTTTCATTATTAATCTCCATCTATTATTCATTAGACCTAATATATTTTATCATATATGTACTGTTTTAACAAAATCTTTTCAGAAATGATGAAAATAACAGAATAAAAAAACAAAGAATCTTAAATTAAAAGATTCTCTGCTTTTTTGGGATTTAAGTTATGTTAATGGAGTTTACTGTTTTTCAGCCTTTGCTTCTGCTATTATCTTTTCTGCAAGCTGCGCAGGCACTTCTTCATATCTTACGAATTCCATCTCAAAGTACCCTCTGCCCTGAGTCATAGCCTTGAGGTCAATTGCATACTTGAAGGTTTCAGACTGCGGAGCTTCGGCGTATATTACCTGCTTGTGGTTCTTGAATGGCTCCATTCCAAGCACTCTGCCTCGCTTCTTGTTGATATCTCCCATGATGTCTCCCATGTATTCTTCCGGAACATATATCGAAAGCTTCATCACTGGCTCAAGCAGAACCGGCTTGGCTTCTTCTATCCCTTTTTTGAATGCAAGGCTGGCAGCCATCTTGAATGCCATCTCTGATGAGTCTACATCGTGGTATGATCCATCATACAGCGTAGCCTTGATATTTGTCACAGGATAGCCTGCAAGAACTCCATGCTCCAGGCAGTCTCTGAGCCCTTTTTCAACCGCTGGTATATATGACTTTGGCACAGAGCCTCCGAAAATCTCTTCTGCGAATTCAAATGGCTCGCTTGATGGTGAGAATTTTATCTTTACATCGCCATACTGACCATGTCCGCCTGACTGCTTCTTGTGTTTCCCCTGTACATCCGATGTGCCTTTTATCGTCTCTCTGTATGGTACCTTGAGGTCTTTTATCGCTACCTCAACCCCAAATTTTTCCTTAAGTTTGTCTTTTATCGCATTTACATGTATCTCTCCCTGAACTCCGAGCACCATCTGCTTGGTTTCCTTGTTCCTGTTATATGTGAAGGAAGGGTCCTCTTCTCTGAGCCTCTGAATTCCGGTAGAGATCTTGTCCTCATCATTCTTGTTGAGCGCCTCTATGGCTACCAGCATCTGCGGCTTTGGAAACTCCATTTCTGCCTGCTGACCGTAACCCTCTTTCGTTGAAAGGCAGTCTCCCGTAAACACATCGTTGAGCTTAGTAAATACCACCAGGTCTCCTGAATGAGCTTCATTCAGCTCCTTAAGCTCCCTGTTAACAACAGTGAACATCTTGTGGATTCTCTCTTTTGTGCTCCTGCTTACATTGAATACATCCATTTCCTGTTTAAAGTCGCCCTCACATATCCTCGCATATGACACTCTGCCAAGGAAAGGGTCGATAACTGTCTTGAATACCTGAGCAACAGAAACTGTAGAATATCTTGGAAGTCCTGTATCCAGTGGTGTAGGAAGATAGTCTACTACCATATCCATAAGCGTATGTACTCCTATGTTCTTAACGGTAGAGCCGCAGAGCACCGGTATTATGTCTCCGGCAAGTACGCCCATCCTGAGTCCCTTTGTGATCTCTTCTTTTGTAAATGTTTCCCCATTGAAGAATTTATCCATCAACTCTTCGTCAGTTTCAGCAACTGACTCCAGAAGCATATCTCTTATTGGATCTATCTGTGAATGCATATCATCTGGCATCTCAACTGTCACGCATTCTTTTCCATTGTATTCTCTTGCAAACATGTCTACTACATTAATGAACCCCTTGAAATCCTCTGCTTTTCCCCATGGCACATGAAATGGTGCCACTTTTTTTCCGTATCTCTCTCTGAGCTGCTCTAATATTTTTTCATAGTCTGATTTTTCACTGTCTATCTTGTTTACAAATATGAATTTTGGCATGTTGAGCTCGTCTGTTATCTCAAGAGCCTTTTCTGTTCCTACTTGTAAATCTGTGGTTCCATCTACTACTATTATTGCACCCGATACTGCCTGCATTGCCGAGGTAAGCTCTCCGGCAAAATCAAAGTATCCTGGAGTATCAATAAAATTGTACTTGTTGTTCTTATATTCTATCGAAAATAATCCCATTGAAGAAGTGTATTTTGCCTCGTCTGTTGGTTTTGAAATCCTGTTTGTCAACCCTGCTGTGTAGTGTATCGCTTCCGTAAGATTACTCTTTCCTGAACCACTGTGTCCCAGTATTGCAACATTCCTTATCTTATCGCTCTCATAAACCCTCATATCAAATCCTCCTTCTGGCAATGCCATTGTGTGCAATTTTCAAAATATTGAGTATTTTAAATAATTATAACGTAAGAAGACCAAATTTGCAATCGTTTTCAACAGGTTTTTATCAATTTCTCAATTATAAATTTAAAAATCTCTGACCTCAGGAAAGTCATTCCTGAAATCAGAGATTAATTCTTAATTATTCAATTACGGTGCCTTATTTTTTAAGCAGATCGAGTATGTCGCTGCCTACATAAGTCGTTCCGTTGACAAGGTTATTTGCGACAGAAGATTTTTTTTCAATCCCATTTACCTTGTATTTAGTAGTTCCTACATAAACCTCGATAGTATCTGATCCTTTTGTAAGAACAACGAGTTTGGACTTAGGATCCCATTTAACCTTGTATCCCATGCTTCTTGCTTCTTTTGCAATGGCATTCTTTGCATGAGCTGTGGCTTTGTTTCCCGGATTATCTGTGCTTGAATTTGAATTTGGAGTTCCCTTATCGTTGTCATCTGAATCCTTCTCAAGCTGAGGCAGAAGTATTACTTTCTCTATTCCTGATGGAACAGTCTGAGCAGGAAGGCTTCTTGTAGTCGCTCCATAGATAACTATGAGATCTCTGTCTTCAAGATCCTGTGCCTTTACAATCTGCTTCGTCTTGAACGCCTCTATAATAGTATCATCTGCAAGTACAAGCTGTAGCTTTTTGTCTGAGCTTAGCAGATCCTTGTCAAAATGGTCTATCTTTACATTATTATCGCTGTCATGAAGTATTATCATCAGAGGATTTATCTGCGGAGGATCGCTTAGAGCCATCGGAGTATTTGATGTGTAAAGCGCTGTCACGGTGTCTCCTTCGCTTATTTCATTTGATGATGCTGAATTTCCGTCTTCAGTTGAGATTATCGGTGCAGACAGATGGAATATCCTGTACACATCTCCATTTTTAACGGTTATCCTGTTGTCGTCTGTATCTGTTACCTTTCCTTCAAAGTAAAGGTATTCATTATCTGTTACTGCTGGTACTGTGCTTTCCTTTTCAGCTGTCACTCTGATTTCAGTTGTGCCGCCATAATAAGCCGGATAGCTCATTCCAACCTTGCTGAAGTCTCCTTCAATATTTACAGTCATCCCTGCCTTAAGGTCGCTTACTGTTATAGTCTTTCCAGCTTCATTTTTTATCTCTACATTCTTGCCTGCAAAAAATCTTCCAAGCTTTAGCTCTGCTGTATTTACAGTTATTACATCTCCATCTACAGACTGTATCACGCCTGAAACTTCTTCTATCTCAGCTGCATCATCTGCGCTTACAGCCGCATCAGTAGTCTTTCCTGAATTTCCGCCTTTTTCTGCACTTGCCGACGCCGGCATAATAATCAGAGAGCCTGCCATAACCAGTGCCATAACCTTTTTTATATCACATTTCATGTTGAACCTCCTGTAAAAAATAATAAAACTATATTTTCCCTACACTTATAATATTACCCCAATAACATGGATTTTACCATAACAAGAGATGTACAATATATTTACATTATCATTACAATTGTGGATATTTCTTAAAGTTTCACGTCTATTACCGCGATTTCCGGTATATTCATCAGCCTCACGGGTATCGTCGTAGTCCCTATGCCCGAGCTTACATACAGCTTTCTGCCGTCTCCCATTTCATACATTCCTCTTACATATTCCTTTGCCAGAGGCGGAGTGCTTATCTCTCCGATGAAAGGAAGCCTTATCTGCCCTCCATGGCTGTGACCCGCAAGCGCAAGCTCATAGCTGTCCTGCTCAAAGTGCTCTATTTCATCAGGCTCATGCATCACTATTATATCAAAGTACTTCTTCGTGAGCAGCCCTGAAACCTTTTTATAGTCCGGAGTTCCAAGTAGAGCATCGTCAAGGCCTGCTACGTTAACTATCATCCCTCCACCTGCATCATACCTGACTGCTTCATTTGCAAGTACCTCAAATCCGGCAGCCTCCATCATTTCCCTGTAGTACCTGTATCCCTGAGACCCATAGTCGTGATTTCCGAAAACAGCTACCTTGCCAAGTCTTGCGTCAAGCCTTCCCAGAGTCTCCATTGCATGCTCAGGATACCTGCTGTCATCCACGGAATCTATAAGGTCTCCTGTAAAGACGATTATGTCAGGCTCCTGCAGATTGATTATCCTTACGAGCTTTTCCAGGTCTTTTATGGTGTAATTGTTATCAAGATGAGTGTCTGAAAACTGAACCACCCTGAATTTTCCTTTTGTAAGCGTTCCTGTCTCCATGCTGTTTATCTTCAGCAGATTGGGCTCAATCATCATGCCGTATCCGAGGATCATTATTCCTGCGATAAAAAGTATCGCTATCTTATTTAAAATCCGTGCTATAAATCTCATATCTTCCTCTGTAATCTATCTGTATCCCTTTTTTGAATCATGCCTCATCAGCATCTGTACCAAGGGTACGCTTTTTTATAAAATAATCATCTATATAGGTGTGCGATACACCCTTTACATCAAATCCTATCCTGTCAAAAATAATCTTCATGAAAGGACCTGCCAGAATCGCACATATGATCGTCCCAAATCCAAAGCTTCCTCCAAGCATTATCCCAATTATAACAGCTGCCGTCTCAATCGAGCTCCTTACTGTCTGTACTGATATTCCGCTGCGCTTTGAGACCGCCACCATCAGCCCGTCTCTTGGTCCTGCGCCCAGTCCCTGGCTTATGTATATCCATATCCCGATATTCATCGCGAACATCCCTATGAACAGGAATGCAATCTGTACCATATATATGCTGCTTGTATTTATTATTTCAAGTGAAAGTATCATATCAGTAAACAATCCTATAAGAAGCATGTTGAGCACTGTCCCTATTCCTATCTTTGCCCCAAGAAGACAGTCCAATGCAACTATTATCCCCGATACTATTATCCCCGCTCTGCCTATCCTTATATCAAAGGTAGATGCTATCCCGCTGTGAAGAACTTCCCAGGGTGACATACCGCTTCCTGATTTGATGAAGAAAACAGTACCAAGGGCGCAGAAGAAAAAACCCAGATTGAGCAGAAGAAACTTCTTAAAAAGTCTCGCCATCATGTCTTTGTTAATCGCTGAATTCATCGTCCAGTTCCTCCTTGTATTATGTCGAAAAAATGCTCAATACATATATAATATCATATTATGCTTTTTCCCGACAGTTTTTTCGAAATTATGTTTTTGCATCCATGTTTTTTGGTATAATATTATCAAATAAGAAAGGAAGTCTGATATGAGAAGCTTTAACAAGATCGCCCTGCTGACAGTAATAATAACCGGCTCTTTTCTGGCAAGAGATACGGTTCTTATTGAAGGCCCGCTCGATATGAGCCCGGTCCTGACCATACTGCTTACATCCTTCATCTCTTCGATAATACTCATAAATATGACTGAGAACAGAAAGACTCAGAACCACGGCAAAATTACGCTTTCTGTAGTGTCGCTGTCAATCGGAGTCCTCAGCCTTATCGGAGCATACCTTTTTGATTTCTCCAACTACGCAGATCAGCCTCTTATGAAGTCACTCATCATGAACTTTGAATCTGCGGCAGAGAGCATTTTCAATTATGGCTATGTCACCCTAATCCTGTGCGTGATCTTTGGAATCCTTGCAGGTTCAAACAAGAAGCTCGGCAGGACTCAGAGCTACAAATCCAGCAAGCATAAATACAATTATTAACTTCCCCTGACTGATAATGAACAAGACAAGGAGATTATAATGATAACAATAGTTTCAAAAGCTGAAGTAAGAGATGAGAATATCGAAAAATATCTGGATCTGGTGACTGAGCTTGCAGATAAAAGCAGAAAAGAGCCAGGATGCATAAGTTACAGCCTGTACACTGACATAAACTGCCCGAACATCCTAACCTTCATTGAAGAATGGGAAGACCGCAGTGCCATTGAAGCTCACAACTCCAGCGAGCACTTCGTAAGAATAGTGCCTCAGCTGAGGGCGCTCAGAGAGAGCTCCGAGCTGAATCTTTATACCAAAATAAAATAGGGCCGATCGGCCCTGTTTTACTTTTTACTTCATTATTATTCAAGATTAAGCTTTTTGGTCATCAGATGATTGGTGACTCCATAATATACCGCTATCTTCACTATATAGAATCCTATCATGAGCCATACAAAGTAATTGAATCCTGCGATAGCCTGAGCTGTATTATTCATATCCATATTTATGAAGCTGTCTATGATGCCGCTGTTTCCTATTATTCCGGTAACGGTATTAACTATGAAGCTTACTCCGATGAACGCCCCAAGAGAGCCTATCAGCTTTCTCCTGAAAAGCTGGCCAATTGATATTGACATATATATCATCAGTGTAGTTGATACGAGGGCAAAGGCTCCAAGCAGAAGCATATTTGCACCCGATCCCAGGATCTGGCTCAGCATGACCTCTTCTTTCAGGTAATCCAGGGCATACATTAGCTCATTCCACATACCTGCCTGATAACCGATTATCATTACAGATGTAAATGCAACTACAGCACTCAGAACTATCCAAAGGAACGCAGAAACTGTCTTGCTAATTATTATGTCTCTTGACTTTACAGGAAGCGTATGAGTCAGATATCCTTCATCTCCATATACTGTCCTGTAGAATCTCTGTATAACGAGAAATGCCGTCAGCATCATCACAGAGGCCATGGTAAGCCCGTATGTGAAAGCCACAATCCCCATCGCGATCTCGCCCAGAGTGCTGAACTTGTGTATGTTAATGCCATTGAATATCCTCGTTATTACCGCGAGAAGGAGCATGAGTCCATAAAACGGTACCAGAATCCTTCCGGTTCCCTTCATTTCATATTTAAGCAGTTTTCCTAACATTTGAATACCTCCCTGAACAGCATATCTACACTCTTTCCTTCATCTTGCCTGATTTCATCCACCGATTTGTGCATCACTATTTCTCCGTATTTAAGGAATATGACTTCATCAAGGACCTTTTCAACGTCTGCGATCAGATGCGTTGAGATAACGATCGCAGCATTCTCATCATAATTAGTGATTATGGTCTCCAGTATATAGTCCCTCGCCGCAGGGTCCACGCCCGCTATAGGCTCATCAAGGAAATATATCTGCGCTCTCCTGCTCATCACGAGTATGAGCTGCACTTTTTCCTTTGTGCCCTTGGACATGGTCTTCAGCTTGTCATTCTCGTTTATTCCAAGCCTTGCAAGCATGTCCAGTGCACGATTCTTGTCGAAATCACTGTAGAAGTCACAGAAAAACTGTATGATTTCCTTTACTGTCATATAATCATTAAGATATGTCTTTTCCGGAAGATACGACACTATCGCCTTTGACTCTGCTCCCGGAGACTTTCCATCTATAAGGATTTCTCCACCGTCTGGGTGTAGAAGTCCGTTTGCCAGCTTTATGAGTGTAGTCTTTCCACTTCCGTTTGGTCCGAGAAGGCCCGTTATCTTTCCTCTTTTAAGCTTGATATCGATTTTTGAAAGCGCAGTCTTGCTTCCGAATTTCTTTGTAAGCTCGTTACACTGTAAAATATACTCGTTCATTATTTCCTGTCCTCCTTTAAAAGATCCTCAAGGCTGCATGCGGCTTTTGACGCTGCAATCGGAGCTTCGTCTTCAGTCTCGAATGCTTTTTCGCCATGCTCGTGATAATCCTTGATCATATTTTCAATCTCATCAATACTGTATCCAAGCTTATTCATATTTTCCATAAAAGATATTATCTTAAGGCCTGCCAGCTTTCTTCTGAGACGGCCGATCACTGCCTCGTCCTGAGTAATGAATCTTCCGCTTGTTCTCTGGCTGTACACCAGCCTCTTGTTTTCAAGCTCCTGAAGCGCCTTCTGCATTGTGTTTGGATTTACACCTGCAAGTGCTGCAAGCTCTCTTACCGAATCGAGCTTCGATCCAGGCTGATAATCACCAGACAGTATTCCAAGCTCTATCTTCTTTACTATCTGTATATATATGGGTTTATCCTGCTCAAATTCCCAAGCCATATTTACCTCCTTAATTTCAGAATAAAATTAATCATCATGTTTCAGTGTCACTGTACTAATCACATAATACAGTAGTACAGAGTTGATGTCAAGTACTTTTTTCATATTTTTTTGTTCCGACATCTGACATGCATTTTGTGTTTTTATCAGACACTTTTGTACGTGTCTTTTAAAAACATAGATATTCCAATGTTTATATTTTTTTTATTAAGAACTGTTGACAAAAAATGATTTTAGTATTATTATTAACCATATCATTATTCCACATTTTACACATATGGAATCGTAAAGAAAGAGGTAATATATGTCTTTAATCTCAACAGGAAGCTATGCTCCTAAATTCAGTCTGGAGAACGAGCATCTTACAAAACTGGTTGATACCAGCACTGAATGGATTGAAAAAAGAACCGGTATAAAGAGAAGAAACATCTCAGCCGGAGAAAATACATCTGATCTTGCATACGAAGCTGCAAAGCAGGCAATAGAAAATTCAGGCGTTGCGCTTGAGGATATCGATCTGGTTCTTGTGGCAACGATAACTCCTGATCACTTCACTCCTTCTACGGCAAGCATTGTTCAGGGAAAACTGGGAATAAAGAACGCTGTTGCATTCGATCTTTCTGCCGGCTGTACAGGCTTTGTATATGCCCTTGGAGTAGCAAGCTCAATGATAAAAAACGGCATTGCAAACAATGCGCTTGTTATAGGTTCAGAAGTCCTGAGCAAAGTCATCGACTATGCGGACAGAAACACCTGTGTCATATTCGGCGATGGTGCCGGAGCACTGGTACTTACAAAGGAATTAAACAATAAGATAAAAGATGTTTACCTTCAGGGCGAATACGATACAGCTCACAATATACAGATTCAGAGCGTTAATGTAAGCAATGCAATGTTCACGGCTCATGATGAATCTCAGCTTCCGAAGCTCACAATGAACGGCGGCGAAGTTTACAAATTCGCGCTTGGCGCACTCAGCGAGCTCGTACAGGTAATCATGGAAAGAAACAGCCTTACAAACGATGACATAAAGTACATCGTTCCTCATCAGGCAAACTTCAGGATAATCGAAGCTGTTTCAAAAAAACTTGATATCGACATCAACAAATTCTACATGAATATTGAAAACTATGGAAACACATCCTCAGCAAGCATCCCGATAGCGCTTGCAGAGATGAACAGCCTTGGACTTCTTCAAAAGGGAGACAAGATAATAATAGCTGGTTTTGGTGCAGGTCTCACATGGGGATCGATACTGATAGAATGGTAATAATTAAAAATTTATTAATAAAATTATAAAATCAGAAAACAAAAGGAGAAATAACATGTTAAACAAAGTGATAGAAATACTGGCTGAAAAACTGGACAAGGACGCAAGTGAAATAACTGCAGAATCAAGCATCAAAGAGGATCTTGGAGCTGATTCGCTGGACATGGTTGAAATCGTTATGGAAATCGAAGAAGAATTCGATGTAGAAGTAGAAGATTCTGATACAGCTTCAATAATAACTGTACAGGACATAGTAGATTACGTTACAAAAAAACAGGCATAGTCTGATACTGACGATGGCCTGACCCCTATCCCTCTGTAAAATTACAGGGGGATAGTAATTACAGGTCAAATCAATTATAAATTTAAGGAGTTTTTATGAAAAGAGTAGTTATAACCGGACTCGGAGCTGTAAGCCCTGTAGGAAACGATGCAGATTCAACCTGGGAGGCGCTTAAATCCGGTCAGAACGGGATAGATAAGATTACACTGTTTGATCCATCAAGGTCAAAGGTTCACCTTGTTGCCGAAGTTAAGAACTTCGACTACAGCGGATATATCGACGCAAAGTCTGCAAAGAGAATGGACCGTTTCACTCAATTTGTCGTATGCGCAGCAAAGATGGCATTTGAGGACTCCGGACTGGGCAACAGCGACTTTGACAGATCAGATGTAAGAGTCGTTATAGGAAGCGGAATCGGTGGCCTGGAGACAATCCAGGAGCAGATTGAAAAGCTTACTCTCAAGGGTCCAGGAAAAGTTTCGCCTTTCTTCATACCTTCTTCAATTGTCAATATAGCCCCAGCCCATGTATCCATGGAGCTTGGGTTCCAGGGACCATGCACTGCAATAGTTACAGCCTGTGCCTCAGGTACGGACGCTGTAGGAGATGCTTTCAGGTCAATAAGAGACGGCTATCACAGCATAGCATTTGCAGGTGGATGTGAGGCTGCAATAACAGAATCAGGCATAGCCGGATTTGCAAACATGACTGCCCTGCACTCAGGAGATGACAGAAACCGTGCATCAATTCCATTCGACAAAGACAGAAGCGGCTTTGTAATGGGTGAAGGAAGCGGAGTGCTCGTGCTTGAAGAGCTTGAGCATGCACTTGCGAGAAATGCAAAGATCTACGCAGAGATAACAGGATACGGACAGAGCTGTGACGCATATCACATAACTTCACCGGACCCTGAAGGAAAAGGCGCTATAAAGGCTATGCAGAGAGCTCTTTCTGATGCAGCTGTTACGCCAGACCAGATCGACTATATAAATGCACACGGAACAAGCACGCCATACAACGATAAATTTGAGACTCAGGCAATAAAGGCAGTATTTGGCGATCACAGCCAGAACCTTCTCGTGAGCTCTACAAAATCAATGACAGGACACCTGCTGGGAGCTGCCGGCGCTATCGAAGCCATAGCATGCGTAAAGGCTCTGGAGGAGGGCATAGTCCCACCAACTATAAACTTCCAGAATGCCGATCCTGAGTGCGACCTGAACTATGTTACCGAAGGAAGCATAGAATCAGAAATAAAATATGCGCTTTCAAATTCTCTTGGATTTGGCGGCCACAATGCAACAATAATAATCAAGAAATGGGAAAACAAATAATCCGTAATTTTATGAAGGAAAAACATATATGAGAATTGAGAATATTTTAGGTATCAAATATCCTCTTTTTCAAGGTGCAATGGCTTGGATATCACATTCAAGCCTTGTTTCTTCTGTATCAAACGCAGGAGGTCTTGGAATTTTAGGAGGAGGCTCACTTACAAAGGAAGCCTGCAGAGAAGAGATCCGCAAGATAAAAGCACTTACCGACAAGCCATTCGCGCTCAACATAATGCTTATGAGCCCCCATTCAGACGACCTTGCAGAGCTTGCAATTGAAGAGGACATAAAGATAATAGTAACAGGAGCGGGAAATCCGTCAAAGTACATGAAGAAGTGGAAAGAGCATGGAATAATCGTCATCCCTGTCGTTGCTTCAGTAGCACTTGCAAAGAGAATGGAAAGACTCGGAGCAGATGCCATAATAGCAGAAGGTACAGAGGCTGGAGGCCATATCGGAGAGCTGACTACAATGGTTCTTGTTCCTCAGGTAGTAGATGCAGTCAGCATACCGGTAATAGCAGCCGGCGGCATCGCAGACAAGAGAGGCGTGAAAGCTGCTTTTGCACTTGGAGCTCAGGGCGTACAGCTTGGAACGAGATTTCTCGTTGCAAAGGAATGCACAATCCCGCAGCAGTACAAGGACGAAATAATATCTGCAAAGGACACAGACTCGACCGTTACCGGAAGAATCACAGGCCATCCGGTGCGCGTCCTCAAGAACAGGATGACAAGACAGATAAAGGAAATCGAAAATGCTTCAGGCATGAGCGTAGAGGAAAAAATCGCAAAAATCGAAGAGCTTACAATGGGAAGCTTCAGAAAAGCGGTAGTAGATGGAGATACTACCTACAGCTCACTTATGTCAGGACAGATCGCCGGACTCGTAAAGAAGGAAGAAACTGCAGAAGAAATCATAAAATCACTTTTTGAATAAAATAGAGGTAATTCTGATGAAAAAAATCGCATTTGTATATCCTGGACAGGGATGTCAGTTTGAAAAAATGGGCAAAGAATTCTATGATAACTATGCCTGTGCACGTGAAGTTTTTGAGCTTGCGAGCGAATCTCTTGGAGATGACCTGAAGGAGCTCTGCTTTGAATCAGATCTTGAAAAGCTCAGCCTTACAGAAAATACTCAGCCTGCAATATTCACGGTGAGCATGGCGCTTTCAAAGATACTTGAGAGCAACGGAATAAAAGCATCCGCATTCGCAGGCCTCAGCCTTGGCGAATATTCAGGACTTTCTGCTGCAGGAGCTATTTCGATTGAAGACGGCGTGAGACTCGTAAGAAAAAGAGGCCAGCTTATGCAGGACGAGGTACCTGTAGGTAAAGGAAGCCTCATGGCAGTCATGGGACTCACTCAGGACAAGATTGAGGAAGCAATACTTCCGCTTCAGTCAAAGGGCATCATATCATGCTCCAACATAAATACCGACAACCAGATAGTCATCGGCGGAGAAGTTGAGCTTCTTAAAGAAGCTGAGGGCATGCTCAAAGCTTCAGGAGCAAAAAGAGCAATGTTTCTTAACGTGAGCGCTCCTTTTCATACAAAGATGCTTACCGGAGCAGGACAGAAGCTCAGGATAGAGCTCGACCAGATTGCAATAAACGCTCCTGACAAGGATTATTATCCAAACGTCACAGGAGAGCTGTTCATTCCTGAAAGTGGAAACGTGAAAGCTCAGATCGCAGACCTTCTGGAGAAACAGGTTTACAGCCCGGTACTCTGGAACAGGAGCATCAGAAGCATGATAGCTCAGGGAGTGGACACATTCGTGGAGGTGTTCCCTGGAAACGTGGCAGGATCACTTATTAAGAAGATAGATAAGAGCGCAGAGGTAATAAGCATATCAAATGTTGAAATGCTCGAAGCTTTTTTGAATAGTTACAGATAAGGAGAAACAGATGAGCTGTGCTGTAATAACTGGCGCATCAAGAGGAATCGGCAGAGGAATCGCCCTTACCCTTGCAAAAGGCGGCCATAACATAGTAATCAACTACAGAACTGAAAACCCTGAAATCACATCCCTCGTAAGCGAGATAGAATCCCTTGGCGTAAAATGCCTTGCCGCTCAAAAGGACGTAAGCGACTTTGAGCAGGCAAAGGAGCTTATTGACATGGCTGCAGAGGCGTTTGGAGAAATAGACATACTTGTAAACAATGCAGGAATAACAAAGGACAAGCTTATAGCAAGAATGAAGGAAGAAGATTTTGACCAGGTAATGAAGGTCAATGTAAACGGAACCTTCAACTGCACAAAGCATGCCGTAAAATACATGATGAAGCAGAAGCATGGCGCGATCGTGAACATGTCCTCAGTCGTCGGAATAACAGGAAACATGGGACAGGCAAACTACAGCGCATCAAAGGGTGCAGTGATATCATTCACCAAATCATGCGCTCAGGAGCTTGCGAGATACAACATAAGAGTAAATGCAATAGCTCCGGGATTCATACAGACAGATATGACTGACGTGCTCCCTGAAGAAGTAAAGGCATCCATACTCAGCAGCGTGCCTATGAACAAGCTCGGCACAGTGCAGGACGTGGCAGACGCAGTTGAATTCCTTGTGTCTTCAAAGGCTTCATATATAACGGGACAGGTACTTTCTGTAAATGGAGGTATGGCATAATGGAGAATCTAACCCTTCCATACTCTATAGAGGACATACAAAAGATAATCCCTCACAGAAGCCCATTTCTTCTTATAGACAAGATCACAGAGCTCGACATCGAAAAGGGAACTGCGACAGGCTATAAGGCGGTAAGCTATAACGAGCCCTTCTTTGCAGGCCATTTCCCTCAGCAGCCGGTAATGCCGGGAGTCCTCATAATAGAAGCTCTTGCGCAGACAGGCGCTGTTGCAGTGCTCTCTATGGAGCAGTACCAGGGAAAGATAGCCTTCTTCGCAGGAATCGAAAACGCAAAGTTCAGGCAGAAGGTAGTGCCTGGGGATCTTCTCAGACTTGAAGTAGAAATGACTACCATAAAAAGGAACATAGGAAAAGCAAAGGCAAAAGCATATGTGGAAGACAAGCTTGCATGCCAGTGCGAGCTCATGTTTGCAATAGGCTAACCAAAAAGACTGGAGATCGTTCTTAAATGAACTCCAGTCTTTCTTATGCTTGTATTATATTTTCAAATTCCCTTTATATCTTTCGGACATATCTGTCTATGACCATACCATTTTTCCTGCTCATCCATGCATCTACCGCTTTCTTTGAGATTACTGCGATGAGTATCCCTATGACAGCTCCTGCAAGGATATCCGTCGGGTAATGAACATACAGGTAGAGCCTTGAAAACGATATAGTGACAGCCAGCGCCATGGCAGGTATCCCATACTTCAGGCTGTAAAACATTATGCAGGTCGCTGCGGCAAAGGACGACATGGTGTGGCCTGAAGGAAACGAGGCGTCCAGAGGCCTCTTTATCAGAAGCTCCACTGCCGTATTTATGTCACATGGCCTTACCCTGCCGACAAGGGGCTTGAGGATGATATTTCCTATAAGAAGGCACCCTAACAGAGAAACTGCCACAACGATTCCGGTTTTCCTCGTTTTTGGAAACGACAGCAGCATAAGGGCAGCCAGTATCCATATGAATCCACCTGAGCCCATATACGTAAACACGACCATTATTTTATCCAATACGGGACCTGTAATGTCAGACTGTATGAAGTCAAGTACTGCAAACTCATATTTCAACAAGGTTTCCATTCGTCCTCCTGTTAAGTCTCAAATAGTGACTACCTGATTTCGATGATCCTTAACGCCTGATCTACTATCTGTTCTATCCTCTCACTCATTCCACTGAGCTCAAGAAACCCAATCAGGGTCTCAAATCCTGTAGCATATCTGTATTCAGACATCACTGCATTCTTTGGCGGGATGGACTGCTGATTTCTGCCTCTTTTTACCCATGCCCACTCTTCTTCTGTAAAAAAATCTTCTTCTCTGAGAGCCCTTACCACCTTCGCCTGGCTCGATGCCTTTGCAAAGCTTACCGTCTTCTTGTGAAGGCTCTGTATCTTGTCATTTGGATAGTTCTCGACCATCTTCTTCCTTACGAGCAGCTCATATATCCCATCGCCTATATAAGCCAGCACTATCGGATTCATAGCAGATATCGGAACCCTCACTTTTGAACATTGTGATGAAGCTTCTGTATTTATTTGATTTTGGTCCATGTTGTTCCCTGTCTGGTATCAAGCAGCTCTATTCCCATTTCCTTAAGCTCGTCCCTTATCCTGTCTGATTCTGCAAAGTCCTTATTTTTCTTTGCTGCAGTCCTTTTTTCAATAAGCTCGTTTATCTTCTCTTCATCTACCTCATCCTTCTTCTGGATGATGTTCAGAACTCCGGTGAGCTCGCTGAAAATCGCAAGGCACTGCTCAATATACTCCTTTGAGCTTTCATCCTTCGCAGTAGTGTTTACGAATGAAACAAGCTCGAATATAGCAGTTATTGCATCGGCTGTGTTGAGGTCGTCATCCATAGCATCGATGAAGGCCTTCTTGAACTCAGGAAGTTTCTCAAGATTTGCCTTTTCCTCTTCTCTTATTCCGCTTTCTGCCATCGACAGGAGAAACTCCATCCTGTTCTTTGAGTTGTAAAGCCTTGTCATTCCTGCCTTTGCCTGATCCAGAAGCTCCTTGCTGTAATTTACCGGTCCTCTGTAATGCGCGCTCAGCATGAAAAATCTGACTATCTCAAGATCCATCTCATCTGATATCTCTCTTACCGTAAAGAAGTTATTGAGCGATTTGCTCATCTTCTGATTGTCTATGTTTATATATCCATTGTGAACCCAGAAGTTTGCGAACGGCTTTCCTGATCTTGCCTCGCTCTGCGCGATCTCATTCTCATGATGCGGGAATATGAGATCCTGCCCTCCTGAATGTATGTCGATCGTGTCTCCGAGGTATCTTCTGCTCATTACGGAGCATTCTATGTGCCATCCCGGCCTTCCTTCGCTCCATGGAGATTCCCAGCCGATTTCGCCTTCCTTCTTACTTTTCCAGAGCGCAAAGTCCATAGGATGTCTCTTATCCTCATTTACCTCTATCCTTGATCCGAGGTTAAGCTCTGCGAGATTCTGGCGTGAGAGCTTTCCATAATCCTTGAATTTCTGAGTATCGAAATATACGTCTCCTGCGGATTCATATGCATAGCCTTTTTCAATCAGCTCTTCTATGAACTCTATTATCTGAGGTATGTTTTCCGTAACTCTCGGGTGTACGTCCGCCCTTCTTATACCAAGGCCGTCTGCATCCCTGAAGTATTCAGCTATATATTTGTCTGCCACTTCGAACGGGCTTATCCCCTCCTCATTGGCTCTCTTTATTATCTTGTCGTCCACATCCGTGAAATTCTGTACGAACGTGACTTCGTATCCTCTGTATATCAGATAGTTCCTGAGAAGGTCGAACATAATAAACGGCCTCGCATTTCCTATATGGAAATAATTATATACTGTAGGTCCGCATGAATACATTCTTACTTTGTTGTCTTCGATAGGAATAAATTCCTCTTTCTTTCTTGTGAGCGTATTATATAATTTCATGATTATTTCCTCCCATTTTTTCTAAGCAGGTATATGAAAAGCGGTCCCGCTATTACTGCCGTCATGACTCCTACAGGGATTTCTGCAGGTCTTGTGAGAAGCCTTCCGAGCGTATCCGCAAGCATGAGCGTAACTGAGCCTGTAAGTGCTGAAAGAAAAAGCAGCTTCCTGTTTTCAGCTCCTGTGAAATATCTTGCTATATGCGGAGCTATAAGTCCTACAAATCCTATTGTGCCTCCTACTGAAACTACAGTCCCCACTATCAGGGAGCTCGTCAGCAGAAGTATTATCTTAGTCCTTGCCGTATTTACTCCAAGACTGGAGGCTGATTCTTCTCCAAAGGACATCATGTTCAGCTCTCTCCAGAAGTAATACAGTATGAAGGTGCACGGTATTATTACGCCGGCTGCCACCGCGGTCTTTGTCCAGGTAGCCCCTGCTATGCTTCCCATATTCCAGAACACTATGCTCTCGATCTTGTCGCTGTTGAGCATCATCAGTATCGATATCAGCGCCGATATAAAATAGCTTACTACAATTCCTGAAAGTAGTAAAGAAGATGTGGATACTTTTCCGCTCCTGCTGCTCAGAAAATATACGAATGTAAGCGTACTCACAGCTCCCATGAACGCAAATGCGCTGAGGGTGCTTATTCCCGGAATCTTTGCACTGATGCCTGTAACTATTGCTATCACTGCTCCAAGAGATGCGCCTGATGACATTCCCAGAGTATATGAATCCACAAGGGGGTTCTGAAATATCCCCTGCATAACGGCTCCCACCATGGCAAGTCCTGCTCCTGCAACTGCTCCGAGCATTACACGCGGAAGCCTCACCTTGTAGAATATGGTATGCTCCGTGCTTCCGGGGCCATTAGCAAGCGCCCCTGCTATATCCCCCACGCTGAGGTCTACGGCGCCAAACCGCATGGATACGAGCATGGACAAAAAGAATGCTGTTATCATGAACGCATATATTGCCGTAGTTTTAGCTCTGCTGCCTGATGCCGTCTTCATCTAAAAATCCCTTCCTGCAAGTTTTTCTTTCCATAAGGCCGATGAGTATCTCGCTGGCTTTTCCGTCGGTGAAATCCCTGGCCCTGAAATCGTCCTCTTCTATCATGTATATTTCCTTGTCTCTCAGCTGCGGCTCGCACAGTATCTCTATGTTTGCCAGGTTCATGTATCCAAAGCATACCGGACATATTATCACGGCGTCTGCATTTATTATATTCTCCAGATTCTTTCTGTAGGATTCCTCTGATACCGGCCTGAAAGGACTTTCCTCTACCATGTCAAGGCCGTAGTCCTTTGCGGTCTGCCAGTCCATGTCTCCCTGGTTGAGCACGCATACGCTCAGCCTGTATCCAAGATGGTGAAGCTGATGCATGAGGTCGCTGCCGCTTCCTCCGCCGCATATTATGTGTATTTTTTCCTTTGGAATTTCAAAAAAACCTCTGCTTTTTGAATATATGTGAGGCCTGTTTATCACGGGGCTCCTCGAAACAAGAACCTCGGTATCAAATACCTTCCTTATATTGTCTGCAGTCAGAACTTCTTCCACGCTTCCAGATTTAAATATCCTGCCATCATCCATAAGGATTATCCTGTCGCTGTACATTGATGCAAAATTGAGATCATGAAGCACTGCTATGACAGTGAGCCCCTGCTCGATGCTGAGGCGTTTTACTGTGTCAAGTATCTCCACCTGATACTGAGGGTCCAGATTGGATATAGGTTCGTCAAGCAGTATCACCTCAGGATCCTGCGCGATTGCCTGCGCGAGCACTACCCTCTGTCTTTCTCCGCCCGATATCTCAGTGAAAAAACGGTCCCTTAGATGCTCTACGTTTGTAGTCTGCATGGCCCTTTGTACAGTCTCCCTGTCTTTCTCGGTTTCTCCTCTGAGACGGCTTATGTGAGGATATCTTCCGATACGAAAAATATATACATTTTTATAAAAATATAGACATTTTTACTGTGGCGTGACTTATATATTTCTACTTTCGTCTTACGCCTTCCTGCTTCGTCGAGTCTGGTTTGGCCGAAGCTACTTCCATTTGGTACAACTCTCTACAGGCTTAAATTCCGCAGTATCGTTGCGTACACATTCAAAGCTTATTTCTACGTTAAGTTCTTTGAATTTGATAATTTGCTAAATTTATTGAAGCGTTCAAATCTCTATCCAGCTTAAAGCCACACTCACAGATAAATACTCTATCTTTTAGTTTTAAATCGGATTTGATTCTTCCGCAGCAAGAACAAGTTTTTGATGAGGGATACCATTTATCAGCTTCTACAAATTCTATTCCATACTTTTGGCACTTGTATTGAATTTGTCTTTTGAACTCATACAGCTTTTGTCCTGCAATAGCTTTAGATAAATGTTTATTCTTCATCATGCCTTTTACATTCAGAGTCTCCATAACAATGCGAGATGGCTTGATTTTCACTATCTCACTGGAACACTGATGTAAATGATTGGTTCTGATATCGTTTAATTTTTTATGCAAATTACGAATTATCTGATTCTGCTTCTGGATATTTCGCATATCCTTTAGAGGTTTTATATAGATTGGTCGCTGATTTTTGTCACGGCTTTTTATATTGGCTTCAAGTTTGCGGCTCAGTTTACGCTGTTCACGTTTTAATTTTTTCTCTATCTGCTTAACAGCGTGGGTCTTATTAATATTACCCTTAGTCTCACCATCTGAGCAGACTGCCAATTCTTTAATGCCAACATCTATACCAAGTCTCTCGCCTGTGAGTTCAAAGGATTCAAATTTCTTTTCATATCCAACAGACAAAAACCAGCTTTTTCCGTCAAAGCTAATACGTGGATTTGAATATTTTTGACCATCCTTTAACTTTGGCAAAGCTTGATACGTTCTTACGATGCCAATCTTTTCGCCTTGAAACCCCTCTTTTGTACGTCTTAAACTCTCGTAATTTACATAAAAACTAATCTTGCTGTGTCGCTTACTTTTAAATCTGGGTTTATCTGCAACTCCATCAAACCATCTTTTTCGAGCTATATCAGCGTCTTTAACCGCCTGCTTCATAACATTGCTGCCAACTTCACGCAGCCATGTGTGAGTGGTATTTTTAAGTACGTTATTGATATGCTTTCTAACATCGCTCTCTTTAATAGTTTTCGTCTCTCGATTACCCTTGAGATATTCATCATAATGCTTATTGCTTTCCGCAATAAAATAATTATATGCCCATCTCGCAACGCCAGCCGACTTCCAGAACAAAACTTCCTGTTCTTTGGTTGGTTTAAGCTTTATCTTCATCGCTGTCAACATAGTCTTTCACCAACGCATTTAACAAATTTACAAATGGACATTAATTCCATGTGCAGCACCTCCCTTTTATTAATGATATTTTATCATTATTAGAGAGATTTGTCTTATTCTTTATATGTGTATATATTTTTCTTGTTCACTATAAGGCGCAACTCTTATAGCAGTCTTTCTCTCACGAGTAGACCTCTCATGCTTTCACATGAGCGCAGACTATATCTTCATCTCCTTCGAGATGCGGTATTTTTCTTCCACCATTAGCTTGTGGCTTTACTCCCCCTCAAGGGGATAGTCGTTGAAGGTTTCCCGTATCTATTTGAATTTCAGACTTAGGGCTTTCCCTGCTAAACATCCATTATATAAGCACTTAGCGCCCAACGTTTCCTATGCGTCACGATCATCCATTCACAGGCTCTAATTGGATTTTATTTCAGCTTATGCCATCCTTACTGTTTTTTCTGCTTTCGCACCGTTACGTTTAATGTTTCCATTTCCGCTTTGGTCATAAGGCTTTAGGAGTTAAAAGCAATTAACACCGAGTCCGCACCGCTCGCACGATACGGAGGGCTTTCTGTTATAAATTCTATACTTCTATACAGATCTGTATAGTTTTGTTTAAATTTATTGTAACAGTTTTGTTTCCCATCATTACTACGTCATGACATGTGAATTCATAGACTACATCAGTATTTTGAGGAACTACTGACATTAGCCTCGCTCTTTCCTTTGCCTTCATCAGAAACACGTCCTGACTGTCCACCCATACTATGTTTCTGCCTGTTTCGATCATGCTCGAAATGCTCCTGAGCAGAGTAGTCTTTCCTGAACCGTTTGGTCCGAGGATGGTAACGAATTCGCCCTTTTCTATCTCAAGATTGATATCCTTAAGGATTTCATGCTTTCCAAAGCTTATGTTAAGCCCGTCGATCTTTACGATTCCCATCTTACTTCCAGCTTTCCAGTGCAACCCTTATCTCTTCTATGGCATCAACTATACGTGGGCCTCCACGGGCTATTATTGAGTCATCCGACATTATGTGGATTCTTTTTGCCTTGCTTGCCTCAAGATCGCTGAAAAGAGGATCTGCCGCAAGCGACTCTTCGGTTTCCTTTTCTGCAGATGAATGCGATGAAGATACTATTGCATAAGGATTCTTCACAATAAGCTCTTCTCTGCTGTAGTCAGCCCAGCCTTCTACGTCTGAAGCCACGTTCTCTCCTCCCGCAAGAGTTATAACCTCATTTATGAAGGTATTGTTTCCGGCAGTCTTGAAAGGATCCTTCCATACTACATAAAACACTGACACCGGCTCTGAGTCCTTTACCTTTTCTGCTATTTCTGCAAGCCTTGTTTCCATGTCAGCTATTACATCCTGAGCATTTTCTTCATTTTGTGAGAGCATCCCAAGGATTTCTATAGACTTGAATATATCCTCTATGTTCTCTGCCTCTGTCGAGATCACAGGTATGCCCAGTTCTGAGAGCGCCTGAGTCACATCTTCCTGTATATATGTTCCTCCAACTACTACATCAGGCTTGAGATTTACGATCATCTCAAGATTTGGTCCCGAAAAATCTCCAACTTTTTCTTTTTCAAGCGCTTCCGCTGGATAGTCACAGCTGTTTGTAACACCCACAAGCTTGTCCTGCGCACCTATTGCAAACATTATTTCCGTACTTGTCGGTGAAAGTGATACTATTCTCTCTGGATATTCATCCAGCGTTATCTCATTTCCTCTGAAATCCGTGAACTGAACAGCAGCATCTCCAGACTGAGCTTCCTGCTGCGATTCCTTGTCAGAGCAGGCAGTCATTCCTGCAACCATAATGATACCTGCCAGTAAAATACTTAACAACTTCTTCATATTTTTTCTCCTGTTTCTATCTGTCAAAATTTTATTACTTTAATGTTCATTATATCATTTTTTCAATCAAATTGTATATATATTAATGATGTATCTCCTGAACCTGAAAATTAATGAAAATTAATAAACTAAAACTGCTTTTTTGTTTATTTTAAAAACTGCTTTTTTGTTTATTTTTAAATTGACCTTTCTTATTTGATATGTTAATATCCTTTTTAGGGAATACGATTTCTGTTTTGGGATTATTCCCTTATAAAATCTACATATTTAACTTAATAAGGAGAAGAATTATGAAAAAATTATTATCAATGATTCTCGCATCTGTTTTGATTTTTACGCTTGCAGGATGCGGTGGCGGAGAGGAAGCTGCTCCGGAGGCTGAAGCTGGTGGAGAGGCTGTAAAAGTTGGGGTTTGCATCTACAAATTCGATGACAACTTCATGACTCTATATCGTCAGGAACTTGAAAGATATTTTGAAGAAGATCTTTCTGCTGACGGAACAACTTATGATGTTACAGTAGTTGACGGAAAGAACGATCAGGCTGAACAGACAAATCAGGTTAACACTTTCATAGCTGACGGCGTTGACGTACTTGTAGTGAATCTGGTTCAGGCTTCAGCTGCACCTACAGTTATCGAAGCTGCAAAAGCTGCTGATATCCCTGTAGTCTTCATAAACAGAGAGCCTACTGCTGAGGACCTTGCTACTTATGACAAGGCATGCTATGTTGGAGCTGACGCACGCCAGTCTGGAACATTCCAGGGAGAAATAATAGCAAGTCTTGAGAACAAGGGAGACTATAACGGAAACGGCGTAGTTGACTATGTTATGATAATGGGAGATCCAGAAAACGTTGATGCTCAGTACAGAACTGAATTTTCAATAAAAGCGCTTACTGATGCAGGACTTAAGGTTAACAAGCTGTTCGAGCAAAGAGGAGACTGGGATCAGGCAAAAGGACAGGAGCTTGCAAATACTGCACTTACTCAGTTCGGCAACGAAATCGATGTAATCTTCTGTAACAATGACGGTATGGCACTTGGCGCAGCGCAGGCAATAGCTGCAAACGGACGTACTGTAGGAAAAGATATCGCACTTGTTGGTGTTGACGCTCTTGAAGAATGCCAGCAGATGGTTAAAGACGGAACAATGACAGGAACAGTTCTTAATGACCACGTTGGCCAGGCTCACCAGGCAGCTGATGCAGCCAAGCTTGTTGTTGGCGGAGGAACGCTTGAGAAAAATTACACTGTAGACTATGTAAAAATTGCAGAGTAATATTATGTAGCGTAATATGACTAATTTAGATTGCGTGTGCAAAAGCAAGACAGCACACGCAATTTTTAAAATATTTTATAACTAGGAGGGCAAAATGTCTAATTATCGTTTGGAGATGAAGAATATCACAAAGACCTTCCCCGGCGTAAAAGCGCTTGACAACGTGAGCCTCAATCTTAAGCCAGGAACAGTACATGCCCTTATGGGTGAAAACGGAGCCGGAAAATCCACGCTTATGAAGTGCATGTTTGGGATATACAAGATGGACAGCGGAGAGATCTACTACGAAGGAAACAAAGTCGTAATCAACGATCCCCTTGAAGCACTCAATCACGGAATTGCCATGGTTCATCAGGAGCTTCAGCCGGTACCTGAGCGAAGCGTGGCTGAAAACATATATCTAGGGCGTTACCCTATGAAAAAGGTTCTCGGCGCAATACCTGTCATAGATCACGAAAAGATGTATGCTGATACAGAGCTGCTGCTCAGGCAGTTGCACATGAACTTTGACCCCAGGGCAAAGCTCTCTACTTTGAGCGTATCTCAGATGCAGAGCGTGGAAATAGCCAAGGCTGTAAGCGCTGACTGTAAGGTCCTGATACTTGACGAGCCCACTTCCAGCCTTACCTCAAGAGAAGTTGACGCTCTCTTTACAATAATCGAGGACCTGAAGTCCAAAGGAGTATCGATCGTCTATATCTCACACAAAATGGCAGAGATCCTCAGGATAAGCGATGAAGTAACCATAATGCGTGACGGACAGTACATAGGTACCTGGGAATCAGAAGGCCTGGATATAGATTTCATAATTACCAAGATGGTTGGCCGTGAGCTCTCAAATCTCTTCCCAAAAAGAGAGAACAAACCTGGAGAAGTAGTGTTTGAAGTAAAAGACTATTCTTCAATCAACCCTAAATCCTTCAGAGATGTGAACTTTACCCTGAGAAAAGGTGAAATACTTGGAGTAGGCGGTCTCGTAGGAGCCCAGCGTACTGAGCTCATGGAAGGATTGTTTGGAATAAGGTGCCACTCAAAGGGTACCATAATATACAATAATGAAGTACAGAATATAAACCGTCCCCAGGATGCAATAAAGAAAGGGATGGCACTGCTCACAGAAGACAGAAGAGCAACAGGCATACTAGGCGTTCTTTCTATAGAAGAAAATGTTGCTATTTCCTCACTCGACAAATATCTTGATTTTGGCTTCATCCTCAACCAGAAAAAAATAGACAGTCTGGTTTATGAAAACATAAAAAAACTAAGCATAAAAGCTCCAAGCAGCAAGACTCAGATACAGTCACTCTCAGGCGGCAATCAGCAGAAAGTGCTTATCAGCAGATGGCTTGCCAATGACCCTGACATATTCATACTCGATGAGCCTACGCGAGGAATAGACGTAGGCGCAAAATATGAAATCTACTGTATAATAGCTGACCTTGCAAAAGCAGGAAAAAGCATAATAATGATTACATCGGAAATGAGCGAGCTGCTCGGCATGTCAGACCGTATAATGGTTATGTGCGATGGCAGGGTAACCGGATTTCTGGAGGGCGAAAGCGCGACTCAGGAGAACGTGATGGCTCTTGCTACAAAATTTGAATGATGCTTAGAAAGGAAATACTGAAATGGATAACATTGTAAAGAAAAAAATAGATAAGAAATCCGTAGCAAGATTTTTGGAAAATAACGCAATAATAATCCTTATGCTCTTTGTGGCAGTCGGAGTAGGAATCTACAAGCCAAGCTTCGTCTCCATGGCAAGCTTTAAGAACCTTGCGCTGAACACTGCCGTAAGATTCATAATAGCTGCCGGTGTTTCAGGATGCCTCATAACAAAAGGTACTGACCTGAGCGCAGGACGTGTCGTCGGACTTGCTGCATGTATATCTGCAATACTTCTTCAGAAAGCTGACTATACCGATAAATTCTATCCAAACCTTGGCGAAATGAATATGCTTGTAGTACTACTGATCGTGCTTGCTGTATGTGCTGTAATAGGTGTGGCAAACGGTGCCATCGTATCCTTCTTCAAGGTGCCGCCTTTCATTGCAACGCTTGGTATGCAGACACTTGTATACGGACTGTGCCTCGTTTATACAGGCGCAAAGCCTATCGGAGGACTCAAGAGGAACTATACCCTGCTTTCGACCTCAGGTATGTTTGAAAACAGGCTTCCCTATATAATTCTCATCGCGCTTGTGGTAGGAATATTCATGTGGTTCCTCTACAACAAGACCCGCCATGGAAAATATATGTATGCAATAGGCGGAAACGAAACTGCTGCAGAAGTTGCAGGCGTAAACTGCAACAAGACAAAAATAATCATATATACACTGGCTGCCGCACTTTATGGACTCGCAGGATTCATACTGGCATCCAAATCCGGAGGAGCTTCCGTTAATACAGGCATGGGCTATGAGCTCGAAGCAATCGCAGCCTGTACAATAGGAGGAGTATCCACAAACGGAGGAGTAGGAAGAATAAGCGGCATACTTATAGGAGTCCTTGTATTCGAGCTTCTAAAGGTCAGCCTTCAGTTCATGGGCGTTGAGACTAGCTATACATATATAGTTCAGGGTCTCGTTATAATAATCGCCGTTGCTCTTGACCTTCGTAAATATCTTGCAAAGAAATAGACTCGATATGAAAAATACAGATGAAATAAAACATGAGCCTGACATAAAATCAATGAGCGCTGAAGAGCTGGAAAAGCTTTCCAGCGCTTTATTGAAAAAACAGGAAGAACTGTCAAAAAAAGAAAACGAATTGAACGAAAAAGAAGCTGAATATGTCAATCACAAGGAAAATTTCTATGATAAAATTAATATTGATATAAAGACTCTTGATAAAATAATCGTGCTGCTGATCTTACTTTTTGCAGCAGTGATTCTTTTTGGAATATTCAGAGCCCAGAACTAACCGGAGGAATTATCGTGAACATCACAGAACTAAAAAACATGCTCCTGAGCAACTCTCTTGACACTAATCTTTCACTGCTTTATTCCCATTCGCCTGAAACTGTCTCCCGCCAGAAAGACAGATACCTGAAGCTCATAGAGCTCTATCAGGAAATATTCAGCAGCACGGAAAATGCAGGTCTTTTCAGCGCCCCCGGCCGCACGGAGCTCGGCGGAAATCACACAGACCATCAGCATGGTCAGGTAATTGCTGCTGCAGTAAACCTGGACATGATTGCATGCTGCTGCCCAAATGAAAGCAATATCATACGAATTAAATCCGAAGGTTTTGATATGCTGCAAATAGATACTGACGAGCTATCTCCCAAGCCCGAAGAAGTAAACACATCTTCGGCTCTTATAAGGGGAATATACGCAAGGATAGCTTCCATGGGATACAGGATCGGAGGCTTTGACGCATGCATAACTTCAGATGTGCTCACAGGTTCAGGACTCTCTTCTTCTGCAGCCTTTGAGGTGCTTATCGGAGTCATAATCAATCATCTTTTCTGCAAGGGAGAAATATCTCCGTCAGAAATAGCAAAAATCGGACAGTACGCGGAGAACATTTATTTTGGAAAGCCAAGCGGGCTTATGGATCAGATGGCTTCTTCTGTGGGAAACATAGTAGAGATTGACTTTAAGGATATCATCAGCCCGATAGTTTCTCAGATTGATTTTGATTTTGATTCATCCGGACATGCGCTTTGCATAATAGACAGCGGCGCAGACCACGCTGACCTTACAGATGAATATGCATCTATCCCTTCCGAAATGAAAAAGATCGCTTCATTCTTTTCCAGAGATTTTCTGAGTGAAGTCGATGAGGATGATTTTTACAGAAACATAATAAAACTGAGAAAATACGCCGGAGACAGAGCCGTTCTTCGTGCATCTCATTTTTTTGCAGATACAAGAAGAGCCGCTGAGCAGAGCCTTGCGCTTCGCAGGAACGACTGGGAAGGATTTCTTGAAATCTCAAGAGAATCCGGGCATTCTTCATTTGAATATCTTCAGAATGTCTATGTATCCTCTTCCCCGGAAAAACAGGATGTATCCATAGCGCTTGCGATATGCCAGTATCTTCTCGGAAAAAGAGGCAGCTTCCGTGTTCATGGCGGAGGATTTGCAGGCACCATACAGGCCTTCGTCCCTGATGACATGCTGGAAAATTTCAGCAGCAGCATCGAAGCCTTTCTTGGGTCCGGATGCTGCCATATCCTTTCTATAAGGCCATTTGGCGGCGTAAATGTACTTGATCTTAAAAAATAGATCTTAAAGATTTTTTACTGTATAAATTTCTCACATCACAGAGTAGGAGGAAATTATGGCAATTTTAGTACCCGGCGGCGCCGGATATATCGGATCACATACAGTATACGAACTGATTGACAGTGGCGAGGACGTGGCAGTCATTGACAATCTTGAAACAGGGCACGAATGGGCAATCCACCCTAAGGCAAGGTTTTATAAGGGAGATATCCGCGACAGAGCCTTCGTGGATGGTGTGTTTGAAAAAGAAGACATTGAATGCGTAATACATTTTGCAGCAAATTCACTGGTCGGAGAAAGCATGACAGACCCTCTCAAATACTATGAAAATAACGTACATGGCACGCAGGTCCTTCTTCAGTCAATGCTTGCCCACGATGTAAAAAAGATAGTATTTTCATCTACAGCTGCAGTTTATGGAGAACCTGTCAGGACGCCCATAGAAGAGAGCGACCCTGCCTGCCCTACGAATACCTACGGCGATACAAAGCTCACCATGGAAAAAATGATGGCCTGGACAGAAAAAGCCCACGGACTCAAATATATATCACTCAGATATTTCAATGCCTGCGGAGCTCACATAAGCGGCAGGATCGGAGAAGCGCACAATCCTGAAACCCATCTTATCCCTCTGATACTGCAGGTTCCTCTTGGCAGCCGAGAATTCATAAGCATATACGGAGATGATTACGATACTCCTGATGGAACCTGCATAAGAGACTATATTCACGTAACAGATCTTGCAGATGCTCATATTCTCGCTGCCCGACATCTGAACAGCGGAGGAGAAAGCAATATTTTCAATCTTGGGATAGGCAAAGGCTTCAGCGTCAGAGAAGTCATAGACTGCGCCCGCGATGTCACCGGACATCCGATTCCGGAAAAAACCACTCCAAGAAGAAGCGGCGATCCGGCCAGACTCATAGCATCATGCAAAAAAGCAAATGAAGTCCTTGGATGGAGTGCAAAACACACAGATATAAGTCAGATGATCTCAAGTGCATGGAACTGGCACAGGAATACTGACCTGATATAAAGGAGAAGCTATGATTTCAGAACATATTGACAGCCTTATTGACTATTCCATAAACTGCGGACTCCTTCACCCGGCAGACAGGATATATGCTTCAAACAGGCTCATGGAGCTTTTTGAAATAGACGAGCCTGATTATGCAGCCTCACCGGAAGCTCCAGGCAGCGAGCCCCTTGAATCTGAGCCTGCAGTTTCAGATATCCTGGAAGAAATGCTTGCCTTTGCTGTAAAAACAGGAATAATCCAGAGCGATACTGCAGTAAGCAGAGATCTGTTTGATACCCGAATAATGAGTCTGGTCACTCCAAATCCGAGCACGGTGATCTCAAAATTTGATGAACTCTACAGGATATCGCCGGTGCATGCTACAGATTATTTCTACAAACTCAGTCAGGACAGCAACTATATCAGGAGAGACCGAATAAAAAAAGACATCCAGTGGAAAACCGATACTGAATACGGAGAGATGGATATAACGATAAATCTCTCAAAGCCCGAAAAGGATCCCCGCGACATAGCCGAACAAAAGCATGCAAAGCAATCAGGATATCCAAAATGCCTGCTGTGCATTGAAAACGAAGGCTACAGAGGCAGAGTTGACCATCCGGCAAGGCAGAACCACAGAATAATACCCGTAAAAATAAACGGCCAGGACTGGGGCTTTCAGTACTCTCCATACGTTTACTACAATGAGCACTGCATAGTTCTCAGCAACAGGCACGTTCCAATGCAGATAGACCACGATACATTTGTAAAGCTCTTTGATTTCGTAAAAATATTCCCCCACTATTTCGTTGGCTCAAATGCCGATCTGCCGATAGTTGGAGGCTCTATTCTCTCACATGATCATTTTCAGGGTGGAAACTACGAATTTGCAATGGCCAGAGCGCAGATAGAAAAAACATTCACCGTAGAGGGCTTTGAAAGCGTTGAATGCGGCATAGTAAAATGGCCGATGTCGGTGATAAGGCTCAGACACAAGGATACTGAACCTGTAATATCTCTCGCCCGCCACATACTTGACTGCTGGAGAAAATACAGCGACCCGGAAGCATTCATATTTGCATACACCGATGACAACCCTCACAATACCATAACCCCGATAGCAAGAAAAAACGGAGAGTTCTTTGAGATGGATATCGTTCTGCGAAACAATATAACCACAGATGAGCATCCAATGGGTGTATATCATCCTCACAGGGAATTCCACAACATAAAAAAAGAAAACATAGGGCTCATAGAGGTCATGGGACTTGCGGTGCTGCCTTCAAGGCTTCTTGAAGAAATGGATATCCTGTCTCAGGCTCTGCTGAATAAAGAGGATATCTCAAAAAACGAAAAGATCTCCCATCACAGCGAGTGGGCAGCCAGAATATTTGATGGCAAAAGAAGAATCGATTCAGAGAATGTACATTCCATATTGAAGGAAGAAATCGGAAAATCATTTGCACAGATCCTTTCTCATGCGGGAGTCTTCAAGCGTGACCACAAAGGCGCTGAAGCTTTTGACCGCTTTATCAGGGAGCTCTCATCATGATAAAAAAAGAAATAAGATCCTTTGGAAAGCTCCAGGATGGACGAGAAGCCAGCCTGTACACGCTCTCCAGTGAAAATATTACGGTAAGAATAAGCGACTACGGTGCAACCGTGGTCGCTCTCATGCTTAAGAGCCCCTGTTCAGGTGAATATAAAGACGTCGTGCTTGGATTTGACAGCATTGGCGAATATGAACGTGACAGCTCCTGTTTCGGCTCAGTATGCGGCCGTTTTGCCAACAGGATAAAAAATGGCCACTTCAAGCTTGACGCAAACGAATACTCGCTTTCCATAAACAATAACGGAAACCATCTGCATGGCGGATTCGAAGGTTTTCATAAAAAACTCTGGAAAGCAGAATTCAGTAGTAACGACAGCCTGTCTCTCTCATATGTAAGTCCTGATATGGAAGAGGGCTATCCCGGAAAACTTGAAGCGCAGGTCACATATTCCATTATTGATGACAGTTCTCTAAGCATAGAGTACAAAGCCATATCAGACAGAGATACCATAGTAAATCTTACTAATCACAGCTATTTCAATCTTTCTGGACATAACAGCGGCAATATCCTAAGCCACAGCCTGATCCTCAGCTCAGGCAGCTATACCCAGATTGATGAAACGGGATGTCCGGATGGCGAGATACTCTCTGTAACCGGGACTCCCTTTGACTTCAGAAATCCTCATCCGATTGGAGAGAGAATAAACGATTCTCATCCTCAGCTGATTGCAGGACACGGCTATGACCACAATTTCATAATAGAGACAGAAAACTCGAAAAGCTCTGTTCAAGGCCTCCCCCTCGCAGCGACTCTGATCGAAAATAACGACAACAGATGCAAAACGAGCCTTGTCATGAGTGTTTATACAAATAAGCCCGGAATCCAGCTCTATACCGGCAATTTTATCCCTTCAGGCATATGTGGCAAGTCAGGCGCAAAGTATGGACCCCGGCATGGTGTCTGCCTGGAAACCCAGCAATTTCCAGACAGCATAAATCACCCGCATTTTCCAAGCCCAGTTCTCAGAGCCTTCCAGAAATATAGCTTCAGAACCATATATCAGTTCTCACATATTGAACGCTGAATGTAAATTATGGGTATATATATCCTGAATGAACTTTGATTTCGGTAGTGTAAAGTTCGTTATGAAAAAGCGATTTAAAAGGATTGCCAGATTTTGTATCCGATCTTTAAAATATAATGATGTGCGAAGCACCTGAATTCGGTTTTTTTGCACAACAAAAGGATCTTAACCACCCTTGAATTTTCAAAAAATAATGCTGTTTCTCTTTTGTGTGGGATTGGATTTTTAGTTTAGCATCATTTTTCTCAATTTCAAGGGCAAGCCAAAATCAATGTATTGATTTTGATGGTCAACTGGCTTGATTCTCTTTGGCTTCTTCCTGCATTTTCAGTATGCTTTGTTGCCCAAGGTAGATTAGCAGCTGCCATTTTCCGGGCATGTTTTCTGCTTTATCAAGCATTTCGTGTGTATTTAATACCTGATTGTTAAATCTGGAGTGTCTTCTCAGAAAGTTGTAGTAGGCTACCCACAGTGACACGGAGTAATTTGCTCCTTCAAAATTGTCGTAGCCGCAGGTGCATCTGTATGTTTCTTTGAAGGTTCTGTTTAATCTCTCTACTACTTGCTTGTATGGTCTGTATTCTTTTGATACTGCATCATCGTTTGCAAGCCCAATGACCTGTGTGATGTCAAATTCCAGGGGGTTTTCCTGAAGGGAAAACTGCTGTGCGGCGAGTGGATAGGCACTGTACCCGTCTGCTATGAACTTGAAGTTGTCTGTTACTTTGTGGATTCCTCTGAAGGCTTTTCTCATGGCCAGTATGCATGGGCCTACGCTTCTGCTTGCTGATACCTGGTAGCCTATCACTGATTTTGAAGCGGCATCCATGATAAACCAGATGTATCCTTTGATGCCTCGTACTTTTATGTAGGTTTCATCGGCGATAAATGTTTCTGATTTTTCGTAAGGGTAGCTATCTATGAATGGCTTGATTAAAAGCGCAGCTGTTCTGCAGTAGTTGGATACCATTGTGTGGGAGATCCTTATTCCGTAAAGATCTTCAAGGGCCTGGGCTGTTTTTCGTAATGAGAGTCCAAGATTAACATGAAATGTAAGGCACAGGGACATGATATGTGCGTTTTGTTTTCTAAACTTCAGTGAGGATGAGTTCTTTGGAAGGGATTTTAAATCCATCTCAAAGAAATCTACGGTGAATTCCCGGTAGATGTAATGGAGTTTGTATTTGTATTTTTCTTTTTTATCTAGGTTTTCCGGATCTACTTTTTTCAGGTTGTTGAGATAGTACTTGCACTTTTGATTGGTGCATTTATGTATGCTAAAAAAGGTCCTGTCTCTTTTAGGGACAAGGCTGTGACTGCAATGAGGGCATTTGAGTTTTAATGGTTTGGTAACTCTTTTTCCGGTGGAAAATGTCTGGCTGCATATCTTGCACTGGTACTGGCCGTTGTCTCCGTTGTTATCGTAAATATAGTGATGCGGAGCATTGCATACTGGACATGATATTTCTTCTGGTATGGTTCTTCCGTTCCTGCGCTGAACTGGTTTTATCTTCTTCTGATATTTCGATTCGTAGTATGACAGAAGAAACTGCCAGTCCTGTTTGATGAATGGCTGGATTATTGGAAGTTGGTCTGTCTTGAATTTTTGATATTTTGGTGAGTGGGTATCGTCATGCGCCCACTTACCTAATGGAATATATTTTGAAATAAATAGTACTAAAAATCGAATTTGTTGATTTTGGTATTGAATTACATGTAGTAAATGAGTTATAATTTGAGACATAACAATGGCACCCTTGCCTTTCTGTTTTATTTGTTGTGTTGGAACTCAAATTATATCAGAAAATGGGGGGTCATTGTTTTTTTATTTAAAAAACAGTGAAAACCTTTGAATATACAGCAATATTAAATAAAATAGGGGTGTAAAACTTTACACTACCTTGATTTCAGGAGGAGGCGTTTTATGAAAACTACACATCCAAAGCATGTATTTCTGTTCCGTCTGCTGTTTTTCATATTCCTTATCATTGCGGTTTTCCTTTCCGTCAACATAGCTATGAACGTCTACAGCAGATACAGCGCAAGAATGATGATGGAAGAGCTTAAGGATGAAAAACCTGTCCCTCCGCTTGCTGTTTCAGATTCGACTCTGCCTGAAACGCAGCCATCACCCGAAGATCCATCTGTTGAAGTCAGGGATTTCAAAACTTCAGAAAAGCCTCAGATGCTTAAGGATCTGCAGGAAAAAAATCCCGATACCATAGCCTGGATCGAAATTCCAGGGACTTCGGTAGATTATCCGGTGATGCAGTCAGACACTAATTCTTACTATCTCAGGCGCACCTTCAGCCGTCAGTATAACATAACGGGAAGCATATTCGCGGATTACAGGAATTCTCCCGACTTCGATGACCAGAATACGGTCATATACGGACATAACATGAGAGACGGCTCAATGTTCTATGATGTATCGCTTTTCATGAATGAAGATTTCTATAAGGATAACAGAAGTATCATAATAACGCTTGATGACCGGATCCTTGAATATACTGTTTTTTCAATATATGAAACCCAGAAAGACTATGACTACCGCTCTCCTGAGCTTGACAGCGACCTGTTTGAGGAAAAGCTCCGGGAATTCAGAAACAAATCCCTGATTGAATCCGATGTCCCTCTGAGCGAAAGAAGCCGAATACTGACACTCTCGACCTGCAGCTATTCCTTCCAGGATGCCAGGATTGCACTCCACGCAGTGCTTACCTCAATAACCGAGTTCTAATTGCTTATATAATTTATGCAAGCAAATTATATAAGCAAAACAAAAGCAAAACAAAATATCAGACCCCTCATAAAAATCAGAGGAGCCTGATATTTTTCAGTTATAGAATTATCCATTTAAATAATTTTCCAATCATAATCATCATTAAATTTTTCTTTTTAATACATACATTGCTGCCAATGAAAGTCCAAGCATCTGCATCTGCATTGCTATTCCTGCATCTGATGTCTGTGGATTTTCGTCTGGATCAGCTGACATTACTGTCTGTGCTAAAACAACTTCTTCAGGTTCTTCTGCAGAGAATACTGGTAGACTTACTATTACTTCTTCTTCAGGGCCAAATGCTTCGATTACTATAGGCTCTTCAGTTCCTCCACCAGGAGTTATCCTTACAGTAGTTCCACCGCCGCCTCCGCCGCCTGTTGTTCCACCGTCATCACCGTCATCGTCATCATCATCGCCGCCGCCATCGTCAGGTCTGAAGTAGTAGTTACCAAAGTTTACGTCTTTGAATACGTCACCGTCTCCAACTTCAACTATAACATGCATTCTTCCTGTTCCTGAAAGCTCTGGTCCTGTTACTGGATATGTCTGATACCAGTAAGGCATTGATCCAATGTTTTCAGAAATATAATAAGTTGCTTCGTCCTCAAGCTCTGTGAATTTGTAGTATCCATTTGCGTCAGTAACTTCTGTTTTCATGTTCTGAACGTCTGCTACTGTGAGAGTTCCGCTTTCATCCATGTCACCAAGGTATTTCCATAATGTTATTGTCCATCCCTGAAGACCTGATTCAACTTCATCCCATACGCCATCTCTGTCAGAGTCATTGAATTTGTATCCTTCAATTGTTGCAGCAGCTATATCAGGCTGATAGTTACCAAATAGATATAATGATGCGCCTTCAAAATCCTCTGGATACATATAATCTTCTTCAGTAAGAGCTATAGATACGAGATTAGTAAGTGGTAATGACTGAACCCATCCCTCAGGAAGTTTTTCCTTCATATAATAGGTTCCTTCTGTTTCTACCATGAATGAGAACTCTCCGTTTTCATCTGTAACTGTAGTTGCTGCTGGCTGAACTGCTTCTTCTGATGGGTTAACGTTATAAAGATAAATTGTTACGCCTTCGAGTCCAGGTTCGTTTTCATCACGGAATCCATCCATGTCAAGGTCATTAAATTTGAAGCCTCTGATTCTGCCTTCAATATCAGGCTTATAGTTACCAAATAGATATGCTGTTGCGCCTTCAAAATCCTCTGGATACAGATAATCTTCTTCTGTAAGAGTTACCATGAAAAGGTTGTTTGCAGGAGCTGACTGAACCCATCCTTCTGGGAGTTTTTCCTTCATATAATAGGTTCCTGCTGCTGCTACTGCGAATGAGAATGCTCCGTTTTCATCTGTAACTGCAGTTGCTGCTGGCTGAACCTCTTCTTCTGAAGGATTTACGTTATAAAGATAGATTGTTACGCCTTCTAGTCCAGGTTCGTTTTCATCACGTAATCCATCCTTATCAAGGTCGTTGAATTTGAAACCTCTTATTCTGCCTTCAAATTCATCTTCTTCTCCAATTGTGTTTGTAACCGTCCACATGCACTTGATATCCTTTTCTATGCAACGTGTTTTTTCCATTTCAGGATGGATGTCTATATTCTTGATCTCAAATCCTTCAGGAAGACCTGTAACAGCTTCTTCTTTGATCTCGTACTTAAGTGATTCTAAAATATTGTTGGCTTTGTCTGTCCAGTCATTATCCTCATTGAGCTTAAGAGTAATGTCTTCTACTGTTTCGTCAGTAAAATCGATTTTTACGCTTACTTCTGGAAGTTCGTCTGTATCAGTTATTATCTGACCATGCTCATCCTTCCATACCTTCGTTACTTCGATATCCCTTACTGGAACAAGCTTGTTTATTAATTCATAGCTGCATTTCACGATATCGCCAGGTTTATATCCGGATTTTTGTGGCATGTCATTGTCACATCCGCCTGTGAATTCGCGTGAATTCTCAGAGTCAAGAATATACCCAGCAGGAAGGTCTTTGATTGGATCTTCTTTAAGCGTGTAATTCTTTGATCCATCCAGTTTCTTGAATGTATATTTCCATTGATTTGCCTTTTTTAAGGTTATGGTTCCAACTCTGGTTTTACCGTCAAATATGCCTACGGTTACCTGAGGAAGGTCTTTTACACCATCTGGGAAATTCTCATACATATAATAATTTTTTACAATCTTTCCGTCCTGGTCTTTCCAAATCTTTTCAACCGTAATTTCTTTTTCTTTTTTAGGTGCCGGTGGCTTAGAAACCATCATAGCTGCCATTGCTGGGGCCTGTTCGGTTACAGCTTCTTCTTCAACTACTTGTTCTTCTTCAACTAATTGTTCTTCTTCAACTAATTGTTCTTCTTCAACTACTTGTTCTTCTTCCACTATCTGTTCTTCGCCCACATCCTGCTCAACATCTTCCTGCGGAATGATTTCCTCAGTTTCTTCAACCGGGATTAACTGGGGCTCAGAAGAAAGTTCCTGAACGATCTCGTTCTGAACGTCCTGGATAGTATCTTCACCTTCTGCATACGCGAATGATGTCCACGCACTTGAGGTGATAAGAATTACCGTCGTAAATAGCGATAACAGTCTTTTCCTTCTCTTAGTTTCTCTCATCTTCATTATCCCCTTTTTAAACTATTGATTTAAAAAGGTCGGTTGCACCACTAGCTCCGTGCATTTCCAAGGTGCCCAGATTCAAAATGCACTTCACAGCTTCCTCTCAAAACGATAGAGTATAGAGAAAGGTCGGTTGCACTACTGGCTCCACATATCCTTAAGTGCCCAGATTATACGGATACGCTTCTCAGCTTCCTTTCTAAACTTAGTTAACAATAAGCTTAGACAAAGGTTTTTATAAATGCCTCAATCTAATACTATAAGCCTCATCCTCCTCTCAGTAATATTTTCTGTTTACATTAATATACCCTCTGCCATGTGATATAAAGCTATTAGCATTGTGGCATTAAAGTAAGATTTTAGACATAGATGGGGGCGTAAAAAAAGGGACTTCACATTGAATGAAATCCCTGTATTCCTTTTTCAGCTGATATACCTGCTGTATCTTTCATTTCTTGCTGCAATCTGCGCTGCATACTCTATCCCAAAATGTTTCTTCAGATATGTCAGAAGATGCTTAAGATCCTTAAACTCGAATCTGTACTGTGAATTCACTATGGCTGCGCCTCCTCCGCCAGAAGAAGCCCCTCCTCCTGAAAATACTGCCTTGCTGAATTTTTCTCCATCTGTTCCATTAACCCTGTCCTTATCTTTTACCGGTTTCACGATTTCAGGCTCTACGACTGCCGGTGCATCTATCTGAGGAAGCCCTGGCTCAGAAGGCTTAACTACCGCTGTCTCAGTTGCAGGTGGATTTGTTGCAGGTGGTTCTGCCACTGGAGGATTTGTTACCTGAGGCTCTGTCACTGTAGTTCCTGATGAGCTTCCGTTAACAGAAATATCCTGCCTCCAGTCAAATATTATCTCAAATTTGCAGCTCTTGTCCTGACCCTTCTGATACTGCTCTTCATCATATGGTATGAACGCAGTTATTATTATGCTCTTGCATTCACCTGTACTCAGTTTCAGCATGTCCAAGAGCTTCTCTGCTTCTTCCTCAAAAAGCGCAAGATTGTTGCCACTTATAATATTTTCTCCTATTTCGGCTCTGTACTCAACGACGTCACATTCATCATCATACTCGAGGCTATCTATTCTTATCTGATTAAGGATCGCATTTACACTGCCTTCGTTTTTAAAGCAAAGCGTTGCGCTCAGCTCGCATCCGGGAGCTATCTTGTCTATCCTTATGTCAGCAATGCCTTCATCTATATCTACTTCAAGGACTGAAACTCCATCCGTGTCCCCTTCTGTGTGTTCTTCGCAGTACTGCACATCAAATGTTCCTGTGGATACTGTTGCATATACCTGAAGACTGTCCATCCAATAAGCGTATCCCGTACCGAGGATTCCTGTGATCATGACCAGTATTCCAAAAATCCCCTTGAATTTTTTCATGAACAACCTCCTTTCTAAAGGTTTTCATTTTTCATATCTCTACTCTTGCATACCTCACATTTGCATTTTTACTATCACTTTCTCTCAAATCTATGTTATATCTGTACATGGTGCTTCCGTCTATCACGCAGAAGTATTCTATTTCCTTAACGTCCTCCCTGTATTCATAAAGTATAGGCTTTCCAAGCTCATCTGCGACCTTCACTATGTCCTCCATCTCCTTGATGTCATATATGCTGTCCATCTTTTCGATCGATATCCTGCTCACACCCGCGGCTCTGCTTCCATAGCTGGAAAGCATCTTTTTGACATCCCTGCATTTCATTTCCTCAGCACATGGCGGCTTTGACATAATCGCCCAGGCTGTAATCATTATTCCTGCAAGTATCAGTACTGCTGAAATTGCTGTTTTAATCATATTCAGAGGCGCATCCACCTCTTCGGTTATAAATATGCTGCCTTCCCTGGCTTCTGCTCCCTTTTTCTCTATATTGAAATATGATTTGTCCAGTGGAATAACAAGGGAAGCTGCAATAGGCTCTCTGGTCTCTCCCTTTGAATTCTTGATCACAGCTTCTCCTGACATAGTCACGGTAGCATTTACCGGAACCTTAATATTGCTGGCCTCAATTACTGTCCTTGCAAAGCTGTTGTAATCATTTATGTTCATCCTGACTCTCTGGTTGAGCACATCTCCCTCTGTATTAAGTTTAAATTCAGTTTTGGGTACTATCTCCTTCTTCTTACTCCATACATTCGCTCCATTTCCGTCAGACTCTACATAGCCTGCAAATATAACGTTCACCGTATAATATCCGCTTACGCTCATAGTAGAGTCTCCAGAAACCCAGTATTCAAAATTAGAATCCACTGCATTTACAAATTCAGTTATATATGTGAGTCCCTCTTCAAGCGATTCCTCGCTGTAAAGCATATTTGACTTTGGTATGACATTATAGCTTATATTTATCTCAGATCTGTAGTCTGCTACCGGTATCTCGCTGCTTATCTTTTCAGAATTTCTTAGCTCTGAGACTGCCAGGAAGATGCCCGCAGAGGCTGCCACTACTCCGGCAATGACAAGTACAGCCCGCCTTATCCCTGATTTATTATGAGTTTTCATCTGAATCCTCCCCAGATTCCCATCAAAGGCATTGCCATTTTATGTACAAATAGATTTATAATCGGAGATTCCGAAAATAAATCTATTTGCGGTGCCCTGCACTTTGCAGGCCCATCTATATAGTAAATGCAAATGTGGGTTGTACTGATCTAATTACTTAAAGCTTCTTTAATACAATCTGCTTACTGTTCAAATCGAATACTATGCCTCTTCATCAACAACATCTTCCCCGATATCTACAACTGTGTCTTCGCCTATTACTTCAGAAACTGGTAGTTCACCCATTCCAGCCATATCAGCTGTAAATTCAGCTTGTCCTACTATTACAAATTCTTCAGCAGTTCTCATCATTGTTCTTGGGCATCCTTCATTACAATCTCCCTGTTTCCATTTGAAGATAAGGTCGTAATTACATTCTTTATCCATTCCGCCCTGGCATTCATTAAGATTTTTCATGAATGGCATAAGCTGAACTGACATCATATGATACTCTTTTAATCCTCTTGGATAAGCATGGTCAAACAATCTTTCGATTACATCATCAATTTGATATACTGAATCTACCTTCCATAGATACCAGTGACCATTCATTCCTACCCAGTAATCCACTTCTCTTGCGCAGTCATTAGCACATCTTGACATGTCTACTGTAACATCCTCCAGATATGCACGGTTAGATCCTCTGTTTATAAATGGAATGTTGAACCATGCCCAGCTACCTGGTACAAGCTCGCCAGTGTTTATAGAAACTCTGTCGCCATATGGTCCAGATGCTTTTGCTTCAGTACAGTAATCCATTACTCCAACATGGCCAAAGTCCACGTCAAATGATCCAGTCTTAACAGTCGCTTCAACTTTTAGGGTATCGCACCAGTATGCGTATCCTGTTCCTAGTATACCGATTGATAGAATAAGTATACCTAATATGCTCTTCATCTTTCTCATCGTATTTTCCTCCCAAATATTTTACAATCACATTTAAATACATCTGATCATTTCATTGGGGTAAAGAGTCTAAAATTCAACCTCGGTGTCCAGAATCTGATTTCCACTCTTGAGAAGAAGAGTCGGCCACCCAATTTTTGGGATCACCCTTACAAGCTTGCCTCTCAGATCTTCTACCCCCACAGGCACTGAATCTGTGCCCGAGTTGTTATCTCCTTTAGTGGTTATCTGCATCGCCTCCTCATCAGACTTATCAATGGCCGTTATCCTGTGTGTGATGAGTATGTCAGACCGCTTGAACTGTATGACATCTCCAACACTAAGCTGCTCCGCCTGGTCCATATCCGATATCTTTCTCAGTATTACCACATCCCCGGGCTGTATAACCGGAATCATGCTTCCGGTAGCAACAGCTGATGGATACACTGGAAAAACACCTGCTACAAACCATATGAACGCAACTGATATAGCCATCGCCAGCACCCAGAGCATAACATTTTCATCATTGTCCTTACACTGCTTGATTACTTTTGTAAGCCTGAGATACTGATTGTTGAAAAAAACTGTGAACACTACTGGTATCCCAAATCCTATGCTGGCCTTGGCAAGCCAGTTGAGATCCGGAAGTATCGGTACAAGGTAGGTAATCCCCCTCGTAAGCGATATATATATGATGGAAGCCCAGGGGCCCCCAAAATATACAAGGGTTGTCGCAAGTATGTTCTCTCCGAGCTGTGGAAGCAGAACCTCGGAAATGAAGATCACTCCCGTCTTGAAATCCTTTATCTCTGTCCACGAAAAGAGTGATACTGAAATCAGCGTCATGAACAATATAACTGCTGCGGCTGTCAGCTTCGTATGCTCTGTAAAGGATCTCAGGATATAGTCTCTGACGAATTCTCTCCCAACTACGGCAGAGAATACGAAGAGATTGAGAAGTATCCCCCTGAGCGTGAACTGGTATGGTGATTTCCCAAACCCAAGCAGGTATCCTGCTATGATGTTTATAATCACATAGGCCGTCGCCATGTTCATTGCCCATATATAGATCTTTCTGCGGTGCTGAAGCTTTCCATGGTTTCTTCCCTGAGGAAGGCTCCTTGTAGCAATTATCGCTGTCATGATCCATAGCGGAACAGTTAGCATGTTTGCACTGAAATTGTCATTTATTACAGTGTTTTCAGCTGCATATATCATTGTGCTCATAATGACCAGTACTGCCGCTGATGCTCTTATCCTGTTGGATATCTTCATCATGAAGTCATCCCCTCAGGTGCAGCCTCTTCAGGTGCTGAATCCGGCGTATCGCCATTTTCTGCTGGTGCAGCTTCTGCTGGTGCCGCTTCCGCTGGCGATTCTTCTACTTTTGGTGCTTCTGCCGGCTCTGTCACTGCTTCAGGCGCAGGTGCCTCTGGCTCTGGTACTTCCGGCTCGACTGGTGCAGGAATATCAGGAACTGGCTGCGCCGGCTCTTCAGGAAGTGGCTGTGCGGGTTCTTCTGGAACCGGCTCAGATGGTACTTCCGGAATCGGCTGCGATGGTACTTCCGGAATTGGCTGTGCTGCTGCCTGTGCTTCAAGAGCTGTAAGGTATGCGAGATATCTTTCGGCCTGAAGCTGCCTGTTCTCATCTACTGCCTCTATTTCTATAGAGTCTTTCCATGACTCGGTTTCAGAATATGCATATTCCAGCTCTATCTCTGTTTCAAAATATCCATATTCCTCTGCTTCTACGTGGACGTTCTTGAATTCCATAGTGAACTCCTGTTCCATTTCATCCGGTTCAAGTATAATGTCTTCAAATATTTCATCATCATATTCCATAAAAATTCGCTGCTGCGAAGAATCAGAAAAACTGTTATATAACGCTTTTGCATCCTTTATACTGAGCTTTACCGGCAAATCTCCTGTATTTTTCAGATAGAATGTCACTTTGAGTACCTTCTGATCGTAGTCATACTCGATCTTTCCGGACTCATCACTGACGACATCCATCTCAGCTACCGTAAGCACCGCTTTGCTCTCAAGGCTTTCCCCGAAATATGAATAACTTATGCCGAGAGTAGATATGCAGAGGCTGCTCGTGACAAGTAAAGCTCCAAGTTTCCAGGCTGTCCTTCCTGCTTTTGGATTTTTCATATGACACACCCCTTAAAAATCACGAAAATAAAAAGGCTGCAACCAGTAAATAAGTTGCAGCCGAACTATCATATCAGATATAAATATAGAATGATTAAACTTTTGTTGATATATGTACCTGACTTAGATTCCTAGCTTTGCGACGCCCCGTTTTCACGGAGTTTGCCCTTATATTCATAACAGCTTCAAAATCATTTCAATTTGATGTTAAGTCTTATATAACCAACATTATTTGTCTCAAACAATTGTTTTTATAGTCAGAATATTCAGTTTTCAAGGCTTAATTTGTTAAACCTTGGTTTTAACTACTTTTGCCGGTATTCCTACGGCTGTAGAATTTTCTGGAATGTCTTCAAGAACTACGGCATTTGCTCCAATCTTGCTGTTGCTCCCTATATATATCGGACCGAGCACCTTGGCTCCTGTGGATATCAATACATTATCCCCGAGCGTAGGATGACGTTTGCCCTTATCCTTGCCTGTACCCCCAAGCGTAACCTGGTGATATATGATGCAGTTGTCTCCGATTTCGGCGGTCTCTCCTATGACTACTCCCATTCCATGGTCGATGAAAAGATTTTTTCCAATTATTGCTCCAGGATGAATCTCGATTCCGGTAAAAAATCTTGCTACCTGAGATATGAACCTTGCAAGAAAATTGAGCCTTCTCTGGTAAAGAGCATGTGCAAGCCTGTGCACTATGATAGCATGCACTCCCGGATAATTTATAAGTACGCTGAGCCTTGATGTTGCAGCAGGATCCTGATCAAGATATACCTTCAGGAGTTCTCCCAGGCTTCCTCCGTTTGTTTTCATATATTGACACCTCCAGATAATAAACAGTATTTATATGATAAAACTAAATTTCATTTTAATCCATAGCATTTTGCTATGAATTAACTGTAAAAAAAATGTTGGTTTTCACCAACATTCAATTAAGTCCTACAGACAAATTTTCAGTTGTATAAATAATAATATTAAATTATCTTTCACATTCCTGATTTGCAACTGTACAAGAAGTCTTGCATGCTGACTGACATGAAGTCTGGCACTCGCCGCATCCTTTTTTCTCAGCATCCTTTTTAAGGTTGTTTGTTGTTAGTGTTCTGATGTGCTTTTTCATTTTATTTACCTCCAATATAAGATTACTTTTCTAATTATACTTCTTTACGGCACAAATTTCAAGTTTTATATTTGCTAATAATTGCATATGTCGGCGCGACAGATGATATAATATGTACATAAGAAAGCTGCAATTACATTTAGCGTTGATTTCAAATCATGAAAACAAATAGAAGGAGAATTTTATGAATCTTATCGATCTGCCTATACTCAAAGGACTGTCCGATTACAGGGATGAGAGAGTCCTGAGATTCCATATGCCGGGTCATTATGGAAGAGCGAGTTTCCCTGAGCTGGAATATCTTGCAGAGAATATGTATGAATTCGACGTGACCGAAGTGGACGGCACCGACAATCTTAATGATCCACAGGGCATCATACTTGATTCGCTGAGTCAGATAAGCAGGGCTTATGGCTCGAAGCAGTCATTCGTGCTCGTAAACGGGAGTACAAGCGGACTCCATATCGCCATAGACACCCTTGTCGACCAGGACTCCCACGTCATTGTCGCCAGAAACTGCCATAAAAGCGTCCACAGCATTCTGAGCAGAATGAATGTTAATGTCCATTATATATATCCTGAACTAGATCCAGTCTTTCATAATGACTCTCATATAGATTCTAAAAAACTGTTTAATATGATAGAAGATCTCAAAAAACGGGGAATAGATGACATATCGGCGGTAATACTTACCTGTCCGAACTATTTTGGCAGGAGCTTTCCTCTCAAAGGCATATCCGGCTATCTTGAATCTAAAAATATCTACCTTATAGTAGACGAGGCTCACGGCGCTCATTTTGAATTCAGCAGTGATCTTCCTGAAAGTGCGGTCTCACAGGGAGCTGCCATCTCAGTGCAGAGCGCTCACAAAACGCTTCCGGCGCTTACTCAGGTAAGCATGCTTCATCTTGGCCATAATTTTCCAGACTCCAGAATGGAGAGACTCAGAAAAAACATCAATTTCTATCAGACATCGAGTCCTTCCTATTTATTCATGGCATCCTGCGAAGCTGCCGTCTCCATAATGACCAGATACGGACCTGAAAGGCTTTCTGATCTGAAATCATGGATTGAAGAGTCAAAACAGGCTCTCTCTGAAAATCCTTATGTCAGGGTATATTCTGACTATGCTGCGGGCATGCCTCAGGATTTCTGCAAGATTGCCTTGAAAACCCCGATAAAAGGAGAGGTACTCTCTGCAATACTAAGGAAGAATTATCATATCCAGTGCGAGATGGCTGCAGGATTCAACATTCTTTTCATGGCAGGACTGACTCATACGAAATCCGACATATTAGCTCTGGCAGAAGCTGTTGAAGATTCTCTAAAAAATAACAATCACCTGTTTGACTATGCTTTTGAAGCAGATTTCATATCTCTCTATCCTGAAACAGAGAGCCTGAAAAACATTATTTTAAGTAATAATAAAACCGATGGTGACTTATTAATAATTACTAAAAATATTTCAAATCTCGATGATGACATCTCTGCTGAGGAAATAATCCCCTATCCCCCCGGAATACCGCTTTTGATGAAGTATGAAAAAATTAACAAAGATATGGTGAAAGCGCTCAAGTATCATGAATATTCAGAAATCAAATGCTACATCATTGTTTAAAACGTTTTCATAGTTTGTTTTTATCCTTGAAATTTTATTTGATAGCTGTTATAATCAATTTATGAATTTACAGGCATCTTTTAAATTCACTTGTTCACGTTAACCTTAACAGATTCGCTCTGGTTTTAATTTTTTGATAATTCTGTTTCGGTTACTGCCTGTATATCAGGCTCTAAATTTTTATTATAATTTCATATTTTGAGGAGGTTTATATGTCAAAAGAACCAAAAGTCAGGCAAAAAAGAGAAGCCAAACTCTGGGAAGCATTTCTGCCTATACTAGCACTTATCATTTTTCTTTACATTGGTCTTGTAATCTTTGGAGCTGATGCTCACATTCCACTTGTAATGGCTTCAGCCGTAGCTGTTTTCGTTGCGATATTCCAGCTTGGATACACATGGAGTGAGATTGAAGATGGAATCCTTAAGACTATCAACATGGGAATGCAGGCAATCATAATACTTATGATAGTAGGTATGCTTGTTGGAACATGGATTCAGGGTGGAGTTGTTCCTGCGATGATCTACTATGGACTTCAGATCCTTTCACCAAGTATATTCCTTATAGCTACAGTTCTTATCTGTTCAGTTGTATCTCTTGCAACAGGATCTTCATGGACTACTGCAAGTACTGTTGGTATAGCGCTTATCGGTATAGGACAGGGTATAGGTATACCAGCGCCGGTTGCTGCCGGAGCTATAATATCAGGTGCATACTTCGGAGATAAGATGTCACCTCTTTCTGATACTACAAACCTTGCACCTGCAATGGCCGGAGCTACACTTTTTGATCACGTTAAACACATGGTTTACACTACTGGTCCATCATACATAATTTCACTTATAGTTTTCGGTTTCATGGGAGCTAAGTATGCGGGACAGGAACTTGATTATGCAGCTATAAACGAACTTCTTGCTATACTTCAGGCAAACTTTAACATAAGCATGCTTATGCTTATACCTCCAGTAGCCGTTATACTTATGGTTGTATTCAAGGTTCCAGCTATACCTGGACTTATCGGAGGAGTTATACTTGGAGCATTCTTTGGTATGGCGTTCCAGGGCGTAAGCTTTGGTGATGTTCTAAGCTCATCAAATAACGGATATGAATTTGTTATGTCTGACGGAGCTTCTGCTGCCGAGATAATGATAGCTGAACTTCTTACTCGTGGTGGTATGCAGTCTATGATGTGGACAGTATCACTTATAATCTGTGCCCTTACATTCGGTGGAGTACTTGAATCTACAGGAATGCTTGGAATAGTTGCTGCAACGCTTCTTAAATTTGCAAAAGGAACTGGATCACTTGTTACTATAACAATATTCACTTCAATATTCATAAACATAATTGCAGCTGACCAGTATCTTTCAATAGTTGTTCCAGGACGTATGTACAAGGACGCTTATGCAGAAAGAGGACTTGCTCCTCGTAACCTTTCTCGTACGCTTGAGGACGGTGGTACTATAACTTCACCGCTTATCCCTTGGAATACATGTGGAGCCTTTATGTCGGGAGCTCTTGGAGTTCCTACAGTCGAGTATCTTCCATACTGCGTACTGAATATAGTGAACCCTCTGGTTTCTATAACGCTTGCATTCCTTGGTCTGTTCCAGCTTAAGATGACTGACGAAGAAAAAGCAGCCTATGAGGCATCAAAGATACATGTATAGAAATTAATCATATGATTTCAGGAGACAGTTCATCATGAACTGTCTCTTTTGTATTTGTACAAAGCAGCATAATGTGTTATAATTATATCAGTAATTTCTATTATTTAAGGATTTTACAAAAAGCCTCTTAATTATTATTTTTCTGATGCCTCAGACGTCATTGTATAATGTCTGAGGCATCAGTCATTGCATAAAAAAACCGGCGTTTTCGCCGGTTTTATGTTTTCGTTAATATTTTATACTTTAGGTTCGATCAATCCGTAATAGCCGTCTTTTCTTTTGTATACTACGGATATCTTGTCTGTCTCGTGATTGTGGAATGCGAAGAATTCATGTCCAAGCATCTCAAGCTGTAATATCGCATCTTCCTCAGACATCGGTCTGTATTCAAAGGATTTTCTCTTGATTATCTGATCCTTTCCTTCTTCTATCACCATCTCATCCTTTTCAGGGCTGTATTCTTCGATATTTTCAAACCTGATTGAATTGTGAGTCTTCTTCATCAGTCTATCCTTGTGCTTTGTGAGCTGTTTTTTCAATTTTTCAACGGCTGTATCAAGTGCGTTGTACACATCAAGATCTGTAGCCTCCGCTCTCACAAGTCCAGTCTCAAAGGGAATCGTTATTTCCACCTTCTGCTCATTTTTGAAAGTTGCTACCTTTACCTTAGCCTCCTGTTCTTTGCTGAAATACTTGTCCAATCTTGATAACTTCTCTTCAAAATTGGCTTCCATTGCCTCTGTAATCCTAAGATTTCTTCCTAAAATGTTCACTAACATATGAAACTCCCCTTTCGTTGGTATCATCTACCATTGGTAATACTATTATACCTCTTTTTGAGGAAGGTCAAACAGTTTCTTTAAATAAAATTCGAATATCATTCAATTTATTCAATATGTCTGTTCCTGACTGCATTATACTGATATAATATAATAAGGTTGTTAGCTAAAGTTTAAGTCAAGATTTAAAGGAGAATTGTTATGAGCTACAAATATTTTGAAAATCGATCATGCGAATACTATCCATGCCATGACATGGAGAATATGAACTGTCTTTTCTGCTTCTGTCCACTTTACCTTACTGACTGCGGCGGAAACTACAGGATTCTTGAAAATGGGGTAAAGGACTGCAGCAGCTGCAAGATACCTCATGTCGAGGACAACTACGAGTACATACTCTCAAAATTCAGAAAAGCTGCTGATTCAAAAAAATAATTCATGTTTACATTGCAATGTACCATATCAGAATAAATATGAACATCATGAAGAATCCGCACCATTTCATGAGCTCGCATGACTGAACTATGTCATCAGCTTCAAGAGGTCTGTGGGCATCTCCGATTACCGGTTTTACCACAGTCTCTCCGAAATAAACATTGGTACCACCAAGCTGGACTCCAAGAGCCCCTGCTGTTGCGCCCTCCGGATATGCACAGTTGGGGCTCTTGTGATTTTTTCTGTCTCTTATTGCTATCTTCACGCAGCTGCTGTGATCGAGTCCCTTTACAAGACAGGCAAATACAAATCCCACCAGCGATATCCTTGCCGGTATGAAGTTGAATATGTCATCAATTTTTGCTGAAAAGAACCCAAGGTCGCGATATCTGTCATTCTTATACCCTACCATTGAATCCAGCGTATTTACCGCCTTATATGCCATCATAAGCGGCGCTCCTCCGATGATTGCATAAAACATCGGTGCAACTACCCCATCCACCGTATTTTCAGCTACAGTCTCCACAGTAGCTCTTATTATCTCGTCAAAAGAGAGCTGTGAAGTATCCCTTCCCACAAGATATGAAATCTGAGTCCTGCTTTTTTCGATATCGCCCGATCTGACGCTTTCGTATACCTTTATGCCCTCATCATACAGGCATCTTGATGCTATACAGGTGTACATGAATACAGTCTGTACTGCTGCGCCTAGAAAGAAGTTTATCCCAAATGAAAGCTCTGTGATCATCCAGGTGACTCCCCACGCAGCCCCTACTGTTATCAAAAACAGGAATAACCCGCCAAGCTTCAGGGCTGCTGAAGAATGGCAGGTTTTTCTTATAAGTATTTCTATTTTGTTTATCAGTTTTCCGATATATCTTACCGGATGAGGAAAATTATACGGATCCCCAAAAATCCTGTCTAAAATGTATCCTGCTGCCAGTGATACTGGTATGCTTACCGCTCTTAGAGTCTCCAGTTCTGTCATTATTTCTCCTTCTGGCTCTCCTGGATCATCTTTCTGCCTTCATTGAAGGCTCTCATGTTTATTTCCTCTGTTCCCTGCGGAATCCTCGCCTTGATGGCGTTTTCTATCGCTTCCACATCGAATCCATCTATAAGTTCAGAAATTGCTCCAAGTGCCACTATATTTGCGACCATAGGCTTTTTGAGGACTTCTCTTGCCGTCTTTATTATCGGAAGAGAATATATCTTGCAGTCCATACATGCTGGAGCTATGCTGTCGTCTATTATCAGTATGCCTTCATGGTTTATGTCATGATTGTATTTTTCATATGAATCTTGAGTCATGGAAAGCATGATGTCCGGCTTGAGAACTTTCGTGAAGAAAATGTCCTCGTCATTTATTATGACTTCAGCCTTGCTCGCTCCGCCTCTTGCTTCTGGTCCGTATGACTGGCTCTGTACTGCATTGTGTCCCATTGATATTGCCGCTTCAGCTATAATTATACCAGCAAGTATTACTCCCTGTCCACCTGAACCACTTAATCTTATTTCAGTTTTCATATCTGTTCCTTCCTTATTTGAATCTATCAATGATTTCCTGATATAACTGAGTGTATTCCGGTTCAACCGATTCGTGGAATTCACCCATGAAAAGTTTTCCTTCAAGCTGCTCAGGGGTCATCTTGTCCTTGACCTTTATGTCAACATAGGTGTCCTTGAGATTCATTATCATGTCCACTGCAGAGCCTTTTCTGTTCTTTCTTCCGTAGTAGGTAGGACATGAGCTCATGCCTTCTACAAGTGCGAAGCCTTTGTGCTGAATACCCTTCTTTACGTAATTTATCATCTGCTTTGCATGATAAGCGGTAGATCTGGCAACATAAGTAGCTCCTGCTCCCTTTGCAAGCTGGCATATATCAAAAGGCTTGTCTATGTTTCCATATGGGGCTGTAGTTCCTTTGTCAAGCTGAGGAGTAGTAGGAGAGAACTGTCCTCCGGTCATTCCGTATATGCTGTTGTTAAATACTACTGTAGTTATGTCTATGTTTCTCCTGCTGGCATGGATAAGGTGGTTTCCGCCTATTGCCGAGCAGTCTCCATCTCCTGTTATTACTATTACATGGAGCTCCGGGTTTGCCATCTTGAGTCCTGTCGCAAATGCGATTGCTCTTCCGTGAGTCGTATGGAGCGTCGAGAAATCCATGTATCCTGCAGCTCTCGAGGAACAGCCTATGCCCGATACTATGCATACCTTGTCTTTGTCAAGGCCGAGCTCATCAATAGCTACGGTTATTGCCCTCATAAGTATTCCATGCCCGCATCCCGGGCACCATATGTGTGGTAATTTATTTACTCTGAAATTGTCCATTACTAATTGACTAGGCATTGTGTACCTCCATAAAGCTCTTAATTATTTCTTCTGGTGTTATTACTTCACCGTTTGCCTTGTTTATCGCATGTATCTTGCTTCTTTCCTTCGATGCGCGCTGAACTTCAAGTATCATCTGTCCCAGGTTCATCTCTGCCACGAATACGCCGTCCATGTCTGAAACCAGCTTTTCTACCTGCTTTTCAGGGAATGGCCACACCGTCTTTGGAATGAATGCGCCTATGCGTATTCCTTTTTTTCGAAGGGTTCTTATGGCTTCCTTTACAGATCTTGCCATGCCTCCAAAGGTTATGAATGCGTACTGGGCATCCTCAAGCATGTATTCTTCATATATGTTAATTTCATCAAAGTTGTTCTCAACCTTTTTCATTATGCGGTCAAGCTGCTTTCCTGCTACCTCGGTGTTGTTTGTAGGGAATCCTGTCTCATCATGGAAAAGTCCGGTTATATTGTATCTGTATCCCGTTCCAAAATCAGCCATTGGCGGAACAAGATCCTCAGTCATTGCATAGGCTCTGTATTCTTCAGGAGGACAGTCCGGTCTCTTTCTGTCTATTACCTCAAGCTCGCCTGGTTCTGGGACTTCCATATTCTCTCTGAGATGCCCTATTACTTCATCCATAAGAAGTATTACAGGCGTCCTGAATTTTTCAGCAAAATTGAAGGCCTTTACTGTAAGCTCAAACGTCTCTCTAACCGTAGTAGGAGAAAGTGCGATTACCGGGTGGTCTCCATGAGTCCCCCATCTTGCCTGCATATAGTCTCCCTGCGCCGGTGAAGTAGGAAGTCCTGTGCTTGGCCCTGATCTCTGAACGTTTACTATTACGCATGGTATTTCTGCTATGCATGCATATCCTATGTTTTCCTGTTTAAGTGAAAAACCCGGGCCGCTCGTTGCCGTCATGGATTTCTTTCCTGCAATGGCTCCACCGATGCACGCAGCTATTCCAGCAATCTCGTCTTCCATCTGAATAAATCTTCCGCCTATCCTTGGAAGGAGCTCAGATGAAACCTCTGCTATTTCAGTTGAAGGAGTTATAGGGTATCCTGCGAAAAACTCCATTCCGGCATAGAGCGCTCCATGTACGCATGCCTCATTTCCCTGCATTAATACGACTTTTTTACTCATTTTCAGTACCTTCCTCTAAGTATATTGCATAATCTGGACATCTTAATTCACACTGACCGCATCTTATGCAGTCCTCAGGTCTTTCTATTGAAATCTTTCCATCTACCAGTCCAAGAACTTTTTTGGGACAGAATGCCACGCATATGCCGCAGCCTTTGCACCATTTCTTATCTACAACAACCTTTTTGCCCACTTTGATTTTTTCCTCCATTTCCAATCTGAGTATGACTAAATTATATCATTTTTGTCAGAAATATGCAAGATTAATTTCATTTTTCACATAAATGATATTTACGCTGCATGAATGTGAGCCTGAACTTTCATTTTTTACAGGCAAACGGTATTTTATATCAGAATATCATTCAAAAATGAATGTTTCTGTTTATGCAATTTCATTTTTCAGCTTTAAAATGTATTGCAGAAAATACTCTTTGAAAATAGAATCCTAATTGATATAATAATGACATGAATAAAATTTAAGGAGGTATAGCTATGCAAAGAATTCTGGTTGTTGCCCCCAGAGGAAAAATGGGAAAGCTGATTGTTCAGGCCGTTCATGAAAGAGAAGATATGGTTCTTTCAGGGGCACTTGCAGCGAAGGGAAGAGATTATGCAGGTATGGACTGCGGCATGGTGGCCGGGCTTGGAATAATTACCGGAGCTCCAGTTTATGATGATATCGATAAGGCAGTCAGCTCCTGCGATACTGTCATTGATTTTTCTATGACAGAGGTGTCCTCAGCTGTGCTTGAAAAAGCTGTTGAGCATGGTAAGTCGATCGTGTGCGGAACTACAGGATTTACTCCAGATGAAATGAGGGCGTTTGAGATCGCTTCTAAGAAAATCCCCGTGCTTTATGCGGCAAATACTTCTACAGCCGTTAACTGCATGAACCGCCTTCTGGAGATGGCTGCACGCATGATCGGAGAGAAAAGCGACATCGAGATCATAGAGATGCATGACAGGAACAAGCTTGACGCACCAAGTGGAACGTCAAAGGAGATGGGCCATATCATAGCTGAGAGCCTCGGGCTTGAGCTTGATGAAGCCGCAAGATATGGAAGGAGCGGCAGAGGAAAGCGCAGTGATAATGAAATAGGGTACCACTCTATAAGGTCAGGCGATATATCAAGCAGCCATACTGTAATTTTTGGCATGATGGGCGAAAGGCTTGAGATTACGCATCACGCCTATAACTGGACCTGCTTCGCACGAGGAGCCTGCGACTGTGCCAAATTCCTTAAAGGCAGAGGACCCGGGCTTTACGGTGTCAGTGATGTGATAAAGCTTTAGAAAGAGCTTCTGTATTTATGTGAATAAAAAAGTACACCTCCAGATATCAGCTTTTTTTGTCTGACATCCGAGGTGTACTTAACACTAACCATCTGTTTTTGAGTCCTTTATGAACTCATCTTTTTTTATGCTCATTTTCATGTACTCGGTCTGAGTGCCATAGGGTGTGCTGATGAAGTATTTTTCAAGCTCCTCGCTTTTTCCGTCAAAGGGATCGAAATCGTCATTGTAGAACTTTCCATAATAGGTTTTAGTTAACCTGAAGCCTATTTTCTCGTAGCATCTTATTGCTCTTTTGTTGTACGAAGCAACTATGAGATTGAGCCTGCTGAACCGAAACTCCGTAAAATACCAGTTGAGGAATACCGATATGGCCTCCGTCCCAAAGCCCATGCTGTGATATGCCGGATCCATCACTATTCCGATTTCTCCCGACTTGTCAAGATAGTTGAGCTTTCTGAGCGCTATATAACCTATTATCCGATTCTCCCTGTTCAGTATGCAGTAGCACCTTTTTCCATGCTGATTCTTCCTTGCAAACCACTGCTTCTGTTCGGCCGGCGTGAATAACGGAAAATTGTAGTCTGAGAACAGAGGGTCCTCGTTCATCTTCCAGTTCGCCATCTTTTCTATGTCGCCCAGCTCAAGCCTTCTGAGCTTTATTCTCTCTCCCCAGATCAATTGAAACCTCCATAGTTTGAAGCATCCTTGAAAAGCTGATACTGACCAAACCATGTGAGAGGTATCGTTCCGATTTCTCCATGTCTGTGCTTTGCTATTATTACCTCTGTGATGTTCTTCTGGTCCGAATCAGGATTATAGTAGTCATCTCTGTACAGGAACATTACAAGGTCGGCGTCCTGCTCTATCGCCCCTGATTCTCTCAGGTCTGAAAGCATTGGCCTGTGATCGGATCTCTGCTCGACAGCTCTCGAGAGCTGTGAAAGCGCAATCACAGGGCACTCCAGCTCCTTTGCGAGAATCTTTAGAGAACGCGATATCTTTGAAATCTCCTGCTGACGGCTCTCTGTCCTTCCGTCTCCCTCCATAAGCTGAAGGTAGTCGATGAGTACGAGATCGAGGCCTTTTTCAACCTTGAGCCTCCTGCACTTGGACCTGAGCTCCACTGCGGTTATTCCCGGTGAATCATCTATATATATCTTTGTGTTCTGAAGTATTCCCATTCCAGTAGTTATCTTTGGCCACTCATCGTCCTCTATGTTCCCGTTTTTGAGCTTGTTGAGCTCTACATGGCTCGTTGACGATATCATCCTCTGTATCAGCTGCTCCTTGCTCATCTCCAGGTTGAATATCGCTACGGATGCATTCCCTTTCATAGCAGCATTCTGTGCTATATTGAGGCTGAATGCAGTCTTTCCCATGGCAGGTCTTGCAGCGATAAGGATAAGGTCTGTCTTCTGGAGTCCGTTTATCTTCCTGTCCAGGTCTATGAAGCCTGTGGTTATCCCTGTCATCTTGTCTTTACGCATGTAGAGATCCTGAAGAATCTCAAAGCTGTCGGCAAGTACGTTTTCAATCTTTACGAGGCCGCGCTGATCTTTTTCCTGGGCAATGTCAAATATGGATTTTTCTGCAAAATCAAGTATATCCTGAATCTGCATGCTCTGCTCGTAGCTCTTCTGCATCAGATCCGTGGATGTCCTTATGAGCTTCCTGAGTATGGATTTTTCTTTTACTATTGCCGCATATTTTGTTATATGAGACGTAAAGTCAGGAGCAGAAGACAGTGAGGTTATATATGGTATACCTCCGACTTTTTCAAGCAGGCTTCGCTTTCTGAGCTCATTTACAATTGTTATGAGGTCTATGGGCTCACTGTTCTTGAACAGCGTAAGCATGGAATCATAGATCTCAGCATTCTGGTCTGAATAAAAATCCTCTTTGCTCACTATGTCTATCACCACTATGATCAGATCTTTATCCAGCAGGATGCTTCCCAGTACGGACTGTTCAGCCTCTATCGCATATGGCATGATTTTGCCTTCCAAATATAACACCTCTACTTTATTTTAAGAGCCACGGCGCTGCCATGGCTTTTCTGATTTAATTCTTTTCTTTTATTTCCACTGTTATTGATGTCGATACCTTTGGATGAAGCTTTATCTCGACATTCATCGTTCCAAGGGATTTTATAGGCTCTGTGAGCAGAATCTTTCTCTTGTCGAATTCCACATTATGCTGTTTCTTCATCTGGTCTGCTATGTCCTTTGAAGTAATGGCGCCAAATAGCTTTCCGCCCTCTCCTGATTTCGCATATATGGTCACCTTTACATCCTTAAGCTTGCTGCCAAGCTCTACTGCTTCTTCCTCTTCCTTCTGAATCTTTATCTCTCTTGCTTTCTCCTGCTGTCTGTGGTCATTCAGGTTTGTCTGTGATGCTTCCTTCGCAAGGCCTTTCGCAAGAAGGAAATTTCTTGCATATCCATCGCTTACTTCCTTTATCTCGCCTTTTTTGGCTGTACCTTTTACATCCTTAAGAAATATTACTTTCATTTATTTGTCCTCCTCTTTTAAATACAATCTGATCTGCTCTTCTACCTTCTGAAGCGCTTCCTCTATCGTTATATCCCTTATCTGAGTCCCTGCAGTCTCTATGTGGCCGCCGCCGCCAAGCTTCTCCATTATGACCTGCACGTTTATGTCCCCGAGGGACCTCGCGCTTATCTGTACTTCCTTAGATCTGCTGCTCGCGATAACAAATGATGCCTGCACCCCCTTAAGGTTAAGCAGCTCGTCTGCAATCTGGGATGCAATCAGCTGTGGGTTGTCCATGGTCTTCGGGCAGTAGGTTATGGCAATCTTTTCTGCCACTATGCTTACCTTGTTGAGTGCCTCGGCTTTTATGACGAAGCTCTCCATATCTCCCTGGAAAAGGGTCTTTACGGCTACGGTATCTGCCCCGTGCTTTCTCAGAAACGCAGCGGCTTCGAAAGTCCTCACTCCGGTCTTGAATGTAAAGTTCTTTGTGTCCAGCGTGATTCCCGAAAGAAGTGCCTCTGCAGCCTGTGGATTGAGCCTTGGCCTTTCTTTTATATACTGCACAAGCTCCGTTACCATCTCACTCGTTGACGAAGCATATGTCTCATGATATACAAGTACTGCTTTTTCAATGAACTCAGGGCCTCTCCTGTGATGGTCTATCACTACTATTCTTTCTGATTTGTCAACAAGCTTTGGCGCCTCCGTGAATTTCGGATTGTGCGTATCCACTACCACCAGAAGCGTGTCGCTGGTCATGTATCTCAGGGCTTCTTCCGGCTTCATAAATACACCGCCGTATTCATCGCTTGATTTTATCCTGTCATACAGAACGTCAATCGAGGAATTAGGAGCTTCTATTACTATCCTGGCTTCTTTCCCAAGCATCTCAGCTATGGCTACGACTCCGAGCGAAGAGCCCAGCGAGTCCAGGTCCGGAAACTGATGTCCCATTACAAGGACATTTTTTGATTCATTGAGCAGATCCCTTAGAGCATAGCCGATTATCCTTGCCTTTACCCTGGTCTTCTTCTCAATAGCCTTTGATTTTCCACCATAGAATATATACTTGTCATTTCGCTTTATGGCTACCTGGTCTCCACCTCTTCCGAGTGCAATATCAAGTGCGGAATTGCTTATAAGCTGAGTTTCTCTCAGTGAGTTCACGAAAGGCGAGACTCCCATCGAAATGGATATCGGAATAAGATTTTTTATATCTATGCTCCTGATATTGTCCAGTATGGAAAAGCGTTCTTCTTCCATCTTTATGAGTTCATCCTCAGTAGTAACGATGAAATATTTGTCTTTAGATATCTTTCTTATAGCAAGCTTATGTTCGTCAGCCCACTTTTTCATTATCCTTTCGATCTCAGCCTCAAGCTGCGGCCTGTTTTTTTCATCAGTTGAGTCAAATACCTCATCAAAGCTGTCTACGTTGGCGGTTATTACCACCGGCTTGCTGTGCTCATGCAGATGCTTCATCTTCTCAAGATCCGTCATGTCCTGGAAATAGATCATTATCGTATTGTCCTTCTCTTCCTTGGACTTGTTGATCGTATATACTGCTCTGTAGTATCTTTCATCCTTCTTGTCAAGATCGAAGAAGCCATTTGAGTTCGACAGCATCTTATCTGTATCTATCTCGTAGAAATAATCGTTTACACGGTCTCCGAAAAGCCCCTTTTTCCCGATCATTTCAGAAAATCTCTTGTTATACCATATTATTATTCCCTCCGTATTGCACATGCAAAGAGGAAGGTTGAGGTTGCTTATTGACTGCCTCGTCTTGTAATCCATGGTCATGTTGAACGTCTCAACATAAGAATCCATTTTTTCATCATACTTCTGTTTTTCTATTATCTGCTTTCTTACTGATATGACGCACATCACCGCCATCACCAGCCCAATCCAGATATTGTAATAGCCCACTATAAGCGAAGCAATTATAAGAAAAACATTATTGAGCTGAATATACTTCATGTTCTCTTTCATAATCCACCTTTACTTCTTCAGTCTGCGCAAGTTCATGACGGCATCGACAAAACCTATGGCCACCACGAATGTATAAAATGGCATGAATGTGCATAATATGACCGTTATGATGTTTCTCGCAACAGGTCTGAGCCTTCTGCTCATAAAGTTATTTATTGCCGCGATTCCCTGAAGGAAGAACAGCATTCCAAATATTATAGTAAGATTGAGTATAAGGGTCTCTTTATATACGAAATCAGTATAATTGAGCAGAGCCGTCATCAGATATATTATCAGCATCCCGCCAAAAACATTGCCAGGAAGCGTGAATTCAGAAAGAGTCGCAATCTCCCTTTTCTTCGTTATTTTCGAAAGCATCATTCCGCTCAGGAAATAATTAACTGCTGAGACAGCGAATCCCATACAGACAACCATGCCTGGAAACGTCCTTCTAAGATTAAGAAGAAAAGTCTCGACATCCATATCAAGCCCCATCATCTCTTTTTGAACCTCAAAGGACTCACGGTATATGCTTATTATATAATCAACAAGGTCAACATTCATCATCCTGGCCTGAGCATACATAAGCAGAAGTATGTTAAGCGTAACCATGAAGGCTCCCCCAAAAATCGCGAGCGCAGGCTTTCTCTTTCTGTAAGAAAGCTCTCCAGTAATCATACCGACTCCACCAATAGTAAACACCGTGTATATAACTATTATGGGATCCATGAATACAGACGCGGCAATGGCAGTAATCAGAGATGAGATAAATGCGAAGGCCATTCCATTTCTATAGGTAATGAGTGCAAGCACACTCGGAAGTATCAGCGCCGAAAGGCTGAACACAGGCACCGATCTTATTAGAACGAGCATTGCAACCACCAGTATCGTATATTTGATTGTCTCCAGAAAGGCTTCCTTTCTGTCTCTGTTGTATCTGAAAAATATATTTTGCAAGCAACCACTCCTCTGTAATAAATATTGTCATTCAAATTTTGATTTACATTCTATTATATCATAATTAACAGTTTTTTTCATCAATCTGCATGTTTTTTCATACGTTTACATAATAAAAAACCCTCTAAGAATTGAATTCCTAAAGGGTTACTGGTGCCCAGAGCCGGAATCGAACCAGCGACACGAGGATTTTCAGTCCTCTGCTCTACCGACTGAGCTATCTGGGCAAAAATAAATGGTGGGCCTTCAGAGACTCGAACTCCGGACCTACCGGTTATGAGCCGGGCGCTCTAACCAACTGAGCTAAAGGCCCATTTATTTTTAAATTTGAAGCTTATGGTGGGCCTAGCTGGACTCGAACCAGCGACCTCACGCTTATCAGGCGTGCGCTCTAACCACCTGAGCTATAGGCCCAATATGTTTAATGGTCGAGGTGGAGAGACTCGAACTCCCGGCCCCATGGTCCCAAACCACGTGCGCTACCAAACTGCGCTACACCTCGAAATATATAAGTACAATATGAAAGATGGTCGAGGTGGAGAGACTCGAACTCCCGGCCCCATGGTCCCAAACCACGTGCGCTACCAAACTGCGCTACACCTCGATTTTTTTAAACCAGCTTTAAATTTACTCAATATGTATACTGCTGAATCCTGAAAATAATGGCAGGGGTGGCAGGATTTGAACCCACGGCATTCGGTTTTGGAGACCGACGTTCTACCACTGAACTACACCCCTAAAAATTTGGTGGGCCTAGCTGGACTCGAACCAGCGACCTCACGCTTATCAGGCGTGCGCTCTAACCACCTGAGCTATAGGCCCGTTTTAATCAAAAAAAATGGTCGAGGTGGAGAGACTCGAACTCCCGGCCCCATGGTCCCAAACCACGTGCGCTACCAAACTGCGCTACACCTCGAAAAAAATATGGCGGAGAAGGAGGGATTTGAACCCTCGCGCCCGTTAACCAGGCCTACTCCCTTAGCAGGGGAGCCTCTTCAGCCACTTGAGTACTTCTCCATATTTTCTTGGCGGAGAGGGTGGGATTCGAACCCACGGCCCATTACTGAGTCACTGATTTTCAAGACCAGCTCCTTAAACCGCTCGGACACCTCTCCAAGAATATATAATTATAAAAATATAAAATGGTGACCCATCCGCGACTCGAACGCGGGACACCCTGATTAAAAGTCAGGTGCTCTGCCGACTGAGCTAATGGGTCATCTGGAGCGGGTGAAGGGGATCGAACCCTCGCAACCGGCTTGGAAGGCCGGGGCTCTACCACTGAGCTACACCCGCAAGTTAAGAATTGATATACATTAGTTTTATCATCATATAAAGTTAAATTTGGTGGTGGAGAGTGGATTCGAACCACTGAAAGCGTTGCTAACAGATTTACAGTCTGCCCCCTTTGGCCACTCGGGAACTCCACCAGATTAGATATTCAATTTGGAGCTGGCAATAGGAATCGAACCTACAACCTGCTGATTACAAGTCAGCTGCTCTACCGTTGAGCCATGCCAGCATGTGATTTACTTTATTTCAGATATATAATGGCGATCCGGAAGGGGCTCGAACCCTCGACCTCCAGCGTGACAGGCTGGCATTCTAACCATCTGAACTACCGGACCGCAATATATGGTGGGACCAACAGGGCTCGAACCTGTGACCCCCTGCTTGTAAGGCAGGTGCTCTCCCAGCTGAGCTATGATCCCGGGAATATTGGTGACCCCTAGGGGAATCGAACCCCTGTTACCGCCGTGAAAGGGCGGTGTCTTGACCGCTTGACCAAGGGGCCATCTGAATTGGCTGCGTCCTACTTTCCCAGGAGGCTGCCCTCCAAGTATTATCAGCGATGCAGGGCTTAACTTCTGTGTTCGGAATGGGAACAGGTGTATCTCCTACTCTATTGCAACCATATTCTTGATGGATGTACCATCAAAACTGCATGCCAATCTAAAGCTTCGCTTCTTTTTTCTTCCAGGTAAATTTTGGTCAAGTCCTCGATCTATTAGTACTCATAAGCTACATACATTACTGCACTTACACCTTGAGCCTATCAACCACGTAGTCTTCATGGGATCTTACTCCTTACGGATGGGAAATCTTATCTTAAGGGTGGCTTCGTGCTTAGATGCCTTCAGCACTTATCCATTCCGCACATAGCTATCCAGCTGTGCCACTGGCGTGACAACTGGTGCACCAGAGGTGCGTCCAACCCGGTCCTCTCGTACTAAGGTCAGCTCCTCTCAAATTTCCTACGCCTGCGACGGATAGGGACCGAACTGTCTCACGACGTTCTGAACCCAGCTCGCGTACCACTTTAATGGGCGAACAGCCCAACCCTTGGGACCTACTACAGCCCCAGGATGTGATGAGCCGACATCGAGGTGCCAAACCTCCCCGTCGATGTGGACTCTTGGGGGAGATCAGCCTGTTATCCCCAGGGTAGCTTTTATCCGTTGAGCGATGGCCCTTCCACTCGGTACCACCGGATCACTAAGCCCGACTTTCGTCCCTGCTCGACCTGTATGTCTTGCAGTCAAGCTCCCTTTTGCCTTTACACTCTTCGCACGATTTCCGACCGTGCTGAGGGAACCTTTGGGCGCCTCCGTTACTCTTTAGGAGGCGACCGCCCCAGTCAAACTGCCCGCCAAGCAGTGTCCCAGACGAGGATTCACTCGTCGTGGTTAGAACTCAAACAATACAAGGGTGGTATCCCAACGGCGGCTCCAACGAGACTGACGTCCCATCTTCTTAGCCTCCCACCTATCCTGTACATGTATTGCCTAAATTCAATGCTAAGCTACAGTAAAGCTCCATGGGGTCTTTCCGTCCTGTCGCAGGTACCCGGCATCTTCACCGGGACTACAATTTCACCGAGTCTGTTGTTGAGACAGTGCCCAAATCGTTACGCCTTTCGTGCGGGTCGGAACTTACCCGACAAGGAATTTCGCTACCTTAGGACCGTTATAGTTACGGCCGCCGTTTACTGGGGCTTAAGTTCACTGCTTCGATTGCTCTGACAGATCCCCTTAACCTTCCAGCACCGGGCAGGCGTCAGCCCCTATACTTCACCTTGCGGTTTTGCAGAGACCTATGTTTTTGGTAAACAGTCGCTTGGGCCTATTCTCTGCGGCCTGATTTCTCAGGCACCCCTTCTCCCGAAGTTACGGGGTAATTTTGCCGAGTTCCTTAACAACAGTTCTCTCGCTGGCCTTAGGATTCTCTCCTCACCCACCTGTGTCGGTTTGCGGTACGGGCACCTTGATCTAACTAGAGGCTTTTCCTGACAGCGTGAAATCGCAGACTTCGTTACTTAATTTCACTCCCCGTCACGCCTTGGCATTGTACCTGTGGATTTGCCTGCAGGTACTGCCTTGACGCTTGGACGCGCATAACCAACAGCGCGCTTCTGCTATCCTTCTGTGTCACCCCATTGCTCAAACGATCTTTGGTGGTACGGGAATCTACACCCGTTGTCCATCACCTACGCCTTTCGGCCTCGGCTTAGGCCCCGACTAACCCTGAGAGGACGAACCTTCCTCAGGAAACCTTGGGTTTTCGGCCTGGGGGATTCTCACCCCCATCTCGCTACTCATGCCAACATTCTCACTCGTATACTGTCCACTGCTCCTTACGGTACAGCTTCAGCCTGTATACGACGCTCTCCTACCACTCTCCTTACGGAGAATCCGTAGCTTCGGTAATATGTTTGAGCCCCGGTAATTTTCGGCGCGGGACCACTCGACCAGTGAGCTATTACGCACTCTTTAAATGAGTGGCTGCTTCTAAGCCAACATCCTGGTTGTCTGTGCAATCCCACATCCTTTTCCACTTAACATATATTTTGGGACCTTAGCTGACGGTCTGGGCTGTTACCCTCTTGACCATGGACCTTATCACCCATAGTCTGACTGCCGAGTATGATGTACGGGCATTCGGAGTTTGATAGTCTTCGGTAACCCAAAGGGCCCCTAGGACATTCAGTGCTCTACCTCCCGCAATCTTAACCTCGACGCTAGCCCTAAAGCTATTTCGGAGAGAACCAGCTATCTCCAGGCTCGATTGGAATTTCACCGCTATCCACAGTTCATCCCCGCACTTTTCAACGTGCGTGGGTTCGGTCCTCCATTTCCGATTAAGGAAACTTCAACCTGACCATGGATAGGTCGCCTGGTTTCGGGTCTGCAGCATTGAACTTTCGCCCTGTTAAGACTCGCTTTCGCTACGGCTTCGGACCAGAAGTCCTTAACCTTGCTCAATACCGCAACTCGTTGGCCCGTTCTACAAAAAGTACGCAGTCACACATTAACGTGCTCCTACAGCTTGTAAGCATAAGGTTTCAGGTTCTATTTCACTCCCCTCCCGGGGTTCTTTTCACCTTTCCCTCACGGTACTATTCTCTATCGGTCGCCAGGTAGTATTTAGCCTTAGGGGGTGGTCCCCCTATCTTCCCACAAGGTTTCACGTGTCTCGTGGTACTCTGGATACACCTGGAAGTCTTCTCATTTCGTTTACGGGGCTGTTACCCTCTGCGGCGGCTCTTTCCAAAGCTCTTCTACTATGATACCTCTATTCCATGATGGTGTCCAAAACCCCTGACCGGAAAACCGATCAGGTTTAGGCTGTTCCCCTTTCGCTCGCCGCTACTTAGGGAATCGAGTTTTCTTTCTTTTCCTCCGGGTACTTAGATGTTTCAGTTCTCCGGGTTCCCCTCACTGCACTATGTATTCATGCAGAGATATACAGGCATTACCCTGTATGAGTTTCCTCATTCGGAAATCTTCGGATCGAAGGTTGCTTGCACCTCCCCGAAGCTTATCGCAGCTTACCACGTCCTTCATCGGCTCCTGGCGCCAAGGCATCCACCTTACGCTCTTAATAACTTGACCTATTCGGCTTCACATTTACTGCAAACTCCTTTGTTGTGTTCTTTCACTCATTCACTCACGTACGTCAGTACGCTCGCTCAGTCGCTCAATCCACGCCTCGGATTTCTTGTAAATCTTTCGCCTGTTTATTTAATCGGCTTTCGCCGTCTTTAAATCTATTGATGATTTTGCAATCAACTTAAGAATTGTTGTTAAAAATAATAGATATTTTTAACTGTTTTGTTTTTTTCTCGATGAAATTACAGTTTGTGTTACCTTCGACGGATTTCAGACCTACATAACTTTATCAACTTTTAGGGTGATTAGTATATTTGTATTTCTTTCTTCGTCTTTGCGTATCATCTGTAATTTATATTCTGGAATTAAAAGATGTGTTTCTTTTAATTGGTATGCAGTTTTCAAGGTACAATATATTCAATGTTTTAATGGTGGAGACTAAGGGGATCGAACCCTTGACCCCCTGCGTGCAAGGCAGGTGCTCTCCCAGCTGAGCTAAGCCCCCACTGGTCATTGAATATTATTTGAGAGATGAACCCTCAAGACTAAACAGCAGAATAGTTTCTCCCTAGAAAGGAGGTGATCCAGCCGCACCTTCCGATACGGCTACCTTGTTACGACTTCACCCCAGTCATTGGTTTTGCCTTAGGCAACTTCCCCCTTACGGTTGGATAGTTGACTTTGGGCCCCCCCAACTCCCGTGGTGTGACGGGCGGTGTGTACAAGACCCGGGAACGCATTCACCGCAGCATTCTGATCTGCGATTACTAGTAACTCCAGCTTCATGCAGGCGAGTTTCAGCCTGCAATCCGAACTTAGACTGTCTTTATGGGATTAGCTCCACCTCGCGGCTTGGCAACCCTTTGTAACAGCCATTGTAGCACGTGTGTAGCCCTAAGCATAAGGGGCATGATGATTTGACGTCATCCCCACCTTCCTCCGAGTTATCCTCGGCAGTCTCTCTAGAGTGCCCAGCCAAGCTGCTGGCAACTAAAGACAAGGGTTGCGCTCGTTGCGGGACTTAACCCAACATCTCACGACACGAGCTGACGACAACCATGCACCACCTGTCACCTCTGCTCCGAAGAGGGGCCCCGATTAAGGGGCTTTCAGAGGGATGTCAAGCTTAGGTAAGGTTCTTCGCGTTGCTTCGAATTAAACCACATGCTCCGCTACTTGTGCGGGTCCCCGTCAATTCCTTTGAGTTTCACTCTTGCGAGCGTACTTCCCAGGCGGAGTACTTAATGTGTTAACTGCGGCACCGACCCTTAGGGCCGACACCTAGTACTCATCGTTTACGGCGTGGACTACCAGGGTATCTAATCCTGTTTGCTCCCCACGCTTTCGTGCCTCAGTGTCAGTATCAGTCCAGAAAGCCGCCTTCGCCACTGGTGTTCCTCCTAATATCTACGCATTTCACCGCTACACTAGGAATTCCGCTTTCCTCTCCTGAACTCAAGCCCGACAGTTTCAAGGGCTTACAACGGTTGAGCCGTTGCCTTTGACCCCTGACTTGTCAGGCCACCTACGCACCCTTTACGCCCAGTAATTCCGGATAACGCTTGCCCCCTACGTATTACCGCGGCTGCTGGCACGTAGTTAGCCGGGGCTTCCTCCTAAGGTACCGTCATTATCTTCCCTTAGGACAGAGTTTTACGACCCGAAGGCCTTCATCACTCACGCGGCGTTGCTGCATCAGGCTTGCGCCCATTGTGCAATATTCCCCACTGCTGCCTCCCGTAGGAGTCTGGACCGTGTCTCAGTTCCAGTGTGGCCGATCACCCTCTCAGGTCGGCTACTGATCGTCGCCTTGGTAGGCTTTTACCCCACCAACAAGCTAATCAGACGCAGGCTCATCCTTGTCCGCATGACTTTGATACAGTCCCGATGCCAGGTCTGTATTTCATCCGGTATTAGCACACCTTTCGATGTGTTATCCCGGTGACAAGGGCAGATTACCCACGCGTTACGCACCCGTCCGCCGCTAAGCTCAGATGTTTCACCCCCGAAGGGGATCCGCATTTGAGCTCCGCTCGACTTGCATGTGTTAAGCACGCCGCCAGCGTTCATCCTGAGCCAGGATCAAACTCTTAAATTTAATGGTTTGACTGGCCGGATTAAACATCCGACATATCTTTTTTCGTTATCTCATAAATGAAATTACGGTTATTACTTTTTTGATGATCACCCGAAGGCTCTCATCTAAATGGTTTGTATATTCTGCTGTTTAGTTTTCAAGGTTCATTTTTTGAATTTTCTGTAACCATTTGATGACTTTTATTAGTATACTCCAGAAAGTTTTCTTTGTCAATATTTTTTTGAAAATATCTTATTCTGTTTTCCGGCTGACCGCTTGGCTCTGAGAGCTTTTCGGTGCTTTTATATACTATCACTCTGTAACTTTTTTGTCAACACTTTTTTCATCTTCAAGCTTCGAACTGCCTCATTCGACGATGGGTCTTTTTTCATTAAGCTGTCATTTACTTCTTCGTGTTTCCGTCAGTCCGTTTTTGAGGACGTATATTAATATACCATCTCATACTTAATCCGTCAACAATTTTTTTTGATTTTTTCTGCATTGATTCCCGATTTACATATATCACTCTGTGTCTTCACCTATGAATGCATCCGGATTTTCTATGGCTTCGACATCCTTGAGCTTTCTTTTTATCTGTCTGGTCCTTACTCCTATGAGCTTGTCGAGCTCGCTGTTGGCCTGTTCTATCCTGCTCTGGGCAGATTCAAGTACGGTTTCGAACTTGTCGAATTCGGTCTTTACGGCTCCAAGTACGTCCCATACCTCACTTGAGCGCTTCTGTATAGCAAGAGTCTTGAACCCCATCTGAAGGCTGTTGAGAAGAGCCGCCGTGGTAGTAGGTCCGGCTATATTAATTTTGTAGAGCCTCTGGAGCTCTTCTACCATCCCGAGCCTTACTGCTTCTGCATACAGCCCCTCGAACGGAAGGAACATTATGGCGAACTCAGTGGTATTCGGCGGATCTATATATTTGTCATGAATATCCTTTGCAAAGGATTTGAGCCTCTTTATAAGTATGCTCTTGCTGCTCTCTATTTCCGTCAGGTCTCCCAAATCATATGATTCAAGCAGCTTTGAATATGCATCCGCCGGGAACTTGGCATCTATCGGAAGGTATACAGGGCTTGAATCTCCCGGAAGCTTTATAGCATATTCCACAAAGCTCTGGCTTCCCTTTTTCGTTACTACATTTGCTTCATACTGCTCTTTTGTAAGTATTTCCTCGAGTATGGCGCCAAGCTGGATTTCTCCGAGCACCCCTCTTGATTTCACGTTCGAAAGCACCTTTTTGAGGTCGCCTACTCCGCTCGCGAGCGTCTGCATCTCTCCAAGTCCTTTGTATACCTGCTCAAGCCTTTCACTTACCATCTTGAAGGATTCGCTTATCCTTGATTCAAGAGTCTTCTGGAGCTTCTCGTCTACGGTCTCCCTCATCTTGTCCAGCTGAATCGAGTTTTCATTCTGAATGGAAGACAGCCTGTTTTCCATAGTGATCCTTATTGCCTCAAGCCTTCGCTCATTCTCTATCGTGTTAAATGATATGAGCTTGTTCTGGCTGTCGATTGCTGACCTTATCCCCTGATTGATCTCTATCCTGGTGCTTCTGAATTCATCAGCCATATATTTCTGCTGCTTTTCCCTTTCGGCGTCTGCCAGCTCAGCCAGCGAGCCCAGAGTGTCGCGGGAAGATATCTGCGATATTTTATTTAACAGTATTATAAGAAGTACAAGATTGAGCGCCGCTGCGCCGATTATCATTATGTATGTCCAGTTCATATTGTTCCTTTCGCGAGCCCTTTATTCATGCAGTGTTTTTTGTTATGAGCTCTCTCACTTGTGGTATAATGATTATAACACAGAATAACACAGAAAATAAGATTATTACAAATGAGGTGATCAACATAAGAATTGCGCTTTTATCTGACGTACACGGAAACCTGCCTGCATTTGAAGCAGTGCTGAGGCATATCGATAACAATAACATCGACCTCATATATAATCTTGGAGACCTCATAGGAAAAGGCCCAAGCCCCAAAGAGGTGGTGGACCTTTCAATGGAAAAATGCAATGTCTCCATACTCGGCAACTGGGAAGATTTTCTTCTTAATTCAGGAATAGATGAAGATCCTATCCGGTTTTACAGGAGGCAGCTTGATGAAAAACACCTTGACTACTTTAAATCCCTCGATTACGGAATAGAGCTATATATGAGCGGACGCCTTATAAGGATATTCCATGCTCATCCCTTCAATGTATACAGGAGAGTTTTCAAGTTTTCAGATCTCAACACGCTTCTTGAGATGTTCATGTTCAACGATGTTCCCGGATGCTACAGATATCCTGATATGTCTGATATATCGATATACGGGGATATCCACCATACCTACCATGTAGTATTCGATGATGACTATTTCCTGAGAAAGTACAAGGAATATCATGAGCTTCTTGGTATAAACTTTACTGACTTCAGCATAAAATATGCAAATGCGATAAGCCAGCTGAGGGGAAGGCAGATTTATAACCTCGGGAGCGTAGGCCAGCCTTTTGATGGAACCACTGCATCATATCTTGTTATAGAAGGAGAGTTCGATTCGAGAACGCCTGCGCCACTGACTATCTCGTTCGTGCGCGTCCCTTATGACAACCGGCTTGCGGCAGAAATTGCAAGAAAAAGCGATATGCTGGACAAGGATCTGTATATACGAGAAATTCTGACAGGAATTTACCGCGGATTAATGACATAGCTTGATTATTGTGTTATAATTTTTTTCAATAATCCAACTGAAAGGAGATTATGGCCCCTGGTCATAACACAAAGAATGTACAATACCCCCTTTGTCATAGGAGTTGCAGGAGGCTCCGGTTCCGGAAAGACCACTCTTGCGAACAACCTGAAAGATTCTATATTGAACTCGATAATACTTTCCCACGATTTTTACTACAGGGATAATAAGGATATAAGCTTTGAAGAAAGAGTGCAGCTGAATTACGACCACCCGATGGCCTTTGAGACAGACCTGATGGTAAAGCACCTTAGCACTCTCAAGCAGGGACTTCCCGTGGACAGGCCTGAATATTCGTTCGTCACCCATACGAGACTCGAGGAGACTGTAAGGGTCAATCCGTCTCCTATAATAATCGTCGAAGGGCTCCTGATATTTGAAGACAGAAACCTGGCGGACCTCATGGACATAAAGATTTTCGTAGAGGCTGACGATGATATAAGATTCATAAGAAGGCTTACAAGAGATGTAAAGGAGAGAGGACGTTCTCTCGATTCTGTCATAACTCAGTACCTTACCACGGTAAAGCCAATGCATGACGAATTCATACAACCAACGAAGAAGCATGCCGACATAATCGTACCAAAGGGAGGCAACAACACCGTAGCTCTCCACATGATAATAGACAGAGTAAATGCGATCCTTCACCGCACAAAGAATTTCCAGGCTGAATATATTCAAGATATCTAATCATTCATGATTTCATATTTTATATTGAAAATACACCCTGTTTCAGAATAAATTGACATCTGAAATGCAGGGTGTATTTTTTTGTATCGTTATTTCTGTTTCTTCATGGAAAGCTTTACCTTGTTTCTTTCTCTGTCTATTCCTATGACTCTGACATCGACTATGTCTCCTACCGAAACTACTGACATAGGATCTTTTACATAGCTGTTGCTGAGCTCTGAAACATGTACAAGACCGTCATTCTTGAGCCCGATATCCACGAAGGCTCCAAAGTCGACCACATTCCTGACTGTGCCCTGAAGCTGCGTGCCTATGGAAAGGTCATCTATGTCAAGTACATCTGACTTGAGTATTACAGGGCTCACAGATTCCCTTATGTCTCTTCCCGGCTTCTTGAGCTCTGAGATTATATCTCTGAGCGTAGGCAGTCCGACGTCAAGTTTCTGAGCCATCTCCCGGTTTGCCGCTGATTCAAGCTTTTCTATCGCATCTTTTGAAGAACTCATGATTTCCTGGCTCGTTATGCCAAGTTCCTTCATCAGCTGCCTTGCCTTATCATAGCTCTCCGGGTGAACCGCAGTATTATCAAGCACTTCCGGTGCATCCTTTATCCTCAGGAATCCTGCGCACTGCTCAAAGGCACTGTTTCCAAGGCGCTTCACCTTGAGCAGCTCTTTTCTGGATCTGAACCTTCCTGCGTCTTCCCTGTACTCTATTATGTTCTTCGCTATCGAAGCGCTTATCCCTGATACATATGAAAGCAGTGCCACAGAGGCAGTGTTAAGATCTACTCCTACGCTGTTGACACTCGACTCCACCACTGCTCCAAGGGTATCCTTGAGCCTGCCCTGATTTACATCATGCTGATACTGACCGACTCCGATATGCTCAGGATCTATCTTTACCAGCTCTGCCAGTGGGTCTATTACCCTTCTTGCGATGGATACCGCGCCTCTGATGGATACATTCAGGTCAGGGAACTCCTCAGTTCCAAGCTTTGAGGCAGAATACACAGAGGCTCCCGCCTCGCTCACTATGATGTATTTCACGTCACGGCTGCTGTCTTTTATTATGTCTGCGACTATCTTTTCAGACTCTCTTGAAGCCGTACCGTTCCCTATCGCTATCACATCCACGCTGTGTCTGTCTATCATTGAGAGTATGGTCTTTTTTGTCTCAGCTACCTTTTCCTGCGGCTTTGTAGGATATACCGTAGCCGTATCCAGGAGCCTTCCCGTATCGTCTACTACTGCTATCTTGCATCCGGTACGAAATGCCGGGTCCCATCCAAGCACTACCTTTCCCGGAAGAGGACTCTGCATGAGCAGGTTGTGCAGGTTCTTTCCAAATACGCTTATCGCTCTCTCTCCCGCTTTTTCGCTGAGCTCGCTCCTAAGCTCTCTTTCAAGAGAAGGAAGCAAAAGCCTCTTGAGAGAGTCTTCTATTATTGCAGCCATAATTTCCTCATGATGCCTTGTCCTTATATATTTCTTTTTTACTGTTGATTCAATCTTGTCCTGGCTATGATTTATCTTTACCTTCAGTATGTCCTCTTTTTCGCCTCTGTCGATTGCAAGTATCCTGTGCGGCGGCATGGTCCTTGCCGGCTCAGAGAATTCATAGTACATAGCATAGGTAAGCGCATTCTCCTTCTGATCTGCATCCTTCTTAAGCGAAGTCTCTATCACGGACTCCCTGTTCACTATGTCCCTGATTAATCTCTTTAGCTCAAAGTCATCTGCTATCATCTGGGCGATTATATCGCAGGCTCCGTCAAGCGCTTCTTTTTCCGAAGCAACCCCAAGATCCTCGTTTATAAACTGCACCGCTCTTTCTTCATGCTCTCCGCTTCCCGCAAGAATGATTGATGCAAGTGGCTCAAGCCCTTTTTCAGCTGCTGCGCTGGCTCTGGTCCTTCGCTTCTTCTTATATGGCTCATATATATCTTCCACCTCAACCATTGTCATTGCCATTTCGAGCGCTCGTTGAATATCTTCAGAGAGCTTTCCCTGTTCTTCTATCGACTTAAGCACAGCATCTTTTCTGTCGCAGAGATTTCTGAGGTATTTCAGCCTGTCAAAGAAATCTCTCAGAACCTCGTCGGACATCTCGCCCGTCTGCTCTTTTCTGTATCTCGCTATGAATGGTATGGTCTTTCCTTCGTCAATGAGCATTACTGCGCTTTCGACCTGCTCTTTCCTGAGCTTGAATTCTTCTCTTAATATATTATTTATATCCATATTATCCCTTTCGCTTTGTCCATAACGGTAAACAACGCCCTTCAGATGAAAAGCGTTGTAAATGAAATCTCTTAGAAATTCTTGATCTGAGGTGGTGAAACTATGTAATATCCTTCTGCAAAACTCTCACCGTAATTTGTTATCTTGTGAGGCACATTTCCCAGGATATATATAGTGTCTCCCGGCTTAAGCTGATATGTCTCCTGGCCCAGAGTCACTTCAAGCTCTCCCTTTACAAGTACCAGGATCTCCTCTGCCTCATGAATTGAATATTCATCGGATTCGGAAGTCTTTGGTCTCAGGCTGAACTTTGCTGCGAGCATCTTGGCTCCATTTTTTTCTCCGCTTTCCACAGATGTCATGAGTTCATAGGAAACTGCCGAATTCGGAAAGAACATCTTTACTCTCTCATCCTTCCTTACGACAGGATTCTCTCTCGCAACATCATCCATAAGAAGATATATAGGAATGTTGAGCGCATTCGAGATTTTTCGCAGAGACGTCAGAGACGGCTCTATAAGGCCTCTTTCAAGTTGTGATATGTAACTAGATGACAAATCTGTAATTTCGGCAAGATCTCCCAGTTTAAAACCCTTTGATTTTCTTACACTTCTAATTCTTTCTCCAAGCATACAGTCACCCTTTTCTCAATAAGTTTATATAACGATTATACCACGGAATCGATAAAGATTTAATACTTTTTACACAAATATCTTGTTTTATAAACTTTTTTTCAGTTTGTATCAATATTATGGCATTAATATTTCAACATAAATGTATTTTGAATATATTCAACATTATATTTAACAGGTTTGTAATTGTGGTATAATGAACTGAGTTAAAATAATAATCTAAAATAAGGAGAAAAAACATGAAAGTCATAGCGTTCAACGGAAGTCCTCACAAAATGGGAAACACAGCTTCAGCGCTCGAGCTTGCAAAAGAACAATTCGAGAGTGCAGGTATAGAATTTGAGATATTTCATGTCGGAACGAAGCCTGTTGCCGGATGCATGGGCTGTGGCATGTGCTTCAAAAACAAAAATGAAGAATGCATAATAAAAGGAGACAGCGTAAACGAAGCAATCCAGAAGGTCAAGGATGCTGACGGGGTCATACTGGCATCCCCTGTCCACTATTCAGGAATCGCAGGAAACATGAAATCATTCCTCGACAGGCTCTACTACACATGCGGAGCCAACGGAAACATGATGAGACATAAGGTGGGATCATCTCTCGTAGCAGTAAGGCGTTCAGGCGGTACGGCTACATTTGATCAGCTCAACCACTATCTTCTGATTTCAGAAATGATAGTCCCTGCTTCAAATTACTGGAATGTGATTCACGGAGCAGCTCCTGGAGAAATAAAAGAGGACGGAGAAGGCGTTCAGATCCTTAACGTAATGTGTGAAAACATGATATGGATGCTAAGGTCTCTGGAATATTCAAGAGAAGCCGTTCCACCGCCTCAGGGACGCAAAAAGATCATGACGAATTTCGTAAGATAACATAAATGCAAGTATATTAATCAGGGAGAAGGATATGGATTTTAATAAAGAAGCATTGAAGATGCACGAAGAGAACAAAGGAAAGATAGCTATTAAGAGCAAGATAGAACTGAAGACAAAGGATGACCTGAGCACAGCATATACACCTGGCGTGGCTGAGCCATGTCGCAGGATACACCAGAATCCGGAAGATGTCTACAGATATACCTCAAAGGGAAATCTCGTAGCAGTTGTAAGTGACGGCTCTGCAGTGCTCGGACTTGGAAACATAGGCCCAAAGGCCGCAATACCGGTAATGGAAGGAAAATGCATACTTTTCAAGGAATTCGGAGATGTAGACGCTTTCCCGATATGCCTCGATACTCAGGACACCGAAGAGATAATAAAGGCAGTAAAGCAGCTCGCTCCTGTATTTGGAGGGATAAACCTTGAAGATATTTCCGCTCCGAGATGCTTTGAGATTGAAAAAAGGCTTATCGAAGAGCTCGACATCCCGGTGTTTCATGATGATCAGCACGGAACGGCAGTAGTCGTGCTCGCAGCCCTTATAAATGCTCTCAAGCTGAGGAAAAGCAATATTGAAGATATAGAGTGCGTTATAAACGGCGCCGGCGCTGCAGGAATCGCAATATGCAAGCTGCTTCAGAGCGCAGGCATAAAAAACGTGATCCTCTGCGACACAAAGGGAGCAATCAGCAGAGACAGGCAGGACCTGAACTCATCAAAGGCTGCGATTGCTGAGACGACAAACTTAAACGGCGAAAGCGGAACTCTTGCAGACGTAATAAAAGGCAAGGACCTGTTTATAGGAGTGTCCGCTGCCGACATGCTTTCAAAGGACATGGTAAGAAGCATGAACAACCCGATAATATTCGCAATGGCCAATCCGGTGCCTGAGATACTTCCGCAGGATGCTCTTGAGGCCGGAGCATTCATAGTGGGAACAGGACGCTCAGACTTTGACAACCAGATAAACAACGTTCTTGTTTTTCCGGGCATATTCAGAGCGGTACTCGATCTGAGACTGAAGGCATTCACCGAAGAAATCAAACTTGCCGCTGCCAGAGCCATAGCCTCAGTCGTAAAGGATGACGAGCTCACAAAGACATACATCCTTCCAAACTCGCTTGACAGAGCAGTAGTGCCTGCAATAGCGCAGGCTATAGAATCGCTCCAGGCATAATTGCTTATATAAAATGCAGCAGTAAAAATAAACGAGTCGTTATCTCAGTATTTTCTGAGAATGCCGACTCGTTTGCTTTATTTATACTGTTTGTCCTGTGATCCTACAGCTGTATGAAGAATGATACCAGCACCGGAACCAGCATCGTGAGAACTACTCCATTTACAAAGCATATGATCGCAGTCTTTGGATCCGTAGCCTTTGACACTACAGGCAGCAGGGTATCCATTCCTGCCGCCCCGGTCGTGGATACCGCTTCAAGATAACCTATCTTCTGAGCTATAAACGGAATCATAAGTATTGCCGTCACCTCTCTAGTAACATTTGACAGGAATGCCACTGCGCTTATTTCCGCTGAGTATGGCGCGATTATTATGGGAGCGAGCGTATACCATGCAAATCCAGATCCTATCGCAGCGCTCTCATTTGGAGCATATCCGGCAAAAATCCCTACAAGGATGGCCCCGAATATGCTTCCCGCAGCCACGACGAAAGGAAGCGCCACTATACCCATGCCCAGCTCTCTTATCTGAACAAATACTTCCTTGTTTTTCCCAAGGTCTATGCCTACAAAAAACAGCAGCGCACAGAGCCCGATATCCATTATAGTACCTATGTATTGCAGAAACTCCTCAGGAACGACGAAGTATCCAAGTAGCGCTCCCGTTATAACTGCTGCCAGAATTTTCTTTGTCATATTATCCTCGCTTTCCTCTGCCGACAACAAATCTTGAATATATGTTTACAAAAATTATGCTGAATAAAATAGTTGACAGACCGAACATGATCCCTTTTATTCCAATGGTGCCCAGCGACTCCACGATTTTTCTGTCAGAGCCCAGATTGATCCCCATCATCAGCAGCAACAGCATCAGACACATCATCTGCAGGCGGTCAAGCGATGAATACATCTTCTTTCCAAACACCCCAGCCCTTCCAAGCACAAGTCCCGCGGCAAGCAGAGCCAGATACAGTAATAATTTCGATGTCATGATATCCTCCTTTTTATTGTTATGAATCCATTATATCATATCCGGGCGTTAATATACACAATCATGTTTCTGCGCACTAATATAAGGACTGCCGATGTACTCCATCAACAGCCCTTAAATCATGTTTTCATTCATATTAAGTTGTTCGTCCTATCTTTTCTTACGGCCATAATATTGAATAATCAGAAATGCTTAGTTAATATTTAAAACTGTACACATCTTCTTATATCAACCTGCTATAACAGTATCAAAATATTATTTTAATCTTTGTTCGTAATCGGATCCATTACTCTTTAAATCTTTGATTCTTTTAAAGCTTTTATTAAACTCTTTGATTTTCTTAAAGCTCTTTACACTTTTTCATAATCTTAAAGTTTTTTAACTCTTGAAACTCTTTTTAAAATCTTGAAACTTTTTTAAAGCTATTTTTGTTTCTTTAAAACCTTGTTTCTTTTTTTGTTGCTTTTCAATTTAACTTTTTCCTGGTTAACAGAAACTCTTTTTTAAGAAACTACCGCTAAATTTTACATCCCGGTACTCCTTTTCAACTCAGGCTAAATATTAAATTACTATTCTTCAGTTGATTCTAGATTTCAGTTGCGCCTGCGTTTCAAGCTTACGCACTGATTACAGATTTGATGAATTTCAAATTCAATACAATCTACCAAATACACTCTCTATTACGCACTGAGCATATTTATAATGCTCTTCGGCTTATACAATTATTTAACAGCTTTAATGATAAACCGTATCTCTTTTTGAAATTCTCTGTGTTTGTGGAATACTGATTTCTATTTCGCAACACCTGTCCTTCCGTAAATGTCATTAGAATTTAATGGCCATCTTATTAATATCCCCTTGATATCAGGAGGGAATAACAAGTGAATAAATATTTTTTGTTTATTTATTCTTTCTTGTATATCTAATATACCCTGCAGCATTTTGTTTAAACCTTTCAATCGGTGCAGTTTTCTTACAGTTGTGCGAAAAAAACGCCCGAATCATTCAACACATTGATAATGCTGAAAATCTCGGGCACATTTTATCTGAATTTCCTAATTTTTTATTTTCAGAAGAAGGTTTATTATTCTTTTTTCGTTGACCTTTATAGCCTTGAGCTCAACATTTCCGATTACGGCCCTGCTCTTGTCTTTGTCTTCCAGCGGAATCTTTCCGAGTTCCCCAAGGAGAAGCGCTCCTATAGTCTCGGTAATGCCTGTCGGAAGATCGAGGTTAAGAGTGTCATTCACATCCGAAATGCTTGTAAGCCCGTCTATCCTGAAGGTCGTGTCGCTTATTCGCTGTATCTCCGGAATCGCCTCAGGCTCGTCATCTTCATCATCGATGTCTCCGACTATCTCTTCTATTATATCTTCTATTGTGAGTATCCCGGTAAATCCTCCATACTCGTCAATAATCAGCCCCATATGAGTCCTGTCTCGCTGCATCTCTATGAGAAGCTTGTCTATGGGCTTGTATTCATGTACAAAGTATGGCTCCCGTATAAGTCCCCTGAGGTTTACAAGCTCAAGGTTTCCTTTTCTTACCTGGGCGAACACGTCCTTTACATGAAGCACTCCGATTATATTGTCGATATCTTTGTCATACACCGGCACACGTGAATATCTTTCCTCAATTATCTCATCGAGTATATCTGTAATGTCGTCATTAATATCTACCGCAAAAACCGATGTCCTCGGAATCATGACATCCCTAGCTCTCAGATCGTAGAGCTTGAGCACCCTCGTTATCATATTCCTCTCAAAATCATTCACATACAGCTTCATTCTCTCATCATCCTCAAAGCTGTTTATAAACTCTTCCTTTGCACTCTCTTCCTGTCTTTCCCTGTCATCAGGAACAGTGATTCTTGTAGTTTTCTTTTTTGTGCTCCAGTTAGAAGCAACAATACCTACAGGCCTATTAAAAAAATTCTTAATAAATCGCCCGACGCCATCGTCCATTTTTACCCTCCATAAATTTAATAAAATAATACTCATGAGGCCACTTCATGACCTCATATATATATTCTATACTGTTTTGATCATATTGTCCATATCATTATGTCTCGATCAATCCTTTGAACCTGCTTTTTCTCTGAAGAGAACCCTTGCTATGAAAGGCACCTTTATCTCTACCGCATCTTTGGGGCATACCTCATGGCAGCAGAAGCAGCTTATGCACTTGCTCAGGTCTGCGACAGCCTTGCCATCCTCCAGATGTATTATCTTGGCCGGACAGTTTCTTACGCAGTGGCCGCAGCCTATGCACTTTTCCTGAATGAAGTACGGCTTGGACTTGCTTTTTTCTATAAGATAGCTCTCGAGCCGCTTAGGCACTCTTCCTGAAAGGAAGTTCACGCTCACAGCCTTTGGTTTTTTGAAAGGCTTCAGCTCCAGGATTGATATATATTCCCTGAACTCATCCATATCGATAGCCACATACTCGCCGTCCTCCTCATCAAGTATCACGGTTATGTCCTCTTCTTTAAGCAGCCCTCTTTTCTTAGCATTCACAAGAGTCGGGATCTCCGAGTCCCTTATTCCTGCCATGGTGCTTGCAACATAGTCAAGCTCATATGGATCCGATCCTGCTAGGATAAATCCAAATTCCACCTTTTCGCCGCTGTTTGGCCCGTCGCCTTCCATGGCGTGTACCCCATCTATTATAGAAAAGTCCGGTCTTACGAACTCGCATATGTCTATAAGATGGTTTGCGAAATTTTCAGGTTCCTGAAGCTTCATATGGTATGCCGCCTTGGTAAGCCCTGGTATCACTCCATACAGATTCTTTACAGCCCCCGTATACGTCATCATGACATGAGTCTTGAGCTTTGCCACATTTATTATCATATGCGCGTTTATGACAGGCTTTATAACGTCTATCCTTTCCAGGGTCTTTGCTCCCGAAAGTCTTACGGTCTCATGTCCGGTGTCAAAGTTGAGAACAGCTCCTGATTTTTTCGCAGCCTCTGTCATCCCAGCGCTGGCATATATGCCCCGCAGAGCGCTCTCATTATAAGGTCCGGCCGGAGAGTCCGTGATTATCGCCTTAGCTCCGTGGTCTGCCACATACTCGCATACCGCCCTTATGACTTCCGGGTTAGTGGTTACGCACTGATCCGGTGTTTTTTTTGAAAGCAGATTAGCCTTTACCACTACGTCCATGCCCTGCTTTATCCTGGCAGACATCTGCGCCTGATCAAGTATACCGTAAATACTCTCTCTTACTCTTTCATAATCGTAGTCTTCACATTTCTTTATAATTATTTCCGACATTATACAGCCCCGATTCTTAATACTGCGATGTTTTTGAGCCTATTCCTCATTCCAGGAGAAAGCTCACCGCGCATCTTTATCTCAAATATCTTTTCCTTTGAAAGCAGCCTATCTACAATATGCTCCACTATGCCCTTGTCTTCGTATGCGAGCCTGAGTCCCTTTCTCACGAACATCTTTGAATCCAGAACTATAAGAGAATCATAAAGCTCATTTCTCTCGTCCCTGCTGAGCAGCCTGCCCCTGAAATCATTGCAGAATCCTATGGAGAAATCCAGGTAGTCCTGTTTAACTTTATACCCATATTTCTCAATCAGAACCTGCGATATCTTATCGTTGCTGCATTTCAGTCTGTCGAGATTGTTCTCATACTCCTGCCTGCTCCAGTGCCCATAAATCCTGCAGTTCAGTGGTCTCGAGGCATATATCTCACATCTGTTCTCCGGGCTCAGAAACGGGCATTTCCTTCTTATCTGGTATACATCAAAATAATAATCCATTATTCGGTCAATAATCTGCTTTCTTTTTTCAGCCGGCATGGCCTTTATGTCCTGATATATAACTTCTGCCTCTGCAAAGCTGGCTCCCACCGATTCATGGCAGCATCTGCCGCAGCCTGAGCAGTCTCCCTCAGGGACTGCTGAGTATATTTTTGAAAGCTCTTCTTTGAGCATAATATCCATTTTCCCTATCCTTCTGTGATTGCAATTACTCTTGCCGGTGCTCCATCTGCATCTCTGTACTTCAGAGGCATAAGGCAGAGCGTAAAATCTTTTCCATTTATTTCTTCGAGGCCGCAGAGATTCTCTATTATAAGAAGCCCGCTTCCAAGCGCCTGCCTATGATTGCTGAGATTCGTATCCTCCATGGGGTCTAGCGATATCACGTCAAGCCCTATCCCCCTTATGTTCTTCTGAGCAAGCAGCCTTACCGTGTCCATATGAAGGCATGGGAATCTGCCGTAATACCTGTCTTCTCCCCAGAATCTACTCCATCCGGTATAAAAGAGCACATAGTCCGCGGATTCTATTTCCCTCATGCAGGGCTCAAGGTCCTCCGGAAGGATGACCTCTCCTTCTCTCTTTGCCGTGCAATCCACAACAGTACCTCTTCCTGTAAGGTACTGCGCATCATATGAATCCAGAGTGGCACCGTCTTCAAAAATATGTGCCGGCGCATCCATGTGGGTTCCCGTATGCGAGAACATTGTTATGAGAGTCTCCCGAAACCCATCCTTTTCTATGGTGTTCGCTTTTTCGAGAAGCGGCTTTTCTGTACCTGGAAACACAGGCATATCGGCTTCGATTATATGTGTAAGATCTGTTACTTTCATAATAGCTCCTTTCGAATCATATGGAATATCAAATCACTGCCCCTGAGGCATTATTTCTTTACAAATCTGTATTTCCTGCGAAAGCGTGGCAGCTCTATATTAGTGTTCATTATCAGTATGGAGGCCATTATTATAGAGGCTCCTGCAACCTTTCCGGCGCTGAGCGGCTCTTTGAGGAACAGCACCGCTATAGCGATCGATACCACGAGCTCTATGGATGCTATCACGCCCAGCTTTGAAACCTGGACATTGTGGAGCGATGGTATATACAGGCAGTACGGTATGCTCGATGATATGAAACCAAACAGAGGTATTATGAGAAATACCGCCTTGTCCTGAACTGCCATTATCGAGGCTACAGGCTTTGCGAATGGTATTAGCATGATTGCTCCAAACATGAAGCTGTATATTATTATCGTAAACGGATTGTACATAGTCGTCGTCTTCTTGCTCAGCGCCGGCATGAGCGAATATGTCAGAGCCGCTGTAAGGCCAAGCAATATCCCAGCCGTATTGCTCTGCAGCGTTGAAAAATCGCCTCCCGTGACGCCATATACGCATCCTGTAAGGCAGAGTAGCACCGAAAATACCTTCTTGCGGCTGGATTTCTCTCTATACATGAAGGTTCCAAGAAGGAACATTATGACCGGTGAGAAATAGAGAAGCACTACGGCTGTAAATGTGCCAACAAGCTTAATCGATCCAAAATACGCAAGGTTGAATATCCCCTGGGAAACGACTCCTATTATCATAGCGCTTTTAAGGCCCTTCCTGTCTATCCTGAGAACAGAAGGGTCTTTGATCAGGAATATGATGAAGAGTATCGAAAATCCGGCAAACTGCCTTGAGAATGCAATCATCTCCGAGCTCATGCCATAGCCTTCGAGTGTCTTTCCAAAAAATCCGATCGTACCCCAGAATACTCCCGCTAATGCTATCTTTATGTAATTTTTAGTTATCTGATCCATTAATTTCTCCCAATTACTCTAATATTTTTTTATTTTTCGCGTCTATTCATCATTATACTACTGTGCAACTTTTTTTTAAATAGCAATATTAACTATATTTCAAATGAACAAGGACCATGCTCTGAATAAATCAGATGCTTGATCCTTTGATTCAAGAATAATTATATTAAGCTTCTGTGTTCAAACCTTACTCTTTCCAGCTTTTTTTCATCCGTAAGAAGCTCTAGAGCAGAGTATACGGTAGCATTTATCATCTGAGTCATCTTTCTGTATGCATATTCAGAATTTACGTATTCAAGTGCTTCTGCCTCATGCGATTTCATAGGCTTGTCTGCCTCGACATCGACCTCTACATACATCGTGGGACATATGTAGCTCACATTCCCAATATCTGTAGATCCAGGAGGCGGAGCATCTTCCCGTGACGTAAATTTGCTGATTCCAGATTCTACCATGTTCCTCTTCATTATTTCCATAAGATAAGGAACATTTACCAGGTCATCAAAGGTATTTTCAAAATTATGATAATCCAGCCCGGCCCCAGTTATAATCGCAGCACCCTTCGCACAGTCTATCACCCTCGACACGACATGCTCAAGATACTTCTTGTCCCTTGATCTCATAGTGACCTGACATACACCTCTTGAAGGTACTATATTGGTTGCCACACCGCCCTCGGTTATGATGCCATGTATTCTCACATCCTGCTTTACATGCTGTCTTAGAGAATTTATGCCCATAAATGTAAGCTGCACTGCATCCAGCGCATTTATCCCTTCTTCCGGGAATGAAGCTGCATGTGCAGCTCTTCCGGAAAATTCAAATTGAATCGAGCTCATGGCAAGCGACGCTGTATCTATGACGGTTTCGCTTTCAAGATGTGACTGAAATATGACGTCAACATTGTTAAAAACTCCTTTTTTGACCATATCTACTTTTGCGCCGTACGTTTCTTCTGCCGGAGTCCCGATAAGCAGTATCCTTCCCACGAAGTATTCCTTGAGCTTTGAAAGCACTATGGCACAGCCCGCCATCGTTGATGCTATCCAGTTGTGGCCGCAGGCATGTCCGTTTCCCGACGGAGTGTCATATCCGGGAAGGGCATCATATTCGGCGAGGAACGCCAGAGTCGGCCCGTCACAATCCCCGTATTCAGCTACGAATGCAGTTTCCATGTCCGGATATGGAAACTCAACCTTAAACCCATGCCTTAGCATTACATCTGCCATATATCTTGATGATATATATTCCGCGCCACTGAGCTCCGGATTGTTAAATATGAAATCCGATATCTCCTCAAACTCCTTCCTGTGCTTTTTTTCTATCTCAGCTGCTTTTTCCTTTAATTCATTTAATCCCATTTTCCAATCCTCCAGTTATCCTTATGCCATATAAGAAGAATCATATGACAGCTGTCGCAATCACAATCAGCACTATCTGTAATATCACCATTATCCCAAACAGCGGGGCCATGAATTTATACCACCTCGCCATAGGGATCCCCATTATTCCACATTCAATAGCTACCCCAGTAGGCCAGAACATGTTTGAGAATCCATCGCCGAATTGAAATGCCAGTATTGCAATCTGCCTGTCCATACCAGCCAGATCCGCAACAGGTGCCATTATCGGCATCGTAGCCATAGCCTGCGAAGGTCCGCCAGTTATAAACAGATTTATAACGTTTTGAGAAAACAGCATGCCGAGTGATGTTATGTAGCTGCTTGTTCCTACGAGGAAGAAAGAAAGATAATATATTACAGTATCAAGCACAGCCGAGTTTTCCATAGTAAGGACTGCTCCCCTTATAAAGCCTATGGTCATTACTCCAAAGAGTATTTCCTTTGCTGCTTCTATGAATATATCCATTATCCTTCCGAGGCTGTATCTGCTTATGAAACCCACGAATATGAACATCATGAAAAACAGCGCTGCCAGTTCGTCAATATACCATCCCATTTTAAGGGTAGAATATAGAGTCATGCCAAAAGTGAATACCAGCGAAACAAGGCTAAGCTTATGAACAGATGTCATCTTCTCTGATTTTAATTCAATATGGTTTACAACGCTTCTTTCGACCCCATACAGCACCGATTTCGAAGGATCCATTTTGACTTTTTTTGCATAATGGCTAACATATGAAATAACCGCAATTTCAAACACAACGAATACGATTATCCTGAAGTTCATTCCCGAAAAAAGCGGAACATTGGCGACCTCCTGAGCTATCCCGATTGTAAAGGGATTTGTGAGTGCCGCTGCAAACCCTGTAGCAACGCCGACAAAAACAATCGCCCCTCCTACGACCGCATCATATCCCAATGCCATCGCCGCTCCTATGAACACCGGAATCAATCCATAAACCTCTTCATAAAGACCTGCCGTAGATCCCAGTATTCCAAAAGCCATCATGGAAATAGGGATGAACATGTGCGTCTTCTTCCCCAGCTTTGCAGCAAGGTTTCCAAGTACTACATTCATGGTTCCATTTACAGTAAGCATATAAACAAACGCATATGCAAATATTATAAAAAATGTTATAGATGCCGTATCGACATATCCAAGCTGGATATTTAGAAAAAGATCAAATATGGAAGGAATGCTCTTTTCTATTGCATGATACGTACCCGCAACCACGACCATATCTCCCTCAGCGTTTGCTACCCGATCAAACGTTCCTGACGGTAGAATGACACAAAGCAAGTAAACTGCGATAACTACGCTTAGAATGACCACATAAGGATGAATATTCTCGAAATCAATCAGTTTCTTTCTTTTCTTACCTCCGTTCTGTTCCCCAGGCTCATTTTTCAGTTTTTTCAAATCTAAAGCTTCCATTATGTACTCCTTTCAAAAATATATTGTATCTTCTCGACAAATAATATTAGCAAGAAACGCGCCATATATTTGAATTTTTAAAAAATTTTTCAGTCAGAACAGTCAACTTACTGTAAATTCAGAATTCCGACACAAAGTATTTTTCATTATTCAAGGTAATCAGGAAAATATAGAGTTATACGAAACATCTTTACAACAAAAAAAAGTCGTTTTTAACTTATATTTTGTTTAACATAAGAAAAAAACCGTTCATAAGTCATTATCGACTTAAAAACGGCTTTTTGATGCTCTATTTTATATAATTAACGCTCCTGAGCTCCCTGTGACGTTTTTTAATGCGTTCCACACCCGGAAGATCCATAAACAGCTCTATGCTCATATTGCCCATTATCCTGATTACCTGATGCAGCTTTCTGTAAGCATATTCTGAATTCACATAAGCAAGAGCATTCTTCTCATGTGTCGCGAATTCCGGGCCTGCTTCAATGTCAATCTCGAAATACATGGTAGGACAAACCTGACTTACATTGCCAATATCAGAAGAGCCTGTAGGGTATATAAAGCTGTCATTGATATTTCTGATTCCCTCTTCAATCATATGCTTTTTAATGATTTCCTGGAGAATATCCACATTGAGTATGTCATCAGTCTGGTTTTCAAAAAAATCATACTCCAATATAGCCCCCGTCATAAGCTCCGCACCTCTTGCGCAGTTTATGATCTTCTGAGTGACTTCATTAAGCGAAAGCCTGTCCTTCGCCCTTATCGTATACCTGCATGACGCATAGTCCGGAATAATATTCGAGGCCTCTCCTCCAGACGTTATTATTCCACATATCTTCACATCCTCTCTCAGCTGCTGTCTCAGGGCATTAACCCCGGCAAACATAAGCTGGACAGAATCAAGTGCATTTATGCCTTTGTATGGATATGACGCTGCATGCGTTGCTTTTCCATAAAATCTGAATTCCAGGGCATCAAGCGCAAGCGCAGTGCAGTTGATATCAGTAAAACTTTCAAGATGAGGTTCTATTACGATATCGACATCATCAAAGGCTCCTGCTTTCACCATATCAACCTTGCTTCCCACAGTTTCTTCAGCGGGAGTGCCAATAAGCACGACGCGCCCGTCCAGCCCCTTCAGCTTTGAAATCCCCAGGCTTGCTCCGACAGCCGCTGCAGCTATCCAGTTGTGACCGCATGTATGCCCCGGCTTTATAATCTTGCCGCTCCCCTTTTTACGTTCATTTTCCACCGAAAAGACAACAGGAAGAGCATCATATTCTGCAATAAAAGCTATGCACGGTCCTTCGCCATTCCCCAGAACAAATTCAGCCCTGAATGCCGTATCATAGTCACAGTAATTCGTTTCAACGAAAAACCCATGACTCTCCATGATATCTGCAAGAAATGCGGAACAAACATATTCTTCTCCGCTGAGCTCCGGGTTGTTGAATATGAAGCTGCATACATCCTCAATTTCCCCAGAAATCTCCTGCTCTATTTTTCTGAATCCATCCATAAGTTCCCTGATATGTAAATCATAATCATTATATTCCATAAAATCACCCTTTATATTTTTTCTTATATTTTACATCACTTCCGAATTATATACAAGTCAAAAACAACTCGTGTCCTTGATTTAATATTTCAACAATGCTATAATTCAATAAAACAAGTCAAAATATACTCAGAGGTAACAAATGAACCGATTCGAAGAAATAAGAAGCCTGAAAGCCGGAATCATAATCACGGACAAGGACAATATCATAATCTCACACAATACCCATGCGTCAAGGCTGCTCAAAGTCGCTATTTCTGCCGGAAAACCAATAAAATACTATCTTCCGTACCTGTCATCCATGGATTTACATAAGGACCATACCACTGACAGCATCGTTTATACTTTCGGACTGTCAGATACAGAAAATCTGTCCAAGAATATTTTTCAAAATCTTGAGAACGGTATCTTTATTTCAGACAAATATGGGAAACTGACATTCATAAACCATTTCCTCAAAGATATGCTCGCCTCAGAGCACGAAAGCATCATTTCAATCCTTAACAGCTTCGATATCAATGAGAATTCATTTAAAATACTCCTTAAGACAAAAAAAGAAGTCAACTGCGAAGCCTGGTCCAAAAACAAGAAATATTCACTCAAGCTGGTACCTGTCATGGATGACCTTGCTGATATCACTTCGATATATGGAGTTCTTTCCGAAATGCACGATCATAACAGACTGAATCACGAGCTCGAGGATGCCCGCAACGAGCTGGAAAAATACAGAGCTTCATCCAGCATCGAGGCCTTTAAACTCGAAAAACCGAATCTGAAGCTGCACAGCAAGTCAATGACCGAGCTCTATTCCATACTGACAAATATTTCCAACAGAGATATTACGATTCTGCTGCTCGGCAAGTCAGGCACCGGAAAAAGCTCCATCGCAAAGAAAATCCACACAGAAAGCCTGCGCCGCTCCAATCAGTTTATAACCATAAACTGTGCTGCGCTTCCCGAAAACCTCATTGAGTCGGAATTGTTCGGCTATGACAAAGGCGCTTTCACCGGCGCTCTTTCAGGCGGAAAAAAAGGACTCGTGGAAATCGCCGATGGAGGCACGCTTTTTATAGATGAAATAGGCGAGCTCCCTTTCCACCTTCAGGGCAAGCTGCTTGAGCTTATCCAGGACAAGACTTACCGACCCGTAGGCGCCACCCAGGCAAAAACTGCCAATATACGTATAATAACAGCTACAAACAAGGATCTTTATAACCTGGTCCTGCAAAAAAAATTCAGGGAAGACCTTTACTACAGGATAGCTGTCGCGGTAATAAATATCCCGCCTCTGGCCGAACACCCCGAAGACATAAAAGCACTTATAGATTCATTCACTCTCTATTTTAATAAAAAGTATGACATAAACACAGGTTTCTCTGCTGATGCAAAGAAGGTGCTCATAGCTTACGACTGGCCCGGAAACATTAGAGAGCTGGAGCACATTGTTGAATTCCTGATGGTAAGGTCAGTTAAGGACACTATCGAAGCAGCCGATCTGCCACCAGATATAATCAAATGCAGCAACATTGCCACCGCTTCAGAAGCCGTTCAGGCGAAAAACACCAGCTTCACCTGCATTTCCGAAAACGGCACCCTTGACGACCATATGAGCCAGTACGAAGCTTTCGTAGTAAGAGAATGCTATAAACTGCATAACAGTTCCTACAAGCTCGCAAAACACCTTTCCATTTCACAAAGCAAGGCCAACCGACTGATACAGAAGCACTGCAAATAAAGCAGCAAAACCCTTCCGCTTATTGATCTCAATAAACTGGAAGGGTTTTCAATGCTTAAGTTTATATTATATACCTTTTTTCATTTCACAGACTTAAGAAACTCTTCAATCTGATCCTCAAAATAAAACTCTTCGCCTTCCACCACTATGCATGGTATGCCTACAGCTCCCATTTTCTTTATCCTGTCAAAGTCTGCTCTGCTGTCTCTGTATTTAAGAAACTGCTTGAGTGCAAACATGCTTTCTGTGATATTGACATATGCGAATTTTATCTCATTTTGTAAAAGCAACTCTTTTACAGGTTCGCAGCCTGGTCAGTGCGGACTTCCAAAAACTACGATTTTTTTCATGTTAGAGGCTCGCTTTCAGAGCATCTACCTTATCAAGTTCTTCCCACGGTGCATCTATGTCAGTTCTTCCGAAGTGTCCGTAAGCAGCTGTCTTTTTGTAGATAGGTCTTCTCAGTCTTAGCTCCTTGATTATCGCTCCTGGTCTGAGGTCGAAATTCTTGTTGATGATCTCAGCAATCTTGTCATCTCCAACGATTCCTGTTCCAAAAGTATCAACAAGTATAGATACCGGACTTGCCACTCCGATTGCGTATGCAAGCTGAACTTCACATTTCTTTGCAAGTCCTGCTGCTACAACGTTCTTTGCAACCCATCTTGCAGCGTATGCAGCCGATCTGTCAACCTTTGTAGGATCTTTTCCTGAGAACGCTCCGCCGCCGTGTCTTGAGTATCCGCCGTAAGTGTCAACGATTATCTTTCTTCCTGTAACTCCTGCATCCCCGTGAGGTCCTCCGATTACGAATCTTCCTGTAGGGTTTACAAGGTATTTTGTATTTTCATCAAGCATTGCCGGATCTATGATTGGAGTTATTACATGCTCCATGAGGTCCTTCTTGATCTGCTCAAGAGAAACACTCTCTGCATGCTGAGTAGAAATAAGCACTGTATCTATTCTTACTGGTCCGTTATCATCGTATTCAACCGTAACCTGAGTTTTTCCGTCTGGTCTAAGATAATCAAGAGTTCCGTTCTTTCTTACTTCTGAAAGTCTTCTTGCAAGCTTGTGAGCAAGCGATATAGGAAGCGGCATAAGCTCTGGAGTCTCGTCACATGCAAAACCAAACATGATTCCCTGGTCTCCAGCTCCAACAGCTTCTATTTCTGATTCTTTCATTTCTCCAGTCTTGTGCTCAAGAGCCTGATCAACTCCCATAGCTATATCAGCACTCTGCTCATGAATCGCATTCAGTACGCAGCATGTGTCTGCATCGAATCCATATTTTCCTCTGTCATATCCTATTTCTTTTACTGTCTCTCTAACTATTGTTTGAATATCTACATAAGTCTCTGTAGAAACCTCTCCCATAACCATTACCATACCTGTAGTAACCGCTGTTTCGCAAGCTACTCTGGCATTTGGATCCTTGGCAAAAATCGCATCTAGAATCGCGTCTGAAACCTGATCGCAAATCTTGTCTGGATGCCCTTCTGTAACTGATTCTGAAGTGAATAGTCTTCTCATTTTTTCTTCTGTTCTCCTTTTGTTATACAATAAATAAAAATAAAAACCAACTCTCTCAAATGATGAATCTACATAAAAAATCCTCTTTTGCCACAGCAAAGAGGATTAATGTATTGTCATTAACAAACCTCATCTGCCAAAATTAAATTTTGCAGGAATTAGCACCATACATTTCTGCTGGTTGCCGGGTTTCACAGGGCCACTCCCTCCACCGCTCTTGATAAGGCATCAAGAATATTCATTTGCTTTATTTTAATATATCGAAACATGCATGTCAATAACTTTTTTGAAATTTATATATTTTTTTACTGCAGTAGACTCTGGAAGCCGTAATTCAGGCCATTTGCGGTTTTCTTAAATACCAGGTATCTGTAGTCCTCTTCCTTGCCTGCCTTAACTGTAGAGAAATCCCTGAGCGTTATATAGCTGACATTTCCAATGGCATATGAAGAATATTCACTGCCCTTAGTGATTACGAATATGTTCTTTGAAGCCGAAGCCTCCTGAAGCAGATTCCTGAGCACGGTCTTTTCAGATACCGAAAGATTCATCGATGTGCTCATCATGATCACAACATTCTTGTTGGATGAAGAAAGCGCATCCTTTACAGACTTCCACTGCCCCGAAGTGCCGCTTATGCCTGCCGAGGTGTCGAGTCCTACATATCTTACCGAGTCATTTTCCACATACTGAGCGCCCTTGTATACCGATTCCTTTGCTGTCTTTATTGCATCGCTCAGCTCCTGATTCTTGTTGAAATAATTCACCGCAAGCTTTGCACTGCCGTTTATCTTATTCACAAGCACTCCATTAATGGCCTGCGAGAATACATCCTTCTTGTCCTTGAGCGAATCCGGAACTATTGCAGTATCATAGGCTGGCATTGAGTCCACGCGTCTTGGGTCTTTCGCATTAACGGATGCCACATTCAGAGATATAACGGCGCTCGCACTTCCGGATCTTACGATTATGCTTCCGTTTCCACCGGATTTGAAGGTGACATATCCGTCCTTATATTCTACATTTATGCCGTTTCCACTTACAGTTATCCCCGATGTCGCAACAGGGTTCATGCTGCTGTCAAATCCTTGTACCGCAAGCTTTACCCGATCTCCCTGAACTATATTCTTTGTCTCCAGCACTGCCTCAAGCTTGCTGAGAGAGCCTCTCGTCCTGTTGTTGACAATGGCCATTCCATTTACTATCTTTCTTTCAGATGCAAGATCATTGGTTATCTTTCCATTGACGATCATCTCCGTCGAGCCTCCGCCGTCAAACATCATGGCGTCCCTGACATTCTGGGTCCTCAGAAAGTCTGCTACCTCGGTCTCCGTCATACCTATATAAGGGCTCTTTCTACCGTCGGCAGTCATGAATACCAGCTTTCTGTCGTAGGTTATGCCAATCGCAGTCCTCTGTGACCTGCCCGCTATCTTGTGCGTTATTGGCGCAAGCATTCCATCCTTAAGTATTACAGTCCCTCCGCCCGCGACTTCCTTAAGATCAGGATAGCTGTCCTGCATGGAGGTGCTGAGCTCAAGCCTGTCCCCAGCCGAAAATGATGATGCCAGCTGATCTCCTCTGGTGCCGCTTGCCGCTATGACATACCCGTTCACAGGGATGCTGACTCCCGGTTTTCCTGTCCTTATCTCTCTCACAGTATCTGCCTCTATAACGACCTCAGTGAGCGTCACCGAAGATACCGATGACTGTCCCGGAGAAGTCTTTCTGTATTCACTCGTTATTATGACAGGCGAAGCATATGTGCCTGAATGCTTGTTTATGCTGTATCCCGTAGAGCTCGTCCCAGTCGTCTCATTTCTCACAACGACTCCTGACTTCAGATAGTCTATGAACAGCTTCTGATTCTGGTCCATTATGAAGCTGGCCATCTTGCCATTGTCATAATAAGGTGAGGATATCACCTTTCCATCATCTGCCATCGGACCCATAGAGTAGCTCGGATCAGACATCGAAAAGAAGTCTGCGTTTATGGCTGCCACTGTATTTGGGATCTGCGCAGTCAGAGCGCTCAGAGTCTTTCTGTTCATGAATCCCGATACATCGTTGTAAAGGAGCTCAAGATCCACTCCGCTCCTCTCCATGTCTGCAATTATAAGGTTTATGGACTGCACTCCATTTTCAAATGTCTGAATTATATTTTTGTGTATTATCCCATCGCTTACAGTTATCTGATATGTATTTTCATATATCATATCCGCATAACTGAAGCTCGAAAAACACTGAACCGCTATTATCGAAGTTGCAATTATTTTTCTGAATCTGTGTTTTAACGTCATTTTTTTCATATTACTCCTCTTTTAAATCCAATGAAATCTCCCCTTCCATCAATTATACTCTATTTATGAGTTATTATAATTACACAGATATTACACTTTAAATACAAAAAAGCGGTACCATTATGGTACCGCTGAAAATCTATGCAGCCTGAGCCGGCTTAATTTTTTTGTATTTGAAATACTGGAATGCTATCATAGCAGAAATTCCGCCTACTCCCACTATATCCGTCATAAGCGTAGGATTTATGAGAAGAAGCCCTGATCCAAGAAGGAAAAGTCTTTCAAGCCAGCTAGCCTTTCCATAAAGCCATCCGGTCATCGCGGCGCTTATTCCAAACATACCCATTAGGGAAGTTATCGTGATACGTATTACGTCAACTGCCGTGGTATCTATAAGAATCAGCGCAGGGTTCATGACGAATATATATGGTATTATGAAGGCTGCCACTGCAAGCTTTGTAGCCTGAACTCCCGTCTTGAAGGGGTTCCCCTTCGCAATAGCTGATCCTGCGTATGCCGCAAGTGCAACCGGAGGAGTTATGTCCGCAAGTATTCCGAAATAGAACGTGAACAGATGGGCCGCAAGAGCAGGTACTCCAAGCTGCATAACTATAGGCGCTGCTATAGTCGATGTGATCAGGTAGTTTGCTGTAGTAGGAACTCCCATTCCAAGAACAAGAGAAGTTATCATTGTGAAGAACAGCGTAAGCGAAACCATTCCGCCAGCTGCTGCGATAAGTCCTCCGCCCAGCTTGAGTCCTACACCTGTAAGCGTAACTATTCCAACTATTATTCCGGCAACTCCGCAGGCACATGCAACGCTTATGATGTTTCTTGCACCATTTATGAGTGCCTCAAAAAGGTCCTTCAGCGGAACGCGTGTGCTCTTTCTAAGGAACGGAGCTATTACAGCTGCAAGTATACCTCTTGTAGCCGCATAGATTGGAGACATGTCCATTCCAAGCAGTACTATTATTACAACTATTGGCAGTATAAGGTGGCCTCTTTCCCTGAATATCGGGCCTACCTTAGGAAGCTGTTCTCTTGGTATTCCAACGAGCCCAAGTTTTTTCGCCTCGAGGTGTATCATCATCCATATACCGGTAAAATAAAGTATCGCCGGTATGATCGCAGCCTTGGCAACGTCAAGATAAGGAACTCCTACCGCCTCAGCAATAAGGAATGCTGCCGCTCCCATGATAGGAGGCATTATCTGTCCTCCTGTAGATGCCGCTGCCTCAACTGCAGCTGCAAACTCCGGCTTGTAGCCGAGAGATTTCATAAGAGGTATAGTGAACGATCCTGTAGAAACTGTATTGGAAACCGATGATCCTGATATGGTTCCCTGAAGTGCAGAAGTCAGTACGGCAACCTTAGCCGGTCCACCAGCTGCAAATCCTGCAATCGAGTTTGCTATATCTATGAAGAACTGACCTATTCCAGTCTTTTCGAGGAAAGCCCCAAAAAGTATGAACAGGAATATGAAGGTCGCACAGGTTCCAAGAGGCAGTCCTATGATCCCCTCCGTCGTATAAAACAGATGAGTTACTATACGCTCTACTCCATAACCTCTGTGATTAAGGAAACCTGGCATACTTCTGCCGAAATATGCATATGCTATGAACACAGATGCAATTATTACTATTGGCCATCCTACCACTCTTCGACAGGCTTCGAGAACGAGCAGAGTTCCAATTAAGCCAACAATTACATCCATCTGATTGTAAGCACCTGATCTTCCGATTATTGCTTCAAAATTAAAGATATAGTATGCGACTATGCCGAAAAACGTTGCTGACAGTATGTAGTCAAGTATATCGATCTTCTTTCTGCTTCTGTTCTTGGTTGCCGGATAAAGTAGAAACGCCAGCGTTATTACGAACCCAAGATGGGACATCCTGAGAAGCTGTGCAGGAATAGTTCCGAGCAGAGCTGTATACAGCTGGAAAAGAGTAAAGCACAGCAGTATCGCTGTGGTTATAGTCTTCCACGGGCCTTCAAGCTTTCTGAAAGCAGATTCCTTGTCAAGCCTTGCCAGGAGCTCTTCCTTGTCTATTTCCTCCTCCACATCCGGTGTTATATCTACCTGAGAGTTTTTTATGACATCGCTGTCATTTTTTTTCTTCCCAAATTTCACTCTTCCACTTCCTTTCAATTTAATTCTTGAATTACTTTTAGCTTTGATTAAAAACTATATTTATGATTTCATTATTTCAAATAAAGATGTTTTTTCAATCCTGATGTTTATGGTCTTATAAGGCCGTAATTCATAAAGCCTGAGTTTATCATTCCCATAAATGAAAATATGATTCGCTATCCCTGCTGATGCAAAATTTACGCTGTCAATCCAGTTCTGCGGAAAGTCTATCCTCAGCCTGTCTCCGTCTTCAGTCATCTTCATACCTTCATCTATAGTATCCATCATGCCTGCACCATAGTTTTCAAACCATCCGCTGGTCAGGCATATTCTGCCGGTCGCTTTATCCAGAAAATACCTTTCAGTGATTAGACCTTTGTTTACCGAGTGCCTGAACTGAATATCAAAATAAGCGCCATTATCAGGACTGAAGCTGCTTACAAGCTCTCCATCCGAGGTCCTGAGATTAAGTCTCTGAAAAGCCGGTACGAACATCGAAACTGTTACTGCAAATAAAACAGACAGGGCTATAAGCCCCATCTGCATATTATATTTCATTATCCTACTCCAACCTCAGAGAAGTATTTTGCCGCACCCGGATGTAATGCTACAGTAACGCCGTCTGTTGCCTGCTCAAGAAGGATTTCTTTTCCTTTTGCATGAGCCTCTCCCAGCGTTGGAAGGTTTTCATAAAGTGCTTTTGTGAAGTTGTAAACTTCTGTCTCGTTAAGATCTGCTCTTGATACTATTATCGCTCTTACAGCTATAGTGCTTATGTCCTCTGGAGTTCCATAAACATCTTTAGGAATGGTAATAGTTGTATAGAATGGATAGTCAGCAACAAGCTTTTCAGCCTCAGCTCCGTCTATATTCAGAAGCTGAACCGGTCTTGTAACCGCAAGCTCAACGATAGCAGTGTTTGGCACACCTGCAGTTACGAAGAATGCGTCAAGCTGATTGTCCTTGAATGCGTTTCCGCTCTCTTTGAACGAAAGACGACTTACGTTTACGTCATCAACAGTCATTCCATAGGCTTCAAGAACCTGAAGCGCATTCGCCTCAACCCCTGAACCTGCATCACCTATTGAAACTCGCTTGCCTTTGAGGTCTGCAACTGTCTTTATTCCGCTGTCAGCTCCTACGACAAGCTGAACTATCTCAGGGTAAATAGAAGCCACTGTGCTTACTCCCGTGATTTTTTCGCCTTCAAACAGCTGAATTCCCTTGTCCGCGTAGTCAAGAACGTCATTCTGCACTATTGCATAATCCGCCTCTCCTTTGGAAACAAGCATTATGTTCTCTTTTGATGCTCCTGTAGACTGAACTGTGATGTTAGTTCCTTCAACAGCTCCGTTTATTATAGTTGCCATAGCTCCACCAAGTGGATAGTAAGTACCGGATGTTCCTCCTGTTGCAAAAATGTAATTTCCGTTGTTAGTAAGCGCACCTTCTTCAGCTGCAGTAGTATCTCCTGAACCACCGCAACCAGCAAGTGACATCCCCATTGCTAAAACTGTAAGTAAAGCCAATCCTGATTTGAATTTTCTTTTCATTGTAAATCTCCTCCCGTGAATAGATTTGGCATTTCAGCTGCAATTAACAGTCTCGTCTGAATATTGCGTTAAAGTTGTTAATCAGCTGTTTCATATAAGATATCACAATTATCCCCTTTTTTCAATAGAAAATATGATAATAACGTCCCTTTAGCTCATGAATTTTAAACCAACCCTCAATTCATTATTCATGAAATTCAATATGTCTTTATCGTCATTTTTCATGCAATCTGTTCACTGATTTATCAGCATATCCTGTCATAATTAATTTTAAATAAAAAAACAGATGCCATGATGGCATCTGAATTGATCTTAAAACAGTAATTATTAATTTATTGTCAATATTTTTTTGCTAAACTGTCAGCAATCTTTTGATTACATCCCTCATCTTCCTGTGAGAATTCTCGGTGCTCATAACTGCCATTACAAGAAGCGTGCAGTTTGATACCTCATCAAAAGAATACGAGTAGACATCATATGCGAGATACTCTCCAAAATGAGAAATCACAGCCTTGAGCTCTGCGTTTGCATACTCATCGGACTTTGCCATGAGTTCATTCATTATCTGCTCATCCTCATACTTAAGGGTATCATCATACCCAAGAAGGCTTATGTCGAGCTCCAGCCTCAGCGCGGCAGCGTCATCTCTCTTCGTTGCATTGCTTATGTCTTCCCTTACGCGAAGCCCGGTCTCAGATTCAACATGTTTTCCCAGTTCTTCAGTATCAAGCACTTCATTTCCTAAAAGTCTGTACATTTTTTCACCGTTTCTTATCTGAACTGAGGAGGTATGTTGCCTTTTGGCCTTGCCGCCATGTTTATCTTCATTGTCTCATACTTTATTATCTGGTTGGATTTTTCTTCATAATATATCGCATATGAGTTTCCAACCTTCATGTTGAGCTTCTGCCATGAGTAAAGCTTTTTTGAAGATTTTCCGGTCTTAAGTATTACCGTGTACTTTCCAACCTTGAACCTGTTCTTGGGAGGAGTGATCGAAAGCACTTTTCCCTCGATTGCATATTTCTTTCTTTTATAAGAAAGATACATCCTTACGAGCAGCGCACCCACACCTATCGCCATTATTGCAAATGGAATCCTCAGCCACAGGCTCTTGTAAAATATCGTTCCCACTACAAGCAGCACGAAGGCCGCCACTATACCTGCTATCTGCAGCATTGCTTTTCTTTTTTCAGTCACGTTTTTATCCCACCTTAATCATATTCTCAATAGAACGATTATACCAAATTATTCCGTATTTTAACAGTACTATTTTTTCTCGTGTTTAATTAATTTAAAAATCTCGTGCATGCAATAAGTATCATTAAGGCTGTACTCACTATAAATGCACTGTAATCCGATCTGGACATGGAAATCTCATTCATTCTTGTCTTTCCCTCTCCTCCACGGTAGCACCTTGACTCCATGGCCATGGCAAGCTCATCCGCTCTCCTGAATGCGCTTATGAAAAGCGGCACGAGCAGCGGCACGAGGCTTTTGGCCCTCTCTACGATGTTGCGGCTCTCAAAATCAGCTCCTCTTGCCATCTGAGCCTTCATTATCTTGTCCGTCTCTTCAAGAAGAGTAGGAATGAATCTAAGCGCAATCGTCATCATCATAGCTATTTCATGAGCTGGAAGCCCAACTTTCTTAAATGGATTGAGCAGCTTCTCTATTCCATCAGTAAGCTCTATAGGAGATGTCGTCAGCGTAAGCAGCGAAGTTCCCACTATGAGCAGCACCAGCCTTATTATCATGAAAAGTCCGAGCCTTAGTCCCTCATAGGTTACCTTGATAAATCCAATCGACCACAGGATCTCTCCCTGAGTCAGAAGCGCGTTGATCAGGAATGTTATAAGAAGCAGCGGCCATAGAGGCTTTACTCCCTTCATGAGAAACTTTCCCGGCACTCCTGAGCTTTTTGAAAGCAGTGCAAGAAACGCCACTATCATCAGGAACGGATAGAACTGGTCTATCATGAATATGGTTATCATAAATACAAAGGTGAACATTATCTTAACTCTCGGGTCAAGCCTGTGTATTCTCGAATCTGTTGGGTAATATTGCCCAAGCGTTATATCCTTAAGCATTATCCTTACTCCTTATCAGTCTTAAAATCTGTTCCTTAGCCTGTGCCATGGTTATTATGTCAGGCTCTATGTCATAGCCTCTGCTTCTCAGCTCGTTCATGAGCGTTACTACCTTTGGCACTCCCAGGCCTATCTCATGAAGCCTCTTCTCATACCTGAAAACCTCCTTCGGAGTCCCGGTAAATTCAACCTTTCCCCTGTTCATCACTATAAGAGTGTCTGCAAGCCTCGACATGTCCTCCATGGAATGGGAAACAAGTATTATCGTAGTTCTGTTCTTTCTGTGGATCTCCTTTATCTGATCCAGTATCTCATCTCTTCCGTGAGGATCGAGTCCTGCAGTAGGCTCATCAAGTATCAGCACCTCAGGCTTCATGGCTATTACTCCCGCAATGGCCACCCTTCTCTTCTGTCCTCCCGAAAGCTCAAACGGAGACTTGTCCCTGGATTTCTCAGGATCAAGACCTACCATGTTCATGGCTTCGATTACTCTTTCCTCCACCTCAGATTCCGAAAGTCCCAGCTTTTCAGGACCAAAGGCTATATCCTTGAAAATAGTCTCCTCAAACAGCTGATATTCAGGATACTGGAACACAAGCCCCACCTTTTTTCTTACATCTACAAGAGACACTCCCTTTTGAGTAATATCCATGCCGTTTATGATTATCGAGCCCCCAGTAGGCTTTATGAGGCCATTGAGATGCTGTATCAGCGTACTCTTTCCAGAACCCGTATGACCTATAAGGCCAACGAAATCCCCGTCCTTTATCTCAAGGCTTACATCATCTATGGCAACGCTCTCAAAAGGTGTTCCCTCATTATATACATATCTCAGATTATTTATAACAATTGACATAATTCATCCACCATTTCTTCCACAGTCAGTATATCCTCTCTCAGCCTGACGCCTTCCAGTCCAAGCTCATAAGAAAGCTCGGTCATCTGAGGGACATCGAGTCCAAGAGCATTAAGCTCCTCTACCCTTGCAAATATCTCACGAGGCTTGCCCTGCATTGTTATCTTACCCTCATCCATGACTATTACCCTGTCGGCATTTGTAGCCTCATCCATGAAGTGGGTTATGTGTATGATAGTCTTGCCCTCTTCCTTGTTAAGCTTGAGGATTGTATCAATTACCTCTTTTCTTCCACTTGGATCAAGCATCGCAGTAGGCTCGTCAAATATTATGCAGTCAGGCCTCATAGCGATTATCCCCGCAATGGCCACGCGCTGCTTCTGCCCTCCCGAAAGATTATGGGGCTGCTTTTTGGCAAACTCCGTCATGTTCACAAGCGCCAGAGCCTCATCGACCCGCTTTCTTATTATTGATTTTTCAATCCCGAGATTCTCAGGGCCAAATGCGACGTCTTCTTCCACGATCGTAGCCACTATCTGATTGTCCGGGTTCTGAAAAACCATTCCAGCCTTCTGCCTGATTTCCCAGATAAGCGAATCATCCTTCGTGTTCATTCCCTTAATATATACATCACCCTGAGTCGGGTAGAATATGCCATTGAAGTGCTTTGCAAGCGTGCTTTTTCCCGAGCCATTGTGACCTATGATCACAACAAACTCGCCTTCTTCTATATTAAGCGAGACATCATCGACCGCATTTTTAGTAATTATTTCATCATCGTATCTGAAAACCAGATTTTCAACCCTAACTATCTCTGACATGACTTCTCCTCTACACAAAATTTCATCCGAGTGTAAATACACCTATATATATTAACATAAATATTGATATTGCGAAATAATTTTGAAATATTATTTATAATTTTTTTCTTCAAATTTCATTCATTTATGATATAATTGAAACGTACATAAAAAATTCAGAGGGCGGTGTCATACTTTGCAGAGAAATCCACTTTTTACAAGAGAAAGAGCAACTTTTTATTTTGATAAAATAGAATACTACTACAAAAACAAAGCATATAGCCAGGCACTCGAGGAGATTGAAAAAAACAAGGACCTGCTTGGTGCTGTGCTAAACGTCGGAAAACAGCTGTCTCTAAACAAGATATACGCAGGCTCGATAGTAAATGTCATGCTCGATATATTCGAGGTGGACGGCAACACCGAGCTTTTTGACGAGCATTTCATGAAATACAGAACAACCCTTGAGCTCCATACAGATCCTCAGATATACAGCAGGCTTCAGGCCTATCATACCGAAAAAAACAGAAGCAGCTCTCTCTCCTCAAGAAAAGAGAAGACCAGCAGGACTGTTGAAGATAAGATCGGCGAATACATAGATAATACCGTAAAGACTACATCTGCGCCAAAACAGAAGGACAACAGGGCCAGATCTATAGAAGAGGACTTCCTCAATTCCATAGGAAAGCCGCTCATCGTTCCCACCGAGCTCAAGGAAGCCGTGAGAACCGAGGAGAAAGAAATATATGGCTCAAAAGATGACTTTGACGGAATCCCTGTATACGAGACGATCCCCGCAAACAAAAGACCCGCTCAGAAAAAAGCCGCTCCTGCCCCGGAAGCAAAGCAGCCTTCTGAAGACAAGCCTTCCAGAGAAAAGCCTTCTGACGATACGGGCCATGATTCATATGTAAAAAATCACACCGTCAGCAAGTCAGTCAGCAAGTCAGGCGGAAGGGTCACCGAGCTCGAGTTCACAAATACAGAAAAGCAGGAAAGAAGGCAGACGCAATCGCCGTCACAGCCAAAATCGCCTTCGACTCAGCAATCTCCTGATAACAGACCTCGAAAGAAATCCGGCGCTGCAAAACCAAAGAAGAAAAAGAAGAAATCACCGGCACCACTCATAATATCTGTAATAGCAGTACTTATACTGTCGGCGGCATTCTACGGCGCTCTGAAATCAGGCATGCTTGATTCCATAATCAATCCAGCTGAGAACCCATCTGCTTCTCAGGACCAGGAAGGATCAGGTACGCCTCAGGCTCCAGATACAGGAGAGGCCAGCCCTCAGGATCAGCCTCAGAATCAGGATACGTCGCTGCCTGAAGACCCTTCTGCAGGCGACGGCACTCAGCCAGAAACAGATACCCCGGCAGAAGAAGCAGCCGACAGCGAATATATACTCCCTTCGGATATAAAATATCTTACCGAAGAAGACCTCGCAGGAATGGACAAGTCACAGATAAGGTATGCAATCAACGAAATGTATGCACGCAGAGGCTGGCACTTTGACTTCGGCGGAGAATACTACGAATATTTCATGACGAAATCATGGTACAAGCCTGATGGAAATATCTCATCTCCGGCACAGGCCGCATCCTCGTTCACGGAAATAGAAAACGTAAATCTTGCAACGATAGTAAAATACAGGGATTCACTCAGCTGATCCGCATATCACAGAATTTAAAAAGCAAAGTTCAGGGACAAATCAGAATCCATGACTTTGCTTTTTTTGATAAATAAATCCTTACAGTACTGGTTTTCAATACAGAGAAAACTCCTATCCCTGGAATACTTTCAGTCTTACCCCTGATTTGGTAAGTGGTTTTGACACCACATAGGCTATGACGAAGTCCACTATGCTGTGTATGAATGTCCCAACGAATACCAGAAGTATAACCGATCTGAGGAATCCATTCTCATAGAATTTTTCCGAAACATTGCCTCCAAAATAAAATGTTGTAACAACCAGAAATTCTGCAAATGCATGTATAAGCGACGTAACAACTGCAAACACTCCAGCCTTTGTCACCGTGTTAATATTGTATCTTGTAAGCCACAGCGCTCCGGCGGTCGCAAAAACAACATGTGAAAGCGCCCTCATTACTATTATCACCGGGAGCCCGCTCATAAGGAATCCGATAGTAGTACCAAGCGCCACCGCAAAGGCTACCAGCGGTGATATGAACATCGCAATAAAAACAGGCACATGGCTGGCAAGCGTGAACGAAGCCGGCTCCAGCACTATCTTTGGCATAAACATAGGTATGATGATTCCAGTAGCACACAGAAGGCCCGCCATTACTATGCTTTCCGTGCTTCTCGATCTTGTAGCAGTTCTCATCTCAAATCTCCTTGAATAAGTATTGTCAGGTGTCTTTACACCTGCAAATACATATTACTCTCTGGAGGCTGTCTTGTCAAGTCCGATTTTTTCTTCAATGAAAATCCCCTGCTTCCTCAGATCTTCTACTATCCTTTCGTAGCACTGCTCATCAGGGCACAGTATCGTATGAAAATGCACCCCGTCGGTAAGCTCTGCAAGAGGCGCTGCATTGCTCTCTCTAAGGTTTTTCAGAAATTCCTCGCAGTCATATCTTGAGGAAAGATTAAGATTGAGCTGAATCTGTCCATAGACGCTGTGCTCAACGATAACATCCAGCACCGTCGCCCCATGGTCTACGATCGTAAACAGCTCGTCCTCAAGCCCTTCATGAAGATGCCTGCAGGTTATTACCTTGAGCACACCTTTTCGCCTTCCGCCTTCATCTATGACATACCCTCTCGGAGTTGACACAACCGGATGCCCCGAGGCTCGAAGAAGCGCTATATCTGATACGATTACCTGCCTGCTCACTCCAAGCTTCGCAGCAAGAGATGATGCGCTCACCGGATTTTTATTAAGGATTCCCAGTATTTCCTGTCTTCTTTCATTTCCATTCATAAATATATCCTTTCTATTTGCTGAATCTTTCGAGTCCCCCAAATACATCATATATGACTTCGACAAGCGTCTTCTTCTCGATTACCTTTATTGAATCAAACTTCATCTTCCTCGAGAATGTACCCGGCGCTATATATACCCTTTCAAAACCCATACGGTCAAGCTCTCTCACTCTCTGCTCCGTGGATGGTACCTTCTTGAGCTCTCCGGTAAGCCCTACGTCGGCTATGAAAACATAGCTTCCCGGTACCGGCTTTTCAGAAAAAGATGAGACAATGCTTATCAGTATTGCAAGATTTATGGCATTCTCCTTGACCCTGAGGCCTCCGGTAGTCTTTATCACCACATTCTTGTTAAGCAGGTTGAACTTGGCTCTCTGCTCAAGTATGCTCACGAGAATATTGAGATGATCCCTCCTTAGCCCTTCTCCGATCCTTGATGGATATGGCATGAAGGATGTCGAAACGAGGCTTTCGATCTCAAGTATTATAGGCCTTGTTCCCTCTCTGACTACCGTGAGCGCAGAACCTGAAACCCTGTCCCTTTCGTCCCTTACAGTCATGAAGAATTCTGACGGGTTGTCTATGGATACGAGCCCTTCTTCGGTCATAGAGAAAAATCCCATCTCTCCGGTTCCTCCGAATCGATTCTTTGTAGACTGGAGCTCTCTGAGCTGTTCCTCATTTTCTCCCTCTATAACGAGAACTGTGTCCACGAGATGCTCTAGCGATCTGAGGCCCGCCATCTCTTCGTTCTTGTTCATCTGGCCCACGAGTATAACCGCTCTTGGCCTCGATGGATTTTTTGCGATCCTTACCATAGCGTTCGCACACTCCATTGTCTGTGTAGGAGAACCCGCCCTTGAAGGAAAATGTTCCTCCAGAGTGAAGGTCTGTATGCTGTCGATTATTATGAGGTCCGGATCTACGGAAGCTATGTGTCCGAGTACATTGTTCATGCTGTTGTCCGGAACCACCCAAATGTTTTCATGTATATTCCTGAGTATCCTGTCCGCCCTGCTCTTTATCTGGCTTTCGCTCTCCTCTCCCGTAGCGTAGAGCACTCTGTAACCCTTTGCCGCAAGATCGTCCGCCACCTGAAGCAACAGCGTGGATTTGCCAGCTCCCGGCTTTGCGGTTATTATGCTGACGGAATCCTTGACTATCCCGCCTCCCATTACCCGGTTGAATTCATTGAGCGAGCTCACTATCCTGTCGCTGTTTCCAGTTTTTACATCTTTCAGCCTGAGGAGTGGATTTACAGGAGCAGCCGAAGATACCGGCTGACCGGCTCCCGGCTTTGCCTTTGAAGGCTTTGCGACAGTAATTTCCTCAATCGTCCCAAAAGAGCCGCATTCAAGACACTTTGCGCTCCATTTGCTGCTCTCGTTCATACAGCTCATGCATCTGTATACAGTCTTAGTTTTCATAAGTTGTTTCCTTTTCAGATATCAAAAAATATGTTATCCTTATTATACAGTCAAAAATGAATTTTGAAAAACATCTGTAACATTGTTTTACATATTTCACACATATTTTTTATAGGTATTCTATATTTTCTTATTACAATTAAAGTGTAGTCAGTGATGTTAAGGTTTTCTCCCAAATACCTTACAATCACACAGAACATATAGTAAAAAAACCCCTTAATGACAAGCTGGTTCCCCGCCAGCTTGTTGTCTTTTTATGCAAAAACAGAGCTATGTCTTTCTCCCGGAATGACTCACTCTGTTTTTTTTCGTCTCAGTCCCGCCTATGCGTCTTTTATGATTCCCTCTGCGACATTTGCGCTTTCATAAAGGAATCTGTATTTCGGATCGACCGGCTCCGCGCTGTTTATGATGGCGCTTCCAAGACATATGTCTCCGTCATAAAGCACGGCTACCTGACCCGGAGTCACAGCCTTCACCGGACTGTCAAATATTATCTTCACTCTTGAATTTCCCATGTCATATACAGTTACCGGAATGTCCGCCTGCCTGTATCTGAATTTAGCAGTGCACTTCAGAGGCATCTGCGAAGGCTCATCCAGCGTCCAGAACATCTCGTCGGCGATCAGGCTCTTCGTGAACAGTGATTTATGGTTCTCTCCCTGGGCAACATAGAGTATGTTCTTTCCCAGGTCCTTTCCGCATACAAACCACGGTTCTCCGCTTCCTACTCCTCCGATTCCTATTCCTCTTCTCTGGCCATATGTGTAATGTATCAGTCCGTGATGGCTTCCGATTTCTTTTCCTTCAACCGTCATTATCTTTCCTGGCTTTGAAAGCAGGTATTTATCCAGAAATTCATCAAAATCCCGCTCTCCTATAAAGCACACTCCCGTTGAATCTTTCTTCTTTGCAGTAGCCAGCTCATGCTCCTCAGCTATTCTCCTTACCTCAGACTTTGGAAGATCCCCTATTGGAAACAGCGCCTTCTGCAGCGCCTTCTGCCCTATCCTTGCGAGGAAGTACGTCTGATCCTTGTTCGAATCCGCTCCACGCTTGAGATAGAACCTGCCATCCTCCTCCTCGACCTTCGCATAGTGTCCCATGGCTATATAGTCCGCATCGAGCTTGAGCGCATAATCAAGAAAAGCATTGAACTTTATCTCCTGATTACACATCACGTCAGGGTTTGGAGTCCTTCCGGCCCTATACTCCTTCAGGAAATAACTGAATACCCTGTCCCAGTACTCCTTTTCAAAGTTTACTGTATAATATGGAATTCCAAGCTGAGCCGCAACTCTTGCAACATCCTCGTAATCCTCGGTGGCAGTACATATGCCTGTCTCATCCTGCTCATTCCAGTTTTTCATGAAAATACCTATAACATCATATCCCTGCTCCTTGAGTATAAGCGCCGCAACAGACGAATCCACCCCACCGCTCATTCCAAGCACTACTTTTTTCTTCATTTCCTGCTCCTTTAAACAAACATGTCCTTAACTTTGTATATCATGTAAATCATCACCAATGCAAAAACCGATGTTGCCGCACCCAGTATCGAAAACAGCCCAGCGCCTGCTCTCAGCCAGTTTATACCTGTGAGAAGCGCAAGAGGTATGATGACTCCAGAAAGATAGATCCCTGTCATCCGCCTGTCCCTTATGCCTCTGAGCGCCCCAAATACTGGAATCACGAGAAGCACCGACATTAAAGGCCCGTACATTCCCGGCGAAAGCACGAGCAGCGAGAGGCACAGAATAACGAACATCCTGTGAAATCTCAGCAGAGCTCCAGTTTCTCCCCTGAAGTCAGCGAGCGAAGCTCTCAGCAGCCTTATATATCTGTTTATCTCTTTTTTTATCCTGTCCGAGGATTTTTTTGAGGAAAACTGACTCTTGAGCCATTCTCCTTTCTGCCTGAGGGCATCATAAACAGCCATCTGATCTTCATGTACTTCAACTTCTCTGTATATATCTGCCAGTTCTGTCAGCTGGCCAATCATCTTCTCCCCGTCTTCCTGAGTCACATCATCTGATTTCTGTATCTTTTTTACGATATCGTCAATCATCGTAAATACCTTTGTCGCCTTCATAATTACGATCTCCTGTTCCTGATTATCCTGATATTTAATTATACAACACATTGATGCCTTTGTGTAGAGCGCCGGATAAAAAAAGCAGGGCATTCTTTAAAGAATGCCCTGCCATTAGCAGCTGTCTTGCAGCTGATATCGACATAAATAATTGTTTACTACTGTCCGCCGCCTGCAAAATACTTTATGATCGGAGAAATACATGAACTGTAAAGTACGAATGCAACGAAAAGCGGAGTAACGTATTTGATCATGAAGTTGAAGTAGCCTTTTAGCGGGAATTTGTGCCCGGAAACTTCTATTTCATCAGTAATGATTTTAGGTCCCCATATCCATCCTACGAATATACACATGAACAGCGCTCCAAGAGGCATCAGCGTGTACTCAGCTATGAAGTCGAATGAATCCAGTATGTCCATTCCAAGTATAGGTCTTATGTGAGATAGCATTCCCTGGCTAAGTGCAACCGGTATTCCAAGTATGAATACTGCGATTCCTGCCATAGCTGTTACTGTCTTTCTCTGCATCTTCTTGCTGTCTATGAAATATGCGCATATAACCTCAAGAAGAGATATAGACGAAGTTATCGCCGCAAAGAACACAAGCGTAAAGAAAAGGAATCCAAAGAAGCTGCCCAGAGGCATCGCCGCAAAAACTTCCTTAAGAGTTATGAACATGAGTCCAGGTCCTGCTGAAGGGTCAAGTCCGAATGCAAATACCGCCGGCATTATAGCAACACCTGCAAGTATAGCTACCATTGTATCCAGTATCGGAATTATTAGAGCACTGCTCTGAAGGTTCTGCTCTTTTCCAAGGTAACTTCCGTAAGTAAGCATTGCTCCCATACCAAGAGAGAGCGAGAAGAACATCTGCGCAAGCGCCGTACCTGCAACCGCGATCGCTGAATCAAAGCTCGCGAATACCGAGAAATCAGGTTTGAATATGAATTCAAGTCCCTTTGAAGCTCCAGGGAGCGTAACGCTTCTTATTATTATGATGATAAGCATAACGAAGAGTGCAGGCATCATTATCTTGCTGTATTTCTCAATACCTTTTTCAACTCCCGCAAGAACTATAAGACATGAAAGTCCAAGGAAGACTGCAAACCAGATTATAGGCTCCGTAGTTCCTGTTATGAATGCCACGAAATAATCCGCTCCGGCCGCTCCGCCAAATCCTGCACCAAACATCTCACCTATGAAGGTGAACGCATATTTAAGTACCCATCCTCCAAGCACACAATAGAAGGATAAAATTACAAAAGCTGCAAAAACACCAAATCCTCCGACAAATCCTGCCCTCTTGTCAATGGATTTGTAGGAACCTACTGCATCCATCTTGGCCTTACGTCCGATTCCAAGCTCTCCTAGCATTACTATAAAGCCTACAGTAACAACGAAAATCAGATAGATGAAGAGAAACGCGAAACCTCCGCCCTTACCCATCTTGTACGGGAATCCCCATAGATTTCCAAGTCCAACCGCGGAACCAACAGCAGCCATTATGAATCCAAAGCTGCTTCCAAACTGTCCTCTTTGTTTGTTTTCCATAGTAAACCTCCTTGTTCATTTTTTGAATATTGCCTGATGACAAACAAATAATTGCATTTAATCTTTACTTATTATATCCGTAATCGAACAAATATGCAACAGAATTTTTTGATAATTCCCACATTTTTTACTGTTTTTTTTCAAATTCTGTAACCATTGCTATTTGTGATATAATAAACATATTTTTAAGCTTTCCGTTGAATTTTTCCATTTCATTTTACGTTAAGCATACCCGGATATTTCATTCCTTATTCAAAAACAAAGGACCGGGATTTAATTCCGGTCCTTAAAGAGCTTTTTATTCTTCATCTTTTACAAAACTCATGAGCAGCATTATCGTCATTCCCATTACAGAAAGCATGGTCGCTATGTTCGCAAGCCAGGAAGGATTCTGATAGTTCAGCACCAGCATGAGCACGAAGAATCCAACGTTCGCATACTCAGAAACGAACTCCCTGTATCTTCGTTTTTTCCTTGCTTTCTTTTTAAGCAGAAGTGCAATCACGGCTATCCCGAGCGGTATCGCTGATACATTTCCATACCCGAGTAGATTCATAAGTATGAATATCAGCCATGGTATCAGAGAAACCATCAGCCAGAAAAACCTTGCCTCATCAATCGGCCCCTCTGCAAAAGCATCTTCATCCTCAGTCTTTTCAGAGCCGCTGTCCTTATTCATATTCACATCTGAATAGCTGTCAACGAGATTCATGTTCCCTATGTGGTAGAATATCATGTTCTTGTCCAGAGTGTCCGGGTCATAAACAAGTATATCCGAGGATTTTCCTGCATCCTCCGGAACATATATGACCTTGTCATATGTGTTTATGTCAAACATCAGATTGATTTCTTCCTGAGTTATGTCTCCCTGAAATATGTCCTCTTCCTCGAGAAGGCTCCTGAGGACAGTACAGTGCGTCTCATGGACATTTACCAGGCTTCCTTCGCCAAGCCTTTCTTTTATATATGGTTCGACAAGCGCAAATGCAAGCTCGTTCCTTTCCTCAAAAACCTCTTTTATGACAAGAATCCTCTGTTTCATAAATTCACCTCAATCTTATAAATACTGAATATAATGATTATAGCACCATATTTGAGATTTAACAATTCTTTAACCTTAACACGGTTTATTTTTATTCTCTGATGTGATATTATTTGATGGTCAGGAAATTTCAGCTGGGAGGTGCATATAATGAACATGAGCGTAACAGAACAGGATAAGAAGAAAGTCTTAAGACTGGCGCTCTTTGCAGGCGAGATAATGCTCTGCAACGGAGGAGAGACATACAGGGTGGAAGATACCATACTAAGGATATGTCACTCCAGAAATATATATCATGTGAGCGCATTCGTTACGCCCACGGTAATAATCATAGCAGATGACCGTCACGACGGTTTTTCGTTCATGAAGAGCATAGACACAAGGACCACCAATCTGCAGAAGGTAGCCATGGTGAACAACTTCTCAAGAGAGTTCGTAAAAAGCGACATTGCTCTTGATGATGCGATACTCCATCTTCAGGCCATACTTGAAAAGTCCGAATATCCGGACTGGTTCAGGGTAGTCCTGTGTGCGATAGCCTCGTCCATGTTCACGGGAATGCTCGGCGGATCTCCGCCTGATCTTCTTTGCGCACTGGTGATATCTCTGATTGCCACAGTGACCTCAATAAAGATGTATGATCTGGACAACAATTCCTTTTTGTCAAATGCAGTCAGTGGAGTCATAATAGCAATACTCGCCATACTCAGCCTTAAAAGCGGCATAGGAAACAACATGGACATGATAATAGTAGGATCCATAATGCCTCTGCTCCCCGGAGTATCATTCACGAACGGGCTCAGGGACTTTATCGCAGGCGACCTCATCTCCGGAATGTCAAAGGTATTCGAGGCAGCAGTGCTTGCCGTAGCAATCGCAATCTCGGCCGGTTCAGTGCTGAGCATATATATAAGATACGGAGGTGTGATCTGATGTCTATGTTTGCACACTTCACATATTCTCTGCTGGCCACCATAGGCTATGCCATATTTTTTCAGCTTCCGAAAAAACTGCTGATTTACGCAGGCCTTACCGGAGCAATCGGCTGGATAGTAAACGTGCTTCTCACTCAGGCAGATGCAAGCCTGGCTTTCGCCAATCTTGCCGCCGCAATAGCAGTTGCAGTAATGAGTGAGATTTTTTCAAGGATAAGCAGGAATCCCGTGACCATGTTCGTGATCCCGGGCATACTGCCCATAACACCAGGTTACTCGCTGTACATGACTATGTACTATTTTACGCAGAATCAGATAGAGGATGCGCTTTCCAAAGGGCTTCAGACACTTGCCGTGGCCGGAGCTATTGCAATCGGGATAATGCTTGTATCATCGTTTGGAAAGATATCGAGAAATATCATCGCAAGAAGGCTCATGAAAGACAGGCACGACGTATGATTTCATATCGTTTTTATGCAATGAAAAAAGATGCACTCAGGAAATTAATTTTTCCGTATGCATCTTTTTTATTTTCTACTGCTTTATCTTTGCAAATATCATTCTTCCTGCCGCAGTCTGAAGCACAGTGGTCACAATTACCGTAAACTGCTGTCCTATCAGCTTCTTGGCATTTTCCACTACGATCATGGTTCCATCATCAAGATATGCAACTCCCTGATTATGCTCCTTGCCTTCCTTGACAATTACTACGACCATCTCTTCCCCAGGTATCACTACGGTCTTTACCGCATTTGCAAGCTCGTTGATATTGAGCACCTTGACCCCCTGGAACTGAGCCACCTTATTGAGGTTGAAATCATTCGTAAGGACTTTTCCATTCAGTGTCTGTGCGAGCTTGAGCAGCTTCATGTCCACCTCCGAAATGTCCTCAAAATCCATATCTGATATTTCAAAATCCAGCTTGAGCTCCTCCTGCATTATATTCAGGATATCAAGCCCTCTTCTTCCCTTTATCCTCTTGAGATCGTCAGAAGAATCCGCTATGTGGCGAAGCTCTTCAAGCACGAACGTTGGAACTATGAATTTTCCTTCTATGAACCCCGTCTTTGCTATGTCTGCAATCCTTCCATCGATTATCACGCTTGTATCAAGCACCTTTGGCACACCGGACACAACCTTCTTTCCAGCCTTATCCTTGTGCTGACTGATTTTCAGGCTGCTGGCAATGCTGAAGATATCATCCTTTCTCCTGGTTGACATTCTGTATCCGAGAATTCCAAGAAAAACATATATTACCGCAGAAATAGCCGAACCGATAACAGGTATCTGCGTTACAAAGCTACTGATAAAATAAGCAACAATAAGTCCAATGATAATTCCGCCAAGTGAAACCAGCATATCCAAGGTCCCTACCGATGCTGACTCTTTTTCGATCTTTACGATAATCTTCTGTCCTACCTTGATAAAATATGGCGTGAGGAAAAAAAACAGTACTCCCATCCCCAGGGTGAGTGCTGCAAATACGGCAACCTCGACAAGCCTGGATACATTATAGAGCCTGTCCATAATCACACTTACATAGAGATAGGTCGCAAAACCGGTCGTTACCCCTACAAATGAAAAGACAGCTCTAAGCAATTTCTTCACCATAATTATTACTACCTCCTTTCCCCTTATTTTATAAATACATATCTATTATATTCTTTTTTCACTGAAAATACAATTTAAGATTTAGTTACAGATTTGAGTGCAAATTGAATTAAAGGTCGAGTTTCATGTCTCCAGGTCTTATCCAGCCCCATTTTCTGAGAACCCCGGCAACGAAAAGCGAAATCAGCGCCGGAAGTATGAAATGCAGAAGCAGTATCGCCATATATACCTCGGAGCCCTCACCCATTGCCGCTATAGTCCCTACCTGCCCGACAAGCCCGCAGGTCCCCATGCCTGCGCCAATCGGAATATTCTCCATCTTGAATATCATAGTGGACACCGGACCCAGCACTGCAGAAGCCGCGATGGAAGGTATCCATATCCTAGGATTCCTCAGGATATTTGGCATCTGAAGCATAGACGTGCCTATGCCTTGAGCCATCAGTCCTCCAAACCCATTCTCTCTGTAGCTTATGACCGCAAATCCTATCATGTTGGCGCAGCAGCCAACAGTGGCCGCTCCTGCAGCCAGGCCGTCAAGCCCCAGCATCATGCAGATCGCAGCGCTGCTTATAGGCAGAGTGAGCGTAATCCCAACGACCACAGAAACTACAGCTCCCATGACAAGCGGCTGCATCTTTGTCGCATTCACGATGATTGCCCCCAGTGCAGTCATTATGCTCGACACATACGGCCCCACGAACTGCGCTGCCAGCACACCTGTAATTATGGTGACTGCCGGAGTCACTATAATGTCCAGGCTGGTCTCCTTTGAAACCACTTTTCCAAGCTCTACCGCTATCAGCGTGGCGCAGTATACCCCCACAGGTCCTCCAAGCTCATTTGCAGCAAGCCCTACTATAGCAGTTGAAAACAGTACCAGCGGAGGCGCCTGCAGACCATAGGCTATGGCCGCAGCAATCGCCGGCCCTGTGGCAGTCCTTGCAAAAGGCGCTATTACATCGGTAAAGAGCGCTATTTCGAATTTCTGACCTATAGAATTGAATATGGTCCCGATCAGAAGGGAAGCAAAAAGCCCCAGCGCCATGCTTCCAAGAGCATCAGTAAGATAGCGCCTGAATGAAATCTCAATGTTCTTTCTCTTTAAAAATCCATTTTTCATATTTACGACCTCACAATGTAAAAAACGTATAAGCTTGATAGTCAAGATTATACGTCTCTGTTTTATAGATATTAGTGTTTCTCTTCCTTATTCGCCTCATTAAGCATATATGAAAGCACGAAAAGGCTATCGCTGAGATGCACATTTTCCACGATTATCCTTGAAGGAATATCAAGATCTACCGGAGCGAAGTTCCATATGCCCTCGATCTTAGTCCTCGCAAGCTTGTCTGCTATTGACTGCGCATGCTCCTTAGGCGTACAGATGACTGCTATCTTTATATTGTTCTTTTCGATATAGTCCTCCAGCTCTTCTACATCATAGATCTGAAGATCTCTCATCCTGAGTCCTATAAGCTTTGGATTCGCATCGAAAAGCGCCTTGACTGAAAATCCTTTTTTCTGGAACCACGGATAGTTTGCAAGCGCCTGTCCCATATTTCCCGCTCCAATTACTACAGCGCTGTATTCATGGTCAAGCCCAAGTATTTTTCCAATCTCTTCATAAAGCTCCTCAACATTGTAGCCATATCCCTGCTGTCCAAAACCTCCAAAGTTGTTGAGGTCCTGCCTGATTTGAGATGCCGTGAATCCAATGATTTCGCTCAATTCCTTAGAAGATATCCTGTATATCTCCTTATCGATTAGATCTTTTAAATACCTATGGTACTTTGGCAATCTCCTGATTACCGCCATAGAAATGTCTCTGTCTGATTTGCTCAATTAATCCACCTCATCCTGTTTTATTCTGTTTTTAACCCTATAATATTTTATTAAACCAAATTTTAACAAAAATGTCAAATAATTTACAGAATCTGATACGCATAATATGATATAATCTATATTGCAGAGATAAAAAATGCCCTGCAAATATAACATATCATGATTATGGAGAAGACAATGATTACACTCTCAGTTAATAATATAACCAAATCTTACGGCATTGAAACAATTATAAATGATATTTCTTTCGCAATAAACGAAGGTGAGAAAATAGGCCTCGTAGGGTCTAATGGAGCAGGAAAGACGACGCTCTTCCGCATCATCACCGGCAGGCTCGAAAAGGACTCCGGACAGATATTCTTTGGTAAAGATATAACAATTGGATATCTCGAGCAGAATGTGAAAACCGAATCTGAAAACAGCCTCCTCGATGAAGCGCTTCTGTGCTTCGAGGATGTCATAAAGCTCGAAAGAGAGCTGCGCGAGCTCGAGCACAGGATATCCGAGTCCGCTCACGATAAAAAACTCGATTCCCTGATGAATGAATATGCCCGAAAAACAGAGCAGTTCACGAATATGAACGGCTATTCCTACAATTCAGAGGCAAGAGGCATACTCAAGGGCCTCGGATTTTCAGAATCCGATTTTGAAAAGCCGGTGAACCTGCTTTCCGGAGGAGAGCAGACAAGGCTCATGCTTTCAAAGCTGCTCCTCAAAAAACCAGATGTCCTGCTGCTTGACGAGCCTACCAACCACCTCGACACAATGGCAGTAGAATGGCTCGAGACATACCTGAAGCAGTACAGAGGCAATGTGGTAGTGATATCCCATGACCGATACTTCCTCGACAAGATAGTCGACAGGATATTTGAGATCCACAACAGGACCCTTACGCAGTACGGCGGAAACTACACCGACTACCTCGAAAAAAGAGAAACCATTCAGCAGCTGATGGAAAAGGAATACAAGGAAAATCAGGAAGAGATAAAGAGGCAGAAGGATATAATCGCTCAGCTCAAGGCCTTCGGAAGAGAAAAGCAGGTAAAGCGGGCAAGAAGCCGCGAAAAGCTGCTCGATAAGATGGACACCGTAGACAAACCGGACTTTGCGAAGAAGAAAGCCTCCATAACCTTCAGCCCTTCCGTAACTAGCGGCTACGAAGTCATGAAGGTCGAATCGCTCTCCAAGGCATTCGGAGAAAGAGTGCTTTTCTCCGACCTCGACATCCAGATATTCAGAAACGAAAAGGTAGCTCTGCTTGGCCCAAACGGAGTCGGAAAGACTACGCTATTCAACATACTGCTAGGAAAAGACACGGCTTATCAGGGCCAGGTGACATACGGCACCAACGTCCACCCTGTATACTTCGACCAGACGAGGCAGGACCTCAATCAGGAAAATTCAATAATAGACGAGGTGTGGAACGAGTATCCGTCCCTCACAGAGACCAGAGTGAGAAGCATGCTGGCAGCCTTCCTGTTTACAGGGGATGATGTTTACAAAAGGATATCTTCGCTGAGCGGAGGCGAGCAGTCAAGAATATCCCTCCTCAAGCTTATGCTCTCAAACGCGAATTTCCTGTTCCTGGACGAGCCTACCAACCATCTCGACATAGAATCAAAGGAAGTCCTTGAAAACGCGCTCAATGTGTACGAAGGCACCGTATTCTTCATATCGCATGACAGGTACTTCATAAACAAACTCGCAGACAAGGTCCTCGTCCTTACAGAAGACGGCATAAGAGAATTCCTCGGAAACTATGATTACTATCAGGAAAAGCTTCAGCACGAAAAGGAAGACAGGGAAAGAAATCAGAGCGAAGCGTCCCAGAGCAATGTGACCAGAACACAGATAAAAGCGCAGCAGAAGAAAGACAAGGAAAAAGAAAAAGAATACAGGAAGCTCAAAAAATCTGTAACCGACAAAGAGCAGAGGATATCCGAAATAGAATCGGAAATAGAAAATTGCCACCAGCAGCTCTGCCTGGAGGAGATATATTCAAATCCTGAGATGACCAAAAAGGTCACTGAAGAAAAAAACAGACTTGAAACTGAGCTTGCAGAAGCATTCGAGAAATGGGAAGAGCTTCACCTCATGCTTGAGGATCAGCAGGATCAATAAGTATATTCTATCGGACCTATCATTTTTTTCTATCAAAAAACAGTTTTCATGCATGATATAATAGAGCCATGAAAAAACAATACAAAATCCTGATATTTGCATCGCTCATAATAATGGTAATCGCGTGCGACAGGCATTTCGGATGTTCTGAATACCTGCGAAATACAGAAAACCTCGCATTCCTGAATCAGATGGTAAAGGAAAACCTTCCTGCGGCAGTTGCCATATATACCATATTCACGATCATAGGATGCGTGGTGCTCGCGCTTCCCGGCATAACATTCGCCGTACTGGCAGGAATGATGCTGGGACCATGGCTCGGAATACTCGCCTGCCTTTTTGCGACTACACTCGGAGCGTGCATAGCCTTCATAGCAGGGCGCTTCTTTCTCAGGGAAAGCATAAAGCCTTTGCTTGAAAAAAACAGGATGCTCAAGAAGCTCCTGTTTTCAGAAAACGAAAAAAACAATATTGTAATCCTCATGATAACGAGGATGGTTCCGCTTTTCCCATACAACCTGCAGAATTTTGCATATGGGATAACCGACATAGGCTTCTGGGAATACACTGTTTACACATTCGTGTTCATGTTCCCCGGAGTATCATTCTTTACGATAGGCGCCGCCGGGCTTACCGCAGGAACAGACAGCTGGAAGTATTTCCTTGCCGCCGCTGTCCTGGCAGTCCTTGTGACCCTCTCCGGAATACTCATAAAAAAGAGATACCTCAATCCTGAAGAAGAGGAAGTTTCATGACAAATCTTATCCGGTTTGCCCATGAAGGCTTCTTCTTTTTTTGAATAAAAAGCTCAGATACGTATATTCCGTCACATCCGCCCATTCCAAAGGAATGAACGCAAGAGGCGCAGTAGCTGACGACCTTTGGAGAGCTGCACTGCGAAACCCTCTTCTCAAGGATCTTCATCCCCTTTTCAGGCTCGAGAGCCATCGTCATGTTTATCTTACCGCAGCATAGAGTATTTTCACGGCTGTTTTCAAATTCAAGTATATTTATGCCCAGCTTATTCATGATGCTTCTTACCGCATCATGGTCGGAAACATTCTTTCTGGCTGTGCATGGATCATGAACCATCATCTCCTCGCCGCCGTATATGTCCTTCATGTCAGGCGGAAAATGCTTGTCTATCAGAGGCCATATCGAAACCACGTTCATCCCCTTATCTCCAAGAGTCTTGAAACAGTTCGGGCAAGCAGTGTATACAGTGCCGCAGTGATTTCTTCTTATCTTATCTATGCGTCCCTCAAATTTAGCGCCTTTCCATATATGCCTCGAAGGCTTTGCGCAGCAGAATCCGGAGAGCTCCATTTCCGGATCCGTCTTCCTGAGGATCCCGTAGAGCTCCATCACCGCATCGCTGCCAAGGCTCATAAGGGAACACCCCGGAAAAAACACGCTGTCGGAGCTGGATTTCCTGTGTCCAGTTCTTTTTGCAAACACCGGGCTGAAGCTCAGCAGCTGATGAGTCTCAACCACCAGCTGATTCTTATAACGCCTGAATCTTTCTTTCAATTCTAAACTCTCTTTCTTTTCCTGTCATCAAGTATCTTCTTTATCATGAATCCAAGTATGCTCACTCCAAACAGTATGAACAGCCCTGAAACGAATTTCTGCGCTCCTCCAGTAAGCATGCCGCCAACGTATGAATATACTATTGTAGCAGGAAGCTGGCCTATGCCCGTTGCTATGAAGAACGGCACGAATCTCATGGAAGTAAGTCCCGCAGCATAGCTCACTATGTCAAAGGATACGAAAGGCAGAAGCCTGCAAACCACTATCGCATATTTTCCATATCTGTCAAAGAATACATCCACGCTCTCAAGTGCAGCCTTTGGCGCGAATTTTGTAGCTATGTCCCTTCCCAGTATCTTTGAGATGTAAAAGCACAGAGCTGCCCCTGCCATCGCACTGCTCCATGACAGTACCGCACCGACCTTCCATCCGAAAAGCGCAGCATTTGCAAATGTAAGTATAAATGCAGGAAGCGGAGCCATTACAGACTGGAACATCATAAGTGCGAATGATACTGCCATTGCATATACTCCATAGCTCTTTATGAACTCCCTCGCAGCGTCTCCCTGCGGATCGAATATCTTAATTATTTCATTGATCTTTGAATTGAATGACGGTACTGCAAAATATGCTCCCACCAGTGCCAATGCCACTATCAGCGTAAGTATCTTGAGATATTTTTTCATCTCAGTATTTTTTACCTCTTTGCTCATTATTTCCTCCTGTAGGTTGATTTTTTTGATATACCTTTTAATTCTATATCTTTTGACAGTCACATACAAGGCGGATTTTGATTAAATTTCATGATGAATGATATAGATAAAAATAATGGCAGAGCATATGCCCTGCCTATCTCTTCATATTCTTTCCAAAGCGATTCCTGTATGTCGTGAGCATCACTGTAGCCGCATAGTCATAAACTGCCATGACAGCTATTATCACAGGGATCATAATCGCCGGAGCGCCCTGATATATCAGCTGGCTTCCTGCGATGGCTGCTGCAAGAGATATTATGACGAAGTAGACTGCCTTCGTAATGAGCTCCTTCTTCAGGTCTCCTGATTTTTCTATATAATACTTTACTATCGTATACAGTCCCAGCAGGAATATGTACCCGAGCGCATTGAGCTTGTTGGGCATTATAACGGCCGCCATCATGGCTGAGGATATATAAAAGACGATGCCGTTCTTTTCTCCCTTTTCGATGATGACTATCCCGATGATCACGCTTGCGAGGCCCATGAAGATAGTCTCATTGAAGGATGTGATGCCCGCAAAATAAAGCAGTATCTGATTTATTGCGAGCATCATTCCCATAAATGCTATATCCGAGCTCCTGGTATTTCTGTCTCTTCTTACAAACATGATATCAGATCACACCCCACGCATTCACAGCATGAATCCATACACCATATCTGACAGCAGAGGTTTCCGCATCCGTCTCCCGAGTTATACTGCCTGTAGGTGCTCTGATATCTCTGTCCCTGATTCTGGAGCGCATAGTAGGCATTGACGTATTCCACATTTCCCGGATCCATCTCTACTGCCATAGCCATATCCTTGAGCGCAAGCCCGAGATTTCCAAATCTGCTGTATACGAGTCCGGAAAGGAAATACCACTCCGCATTCTTGAGAGATATGGAGTCAAGCGACTGCCTTGCTCTTCTCAGATCGTTTCTTGCAATGAGAGTCCTTATGTTTACGTAATTGTAGCCTCCGCCATTTGCCCCTGAACCTGCTCCCTGACTGTATCCTCCAGAATTCTGATTTCCAGAGCCTCTCGTATTAAAGCCTGCCCTTGATTCCTGATCGTTCATTATCATGTCATACGCTGACTGAACTTCCTTGAATTTCTCTTCGGCAAGATCAGCAAGCGGATTGTCCGAATGCACGTCCGGATGATATTTCTTCGCAAGCTCCCTGTAGGCCTTCTTTACTTCGTCCTTCGATGCTGTTCTGGGTACTCCAAGCACCTCATATGGATCTCTGATTTCCATCAAAAATGTCCTCCTCATTACAAGTTTCATTCATTGCTTTGTTAAGTCTCTGGACTATTCCAGAATAGACTATGTTATCAATTATGCCTTTGTTCTTCAGGAGCGGGAGCCTGTCAAGCTCTTCGCTCAGGCATGAAAGCAGGAAGAACAGCTGCTGCTTTGTCTCTTCTTTAAGGCTCTCATCCGCCGCCCTTTCAGAAAACGGATTATAGCTTCCTTTTTTCATGTCCTCTTCAAGATCCTCAAACGCATCAAGTATATATATATATTTGCCCGTATAGAATCCAGCCTGGTACATACTGGTGCTGAATACATCCTTTTGATAGTCAAACAGCTCTGCCATTATATAGCCGAATATATCTGCCATTTCCTGGATATCGCTGCTTCCACTTTTTTCAAGTCTCGAGAGCTCCTCAAGGTTTTCTCTTACGGCCTTTTCCTTCTCAGGATATTTATTCCTGGCTTTCTCAAACGCATTGCCGAGCATGGACATAAGCACTCTCGCCTTTGCCGAGCCGTCATCATTTACATCATCCTTAAGCTTGTAATATGTCAGTATGATGTTCATAGCGCTGCAGTAGCTCGATATTTCATTGGTTATGACTGCTTCCTTTTTGTGAGGGTGAGATATGCATCTCTTCATCTCTCCATGGTCATCTGGCTCATAAAGAGATGTCAGAAGTATCTGCAGGAAGGTAGTATCAAAATTCAGAGAGAGCCTGCTCAGGTTTCCATATTCCTTTTTGAGGGTCATGCATATGCCGCAGTAATAGCCCTTGTAGGCAAGTATCTCCCGGTGCTTCAGCTCCATCTTGTTTGTTCTTATATATCCGAACATAGTTCTCCTGTCATGCAAAATTACAGAAAAAGACAGATTTCTCTGCCTTTCCCCCTGTATCTATATCCTAGTATTTCTTCTTGTATGAGTTCTGGCTCATGTATTTGAGCGAGTTAAGGGCTTCTCCCGTTCCTCTTGCTACACATGATACTGTATCTTCGGCAACGTATGCCTCGATTCCAGTCCTCTTCTGTATAAGCTTGTCAAGTCCCCATAGCAGAGATCCTCCGCCTGTCATGAGTATTCCCTTGTCGCTTATGTCTGCAGAAAGCTCAGGCGGCGTCTTTTCAAGAACTGAATGCACGGCATCAGCTATCTGAACAACGCACTCCTTGAGTGCAGAAAGCATCTCAGTTGAGCTTATCTCTCTGAGTTCAGGAAGTCCTGTAACGAGGTTTCTTCCTCTTATTTCCATGAAAACCTCTTCTTCTCTCGGATATGCAGTTCCTATCGTCTTCTTGATCTCCTCTGCAGTTCTTTCTCCGATCAGCATTGAGTGGTTCTTTCTCATGTATCTTATTATCGCTTCGTCAAAAGTATCTCCCGCTACCTTTATCGATGTGCTCTCAACTATTCCGCCAAGAGATATAACCGCTATGTCAGTAGTTCCGCCGCCGACATCTACGACCATGCATCCGTTTGGCTTCGAAATCTCTATTCCAGCTCCGATTGCCGCAGCGATAGGCTCCTCAATAAGGAATACTTCTCTCGCTCCCGCTTCCATCGTAGCATCTATTACCGCTCTCTTCTCAACCTCAGTAACTCCTGAAGGCACGCATACCATTATCTTCGGCTTGAAGAACTTGAACATGCTCACGCCCCCTGTTATCTTATCGATAAAGTACTTGAGCATTTTTTCAGTAACCTGATAATCAGAGATAACTCCCTCTCTCAGCGGTCTTATGGCAACTATGCTACCTGGAGTCCTTCCAAGCATCATCCTTGCCTCTTCGCCTACTGCCAGCACGTTTCCGGTAGTAGTATCTATCGCTACTACAGATGGCTCATTAAGAACAATCCCTTTGTTCTTTACATATACCAGTACCGATGCGGTTCCTAAATCAATACCTATTTCAGGTGCCATTATTTACCTCCTAAATAATCTTTCATTTTTTAAATTAAATATTTTCTTCAACTTTGTAAATCTCCGCGCCAAGCATGGACAGTTTACCTACAAGGTCCACATATCCTCTTTCTATGTGATATATATTCTTTACAATAGTTTCACCTTCAGCAACGAGTCCGCTTATTACAAGGGCCGCTCCCGCTCTCAGGTCCGTAGCCATTACCTCGGAGCCAGTGAGACGGTCTCTTCCCTCTACGATTGCAGACTTGCCGTTTATCTCTATGTTCGCGCCCATCCTTATGAGCTCAGGAACATTCATGAACCTGTTCTCGAACACAGTTTCAGTAATAGTTGATTTTCCCTTTGCCAGGCACAACATAGCCATGAACTGGGACTGCATGTCAGTCGGGAATCCCGGATGAGGAAGCGTCTTTATGTTCGTAGGCATTATCTCCTGTGCCCCGATTACCCTTACGCCGTTCTCATGCTCCTCTACGGTGCATCCTACCTCGATCAGCTTTGCAACGACAGGTTTTATATGGTCTATTATTACATTGTCTACAAAAATATCACCCCTGGTCATGGCTGCTGCAACCATGTATGTGCCCGCCTCTATCCTGTCCGGAATGACTGTATGCTCAACAGCTTCAAGCTTTTCAACTCCGGTTATCTTTATGGTGTTGGTTCCTGCGCCTCTTACCTTTGCTCCCATCTTGTTGAGGAAGTTGGCAAGGTCTACTATCTCAGGCTCCTCCGCCGCATTCTCTATGGTAGTAGTGCCCTCAGCCAGTACGGCTGCCATCATGATGTTCTCTGTCGCTCCTACAGAAGGAAAGTCCAGGTATATCTTGCTTCCTGCCAGCTTCTGTGCAGCGGCTTCGATGTATCCGTGATCCGATATTATCTCAGCGCCCATGGCCTTGAAGCCCTTTAAGTGAAGGTCTATAGGTCTTGTTCCTATAGCGCAGCCTCCAGGCATCGAAATCTTTGCAGTGTTAAATCTTGCAAGGAGCGATCCCATTACCAGGAATGATGCTCTCATCTTGTTCACGAGATGATATGGAGCCTCGGTTTCCTTTATCTCTGTAGCATCGACTACAAGCGTTTCTCCGTCGTACTGTACCTTTGCGCCCAGGTATCTGAGAAGATCGGACATAACATTCACGTCCCTCAGATTAGGCACGCTCTTTATAACAGACACTCCATCCACGAGAAGTGTCGCTGCAATTATAGGAAGCACGGCATTCTTTGCGCCGCTTACTCTTACCGTCCCCTTGAGAGGCTTGCTCTCCTTCACAACTATATATGCCACGAATTTCATTCCTTTCAAATTCGAATATTCTTATATAAAACCGTTCCTTAATTGTTGCACTTTAATTATTACCTACAGTTATCTAGTATATCATATTATTATTAATATTAAAATGATTTTTACACATTTTCTTGTTTCCTGTCATTCTCCTGAAACAATATCAAGTGCGCGTTGTTTCTCTATCCTTGCATCCAGATATCTGCCAAGCAGTATGCTGACTATCTTGAATGTAGGCACAGCAAAGAGCATCCCGAGCATCCCAAAGAATCCGCCGCCTATCAGTATGGACAGGATTATATAGAAGGGCGATATCCCCACCTTGTCTCCAAGGATCTTAGGTCCGATTATATTTCCATCGACCTGCTGAAGCACCAGTATGAAGATAGCTACCCACAGCGCCTTTATCGGACTGATGAACAGTGTTATCAGTATCGCAGGTATAGCTCCTATGAATGGCCCAAAATAAGGAATCATGTTGGTCACTCCTACAATCACGCTCAGAAGCGTTGCATAAGGAGCTCCCAGAAGCTTCATACCCGCAAAGCATATGAGTCCTATTATGAAGGAGTCTATAGACTTTCCGATTATGAAATTTGAAAACACCTGATTGCAAAGGCTGAAGAAATTCATGACCTTGTCATATCTCTTTTCTCCGGACATAGCAAGTATGAACTTGTTCATCGCAACGCCAAATTTCTCTTTCTCAATCAGGATATAGATCGATACGATTATGCCTACTATGAACTTCAGCAGCCCTGAGGTTATTCCTATAACCCTCACGAGGAGTCCGTTTATCGTGAGATTCATGAACTCAAGGAGCATGGTCGAAATCTCCGCTATATTTGACTGTATATATTCCTGAAGATTCAGCCTTTCTACAAGGGAAAGCCTGAGGAGAGTTTCATTGAACCATATCTGCAGCCCCTGAATATAATCAGGCAGCTTTTCAATGATATCGAAAAGGTTTTTCATTATTATCGGAGTGACGATTATTATAAACAGTGCTATAACGCCAAAGAATATCAGATAGCATATCGTCATCGAAAAGAATCGTTTCACCTTGAGCTTTGTCTCAAGCTTAACCATCAGCGGATTTAGTATATATGCGATCGCAAATCCCCAGAAAAACGGTATGAGTATGCTCACGAGCAGATTTATATTTTCAAATATCCAATGATAATTCTCTACCCCTTTATATATGATTATCACTATCAGTGCCAGAACAATCCAGTTTGAATTCTTCCTTATCTTGCTGACCACGACGCCTCCTCCAGAATGCAGGCTGCATTCCATGCAAATAATATAAAATTAATTTTCATTATCCATTTGTTCAAGCTCTTCAAGCTTGAGTGCCGCCTCTACCATTATAGCGCATTCTATCCTTTTCTTCTGCATCTCACAGCCCTGTGAATAAGGCTTCATCACGGTTCCGTTGAAGTTGTATGCATTGGCATGACATCCTCCTGAACAGTAGAACTTGGCCCAGCAGCCCTTGCAGTCGTCCTTTGTCTCAACATTGCATCCGTGGAACTGATCCGTTATCTCAGCCGGGAAGCTTATCTTCTCGTCAAAAAGGCTGCCCATCCTGAAATCCTCATTTCCCACGAACTGGTGGCATGGATATATATCGCCGTCCGGAGTTATCGCAAGATACTCGAGTCCCGCTCCGCAGCCTGATATCCTCTTTATGGCGCATGGGCCTCCGCTCAGATCTATCATGTAGTGGAAGAACTTGAAATCCCTGTCCGTCTTTCTTATCTCAAGGTAATCCTTCGCAAATCTCTCATACTCAGCATTTACCTTCTCTATATCCTCAGGCGTGAGCGCATACTCATTCTCATTGTGATCCACAACCGGCTCCATGGAAGTAAGCTCAAATCCGAGATCCCTGAAGTGAAGCACGTCTTTTCCAAAATCCATGCTGTGTCTTGTGAAGGTTCCTCTTATATAGTAGAACTTGTCTTTTGGCCTCTCGCTCACGAGCTTCTGGAATTTTGGTACTATAACGTCATAGCTGCCCTTGTCATTGAGCGTAAGTCTCATTTTGTCATTGATTTCTTTTCTTCCGTCAAGGCTGAGCACTACATTGTGCATGTTAGCATTTATATATTCAATCTTTTCATCGTCAAGGAGCACTCCGTTTGTAGTTATGGTGAACCTGAAGAGCTTGTTGTGCTTCTGTGCTTCCTGGTTTCCATAATCGACGAGCTGCTTCACGACTTCAAAATTCAGAAGAGGCTCTCCTCCGAAAAAGTCCACCTCAAGATTTCTCCTGCTTCCGGAATTGGCTATCAGATAGTCAAGCGCCTTCTTTCCTACCTCAAGGCTCATAAGTCCCTTTGGACCGTTGAAATCACCCTGGCCTGCAAAGCAGTACCTGCACTTGAGATTGCAGTCATGAGCCATGTGAAGACACATAGCCTTTACTACAGGCTTTCTTGAAAGGAAGGTATCCGTGCTTGGAAAAATATCATCCGTATAAAGCACGCCTGCTTCCTCAAGCTCCCTGAGCTCCTCGAACGCAGTACTTATATCATCTGCAGAGTAATCGCTGCCGAGCTTCTCAAGCGCGCTTTCAATGCCTGACTCATAATGATCCAGCACATCATATGCAATATCATCCACAAGATGAATGGAGCCTGAGTTTACGTCAAGCAGAAAATTATACCCGTTTTGTCTGAATTTGTGAATTAATTTCATTTTATTCTCCTAAAAATACTCTATTTTTTACATAACATCCCTAATATAATATTATATAACAAAAATGGCAACTGTGACATAAAATTTGTGGAAAACGGTATGATTCATATATGATAATGTCCTAATATATCACAAGTGATTATGTCCCAATAAAACGATATGTAATATAATAAACCTCATAACATAAGAAATGAGGTGGAGGAGATTAGAAAGGTAATACTTACAATGAATGAGGACCAAAGATATGAAATAATTAAGAAAGTTATTGAGACAAATGGCAATAAGAAAACAGCTGCCCTGAAGATTGGATGCTCTGAGCGTCATATCAATCGTCTGATCAAAGGATACAAGGAAGAAGGAAAGGCTTTTTTTGTTCATGGTAATCGTGGGCGAAAGCCCTCAACAGCTTTTGAATCAGATAAAAGAAGGCTTATACTGGACCTATACAAAAACAAATATTTCGACTGTAACCTTACCCATTATGCAGAGCTTCTTGAAGAAAATGAGAACATAATTGTATCCGTAAGCACTATATCTTCAATACTCAGGAAGGATTTTATTCTTTCTCCCAAGGCGAACAGATCGTCAAAAAAAGCTATGAAAAAAGAATTAAAGGTCCTTCAGTCAAAAACTAAATCCAAAAAGAAATCCGCAATTATCCAAAGCTCAATATTGAACCTTGAAGATGCTCACCCGAGACATCCCAGATGCGCCTATTTCGGCGAGATGATCCAGATGGATGCTTCTGTACATCTTTGGTTTGGGCATAAAAAAACACATCTTCACATTGCTGTTGATGATGCGACGGGACAAATTGTTGGAGCATATTTTGATGAGCAGGAGACATTAAACGGCTACTACAATGTTACTCACCAGATTTTAACAACTTACGGCATACCTTATCAGTTTTTCACAGATAAACGCACAGTATTTGAATACAAGAGGAAAAATGAAACTGCAGTTGAAAAAGATACATTCACACAGTTTGGCTACGCCTGTAAACAGCTTGGAATAGATATCCGTACATCAAGTGTTGCACAAGCAAAAGGGCGGGTTGAACGAATGTTTGGCACACTCCAATCCCGCCTTCCTGTAGAACTGCGCTTAGCAAATGTTTCCTCGATAGAGGAAGCAAACGAATTTCTAAACTCCTACATAAAGAAATTCAATAGGCAGTTCGCCCTACATATTGATAATATCAAATCTGTGTTTGAAACGCAACCAGATATTGAAAAAATCAATCTTACATTATCGGTCCTGTCTTCACGCTCGATAGATAGCGGGAGTTGCCTGAAGTACCAGAACAAATACTATATACCTGTTAACGGAGATGGAATTGCAGTACATCATCGAAAAGGCACTAAATCAATGGTAATTAAATCCTTTAGTGGAGAATTATACAGCTGCATTGGTGAACAGGTATATGCCCTTGAGTTATTGCCCGGCCACAGGCCCTATTCGAAAGCATTTGACTATGTAAAAACCCCGGCCATTCCAAAGAAAAAATACATTCCACCAATGAGCCATCCCTGGAAGCGGGAATCTTTTGAGAAGTATTTGAAAAAACAGTCACATAGAACAATTGTAGCTTAAGAGAGATTATTTTCTCAGAGGCTTGTTAAGTTTACTCAAAAATCAATGTTGCTACGCAAGCCTACTCAAATTAAATGATGAATGAAGCACCAGTTTCCTGGTGCTTATGTTAACATTTTTTTAGGACATTTTCAAAAACGGTTGACACTGTGACATAAAATTTGTGGAAAACGGGTGGCAAATTTGCTATAATGATACAGCAGGTAAAAATTAATTTTAGGATGAATTGAGGAAAGAAATGATATTATCAGGAAAAGGCTGCGAGCTCATGATCCCTGAGTGCGAACTCAAGGATATAAAGGAAATAGAGCGCAGCATAATAAAAAAATACAGGAAGCACCTCTGGTCTCCATTCATGAGAGCCATAAGAGACTTCCAGATGATACAGGAAAACGACCGCATAGCAGTTACGATCTCCGGAGGCAAGGACAGCCTCATAATGGCAAAGCTGTTCCAGGAGCTCCACAGGCATACCGAAATACCTTTTGAGCTTGAGTTCATTGCCATGAACCCGGGGTTCTATGACGTAAACAAAAACCAGCTTCTCAAAAACTGCGAGCATCTCGAGATTCCCGTGAACATGTTCGACACTAATATATTTGAAGTCGCAGAAAAAGTAGCCGGCGACAATCCGTGCTACATGTGCGCAAAGATGAGAAGAGGCGCACTCTACAACAAGGCCGAGGAACTCGGCTGCAACAAGATGGCTCTCGGCCACCACTACGATGACGTAATCGAGACCATAATGATGAACATGCTCTACGCCGGAAGCTTCAAAACCATGATGCCAAAGCTCAAGTCCACGAACTTCTCAAAGATGGAAATAATACGTCCCCTCTACTATATAAGAGAAGATGCCATAAAGAGATACACGAAGAACAACGGCATACTCGCCATGAACTGCGGCTGCGCAGTTGCAGCAGGAAAGATCGCAACTACAAGATACGAGCTCAAGGATCTCATTGAGCAGATGAAGAAGACCAACCCCAATGTTGAAAAATCGATTTTCAAGTCCGCGCAGAACATAAATCTCGACGCCTGCATCGCATGGCAGCGCAACGATAAGATGGAGAGCTTTCTGGACAGCTACTAAGCATTTCGAAAATTTTTGATTAGAAATTCAAATTTTGTGTTATAATTAGAATATATAGAAAATTACAACATCCAAAGGAGGGTTCACATATGTCAAAACTGATAATTGCCATAGTACACAACGATGACGTCCACAAGCTCAGGATTTCCCTTATAGAAAACGACTTCAGGGTAACTAAGCTTTCAACAAGTGGAGGGTTTCTCAAGTCAGAAAACTCAACGCTTCTCATAGGAGTCGAGGATGAGCGTCTGCAGAATGCCCTCGATGTAATTACGAACATCTGCAAGACCAGAAGCGAGCTCGTGGCATCTCCTATATCCGAATTCTTCAACGCAGGGTCCCATATAGGGCTTCCGCTCGAAGTTACAGTCGGAGGAGCAACGATATTCGTGATCGACGTAGAACAGTTCATAAAAGTATAAACAAGAGGATCAGAAAATGGCCAGTATGATATTTCTAATAGCGGCATGCTTCGCAGCTGCATTCATAGACGCAATCGCTGGTGGCGGGGGGCTCATAAGCCTTCCCGCTTATTTGATTGCAGGATTTCCTCCCCACATGGCTCTGGGAACCAACAAGTTCTCCTCCTCATGGGGATCTCTCTTTGCAACTGCAAAATTTGCAAAAGACCGCAAGATAGACTTTTCGCTCATAAAGTTCATGATCCCGATGTCCTTCATCGGCGCAGTCCTTGGCGTAAAGTCGGTGCTTCTGATAGACCAGAGCTTCCTGGGACCGGTAGTCATGGTGCTCATACTTTTCGTGGGCATCTACACCATATTCTCCAAATCTCTCGGAAAAGTGAATCAGTACAGCGGAGCTACCAGAAAAAGCGCTGCTGCAGGAATGCTGCTTGCCTTTTCACTCGGCTTCTATGACGGCTTCTTCGGTCCCGGCACAGGTACCTTCATAATCTTCGGGCTCATGTACATATTCAGGTTCGACTTCGTGCATGCAAACGGAAACGCCAAGGCACTGAACCTCACGAGCAACATAGCCTCTCTGATAACCTTCGCCATGAGCGCCAAGATAAACTACGCCATAGGAATACCCGTAGCCCTTGCGATGATAGCAGGCGGCCAGCTCGGCGCACGAGCCGCAGTAAAGAACGGTTACAAGCTCATAAAGCCTGTATTCGTAGTGATGTCATTCGGCGTTTTCATAAAGCTGCTCTCAGGATATCTGTGGTAAAAATGCCTCAGAGTAATAAAATTATTTTCCTAAATTGCAATAACAAATTGAACTAATTATTTAAACCTTGAAAATCTGTTGTAATATTTATTGAGAATAAATCAGGTCCAGCTCTAAATCAAAGAGTTCTTCCGGAGTCTTATATCCCAAAATTTTCCTTGGGAGGTTATTGATCCAGTCCTCCAGTAAGCTTATCGCTTCGTGACTGTAGTGAGATATACGCCTTCCTTTAGGGATAAACCTTCTGAGAAGTCCATTGTGACGCTCATTGGTACCCCTCTCAAAGGATGAATAAGGGTGAGTGAAGTATATCTTTGTATTACTGGTTCGCAAAGCAGACAGATCAGAAAACTCAGAACCATTGTCAGATGTTATAGTCTTAAAAACCCTTGAGAATTCACTGCCGAAATATTCCTTAAGTTGATACAATTCAGCCATTACAGCGTCAGCTGTCTTGCCTGAAATTTTCCGTACCATAGCGTTGCGGGTCTTTCGTTCTACAAGGGTCAAGAGAACTTCATCCTTCTTGGATTTTGAACCTATGACAGTGTCTATTTCCCAGTGTCCAAATTCTTCGCGATTGTTGATATGGTAGGGACGGATGCTAATGCTATCACCTAAAATTTTCTTATTCTTTCGAATGACGCTGCCTTTGGACTTACGTCTTAGTTTGAGAGGTAGGTGGAAATTCTTGATCCTTATCATACCTAGGTCGATATAGTTGTAGATGGTCTTGGTACAAAGGGTTTTGCTGAAAATCCCTTCTTCCCTGGCTCTGCCTACGGCAGCATCCACAGACCATGAATTCTCAAGCATAGACGATTCTATGTGTCTGACAAACTCTTCAGATTCCAGCAACTGGTATTGCTTACAGCAGGCCTTACGATTTTCTCTATATCGTGCCTGTCCAGCATCAGCGAGGTAAATTTTAATCTTTTTACCTGCTTTAATCTGATCTACTGTGCCACGTCTGATTTCGTTCAGAATCGTGTTGATAGGGCGATTCATAGCTTTTGAGATAGCATAAGCTGACTTGTTATCCCTAAGCATAAGCTCGATTTTTACCCTCTCAGTCAAAGTTAGGTGTTTATTCTTTCGCGGATTTGTTGTAAACTGTGTATAGTCCATAGTGATAACCTTTCTGCAAAAAATTTGTTTGTGGTAAAACTATTTTACAACAGAAAAGGTAGCTATGGATTTTTTTATTGGTTCAATTTTATTTTACAATGAGTCATAAAATTATTTTTTCAAAAAGGTGTTGACAAAATTCTGATACAAGTGTAATATGATAAAAAACTAAATTGTCTAAAAATTATAAAGGCTTTGATAAGAAACAGTAGATATCGTTAATTCCTTCAGAGAGGTTCTGCATGGTGAAAAGAACCGGATAGATGATATTGAACACATCTTTGAGCTGTTCACCGAAATGCCCCGGCAGAGTAGACTGAATCGGTATATGCACCCGTTACCAAGTGCTGGAGTATCTTTATGTCAGAGCATGTTCTGATGTTTACGTACTTTGAGAGGCATCTCCCGCGAGGGACATGCGAATAAAGGTGGAACCACGTGAGCACAAGCTTTCGTCCTTTGACAACAGTCACAGGATGAGAGCTTTTTTTAATACCGATAAAAAAAGTGACAATTACTGTTAACATCACTTAATTCAACTTTAACCGAAAAAGGAGAAGAAACATGAAAAAGATCAAGAGATTTATGGCAGTTGCCGCAGCAGCACTCACAATGATGACAGGACTTACAGCATGCACAGGCTCAGACGATTCAGCCTCAGCAGATACATGGGCAGACCTTGAAGCCCAGGGATACTTCACAATGGGACTCGACGATACTTTTGCCCCTATGGGATTCAGGGATGCAAACGGAGAGCTCACAGGCTTTGACGTAGAGCTCGCTCAGGAAGTCGCAAAGAGGATAGGCCTCGAGGTAAAGATGCAGCCTATCGACTGGTCAATGAAGGAAACTGAGCTTAACGCAGGAAACATAGATGTCATCTGGAACGGCTACACTATAACAGATGCCCGAAAAGAAAAAGTAAACTTCACTACTCCATACCTCAACAACAAGCAGATAATAGTGACGCTCTCTGACAGCCCTGTAAACACCAAGTCAGACCTTGCAGGACTCAGCGTGGCAGTGCAGAAGGAATCAAGCGCATATGACGCAGTAACCGCCGATGCAGAATTTACGGCAGCGCTTAACGGCTCAGAGCCTGTGCAGTTCGACACAAACAACGAGGCCTTCATGGACCTCGAGGCCGGAAGAACAGATGCAATAGTGGTTGATGAGGTTCTTGCAAGATACTACATGAAGCTCAGAGGCGCTGAAAACTACAAGGTGCTTGAAGATAACTTTGGAGAAGAAGAATACGGCATAGGCGTAAGAAAATCAGATGCAGTACTTCTTGAGAAGATAAACGCAGCCCTTGAAGAAATGAAAACAGACGGAACTTACGATGAGATAAAAGACAGATGGTTCTCAGAGAACTAAAAGCCATCTGAACAGGAGGAAAAATGGAAACAATAATGCTGCTGCTACCATCAATGATGGACGGCCTTAAAACGACCCTGATACTGTCAGTCATAACTCTGGCTATGTCCCTGCCATTATCGGTAATAGTGGCACTCCTGAGGATGTCCAGAGTAAAGCCTGCAAGACTTATCACCTCTTCATATATATACGTGATGAGAGGCACCCCGCTTCTGCTCCAGCTCATGTTCATATTCTTCGGACTTCCATACATGAACATCGTGCTCGAAAGAGAGACTGCCGCAGGAGTAGCCTTCGTGCTAAACTATACCGCATACTTTGCGGAGATAGTAAGGGGCGGACTGCAGGGAATAGACAGAGGCCAGTATGAAGCCGCAAAGATACTTGGCATGAGCAAGAAGAACACCTTCTTCAAGATAGTGCTTCCACAGGTAATAAAAAGCATACTTCCAGCCATGGGAAACGAGACGATAACCCTTATCAAGGATACTTCCCTCGTTTACATCCTGGGCCTCGGAGATCTGCTCAGAGCCGGAAAGATTGCCGCAAACACGCTTTCTTCTATGCTGCCGTTCATGATGGTCGGCGTCATATACCTTGCAGTTATCGCCGTGCTTTCAAAGACATTCGCACTTATGGAAAAACACTACAGCTACTACGAATAGGAGGCTCTCATGCTCGAAGTAAAAAACCTTAACAAGAAATTCGGAAAGCTCCAGGTCCTTACAGATGTGTCCCTGAAGGCTTACGAAGGCGAGATTCTCTGCATAAAAGGCGAATCCGGAGCCGGAAAGACTACCCTCATAAGATGCATCTGCAATCTTGAGACCTATGACAGCGGAGAAATAATAATAGACGGAAAATCAGGAAGCGAGTTCGTGCAGGAAAAGGTAGGCCTGGTGTTCCAGAGCTTCAACCTCTTCCCTCACCTGAGCATAATAGACAATCTCACAATAGCGCCTGTATCCCAGAAGCTCATGACAAAAGAACAGGCCAGAGAAAGAGCAATGGAGCTGCTCACTAAGCTAAAAATAGAATCAAAGGAAAACAGCTATCCGTTTGAGCTCTCAGGCGGGCAGAAGCAGAGAGTAGCTATCGCCAGGGCCTGCATGCTAAGCCCAAAGGTGATCTGCTTTGACGAACCCACCTCAGCTCTTGACAGCAAGACCACAGAAGGCATAGCAGCTATCCTGCGGGACCTCGCCTCAGAAGGCATGTGCATTATAGTCATCTCGCATGACAACGACTTCTGCGACATGGTAGCCACAAGGCAGCTGAACATGGTAAGCTCAAGGCTTACTGAATAAGCAGACAACAACCCATAATAAAAAGCAGGTCCTCTAAAATTCCAATTTGAGGGCCTGCTCCTTTTTATACCTGTATGATTTCATTTTTCCTTAATTGTTACAGTATTGGTGAGAAAAGCCTGCAGGCTCCTTCCACAAAGCGCCGCCTTATGGTTTTCTTAAGGTATGCGTCAGGATCGAGCAGCTCGCAATTTCTCAGATCCCTGTCGAACATGTCATACAGATGGCAGAGCGTCTCATCATCATATATTAGCGCATTTATCTCCGCATTTATCTTAAAGCTCCTCACATCCATATTGGCCGTTCCCACGCTTGCAAACTCGTGATCCACCATCATTACCTTTGAATGAATGAATCCCTTCTTATATATATACACCTTTGCTCCCAGCTCCGCAATCTCGCTCAGATAGGACTGGGACGCGTGATAGACGGTAAAATGATCAGGAATACCCGGAAACATTATCTTCACATCCACCCCGGAAAGCACCGCAGACTTGAGCGCCATTAGAAGAGCCTCGTCCGGCACGAAATAAGGCGACTGTATATACACAGACTGCTGAGCATGCGTGATGTTGTAAAAGAATGACTGATATATAGTAGGATGCTCAGAGTCCGTGCCCGATGCCACGATTTGGACAGTCGTCGGACCCTTTGGCTCTTCAAATACATGAAAATAGGACTTTCTAAACTCCGACCTTCCCGTCCTGTGATACCAGTCCTGCAGAAATACCATCTGCAGCATCACTACCGCATTGCCCTCAAACCTGAGATGGGTGTCTCTCCAGAAGCCAAACCTCGGATCCTCATGTACGTATTCATCCCCTATGTTTATGCCTCCAAGATATCCCACCTTGCCGTCTATGATGGCAATCTTCCTGTGATTCCTGTAGTTTATGTTCCTGTAATAAAGCCTCTTGTCCTGCATGAAGGCAAATATCTCAATCCCTTCCGCTCTCATGCTCCCAAAAAAATGCCTCCTCGTTATGAGGAGAGGATAGCATCCAATCGGATCATACAGGATTTTTATCTTAACACCAGCCCTCGCCCGCTCTATCAGAGCCTCCCTGAGGCGATTGCCCATGTTGTCATCCTTTATTATATAATACTCCATATGGATATGCTTCTCAGCCTTTGAGATATCCTCGAGCAGCTTTTCAAACTTGGATATCCCCTCCTCGAATATCTTAAGGTCATTGCCCATAGTTACAGGAGTATTTCCTGAATTTAGCAGCAGCCTTATGGCCTGCTTGTCATCCCTGTTGAAAAAAGCATCGCTCGCCTCTGAGTCCAGCCACTTTTTCTGCTCCTCTATCTGATACACAAGGTCATATGCCGCCCGCGTGTCGTCAGCCTTGAGAAGAGAATCCTTCATCTTCTGTATCTTCTTGCTGTTCTTCTTGCGCAGGTTTTCTCCAAATACGAAATACATGACGAGCCCTGCCACAGGCAGCAGTATCAGAAGCAGCAGCCAGGTCATGGTCGTCGACGGATTCCTTCTCTCAAAGAAGATTACTACTGCAATTGAAAAAAGCGTAAGCCAGAACCAGAACACGGCCCCGGAATAAAAGTCCGTCATAGAAAAAAAGTCTGTCACAGAAAAACTCATAATTCCCCTCCAGTCAATTAAGGCTGTCTATACAGCCGGCCCCTTCTTTCCCAGTCCGCTTTCCCTAGCATGGTAAAAAAGATACTGCTGGGCAAACCCCGCCTTATCGCCAAATACCTCAATGCCTCTTTTCTTTATCCTCTTCATGTTCTTATCGCTCTGCTCAAGATAATACTCATTCATGAACTTTATGACCCAGGTGTCCACAGGGAACGCAATCTCTCTCGCATCCCCGAAGAGAAGTATACAGTCAGCGACCTTTGGACCTACGCCGGCAAGCTTCATCAGCTCATTGCATGCATCCTCATAAGGCAGATTTCCTGTCGATTCGAGATCGACCTCTCTGCTCAGTATCATGTTCGCGCTCTTGAGGATATAGGGAGCCCTGAAACCAACCTTTATGGCCGCCAGGTTTTCCTCAGATATGGAAGCAACCGCCGCGACGCTCGGGAATGCATATCTCATCTGGCCCCTGTATTCTCCGATCGGCTCTCCGCAGAGCTCGCTCAGTCTGTCCACGGATTTCTTTATCCTTGGTATCTGATTGTTTGCAGATATTATGAACGAGATTACCATCTCGAACATGTCCTGCCTCAGTATACGCAGCCCCTGCGCAAATTCAGTTGCCGCCATCAGATGAGAATCAATCTGCGAAAGCTCCTTTCTGAGAGCCGCATAATCTCTTCCCATGTCAAAATAGCTGTACCATATATCATTGAAATCCGCCATGCTGCAGTTGTCTATTATTACATCATCTCCGTCCTTTCTGACGTTTATGACCCTCTTCATAGCAACTACAGTATACGAACCATCGTCTTCCCTGGTCCATCTGAAGCACTGTCCGTTCTCAAAGATATGCCTTGGCTCAAATTCCACCGCATTTCTTATGACAACGCTGTTTCCCTGCTGAATAATATCCATTTTACCCTCCTTCAAATATATTTACTCAATTATACTACACAAAATATCAATTATCCACCCCCCGCGGTGATGAAAAAAAACAGTAAATCTGATATAATAGACAGATAACATACTTTAAACAAGAAGGAGCACCCAGCCAATGAACATTAAAGATTCAAACAGACAGCTTCTGGAAAAGACTATAGAAAAAATAATCCCTGTAAGCCAGGAGTACATATCCATAGCACAGGACAGGCAGAATAACCTCGCAAAGCCTCCGGGATCTCTCGGAAAGCTTGAAGATATAAGCATAAGGCTCGCAGGCATATACAGGAGCCAGTTCTTTGAAACAAACCCCAAGATAGTAATAGCATACGGTGCAGACCACGGAATATACGAAGAAGGTATAAGCATGCAGCCTCAGGCAGTCACCGCACTGCATTTCCCGAATTACGCAAAAGGAACATGCTCCATAGGCCTGCTCTCAAAGCTCCAGGGCAGCGATGTACTCGCAGTCGACATCGGAATAAACACAGACGAGAGCCTTGAGGGAGTGCTTGACAGAAAGATAAGAAAAGCCACATCAAACTTTGCAAAAGGCCCGGCCATGACACATAAAGAAGCCCTTCAGTCAATCGCCGCAGGGATAGAGCTTGCAGATGAATACGTAAAAAAAGGATACAGAGTTATCGGACTTGGAGAAATGGGTATATGTAACACATCGCCAAGCAGCGCCATAGTATCTGTCATATCACAGAGAGACCCTGCAGAGGTTACAGGCCTTGGAGCAGGAACTCCTCCAGAAGGGCTGCAGCACAAGGTGGATACCATAAGAAAAGGCATAGAGATCAATAACCCCGACAGAAATGATCCGCTCGACATCCTTGCCAAGGTTGGAGGATTCGAGATAGGCGCGATAACAGGCACCATACTCGGATGCGCCGCAAATTCCATACCGGTAGTGCTTGACGGCTTCATATCATACGCCGGTGCCCTGCTTGCAAAACAGCTCTGCCCTCTTAGCGTGCAGTATATGATGGCATCTCACAAATCAGCGGAGCCGGCATCTGAGCTTTCACTCGAAATGCTCGGACTCAGCGCAGCGCTCGATATGGGCATGAGACTTGGCGAAGGCAGCGGAGCAGTGCTGTTCTTCAATCTTATCGAAGCTGCAAATCAGATATATAAAAACATGATGACATTTGACTCATCACCGGTGCCAGACACAGGAATAAGAAAAGAAAAATAACAAAATCCAGAAACCGAAAGGAGCTTTCTCATGACGCAGAAACCACTTTACGAGCAGCAGTATCAGAACTGGCTTGACTCAACAATAATAGACGAGGCATCAAAAGCTGAGCTCAGATCAATCTCCGGGGACAAAGCCGAAGTCGAAGACAGATTCTATCAGGACCTCGAGTTTGGAACCGCAGGACTCAGAGGAAAAATCGGAGCCGGAACCAACCGCATGAACGAATATATAATAGCAAGAGCTACAGACGCATTCGCAAAGGTCATCAAATCATTCGGAGACGAATTCGCAGCAAAGGGAGTTGCCATAGCATATGACTGCAGGCTTTTCTCAAAGGAATTCTCGCTGACAGCAGCGCTGGTTCTGGCTTCACACGGAATCAAGTCCTACGTCTTTGATGCCCTCAGGCCTACCCCTGAGCTGAGCTTTGCTATAAGAAAACTCGGAGCTGCCGGCGGAATAAATGTGACCGCAAGCCACAATCCAAAAAACTACAACGGCTACAAGGTATACTGGCAGGAAGGCAGCCAGATAAAGGATGACATCGCAAACCTCATACTCGCTGAAATAAACAACATAAAGAGCTTTGAGGAAGTCAAGTATCTAGCTGAAAAAGAAAAATACACAGAACAGTACGCCCTTGAAAACGGACTCCTTGAATACATCGGAAGCGAAATAGACGACGAATTCCTGGCAAATGCAAAGGCGCAATCGCTCAACGACGAATCCCTGGACAAGGATATAAAGATAGTATACACCCCACTCAACGGAGCAGGAAACATCCTTGTAAGAAGAATCCTTTCAGAGAGAGGCTTTAAGAATGTATATGTAGTAAAGGAGCAGGAGCTTCCTGATGGCACCTTCCCGACCATAGAATATCCTAACCCTGAAGATACAAGGGCATTCGAATACTCAATAAAGCTGGGTAAAGAAAAGGATGCCGACCTCCTGATAGCCACAGACCCGGACTGCGACAGAGTAGCCATAATGGTAAAGCATGACGGAAAATATGAAGAGATAAACGGAAACCAGGCAGGAGTAATTCTTATACACTACATCCTTTCGCAGATGAACGAGAAAAACCTCATAAAGCCAGACTCTATAATAGTAAAATCCATAGTTACGGCAGAGATGGGAACCCTCATCGCAAAAAAATACGGCGTAGATATGGTAGACGTGCTCACCGGCTTCAAGAACATCTTCGCTGTGCAGAACGAGCTCGACAGGACAAAGGCAAAGACCATGATAATGGGCTACGAAGAAAGCATAGGATATGCAGTGGGTACATTCGTGAGAGACAAGGATGCAGTGACATCATCAATGATATTTGCCGAAGCCGCAGCCTTCTACAGGGCTCAGGGCAAGACCCTGATCGATGTACTGAATGAGCTCTACAAAGAATTCGGATACCACAGGGAAGACACAGTATCCATAGTGATGGAAGGAATAACCGGACAACAGCAGATCGCGAAGATGATGGAGCAGTACAGGACTGCATATCCAAGACAGATTGCAGATATGAAGCTTGCAAGATACATCGACTACAGAACCCAGGAAGAGCTTGACATAGCAACAGGAACTGTATCGAAGGTAAACATAGAAAAGCAAAATGCAATAAAGTTCCAGTTCGAATGCGGAAGCTGGTATGCACTTAGGCCTTCAGGAACAGAGCCTAAGATAAAGATATATGCATGCACGAGAGCCGAGACAAACGAAAAATCAGTTCAAAAGCTCGCCGATCTCAAGGAGACAGTGCTTGCAGAACTCAAAAAGATATAATCGACCGGAATACCCCGGAATGCATAAAAAAAGACAGCGCCTACATAGGCCTGTCTTTTTTTATGAGTACGTTCAGCGCAAAAATCGGAAGCGCTCCTGCCCTCTTTATCCTCCATGGTTCCTTTGCGAGCCTGTATGCCCACTCGAGTCCCATCTTCTGATATATCTCCGGCGCTCTCTTTACATTTCCTGAGATTACGTCGAGCGATCCGCCTACTCCCATCAGGAGTCCTGCCCCCAGGATGTCCTTGTAGGCATCGATGAAATATTCCTGCTTCGGCGCTCCGAATGCCACAAAGAGCATGTCCGGCTTTTTCGCCTTTATATCTTCTATCACAGCAAGCTCCTCGCTGTGGCCCTTTGCTCCTGTGTGAAGTCCCTTGAAGTATCCGTGATGTGCTCCTGCAACCTCAAGCCCCGGAAATCTCTCCTTGAGCTTTTCCGCCGCCTGCTCTGCCACGCCGGGCTTTCCTCCAAGAAAATAAACGCTTTTCCTGTTTGTGCTTGCATATTTTACGAGCTCCACCATCAGATCTATTCCTGTGACTCTCTCCTTCAGCGGCTCCCTGACAAGCTTTGAGCCGATTACAAGCCCTATTCCGTCTGGCACTACCATGCCTGCATTTTCAATGAAATCGAGAAGCGGCCTCTCCTCATTGGCCTTTACCACTATCTCGCTGTTCGGAGTTACAATCACAAAAGGTTTCTGAGGATTTATGCTCTCAGCCGCCTTTTTCACGGCACTCTTCATATCTACATGATCTATCCTAACGCCTAATATTCTCACCTGTAAGCAGCTCCTTTACCATCTTATTATTAAGCAGCGCCTTTTCTCTCATCAGGTGCGCTGTGTCAGCCGTCTGTTCCCTCAGCTGCTCCATATTCTCTACAGCATGCTCTATCTGCCTTACGAGCTCAGCTGAATCAATGGAGTCTACCTCCATTGCGCTTTCTCTTCCCATCTCCTCAAGGAGGCTCTGTATCTTTGGATCATAGGATATCCCGATTGGCCATGCATTGCACACTGTGGCAAATATGAGTCCGTGAAGCCTCATGGAAAGCATTATGTCCATATTGGACATGACGGAAAGAAATTCTTCCTCTCCCATGAGATTTTTCAGCGTATATATCCTTATCGGGTCGCTCTCGCTCACCCTTACCTGCTCGTGTATCCTTTCACTCAGCTCAAGGTCATGAGGAAAGTGAAATGGAAGCATTACAACGTTCATATCCCTGTCCTTAAGGGCCTCTATGGTTTTTGCGATTTCCTCCGTTATCCTCGGAGTACAGTCCTTCCAGCTTCTCACGGAAACCCCGAGGGTAAGCTTTCTGGTATCCACGCCGCAGTTTGCAAGTATCTCAGCTCCTGCCATATGATCCGGCTTTTCAAGAGAAAATACCGTATCAGTCGTAACTCTTATGTTTTCAGTAACTCCCATGGCATTGAGCTCAAGCTTTGACTGATTGTCTCTCACATTTATTATATCCAGCTTCCTGAAAAGCTTCGCCATGCGCTCTCTGTTTTTAGGGTCTGTCACAGGTCCTATCCCCTGCGAATAAATCATGACCTTCTTTTTGAATATTACCTTTGCAAGATATGCCACTCCAAGATAATAGAGTATCGACCTTCTCGAGGTCACGTCCTGAAAGAGAGATCCTCCACCGCTTATGAAGAGGTCCATATCCCTCATTTCCTTCATTATGGAAATGATGCTCATTCTGTCTATCGCCCTGATTCCGTTTTTTCTCGCTGTAAGCTCAGGATTTGCAGACATCGCAACAAGCTCGGCGTCAGGCATTTCCTTCCTTATTCCCTTTACCATGGCATTGAGTATAGCCTCATCCCCTACGTTGTCAAACCCAAAATATCCCGAAAGCAGAATCTTATAGCCCATTTAGCACACTGCCTTTCTCATTTTTCATTTTATCCTTCATTCGGCCGCAGATGTATATAACAGCCTCTATCATAATTATACCCGCCAGCGCAACCAGAGAGCCTACAAAAAGCTCTGCTCCTGTCCTGAATACAGATACTGTAAGCGCCGCCTTGGTATGTGAAAACGTATTTACCGTATTAACAAGTCCTATGCTCGAAAGCACTATAAATGCTATATTTATTTTGTGGTTTCTGCCTGTCTGCGAAAGGTACAGCATTATTACAGTAAACGGAATTCCAGCAAATATGGCCTTGGTTCTCGGCCTTGCCGGGAATATGAACTCAAAGAAGTTTCTCATCAGAACCTCAGCCGCAGAGGGCTCAGCCGCAGTATTCCCCGATCTTGCCATGAAAACCATCAGCACCGCAGCAAAAATTCCAATAGCAGCTATCTGCCATACCTTTATTGTATCATTCGCAAATCTCAGCACATCTCCTGAAGTTATCCCGGTTATCTCGCTGTCCGTGTTTCTCCTGTATCCAAAATATGCGATATACATGAGAAGGATTATACCCATAGGAACCACCTGCGATATCTTTACTCCTGCAAAGGTATCCACTCCAAGCAGGTATCTGCTGTGAGTAAGCATAGCCACCTCAAAAAGCACGCTCCCAAGAGTTATCAGTATTGCACCGAGCATCATGAGCTCAGATTTCAAAAACGCCTTCGCCTTTGAGGTATACAGAAGGTCGCTTTCAATCCTTCTCAGCCTTGATATCAGCCAGCATCCTGCAAGAGAAGGCATAGTCATGGCTCCAAGGAGCGCAAATCCCTTTTCCACTATTGCAGACATCATGCCTGAAGCTATCAGCGCCGCCGAAGCCGCCGTTCCAAGCCCGAGCAGTATATACAGCGATTTCTTCTTATTAAGCGCGAAAAGATTGTCTATTATCATCAGCCAGGCCGCGATTATCCCCATTGCCACAGGTATCCTCATAAGAGGATTCGGACTGAAGAATTCCATGGTCTTGAGTCTTGCCGGCTTCATGTCTACCGCAGCAAGCCTTTTTTCAATATTGTCAAGCACATTTGCATATGCCTGAGGGTCTGATATATACCGTCCATCCTTGATGAATGGCTTTAATGATATGACTCTTATGTTTCTTGTAGTTATTCCCCTGAACATTATATTTGCAATCTCTTCACCATTGTGATGAAAAGGAATCTCATAGTCGTATTTGTTTGTTACAAAATCCCATGTCAGATACGATCCCACGGCATCAAAATCCATGAGCTTGAGAAGCTCCATCATCCCGTCCGTCTTCAGGTATCCTCCCTGAGAGCTCGATTCTATCATCGCTACGGCTATGTCCCTGTCCTCAAGTCCTGTCGCAAGCTTTTCAAGCGGCGGATATACGAATTTCTTTATACCCGCATCCGCTGCCTCATCCTGCATCCTCTTCATTTCCGGATAGTCAAATCCAAGGACCTGATTCCCGCTGAAGATTATGTGGCTTGGCTCGATCTGCGAGCTGTCTATAGTATCAAGGAATGCATCCACTGATTTTTCTGCAGACTGAAAGTCAGCATAGTAGTTTGGAGACAGAATGACTCCAAATCCGTGTTTCTTTGAAAGCTCGAGCGCCTTTTCATCATATCCGAGCCCTGCAGTCTCAAGCATTGAGCCAGACCATACCGTAGATGTCACGTTCTTCTGTCCATATGATCCCACGGTAAGTACCTGACCCTCTATGTAATCAAGTGACGTTCCTTCAATCCTTATGGTTTTATCATCCTCGAGTGTTACGCTCCTGTCATCCTTCTTCACATCCATGAAGGCTCTGTATATCCTCTGGATCAGCGCGCTGTCCTCAGATTCTATAATAAGATCATACCCGCTCATCCTCGTCGTGAGGCTTACAGCTGGATTCTGCTTAAGACTCTGCAGCGTATCTTCCTTTATAAGCATGTTTGTTATGCCCGTATCCTTCATATCCTCAAGCATGTCATCCATGCTCACGCCTTCCTGTGATGCCACTTTCTCAAGCTCTGAATAATACATGTTAACTTCATACGTCTTATAATCCGATTCTCTGTCAAACCTCTGAATAGTGAGAAGTGCAGAAAACGCAATCCCCACAGCCACAGCTGCGGCCAAGATCCTGTTTATCTTCATAACCGTTCCTTTCAAATCTTCCTCTTTTTTTACATACGGTAATATTATATCATTTCTGCCCCATTTGCACAACAGAAAACCAGCCGCTGGCTAAGCGACTGGCATATGTACAAACTATTCTTCATTCAGCGCTATACTTATGGACAGTGCCTTATTCACTCTCGTCATAAAAGCAGCATCGCACCTTCCGATTCGGTCCTTCAGTCTTTTTCTGTCAATTGTCCTGATCTGCTCCAGCAACAATACCGAGTCCTTGACCAGACCGTAGTTTCCGGATTTAATTTCAATATGTGTAGGCAGTTTTGCCTTGTTCAACTGAGATGTTATTGCCGCTACAATTATGGTTGGCGAGTACTTGTTTCCAATATCATTCTGGATAACAAGCACCGGCCTTACTCCACCCTGCTCCGAACCTACGACTGGACTAAGATCGGCATAATATACCTCGCCTCTCTTAATAATCGTATTGCTATTCATAATTTAAACCCTGCCAAAAAACGTGGATCAGTCAATAAGATAATTTACAGTCCTGCAGATTTTTCCATCCCTGATATAAAGTCTCGGAATCCTTCTCTGAACCATGCACAAAATCTCATAGTTGATCGTCCCCAGTCGTTTGGCCAACCTTTCCACTCGTATTTTTTCATCCTCTGAAAAAATGGTAATTATATCCCCAGTTGAAACTGTCTCATCCACAAGGAACATGCTCTGATCCATGCAGATATTCCCTGCCAGATTGTAGAGCCTGTCATTGATGAGCACGTCCGCCTTCTGGCTCAGCATCCTGGTAAAGCCGTCTGCATAGCCTATTGGCGCAGTAGCAATGTACTTGCTGCCGTTTTCCACTATATACTTGTGGCCATAGCCTACCCCTCTGCCCTCTTCAAGCAGCTTCACATGGGAAATCTTTGTCTTAAGCGCCATAGCCGGCCTAAGTTCCACTCTCTCCTTTTCAACCTCATCAGAAGGATAATGCCCGTAGAGGCTTATACCCATCCTGACCATATCCAGATGATACTCCGGATACATTATCGTACCTGCACTGTTGCATACATGTCTGATATTGAATCTTATGCCCTTTTCTTCTATTGCCTTAACAATTTTTTCATATCTGCTGAACTGAAGATCCGTCTCAGATCTGTCCCATTCATCAGCCTTTGCAAAGTGTGTGAATATGCCCTGAAGTATAAGGTTTGGAAGCTTGCTTATCTTCTCAAGCTCTCCAACTGTCTCATCATTGCACTGAAATCCTACTCTTGACATTCCTGTATCGAGCTTCACCTGGATCCTTGCACTTTTTCCGAGCTCTGCTGCTCTGTCAGACACCTTCTTCGCAGTCTGATAGCTGAAAAGAGGTATGTCTATCTCCTTTTCGATGAACTCACCGTAAAGATCTTCTTCTATGTACGCCAGACACATCACCGGTGCCTTGATGCCATGCTTTCTAAGCTCGAGCGCCTCATTTGCTGTGGCAACCCCGAAATAGTCGCATCCATCTTCTTCAAGAACCTTTGCAAGCTCCACGCTTCCGTGGCCGTATCCGTTGGCCTTTATGATAGCGCAGCTCTTGGTTCCTTCTTTCGTAAGAGCCCTTAGACTCCTGTAATTATGTATTATGTTGTCAAGATTGATCTCTGCCCATGTAGGCATATAAATGTTCATAATGCACCTTCCCTTTTCTCTATTACACACATCGCTACCGCATACTGCCTGCAGTGAGATATGCTCAGCAGGATGCTGCCTGCGCCGAGCCTCTCAGCCGTCTCTGATGCGCCAGAGTGAAGAAGCACCGCGGGCTTGCCCAGATCGTCGTGTATTATCTCGATGTCCTTCATTTCAAATCCCCGGATTCCTGTGCCGAGGGCCTTTGCCACAGCTTCCTTTGCGCACCACATGGAAGCCACGGATTCATGCTTCATGCCTCTGAGCCTGAGATATTCTCTCTCATTTGCTGTAAGCACTCTCTCAAGAAATCGGTCTCCTCTGCTTAGAATATCTGAGATTCTTGCTATCTCGATAATATCAGTTCCTACTCCAAAAACAGCCATGTTCACTCCTTAACATATAACTTATACCCTTTACAGATATTTGTCAACTCAGGAAAAGGTTTGTAATAAAAATTTAAATAATTTTTTTCAGAATTCCTTTACTTCCCGCTTTAATTCCTCTATTTGCCATTGTGCAGATGGATGTTGTCTCTTCTCATCCTTATGAAGAAATCCTCAGTCCCTTCCTGGTACTCGATCTCGAAATCATCGATCATCATTCCTACAAGGCTGAGCTCCGTGCTCGGAGTCATGTCATTTCCGGTAAGGCCCCAGTAATATTCCTCCATCTCATGTGCCCTTGGAGACGCAAGGAGCTTCTTGATCTTTGCAAGCCTCTTTGGCTCAATCGGCGCCTTTATCCTGGCACTGAAGGTGAGGTCAGTGTGCGTGTCCTCGATACCGATTTCCATCTTTATATCCTCAGCCCTGAGGCTGTAAAAAAAAGTAAGCATCTCATCAACAATGCTGATAAGTCTGTGATCTACATGCGCTGTATTGCGTCTGCTCATTCCAGATACCTCCACATCAATAATCGTCCCTAAGCGATGAAGCTACAGGCAATAGACATATTACCACAATTCCGGCAATAAATCCATTATTATACAAATTTATCCCGGCAGTTATGCTGCTCAGGTTCAGTGCAATGCACATATGGATAAATCCAGCCAGTATACCCCACACAGGACCGTAATATCCAGAAAACGGCGCAAGGGCCGTACCAAAAAGAATTATAACCATGAGAGTATTCGAATTGTGAGGCCATATATTGAGCATGGATCCCAGCACCGCGCCCACAGTTATGGGAATCACGTTCCTAAGATTAAGTCCAAATCCCGCAAAGCCTACGATAGTGAATATTCCCGCCGTAAAAGGCCCATTCAGCGAACCTGCCCATATCAGCGTGAACACCGTGTATACTATCCCAACAATTCCCATGTTGATTAGCGGTATGTGCTTTCCATAAAGCACGAAGAAATCCGTAACCAGACGTCCCGTCTCCTCATTGAGCTCCACGAGAGTCCTTGAGGATTCGTCCTTTTTTATGAATCCTACGAATATCATGCACAGCATAACGAATATTATCGCTACGGCAAGCTCATTGGTATAATTTGAGGACCATACCTCCCTGTTCTTGAGCTCCACTCCAAAAGACCTGAACATCGAAACAAATACTATCGCTATGAACCCGCTTGCAAATCCCGAATTCGTAAGTATGAATCCCTCATGCATCTTCACGCAGTGAGATGCTATAGGAGGCATCACGAATCCCAGCATTACCCCCGAGAACGCAGACAGTATCATGGCAGACACGGTAGGGCCATCAATCAGCACGAAGATCTGATTGACCGCAGGCGCAAGGCTCGTGCTCAGAAGCGCTATGACTATGTAGTTACGAAAAGGCTGCCGCTTTCTCCTCGAATACATATAAGCTCCCGTAAGTATCGGCCATATATTCAGCAGGTTCTTTCCAAAAAAACCAAACCCGAACACGCAGAAAAGCGCAAGATATATGGAGCCATTGGGCTTCATGTCCAGCTTCATGACTATTGCGGTGCATATTATGCCCAGAAGCCCCGCATTGATGAATGTCGCAGCTATGCCGCCTACCTCCAGATAGTCAGATACAAGAACCGACGGATCGGTCATTATGCTGTAGAGTCCTCTCACAATCTCGCCCGGAGGCTGAAGAAACATTCCACATACAATAAAATATGAAAACAGAAGGATTATCCATAAGTAATAATACAGCAGTCTTCTTTTTTTCATAAAACTCCTTTCTTAATATTATAAAGCCCTTTATATAAAGGTAACCTCGACAAGGCAGCACTGCCACCAAATCAAGGTTTACCACATAAAGCCAGAGCAAAAATTATTTTGTTCCGAATATCCTGTCGCCTGCATCTCCAAGGCCAGGAACTATATAGCAATGTTCGTCAAGCTTTTCGTCACACGCGGCAAGGTAGATATCCACGTCCGGATGATGCTCCTGTATGAAGCTTACTCCCTCAGGGCATCCTACAAGGCATATGAGTATTATCTTCTTAGCGCCCTTCTCCTTGAGCATGGTTATCGCAGCCTCAGCTGAGCCCCCTGTGGCAAGCATAGGATCAACTACGAATATATCTCTGTCCGCAAGGTCCTGTGGAAGCTTGCAGAAATACTCTACAGGCTTGTGAGTCTCAGGATCTCTGTAAAGACCTATATGTCCTACCTTTGCAGCCGGTATCAGCTCAAGTATTCCCTCAACCATTCCAAGTCCTGCTCTCAGTATCGGCACAACCGCAAGCTTTTTGCCAGCTATTATCTTTCCAGTCATCTTTGTAACCGGAGTCTCAATTTCAACATCCTCAAGAGGAAGATCTCTGGTGATCTCATATACCATGAGGGTTCCGACTTCCTTTACAAGCTCTCTGAAAGAAAGTGATCCTGTGTTCTTGTCCCTCATCATAGTAAGCTTATGCTGGATAAGCGGGTGATCGAAAATTACAACCTTTGACATAGTTCTCTCCTATTCTTCTATCTCCATTATCTTTGATACCCTGATCGCATGTCTTCCGCCTTCAAATTCGGCATTCAGGAACGCATCCACTATGTCCATAGCAAGTCCCGGCCCTACCGTTCTCTCTCCAAGAGCTATCATCTGGCAGTTGTTGTGCATCTTTGCCATCCTTGCAGAGAAAGTATCAGATACGTTTGCGCATCTTATACCCTTAACCTTGTTCGCAGCAAGAGATATACCTATTCCAGTACCGCAGATAGCGATTCCGTACTGTACCTCGCCCCTGGCTACCGCCTCTGCAAGGATTTTTCCATAATCAGGATAATCCACAGACTCCGTAGAATCAGTGCCGAAATCAGTAACCTCAATTCCTCTTGCCTGAAGATGAAGCTTTATCTTCTCCTTCAGATTGATACCACCGTGGTCAGAGCTCACTCCAATTTTCATATTTACCTCCACTATTTCTATATATTTGATGAAGCTTTCACAAGCCTGTTCATTACCGCACAGGCAAGCTCGTCTCCGCTGAAAAACTCGCTTATTATGAGCTTAACGCCCATGTCATCCATCATGCGAAGGCTGGTGAACAGATTCCTCGCAATCTCGCTGCTGTCCTCTCCAAGGATATATGCATGGTCTCCATAAAGAGGTGCATTCTCCTCGATGCAAAAGACCATTATGTCTCCATCTTCGTACACATGCTTTCCATTCTCAGAAAGCAGCTCCAGATATTCTTTCATTATATCTATCGCACTCCTGCCCGGCTCTTCCACAATCACCCTGGCCTTTGGGCTGTAATGCCTGTACTTCATTCCAGGCGACCTTGCCGGCCTTTCGCAGTGATTTCCCGTGATCTCATAGAGCTTTTTATCCAGAAACTCGCGCTTTGCAGAGTCTCCCTGAGAAATCACATCAAAAATATCATTCTGGCTTATCTTTCCCGGCCTCAGCACCACAGGCACTTCCTCAGTCATGTCTACCACGGTTGATTCTATGCCTATCTCAGAGTTCTCGCCTATTATTATCATGTCCACGCTGTCTGCAAACTCATCGAGAACATATCTGCTGCTTGTTATCGAAGGCCTTCCGGATATGTTAGCAGATGGAGCCGCTACAGGAACACCCGCAGCCTCTATTAGCTTCAGCGCCGCCTTGTGTCCTGGCATCCTCACTGCTACGGTATCCAGCCCTCCGGTCGTTGCCAGAGGAACTATATCCTTCTTTCGAAATATCATGGTAAGCGGCCCCGGCCAGAATGCATCCATGAGCATGAGTGCATCGCTGCCGATGTCCTCAGCTATGTCATACAGCATGTCAACCCTTGATATGTGAACGATGAGAGGATTGTCAGACGGCCTTCCCTTTGCCAGGTATATCTTTCTTGCCGCGTCAGGAGAAAGCGCATTGGCTCCAAGCCCGTACACCGTCTCAGTAGGAAATACGACCGTGCCGCCTTCCCTGAGTATCCTTCCTGCCTCGAGCAGATGCTTCATTTCCGATTCCGATGAGCCTTCAGCTGAGACTCTTGCTACTTTGGCACACATTTTCTTCACCTTTTTATATAGACTGCATTTTGTCAGTCTGGTCAGTAGTTATGAGCGCATCTATCATCTCATCCATGTCCCCGTTCACAAACTGCTCCAGCTTGTAAAGCGTCATGTTTATCCTGTGATCGCTCACTCTTCCCTGAGGATAGTTGTATGTCCTTATCCTCTCAGATCTGTCTCCCGTTCCAACCTGGCTCTTTCTCTCCTGAGCCATAGCCTTCTGAGATTTTTCAAGCTCGATGTCATACAGCTTTGCTCTCAGGATCTTGAATGCCTTCTCCTTGTTCTTGAGCTGGGATTTTTCATCCTGCATCGAGATCACTATGCCTGTAGGCGCATGCGTAAGCCTTACCGCCGAGTCAGTCGTATTTACCGACTGGCCTCCGTTTCCGGATGACCTGAACACGTCGACTCTTACATCATTCATGTTCAGCTCTACTTCTACATCCTCAACTTCAGGAAGCACTGCAACCGTAGCCGTAGAAGTGTGTATTCTTCCACTCGACTCAGTATCAGGTACTCTTTGGACCCTGTGCACTCCCGACTCGAACTTGAGCCTTGAGTATGCGCCTTTTCCATTTATCATGAATACGACTTCCTTGTAGCCGCCTATTCCCGTTTCATTCGAAGAAAGGAGCTCTACCTTCCATCTCCTTGCTGAAGCATACATGGAATACATCCTGAACAGTACTCCCGCAAAAAGCGCCGCCTCATCTCCGCCTGCGCCTCCTCTTATCTCCACGATGACGTTCTTGTCATCATTAGGATCCTTTGGAAGCATCAGTATCTTCATTTCACTCTGTATGGTTTCCATGTCAGCTTCCTTTTCAGAAAGCTCCATTTTTGCAAGCTCACGAAACTCCTCATCGCTCGATGTATCAAGAATTTCCTTCGCCGCCTCTATATCTTCCTTTGTCTGTTTGTACTCCCTGTACTTGCTCACGATAGGCTCCAGGTCCGAAACCTCCTTCATGAGCTTCTGCCATGTAGACTGGTCCGAAATTATCTCCGGGTCAGCCACTCTCATGTTCAGATCCTCAAATTTTTCTTCAAGTACTCCTAATTTATCAAACATATTAACCTCTCTCCTGTATATATATACTTTATCTTTTATTTTTATACTTCATCCTGAAATCCGCCTGCATGCCGCCAGGGCCGCTACCTGAACCCTGTGACCACTCTGTCGAGTCCGGCAAGGTCCTTACGTATCTCAACATCTCTGTATCCTCTTTTTTTCATAAGCTCACTTACCTCCTCTCCCTGGTCAAATCCGATTTCAAATGCCACAAAGCCTCCAGGCCTTATCATGTCATATCCCCGATCTGTTATCTGCCTGTAAAAATAAAGACCGTCATCCATTCCGTCAAGAGCGCTGTGAGGCTCGAAATCCTTCACGTCGCTCATCAGGGTGTCGATGACATCCGTTTTTATATACGGTGGATTGGAAACAATAAAATCATACAGGTCCGCATGGTTGTCTGCATCATACAGCCTCAGCGATTCTATGTTCTGAAATATATCTGAATATATGACGCTCAGCCTTTTGCTTATGCTGACGTGTTCTCCCTGCATTTCCATTATCTGCTCATCCGCATATGCTGCATTTTTTCTTGCCAGCTCAATTGCGACTTCATTTACGTCTCCCGCAACCATGCTGAGCACCGAAAAATGCCTGAGCAGCGATATCGAGATTATCCCGGTGCCAACGCCGATTTCTATTCCGTAGAGGCTCTCCGGCTTTTGTGATCCGGTCTTTTCTTCCTGCGCTTCAAGCTTTTCGATCACAGTCTCTACCAGGACTTCAGTGTCAGATCTTGGTATGAGCACGCCCTGCTCACAGTAAAAATCCAGCCCCATGAAATCACGGTGTCCAAGCACATATGCCATGGGCATGGTCGATCTCCTGAGCTCAAGCAGCCTGACAATCTCTTCATAAAGCTGCTGCCCTATGCCCTGGTCTGGATTAAGCATTATGTGAATCCGGTCAAAGCCGGTTACTTCCCTTATTATCAGATCCGTCTCCATCGCAGCTGCGCCGTAGTCAAGCCCCATCTCCTGAAGCAGCTCCCGTCCAAGCTCCGCCGCCTCTCCAAGCGAAAATCCGTTATCAACCGACAAATCCTGCACCGCCTTTATATAAGAGTCTCTGGATCAACGACCTCAGCCGTAGTCGCAAATTCCCTCTTGATTATCCCTTCATCCTCAAGCACGGCCTTAAGCGATGCAATCGCTACCTCTATCTGTGAGTCATCCGGTTCCTTCGTTGTTATCTTCTGCATCATCAGTCCCGGCCACACCATGGCTCTGGTGAACCCGTTCTGATGCTTGCCTGCAAACCTTATTATTTCGTATGATATCCCTGCCATGAGCGGGAATACAGCTATCTTGACAAGGCTTCTCAGCCATACGTTTCTTATTCCTACAAAGCTGAATATTGCTATCGATATCGCGATTACCACGAACATGAAGTTGGTTCCGCATCTCGGATGAAGCCTTCCCATCTTCTTAACGTTCTCCAAATTCAGCTCAAGACCCTGCTCATATGCAAATATGCTCTTGTGCTCTGCTCCATGGTACTGAAATACCCTCTTTATGTCCTTCATCTGGGACATCAGCAGAAGATAGCCTACGAATATGGACAGCTTGAGCGCGCCCTCTCTGAGAGCAACTGTAAAAGTCCTGTCCGTCGCGACTCCCTTTCCTATTACCGTAGGAAGCACTATGAACAGCCCAACGGCAATTATAACAGAAAGTACTATCGACACCAGGTTTATCACGTCATCGAGCCTGTCCCCGAATACCTTTCTCAGCCATCTGTCAAACTTTGACTCCTCTTCTTCATCAAATCCCTCTGCATATAGGTTGGCAGAATACGTGAGGTCTTTTCCTCCCTCTACCATGGATTCTACAAGCATGAACATTCCTCTGACAAAGGGAAGCTTCTTTATGCTCCCATCTTTTGGAACAGAGAGCTTTTCACGCTTCACCTCTATCGTACCGTCGCTTTTCCTTACCGCTATGGCCTTGCTTGAGCCACATTTCATCATGACTCCCTCTATAAGGGCCTGACCACCGGCAGGAATCCTTGCTTTATCCTTCAAATACATCAATTATTCTCCTATCAAAAGTATAGTCAAATGTTTTTAAGTGCATTTATTATACACCATTTAAAACCAATATATCTTATTAAACCTCCACACTAATTTACATTTCTCTGCATTTGCTTTTTTCAAATGTTTTTGTGGAGAGTTAATATTGATGGCATTTAATTCAGGGTACATGGCTGTTACATATCCTGTATAACTTACTCCTTTAGTGTCTGTATATTCCGCATAATCCCTGTGCCTGAATCCGCATACTTCTTCTTTAAGTTTTGATTTGCAGCGCCTGTTGATTGTTTTTATCGTCCAGTCCTTAATACCGCACTTTCTTTCATTGACTTCAAGGCCTGCAATGCATATGGCATCATTGGCGTGGGTCTTTTCTATATTCCAGTCGATTCTTTTGTTTGCAGTATCTGAACCAAAAGTAAATTCCACATGAAATTGTTTAGATAATTCTTTTCTAAGCCAATTCTTGCCTTGCATAACATGCTGGGCATAATCAAACCTTATGTTTTTGCCATCTATCATCCCCTGATATTTATTGATGAACTGTTCTTCCCTGCCTTTAGTTTCATCGTGACATTTAGAACAGAGTGTTATCAAATTTCCCAGGTTGTTTTTGCCGTTTGATCGCTTTGGAACAATATGATGTACCTCTAATTTAGTGTTTGATCTGCTGCATTCCATACATTTGCACTTATCTCTGAGAATAACAGCTTTTCTTATATTTTCATCTAATCTGTTTGACTGCTGATACTGCCATTTATACAGTTTACAACCTTCGGTCAATGCTCTGATATCTATGGCTACGTCTTCTATTACGACCTTTGATATATTTATATACTTATTAAGGCTGTTTAATACCCTGACGATAGCCTGTTTTTTCTGTAATATGCTGGGAGCTGCTCTGTTGATTCTTTTACTGGCAGATCTATTGTCAAATCTCGCTTTCCTGTATCGTTTATTGCTTCTTTTATATCTCCTGTAGCCACGTCTTATTTCCATTTTTTGTTTTACATCTTGCCTGTGCTCCAAAGTTCCTTTGAAAACCGGTTTATTCCCTGTGCTGCACCTCTGAACGATTGCAATGCCTGTATAAATACTTCCTGTATCTATACCACATGAAAATTCAGATTTGTCTGTGTCTTCATCTTTAACTACTTTTTTAAGCTTTATTGCCATGGGATATCTGGAAACCAGTTCTGCTTTTTGCCTTCTGATTAATCTCCATCCATTATTAACATTTGTAGGCGAAAGCTTTTTGTTGTCTTTGTCTAACACAAAACAATATTCGGTCATTTCTAACCACTCTCACTTTCGTGGGATTTTTCTGCTTGCCAATGACAGTATGGTGCTCATGTATTTCGGTGTTTGACTTCACCCAATTAGAAGTCGGTCATCCTTTGTACTCTTAGAGCTTCAGACTGCAAATCACATCTGAAGGTAAGTCTTCAGCATTCATACAATCGTAGTTCATCATACAGCATGTTTTCACAGTGCAGTATTCACTTAGGCTTGAAACCTGACATTAAGTCATATACTAACAGGGTATTATGGGACTGTGAGTATATTTGTACATATCTATATACAAATTTATATAGATATAACTACTTAATGTTTAGTCCTATCTGATGGCATTTGCGGCATCTTGCCTCATAGCTCTCAGTCGCACCTACGAGTATGACAGGATCATCATATCTGGCCGGCTTTCCGTCTATTATCCTCTGGGTCCTTGTGGCAGGGTCTCCGCATTTTACACATACCGCCTGAAGCTTGTCCACAAACTCTGCTCTCGCAAGAAGCTCCGGTATAACTCCAAATGGCACTGCCTTAAAATCCATATCCAGCCCAGCACATATGACTCTTATACCCATGTCTGCAAGTTTTATTACTATGTCGACTATTCCCTGCTCAAAAAACTGAACCTCGTCAAATCCTGCAACCTGAGTATCTTCGGTTATAAAATCCCATATCGTATCCAGCTTGTTTACAGCCACCGCCTGAAGAGCTATCCCGCTGTGAGAAACCACATCTGCAGCGCTGTATCTGTCATCTATCGAAGGCTTGAAAACTATAACATCCTGTTTTGCGATCTTTGCCCTGGTAAGCCTTCTTATCAGTTCCTCGCTTTTGCCCGAATACATTGGTCCTACTACCATCTCTATATATCCGTGTCCTCTGGGTCTGTACATATATATTTATCCTCCAAGTCATACTTCTACCACTTTATTATATCAGATTGTATATGAGAAATAAACCAGAAATTGAATCCGCGCAAAAAAAAGACACCGGATTGACTCCCGTGTCCATTTCATGCTATTAGCCTCTGTTGAATTTTTTGTTGAATTTCTCAACTCTTCCGCCTTTTTCTATACTCTTGTTCTGACCTGTATAGAAAGGATGGCACTGTGAACAAGTCTCTACACGTATCTCGTCCTTTGTAGATCCAGCTGTAAATGTATATCCACAAGCACAGTGTACTTGAACTTCGTTATACTTTGGATGAATTCCCTGTTTCATTTTTTTCACCTCTCCTCACATAAAATCATAATTTAACTTGTATATTATAACATACTATATTTATTAGTTCAAGTCAAAAAACACTTTCTTTATTGACCCGTTTTTTTACTATTTCATGGCTTTTGTTACCGCATCCATGAATTCTCTGTTGTTCTTCGTATTCTTCATGACAGATATCACGTCCTCTGCCACTTCCTGAAGAGTCTTGTTGGAGAAGTATTTTCTGAGCGTAACCATTGTGTCCATCTCCTGCGCAGAAAGCAGCAGCTCCTCTTTTCTCGTGCCAGACTTGAATATGTCGATCGCAGGATATATCCTTCTTTCGGCAAGCTTTCTGTCAAGATGCAGCTCCATGTTTCCGGTTCCTTTGAACTCCTCGAATATCATGTCGTCCATCCTCGAGCCGGTGTCCACGAGCGCAGTGGCTATTATCGTAAGCGAGCCGCCCTCTCTCATGTTCCTCGCCGAACCAAAGAACTTCTTTGGCCCGTACAGAGCTCCGGGATCCAGTCCTCCCGAAAGAGTCCTTCCCGTAGGAGTTATCGTCAGGTTGTATGCCCTCGAAAGCCTGGTGATACTGTCCATAAGTATTACGACATCCCTGCCGTGCTCGACCAGGCATTTTGCCCTTGCGAGCACCATCTCGGCCACCTTTATGTGATTAGAAGGTTCCTGATCGAATGTGGAAGCTATGACATCGCTGTCCACATACTCCTTTATGTCAGTTACCTCTTCCGGCCTCTCGTCGACAAGAAGCACGATCAGCTCGACATCAGGATTATTCTTCTCTATGGCCTTTGCTATTTTCTTTATAAGAGTAGTCTTCCCAGCCTTTGGCGGCGCGACTATCATGCCTCTCTGGCCTTTTCCTATTGGCGCCATGATATCTATTATCCTGGTCGCAATATTTTCCGGCTCAGCCTCAAGCACAAGCCTCTCCTTCGGATATACCGGAGTAAGCCTGTCAAAATCCCTTCGGTTTGCGGCAGTCTCGGGCTTGATGTCATTTATTGACTTTACATAAAGCACCGCCCTGAACCTCTCGTTGTTCTTCGGCTCCCTCGTTATTCCGCATACCTTGTCCCCAGTCTTCATGTTAAATCTTCTTATCTGCGCCGGGCTGATGTAGACATCATTCTCCGTTGACTGATAGTTCTCCCCACGCAAAAACCCAAACCCGTCAGGAAGTATCTCGAGCACCCCTTCAGCAATCTGCGCATTCTCATCATTTATCATGTCCTGGTATTCTTCTTTTGTATATAAATCAACTCTTTCCGGCTTCATCCACTATTCCTTTACGAATCATCAAAATTCCAGCCCCTCATTATTTTTCAGGAACGTACCAATGATCTCCATGATACGGCTGACTCCCCCCGGCACGTCCGATTCCACATTGAGCGGCATTACCGGCTCATGCAGCGACATCCTCAGAAGGCACCATCCATCCCCGGTCCTGACCTTTATCCCCTCGTGGTTTGGAAACACCACCTCAAGTCCCTCAGTAGCTTCGGCAAATGCCTCAAAATCCCTGATCACCTTTTTTCCATACTCCGCAAAGTCTCCTGCAGTTATCCTGATGCGATACTCCATGCTCTCTGCGCTCTGCTTAAGGTCTGCTATAAGGCTCTGTATCTTCCTTCCTTCCTGGTTAAGCCTCGATACCTCCGTGAGTATCTTTGCTATAAGGTATGCCCCGTCATCCAGGAAGTAATTTTCTTCAAGCGCAGCGTGGCCTGATGTCTCAATAGCCAGATAGGACTTTTCGCTTCCCTCAGCGTTTATGCGTTTTGCTTCATTTATTACGTTCTTGTACCCTCTTTTGAATCTGTGATGCACCCCTCCACGGGATGCTATGAACTCGCTCAGCCCGTTAGATGTGACTGAGTCCGTGACTATCACAGAGCCCGGATGCTCTCTGAGAACTATATCAGAGATCAGCGCTATAAGAGAGTTCCTGTTTATCTCGCTCCCGTCGTCACCGACAATGGCAGCTCTGTCTACATCTGTGTCGAATATTATTCCCAGATCGGCGCCCTGCCTTATAACGGCCTCCGACAGGGACTTCATGGCCGCAGAGTCCTCAGGATTAGGGGCATGGTTTGGGAACATGCCATCCGGCTCCAGAAACTGGCTTCCCGTATAATCCGCGCCAAGGCTGGACAGCACCTTAGTGGCAAAGAAACCACCGGCCCCATTTCCAGCATCGACTATTATATTCAGACCCTCAAGAGGCTTGCTCATCCCGGTATCCTTCATTATCTTGTATACGAGGAACCTCGAATAATCCTCTGTCAGGTTTGCCTCGGTCGTCCTTCCGGAAATCTCGTTCATCTCGACAGCCGGATCTACTTCAGATGCATGTTTAAGGATTTCAGTTATGTCAGCTTTTTCAGCGCCGCCTCTTTTTGTAAATATCTTCATTCCATTATGGAAATATGGAAGATGGCTTGCAGTTATCATAACCGCAGCCGTACAGCTGTAGCTCTCCATGACTGTGGTCATGAACATCGCAGGCGTCGTAGCCATATTACAGTCAATTACATTTACCCCGCAGCTCTCAAAAGTCCTGATAATCTCAGATTTAATCTTTGGACCAGATATCCTCGAATCCATCCCTACAGCAATCCTGAACTTGTCACAGGAATTGTTCTCACAGCCCTCAAGCCACTTAAGCATCCCCAAAGCTATGGCCCTTACAGCCTCCTCCGTGAGATTTACCTCATGACTGCCATTTTCAACTGCGATTCCCCTGATATCAGTTCCATTCTGTAATTTCAAAAATTTTGACAGCATTTTATCAAGTTCCCTTTCTTATCTGTTACCGTAAGCCTTCATGAGCTTTCTGAGTATTTCATTCTTATCGAGCTTGTGAGTAGCCTCAACAAAACGGATAGTGCCGCTCTTTGATCTCATGACTACAGAATGAGTCGTAGCCATGTTGTCTCCTGTGTAAACCACGCCTCTGAGGAAATCTCCAGAAGTGACTCCTGTCGCCGCAAAGAATATCTCATCTCCAGATACCAGATCCTCGAGCGTAAGGACCTTGTTTATATCCTCATCGCTGAATCCCATCTCGTGACATCTTTCCACTTCCTGCTCGCTCATCGGGCACAGCCTTCCCTGCATGTCCCCGCCAAGTATCTTGACAGCAGCTGCAGCAATTACACCCTCAGGCGCTCCACCCATTCCAAACATTATATCCACTCCGGTATTTTCAAAGCATGCCGCAATACCTGCTGCTATGTCTCCTTCATTGAATACCTTTATCCTTGCTCCCGCTTCTCTTATCTCATCTACTATTCCCTGATGGCGCTCTCTGTCAAGAAGCGTAGCAGTTATTGCATCCACAGGCTTGCCAAGTGCTTTAGCCACGGCGTGAAGATTTTCTGATACGGATTTTGTAAGGTCTATACAGCCCTTGGCCTTTGGTCCCACTATGATCTTCTCCATATAAGTGTCCGGAGCCTTGAGCATGCAGCCCTGATTTGCCATCGCAATTACAGCTATTGCATTTGGAAGACCTTTTGCTATCAGAGAAGTTCCGTCAAGCGGGTCTACCGCTATGTCAAAGCTTGGTCCAAATCCGCTTCCTACCTTTTCTCCAACATAAAGCATCGGCGCCTCGTCAAGTTCACCTTCACCTATTACGATTTCGCCTCTTATATTTACACTCTCAAAGGCCATCCTCATACCTTCAACTGCGGCGCCGTCAGCACCATTCTTGTCTCCTCTGCCCATGAATTTCGCAGAAGCAAGTGCTGCTGTTTCAGTTACCCTGACAAGTTCCAAAGCTAAATTACGATCATCCATCAATAAGTCCTCCCAAAAATATATAAAATTGTAAAGTTAAAAACGAAATTTGCTTCCTCCGGTCATAAAACCCGGCAGCTTATGATATTAATAATAGTAGGAAACCTTTGTCGCTTCTATTACGTCAATTCCCTCGTATCCTGTAACTATGACCTTCTGGTCTTCCTCAAGATCTCTGATGTACTGCGCCTTTCCAGTAATATAATCATATATGTCTGTGCCTGAATCCATCATTACCTTCTTTGTCTTGCCATCAGAGCCCTTCATCATGAAATAATCGTCTCTGGTATTTATGTCCTCTATGGTTCCTATAAAAACCTCACCCTTGGTCTGGCTGTACAGCGTAAGATCCAGTATCTCATTGCTGTTTGCGTATACATCAGCCTCATAACCTATCTTTATGTCAGATACGCTCGCCCTCGAATTCTTCATGTATATCACAGAAGAGCTGGAAAGATTCATCTTTCTAATCTCACCGTCTTCATCCATAAAGGTTAGCACCGCGCTGCTGTTTGAATTTATGGTCACTCCCTTTATAACTACATCCTTGAGAGTACGCTTGACGCTGTCTGCATCGATCTGAGTCACGATGGATTTCTCTATCTTTATCTCAGCATCATCGCCTGAGGCAAGATCCGATACCGAAGCATCCTTCCCATTCTTCTCAACATCAGCCTTTGAAGCGATGTCATACTTCTCAGTTTTTCCATTTGAGAGCTTTATCTCTATAGAGGAAGAAGTAACTTCTATTATCTCTCCGCTTACAGTCTTGTTTATATCGAGCCTGCTCACAGCCTCGACACCCTTTACGGTAGTACTGTCAGTATAAAGCTTTACGGTATATCCGACCTTTACATCCTCGGGCTTGGCGCTCTTTCCATCCACTGATATCACGACGCCGCTCGCCTTGTTCGAAAAGCTCAGTATGTTTCCTTTTGAATCTTCAATTGACACTACCATATTACTATCGTCAAGTCCGACGTATTTGATAATACCTTCGACTATAACTCCACTCGGCATTATTACCTTGTCAGAGCCCGGATCAGGAGTCACAGGATCTTTCGTTCCCGGATTTACATTGCCGGAATCATCCTTTGCTCTCTCACTGCTCGGATATGATATCGAAAGCATCTTCGCAGTCTCGCCTCTTGTCACGGATTTGTTAGGGAAGAATTCTCCCGTAGTCGCAACTATGCCTTTTCTGCCAAGAAGCTCGATGTATGAAACCGCCTGCTTTATTATAGTGCTCGCATCCTTGTATTTCACTACTGCAGCATTGCTGAGCTGAGTCTCCCAGTTGAGAGCCCTTACAAGATAGACGCAGAACTCATATCTCAGAGCGTCCTTCTGCTTCTTTGTGGAAGAGTCTATGAACTCTTTCAGATAAGCCTCGCCAAACCAGCTGTTCTCAAGCGCGAAGACTATCGCTGGCCTTCCATACTCCGGAATGCCGTAAGTATTCAGCTTTGTTGTCCATTTTGCCTTGTTGTCCGCATAAGTATCCTTTATTATGTCTGCCGGATAGAGCCTTGACATGAACACTATCGCATCCACCCTCGAAACCGGGCTGTTTGGCCTGAATGTACCGTCAGAATATCCGCTCACGAGACCTTTTTCAGCTATATCCTTGATGTATACCGCACTCCAGTGAGGCGCACCCTTGCTGTTAACTAGATCGCTGAAGCTCACTGCATAAGATGTGACAGTGCTTCCGAGCACCATAAAGGCCACAAGCAGACTCAGTACTGATCTTTTCATATAATACCTCCTTTAATATACACTTGCGAATTCATCATAGCTCACTGCCGTGATCGCAAGAGTCTTTGTAGAATCTGTGTTATTCAGAATATAATATACCGTGCCGCTGTAAGTAGTCTTTTCAAGCTTGTAAGTACCACTTAAGACATCGGATTTTACAGTCACATTGTCTCCGCTTATGCTGTAGGTTCCCTTTGCAGCCTTGTTTGAAGAAATGTTCTTAATGTCCATAGTCTTGTCCGCCCTGAACTGAACCGCATACTTCACCTTGCTCACGCTCTGCATAGCCCATGTCCCATGGATCTCGCTGTTTGATGCCGCAGTATCCTTTGCCGGAGCAGTGCTTCCAGGAGTTGTCGGATTTGTTGGTGTAGTCGGGTTTGTAGGATTTGTTGGAATTGAAGGCTCAAACGGGAAAAGTCCGTTGCCCATGCTTATGTTTACCTTATACGCAGGATTGCCTTCCCACTTCGTTTCTCCGCCCATCTGATTGGCAACAAATGACAGAGGCACCATCATACTTGTACCCATAATTACAGGAGGAGCATCCATCTCGACAGATTTTCCATTGACTTTCGCGGTAGTGCTGTTCTTAGTAAGCTCAACCTCGATTCCTTCACGCGTCCCTTTTGCCGTGCTCGTAGCCGTGTTCCATTTTATATCCTTCTCAGCTACACCGATAGCAAGGAAAAGCGACTTGAAGGGTATCATTACTCTTCCTTTAGTCTCATCCAGTACTGCAGGATGTCCCACAACTGTCATCGGCGCTCCATCGACGATAACAGTCACATTGTCCTTAGCCAGGGCATATCCCGGCGTCGCAAAAGCTCCTCCAGCCAGAAAAACAATGCCCGCAGTACAGATACTCAAAAATCTCTTCATTATATTACCTCCAGATTACACGTTTTCATGTCAAAAAACAAAAATAATTGTAAATATCCTACTCTATTCTATCAAATAAATTTAACGATTCCATGACAGTCATATTACAATATAGTATTACAATTATATCATGGACACGCCAATAAATCAAAACATACCTGTTCTTATATCGTTCCCGCATAAAATCCTTATAAAATCATATTTTTTATGTTTTTTGGTTTAATGTGATAATATATCTGTAAACTTTCTGTAATTTTTAACTGACACCGTTCTTTTTGTCATATTCCATAACTGTTGGTCTTATCGATTTTCCCGGTAACCATTTTACTGACACACTAAACATGCAAACCCCAATTGTAACTATTTTGTAATAAAAAGCTTTTCAATGCAGATAAAGCATGCTATAATTGGTAATGTTAAGAAAGAGAAACGGAGGACAACGCAAATGATAAAGCTTCAACCCATTAAGAAGAAGCAGACCATCTTACGCAGCCCCTATCTATTCATCCTGGCATCTTTGGTATGCCTTGTTGGCTCTTTGTTCTACTTCCAGCCTGGTGTTGGATACGAGATAGTCTCAAATGGAGAACATGTCGGATATGTAAAGACAAAAGCACAGGCAGAACAAACAGTGGAAAGCTTTAACAGACAAATAAGAGATGAAAAAGGTGAAGCCGCAACATATGACCTTAATGTAGCATATCAAAAGGGAAAAATGGATAATAAAGAATTCACCAGCACAGATGTAATGAAGCAGAATTTTGAACAGTCACTCGACATCAGAATGCCTGCATATATCATCAAATCTGACAACAAGGCAGTAATGGCAGTAAAAGACGAAGAAACGGCACAAAAAGTACTTAATGCTGTAAAACAACCCTACGTCGTAAAGTCAGATTCATCAAAGATAAGCAATGTAAGAGTAAACTTTATACAGGACGTAGAAATACTTAAGCTTGAAAAAGTTTCAGAAGAAAACATACTTGAATCACACGAAGCACTCTCAAAAGTGAACCCAAGCGCAGCGGTATCGCGTTCCAAGCTCACCAGAAGCCTCGTTCCTGAGACAAATACAATAGCACAGCTTTTTGACATAAAGACATCATACGAAGAAAAAGGAACAGTGGCAGTAGCACCTGGAGTACAAAAAGTAGCAGACCCTACTATGAAGATAGGACAGACTAAAGTCAAGACAGAAGGAAAATCCGGAGTCAGAGAAGTAAACCGTCTTGTCACAATGGTAAACGGAAGTGTAGTAGAAAACAAGGTACTGACACAGAAAGTGGTTGAAAAGCCACAGGATAAAATAGTTCTGTACGGAACAAAGAGCACTGCAAGCGGAGTAGTAGGAATCGCAAAGCAGTACCTGGGAACTCCATACAGATGGGGCGGAACTACCCCAAGAGGATTTGACTGTTCAGGATTTACATCATATGTATACAGACAGCTGGGAGTATCACTTCCAAGAACGTCATATTCACAGTCTCGAGCAGGCACAAGCGTATCGAGATCAGAGCTTCAGCCGGGTGACCTTGTTTACGGACCAGGACACGTAGGAATATATGTAGGTGGAGGATCATACATCCATGCACCGCAGCCGGGACAGAGCGTAAAGATATCTCCGTTGTCACAGTTCAGAAACTTCTCACACGGAGTAAGAGTAATGTAATCACAGACTTCAAAATCATAAATTGACATCAAAACACCAGTCGAATCGACTGGTGTTTTTTTACGCCCTTTTTCAAAATCTTCATCCCCTGATTTCTTCATATCTTACTATCTCCCCATCCTTCATGTATGCTATAGCATCAGAGAGCCTTCTCGCCTCCTGGGTATCATGGGTCACGAGCACAGTAGTGAGCTCAGATTCCCTCTGAAGTTCAAGCAGCAGATTGCCTATCTCAAGCCTGAGCTCCTCGTCAAGGCTAGAAAAAGGCTCGTCCAGAAGCATTACAGACGGCCTTACGGCAAAAGCCCTGGCAAGAGCTACTCTCTGCATCTGTCCCCCGGAAATCTGGCTTATCCTTCTGTCCTCAAGTCCTTCAAGCCTCACTTTCTCAAGCTGCTCTCTTGCAATCTCACGGTACTGCTGCTTCTTCATGCCGCTCATCTTAAGAGCGAACTCCACGTTCTCAGCCACCGTCATATGAGGAAAAAGCCTCAGGTCCTGAAACACTATGACAACCCCTCTCCTGTGCACAGGCACACCGAGCACGGATTTTCCATCTATAAGCACATCGCCCGAGGACGGCTCTATAATCCCGGCTACTGTCTTGAGCAGAGTGCTCTTGCCGCATCCAGAAGATCCCAGAAGCGATATCAGCTGCCCTGTCTTTACCTCGAGGCTGACATTCTTAAGTATATGTTTCTTTCCGAGCTCTACATTTATATCAGTCAGAAAAAGCCTGTTCATATTTCCTCCTCGCAAAAAACTCCATCACTCCAAATACAATCATCAGCGTCATTATGAAAAGCGTAGCATAAGCAGAGGCCACAGTCCTGTCCCCGCTCTGTATATAGGGCACCATCACTACCGACAGCGTCCTCACCCTTCCTCCGCCAATAAGCAGCGTGAGGAAGTACTGGCTGAACGATACTATATACGCCATGCTGAGAGACGACAATACTCCCGGCATCATAACAGGAAGGCTGACATGCCAGAAAGCCTTCAGCGGACTCACTCCCAGCACCTGAGCCTGAAGCTCCAGCCGGTCTCCCGCCATGGCCGTTATGTCCGTCATAATGCTCACCGTATATGGCACCGAATATATCATATGCACCAGCAGAAGCCCAGTCCAGGTATCTCCAAGCCCCATCCTCAGAAATACCACATGAACCCCCATCGCAAAAGACGCCGAAGGAACTATCATGGGAAGCATGCTGAAAAACGAGACCAGCTTCTTTCCCCTGAAATCATAGAGCACCAGCGCCCGGGCCGCCATTATACCCGTCAAGGTAGCAAGAATGGCCACGCAGGCTGACAGCATTACGCTCGAAAAAAGCACCTCCACCATGCCTGCATCCGAAAACATACTCTTCAGCGCCCTCAGCGAAAATGCCGATGGAAACAGCTCCGGCCACTGCCACCTTCCAAAGAATATCCACACAGGAAGTATCAGAAGCGGAACCGTTATGCAAAGCGCGGCAAAGTAAAGCACCATATTCGCAGCCTTGCTTTCCCTTATGCCTGATAATTTCCTATTCATAATGCTTCCCCTCGATCCTCTCCGCCTTCTTCGTCAGCCAGTAATATATCACCGAAATCCCAAGCGTGATCACAAGTATTATGCCATTCATCGCCATCGCATATGCCCTGTGCCGCAGATCCGGATGCATGTACTCTATATATGCCTGCACCGGAAGCGCTCGCGGCGTTGTCGCTCCCAGTAGAAACGGCAGCTCATACGCTCCAAACGCGAAGGCGAATATAATAACGAAGGCCTTGTTTATTACCGGAAGACACAGCGGCAGCACTATATGGAAAAACGACTGCAGAGGACTCGCTCCCAGGTTTCTGGCAGCCTCCCCAAGCCTGTCATCTATGCTCGACATGAATGACAGCACGAAATAAGCCACAAAAGGCGCTTCCTTCCATATATATCCAATTATGACCCCTGCGCTGTCGCTTCCAAACAGTATCATCGGAAAATCCTCAGGTGAGGATACCAGCCCTGCCGCGTACATGAGCCGCGAAAAAAGCCCGCTCTGGGAAAATATTATGATGACAAAAAATGCCACAACAGTATGCGGCACCAGTATCGGAATCCTTATTATGTCAGTCATCCTCGCAAAAAGCCTGCGTGAGGACCTTCCTCTCGAGGATACGAGCACGCTGCAGAGCGAGACTCCTGCAGCCACCGAAATGACCGATGACACAAGAGCCGTATGAAGACTGGTCTTTACAGACGCAAAAAGCGCAGGATCAGAAATCACTGCCCTGTAATAGTCAAGCGTAAGCTCTCTCATCTCAAACGCCGGTATATATCCAAGGCTCTGGATGAGCGCATTGCACACACCCAGAGCAAATATTGCCCCCAGAAATATAAGCGGAGACAGGAGAAGATATGGATACAGTTTCTTCATATATATTTCCTTCCATGCAGCCGGATCAGCCGGCCAGATATTATTGCCCCGCTACTTCTTCGAGCCAGATCTCTTCTATTATCGGAACAAGCTTTGCAGGCATTTCAGGAAGCCTCTTTGAAAGAAGCTCATCCTGAGCTATGGTTCCCTCTCCAATATCCACAGCATCAAAAAGCGCCTTCTCCTCATCAGAAAGCAGCTCATGTGAAACCACCGGAAGAGTCTTGAGTACATCAAGCTGACTCGCCTGAATCTGCGCAGACAGCATCTCATTTATGAGTACCATCGCACCCGCCTTGTTGGGAGCATTCTGTGCAATCGCCATGTAATTCGTATTTCCTATCATTCCATTTTCAAACAGGAATGTTCTAACCGTAGCAGGGTAAACCCCGTCCGCTATGCTGAGCGCCGCAGAATAAGGTGAATAGCTCATGTTTATAGCAAGCTCTCCATCAGCGAACATGTTATCCATGAGCGTCGAGGACGCAGGATAAGTCTTGCCCTGGTTCCACAGATATGGACTCAGCTCCTTAAGATACTCCATTGCAGGAGCTATCGCAGCTCTTACAGTTTCCTTGTCCGCCTCCATGTCAGCAAAAATCTCATGTCCTGATATATCATAAATAACGTTCCTTACAAACGCACTTCCTGTAAAATCAGGCAGCGCAGGGTATGTCACCTTGCCAGGATATTTCTTTGCATATTCCATAAGCTCGGCTGTATTCTTTGGAGTCTCAGGGTTAAGCGCGCTGTCATTCATCAGCACTAGCTGAGCTTTTCCGTACGGCGCCTCAAATCCCTCCACAGGATATCCAAAATCATACAGATTCTCAACATCCTGAGCATCTACAAGGCTCTTGTAGTTTGGCAGCTGCTCTGCAAAAGGTCCGAACAGCAGCCCGTTTTCCTTCGCAGAATAGAAATTCTCGCCATTTATCCAGATTACGTCCACAGAACCTGCCTCAGTGCCTGCCTGCTTCTCTCCGGAAAGCTTTGACAGTATCTGATCGATGTCCATCGGAACTCTCTCAAGGGTGATGTCATAGTTTTCCTTAAGCGAGGATGCCACCACTGTGTCGAGCCATTCATTTCGCTTGTCATCTCCGCCCCAGCCGTAAAAAGTCACCTTAGTGCCTCTTGCCTGCTCTGTTATTTGCTCAAAATCCGCCGAAGCGTCAAAACCTGCTTCCTTGTCGGCATCACCGGATGTACCTGTTCCTGAGCAGCCCGCAAGGAGCGTCACGCCCATCACCGCCGCCGTAAAAATAGCTATAAGTCTTTTCTTCATTATTCTATTCCTTTCATATTTTAATATTAAGATAAGCGCTATATACCTCGTCCTCAAAAACCTTAGAATCCTTTATGACCGGAAGATTGACCCTGACAGGCGTGCCGTTTCCAAGCAGCCTTCCCGATTTCATAGAGTCTTCGTCCGGATTTATCACGCAAAAAGAGTCCTCAAAAAGCTCCCTCTTCATTATATACGCTGCAGAAACCACGTCCCAGTTATAAAAGCCCTCTATGTCGTACTTCTTCATGCAGTCATACCAGTACGACGTCTTTTCGTCGATGTATCTGGCAATCCCAGTCTTCGAGCCGCCGAGACGTTGCCTGTGGCCTTCATGTGAAAAAAATGCCCTCAGGCAGTTGTTTCCCGTAACTATACTGAGATTCTTCGCCTCCCTTATGACCCCGAGCGCTGCTGAGCTGTCACAGGAGAAGTTGAGCTCATTCATTATCTTTCCATTTATATACAGAGTCTGCGTTATGCCACCCATGAGGCACACTCCAGCAAGGTTTTCAAAAAAGCTCCGATCCTTAAGAAATGCTCCGTATACATTAGTCAGAGACCCGGTCGCAAGCAGGAATATCTCTCCCCTGAAGCGCGCTGCCATCTCCGCAAGAAAATCCGAAGCCTCGCTCTCATAGTCGCCCTCACAGGCGCCTCCCCGAAGAAGAGGAATATGATCCAGTCCCAGCTCATCTATCATGAGGCGGGTATTTGAAAAGACCGTATCAAGGTCGCTGTTTCCATATGTAGCGGTTATCCCCACTATCTCTGCATCCATTCCGAGAAGATAAAGCAGAGCGAGACCGTCGTCCACGTCGCATCCGCTTACTCCAAAGGTATTGTCGCAGTCAAACAAAATCTTCATAAAACCTCCATTCGCAAAAACTGTACTTCCTGACAGAATTTCTACATAAGCCTTTTAATTATATCATATCCGGCGTTTCAGTTGAATGTCACAGAAAAAACACCTTATAGATATTTTCTTTAAGCTTTATAAAATACGGCTATAAGACTTGTTTTTGAAGCTGATGAAGAATTTAGGGTATATAGATTGCATAAATGATAAAAAAGGAGCGTGATATCATGATCAAAAAAATCGTTATGCTGTCTCTAGTCGCTGTGATGTGCATTTTTCCGGGCTTCATGCATCAGAGCTTTGCCGCAGAAGGCATCCGCATCGAGATTGACGGCAAGCCTCTGGCGCCCGGGGTGGCGCCTGTTATCGAAAATGGCCGGACCATGGTGCCCTTCAAGGCAATATTTGAAGCCCTGGGTCTGAAGATTGACTGGATTGCCCAGCAGCGCATTGCCACAGCGTACAACGGCGAAATGAACATTTCCATCAAGATTGATGCGCCATATGGGAGCATCGACGGAGAGCTTGTAAGGCTGGATGCTCCGGCTAAAATCGTGAACGGACGCACGCTTGTACCTCTCAAATTTATCTCCGAAGCGTTTGGAAACGAGGTCAGATGGGATGCAAAGAAGCGCCTGATTTCAATAAAGAGCGGCTTCAGGCCTTACATCTACACCGAAGCCCTGCCGACTGTCGACTCTCTTGAAAAGCTTAAGCTTATACTTGAGTATGCCGGCAAATATTCAAACTATATCTATCCATATCGCGATGATTTTACCGCCGCGCCTTCAGTCAATGACGGAAAAGGAGATATGCCTTCAGCGCAGCCTGAATCCGCGCCATCTGCCGGCGATGACCACAGCACAACTAATGTTCAGGTTGCGGGCGTGGACGAGGCCGATATCATAAAGACTGATGGCAGGACTATTTATCAGCTGCGCTCAGGAGACATAAAGATCACGGATATATCCGCGGCAAGCCCGAAAAATATCGCGACCATCAATTCCGACGATGGCTTTGCCGTTTCAGAGCTTTATCTGCATGAAGGCAGGCTCATAGTAATAGGCACAAGACAGATGTTTTATCCTATGGCGGAAAGAATCGTGCCCGATATTATGCCGATGCCTCCGATGACACCGAAAACTCGCATATATTTTTATGATGTGACTGCTCCTGAGTCACCAAAGCTCATCAGAACGTTTGAAGGTGATGGCAGCTACATGACCTCCCGTCTGTCAGAAGGCAGTCTCTATATGGTTCTGAACAAGCCGATTTCGACTTATTCAATGACCGCTGAGAGCGTACTGCCTGCCTTTACTGATACGCTTGTGTCCTCCAGTGGAAATGTCGTGAGCAGATCAGTAATCGGCTTTGAATCGCTCAGGTACTTCCCTGATACTGTAGAGTCCAACCTGATGATTACCCTCGGCTTCGATCTTGAGCTTATGAATAATGCGCCGCACAAGATGGCATATCTTGGAAGCAGCACAAACCTCTTTGCCGACTCTGAATCCATGATAGTAGCCCTGGACCGTTACCACTATGACTACAGAGCTCAGGGCGGCATCACAATGCCTGTATTCACCAACACGACTGAGCTCTACAAATTCCTCTTAAGAGATGGAATGGTAAGCTTCAGCGCCAAGGGTTCGGTGCCCGGACGCGTGCTCAATCAGTTCTCGATGGATGCCTATAACGGAAACTACCGCATTGCTACCACATCAGGCGAAACCTGGTCCGATACGTCCCAAAATAACATCTACGTTCTGGACAGCAGCATGAAGCTCAAAGGAAAGCTCGAAGGCCTTGCGCCCGGCGAGCGCATATTCTCTGCGAGATTCGTGGGCGAAAGAGCCTACCTGGTCACCTTCAGGCAGGTGGATCCATTCTATGTTATAGACCTCAAGAACCCGTCTCAGCCTGCAGTCCTTGGATATCTCAAAATCCCCGGCTTCAGCGACTATCTGCACCCTTATGACTCAAACACCATAATCGGATTCGGAAAGGATATCATCGAAACGGCGAACGGGCCTGTAGTCGGAGGCATAAAGATCGCCATGTTCGACGTGACCGACGTCAGCAAGCCTGTTGAAAAAAGCAGGATCCTGCTTGGAAGCTCAGGAAGCTACTCCGAGGTGCTTTACAACCACAGGGCACTGCTCTTCTCAAAAGACAAGAACCTGTTCGCACTTCCGGTCATGCTGTACTCCGGTTCAGGCACGGGAAACCGTTTCAGTTTCCAGGGAGCGTATGTCTACAGCGTAAACCCTTCGACCGGCTTTGTTTTACGGGGCACCTCCACTCATCTTACGCAGCCCGAGATTGACGACAGCGCTCTGAAATGGTATGATACCTCCAAAAACGTCAGCCGCATCATCTGGTCTGGCTCCAGGCTCTATACGATTTCAGATTACGGAATAAAAAGCCACGATCTTGCGACCATGGCTGAGAAAGGCTTCTTGAAATACTGATGAAAAATGCAAAAGGAGAGCCACGGCTCTCCTTTTGAAAATCATTTACTCTTTCAGTTTCCTGTAAAGCGTTGCCCTGCTTATCCCAAGTTCCCTTGCTGCTCTTTCCTTGCCGCTAAGATCATTGCCAAACATCCTTACTGCTTCTTTTATATAGAACTTCTCTACTTCGCACAGAGGAATTATTTTCGTAACAGGTCCCATTATATCAGAATTCAATACCCTTTTAGGCAGATCATCCCTTGATATCCAGGTATTTCGAGTAAAGTTCACCGCGTATTCGACTACATTCTGAAGCTCCCTTATATTCCCGGGCCAGTGATATTTCAGAAGCAGCTCCTCGGCTTCCTTTTCAATCCCATCTATACTCTTGTCGAGTATTTCCGAGTATTTATTGATATAATATTTAAGCATTAGCCTTATATCTTCGCTTCTTTCCCTCAAAGGGGATATATGCATGGGAATTACATTCAGCCTGTAAAAAAGATCTTCCCTGAATTCACCAAGTTTCATCATTTCCTCCAGATCCCTGTTTGTGGCAGTCAATATCCTTATATCCACGCTTATTTCCCTTGCCGACCCGACCCTTTCAATCTTCTTTTCCTGAACAGCTCTGAGCAGCTTTGCCTGAAGATGTATCGGTATTTCCCCCACCTCATCCAGAAAAAGCGTGCCTTTGCTGGCAAGCTCAAACTTTCCTATCTTGCCGCCCTTCATTGAACCCGTAAACGCCCCCTCCTCATGCCCGAACAGTTCACTTTCAAGAAGATTCTCTGGTATAGCTGCACAGTTGACAACCACGAAAGGCCCATCGCTCCTCGAGCTGTTGCAATGTATGGCGCGCGCTATAAGCCCTTTTCCTGTCCCGCTCTCACCCTGTATCAGCACTGTGGAATTGCTTTTTGAAAACTCCATTATCTCCGTCTTAAGCTTCCTCACATCAAAGCTCTCCCCGATTATCTCATCCATGGAAAACTGAACGAAATTGTTAGTCACGCGGTTTACCTCATCATAGAGATCCATCTTTTTCTTGAAATAGAATATAGCCCCCCTGAACACTCCATTGACCTTTATGATGTCCGTTCCCACGATTATCTCTATTTCGCTGCCCTTGATATTGAAGCTGAACTCCACCTCTTCTTCCGCGGCGCAGCTGTTTATGTATTCTTTGAACTTTGGATTTCCTGTCACCTTCAGAATCTGGTCGCTCGGATAATCATCCGAAACTCGGAAAAGCTTTCTGAATCTCTTGTTGCAGTGAATTATCTTCCTGTTTTCATCTATCCCAAGTATCGGCATGTCTATCGATTCCACAATCATCGAGAACTTTTCCTGAAAAGCCCTGAGCTCAATATTCTCCTCCTTCTCTTCAAGCTTGCTTATTATGAGCTCTGACATGTTGTTTATGAATCCTATGAAGAACTCGCGCTTTGAAAGCAGCTTCTGTTTTGACTCGGCAGAATTAGCATATATTCCTATGGCTCCTATTACCTTTTCGCTTCTCAGTATCGGTATCGCAATTATTGCCATAACCGTGCATTCCAGATAGCTTTCGCACAGAAGACATCCCGGGCTTCCGGTTTCGCGCTCCTCGACTACAATAGTCTCTTTCTTCTTTATCGCGCTGTTAAGGATCGATTCTCTGTTTATGTAATGTTCTTCTTCTACCGCCTTCTCCGAGTCCGCCAGCAGCCTCATGTTCTGATCGCATACCAGAATCTCCATCTCCAGGACAGAAGAAATTATATCTGCCGTCTTCTGTACATATTCCTGAATCCCTAAAATCTCAAGCATCTGAAACCTCCTTAAAACCTCTTTGTATTTTTAGATTATATCAGATAACATGCAAAAAATCAGCACAGGTTTTGATGCCCATGCCGATTTTTCCCGCCCTATTTCTTTCCAGTCCTTGCATATTCGTAAATCTGATCGGCCGTCATGCCTTCAAGCCCGAGCTTCGCAAGAGTCCTGCTTTCTTCCATGTTCCAGAAATCTTCGTTCAGCACCTTGCAGCACATATCTACCACCAGATTCATCGAATCGACATCGCAGCCCACGAGCCTTCCAAGCTCCACAAACGGTATGAGCCCTGTAGGAACATCTTCATATATATACCTTGTTCGTATGTCCGCTGATGCATATATAGAATCATAGGCATCTACTTTTTTGAACACCTCAGACAGACTGTCACCTGTCGTATTATATTCCGTATCATACTGCATATACATGCTGAATATATTCCTGCCCAGCTCAAGCCCCAGCTTTTCCCCTATTGCTATTCTTTCCCTGTCCATTCTTTCAATGAACGCTCCCATGGTCTCCCCAATTCCCTCATGGTAATACTTGAATCTATTCCCTGACTCTGCCCAGTTGCAGTTCATCAGAGTAGGGCCCGGATGCACAAGCGGATTCGTGTTGTCCATGCTAGTAACGAATACATTCTCCCCCATTACCAGCTCCGGTATTGCATGCCCTATGAGACTGTAGAGCCTGTCGTTCTGATCCGCAGGAAGAGCCGCGGCTATAAGCCTGTCCTTCACTCCACCTATCATGACCTTGCCGGGCGCCGTAGCCCTGCATGCGAACAGAAGCGTGTTAGTCTCTCCTATCGTTATGTCCTTCTCGAACCCGCTTTCTTCAAGCGCCTTCTTGAATGCAAATGCCCCGAAAGTAGATGCAGGATGCAGCAGCACCACCTGATCTTCAGTTATATATTTTGAGCATTCTGCCGCTATTTTTCCATGATATGTCGATGGATTAACGACTATGATCATATCAGCCCCTTCTATGACCTCCCGCAAATTGCCCGTTATGAGCTTTGGAGTCCCCGTCATATCGAGCGCTCCCGAAAGCTCTATAGAACCTGCCTTCTTCAGCTGAGCAACATTTTCTTCAAGAAAGTCAAACAGTCTTACCTCATATCCCTTGGCCGCAAGATAACCAGCTGTCGCCTGTCCCCCGTTACCGGCTCCGATTACTGCATATTTTATATCTTTCATAATCCCCTCCTAAAAAGGTCCCCAGTTTATGGTTACCGCAAATGCAAGCACTGCCATTACCCAGATCGACCACTTTATTACCAGCTTGTACGCAAACTTGAACCATGATGAAAATGTCACTCCTGCAAGTCCCAGAGATGCCATCAGAACTGAGTGAGTAGGCGTTATCATGTTCCAGAAACCATCTCCCGACTGAAATGCAAGCACAGCCGTCTGACGGGTTATCCCTATCACATCGCTCAGCGGAGATATTATCGGCATTACTACAACCGCCTGTCCCGTCGAGGAAGGAATGAAGAAGTTTATTATGCCCTGAGAGAAATATATCCCCCATGCCGCAAATATGCTGCTCATGCTCGAAAGCGGTATGGACATCCAGTAAACCAGCGTATCCATTATCTGACCGTCCTGCATTATAACGAGTATGGCTCTTGAGAATCCTACGAAAAGCGCTGCCGTCGCCATCTCACTTGCGCCCTCTATGAATGAATTCACGCACTTCTCAAAATTCCCCTTGTAGTAGATCATTCCTATGACAAAGCCCATTGCGATGAAAAGTCCGGATATCTCTTCAAGGTACCATCCCTGCTTGAGCACTCCAAGCATAAGCCCGGCAATCGTCGCAACCAGTATAAACAGTATCGTCTTGTCTGTCCCGCTCAGCTTCTTTGCCTCAAATTCATCAAATATCGCGCCCGTCCTGCTGTCCGTCCTGCCTTCATTCTCAGCCTTGAACTTCCTTCCATGACTTATCGTATGCTGAACTGCAATCAGTATAGAACCCGCCATCAGCAGCACCCTGATGCCCATGCCCGAAAACATCGGAAGCTCTGCTATTCCCTGGGCTATGCCTGTATTGAATGGATTCAGCACCCCCGGCGAATATCCTGCGTATATTCCTACAACAACCATTGACACCCCGACTATAGGATCAAATCCAAGCTTTGCCGATACCGCAACCAGGATCACGATGAACGGCAGCGCCTCTTCTGCCATTCCAAATGTCGCTCCGCAGAGCGCAAAGCTCGTCATGATAACTCCGACAAGTATAGTCTCCTTGCCCTTGAACTTTACCACGAGGTTCTCAAGCCCCGTAGTTATGGCACCCGTACGGGTAACTATTCCAAATGCTCCCCCGGTTACAAATATGAATGCTATTATCTCCGATGCCTCAAGGATACCCCTGAAAACAGAAGAAAGATAGCCCTTCAAGGTCGTAGGGTTTGATGCTATCGACTGATACGTCCCTGCCTGAACAAGAGTCCTTCCGGTCTCCTCATCCACCACCCTTGCAAACTCGCCTGCCGGTATTATGTAGGTCAATGCCGCCACAACCGTTATTATCATGAGCAATAGCGCTGCCGTGTCTGGCATCCTGAGCCTTAACCTGCTCTTGCCAGAATCTGTCAATTCTTTTCTTTTTTCCATAACTCCTCCTTAAAAATTATAAAATTTTGAAAATTGCTGCTGCTCATATTCAATTGCAATTATCATGCCAAATTTCATAATTCAGCATTTCCAATACTCTCTGATCCAATCCGCCGTTTTCAGATGGCCTGTTTCTCAAATCGAGAAATATCCATGCCCGATATTCTCAATCTGAGAAATATTCCGTAAAGGCTCCATACACATGCTGATTCCCGCCTGTCTGATTCTTATTTTGAGAATATGGCCGAAAAAAAACCACCTTCTGAGTTTTTGAAGGTGGGGCATTGAATATTTATAAAATTGTAGCTTCAAGCCCGGACTCAAGCCTTGCTATCCTGCTCATCATATAGTCCCGGTGCCACTTGACAGCATCAAGTCCGCTTACCGTTTTTTTGACTTCCTCAAGAAAATCCTCCATACGAAAGGTTTCGATCACATAAACCGCCACTTCAAAATCGGTGTTGTCTGCGCCAAACTGGCTTTTTCTGTCAACAGTGCCACAGAATGCGAAATTGAAGTCAAACAGAGGAGAAAGACCCATGACCTCATTCTGGTCATCATATTCAAATGCCCAGTTCTGGTGATGCCTGTCAATATTCCCGGTAATGTAGTCACAGATTATCATCTTGAGAAAATTATCTTTTCCGTACTTTACTCCCATTTCAAACAGATTGCTGCATCCTGAAAAATCAATAAATTCATCCGCACTCACCCAGTGCATGTATTCAGTCGTCAGAATCTTCGTTTTGCTGCAAAATAAATCTTCATACTCAGCGCTCTCATATTCTGCATGAGAAATATTCAGCGCTCCCAAAAGCTTTGATACGGTAACTTCTGCCTCTATGTCTTTGAGTTCCTCGTCCATGCTCGCCTTGAGGAGGCAAATGTCTCCGTCCTCTCTTATCAGGCACTTTGCCCACGAGCCGATAAGCGTAAGCTCCGGACTCAGCTTTTCCAGTGATGTTATATTTCTGCTGCCAGTTATGGCTATCAGTCCAAAAATCCTGTCCCATTCTTTCTTGTACAGATTTACATCTTCATAGCATATACCGCTGTCAGCGGCTTTTATCCAGTATGGATCAAAAAGCGAAAGCGCCCCATACTCAAGAGCTATCTCCAGAGCCCCTGACCTGTCTCGAGGCTTTCCAAGGATCATATACATGAAATCTGCATTTTTTCTGGATAAAGGAAGCGTTCTCTTGATGAGCCATTCACGCAGGTCCACAAGCATATCTCTGCTTTTCTGAAGATAAAAAGGCATCAGCTTATGATTCCTGATTTCATAGCTTTTCTGTTTGAAGTCAAACTCCATTATAATGCTGTCCTTATGCATAAGGAAGTATCTCTGCTGCCGTACATCTCCTTCAAATCTGAGTTCCATCCCGATCAACTCCTTACCAAAAATCCTACATTCCCATACCTGCAAAATACGGGCTCTCAAACAGCAGCTTAAGCTGCTTCTGCTGTACCATCAGGCCACTGAGCTTGTTCTCGAGCTCGAGCCTTGAGATCATGGTGTTGTCGTACATGTTCTTTGATACCATTCCGAGGTCATACTGAACCTGAAGGGTCTTCAGCTGATAATTCAGCTTTTCGAGCTCTATCTTCATTATCTCTATGTTCTGCTGCAGCTGCTGCAGATTCGCATAGTTCTTGTCCACATTCAGCTTTGCATTCTTTATGGTCTGGCTGAGGTCAAGCTCGGCCACGTTCTTATCATCTCTCGTGCTCTTGTAATCCATTGACGGAGGATTTGGCTGATTTCCCGCAAGATATGAAAGATACTGGAAGTTGTATATCTCAGGATAGTTCTGGAATGTCGTAGTCTTGTTCTCTACCTCATTCTTCTTAGCAAGTATGGAGATGTCAAAATTCTCTATGTTCGCCTTGTATCTCTGAATATCATCCGCTTCCATCTCGAGCGTTTCATAAACCATGCCCAGAGGCACCAGCTCATACTTCTCTTCTATCTTTGATATTCCCGTGTTTTTCTCAAGCTCTGCAAAAAGCTCATCCAGCTTTATCTCAAGTAGCATCAGGTCATTCTTAAGCGCCTTGTTCCCTGCAATCGCAAGATCAAGATCATTCTTCGAAAGCATCCCCAGGTCATACTGCTTCTGCTTGAGCCTTATGTTGGCATCGCCCTGAGCGATCTTCTTCTTAGTCAGCTCTATTGTGTCCAGCTGCTGCTCGATGTTGTTGAACAGGCCTGCTATCGTTATCTTAAGGCTCTCTGAATCCACGGTCTTCTGTCTCTTCAGCAGCTCTCTCGTAGTCGTCAGCGTAGTATTGTATATCTCCATGTTGGCGAGAGTTCCCACGAGCATGTCCGAATCCTCTATGAGAAACAGCGTGTCATAGCTCGTGAACAGATCATCTATCTTGTCCTGCACCGTCTCTCTCTGAAGCTCTGCCATCTTTGTAGTTATGCTGTGCTCTACTGCCTTCTTTATGGCTGTCTCATAATCCAGGGGAAGCTTTGCCACCGGTTCTTCTTCCTTAGGGGTATAAGGCTGCACTTTTGTCACAGGAATCGGTCCAGCCGCATATGCCTGATTCATCGCAGGAGCATAAAGCCCTGAGCACAGGAGGGCCGCAAGCGAAACCGAAGCTATCTTCTTTACGCCTGTCCTTTTATTCTTGAAATTATTTCTTAGATTATTTTTCAAAATATCACCTCATGTTTTCACTGATATAATTAATATACTGTTTCAGTTTATTATACCATATTTTCGCAATATCTATTCTATATTCTTCTTGAACTTCAATGTCGAGAGCAAAAGAAATCCTGCGCCAAAAGCAAGAAGCACGAAGAATTCGAATACAAGATCTCCAAAGCCGTTTCCCTTAAGGATTATGCCTCTGAGCACATCGAGGAAGAATGTCAGCGGGAAGAAATTGCTTATTGCATATATAGGAGCCGACATGGCCTCTCTCGGAAACATGTATCCCGAAAGCAGTATATTGGGCATTATCATGAACATCGACAGCTGCATGGCCTGAAGCTGGCTCTTGGATACGGTCGAGATGAGCAGCCCCATCCCAAGCGCGCTGAACAGGAAGACTACTGAGAACAGCAGCAGAAGCGCTATGCTCCCTGAGACAGGGACCTTGAACCAGAATATACTGAGCCCAAGTGCGAGCACTATGTCCACGAACCCCAGGATTATATACGGGATTATCTTGCCGATCATTAGCTCCATCTTGGTTATAGGCGTCACTATCAGCTGCTCGAGCGTGCCCCGCTCCCTTTCCCTCACTATCGAAAACGACGTGAGCATCAGGGTCACCGTCTGCAGTATGACTCCGATAAGCCCCGGAACATTGAAATATACGCTGCTCATGTCCGGATTGTACCAGACCCGGCTCCTCAGATCGAGTGGCTGAGGCATCTGCGCTCCCATGCTCTGGCTCACGATCTCCACAGACAGGGACTGAACCACGGCCCCCGCACTCGAGAGTATGGTCTGGGCAGTCGTCGGGTCCGAGCCGTCAATCACCAGCTGAATCTGGGCAGTCCTTCCGCTCCTTATGTCGCTTGAATACTCTGGAGGTATTATTATGCCGACCTTTGCATCCCCTCTGTCGATGAGCTCCTGCACCTGATCAGGGCTCGAAGCACTGTAGTCGATGTCAAAGTACTGTGAATTCGTAAAGCTGTCCAGAAGCGCATTGCTTTCTGCGCTGATGTCATTGTTGAGCACCACCGCCGCGATATGCTCCACGCTTGTCGAGGTAGCATATCCAAAGAGCAGCAGCTCCATTATGGGCATCATTATTATGATGGCGATGGTTCGCTTATCCCTTCTGATCTGCGAGAATTCCTTCTTTATTACGGCAAGCACTCTCTTAAGGTTCAGTTTCATGGTTGTCCTCCTCATCCGTCTTCTGCTCAACCAGATATACAAATACATCCTCAAGGGAAGGCTTTGCTACGGCGGTACTTCCCCCGATAGCGGCGCTTCCGCCGCCCCCAGGGCTCAGACTGTCCCCGGCGGCTCCGCTCACATGGTTCTTCATGTTCAGTGGAGTATCCATAAGCAGCACAGAGCCATAGTAAAAAAAGCCTATGGTGTTGCAGTGCTCCGCCTCGTCCATGTAGTGAGTGGTCACGAATACAGTCACTCCCTTCTGGGAAAGGCTGTATATTATGTCCCAGAACTGCCTCCTTGCGATTGGGTCCACGCCCCCGGTCGGCTCATCGAGAAACAGCATCTCCGGTTCATGAATGATGGCGCATCCCAGTGCCAGCCTCTGCTTCCAGCCTCCGGAAAGACTCCCCGTTATGAGCTTTTCCTTTCCTACAAGGTCAGCCATTTCCAGGATCTCCCTCTTCCTCTGAGCAAGCTGATCATCTGCCACTCCATAGATACCTGCATAAAAATCCAGATTCTCCTCGACCGTGATATCATCGTAGAGGCTGAACTTCTGAGACATGTAGCCAGTATGCTTTCTTATCTCTGCATTTTCCTTCATTATGTCATATCCAAGGACATTGCCGCTGCCTGAAGTAGCGCTGAGCAGCCCTATCAGCATCCTTATGACCGTAGTCTTTCCCGAGCCGTTCGGTCCGAGGAAGCCAAATATCTCTCCCTTTTTAACGTCAAAGCTTATGTCATTGACTGCGACAAAATCGCCGAACTTCTTCGTAAGGTTTCTTATCTCAATGGCATTCTCCACCTAAACCCCTCCTTCTCTTTTCTGGCCCTTTATCATGCTGACAAAAACATCCTCAAGAGAAGGCCTGATTTTTTCCATGCTCAGGATTTCAGTCCCCGCTGATGCAAGCGCCTTCTCCAGCTCCTCGTATGCGGCCTCATGATCAGATACCACTATATGAAGCTCCTCGCCGAGCAGGTAGGCATCTTCGACGCATTCCTGCATTAGCGCTGTATCCCTTGCCCTGTAATTGTCACTCGAATATATGCATATTATGTGCTTCTCAAAGCTGTTTATTATATTTTCAGGCGTGTCCCTCGCGATTATCCTGCCGCTGTCTATGAGGCCTATCTCATCGCACCTCTGCGCCTCGTCCATATATGGAGTGCTTATCAGTATCGTGACCCCCTGATCTCTGAGATCGAAGAGTATTTTCCACAGCTCCTTTCGAGCTACCGGGTCTACCCCTGTCGTTGGCTCATCCAGCATCAGGAAATCAGGCGTGTGTATCAGATTGCAGCACAGAGCCAGCTTCTGCTTCATTCCTCCAGACAGCTGATCTGCGAGCTTGTCTGAGTGCTTTTTCAGCCTGCTGAACTCCAGAAGATATTCTATCTTTTCCTCCCTCACATCCGCCGGGACCTGGTATATATCTGAGTAAAATCTCAGGTTCTCCATCACGGTCAGGTCTCCGTAAAGGCTGAATCGCTGCGGCATATATCCAAGATGATTTATTATCTCATCGCCCTGAGTCCGTATGTCCAGACCGCCTATCTGCGCAGTCCCGCTGTCCGGCTTCATCAGCGAGCACAGCATCCTCATCAGGGTCGTCTTTCCTGCCCCGTCGGGACCTATCAGCCCGAATATCGTATTGTGCCTGACCTTGAGGTCAATCGCATCCACCGCCCGTATGCCTCCAAAGCTTCTGGAAAGAGAGTTTATCTCTATGCCCCTTTTCATTGCGGATCTCCCTTCGCCTCATCTATCTTTATATTCACGTCCACGGGCATTCCCGGCTTTATTACCCCGCCTGAATCATCGGCCTCAATCCTGACCCTGAATACCGTATTCACGCGCTCTGCCTTGGTCTGAATGTTCTTTGGCGTAAACTCCGCCTCGCTGCTTATCTGTACCACTTTTCCGCCAAACACCTCGTCAGCATGGGAGTCTACATAAAGCTTTGCCTCCTGCCCGGTCTTTATATGTCCAATGTCTGCCTCAGACACATATACCTGTATCTGCGCAGCTGATGAGTCATATATTTCAATCGCCGGCTTTCCTGCCGTGACAAATTCTCCCTTATCGAAGAATACCGAGCTGAGCACGCCATCTGCCGGAGACCTTATGAAAGTCTTTTCAAGCTCAGCTTCCGCCTGGATAAGCTCTTTTTTTGCCTGCTCTGCCTGTATTCCTGCCGATGCAAGCTGGTTTTCAAGCTCAGATATGCGCATCCGGCCTCCCGATATCGCAAGCTCATTGCCCGACTTTGCCTGCTGCATCCTGCTCTGGGCAATCTTGAGATTCGAGTCGGTTGGCATGGATTCAAGAAGCTCGAGCCTTGATACGGCAGAGCTGTACTGTGACTCGGCAAGCTCATGGCTTCTCTCTGCTTCGTCATAGTCGGTCTGCGAAATCCCCTGAGCCTCGAGCAGCACCCGGCTTCTCTCGAGAGCCGCCTTCATATGCGCCCTGTTTATGTCTGCCTGCTTTACGGCCTCTCTCGCCTGAGATATCTCCTCAGCGCTCGCTCCGTCCCTTACCTTCTGATACTCAGCCTCCGCTGCCATATATGTGCTGTGCGCCTGAGAAATGAGCTTCTCATTATGGACTGAGTAGTCCTTCAGCGCATCCTCAAGGGAGGCCACGTTCTGAAGCGCCGAGTCAAGAGAGCTCTTCATCCTCTGATACTGGCTCTCGAGCGCAGTGTTTTCTATAACCGCAACTGCCTGCCCGGACTTCACCATCTCTCCTTCCTTTGCCTTTACCTCTGTTACGCTGCCTGAAACCTCGCTGCTTATTATTATGCTGCTGCTTTCCACGCTTCCGGATGCCTCCAGATACAGTCCGTCCTCTTTCCTCACGATGCTCGAATCATCAAGGATCATTCCATTATAGATATATATCGCGCCAAGTATAGCTGCTATCACAGCCGCAGCGATGACATACTTCCCTCTCCCGCTTAAGATTTCTGCTGAATATTTCATTTTTTACCTCCAAGATAATGAATAGTGTTTTTTGGACACACCTGACTGCAGTTTGAGCACTGAAGGCACAGCGCCGGATTTATCTCAGCTTTTCTGTCCTCACTTCGCACGGCTACCGCATCCGAAGGACATACCTTCTCGCACATCCTGCAGCCTATGCATCCCTGCTCCTGCACCCTCATAGAATACACCGGATTTTTTCCAAATATCTTCTGTAGTACGCCAAACGGGCATATCAGATTGTGAAATACCGCCGGCCTGTATCTGAGCGTTATTATCACAGAAGCCACCAGCCAGATGAGGAGCACCGGAACATCCCTGTGCAGAGCTCTCTTCGCAAACATCATGCCCGCAATGCTCGCCCCAAGCGCAAGCCATGCAAGCCAGCCTGAGCTCAGCCACTTCGGAGTTACGGATTTCTGCAGCTTCAGCTTTTTAGATATCCACTCCGTCGGAATCATCAGAGTGTTCATAGGACAGACATAGCCACAGTATATTCTTCCCGAGAAAAGTGCGGCTGCAAGGCTTGCCGCAAATATTATCAGCCACATCCTCACTCTTCCTGTCATGACAAGAAAAATAAACAGCGCCAAAAACAAAATCCTTACTGCATTGATTACGTATTTCATGATATCTTCCCCCTGTTTTATTCGTTTTTTAATATTATATCATCTGATCACGCAAAAAAGGCGTTACCATGGTAACACCTTTGAAAACAATTTGCACCATAAAACGTGTCATCTGCGTATCATTTCAATGACAACTGACTCGTTTTGGTTTATAATATTCTTTGGGGAAAAAATCAGATTTCCCGTAAACTCATTTAACGATTACATTACAGGAGACTATATGAACGAAAAACAGGACCTCACCGTCGGGAGCATACCGCAGAAGATAATATATCTTTCAATGCCAATACTCGCGACTTCATTCATAAACATGGCATACAACTTCATAGACATGATATGCATAGGAAGACTCGGCAGCGGCGCCGTAGCAGCCGTAGGAAGCGCAGGCTTTCTGATGTGGTTTGCGCAGGCTTCATCTTCGATAGCAAGGATAGGTGCGCAGATAACTATATCCCAGTCCATGGGGCGAAAGGATCTTGACATGGCGCGTCAGTACGCTCAGGCCTCCATGTGGCTCAACTCCTTCATAGCATGGGCGTTCACCATATTCATAATGATCTTCAATGAGCAGATCATCGGATATTTCCGACTCGGCGACCCTCAGATAATAATGCAGGGAAGGATATATCTCGTGATAGTCGGCCTTGCCATGGTGTTCGCGTATACTACCCCAGTGCTTTCCGCCATGTTCAATGCCTCGGGTGACAGCAAGACTCCATTCCTGTTCAACACCTGCGGCCTCATATTCAACATCGTGTTCGACATACTGCTGATATTCGGGATAGGGCCATTCCCAAAGCTTGGAGTAGCCGGAGCCGCAATAGCTACGGCCGGAGCGCAGGCCCTCGTATGGCTTCTCTTCATCCTCCATATAAAAAAATATCCTCAGCCTCACCTGAACATAAGAATATTCAGCAGGCCTGATTTTGCAAAGATAAAAGAAATAGCAAAGATAGGATTTCCAAGCTCGCTCCAGTCTACGCTCTACTGCGTTTTCTCAATCATGCTGGCAAGGATAATATCGCATTTCGGAGCTACCGAGATTGCCGTCCAGAAGGTAGGCTCACAGATAGAGTCTCTTTCCTGGATAACTGCAGACGGATTCGCCATAGCGCTGTGTGCATTCGTGGGCCAGAACTTTGGAAGCCGCAACTTTGACCGGATAGATAAAGGGATCCGAATCATAGCAATGATGTCCATCTTCCTTGGGGCAATCGCCACTGTATGCCTCGTCTTCTTCGGAGAACCTATATTCAGGGTATTCATCGACGAGCCTCAGTCCATCCCGAGCGGGGTAAACTACCTGAGGATACTTGGCTATTCTCAGATCCCTATGTGCATAGAGATTATAACCATAGGGATGTTCAACGGCTTTGGAGAAACAAAAATCCCGGCCGTCATAAGCATACTGCTTACAGGGGCCAGGATTCCAATGGCGCTTTTCTTCACCTCCACTGCGCTTGGCGTAAACGGCGTGTGGTGGGCCATCAGCCTTAGCAGCATAGTGAAGGGCAGCGTCCTTCCGATATTCTATTATCTTTACAGGAAAAAAATGATTCTGGAGGCTTAGAATGCGGATGATACTGTATCTGCCATCCTCCTGAATATGTCAGCAATCCTGCTGGCAAAGCTTCCTCTGTCCTCAAGAGCTCCGGCTTCAAGGTCCTTAACGGCCTTGTCCGGGCTCTTTTTGCTTATCTCGGCCGTCCTCATTATTATCTGTATGCTCTCAGGTGTCCTGTTCTGATTCGATGTGAACGATATCATGGGCGCCGAGGTATCTATGTTAAGCAGATGATTTTCAGTCTCTGTGTATTTCTCCCACTCATCATCTATGAGCTTCTTCACCGTATTCTTCGCATTTCTTATGACCCCGGTCTGCTCGAGGCCCTTCACGGAGCTGTCAAGCGCATCCGCCAGTCCGTTGAGGCTCTTTTCAGTACCCTTGTCAAGCTGCTCACCGCTTTTCTCAAGCACTCCCCGGGCCTCCTTCACGAAGCTGTGGGCATCTCTCAGGCTCTTTGTCGCAAGCGTCAGGCTGTCCTTCGAATCTGAAAGGGCCTGCATGAGCGCCGGATGGTTTTTATCTATGATGCTTCTCAGTACATCAGCCTCGTCTATGAGGTCCTTTGATATTGAACTCATCTCGTTTATCGTGCTGTTCAGAGCCTTGAGGTTGCCCATAGCGCTCTGGATGTCTGAAGAATACTCACCCGCCGTGCTCCTGAGTCCTCCTATTACGCTGCTCATGCTCTCTAGCCCGCTTCCTATCTGTGATACTCCGCCAAGTATGGCATCTATCTTTGGATCAGAGACAGGAGCTGGGCCTGATGGCGAACTGCTTCCATCAGCAATTCCAGCTGCCTCGGCCGCGTTCTCAATTGCAGCTATATCCGCGCTGACATCAGCCGCAGCCGCGCTGTAGTCCTCAAGGCTGTTGTTTACAGCCATCACGAGTGTCCTGCTCCTTCTTGAGGATCCGACCTCGCCCATGTCATCCACCATGTCCTGAAGCTCTTCAAGATTCTCATTCAGGTCCTCAAGCACCCTCTGCAGCTTTGTGAGCTTTGGCTTGAGAGCCTTCACAGTGTCTGCCATCACATTCATCTGAGCGTTCATTTCCTGCGCAAAGCTCTGAGCTTCCTCCAGATGCGGGATCAGCTTTTCCACCTGAGCCGAGCTCTGCTCAAGATTGTCTATGGATATGTCTGCCTTGTCATACAGGCTGCCCTTTGAAGCGCTCACGGTCTCTCTCGCTCCGTCGAGGGTGCGAAGGCCTTCCGATGTGGATTTTATGCCATCCTGCATGCCTTCAAGGGTATTCAGGATGACGTCCATGCTGGCATTCATAGCATTCGCAGAGTCCTCTATCTTTTCCTTTGTTTCCTTTAGTTCCTTAATCTCCTCCAGCTGAGAAAGCGTCGCCGGAATCATCATTATCCCAAATCCCGGAAACTCAAAATCATCAGATCCTATTCTTACGACGAACTCATTTTCTTCTCCCGGAAGGCCCATGAATATGGCCGCCTTCCGGCTTCCGACGCTCTGAAGCTGCGCCCCGGGAGCCTCGATGCTCAGCACCTCATCCATGTCCACCATCGCCGCCACCTGAAGCAGCATGTTGTTTCTGTAATACTCGCTGGCAGAGCTGTTTGGAATAGCCTTCACCGTCATCTCTATGAGGCCGCTCTTTCCTGCAAGCTCCTCAGCGCTTGTTTCCACGCCGTTAAGTTTGTAGCTCACGTCAAAGCTCCATGGGAGCACCGGCTTCTGCTGAGCCGGAACAGCCTCAAAGTAGAATCTCTTCATGCCCTCCTGAGCCTCAAACTTCAGCTTTCCATTTTTCATCTGAGGCTTTTCGAGAGTGCTCATGTTGGTCACCTTCGAGTAGTTTCCAAAATCCACTATCTCGCTGGCGCCGTTAACGCTGTAGCTCTTTACTATCCTCGTCTCATCTATAGCCCCGTAATGATCCAGATTCACATACATGGTCTCATCATGCCCGGGCGCAGGCGCCGCCGCATAAACGCTCCCACCCGGCATGCACGCGGCAAATATGCTGAGGGCCATAAGGCCCGCTCCAATCCTCTTATGCAGTTTCATCAAAACCGACCTCCACTTCATTCTCCTTTGATTTTCTTTTCCATGACTTCTTCTTCTCTTTTCTGTCCTTCTTTTTTTCTTCGTTTCCAGCCTTATCGTTATCGCTTCGGACAGCGCTTCTTCTGTTTTTGAGCCTTTCGCTCCTTGTCCTCGACCTCTCCTGCTGCCTTGCAATCTGTCTGTCAAACAGCGCCAGCAGCGCGGGAAGGAGCGTGAGCACGAGCACTATGCTGAGCATTGCCCCTCTGCCTACAAATCTTCCTACCTGAGATATCCCCCTCGTAGTCGATATGAAGAAGAGGCCGTAGCCCACCACCGTCAGGATCGAGCCTGAGGTGAGCACAGAGAGCGCACTCTTTGCTATCGAAGCCTTTGCTGCTTCAGGAGGAGACATTTCCTTCCTCGCTCCGAGATAATTTCCCGTAACGAGTATGGAATAATCCACCGTAGCTCCAAGCTGAAGGCAGCCCACGATTATATATCCTATGAACAGCACTGACTCTCCCATGACATAAGGAAAAGCCATGTTGAGCAGTATCGCCGCCTCTATCGGTATTATGACCAGCATCGGAACCAGCACGGATCTGAAGCTTATGGCAACCACCAGGATGACCCCGAGCATCGAGATCATATTCACAAAGCTGTAATCTTCATTGAGTATGTTCTTCATATCTATGGTAGTAGGAGTCAGCCCAAGTACATGGGAATTTTCTGGATAATACTCCCTTATCTTTGAATCTATCTTCTGGCTGCACTCGAATGCAAAATCGCTCTCCTCAGCCGTATTCATGGATATCAGTATTCTCGAATAATTCTCGGTCTTCATCTTCTCAGTCAGGCTCTGCGGAAGAAAATCCTGCGGAATCCCGGATGGAAGCTCACCCGCAAGCGATTTGGCATAATTTACAAACTCAAAACCCTCAAGCTCCTCAGTCAGCAGCTTCTCGCTTACCGGAGAGCCCACAGGCACCATAGCGATTATCATGTTGCTGCGGCCAAACTCCTCATCTATAATGCGGCTCTGCTCATATACCTTAGTGCCCGGACCTTCCCCAAGAGCCTCGTCTCCATAGAGGAATACATTCATGTCCTGAGCGACATATACCGGGATTATGAATATCAGAGAAATCGCTATTATTATCTTCCTTCCCCTGTACATCCTGTCTGCAAACGAATCAAACGAAGGCATGAACGACCTGTGCGAATACTTCTCTATCTTCTCATTGAATCTCATGATTAGCGCCGGCATCAGCAGCATGACCGTCGCAAGGCTTATGACTATACCCTTGGCAAGCACGAACCCGAGGTCCCTGCCCACGCTGAACTTCATAAGCGCCATTGCCAGAAATCCAACTATAGTAGTCATAGAGCTCGCAACTATAGCCCCGGCAGATTCCCGCAGCGCCATCTCAAGCGCCTCATGGATCTCCATGCCCTTCTGCTTGTACGCCGTAAAGGTATGAAGAAGGAATATCGAATAATCCATCGACACCGCCAGCTGAAGTATCGCGGCCGTAGCAAAGGTGAAGAACGATATCGTCCCAAAAATTATATTGCTTCCCATATTTATTATGATCGCGATCCCCATGACCCCTATGAACAGCACGGGCTCAAACCAGGACGTGGTAGTGACCGTAAGGATAGAAAAGATGATCACGAGCGCTATGACCATAGCCATGGCCACTTCCTTCACTATAGTTTCCTGCCTTGACTTGTTGCTTACAGCAGAGCCCGAAAAATATCCGTCCTCGCCGACTATCTCATAGATCCTGTCAAGTGCCTCATGCGTGGACTTTTCAGAGCTTCCCTCCTCAAAAACCACATCTATCAGTGCATTTCCGTCCCTGTAGTAGTCATCAAGGGCATCCGCTTCAGTAGCAAAAGGATATGCCATATAGACATCCGTAGCCGTATCCGCGCCAGTTACCATGTCCACCCCTTCCACCGAAGCTATCTGGTCCCGCATCTGCCTTGCCTCATAGAGCGACACATCCCTGAGCATTATCCTCGCCATGCCTGGATATCCGAACTCATCCTCCATCACAGAGAGCGCCTCACGGGAAGGCGCAGACTGCGGAAGATACTTGCTCAGGTCATAATTGACTCCAACTAGCGGGAAGCATATCGCAAATACAAGCAGCATCGCGATGAACGCCTTTTCTATCTTCCTGCCTTCGTAGACTATAAAATGAAATATCTTTTCAATGCCATTTATTTTCATGTCTTCCTCCATTAATGAACATCATGTTGATTTTTAATCTATTGTATATTATAATACCATTATAGACATACTTCAATAATCAATAAAACGATATATGTACATTAATCAACATAAATAGAGTTTGTGTTCATTTTTCTGAAAAAGGGGGAACATTATGAAAAATCCAAAGGTAGACAGGCGAATACGAAAGACCAGAGACACGCTCAAGCGCACGCTTGCAGAGCTCGTACGCGAAAAAGACCTGAGAGACATAACCGTAAGAGACATAACCGAAAAAGCCGACCTCAACCGCGGCACCTTCTATCTCCACTATAAGGACGTCTATGACCTAATGGAGAAAATGGAGGATGACCTGATATCAGAAATCCAGGAGATGATCGATGCCTCAAGGCCAAAACCCTCTTCAGTCAGCTCCTCAGCAAAGCCAGTCTTTGATACCCTGCTTCCAATGCTCGATCCAATAGCCGACTATATCCTCGAAAACCGCGAAATCTGCGCGAGCATGTTTCAGAGCAGAGTCGGCAGCAGCTTCTTCCCGAAATTCAGGGAGCTGGTATCAAAAAACGGAGCCAAGCTCATAAAAGAAAAATTCCCGGATTACGACCACGAGATATATGACTACTACATCGCCTTCATAAGCTTCGGGATACAGGGACAGCTCCAGCACTGGTTTGACACAGGGCTCAGCTTTCCAAAAAAAGACCTTATAAAAATGGTGGACCAGATAATAACCGCCGCCGCCGTGAGCGTGCTGGCATAGCTGCTTAGGCTTGCATAAAAAAAGGAACCCCTCGGGGTTCCATCTTTAAATCAACTCAATCTCAGCTATAGACTGATTCATATAGCACATCAGCTTATCTTCAAAATAAATTCTGATTTTAATATTTCTGGCTTCCTTAAATACCGGCAGATTACAAAAAGTTATAGACTTCGACTTTGAGTAATTCAGTTTAAATCCCATTTCAAGATGATGAATCAATCCTTTTGCATTCTCCCATTCAAATTCAATTTTTGAATCTACCGGAGTTAATTCATCAACCCCATTTTTTATCATCTGCTTATCCTTATATTTTTCTTTAGCATATGTATCTGAAAAAGATACACTTACATTTCCATCATAATACCTGCACTCTGTTATAAATAAAGCATTATTCTCAAATACATCCTCTTTAAAGACTTTAATCATAGACTGATACTTATAGAAATTTCTGATGTTACTGTCTCTCAATAGATTAAGGAGAGTAGTCTTTTCTGAATCATTCCTGCACAGTACTGCCCTCAGACAGTTATCTTTATCTATGTCAAATGCATTTGGGTACAGCAGTTCTGCGTGTCTGTATTTTTTTATATCTGTATCAGTTGAATAACCGTTACTGTATATCTTGTCAAAATTCAACTTGCTGAATTCCTCAATTCCACTTAAAAGTCTATCTCCATAACCCGATTGAGCTGTCTCTGAAAATCTGGTCTCAGGCATCTTAAGCAATTTCTCTAAATCAAAGACAAGAAAAACCGGAACAGGTACATTCGCATCCTTATCACTCCAATAACGAAGAGATGCATGTTTATAGCCTTCATTATGGTATTGGGTAGGCGTAAGTGGTCTGAAATAAAATCTCACATTTGCTACTGCTGATGTTTTCGTCATATCTATCACTTGCCGGCTGGCATTGTTATTTTTCATGAGATTCATTTTTTCGGATTTTATCCTGCTATACAAGAAACCCGAACTCAATACACTCACAGCATTTGAAACATCCGTATAATGATATGCGAATTTTGGCCACCACTTAATCGGAGAACGATTTTCGCAGTTATCATGTATGATATCCAAGTATTCCATCATAGACTTCCTTTCATTGAATAAATTCTACCTGCACCTTCATTCACCTGATATCCCTCTGTCATTTCATCGCTGCGTTCTTTACTTATCCTTACCTTTGATATATAACCTAAAGACTCAATCAGAGCAGCTGTTAAAGTAAAAGCTTTCTTGCCTGGCGATATTGAAAATATACCTTTACTTCTAATATGATCCCATATCTTGAAAAATTCGTCTTCACTTACAAATACCGATGATTCCTCATCTTCTTTCATGAATTTCAATCCATTTTCCCACTTCACACTGTATCTCTCACCGGAAAACATAAATTCATGAGGCAGTATTTGTGTTTTACTTAATATATCATCCTTGATTCCATTAAAAGACATGTCTCTGGCATTCTTTTTCAGCCAGTCCATAGTTTCATCAGTTTTCTTATGTTCTGGAACATAGTTTTGTCCTGGCCCAATATATATATACACGTCAATCGGCAATGGCTTAAGATACTTTTCCATCAGAGGCCTTACGTCATTCCAGTCCAGCTCTCCATTTCCACATCCAAGCTTTGGAAATGCTATTGAAGTAACGTTCTTTTCAGCATAAGTATTCACAAATTTCATAAGCCCTTTTTCAATATATTCAAGTTTAGACGGATTTCTCCAGTTTTCTTTTGTCGGGAAAAGAAGTATCCAATAGTCAGGAGCATGAAAAAGCATCAGTTTTCCAACTGTCAATTGTTTCTTTTCACATGCATTTCTGTATGATATGAACATCTTGGGATATTTCTGCTTAAATGCAAGCGCGAGCCCTTTTCCCATTACTCCAACTGTATTTACTGTATTCACGATTACCTGTGCCGGGCTGTTGAATATATCGCCTTCAATATAATGAATCATATTTACCTCCCTTATTTTATAACAATTTTCTCTCCATCCGGTAAAATCAAACTACATTCAAGCTTACAGCCTGTTACCATGGCAATATCCTCTAAATCATCTATAGTGAATTTTCCACGTTTAATTTTCTGACTGAAAGCCTGAGGTGTCTTATCCAGCCTTCTTCCAATTTCAGATATAGTCATGTCCAGCTTTATACAAAGAATCTTTATCTGTTCATCTATTCTCATATCATCACCTTCCTCATATCTCCATATTAAACATAAACGTTTAAATAGTCAACGTTTTTATTTATAATATTGCATAAAAAAAGGAACCCCTCGGGGTTCCATCTTTCTGACTCTGTTATTCTCCGTCTTCTCTCTCGAAATCCTCGTCTCCGAAAACTTCCCAGAAAGCTTCTGTAACTTTTTCAAACTCTGCATCGTCTTCTATGTTCTGAAGATCTATCTCATCATTTTCAAGCTCTGAATACTTGTAGATAAGCACTCTGTCGTCATTCTCAGGCACAAGGGCGATATACTCCGCTCCCTCAACCTCAAATATTCCAATAACTTCACAAGATACCTCTTCACCATCATCAAGTATAAGGTTGAGAACTATTGGCTCTTCCTCTTCAAAATCATTCTTAAATTCCATATCGCTCATATTCAGCCTCCTGCATACTGCCTTCTTAGGCAGTAATATTTTTTTCATCGACGATAATCTCATCTGATGAATTATATTCTTATCTCTTCAATTATATATCAAATATGAGTCGCCGTAAATAATTTTCTATGTTTCACCAAAATCTATCTTACAGGGCAGATTCCGCTCTCACAGCCATCATTTTCTAGCTCGTATTCCTCTTCTCTAGTCTCGTACTTGCTTATCAGAGATGGTATGAACGGCTTCATCGCAGCCTTTCTGTCATGATATTCCTGCTCAGTGATAGCCTCATATGGAAGGAGCTCGTAGAACGCATCGTTAAGCGGAATGAATGATACCGCAACTATCTTGTCCCAGTGCTTCCACACGTATTCCTCAACCTCTTCCCACTCGTTCTCTCTTACGTGAACCGTAATAGAACAGTTGTGATCGACATAGTTTTCCATGAACATCAGGTAGTTTTCAAGCTGCTCCACTGCCGTCACGTCAAACTTGGTCCTTCCCTCCGGTGCCTTTACAGGGAATTCCACGACCTTTGTCGAAGCAGTCTCCATGTCCTGGCCAACCTCAGGGAATACCGGATATCCAAGCTCCTCGCATACCTTAAGCAGCGGATCGCTCGAAGAAATCCTTACCCTTCTCACGAAATACGGCGAGTGCGAATAGTGAACCCCGCTAGATACCGTAGGGAGCTGAGAAAGAGTTCCCTCAGGCTTTACAGTAGTAACAAGCAGCGGCGCGTTCTGTCCGAGCTCTCTCGCATACTCATCCGCAGCCTCTCTTGCCGCCTGTCTCATGTCTCTTAGAAGCTCAGCCTCGTCAGCTTTGCTCAGCTTAAGCTGGTTTACCATGTCCTGCCATCCAGTCAGCGAGCATCCAAGGAGGCGGTCCCTCTTCTGAGTCTTGTCCCACTCAGGAAGCTCGAGCTCCAGCATAGTCATCCTGTATCCGGCTCTTGCAGAAAGCCTCTGCGCCTTGAGCAGTCCCTCTCTGTCAAGCTTGCCGTCCTGAACGAAGGCCATCACGTTTACCGTAGTAAGGTTGCACACGCCCTTTGAATCCAGAAGGATTTCGCCGCAAGGGTTTACGCCCTTCATGTTGTCTCTTCTCTTTGACGCCGCATCGTGGTTTATGAATCCAGGCTCTCCTGAATATCTCATACGCTCAAGCTGAAGGTGAAGCTCTTTTCTCGACGGCTTGCTCGTGAAGTATATAGAGTTGTTGCTCATCTGTCTGTGCGCTATATCCTGATTGATCTGCCACTTGTTGTTCTCAAATGTGTACAGCTCGGATTTAGCGTTTATAGCTTCCTTGTCGTTCTGGTCGATTATAACCATCTCGGCAGTACGTCTTACCCCGCCTACCACGACATTCTCTCCTATTATGTTAGCAATGTCCATGCAGTCCACAGAAGTAAGCCTTACCTTCTTCTGGCTTATGCTCAGCGCCCTCTTCTTGATGACCCTGTCTATCTTCCTGAACATGCTCTTGAGGCTCTCATGGCCGCTCGCCGTTCCGCCGAACTTTCTGAGCCTCTCGCCTTTTTCCCTTACATTTGAATAATCTATGAAAATGTTCTTGATTCCTCTGTAGTTATGCTCCGTTATCAGCTCAAAATAGAACGAAAGCGACTCTATCCAGCCTTCCTTCGAATCTCCAACAACGATCTCGCAGCTGTCATCCGCAAAGAAGTTGAGCGAAGTATTTTCCATTCTTTCCATCCTTGGCTTTGGAGTGTAGTCCTGATGGATTATGTTGTAGTCAGTCCTTACCTTGGACATACCCGCAACATCCTCATCGAGCACCCTCACGCCTACCCCGCATCCGAGCATGAGCAGATAGAACAGGTCCTTGAAGGACTTGAACGAATCTATCACCTCAAAGGCGCAGTTGAAGTTCGCAAGCGGATAATTTCTGCTCACGTCAGTGTTTCCTATCCAGAAGGTCCTTCCTGAAAGGAACTGTCTCAGGTTGAACACGTTGTCATAAAGCTGCTCAGCCTCTTCCTTAGTAGTCGGCGCTATCGAAGTATTGTACTCCACAGCCCTCTTTACAGTCTCATGCCAGTATTCCCTTCTGCCCTCATTGTTCATGAATCTCGAATAAGTACGGTAGAACACAAAGCTTCCCAGCTCGCCCATAGGAGCTATGCTGTGCTTGTACTGGCTTATGAACTCCTCGCTCAGATGCGAGTCCTCTTCCTTCTTGTTGATCCTTGCCCTGTCTCTCTCAGCTCTGTATATGATATATCTCTTGGCAACATCCTTTCTTATGGAATCCATAAGAAGCATCTCCACCATGTCCTGTATCTGCTCAATGTGTATGATGTCCTTTTCCTTTTCAAAAGCGACCTCAATCTTGTGGGCTATCTCCTCAGACAGCACCGAGTCCACCCCATCTATGGTCTCAGCCATAGCCTTTTCAATAGCTCTCTTTATCTTTGACGCATCAAAGTCAACGAGCGACTTGTTTCTTTTTTCTACCTTCATATTCATACGGCCCTTTCTGTGAACATATATTTCTTCAATCTCATTGGACAAATTATACCACAATATATAGTGTTTTAAAAGCCTTTTTGAGCCCAAAATACAACATATTGTATAACCCACTGTTTCCAGCATGTACAGGACTTATCCCATTTTTATGTACAGGAAGCATGTCCTTACCCACAGTTTTTAATTAAATTGTCAACATCTTATCAAGAAGTTATCCACAATACCCACAATTCTATCCACATGTCAATATGGATATCCCCAATATTTTATTTTGAATTCCGCGCCTTATATATGTGGTATAATATCCTCAGACAGACAACATCATCATACATTAAAAACAGAATAAGGAAAGGAGCCGCAGGATGTACGAACACATATTCGACCAGGAAGTCCAGAAGAAGATGGACGATTTCTTTCTCAAGAACCTGGCTTCACACGGAAAGCTCATAAATTTCAAAAAAGGCGAGATCATAAAGCAGGAAGATTTCGAATCCATATACATACTCCTCGAGGGAGAGCTCAACCAGATAATGCACTCAAAGGAAGGCGACGAGATCATATTCTTCCGCGTAGTAAAAGGAAACATCTTCGGAGAGATGGCCTTCTTTGACCAGTCGAGCACCTTCGCAGTGAACAAAGCCGTGACAAAGGGCTCCATCTCCGTGGTAAACCGCAGATTTGTCGAATCCAAGCTGAGAGAGGATCCCCAGATATATCACTACTTCCTTATAAGCATAATCCGCAAGTACCGCGCTGTCATGTCAGAGCTCGCAAGCTTTCACTTCAACGACTCCACAGGAAGGCTCGCAGACTTTCTAGTTCGGCTATACTACACCGAGGACAGCGAGGACAAGAGCAGGATAAGCATAATCCTCACCCACGAGGAGATCGCCAACCGCCTCGGCCTCAACCGCATCACCGTCACGAACACCATGAACCAGTTCAGAGACAGAGGCCTCATAGACATCGAAAACAGGAAGATAATAATAAAGGACATAGACACCCTCAGGAAGATGACCAACATCCTCGTCTGAGAATGGGCGGCTGTGCCTCATATCAACTAATGCCAATAATGCCAAAATGCAGTGACCGGAGCTCCGGTCATTTTTTTGCGCAGAAAATCAGAGTATCTGCCCCTCACGGCCATACTTATCAGCTATTTGTTCAATTTAATTAAATAATTCTAATTTATGACAAATTTTGATAATTTATCACAATTTGTAGCCTGCACTACAGAAAAAACCTTTTCATTGAGATAGAATATACAAAATGATACAGGGGTATCTACATATATAATGAACTGATACTATCCCGATCATCTATGAAAGGAGAAAAAATGAAAAATATAATAGAAGCAAACTTCGAAGATTTCATGAGCGACCTGCAGAGGCTCGTCAGCATAGAGAGCGTATACGCAAAGGATGACAGCCCGTATCCATTTGGAGAAAAGATCGACATGGCCCTCAGGGAAATGCTTGCCATAGCAGAAAAAATGGGATTCAAGACCTACTACGACCCACAGGGATACTACGGCTACGCAGACTACGGCAGCGGCGAGACCATGATAGGAGTCCTCGGCCACCTGGACGTGGTTCCGTCAGGAGACGTAAAGCACTGGGACAACCCTCCGTTTGAAGTAACCGTAAAAGACGGCAGAGTATACGGAAGAGGAGTCCAGGACGACAAGGGACCTACCCTGACTGCGATGTATGCCTTCAAGGCCGCAGTGGACAGCGGAATAAAGACAGACAAGAAGGTAAGATTCATATTCGGCACAGACGAAGAAAACCTCTGGAGATGCATCAACAGATACAACGAGCTCGAGCAGATACCTGACTACGGCTTCACTCCGGATGCCAACTTCCCGCTCATATTCGCAGAAAAAGGCCTGCTCCAGGTAGACCTCACCGCAAAGGCAGTTTCAGGCATAACCCTCTCAGGAGGAGACGCTTACAACTCCGTGCCGTCATCCATAACTTACAGCTCAGAAAAATCAGATGAGCTCGCATCCGCGCTTGACAGCCTCGGATTCGAGTACAAGAAAGAAGCAGTAAGCCTTACAGTAACAGGCCACTCTGCGCACGCAAAGGACGCAGACAAAGGAATAAATGCGATCAGCCGCCTTCTCATGGCAATGGACAGAGCCGGCATGAAGACAGCCTGCAGCAGCTTCGTTACAGAATTCATAAACGAAGACGCCCTCGCAAAGAAAATATTCGGCGAATGCACAGACGAGATGTCCGGAGCGCTCAAATTCAACATAGGAAAGATAAGCATGGACAGCGAAAAAGAAGTGCTAAACATCGACATGCGAATCCCGGTAAGCGTAAGCAAGGAATTCGTAATGGAAAAGCTGACATCAGCCGCAGCTATACACGGCTTTGAGATATCAGAAAACGACTACCTCAGATCGATATACACCCCGCTCGACTCCCCACTGGTAAAATCCCTCATGGATGCATATCAGGAAGTAACCGGAGACCTCAAGAGCGAGCCAATATCATCAGGAGGAGCGACCTACGCAAGAGCCATAGACAACTGCGTAGCCTTTGGAGCTGCTTTCCCGCACAGCGAGGAGACAGAGCACCAGCCAAACGAATATGCGACAATAGAGGACCTCAAAACCGCAATGGAAGTATATTCAGTGGCATTCCAAAAGCTGCTCTCAATGTAGGGCAGCGCAAAATACCCAAACATACACAGGAGGATCAAAATGAGCAAGAACAAGAAAAAAAGAAGCTTTCCTACGGCATATACCGTACTGTTCATAGTACTTGTATTTGCCGCAATACTTACACACACTGTACCGGCAGGATCATACGCAAAGCTGCTCTACAATGAAGAGACCACAAACTTTGCAATAACAATGCCAGACGGATCAGAGCAGGAAATGCCTGCGACTCAGGCAACTCTCGATGAGCTCGGAATCAAGGTAGACGTTGAAAAATTCACAGACGGCAGCATCTACAAGCCGGTAGCTATCCCTGGATCATACGAGGAAATCGAAAGCAACCCACAGGGAATCATGGAAATCATCCAGGCTCCGATAAATGGAGTATATGAAACTATCGACATCATAATGTTCGTATTCGTAATAGGCGGAATCATAGGAATACTGAATAACAGCGGAGCATTTGATGCAGGATTTGCAGCACTTTCACGTGCGACAAGAGGAAGAGAATACCTTCTGATAGTTATCGTTACATTCCTTATAGCGCTTGGAGGAACAACATTCGGACTCGCAGAGGAGACCATAGCCCTCTACCCTATACTCGTTCCGGTATTCATGATAGCAGGATATGACGCCATCGTATGTATCGCAGCGCTTTACATGGGATCATCGATAGGTACTATGTTCTCTACCGTAAACCCATTCTCATCAGTAATCGCATCAAACGCAGCCGGAATAGCATTCACAAACGGACTTGCATTCAGGCTGATAGGACTTGTTATAGCGACTATAATTACAGTAGCATACATCATAAGATACGCAGAAAAAATCAAGAAAAATCCAGAAGCATCACTTATATACTCACAGAAGGCTGAGATCGAGAGCAGATTCCTTCATGCGAACAAAGAAGTTCCAGAGTTTACTTTCAGAAGAAAAGCAATGCTCACAATATTCACTGCAGCATTTGGAGTAATGATCTGGGGAGTTTCATCACAGGGCTGGTGGTTCATGGAAATGACTGCGCTGTTCCTTGTAGTGGGTGTCCTCATGGGAATACTTTCAGGCCTCGGTGAGAAGGACGCGGTAAACCACTTCGTAGCAGGAGCAGCAGACCTTGTTGGAGTTGCCCTTACAATCGGAGTTGCAAGAGCCGTAAACCTTATCATGGACAACGGACTCATCTCAGACTCTATACTTTACTCTACGACTCAGCTGGTAGACGGCATGAACGGCGGAATATTCGCTATAATAATGCTGCTCGTATTCTCAGTGCTTGGATTCTTCATACCATCATCATCAGGGCTTGCAGTGCTTTCAATGCCAATCATGGCGCCGCTTGCAGACACAGTGGGAATCCCTAGAGAAGTAGTAGTGAGCGCATACCAGTACGGACAGGGACTGATGGCATTCATCACGCCTACAGGACTCATACTCGTTACGCTTTCAATGGTTGACGTAACATACGACAAGTGGCTCAAGTTCATAATGCCGCTTATGGGAATCATCGGAGTGTTCGCAGCGATAATGCTTACCGTGCAGGCCCTTGTATAAAACTGAAAAAGCGATTAAAATATAAATAAATCTGAAATCAAAAGCTGTGCTTCCTAATGAGGCTCAGCTTTTGCAGAATAAACTCAAGGAGGCAATCAAATGGACAATGTAACATCAAGACTTCTGAAATACGTAAAGGTAAACACTATTTCAGACCCAAAATCAGAGACACTGCCATCTACTCAGATCCAGTTCGATCTTGCAAAAATTCTTGTAGAAGACCTTAAGGAAATCGGCGTAAAGGACGCATCGCTTGACGAGAACTGCTACGTGATGGGAAGCATCCCGGGAAATGCAGAGAACGCTCCAGCCATAGGACTGATAGCCCACATGGACACGAGCCCTGAATTCTCAGGAGAAAACGTGAAGCCCCAGATAATAGAGGACTACGACGGAAGCGACATAGTGCTTAACAAGGACCTCAATATAGTGATGAAGGTATCAGACTTCCCTTACCTTGCAGACTTCAAGGGCCATACCCTGATAACCACAGACGGCACTACCCTGCTCGGAGCAGACAACAAGGCCGGAATCGCAGAAATCCTGGAAGTCGCGAAATACTTCATAGACAACCCAGACGTAAAGCACGGCGACATAAAGATCTGCTTCACTCCAGACGAAGAAGTAGGAAGAGGAACCGAGAAATTCGACCTCGAAAAATTCGGCGCAGACTTTGCATACACGCTTGACGGGAGCTTTGAAGGAGAGATCGAGTACGAAAACTTCAACGCAGCCTCAGCCGTAGTGAAGATCCACGGAACAAACATACACCCGGGCTCAGCAAAGCACAAGATGAAGAACTCGCTCCTTATAGCGATGGAGTTCAACGCCCTGCTTCCTGTGTTTGACGTGCCTCAGTACACAGAAGGCTACGAAGGCTTCTACCACCTTGACGAGGCCGGCGGAACCGTAGAACTCACTACCCTTGAATATATAATCAGGGACCACGACATGGAAAAATTTACCGCAAGAAAAGAATTCATGACAAAGGCAGCCGCATTCATAAACGAGAAATACGGTGAGGGAACGGCAGAGATAGAGATAAAGGACAGCTACTTCAACATGAGAGAGCACATACTGCCAGTCATGCACATAGTGGACTCCGCAGTTGCAGCCATGGAAAAGACAGGCGTGAAACCTATAGTAAAAGCCATCAGAGGAGGCACAGACGGAGCAGCCCTTTCATACAAGGGACTACCTACTCCAAACATCTTCACAGGCGGATTCAACTACCATGGAAGATACGAGGCAGTCTCAGTTCAGTCCATGAACAAAGCAATTGCAACGGTTATAGAGATCCTGAAATCTTACGCACAATAAAACCACAGCAAATACACAGGCAGCTCCCAGTTATCCATAAGGTTATCCACAGTATCCACAAAATTATCCACATGTCAATATATGTGACATATATTTGTTCAAAAACTAAAAATAATGTGGTACAATAAGGAAAACTACAGGAAAACACAAATCGGAGGTGCTTATGGAAAACAAAAAAATCGCAGCCTTTTTCGACATCGACGGGACCATCTTCAGAGATTCGCTCATGGTGGCTCACTTCATGAAGCTTCAGGACTTTCAGATAATCGATGACAGCAAGTGGCATACACAGGTCCATCTTTCAAGAGAAGCCTACAAAAAAAGAAGGCTCGACTACGACACATATCTGGAAAGCATATCCTCGGCATACGAAGAATCACTCAAAGGGATTTCCTACTCCGACGTAATGTTTGCAGCGCGCCACGTCATCCAGAACCGTGCGGATGAGGTGTACAAATTCACCAGAAGCCGCATAGAGCAGCACAGGAAAAAAGGCCACATGGTCATATTCATATCAGGAAGCCCCGACTTTCTCGTGAGGCAGATGGCCAAGGTCTGGAAGGCGGACGTATACAGAGGAAGCACCTATGTATTCTCAAGAGGCATATTCACAGGAAAGATAATCCCTATGTGGGACTCAGTGAGCAAGCAGAACGCCATAAACGAGCTCGTGAACATCTATGATATAGACATGAAGCACAGCTATGCCTACGGAGACACCAACGGCGACATAAGCATGATGATGAGCGTAGGCCATCCATATGCCATCAACCCGGCAAAGGAGCTAATAGAGAACATCCGAAACGACGAGATGCTCAGAAAAAAAGTACAGATAATAGTAGAAAGAAAAGACGTCATCTACAAGGTAGATCCAGACGTAGACATAACAGAAGAAACACTCTAACCCCCCAGAGAATATATCTGAATATATAAGGATATACATTGCCTCGGAATCAGCAGAAAATCTGCTGTGCCCGGGGCATTTCTTCGTCCGAAAAGCTACCCCTTCGGAAATTTTTCAGTCTTCTCCCCCCTTTTTCAGCACCTCCCCGCATATGTATGAGTGTAAGACAGAGCGAAAGGAGGTGAAAACAATATGGCAACTTCAACAAAGCTGGCAAGCGCCCTCAAGATGATATACGTCACAGGGACAGATGGGACAGAAGAGATAACAAAATCCCGTACCATCGCAAACATTAACATGGAAGCCACAGATGAGAATGTATACGGATTTGCAGAGGCAATGCTGCTCCTGCAGGAGCACGGCGCATCGGTAAGCAGAATCGACTCCGAGATACTGACAGCGTAAAGCAGTCTGAAAAATAAGGGAAAGGAGGTAAAATAATGGATACAGAAAAAAACCTGGTACTGAGCTTTAAGAAAAGCACAGGAAACGCATGGTCATTCACAGTGCCATATCCAAAGGACGATATAGCAGGCGCAGACGTGCTTGCACTCGCCAACTACATGATCACCAACAGGATCATCGTGTTCAAGGATCTTTCAGAGCTTGCGAGCTTTGAAAAGGCATATCTGCAGGAAGTCACAAAGACAGACGTGAATACGAACCTGTAATTTAAATATCATTCACCCATCAAAAATGCTGCAGGAGAATTAACTCCGGCAGCATTTTTTTGCCTTAGCATGAACCCCAAAAACAGGAGATTCATGCTTTTTATATGTCCAGCAGAAAATCTATTATATTCTTTATCCTTATCCCGCCAAAGTCATCATACAGATGGCGGTCCATCGTGAGGATATACTTGGGATAATTGTCAGATACAGCCTCTAGAGACCTCAGCTCCCTCGCCCTAGTGTTCTCATCCATTATAGTAGCCGATACCTGATAATATATCTTCTCATCCAGCTTTTCAGCGACAAAGTCCACCTCCAGATTTCCTATCTTTCCTACAGTGACCTTATAGCCTCTCCTGAGCAGCTCAAGATACACCACATTTTCCAGCACATGTCCATAATCCGTGTTTCGAAGCCCCGTTAGCTGATTCCTTATCCCGATGTCAGCTATATAGAATTTCTCCAGCGTTTTCAGAAACATCTTGCCCTTAAGATCATACCTGCTGGCACGGTATATTATGAATGCATTTTCAAGCATCTTCAGATAATTGTCTATAGTTTCGCCCGACGTCTTCCTTCCGCTGCTTGTCAGATAATCACTTATCTTCTTTGTCGATACTGCGCTGCCAGTATTTGCCGCTATGAATTTGAGTATGCTCTCAAGCAGGGCTGCATCCCGCACCCCATTTCGCTCAATCACATCCTTCATCAGGACCGTATTGTAAATCCCTTCAAGAAAAGGGCCTACCATCTCCGGGTTATCCAGAAGCACTGCGACAGTAGGAAGTCCACCATATCTGAGGTACTGACTGAACACCTCATTCACATCTGCAGAGCCATCATATTCAGTAAAATCCAAATATTCCCTGAACGAAAGCGGCTGCATCTTTATTTCCACATACCTTCCCGATATCAGAGTCGAAAGCTCAGAAGACAGCAGGTATGCATTTGAGCCCGTTATATATATGTCCACATCAGCATCCACGAGAAAGGAATTTATCACCTTTTCCCATGAGTGCACCTGCTGGACTTCATCAAGCAGTATATAATGCCTTATATTCTTATCCGTGATACGTTCCTTTATATATGCGTGCAGCTCCCTGTAGTCCGATATATCATCAAACTCAAAGGATTCAAAATTCATCCTGATTATTCTTTCCCGGGGTACCCCATCCTCGATAAGATGCTTCTCAAAAAGAGAAAGCAGAGTAGACTTGCCGCAGCGCCTTATGCCCGTTATGACCTTTATGAGCGGTTTATCCCTGAAGCTTATCAGCTGCTTCAGATACACATCTCTGTTCTTCATAAAATACCTCCTTTTTCCGAGTATAACCCAAAAAAAAAATAATTTCAATAGTTTTACGGTTATAACCGCAAAAATACATTTTTTTAAATTTTTTTCAGATATAACCGTAAAACTCGGCAACAAAAAAACGCCTGAAAGCTCAGGCGAATTGTCTTAGTCTATTGAATTATTTTACTCTATTATTTCAGGCCTGTGATACAGAAATCCCTGAAGAAAATCAAATCCATATGCTTTGCATTCATCTGCAAGAGTCTGCGTCTCAATCCCCTCGGCTACAGTGACCATGCCGTTCTCACGGCTGAGATGAACTATGCTCCTTACTATGTTTCTCGTCTTCTCGCTGCTGTCCATGTGTATCACTATATCCCTGTCCATCTTTATTATATCTATAGGGAAGAGATCGATATACCTGTACGAAGAATATCCCGAGCCAAAATCATCCACTGCTATGCGGTATCCCCTCTCAGAAGCTGATCTGAGTATCAATGCTATCTCATCCGTCTGCGCAAATACCTCCTCCGTGATCTCAATGACCAGCAGGCGGGGATCTATGCCTCTTTCTCTCACGATTTCATCCATATACATTATGTTGTGTATGCTAAGGCTGTTCACCGAGAAATTCATGGACACAAAATCAAGATCAGACCCTCTCTCTTCAATAAAATCCGCCGCCGTTCTTATCATGAGCCTTGTCAGCTCGTTTATAAGATCCGACCTCTCAATGACAGGAATAAACTTGCCCGGCGGTATTATCTCCTTACCATTTATCCATCTGGCAAGCAGCTCATAGCCGCTCTTTCCTCCCGATGTACTCACTATCTCCTGAAACGCCACCTTTATATGGCCATCTCTAAGTGCCGCCGAAAAACGCGAGGCAGTGCTGGTGAGAATATTGTATGCCTCCTCGTCCTTCTCATCATACTTATGCATCATATGATTTGAAGATACTGCCTTTCGCAGCGCCAGAAGCGCAGATCTCAGCCCCATCTCAAGCGTTATGTAATCCTTTGCGACCGATACTCCCATCCTGCTCTCAATATAGAGCGGGACATCATCGATTATTATAGTGCTCCCGTGTATGGATTCCAGCCTGTCGCATACAGCCTTCATCCTTTCATCGGATGCCGACTCCACCCTTACCACGAACTCCATTCCATGATTGCGGTATATGCTCACGCCATCCAGGCCATCGACCGCTTTCCCAAGCACCCTCGCATATTCCTTCACGAGGTCCTCGCTGAAGCTCAGCCCGAAAAATCCCATTACCGCCTCATAGTCCCTGACAGTTATAGCTACAAACCCCGTGCTCACGACAGAAACCTGCTCTTCGCTCCTAAGTGCGTTTACATTGAGAAACCCCGTCACCTGATCCCGTGAGAGCATGTCCGCCATATCCCGGCCTCTCTGCTCATTGAGCTCGGCAAAAAAACCTATGATCCATGCAATAGTAACATATATGCCGGCTCTCATCATCCAGCTGGCCATAGGCTGCATGACAGATGAGGATACATGAATCGGCATCAGCGGCCCCATAAGTATCCCGGTAAACAGCGCGTGAATGACTCCAGCCTTTCTCCCGCAAGTAGAAGCGACTATGGCGATCGGTATGTAATTGAAATTAGGGTACACGCTCGTCGTCCCGCCGCCACGGTATACTACCATGACATTCAGCAGCGACAGAGCGTATCCCCAGAAAATACTGTTTTTCTTCCCAAATCCAATGATTTTCACAAATACGGCTCCCTTCGTATTATCCCCTGAAAACCCCTTCTAAGCAAACAGCAGCAGACTTACAGACATTACCATCATTCCCGAGATGAGTCCGTAAATCGCGATATGGTGCTCCCCATACTTTTCGGCAGTAGGAAGAAGCTCGTCTAACGATATATATACCATTATCCCAGCAACCGCCGCAAAAATCACTCCAAATAATGAATCACTTACAAAATAATACAGCAGGAAGAATCCCACAATGGCTCCCACCGGCTCCGAAAGTCCTGACAGGAAAGACATTTTGAATGCCTTCTTCCTGTCCCCCGTTGCAAAATATATCGGAACCGAGACCGCTATCCCCTCAGGGATATTGTGGATCGCAATAGCCACGGCTATGCTTATACCCATAGTAGGATCCTGAAGCGCACCCGCAAAGGTAGCAAGCCCCTCGGGAAAGTTGTGTATTGCAATAGCAAGCGCAGAGAACATCCCCATCCTCAGCAGCTCCTTCTCATTTATCTTCTTTCCGTTTTCAAGCTCCGTCACGTCATGTATCTCATGCGGGTTCTCACCCTCAGGCACGAGCTTGTCAATCGCGGCAATCAGCGCTATACCCATGAAAAAAGCAATCGTGGTTATCCAGTAGCCGGCAGTTGTTCCATAGGCGACAGAAAGCGACTCCCTGGCCTTTGGAAATATCTCTATCATCGATACATAGATCATTACCCCCGCCGAAAAACCCAGCGCCGCAGACAGAAACTTGTGATTCGTCTGCTTCGTATAAAACGCCAGCGCCGAACCTATTCCCGTCGAAAGCCCCGCAAACAGCGTAAGGCTGAATGCAAATATAATATCCTTAAGTTCAAAACTCATAACGTCACCTCCATCTCCAGTCTATTTTTACCTGCTCATATCCAGACATCATGAAGATCCCCTCAATCGTCTTCTCAGCATTTTCCTTTGCCTTTTCTATTATCCCGTTTTCAGCCGCCTGCTTCCTGAGATCCTTCTCAAAAAGCTCAAGCGCCTTCAGGGTATCCTCCGTAGTTACCTCATTGAAAAGCCCGTCCTTTTCATCATAGGCTTTGTAGGAAAGAATCTCACCCGAGGTTATGACCGGCTCGTCAAGCCTCAGCACAAGCCTTCTTCCATCAATCTCTACATCCTCTTCCTTGACCGAGGACAGGTCTATGCCCGCCTTCACCCTTGCCTTTACCGTGAATATGAACGACTTCTGCGTGAATGGAATCTCAAAGCTGTTGAAGAATTTCGCATTCTTGAAGTCTATTATCTCATTGAAATACATCTCCACCGTGTTCAGCTCCGAAATGCTCCTTACCCGCTCAATGACGCCCGAGCTCGAAAAAGCCTCCCGCTCAGATATCCTGCTAGTCATAAGAAAAGTCGATACCGAAGCAACTGCTGCAATAACAGCTATGACGGCAAGCTGCCTTAATGCCTTTCTCATAGTTCCTCCTTCAAAAAAACCTTCTGATTCAATACTATCAGAAGGCCAATGGTAAATCAATATTTAATTTTCTGATTATTTATTTGGTTTAAGACTCGATAATTTCATATTCATCTAAAATTCTTATCATCTGAAGCAACTCATTTTCCTGATAATCTTTTTCTAATAGTTTAAAACCAAAATCTTCATACAATCTAATCAGATATGGTATATTTTTACACTCCAACATAATTATTCTCCCGCCTAATCTTATCTGCCCTTCAAGAATAGTGGCCAGGCAATAATTAAGTATCTCTAATCCCGATATAGTCTCGCCATACATTTCATTTTTTCCGATTTGGCCAATCAATATCGATGGAAACTCCGTAATTGGAGTGCCATTTCTTTTAGAGCTGAACCCGTCCAGTTTTTTTGCCTTTCTTCCCGTTATCAAATCTTCGGGTATTTTCAAGACCTGAATCGCAATCGTATAATACGCAAGTATCTCAAATTTATCTTTATCTTCATCATAAATAAAAAATGTTCTACTTTTTCCAAGTTTTTCGAAATAAACTGCCTTACATTTTAAAAAATCTTCAATATCCGGATCTTTTTTACAAACAAAAATAGAAATAAGTTCTTGAGTTCTTGCCTCATCACTTATCTCTATTAATCGCTTTAGCGAGATAACATTTGTTTTAATTTGCGTTCACCTCGCCTTTCTTTTTCAGGCGATACCAGTTCTCTGTTTATTTTTAGGCTATTTGTAGGAGTGGAGATAATTTTCTCAAATGACTCTACAGCCTTTTTGGTATTTAAAGTAAAATCTTTGTTAAAAGATGACGTAGCCATATTATTCCCTCCCTTAATACTACTTCTCACTAAATTTTATATATACCTTCAAAGTATACCATATTATAATATAATTTTCCAGTATCTTTGAATTATTCATTATAATATTTTACTAATTTATTTATACCCAATATTTTTTATTATTATCTCATATTTACACTGTCAGCTATCCAAGCTTGCAAGGTAGCTTGCATGGTCAGCTTGCATGGTCAGCTTGGGGGGTAGCTTGGGGGGTAGCTTGGGGGGTAGCTTGGGGGGTGACCGAAATTATCGCCCTGAATATTTCATCATACCAATAATCCCTGTAAATGCCCCTGCACTGTCTATCAGGACATCCTTCAGCGCCGGCCCTCTTCCCGGAACAAAGGCCTGATGGACTTCATCACTGACTGCATATACTACGCATATCATAAAACCCCAAAAAATGTGCCTTTTCCCGATTCCAAAGCTCTTGTATAAGGCATTAATCACAAGAGCTCCAAGTATCATATATGCCGTAAAATGGGCTCCTTTTCGGAGGATGTGATTGAGCTGATCTGAACCAATATCCCAAAGTGGCGTCGCCTTCTGGATAATTTCAATAACCGTCTGCGTTATTCCTGTGCTCAGCTCATTGGACTGCTCTGCCACCTGTGATGAGAGCATGAATATGACTGCCATCCACGAGATGACAAGCGCCCATGAGATGATTATCCTGAGTTTTCTATCTTGATTCGTATTATATTTATTTTTGAATATCAATAATCTCCTCCATCCTAAGCGGATTATATTTTGAGGTCCCATTTAGATACTGTGATATGTCATTCTCTATATTATAAAAATCAAGTACATTTTTGAGAGAAGCAAGAGTACTTTTCTTATATCCAATCTTATCCATAAGCTTCTTTAAAATGCCATTATCATAATACCTGACTGAATCCTCAATAAAGGCTTTAACAGCGTGAATGCTGAGATCTTCTATTCTCCTGTAATTCTGAAGCACTTCAAGGAGCTCAATCATCTTTATAGTTTTTTCATTAAAGTCCAGATTTATCCTTTGAACAAGTACATTCTTTACTGTCTTTTTATCTTCAAGCGAAACTTTTGAATATACTTCTGCTGTCTTTGATATCTGTGTAGTAAGCCCGTATCTGTTATACATCTTATATCCCACAATCACGCCCTTGTTTTTGCCTTTCCCCAGATAATGTTCAAGAATATCACTTTCACTTGATGCTACAGTTCCAAACCTTCCCTTTTTGGGCTTGCAGTAAACGCCTTTCCCTATTCTAAGAATATCTCCGTTTTTTGTCATTCTCGAAACAGCTTTGTGAAATGCCGGTTCTGGAACGTAGCTGAATTTCTCTTTGTATATTTTTTTCGTATCTATTATTCTAAGTTCCGGATACTTATTCATACTTTCCATAATAACACTTGCATAGCTCATGCTTCTCACCACCTCTCTTTATTACATCTTAAGATATCGGAATTCCATTGTCAAGTTTTTTTAAATTTAACTTGACTTAATTACCTTTCTCAGCTTTGAAATGGCTGACTTTTTTATGTCTTTGGAGTAGTCATAGCTTATGCTGAGGTTTTTTGCCACGTCTACCAGCTTTTCCTGCCCTATTATGTTCTCAAGGACTACATACCTCTCCTTTTCCGTGAGCCCGTTCAGCAGGTCCTCTATCTCTATCCAGCCGTAGCCCATCTCTATCACCGGCCTGTCCTGGACATAGTTCTCATTTTCCTGCGTCATAGAGGTCTCGTTTTCTGTGAGCCTTATGTCCTTCTTCTTTATATCCCAGAAATAATAGGACAGCATGCTCTTCATGTATCCGAGAAACCTTATGTCCCGCTCCACATCAAAATCCCTGATCAGCATTATGCACTTCATCCTGCCCATCTGCATCAGGTCCTCATCCATATACCCGAAATACCTTCTGCAGCACGTGATTATGAGCGGCTCCATCCTTTCTATAAGCTCTGCCATCGCATCGTTGTCCCCGCATTTCGCCTTTGCCATGAGCATCTCCACCACCGCGTACTTCTTTCCCTGACCATTTTCCATAAAATACCTCCCTTTTCTTCGCTTGTATGCACGTTTGCATACATAAAAGTTAAAAAAACACATACCAGAATATATCAAAAATAAAAATATATGAAAAATAAAAATAAAAAGCATCAGCATCCCTCATGAGAATCACAGAAGGTACAAGCCAAGGTTCTTCATCCTTATCTTTGCCGCTTTTCTGGACACGCCAAAGCATCCTGCCAGGCAGTCTATCAGGCCCGGTTCCTGAGCGTTTCTATCCACAGCCCCCAGCTCGAGCGCCTTCTTTCTGAACATGTTTTCAGGCATGAGTATAGCCGCAGCGAGGCTGTCTGCCTGCCACTCTATCCACTCTTCCGAGGTCCTTGGGCTCATGAGTGTCTGTGCGCCGCATCTGCATGCCCTTGCCGCCGATTGGTCTCCGGGATTGACAGCCATGAACCTCAGCTGATGAAGCTCCCAGTGGATCATCTCATGCGCGATCGTGAATCTGTCCCTTCCCCTGAACTCGAGGGTGCTGCTTTCGACAAGGAGGCTGCCTTTTCGGTAATGCCTTCTTATGTATCTGCCCTTTTCCCTGTCATAGACCTGTACCTCTCCGTCAGAAAATATCATCATCCCAAGTATGTCCTTATACTCACCAAGGCTCACATAATCGATTTCAAGACCCATAGAGAGCTCGGCAATATCCTCCACAGGAAGCGGCATAGGCTTTTCAAGCGCCTCCGGGAAGTATTTCATCAGAAATCCGGCCGCAATGGAGTCAATGTCTTTCTTGTATATTATAGGTACCAGGTCGCTGCTGAGATTCACAGGCATTTCCCCCTCATTTGTTATATATTTTTATTTCGTCTACGCAAAATGCTGCTATCTCCGCAGATCTTACCCTCGCGCTGCAGCTGAGGAGAAACCACTGCTCCACATCCTCAGATACTGCCGTGCCATAAAAGCAGTCCCCTATCTCTATCATGGCAGACACGAGAAGCTTGAAATATACCTCATCGTCCTCCTGAGTGATCTCAGATGCTCTCATTATCCTCACCCGGCTGACGTTTGCGCTAAGAGCCTCACTCACATAGAAGGCCCTTCTCGTGAGGTCGTACTCGCTGCGCTTTTCATTCACATGACCTCTTACAGCCTCATGTATCTGAGCATGAAACCTGTCCTTAAGCAAAATCTCGAGCATCAATACCCCCTGTTATTCATCCACGTCCAGAGCCCTGATGAATTCCTTCCAGGCCCTGTCGGCTACCTCGCTGCTGCCCTGCTCACCCTTCTTGCGGGCCTTCCTGAGCGCGATCCTCGCAAGGTCGCTTTCCTTGATATAATCCGGCAGATCCATGGGAATCTCGTCCCTGTCCTGAGAGGCAATGTCTATCATGAAATCCGTCTCTTCCTGAGACAGGCCAAGCAGCTGAGCTATCTCCATGAGCTTTGGCAGCGCCGGTGGATTTCTCCTGCCTTTTTCTATGTCGCTCCAGTACGCAGGCGAAAGCTCCAGCAAGTCTGCCATACGCCTTAGGCTCAGGCCCCTTTTTTTTCTCTTTTCAACTACAAAATCTCCAAATCTGTTGGGATTCACAAAAACCACTCCTTCAATCACAACTGCGTGTATGCTTCCATGAGTACACTTTACCACATGCCAATATGGCTGTCAAGAAGATTCTATCATTCCCAGCCCTCTGGCCTTCGCCTTGTACAGAGCTTTATCTGCTCTCGCGAATATCTCTTCATATGATTCATTTCCCTCTGCGAGCGTAATTCCGATGCTGGCGGTGTACGAAATCCCTGTATCATTCTCGTAAAACGTCCTGCAAAGCCGTGCGACCTTCTCGTCTATAAAATCCCGAGATGGAATATCTCTTATATACACACAGAACTCATCCCCACCTATGCGCCCCGCTATATCGGTTGCCCTGAAGGTATTCCTTATGGCTTCACTAAGGCTCTGCAGAACCCTGTCTCCTGCCAGATGTCCCATAGTGTCATTTATGCCCTTAAATCTGTCAAGGTCAATAAGCATGAAGGCATCCGCAGCATCTCTTCCCTGCATGGCAAGCTGGTCCGCAATCAGACTTTTTACCGTGTCTGCGTTATACAGTCCCGTCAGTCCGTCGATCTGCGATTTTGCAATAAGCATCTCTTTCTCCATATGCTCCTGGCTTATATCCACCAGTTTCCCTATTATTGAGTGAGCCTTCCCCGCTCCGTCATAGATTACCGAGCTTATAGATTTGAATATGCCTTCCCCGCCGCTGATTAGCGGCAGTCTTATTATTCGCTGTTCCTCTTCCTTATTGTCAAAAGCCCTGCTTCTGAAAGCTGTCTGCACCTCTTGCGCATGATTTGCAGTATCTATCCGGTCTCTGAGTACTTCGGACATGATAAGCTCACACGAAGCTATATCATACTCATAGAGATATTCATTTGATATGCGAGACAGAAGCTCGTATTTCCTGTTGTTTATCATCAGACGATTCTTTGCCTTTAAAATGAATATCACACTAAAAAGAAGCAAACCTATAATAAGAGAAGCTCCCAGGATTATCTGAGCACCGTATGATTCCATTATGGCTCTCACCGTTACTTTCCGCTCTATATGAGAGGTAACGTCCAGAATAAGGTTCTGCATCTGCTGCTCGTCGATGTTGGCAAGGCCCTTGTTTATTATGGAAAGTAGCACTTCATCGTCCTTCATCATTCCAATATGGTACTCTCTCGTGTCTTTTCCCTTCGGAATAGTTATTATATTCCTGTAGTTGTTCTGGAGCGTATAGAATGCCACAGAGTATGCATTTCCATATCCATAGCCTGCCTCTCCCGATTCCACTGCGTCAAGGCTGTCCTCCCTGGTGTCGTAGTCTACTCTTTTTTCCTCACTCACACCCTCAGGCAACGAACCTCCTCTTACCCCGGCATATATCTCATCATGCAGCTGATTAGCATCCAGCTTTGAATTCATGTATAGAATCGTCTCCGTCTTCAAATATACATCCGACATATGCATGTTCTCAGGAGCATAGCTTTTCGTAGCCGTAAAATATATGTCTCCGTCGCTCTCCAGTCCTTCCTCGACTGTATCATACAGTCTGTATTCAAATACAAGCCCTGTCATATCCGAAATCTCCTCGAGCACCCTCCATGAAATTCCCCGAACTTCGCCTTCGCTGTTCAGATACTGAAGCGGAGCCACTCCGGCAAGAGAGACCGCCTTTATGATTCCTGAAGCCTCAATATAATCTCTTTCCTCCTGTGTCAGAGATATCTCGCTATATGCCGAAACGGTAGTCCCCGCAATGAGCAAGCCCACAAGCATTGAAAGCAGCAATATCCTTAATATCCTCTTTAACATCCGTTTATGCTTCCTTCCAACCAATTATTCTATACTTATGCTCCCGAGAGCCTCGATTATCTGATCAAGCTCGATGGCCCCGCTTACATGATGCTTTCCATTTATGACAAGGTGAGGCACGCTTCTTACGCCGTATCTCTCCGCAAGAAGAAGGTCTGCTTCCACAGCCTCCAGAGTCTCCGGAGCCTCATAATACCTCTTCCATGCCTCAAAATCAGTGCCGGTCTCCCTGACTACGCTCTCTATGACTTCCTGATCGCCTATGTTCAGGCTCCTTACAAACAGGGCATTTTGCAGCGCATCAAATACATCCCAGTAGGAAGCGCTCCCGCCCGCAAGATAAGCCGCCTTGCACGCCAGAAGGCCCTTCATAGACCCCGGAAACAGAAAATCCGCCTTGCGCATTCCTGCTATGTTGAACCTGTGCAGGTCATCATTCTCGTTCGCATGCTCCCAGTGGCTGAGGATCTCTTCCTTTGCCTCTTCCCTTGAGCCAAACATCACATCAAAATCATATTCCTCCCTCACAAGCGCAAAGGAGCGGTGGATTATCTCCAGATCCGGCATCAGCTTCTCGATCTGGCGCATCCTGTAGGACATCGGAAAACAGAAGCTGCAGATCACATCATGAAAAAACTCTATGCTAAGTTTGCTCATACAAAATTCCTCCTCTTATTTACATATATAATATTTACATAAACTATTACTGGTCATTTCTGCCTCTGACAAGCTGCTTCATCGTATCCCTGAGATAAATGTAGCTCTCTATCCTGAACAGCCTTGCAAGGGCAGTGTAGATAAGTATCCCGCAGATGACCTGAACAGAAAACCTCTGCCACACTGCAAGATCCAGAAATCCCAGCAGATATACAGCTGCTCCCATGAGCGCAGAGATAAGAAGCGCAGGAAGTATGTCCACGAGCTGCTCCCTGTAGCTGTAGTCCAGCAGCTCCTTGTTAGGCCAGGCATTTATAAAGGACGCTGTCATGCCTGCAAAAACCTGACCTGCCGCTATGGCATACACCCCAAAAGGAAGGCTCAACAGCAGTATCACAATCCCTAAGGATTTGTTTATCATCTCAAGCCTCAGAAACACATCGCTCCTGCCCATGGCATTTATCGCCTGCAGGTTCGCCGTGTGGACAGGCGTCAGGATATAAAGAAAGCAGAAGATCTGCATAAAAGGCACCGCCGGCAGCCATTTGTCCGTAAGCACTATCCTAACGAGAGGCTCCGCGACTGCAGCCATGCCGATCATCATCGGAAACACGATGAATGAGCTCGACACGACCGCCCTTCTCATCATTTCCTTCACCCTCTTCTGATTGTCCTGATGAGCCGACAGAGCAGGCAGCATGACCGACTGTATGGAGCCGTCTATGTTGCTCACGACCAGCTGCGGAAACAGCTGCCCTCTGCTGTAGTATCCCAGTGTATCAGACGTGTACATCCAGCCGATTATGAGAGTGCTCAGCTCCCGGTATAGGGTCTCAATAAGCTTGGATATGAGGAGCCTTGAGCCAAACGCGAACAGCTCCCTCACCCTTGAGATCGAAAATATGAGCTCCGGCCTCCATCTCACTGTAAACCACATTATAGCAGTGACCGCTGCCTGATTGGCCAGCTGCTGGATGACTATCGCCCATATCCCAAATCCCCTGTATGCAGCAACCACGCCAAGCGTACCCGAGATAAGGACAGCGCCAAGGCTGCTCATGAACAGCTTTTTGAAAAGAAGGTTTCTTGCTACAAACGCATTCTGCACCGAATTAAAGGCCCCTGCAAACAGATTGAGCGAAATCACCCTGAGCACCGGCTCAAGGACCGGCATGGCGTAAAACTTCGCAATATATGGCGCACAGATGAATATTATGACATATGAGACCCCCGCTACAGCAAGGCTGAGGTAGAAGACTGACGAGAAATCCTCTGAATCCGCATCCTTTTTCTGTATGAGAGCCGTGCTGAACCCGCTCTGAACAAATACCTGAGCCAGATTCACGAAGACCATCACTATGGCTATAGTCCCAAACTGCTCTGGCGCTAGCACCCTCGCAAGGACGATCTGAACAGCCAGCTGAATCCCCTGCGCAGCCCCCCTCTCCATCAGCTTCCAGAAGAGAGAGGATATGATATTTGACTTTGTGTGCTGCGATGTCATAAGGAAATCACCTCATTCATAACTGAAATTCATTTTTTAGATTATCACCGACATTTTCACCGACATTTTCACCGACGTTCTCACCGACGTTCTCACCGACATTCTATTCGGCTAATGTTCATATCCAGAATCCAATTTCTTCCTTGCTTCAATATAAATATCAAGATCCTCTACAATATAATCTTTGCCAGTAGTATGAAGTGCTTCATAGCTCGCATCGATATAATCTATCACTCTGTATCTGTTAAAAATATCTATAGCTTCTCTGCCTTTAAGGCCTTTAGTATTTTTATAATTTTCTATACAATATACTAAAAAATCTATTTTCTCATTCATCGCTATGCCTCCTCTGGGAATGTTATTTTCCCTGTCAACTTTTCTTCTATCAAAAGGCTATACAGAGTTGGTACGCTTAGATGCCAGACTTTTGTTTCTTCTTTCTCAAGTTTCTCATAGAGCATTGATGAATAAAGCATATCTAATGCATCTTTTGATGAAATATTAAGTTCCTGTGCAATCATTTGAACCAGACGATTCGCTCATCATCTTACCTCCTGTAATTTATATTATACCCCACCCAATTTCTTATCTTTGTATCTGGGGCTCCATTCATTCGATTTTGTAAACAGCACGGCGTACATTTTGATTCTCTGTTACATGTTTGATGCCTGAATCAAAGGATTTTATATACTTGTTAAAGCGTCTGCCAAAAACTCCAGCAGGACTTGTTTCAAGAGTCCATTCCTCACCGTTTGGCACTAACGTACAATACTCTTAAAATACTCTCAGCTGTATAGACACTCCGTTCGGATCATAAACATAGAAATAGCGGGTGCCATCGCCAGGGATTTGTACAGGAGATGGATTAAGTCCTTTATCCTGGGCAAGCTTGTGCATCTCATCCAGCTTGTCTGTCTCAAAGCAGATGAACATACCTTTACCTTCAAACGTCTGCCCTCCTGTTATATAGAGGAGCTCAATCTCAGTTTCACCCTCGCCATTTGTCAGAAATGCAATTTCTGCAGATCCTTCGGTAAAGCGACGGGACATAGCCAGCTCTGTAATCATCTCATAAAATTGTATCGATTCTTCCATATCCTTGACTCTTATTGTTATATGTTTGATGTGCATGGCAAATACCTCTTTTCTTTTCTATCCATTTTTTATATACCCGGATCCTACTTTTATGATGTATCCATTTATCCACAGCGACAGCCTCTACCCTGTCAGAGAATTCCTTATTTTATGTGCATAATCTTATTACCATTTTATGCACATATCAAATAAAAATATGCATATAATTTTCATTCTTGTTAACACCCTTGGTATTTAACGGAACATTCTGACACATGTGTTTTTTAAAAAGGGCACCGCTATACCAGGTAACAATTCCCTTTATCATGTCTGTCTATCAAGTTTACCAATCTTTAACCGGATTGAAATACCTTAGCAGCGACACAGAAAAGCCCTTGTTTGCATAAACCGTATCAGCAAGTATCCTCTCTCAGAGGAGAAGACTGATTTCCATAAACCGTAGCAGAAGAGCTGAATACAAATCTGTTCACGCCGTACTTTATGCACATGCCGCTTACAATCATGGTGGATACAAAATTGTTGTTGATTCAGTTATTTTAAAAAAACCATCTCGACCCGGATTATATTTAACTGATTTTAAGTTAGTGACAGGCACGGAATTTCCGGAATTTCGTAATAATCAAATTCTATAAAATGCTGTGCAAGTTACCAGCAAGTTAGATTAGTTTAATTTATCAATACAAACACATTGCAAAATCTACATTATACTAATAAACTTATTGATTTTATATCCATTCTGCAAGTTACCAGCAAGTTAAAGTTAAACTTTAACTCCAAAATGGAACATATTTATAATATCTTGGTGCCGTCTCTGGATCTTTTAATTTTACTACACCTTTTTCCAGAGAATCCTTTATAATTCTTGATACTGTAGCGCTACTTTTAGAGTCTAATCCAAAACGTTCTCTAAGAGAGGCATTCGTAAGATAATCTCTGGTAACATATTTCAAACATGAATGTAAATAACATGCATGTATTTTTTCTTCTTTCGTCATTACTTTGAAATCTTTATGTGCAAACAAAATCACCTTGGTATGTTCGCTATATGCTTCGACAACAGGAGCTGGCAATTGATAAAATTCAGTTTCAAACACTACTTTATCAAATCCACTACCACGTTCTTCGCAAATTCCCATGCGTCGCATAAATGATGCTAATGACTCATTACGTGACTTAGGTGGTGTATCAATAAATCGCTCAATATCAACTAAAGGTACCCCAGGGTTTGTTATTTCCATTCGATCTGAAAATATTTCTATCATTGGTCCAGTTCCTCTTATTGAGAAGTCCTGATGGATAATCGCATTCGCTACCAACTCTCTAATTGCCAGCTGTGGATAAATTGGATGTTCTTTTCGTAATGCCTTCCCTATTATTTCATTTCTTGGAAGCATATTATCAATATAGCTTATTAGTCCTTCAAATCCTACAGCATACCCCTTGCTGCCTTCTTTTTCCCTAATTGTTTCAATCCTGCTATTTCCCTTATATTGAATTACTCTAACTGCTTTTCTTTTTAAAAATTTAAATTTTGATAGCTCTTTTGCAAATAGAATTGCACCTAAATTAGTTATATCCCAGCTACCCGAATCATTTTTTTTAATTATTTCTTCCTCAGCTAATTTCATTATGATCGTTTTACGTTCTTCTGGCAGTGGAATATCCATTAAATCAAAGTAAGACGGATAGTCTAATAAATTAAGTAATTCACTTTCATCCATATTTGCTTTCGCAATTTGATCTTCATAAGAGCTCAAATCAAATTTTCTCCAAAGGTCACGCTCTTTAACTGGAAATTCTTTAAGAAATTTTTTATACGATCCAATTCTAATATATTCTATTCCACTAAATTGAACAGGTTTTTCAATTGCCTTCTCAATCTCCAGAAGAACTACTTTTTTTGAATCTATATCTACTTCATAAAATTTAAAATTAATTTTTGGTGAAATCAGTCTATATAGCCAGTTTTCTAATTCTTCATTACCTTTTTTTAATTTTTTTGGCTCGAAATTTGTTCCTATTATTTCATGAGTGTTATCGTCAACTCCCCATAATAAATAAGCATATTTCTTTCCTTCAAGAGCAGCTGAATTACTTAATGCTGAGATATACTCACCTATTAGTTGAGGCTCTTTATTATTAACTTTAAACTCTACCCATTCAGTTTCATTTGAGAGCAAAGTTATTCAGACACTAAACTTTTTAAATATTGATTTGAGTTCATTAAAACACTCTCCTTGTTAAATTTTAACTAATCCCAAGCACATTAAACACTGCATCTTCTGGACTACTATAAAATGATACTTGAAATTTTTAAAACAAATCCATTGTTACTGTTGGTATATCAACGGCTGATGCAATTGGTAATAACAAACTCTTTGCACCTGCATCGAAGCATGCATTAAAAAAGTAAGTTATTGACAGTCAACGTCATTTTCTTAGGAATCAGAGGTTTTTAATAATGTTTTATGGTTCGATGACATTGAACGCAATATCACTAAGTCCTTTTTTTATATACTCTTTAATAATGTGTTCATTTAATAAAGGCTCTGGACTTTTGAAGCAAAGTAATATGAGCAAGAACATACCTAATGTAGTTTCTTCACTAGTTTTAAGATGTACATATTTTTCACCCTCATTCACACTAGACTGTTGTTTAACCCATTCTTTAAACAATGTTTTTTCAATATGTGATGAATGAAATATTATTCCATTATCAAGCGTTACAATCAAGTCAGGTAATTCATTGAATTTAATAGTCTCATTCAATACACAATTTTTCATATAGTCAATCATAGATTCTGCATTCCTTGACTTCTTTGAAAATATTACACAGGGTATTGTTTGAAGATCCTCAGGAACATATCCTTCTGTGAAAAGTATAGGTAAGGTTCTCTTTAATCTTTTTACTGATTGAATTTGTCCCAACCCCCTATGAAATTCAGATGTTACTGTTAGGGTTGAAATATCAGGTTTTATTTCCACTGCAGCATACACACCTTCCGCTAAAATAACTTCTCTCTTAGGTGTTAAAAGGACTGGATGATTAGGTGCTTTTATTACACAATCTATTTCTTGCGAACACATTTCCAAATTAAATATCTGTCCTTTATTTATGACATATGAAGCTGGAAAGAAGCTTTCCAAAAATTGTTTAATAGTAACTTCCTTACTATCACCCGTATTTTTTGTATCTTTTCTAAATGCTTCATGCGTTTCTTCAAATATTATTTTTATTTGTTGCATATTCTCAAATATAGCTCCAATTACTGCATTCATAAAACCATTTGTATGATATGGTCACAACTATATCATACTCTCCTATTTTAATATTTCACTCCATAATACTCAACATACTAATAGACATATGGTCCACTGACATAAATTGGATGCAGGCATTTCAAATGCTTATGAATGTATTTTTATCAACTTTAACAGATAAGCTTTCGCTTACATCAGGTCAGCTGGATAGAGCAATTTATGTATTCATTTTTTGAGGCACTTCCTTCATTAACGAAAAAGTGTCTTGGTTTGTGTATCTAAGATAGTTGATTTCTGTCAAATATTGAATTTTCAAGGTTCATAGAATAATATTCATGTGCGAAGTATGAATTATAATTACTTTTTCCCCTTTAGGCGGTGAAATTGCTAACTCGCAGTAAAGTTTATATTCTTCTGTATTTACTAATATTTCTTTTGTAGAAACATCCCCACTTAAACATAGTTCATTAATCTTACGCTTTATGTGTGGAATGCTAGGATTAGATAATTCACTAAATACAGGTTTAGGTAATATTATTTTTCCCGGATATAGTTTAAATAGAATGTTCTCTTCCTTCACCCACAAGAAGGCAGAGATACAATCTGTATCGAAAAATAATTTATCAGTCATACACGTCTTCCTCGTTTAAATCTGAACCATATAAAATATCCCCTCTAAATCCATTTAGTAAAATTTCTTCATATTTACCATGGGATATCGCATCTTTGTTTTTAAGTTCCTCAGCAAGTTTAATATACTTTCCAAAAGTAGCATACTGCTTATCTTCTGGAGTGGGTGTATATAATTTATCATCATATCCAAGTCTTCTAGCTGAATGTATTACTCCAGTCTTCATAGTGTCCGCTTTAGTTTGATTTAAATATCCATCATTTATTAATCTCCATAGCATGGCTTGCCTGCTTATACCAAAGTTCTGTTCTATTTTTACTACATCTTCTATATTGAGTTCTTGTTTTTCTTTCCCAAGTTTATTTTTAATGAAATAAGATAACGCTTCATAAGGAGCTAAAAAGTAAGAAGCAAACATATCTGCTTCCTTCTCCTGGGAATCCTTGTTCATTTCAAGATCTGTAAAGCAAACTATACTTTTAAAATCTTCATGAAAAAACAGATGATAAAGCTCGTGTGCGATTGTAAAACGCTGTCTACCATAAGTTGCGTTGGAATTAACTCCGATGATTTTATTCTTTCCATCTCTAATACAAATACCACTCAATCTACTACTCATGGGATAAAACACTATTGTTAAATCATCGTTATTATGAATAAGAGAGAATATATCTATTGGGGAATTAGAGTCTTCGTCAAATTGCTTTCTTAAATTTACAGCTTCACTGTTTAATTCAATTTTCTCTTTCAAATTTTATTCCCCCTCAAGTAAACCTTCCATAAATCTTAAGTTAAGTGCTATTTTATTAATGGCAGCTATCGTATTTAAATCCTCAACTGTGATATTTTTTGCTCTAAGAGCTATTGGCATTTGTACAAACTCACTAGACTCATTCACAAAATAATCCATACTGCATCCAAAAAGCTCTGCCGCTTTATCCAGTATATCCACGCTAAATTGCCTTTCACCTTTTTCACATTTTGAAATATAGCTTTGATCAACATCTAAATATTCAGCTATAACGCTTTGTGTAAAACCACTTCTACTTCGCAATTCACTAAATCTTTGTGCAACTAATTCTAAATTTAACATAACTACACCTCCTCTTATCTATATTATATGTCAGCCTTGTCATAAACGCAACCTAATATTTTAAATAAATTATGACATAGCGTAGTGCCGGTATTAAAGAAGCGGAACGACTCGTTGTCAGAATATTCCGACACATGCTCTCCTTAAAAAGGGCATCGCTATACCAACTAACAATGCCCGTATTATATCTTATATACCCTTTAGTGCTCTAGTTTCCTTCTCAACCACCTTCACGAGATACTCCAGGAATTCGTCCCTGAGATCCTCACGCCTTAGTGCATGCTCTACTGTTGCCTCGAGGAATCCCTGCTTGTTTCCTACATCGTATCTCTTGCCGTCAAAGTCGTAGGCGTACATGTCTTCTTTGAGCGCAAGTTCTTTGAGGGCGTCTGTAAGCTGTATCTCTCCGCCTTTTCCCGGCTTTGTCTCTGCAAGTATGTCAAATATCCCCGGATTGATTATATATCTGCCCAGTATCGCTACATTTGACGGGGCTTCATGTACGGCTGGTTTTTCTACAAGGTCTTTTACCGTATATACCTTGTCGCTCACCCTGCTGCCGTCTACTATTCCATATTTGCATACATCCTCGTCCCTGACTGTCTGAACGCCAAGCACTGATGTCTGGTACTCATCATAGCAGTCCATCATCTGCTTCAGGCATGGCACTTCCTCATTGTACACAACGTCATCCCCAAGAAGCACCGCAAAAGGCTCATTCCCTACAAATGTCCTCGCGCAGTATATGGCATGCCCAAGCCCTCTGGCTTCCTTCTGGCGGATATAGTGGATGTCTACCATCTCTGATACGTCTTTTACTATCTTGAGGAGCTCATCGTTTTTCTTCTTCTCAAGCTCTGCCTCAAGCTCTGCGGATCTGTCAAAATGATCCTCTATGGCTCTCTTGCTCTTTCCAGTTATTATAAGGATTTCTTCTATGCCGCTTGCGATTGCCTCTTCTATGATGTACTGTATAGTCGGCTTGTCAACTATAGGAAGCATCTCCTTTGGCATTGCTTTTGTAGCTGGCAGGAAGCGAGTCCCAAGTCCTGCTGCCGGTATTACTGCTTTTCTTACTTTCATTATAAAATACCCCCTGCATTCTTCTGTTCAAATCTCCAGGCATCCCTTACCATCTCTTCAATTCCAAGTTCAGCCTTCCATCCAAGCTCCCTCTCAGCCTTGCCTGCATCAGCAAAACACACGGCAATGTCCCCAGGACGCCTTCCGACAATCTGATATGGGACATCTGCACCCGTAACCTTGATGAAGGCATTCACGATCTCTAATACCGAAGTCCCTCTTCCTGTTCCAAGATTGTATACGCTTACGCCGGAGTCCATCTTTTCTATGGCGCTGACATGTCCTTTTGCAAGGTCCACTACATGGATGTAGTCACGTACTCCTGTCCCGTCTACAGTATCATAGTCATTACCGAATATGCTCAGCTTATCGAGCTGCCCTCTGGCTACCCTTGTGACAAAAGGCATGAGGTTGTTTGGGATTCCATTTGGATCCTCTCCGATAAGTCCGCTCTCATGAGCTCCAACCGGATTGAAATACCTCAGCAGCGACACAGAAAATCCCTTGTTTGCATAAGCCGTATCAGCAAGTATCCTCTCGCTCATAGCCTTAGTCTCACCATATGGATTTGTAGTTTTTCCAAGCTCCATATCCTCTCTCAGAGGAGAAGGCTGATCTCCATAAACCGTAGCAGAAGAGCTGAATACAAATCTGCTCACGCCGTACTTTATGCACATGCCGCTTACAATCATTGTGGATACAAGATTGTTGTAATAATATCCAAGCGGATCCGATACGGATTCTCCCACTGCCTTGAGGCCTGCAAAGTGTATCACCCCATCGATTTTATGGCTTATGAACAAATCTTCAGTCTCTTTTATATGCGTAACATCAAGCTTGTAAAACAGCGGCTTTACTCCCGTTATCCTGGCTATTTTGTCCAGTACTTCGACCTTTGAGTTTACAAGATTGTCTGCGATTATTACATTATGGTCATTTTTTATGAGTTCTACGACTGTATGGCTTCCTATAAATCCCAGGCCGCCGGTTACTAATATGTTCATTGTGATACCTCATTTCTACGCTTCATAAACTCTGACTTCACTTAAGCAAGTATCTTCAAATTTCGTTCCTGGATAAACATCAATTATTGTCAGTTTCATCCAATCTGCCCTAATTGGTCTGTTTAATGTTATATCCTGAGTATTATCTGTATTTTTCAATTCTTTTACTATTTCTGTTCCATCGGAAAATTCCAGCTTGATTTTTTTAACAGATGCATTTTTATTAAATAAATTTGTATTCTCAGCGTAACCGTTATTTAAATCTATATGCACTATTTCTCTTTCATACAAGCTCGAAAACACTATATATTCTCCTTTTCCGTACCCTGATGCACCTTCTACCCAAGGAGTTGAAATGTTACTATCATTTAAATTGTATGGAGTATAATCAAAATTTTCTTCATAAAGTCTTGATGAATCCCATATATCATCCCAATATATTACTTTATAATATTGGTTTTTCATTTCTGAAATAGGCAGACTGAAATCCGGATATACAACCTTATCTCCAATATCATTGCCATTAACTACATAACTATAACTTAAATCTGTGCCTTTTGGAGTTTTGCATTCCATTTTTATAACGGCACCTGCTGGAAGTGGCTTAATTTCATAGCTATATCCGCTGTCTGTAGGTTTATCTAATTTTTTATCATTTATATATATACTTGTTGAAGAAATGTCAATATCTGGTTTCATAAGATTTAATGAACATACATCAAATTCAATATCAACAGCCTGTTCTTTGCTGTCTTCAACCATCAAGGTCTCTCTTATATTGAAATTCCCATATACTTCCTGATCACTTACTGCTGTGATCTCATATTTTCCTGGTAATAACCCGCTTAGTATCGCCGCATCACCTAGAGATACTATTTTGGTTTCGCCAAGTGGACAAGAGATTCTTGTATTACTAAGATTGGAAGTGAATTTTGCACTCCCTGTATTGATTTCTATTTTATATTTTTTAAATAATACGTAGTTTTCATATGATATGTTTACGATTTTGTTGCCTTCCAGCTTTTCTCTCATCTCTACGATTCTCAAATCTTCTTCTAATGAATCATTGATATTTTGGTAAAGCTTTCCTTTTTCTGCATAAAGCTCAAACATTGGTTTAATATTCTGTTCAGAAAGTTCTATGTTCCTGTCGCTTATTTCAGTCACCTCTGATAGAGCCTCAAAATCCTGTGCATTCATTGCCTGAATAAATTGATCTACAGTTTTTTCAGGATTTGACATAAGATTCATACATATCCCGGAAACTATTAATACAATAAAAAATGCCCCTATTCCAATTAAATAGTTTTTATTCATTTTTAAAGGCTTTTTTGCTAATTTTTCTTTCGTTTCTAATACCTCTGATTCGGATTCCACACTTACTTCAGATTCACTTGATACTTTTAATCCACATTCTTCACAGAACTCACTATTTTCCGGAATGTTCTTGCCACAGTTTTCACAAAACATATCATTTTCTCTCCTTGTTAGTAATTGATTTTTGAAATTATTTTATATTTTGCTGCAAAATCATCTAACTTCCATTTACCGCTTGAATCTTTTTTAACCTTAAGCTTGCCTTCCAGCGCTCTCATATGAAGCGGTTCCTTATAGTTCTGTATTTCATAGGTTTCTCTTACATTTACAATGCATGTATTTTCATCTTTGAAGTTCTTCTCAAGTATTTCAAATGAAAGAAGCTTTTCCTTAATATCTTTCATTATATACGGCTTTACCTGCCCCTCTATACTGCTGCCTGGAATAATATATTCCTCAATATAACTATAATCATGATTATTTATAGCATAAACATAATTAGTCAGATATCCTGCTATCAGCTTGTCTATCTCATCCTCATAATTAAGTTGCGATCCCGTACCTCCAAGGATTGCAGGTCTAAACTCATGCTCCGACTTTCCTCCATATTCTCTTGTCTGAACATTGACTTCTATCATCCTGTCGCTTACATCATTTATCGGTATATCAGTTTCATATTCCACCAGATAAAGTTGCTTCTGCTGCCTGTATATATCATCATATATGCTTCCTATGTCTTCGAAATCATTTATGCTGTAATATACTCCACCAGTCGATTCCGCTATTCTCCTGAGATCCGAATCATCTAAATAATCTCCTACCCCAACAATAAATACCGGTACATTATATCTTTGAGAAACATCTATTACATCATCCGGTGTACAAATACTGAAATTATCCATTCCATCTGTAAAAGCAATTACACATTTCGCTCCATTTTGGACTGCAGTAGTATTAACCGAAGCAAATAATGCGTCATAAAGTGCAGTCATATTACCTGTATAAAGGTTGTCTATCTCCATCTGGAGTTCCTGAACATTGTTTGTGAATGGTTTTAATGTATAAACACCATCAGCAAATCCTGTTAGCTCTGCCATATCCCCTATCGAAAATTGAACTCGATTCAGAAAGCTCGACATCATGCTCTTTGCATATTCCAGTGGGTATCCCTCCATACTGCCGCTTATATCTGCCACCATATTTATATTCAGTTTTTCAATCTGATCTAACTGCGAAGCTCTCATGACTGTCTTTTTAAAAAAATCCATATCATTCAATCTTCTCTCGGATATATAAAAGAATCTCGGATCAATATTTTTGGGAACCTCACCTGTCACTCTGTCTCTTATTTCTATGTATGTCTTTATCTTCGGGTATTCAGAAAAATCTATCTGATTTACCAGTACTTCATAATTATCATATTCAATATTAATATAATCCAGAAGATCTTCCCATTCAGCTAAAACATTCTGCGCACTTACAAATTTTCCGTCCTTTATAAGATTTTCTGTCTCTGTTTTGTATTCATTTAATTTGACTATCTCATCTTCATAGGCTCTAGAAAAATCTCTTTCTGATACTTTTTTTATAGTTTCATCTAACAAAAGAGTATTCTCACTTATAACATTTTCTTCCAGAGACTTTATTTTAGAATATATGTCTTTTACAATACTTAAGTCCTTATTTTCGCTTATATTTTCTATATCCTTTGAAATAAGATCATACGACTCTTTATTTTCACCTGACAATATGTATTCATCAAACCTTGAATCTATAATGTTTATTTCTTTCATTATATTTTCTACTCTTCTGCTGTTATCCATATAATAATATAGTCCCGAAATAAGAACTATTATTGCTACCGCGATTACTCCAATCTTCTTTTTATCCTTGAAAATACTATTTTTCACAATTTCTTCAATTTTCGATTCTTCCGTAATCAGTTCTTCTTGTGTATATTCTTTTATCTGGATATCATCTTTAATAACTTCAGGAGTATTATCCAAAGAATTCTCTAAATTATTTTCAATCTCATTATTTAATACTTGCCCTCCGCAATTTTTACAGAATTTGGCATTTATATTTAGCTCTTTGCCACAATTTTTACAATTCATATTTAATTTACGCCCCTTTATGATTAGAAAAAATAGTATTATTCAAATAATTAAAATGATATCGTATAATTATTTTTTTGTCAACTTGATATCACAGTATAGCTGGCAGGATGCTGAAGTTGTCATGTATGCTAATATCTGTAATTTAATTTAGATTTATTTTTAATTTTGGATCTTTAATATGAATGATTAAACTACCATACATCGCTGAATATAGCATCTCAATACTTTTACTTCCTAATTTTTTCATGTTCTTCAATATACTTTCGTCATTTGCTGCTGCAAAGTTGTTCACGGTCATGTAAAGCTGTTTGGCTTCATTATCTGTCATTACTTTACTTAATATAAACTTTAATCTTCCTTTTTCAGCTGGACCGAAGCACATTAACTTAATAAATACAGATCCTTCATATATTGATAACTGCATCTCTGATGATTCTGGATTAAATATTCCTTCTCTCTGATAATAGGCCATTGCTCTATCACTTGACATAAATTCATACTTATCTACCAATATCTCCACAAGCTTGTTTCCATCTTATTCAAATAGGGTACCTGTTTTTTCGTAAAGATTTGAAGTGTCTTGCATGTAGGCTTTTGTTTCTTTGTCCGCTTCTATTCTGCTTTTTATTGACTTTTCTGTCAAATTCTTCAGAATATCTTTACCAGGTTCAGATCCTGCTACTACAGCTCTTGCCATCGTCTTTAGATTTAATCCAAAGTATTCATGAACTCTATCGAAAGGAAGTAGGAGTTGATAGCCATCTTCCTCTCCTACGCAATCTGTATATATGGGATACTATTCGTGCCTTACTGGAACCTTATGTCCGTTAATTATTACTTCATTCTTCCCTATCTGTAACAATGCCTCAGTGAACTCTGTCTCAACTAATATCATTCCTTTCTTTCCTTCAGGTTCATACGTTACTTTCCCACCAAGTTTTTCTGAAAGTTCTTTTATCGGGAACAGTGTGCTTGTCTGGAATATGCTGAAGAGCATATTGGATTAAAAAGTATAGCTGAAGTCGTTAACAGTGCTATTATTTTCTTCAATGCATTTCCTACTTTAGACTATTCTTTAACGTGACATATATTAAGTAAACCATATAACAATCATTTTATCAATACAGGCGCTGTATATTTGTTTTTCAAATTTGTTATTGCAATTTAGTATAATTATTGAATTAATGTTTAAATCCTGTATATGGAACTTTTATACCTTATATGATATAATTAAGGCACTATTTATAACAATGGGGAGAATCAATCATGATAAAGGAAAATCAGAAATTTTTAAATTATATCAACATATTTACAGATGCAGCTGTAATTGTAATATCGCTTGTTATTGCTTACATACTAAGATTTGAAGTCCTCGAAGGAATTCCCGGAAATCTAATGCTACCGTACTACCTCAGAGTATCAGTCGTTATGGTCGCCATATATTTTCTAATTTACAGTACATTTGGGCTTTATGATTCTTTCAGAAACAAACAGTTTTTTAAGGAGCTCGGTCTCATTATAAAGGCAAATATCTTAGGAGCACTCATTTTCATTGCTGCCTTTTATGTATTCAAAATAATAGATCTATCCAGGCTCGCACTTGTAATTTTCTTTTTTGTAAATATTTCGCTTACTTCAGTAAAACGTTTTACTCTCAGATCCGTCCTCAGAAGCTACAGAAAAAAAGGCTTTAATATAAAGCACATCCTTATAGTTGGTAGCGGAGATCTGGCAAAAGACTATATACAGGCGATAAATAAAAACAAGTCTCTGGGCTTTAATATAATGGGTTATGTTTCTAACTCAAAGAATCTTGAAGGCTATAAATATTATGGTGGCTTTGAAAGCCTTGATAATATACTTGATGAAATAATATTTGACGAGGTGGTAGCCGCCCTTGAGATAGAAGATTTTAAAAAACTTAAAGACATAATCGAAGTATGCGAAAAAAGTGGTACTAAGGTCTCCATGATTCCTTTCTATTCTAAATACATGCCAACCAAACCATATATAGATGAAATTGAAGGAATCCCACTGATTAACTTGAGAAGAATCCCGCTTGATAACATAGGTAACGCTCTAATAAAGAGAATCATGGATATAGCCGGATCAATAGCCCTTATACTCATTTCATCGCCAATAATGATATTCGCCGCAATAGGTACAAAGCTGTCTTCTCCTGGACCGATAATATTCAAGCAAGAACGTGTAGGACTAAACAAAAACATCTTCACAATGTATAAATTCAGATCCATGAGAGTGAATGACGCGCAAAATAAAGGATGGACAACTAATAACGACCCAAGAAAAACAAAATTTGGATCTTTTATGCGGAAATTCTCCATAGACGAGCTTCCTCAATTCTTTAACGTACTTTTTGGAGATATGAGCCTCGTAGGACCAAGACCCGAGCTTCCTCACTTTGTAGATAAATTTAAGGAAACCATACCGCTTTATATGGTAAAGCATCAGGTGAGGCCTGGAATAACAGGCTGGGCACAGGTGTGCGGATTCAGGGGAGATACTTCGATCAAGGGCAGGATAGAGCACGACATCTACTATATCGAGAACTGGAGCGCACTGTTTGACATGAAGATCATATTCATGACTGCGTTCAAGGGAATGGTGAACGACGAAAAAATAAAAAAATAAAAATCGTAAAGAGTTCAAATAAAAAGCATGGAAATCCGAGCATTAAAACTCGTCTGGAAATCCATGCTTTTTTGTACAAATAAGGTAAAATTTCTGTCTCTAAAGCCCTTTGCCCGATTTAACAGAGAGAACAGACATCCGATCTCTACTGTTGATGTAGTTGAGTGCATAACCCGCTCCAAGCAACACCCAGAAAATTGGTGCTACTACAGGTACAGAATCATTAAAAAATCCAGCAGCCAGATATCCTGTTATTGCTACCGTACATGCGATACCGTAGTATTCACCTTTTGTATACTCTTTCCTCAGAGCATAGAGCTTAAATGATTTTATGATATACACTCCCCAAAGGACAAGCATCGCTCCAAGCGCTATTATTCCGCTGTTTACCGCATATAGGAGATATATGTTGTGAGGTTTGTCCACTATCATGAACGGAGTATCATATGCATAAGTCTTGGCGACTATATCATATTGTGGAAATGCCATAAGAAAATTGTCTGGTCCATATCCCAGAAGAGGTTTTTTTGCTATAAGCGGCAACGTACGCGACCATATATATCCTCGCATCGAACCGACCTTCTCGCTTCCCTCAAAACCAATGTGTGGAGCAACTTCAAGTTCAAATCTGTTCGCTTGCGCATCTATAAGATATACCCCATCACCCTTAACCCACTCTAAAAGATAATAAGTAAATTCATTATAATATAGTGCAATTTGAGCATACGAACTGTTACTTTGACTAGATTTTAAAATTTTCATTTTATCATATGGTGCAGTTAATGTGTAATTCTTTTCTTCACTATTATATTTGTTTTCAACAAGATTCCCTTTAGAATCTTTGATCACTATAGTTGCATCATCCTTAAAATCAAGATTTAATTGTCCATCTACTGTTTCTATTCTAGCCTCATTTCCATCAGTCTTAACATCATATACAGGAAGCCCATACGTTGGGTCATATACATAAGAGTCTTTGTTTGCAAACAGCGTCTTTGCGTCCAAAATTATATCCACAGTATTGTGGATAAGAAGACCCTGACTGACTGTATTCGCAATGCCAGTAGCAGCCACTGCACACACTATTGTTCCAATAAGAAGTTTCCTGCTTTTAAATATTATTTTGAAATTTATAGCAATTACAGCCAATATTCCAAGTGAGACTCCTACGAGTCCCGCCTGAGAGTTTGCCTTCACCAGTATTAATGATGTGGCAACTACAATTACTCCCATTATAGTCCTAAGTATTTTATTTTCATGATTTGACAGTGCTATAACTGAAAAAAACGGAATTATAAGACTTGCGTAGCTTCCTACGTAGTTGGGATTCATCAGAGTAAGGTATACAAGACCATTAGTACTTACTGGCTTAACTATATCCTTATATTTGTCTGGAGTTGTCAGGTTATATATAAAATCACTTGTAAGAATATCTTTATTTATGACTTGCGATATTCCAATTATTATCATTATCAACGATAAAAATATCAAAGCATATTTTATGTACTTAAAATCCTCTGAACTCCTCATTATAAAATAAGTATACAAAAACATTGTAATATAACACATATGCATAACAAGTCCTTCATGTCTCTCAGGTGCTCCCCAAAGAGCTACATGCTTGTAATCTGATGTATACAAACTTAGTATGGAAAGGACTACAAACAATCCAACTGATGCGTATATTATCTTTGCAATCTTGTCTATCTTGAGATTGTATTTATTCACCATAAAAAATAAACTTACCAACATCACAACAGCCAGACTTATTATCATTACACTCTTACTGAAGCAGTATATATCTGTTTCAATTTTACTTGTCCAAAATATTCCAATAGAAGGATCAAGAGGTATAATATTAAGCCTTACGATAAGCGGTACAATTGCCAGCATCAATACTATCGGTAAAAAAATCATATGCTTTATATATGTACTTTCATTATTATTTTTCTCAATTTTTTTTTGATAATTTGCTTTATTGTTCATATATTTACTCCTATAATTATTAGTTAATTCAAAATGAGTTGCAACATTTATATCCTTATTAATTATACATTATTTTAACGCGTATGTATATACTGAGTGAACACAAAAAAAGAAGCCCTAAGGCTTCTCTTTTTAAAATTTATTATATTGATATAATTATCCTATTATTGTTACAGTTTTTGTAGCAGCATCCCACTGAAGTTCTACTCCGAATGCAGAAGCAAGAGATCTAAGTTCTATGAAAGTAGAACCGTTTTTGATTACAGCTTTAGCATTTAATTTAAGTGGAGTTCCGTTTACATACATTGTATCAGCCCCTATAACTACTGAAGCAACTTTTGAATCGTTAGTGAATGTAGCTGTCTTAGTGTTTGAATTCCAATCAGCTTTTAATCCAAGAGATTCAGCAAGTGCTCTTACTGGAAGCATAGTATAACCTTTACCAGCTACAAATGGTGCTTCGTTAGCAGTCATTTGAGTTCCGTTTACTGTGTAAGTTTTTGATCCGATTACAAATACTGTTGTAGTAGCAGTAACTCCGTACTCTTTAACTACGTTTGCATATGCTATTGTATAATCAGGATCTTTTTTATCATTATTTACTGTTTTATCTATTGCATTACTGAAAGATGTAGCTTCTGTTACATAAGTGTCAAGCATTTTTTCGCCATCTACTGCTGATCCATAAGCCATTACTACAAGATTTGAAATTGTTATTGTTCCAGCTTCTTTTGAAGAAGTTGATTTTACATCAATTACAATTGATTGCTCATCTGATTTTTTAGCTGAACTTTCTTTTGTTAATTTGTCATCAATTTTCATTCCGTTTGTAGCTTCTATTTTGTAATCTGTTGCGAAATATAGTCCAGATATGTTTTGATCTCTTAAGTTAACTACTATATACTCATCTGTATCAAACATTCCAGCTTTTGCTTCTTTTATTACTATATCAGCAGTTGCTATACTTTCACCTTTTTTGATTGGAGTTACTTTTGCAATTTCTACTGTATAAGCAGGAGTTACTTTTGCAATTTCACATTCAATTGTTCCGAAATCTCTTGACTCTGCAGTAAGAACTACTGGTCCAGATTGAGAATAATCAGTTTTAATTTTCATTTCAAATTCAAGAGTCTTCTCTTTGCTATCATTTGCTGTAAGAGTGAATTCACCATCTTCGGCTGTTCCATCATCTTCTTTTCCGAAGTTTTTAGCATTTTTATCAAGACCTTTTGTTCCTTTTATTGAATCTGTTGTTACATCAGCACCTTTTATAGTAAAGTCGATGTCTCTGTTAGCTGTGAAAGATCCAACAACTCCTGAAAGCTTAACCTTTATTGTTGCTTCTTCACCACCGTATAGAGCTGGTATTTCTTTTTTGTTCTTTTCAACAGCTGTCATTGCTACATCATAATCAGCTAAAACACCTACTGTTTCGTCAACTGATTCGATTTTTTGATTTGAAGCACCTCTTGAAGTTACCTTAAGATTAATGTCACCTTTTGATGCATCTCTCTTATCAACAGTAACAATTGGCTCAATAACTACTGATTTAGCATTTGCAGGATCAGCAAAAGTTAACACTAGTATGTTGTCATCAGTAAGATCTTTTGCGAAACCACTTCCCATTACAGAAATCTTAGTATTATCTTTATCCCAGTTAAATGAATCTGGTAATTCTAATACCAATTTTTTTGTAAGCGGGTTAGTGCCGTCGAAATCTTTGATTTCTACTCTTGAAAGTTTTCCACCATCAAAACCTATTTTTTTAGTTGCATCAGTTACAACCATTTTAAGATCTGAGCTTTGGCCTTCTTTTACAACAGCCACTTTTATAGGATCTGCAACTTTAAGTCCAGTAGTATCAACTTCTTCTACTGCAAGAGTTACATCTCCAGCATCAGCTTCGTCAAATAGAACCCAAAGTGTTAAAACCATATCCATATCTTCTGATCCCATAGTAACCGCTGGAACATCGATAGTCGCTATGTTGTCAAAGTCAGAATCTAAATCAATTGTTTCGATCTGACCTGTAGTAACTCCCACAACGCCTTTTGCACCATTTGCATTAAATGATATTTTTTGCTTTGCAGCGTAGTCAACCTTAGGAGCACCTTCAATCTTAGGATCAGTAAATTCTTTAGCGAAATCAGCACCGCTTAAAGTCAGTTTTGTTGTTCCTTCTTTAAGGTCATTGTAAGCCGCTTGTGTTAGTTTAACAGATACCTGTTCAACTTTAATATCAGTGTCATCTGCTTCTACTCTACCACCTGGAACTGTACCAGCTGTAGCGAATGCAGACATTGGTACTAATGATAAAATCATCATTAACACCATTAATAGAGATAATCTCTTCTTCATTGTGTTTTTCCTCCTCGAAAATTTAATATGTTTTTGAGAGTTTAAAGGGGTCTCTCTCCCCTACCCAGTATAATTACTCGATATTACGTTTTTAATTATATCAACACCCTCGTGTGATGTCAATTATAACAAGTCAAATGTAACAAAACTGTAATTTACTGAATTTGATGATATAAGTATATTACTTAAATCATTATACCATATCATACTACATTGTTGTGTTACAGGTCAATTACATTTTTGATTAATTTGTTACAGTGGCCTTTTTTTGAGTATTGTTCCAATCGATAGATACACCAAACGCAGTTGCAAGTGATCTAAGCTCTATCATGGTTGCCCCATTTTTAATCTCTGCAGGTACTGCAAGTTTGTAATCAATGCCATTTACTACCATAATCGAGTCACCGAGTTTTACAACTGCAGTTCTCGTCTTATCTGAAAATGTTGCGGTTTTGGTATCGTTATTCCAGCTTGAGGAAAGTCCAAGACCATCTGCAAGCGCTCTTACCGGAAGCATAGTATAGCCTTTGTTTATATATGGTGCTTCTGTTGCCTGTCTAACTAACCCTGATACCGCATAGTTTTTATCCCCTATTTTAAATACTGTGGAAGTTTTTGCTATACCAAGTATCGTAACGTAAGGAGCATCAAATATTACATCACTATTATTTTTTATTTCGAGATTTGCAGTTCCACTCACTACTGTCTCAAGTGAATACACCTTTATTCCTGTTATATTTATTGTAGCAGCAGTACTTTGACTACCTCTTAAAACGGTAAGCACCATGTTAGAATCTGAATCAAGTTTTGGTTTTGAAAGTTCCAATCCTCCTGTCGCCGATATAACTACGTTGCTGTCATCAAAACCCATTTGCGAATTATCCAATGAAAAATAAAGTTTGTCACCTGTCTTTAGTGTCCTTAGCTCTGATTCTCTTATCTTTATATCATTAGTTTTTGAAGATATTCCTTTTTGACCAAAAGAAGTCATTGGTGCTTCTATGAATAATTTTGATGATATATCTGCTATTTCAACTTTCTTCATGCTAAAACTATCTGATGATATCTCCATAGTTGCCTTACCACTTTGAGCAGGATCTGCTGTTATTTCCATTATGAGGCTTATACTTTGCACACTTGAATTGAGTGTTTTTATTGAAAACTTTCCATCCTTATAAACTTCTTTTCCATTTATAAGGTTTTTATCTTCTTTTCCATTTGATTCCCCCAGAAGCATAATCTGACCTTTAGGTGATTTGACTGTAACACTCTTGAATACAACTCCCACTCCATTTGCATCAAAGTCTATATATCCGCCTTTTGGGAAAGTTTCTTCTATTCCTGAAAGAGTAACCTCTACAGTTTTCGTCTGTGAACTTTGCATTGAAGGTATTGCCGATTTCCCTTGCTCTTTCACTTCTATATTAGGAGCATTATCTGTTATCGCACCTATTATAGCTGTTTTTTTATCTGTTTCTCTATCTCTAACTTTATACGTCACTGTAACTTCTGCGTTTTTGTATTGCACATCTTTGTTTGTGTCAATTACTGGAATAACTGTTAAAAATTTGTTTGCGCTATTTATACCAGTTATGTTCATCTGTGTTCTTTCCGAGTTATATGATGCAGTAATAGCTTTATCGTCAAGCTTTACTAATGTGTCTTTGCCAAATCTTATTCCCTCTGAAAGTCTTATTGTAACTTCATTATTTGAAGTAACCGAGTCAAGTCTGTCCATGGTCTCTATCATGAATGGAGATAAAGCTCCACCATTTTTACCAATTCTCATACGATCATCATTTACTCTTATATTCATTTCTCTTTGCATGTCACCAACCTGATAAGCTATCGTCTCTTTATGATTCTTTACACCTGTCTGATCTCTATCTGTTATTTCAAGATCTACATCTCCTAGCTTAGACTCTCTGAAATCGAGTTTCATCATAAGAAATATCTTTATGTTATCTTTTGCCTTATTTTCAAGAGTATTTCCACTTACCTTCATTACAAATTCGTTTTCTCCACCACCTAGAGCTTGCTGGAATACTGTCTCGAATCTTAAATTTGTACCTGTAGTTATCTCTTTCCCCGATTGCACGAGTTTGTAACTAACTGGATTGCTAACGTTTGCAAGATATGCGTTTTTCAGTTTGAAATTTACATATCCTTCTTTTAGTGAAGAATAGTCTCCTACATCTATCACTACTGTGATTTCTTCGTTGTCATCGGACTGAGCAACTTTTGGTGCTCCATCTGTAACATATACATTCTCCGAATCCTCTGCGGCAAATGCCGAAAATGGAAGCAGTGATGCGGTCATAATCATTACCATTAATAAAGATAGTTTCTTTTTCATTATTTCTCCTCCTTTAAAATTAAATGTTGAAAAATTTTCAAAGCCACATTAGTTTATTTACCCATTGTACCATGTTTTATTCGTTTTTGGCCAGGAGTAACCCCTTTGTACAACTAACTTAACCGTTTTGTAATAAAATAGCGCGGTATTTCTGTTATAATATAGACAGTATTTAATATTATTTATTAATAGGAGGTAATCATGAAATACAACAAAAAAATCGTTGCCGGAATTTTGGCCGCATCGCTGTGTGCAGGATCTATAGCATTTGCAGCTCCCGCAATGACAAGAAATATCGCGGTAAACTATAATTTGAAACTTAAAGTTAATGGACAAGACTACACTGTAGATGATCAAAATCAAAGACCTTTTAAGACGAGTGATGGAAGAGCTTATGTTTCTGTTGCAGCTCTTAGCAAGATGGGAATAGCTACTTCAACTTACGCAGATGGCACCGTAACCATAAAAAATGTTGCATCTGGACCAAGCTCAAGTGAAATTCAAAGCCAGCTCAACGCAGTTATTGCTCAAAACAACAGCCTTCTGACTACAAACAACAATCTTGTGACTGAAAATGCAAAACTAAAAGCTGAGTTAGAGGCGAAGAAAGATAATTCATCAAATACTTCAACTTCTACAACAAAGCCTTTCAAGAATCTTAAATCAAGTGATAAGAGAGAACTTGTTAGTGATATAGAATCCGATCTTAGATCTATAAGGGCTGACTCTATATTTCAAAGAAGCCAGAGATTCAACGTAAGCGCTTCTCTTAGTGATGATTCAGTTTCACTTGAACTTACACCATCTGACACTTGGAGTGCTGAAGACGTAAAATCCTGGAATGCAATTTTGGACAGTTCTTCAAAATATGATGACCTCGAAGAAGATTTCCAAGATTTTACTGAAGAAGTACTAGATGAACTTGAAAGCACATTGAAGGACTACAAAGGCTACGATGTGAAAATATCAATCTACTCTGATAAAGATGCTAAAAATGTAGTTGTTGACACTGAATACAGAGCTTCAAAAGACAAAATATATGTAGATTTTAATGCTGCAAAATAAATTTTTAATATATTAATGATAAAAAGTGCATTAAATATCATTTAATCTGATATTTAATGCACTTTTTTGATATAATTATCATACATATTCAAAATTTCTAATAAAAACAATTAAATTGGAAGGGAACATTTTTTATGAACGCACTTAATCCATATCTAACTGTATTTTTACTCGCTGCCACCCCTATAATAGAGCTGCGTGGCGCTATACCCGCGGGAGTAGCCATGGGGCTCAGTCCCTGGACCGTATATCTTATTGCCGTTGCAGGTTCTACACTGCCAGCACCTTTTTTAATACTTTTCTTCAGGAAAATTTTAGACTTTTTGGAATATAAAGGCTGGTTTACAAAACTTACTGATTTTTTGCACAACCATGTGCAGAAAAAAGCCCACAAACTGAAAAAAGCCTCTGTATTAGGCCTTTTTCTTTTTGTTGCTGTTCCGCTCCCTTCTACAGGTGCTTATACCGGATCTGTCCTGGCATCGGTATTTGACATCAGACTTAAATATTCTTTTCCTGCGATATTAGCTGGAAATTTTGCTGCGGGATTTATAATGATGATGCTTTCGCATATGGTGTTTTAGCAGTTACAACTATGCTGTTAAATATGATTTTTAAATATGGAGATTATCTCTGGAAAAACTCTTTCCAGAGAATATTTTTGGGATAAATTTCGACTTTCTTTTCCAAGCGAACCCAACAGTTCTTTATTATTCTGGAGTTTATTTATGATATCGGAAAAACCAGTTTTATCACCATACTCAAAAAGATATCCATTAATATTTTCTTCTATCAGATCCACATGTCCCTTAACCCTTGAGGCTACAACGGGTAACCCCATATACATTGCCTCCATTATATTAAAAGGCAAACCTTCAATCCGGCTCGAAGACACACATACATCTGCTATAGAATAATAATAGTCAATATTTTTAACATATCCAGTGAAAATTATTCTTTCCTCTAAATTGAGCTCATCTACTATAGATTTACACTTCTCAAAATTCTGTCCATTTCCCATTAGTATTAGTTTTATATTTGAAGGCAAATTTTCTAAAGCTCGAATAATCATCTCCTGATTTTTTCGATCTGAAAACTCAGCGGCATACACAAGAACCAGGTCCTCTTCTGAAATATTCAGTTTTAGTCGTTCTTCATCTCGATTTTCGCAGAATTTCAATTTTTCAAAATTCACGCCCATTCCATTTGTAAAATGAAGTTTATTTTTATAGAGCTTATGTTTTTTTGCAATATTATAATCATCTCTGTTCATAACTATGATGTCATCCGTCCAAGGGCTCATTATTTTCTCAGCCAGTAACATTATATTCTTCTTTATGAATGGGAAATTATCATCAAAGAGATAACCATGCACTGTATTTATGACATAAGGTCTTCTATTGCTCAAAGCAACTGCCATGCGTGTAAAAAATGCTGCCAGGGATGTGTGCGTGCTTATGATATCATAATTCTCTGTCTTGATTGTTTTTGAAAGCCTGGATGCCAACTTAAAATTTTCTATCGATGTAATGTTTTTCTGAAATGGAATATCGAAAACTCTGTCAGCAAATATTATTTCCTGAGCTTTTCCTCCAACGGCTACATGTACTTCAAATCCATTTTCTTTAAAGAATTTTAGATAAGGAATATGAAAATTATTTATATGACTGTAAGTTGATGCTGTAAATAGTATCTTTTTCAAATTATTACTCCTCAGAAATTACTACCTTTAATCATGGATAACTCTATTCTTGATAAATTTGGCTGGATTTCCACCAACAATAGTATATGGTTCAACGTTTCTATTTACAACCGAACCAGCCGCAATGACTGCCCCTTCACCTATCGTAACTCCTTGAAGAATAGTACTTTTTCCACAAATCCACACATTATCTTTTACAACTATTGATTCACCATTATCTGGTAAATCCAAATAGGTGTAATCATGTCCTGCCGAAAAAAAACTCACATCTGGAGCTATTGCGACATTATTTCCAATAATAATTTTTGCAGACTTGTTGTAAAATGATGCGAACAGTTTACATCCTCTGTTTATCGTAACTCCACTGCCAATGATAATTTTCGAGGTATATCTAAAGTAACATTTATAGTCAATCATCACCGATTTCCCAAATTTTGCAAAAATCAATCTAAATACAACATTTCTTATAAATTGTGGGCAACAATCTAAAATACTCCATAACAAGTTCATAATCCAAGAATACAATCCAAATAGAATAATCTTCATGATAACTTAGGTCCTTTTTTATAATATACAAACAATGATTCCAAAAACAATTAAAACTATACCTATGCACTGACGTTTATTTATTTTTTCTTTCAAAAATATATAACTTAAAATTGTAATAAATACATATCCAGAGGTATCTAGCATTGTACCTGTAGATAAATTAATGAATTTATACAAATAGGTAGCACAAAAAGTCACTACAAAAAAAATTGAATATCCTAAAATAACATACTTATTTAAATAAAATTTCATTCCCTCATTATCATTTATTGCGGCTTTCTTTAATAAAATCTGAGAACAGCTTGATAAAAATATGCAGAGAATAAACAGAAGTATATAAAAAATATCGTTAATCCGAATTCACCACCAATACAATTCCTATTATAATCAAACACCCGCCTACAATATTGTTAATTGAAATAATTTCATTAAACAATACGTTTCCCCAAATAATACCCCAAATAACTACTATTGCTTTATTTGCAAAAGCAATAGTCAAAGGGATAGACTTTAATATATTCTGCCATAATATTGCATATACAAAAAGTATGATTAACACTATCCCATATGTTAACCAAAACTTAATACTAAAAGTCTCTTGATTTGAAGCAATTTTTGAAAATATGCCTACAAATGAATATAATATTAAAACTAAGTGGAGTAACACATATTTCCTTAAACCGCTTTTTATATTAATATTAAATTTATTATTCATCTATATTTATCATTTCTCTTATAACATACTGCGGAGAATTATTTATGCTAATGTAAATACGTCCAATATATTCTCCAATCAAGCCTAACATTAGCATTATCATTCCCCCTATAAATAGAATAACAGCCATCATAGAACTATATCCAGCTAATACGTGAGGATTTAAAATCTTATTTATCGTAGTATATAGCCCAAATAAAAATCCTAAACATGCAACAAACAATCCACAAACCGACGCTATTCTAAGAGGTTTGACAGAAAATGCAGTAAACCCATTGAGCCAGAGCGACAGTGATTTTTTTAAAGTATATCCGCCCTCGCCATAGCTACGATTACGCTCTTCCATATCAATGTTCTTTAGCTTTGATGTTGTACGAACAAATAACCCCGCCATATAAGGATATGGATTTTTATATTTTAGTATTTCTTCCATAACGAATCTTTTAATAATACTAAAATTAGTTATTTGTAAGTCTTTTGGCTGACCAATTAAGACACTTGCCATTATATGATTAATTTTACTTCCGAAATTTTTAAACTCCGATTGCTTTTTTTCAAAATATGATGCAATAGATATATCATAATCACCTTTCAATGGTTCTAATAAATCCCATATCCTCTCTAATGGGCATTGACCATCATCATCCAAATTAACAATATAATCACCACTAGCGACCGAATATCCTGCAATCATTGCTGCATGTTTCCCCATATTTTTTGCAAGGTCTATCACTTTTATCTTGTCATTATCGCTAGCAATGCTTTTCAATACTCTAATAACATTATCCGGTGAACAATCATTCACTGCTATTATTTCATAATCGTAATCATCTTTAATTGACATTATATCTATGATTTCATCAATTACATTCTCAACATATAATTCTGACATGTAACATGGGATTACAAAAGAAAGTTTATCCATTTATTTATCCTTTTTAATATTTAATAAAATAAAAATTAAATTAAGTCAATACTATACTTATTCTCCAACTTTATACTCCTTTGAGGTACATATACTCCATTCATTTCTGTATTAGATGAAATATAACAAGATGCTCCTACAAGTGTGTAGCTCATTATCTCAATTCCATTTTTTATTGTACAATTATTTCCAAAAAAACAATTATTGTGAATCGTAATGTTCCCAGCAATTGCAACGGATATTGTAAAAAAATTAAAATTCCCTATTTTAGTGTGATGTGCTACATGAGCTACTGGCCAAAATACATTCCCATCTCCCACCTCACAGGATTTCCCAATAACTACCCCCTCCATTACAATATTACCTATTCCAAATTTGTCAGAAAGAACTATTGCGGTCGGGTGGAAGTAACTTAATACTCTATATCCTTTTTCTTTAACCTCTTTAAATTTTTGCTCTCTTATATTGTTCATTTTCGTATACCCAATACAAACAAAAATGTCATATTCTGAAGGGCTAAAATATTCTTCAATGTTCTCAAAATCTACTACTGGTAAATTACAAAACTCATCTTTGTCTCTGTATTTCTTATCCACGGTGAATGCACATACTTCATATTTCTTATCATCCAATAGATACTCATACAATAATTCACCAAATTGTTCAGTTCCAAAAATAATCACTTTTTTCAAGTTTCTAATTCTCCTTACGCATCAATACTTCAATTAATTTCATATTCCCTTTGTCATATTTATCTATATCAAGTATCAATTTGCTAACTTCATAATCCACTACCTTAAATTCTATACTTTTATTCTTTGTATCTAAAATTAAGTATGAACATCCTCTTCCATCTCTTTGTTGACCTAAAGAACCTGGATTGATGATTGTTGTTTCTTTTACATATCTTACCATCTTATGATGTGTATGTCCCAGGATTACATAATCATATTTTGTGAAGCTATCATCTTCACTTATATCTGTATTGGGATATATTCTTCCATTTAAATGATCTATAGGCGATCCATGAAAAATGCCTATCTTAATATTATCTACTTCTAATTCCAATTTAGTTTTCCATGTTCTTAAAAAATCAATATTTTCATTACTTATTTTTGCTAATACATTTTTATATGTATTACCATATTTTCGAATTAAATCCTTCTCCAAACTTTTGTTATCTAATGCATTTAAGAACATTTCATCATGATTTCCTAATATGCTTGTGAAATCATGTCTTGCCCTTAAAATATTCAATATCTCATTTTGGTGATAATAATATCCAAAAATGTCACCACAAAAAACAATTTTATCTATATCCATATCCGAAATATCTTCCAAAAACTTATTAAACGAATATATATTCCCATGTACATCTGAAAAAAACACTATTCTCATATTATAAATTCCTTAATTAAAGTTTCAATTGTGTCTTGTATATTATACTTAGGTTCAAAACCAAGTAACATTTTCGCTTTCCGAATAGAAATGTTCCATCTATAATCTTCTTCTTTATCCGGTTTACCATTAAATATGATTTCACTTGATGAATACGTCATTTTTTTACATATGTTTGCTAGTTCAATATTAGAGTAAGAATTTTCAGAAGCTATGTTGAATACTCCAGACACATTTTTATTTATACTCAAAGCTACAGCCTTGCATATATCTCTAACATCTAAATAATTTTGAACTCTTTCACCTCTACCGAATATCTCTATATCTTCATTTCTAATACATCTAATTACGAAATTAGAAAATATCGTATTACTATTCATCCCGATTCCAACAGGTGATGGAATTCTAAAAACAACCGGTAATATCCCGTACTTTTTAGCTAATAGTACTATATTTTCTCCCATTAATTTTGATGCATGATACACACTTTCAGGTTCAACTGGATGACTTTCATCAATCAGATCAGTTTGTGGTTTACCTATCACAGGTATACTTGAAATGTAAATGACTTTTTTCACATTTAAACCAATAGCTGCCTTAACTACATTTTGAGTTCCAATGCAATTGATTTTTATTAATTCCGGATTAAAATCATTTTTATCTATACAAGCAGCACAATGAATAATAATATCACAGTTTTGAATACGTTCAGAAACATCTAAAATAAATTTATCATTCGATATGTCTCCTATAATATATTCAATATCTTCCGAAAATATGTCACTTTTTCTACCTACACCATATATTTCATTATTTGAATCTAACAATAATGATCTGCAAATATTTTGACCGATAAAACCATTTACACCAGTTATCAATATTCTCATAACATTCTCCCAAAATACAATTATAACGTTTGATATTGATTTCCCAATTTTTCAACTTCAAATTTTTCAGAATCCATTTTATAAACTTCATCTAAATATCTATATGCTGTGCCTTTATTTATTTTAAATAACTCATTTATGTTTTTGTTAAGGACATATTCATATATTTGTGCAACAACATCATTATAGCCAAAATGTGCTCTCATAGGAGTAGTACCAGAGAATCTTACATTTAATTCGAAACAAATTGGTCTGCCTCTGCGGTCTAATCTAAGCTGTATATTCAACGGACCTTTTGGCCTGAAATTATTGCAGATTTTTATAACCTCATCATATATTTCCTTATTATCTACAACAGTAGCTTTATAAGTTGTCCCCTCTTTAAGATAACGATGCATTATAATCACATCAATCAATGCCCCATTTTTATCGCAATAACAACCTACAGTATATTCAGAGTCTTCATCGCCTATATATTCTTGAATAACATAGTTGTCCATGTTACTCACAATTTCAAGTTGTTCTTCATCCATAACTTTTATTATTCCATTAGAACCTTTCCCGTTTCTAGGTTTAGCTATTAGGGGATATCCCATTGCAGACACGAACCTCTTTGCTTCCTCAAGACTTCCACTTGGAATAAATTGGGGATAATTACATCCGCTATTTTTTAACCATTCACATGTCAATAATTTATCTTGACCGATTTCAAGCATTTTTATATCTGATGAAATAAATACAGCCTTAGTTCCCTTTTCTAATATTCGCCTATTCCTTGCAATACTTAAAATGATTTCTTCTACTCCTGTCATTATAATGTCGATATTTTCCTTATTACATATACTTATTAACCAAGGAATGAAATAATCTGAATTCGCAAATGGAGATATATATGATTTGTCGCATAGATACAGACCAGCAGAATCCTCGGTAACACATGCCCCTATAAGTTTACAATCTAACTTTGAATAGGAAATAGCCTTTAATATTCCTTGACTTACATTTCCCCCAACCCCTAATATCAATATGTTGATTTTTCTCATTTTACGCCTCTGTTATCTCATAAAATTTACATATACATTCGGTTATTTTATGAACATCATCCTCTTTTATTTTATAATACATTGGCAATCTTAATAGCCTTTCACTTTCAATCGTTGTATAGACATCTTCTCCACTCATTATTCCAAATTTCTTGCCTGCAGGTGATGAGTGCAGCGGAACATAATGAAATACTGCCAGGATATCATATTTTTTCAAGTACTCTATTAATTCTGTTCGTTCTATATAATCCTTAGTTTTGATATAAAACATATGAGCATTGTGAGTAATTCCACTTGGTATTGTTGAAAACTCAATATGTCCTTTTTCCTCAAGTTTCTTTAAATTTTCATAATATAGATTCCAAGAATCCAACCTATTCTCATTAATCATATCAGCTTTTTCAAGCTGTGCCCATAGATAAGCTGCATTTATCTCGCTTGGAAGATATGACGAACCCCAATCAACCCAAGTATACTTATCTATTTGTCCTCTAAAAAATTTGCTTCTATTCGTACCTTTTTCTCTAATAATTTCTGCCTTTTCAATCATATTTGGATCTTTTATTAACAAAGCCCCGCCTTCTCCCATACTATAGTTTTTTGTTTCATGGAAGCTAAAACAACCAAAATCTCCAATAGTTCCAAGCGCTTGTCCTTTATAAGTTGACATAACACCTTGAGCAGCATCTTCAATTACAAATAGCTTATGTTTTTTAGCTATTTCCATAATCTTATCCATTTCACATGCAACTCCAGCATAATGAACCGGAACTATAGCTTTTGTCCTTTCTGTAATAGCATTCTCTATTAACGTCTCGTCTATATTCATTGTGTCCGGTCTAATATCTACAAATACAATTTTTGCCCCTCGCATCACAAAAGCATCAGCTGTTGAAACAAAAGTAAATGAAGGCATAATAACTTCATCTCCTGGCTGGATATCGCATAGTGCCGCAGCCATTTCAAGTGCATGGGTACAAGAAGTAGTTAGCAACGCTTTCGGTGTTTTGAACTTATCTTCAATCCATTTATTACATTTTTTTGTGAAATCACCATCTCCACAAATTTTTTTATTTTCTATTGCTATTTTAATATAATCCAGCTCTTTTCCAATAAATGGTGGCACGTTAAAAGAAATCATCATTTTTTCTCCTTTTTAGGCTAATTTAATTTGTAATTAAAGTTCAATTTATACAATAAAATATTCCTTTTTTATCCTCTATTTTATAACTATATCCGGCCTTCGCTATATATTCATAAACGTAATCTTTAAATATCGAATTATCATCAGACAAAACAAGAAAACCTTTTATATTCGCATTCCCAATATATTCGCAAAATTTCTCATAAGTTTCTGTAATTATTCCGTTTGATAAGTAATCATTCCCAATCTCATTAAAAGCTTCAATTGGCGCATCAATTCTATCAATCATAGTGAGTTCAAATGCAGAACTAATTACTCTTCTATTTGAAAATTGTTCTTCCAGGTGATTGGATATATTATAAATTCCATTATATTCCAGTATTTGTTTGTTCCTCTCACTCGTTTCATAATTATTTATTACGATTTCACTAGAGAATGCTTTGGTCCCATAACTCCAAGACGAGTGTGAAACAAATGACAAAACTAAGTGAAGCAATATGAATGCCGCAAAACTTAATTTGATGATATCCTTTTCTAATTTATATTCAAAATCACATTCAAGAATGTAATAGAATAGTATAAATACAGAAAAAACTATTGGTATTATGAAATAATTCCCATCTGGAGATTCAAGTGAACTCGCATAATATATAGATATCAGAATGTAAAACAATAAAATCCATTTGAAAAATTTTCTAAAATAATAAGTAACTTTATCTTTGGAACTTTCATTTGAATTTGTATTGGATTTTATTAACAATCTTTTAAACATACACAGCATAATTAGATAAAACAATATACTTGAAGTCCATAACATTATTACTTTCCCCAAATTATTGGGATCAAATGTAAATTGGTAAACTCTATAAATAATTCCATTAATATCTGGAAACTCTAAGTCTATTCGAACACTGCTTGATTTAAATGGATATTTAGACTTGAATCCTATTTTATTAAAAGCATCGATTAAAATAGGGTATAATGGATATCCAGTTAATTTTAACGTCCTATAATGTACTCCTAAAACACCAATTATCGTGAAAAATAAAATTTCAATATTCTGTTTGTTGTTTTTTAAAGATAATATTGATTTAAATTCATTTTTACCAGGCTTAATTACAATAGTCACAAATATACAAATAGCTACAAACAGAACCCCACCCCACAATAAATATGTTAGCTTTGTTCCAGTTAACATTACTATGGATATAAGAGAATAATAAATATTATCTAAATCTCTATTATTTATATATTGTACAAAGAATGAAAATGATAAAAACGTAAATAGTGCCCCCATAATGTCTGGTTTAGCCGTTGTCGCTATATTAGCAATGGCAGGAATTGAAAATAATACTAACACAAAACTAATCTTAAATAAATACGATTTGTTCTTTTTGAAAACAACAGAAACTAATTCATAAAACGATGTCATAAAAAAAATCAAAATAAATATGTTTGCAGTTATAATAAAACTATAGTCTCCTAATCCGCTTATTGGTAAGTAAAATAATTCCATTAGTTTTGGGTAATAATATACGAATGCCGAATATCCCAAATAGTCATAAAAAGAATTTTCACCAACCAGTACATGTTCTGGTCTAAGACCATACCATATAGAGTCATAATCTATAGCCGTATTTGTTTTTGCGACAAGAGAAAAAATAAAAAATATTAAAACTGTAAAAATGAAAATGCTCTTTTTATCATTTGAAATCCTATTAATCCAACAAAAAAGAGTTGAAGCTAATGTTTTATATTCTTGGTCTGTTTTTTTCAACAAACTTACTAGTAATAGTACGAATGTAATTATTCTCAATTCATTTATAGTTCCATGATTTATTAAAGAAAATAATATCGCAAAAAAAAGCCATACAGAAATTCCAGTAATAAAGTTTTTTATAATCCCTTTATTTTTTCCTAAAATTCTACTACCAATAAAAGAAATGATTTCAAAATAAATGTATACAACGACAAAAGGGATAATAACTCCGTTTAGGGATAAATATAGCATACCACATGCCAATAATGTTCTTGAACTATTTTTCCTGTTATATTGAGTTAAAAAAAATGAAATAATAATAAATATTACAATCTCCAAACCGCCTTCAATAAATTCAGGCTGTCTTATATGCCAACTATAAACACCTTTTATAAGCATATTGTAAAACGGAATAAATGTGCATATGCAAAGTGTCAACAGTGATATTGCAATAAAAATATTCTTATTTAACGTTTTCTTCACTTGATTGTCCCTCCACAATAATAATGGTCTCTATACCACATTTTTTACCAGCTTCCATATCCCACGGTTTATCTCCATATAAAATGGATTTACTAACATCTATATTAAAATCTTTAATTGCTTGTTCTATCATTCCAGGTTTAGGTTTTCTGCATTTACATACTCCTGTAATATCCGGATGATGAGGGCAAAAATAAAATGCATCAATATGCGCTCCAATTTTTTCTAACTCTTGATTTATATGTTTATGAAGTTTGTGCATATCTTCCTCTGTATAATATCTTCTTGCTATTCCCGCTTGATTTGTAACTACAATCACAATATATCCTTCATCATTATATTTTTTAATTAGCTCTGGCATACCATCTATAAACCTGAAATCTTCAATCTTATAAAGATAGTTTACCTCAACATTTATAGTCCCATCTCTATCAAAAAAAGCCGCCTTATTCATAATATTCTCCTGATTTGAAATCTATTTGAGCTTTTTTATAGTCAACTTCTATCCCAATATCAATAAAATATCCTTGACTTAAAAAACCATACATACTGAATTGCTCTGTGTATTTTTCCATAAAATCCGTTTCAAAAGAAAACTTTTCTTCATCAATCTTATCCAAAAGTCCTTTGTTCATCAAATACAGTCCGCCATTTATCTTTCCTGAATCAGTGTGATTTTTATCTTTAAAACTAGTTATTCTAAAGTTCTCATCAATTTCGACTGTTCCATATCTATCGAAATTATTTAATTCTTTTAATGCTACTGTTAGATTCGATCTGTTTTGTTTATGAAAAATAGCCATTTTGTTAAGAGAAACATTAAAAAAAGTATCTCCATTAACTACAAAAACATTATCTTCTTTACAAAGTTTAAGTGCTTTTTTTATTGCTCCACCTGTATAAAGAGGTTTATCTTCAGAAGAATACTCTATTTCACAATTAGCATATTTATTACCAAAGTATTGTTTTATTATATCTTGCTTATATCCTACAGCGATTATTATTTTATTAATCCCACCTTCTGTGAGGTACTTCAATATATAATCTAAAAACGGCTTATTATCTACAGGTGCCATTGGTTTGGGAACATCACTAACAATGTGAGACAATCTAGTTCCAAAACCACCTGCTAAAATTATAGCTTCCATATTTATTATTCTCCAAAAAATTCTTCTTCTAATGCCAAGCAGATCGTATGATATATAGGCAAATGATACTCCTGAATTTTATAAGTCTCATTTGCAGGAGCACATATGGTAACATCACTTTGTAATTTCAATTTTCCGCCTGTAATTCCGGTTAGACTTACTATCTTCATGCCCTTTAACTTTGCAACTTTACATGCATAGATTATGTTTTTCGAGTGTCCAGATGTTGATATAGCGAGTAAAACATCGTTCTTATTCCCTAGTCCAAATATCTGTTGTGCAAATGAAAGGTCTGGCGCAACATCATTAGCGTACGCGCTTGAAAGCGCAAGCTCACCCTGTAATGATATTGCAGGTAAAGCACCCTGCAAATTATCCATTAAATATCTACAATCCTCTCCCGCAATATTATTCATCTGAATTTCTAAATCTGACGATATTTTTCTTGGGAGTATAAATGATTTCATCAATTCTCCTACTATATGTTGTGCATCAGCTGCACTTCCTCCATTGCCGCAAACAAGAAGTTTTCCACCCGATTTATAGCATTCGATAATTATATTCAGAGATTCTAAAACATCTTTATATACTAAGTTCAGTGCTGGGTATCTATCAACGAGATCTTCTATTTTCGCTTTTGTTTGTTCTTTCATTATTTAATTCTCCATTCTAAGCTAATATATAGTCCATGCTTGAGTCCCATTTTCCGTGAAACTAGTTAAGATAACATTACCATCCTTTTGCTTAAGCTTTTCTACAAGTTCAAATTTTTTTACAGGATCGCAGATTATCATCATAAATCCACCCCCACCGGCACCACTTATTTTAGCTGCTTTTCCACCATTTTCCATAATAAATTCATATATCTTGTCAATTTCAAAATTTGAAATTACAGAAGCCATTTTCTTTTTTGATTCCCATCCATATTTCATTTGATTTGCAAAACCTTCGAAATCCGCCTTTAGAATACTTTCTTTCATTTTATATGCCGAAGATTTTAATTCATGCATTGCATCAATCGATTTCTCATTTTTATTTTTTGTATTTTTAACTTGTTCATCAATTATTTTTGCACTGTCTCTAGATGTTCCTGTATAGTATAAAATCAAAGAACTTTCAAGCTCATTTTTAATCCAATTTTTTATTCTAAGTGGATTAACAATAACTCTATCCCCTGAAAAAAATTCAATAAAATTAAAACCGCCAAATGTTGCTGCATATTGATCTTGTTTCCCTCCAGAGAGCCCAATATCTTGTCTCTCAATCTCATATGCGAGATGAGCTATGTCATATTCTCCCATCGGAAGATTTAACCACTCCATGTATGCTTTAATTATTGCTACCACCATTGTAGATGAAGATCCTAATCCACTTCCCGCCGGCGCATCTGAATAAGTTGTCATTTTAAATGAAAGAGGTTTTCCGTTCAAAAATTCCTTAACTATTTTGTTGTACACACCCTTGTGTAATAAAAGATCTCCTTCAAGTGGTATTTCTTTTACAATTTCACATTCGAATTTTTCGTTTCTATCCGATGCATAAAATTCTATTTTTCCATTTTCATTTGGTTCTATTGTACAATATGCATACATATCAATAGTTGCATTTAAAACGACCCCTCCATATTCATCGCAGTAAGGAGATACATCGGTACCTCCTCCTGCTAATCCCAGTCTTAGTGGGGCTTTAGATCTAACTATCATATATTACACCTCTGATTTTTTAAAATCAAAATCTTCTCCAATTATATTTAACACATTTTTTACATTAAATATTTTGCTTACATAGTCCTTAGATTTTATGCTCATATCACTTAACTTAACTTCATTATTATACAAATATATTATTTTATCTGCAAAGTCTACTGCGGATTCTGCAATACATAAAAACTCTTCAGATTCAATTATTCCTTCAGATCCAACTCGCGTTGTTATTACTGGGATGCCATGTTTCATTGCCTCAACAACTTTCCCTTTTATTCCCGCACCGTATCTTAATGGAACTATTGATAATCTAGATGTATTATAATATTTTTCTAGTTCATCGTCATCTATAAAGCCTTTGATTATAAAATTTTCATTTGCATATTTTTTTATTTCATCTGGCGGGTTTGATCCTATAATATAAAATTTAATACCTAAACCATAAGATGAAACAATGGGATAAATCTCCTCTGCGAGCCATATAACTGCATCAACATTTGGCTTGTGATTAAAACCCCCTATAAACATAATATCGTTCCTATCCGCAATATTATAAAGTATTTCATCCACATCATCAAATATATATGCTGGTATTGATTTTACATTAATATTATTATCAATTGTCTTTATTTCATTTTCTTCTACAATCGACGGATAATATACCACATCAGACTTTCTCATGAGTGACAATTCTTTATTTTTCCAATATTCAGATGTTTTTATCAGATCCCTATTTCCTGTAAGTTCATACTCTCTCATCTCTCTGAGAAAATGTAAATCATGTCCATAGTAAATTATCTTGGCATCTGTATTCGATTTGATATAATCAATATATTTTACAGAAATATGTGGTCTATTTAAAAACACAAAGTCTATATATTCTGCATTACTTTTAATCCAATTTTTCCAGTTGTTTTCATAGTAATTCCCATACAAAACTTCAATTCCCATCTGTTGTAATTCAGATGTGTACGGTTCATGCTTAAAAAAATTATCCCCAATGAATTTAACATTGAAGCCCATAGATACGAATAGTTTTAAATACTGATAAACCGTTCTACTCCCTGCATCCTTATCATAGTGAGGAACATAATGATCAATCACAAGAATTGTTTTTTTATTTCGAGTTCTATCTCTAGCTTGGAATACATGTTGTCCATTTTCAAAATGTTCTTTTTCGAGCACATGCTTCCATTTTTCATACAATTTCTTTTGATTTACTATTTGATAAGATTTTACTCCACTTGAAACATCTGTACCATTCGAAACTCCTTCAAAGTGAACTACTACTGACAGCGGTTGGTACATTACTTTATAGCCTTTTGATCTAACCGCAAATGCTAAATCACTATCTTCACAATATGCAGGCACAAATCGCTCGTCAAACCCCTCAACTTCTTCCCACAAGTCTTTTAACAACATCATTGCAGCTCCAGAAATATAATCTACTTCCTTTACATAATTATATTCCGGTTCATCTGGATTACTTCTATTCCCATAATTCCATGCGCTTCCATCTTTCCAGTATATTCCTCCAGCCTCTTGCAATCTTCCATCTGGGTATATGAGTTTTGAACCCACCATTCCTATTTTAGAATCACTTTCAATTAAGTTTATAAGCGGAATAAGCCAATTTTCTTGAACTTGAGTATCATTGTTTAAAAAAAGGATATATTTTCCCTTGGCATGTTTTGCTGCGTTGTTGCAGTTTTTCAAAAATCCAAGATTTTCTTCATTACTTATTACACTTATCCCAGTAACTATTTCGTTTATTCTCATCGTTAAATCTGTTGAACAATCATTTGCTATTATAATCTCATACTCTACTTCTTCGCTGTGCTTTGAAATTGATTTTATGCAATTGTACGTATGCTCAAATTCATTATATACCGGTATCACAATAGAAACTTTCGGATTTCTATAATTTGAAATCTCTATTCTGGAATAATCCTCAAATGTTTTTTTTGATTTCTCTTCAACTTTAGAAATATCCATTTTTATTTTATTAATTTTTGTACCAATTAATGCATCATCTATTCTATTTGATACACTTGTAATACCATCTTTTTTTAAAAGATAAAAGAATTTCTTGATCTTCTTTGGAGATGCCTTTTTCATAAATTTTATTGGATGCTTTATAAATTTAACTAAAATCTTTACAAACAGTCTTAATTTACTCTCTTTAGGTATAAAAAAATCTCTTATTTTCCATATTTTCCCCATATATCGCCAACTACGAGACTCTTTTATTCTTTCCAGTTCTCTATCTTTTTCTAATAATTGATTTATATGACCTTCTTTATTACTTAATTCTTGTTTTAATTCTCTTTCGCTTTCAATCAACCGATTTATATGACCTTCTTTATTACTTAATTCTTCTTTTAATTCTCTTTCGCTTTCAATCAACTGATTTATATGACCTTCTTTATTATTCAATTCTTCTTTTAACTTTTTGTGGGAATCAAGTTCAATCAGTTTATCTTCTAAAGTCATCTCTTTATCAAATTGACGACAATAACCACCTTCGCCATAAAAATCACCTTGTCTATACATTACCTTCGACCAAATATGCTCTTCTAATTTATCATACACTTCTTTTTCTTCTGAGACACCAATATAGGCTAATATTGATTCAAAACTTATTTTTGTTTTTGACTTACTTCTAAAATAGGCTGTTTTTGTTGCATAATATAATATGAAATTTAAAGGTATATTATCAAAACTCCATTCCTGATCAAAAAATATTAATCTATGGTTTTGATAAAAAGAATTGTAAAAAGTCATATCCATGAAACCTTTTTTCAGAATTATTCCATAATCTTGATTATCATGACCAAAATTGATATCATCGATAATCGTAATTTTTTCTTTAGATATTTCCGAACTTTTTAATAAATTGATTTTCAGCAAATCAATTAGCTTAAATACATTTTTCAGATCATTTTCAAACAAATAGTCTTCAAATACAATATCGGCTCTAGTCCCCTTGAAAAAATCCAAAACTAATTTACCATTAATCAATTTACTTTCCAATATCTCAACGCCATTCTTTGATAGTTCGATTTCATTTTTTAGCGTATTGTTTAAATGTTCCTCTGAGTATTTATTTGCAGGTATCTTTGTTACGGTCCCATCGCTGTCTATAGTTGTTACAATCTTAAACTCCTTTTTACACTCGCCTCTTCCCGTTATAAAGATCTTATGTTTTTGAGGCAATTTTGTCTTCGTAGCTTCAACTAAGAAAGAGTTTGCAAAAAAACCCGAAACATCATTATCTATAATATCCCTGTACAGTTTTTTTTCATTTACAGTAAGAATACTGTTCTTACCATAAGTAAATGGTATTTTTTCGACATCTGTATAATTTAGTTTCCATTCATCAGTAAACAAAACATTCGGAAATTTATAGTCTGGTAATACGTTATAAAATCTATGTTCTGATAATCCAGCTTTATCCAATATGCATTCTAAATCAAATTTCGAAAATGTTTTTGGTGTTCCATCTTTAACATATCCATTTATCCCTACAAATGGTAATTGCAAATGATCTTCTGAAGCTCCACACCAATACCTCAATCCAAATCTATTTTCAATTGCAAACAAAAGTATTCCATCGTCTTTTAGCAATTTTTCTACTGTACATAAAAATTCTACATAAGGATCATTTGCATTTGAGAAAACCCCTGCATACTCTAGAACTCCTACGAAAACAACATAGTCGAACCTTTGTTCATCATCAAAGTTATTTATATTATCCGTGACAACTGTAAGATTCTTCCTATTTGGAAACCTGGTCCTTATTATATTTGCTCTAACTTCATTCATCTCTACCGCAGTTACATGATTGCATTTGTCACATAGCATTCCTGTAATTGATCCCATTCCAGCACCAACTTCAAGAACATTTGCACCTTCTTTAAAATCATACCAATTTAAAATATTATGCCTAACTCCAGAAAAGGTATTGTTAGTAGTATAATCATAATTTTTTGAAATATAATCTTGCGACAAATCTTCTGGGAAATTTTTAGCAATTTCATACATTCTCTGTTCAGTTTCGGTTCCATCAGAATATACTTTTTGACCATTTTGGCTCTTAATAATCAATTTTTTTCCTCCATCTTTTTATATGTTTTCTCTATATCTTCTACATACGTCCGCCGCTTTTCCATCCATTAAAACTTTCCCTTTGTCCAACCAAACAACTCTATCACATAATTCTTCAATCTGAGAAAGTATATGAGAAACCATAATTACAGTTGTTCCACTAGACATCAATTGCTTCATTCTTTCTCCACTTTTTTTTGCAAAATGAGAGTCCCCAACTGAAAGTATTTCATCTACTATCAGGATTTCTGGATCTACTATAGTTGCAATTGAAAAAGCTAATCTCATCATCATTCCTGATGAAAATGTTCTTATCGGTTGATCCATAAATTCATGAAGTTCAGAAAATGCAACTATATCGTCATATTTTTCTTCTAAAAACAATTTACTGTATCCTAGTATTGCTCCATTTAGAAAGACGTTTTCTCTTGCAGTTAAGTCATGGTCGAAACCTGCCCCGAGTTCTAGCATTGGAGCAATAGTTCCTTTTACCGTTACCTGGCCCTCTGTTGGATTTAATACTCCGGCTATAAGTTTAAGCAAAGTACTTTTTCCAGCTCCATTTCTCCCTATTATCCCACATACTTCACCAGGCTTTATATAAATACTTATATCGTTTACTGCTCTGAATCTTTCATAAGTGACTTTGCCTTTTATTATATTTACCAGGTATTCTTTTATGCTTTTTATATTCTCTTTTTGAACTTTAAAGTCCATTGTCACATTTCTCAATTCTATCATTGTTATCTCCTAAATATTCAAAATAAAGTTTTTTTGAGCCTTTTTGAATACTTGTATTCCAATAATTAATGGAACGCACGCAAATACTCCACAAATCAAATGTGCCTTCATTGTCGGCAAGCTCCCATCTATAAGTATGTTTCTTACATATCTTATAAAGTGATACATAGGATTACATTGCATAATTATCATGAACTTATCTGGAATTATGCTTTCTGGATAAAATAGCGGAGTTAGATATGTCCACAGTGTTAATACAACACCATATAAAAATTGCGTGTCTCTAAAATAGACCATCATAGAAGAAAGCACAAGCCCTACACCCGTTGCAAACATGACCATACACATCACCGCATACGGTATTAAAAAATAATAAACATTCGGCTTCAACCCTTGTGTAAATACTATTAAAAATAATACGATCATTGCAAAACCAAGATTTATACAACTCGAAAGAATTTTTGATACTGGAAAAATATATTTAGGGACATACACCTTTGTAATCAAGCTGGCATTTCCAGTTATAGATATTAATGCTTGATTAGTAGATTCAGCAAAAAAATTGAACATTACAGAACCTACCAATAAATATACTGCATAGTTATCAATATCCCACCTGAATAATTCACTAAACACAATATATTGGACAAACATAGTGAGCAATGGATTCAACAAACTCCAAAGAACACCTAATACACTTCTTTTATATTTTGTTTTGAAATCTCTACCCACCAATTGTGATAATAAAAAACTATATTTTTTTACGGTTCTAATACTATTTATCACTAAATCACATCTCCAATTCTATAAAATACTCTGTTAATGCATCTTTCCAATTTGACATTAGATTAAATCCATTATCTAACAAACTTTTTTTGCTCATTCTGGAATTCTTAGGCCTTTTTGCTTTTGTTGGATAATCTTCAGTAGTTATATGATTTACCTTTGTGCTATAACCTGCTATTTTGAAAATTTCTTCTGCAAATTCCGCCCATGAACAATAACCTTCGTTTGTTGCGTGATATGTACCATACTTGTCAGTCAATATCATATCACATAAAAGATACGCCAAGTCAGCTGTATACGTTGGACTACCTATCTGATCGGATACAACATTTATCTCAGATTTTTCTTTCCCAAGTCTAAGCATAGTTTTAACAAAATTATTTCCATTTATTCCAAATACCCACGAAATTCTCACAATAAAATATCTATCTAAAAGTTCTTTAACCTTATTTTCGCCCTGTAATTTTGATAATCCGTAAACACCTAATGGCGATGTTTCATCATCAATTTCAAATGCTTTGTCTCCGGTTCCTGAAAATACATAATCGGTTGATATATACATTAACTTTATATCACTTTGCTTACATATGTTCGCAATATTTTCAGTTCCATTTACATTTACTTTATAGCATTCTGACTCTTCGTCCTCTGCTTTGTCTACTGCCGTATACGCTCCACAGTGGATAATAGCATCAGGTTTCATTTTCTCAATAAATGCTTTTGTCATCTCATAATCAGTAAAATCTAAATCTTTTCTTGTGGTTCCTATATAGTCTATGTTTCTTTCTTGAAGAACTTTACATACATCATAACCTAACTGTCCGTTTGCACCGGTTACCAATATTTTCATCTTAGTCCCTTTTCCATTTAATAATATCTATTATTATTTTAATCACAAATTCCGGTAATACCATAATAGCTATATCAAAATAAGCATCTTTTTTACTCAAATTCCTGTTCTTTAATATTCCTATTATCTCTTTGTTTTTTCTTGAATCAGCAAACTGCAAAACAGAAACAGGTAAATCTATTTTGCTTTTAAGCTGTTCTATCCTGCTGACTGCCACATTAATCCTATTATCATAGTATGTTTTTTTATCACTTACCCCATCCAAAATCCCAGTTTGATTTTTTCCATGTTGTCTGTAACTAACAAGTTGTTCACCAATAAATGAAATGTTTCCTTCACTTGCTGCAAATATCGCAATCCAATGATCACACACCGTTTTTTCATGAAACGGAATTGCTTTTTTTGCTATTTCAGCTTTTACAATCATAGAGCAGCCCGCTATACAGTTTGCATAAATCAGCCTGTTTAAGACATTCCCTCCTCTTAAATATTCCAATCTCGGTCTTATTTCTTTAAGACTTTTTGAATATACTTTCGACTGCGTATCTATTATTCGCATATCGCTGTATGCCAGTATGCTATTTTCGTGTTTGATTATATTTATCAATTTTTCAATTTTTATATCATCCCAAATGTCATCCTGATCACAATATGCGATATATTCTCCATTTGCCAATTCAGTCAATCGCTCAAACGTCTTATTTGAACCCTCATTTACTTCTTTTGTAGAAAACTTGAATTCAAGTCTGTTTATACATCTGTAAATTAATTTTTTTATTTCTTCAGTAGAAATAGAATCAGAGCAATCATCCATAACAAGAAGCTCTATATTTGCGTAGGTCTGCCTGTTGATTGATATCAATTGCTCTTCAAGCCATTTTAAATTCGGGTTATATAATGCTAATACGATAGATACAAGAGGAACTTTATCTTCCTGCATACATTCTTTCGTAATATCCCTGGTATTCTCCATTTATTATGTTCTCCCACCAACTTCTGTTATCGAGGTACCATTTTATGGTTTTCTTTATACCTTCGTCAAATTTAGTTTCTGGCAGCCATCCAATTTCGTTGTGTATCTTTGTAGGATCTATCGCATAACGCATGTCATGGCCTGCTCTATCTGTAACGTATGTTATAAGGTCTTCTGATTTTCCAAGCTCGTGTATTATAGTCTTTACAACTTCAAGATTTGTCTTTTCGTTATGTCCGCCTATATTATATACTTCTCCGACTCTTCCATTATGGATTATAAGGTCTATTGCTGAACAATGGTCTTCGACATAAAGCCAGTCCCTTACATTCTCACCTTTTCCATATACTGGAAGTGATTTGTCGTTCAGTGCATTTGCTATCATAAGTGGTATCAGCTTTTCCGGGAAATGATATGGACCATAGTTGTTTGAGCATCTTGATATAGTCACCGGTACCTTGAATGTTCTGTGATATGCCTGTACCAGAAGGTCTGCCGAAGCCTTGGATGCTGAGTATGGGCTCGATGTATTGATAGGCGTTTCCTCCGTGAAAAACAGGTCAGGCCTGTCAAGCGGAAGATCTCCATATACCTCATCCGTTGATACCTGGTGGAATCTCTGTATACCATATTTTCGGCATGCATCGAGAAGAACCTGAGTTCCCATGATATTCGTCTGAAGGAATATGGACGGATTTTCTATGGATCTGTCTACATGGCTTTCTGCAGCAAAGTTTACTACGATATCAGGTTTTTCCTGCTCAAATATCTCATATATCGCCTCCCGGTCTGCGATATCAGCCTTTATGAATTTGAATCTGTCATTTTTCATTGCATTTTCGAGTGTTTCTAGATTTCCTGCATAAGTAAGCGCATCTACGCAAAGTATGTCGTAGCTGCTGTATTTATCGAGCATGAAGTACACAAAGTTTGCCCCTATGAACCCTGCCCCACCTGTAACTAATATTTTCATATATGATTCTCCTTATTATCGGGTATTTTCTTAATATCTGAAGCTGCAGTCACTGTCTCTGAGCCTTGGAGCGCTGCTGTCCTTTTCCGAGAGAACAGGATTTTCTGTTCCCCAGTCAACTCCAATGTCAGGATCATTCCAGATTATGCTCCTGTCACTTTCATAGTTGTAATAATTGTCAGTTTTGTACACAAACTCTACATCTTCTGTGAGCGTAAGAAATCCGTGTCCGAAGCCTCTCGGGATAAAAAGCTGTTTCTTGTTTTCTGCCGAAAGCTCTACGGCCTCCCACTGCATGTATGTCGGCGAGCCTTTTCTAAGGTCCACTGCAACGTCAAGCACCGCTCCTCTTATGCATCTTACGAGCTTTGCCTGTGCATGCTCCCCGTTTTGAAAATGTATACCTCTGAGTATGCCTTTTTCCTTTGAGTATGAATGATTGTCCTGCACAAAATCACAGGCAGCAATCTCCGGAGTCTTGATTTTTGAGTAGGTCTCCATGAACCATCCTCTTTCATCTCCGAATACTCTTGGCTCTAATATATAAACGCCTTCCAGCTTTGTCTTTATAAGATTCATTATATTTCCTGCCTTATTTTTATGTTATGTTACTCGCAAATCATATATTTAATACAGGATATTTCCACCTGCTACCTGCTTAAGATATTGTCCATATACGCTCTTGCCATAATCTTCTGCACTCTTAAGAAGTGTATCTCTGTCTATCCATCCGTTTCTGTACGAAATTTCTTCGAGGCAGGCAATCTTGAGTCCCTGTCTTGTTTCCACTACTTTTACATATTCTGCAGCTTCTGTGAGACTGTCTACTGTACCTGTGTCCAGCCAGCCATATCCTCTTCCAAGTGTAATTACGTCAAGCCTGTCGTTTTCAAGATATATTCTGTTGAGATCTGTTATCTCAAGCTCTCCTCTTGCAGATGGTTTGAGATTTTTTGCATATTCACATACTTTGCTGTCATAAAAATAAAGACCTGTCACTGCATAGTTGGATTTAGGGTTCTGTGGCTTTTCTTCAAGTGATACTGCTTTTCCATCTTTGTCGAATTCCACTACACCAAATCTCTCCGGATCGTTTACATAATATCCGAATACAGTCGCTCTTCCTTTGTTTTCTACTGCTTTTTTCAATTGCTGAGTAAGCCCGTTTCCATGGAATATGTTATCTCCAAGTATCATGGCACACTGATTATCTCCAACGAACTCTTCCCCTATTATGAATGCCTGTGCCAGTCCATCCGGTGATGGCTGCACTGCGTATGAAAGATTTATTCCATATCTTGAACCATCTCCGAGAAGTTTCTCGAAATTTGGTATGTCCTGAGGCGTAGATATTATAAGTATGTCCTTTATGCCTGCAAGCATGAGTGTTGAAAGCGGATAATATATCATCGGTTTGTCATATACCGGTAAAAGCTGTTTTGATACTACCATAGTAAGTGGATAAAGCCTTGTTCCACTTCCTCCTGCTAAAATTATTCCCTTCATGTGGATATCTCTCCTTGTTTTTAATATGTAATACCAATATTAATTTTAACATAGACACAGTTTAAATACAAACCTTTTATGGGACATTGCCTGTCTATAAGCTCATCAAAAAACCTCAGGAATATTATTCCTGAGGCTAGCCGTATACTTTATTATTCCCCTTGCGTATGCCTTTACTATAACCATGCGTTTCTGAGGGGTATTTATTTTGTTTATATCTACTGAATCTATGAATGCACATTCGAGTATTACTCTCGGGCAGGTTATGCTCCTGAGAAATCCGTAATGGTCATATCCAAACTCATTCTTTCGGGTCTTTATTCCTCTGCTGATATGGCCTATACCTTTTATCTCTTCTTCAATTCGTCCTGCGAGATTTCTTGATTGAGCTGCGTCTCTGTAGAGCGGCACATATGCCTCAAAGCCTCTTCCGGCACCTGCGTTTACGTGAAGATCTATCGCTATGTCTGCCCCTGAACTGTTTGCCATTCTTATCCTGTGAGCAGCGCTGCGGCTTATATCTGACGTCCTTGAAATCACTACGGTTACTCCGTATTTTTCAAGCTCTGATTTAAGCATTATAGCCATGTCAAGATTCAGATCCTTTTCCATGAAGCCATTTGCTACCGCTCCAGGATCTGTGCCTCCATGTCCTACTCCAATGAATACCTTCATATAATTCTCCCTTCTGTATATATTGCAGATTTTCTGCGTACACATATACATATGGAAGAAATATCCTTAAAGGTGTTAATTATTTCTTTCGAAAAAGAGGTGGAAGTTGCTGTACCTGTTCAGGGAATTGCGTTCCTGCCTTATGAACTCCCAGGTCTGGTTATAGCTCCCGGGCACTGCGAATTCGGGGTCGTTTATGAAATCTAAGAAGTCCTCTTCTCTCTTGTAGAACCTGTCTGCGAACTCTTCGGCCTTATGCTTTTTTCTTCGGTCCTGCATGCTTATTTCTTTGTGGAGGACGTGCTCGAGGTTGCAGGAGAAGTAGTACACTCTGTAGCTGATTCCGAGTATCGAAGGGCATGCGGAAAGGACGTCCATGATCTCACGCTTTTTTTCGTTTCGCTCCGCTACATATTTTACGCTCTTGGCATAGATATGCTTGGTCGTGTATCTCAGGCCGCCTGCCTTGGCTCTTTCTATATACTTGTCCTCGATATATGCTCCGTCTGCATCTACGAGATGGACTATCCGTTCTACGTCCGAGCGTTTGAGGAAGTTGTCCCTGCAGTAGCGGTTTATCCTCGAGGTCATCTTGTCTACGGCGTTTTTTCTGTTGGTGGCGCCGTCACTCGTTACGTCTCCGTTCATTATATAAAAACGGATATCCCTGTCTCTTGAGAGCCTGCTCGTTATGGAGCCCAGGGATATCTTATCTGTTATTCCTTCTACTATGAATATGACTGCTTTTTTAGCTTTCATCTGTCATCCTCCCGGCTGTCCTGAAGGCCCGGCTGATCTCAAAGTGGTCTGTCTGCTCGTAGAGATTTTCTCTCTGACCTCCGAGGCTTATGCATCTGTAGTATCTTCCTCTCAGGCTTTCTCTGCCGTTTTTTCCTGAGAATCTGTAGTACCTGTTTTTGGGATTGGTGGTGGTGAATATGAGCGAGTCCGTGCTGAGCTTTTCGAGCGGCCTGAGGTTGTGGGACGTGAAAATGAGCTGGCCTCTCGCATTTTCTGCGAGTATCTCAAGCAGCTCTCCCAGAAGATATTCGAATATCCCTGAATCGAGCTCATCCACTACGAGGCACACCGACGGGTCGTTGTACATCTTTATCATGGAGCTGAGTATGGATATTATCTTCTTTATGCCGTCTGATTCATATCTCATAGGGATCTCGAGGCCCTGCTTCCTTGATACTGTCTCTACCCTTATTCCCCTGCTGCCGTCTGCGCCGAGCTGGCTGCCGTAATTTTTTATGTCCGTCTCAAGGCCGGGGATTATCGCGCTGAGCACGATGTTTATCTGCTCTGCTGCCTTTTTCATGGACTCATACAGCTCTGCAGGCACTACTGAAGGTTCTCTGAGTGCAAGCGGGGAGTCCTGATATCCATTGCCGTGCTGTATTATGAACAGCTTTGAGTGCGCATAATGCCTGAGGCCGAATATTATATCCCTGTAGTCAGCAAAGTCGTATGCATTCCTCAGGATCTCATAGGTGTCATCACTGAATATGAAGGAGGTCCTGTTTTTCTGGGACATCTTTTTGGAGACAAGAAGGTCCACGTTGTTCTCGGGGCTCTTGTGGTTGAGCCGCTTGAGATTCTTGAGCGGCCTGAAGGCATAGCCCTTTTCCTGAGCGTCGAACTCTATTATGGTCTCCTTCTTCGATGGGAGAATCTTATATGAGAGCTTTTCCTTTGAGATGTTTGCGCTGCTGGAGCCGTATCTCTCAAGCTGGGCCTGATAATAGACTGCGCAGGTTTCCTGATGGAGCTGTACGTCGAATTCAAAGCTCAGCTCTGCGCTTTCTGCCGCCTGGTGGATGTAGTCTCCTGAGTTTTCGGGAAGCGGATTCCCGCTGAGGATGAGCCTTAGCATGTGCATAGCCTCAACCACAGCGGTTTTTCCGGATCCGTTCTGTCCGTATATTCCTATTATTTCAGACTCCATGTCCTCATCGAGCTCCCTGTCTGCGCAGGGAAGGCTGATGGTGCCGTTTTCGACATTCTTGAAGTCTTTCAGTCCTATCTTTCGGATTCGTATTATAATCTTAATACTCCCTTTCCTTGTATGTTGTATGGAGCACCTTGTGGGCCTTGTGACTGCCTGGCTCTCCAAAATATTCTTCGTAGAGGGTCTTTATTACCGGGCTCTCATGAGATTTTCTGAGTGGAAGGTTTTTGTCCTCTTCGTAGAGGGCCTTTGCTCTCTCGGTCTTGAGGTCCACGAAGTTTCTCACCGATGCAGGCTGTACCGGCTGTCCTCCGCCGTTGATGCAGCCTCCAGGGCATCCCATGATCTCTATGAAGTGGTAGTTCTTTCTGCCTGCTCTTATCTCGTCGAGAAGATGTCTTGCGTTTGCAAGGCCGCTCGTTACTGCTACGTTTACCTCGAGGTCGCCCACCTTGTAGGTAGCTTCCTTGATTTCCTTTGTTCCCCTGACCTCTGTGAAGTCAAGGTTCGTAAGCTCCTGTCCTGTGAGCTTTTCGACTGCGGTACGAAGGGCTGCTTCCATAACGCCTCCTGTAGCTCCAAATATAGCGCCTGCGCCTGTGGATACTCCAAGTGGATCATCGAAGTTGCTGTCTGCGAGGTTTTTGAACTGGATTCCAGCTCTCTTTATCATCCTTGCGAGCTCTCTCGTCGTGATAGCTATGTCTATGTCATAAACTCCGGCTGCGGACTGGTTATCTCTTCTTGCCTCGAATTTCTTTGCGGTGCAAGGCATTACAGATACCACCACTATATCGTGCGGATCGAGGTTGTTCTTCTCGGCGTACCAGGTCTTTACGACTGCTCCGAACATCTGCTGCGGTGACTTGCAGCTTGAGAGGTTTGGTATGAAGTCATGGAAGTTGTGCTCGCAGAACTTGATCCAGCCCGGTGAACATGAGGTTATGAGCGGAAGTGGGCCTCCGTTTTGTATCCTGCTGATGAGCTCCTGCGATTCTTCTATTATGGTAAGGTCTGCGGCTATATCCGTGTCGTACACTCCTGCGAATCCAAGGTGCTTGAGGGCGGTTACCATCTTGCCCTTGACGTTGGTGCCCACTGGCATTCCAAATGCCTCTCCAAGGGTTACCCTGATCGATGGAGCCGTTGCCACTATTACGTGCTTGCTCGGGTCTGCGAGGGCTGCCCAAACCTTGTCGGTGTCGTCTTTTTCGGCTATTGCTCCTGTAGGACAGACCACTATGCACTGGCCGCAGGATACGCAGTCGGTCTTGCCCAGATCTTCTTCGAATGCGCAGCCTACATGGGTCTTGAAGCCCCTGTCGTTCACGCCGATTACGCCTACGCTCTGGAGCTTGCTGCAGGCCGCGACGCATCTTCTGCACAGGATGCACTTGTTGTCGTCTCTGTACATGTGGATGGCTGAGTCGTCAGTCTTGTATACCTGGTTGTGGCCGTCAAATTTGGCCTCATCGTCTACCTTGAAGTCATGACAGAGCTTCTGAAGCTCGCAGTTGTCGCTCCTGATGCATGAGAGGCAGCTGCGGTCATGAGTCGAGAGTATGAGCTCTAAGGTTAGCTTTCTCGCGGTTAGGACTCTTTCTGAATGCGTGAGTATCTCCATTCCTTCTGAGAGCGGATGCACGCATGATGCTACGAGGTTTCTTGCTCCCTTTACTTCTACTACGCATATCCTGCAGGCGCCTATCTCGTTTATCTCCTTGAGATAGCAGAGGGTTGGGACCTCTATGTTGATCTGGTTGCAGGCCTGCAGTATGGTCAGTCCTTTGGGAAACTGATATGATATGTTGTTTATCTTAACGTTTACGGTACTCATCTTTTCCTCCTTGACATTCAGTGGACTATTTTTTTATTATGGCGCCGAATTTGCATTTCTCCATGCAGGCTCCGCACTTGATGCATTTTTCGAGATCTATCCTGTGGACCTTCTTTACTTCGCCTGTGATAGCATCTGCCGGGCATACTCTCGCGCATGCGGTGCAGCCTACGCACTTGTCTTCGAGGATGTAGTAGCTGAGAAGGCTTCGACATACCTTTGATGGACATGTCTTATCCTTTATGTGCGCTATATATTCGTCCCTGAAATAGTTGAGCGTTGAAAGCACAGGGTTTGGCGCTGTCTGTCCGAGTCCGCACAGCGAGTTCTGCTTTATGTGGTTGCTAAGCTCTATAAGCTTGTCTATGTCTGCCATCTCGCCCTGGCCCTTGGTTATCCTCTCGAGGATCTCGAGGAGCCTTTTTGTTCCTATCCTGCAAGGGGAGCATTTGCCGCAGCTCTCGTCCACGGTGAACTCGAGGAAGAATTTGGCTATGTCTACCATGCAGTTTTCTTCGTCCATTACTATAAGTCCGCCTGAGCCCATCATGGAACCTATGGCTATGAGGTTGTCATAGTCTATCGGGGTATCTATGAGGTGAGCCGGTATGCAGCCGCCTGACGGTCCGCCTGTCTGAGCTGCCTTGAATTTCTTGCCGCCCGGGATTCCGCCTCCGATTTCTTCTACTATCTCTCTTAGTGTGGTGCCCATAGGTACTTCAACGAGTCCTGTGTGGTTTATCTTTCCGCCGAGCGCGAATACCTTGGTGCCCTTTGATTTTTCGGTGCCCATGGCTGCGAACCACTGTGGCCCGTTCATTATTATCCTCGGGATGTTGGCGTAGGTCTCCACGTTGTTTAATACTGTCGGCTTGCCGAATAGTCCCTTCTGCGCAGGGAATGGCGGTCTTGGGCGTGGCTCTCCTCTTTTTCCTTCTATCGAGGTCATGAGGGCAGTCTCCTCGCCGCACACGAATGCTCCTGCTCCGAGCCTTATCTCAAGATCGAACTCAAAGCCTGTGCCGAGGATGTCTGTTCCCAGCATGCCTCTCTCCTTGGCCTGGTCTATAGCTATCTGGAGCCTGTGTACCGCTATCGGGTACTCTGCTCTCACGTATACGAAGCCCTTTGTGGCTCCTATAGCATATCCTGCTATGGCCATGGCCTCGATGAGCACGTGAGGGTCTCCCTCAAGTATGCTCCTGTCCATGAACGCTCCCGGGTCTCCTTCGTCGGCGTTGCAGCATACGTATTTCTGGTCGTCTTCATTGGCTCTCGCAAGGGCCCATTTTGTCCCTGTAGGGAAGCCGCCGCCTCCTCTTCCTCTTAGGCCTGATGCCTTGATCGTGTCTATGACCTGATCCGGGCTCATGGTTGTAAGTACTCTCGCTATCGCCTGGTAGCCGTCTGTAGCAAGGTATTCGTTTATGTTTTCAGGGTCTATGACTCCGCAGTTCCTGAGGGCTACCCTTTTCTGCTTTCTGTAGAAGTCTGTATGTGTGAGCGGCTCTATCTTGCCGTCTTTTACGGTTTCCTGGTAGAGGAGGCGCTTTACGACTCTTCCTTTTTCGATGTGCTCTGAAACTATTTCCTTTATGTCCTCAGGCTCTACTCTTGAGTAGAATGCTCCCTCAGGATACACTATCATTATAGGGCCGAGGGCGCAGAGTCCGAAGCAGCCTGTCTTTATTACCTTTACTTCGTCCTGAAGGGATCTGCTCTGGATTTCTTCTTCAAGGAGCTGTATTATTCTTTCGCTGTTTGACGAGGTACAGCCGGTTCCTCCGCAAACAAGTATATGTGAACGGTACATGTAGTTTTCCTCCTCTTAGGCTTTGGTATATTCAGTGACTGGCTGATTGCCGGATATGTGCTTTTCTATTATGTCTCTCATTTTCTGTGGGGTGAGATTGAGGTATGTCGTTTTTTTGCCGCCGGAGTCTATGACTTCTGCCGTGGGCTCGTAGTTGCACATGCCCATGCAGTCTGTCTGTACTACCGCTACGTCATGGAGGTCAAGCCTTTCGAGTTCTTCCATCGCTGTATGTACTATGCCCTTTGCCCCTTTTTCGATCCCGCAGTCTCCCATTGCTATGTTTATCCTGTATCTCCATGTGTCGGCTTCTCTTATTCCCAGCTGCCTTTTTGCTTCTGCTGCTGCCTGATTAAGCTCCTGTATGCTTTTCATGTTTTCCTCCTCTTATACCGCGGTATTTAGCCTTTCTGCTTGTAAGAATCGATTATCTTTTCTACGTCCTGCACTGTAAGCCTTCCGTGTACGTCTTCGTTTACCGTTATTACCGGTGCGAGTCCGCATGCGCCTATGCAGCGGCAGGCCTCGAGCGAGAACATTCCGTCCTCTGTGCATGCACCGTCTTTTATGCCCAGCTCTTTGGCGAATTTTTCGTAGATGTCGCCTGAGCCTTTTACATAGCACGCCGTACCAAGGCATACGGAAATCTTGTACTTGCCTTTTGGAGCCAGCGAGAACTGTGAATAAAATGTCACAACTCCATACACTTCTTCGAGCGGCATCCCCAGTCCCTTTGCTATCATCTTCTGGACCTCTATAGGAAGATAGCCGTAAATCTCCTGAGCCTTCTGGAGCACCGGCATAAGGGCTCCCGGCATTTCCCTGTGCTCTTCGATTATGCTTTTCAGTTTCTGTTCCTGTTCTATGGTGCCTGCAAATTTGACACCTGGTTTACAATCGCACATCACATGTAGCCTCCTGCTTATACAAAGTTTAATTTGTTTAGTTTTGCTATCTTATTTTACTATATTTTCTGTATCTTTACAATATTGCAAAAATATTTAGGCAATCTGTTAAAAAAATAAATGGTCTTGCATATCTCCTCAGTATATTATAGAATATAGTCAGGGTAATGTGTGCCCTCTGAAAATTTAATTGACATAAATTTGGTAAAACCATTCGCGCTCCATGCGGATGGTTTTTGAATATGGAATATGATGTTTGAGACAGAAAGGAAGAATGCCTGTGAAGATGATATCCTGGAACGTGAACGGAATAAGGGCCTGCGTGAATAAGGGCTTTATGGACTATTTCAACGATGTGGATGCGGACGTGTTCTGCATTCAGGAAAGCAAGCTGCAGGAGGGCCAGATAGATCTGAACCTGCCCGGCTACCACCAGTACTGGAACTATGCTCAGAAGAAGGGCTACTCCGGGACGGCGCTTTTTTCTAAGAAGGAGCCGATCTCTGTGAGTTATGGCCTCGGAATCGAGGAGCATGACAATGAGGGAAGAGTGATAACCGCGGAGTACGAGGACTATTATGTGGTGACCTGCTATACCCCGAACAGCAAGACGGAGCTCGAGAGGCTCGATTACCGCATGGTGTGGGACGATGCCTTCAGGAATCACCTGCTTGCGCTCGACGAGAAGAAGCCCGTGCTTTTCTGCGGAGACCTCAACGTGGCGCACAATGAGATAGACCTCAAGAATCCAAAGACCAACAGGCGCTCTGCCGGGTTTACGGATGAGGAGAGGGGCAAGATGACGGAGCTGCTAGGCGTAGGGTTTATCGATACCTTCAGGTACCTTTATCCTGATGCCGAGGGCGCTTATTCGTGGTGGTCATACCTTGGAAAGGCCAGAGACAGGAATGCAGGCTGGAGAATCGACTACTGGTGCGTTTCTGAAAGGCTGAAGGAAAAAATAAAAGAGGCAGAGATCCACTCCGCTATTCTCGGATCAGACCACTGCCCTGTAATGCTTGAAATTGAAATTTAACATATAAGATCTCTGAGATACTGCGTAAAGCTGTCTCTGAGGTCTTCTTTTTTTAGCGCGAATTCTACGGTCGCCTGGAGAAAGCCGAGCTTGTCTCCCACGTCATGCCTTCTTCCCTCGAATTCGTATGCGAGCACCTGTTCTCTGGATGCAAGCTCCCTGAGGGCGTCGGTGAGCTGTATCTCTCCGCCTGCTCCCGGCTCGGTGTTTTCGAGGATCTCGAATATGGCCGGAGATATTATGTATCTCCCGAGTATCGCTATGTTTGACGGTGCGCTCTCTGAGGATGGCTTTTCGATTAGGTTTTCTACCTCGTATATGCCCGGGGTGAGCTCCCTGCCGTCCACTATGCCGTATTTGCTGACGTCCTGCTCATCCACCTGCTGGACTCCGAGCACGCTCGCCGAAAAGGTCTCATGTATCTTCATCAGCTGAGAGAGGCACGGCACCTCAGAGTCGACTATGTCATCTCCCAGGAGCACTGCGAAGGGCTCGTTTCCGACGAAGCTCTTTGCGCAGAGCACCGCATGGCCAAGGCCCTTTGGCATCTTCTGCCTTACATACTGTATGTTTACCATCTCGGATATGGATCTGACTTCTTCGAGAAGGTCGTATTTTTCCTTTGATTCAAGCTCGAGCTCGAGCTCTATGGACCTGTCGAAATGGTCCTCTATGGCCCGCTTGTTCCTGCCGGTTATTATGAGTATGTCGGTTATGCCGCTCTTTACGGCTTCCTCTATGATGTACTGGATCGTCGGCTTGTCCACGATCGGCAGCATCTCCTTGGGCTGTGCCTTGGTGGCCGGAAGGAATCTCGTTCCAAGTCCTGCCGCCGGGATTACCGCTTTGGTTATCTTCATGTCTCTTTCCTTTCGTCTGCCTGGAGGTCATCTATTTTTACTGCGACGGTATGGTCTATATGGCGCCATACGGTCTCTTTTTTTATCATGCATATTATGTTTATAGGAACCCAGCTGAATACGAATGCCCAGAAGAACAGTATCCCCTTTCGCATCTTGTGTGGCTTGCGGTGAGCCATTATGACGGCTATCGTGCTCATCATCATGCAGAACATGTACGAAAGCGCCACAGCGCCTGAAAGCCTGTAAAATACGTACATTGGGCTCATGCTGCCGGTCTTTACGAGCTCATAGTCTATTACTGCCGTAAGAATTATCGCTACTATATAAAGGATCTGGCTCGCGAGCGCTGACATGAACATCATCATGTCGAAGCTGCTGAGGCTCAGCTTTGTGAAGGCTTTTTTCATCAGGGGCCAGAAGTAGCTCTCTATGCCCTGTATAAGTCCGGTGGTCCATCTTTTTCTCTGCATCCATGACTGCTCGAAGCTCAGAGGCTGCTCGTCATATATTATGGCATCAGGTACCCAGTGCACCCTGCAGTCCATGAGCACGCATTTTGTGGTGAGCTCTATGTCCTCGGTCATCGTGTGGGTGACCCAGCCGCCCATCTTCTGTATGAGCTCATGGCTGACCATGAAGCCGCTGCCGCTTATGAGGGCCGAGAGCCCTATGCGGCTCCTTGCCTGGTTGAAGAATCTGTTGGCCGCGTAGTAGTATATCGCGTAACTGCCTGAGACTGCGCTGTCATAAGGGTTTTTGGAGTCCCTGTAGCCCTGGGCCGAGTATGCGCCTGCCTCGAGCGCCCTGTTCATGGAATCCAGGAACTTTTCGTCCACGAGGTTGTCTGCATCGAATATGCAGTAGGCGTCGTAGCGCTCATCTTCATCAAGAGAGAGCATGTGGTCAAAGAACTCCGAAAGAACGTCGCCCTTGGATTTTATGGTCCTTTTGCAGGTGAATATCTCGGCCCCGCTGCGCCTTGCCTCCTGCTCGGTGCTGTCTGTGCAGTTGTTGGGTATTACGATTATGTCATACCTGTCCCTCGGATAGTCCTGCCTCTTGAGGCTCTCCACGAGATTGGCTATGACTGCCTCTTCGTTTCTCGCCGCTATCACAGCCGCTATCCTTCTCTTTCTGTCCGTCTGCGGATACTCCGGATTGGGACTGAAGGAGAACAGGCATATCGTCAGGAAGTACATCGAGTAGATGAACAGCCCGACCGTTATGGCCATCCTTATTATCCTTACTGTTTCCATTATGTTAATACTTGATATCTCCATTATATTCAACACGGTTCCTTCCATTTTGTTTGGCTCTGTAGAGCATTTCGTCCACCCGCTTTATGCCGTGGTCAAGATATGAAGCGTCCGCCGTGAACTCGTATACTCCAAAGCTTGCCGTATATCTGATCTTCCTTCCGTCCTCTGCGGTGACGCATGAATCCATGATCGCCTTTCTTGCAGCCTGTGCGAGGCTCACTGCCTGAGCAAGAGATTTGTCTGGAAGCAGTATGAGGAATTCTTCGCCGCCGTATCTGGCGCTGAAGGCTGCTTCTGTGAATTCATTTTTTAGTATTCGGGCTGCATCTGCGATTACGTGGTCTCCGCTCAGATGGCCGTAGCTGTCGTTTACAGTCTTGAAATGGTCTATGTCTGCGATCGCTATCGAGAGTGGCCCTTTTCCTCCTCTGTGAGCAAAATCCCTGCAGGCCTTTTCTGCTATGCTCATTATGCGCTCTCTCGTGAGAAGCCCCGTAAGAAAGTCATGATCCGCCGCATATCTGGTCGCCTCCAGAAATCTTGAATTTTCCATGGCTATGCCTACATATGAGGCGATTATCCTCAGCTTCTTGTAATCTGCTGAGCTGAAGGATTTTTCTCTGCTTCGGCTGAGCCTCAGTATTCCGAGCTCTCTTTCTCCGGCCATCACTCTTGCACTGATTGAGGACCTTGAATGAGAGGTATTCTGAGATGCGAGCTTTTCTCTGCTCTTTGCAAATTCTACCACAATATCATCTGAATGCATATATCTGCATATCTCGCAGTTTACCGTATTAAGGATCTTGTCGCTGTTTAAGTCTGATATGACAGCCTTTCCAATCTCCGCAAGCTCTTTTAGTTCACGAGTCATGTTCCTTACGAATCTCGTGTGCCTCTCTGCCTGCTTTATCTTCATGCCTGCGATGTATATGTGGCTGTTCTTCTCGTTCTCCATGTCGAACAGCTCCTGTGCCCTGATGAAGTATTCATATGCCTCTTTGTAGTTGTTCTGCTTTTTTTCTACCTTTGCAAGGCCTGTATATATCTGCTGAAGCTTTCTTCCCGAATTTTCTTCTGACAGGGCCTCTTTTGCATCGAGAAATCTCTGCTTTGCCTCGTCATATCTGTATCTCTTTATTTCGAGCTCTCCCCAGTCTATGAGGATCTCCGGGACAAGGGAAAGGTTGCCTGTATTTTCGGATTCACGGACTGCTCTTGAAAAAGCTTCATCTGCGGAATAAAACTGATATCTTCTGGCATGTATGCGGCCTTTTATCCATTCAAGCTCAGGAACGTCCCATTCGTAACCCCCTCCGATGGCTGCCTCGGTGCATTTTTCTACCAGGCGCTCTGCTTCCTTCAGGTTGTCCAGAGATATCTCATTGTGGGCCATGTTTATCCAGAGTGCAAAGCGGTGCATGTCCGTTCCCTCTGCCTGGAAGGATTCGAGCCTCCTCAGCATCTCATTGGCTTCTTTGTATTCTCCGAGCCTTTCGTATGCATAGGCAAGGTTTACGCCGGTTATGAAGGTGTATCTGTATTCCTGCTCTTTTTCGCACAGCTCGAGGGCAAAGTTTCCCCAGTTTATCGCCTCGACGTAGAGCTCCGAAAGCATGCTCGAAAGCATTATCTCGTTGCAGGCTTCTATGGTGGCGGCTGTATTTTCTGTCCTGCTGAAATATTCATAGGCCTGTTTTGCGTAAACTTTGGACTGTGCGTACTGCATCTTTTCTGTAAGGCACATGCTCCTCAGATATTTAGCGCGGGCATTCGCCATCTTCTGTCCGTTTGCTTCTGTTACCTCGAGGAGGCGATCTATTATCTTTTCGGATTTTTCGATGTCCTTTACCAGGTTTTCCCTTATTCTTGCAGTTATTTCTTCTATGTGGCTTTCATCCTGCGTCAGTAATTCAAAGTCTCTTTCAAATTCAAAATATGCTGCACTTTCCATATTGTCCCCCAATTAATGCCCTATATTATTTCATGTATGAAATCCTGTTCCTGCCACTTTTCTTTGCCTGATAGAGGGCTTCGTCCACAGCCATCAGCCCGTGTTCGAATTCCTCGTTTTTGAAAGTGTCGTACTGATATACCCCAAAGCTGCCCGTGAATGATATCTCCTGGCCGCACTCTGAACAGAATGCATGATTCTCGAACTGCTCCCTTATTCTCTCAGCGACCTTGCTGGCGCCTTCTATGTCTGTCTCCGGAAGGATCAGTATGAACTCCTCTCCTCCGTATCTCGCGCTTATGTCCCCTGCGCGGGAATTCAGCCTTATTATATCCGAAGCCTCTGTAAGCAGGCGGTCTCCGGTCCTGTGCCCGTAGGCGTCGTTTATCTTCTTGAGATAGTCTATGTCTATCATTACCAGCGAGAAGGGGCTGCCTGAGGTGACGCATTCAAAATACCGCTTTTTGCCCTTTACGAATATCTCCCTGCGGCTGGACAGTCCTGTCAGGAAGTCATGGCTCACAGAATGCTCTATGGCGTGATAAAGGTCTGAGTTCTCAAGCGCTATCGAAAGATAGGCCGCTATGGTCTCGAGCTTGTATACGTCTTCGGCTGTGTATGTGCCTCTGCTGAAGCTCTGTATGCTTATGTATCCCGTGGATACCTCGCCTATGAAAAGCGGGCAGTATATCATTGACTGCGGATATGGCCTGCCTTCCTTTAAGCTGCTCTGCTTCGCCTGATCTATATATCTGGAATATTCACTGTCTCTGTCATTTATGAGTATGCTCTCCCTCTCATTCAGCACATGCTCTCCCACCGTGGATTTTTCGCCTGTCGCGAAGCCTTCGATGCGGTTTGTCTTCCCGTTCTCGACATAGGTTGCCCTGTTTATCCTCGCGTTTTTGGAGTCGTACTGTGCAAGCAGGAGGATGTCGAGGCTGAAGAGCTGCCTGGCCTCGCTGTAGAGGATCTCTACTATCTCGTCATATTCAAGCCTTGAGCTGATTTTCTGACATATGGAGTATATTCTGTCTATATCTGCATGCTGTTTTTCATATATTCTGGCTTTTTGCCTTACCTTGCTGTATCTTTTCTGGACGAGCGCCATGAGGCTCTGGTCCTTTATCATGCTTTTTTTGTGCCAGGATGAGTTCTCGAGATATCTGAGGGCATTCATGTAGTCGCCTCTATGCTGATATATTGCGGCAATCTCCCTGTTTATCTCATGCTGGTAGAGATTGTTTCCAAGCTCTGCCGCGGCTTTGAGCGCTTCTTCAAGATGCATCAGGGCTGCGTCTCCGCATTTATGCTTAGCTCTTTCTTCTGAAAATACCATTATCGCGGCCTGAGCCCTGCTGGCTCTGACCATGCAGTCAAACAGGTATATCCTGTCTGTGACCGCAGATACCCTCAGGGAATTGTCTGAGCCGAGCTCTGATTTTGCGAGCCCGAGATGGACTGCCGCCTCTTCTGCAGCGCCTTCTCTGAGGCTTTTTTCAGTCCTGAGAAGGTGTATCCTTGCCAGCTCCAGAGATGAGAACACGGCATCATAGCTGAGCAGCTCCTCCATCCTTTTCTCAAATTCCTTTGTGCAGAACAGCTTGCTGTTGTGCTTTGTGTTGCAGATACGGCTGAATATCTCCAGCATCTGGAGCCTGATCGCCGGCACAAAATCCCTGTTTTCATGAACCGCGCATTTTTTGAGCCCCCTTTTGGCCCACTGCGCAGCGTATTCATACATGCTGAAATGGCTGAATATGCATGCCAGCTTTGAGCAGCAGGTTATCTGAGCCATCACGTCTCCGGCGGCTTTGCTTTTTTCATATTTTTCTATGTATCTCTCGGCGTATTCTCTCCTTATCAGTTCTGACACCCCCTAACCTGATACCTAATTATAACATGCTTTCGTGAGGAACTGAACATTTTGATATAATTTTGACGGATTAATTTCGTACGCAGAAAAGCCCCGCTTATGCGGGGCCTGAATGATCATAAAGCGGTATCTCTATCCAGAAGGTACTGCCTTTTCCCGGCTCTGAGCCTGCGCCGCAGCTTCCTGCGTGGAGCTCTGCGATGGATCTGACTATGGAGAGGCCGAGACCGCTTCCTTTTACAGCTCTGTTGTGGGATTTGTCTGACTTGTAGTACCGTTCCCATATATGCGGAAGCTCCTGCTCGGAAATTCCGTCTCCCGTGTCTGAGACTTCTATCCTAGCTGAATACGGCAGGCGGACCTGTCTCACGGTCACCCTTTTGTCGCTTCCTGTGTAGTTGACTGCGTTTATGAGGATGTTATAGAATGCCTGGGATATCATCTTTTCGTCTGCCTCTATATAGATATCCTCATCGCTCTTCTCAAAGCTGATGTCGTAGCCTTCTACCCTCAGGAGCTCTGCCGTGGTCGAGGTCATCGACGCGAGCATATCCGTGAGGCTGAACCTCCTGAGGATCGGCTCCCGGGCTCCTGACTGCAGCTTGCTTATCTCGAGCATGTCGTTTACGAATTCTGCGAGGCGCCTGGTCTCATCTATTATTATCTGCGCGTTTTCGGCGTTGTTTTCTCCCGGGAGGTCTCTCATGGCCTCTGCGTATCCTCCAATCAGGGTAAGCGGAGTGCGAAGGTCGTGGGATACATTTGCAAGAAGCTCGCGCCTGTAGTTCTCAGCCTTTCCGAGGTCTGTGGCCGCCACGGCCAGCGTGTCTGAAAGCTCCTTTATCTCCTTGTAGCCTTTTCCGCTGAAGGTGACATCATAGTTTCCCTTTGAGAGAAGCTTTGCGCTCTTGTTTATTTTCTCTATAGGCCTCGCTATCCTGCCTGAAATCATGAATGCAAGCGCTACTGAGGATATTATCATCAGCGCGGTTATGAAGTACAGCTGGGTACGGAGCGTATCTGTAGTGGCATCGAGCGGCACTATCCGCGTGCTCGCCATTATCATGATGCTCTGGGAGTCCTCTAGGCTCAGTATCTCGCAGTATATGATGTTGTCGACAAACGGAGGCCTTCCCTCCTGTAGGGGAAGCTCGTCATGGCGGCTGAGAAATCCCGTGAGATTTCCTCCGCTCTTTATCGTCTGATCGTATATGTCATACTTGTCCAGCGCCGATATCCTGCTGAGGATGGGCTCTCTTGTCCCCTGCGCCGAGAACAACGTATTGCCGCTGCTGTCTACTATCTCTATATCAAGATCCCGCTCCCTCACGACTGCCTGCATATCCGAAAGAGTTTCCATATAAGAAAGCTCTCCGACAGCCGGAAGCTCCGAGTCTTCGCCCGAGTACAGCGGGCCTTTTATATGATCCGTAACCTCTGCTACGGTCTTTCTGAGCTCCGAGGTTTTTACCTGCCTGTAGAATTCATCGAGGAAGGCTATCTGAAAGAGCCAGAGGATTATAAGAAGTATCGCGCTGAAGCTCAGAAGATACATGAACAGCTTCCACTTGAGGCTGAAGTCATTCTTAAAGCTAAGGCCTTTCTTCAGGTTGAAGCCCGGCTTATTTTTTTTCTGCGGTTTTTCCATATCAGCCCTCGAATCTGTATCCAACTCCCCTGAGAGTTGTTATCATGTCACTGCAGCTTCCGAGGGATTTCCTGAGCTTCTTTATGTGCGTGTCCAGGGTCCTGTCGTCGCCAAAGAAGTCATATCCCCAGACACTGGTTATCAGCGTTTCTCTTGAAAGAGCTATGTTGCGGTTTTTTATCATATAGAAGATAAGGTCGTATTCCTTTGGGGTAAGGTCTGCTTCGACTCCATCTATTGTTATCTTTCTTGCCGTGAAATCGGCCGTGAGCCCTCTGCTCTGATATATGTCATGGGCCTTTTCATCCTCGGATGAATGCCTCACCCGCTTCATTATGGCGTCTATCCTCATCATGAGCTCTCTTGAGGAGAAGGGCTTTGTCACGTAGTCATCGACTCCAGTCTCAAAGCCGTGTATGCGGTCGTATTCCTCACCTCTCGCGGAGAGCATTATGACCGGTACGGAGCTGAATTTACGGATTTCCTTAACGGCGCCAAATCCATCGAGGTCCGGCATCATTATGTCCATTATCACTATGTCGAAGCTTTCCCTGCGGCACAGCTCTACCGCTTCCATGCCGGTGCCTGCCTCGGTCACGCTATGACCTTCGAACTGGGCGTATTTTCTTATAAGGGCTCTTATCTTTTCTTCGTCATCTGTTACTAAAATTCTATACATTCTACCACATCCGTTCTGCAGTCTCTCTCTACTCTTCCGTCCTTCATCTTTATTACTCTGTCGCATTTTGCCGCAAGGCCGCTGTCATGGGTAACTATGAGCATGGTCGTGCCCAGCTCGGAATTGATCTTCCTGAAAAGCTCGTATGCCTGATTTGTGCTCTCTGTGTCGAGGTTCCCTGTGGGCTCGTCTGCGAGTATTATCTGCGGGGAGTTTATAAGGGCTCTCGCGATTGCCACTCTCTGCTGCTGTCCTCCCGACAGGTCTGTGGATTTCTTGTTCATCTGTTCCTTGAGGCCTACTGTCTCGAGCAGGAACTCGGCTCTCTCCCTGTGCTTCATGTTGGACCTTTTGTCCATTATCCAGGTAGGGATGAGGACGTTCTCGAGCGCGGTGAACTCCGGAAGAAGGTGATGGAACTGGAATATGAATCCGAGGTTCCTGTTTCTGAAGTCTGCGAGCTCGTCCGGATTCATCGAAGTGAGGTTTCTTCCCTGAAATATAATCTCTCCCGAGGTGGCGCCGTCGAGGGTGCCAAGTATGTTGAGGAGCGTGGTCTTGCCGCATCCGGAGGGTCCTATTATGCTGACGAATTCCTTTTTTTCAAGAATGAGATCCACTCCATGGAGCACCTGGGTCTTGACTTTTTCGCCGTAGACCTTGGTGATCTTTTTTATCTCAAAAAGCGGGGAGGCGCTGCTGCCATTTTTTGTCTCTCTGCTGCCGTTTTGCGCCTCGCTGCTGCCGTTTTGCGCCTCGCTGCTGCTGTTTTTCACCTTATTTTTATCAACCATTACGAATTACCTCCATCGGGTTGAGCTTTTCTGAATTCCTTGCTGGAACGAAGGCTGCTACCATTCCTGCGAATGTAGCTACCGCAAGGACTATGATGATGTTTTCTCTCTTTATGTCGAGCGAGAATCCAAGGCCTCCGCTCGATGCGGTGCCAATCCTGAATAACTCAAGAAGAAGGGCTCCAAGCCCTATGCCCGCTACTGCTCCTGCAAAGCCGAGCAGGGTCCCCTGTATGATGAATATTCTGCTGGCTGATCTGCCTGTGACTCCCATGGCTTTGAGTATGCCTATCTGCTTTGATTTCTGCACTACGGAGACTGCGAGCACGCTGGATATCCCCAGCGCTATGGCAATAAGCACGAACACCTGTATGGTGTAGGACGAGCTCGACTGGCTGCTCAGCGCGGAAAGGAGCTGCGCGTTCTGCTGCTTCCAGTTTTCGACGCTCAGGCCCGGGAATGAGCCTGCGAGTTTTGCGGCCTTGAGGTCTGCTTCAAACGGCTCTCTCACCTGCATCTCTATCCTGCTCGCGTATCCGCTGAGGCCGTAGAGCTTCTGGGCTCTCATTATATCCATGAACACCCAGCTTCCATTTATGTTTGCGGATTCGAGGTCGAATATCCCTGCGACTATGAAGCTCTGGATGGAACCGTCGGGCATGGTGAGATTTACCGCTCCTCCGGCTTCCAGTTCATATTCCTCTGCAAGGTCTCTTCCTATGAGAATCTGGTTGGCGCCTATCTGGGCTGCTCCTGATACCATCCTGTCCTTTATATTGTATATGCTGTCGGCTCTCTCAAGCTCGATTCCCTTTACGATGAGCGAGGTATCCTTGTCGGCCTTTTTCAGGAATGCATTTCCATCGACTGAGGGGGACGCCTTGATTATGTCCTTGTCTATATCAAGCCTCTCGAGCACTTTTTCATACTGGTCTATGCGGTTTTTGGAGTCGGCATCGCTGCTCGCTATGGTTATGTGGGAGCTGGTACCTATGGTGTTGTCCAGGAGGTTTTCCTGTACTCCGGTTATTATGGAGTTTAGAAATATCTGGACTGCTACCCCCACTGCTATCCCAAGGAGTATGAAGAAGGTCTGTGCCTTGCCGTCGGTGAGGAATCTTATTGCGATCTTCCATTCATATGGCATATCAGTTTCCTCCGTTTTCCTGCTTTTCTACTCTGTCGCCGTCGCTCAGTTTTTCAGGATAGAGAAGTATGCTTTCCTCTGAAAGAACTGGAGCTTCAGTCTCTGGCTGACTTTCGCCTGCAGCTGCCTGGAGGCCGCTCACTGGCTCTATCATCACGAATGCGCCCTCGCCTGTCACTTTTACATATACCTGCTTCGCCCTGCCGTTATCCAGCACGAACACATGGCCTGAGTCTGCATCTCTTGCCACGTATGTCGCATCGACTACGAGCGCCTGAGGAAACTCAGCGGTGACTAGCTCTGCGGTCACGGTCATGGAGAGCAGGAAGTCAGATGCTGCGGACTCGGGGATCTCTATCTTCACGAGTATAGTGCCGGATGCTCTGTCTACTACCGGAGATATCCAGCTTACCTGTGATTTTATCTTTCTGTCAGGGTTTGAGGAAGGATACACATATGCCGGCTGACCCGGTTTTACGTATACCGCATTTTTTTCATCTATCTTTATCTCTGCGTATTTCTTTCCTGATTTTGCTATTTCTGCTATAGCTGCGCCGCTCTGGATTATCTGTCCCTCGCTTACGAATTTCTGGACAACTACCCCTGAAAAAGGTGCTTTTATGCTATATTTGCTCGCATCGCTGCGGCTGGATTCCAGATTTGTGCGGGCCTGCGCTACGAGCGCGCCCTGTTTTGCAGCCTCGCTTCCGCCCGGTGCATATGATTTCATCCTTATCTCTGAGGCCTTGAGATCAGTCTCAAGCTTTGATATGGCATCCTTAAGCTTCTGCAGCTCGGAATCCGATATGGCTCCAGCCTGGAAAAGGGCAAGGTTTTTTTCGTAATCCCGCTTCTGGATCTCAAGCTCTTTTTTTAGCTTGTTTAATTCCTGCACGGCTACCTGATAGTTTGTTGTCACTACTGCGTTATAATTGCTCTGAGCCGCAGAAAGGGCCGCTGTCTTTTCATTTATGCTGTTTTGCAGATCCTGGGAATCCAGCTCTGCAATTGTCTTTGATGCTTCAATCTGACCGCCTTCTTCAAAGCCTACCTTCGTCAGCTTTCCGGCTGCCTCGGAAATCACCGTTAGGGATTCGTCCGCGGCTATCTCCCCGCTCGCGAGCACGCTCTGCACATAATCCTGCCTCACGGGAGTCGTCCAGGCTGCTTTTTCAGGCCTCGTTGCCATATATGCTGCGGCTGACACTGCCAGTGCCAGTCCTGCTATTATGATTACTGTCTTTCTTTTCATGGTTGCTCCTCGTCATATCTGTATATCCGGGTATCAGTATTTATGGAAAAAAATCCCCGAAGAGATTTGCTCGTCGGGGGTAATTTATCTGCATAACGTAGCCTGATTTTTACAGAACAAGTGATGGCGGTGCATATATTCTTGCTCCAAGCTCTGTGTCAAGAAGGTAAAGCCCTCTTGGATCTGCTCCAAACAGTTCCATCTTTCTGATGAGAGCTTCTGCGTTGGCTTCTTCTTCTCCCTGCTCCTTTACGAACCAGTCAAGGAACTGTATCGTCCTGTAGTCCTTAACTTCCGCAGCCTGGCTGTATATCGCATTTATGAGGTTTGTTACGATTATCTCGTGCTCGAGCCCTGCCTCAAGTGGCATCTTGAAGCCCTCGAATTCCTTGTCAGGCTTTGCTATCGCATCAAGCGTAACTCTGTATCCGTTGTTCTGAAGATATTCCATGAAAAGCATTGCATGGTCTCTTTCTTCCTGCGCCTGGATCTTGTACCAGTTCGCAAAGCCGTCGAGGCCGTTGTCCTTGTAGTAATTTGAGATATCAAGGTAAAGATATGCTGAGTAAAGCTCATGATTGATCTGTTCGTTGAGTAATTTTGATACTTTTTCGTTTAACATGTTTTTTCCCCTCTCTTTTTCCTGTAAGAATTTTATTTGCTTGTTTAAAGAGTCTTATAACTTATACCCATTATAGCACATGTCAAACGAATTTTGTCACTCATTTATTGCGCATCTGGAGCTGTCTGCGCGGGTTCTCCTTCAGCCGGCGCTCCTGCTGGAGGATCTCCTGCTGGCTCTGCTCCATCAGGTGATGGCGGCTGGGTTCCATCTGGAAGAAGCGGCCTGTCTCCTTCCGGCCTTGTGCCTTTTCCACCTGCTCCGCCAAAGCCGCCTTTGCCTCCCATGCCTGCGCTGCCGCCCTGGTTTGTGACCATAGCCGAAACTGTCACGGTTTCTCTTTCTTTGCCTGCTACCTTTACAGTGAGCTTCTCTCCCTGTGATATCTCAGGCGAGCTGAAAATGAGGGTGGAAAAGCTTTTATCAGCTGTGAATGTCATCAGCTCTCCTGATTCATCGCTTATCGATATGGTCTCGCCCTTGGCGGCTCCTGCCAGGATTACTGAGGGCTGGGTTGAGGATTCGGATGTGGGCATGCTGGTGCTTCCTGCGGCTCCGATTATCGTTCCTCCTGTTATTATGAGGTTGTTTCCGTCACAGTCTATCGAGGCTTCGGGCATGTCTGCTCCTATCGCAGTTACAGTTCCGCCTGTGATGTGGATGGTTCCGTTTGAGTCTATGGCATCACCCTTTGATGCGTTTGCGTAAACTTCGCCTCCATTTATCGTTATGTCATTTGAAGCGTTCAGAGCATCGTCATTTGAGTTTACCTTTACATTTCCTCCGTTTACGATGATGTCATTCTTGCTCTCTATGCCTTCTTCGGATTTCTCTACGGTCACGTTTCCTCCGTTTATGGTTATGTTGTCGGTGGCATGGAGGGCGTCGTTGACTGCGTTTATTATGATGTCTGATCCGTTTATGATTATATCGTCATCGGATTCCACGCCGTGCTCGTTGTTGCCGTTTATCCTGAGCTCGCCTTTTCCTTCGAATATTACAGTGTCATTGCTGAAAAAGGCCGCGTTCATCTCATCGGTGCCTCCGTCTGAGAGCTCGTTCTTTGTGCCTTCATTTGCTGAGACTGTGAGCTGTTTTGCGTTTTCCACCTGTACTGCCGGCCCTTTGGTGTTGTTTATGGTGACCCCGTCAAGCTGAAGATATACTTCCTGATCGGTGTCTATGACAAGCTTTGCGTCGCTCAGACTTCCGCTGAGGGAATAGGTTCCGCCTGTGGTTATCTGCTGGTCAGTGCTTCCTGAGAGCACTATCTTTTTTACGTCTGCATCCTGAGATGATGATGTGCCTGAACTCCCTGATGTCTGGGAGCTGCATCCTGATGATGCTATGATTACTGCTGAGGCCAGCAGAAATGCTGTTATGATTTTTCTTTTCATTTTTCTACCAACTTTCTGTGTGTTTTAGGCTTAGTGTGATGTTGAGGTTGCCATTCCTGGATCTCAGGCTGTCTATGAATTCCTTCTGATTTATATCTTCTGGGAGCATGACTGCATAATGGAGCTCAAACAGGGCCCCGAAGTCCGCTGTCTTTATTTTTTCCAGCCTGAAGCTGTCTGTATAGCTGGCGAATATGTCGTCAAAGAGGTGCTGGTAGTCCGTGTCCTCCGGGATCACTATCCTAAGCTGCATGCTGCCTGATTTTTTCTGCGCGTATCCGGTCTGGGTGAGTATTACCATCGCCGCGCACAGTATTGCTGCAAATATGGCTCCATAGAGGATGTATCCCATTCCACAGGCCAGTCCGACTCCGAGGGTGAAGAATATATATCCGATGTCCTTTGGATCTCCGGGAGCGCTCCTGAACCTTATTATGCTGAAGGCTCCTGCGAGGCTGAGGGCCCTCGCTGCGTTGTTTCCTACGAGCAGGATTATCATGGCTATTATGGATGGCAGCATTATGAGCGTTACTGCGAATGAGGCTGAGGCTCCCCTTTCTCTTTCTGTGAACCTGTATATCAGGCTGATGAAGAGCCCCAGTGCCAGAGATGAGAGTATTATGGTTACCGTCCCGCTCATGGTGATGGTTTCTGCTGCGGCCGTTGATGTAAGCAGTGTGTCTAACATATTATCCTTCCTTCTTCCTTATTATAGTTTTCTTTTTTGATATAGCTTATTCTGCTCTTGTATTCAGTTCCGTATTTTGAAAAGCTCTGTGATCTTATGCCAAGCCTTGAGAATTCTGCTGTGAGCCAAAGCGGCAGCGCGCCTGAGGTTTTTACTTCCATGAGATAGGTCCCTTCGCTGAGGAGAAGCTGGCCAAAGTCACCGAATTTGAGCTGCGGACTGGTTCTTCTCGTTCTTATGCTGCTGTCGAAGGTTATCCTGAAGCTGCTGTCTTCTCTGTCAAAATAGGCGTTTCGCTGGTATGCTATGAATACCTTGGGGGATACGGTATGATTTTTCAGGAAGAACTCTATCTCGCCCGTGACCTGGCGGCTGATGTAGTCCTGATTCCCGGGCCTGATCCCTTTTTCGACGAAGGCCTCGACCTCGCTGAAGGTCATTGCTACCCGCCTCTTGCTGACTATACCTCCGATTTTCTTCTTGAGCTCGAGGTATACTCTGGCATCGCCGCTCTCTGGGATTTCATAGCTCCTCATCCTGAGCTTTTCCTTGTAGTATGGCTTTGAGAGCGATTTCTGTATTATCTCGTCATTATCGGTATCGTAATAGACATTGTATATGGTGTACATCGCTCCGTCCCTGCAGTTGGCATCGCATACCATGTGCTCCGAGAGTGCCTGAGCGAGCTCTCTGTACTGAGCTTCGTTTAGCATGTATTTTTTTTCGTATCTCTTGAATGTACTTATTGACATCTTTACCGCCTCCTTCATGATTACATGATACAGGACTTTTCTGACTGTTATATGTCGGGAATGTGAACAATGGGTGAAAGTTTTGTTTACAAATATACTTATTCCGGGTACAATATAAGTATATTTGTAAACAGGAGGTGAAAGCATGAACTATATTGAAATCATAGAAAAAATAATGAATGAACAAAACGGAGTTATTCTGAGTTCAGATCTGAACAGTTACGATATACCGAGGGCTTACCTGTCGATGATGGTTCAAGAAGGGCAAATCGAAAGAGCGGGAAGGGGCATATATTTATTGCCAGATGCGCTTGAGGATGAAATGTATATAATGCAGAGAAAATATCCTAACCTTATTTATTCACATGAAACTGCACTCTTTCTGCATGGCCTGTCTGACAGAACTCCTTTTGAGAATTCTGCAACGGTGCCAAGCGGATATAAGGTCGTAAACAATATAAGTGAGAAATTTAAAATTTATTATATAAAAAAAGATCTTCATCTCATGGGTGTGACCGAAGGAAAAACTACATTTGGAAACAGCGTCCAGCTTTATAACGTCGAAAGAACTGTATGCGATGTATTAAGAAGCAGGAATCGAATGGACATTCAGATTGTGACAGATGCCCTTAAAAGAGCCGTAAAGAAAAACAGCCTGGATTACATTCTGCTTTCAGAATATGCACGCAGGCTTGATGTGGAAAATATTTTACACACTTATATGGAGGTGCTTCTATGAACGGAAATGCAATGAGCCTGAAAGCAAGGATAAGAAATCTGTCCAAGGAAAAGAATGTATCACCACAAGCCATATTGCAGAACTATATGTTCGAAAGGTTTTTAGAAAGACTGTCAAAATCTGATTTTAAAAACAACTTCATCCTAAAAGGCGGTATGCTTATCGCTTCAATTGTGGGCATCGACAGCCGCTCTACAATGGATATGGATGCAACTGTCAAAAACTATCCGATATCTGCAGATTCCCTGACAAAGGCAATAAGCGAAATCTGCAACATAGAAATTCCTGATGATGTAGTTTTCTCTTTCTCAGGAATAGAGCCTATAAGGGATGATGACATGTACGGCGGCTACAGAGTATTGCTAAAAGCAACTTATGATACAATAGTTACCCCGCTTTCAATCGATATAACTACAGGTGATGCCATAACCCCGCATGAAGTATTGTATCTTTACAAGATGATATTCGAAAAATCTGCCATAGGAATATGGGCATATAATATTGAAACCGTTCTTGCTGAGAAGGTAGAGACCATATTGAACAGAGGCGAGCTGAATACCAGGCCCAGAGACTTCTATGATGTCTATATACTGGTAAATACCCAGAAATTTGACGGAGCTATCTTTGCCGAGGCACTGAAAGAAACTGTAAATCATAGAAATACAGCACATATATTCAGTGATATAAGAGACAGGATAGAAATAATCAGAAGCAGCCGCGCGCTCAGAGACAGATGGACAAAGTACTCAGAAAACTACATGTATGCAAAAGACATTGCCTACGAAAACACTGTAGATGCGCTTGTAAAGCTGATTGGTTTTTTGAGCTGAGTTTTATCTAAAAATACAAAAATACTTATATCATGTGCAATATAAGTATTTTTGTAAAAGCAGTATATATTGTTTTTAATCAAAATCGAGCATTCCCTTTTCATCAAATTTAAAGTTTGGTCCCCAGGCTACTTCCCAGTAGTATCCGTCAAGGTCGGCAAAATATGCGTGATAACCGCCCCAGAAAACTGGCTGCGGTTCTTTTGCGATTCTGGCTCCCGCTGCCCTGGCTTTTTCTATCACCTTATCTACATCTTCCTTGTTTTCTACGTTATAGGCCAGAGTGATTCCCGAAAAACCGCTGGAAATCTGAGGAGGATCTTCTTCGCTTATATCCTTGGCCAACAGTTCTAACGGGTAGAGCTCGAATTTTGTCCCGGGCGTATTGAAGAATATAACATCCGGATTATTGTTTTTTTCCTCTGTTTCGAATCCCAGGCTGTCTCTGTAGAATTTTACAGCGCTCTCCATATCTCTGACTCCCAGGCATATGCAAGTGATCTTGTTCATGGGTTTTCCTCCGTTTTCTGCAAAAGATTGTATACTTACCATTTGTCCATCAGGTTGAATAATGCGACGTTGATCTGTATTTATATATTCTTCAAGATTTTTCAGATAATCCGGGATTTCCTCTTCACTTTGAGGCGGAGTGTGTACGATTTCATCTGTAAGAGTATTTTTTATTACGGTACCCGGCAATTTCCGAATGCCAGCCCTGCTTGCTTCAACTCACTCCTGAATATCAATCAGGCTGTTTATGCTTATAAAGCCTTTAGCTTTGAGCTCTTCAAAACCGTTTGAAATTGCAGTCCTGTACCTTAAAACTTCTTTTGCTGAATCAGATACAGATGTTTCACTCGTCATCTCCTTTATATCAACATTCAACGGCAGTTTGTACACCTTGGACCTCCTTATTTGGACATATTATCTTTACATGCCCAAATAATAACATAAATTGGGCATGTTCTCCATACGTGTCCAATTTATATATTAGAAGGAAGGTATCACCTTCCTTTCAGCTTAGTATCTCTTAAAATCCAAAGTTCTGTGCCCCCCAATAAGACATTGTAGAAATATGATATAACCCTGTTGGTTCATTATATATTACCTTATGCGCCAATTTTTCTAAATCTTTATATACTTTTGCCCTTGCTATTGTTAAGGCTTCCTGCTCTGCAAAACCTATACCTATTCTCTTATATTCTGGATTCAACATATTTGCTTTGTGCCCAGGTGAGTTCCACCACATAGTAAACATATCTTCTGCACTCATACCACCAGATAATACATTCTCACCTACACTTACTTCATTGAACATCCTTGCTAAATCTAATATACTACCATAAGTCCCCTCATGATTTGCTTTACCCGTTTTTACCATATCGGCTACTTTGTATTCTGACATGTTAATTAAATTATTATCTAATACTAATGGGCCTGCTCCTACTTCGTTTCTTGCTTTATTGATTAATACCAACATTTCTTCTCTCATTTGTTGCTTCTGACTTTCTGTTGCTCCTTTTACTTCACTTAAGTCTACTTTGACAATTTCAAAGGGGTTGTAGTCTTTGAATGGGTCCCATTCTTCCTCTTTTTCCGATACTTCTGTTGGGTCTGGTGTTACTACTGGTATTTCGGCATCCTTGTCTGAAAGCAATACTAATGTCTTACTTTTGTCATCCCATTTTACACCAAATCCCATTTCATCGCCTAAGTCACGTAACTTAAAGTATGTGTTGCCTTTTATTGTATAAGCTAACATAACTGATTCTTTACCATTTTTGTAGATTGTTGCCCTGCTCTTGTAACCTTTTTCTGCCACATGAGGGGTTTTCATGTCAAAACCCTCACCTTTTCCAGTGTAAGGTGTATTGGTTTTTAAATTTATACCTTGTTTTGACTGGTCCCATAATACTTCAAACTGAGCCATGGTACCATTAAATATGTGAGCTAAGTCTCTAAGCATAAAATAATTATACCCACCTATGTTATAGGCACGAAAACTCGCAGGTTTTCCGTCTACTGTTATCTTCTCACTTGTTGGATTTGCCTGTACTTCTTTTGGCTCAGATTCAATTATTTTTTTATTTAAAGATTTAACCTCACGCTCTAACTCCTCAGGAGGAATAGTATAAGCATTTACCCTCGCAAAATAATCCTTTGCCTCTTTGCTGTTTACATCTACCCATACTGCCTCATTGTCCCTGAGTATCATAGTTAGGGTTTGTGCAAATACACTTCCTGTACTCCCCAGGATCATTATGAGAGTAAAAATAAGTAATACTGATTTTTTCATGTTAACCCCCTTAAACTGTTAAGTTATACCCTTTCTTCTTTTATAGTAACTATTTATTAGTTTACTGGTCCTAACCACTGCCATCCTGTACCGTCATACATTACAATGTTCTTGTATACTGTACCTACTTTTGCTTTGTGTCCATACTCCTTAAAAGCGGCATCTGCATAATAACCTCTTATTGCATTCCACTCTAATGCAAAGTGTCCTTCGCCTGTTCGTGGGTCTACTAAGTAGGTTTGACCATCTGTACCCATGGAAGGAAGTCCTAACTCATTTGGACCAAAAACATAACCATTGGCAAATGTTATGCCTGAATAGTAATCTACCCCTTGACCTTCACCTAAAACACCCGCTGGACCTACTTTTAATACAACTTTTGTACCGTCTGCCTTGACTACTGTATCACCTGGCTTTGGTACTAATGGTCTGCTGCCATCTGTTAGACTGATTACTTTGTCTGAAGTGATTACCTTGTTCGTATCGACTACCCCTCGTTCTGATTTCTCTAACATCCTTACTATCATTGTGGCTGCTTCTGCTCGTGTTCCATTCGCTTTACCATCATATAAACCATCTGTGGTTTTACCACCTACTAAACCTTTCATAAAGGCTTGCTCTACATAGTATTTATATTTTGATTGCTTACTCACTTCCTGATAGTCACTCATTATCTTGGCTACATCTGTTGTGCTTACACTTTGCTCTTTCATTATGTTCTCTGTTACCCTTATCATTACATATGCCATCTCATACCTTGTGATTGGCTTGTTCCACTCACTCTCAGGAAAGTCATTCAGTAAGAGTACATTATTATCCCTTGCTGACTGAAATGCACCTGAAGCCCAGTGAGGTCCTACTGAACCTGATATCTGACCGTTTAATGGACTCTTTACAGCTATGGTCACAAACTCGGCTTTGGTTATTGTTTTGTTTGGACCAAATGTACCGTCTGGATAACCTGCTATTCCACCTCTTGCTACAAGCGATTTTATATTGGCTTCTCCCCAATGACCTTTTATATCAGATAGGGCTACTGCCTTTGCACTGGTGTTCTTTTCTTCTATATAGGCACTTACACCTAAACTTGTTCTTACTGTCTCTATTGCTTTCTTTGCTGATTGTACCTCTGCATAACTATCTGGTACGCCTTTTAAGACACTTTCTGCTCTGTCTAAAACGGAATACACCTCTGCTGTTGCTGTCTTGCCTGACATCCTTACTGCTGATTCTAACTCTAATAGCCCACTCGCCATTTCACTTATTAGTGACTTGGATACCCTGTTCTCTTCTGTTCTTAATACCTCTAACTGGGATATTGTGGACTCTGCTTTTGATAACTCTGTTGACATTGCAAAAGAGAAAGTACTGAATGCCAGCGTAAAAAACAGTGTGAATAGTAATATTTTGTTCTTCATATGAACCCCCTTTATGTAGTTTTTATTACCCTCTATTTTACAGATAATAGTAAGTTTAGTCCATATCGGTTTACTTATTTCTCTTTATCTTTCTGTACAGCGTTGCGCGGCTTATTCCAAGCATAGCGCACATCTCATCCACTGTCAGGCCGTGATTTTCTCTATAGATCATGGCTTTTTCTATCTCCATTTTTTCGAGTTCTTCGAGGTTCATTATATTTGTCCTCTGTTTTTCTGACTGCTCCGCTGCGACCTTCTCGATTCCCTGCTGATTGTTACTGTCTTTACCTTTTTCCTGTAGCTTTGGCGGGAGGTCTCTGAGGGATATAATGCTTCCTTCTGACATGTTGACCGCATATTCCACGGCATTTTCAAGCTCGCGCACGTTTCCTTCCCATTCATATGCTTCTATCGCCTGGAGCACGCTGATTTCTGCTCCCTCGACTTTTTTGCCGAGCTTGCGTGAAAATTTTTCTATGAAGGTACTGGTCATTATCCCGATGTCTTCTCTTCGCGCTCTCAGCGGAGGTACGTCAAGGGGTATGACGTTGAGCCTGTAGTAGAGGTCTTCTCTGAATTCCCGGTTTCTTACCTTTTCCTCAAGGTTTACGTTGGTGGAGGCTATTATCCTGACGTCAACTTCAATCTGGCGGCTCCCTCCTACTCTCGTTACTTTTCCGTCCTGGAGCACTCTGAGAAGCTTGGGCTGAAGGTGAAGCGGCATTTCGCCTATTTCGTCGAGAAGAAGGGTTCCTCGGTCTGCAAGCTCGAACTTGCCGGGGTGACCGCCTCTTGATGCTCCTGTGAAGGCGCCTTCGCTGTAGCCAAAGAGCTCGCTCTCGAAGAGATTTTCGGGTATGGCGCTGCAGTTTATGGCTATGAAGGGCTCGCTTTTTCTGTCGCTGGCGTAATGCACTGCCCTTGCGAAAAGCTCTTTTCCTGTGCCGCTCTCTCCTGTTATGAGGAGCGTGGAATTGCTCTGCGAAGCTTTTTTTGCAAGCTTTATGGTGTCTTCCATTATGCGGCTTTTGTGGATTATGTTGTCAAAAGGGGTCGCTATGTTGGCTGATATGAGGCTTCGGGCTGACTTTATGAGGCCCTGCATCTCCTGTATTATGAAGACCGAGGACTGCGTGCCTTCTTCGCTCTCGATTATCTTCGTGCTTATTATGCCGCCGGTCACTTTTCCTGACGGGTGGCGGTATTCGAATTCCCTGCTCTTCAGTTTTTTCCCGAGCCTGAAGTCCTTTATGCTGGTATGATTTATTATTTCCTGGATATTTCTGAATCTCTGCTGCGTTATCCCCAGCATGCTGTCGGCTATGCTGTTTTTGTATTTTATGTCTCCGATGCTGTCGACGGTTATGATGCCCTTGTCCATTATGTCCATGACTGTCTGGAGCTGGCCTGCGAGTATGTTGATCTGAGAAGTCTTTTCTTTTTCTGTCAGAGTCGCGGCTATCATCTGGGACATCTTCTGCAGGAAGCTGAGTATGCCGGCTTCGTTTTTGAGGAGCTTTTTCTTCTGCTGCTGATCGAAGGCAATGAGCCCTATCGCGCCCTCTGCTTTATTTCCTGCGGTTATAGGAGCTACCATCTCCGCACACTCCGTGCAGGTGTCCTTGACGCTGCAGTCACTGCAAACCTCAGCTTCTCTTGGGTTTTCGACTATATATGCCGAATTGTCCCTGAGGCAGCTGGCAAAGGCGCCGCTCTGGGATATTTTTTCTCCGATCTGGGCCTTGTATTTTCCTGTTCCTGCTATGCGGACGAGGCTGCGGTCTGTCACCGTTACGTCTATCTCTATGACGCTCGATATCGCCTCGGCTATCTGCTGTACGGTCGACTGAATATCCTTAAGTTCCAATATTTCCTCCTGTTATTCGCTGATCATAAGGGTCAGTATCTCTACATCGGTTTCTTTCATTCCTTCTTTGGCCATGAGGCCTATGTTCTTTATTGTTTTTTCTATATCAGATGTCACAAGGCCTTCTCCAGGAGAGAATCTGTCTCCTTCGAGTGCCATGTGATATCCCATGAATGCCGCATCTACTGAGGATGCTATTTTTGCTGCGCATGAAGGCTTGGCTCCGTCGCATACTATGCCTGAAACGTTGAGAAGTGAGTTTGTAAGGGTGTCTTCTATGACTGAAAGCGGCTTATCCTCAAGATAAGCTATTGCAGCACCTGATGCACATGCTGCGCTCACGGCTCCACAGTAGGCGCTGAGCTTGCCTATTCCTGATTTCTGATGTATCGCCAGGAGATTGCTCAGGGTGAGGGCTCTGTAAAGTTTTTCCTGAGATGCTCCTATGTGCTCTGCGTAAAGCACTACAGGAATCGAGACCGTCATTCCCTGGTTTCCGCTGCCTGAATTTATAACTACGGGAAGCACGCAGCCGCTCATCCTCGCATCTGATCCTGCCGCGGTGTATGCCTTTGCTCTTGTCTTTATCTCGTCACAGTCATATTTGAGCAGAGTTTTTCCAACAGCTGTTCCGTACTTGTTCTTAAGTCCTTCATTCGCTATCTCCATGTTGCATTTTATCTGTCTGTCCAGTACCGGTTTTACGGATTCGATGTCTACAGTATTTGCAAATTCATATATGTTTTTTACGCTCAGGTTTGATCTGTCCAGTTTCTTCTGGGCGGAAACGGCTCTCTGATCCTTTTCAAAAATGGTCTCGCCGTCCTTCAGTATCCTTATTATGTTGGTGTGGCTGTCTGCTATAGTGACTACCGCGCTTTTATCTCCTTTTACAGCAGTTATCTCTATGAATAGATTCTCCACGCCCTTTGCAAGGGTCACGCTGCATATCTTCTGCTCAAGGAGTTCTCTGGTTTTTTCTACATGCTCCGGCCTTACCGAGGTAAGGACCTCAAGCTCTTTTGAGGCATCTCCGCCTACTGCTCCGAGGATTGCGCTGGTCTCGATTCCCTTCATGTTTCCTGTAGATGGAACTGTGACGCCCTTGACGTTTTTTATTATGTTTCCGCTGCAGTGCGCCGTCATTGAATCAGGCATCTCCCCTAGCACCACTCTGGCTTTTGCCGCTGCATATGCTATCGCTATAGGTTCAGTGCATCCAAGCGCCGGAACCAGTTCCTCTTTAAGTATATCTATGAAATTTTCAAACATGATTATTTCCTCCTGTATAATATATTTTCGCCGCATAATGCGATAAAGCTTATTATGAATATATTATGCAAATATCATGCCACCAGTCGGGATGTTCTGTATTTGAATGCTTTCAGGAGTTTTGATGCCGCTGTCATGTATGGATATGTTTCATTTTGATACGTCCGACTGTCTCGCATCCGATAATCGTGTTTCATAATGATACCGTGTAGGTTTATTGTATCATAATGAGATAGAACTGAGAATAGCAAACAACGAGATTGGTATAATCAATTATGATGCATTGACAGGAGAATCATTCTGTAATACAATGTAATACAAAGAGGAGGTGTTGTTATGACCATATCACTAAGACTCAATCCTAAAGATGAAAAACTGATTAAAACATATGCATCCATGAAACACATGAGTGTTTCTGAGGTTGTAAGAAGAGCTGTCATAGAACAGATCGAAGACGAGTTTGACATAAGAGAATATTTTGAAGCAAAAGCAGAATTTGACAGAGATCCTGTAACTTTCACTCTTGAAGAAGTCGAAAAAGAACTGGGGTTCAGGTAAATGTATAAGGTAGAATTCTCAAAAAAAGCGCTCAAGGAGCTTAAGAAAGCGGATAAAATGGAGAGCTTTCTTATTATTTCATGGATACGAAAAAATCTTGAAGGATGCAGTAATCCAAGGCTTCATGGTAAATCTCTAAAAGGGAATATGTCCGATCTTTGGAGATACCGTATCGGAGATTACAGATTAATAGCTGAAATAAATGACGAAAAAGTAACTATACTGATCGTCAAAACAGGGCACAGAAAAGACATATATATGGATTAAAACAGAAGGCTGCAGTTTCATTAATAGAAACTGCAGCCTTCTGCAATAACTAAGAGTATCATGTCCCTGTTCTTTCGAAACCGTCCCTGCATGATTCCTCAGTTCTTTAAATGTATTGTGACCCCTCTTGCATGGATTATGTCATTTTAGCAAGAGAAAAATCTCGTCAAAACAGCATATGACAATGACAGTTTTTGTCATGAATCGTGACAAAAATATTGACTCTGATTCTTTAAGCTGATATCATATCACAAGAGAGGTGAACACATTGAAATTTAATGAAAAACTTGATTTTCTGATGGATATAACAAGGACCACCAACAGCGCGCTCGGTCACAGGGTGAAGCTGGATCCTTCATACATAAGCCGCCTGCGAAGGGGCCAGAGAAATGCCGTAAAGGATGAAGGCATAATAAGGTCTATGGCGGAGTATTTTGCACGCAGCTTCACAGCTGATTACCAGATGAAGGCACTGGCTGAAAGGCTTGAAAAGGGGACGGATCTGTCTGATGAGGGGGCGCGTTCTTTATACATAGCGAAATGGCTTGCAGATGAAAAAAGCCAGGAGATAAGAGCTATCGGGGGCTTTCTCGAAAGCCTGAACAGGATGGGCTCAGGGTTTTCTGTCGCTCCTTCTTCGCAAGGCAAAGCTGGCCAAATGGAGACCGAAAGAGATATTCCGGATGATGATATCTCTGTATATATCGGTCCTGAAGGAAAACGCAGAGCCGCGGTTATGTTCCTTCAGGAAGTAATTGAGCAGGAAACTCCGAGGACGCTTCTTCTTTACAGCGATGAAGTCACCGACTGGATGACTCAGGATCCGAAATTCTGTATGAGATGGGCTGAGCTCATGAAGAAGGTGCTTGGAAAAGGCAACCGCATACGCATAATCCATACTGTAAGCAGGGACCTTGACGAGATGCTGAGGGCTATCCATCAGTGGATGCCGCTCTACATGACTGGTCTTATCGAGCCATATTATTACCCGAGAAAAAGGGATGGAATATTTCGGCAGACGCTTTTTGTGGCGCCGGGTGTTTCGGCGGTCATTTCCAGCTCTGTTGGCAGCTCTGTAGAAAGTGCGCCCAATCTTCTCGTAAGGAGAAAGGATGTCCTTGCTTCTTATGAAATCCAGTTCAACCAGTATCTTGCGCAGTGCAGGCCTCTGATGCAGATTCTGATGGACAGGAATCGTGACAGTCATCTGAATATGCTGGCCGGATTTGAGAGCCACGATGTGAATTCGCTTATAAGAAGTGAATCCCTGTCTTTTTTGACTATGCCCGAAAATATTTTTCTGAATATATCCGAGAGAGCAGGAGAGCCTGACAGCACGCTTGCGAGGTATCGCAGCCATAGGACCGCTACATTTAAAGATAATCTGAGAACAAGCTTTTTTGGAGAGATAATCCCGGAATTTCCTCCCGAGGATGTAGCCGATGGAAAAGTGAAGGTGTCTTTTTCGGACATGATGTATGGTCATCCTGTATATTATACTGCTGAGGAGTATATTCAGCATCTTGAGAACCTTATTCACCTGATGGATAAGTACGAGAATTTTCACGTAAAGCTCGTAGGCGGCATATCTGATATTAATTACATGCTCTATATAAAGGAAAATTATGGCGCAATAATCTCCAAGACCTCTGCGCCCTATGTAGTGCTCTATGTCAATGAGACCAACATGACCGCAGCTTTCTGGGATTTTCTCAGCGACATGTCGGGCAGCTCTGGATATACGGATTTTGACAGATCTGAGGAATCAGAGAGGCTAAGGAGATATATCGATAGAATCAAAAAAGCAGCTTCCTATTAGGAATTCTGCTTTTTTGATTCTATAGTGAAATTGTGTTTTGTTGACTTGTAATGACAAATACAATATAATTTACTTTGGAAATAACAGCCGATATAACACATATGGCTTAGCGCAGGATAATGCGCAGTATGGAGGAAAAAATGACTGAATTACTAGCTCCTGCAGGAAGCATGGAGGCTTTGAAGCTTGCAATCTCTAATGGTTGTGATGCAATATATCTGGGAATGCAGAAGTTTGGTGCACGTGCATACTCATCTAATTTTGATTTTGAATCACTGAGAGATGCTGTCCAGTACGCTCACCTGAGGGATGTTAAGATATATGTTACTATGAATACCATCATTTTCGAAGATGAAATCGAAGAGATGAAGGCACAGATTGACGAACTGAATGAGATCGGAGTTGACGGAATCATCGTCCAGGACCTGGCTGCCTTCGATTATATAGTCAAAAACTATGCTGATATGGAAGCTCACTGTTCTACTCAGATGGGAATAGACGATCTGGATGGAACTTTATTATTTAAAGAGCTTGGCGCCAAAAGAGTCGTCCTTTCCCGAGAGGTTGAGATTGAAAAAGTAAAAGAGATAAAAAAAGCAGCACAGATACCTCTGGAGATATTTGTTCACGGCGCTCTGTGTGTGTCTTATTCAGGAAACTGCCTGATGTCAGGCCTTATGGGATATCGAAGCGGAAACCGCGGCAGATGTGTCGGTTCATGTCGTAAGGAATATGAACTGATTGACAGGACTGAAGATACCGCTTTGGGAAAAAGTTATATCCTGTCCACCAAGGACCTGAATACTATCGATCACATAGATGATTTGAGAGAAATTGATTCTCTGAAAATAGAAGGCAGGATGAAAGAACCTGCGTATGTCGCCAATGCTGTGTCCAAATACCGCAAGGCTCTGGACAGCAGGATAACCGAAGAGGATAAAGAGGATCTGCAGAAGACATTCCACAGGACATTCACCAAAGGCTATCTGTTTCACGAAGATAAGAAGGATATAACAAACATCTCAAGGCCTAACAACCACGGCTATGAAATCGGCTGTATCAGCAGGACTGTAAAGGATATGTATGAGATAAAGCTCACCCGTACTCTGCACCAGCACGATACGATCAGGATAAGCCACAACAACGAAGATGTCAATCTGACTGTCGTGAAGCTGTATGATAAGGATGGCAATCTGATAAACAAGGCGGACAATGTCTGCTATATAAGGGTCAAGGAAAAGCTGTCCAATGGAGATCCCGTATATATAACGAAGAATAATCTGTATTACAGGGAGCTGGAATCATCCCCGGAAAAGGAATTCAGGCGTTTTGCCCTGGACATACGAGTGCATGCATATCCGGATTCAAAGCTTGTGATTGATGCTCAGGGCTTTGGCTTTGATTATTCATATGAGAGCGATGAGCTGCTTGGCGAAGCGATCAACAATCCGACGACAAAAGAACAGGTGATAAAGCAGTTTTCAAGACTGAATGATACTGTATTCGAACTTGGCGAGGTGGATTTTGAGCAGTGCAATGCATTCATCCCGGCAAAGCTGCTTAATGCAGCAAGAAGAGATATAGTGCAGGGGCTGTATGACCTGAAGCTGGGCAGCCAGAAGAAAAGGACCAGAGCTCTGGAAGCCAAGGAAAAAATAAGCTTTGAGCCTGTAAAGCCCTATCTTACAGCCTCTGTAACTACCAGAGAGCAGTATGAGGCCTGCGTGAGCTGCGGAATTGAGGAAATCTATTTTGAAAACATAGTCAGAAGAAACCAGAACGATTATAAGGAAATGAAAGGTCAGCTGCTGATCGGAGGATACGGCGGAATCTATCACTACAGAAAAACCAATCCTTTTGTCACGGACTACTCTCTGAATGTCGTCAATTCTGACAGCTGCTACGAATTGTACCGCCTGGGCGCTAAAAGAGTGACGCTGTCACATGAACTGAACAGGAATCAGATCAATGATCTGATCGATGCCTACCAGAAAGAAAACGGCGGCTTGCCTTCGCTGGAAATGATCGTATATGGAAGGGCGCCTCTGATGTTTACGAAATACTGTCCGATGAAAAAAATGGATCAGTGCGGAACCTGCAGGACGAAGAGCTATGTTATAAGAGATGAGCACGGAACCTTCCCGATAATCTCTCATGATGACTGTACAACGACCATCCTTAACAGCAGGACGCTCAATCTTCTGGATGAGCTGCCGGGCATGACAGGAATCGAGGCCTTCAGGCTGAGCTTCACTGTCGAGTCGAAGGAGCAGGTTATAAAAACCATCAGTGATGCCCAAGGCAAATTGAAAGGCACAGTTTCCAAGTCTGTCTTTAATCAGAAGAAAGATACGAGAGGCCATTTTAATAAAGAAATCATATAAATTTAAAGCGCTCCGCGGGATAAGTCCAGTTGAGCGCTTTTGCTGTATTGATATTTAATTCGTTTGCAAACTTCATTTATTTCTGAGATTTCAGAAGGTCTCTGATTTCTACAAGAAGCTTTACGTCTTCTGGGACTGGTGCTGGCTCTGGAGCTGGCGCCGGTTCTTCTTTCTTTTTCCTGTTTGCCTTGTTTATGAACTTTATGGCAATGAAGATCGAGAAGGCTATTATAAGGAAGTCCACTATATTCTTTATGAAGCTTCCATAGAGAATTGCCGCCTCTGGAGTTATTATTGTCTCTCCGTCCATGACCGCCGGGGTCATTACGTATTTGAGGCTGCTGAAGTCTGTTCCCGCTGTAAGAAATCCTACTATAGGCATTATGATGTCATTAACGAGCGATGTGACGATTTTTCCAAATGCGCCCCCGATAACTACCGCTACTGCAAGGTCAAGCACGTTGCCCTTGAATGCAAATTCCTTAAATTCTTTCCACATACTATAATTCCTCCTTTTTTGTTTCTTAATTCATGTAATTTCATTATGTCATATTCCTAACCAAAAAGTAAAGAATTAATAGCTTTTCACTGTGCATTTGTGTCAATTGTCCATAAGTCTCTTGAGTGCCGCGTTTGCATGGGCGCTGAGTCCTTCGCCGATGGCCATGTTGTATGTCGTCCTGCCTATTGAGGCAATGCCTGCTCTGCCTATCTTCTGCCATGTGCAGGTCTTCATGAATGTGCCGACATATACCCCGCCTGTGTATCTGGAGGCTCTCAGAGTCGGAAGGGTGTGATTGGTGCCTGAGGCATAGTCTCCAAATACCTCGGCTGAATTCTCTCCAATGAAGAGGGAGCCGTAGTTGAAGAGGCGATCCAGCGCATATTCTTCATCCTTCACATGAAGCTCGAGGTGCTCGGGTGCAGCCTGATTTGACAGCTCAAAGGCTTCTTCAAGGCTCTGCGTTATGATTATCTCTCCGTTGTTTCTCCATGAAGCTGCTGCGATTTCTTTTGTGTCCAGCTGCTCAAGCTGAGTTTCTACTTGTTTTTCTACTGTGCGGGCCAGCTCGATGTCGGTCGTAAGAAGGACTGCCCTCGCCTGGAGGTCATGCTCTGACTGCGCGAGGATGTCAGCTGCGATATACTCGGCATTTGCGCCCTCTTCTGCTATTATTAGGACCTCGCTGGGTCCTGCCACGAAGTCTATCCCTACCTGGCCGTAACACTGGCGCTTGGCCTCTGCCACGTACTGATTTCCGGGACCGACTATGATGTCTACGGGATTTACCTGCTCTGTACCATATGAGAATGCTGCTATCGCATGTGCTCCTCCGAGCACGTAGATCTCATCGACCCCTGCGATGTCCATGGCGACAAGCGTCGCGGGATGGATATGCGCCGTCCCTCTCACGGGCGGCGAGCATGCAGCTATGCGGCTGACTCCCGCAGTTTTTGCAGGAATTGCCAGCATGAGGGCGCTCGAGTAAAGCGGGTAGCTGCCTCCCGGTACATAGCAGCAGCAGGACTGTATGGGAATCACTCTGTGTCCGAGCACGACCCCAGGCGCCGCCTCAAAGCTCTCCAGATTTTTTATGGTATCCTTCTGCGCCTTCGCAAAGGCCTTTATGTTCTCCGCTGCTTTTTTCATGTCGCTGAGGAGCTCCACAGATACTTGGGCGTATGCAGATTCTATCTCCTCTCTGCTGACCCTTAAGCTATTTCTTTCGCAGCCGTCGAATCTCATGTTATAGCTCATCAGAGCACTGTCACCGTTTTGGATAACGTCCTTTATTATTTCTCTTACCCGGATTTCAAGTTCATCCTTCTGCTCTGCATCTTTTTTAACTGATGATTTGAAGTACTGCATTGTATCCCTTCTTTCTCTTTTTATATCTTAATATGGCTGCCGTCTGCATCGATTCTATCTGAATCTGCTTTTCAGCTCCTGCTCTATTTCATCTATGCTTATCCCTTTTTCTGCGAGCATCACTGTAAGGTGATATATGAGATCTCCGGTTTCTCCTATGAGCTCCTGCCTGTCCTGATTTTTTGCGGCTATTATGGTCTCTGCGGCTTCTTCGCCTACTTTTTTGAGGATCTTGTCAAGGCCCTTATCAAAGAGATAATTTGTGTAGGAGCCTTCTGAAGGGTCGTTTTTCCTGCCTATCACTGTGGCGTATAGCTCCCCGAAGACGGAGCTGCCTGGATCTGCTGAAGCTTCCTGATCGTCGAACACTGCATTGAAGAAGCACGAGTACTCTCCTGTGTGGCAGGCGTTTCCTGTCTGCTCGACTTTTATGAGAAGCGCATCTGCGTCGCAGTCATAGTAAAGCGCCCTGACTTTCTGAGTGTTTCCGGAGGTCGCGCCTTTTTCCCAGAGCTCGCTGCGGCTGCGCGAATAATACACGGCGCGCTTTTTTTCCAGAGTGAGCCTTAGGGACTGCTCATTCATGTATGCGAGCATCAGCACTTCTCCAGTCTTTGCATCCTGGCATATGCAGGGCACGAGGCCGTCTTTTGTGAATCTTATCATGCTTATATCTGCATCTGCAGCTGATGGGGACTCCTTCTTCTGCGGCGCTGCCTCTGGCATCCTGATCTCGGCTCCGTTTTCCTTAAGGTACTGCTTGAGCTCGGGAACCTTTATCTCGCCAAAGTGAAATACTGATGCCGCAAGCACTCCATCTACGCCTGTCTTCTGGAGAGCATCAAGGAAATGCTCTTTTTTACCTGCTCCGCCTGAAGCTATGACCGGTATGTTAACGGCTGAGGTTATCCTGCGCAGCAGCTCAAGGTCATATCCGTTTTTCATTCCGTCTTCGTCTATGCTGTTTACTACTATCTCTCCGGCTCCAAGCTCTGCTGCCCTGACTGCCCACTCTATCGCATCGAGCTCTGTCTTTTCCCGGCCGCCCTTTACATATACGCTCCACGAGCCCTCGTCGTTTTTCTTTACGTCCATGGAAAGCACCACGCACTGGGATCCGAATGCCATCGAAGCCTCGCGTATGAGCTGGGGATTTCTTACTGCTGCTGAATTCACGGATACCTTGTCTGCGCCTTTTCGAAGTATATATTTGAAATCCTCTATCGTGCTTACGCCTCCGCCTGCGCTGAAGGGTATGTTTATGACCCTCGCCACTCTTTCCACGAACTCGAGGGAGGTCTTGCGCTCTTCGTTTGATGCGGTTATGTCATAAAACACGAGCTCATCGACCGAATTGTCGCTGTAGAACTTCGCAAGCTTTTCGGGGCTGTCCACGTCTTTTATGTCCGTGAATTTCGTTCCCTTTACCACTCTGCCGTTTCTTACGTCAAGGCAGGCTATTATTCGTTTCGCGAGCATATTATCGCCTCCTTAAGGTCTATCTTTTCGTCATAGAGCGCTTTTCCTACTATCGCTCCATATATCCCCATCTGCGCGAGCCTCTCTATGTCTTCTTTCGTGGTCACTCCGCCTGAGGCTATTATATCAAGGCTGGTCTCTCTCATCAGCCTCTCGTATTCCCCGAAATTGGGTCCCTTCAGCATCCCGTCCATGAGTATGTCCGTGTATATGAGGGTATTTATCCCGATTTCCTGCATGAAGGTGCATATGTCGAGCACATCCGTATCGCTGACCTTCGCCCAGCCGTTCACTGCTGCCATGCCGTTTACGGCATCAACTGACACCGCTGTTCTTCCCGGATATCTTTCTGCGACTGCCTGTGTGAGCTCCCTGTCGTTTACGGCCGCCGTGCCGAGGATTATCCTGCGGGCTCCGAGCGCTATCAGCTGGTCTGCCCTCTCGAGGCTCCTTATGCCGCCGCCGACCTGCACCGGGATGTCTACAGCATCTATGACGCTTTTTACCATGGCCCTGCTGGCTGGTGAGCCGTCCTTTGCTCCATCGAGATCCACGAGGTGTATATACTGGGCCCCCATGGATTCCCAGAGCCTTGCCACCTCTGCGGGATTGTCATTGTATATGCTCACCTGGTCGAATTTTCCCTGGGTGAGCCTCACGCATCTGCCGTCTTTTATATCTATTGCCGGAAATATAATCATCTTAAGTCCTTTCTCAAATAACAGGCCTGCGATTTCTCTTCAGCTGAAGCAGGCTCTGCCGCGTTCTTGCTACAGTCTTCTTTTTTCAACCATGTCCCTGTATGCTTCGAGCAGTCTTTCGCCTGTGTCTCCGCTCTTCTCTGGGTGGAACTGCATGCCGTAGATGCTTCCCTGCCTGACGATTGCCGGTATCTTTGTTCCATATTCGGCGAAGGCTACGATTTCGGATCCGTCCGAGTCCGCGTAATATGAATGCACGAAATATACGTATTCGCCTTCCTTGATTTTTCTGAGCACAGGGTCGCTATCCTTTTCGAATTTCAGGTCGTTCCATCCCATGTGCGGCACCTTTTCCTCTATGTCCAGGTACCTTATGCTGCCTTTTATGAGCCCGAGCCCTTCACGCTCGCCGTATTCGTAGCCTTTTTCGTAAAGCAGCTGCATGCCAAGGCATATGCCTAGCACGTATTTCCCGCTTTTTGCAAAATCCTTTATAACCTGAGTGAGTCCGGCTGCGTCCATGGCATCCATGGCATCTGCGAAGGCTCCGACTCCCGGAATTATGAGGCTGTCTGCTCTCATTATTTTCTGGGGCGAGCTCGAGATTTCTGTCTCCATGCCTATCCTGTCGAGGGCGTTTTTGAGGGATCTGAGGTTTCCTCTCCCATAGTCTGCTATAATGTTCATCTATATTACTCCCTTCGTTGAAAGTATCCTGTCCGAGGTCACTGAGATCGCTGACTTTACAGCTCTTCCGAGTCCCTTGAAGAGGCTCTCTGCCCTGTGGTGGTCATTGCTGCCGTAAAGCACCTCTGCATGGAGCGTGAGGCCGGCATTTGCCGAAAGCGCCATGAAGAATTCTCTTATGTCTTCTGTCGCGAGGCTGCCGAGGCTGTCTCTCGTAAATCCGGCGTTGAACACGCAGCAGCTCCTGCCGCTGAAGTCGAGTACTATCCTCGCAAGAGTCTCATCCATAGGAAGGTAGCACATGCCATAGCGCTCTATTCCCTTTTTGTCTCCAAGGGCTTCTCTGAAGACCTGTCCCAGGGCTATCGCGATATCCTCCGTCGTGTGATGGGTATCCACCTCAAGGTCTCCTCTGCATTTTATCTCAAGGTCCAGGCTGCCATGGAATGCGAACAGCTCGAGCATATGGTCCAGAAATCCTATGCCCGTATCTATGCTGCTCCTGCCGCTGCCATCGAGGCTGAGGCTGAGCTCTATGTCGGTCTCTTTTGTAATTCGCTTTACTGAGGCTGATCTATCTCTGCTCATATCCTCTCCTTCTCTCTTCAATGGTTATTATCTCTCCTATCGCTTTTATTACCTCCTGGTTTTGGTCAGGCTCGCCTATGCTTATCCTGTAGAACCCTGCAAGGCTTCCTCCAAAGCTCCTTATTGCTATTCCTCTTTCAAAGAGCTCTCTTTCAAGATCTATGTCCGGGCTCTCTATGAGCACGAAGTTGGCGCCGGAAGGATATGCCCGAAGAAGCGGGCGGCCGTCTGCCTTAGAGGCTGAAGCTGCGGCAGTTTCTGCAGCTTCAGCTGAAATTTCGCTTGCTGCGGCAGGGTCGGATGATGCAACTGCATCGTCCTTACCGTTTACAGCCTCTGTGAGCTTTGCTCTCTCCTCGTTTACCTGCTGTACATATGGCTCTATCCTGTCCCTGTTTTCAAGGGCCAGCTCCGCCAGCAGCTGGGAAGGGCCGTTAAGATTGTAGGGTACCTTTACCTTCCATATGTCTGAAGCCATAGCTTCGCATGCGACAGCGCATCCCACTCTGAGATTTGCGAGCCCGAAGGCCTTGGACATGGTCCTGAGCACCACGAGGTTGCTGAAGTTTTCTATCTCTGATACTACTGACTGGTCTCCAAAATCTGCATAGGCCTCGTCAACTGCTACGACTGTATCCGGCAGGGCTTTCACGAGCCTTATGACGTCTTCTCTTGAATTCACGTAGCCTGTAGGATTGTTGGGATTGCAGAGGATTACCACTTTTGGAGCAGTCTCCCGGGCTTTTTCTATGAGGCGGTCTATATTCTGCTCAAAGTCCTTTCCTGATTCGAGCTTTACTATCTCAGCCTCGCACAGCTGGCAATATATGTCATACATGCTGAACCCCGGTGAGAATGTGAGCACTCTGTCTCCCGGCTCGCAGTAGGTGCTTATTACGAAGTGGATGAGCTCGCTGGAGCCATTTCCAATCACCATGTTTTCCTTCCTGCAGCCATAATACTGCGCCAGCTTTTCTCTGAGCGATACGCAGTCGCTGTCCGGATAGAGATTTGCGCGAAATGAGCCTTTTCCTGCGAGGGATTCTATCATCTGCGTCCCGTCAATGCTGTCAAGCAGGTAACTGCTGCCCTCGTTGGCATCGAGCTTTATCCTGCACGGCCTGTCGTTTACGAAATATGGCTGCATTTTCTGTACGGTCTTTCTTGGTTTTATCATTTTGTCCTCCCTTATTTCTATGCCTGTTCTGTTTTCTGTTCTGTTTTTTCTTCTGCGATCATAGCCTTTATAGCCATGTCCATCTGCTTCTTGTTGAATTTGTAGCTGACCCTGTTCGATATGATGTATCCGCTTATCTCGCATATGTCCTCGAGCACGCTGAGCCCGTTGGCCTTCAGTGTGTTTCCTGTCTCTACTATGTCTACGATGACATCCGAGAGTCCCAGTATAGGAGCCAGCTCTATAGATCCATTAAGCTTTATTATCTTTATTTCCTGACCCCTGCCCTCGAAGAAGCTTTTTGCCGTCCTTGGAAACTTGGTGGCTACCTTGAGCACGGCGTCTTCGCTGAATTTTTCCCTTCCTGTTATTCCGGCTACGGACATCTTGCATTTTCCGATGTCGAGCTTCTGGAGGCAGTATATCTGAGAGTCGCTCTCTGCTATCACGTCGCTTCCGACTATCCCCATGTCTGCTATGCCGTTTTCTACATAGGTTATGACGTCGGAGTTTTTGAGGAATACAAACTCCATGTCGTTTTCTTCATCCCTGAATATGAGTTTTCTGGATTTGAGGTCTATGGAGCTTCCTATTCCTGATTTCTGAAGCTGCCTTATAAGGTCGTTTCCAAGCCTTCCCTTGGGTACTGCTATCGTTATGCTCATTTTTTCCTCCTGCCTTTTAAACCAGTATATGTGTAAGCCTGTCTATCTCTACCGAAAATCCTGTCGCGCTCATCTGGGCATTGACGCCCGGGGAGCTTGCCCTGTATCTGCCGCCTTTGATTACGGCTCCGTTTGAATCCTTGATGTATGCTCGAAATATGATGCCGCTGTAGTAGTTGAGCTCGGACACTGTCGAAAGGTCATATACCACATTTTTTTCAAGCCCCTTCTGCCTTATGAAGCTGTCTGTCTCCTCAAGCTGGCTGAGGCTGGATATGAGTCCGCTGCCCGCTCCAAGCTCTTTCATGCGGCTCATGATTTCCTCAAAGGTCCCGCTGAGGCTGAAGATGTTTTCAAGCATCCTGCGGCTCTGGCTGTCCTCGAACTCCGAGATGTATCTTCCGAGCCTGAAGGCATCCTTTCTGTAGATGATCTCCATTATCTCTAGATAGCTCTCAAGGCTGAGGCCGAGATCCTTTATGAGGTTTCTCAGGAAGCTGCTGCTGCCTATCTCGAAGATGTAATCCTTACTGAGCCCTGACATTATGTCCATCGCCATCTCGAGGATCTCCATGTCCGCGCTTGAGCTTTCCTCTCCAAGGTACTCTGCACCGAGCTTTCTTATTTCCTGTATGCCTGAGCTGGTATTTCTAAATACCTTTCCGCAGTACATTATCCTGAGCCTTGAGTCTGCATCGCACCTGCGAAGTATGGCGGATATGAGCCCGCTGGTGAGGTCCCTTGCGAGAATGCTTATATTTCCGTCGTTTGAAAGGACCTTTACTGTGGATTTCCCTTCTATCATGCTGTTCTCGCCCACGAAGGCGTCATAATCCTCAAACATAACCGGCTCCATGTATCTGTAGCCTTTTCCTCTCATCTGCTGCATCATGCCATCTATGAGACGCTGGCGTCTGTCCGTGAATTCTATCTCGTCTTCTATCCTGTAAAAATTCATGCTTCCTTCCTTTCTGCGCCAGAGCACTGGCGGGCCCTGCCGGGTGAGGGCCCACGGGTCCCGGGCGCTGGCGCACGCCTGAAAATAAGTATAAAAAAACCACCCAGCTGTATGCCGGATGGTCGGGGGATCTATATTCTCTCCTCACAGGCACAAGCTTTGCTGAATCACAATCAGAGCTTGTATCTATGAGATTATCTCTCATTTACAAACTCTTGCGCCAATGATGATGTATTCTGTTCTGATTCTGTTTTGATGAGTCAAATATATACATCGTAATCTCCTTCTTGGTGAAAAAAACCTGATTTAAATAAAAAACTTTCTGAAATATTAATTGATACTTATTATAGACCTTATTTTTACATTGTCAAGAATTTTTTGTGAATTCTTTCTATTTTTTTGTGAATTCGTTCTATTTTTCATTCACCTTATTGCTTCATTCCTCGCCTGTCACTATTATCCCTGCATATTTTCCGAGCTTTACGCTGTATGGGTCCAGGACCTCGACTTTTCCCATCCTGAAGAAGGTGCGGATCCTGCCAAAGGGAAGGTGTATTATCTTTTCCTCGCCCAGGTTGACTCCTGCAAGAAGCTTGTCTGCCTTTTTTTCTGATCCCGGCTCTGGCTTTTTCTCGCGGGTGAACACAAAGGCTCCGTCATCGTCTCTCACGGTCCTGCAGTCATAGCTTCCGATATCTGTCATGCGCTTTCTGATGCTGAGGACGTCCTTGTAGTGATAATATATCCTGTCATTTTTCTTTTCCAGCTCAAAGCAGCCTCTGTTGAGGGGATCCTTTCCTCCTGTCATTCCGGTCTCGTCTCCGTAATATATGCACGGGGTGCCCGGCAGGAATGCCCAGAGTATGACTGAGAGGCAGAGCTTTCGCTTTGCTGTATGATACTCGTTTTCTGCAAATACCGTGAGGATCCTCGCGGTGTCATGGGTGCCAAGTATGTTCATAAGGGAATTCAGCACCTGAGGGGGATAATTTTCTCTTATGGTATCCACCTCGCCTGAGAGCAGTTTTGCATCGCCGGTCTCCATATATCCTATGATTGCCTTCTTGAAGGGGTAGTTCATGACGCTGTCCAGCTGGCTGCCCTGAAGATACTTTCTTCTGTAGCCGTAGCTTATCTTGTTGGAGGCGTCCTCCCATACTTCTCCTATCAGGACGCTGTCTGGATATCTGGCCTTCATGTGCTTTCTGAGCTCTTCGATGAATATGTCCGGAAGCTCGTCTGCGACATCGAGCCTGAAGCCTGACGCACCAAGGCTGAGCCAGTGATTTATGACTGAATCTTCGTCCCTTATTATGAAGTCAAGGTAGCTTTCATCTTCTTCCTTTACCTTCGGAAGGGTATCTATTCCCCACCAGGACTCGTATTTGTCCGGATAGCTGGTAAAGCTGTACCATTTGTAGTATTTCGAATTCCTGCTGTTATAGGCTCCGTTTTCACCTTTTCCGTCTGAATCGTCATATCTTCTCTTCCTGTTGAAGTATATGCTATCATCGCCGGTGTGGTTGAATACCCCGTCAAGGATTATCCTGATGCCCTTTTCTGCGGCGGCGCTGCAGAGCTTTCTGAAGTCCTCGTTAGTGCCGAGCAGAGGGTCAACATTCCTGTAGTCGGCGGTATCGTATCTGTGGTTGGAATAGGCCTCCGTTATCGGATTGAGGTATATGACCGTAACGCCGAGATCCGAAAGATATCCCAGCCTCTCCTGTATGCCGGCGAGGTTTCCTCCGAAGAAGTCGTTGTTCTTTACCACTCCGTTTTCATCTCTTCCGTCAGGCCTTCCTCCCCAGTCGCTCCTCAGGATATAGTCCTTGTCTATCCGAGGCGCTTCATAACTTCTGCTTTTCGCGAAACGGTCGGGGAATATCTGATACATAATCCCCTCTCCCAGCCACTTTGGGACTGAAAAATCCTTTCGGTATACAGTCTGCTGGTATTCCTGGCTCTGGTGGGTGCTCGTGAGCATCCTGCTGAGGCCGCTGGTGGTGATGGCCCGGATATGATAGAAGTAGAGTCCGGGGGTCTGCGGCGTCCACCTGAATTCATAGTAGTCAATGCCTGCCTTCATGGATATCCACTCTCCCTGTATCTCTTCACTTTTCCTGGTCTCATCATTTGATGCGACAAGCACTGCCTGGCACTGTCCAAGACTCCTCGGGATGCCTGCACGTATTACTATAGGGATGCCTTCGGCGGTCGCTCCGAATGGCGATTTAAAGAATTCATCCCTGGAGTCGTACTCTATCACTTTATTTTCCATTTATCGATTCAATCCCCCATATCCGCTGCGCATATTCGCCTACGCTTCTGTCTGCCGAGAATATCCCTGATTTTGCTATATTGGTAAGAGACATCCTTGTCCATCTGTCCCGGTCCTTCCAGGTTTCCTGGATACGACTGTGGGCATCCATGTAGGATTCGAAATCCGCAAGCACGAAATACTGGTCAGCGGGTCCTCCGCTGCCGCTTGTTATAAGGTTTGCGATCACATTGAAGCACTCTCCGTCTATCTCGCAGGAGAGCTGTTTCATTATCCTGTATATATGCTTGTCATTCACCATGTAGTCATACGGGCTGTAGCTGTGAGAATCCCTGAGCCTCTGGACCTCGTCTTCTCTCATTCCGAAGAGGAACATATTTTCATCGCCTACCTGCTGATTTATCTCTATGTTGGCCCCGTCGTAGGTCCCGATTGTGAGGGCTCCGTTTATCATGAGTTTCATGTTTCCTGTACCCGAGGCTTCCTTTCCTGCGAGGGATATCTGCTCCGACACATCCGCCGCCGGCATTATGAGCTCAGCGAGGGATACGGAATAGTTCTCGAGGAACACTATCTTTATCCTGTCTCTGACCTGTGGGTCTGAATTAACCTTCTTTGCAAGGTGGCAGGCAAACCTGATTATCTCCTTGGCTACCTGATAGCCAGCGGCCGCTTTTCCTGCGAATATGAAGGTGCGCGGCTCCATGTCAAAGTCAGGCTCTGTCTTTATCCTGTCATAGATATATATTATGTGGAACAGATTGAGCAGCTGCCTCTTGTATTCGTGGATACGCTTTGCCTGAACGTCGAATATGGAGTTCGGGTCTACCTTTATGGAGGTCGTCTTGAATATCCTGTCTGCAAGCTTTATCTTGTTGTCCTTCTTGATCTGCCTCAGCTGCTCGAGGACGTTTTTGTCATCCCTGAATTTGAGGAGCTTTTCGAGGTTCATGGCATCGGTTTTGAACTCCGGCCCTATGAGGTCCTCTATCAGCTCGCTGAGCCTCGGATTGGCCTGGCACAGCCACCTTCTGTATGCGATCCCGTTTGTCACGTTGGTGAATTTTGAAGGCGCGGACCTTGCATAGCCGCTGAATATGTCCTTCTTGATTATCTCGCTGTGAAGCGCTGATACTCCGTTTACTGTATGGGAGGCCGCGACGCAGAGGTTGGCCATCCTTACTTCTCCGTCGTATATTATGGCATTTTCCCTTATCATGTCCTGATCATAAGGGTATTTTATGTTGAGCTCAAGGGTGAGCCTCCTGTTTATCTCCGCTATTATAGAATATATCCTCGGCTGTATCTCTCTTATGAGATTTTCGGGCCATTTTTCGAGGGCCTCCGGCATTACGGTATGGTTGGTGTATGAAACGGACCTTGTCACTATGTCCCATGCGTCTTCCCATTCGAGCCTGTGATCATCTATCAGTATCCTCATGAGCTCCGGTATCGCAAGCGCCGGGTGGGTGTCATTTATGTGTATTGCCACCTTGTCAGGGAATGTCTTAAGGTCCTTGAAGGTGCGCATATGCCTTTTTACTATGGTCTGTACGCCTGCCGATGTGAAGAAGTACTGCTGGGTGAGCCTAAGCATCTTTCCTTCCTGATGGGCATCCTCTGGATAGAGTATCTTTGAGATGACCTCTGCCATGTGCTTTTCTTCCATGGCCTTTAGATATTTGCCCTGAGCAAACAGCTCCATGTCTATGCTGACCGGAGATGTGGCTCTGTAGAGCCTCAAAGTGTTCACTACCCTGCTGTCATATCCGCTGACATAGTAGTCGTTTGGTATTGCTATGACCGTATGGAAGTTTTTGTGATTTACCCTGAGCTTTCCATCCTGCCAGTATTCTTCGAGGTCTCCCCCAAGATGAACATGTTCTGCTTCATCTTCTTTTTCCAGAAGCCATGCTCCTCCAAGATCCTGCCAGTCATCCGCCTTTTCTACCTGGCTGCAGTTTTCTATGGCCTGCCTGAATATGCCGTATTCATAGCATATAGACATCCCGTGGCCTGCCATTCCCTGTGAGGCTATGGAATCGAGGTAGCATGAGGCAAGCCTTCCAAGGCCGCCGTTTCCAAGACCCGCATCCGGATCTATGGCATACAGGTCCTCGAGGCTTTTCCCAAAATTGGCAAGAGCTCTTGACATGACGTCTTCGAGATGAAGATTGAAGAGATTGTTTCTCAGCGATGTCCCCGGAAGGAATTCCATAGAAAGGTAATACACCTGTTTTCCCTGATGCGAGTCTACAAGGTCATGATTCTCAAGCCAGAGCTCTGACATTATGTCTCTTATGACTCTGCATGCAGCCTCGTAATACTGGGGCATCGTGGCATTGTGCGGTTCACGGGCAAAATACCTCATGAGTTTTCCTTCTATCTGATCGGATATCTGTCTTGATGTGTAATTGAGCCTCATCTATACCTCCGTTTCCTGTTCGTATTTCTTTTCCAGTTCCTTGTAAAGATCCATATATTCCTCGACCGGGCCATCCCACGAAAAATCCTTTTTCATGGCATTTGCGGTGAGATGCTTCCACAGCCTGTGATCTGAGTATATCTCGAGCGCCCTCTTTATGGCGTCAAGCATGTCATATGCATCAAAGCTCCTGAAGGTTATTCCGTTCCCCTTCCTGCTTACCGGATTGAACGGCTCTATGCTGTCCCTCAGTCCTCCTGCCTCTCTGACTATCGGTACTGTTCCGTATCTTGAGGCTATCATCTGCGCAAGCCCGCAAGGCTCGCTCTTTGAAGGCATCAGGAACATGTCGGAGGAAGCGTATATACGGCTTGCAAGCTCTGATGAGAAGCAGTTCAGCATTGCGGCTCTGCCTTCGTACTGAGAGGCCTTCCAGCTGAAGAATTCCTCGTACTCCCTGTCTCCTGTGCCCAGTATGATGAGCTGCACTCCAAGCGCCATAATCTCATCATATACCTTCTGCACGAGGTCTACTCCCTTGTGAGATACGAGCCTGGTTATCATCGATATGACAGGAACTTCCCTGTTCACCTCGAGCCCCAGTTCCTCCTGGAGAGCTTCCTTGTTCTTTAATTTTCCTTCCATCTTCTCCGCGCTGAAGCTGTATCTTAGGTTTTTGTCTGTCTGCGGGTCATACTGCGAAGTGTCTATCCCATTGATTATGCCTCTGAGCTTGAATGAATACCGGGCTATAGTGTCCTGAAGGCCTGCTGCGAAAAATGGGTCGCACAGCTCATATGCATAGCTCCTGCTCACGGTCGTAAGCGCGTCGCTGGTCTTGATGGCGCCCTTCATGAGATTTATTGAGTCTCCGTCTATCATGAGCTTTTCATCTTCCTGCGAAAGCCCGAGGATATCTCCTGTTATATAGGGATTGAACCTCCCCTGATATTCTATGTTGTGTATGCTGAATACGGTCTTTATGTCCCTGAGATAAGCGTCCTGCTCATAGAGGGTCCTCAGGTATATCGGTATCAGCGCTGTCTGCCAGTCGCTGCAGTGTATGATGTCCGGCTTTTTCTCAAGGTGCTTTACTGCCTCTATAGCTGCCTTTGAGAAGTATGCAAAGCGCTCTCCATCGTCATAGTAGCCGTAATACCTGTCTCTTTTAAAGTACTGCTCGTTGTCTATGAAGTAGTAGTCCACGCCGCTCTCTCTTATGGTGTAGAGGCCGCAGTACTGATTCCTCCACGCCAGCTGCACATTGAAGGTCTCCAGGAGAACGAGCGAGGACGCATACTTCTCCTTTATGCTTTTGTAAAGAGGTATCATTATTCCTGCGCTTATGCCCCTTTTTACGAGCTCTGCAGGAAGCGTGCCTATTACGTCACCGAGCCCTCCGCTCTTTGCGAAGGGTGTGGCTTCTGAACTTACAAATAATATATTCATCTTTTCTCCCTCTTAAATTATGCTGCCTTTTTTGATTACCACAGGGAATGTTATATGGCCTGATATCTGGCTTGAGTTTCTTACTATTACATCCTTGTCTATTATCACGTAGTCAAGCTCTGAATTTTCTAGTATGGTGGTATATTCCATTATGATGCTGTCCTTTATGACTGAACCTCTCCCGATCCTGACGCCCCTTGATATTATGCAGTTCTCCACGGTGCCTTCTATTATGCAGCCGTCTGCTATTATAGAATTTTTCACGCTTGCCTGAGGGCCGTATTCTACGGGAACGCTGTCCTTTATCTTGGTGTATATAGTATTCTTGAATACCTGCTCTCTTATCTGCGGATCTAAAAGGCTCATATTGGCATGCATGTAATTCGTCACTGAGGCAAGCAGCATGAGGTTTCCTGTATATTCATATCCCATTATTCGAAGCGCGTTCAGCTGCTTTCCTATGAGGCCTGTATATATATCGTATCTCCCGTAGGACATGGCGTCTGCAACGAGAGCCTCGAGCAGGGATTTTCTCATAACGAAGACACCCATGCCAAGGTTTACAGGGTTTGCGCAGCTTTCGTCCTTGTTGAGGTATATGTCGGTCATGCGGTTTTCATGGTCGAAGGTGCACAGCGGCGCTCCAAGAGGTATGTTTTCGCAGCTCTGAGCATTTCTGGTGTATGCCATGGTTATGTCTGCGCCGGTGGCCTTGTGGTGCTCTATCATCTCTCTGTAGTCTATGCTGTATATGAGGCTGCTCGATGCAAGTATCACGTACTCTGCCATGGAGCTCTTGATGCTCTTCATGTGGCTGGAGAGAGCGTCTAATTTTCCTCTGTATATGCCGCCTGTGCTCGCACCACCGTATGGCGTGAGTATGCTGAGGCCTCCACGCTTTCTGTCAAGGTCCCACTCCGTACCTATCCCTACGTGGTCTATGAGGGAGTTGTAGCTGTCCTTGGTTATGAGGGCTATGTTGAATATCCCTGAGTTTACGAAATTTGACATCGCAAAGTCTATCAGGCGGTATCTTCCTGCAAAGGATACCGAGGCCATGGTCCTCTCGTCGCTTATCTCTCTGAGGTTTGCAAATTCTGAGTATGTGAAGATGATTCCAAGTGCGTTCATGTTATGCCTCCTCCCTTTCTATGTCTTTGTCTATCATGGCGCCCGAGCATATCACTGCGCCTTCGCCTATCCTTATTTCCTGTCCTATGACGGTTATCGGAGGCCTGCTCCCTGAATAGTCTATTCCGCCGCATTCTCCTGTGGTCACGTCTTTTTCGATTATGGACTCTTCGCCTACTATAGTGTATTCCACAACTGCGCCTTCTTTTATCTCTGCTCCAGGCATTATTATGGAGTTGCTCACGAATGCTCCCTTTCCTATCTTTACGGACTGGAATATTATGCTCTTAGTGACAGTGCCTTCTATGACGCAGCCCTCTGTTATGAGCGAGTTCTTGATGTCGGCGTCTTTTCCTATATACTGAGGAGGCTTTACGGGATTTTTGGAATATATCTTCCACGGCGGATCATAGAGGCTTATAGGCATGTCCGGATCGAGAAGGTCCATGTTGGCTTCCCACAGCGATTCTATGGTTCCTACGTCCTTCCAGTACCCTGCGAATTTGTATGCAAACATGTTCTCCCCGCCTTTTATCATGGCCGGGATTATGTTCTTTCCAAAGTCGTTGTCTGACTCAGGGTCTTCTTCATCTTTTATAAGATAATCCCTGAGCTTGCTCCAGGTGAATATATACACTCCCATGGAAGCGAGGTTGCTCTTTGGATGCTCCGGTTTTTCTTCAAATTCATATATGCGCTCGCTTTCATCGCAGTTCATTACCCCGAAGCGGCTGGCTTCCTCTATGGGGACTTCTATCACGGATATGGTGCAGTCTGCCCCCTTTGCCTTGTGGTGCTCGAGCATGAGGTCGTAGTTCATCTTGTACACGTGATCTCCCGAAAGTATAAGTACGTAGTCAGGATTTGAGGCTTCGATGAAGTGCATGTTCTGGTATATGGAGTTGGCTGTCCCGGTATACCACTCGCCCTTCTTTCCCTTTACATAAGGCTGCAGTATGCTGATTCCGCCGTTCTGACGGTCAAGGTCCCAGGGCTGGCCGTTTCCTATATAGGCGTTGAGCTCGAGAGGCATGTACTGAGTCAGCACGCCTACTGTATCTATGCCCGAGTTGGTGCAGTTTGAGAGCGTGAAGTCTATTATCCTGTACTTTCCTCCAAACGGAACTGCGGGCTTGGCTATTTTCTGGGTAAGTATTCCCAGCCTGCTTCCCTGGCCTCCTGCGAGTATCATCGCTATCATCTGTTTTTTTCTTGTCTGTAGCAATTGTAGTCCCCCTTTATATTATGATATTTTTAAAAATACGGTTGAAAGAGGCGGGATATCGACTCTTATGAATATCCCGTTTTCGTCTTCTTCTGCCTGCGCGCTCTGTATGTGGTTTCCTTCTCCTCCATATGTGACATCGTCGCTTGTGAATATTTCTTTATATATTCCCATTTTGGGAACCTTTATGCTATAATTTGTCCTTTTTACGGGTGCAAAATTGCATATAACGATTATTTCATCTTTATTCGAGTTAAGCCTTGAGAATATTATTATGTTCTGGTCGCTGTCATTGCAGCTTATCCACCTGAAGCCGTCCCAGTCCTCCTCTTCCTCCCAGAACTCTGGGCTTCTGAGGTAGAAGTGGTTGAGGTCTGCCACATATTTCTGCATGCTGGCGTGAGCGCCATATTCAAGCACATTCCAGTCGAGCTCTCTGGAATAGTCCCACTCTGAGAACTGTGCGAATTCCCCTCCCATGAAGAGCAGCTTCTTGCCCGGGTGAGCCATCATATACCCATAGCAGCTCCTGAGATTGGCGAATTTGTTGCTGTAGCTGCCCGGCATCTTGTTTATCATGGAGCCCTTCATGTGGACTACCTCGTCATGCGAGAGCGGCAGCAGGAAGTTTTCGGTGTATATATATGTCATCGAGAATGTAAGGGCGCTGTGCCTGTATTTTCTGTACATCGGATCATATTTCATGTATTCGAGGGTGTCATTCATCCACCCCATGTTCCATTTGAAGTTGAAGCCCAGCCCTCCTGTATGAGGCGGCTTCGTTACCATAGGCCAGGATGTGGATTCCTCTGCTATCATGAGCGCTCCCGGATAATTGGTGAGCACTGATTCATTCAGGTCTCTGAAGAATTCTACGGCCTCGAGGTTTTCTCTTCCTCCGTGTATGTTCGGCCTCCACTCTCCATTTTCTCTTCCATAGTCAAGATAGAGCATGGATGCCACCGCATCCACCCGAAGGCCATCTATGTGGAATTTATCAAACCAGTAAATGGCATTCGAGATAAGAAAGCTCCTGACTTCGTTTCTGCCCCAGTCAAACACCATCGTACCCCATTCCTTCTGCTCATTCTTGAGAGGGTCGCTGTACTCATAGCAGGGAGCTCCGTCAAAGTTTATGAGACCGAACGAGTCCTTGGGAAAATGCCCCGGCACCCAGTCAAGTATGACGCCTATGCCGTTCTGGTGGAAGATGTCCACGAGCTTCATGAAGTCCTTCGGGGTTCCGAACCTCGACGTTGGAGCATAGTAGCCTGTAACCTGGTATCCCCACGAGCCGTCAAACGGATGCTCTGCAAGGGGCATGAACTCGACGTGGGTATAGCCCATAGTCTTTACATAGGGTATGAGCTCCTGCGCAAGCTTTGCATAATCAAAGTAGTTGCCGTCATCATATCTCCGCCATGAGCCTGCGTGGACTTCGTAGATGTTCATTGGGCTCTTGTATGGGTTGAGGTTTTTCCTGTACTCCATCCAGTTCTGGTCATTCCAGCTGTATCCGGAAATATCACAGGTCCGGGATGAGCTCGCAGGAGGGGTCTCTGAGTGAAAGCCGTAAGGATCGCTCTTTTCATGAAGCTCTCCTGCGCTGTCCTCGAGTATGTACCTGTACATGTCGAATTCCTTTACGCCTTCTATAAAGAGTTCCCAGATTCCCTGTGCGCTTATCTTCTTCATGGGCATGGCTTTTGCCCTCCAGCTGCAGAATTCTCCTGTGACATAGGCATTCACAGCATTCGGAGCCCATGTCCTGAATATATATCCGTCCTTGCCGCCTTTTGTGCACGGATGAGCTCCGAGAAGCTCATAGGCTCTTTCTGCTGTTCCCTGATGAAAAAGGTATATGGGAAGTTCAAGTCTGTTTTCCATTTTATCCTCCCGTTTTTTTGAATTTTCAATCTTTTATTAAAATTTGTGAGAGAATACCCCCGCCTCTAAACCACATTACTCGGTAAACCGAGAGTGAAGGCGGCGGGATGAATCTCATGTGTTTTTTTAAAGAAAATATAAACCCTCTTAATGCCTGCAAGCCATTGATTTAATGATGTTTTTGCGGTATACTACAACTATAGGAGGTGAGTATATTGTTGGTTCATAAGGCGTACAAATTCAGGATATATCCTAACAGTAATCAAGTGCAATTAATAGTTAAAACCATCGGTTGCAGCCGCTTTGTGTTCAATCACTTCCTTGCTGAGCGCAGCATTTTATATGAGTCCGAAAAGAAGACTCTGAGCTACAACGACTGTTCAGCTATGCTCACTCAACTTAAAAAAGAACTCACCTGGCTTAAAGAGGTCGATAGTACTGCACTTCAGTCGTCCTTGAGGTTTCTTGATGATTCCTTCAAGAGATTCTTCAGCAGGCAGAATGACTACCCAAGGTTCAAGTCAAGAAAGAATCCGGTCCAGTCCTACACTTCCAAGTTCACCAACAATAATATTGCCGTAGAAGACAGTTTCATAAAACTTCCAAAGCTCGGACTCGTACGCTTCTCAAAATCAAGAGAAGTGGACGGCCGTATAATAAGTGCTACTGTCTCAAGGAAACCTTCGGGTAAATTCTTTGTGTCTCTTCTTGCGGAAACTGAAGTGTCTGAGCTTCCAAAAACCGAAATCGCCTGTGGCGTAGATGTAGGACTCAAGGACTTTGCTGTTTTATCTGACGGCAGTGGACACACTAACCCCAGATTCTTCAGAAGCCTTGAAGCTAAGCTCGCCAAAGAACAGCGAATCCTCTCAAGAAGAGTGAAGTATTCAAGCAACTGGTACAAACAGAAACTCAAGGTGGCAAGAGTCCATGAGAAAATAGTAAACACAAGAGCTGATTACCTGCATAAACTGTCTACCGATATAGTCAAAAACCACGATATCATCGGTATTGAGGATTTGCAGGTATCAAATATGCTTAAAAATAAAAGACTGTCAAAAGCAATATCTGAGGTATCCTGGTCGCAGTTCAAGGGACTTCTTGAGTACAAGGCTGCCTGGTACGGAAAGAAAGTAATAACCGTATCCAGTACCTTTGCATCAAGCCAGCTTTGCTCTGCCTGTAATTACCAGAATAAAGCCGTTAAGAATCTGTCCGTAAGGACATGGACCTGTCCATCCTGCAATGCTGTGCATGACAGGGATATTAACGCAAGCATAAACTTACGAAACGAAGCCATAAGGCTTCTAACCGCAGGTACTGCGGGGCTAGCCTGATAAGAAACTGCCCACAAGGGCGGTGTTTCCAGGAATCCCCCGCCTCTAAATTTTAGTGCAGGCGGCGGGAGTGTTCAATTAGTATTATATTACAAAGAAGATATTTTTGCTACCGCAACTATGTTAAATATATTTGAAGCATCTAACAGATAGCCGTATATTTCTGTAATCTGTATATTTTAATTTTTTGAAAACTGTCACTTTTACAGATAACAGATTCCTGTTATAATTATCATATTAAGACTTGGAGGTTTTATATGAAAATGCAAAAAAGAATCGCAGCGGTGCATGACATATCATGTGTCGGAAGATGCTCACTCACGGTGGCCCTTCCTGTGCTCTCAGCTGCGGGTTTTGATACAGGTATACTTCCCACTGCAGTGCTTTCGACTCATACCGGAGGGTTTGAGGATTTCACTTACCGTGACCTCACCTCGGACATAGCGCCCATAGCGAGCCACTGGAAATCCCTCGGACTCAGGTTTGACGCTTTCTACAGCGGCTTTCTGGGTTCATACGACCAGATAGAGATAGTCAGCAATCTTTTTGAATCCTTCAGGGATTCACAGACCCTGATAATGGTAGACCCTGTAATGGCTGACCACGGCGAGATGTACTCGGTATATTCAAGGGAAATGGCAAGAGGAATGAAGAAGCTCTGCGCTAAGGCTGACATAATCGTGCCCAACCTTACTGAGGCGGCGTTTCTGCTGGATGAGGAATATGTCGGAAAGAACTATGACCGAAAATATATAGAGGACCTGCTCGTGAGGCTGTCGGACCTTGGTCCTGAAAAGGTCGTGCTCACCGGGGTCTCCTATGATGATGAAAGACTTGGTGCGGTATGTTATGACAGGTCTACGGGAAGCATAGACTATGCCTTCAACGGAAAGAATCCCGAGATATTCCACGGGACCGGGGATGTATTTGCAAGCAGCCTGCTTGCAGGTGTGATGCACGGCTTCTCGCTTGCCGAATCTGCGCAGATAGCGGTGGACTACACCTATGAATGCATAAAGCTGACAGAGAGCATGAACCAGGAAAAGAGATACGGCGTGTGCTTTGAGATGGCGATACCTTATCTTATAAAGAGGCTTGGGCTGATATAGCGGCAGTCAGGATGGCAGTCTGAGAAAATACTGTATTTTAAAAAAGCAAAACCCTTCGATTTATTGAGGGTTTTGCTTTTTTTATGGGTAATATGTTGTTCTCTGGGGGTAATTATCTAAGCGATTCCGGGATCAGCTCGTTCTTTATGATGTCATCAAAGCTCTGCCTCTTTACTATCAGCTCGCTTCTGCCTTCCTTTACAAGGACTACCGCAGGGATAGGATTCTTGTTGTAGTTGGATGCCATAGAATAGCCGTAGGCTCCTGTGGAAAACACAGCGAATATGTCTCCTGTCTGAGGCTCTGCTATATTTATGTCTCTTATGAGTATGTCTCCCGACTCGCAGCATTTGCCGCAGATCGTAACCTTCTCTGTCTTTTGCTCATCTGCCTTGTTTGCTATAATGCCGTCATAAACTGCCTGATAGAGCGCCGGTCTTATGTTGTCTGTCATGCCTCCGTCTACGGAAACATATTTTCTTATTCCCTTAATATCCTTTATGCTTCCTACTGTATAGAGGCTTATGCCTGCCTCTGCCACTATGCTCCTGCCTGGCTCTATGACTATCTCAGGCCTCTTTATTCCCAGGCTGCTGAAGTATTTCTCGATCATGTCCATTGCAGGGTCAAGGAAGTATGAGAAAGGCTTTCTTTCTTCATCGGTGTAATGTACCCCGAATCCTCCTCCTATGTTGAGCTCCTTTACGTCATAATCGAACCTTTTCTTTACCTCGCCTGCGTGCCCGAGGGTTATCTCCACCGCCTTCAGGTGTGATGCATTGTCATGCAGCTGTGAGCCAACGTGAAAATGAAATCCGAGAAAGTCTATATATTCAGATGCTATGGCTTTTTCTATCTGAGGATAGAGTACGTCTTCATCGAGGGGTATCCCGAATTTGGAGTCTTTTTTTCCGGTGACCATATAGTCATGCGAATCTGACTTGACTCCCGGCGTTATACGAAACAGTATGCTCGCCTTCTTTCCCTTTTCTCTGCATATAGCTTCGATAAGGTCTGTCTCTCCCAGGCCGTCTACTATGAATCTGCCTATGCCGTAGTCGAGCGCCATCTCGATTTCATACGGAAGCTTGTTGTTTCCGTTGAACTCTATCATCTCGGGAGGAAATCCCGCCTTTATAGCTGTGTAGAGCTCTCCTGCCGAAACTACGTCTATGCATGCCCCTTCTCTCTGGCAGAGCCTGTACATCGCCATGGTGCTGAACGCCTTGGCAGCATATGCGACTCTCGTGTCCGGGTATTTATCCGTAAAGCACTCCCTCAGCTCTGAGAACCTGCTCACTATATCTGTCTCGGAAAGTACATACAGAGGCGTACCGTATTTTTCTGCCAGCTCCAGAGTGCTGCATCCGTCGAAATACAGCTCTCCGTTTTTTATCTGTCTTATCATTGATTATTCTCCAATCTAATACAATTTATCTTTCTGGGGCTTCAAAGACTATTGTCCTGCTGAAGGTATCCATTGTACAGACCGCTCCAAGTGGAAGTGTCATCATAGGATGGTCGTGCCCTGACTGGATGTTGTACATTACCGGCACGTCGATGTCTCTGAGTATGTCATTGAGGCATTGTATTTCTGTATACTGAGGAACCTCTTCGTTAGGGCAGTCCGTGAACTGTCCGAGAATTATTCCCGCGCAGTCTCTCAGCTTGCCTGAATTCCTGAGCTGATAAAGCATGCGGTCAATCCTGCTTATGGTCTCTCCCACCTCTTCTATGAAGAGTATCTTTCCCTTTGTGTCTACCTCATATGAAGTCCCTATGGATGCCGTGAGAATCGCAAGATTTCCACCTGTCAGCTCGCCTGAAGCCTTTCCTTCTCTGAGTACCTTTATCTCATGCTCATCGGGGTTTTTGAACTCAAAGGGTGATTCTGCGCTCAGGGCCTTGAAAAAGCTTTTTCTTGTAAGATCGTCGAATTTGTCCACTATGTTTGAAGAAACCATAGGTCCGTGGAATGTTACAAGGTCGCAGCCTTTGTTTATTGCTATGTGCATGCTCGTTACGTCGCTGTAGCCTACGAATATCTTCGGGTTTGCTCTTATGACGTCGAGGTCAAGATATTCCATGGCACGGTTTCCCGCGTAGCCTCCTCTTACGCAGAATATGGCGTCTACCTCAGGGTCTGCGAACATGGCATTTATCCACTTGGCTCTGACTTCTCCGTCTCCTGCCTTGAACGCTCCCACTGCCTGAGTTAAAACTTAGAGGCAGGGGATTCCTGGAAACACCGCCCTTGTGGCGGTTTCTTATCAGGCTAGCCCCGCAGTACCTGCGGTTAGAAGCCTTATGGCTTCGTTTCGTAAGTTTATGCTTGCGTTAATATCCCTGTCATGCACAGCATTGCAGGATGGACAAGTCCATGTCCTTACGGACAGATTCTTAACGGCTTTATTCTGGTAACTACAAGCAGAGCAAAGCTGGCTTGATGCAAAGGTTTTGGATACGGTTATTACTTTCTTTCCGTACCAGAGAGCCTTGTACTCAAGCAGTTCCTTGAACTGCGACCAGGAGGCCTCAGATATTGCTTTTGACAGTCTTTTGTTTTTAAGCATATTTGATACCTGCAAATCCTCCATACCGATGATGTCGTGGTTTTTGACTATATCGATAGACAGTTTATGCAGGTAATCGGTTCTTGTGTTTGTTATTTTCTCATGGACTTTAGCAACCTTGAGCTTCTGTTTGTACCAGTTGTTTGTGAACTTCACTCTTCTTGAGAGGATTCGTTGTTCTTTGGCGAGCTTTGCTTCAAGACTTCTGAAGAATCTTGGGTTGGCGTGTGTTTTCTCACCTGAGATGACCGCAAAGTCCTTGAGACCTACGTCTATGCCGCAGGAGCTTCCAGTTTTTGGAAGCTCAGACACCTCAGTTTCTGCAAGAACAGATACAAAGAATTTACCCGAAGGTTTCCTTGAGACAGTAGCACTGATTATGCGGCCATCCACTTCTCTTGATTTTGCGAAGCGGACAAGGCCGAGTTTTGGGAGCTTCAAGAAACTGCCTTCTATTGCAATATTATTGTTGGTGAATTTGGAAGTGTATGACTGCACAGGATTCTTTCTTGATTTGAACCTTGGGTAGTCGTTCTGCCTGCTGAAGAATCTCCTGAAGGAATCATCAAGAAACCTCAGAGATGACTGAAGCGCAGTACTGTCTACTTCCTTAAGCCAGATGAGTTCCTTTTTGAGGTCAGTGAGCATAGTCGAACAGTTGTTGTAGTTTAAAGTTTTCTTTTCAGATTCATACAGGTTTTTACGCTCAGCAAGAAAATGGTTGAAAACAAAACGACTGCAACCGATGGTTTTAACTATTAATTGCGTTTGATTACTGTCAGGATATATCCTGAATTTGTACGCCTTATGAACCAACAATATACTCACCTCCTATGACTGCAGTATACCGCAAAAGCATTATTAAATCAATGGCTTTCAGGCATTAAGAGGGCTTATATTTTCTTTAAAAAAACACATGAGATTCATCCCGCCGCCTTCACTCTCGGTTAACCGAGTAAGGTGGTTTAGAGGCAGGGGTGTTCTCTCAGAATTTATAAAAGGTTTTCAAAAGTCTCTATGCCTTTAACCATTGTGTGCTCCTCCAATCAACTTTTCAATTTCTATTTGTATGCGATCATCATTTATCTCTTTCATGCATGCAATTAGTGAAACAATATCTATAACTCCATCCTTTTTGAAAAGTGATGGATCATAATCCCAAAGCTCGAGTTCATAAAACCCCGGCTCTGAAATATGTTCTTTATCACATAGCTTAACTGCTTTAAGTCTATTATCGTCTTTTTTCAGAGCTCTGATCTCATATGAAGGTGGATTAATCATAGATATCTCAGATAATGCCTGTAATCCTGATATTGGAGCATTTTTAAGTATTTCCAAATCATCTGTACAAAGTCTTTCTGACACTGGATTTTTCAAATGTTCAAAAGCTTTCTTTATCATCTGGCTGTAATTCGATGAATGATAATATATCTTTTTATTTCCTATTTTTTTTGATGATACTAATCCCAGAGATTCCATTTCATTAAATGCTCTTGTCATTGTCATCCTTGTAAATCCCAGTATTTTCCCAGCATCAGTAGGGTTAATCTCTTGGAAAGTCTCATTGTAAATCAAGTTAAGAAACAAAATCTGAGAAGAAGTCGAAAATATTTCTATATCATATTTCTCTATTTCTTTATTGACTTTATCAGTGAGATTTATTCCCAGATAAGCAAGAAAAACCTGTTTGTCTGGTACTACAAATGCTAATTTTGATTCTATCAATTTTTTTCTCTTGTATACTGTAATTTTTGGAATCTCAAATATACATTCGGTTGAAAATATCTTAAACATTGCATTTCTGTGCTTTTTCATTGCATCTGCTTTTGTAACTGGCTCCAGGAGCCTTGCATATATATAATTTCTGCCCAGTATCTCAACCCAGCAAATATCATACAATTCCCTTAGATAAATTGGCAGCTTATCTTTATCTTCAGTTTTCATTATGTGAAATACAAAATCCAGTCCAAGAATATCAATCGAATTACCCATAAACAATGCTCCTTTTTAATAATTTATATCATTTGTAACATTTTATTTTCATTGTAACATTTACAATGTTACAAGTCAACAAACATGTTACATAACTATATTTATTTTGATTCTGAAGCTGTTTTACCCAAAAAAAGCGATACCCGCATTAAAAATGCAGATATCGCCTGATTGTTTTTTGTTACATTCTTATTTTTTCTATCTTCCATATGTTCTGCGCATAGTCCATTATCGTCCTGTCTGAACTGAATTTGCCTGCGTTGCACATATTTATATAGCACTTCTTCCTGAAGCTCTTTATATCCCTGTATGCTTCGTTTACCCTTATCTTGCCCTCTACCGCTGCCATGAAGTCATGCAGTATGAAGTACTGGTCAGGCCTGTGCCATGACGCGCCCTTGAGGATTGAGTCATGGAGCTCCTTAAAGCCGCCTGTGCCGCCATCGCTGAGGCTTCCGTCGATGAGCATGTCGAGGACTGCCTTTATCTTTGGATTTGAGGCGTAGATCTCATTCGGATCGTAGGTCTTTGATATTTTCTTTATCTCTTCTACGGTAGCCCCGAATATGAAGTTGTTTTCAAGGCCTGCTTCCTGCACGATCTCTACGTTTGCTCCATCGAGGGTACCAAGGGTCACGGCGCCGTTGAGCATGAATTTCATGTTGCCTGTGCCGCTGGCCTCGGTGCCTGCCGTTGATATCTGCTCTGACACGTCTGCTGCTGCAACAAGCTTCTCGGCATAGGATACATTGTAGTTTGAGATGAACACGACTTTAATTATATCTCTTACCTCTTCATCGCTGTCTATGAGCGCTGCGACTTCGTTTATGAGCTTTATTATGCTCTTCGCCCGCCTGTATCCCGGCGCTGATTTCCCGCCGAATATGAAGGTGGTCTTGTGGAAGTCTTTCAGATTGCCTGATTTTATCTCCCTGTAGATATAGAGTATGGTCAGGATATTGAGCAGCTGCCTCTTGTACTCATGGAGCCTCTTTATCTGGATGTCGAATATGCTGGCCGGATCTATCTCTATGTTTTCCCTGTGCATTATATACTCAGCGAGATGCTGCTTCTTGAGGTCCTTTATCTGGCTGAACTGCTCTATCACCTTCTCATCATCTGAGAATACCTCGAGTGCCTTGAGCTGAGTCAGGTCTGTTATCCAGTCCCTGTTTGTGAGCTTGTGGCTTATCATGTCTGAAAGCTCTCTGTTGCATAGCGCCAGCCATCTTCTCTGGGTTATTCCGTTGGTCTTGTTCTGGAATTTTTCAGGGTAGAGCTGGTACCAGTCCCTGAGGGTATCATGCTTTATTATTTCTGTGTGGATTGCTGCCACGCCGTTTACATAGCTGCCTCCATATATGGCGAGATGCGCCATGTGGACTGTCCTGTTTCTTATTATCTTCGTCCGGTGAGCAAGGGCCTTGGATATCCTGTCCTGCCTTATGAGCTCCAGCTTTTCCTGCTCGAAGGCTGCATGTATCATCTCTATTATCTCATACACTCTTGGAACGAGCGACTTGATGAGCCTTGCATCCCATTTTTCGAGGGCTTCGGGCATTATGGTGTGATTTGTATATGCGAAGGTCTTTTTGCTTATCTCAAGCGCCTGCGCAAATCCCATGCCTTCCTCATCTGTCAGTATCCTGATTAGCTCAGGTATGGCTATGACCGGATGCGTGTCATTTAGCTGGACTGCATTGTAATCTGCAAATTTCGAAAGGTCTGATCCATGCTCTCTTTTGAATATCCTCACCATGTCAGCAAGGGCTGCGCTGCTGAAGAAGTACTGCTGGCGGAATCTAAGTTTCTTTCCTTCGAGGGCATCGTCATTTGGGTATAGCACCCTTGATATATCCTCGGCGCGGTTTTTGGCCTGGACTGCGAGGTCGTACTGCTGGTCATTGAATTTTGCAAAGTCGAATTCTGTCAGAGGCTCTGACTGCCAAAGCCTCAGAGTTGATATGTTCTTTCCCCCATATCCTATTATCGGCATGTCATAAGGCACTGCAAGCACGCTGTAGTCTGCAAAATCGACCCTTACCGTGTCCTCATCCCTTCGCACTGACCACGGATCTCCGTGCTTTGCCCAATCATCCGCCTCCTCTTTCTGGAAGCCATCCTCAAGCTTCTGCCTGAACAGGCCGTATCTGTATCTTATCCCATATCCGTCTAGCGGAAGTCCCATGGTGGCGCCGCTTTCCATGAAGCAGGCCGCGAGCCTCCCGAGCCCTCCGTTTCCAAGTGCGGCATCTTCGACGTCCTCGAGGATATTGAGGTCTGTGCCCTTTTTCGAAAGCTCCTTCTGAAGCTTTTCGGATATGCCAAGGTTGAGCAGGTTGTTCTGAACTGCCCTTCCCACAAGAAACTCCGCTGAAAGATATGCGGCTTTGCGGCCTCTGTCCTTTTCTCCTGAGTGTTTCATCCATGACGGCCCTATGGCTTCCATTACCGACGATGAGAGCGCGTCGTGCAGCTGCCATGTATTTGCCTCTGAAAGGTCCTTTCCATGGCTCGTCCGGGCTTTTTTCTGCGCTGATTTCACTATTTTTTCTATATCCATTTTCTACCTCACTGCTATTGATTTTTCTGTTTCCATATCAAAGAGATGAATCTGATTCGTGTTTATTCCCAGCTTTATTGTGTCTCCAGGTCTTGCGCTGCTCCTTGGCGGTATCTTGGCTATGTTCTTTTCCCCGTTTATGGTCACGTAAAGATATATCTCCGATCCCATCGGCTCTGAGAGCTCTACAAAGGCGTCCACATGGCTGAGATTCTGAGAATCTTCGATGCTCTGGTCATCATGAAGCTCTTCTGGTCTTATACCCAGGATAACCTGCTTTCCTACATATGCGCCAAGATTCTGCGCTTTTCTGTCGTCCCAGTTTATGTCTATGTCATATTTTCCAAGCTTTGCGACGTATCCCCTGCTTCCTCTCGTTATTTCAGCCTTCATGAAGTTCATCTGAGGAGATCCTATGAAGCCTGCCACGAACTGGTTCACGGGATGGTCATAGAGGTTTTGCGGAGTGTCTACCTGATGCACGAATCCGTCCTTCATTACCACAATTCTGTCTCCCATGGTCATGGCCTCGGTCTGGTCGTGCGTAACGTATACAAAGGTTGTGCCCAGCCTCTGGTGAAGCTTGCTTATCTCGCTCCTCATCGCTGTACGGAGCTTTGCATCGAGGTTGGAAAGTGGCTCGTCAAGAAGGAATACCTTTGGGTTTCTTACCATGGCTCTCCCAAGCGCGACTCTCTGCCTCTGACCTCCCGAAAGCGCTTTTGGCTTTCTGTCGAGCAGATGCTCTATGTCAAGTATCTTTGCAGCTTCTCTTACCCTTTTGTCGATCTCGTCTTTTTCCATTTTCTTGAGCTTAAGGGAGAATGCCATGTTCTTGTACACTGACATGTGCGGATAGAGGGCATAGCTCTGGAAAACCATTGCGATATCGCGGTCCTTTGGGGCTACGTCGTTCACGAGCCTGTCTCCTATTCGAAGCTCTCCGCTGCTTATGGTCTCGAGTCCGGCTATCATCCTTAGAGTGGTAGATTTTCCGCATCCGGAAGGCCCTACCAGGACTATGAATTCCCTGTCATCTATCTCAAGGTTGAAGTCGCTCACGGCGGTCACATTGCCCGGATATACCTTGTATATGTTCTTAAGACTTATATTTGCCATATTTATCTCCTATCTCCTGTGTTTTTCTGAAAGCTCTGCTATCCTGTGCGCAAGCTGCGGCGTCGCCTGACCCTGCAGCAGCCTCCAGCACCAGTTGCCTCCTATTGTGGAAGGGGTATTCATCCTTGCGCTGTTGTCAAGCTCAAGATAGTCCTGAATCTGGAATATTACCGTATCTGCCTTTGACCTGAATGCCGCTTCTATTATTGCCCATACAAGCTGCCTGTTTCGCTTTATCCTGAGGGCTTTTCGTGCATTTGCCCTTATCTGGCTGCCTGCATTTTCAAAATATCCCCTGAGGGTCTCATTGTCGTGAGTGCCTCCGTACACTACGCAGTTGCTGCTGAAATGTCTTGGGAGGTTGCTGTTCCTCGGATTTGCGTCAAAGCCGAACTGCATGAGCTTCATGCCTGGATATCCTGACATCTCAAGGACTCTTGTAACTTCCTTCGTAACAACTCCCAGGTCCTCTGCTATGATGAGGGTATCTCCAATCTCTTCGTTTATCGCATTCAGAAGCTCTGCTCCCGGGCCTTTTTTCCACTTTCCTTCCATAGCCGTATCTGCTTCAGCGTCTATGGCGTAATAGTTTACTATGCCTATAAAGTGATCTATCCTTATTATATCGTACAGCGTAGCGGAATATCTCATCCTCTCTCTCCACCAACTGAAGTTGTCTTTTTTCATGTAGTCCCAGTCGTAGAGCGGGTTGCCCCACAGCTGGCCTGTCTTTGAGAACATATCCGGCGGCACTCCTGCAACCAGTAAAGGCCTGTGATCCTCATCCATCTGGAACTGCTGAGTATTTACCCAGGTGTCCGCGCTGTCCATAGCTACGTATATAGGTATGTCCCCTATAATCTCTACGGAGTTTTCGTGCGCATATCTCCTGAGTGCCTGAAGCTGCTCTGTGAATTTGTACTGCGTGAAGCTCCAGAACTGGACATCCTGCTTAAGTCTGTCCGCATATGCTTCTACCGCCTCCGGTTTTCTGAGCCTTATATCATCAGGCCACCTGAGCCACTCTATTCCTCCAAAGTGCTCCTTTACAGCCATGTAGAGGCTGTAGTCCCCCAGCCAGAAGCTGTTTTTTTCACAGAAATCCGTATACTTCTGATCCTTCATGTGGCTGCTGTTTGAAAACGCCTTTCGAAGGACAGCGAATCTCTCTTTGTAAATCTTTTCGTAATCTATGCAAGCCGGGGAATCGCCCCAGTTCACTGAATCTGCATCTTCTCTTTCTATGAGTCCTTCTTCTATGAGGATCTCCAGGTCTATGAAGTACGGATTTCCTGCAAAGGCGGAAAAGCTCTGGTACGGGCTGTCTCCGTAGCCTGTAGGGCCTACAGGGAGTACCTGCCAGTATTTCTGCTTTGAATCCCTGAGGAAATCTATGAAATCAAATGCGGCTTTTCCAAATGTACCTATGCCGTATTTCGAGGGAAGGCTCGCCACGGGAAGGAGCGTGCCTGCACCTCGCTTTAACGGCTGCTGTTTTTTATCTATAGTGCCTGTTTCTGTTTTATCTATCATAATCATACCACCTTGCCTGAGGGTTTTACGCTCTCTCCTTCTACCAGCTCATATGAAAGAACCTTGTGAAGCGGGGCTGCGTTTCTTTCTATCTGTTTGAGGAGTATGTCTACTCCGTTTTTTGCCAGCTCGTCCTGGAGCTGCCTTATGGTCGTCAGCTTTGGATTGTAATAGTTCACGAGCTCTATTCCGTCATATCCGGCTATGGATATGTCATGCGGTATCCTGAGCCCTCTGTCTGCCATGGCTCTCATGGCCCCTATAGCCATCACGTCACTCATCGCAAAGACTGCGGTTATTCCGGGGTTTTTTTCAAGAAGCCTGTGCGCCGCTCTGTATGCGCTTTCAAACGAATATCTTGCCTGCTCAAACTGAAGCTCCGGATCAAATCCAAGGCCATGCGCCTCAGTCACTGCCAGAACGCCCTTCATCCTCGTATTGCTTATGTTTGAGGACTCACATGAGCCTCCTATGACTCCGATTTTCTCGTGCCCCATGGATACGAGATATTCCACGACGCTCTCTGAGGCCGCCTTGTCATCCGTAGTCACGCTTGAGAGATTGTCAAATCCGAGCGACTCTGCGGTATTTGTCACGAGCACTGCGGGGAGCTTTATCCTTTCAAAGCCATTTCTGAAATTGTCGAGGTTTCCGCCAAGAAACATTACTCCAAGAGGCTTTTTCTCATTGCAGAATATCCTTGCCTGATCTACTTCGTCAGTATCCTCATCCAGGTAGTTTACGACCGCAATGTATTTCTTTCCTTCAATATTATGCTGTATCTTTTCAAGTATCGAATAGAACAGGAAGTTGAATGTACCCTTGACGAATATCCCTATGACCCTGGTGTTCTGCTGCTTCAGATGCTTTGCGTTGCTGTTCGGCACGAAATTCCTCTTTATGACTACTTCATTTACCTTCTGTTTTGTGGACTCGCTGACGTCAGGATGGTTGTTCAGCACCCTTGATACGGTGCTCACCGCTACGCCTGCTTCTTTTGCTATATCTCTTATCGTTACCATTGGCATCTGTGATTTCTCCCTGTAAATTCTAATATGTTATCCCTTCACTGCTCCTGATACGACACCCTTGATGATGTATTTCTGCGCTGAAAGATAGAACACCACTATAGGTATTATAGCCAGCACCAGCATCGCCATGAGCGCTCCCATGTCCTTTGAGCCATAGCCTCCCTGAAGGTACTGTACCGCTATCGGTATAGTCCTGTACTTGTTTCCTATGACAAGATAAGGGAGCAGATAATCGTTCCATATCCACATGGTGTTGAGGATCGATACAGTTATTGCTGTAGGCTTGAGTATCGGGAACACGATCAGGAAGAATGTCTGTATAGGATTGCAGCCGTCTATCATCGCCGCTTCTTCGATTTCTATCGGTATGCTCTTTACAAACCCGGAGAACATGAATACCGAAAGCCCTGCTCCGAATCCCAGATATATTATTATGATTCCTACTGGATTGTCAAGCCCGAGCACGTTTGCGGTCTTTGACATCGTGAACATGACCATCTGAAACGGCACTATCATGCTGAATGTAAACAGGTAATAGAGCCCTGATGTTAATCTGTTCTTTACCCTTACTATGAACCATGCTGTCATGGATGTACAGAGGGTTATGGCCATAACAGAGAAGACAGTTATGAAAAGCGAGTATCCAAAAGCCGATATGAAGCCTGTCTTTTCTATCCCGTTTACATAGTTCTTCCCTCCAACATAGGTCTGCGCCGTAGGAAGCACGAATGGAGCATCCGATATGAAGAACTGTCCTTTGAATGAGTTCATGAGTACTATGAATATTGGTGCCAGAAATACTACTGAAAGTATTATCATCGAAATGAATATGGCCCTGTTTGCCGCTTTGCTTCTACTTTCCATTAGCTTTCCACTTCCTTTCTCCTCGTGATGTAGAGCTGCACGAAGGCTATGACCGCTACCATTATGAAGAATATTACGGCTTTGGCCTGTCCTATTCCTTCGGATCCTATTCTTCCGTAGAAGGTGTTGTATATGTCGAGTGCGAGCATCGCAGTCTGTTTTGCGGGTGCTCCTCCTGTAAGGGCGAAGTTCTGGTCAAAGAGCTTGAATGAGTTGGTAAGCGTAAGGAATGTACATATAGTTACTGACGGCATGACCATCGGTATCGTTATGTGCCTGAGCGTCTGGAATGGCGATGCTCCATCTATCTCAGCAGCTTCCTTCAGGTCTCCCGGAATATTCTGAAGCCCTGCTATATATATTATCATCATGTATCCTGCCATCTGCCAGTTCATGAGCACTACCAGTCCCCAGAATCCGTATTTGGCGCTGAAGGTGATGTCCACTCCGAATTTTATGAGCACTCCGTTTATTATTATCTGCCAGATATATCCAAGCACGATACCTCCTATGAGGTTGGGCATGAAGAATACCGTCCTGAAAAGATTCGTTGCCTTTATCCCTCTTGTCAGAAGCAGCGCCAGCGTGAATGCTATGAGATTTATAGAAAGCACCGATACTACCGTGAATTTCACGGTGAACCAGAGAGCGTTCATAAAGTCCGGACTTCCGAGAAGCGCCTTGTAGTTTTTCAATCCTACCCATGTAGTGTTGGTTACTGTGGTGAATTCTGTAAATGACAGGTATATTCCCATCAGAAATGGTATAAGGAATGAGATCGCAAAGGCTATGAGGGTAGGAAGCGCAAATACTGCAAAATATTTTTTTAGTGCCTTTTCCATATGTTTCCTCCGGTTTACTTCGGTAAATGTTAATGCGTTAGTACGGTTTTTTGTTTAATACAGCCCCTGCCCGTTTTTCCAGGCAGGGGCTTTTGATTAATCATGAGTTAAATTGTATGTTCTGCCTATGCAGCGCTTTCAGCTTTCCAGCCGTCAACTACTGTAGTCACTACATTTTCCCAAGGCATTGTTCCCTGAGCATACTGAAGAAGAGCTGCTCCAAAGTTATCCTTGAATGTCTGGCTTGGGAATACTGTGAAGTTCCATGCTACGGATGTAGTTCCTTCTTTTTCCATCCATCTGATTACTTCTTTTGCAAGAGGATCTGCAGGTCTCTCTTCTTCTGTGAATGTATCAAACGGAGCTATGAAGTTAAGCTTCTCTATAACGAATTTCTTTCCAGTCTCGCTTGAATATAACCAGTAGATGAAGTCTGCAGCAAGCTTCTGATCTTCTTCTGAAGCCTGTGAGTTTATAGCAAAGAAGTTCTCAGTTCCTGTACAAAGTCCCTGTGTCTCTTCTCCTTCAACGCCTGTGTATATAGGCATGAATCTGATGTCATCCTCTGCAACAACGTTTCCGTCAACTTCATTGATCTGTGACCATGCCCAGTTTCCGTTCTGAACGAATGCACACTGTCCAAGAGCGAATTCTGCCATCGAATCTGCAACCTGCTTTGTTCCAAGAAGCTTGGAGTCTGTCGTTGAGTTGTTGATGTAAAGATCAAATATGTTCTTGTAATTGTCTGCATACTGGAACTGAATCTCTTTTGTTGCATCGCTTGCAAGGTCTATGTTGTTGTTCTTGAACTCATAGTATACAGGAATGTTTGCAAGGTGTGTCTGCCATCTCCAGTCTTCACCCGGCTTGAGTGAAGTACTTGCAAATGCACCCTTGATTCCAAGCTCATCTTTTTTAGCGGTCATGTCTTCTATAACTGCCTTGAAAGTTTCAAAGTTGTTGATTTCATCCATGGATGCAGCTTTTGGATCTGCTGTAGCAAAGTATTTTTCCATTATAGCGTTGTTGTAGATAAGTCCATATCCCTCAACTACATATGGAATTCCATATACGCCTTCGCCGTCTGTAACTGCAAGGCTCTTGTCAGTAAGATGGCTGTAAAGCTCTGTATCGCTGAGGTCAGCTGTGTAATCCTTCCAGCTTGCGTATCCCTTTGGTCCGTTTATCTGGAAAAGCGTAGGTGCGTCTTCTTTTGCAATCTCTGATTTAAGAGTCTGCTCATATGTTCCTGATGCCGCTGTTACTACGTTGAGCTTTACCCCTGTCTCTGCCTCGTATGCTGCCGCTATCTCATCATATACTTCAGCTATCTCCGGCTTGAAGTTTAAGTAATAGATTTCTCCTGATCCTGCTGCTGCGGCGTCCCCTGAATCTGTCGTTCCACCACATGCTGCAAGTGACATGGTCATCACTGCTGTAACTAAAAGTGCCAATAATCTTTTCATTTTTAACCCTCCCGTGAATTATTCAAATGCAGGAACCGTTACTGGAAACGTTTCCTGTTATGTATAAACCTATTATACTATCGTTTTCCCGCAAAAGTCAACCCTAATTTTTGCAAAATACGAAATATTAGTACTTGATGAGTAAATCATGATAACGGCCGCCTGTTTCAAAATCAGTCTGAAAGTAAAGAACAGCGAGCTTATCTTAATATGGCGATAAGCTTGCTGCTCTTAAGTTACTGAATCTTCAATTTATTTATCTGCTAGTTTGTACCCGCATTTCCCGGATTTCTTTACTTTGTAGAGCGCTTCGTCTGCCTTTGCCATGAGCCTTTCCGCAGTATCTCCATCTACCGGATAGAATGCTGCTCCCATGCTGCATCCGATCTCGAGAGTATACTTCTCGTCGTCAAAGGTGTCCTCGATTGTATATTCGCCCGTTATCTTTCTGAAGATCCTGTCCATGAATATTCCTTCGTTCTTCTCATCCTTTATGTCATGCAGATATATCACGAACTCGTCTCCGCCCGTCCTTATTATGAGGTCATTTTCTCTAAGTTCCTTCTTTATCCTGGTGGCAAGGTATTTCAGGACGCTGTCTCCGGCCTTGTGGCCGCGGGTATCGTTTATCTCCTTAAAATCGTCTATGTCAAGGACTGCGATGCAGCTGATAAGTTCTTTCTCTCCTGCTTCGCTGAGTCTCTCCGCGAGTACGGTATCAAGCGCATACCGGTTGTATGCCCTTGTGAGCGAATCTCTTACTGCTCTTTCCCTCAGCTCATCCTCGGTCTTCTTTTTATCCGTAATATCGTTTATGAGTATGTTTGCTCCCGTTACCAGATCCCCCTCCCGGCTTGGCGTTATATGGACGCTCAGCCAGCTGTCTCTTCCCCATATGCTTTCATAGGATACGTCAAAGGACATCTGCAGGTCCCTGTCCATGCAGCTTCTCAGATTTTCTGAAAAGCCTGTTTTTACAAGTCTTGGAAGCTCAAGCAGATTTATCTTGCGGGTATCATGATATGAAGGAGAATCCATTATCTCGAGCAGCTTTCTGTTTGCATAGGTAACCTCGCCGCTGAGATTGCATGAAACGAACCCTATCGGCGCATACTCTGCAAGGGTGTAAAATCTTCGCTGGCTTGATCTCAGTGACTTTTCCAGACGGGTTTTTTCGATGAACTGTCCCAGCTGAGAGAGATACAGCATGAACAGATCATGATTCTTCAGCTTTTCGCCTTTTCTGAACAGAAGTATGAAGTCTCCTATGTGTTTTTCAGTCTTTCCTATCCTGGCGACAGCAGCTGCACCAGTGTCAAAGGTCTCCTCTATCTGATCCATCAGCTGTTTCTCGACTGCATCCCCTGCAAGCTCATGGATAGATGCAAAGTGCGTTATTGCGCTATCATTAAACAGTGCCTGCCTCTGAGAAGAATTTTCCCATTTCTTACCTACGAAGTCCATGTCCATTTCAACCAGTCTTTCCTTCATGCTTTCTGCGATTCCGTGGATGGAGACAGTCACTGTCTTATTATCTTCCCGGCTTAAAATATTCAGTGCGGCATACTCCGCCCCTGAGAGATCGCAGGCCAGCCTCGTTATTTCCTCGTAGTCTATATAACTTCCCATGTTTTCCCTGAAATATTCAGTTGTCTCCTGTATCTTCTTTTCGAAGGTCATGTCGTGAAAAAGGGTTACGAACTGATTTTTCGATACAGGATATGCCTTCACATGATAATGCCTTCTGAACTCAGTAGAATATTCCTCAAATTCACTGGTTTCCTGATTTGAAAGCACTTTCCCGAATATGCCTACCCATTTCATGGCATGCTCCCTGTCTCTTGCTATATCCTGTACAAATCTTCTGCCTATGACTTTATCCATTTCAAGCCCAGTGAATTCCTCAAATGCCCTGTTGACATCCAGGAAAACATAATCTGTCATATTCCCGGATTCGTCAAATACAGCTTCATGACATGCAAATGCACATGATGCCTGCTGAATGGCTCCTCTGTATATATTTTCGTCCACCTTTTTCTCCTTCGCCTTCATTACTTTCCGATCTCTTATAGCATCTCTATGTATTATACTTTATCCCGAATTTTTTGACAATCTGTTTAATTTCCAGGCTTGCTTAAAAACCCCTGAAATTCACGGACATCCGTCAATTTCAGAGGTTTCATCTCATTTTAAAAAGTCTGTCCGCTCTCCGCGATTAAACAATTCCCATGCCCCACTCCACGGCAATGGCAACGATCACCACGAGCACGGAGACTATGAATCCGTGCAGCATCGGAGCAAAGCCTGCTTTTTTCATATCCTTAAAACTCGTATTCAGGCCTATGGCTGCCAGAGCAGCTACCATCAGGAATTTGCTCAGCTCTTTGGCCGCACCTGAAGCAGCAGCCGGGATGAAACCCATGCTGTTTACAACAGAGAGTCCTACGAAGCCCAGTATGAACCATGGAAACAGGGAGATGAAGTTAACTTTCCCGCTCAGGCTCTCACCAGACTTCCCCTCGCTGCAAAGCTGAGATTTCTGCTTGAGCCTTATGTTGATAAGCGCAAATATTATTACAGCAGGTATTATCGAAAGAGTCCTCGTAAGCTTTACCATCGTGGCAAAATCACCTGCTGATTCGCTGAATGCATAGCCGGCTGCTACAACGCTCGATGTATCATTTACAGCCGTTCCTGCCCAGAGCCCGTAGGCCATGTCGCTTAGTCCGAGCCAGTGCCCCATTATTGGAAACAGCACTATCATGGCCATATCGAACAGAAATGTCGCTGACATCGCATACGCTATTTCCTTGTCTTCTGCATCAATGACCGGCGCGATTGCCGCAATTGCCGAGCCTCCGCAGATTCCAGTCCCGGCAGAAATGAGATTGGACAGCTCCCAGTTGAGCCCCAGGGCCTTTCCTATGAAATATCCCCCTCCAAAGCATGTAAGAAGTGTAAATATCATTACCGAAAGAGATATTTTTCCTACTGTCAGTATGGTGTTTACGCTCAGCGAGGCTCCCAGCAGGATTATGGCGAATTTGAGGATTTTCTTCGAGGTAAATTTTAGTCCTTCCTGCAGTATGTCCGGATTCCAGAACGAGTTTATCGTCATTCCTATGAACAGCGCTATTACAGAGGCCCCTACCAGATGTATCGGCATCAGTCCCTCTATGTACCTGGCACATAGCGCTATAAGTACGGCTACCACAAAGCCCGGGATTATTTTTGATTTCGATCTTATGAGTTCCATTTCAAAATTTCTCCTTCACAGCTTGATTGTATTTTATATTCCTGATATATCTTCCATGTTTATTTTATACCGGATTAATGATAAAATAAAATAATCATTTGTAATATATCGATAAATAATAATTATCAATGAAAGGGGATATTTATCATGCTTGATACCCGAATCTATACGTTCTTAAAGCTCTGCGAACTCATGAACTACAGAAAGACTGCCGAGTCACTCAATATGTCCCAGCCTGCGGTCACGCAGCAGATCCATTTTCTGGAAAGAGAGTATGGCTGCCGGCTGTTTGAATACAACGGAAGGGTTTTATCCAAAACGCCAAAGTGCACAGAGCTTGAGGTATATGCCCGTTCGGTCGTATACAACGACACTGTCATGAGGAGAAACATAGAAAAGCCTCCGGTCAGAAAGATATCTGTCGGAGCCACAAAAACCGTAGGGGATTACATAATCCAGGAGAAGGTCATGGATCTGCTTAAGCTTGAGGATATAGAGCTTGAGCTTGTCATAGATAATACTCAGTACCTTTTGGGCAGGCTGAATGCCCTGGAGCTGGACATTCTTCTTATAGAGGGTTCCTTTGACAAGGACAGCTACGGATTCAGGCTTCTCAGACAGGAAGAGCTCGTTGGGATCTGCTCCGGCGAGCACCCATTCGCAAACCGCACTGTAAGCCTTTCCAATCTGCTTGAGGAGCATATAATAATCAGGGAACCTGGCTCAGGAACAAGAAGCATATTTGAGCAGTTTCTTCAGCAGAGCAGCTATTCTTTCGACAGCTTTGCCCGAAAATCCGTAATAAGCAGCTTCCATCTGACGGAGCTTGCCGTGAGCGAGAACTGCGGGATATCCTTTGTATATGAATCCATTGCCAGAAGCAACAAGAATCTCCGCACCTTCAGGATTGAAAATGCAGAGATTCTTCATGAGTATAATTATGTTTTTTTAAAGGATACATGCGTAGATGAGCTTCTGGAGCTTATCTGTCTTTAACCTGGATTTTGAGGACCTCATACCCAAGCGTAGTTATCGCTTTTGCGATTTGCTCTGCCGATACCTTTTCAGAATCGAAGTCGAGCTTTACCTTGCTAGAGTTGAATAGCACATTCACGCTTTCCCTTACTACTCCGTCCAGCGATTTTACGGCATTTTCGATTTTCTGTGCACATGACGGACATGTCAATGTTTCCAACTGAATTACGATTTTTTGCATTTTAATGCCTCCCTTTCTGTTTCTATCTTAATCTGTATCTGAGCAGCCTCATGCCATTCAATATTACGACCAGTATGCTTGCCTCATGAACCAGCATACCTATAGACATATTCATCCACTCGCTGAAAAATACATTGGCAAGCAGGAATACTACGACTCCCACTGCTATCAATATGTTCTGGTGCATGTTATGAGCGGTGGCTTTTGCCAGCCCCAGTGCATGAGGCAGCCTGCTGAAGTTTGAGTTCATGAGCACGACATCAGAGGTCTCGATTGCTACGTCAGTGCCGCTTCCCATGGCAATCCCTATTTCCGCAAGGGCCAGCGAAGGGCTGTCATTTACTCCATCGCCTACGAATGCCACTATTTTATTCTCAGATTGCAATTTTTCAATATATCTGGATTTGTCCTCAGGAAGCATGTGGCCGTGAGCCTCTGTCAGTCCAAGTTCCTGAGCTACCAGATCTACGGTTCCCTGATTATCCCCTGAGAGGAGCACCAGGTTTCTGACCCCAAGCTTCTTCAGCTTCTGAAGATCCTCTTTTACCCCCGGACGAATCCTGTCACGGATTCCTGTAAGGATCCTCAGTTCTCCGTCTACCGATGTGAAAACAATTGAATTTCCATTTTTTTCAAGCCTTGCAGCAGCTTCACGGGCTTTTTCGCTTATGTGAACCTGTTCCTGCTCCATAAGCGCCATGTTTCCAACTGCTACACGATGTCCGTCTACGTTCGCTACGATTCCTCCGCCTTTTACGACATCAGTGCCTTCAACGGCATATCTTCTTACATCACCCAGATGCTGCACTATGGCTTTGGCGAGAGGATGGTCTGATTCTCTTTCGATGCTTGCCAGATAACCTGACACTTCGTCCTCATCTTCTTTGTCTTTATCTCTGTAAGTCTGCATTTCAGCCACTTCAGGGCTTCCTATGGTAAGTGTGCCCGTCTTGTCAAATACTATTGTGTCTACCTTGCTGAAATACTGGATGACCTCGCTGCCTTTGAGCAGAACGCCATTTTTAGCACCGTTGCCTATACCTGCCACGTTTGAAACCGGCACGCCTATGACAAGCGCCCCAGGGCATCCGAGAACCAGTATCGTGATGGAAAGTTCAATGTCTCGCGAGAATGCCCATACTATAAGGGCAAGCATCAGGACTGCAGGAGTGTAGTATCTGGAGAACCTGTCAATGAACCTCTCCGCCTCTGACTTTGAATCCTGCGCTTCTTCGACCAGCTCAATTATCTTTCCAAAGGTGGTATCCTCTCCTACACGGTCTGCAACGATCTTAATGGTTCCATTTTCGAGTATAGTGCCTGCATAAACTCCGGAGCCTTCCTCTTTACTTACCGGAACGGATTCTCCGGTTATGCTGGCCTCATTAATATGGCCTCCTCCGCTAAGAACCGTGCCATCTACAGGAACCTTTGCCCCGGTCCTGACCAGCAGGATGTCACCCACGTCTACTTCCTCTACCGCTACCTCTTCAAATTCGCCGTCCTCCATCTGTTTAAGGGCGCTTTCCGGCGCCATCTCAGTAAGCTCCTTTATGGCAGACCTGGTCTTATTAAGCGTGCGTTGCTCAAGATATGCTCCAAACAGGAACAGGAAGGTTACGATTGCAGATTCTTCAAATTCGCTGATTATGAAGGCTCCCGTTACTGCTATGGTAACCAGCAGATCTATACTCACGACCCGTACTCTTAATGCCTGAAAAGCCTGAATCGCGATTGGTACAGCTCCTGCGACAGAGGCCGCAATAAGGGCCCATCTGAATATGCCTGGATTTGCAAAGACCAGTTTTGCGGCATATGCAGCTGCAATTAATATTCCACTTACTAATGTTATATGATTTTTTCTGCTGAGTATGAATTTCTGCAAGTCATGCTCCCCCTTTCTTATCATGCCATTTTCCAAGTCTAAGCCTTATATGCTCTGTCCATCTCTGCCAGCATGTTGTAGACAGCCTGGTAGCTTTCGCACACGTCTGACGGTACTAAATAATTGTCTGTAATCTCGCGCAGTCTGGCAAATTCATCGCCTAATTCAGGTCTTTGCATACCTAATGCTTTTATCTTCTTGCTGATTGAATCAAACAGCCTCTTAACCTCATGAAACTCCGGATGGTTGCCTCCATGGACTCTTGCTACGATCGGAACATACTGCTCCAGAGTCGCAAGGTGTCTTTCTGCTGCCTCACTGAACATTGATTTTCCTGACATATTCTCCCCTTCTTTCTTTAGCTTATAATTATAATTTTTATTATCCTGCTGCATGTGGTTTGACAGGATCACACCAGAAGCAGGCTGTCCATATCCAGTATCTGAATCCTTTTGTTCGACTTCTGCTTTATATATCCTGCATCTTCAAGTTCATAGAACTTGCGGCTGATCGTCTCTGGTGTCGTACCCAGATATGATGCCAGATCCTTTTTGCTCATCGGAAGTATTATCTCCACATCGTGACTGTCTGAGTCAGCGCATTCTGCCAGGAAAAGCGCTATCCTTGTCTCTACTTTTTCGGTAGCAAAACGGGTGGTCTGCTTCTCCGACTGTTCGAGCCTGCTCGAAAATTCAGCCAGAACCTTCAGGGATATGGAGGGATATTTAAGGAGAAGCTTCTGAAGATCCGAGCGCCTTACCGTGCATATGCTTGTGTCTTCCATAGCGCATGCATAGGCTTCATGAATAGTCTCGCTGAATAAAGCCAGCTCTCCGGTGAAGTCTCCCGGGTTCAGAATTCGCAGCAGCTGCTCTTTTCCTGATTCAGAGAGCCGATATATCTTCACCCGGCCTTTGCTGACAATGTACAGAGAGTCCGACTCTTCACCTGCCCGATAAATATACTCTCCTTTTCTGTATGAAACAGAGTGAGTCACCGCCATTATTTCATCCATCTGACTCTTTTCAAGATGATTAAAAATCGGGACCAGAGCAACACAGCTTTCATGGTTTTCTGTATCATGATCATGGCTGTGATGATGGCCGTGGCTCTGATGTCCTGCATTCACTTTGTCAATCATTTCATTCTCCTTTCATGCCTTCTTATTTTATGCCCTCTTAGTAGTTTGATACCCAAAATTCTATTCTTGACCTCATTTTAGCTCAGCGTGAAGATAATAACCTTGATCCTGATCAAGTTTTGATAAAAAAACCATCTTCTGATAAGAATTCTTATCGAAAAGATGGTTTTTTATTATTTGGATTCTGATTATTTATTTTTCAGGTGGCTGTATTTGTCCTTGCTGTGCTTCTTGCTTTTTGCGCTTCCCGGAGTTATGCTTTTTCCGCTGTTTGCAGCAAGCGCTCTGCTCTGCTTCTCAGGGCTCTTCTTTGATGTAGATTTCCTGTTCGTGCTGTCGCTGTTGTTTCTTGTGTTTGCTCTCTTCTTGTTTACTGAGAATCCGAATTTGCCAAGGTTTCTGCCAAGCTCAAAGTATTCTCCATGGAGATATGAAACCAGCTCTGCCTTGTCCAGCATTATCTTTCCATTTCGGTTGACTATTGACTCATCTACATTTATTGCCAGGATCTCTGCGAGGAACATGTCATGGCTTCCGAGCTTTATGATCTGCTTTACCTTGCATTCTATGGATACTGGGCTCTCTTTTATAGAGGGAGCTGCAACGTGAGTGCTTTTTTCATATGTGAGTCCCGCTTTTTCCGCCTTGTCGTTTTTGGAGCCGCTTATTACTCCACAGAGGTCTGCTGCGTGTAAAAGGTCTTTTGTGGTAAGGTTGATGACGAATTCCTTACTTTTTTTTATCATGTCATATGAATGTCTCTCAGGCCTTATCGATATATATGTCGTAGGCGGCTTGGTGTTCACTATTCCTGTCCATCCAATTGTTATTATATTTGGATTCTTCATGTCTCCACATGATACCATCACTGGTGGCACTGCTCCAAACAGCGTGCCTGCCTTGAATTCTTTTTTCATTTTTTCTCCTGTTTCTGGGTGAATATCCGCTCTGCGGATCCGCTTTTATATAAAAAAAATAGCATGATTCCTTTCAGAAACCTGCCACACATTTAACACTGATGCTGTATGATTTTATGGCGGAGAGAGGGGGATTCGAACCCCCGATACAGTTCCCCGTATACACGCTTTCCAGGCGTGCTCCTTAAACCGCTCGGACACCTCTCCATATATTTGATTGCACTGTCACCAAATTATTTTACCACAGAATTTCTTTTTCATCAAGCAATATTATTTATATGCTGTTATCCCTATTCCAGAAATTTTTTCTGACATTCACTCAGCGCGATCGTCTTCTTTGGAGATATCTTCTTCATTGACTCAAAGAACTGGATCACCTTGCCTGCATATGGGATGTCTTCTCCTATATATTCCTTTGCAACTCGCTGTATATCTATGCCCACCTGGCATTTTTCATCATGGACCTTGCAGCGCCTGCACCTGGATACGGCTTCCTCAAGCTTTGCCGAGTAGTATGAATCCCTGTTTTTCATGTTCATTCTGTAAATCATATATACCAATGCCGCCAGAAGAACTGCAAAGCCGGATACCGGTATGATTCCAAGATAATCCTGAGGCAGAGATGCTGCAAGCCCTGCCGTTCCAAATCCGAGGAATACAAGAGATGCTATGAACTTCATGGTGACTTCCGGAATCTTCTTTCCGATAAGCTTTCCTGCTATTATGCCCACAAGGCTGACTGCTGCCATGCCGGCGGTCGTGCCAAGAAGGGTTATAAAAGGGTTTGCAGAATTGAGTCCCAGAGCCATCGCGCTCATCTGGGTCTTGTCTCCGAGCTCTCCGACAAAAAATGCAAGCGCTACGGTCAGTACCGGCCCGAATTTCATCTTCTGGTCTTCATCTTCCTCATCCTCAAAATCAAGTTTCATGGACCAGAGCCCGAAGAATATGAAAAGCGCGGAGGCTGCAATCTTTATCAAGCTCTCTGATGCAAATCCCGATACAAGCGAAGCGAGGGCTATTGCTATCCCGTGATTGAGGAACGAGCCTGCTATTACTCCTGTGAGCACCTGTCTCATTGTGAATCTCGTCGAAAATGCGAGCGCAAGCAGCTGGGTCTTATCTCCCATTTCTGCAAGGAATATGAGGGTGAATGCGGTTAAAAATGTGGTCATCTTTGTTCTCCTGTTTGTAAATTCCAGAACCGGGCAAGCTCATCATCTATATTGTGAAGGTTTATCTTCCTGCATGGATAATAGTCTGCGGGCAGCAGTCTCTGATACTGAAGCTCCATATATCTCTCGTCTATGAGGAGTATAACTCCTCTGTCGGATACCGTGCGTATGAGCCTTCCTGCAGACTGGAGCACCTTGTTTATGCCCGGGTATACATATGCATATTCAAAGCCCTGGTTTCTGTGTTCTTTAAAATACCTGTTTATTATCTCTCTTTCGAGGCATACCTGTGGCAGCCCTACTCCTACTATCGCAACTCCGATGAGCCGCTCTCCACGAAGGTCTATTCCTTCTGAAAACACTCCTCCCATTACGCAAAGGCCAGCATGAGTCCTGCTTGGAGAGTCCTCAAATCTCTCAAGGAACTCTTCTCTTTCTTCCTCGCTCATGTCGCCCGACTGCTGAAATACGGTAATCTCTTCATCCGAATTGCTGTATTTCTGCGTGTATTTGTCATAGACTGTGTTCATGTATCTGTATGACGGGAAAAATACCATGTAATTCCCGGTCCTGGAGCTTATCATCCTGTGGATGTAGTCTGCGACTTTTTCGTAGCTGTACTCTCTGTTCCTGTATTTTGTGGAGACATCCGGAGCTATCATTATCTTCCTGTTTTCAGGAAGAAACGGACTGCTGAACTCTGCAAGCACATCTCCTTCCTGATATGCGAGAAGGCTCCTGAAGTAGTCTCCGGGAACAAGAGTCGCCGAAAAGAATACGGCTGATTTTCCCTGATCCGTAGCCGCTCTTATCCTGCTGGCTGGATCGAGGCAGTAAAGCTTGGTCCTTGAGTATTTCTGGCCTTCTACATACATGAGATATGTCTCGTCAAACATCTCAAGCGCCTTGAGGAACCTGAGAACCTCGAAGTAGAAGGTGGTCAGCTTTTCGCTCTTTTCGTCCTGATTGTTCTCGAGAAGATAGTCCTCTATGCTCCGATTGAACTTCCTGAGGTCTTCTCCTAGTTTTTCGGGCGCCTCTTTTTCTACTGCGTGTTCGATCATCTCCCCATGGGAGTCTGTAAGATATTTTTTCCTGTGCCTCGTGAGGGCTCTCGAAAGTCTGCTGAGGGCGGTTTCGACTTCTTCCTGAGTCTCCCCATGTGAGTCTTTGAAGAGGCTGCGGAGCTCCTTTACATCTGAGTGGTCTATCACTGAGGAGTACATCTCCCTTGCCCGCTCCGGAAGGTTGTGAGCCTCATCTATGAGAAATACATAGTCCTGCTTCTGCTCCATCCCGAACAGCCTCTTGAGCGCTACATTGGGGTCAAAGAGGTAATTATAGTCACAGATTATGATATCGGATTCCATGGATATGTCAAGCTGAAATTCGAAGGGGCATACGCTGTGCTTTGACGCATATGCTTCTACAGCCTCCCTGTTTATGCAGTCTTTTTCACCAAGGATGTCTTCAACTGCAGCTCTGACTCTGTCAAAATATCCCTTTGCGTATGGGCAGTACTCCGGAATGCACCGTGTCTTTTCCATGAAACATATCTTGTCCTTGGCTGTTATGGTGAGATATTTTACCCTGGTTCCGCCTTTATTTATTGAATGCAGAGTATCCTCTGCTACTTTTCTTATCGTGGTCCTCGCCGTAAGATAGAATATTTTTTCGCTGTCCGTCACGCCCATGTTCTTGAGCGCCGGAAACAGCGTGGATATTGTCTTTCCTATTCCGGTTGGCGCCTGAAGATATATGTTCTTTTCGTCTCTGAGAGCCCTGTATACGGTAACCGCCATCTCCCTCTGATGTTTTCTGTAGTGAGGAAACGGGAACTCGAGCGAATTCAGGCTGAGATTCCGCATTTCTCTCCAGAGCTTCTTTTCTCTGAGCTTCTTCTCAAATGATCTCGTGAGGCCTTCAAAGAAACTGCTAAGCTCATCAAAGCTGAATCGGTTCTCAAAAACTCGTATTGCCTCCGTTACTGCATGGCAGTAGGTAAGCCTTATGTTTATTTCGTCAAGTTCATTCTGCAGGGCATATATATACCCGTAGCACTTTGCCTGCGCGCTGTGCAGCTCTTTTTCCTGTATCATGTCAAGAGGCCGCTTCGTGGTCTTTATCTCATCTACCGTGACTTTTGTCCCTGATTCCAGGTCCTCTGTTATTATGCCGTCTGCCCTGCCCTGGATCAAAAGCTCGAAATCGCTGTAATCCTTTATGTGCTGGAGAGTTACCTCGCTCTGATAGTTTTCGGGGGATTCTTCCTGTATCTTCCTGTGAAGCCTTATGCCGTCGAGTGCGCTCGCATTCGTAGTGAACCTGCTGTCAATGTCGCCTGAGAGCATACTGTAGTTTACCAGCTCTCTCACGGATATGGTGTATCTTATCCTTTTTTCCATTTCTTCTCCACGTAAAAACAGCCGGGCATTGTGCTGTGCCCCGCTGCATTAAGATAATTCAAGTTATTAACAGACCTGTTTTTCTTCGAGTATGTCCCTGAGTAGCTCTATTTCTTCATCCCTGAGATCTGCATGCTTGAGGTAAGTCTCAAAGAATTTCTTGAGTGAGCCCCCGTACATTTTTTCAATGTGCTCCTCTGATTCAGTAAACTGAACCATCTTCTTTGAGAGTCTTGAAGTGAGTATCGTCCTGTTCTTGTTCAGCACGCCTCTGTCTACCAGTCGCCTTATAACTGTGTATGTAGTCGATTTATTCCAGTTAAGCTGTTCTGCGCACATTTTTGAGAGTTCGCCGGTTGACATGGGTTCATTCTTCCATAAGATTTCCATCATTTTCAGTTCTGCATCGAATATTCGTATTCTCTCCATGGCTCTCTTTCCTTTTTGACAGTTTTTTAGTTATATGTTTACTCTATCAGAATTGTTGACTATGGTCAATACTTTAACGGACATATGCCACAAAAAGAATCCATAATGTTCCTTTTTACGGACACACTATGGATTTTTTGAGTAAACCATTATTTATTTTTTATATTCTTAAATATGCTTTCCTGTCTTACCAGTTGCATGCTCTTATCTGGAAATGCGCCTGAGAATGATCACATACTGGACATTTTGGAGGTGCCTGAAGGCTCTCAACTATATAGCCACAGTTGTCACAATGCCACTGTACTTTTTCTTCTCTTCTGAACACCTGTCCGCTCTGGATATTTTGAAGAAGATCCTTGTATCTGTCTTCGTGCTCTTTTTCTATCTCAGCTACCTTGCTGAAAAGGAATGATATGTGGTCAAATCCTTCTTCTTTAGCTTCTTTTGCAAATGTAGGATACATTTCATTCCACTCGTAGTTCTCGCCTTCAGCTGCATGCATAAGGTTTTCTACTGTATCAGCGCTGATTCCGTCAAGAAGCTTGAACCACATCTTTGCGTGCTCTTTCTCGTTGTTAGCTGTCTCTTCGAATATCTTTGAAATCTGAACATATCCCTGTTTCTTTGCAATGCTTGAATAATAAGTATATTTGTTTCTTGCCATTGACTCTCCTGCGAATGCGTCAAGCAGGTTCTTCTCGGTTTTTGTACCTTTTAAGCTTTTTACTTCTGCCATTTTAATGTTCTCCTTCTCATTTTTATATTTTATTTTATTGCTGACATTTTTTGCTGCAGTGCGGGCATATTCCTCTGAAGATTATCTCATGTCCGCTTACCGTAAATCCTGATTTTTTCAGAAAATCCGTGTCCATGCTGATCATCCTGTCTGCAAGTTCTCCCGCTTCTGCCGGAACATCGTATACATTTCCACAAAGGTCACACCTTATATGGTTGTGGTCTGTCATGGTATGGTCGAATCTGTCCGCCCCATCCATAACCATTACCTTCTGTATGACATCTTCCTCTACAAGCATGTTGAGGTTTCTGTACACAGTCCCCTTGCTTATATTCTTGTATGTCTTGATAATGTGCCTGTACACTTCTTCTGCAGTAGGATGGTTTTGAAGGCTTTGCACTGCATCTAGCACAAGCTTTTTCTGTATAGTGTTTCTTCTCTGTACAGGTCTTTCGCAGTCTGTACTTTCAATTTCATTTACAATTATCTTTTCCATTATTACACCTTGTTTCCTTACTGAGAATAGTTCCTACTTAGTAGTATATGGGTATTTTTAATTTCTGTCAAGCCCGATTTGCAAATACTGATTTCTTTTTCTGTTTTTTGTGGTAAAATTGTTTTGTATACTTATATGGAAACAGGAGGTTATCATGAGTACAATACTGATTATAGAGGATGAAAAGCCGATATCGGATATAATAAAGTTCAATCTTCAGAAGGAAGGATTTGACATACTTACTGCATATGACGGAAAGGAAGGCCTCGAAATGGCGCTTTCTGCAAATCCGGACCTGATACTTCTGGACATAATGCTCCCTGGAATGAACGGGTTTGACGTGTGCAAAAAGATAAGGGAGACATCAAATGTTCCTATAATAATGGCTACGGCAAAGGAAGAGGAAGTGGACAAGATACTCGGGCTCGAATTTGGCGCAGATGACTACATCACAAAGCCTTTCAGCGTGCGCGAGCTCACAGCCAGAGTTAAGGCAAACCTCAGAAGGACTGCCATGCCTGTCACAGCTCCTGAACATGACGATCATTCAAAGGATCTCATAAGCAGCGGCGATCTTTCGATAAATGTCTCAAAATATGAGGTCACTAAATCAGGCGACCCTGTGCCACTTACAGTACGGGAGTTCGAGCTGCTCAAATTCCTTGCCACTCAGCAGGAGCAGGTATTCTCACGCGAGCAGCTCCTCGAAAGAGTATGGGGATATGAATACTTCGGAGATATAAGGACTGTGGATGTGACAGTCAGGAGGCTGCGTGAGAAAATCGAGGATGACTCCGCAAAGCCTTCATATGTAATGACCAGACGTGGCGTCGGCTATTATTTCAAAGGTGAATGAGAAAGTCAGGAGAATAAAGAGTGTTTAAAAGTATACGCTGGAAACTGAGTATACTGTACTTTGTTCTGGTCTTTATTGCAATGGCCATCGTCGGCATATTCATAACCGACCGCCTGGAAGATTACAATCTGGATATTGTGCGTCAGAACCTGGTGTCTATTTCAAACAACACCATAAGAAGTATAATACCCGATTCGGACCTTCCCGATGCAAGAGAGTCCATACAGGACAGTATCGACATGATCACGCTTCCCATAGGCTACAGCATTTCAATAGTGGATGCGCTGGACTACAGCGTCATAGCATCTTCAAACGACAGCTTTACGGGAAAGAACAGCCTTGATGTCCTCGACAGAAAGGTCATAATGAGCAGCCTCACCCAGAAATCATATGAGCTCGATATCGTAAATCCGGCTCCGGGAAGCCCCATGGTAAAGATAATGGCGTTTTCCTTTATAAATGATGCAAACGGAGGAGGCTACATCATATATTCGAGTGCGAGCCTCGAAGGAGTCTACGCCTCGCTCAACACCGTCACGGATGTATTCCTCACTGCAACTCTCATAGCGCTTATCGTATCGCTTCTGGTAGGATTTCTGATATCAGGCTCTATAACTACGCCAATAAATGAACTCAACCTTAAGGCAAGCCTTATCGCAAAGGGAGATTTCTCGCAGAGGGTCAGCAATCACTCGAACGACGAGATAGGAATGCTCGGAAACACCTTCAACTATCTGACAAAACGGCTTGACAATACACTTGTTGAGATATCCTCAGAGAAGAGCAAGCTTGATGCGATAATAAACAACATGGCTGACGGGCTCATGGCTCTGGATGAGCATGGGTTCATAGTCCTTTACAACAAGGCTCTGCTCAAGCTCCTCAAGGCCCGCGACATAGATATATATGGAAGCTCTGTCCACGACATGGCGCTTCAGACAGGTCTCAAAATCTCATTTTCTGCAATAAAGAAATGTGTTTTTGATGAAAGCACAAATCATCTGGTAGTAAATGTCGGCGATGACAAGATCCTGAGGATATCTCCTGCCTATTACAGTGATGATGCCAAGAAGCAGACGGGCTTCATCCTTGTTTTTCAGGACATCACTGATGCTCAGAGGCTAGAGAATATGAGGAAGGATTTCGTAGCAAACGTGTCTCACGAGCTCAAGACCCCTATAACGACTATTAAGTCCTATGCAGAGACCCTTTCGAGCGGAATCGTCACAGAGCCTGAAATAGTTAGTGAGTTCCTCAGCGTCATCGAAAGTGAGGCTGACAGGATGACGGCCATAGTGAGGGATCTCCTCCAGCTGTCTCATTTCGATTTCAAGAAGGCTCAGTGGAGCTTTGAGCGCCATCCTATTGAAGATATAATAAAGGAATGCATAGAGCATCTTAAGATATATTATCTTGAAAAAAATCAGACCGTAAATCTTACGGCGGCAGATAATCCGAATATTTTAGTGGATAAAGCCAAGATCAAACAGGTTATCCTGAACATACTATCCAATGCAATAAAGTACACACCAGAGTTCGGAACTGTGGATATATCTGTTGATACTGTGGACAATTTTGTAGATATCTACATCAGCGATAACGGTATAGGCATCCCTGAAGAGGATATCGATCACATATTCGAAAGGTTCTACAGAGTGGACAAGGGACGCTCCAGACAGCAGGGTGGGACTGGACTTGGGCTTTCCATAGCTCAGGATATAGTTACTGCTCACGGCGGCACGATAAGCGCTTCATCAGAAATCAACAGGGGAAGTACCTTCAGGATAAGCCTCCCTGTGGATAACTCTGAAGTAATCCCGGAATTAAAGGGTTTAAATGTGTAAATCATTTTTAACTACTATGTAACCTGTTTGTAACATGAGCATAGTATAATGTTAAAGTGATGTAAGTATATATTAATGGAGAAAGGAGGTTGGCTGAATGAAAAAAGCAATCAGATTATCACTGATGACGATGTTCATATTTATTGCGTTCACTGCCATGTCATTTGCAGCGCCGGCAGACAGCATATCAGCTGATACTGTTCAGACACTATCGGAATCATTCAATTCAGAGCGCAGCGTCATCAACAAGCCAAAGGATTTTGTTCTCGCTACGATAGATGACAATGTCATAATATCCGGAATGGGAAAAGAAGGCGACAGGATAACTGTATCGCTCTACACAAGATCTGGAGATGAGTATGTTCCAATGAAGGATTCTATAGATTTTGAAATAGGACCAATAGGAGTCTTCACACAAGAGATTTCCCTCAAATATCAGACTTCAAAATTTCCAGTTGAGTCAAGGATTTCCAAGGATACACTTGTAGTCCTCACACTCAAAAGAGGTGATTCCGTTCTAAGGGATTACAGAGTAATAAAAGCTTCAGACAAAAATGATCTTCAGGAATCTCTAAGTACCTTGAGGAGTACAGGTTTCAGCACTTTCTCAGCAACGTCTGCTGTAAAGCCTTAATTTAACTGAAGGATGCCGATATGAATAAAAACCAGCTACGGAACTCTGCTATAATTTTTTTATTGATATCGTCGATAGTTCTTCTGTCCGTAAGGTTTGAATTGTTTGTCTCCCCTTCTTCCGTCACCGCAACGACTTTCGATGCCGTCGGAGTTGAAGGAATTTTAAAATCTTCTGTCAGGCCCACATCAATCATAATAAGATATGGTACCAACAACGTAACCAAATTAGTAGACAAGGATGGATTTTATTATCAGGAGGCGCGCATAGTGCTGAGGGATTCTTTGGGTGATATAACTGGAATTTCAGAAATTCCGGAGGAAGAATATCGTGAAACGAAGATTTCCAAGAGCATTCAGCTCGATTTTGAACCTGCTGTCAATCAAAGACTCCTTTACGGGAGTCTTTTTTTAGAAGACGGAAGCTTTGGCGATTTTGAAAATATCAGAGAAGTGCTCATGCCACTTGCAAATGACACTTCAATATATATAAGGACTTCAGATGGAAAATTTTTTAGGATAAGTAACAAGGCTATAAACTACATGCCTTATGTCGACAATCTGAGCAAGCTGAAATACGCAAAATACTATTCTCTCGAGGAGCTTTTTGATTCTTCAAGCGATGTGCTTATTTCTGAAAGTGCGATAAGCATTCCCGGCTACAGCACATATTCTCCTTTTAACGAGGATAATTCGGGACCGGTTTCAAGGTCAGTGTTTTCTTCCAGGTATGATTTTGCAAACCGCATACAGGAGCTCGATGGAACCACCATAACCTCAAACGATTACGGTAGAGAGCTGCTCAAGATATCGCCTGACGGAAGGGTCCTGTATTCAAATACCGATGCCCTGAGCAATCCTGTAAAGACCTCCATGACAAGCAGCCTCGTAATAGCGTATCTGTTCCTGGACAAGTTCAACCTTAACAATGACGTCTACACAGTCGAAGATGTCCGAGATTTTGCTGAGAACGGTACAAGCGGATATACCTTCACGCTTGCCCCTAGAATAGACGGTCTGAGAGCATGCCTGAAAAACGAAGATGTCAATACCGAGATAAGTGTGGTTAACGGCAGGGTTTACAGCTTCAGAGGCCTCTTCAGGACATATGAAGAAAGTACAGAAAAACCATCCGAAGCTGCTGATAGATATGTATTCAGCGCGCTGGATGTGCTTAACATAAACTATGATAACATCAAATCCCTCGTGGGATTCAAGGACAGCATCGAGCTTTTTGACAGGATTTCGCTCATCGATGTCGTTTATGTATACGACGATGAGCTTAACTACGTGCCTGCTTACAAGATGATAATCGGCGGAAAGATATTTTATTTTTCCACGCTGAGCGGGGAGGTTTTCTGATGGACTGGGACAAGGCAAAAAACTATCTGATAATGGCTCTTGCCGTTCTCAACATATTTCTTGTGATAAGCATAGTAAATCACAACAACAATGTGTCCATAGACAACATATATTTCTCGGAAAAATCGCTCACCGATCTCCATACAATGCTTGACCGCAGAAATGTGAAGATAACTACCGAGATACCGGAGGAAATCTACAATACCGGAACTGTCAACGTAGAATACCAGACACTCAGTGCAGCGGCTTATCCGCTTCTCTTTGAAGAATATCAGGACAGAATAAGCGTCAACTCTCTCAAGAAGCTGGTAATACTCGACAGCGAAATCAATATAGAGGACAGCGTCGACGCAGAGAATTTTGCCCTTAAATTCATCGCGAGATATCTTGGTGACTACACTTACGAGCTTAGAAACTATACTCAGGATGACGGAGTGATAACCTTTTTCTACAATCCGGTATATGAAGGCTTTGCCTATGAAGACAGCACTCTGAAATTCGAGTTTTCAGATGAAGGCATGAAGATCGTAATGATAGTAATGAAGCCAATCGACGTCTCCGCGACAAGGACGAATGCCATAACCAGCGTAGAGGCCATACTCAAGGCTTTCCCTTCGATGAAGGAGAATACAGTGATAACGCGGATAGATTTCATATATTACTTTGAGACTGCTTCAGCAGAGGATATCTATAAGGTAAAGAATGCCCGCGCATTCCCATGCTGGAGGCTCATGACCTCTGATAATGAATTATTTTATGTACCTGCACTCGAAAATTAGTGCAGCTGAAAAAGCTAAATTGGATTGAATATAAAAAAACTCAGCTCTAAGGATGTGTGTTTTCCTTCTCCGGGCTGAGTTTTTAGTTTCACATATTATTTTGACATACCGTATATCCGAGGCTTTTCACAAGCTCAATGTCACTCTTTGTACCAAGGCCGGCCGTAGTCAGCATATCACCGGTAATCGCGGCGTTTGCGCCTGACCTGAATGCCCTCTCTCCCCTGTCCGAAAGCAGGCTCCTGCCTCCTGCCAGCCTGATGTCGGCATCTGGAAGAATGAATCTGAACACCGCTATGGTCCTGAGGATTTCTTCTTCATCAAGAGGCCTGTTGCTTTCAAAGGGAGTGCCCTTTATCGGATTAAGTATGTTGACGGGCACGGATTTTATACCGAGCTCCCTGAGGTCCATGGCCATGTCGATACGGTCCTCTATCGTTTCTCCCAGCCCTATTATTCCTCCACTGCATACCTCCAGTCCAGCTCTCATCGCTTCTCTTATTGCTCTGAGTTTGTCATCGTAGCTGTGAGTCGTGCATATCTGAGGAAAGAATTCCCTTCCTGTCTCAAGGTTGTTGTGATAGCGGCTCACTCCGGACTCTCTGAGCCTCACAAAATCATCATATTCAAGAAGCCCGTGCGAGCTGCAAAGATACAGCCCAGTCTCTCTTTTAAGGCACTCATATATGCCGCAGACTCTGTCCAGTTCCTGAGAGCTGAGCCTTCGTCCTGAGGTCACGAGCGAATATCGCCTCACACCCTGAGATTCATTATGCCTCGCGTCTACGAGTATATCTTCTTCTGAAAGCAGGGGATATGTCTCTGAAAAAGTTTCGTAATGAGATGACTGGCTGCAGAATCTGCAGTTTTCAGAGCAGCTCCCGCTCTTTGCGTTTATTATGGTACAGAGATCAAAGTGGTCCTTGCGAAATCTCCTTCTCAGATCATCGGCTGCAGAAAGAAGCTCATCCAGAGGCGATTCAAAAAGCTCCAGTGCCTGACGGCGCGTTATCAGTTCCATGAGCGTCTCTGCCTCCTGATAATCGGAACCAGCTTTTTGCCAAGGAATCCGCATATAATGCAGGTCGTGATGTCTCCCGGAATGAACATCATCATGCCATAGCTGAGCGCCGCCTTTACACCGAGAGGGCTGTCTATCATAAAATTCGATATCATGTAAAGGTATGGGACTCCGATGAGATATACCGTTAAGAGTCCTGCAAGGCTTGCTCCCAGGACATGAAAGAATCCAGGATTTTCAAATCTTTCAACTATTTTTCCCGTAAGATATGAGCCTGCCATGAATCCTACCAGATATCCGAATGTAGGCTGAAATATATATCCGATTCCTCCGCCTTTGGTAAATACGGGAATCCCTATGAGTCCTATTGCTATATATATTCCTGTAGACATGGCTCCCAGCCTTGATCCGAGGAGTATCCCCGCCAGAGTGGTGAACATGAGCTGCATGGTGAACGGCACATACGGAAGAGGAACCTTTATGAATGCTCCTATTGCTATAAGCGCTGCAAAGAGAGAGCACAGAATCATCTCTTTTGTACTTATTTTTCTTTTTATTCCTGATGATGTTTCCAAAATTACCCCCTGAATTAACTGTTATATTATAGTCTTTACCTGATCAGTTTTTCTCATTATATAACTAAAGAAAACCCATGTCAACCAAATTTTATTTTTGGTTGACATGGGTTTGTGTCAGATTTGATTATGGCTGCTATTTTTCTATACAATCTTTACGATTTCAAAAATCTGGCTCAGCTCATTTATTTCATAATGAGGTACTATATCCGATATTTTTTCGTCAAAGCGGTTGAGCCAGCAGGTGTCCATGCCCATGTTCATCCCGCCGAGTATGTCGGCGTTGAGCGAATCTCCCACTATCAGGGTCTTCTTTGGATCATATTCCGGAATCTGCGCCGTCACTGTCTCAAAGAATTCTCTCATGGGCTTCTGGTATCCTATATCATCCGATACGAATATCTTCTCGAAATAAGTGTCCATCTTCGCATCTGAGAGCCTCCTGTACTGTGTGCTCGAGACTCCATTTGTCACTACATAGAGACGGCATCTTGAGTGAAGATATTCCAGAACATCATGTGCTCCTTCTATCTGGTCATGCTGCATGTCCAGATACCTTCGATATCTTTGTTCCATATCTTCTCCGTCTACTTCGATCCCATAATTCCTGAAAAGCATGGTAAATCTGCTGCGGAATATATAATCTCTGTCTGTCTCACCTTTTTCAAAATTGAGCCATAGCATTCGGTTTATCTTTCTGTATTCATTTATTATCCTGCTGTTTTGTGGTGCTCCTATTTCGCTGAACAGACTGCGGAGCGCCTGTTCTTCTCCTTTTTTGAAGTCAAGGATCGTGTCATCCACATCAAACATTATCGTATTGTATTTTATCATATCATTAACCTGCTATCATAAAGTATGCCACTACTGCAATACCAAGAATTATCCTGTAGTATCCAAAAACCTTGAAATCATGCTTCTTTATATAACCCATCAGGAATTTGATGGCAAGGATTGAAACCACGAAGGCCGTAACCATCCCGACAGCCAGTATGACTGCCTCTGCCTGCGTGAATACCAGCCCGAACTTGACAAGCTTGAGAAGGCTCGCTCCCAGCATTACAGGTATTGCAAGGAAGAATGTGAACTCTGCCGCAACCGTCCTTGAAACTCCTATAAGTATCGCTCCTACAATAGTCGCCCCTGAGCGCGAAGTCCCCGGAATAAGCGACAGCACCTGAAATATACCTATTATTATCGCGGTCCCGTATGTTATATTCTCAATTGAATTTATCCTTGGAAGCTTTCCTCTGTTTCTGGTCTCTATAACTATGAAAAGCACCCCGTAAAGTATGAGTGTCACGGCTACTGTCTGATAATTGTAGAACATCGCATCTATCTGATCGTCAAACGGGATTCCGATAAGCGCTGCCGGAAGCACAGCTATTATTACCTTCAGCCACATCAGCATGGTTTCCCTGTCAAGAACTATCCTGGCCTTTGCATCTGCGATTTTCTGCTTCTTAAATGGAAACAGCTTGCTCCAGTAAAGCACTATTACTGCAAAAATAGCTCCCAGCTGTATGACTACGAAGAACATCTCCCTGAAGGCTTCTGATACATTGAGCTTTACGAATTCATCCACAAGTATCATGTGGCCGGTGCTGCTTATAGGAAGCCATTCTGTTATGCCTTCTACCACTCCCAGAAGTATTACCTTAAGTATTTCAGTAAAATCCATCCTCATTCTCCTTATTGATTTTTATTTTTCCAAAATATAATTATATCACAAAAAACATCTGTTGTGAACCGCCGCTGCCACAGTACAGGAATAGCCTTCTGTCGCCCATTCTGAGCGCACACAGAAAAAGCCCCGCAGGATTATTCCGGCAGGGCTTTGATTTAACAGTGCGAAGCTTATGTTTTACAGTGTGAAGCCTGTATTTCCAGTCTAAAACTTAAGTTTTTTAGAACATTTCCTCACTGCCTTTTCATATCTGTCAGGTCCAAACGCCTTGCAGAGAGTGTATATCCAGGTAGTTCCAAATATTCCCCAGAGCATGCCTTCCTTTCGCCTGAAGAACTTGAAGAAATAAACCCCAGTCAGTACTCCGAGCGTGAATATGCAAATCTTGAAAAATGCAAAATCCATCACATCAAATCTCTTTACGCCTTTCATTCCTCTGTCTATTATTTTCATGGCCGGCCTCCTTGTTAAAACCGCACAAATCGTACAAAATGTACGAAAAGAAAACGTTACAGCATTTTTATGACTCAATTATACCATATGCATTGAATATTCGGAAAGATTTTAGTTAACTTAATTGCTTTTTATTGCAATAATACTACGTGTCAGTATATAATGAAGTTGTGCAGAGTAGGTATCATGCGTAAAGTGCTGCAGAGATGGGAAGTTGCCTGAAGACGAAGGACATGCTCAAATTTGAGGGGCTATGTCTGCGATATGATGCCGCATCCGCTGAGGAGGAAAAATGAATAAAAAAAGCATTAACGCATCTGGACTTGATGCCGGCAGAGGAAGCAATACCCAGAGTATTGTATTCAGTGGCCTGCTTGTAGCTACAAGCATCATCTTCACAAGATTTCTTGGTTTCATGGCTTTTGGAGGTGCTGTAAGGATAAGCTTCGGCGGCCTGCCTATAGCGCTTGCCGGCGCACTGCTGGGACCTTTCTGGGGCGCAATGACCGGGATGGTGGCCGACGTGCTTGGAGCCACGCTGTTTCCACAGGGAGCATTCTTTCCAGGGTTTACGCTTACTGCGGCGCTTTCAGGCCTGATACCGGGGCTCGTTCTTTACAGACGCAAGCCTTCGATAAGCCTGATCGCCATTTCGAGTATACTGAGCGCAGTGATCTGCTCTCTTATCCTCAACACTTTCTGGCTTACAATACTGCTTAAGAAGGGTTTTCTGGTACTTCTTCCTACAAGGATAGTATCTGCCCTTGCTATAGCGTTCATAGAAGCCATATTGCTCAAGGTTCTTCTGACAGCTTTCAGGGGACATTTTGGTAAGACTGGAAGAGCTTGATTTCCAGTATATTTCGTTAATACGGGAGGATATTATGGGATTTAAATCTGATATTGAAATCGCACAGGAAGCAATAGCTTCGGATATACGAAAGATAGCTGAAAAAATGGGACTCACCGAGGATGATCTGGAGCTTTATGGCAAATACAAGGCAAAGCTTGATTACAACCTGCTCAAGAAGCCGGGCGGAAAAAAGGCAAAGCTGATACTGACGACCGCCATAAACCCCACTCCTGCCGGTGAGGGCAAGACGACAACTACTATAGGACTTGCTGATGCGCTTTCAAAGCTCGGAAAGAATACTATGGTGGCTCTCAGGGAGCCTTCTCTCGGACCGGTTTTTGGGGTAAAGGGCGGCGCTGCAGGCGGCGGGTATGCCCAGGTTATACCTATGGAGGACATAAATCTTCACTTCACAGGAGATTTTCATGCGATAGGCGCTGCAAACAACCTGCTTGCAGCACTGATCGACAATCACATCCAGCAGGGCAATGTGCTTGATATAGACACGCGAAGAATAACATGGAAACGCTGCATGGACATGAATGACCGTCAGCTGAGATTCATAACGGACGGACTCGGAGGAAGGGCAAACGGAACTCCAAGAGAAGACGGGTTTGACATAACCGTAGCATCTGAGGTAATGGCTGCATTCTGCCTTGCAAATGACATATCAGACCTCAGGGAAAGACTGGGAAAGATAATAATCGGATACTCGAGAGCCGGCAAGCCTGTAACCGCTGCCGAGCTTGATGCAAACGGCGCGATGGCTGCGCTCCTGAAGGACGCTCTCAAGCCAAATCTCGTTCAGACACTCGAAGGAACGCCAGCATTCGTTCATGGCGGACCATTTGCCAACATAGCGCATGGCTGCAACTCTGTTATAGCGACAAAGATGGCAATGCATTTTGCAGACTATGTAGTTACCGAGGCCGGATTTGGAGCGGACCTTGGCGCGGAGAAGTTTCTTGATATAAAATGCCGAATGGCTGGGATAAAGCCTGATGCAGTAGTCATCGTAGCTACGGTGAGAGCTCTCAAATACAACAGCGGCGTTAAGAAGGAAGACCTTGGAAATGAAAACCTCGAAGCTCTTGAAAAGGGACTTCCCAACCTGCTCAAGCATGTCGAGAACATAACTCAGGTATTCAAGCTTCCTGCTGTGGTTGCAATAAACAGATTCCCGCTCGACACTGAAGCTGAGCTCGAGCTCATCCGCAGCAGATGCAGGGAGCTCGGAGTCAATGTAGCGCTTTCAGAGGTGTGGGCAAACGGTGGCGCAGGCGGAAAAGAGCTCGCTGAAAACGTGCTTGAACTGATCGAAAAAGGGTCAGATGGATTTGAGTATGCCTATGACCTTAAAATGGGAATAAAGGACAAAATTAACGCAATAGCGACTAAGATATATGGCGCTGACGGCGTGGACTTCCTTCCTTCTGCCCTCAAGCAGATCCAGGAGATCGAGGACCTCGGTTTTTCAGAGGTGCCTGTCTGCATGGCAAAGACTCAGTATTCTCTCACTGACGACCAGACGAAGCTTGGAAGACCTGAAGGATTCAGGATAACCGTAAGAAATGTAAAGATCTCTGCCGGAGCAGGATTTGCAGTTGCGCTCACAGGAGAGATAATGACCATGCCTGGACTTCCTAAGGTCCCTGCTGCCAACAGGATCGACGTTGATGAGAACGGAAAGATCTCCGGGCTTTTCTAGGCTGATGGCTGATATAAAAATATACGATGAGTATCTCAACACAAAGAAATCACCGGTTACAGTTTCGTAACCGGTGATTTCTTTGATATTATATGCGTATATTCTAATACGTTTCTATAGTTGCAAAATTTTCTGTGTGTTCTTTCTTAGCTATATCTGATTGAACTCTCTGCCTTCCTTGAGCGTGAATTTTGCAACCTCTTCCTGAAGCATCATCGCCTGCCCTGAGAGCTCCTCGCTCGCAGCTGCGCTCTGCTCTGCAGTCGCTGAGTTTGACTGCACTACGTTTGATATCTGGTCCAGTCCTGCGGTGATCTGAGATATTGCACCCGCCTGCTCTGTAGATGCACTCGTTATCTCACCTACTGCCTCAACTACCTTCTCCGCATTTCCAACTACATGCTCTATGGCCTCTGCGGTTTCCTTTGCTATGGATGTTCCCTGAGAAACAGCCCTTACGGTATCTTCTATAAGCGCCGTAGTATTCTTTACGGCTTCGGCAGATTTTCCAGCAAGATTTCTTACCTCATCTGCCACAACTGCGAATCCTTTTCCGGCAGCACCCGCTCTTGCAGCCTCTACTGCTGCGTTGAGCGCAAGTATGTTGGTCTGGAATGCTATGTCCTCTATTACCTTTATTATCTTGTTTATCTCAGCTGATTTTACAGAGATGTCCTCTATCGCAGTTACCATGCTTTCCATCTTCTGCGTACTGTACCTCAGTTCTTCTCCGACTCTTGAAGACAGTTCATCTGCCTGCTGCGAATTCTTTGCGTTCTGATTTATCTTGTCTGAGATTGCAGCTATCGATGCTGCAAGCTCTTCGATAGAGCTCGCCTGCTCCGCCGCTCCCTGAGCAAGGGTCTGCGAGCCTGAGGACACCTGATCTGCGCCTGCGCTCACCTGGTCGGATGACCTCTGTATAACCGAAAGCGTATCACTTAGCGATACTGCGATGTTCAGTATTGATGCTTCTATAGGCGCGAACACGCCCGGATATTCCATATCTCTGTGAAGATCGAAATAACCTTCTGAAAGTTTTTCGAGGCCTCTCGTCGCATCCTCTATCAGCATTTTAGTAGTCGCTGACATGGTCCTCATGCTCTCTGCAAGGCTTCCTATTTCATCTTCCGACTGGTAAGCAATAGCAATGTCATAGTCTCCCATAGCCATCCTCTGAGCCGCTTCTTCAACTTCCTTCACCGGCCTTACTATTGAGTTTGCAACCCTTATTACAATAAATGCCGCGATAATTAGAGCCGCTGCTGATATAGCGGTGCATATGGCAGCTGTAATGTAGCTCAGCTTCATGAACTCACCTTTTTCTACGCTTACTCCCATTGTCCATTCGGTTCCCGCGATTGGTTCAAAAACAACTATCTTGGTAGCTCCGGCGTACGTGTATTCTCCAGACACCTCTTCTCCTCCAACTGCCGACTTTGCTATTTCTGAAAGCTCAAGCAGACCAGGATCCATATTTTCAGTGTTTATGAGATTTTTCTGATTCTCAACTTCCTTGTTATCCTTATGAGCTATAGTGATTCCATTCTCATTTAATATATATGCGCTTCCAGTCTCTCCTATCTGGATATTCTTAACTATATCTGAAAAGAAATTCCCGCTTAACCTCGTAAATACTACACCGGTAATTTCTGATGAATAAACTCCATTTTTCCATACTGGTGCTGCAACAAAAACGGTCTGAACTCCTGAATCAATAATCGGCGAACTTATATATGTAGTTCCCTCAAGTGCAGATCTGAAGTATTCTGTGTCTGCAACATCATGTCCCTTGAGCGTTTTCCCGGAAGGATATGCCACATCAAGATCTGCAAGATTATATTTTTTTATCTTATTGTCAAGAAGCACAATCTTTTGTTCCAAAGGCGTATCTTCCCCTGTAAGCTCATGCATTGTACCGAACTCATTAAGCAGACGCCTTGATGATTCAAGCCTGTTCTCCATAGCCAGTCCTGCGGTCTTTGATGTTTCTTTCATCAATTCATAAAGCAGTTCCTCCGTGCTCCTGATGCTCATAATGCTGAAAAGTGTAGTTACTGTTCCCAGTGAAATCAGAAGCACAATCAAAATCACAGCCATGATTTTTGTTCTGATGCTGTTCATTCTTATTTTCATAGGCTGTGTCACAATTAATAGTTGATATTTCATAAAAATGAACCAAGCAGGGTATACTTGGTTCATTTTTTCCGTTTAAGAGGCTAAACCTTTATTTGTGCTTATCGAATACGTAAACAATATCTGGATAGCAGCAAGTCCCCTTAGGGTTATTTACCGCGCAGTTGCTATTCTTCATAGCACCGGTCCTGTTAATCACTTCCTGGACACTTTTAGCGCCATCTTGGATAGCATTAATGATGTCCTGCTCCGTCACATGATTGCAATAGCAGACGTATTCTCCAATTACAACTTCTTCTTTCTCGGTTGATGTACAACCACAACAACAGCCAGACATATACGCACACCTCCTTGGTGTTTTGATAATAGTAATTCTATGCCAATGGGACTGGTGACCTTCTTGACAACAGGGCGCATTTGACCGTTACCCTTGTAGTCAAGGCAACCTTAATGATTCGATCAACTCGTTCCCGAAGAGTGCCGTAACTTGAATTGATCCAGTTATTCCATAGCAAATAATTGTTGAGATATTTCGTCGCAACTCCCTTGAAAATCCGGATAAAAGCCTTCAGCTTGCTGTGATATGCGTTGATGTGCTGAATATGATAAATGCCCTTCTTGGATTTGCCTGTCTTCAGTTGGACGAGCTCGATGCCATTGCTATTTGCAAATCGCACGTAGGAATTCATTTTATCTGTGCAGAACACTGATTTATCAATGATCTTCCCGTCATATATTTTGTGAAGATCTTTGGTTCTAACTCTCCCTAATGTAGCTATCTTAGATAGTGAGTTCCCTGTCCGATCTATTGCACAAGGAACACAAACCTGCTCCTTAGATATTCCTCTGGTGCTGATAGCTTTGCCGCGTTTATGGGCCGTCCTTGGCATTTTGAAGGTTGAACTATGCTTATGGTTGCCCTTGAAAGACAAGGGAAAGAAGGTTTCATCTGCTTCGATAATTCCTCTGAGGTTTGTTTGGTTTGCCACCTTTTGAAGGGCGTCAAGAATTTTATGCCTCCAGATGAAGGCAGTATTTCTGTGAATTCCGCATATTTCAGCCGTCTTTCGAATTGGCAGTTTGTTAATCATGCACTCCATGTACAGCTTCCAGACTTTCAATTCCTTTCGGGTTCCAGAAGCTATAGAGTTTGTAGCAGCCAAGAAAGACTTGTCGCAATCTCTACACTTGTAGCGTTGACGGCCATCACTTCGATGACCATTCCTCACGATATGACCTAAGCAACCACAATGAGGGCATACAAGACCACCGGAAAACCGGTCCTCACTGACCAATTTTTCAATGCTTGGTGCAGCAATACTGTTTTCCATTAGTTTAGCCCGCAGCTCATCTTTTTCGAAGGGTGTAAGCCCCTCTACCAATAGAAGAATATCTTCGATAGTTGCCATAACTTGGCCCATCCTTTCGAGAGAGTGTTAAGTAAATTGTATCACACTCTCCGGATTTTGCAATATTACTAATTTATCAACTATTAATTGTGACACAGCCTTTTCATATAACCCTCCAAAAAAAATAATTAAATATACATTACTTATAAACAGCATGTTTACAGTATAGCATAATTGTTCACTGGTCTATATCGCTAAAATGTCGAAATTATCACTGAACATATAAGTTTGATAAGTATTTACGCTTCATTATAACTCATGGGAATGGTTGAATTCAATAGATTAAACAAAAAAAGTTTAGATTTTAATGAAGATTGCAAATATGATTCATAAATATATTCTAATCATAATCAAAGCAAAAGGCATACTGGATAAAAAACAGCATGCCTCTTGTTTCAGTTCTATTTATTTTGAAATTAATTTTATGCGTCTACAGCATCTCTACAAATGCCGCCATCCTTGTATTGAGCTGTCCTATATCTGACTGAGAGTAATCTGTCTCTATGCTCATATAAGGTATTTCTTTTTCTCCGTTTACAAAACGCTTTATACTGAGAGTTTCCACGGCATAGGTATGACATGCCTGAAGTATTACATCCACAACTCCATCCGCCTCGTATTCATCTATCATCCTGCTGAGAAGGTCTATACGGTTTGGATTTGGAGTCATACATGAGCAGCCTATGTTAAGATACTTTTCCGCAAGAGCGTCATATACGTCCTCATTGCTTTCGTCTACCAGCCTGTCGATAGCCTTTGCGCCCATGCAGTTTTCAAATGCTACTACATATGCGCCGTTGTCCTCTATGGCCTTTACTACCTTTTCCGTAACTCCGCCTATAGGACATCCAGTAACCACTATCCTTGGCTTTGGATCAAGCCTTCTTCCCTCTTCGTATTCTTTTCTTACTCTGTCTGCCAGTTCGTTTACTTCCTTTATAGTGTCATTCTTGTCAAATTTGAATGTACTTCCATAAAGCACTTTTAATATATCCAAGCCTGACATCGCCGGCGGATTGAGCTTGCCTATTTCATACATATTCTTGAGAGCCTGTCTTTCCTGATTTTTAAGCTTTATGGCTTTTTTTATGTCTTCTTCCGTGATCTCTACCTCAAATTTGTTCTCAAGTATTCCCTTGAGCTTGATTATCTCGCTTTTCCAGAGCTGGAAGCCTTCCTTTGTAGCCTGGCTGTTTGGAAGCTCCATTACGTGAACATCCTTGAACTCACCAAGATATTCATACATTTTTTTCTTTCCGTCACATGTAGTCTCTCCAACCACTATGTCTGAGAAGTAGAAGAATGGACATTTGTCTGTTTTTCCAAAACCATAGCTTGATTTTATGAGAGGACACAGGTTTTTCGGAAGGTCTGCTTCTGCCTCCTGGATTGTCTCGTCTGATGTAGCGCATAATGACACCACTGCTGCTCCAAATGCCAGTGGAAGCTCCTGAGGCATGTATGTACAGAATGTTCCTACCATAGGAACGTTCTTTTCCTTAAGGTTTTTTGCTGCTATGAAGCCATTTCTTCTTGCCTCTGCAAATTCGTCAAATATCTCCGGAAGTTCTTTTCTAAGTTCCATAATCAATCTCCTTTTCTAACATCAATATAAGCATAAATCTCTGTATCAAACTTCATTTTATATCACCTGCATCTGAGTGTCTAATCGAAAAAACGTATCGCATCAATAAAGTCTTTCTATCGCACCAGCTACCTTTAAGATGCGCTGTAGAGGTTTTTTGTTGACTTGAGCGGGATATGCTGATATAATATATTTTAGCCCAACAGGCTTTTGCAACAGGAATCGGTGAACCGTGTCAGGATCGGAAGATAGCAGCACTAAGTCGAGCCCCCTGTGTGCGGAAACAACCTGTTGGGTTATCTATTTTCATTGAAAGGAGATATGACTGGCATATCCGGTCATAAAAACGATCATGCAACAAGCTCTATACAGGATTTACAGACCTAAAAACTTTGACGAGATATATGGCCAGGACCAGATAGTTTCCATACTGAAGAATCAGCTGGAAAACGGCAATCTGAGCCATGCATACCTTTTCTGCGGTCCAAGAGGAACTGGAAAGACTTCTACTGCAAAGGTATTCGCCTCTGCCATAAACGGCGGCATCGATATCGATACGGTTGAGCTTGACGCTGCTTCAAACAACTCCGTGGATAATGTCAGAGATATCAGAGACAACCTTGCTTTTGCTCCGACTTCAGGAAAATACAAGATATACATAATAGACGAGGTCCACATGCTGTCCGCGGCGGCTTTCAATGCTCTGCTCAAGACTCTGGAGGAACCTCCTTCGCACGTTATATTCATTCTTGCGACGACTGAGCCTCAGAAGATTCCACAGACTGTGCTTTCAAGATGTCAGAGATTTGATTTCCGAAAGATTGAGAAGGATGTACTAGTGCAAAGACTCTCTGACGTGCTCGCGCAGGAAGGAAAGGACTTTGAGTCAGAGGCGCTTGAATTCATCGCCTTAAAGAGCGAGGGCGGCCTCAGGGATGCCTTAAGCATTCTTGACAAGGCGCTTTCATACGGAGATCTCACAATGGAGAACCTTCTGCAGGTACTTGGAGAGATTCACTCGGACAACTATCTTTCGATGCTTAAGGCAATAATGGCCCACAATACTCGTGATGCCATAATGGTACTGGGCAGCATAGAAAAGTCAGGCATGGACCCGAGGATATTCGCACTTGAGCTCATAAACTTCATGAAGCAGGTAATACTGGAGTTCAACGACGTAAAGCAGGATAACCCGAATGTCAGCCAGGCAGCGCAGATATGCACGGATGAAATTGCGGCAAATATAATAGAGGACTTATCCACAACCTGCAGCAACATGCGCTATTCTCCACAGCCACAGGTGCTCCTGCTTGCCGATATAGTGAGGATAACAGGCACCAGATATGATGCAATAGGCTCAAACCGTTATGTCAGCGAGGATATAAGGGCTGAGTTCGCTCTGATGAACTCCGAAATAAGAAGGCTTGAGACCCTTGTCCAGGGCCTTGAAAGCAGGCTTTCTGAGATCGAAAATAATCCACAGCTACCTGTGGGTAATATTGAAGGCAGTGTGGAAAACAGCGGCCGCATGGCTGTAACAAGCCATACAAAAGGACCTTCATCTTCGAAATCTCCTTCAAGGGTTTCCACGAAGAAGATAGAGCGGGTAGAGATAAGCGATGATGAAAAAGCTGAGCTTGACAGAGTCTACGATGCCATCCCGGTTCTTTATGAAGAACTCAGGGCCGTAAAGCAGGCACAGCTCGCTGCACTTATAAGGGAAGGAAAGCCTGAAAGGTTTTTTGATGACAACATCTTCTTCTGCTTTGAGGAAAAGAACATATTCCACAAGAACATGCTCGAGACTCAGGACATAAATAATTCCGTCGAGAAAATACTCAGCAAGCTCCTGAAAAGGAATATAGCCGTGCAGTATATACTTTACAGCGAGCTTTCATCAATAAAATCAAAGAAGATATCAGATGAGGAAAAGCTCATTGAAAAGCTTTCCGAGACATTCCCGGATGTAAATATCGATATAAAGCCTTAGGTTTGAAAATTATAAAAAAATTACAAAAAAACTATTTACAAATTTGTCCATATTGATTATAATGAGTGAAGAGTGAATAAATAAGGGTTCACTCCCCCTAATTATTGAACCTTATTAATACCCCCTTTTTTAAAAATCGAGTTACCCCGCTCGATTTTTTACTGTCAAAAATTATTTACAACTTAATAAAAATTTTCTTATTTAGAGAGATGGAGGGAAATGGCCCTGAGAAGTCTCGGCAACCTTCACTACGGTGAAAAGGTGCCAAATCCATCAGATTTTATCGCCTGCGTGTGCTCGCAGTGGTAAAGATCTGAGAGATAAGAGAAGATATAGAGCTTTAATTCTGTGCCTTCTCTTGGAGAAGGCTTTTTTAATGCAGTAAACTTCTCGCTGCGACAAATATATTATTTTTTCAGGAGGAAAATCAAAAAAGATGAACAAAATTAAGACAGATAGCAACCCAAAATCAAGCGTGGCGGCGCTGCTTCCAATTCTGGTATTTCTGCTCCTTTTCTTTGGAACAGGACTGATATTCAACGACTTCTACAAGATGCCTGCAATAGTCGGATTTCTTGCGGCACTTTTTGTAGCTTTCGTTCAGAACAGAAGCATGAGCTTTGATGAAAAGCTTTCAGTTATGAGCCGTGGAGCCGGTCACGAAAATATAATGATAATGGCGCTCATATTTCTTCTTGCAGGAGCCTTTTCAGGGGCTGTAAAGGCTGCAGGCGGAGTTGAGAGCACTGTAAATCTTGGACTTTCGATACTCCCATCAAATATAGCCGTAATGGGACTTTTCCTTATAGGCTGCTTCATTTCGCTTTCCATGGGAACTTCGATGGGAACTATTGCCGCACTTTCCCCGATTGCAGTTGGAATAAGCGAAAAGACAGGTTTTGGAATAGAGCTTTGCATAGGCGCAGTCGTATGCGGAGCGATGTTCGGAGACAACCTGTCCATGATATCCGACACTACGATAGCGGCCGTAAGGACTCAGGGCTGCCTTATGAAGGATAAATTCAGACAGAACTTCTTTATAGTTCTTCCTGCTGCCATCATAACGGCTGCGATATTTCTTATCAGGACTTCAGGAGGATCCTTTACAGTAGATCAGAACCTCGATTACAGCATACTCAGGATACTCCCTTATGTGATCGTTCTCGCCGGAGCGCTTTCCGGAATGAATGTATTTGCGCTTCTTGTGCTTGGAACCGTACTTTCGCTCGGAGTAGGGGTGTTTCAGGGAACATTCGCATTCAGCGAGGTTTTTGGAATCATAGGCGAAGGTGTTTCAGGGATGTTTGAGATAACCGTCCTTTCAATAATAATCGGAGGTACGGTCGAACTTGTGAAGGAAAACGGAGGCATAAATGCTATCCTTAATGTAATAAAATCAAAGGTGAACAGCGCCAAGGGCGCCGAGTTTGGAATAGCAGTCCTGGCATCAGCAGTTGATATGTGTACAGCCAACAACACGGTAGCCATCGTCATGGCTGGCCCTATCGCAAAGGAGATAAGCGATGAATTCGGCGTGGATCCCAAGAGAAGCGCCTCAATACTTGATATATTCACCTCGGTATTCCAGGGCCTTATCCCATATGGCGCTCAGCTGCTTACAGCTGCATCTCTTACCGGAATCACGCCTTTTCAAATCATTCCTAACCTCTACTACCCTGTCCTAATGGGAATCAGCGCTGTGATCTTCATAGCCGTGAGAAAGGAAGTCAGAGTTACGGAGGCAGAGTCGGCTGCATAAAAATGCTGCTGAGACTGCAATTACAGAGATGTAGAGCATAGGATAGAATATATTAAGAACAGTATAGGAGTAGGATGAGCTTCGAAATTGCAGAATTATCAGCCTGAAAAGGCTGAGAAGAGCTGCCGAAAGCGCAAATCCTGCTCCTTTTGTGTTGCCTTTTATTTTGCTCCTGAACAGCCTTTCTGCAAGCAGTACAGCCGCTATTATTAATATTGCTGCTGATGCCTCCATGAGCTGGGCAGGATATACCCTTATTTCAGGGCTCCCGAAAAACTGTGATATCAGCGGGCTTGCAGCAAGCTCCGCCTGCTCCTTTAATGGAAGCGGCACTGAAAATGATGATTTTGTCATCTTTCCGTAGCAGCATCCGTTCAGAAAACATCCGATCTTCATGACAAAGTAGCTCAGCAGGAAAGGAAAGGTCAGGCGGTCCATAAGCTCCAAAAAATCTGCCTTGAGCCTGTAAGATGATATGTACAATGCCATAAATGAAGCTGCCATTCCTCCATATAAAGAGAAGTAACCGCTTTTCATGATGAAAAGCGGTATTCCTGCCTCCGTATATTTCTTATAGTTTATGACATAGTTAAGAATCCTTGCTCCCAGGAGGAAGCTTGCGCCTGTCACTGCGCATATAAAAGCTGCCGTTCTTCTTCCAGTACCCATCCTTATGAGCTGTACATAGGCCATGGCAAGGCCTGTCGCGATGCTCAGCCATACGAACAGATCATATGTGTGTATGTGTATCTGAGCGCCCATTGCGCTGAAATTTATCTCCGGAAGCATGACTCCTCCTTTTTCCCAACATTTTCTATATATCTATTTCTTTCCAACCATTCTTATATCCAGTGTCCCTTTTTTATATCCTTCCTCTATGAAGGTAATCATGCCTCCGCCCTCTGCAGTTATCTCGCCTTCCGGGGATTTTTTCATGTTGAGGCTGATGGATATATTCGATTCCTCATATAATATGCTCGCCTTGAATACTCCATCCTTATACGTCGCCGTACCGCTTACAGGGTCTGCCGGCTCGGCTTCAAGGTCTTCTCCGGTCTCCTTGTTTACCCCTCCCGAAACTCCGAATATGAGAGTGGCATTCTCCTCATCGATCTTTCTGACATCGAATATGCACTTGAGCTTTGCAACCCTTATCATCTCAGCTATGGCAGGTCCAAGGTCGCACTCTCCTTCTTCTGCGGATTCTTCAGCTGCCGGTGGATTAGGAAAATCAAGGTATACCTCTGACCACGGCCCTGAAATCTCATCCATGGTCGGCTTTGATTCTTTTAGGTTTATGCGGGTCTCAGGGAATGATATCCTGAATGGAATCTCCTTCACTGGCTCATCTGTATCAGGGTCTGCCGAAGGTTCGAACAGGAGCAGCTTGTCCGGCGCCCCTGACTGTATATGTCCAAGCGGCGTGAATACGGTCCTTACCGTACCATCTTCCTTTACCTTACCTGTCCAATTTGGCTTGTACACGTTTTCGGCAAGAGGTGCGAATCTCACCGTGTAGCCTGCATACTCTGAAGTCTCATTTTCCTTGATATTTTCAGTTATGAGGACATCTATTTTCTTGTTGAGATAGTTCTTGAGGCTTATCAGCTCTTTTCTGTATTCTTCCATGAGCTGTGCGGTTATCTTCTGCTCCAGACGATTGAACACGGTCTCCTGCATCGTAGCTACCAGTTCAGCTTTTGCAGCAGCTGAAATTTCTTTCTTAAGCCCTTCGCTGAGGCCTCCACCGCCGGAGAATCCTGTGTTCTGGATCTCTGACTGCCAGAATGCCTGGTCTGCTTCCGGCAGGTTCCAGAACGCATTCGTATATTCATCAATGGCCTGATTTATCTTGTTGCTCACCGCATTTGGATCCTTACTGTCCTTGTTGTCCTGCCATATCCAGTAGAGTTTGCTGTACCATTCTTTGTAGCTCCTCGGATTTTCCTTCTTGTAATATTCCTTGTATGCCTCGTACCAGATTTCCTTCCTTCCATCCCAGGCCTCAGTCGCAAATTTATTCAGCGAATAGTCTATGGCATATACGCCTACAAACGCCAGATTGAGCGCATTTGTTCCCCATTTGCCTACGCTGAAGTATGAAAGATTTTTGGTGAGATTTGTGAACAGGGCCGTGTCATCGCCTCTGCTGAAGTCATATGCAGCCTGAACGAACGCTCCCGCAAGACCTACATTGGTGAATGCATTGCCCAGTCCTTCTGCGAATTCAGATGCGTACATGGTCTGGGTTATCGTAGTGAGCGCTGCTCCGCTTATATTCATCCAGTCTCCGGTTATCCCAAGCCCCAGCTCCATGGCCTTCTGACCCGGAGTCATCTGATTTGACATAGCTTCTTCTATTACCTCATCAAATGACGCTGAGGTTCCCGGAGGCAGCATCGGAAACGAATTTACGCTTATTATCTGCGCAACCCTTGTGTTCGCATTCTTTATGGTATAAGCCGAATAGACTGAAAGGTGGTTCGCCGTTATGACTACCTCTGAGCTCTCCTTGTCGATTTCATATGGAACAGGAGTCCACTCGCCAAGCTCCTCGTCATAATACATTGCTCCGACGTTTTTCTCCGGGCTCCCTGACTCTATAAAGCTCTGGTCAAACGGAATCCTTATCTCTATAAGATCTGTGAATTCTGTGATCTCCGGTGCCTTGATATCATAGGCCGTAACCTTTACTTCTTCAGGCGTGACCTCTTCGCTGAAGAGATTCGGCGGATCTATCTGCTGCACGCTTACCTTCATCTCTGCGTTCACGTCATATGGCGAAAAGGCTATCTTTACGCCTTCGCCTTCGATTACAGGTTCTTCCTCTGAAATGGTGTACTCCCTTAGTTTCCCATTTCCTGACGATCCATCTGGGCTGCAGCCGTACATTAGATTTGCCAGCAGCACTACTGCCAGAAGCAGCGAAATCTTCTTTCTTTTTTTCATATAGTAATCCTCCCCTTGAATTTGTTATACTTATTTTACATTAACTTGTTAGAACTGTACAGTCCATTCTTCTAAGTAAAAATAAAAGCCATTGAATTCTCAATAACTGAAAATCCAATAGCTTCCTTTATATATAGATATTCTTTGTGCAGATTCTTTTAGTTCTTGAACAGCCTTCTTGCAAGCTTGTTTCCGAGGATTCCTCCCACTACCATTACAGCGAGGAATAACCATCCTGAAAGCGAGAAGTTTGCTATAGGTGTATACAGTGCTCCAACATTACATCCGTTTGAAAGTCTTGTTCCAAATCCCATGCTCAGACCACCCATAGCATAGAGAAGTATCTCTCTGAAGGAAATGTTCATCTCTTCAAAGAATGTCTTCTTGAAGATTCCTGCAGTAAGAAGGTATATGCTTGTTCCGACTATTATTCCGAAGTTCTGTACTGATACTGCATTTTCGAAGAAAGGCTGAAGGAATCCGTCCGGCTTCATCTTTCCAAATGCTGCAAGAGAATCCGCTGAAACGCCAGTCATCATGAGCGCCTTTCCAAACCAGATTCCGTATGGAGTAGATGCTCCCCATCCTGACTTTGTAACTCCCATAAGTATGGTAAAGAGGATAGCGATGATAACTGCGCCCTGCTTCATAGTCCACGGCTTTATGAATATCCTGTCATATGGCTTGTCACTTGACTGAGCGTAATCATCTGATGCTGCGACTGCAAGCTGTGCCTGAATTTTTTCCATAGGAGTGCCTATGAATGTCTTGCTTTTCTTACGGCTGTTTTCATATGCATGTGCAGCAGCAACCACTATTGCACAAAATACTGCAGTCAGCACAAGTGCTCCCAGGTAGCCTTCAAGGCCGTCCCATTTGAACAGATCGGGAAGGAAAACTCCGCCCGCCATCTGCTCTCCCACTGGAGAAGTGAACCATGATTCTTTGACCCATGAAGCTGAATTCTGAACAGGGAATCCAAGGAATACTCCCATTCCAAAGAATATCAGTGTGGTAAGCGCTCTTGGCAGTCCTGTTATAAGGTCTGTGAGCACTCCTGATGCACAGCATGATGAAAATGACATACCAAATCCAAACAGGATTCCTCCAAGTATAAGACCCATGTTTATAGGGTTGATCCACAGACCGTAAACAGTCACGTCCTGCTTGAAGAAAAATGCAACGGATGCAAGACATGATATGAAGAACATGAACATAAGCGTTCTCATCAGCTTTGTAGAGCCTGTTCTGTACGCTCTGTTAACGCTGCCTGCAAATCCCATGTAAGCTCTTGTGAGCGTGTATCCAAGTCCACATCCCACCAGCAGCCTGAAAAACAGCATATCTGTCTTAAGCAGGTTCTTTCCCAATATCAGGGCTGCCAGAATGAGGACAAACCCTAAAACTCTCTCTATATTTTTCAATTTCGTCTCCTCCATGTTTCGATGAATTTTATTTTTAGTTGAAGTTGTATTCTGTTACTATCTTGCTTCTGCCTGTTATCTGATCATTGAAATATTCATAGTTGCTGATTCCGAGATAAGAACCTGAAATGTTTATTACGTTCTCATATCCGGAATTTTTCAGTGCCATAAGCGCATTGTAGCTTCTCTGGCTTGAACGGCAGTGAAGATATACAGGAACATCCTTTGGAATTTCTGACATTCTTCCTCTTATTTCGCTTAGCGGAATGTTTACCGCATTTACAAGATGGCCTGCTTCATATTCGTCCTTCTCTCTTACGTCCACTATGAAAGCGTTGTTCTCTACAAGGTCTCTTACTGCTGTAACCGGTACCTGCTCAAATATTCCGTTTAGTATATTGAGGCCTACGAGCGCCGCAAAGTTCACTACGTCTTTTGCAGTTCCGAACATAGGTGAGTAGCACAGCTCAAGCTCTTTAAGATCTTCAAGTGTAGCTCCCATGGTTATCATGGCTGCTATTACGTCTACTCTCTTGTCAACGTTTCCTTTTCCTATAGCCTGCGCACCAAGTATTGTTCCTGTAGGTACTTCAAAAAGCAGTTTGAAGTGCATTGGATTGCTTCCTGGCATAAGTCCTACCTTGTCTCCCGGGATTATATAAACGAAGTCATAGTTTATCCCGGCTGCCTTTGCTGCTTTTTCGTTAAGTCCTGTTGATGCGGCATTCATTTCAAATACCTGAACGCATGATGAACCTATAACTCCTGTATTTCTGCTTCCCATTCCAAAAACATGATTTGCGGCTGCTCTTGCCTGTCTCTGAGCTGGTCCGGCAAGCGCCAGTTTTGTCTGCTTGCGTGTAAGTCTGTGATATACTTCGATAGCATCTCCCACAGCATATATGTTTTTGTCGCTTGTAAGATAATTGTGGTCTACCTTGATTGCTCCTGTTTCTCCTATTTCAAGACCTGCTTCTTTCGCGAGCTTTGTTTCTGGTCTTACACCTATTGCCATAACTACAACCTGCGCATCCAGAACTCTTCCTGAAGCCAGTTCAATGGTTTTGTCTCCTATTTTCTGTATTCCGTCGCTAAGTACAAGGTTTATTCCCTTATCCATCATTTCTTTGTGAAGTATCTGAGCCATATCATAGTCAAAAGGTGCCATAACCTGGTTGAGAGCTTCGACTAAAGTAACTTCATAACCTGCAAGCTCAAGGTTTTCTGCTACTTCCATTCCTATGAATCCGCCGCCTATTACGGTTATTTTTCTGGCATTGTTATCTTTGATATAAGTATTCAGCTTTTCTATATCGACTACATTTCTTACTGTAAATACGTTTTCGTTGTTTATTCCTTCTATTCCAGGAAGGATAGGGTTTGCTCCTGGAGAAAGGAACAGCTTGTCATATGATTCTTTATATTCTTCTCCGTTTTCGAGGTTCTTTACTGTAACCGTTTTTTCTTCACGGTTTATCGCAGTCACTTCGCTTCTTGTCCTTGCTTCTATGTTGTACTGATTTTTGAATACCACCGGATCCATCAGCACAAGGCTCTGGCTGTCTTCAACTATCCCGCTAAGGTGGAATGGCAGTGAACAGTTGGAAAACGAAACATTCGGCCCTTTTTCAAACATGATTATCTCTGCTGTTTCATCCAGTCTTCTTGCTCTTGCTGCTACAGAAGCTCCGCCGGCAACTCCGCCGACAATCAAAATTCTTTTGCTCATTTTAAATTTCCTCCATTATAATTTATTATTCCTATCTTATGAAATTGTGTGTATAAATTAACGATTCATAGCCTGGCAAAATATCTTTACCATCTTCATTTATTATTGTATACTTAAGTCACAAGTTTGTATAATAAATAACTTTTATGTACCATAAGGTATTGTTATGGCATTAATTTAACAAGGATCGGTGAGAAAATTGAATTTAGACTACCTTAAATCATTCTATTATATAGCGCAGTGCAACAGCATATCCAAGGCAAGTGAGATCCTGCACGTTACTCAGCCGGGGCTCAGCATGCAGCTCAAAAGCCTTGAATCAGAGCTTGGATTTTCTCTGATGAGCCGCTCAAACAAGGGTGTGCTCCTTACAACCGAAGGGGAGATAGTATATGATTATGCCAAATCCATATTCACCCTGGAAGAAAACATGTACAACAGCATAAATTCTCTGGAGCAGAAGAAAAACACCCTGTTCATAGCTTCCTGCAAGACATACGGTTCATACCAGCTGGCTTTCAATATATGCGACTTTAAGGATATCCATTCAGGGCTGGACATATGCATGGATACCTACAATACATCCGAAGTCATCGACAAGATCCTGAGCCACGACTACAACATGGGAATAATCAAAGGTCACTGCAGTCCTGAGGCAAAGGAAATGATAGAGGAAGTACCTTTTTATGATGACGAAATAGTTTTATGCATAAATCCTTCGTATTCCAAGGATGAGATAAAAATAAAGGAAGTAAAGAGAATCCCCCTTATAATGAGAGATTCTGATTCCGGGACGTATAAAATGGTAAAGAGATTCCTGGGGAAGAGCGGAATCGATATGTCAGATCTTGACATACTTATAAGAAGCAACTGCACGGAGATCATCAAATCCTCCATCCTCAAGAGCTGCTGCGCAAGCTTTGTTTCGAAAAGCTGTATTCAGAATGAACTGAAAAGCGGTCAGATGAAGATAATAAAAATCTCCGATCTTGATAATTTTGACGATCTGCGTTTTTCATACCACCTGATAAAAAGAAAGCAGTATCAGCTCAATACCTATGAACAGAGCTTTTACGATTTCCTGCTTAAAAATCAGTAAAACTGCCGAATTTAACACTCAATTGGAATTTTACAAAAAATGGTCCCTCAGTGGGACCATTTTCAATATCAGTTTATTCTTTCCACAAAAAATTTCTTCTTAAAAAATGTTGCCTTGTAGTCTATCTTCACGCTATTGGCCAAGATTGTCACATCATGCTTATAATACACCTTTATGTCATCTATCTCGGCAATTATGTCTTCGTCCTCAAGTTCATCCAGAACCAGCCTTATCCTTGGACCCACTCAGCTTTTATCGGCAAGATAAAGCCTGAATCCGGTTTCAGAGCTGGTTCCATATTCCGATCTGAATGCTTCGGCCGCAGCAGAGGTTATCGTTATATTCACGTTTGAACTCCCTTCTCCAATAAGACAGCAAAGACCTGTCAACTGCTTCATATATTGAAAAAATCGTTCTGACTGTTGATTATTCTCAGAATCTCTTCCCTGTCGTTTATATATTGCTCCGAATATCTGATATTTTCGTTGTTGTTTTCTATTATATCATAAGTGTATGATGTGTTGAAATCCTTGATTATGGTCCCTGGCCTGTGGGACAGTATTATTATCTTCGTAGCAAGCTCCAGGGCTTCATCTACGTCATGAGTTATCATAAGGACTGTGTTAGATGTCTTGCTCCATATCGTTCTTATGAGCTTCTGCATATTACTTCTCGTGAAGGCATCCAGTGCCCCAAAAGGCTCATCCATCAGTACAAGCCCCGGCTTGTTTACCAGAGTCCTTGCCAGGGATACTCTCTGCTTCATCCCCCCAGAAAGCTCATAGGGTTTATATTTTTCATATCCAGTCAGCCCCACCAGCTCAAGATGTTTTTTTGTCAGCGCCTCTATCTCACTCTTTGGAAACTTTCTCATCTTAAGGCCGAATCCTATGTTGTCCTCCACGTTCAGCCACGGGTACAGTACGGGGTTCTGAAATACTACCCCTTTATGATAATCCGGTCCATCTATGGCTTCACCTTCCATCAGAGCTTCTCCTGAAGAGGGTTTTATAAATCCTGCCAGGATTTTAAGGAGCGTACTTTTCCCACATCCTGACGGTCCCAGCACACATATGAATTCGCCTTCGCCGATACTCAGGTTTATATCCTGAAGCACATCGGAATTGCCCTTTTCACTGCTATATCTGAAATACAGATCTTTAAGGGATACTACGCTGCCTTCAGGCTTTTTGAGATCTTCGGCCATTAAGATACTCCATTTTCTATATATGATGGATTTACAGCATCTGTAAATGTTTCAAGCTTTGGCTCGGTCATGAGGCTCTTCTGCTCGTATAGAAAGTCCGCTGTATCTTTAAGGTTTTCTGCAAGCGCGCCTTTCTTTTGTGATGTCCCAAAATAATCGGGGCTGAGCTGCTCCTCTGCTGTAAGCCAGATCGATCCCTGTGTCTGCTTGAGCGCTTCCTCTTCTGATATGTTCATAGCCTCCGCGATTGTCTTTACTGCGTCATCTCTGTCTTCATTATAAAGCTTTACCGCTCTGTCCAGCGCTCTGATATATTTTGTCACCATCTCAGGATGTTTTTGCGCAAAATCCCTGCTGACTATCTCCACGTTAGATGTTATTATGCCTTCTGCCGCCAGATCCTGGCTAGTTATTATAGTGCTTCCATCTTTGAGAAGATCAGAAAGTACAGGCTCCCATCCGTATGCCGCGTCTATGTCACCTCTCTGCCACGCTGCATATATATCCGGCATCTGCATGTCCAGAAGTGTCAGCTCAGTTTCAGAAATCCCGCTGAGCTCCAGAGCCTTAAGCAGGCTGTAATGAGCAGTTGTTGCAAATGGAGTTGCAATCTTCTTTCCTTTCAAATCCTGCATGGACTCTATGCCGGATCCGTTTCTGGCAACCAGCCTTTCTGCTTCCCCAAGCACTTCATGCACCCATATTACTTCCGCATCCATTCCATTTGCAATGCCCAGAGTCGCTGAGGCCGATCCCAGCATGGCAAAATCTATGCTTCCTGAAATGAGTGCATTTCTGATGTCACCTGCCTGAAATTCCACTACGTTTACCTTTACTCCGAGCTCTTCTTCAAAATAATTCTTCGCTATGGCTATCTTCTCATCATTGGGTATCTGCTGCGTACCTATATTTACGACTTCCAGAGTATCCGATCCGCCTGCATCCGAAGCCTCAGGTGATTTGCACCCTGCAATCGATGCCGTGATGAGGGCCAGTGTGACTGCCGCCGTAAGTATTTTTTTTAACTTCATGATATTATCTCCTTTTTGCTTTGATTGTATTATATAATCCATCCTTACTGTTATTCTTTCCCTTTCCACGGAACTACCCTTCGCTCTATGAGCTGTATTCCACGGTCCAGCAATATGCCTGTTATTCCCATTACAATTATTCCCAGGAATATTATGTCGCTCCTGAGGTACCTGCTCGCATCGAGCACCATCCATCCTATCCCCGAATTCGCAGCTACCATCTCCGCCGACACCAGCGTCGTGTATGCAACTCCAAGCGATGTCCTAAGTCCAGTAAAAATATCTGGCAGACACGCAGGAAATATTACATGGACGATTACCTGAAACCTTGATGCACCCACCGTAAAAGCGCTGTTTATATAGTCTTCCCTGATTTTTATCACTGCCGACACGCATGATATATATGCCGGTGCAAAGCATGCAAGATACAGCAGCGAGATTTTTGACTCGTTTTCTATCCCCATCCAGAGAACCAGCAGAGTATAGTATGCAAGCGGAGGAAGCGGTCTATAGAATTCTATGATCGGCTCAAAAATCGCTCTGATCCTTGAATTATAGCCGCTCGCAATCCCCAGCGGAACTGCGGTCACACAGGACAGCACAAAGGCAATCACAAGCCTCTTCATGCTCTCTCCCAGATGCTCCAGCAAAGTAAAGTTCTTGTAGCCGTTTTCCATGATTTCAATGAAAGCTGCAAATACTGCCTGCGGAGTCGGGACCAGATTCTGGTCAATCAGTCCGAATTCAGAAACAATAAGCCACAAAAGCAAAATAGAAACCGCAGTCCCCCATGAGAGTATTTTTTCAGTTGCAGTTTTTCTGTACATTTATAATTCCCTTCCAGTATGTGCTCATATGCTCGTTAATTTTATACAATTGTTAATTTTATCTCAATTTAATATACCATATTCTCATTTCATTTCATAATAAGTAAGTCTTATGAAGCATAAAAAATCCTTATGAACATCCAATCTCTGCGGTTCAGCATTGACGCAGAAGCCAGAGCGCCATTCTGTGTTATTGCTATAATACCGCGTTATTGATATAATATTACTGATTCATAAACAGATAAAACTGGAGGTCAAGATGGTCGAAGTGGTAATATGCGTTGGAAGTTCCTGCCATATGAAGGGATCCTACAGAGTTGTCCAGACTTTTAAGGAAATGGCTCAGGAGCATGGTGTTTCGGATAAGATTAATATCAAGGCTTCATTCTGCATGAAGAACTGCGTCAATGGAATTTCCACGAGCGTTGACGGGCAGCTTATTTCTGGTGTGAATATCTCTAATGCTCCAGACAGATTTCTGGAATTCATACTTCCAAAAGCTGTATCTGACAATTCCTGAAAGGAGCCTCCATGTCATATATAAATCTCAACCCTGGCAGCTGCCAGGCCTGTTACAGATGTATAAGGGAATGCCCGGTCAAATCCATTCAGTTCAAGGATGACAAGGCCACCATAATAGAAAGTGAATGCATACTCTGCGGAAAATGCATTGAGGTCTGCCCTCACAAGGCCAAGTTCATACAGAGCGAGCTATATCAGGTTCAGACTCTGATCGCATCAGGAAAGAAAGTCATAGCCTCAGTGGCCCCTTCCTACAAGGCATGGTCAGAATCCGGCTTTGAGAATCTCAGAGACCGCCTCCTCGACCTCGGATTTTCCGATGCTCAGGAAACTGCAGTTGGTGCCAGCATGGTAAACCACGATTACTCACGCATAATCAGAGAGGGCAACATGCCCGTTATCATAACGAGCGCCTGCCCTTCTGTCGTAATGCTGATTGAACGCCATTATCCACGCGTCATCGAGCTCATTGCACCTACGCTGTCACCCATGATGGCACACGCAAAGCTTATCCGGGAAATTCATAAGGATGCTCACGTTGTGTTCATAGGCCCGTGCATAAGCAAGAAATATGAGCCCTCTGACATTCTTCTAAGCGGATATATAGATAATGTGCTTACCTTTGACGAGATAGACAGCTGGATTTCCTCAGAGCTTGCCAGTGGAAGAGGCCGTATGAGGAGCCATATCGATGATCCCGGCTTTTCTGGCTCAGATGTCAGCGGCCTGAGAGATTCCTCAACAAGGATATATCCGCGCTCAAGAGGAGTCATCGATTCGATGGCCGTGACAGAGCCGTTTGCGGATTATCTTCCTGTGGCGATTGACGGTGCAAGGGACTGCATAGACATGTTTGCTTATCTGGACGAATGCCTCAGGACAGGAAACATGCCGCAGGAAAAGCTTTTCATAGAAGCCAACATATGCAAGGGCGCCTGCATGAATGGCCCCATATTCAAGATTGCAAGAAAGCGTACCGTATTTGCGAGCCACCGGCTTTCAAAAACCCCAGAGAAGCACGACAGAGCCGTTTCCGGAGACGAAAGCATATATGCAATAACTCTTGAGAGGCAGTACCTCAACAGGAAACCAGTCGTGAAGCATCCTCAGCCCGATGATATTACCGCGATACTTGCCCAAATGGGCAAGCACAGGCCCGAAGACGAGCTCAACTGCGGAACGTGCGGATACCTTACCTGCAGGAGCAAGGCTGAGGCTGTATTTTACGGAAAGGCTGACATAAAGATGTGCCTTCCTTTCTTCAGGAAGAAAGCAGAGAATTTTTCAAATGTAATCATCGAACATTCTCCAAACGGAATAGTCGCACTTGACAGAGACCATTTCGTGGTTGACATAAACCCTATGGCGGCAAAGATATACAAGGTAGATGAATCTGAGATAATAGGCGGCATAATCCCGGAGCTTTATGACGATGACTCCTTTGACATGGCCCGAGAATCCAAATCTCCGGTAATGCAGAACCTGAAGCTCAAGATACTGGACATGGAGATATATATAGAGAAGACAATGGTATACATCGAAGAGCATGACACCTTTGTCGCCTTCATAAAGGATACCTCCGCAGAAGAGCTCCACAAGGAGCAGATATTGAAGATGAGGATACACACTGCCGATGTCACTCAGAACGTCATCGAGAAGCAGATGCGGGTAGTCCAGGAGATTGCCAGCCTTCTTGGAGAGACCGCCGCTGAAACAAAGCTCGCACTCAACAACCTCAAGGAAACCATAGTTAACGATTAGGAGGCTGCCATGGAAATTTACGTAGATGCCGCATATGAAAGCCTCAACCATCACGGGGAGGAGCTGTGCGGCGACAAGGTGGAGTTCGTGCGCCAGGAAAACAGCTTTGTGGCCGTGCTTGCAGACGGACTCGGAAGCGGAGTAAAAGCCAACATACTTTCGACTCTTACAAGCAAGATCATAGCTACAATGCTCCTTGGCGGCGCAAGGCTGACAGACGCCATAGAGACCATAGCCGGAACGCTTCCTGTGTGCAGGGAGAGAGACATAGCCTACTCCACCTTCACCATAATAAGGGTAATGCCCGATGGGATGTGCACTGTTGCCGAGTTTGATAATCCTCTCGTGACGCTTTTTCGCAAAAACCAGATCCTGGATCTGGAGAGAGTCCCCATGTCCATAGATGACAAAACAGTATATCACTCATCCTTCAAGGCAGAAAACGGAGACATGCTCGTAGGCTTCAGCGATGGGGTCGTCCATGCCGGCGTAGGAAAACTGCTTGACCTTGGGTGGCAATATGATAATATAGTAAAGTTCGTGAGTGAAAATATAAGCCATGACATATCCCCTGTTGAAATGTGCAGCCGGATCCTCAACGCGGTGGATGCCCTTTACATGGGAGAGATCGGAGATGACTCCACGGTATGCGCGATCAGGTTCAAAGAAAGCAATCCTGTTACCATAATGATAGGCCCTCCAATAAATCCGGAGCTTGATCCGATCGTAGTTGATAAGCTTGTGCAAAGCAGGGGTATAAAGGTAGTGTGCGGCGGAACTACATCTCAGATCGTAAGCACCCATACCGGAGAGCAGCTCTCAGTAACCCTTAACTACGAGAACCCCGGCATACCGCCTGCCGCTCATATAAAAGGCATCGACCTTGTAACAGAGGGCGTTCTCACGATCGGAAAGACACTTGACATGTTAAAGAGATTCCCATACATGGACCGCTCTGAAAAGGTCATCGCGCTTTCAAAAAAAGATGCAGCCTCAAGGCTTGTACGGATTCTCCTCGAAGAATCCACCGAGGTCAGATTCCTGGTCGGAAGGGCTATAAATCCTGCCCATCAGAACCCTGAGATGCCGATATCCCTCGGACTCAAGCTCAACCTCATAAAAGAGATGAAGGCAGAGCTTGAAAAAATCGGCAAGATAGTTAATATTGAGTATTTTTAAATTAAGGAGGAGTCAGTTGTATACTGCAAAAAATTATATACGAGCAGGCAGCCTCGAGCAGGCCTATGAACTCAACAAGACGAGGACAAACGTCATCATGGGAGGCCTGATGTGGCTCAAGCAGAGCAAGAAGAACATTAATACCCTCATAGACCTTTCCGGGCTCGGGCTCGACGACATAAAGGACTGCGATTCTCACATAGAGATAGGAGCTATGGTTACGCTAAGGGAAATGGAAAAAAGCGAAGTCCTTCAGAAATATTTTGGAGACTATTTCAGGGATGCGCTCGGATCTATAGTAGGAGTTCAGTTTAGAAACGGAGCTACAGTCGGAGGAAGCGTTTTTGGACGTTATGGCTTCTCGGATGTCATTACGGCGCTCATGGTCCTTGATGCCAGCGTGGAAATATTCAACGGAAGCACCGAGATAATTCCACTTGAGAATTTCGTTTCACTTAAGAGAGATAACTCCGTGCTGTCCAGGATAATCATAAATAAACGTGACTCAGTCTGTTCATATGAGTCTCTTCGCATAATCTCGACAGATTTTCCACAGCTCAATGTGTCCGCTTCAATCGAAAAACCGATGCATGGGTCAGATACCTCCAGGCTTCAGATTGCAGTAGGTGCAAGGCCTAACGTGGCAAGGTTGATAAAGTCAGAAAATTTTGACATATCTGAATTATTCACAAGTTATGCACAGGATGTGAATAACAATTCCTGTGACGCGATTAACAGTCTTGTCGACAAATATCTGATAGAAGATCTGAACAATCTGAATTACGGAAGCAATATAAAGGCAAGTGCCCAGTACAGAATGATCCTTTCCAGGGCTCTTGCTGCAAAGGTCCTTGCAAAGCTTGCTGAGAAAGGAGCTTCTTCATGGAAGTAAGAATAACGGTAAACAAGAAAATCCTCATAAGGGAGATCTCTCCAGACATGATGCTGATAGATTTCCTTAGAGAAAATGGATATACCAGCGTAAAGAGAGGATGCGAGACCTCAAACTGCGGGCTCTGTACAGTGCATCTGAACGGAAAGCCCGTGCTTTCATGCTCGACTCCGGCTGTGAGAGCGGATGGCCAGCAGGTCACCACGCTTGAGGGAATGCAGAAGGACGCTGCTGAAATCGGCGGATACATCGCTGACGAGGGAGCAGAGCAGTGCGGCTACTGCAGCCCGGGATTTATAATGAACATCATCGCAATGAAAAACGAATGGGTAAACGAAGAAAGAACTGAGGCCAGCGAAGAAGATATCCTGTCATACCTTGCCGGAAATCTCTGCAGATGCACCGGATACATGGGCCATATAAGAGCGCTCAGAAGATATTTCGCAGCTCACAGCATAGATATAACAGGAAGTCATACCGATCTTTCGAATGATTATATCGGGGAGGTGAAATAGATGGCTCGTTATATAAAAGAACCTAAAGTCGACATAAGTAAATTCAGATCTGTAAACAACAGTTTCAGAAAGAAAGACGCCATGCCTCTGGTCACTGGAAAGCCAGTATACACAGATGATATAGCTCCGGAAGATGCACTTATAATAAAGATCCTCAGGAGCCCTCACGCCCATGCGATCATAGAGGATATAGATGTCAGCCGCGCTGAAAATGTCGAAGGTATAGCATGTGTGCTTACCTGGAAGGACGTTCCGTCAAGCAGATTCACGATCGCCTGCCAGGCATATCCAGAGCCGAGCAACTATGACAGGCTCATACTCGAGAGGCGCCTCAGATATGTGGGGGATGCCGTAGCAATAGTCGCAGGTGAAGATGAGAAGGCCGTGGACAAGGCCCTCAAGCTTATAAAAGTAAAGTATGAGGTGCTTGAGCCGGTGCTTGATTTCAGGAAATCAAAGGACAACCCTGTGCTCGTGCATCCTGAAGATGACATAAAGACAAACCCTTTCTTTCCTGAGCAGATAAAAAGAAACATAGTATATTATGGAGAGACTCAATACGGGAATGTAAATGAAGAGTTTGAGAAATGCGACGTGGTTATAGAACGAAGCTACCATACCCTTCAGAACAATCAGACCCCTATGGAGCCCTTCACTACCTTTGCCGATGTGGACCCTTACGGAAGAATAAAGATAGTCAGCTCCACCCAGACTCCTTTCCACGTCAGAAGGATAGTCGCAAATGCCCTCGATGTTCCAAAATCAAAGATAAGAGTTATAAAGCCAAGGATAGGCGGCGGATTTGGTTCAAAGCAGAGCTCTGTAAGCGAGATGTATCCTGCAATAGTAACGCTTAAGACCGGAAGGCCTTCAAAGATAATATATACAAGAGCTGAATGCTTCATCGCAGGAAGCCCGAGACATGAGATGGAGATGACCGTAAAGATTGGCGCTACAAAAGATGGAAAGATAAGAGCAATGGAACTGTACACGCTTTCAAATGCAGGCGCATACAACGAGCACAGCTCGACAACCGTAGGACTGAGCGCTACAAAATCCCTATCCCTCTACGGAAGGATTCCTGCTCAGAGATTCTCATATGACGTAGTTTACACTAACAAGGTGCCAAGCGGTGCCTACAGAGGCTTTGGTGCTACACAGGGAGTATTTGCCATAGAATCCTCGATAGATGAGCTTGCAAAGGCCATGGAGTTCGACCCGATAAGGCTGAGAGAGCTGAATCTTGTTACGCCGGGAGAGGCAGTGTTCATGTATGAAAACAAGCCGGTCAACACCTGCAACCTCGACAGATGCATAGAAAAAGCCAAGGAGCTCATCGACTGGGACAGCAAATATCCGAGAAGAGAAATGGGCAATGGAAAAGTGCGCGGCGTAGGGCTTGCGATCGCAATGCAGGGCTCCGGTATAGCCGGAATAGACACGGCCGGAGTAGAGATAAGGCTGAGCGACCACGGTTTTTACCATATGAATGTGGGCGCCGCTGACATAGGTACAGGAAGTGATACAATCCTGTCACAGATAGCATGCGAGGCGCTTGGCTGCAGCATGGACGACATAATCGTGAGCGGTGTAGATACGGATGTTTCGCCTTATGATGCGGGAGCCTATGCTTCGAGCACGACATATATAACCGGAATGGCCGTTGTAAAGACCTGTGAGAAGATTACAGAGAAGATCCTCGAGCAGGCCGCAAGAATGATGGATGTCTCAAAGGACATACTGGAATTCGACGGGAAGAAGATATTCACTATAGATGCTCCGAACGTTGAATATAAAGAGCTTTCCCTTTTTGACCTGGCTGCTCAGACAGGCGGAGGATCGGTAGACATGATCTCTGCCAGCGAGTCCCATTTCTCTCAGTACTCCCCGCCTCCATTCATGGCAGGAGCAGTAGAGATAGAGGTCGACAGATACACAGGAAAGATAGAGATCATAGACTATGTAGGCGTACTCGACTGCGGAACCCCTATAAACCCTAACCTTGTAAGGATACAGGCTGAGGGCGGAATAGCTCAGGGAATAGGAATGGCACTCTGGGAAGATGTGCGCTTTGATGAAAACGGAAAGCTGCTCAATGACAACTTCATGAGCTACAAGATTCCGGGAAGGCTGGATATCAGGAACGTCAGGGTATACCTCGAGCCAACCTACGAGCCGACCGGTCCTTTCGGCGCCAAGTCTGTAGGAGAGCTCGTTATAAACACACCTTCTCCGGCGCTTGCCAACGCAATTGAGAATACTACCGGAGTGAGGCTGAGAGAGCTTCCTATGACATCTGAAAAACTCATGATGGCTATGTCATGCATGCGATAATACTTGCAGCCGGCAGCAGCAGGAGGTTTGGAGCAAACAAGCTCCTCTCTCTCCTGAACGGCCGGCCGCTTTTTTCATATGCCCTCGAAAATGCCCTGTCCTGCCCTGAGATAACAGATATAACGGTGGTCACGAGGTACCGGGAGATAGAGGAATATATAGAAAAAAATGTGGATATCCTTATTCGATTCGGACAGAAAACCATCTCAGTTATCCACAATCCATTCGCAGATGAGGGAATATCTTCATCAATAAGGATAGGAACCAGCGCTGTCATGGACACCAAGCTCCATGATGAGGGTACTCATCTTTTCGGCGATGCCTCTGCATCTTCAGTGATTTTCATGGTGGCAGACCAGCCCTTCCTGAAAAAGGATACCCTGTGCAGGCTGACGGCCTCGCACACAGAGGCTGTAAACAGGGAAACTCTTCCTGTAATATCCATGCTGTGCTGTGGCGATATGAGCGGAAATCCGGTCATATTCACCAGAGACTTCCTGAGCGAGCTGCTTATGCTAAAAGGAGATACAGGCGGAAAGGGCGTTATAAAAAAGGCCGTGTCCGGCGACGTGAAATTTTTCCTTAACAGAGTATATACAGATGATGAAAAAGAGCTTCATGACATAGACACAAAAGAAGACATGATAAAGAGCTGAAAGGCTCTTTTTTCATGTCTTCTGATATCATACTTTAATTTATAAATCGTTTCTTCCTATATATAGTAAAGATTCTCCGTCGGGAAATATGGATCTGCGGTAACATCTATTCCCAGCTTTCCGTATGTCTGATCGTCGTTCTTGCTCAGTATAGTAGTCGAATGAGCCTGTGTCCCGCTGAGCTCTCCCAGCATAGATAGCGCCGCCTTGGCTACAGGGTTTGTCGTAGCGCTTATAGTGAGTGCTATCAGGACTTCTTCGCACGAAAGAAGTGGATTCTTGTTTGAGAGTATGTTGCTCTTGAGGTTCATTATCGGCTCAAGTATCTCCGGAGCTATGAGATGTATCGAGTCATCGAGGTGCGCGAAATGCTTTATGGCGTTCAGCAGAACTGCCGCTGCCGCATCCATGACGTTGGTCTTTCTTCCGGTGACTATGGTTCCATCTCTGAGTTCGAGCGCTACCGCAGGGTATACGTTTACGTCCTGGCGCTTGTACTTCTGGGATTTTGCTCTGGCCGGCTCTACACACTTCCTGTCTGATTCCTTAAGACTGAGCTCTTCCATTATAAGCTTCGCTCTGTCTGCAGTTTCCTTGTCTACATAGCCTTTCTTGTATTCGCATGCCGTCTTGAAATATCTTCTTATTATCTCCTGGCGTGAGGCTTCCTGTACTGCTTCGTCATCGATTATGCCACATGATATCCTGTTCACGCCCATATCCGTAGGCGACTTGTACACGGATTCCTCTCCGGTTATCTTCTCTATTATTCTCCTGAGGACCGGAAAAGCTTCTATGTCCCTGTTATAGTTTACGGCAGTCTCTCCATATGCATCAAGGTGGAATGAGTCTATCATGTTGACATCCCTGAGGTCTACTGTTGCGGACTCATATGCGATGTTGAGTGGATGCTTTAGCGGCACGTTCCATACAGGGAAGGTCTCGAATTTCGAATATCCAGCGGCTCTTCCTCTCTTGTTCTCATGATAAAGCTGGCTCAGGCAGGTCGCGAGCTTTCCGCTTCCCGGGCCTGGAGCTGTCACGACTACTATCGGCTTTGAAGTCTCTATATATGGATTCTGACCATATCCGTCATCACTCACTATAGTATCCACGTCTGTAGGATATCCCTTGGTGGCTCTGTGCTTGTATACCTTTATCCCTCTGCGCTTTAGCTTGTTCATGAACACTGTCACAGATGGCTGGTCGTTGTATCTTGTTATTACTACGCTGTTGACTTCAAGCTCATGTCCCCTGAGATCATCGATAAGCCTGAAGACATCCATGTCGTAGGTTATCCCGAAATCTCCTCTTATCTTGTTTCTCTCAATATCTCCCGCATAGACGCAGATGACTACCTCTACCTTTTCCTTAAGCCTGTTCAGAAGCTTTATCTTTGCATTCTCGTCAAATCCCGGCAGCACTCTTTTGGCGTGCATGTCGAACATGAGCTTTCCTCCGAATTCAAGGTAGAGCTTGTCATAGTTGTTTACTCTCTCGAGTATGTATTTGGACTGCTCCTCCAGATACTTAGCATGATCAAATCCGATTTTCATATTTCCTCCTCTTTAAATCAGACAGTTCAGGCAAAATTTTATCCGCCTGAACTGATTTATCGCAACATAATGGTGTCTGTATAATTAATGTTTCTATGATAACACAAAATAATGCTCAAATCAATATTCTGTCATTATATGAGAATTACATTATTTATGAAAACGCTTGCTGAATAATAAGTGTTAAAAAACAAACAATTCAAAAATTTTTCAAGTTTGTTAAATTTTGTCTTCCGTTATAAAACAAACTGTGGTATTATGTTAAATATATTAGTACATATACATAATAAGAAAGAAAAACGCCTTTATTTCGTATTCATAATATTTATTCCAGCTTAATGGTAACGCTTTCAAATGTGTATGTCCTATTTTATAATATTATAGGAGGAATAATCTATGAGCAATCTTATGAAGAAATGGAACAGCCTGAGCCTGGTAAAAAGAATCTTTGTCGGCCTTATAATCGGTATAGCCCTTGCGCTTACTGTTCCAGAGCAAGTTAGTGGTATCACAATATTTGGATCACTATTCGTTGGTGCACTTAAAGCTATCGCACCTATCCTGGTATTTTTCCTTGTTATGTCTGCTATCTCTGGCCACAGAGAAGGTACTGAGACAAACATGAAATCTATCATCGTTCTTTACCTTTTAGGAACTTTCCTTGCAGGACTTATCGCGGTTATTGCAAGCTTCCTTTTCCCAGTGTCACTTACGCTTGGAGCAGGAGTAGACAGCATAACGCCTCCAGGAGGAGTTGTTGAAGTACTTAAGGCGCTTCTTATGAACGTTGTTGACAACCCAGTTAAAGCACTATTCAACGCAAACTACATCGGTATCCTTGCATGGGCTATAGTTCTTGGTCTTGCAATCAAGGGTGCATCTCAGACAACAAAGGACATGATATCTACGTTTGCTGAAGGTCTTGCTACAATGGTAAGATGGGTAATCAACTTCGCACCACTTGGAATCATGGGTCTTGTATTTGATTCTATCGCTACAAGCGGACTTGAGTCACTTCTAAGCTACGGACAGCTTCTTATCCTTCTTGTAGGATGTATGCTTTTCGTTGCATTCGTTGTAAACCCTATCATAACTTATGTATGTATACGTCAGAACCCGTTCAAGCTTGTGCTTATGTGTCTTAGAGAGAGTGGAATCACTGCATTCTTTACACGTAGCTCAGCTGCGAATATCCCTGTAAATATGGCTCTTTGTGAAAAGCTTGGACTTGACAAGGATACTTACTCAGTATCTATACCGCTTGGAGCAACTATAAACATGGCGGGAGCTGCGGTTACTATATCTGTACTTTCTCTTGCTGCAGTTCATACACTTGGAATCACTGTAGATATCCCAACAGCAATAATCCTGAGCGTTCTTTCAGCAGTAAGTGCTTGTGGAGCATCTGGAGTTGCAGGTGGATCGCTTCTTCTTATACCTCTTGCATGTAGTCTCTTTGGTATCCCAAATGACGTTGCGATGCAGGTTGTTGGAGTTGGTTTCATCGTTGGAGTTATCCAGGATTCAGCTGAGACTGCTCTTAACTCTTCAACTGACGTTCTATTCACAGCTTCTGCTGAGTTCAGAAAAAGACGTCTTGCAGGAGAAAAAGTTGTTATCAATACTAAAGGTTAATAAATACGCAGTATAAATTGAAAGAGTGCAGATTTTAAAAAATCTGCACTCTTTTTCTATTGCTTTTCAACCCTCACCGCCAGAGTCATCAGCTCCGCGGCTGAAGCCGCCCCGTCTATTATTCCATTTTTTACAAAGGCCACCTCGTCACACAGCCTTGCTACTTCGCCCCGGCTGTGGGATACAAATATAGTTCCTGCTACCTTATCCATTACTTTTTCAATTTCTTTCTCCGTATTCATCCGTAGGTCTTCATCGAGAGCGCTGAGAGGCTCATCCAGAAGCAGTATTTCCGGCTGAGATGCTATCAGCCTTGCAAGCGCTACTCTCTGCTTCTGACCCCCGCTCAGCTGAGAGGGGTATCTGTCTTCCAGGCCGTTCAGCCTGAAACTTTCGATGCAGCTTTCTAATATATTATTTCTTTCTTTTTTGTCTCCTGTCCTCAGGCCTGCCATTATATTCTGCCTTACCGTCATGTTGGGAAAGAGGGCATAGCTCTGAAACAGATAGCCAGCGCGTCTCTGCTGAGGCTTTATGTTTATCTTCTTTTCAGAATCAAATAGCACCCTGTCTCCAATCGATATGAATCCCTTATCCGGATTCTCGATTCCTGCCAGGCACCTGAGAGTCATGCTCTTGCCTGAACCGGAAGATCCAAAAAATCCGAGCTTCCTGCAGTCAGAATCTATGTTGACATCTAGAATAAAGCTCCCCATTCTCTTCGTGAATTTTGCCTTAAGCTTCATCTCATATCCCCTTTTTGTGAAATCCGATTCATAAGGATAACAGCTGCAAGCGAAATAGCCAGTATTATTACAGCCCAGTTATATGCGAGAGCCCTGTCTCCCGACTGTATTGCCGTATATACCGCCAGCGCCATCGTCTGTGTCTTTCCCGGTATGTTGCCTGCTATGATGACCGTAGCTCCAAATTCTCCCATGGCTCTCGCAAATGCCAGTATTGTTCCTGAGAGTATCCCATACCTGCAGTTGGGAAGTATCACCCTGAAGAATATGTCCTTCTCCGGCATTCCAAGCGTTCTCGCTGAATATATGAGGTCCTGGTCGAGCTGTTCAAATGAAGCCTTGGCAGCCCTGTACATCAGCGGAAAGGCTACCACAGAGGATGCGATCACCGTAGCCGTCCAGGTAAAGACTACAGTCAGGTCATGTTTCATGAGCAGGTTTCCTGCGGGCCCATTTTTTCCAAACAGCACCAGAAGAAAGAATCCTGTTACTGTTGGCGGAAGCACGAGCGGTATTGTAAAGATTCCATCCACCAGATTCCTGAAGCGTCTTATCCTCATTACGAACCAGGCTGCGGCTATCCCTGAAACAAAAGCTGCCGCGGTTGCTGCAAGAGAGGTCTTTACAGAGATCAGCAGTGGTGAATAATCCATTTTCAAATTCTCCTTTTATGAAAATCCATTTTTTCTGAATATGTCCAGCGCTGCTTCCGATTCGAGAAACTCAGCAAAGGTCTGTGCGCCCTGCGCGTTTGCAGATTCGTTTATCACAGCCACCGGATATTCAATTTGCGAATGTGCCTGGGGCTCTATGACAAATGCGATTTTTACATTTTTACTGCTTACAGCATCTGTCATATATACAATCCCGGCATCTGCTTCACCTGACTCTACCCATGAAAGCGTAGTCTTTGCATCCGGGGCAAGGACCATCTTGTCGCTTATGCTTTCTGTGATTCCATAATACGCAAGCGCCTCAGATGCATACTGACCGACTGGTGCCACGGAAGGGTCTCCGCAGCTTATGACCTTCAAGCTGTCCTTTGAAAGATCTTCTATTTTTTCCGGAACATTCCCGCTCTTCAAAGGCACGATTACAACAAGTGAGTTACTGAGCAGCGACCTTCGGCTGCCTTCCTTTATGAATCCTTTATCCTCCAGTGCATTCATCTGCCTTGCTCCGGCAGAAAAGAACACGTCGACAGGCGCACCCTCTTCAATCTGAGCCTGTAGCGCTCCCGAGCTACCAAGATTGAGTGCTATGTCATACTCCGGATGCTCGCTCTCAAAAACAGCCTCGATTTCTTCAAGCGAAGACTTCAGGCTTATTGCTGCAGATATATTTACTGCAGATTGCTTTTCACAGCCTGTCATCGAAGCGATAAGCACTGCCAGCAAGATTAAGTAAGTAATTTTTTTCATGACTTTTACCATTCCTCTGTCTCTTATATATTAAGTATATTTTTAACTACAAATTGAGTATACATCAGTATCATTTTTGTGTCAATTGTGATAAAATCCTCTCATGGAGGTGATTTCTTGATCAATGATATCTTAATGCACAGGATAATTTCATTCGTAGGGAGCGGTGGAAAAACCACACTTATGTTTGCAGTTGCGAAAAAGCTTTCACAGCTTGGAAAGAAAGTGATAATAACCACCAGCACAAAGATATATCTTCCCACGGATTATAATGTAGTGCTTCTCGATAAGGAATGCCTCTCTTTGGCCGCTTCTTCTCTCAAGAATGATCCTATATGCGTAATCGGCTCTCCATGCCCAGGTACAGGCCTTTTTGAGCCTCAGAAGCTATGCTTCTGTGAACAGTTCGGCCTCACTCCAAAAGATTTCCTCAAGGTTGCAGATTTTGTGCTCATAGAAGCTGATGGATCAAAGCATATGCCCCTGAAATTTCCTGGAGAAAACGAGCCGGTAATCCCGGCTGAAAGCGACATGGTAATAGCCGTTGCCGGAATGTGGTGCGTCGGCCATCCCATATCAGAAGTATGTCACAGATATGAGCTCGCCTGCCGATTTCTCTCAGATGAGTACGGATGCCATATAGGACCGGATCATAAAGTCACGAGAGAGGATGTGCTGAGAATAATGAACAGTGTCTACGGATACCGAAAGAATGTTGGTAAAAGAGCATTCCTGAAATATATATTCTATGACAGGAAAGACTATATCAACTTTCAGATTTAGGAATTTATAAGATAGATGGAGGAAAATCATGAAAAAAAACATATCAAGATCAGATTTCTATAAAGACATAATCTCTGACTCAGCTAATAATAAGAAAGACGCTTTCATACTGACCGTGACAGACGAATCGAACCTTGGAAGCAAGGCTCTTGCAAGCAGAAAGCAAGATGGAAGCATATCCCTTGATCTGATACAGGATTCAGATCTTGAAGAATACTGGAAAAATCTGATTTCAGGAATAGATCTTTCAGGTTCTACATACCAGGACGGTGAAACTTCAGTCTTTATAGAAAGCATCAGCCCGAGGATCCCTGTAGTCATATGCGGCGGGGGCCATGTAAGCCTTGCGCTTTCAAAATTATGCAAGTTCATGAACTATGACCTCATCATACTTGAGGACAGGGCAGAATTTGCAAATCCCTCGAGATTTCCCGATGCAAAAAGAATAATTGTGGATTCCTTTGAAAACATATTCAAAAATAATGACTTCGAGCCCAATGCCTGTTTTGTGATAGCTACAAGAGGCCATTCCCACGATGCCCTGTGCCTTGAAAACATAATGAGGCGGGATTTCATGTATGCCGGAATGATCGGTAGCCGTGCAAAGGTCCAGAAGACAAAAAATCTGATTCTCTCCAAAGGCTTCACCGAAGAGGATTTTGATAATATACACACTCCAATAGGCCTTCCAATAGGCGGACAGACCCCTGAGGAAATAGCTGTCAGCATAATAGCTGAAATTATACAGACAATAAATAATGATCCCAAGTCGTACTTCAGTGATTCAATTAAAAATGCCATACTAAGCTCAGATTCTCCTGCAGTTCTCGCAAAGATAATAAATAAAAAGGGTTCTTCACCAAGAGGCATAGGAAGCCAAATGATAATACGAATAGATGGTTCCATAGCGGATACAATAGGCGGAGGTACAATAGAGCACCTCTGCATACAGGAAGCCGTAAAGCTGCTTCATGAAGATGATCCAAGGCCTTTTATCAAGAACTTCATCCTCAGCAACGAAAATGCCGCAGGAATAGGCATGTGGTGCGGCGGGGCAGTGGATATACTGTTCGACATCGTTTAAAAAATCGAGAAACAGAATTGAAAAAGCAAAGCCAGTGAGGAATCCCCATCTGACTTTGCTTTTTAATTTAAAATCTTATATTTCGAACTTGTCCACAAGGTTTTGCAGAAGCTCCGCCTGATTTGAAAGCTCCTTGCTCGATGCAGCGCTTTCTTCTGCCGTAGCCGCATTTGTATGAACTACAGATGCTATCTGCTCAAGACCCTGATTTATCTGAGATACTGCAAATGCCTGTTCCTGCGATGCGTTTGCGATGTCAGTTATCGTTGATGTTATCTGTCCTGTGTTTTCATAGAGCGCCTGAAGATTTGCCGCTGCCTCATCTGCGAGAGAGCTTCCTTCCTCAACAGCCTTCATGGAGCGTTCTATCAGATGAGCCGAATTCTTGGCCGCCTCAGAGCTTTTTGCAGCAAGATTTCTTACTTCATCCGCAACTACTGCAAAGCCCTTGCCTGCAGCTCCTGATCTTGCCGCTTCGACTGCAGCGTTGAGCGCAAGTATGTTTGTCTGGAATGCTATGTCGTCTATCGCTTTTATTATGGTCCCAATTTCTGTAGACCTTGCATTGATCTCGTTCATGGCCTCTACCATTTCCTGCATCTGTCTGTTGCTCTCGCTTATCCTCTGGCTGGCCTTTACCATGCTTTCATTGGCTTTTATCGTGTGCTTCGCATTGTCATCTATCTTTGAAGCCACGTCGCTTATAGTGGATGAAAGCTCTTCTATTGAGCTTGCCTGCTCGGTAGTACCCTGCGCGAGTATCTGAGATCCTGTCGAAAGCTGCATGGAGTTGCTGTTTACCTGCGTCGCCACTTCCTTTATCTCATAGATGGTCTGGCTCAGAGTATCTCTTATATCAAAGAGTGCCTCCTTGATAGTCGAAAACTCTCCAGCATATTCCTGTCTGAGGTCAAACTGAAGACGACCTACCGCTATCTGATTCAGGACTTCTGTAATCTCTTCTATATAGTGGATATAGGACTTGAGCCTTACTACCGTGTCTCCCAGAGCTTCAGCCACTTCGCCTATCTCGTCGTCAGAGTCAGCCTTTATCTCCACGTCAAGGTTTCCTTCCGCTATCTGTGATGCGGCATATGAAAGCCTGTTTACGGATTTAGTTATGTTCTTTGACATGAAAACGATTGCCGCTATTACAAAAAGTATTCCCGCTGCGAAGAGACCGAGGATTATGTTCCTTATATTTGCATTCGTGCTGTAAGCTTCATCTTCAGTTATTCCCGTAATGACTACCCACTGCGAGCCTTCTACTGCGCTTGTATCTCCAACGTATTTCTCTCCGTTCATCTCATATTCGACAGGTCCGAAAGTCCCTGAGGATACTGATGTTATGAGCTCTGATGATATATCCGTGTCTGATATGTTCTTCTGAACGTATTCTTCCTGTGGATGATATATTATATTACCGTTTTCATCAATCAGCATTATGAATCCGCTTTCTCCAAGCTTGAACTGAGAAAGCACCTGCGAAAGCTGGCCGATCTGAATATCATAGGCAAAGGCGCCTACTACTTTGTCCGTCTTTGGATCTATTACAGGAGAGGCAACCGTGATGACCAGAGAATCAACGGCAGTATCCTTGTATGGAGGAACTACCACAGGCCTTCTGAGTTCATTTACCACATACCATGGACGCGTTGTGACATCAAAGGTCTCATCTGTAACTATATCATCCGAAGCTATTATCTGGCTGGAGTCAAAGTCTGCAATCCATACTCTGAGGATGTTTTCCGGGTCGATTACAGTATAATTGATAAGACTTGTCCGTATCTGTGACCACTGAGGCTTGTCCGCAAATTTTTCCCCAGGCTTTGTCTCTATAATATAATTTATGATTTCTGAAGTGCCTGCGCCTGTCTGTGATGTTGAAATATAGTCTGCCAGAAATGAGCTTACCTGTTTTGAAAGATACATCGAATCTGATGTAAGATTGTTTTTTACGATTCCTGAAACTGAATTGTTTACAGAGGACATTATCGTGAATCCTGCTATGGCAAGTATGAGTATAACCGGGAGGGAAATACCCAGAAGCATCTTAACCCATAATTTCTGCCTGTTTTTGCTTTTTGTCCATTTTTTCCCATATGGTCTCCTTTTTTTGGGGGGGATTTTATTGTATATCTGTTATATCGTCATTTAGTACATTAAATTAATAGATAATTGCAATATTTCTGTGTTAAATAAATCACTTTGAAGGATTTTGACCACATGATTAAGCAAAAAAAATCACCTGAGATATTCTCAAGTGATTTTTTTAATTGGCTGCGTCCTACTTTCCCAGGAGGCTGCCCTCCAAGTATTATCAGCGATGCAGGGCTTAACTTCTGTGTTCGGAATGGGAACAGGTGTATCTCCTACTCTATTGCAACCATATTCAGTTAGATGGATGTACCATCAAAACTGCATGCCAATCTAAAGCTTCGCTTCTTTTTTCTTCCAGGTAAATTTTGGTCAAGTCCTCGATCTATTAGTACTCATAAGCTGCATGCATTACTGCACTTCCACCTTGAGCCTATCAACCACGTAGTCTTCATGGGATCTTACTCCTTACGGATGGGAAATCTTATCTTAAGGGTGGCTTCGTGCTTAGATGCCTTCAGCACTTATCCATTCCGCACATAGCTATCCAGCTGTGCCACTGGCGTGACAACTGGTGCACCAGAGGTGCGTCCAACCCGGTCCTCTCGTACTAAGGTCAGCTCCTCTCAAATTTCCTACGCCTGCGACGGATAGGGACCGAACTGTCTCACGACGTTCTGAACCCAGCTCGCGTACCACTTTAATGGGCGAACAGCCCAACCCTTGGGACCTACTACAGCCCCAGGATGTGATGAGCCGACATCGAGGTGCCAAACCTCCCCGTCGATGTGGACTCTTGGGGGAGATCAGCCTGTTATCCCCAGGGTAGCTTTTATCCGTTGAGCGATGGCCCTTCCACTCGGTACCACCGGATCACTAAGCCCGACTTTCGTCCCTGCTCGACCTGTATGTCTTGCAGTCAAGCTCCCTTTTGCCTTTACACTCTTCGCACGATTTCCGACCGTGCTGAGGGAACCTTTGGGCGCCTCCGTTACTCTTTAGGAGGCGACCGCCCCAGTCAAACTGCCCGCCAAGCAGTGTCCCAGACGAGGATTCACTCGTCGTGGTTAGAACTCAAACAATACAAGGGTGGTATCCCAACGGCGGCTCCAACGAGACTGACGTCCCATCTTCTTAGCCTCCCACCTATCCTGTACATGTATTGCCTAAATTCAATGCTAAGCTACAGTAAAGCTCCATGGGGTCTTTCCGTCCTGTCGCAGGTACCCGGCATCTTCACCGGGACTACAATTTCACCGAGTCTGTTGTTGAGACAGTGCCCAAATCGTTACGCCTTTCGTGCGGGTCGGAACTTACCCGACAAGGAATTTCGCTACCTTAGGACCGTTATAGTTACGGCCGCCGTTTACTGGGGCTTAAGTTCACTGCTTCGATTGCTCTGACAGATCCCCTTAACCTTCCAGCACCGGGCAGGCGTCAGCCCCTATACTTCACCTTGCGGTTTTGCAGAGACCTATGTTTTTGGTAAACAGTCGCTTGGGCCTATTCTCTGCGGCCTGATTTCTCAGGCACCCCTTCTCCCGAAGTTACGGGGTAATTTTGCCGAGTTCCTTAACAACAGTTCTCTCGCTGGCCTTAGGATTCTCTCCTCACCCACCTGTGTCGGTTTGCGGTACGGGCACCTTGATCTAACTAGAGGCTTTTCCTGACAGCGTGAAATCGCAGACTTCGTTACTTAATTTCACTCCCCGTCACGCCTTGGCATTGTACCTGTGGATTTGCCTGCAGGTACTGCCTTGACGCTTGGACGCGCATAACCAACAGCGCGCTTCTGCTATCCTTCTGTGTCACCCCATTGCTCAAACGATCTTTGGTGGTACGGGAATCTACACCCGTTGTCCATCACCTACGCCTTTCGGCCTCGGCTTAGGCCCCGACTAACCCTGAGAGGACGAACCTTCCTCAGGAAACCTTGGGTTTTCGGCCTGGGGGATTCTCACCCCCATCTCGCTACTCATGCCAACATTCTCACTCGTATACTGTCCACTGCTCCTTACGGTACAGCTTCAGCCTGTATACGACGCTCTCCTACCACTCTCCTTACGGAGAATCCGTAGCTTCGGTAATATGTTTGAGCCCCGGTAATTTTCGGCGCGGGACCACTCGACCAGTGAGCTATTACGCACTCTTTAAATGAGTGGCTGCTTCTAAGCCAACATCCTGGTTGTCTGTGCAATCCCACATCCTTTTCCACTTAACATATATTTTGGGACCTTAGCTGACGGTCTGGGCTGTTACCCTCTTGACCATGGACCTTATCACCCATAGTCTGACTGCCGAGTATGATGTACGGGCATTCGGAGTTTGATAGTCTTCGGTAACCCAAAGGGCCCCTAGGACATTCAGTGCTCTACCTCCCGCAATCTTAACCTCGACGCTAGCCCTAAAGCTATTTCGGAGAGAACCAGCTATCTCCAGGCTCGATTGGAATTTCACCGCTATCCACAGTTCATCCCCGCACTTTTCAACGTGCGTGGGTTCGGTCCTCCATTTCCGATTAAGGAAACTTCAACCTGACCATGGATAGGTCGCCTGGTTTCGGGTCTGCAGCATTGAACTTTCGCCCTGTTAAGACTCGCTTTCGCTACGGCTTCGGACCAGAAGTCCTTAACCTTGCTCAATACCGCAACTCGTTGGCCCGTTCTACAAAAAGTACGCAGTCACACATTAACGTGCTCCTACAGCTTGTAAGCATAAGGTTTCAGGTTCTATTTCACTCCCCTCCCGGGGTTCTTTTCACCTTTCCCTCACGGTACTATTCTCTATCGGTCGCCAGGTAGTATTTAGCCTTAGGGGGTGGTCCCCCTATCTTCCCACAAGGTTTCACGTGTCTCGTGGTACTCTGGATACACCTGGAAGTCTTCTCATTTCGTTTACGGGGCTGTTACCCTCTGCGGCGGCTCTTTCCAAAGCTCTTCTACTATGATACCTCTATTCCATGATGGTGTCCAAAACCCCTGACCGGAAAACCGATCAGGTTTAGGCTGTTCCCCTTTCGCTCGCCGCTACTTAGGGAATCGAGTTTTCTTTCTTTTCCTCCGGGTACTTAGATGTTTCAGTTCTCCGGGTTCCCCTCACTGCACTATGTATTCATGCAGAGATATACAGGCATTACCCTGTATGAGTTTCCTCATTCGGAAATCTTCGGATCGAAGGTTGCTTGCACCTCCCCGAAGCTTATCGCAGCTTACCACGTCCTTCATCGGCTCCTGGCGCCAAGGCATCCACCTTACGCTCTTAATAACTTGACCTATTCGGCTTCACATTTACTGCAAACTCCTTTGTTGTGTTCTTTCACTCATTCACTCACGTACGTCAGTACGCTCGCTCAGTCGCTCAATCCACGCCTCGGATTTCTTGTAAATCTTTCGCCTGTTTATTTAATCGGCTTTCGCCGTCTTTAAATCTATTGATGATTTTGCAATCAACTTAAGAATTGTTGTTAAAAATAATAGATATTTTTAACTGTTTTGTTTTTTTCTCGATGAAATTACAGTTTGTGTTACCTTTGACGGATTTCAGACCTACATAACTTTATCAACTTTTAGGGTGATTAGTATATTTGTATTTCTTTCTTCGTCTTTGCGTATCATCTGTAATTTATATTCTGGAATTAAAAGATGTGTTTCTTTTAATTGGTATGCAGTTTTCAAGGTACATTTTTGAGTTTTTCATCAAAAAAAATGATGAACCCTCAAGACTAAACAGCAGAATAGTTTCTCCCTAGAAAGGAGGTGATCCAGCCGCACCTTCCGATACGGCTACCTTGTTACGACTTCACCCCAGTCATTGGTTTTGCCTTAGGCAACTTCCCCCTTACGGTTGGATAGTTGACTTTGGGCCCCCCCAACTCCCGTGGTGTGACGGGCGGTGTGTACAAGACCCGGGAACGCATTCACCGCAGCATTCTGATCTGCGATTACTAGTAACTCCAGCTTCATGCAGGCGAGTTTCAGCCTGCAATCCGAACTTAGACTGTCTTTATGGGATTAGCTCCACCTCGCGGCTTGGCAACCCTTTGTAACAGCCATTGTAGCACGTGTGTAGCCCTAAGCATAAGGGGCATGATGATTTGACGTCATCCCCACCTTCCTCCGAGTTATCCTCGGCAGTCTCTCTAGAGTGCCCAGCCAAGCTGCTGGCAACTAAAGACAAGGGTTGCGCTCGTTGCGGGACTTAACCCAACATCTCACGACACGAGCTGACGACAACCATGCACCACCTGTCACCTCTGCTCCGAAGAGGGGCCCCGATTAAGGGGCTTTCAGAGGGATGTCAAGCTTAGGTAAGGTTCTTCGCGTTGCTTCGAATTAAACCACATGCTCCGCTACTTGTGCGGGTCCCCGTCAATTCCTTTGAGTTTCACTCTTGCGAGCGTACTTCCCAGGCGGAGTACTTAATGTGTTAACTGCGGCACCGACCCTTAGGGCCGACACCTAGTACTCATCGTTTACGGCGTGGACTACCAGGGTATCTAATCCTGTTTGCTCCCCACGCTTTCGTGCCTCAGTGTCAGTATCAGTCCAGAAAGCCGCCTTCGCCACTGGTGTTCCTCCTAATATCTACGCATTTCACCGCTACACTAGGAATTCCGCTTTCCTCTCCTGAACTCAAGCCCGACAGTTTCAAGGGCTTACAACGGTTGAGCCGTTGCCTTTGACCCCTGACTTGTCAGGCCACCTACGCACCCTTTACGCCCAGTAATTCCGGATAACGCTTGCCCCCTACGTATTACCGCGGCTGCTGGCACGTAGTTAGCCGGGGCTTCCTCCTAAGGTACCGTCATTATCTTCCCTTAGGACAGAGTTTTACGACCCGAAGGCCTTCATCACTCACGCGGCGTTGCTGCATCAGGCTTGCGCCCATTGTGCAATATTCCCCACTGCTGCCTCCCGTAGGAGTCTGGACCGTGTCTCAGTTCCAGTGTGGCCGATCACCCTCTCAGGTCGGCTACTGATCGTCGCCTTGGTAGGCTTTTACCCCACCAACAAGCTAATCAGACGCAGGCTCATCCTTGTCCGCATGACTTTGATACAGTCCCGATGCCAGATCTGTATTTCATCCGGTATTAGCACACCTTTCGATGTGTTATCCCAGTGACAAGGGCAGATTACCCACGCGTTACGCACCCGTCCGCCGCTAACTTATTATTCAACACTCAAGGCTCTATCCCCGTCAGGGGCTGTGTAAGCACTTTTGGCGAATGCGAATTTCTTCTACCCTTAAAAACCAGGGTTGAAATTCACAATTACGCTGGCGCTTTTTATATAAAGCTCTCAGTGTTGAATAATAAGTCCGCTCGACTTGCATGTGTTAAGCACGCCGCCAGCGTTCATCCTGAGCCAGGATCAAACTCTTAAATTTAATGGTTTGACTGGCCGGATTAAACATCCGACATATCTATTTTGTTATCTCAATAAATTGAAATTACGGTTTGTTTCTTTTTTTGATGATCACCCGAAGGCTCTCATCTAAATGGTTTGTATATTCTGCTGTTTAGTTTTCAAGGTTCATTCTGTATCGTCTGTTGCTGTTGTTGTCTGCCGCTGTCTGTGTTGCTTTGTTTTGGCGACTTTCTTAGTATACTTCGATACTGAAAAAAAGTCAAGCACTATTTTGATTTATTTTTTTATTTGTGATCATTTAGCTGCCTGAACCTTTTTTCAGTACCTCATGAATTGCTTCTAAATCATTGGAATCAGGCTGTTCTAAGATTTTCCGAATCCGCACTGTGGGAAATGGCATACATCACACTTGAGGCAATATCCTCCGTGTGCCATTTCTACTATATCTCTTCTTGTTATCCTGTCATTTGCCATAAGCCTCGGCATTATTATATCCAGTGTAGTGACCCTATTGAAAAGTGCCCCTCCCGGAACTCCAATGACGGGAATCTCTCCTTTGTAGGCTACCATCTGCATTGCTCCAGGAACAACCGGTGCTCCGTGAGTTACTACCTCTGTGGCTGCCTTCCTTATAGCAACCGGAGTTTTGTCATCGGGGTCCACGCTCATGCCCCCTGTGCAGAATACGATCTCTGCGCCTTCATTTATAAAATCATCTATATAGCTGGCAATCAGGTCTTCGTCATCATACGCGACCCTGCTTCCAATAAGCTCACAGCCATACCTGCCAAGCTTGGATTTCATTACGGGAGTGAATGCATCTTCTCTTCTTCCATGATATATCTCGCTTCCAGTTATGACCAGTCCTGCTTTTTTTATGACATATGGAATCAGGGTAAAGATCGCAGTATCTTTCTGTATATTCAGCACGTATTCAAGAAGCTCTTCTTCTATTTCAAGAGGAATTATCTTCATTCCTGCTATCCTCTGGCCTTTTTTTACTTCTGAATTGTTGTGTATCGAAGATATCATGAAATTTTCAACCGTATTTATCGCATAAAGCTTTTCTACATTTACCTTGAGAAGTCCTTCTTCCTGCGCTACTATGTCTACCCTTCCTTCTGAAACATCTGTATGGATAAGATGCTCGTTCTCGCACATCCTGCCCATGGCAAGGGCCGCATCATTTTCATGGACCATTCCCGAGTCGGTATCCCCGGCGTATATATATTCTTTCCCTATCGAAAGCAGCACTTCTATATCTTCTTCCTTTATTACATGATTTTTCTTAAAGACCGCGTATTTCTCATGCACTTTCCCATCAGATACTATTTTTGTGACATCATGTATGAGTACCTTTCCTACGCTGTCCTGTGTTCTTACTTTATACATCGTATTCCTCCATATCTCTTTTCTAGAATGAGTATACAGCAGTATTATTTTGATGTCAAATATGGTAAAATGAAGTAAATTCAAAGGGGGTGAAACATATTTTTAACAGAAGCTACAAGGTACTGATAAAAGGGGCCGGCGACATCGCCTCAGGAATCGCATGCAGGCTTTTCGAATCCGGCTTTCAGATAATAATGACGGAAATTCCCGAACCGACCGCAATAAGAAGGACTGTCTCATTCTGTGAAGCGGTATATGAAGGCTCCATAACGCTGGAAGGAATCACTGCAATATTGTGCAAGGATCTGAACGAATGCCGTGAGGCCTTTAAAGATGGTAATATATGCGTAATCATTGACGAAAATGCGTCCATAATACACGGGTGGAAACCTGACATAATAATAGATGCCATACTCGCAAAGAGGAATCTCGGGCTAAATATAAATGATGCTCCAGTTACTATAGGCGTAGGTCCTGGATTCTGCGCAAAATCTGACTGTGACTGCGTTATTGAGTCTCAGCGCGGACACGACCTTGGAAGATGCATATATTTTGGATCTGCGGCGCCAAATACAGGCATTCCCGGTGAGGTTGGAGGATACTCGAGTGAAAGGGTTATCAAATCTCCTTCTGATGGAATATACCGCGAGATCTTCCATATTGGAGACTATGTGAATAAAGATGACATAATTGCCTATGCAGATGATGTGCCTGTAAAGGCTTCTATTGACGGAATTCTCCGCGGGCATCTCAGAGGTGGACTTCGTGTCCACTCCGGAATGAAGGTTGCCGATATCGACCCGAGGGCAGAACGTTCTCACTGCTTCAGTATATCAGACAAAGCCCGAAGCATAGGAGGGTCAGCGCTTGAATCCATACTTAAACTTGGAAGGGAGAAATTTTAAATTGAATAATAAAGAGTGTAAAATAAGATGGATATCAAATACAATGCCAAAGACTGATGATGAGAACCTTCATCTCATGTCTCAGAACAAATCAGCCGATGTACTTAAGTTTCACCAGAGTTTTCCTCAGTACAGCGAGACCCCTCTTGTACAACTGAGAAGCCTCGCTGCTTATCTTGGCGTAAAAGACATATTTGTAAAAGATGAATCTTACAGATTTGATCTCAATGCCTTCAAGGTGCTTGGAGGATCTTATGCCATAGCCAGATACATATCTTCCATAACCGGAGAAGATATAAGCGATCTTCCTTATTCCGTTCTGACCTCCGATGAGCTGAGAAACAGAATTGGAGAGATAACCTTCTACACTGCCACCGATGGGAATCACGGAAGAGGCATAGCATGGGCTGCCAACAAGCTGAAACAGAAATGCGTGGTATACATGCCTACAGGCACCACACAGACTCGACTTGATCACGTTCTTAATGAAAACGCGACTGCGACTATAGAATCTCTGAACTATGACGACTGCGTAAGAAAAGCATACAGCGAATCTCAGGCAAGAGAAAATTCCATCATAATTCAGGATACTGCGTGGGATGGATATGAAGAAATCCCGACATGGATAATGCAGGGATATGGAACTATGGCTCTGGAAGCTGATAATCAGATGAATAAATATGGATGCACAAGGCCTACGCACATATTCATACAGGCCGGAGTAGGCTCGCTTGCCGGTGCCGTGCAGGGATATTTTGCAAACAAGTACAGCGACTGTGAGCCTAAGGTCGTGGTCGTAGAGGCTCAGGTAGCTGACTGCCTGTACAAAAGCGCTCTTGAAGGCAGTGGAAATCCGCAGACAGTAGGCGGAGACATGCTCACTCTGATGAACGGACTGGCATGCGGCGAGCCATGTACTATCGCCTGGGATATCCTCAGAAATCATGTGGATACATTCGTATCATGCCCTGACTGGGTAAGCACCCTCGGAATGAGGCTACTGGCTGCTCCAGCAAAGGGAGATGCCCCTGTAACCGCAGGAGAATCAGGCGCCGTTACTATGGGACTTCTGTATACTCTCCTTACGGATCCTGCATACAGCGAGCTTAAGGATAAACTGGAACTTGATGAGAATTCTTCGATAATGCTTTTCTCTACCGAGGGAGACACAGATCCCGATCGTTACAGATCTATAGTATGGGAAGGCATGAACTCGCTTTAATATCCGACTCTCACATCAAAAAATTTAAAGAATCAAAAAAAATCACCTGAGATATTCTCAAGTGATTTTTTCAATTGGCTGCGTCCTACTTTCCCAGGAGGCTGCCCTCCAAGTATTATCAGCGATGCAGGGCTTAACTTCTGTGTTCGGAATGGGAACAGGTGTATCTCCTACTCTATTGCAACCATATTAATTTGGATGGATGTACCATCAAAACTGCATGCCAATCTAAGCTTCGCTTCTTTTTTCTTCCAGGTAAATTTTGGTCAAGTCCTCGATCTATTAGTACTCATAAGCTACATACATTACTGCACTTACACCTTGAGCCTATCAACCACGTAGTCTTCATGGGATCTTACTCCTTACGGATGGGAAATCTTATCTTAAGGGTGGCTTCGTGCTTAGATGCCTTCAGCACTTATCCATTCCGCACATAGCTATCCAGCTGTGCCACTGGCGTGACAACTGGTGCACCAGAGGTGCGTCCAACCCGGTCCTCTCGTACTAAGGTCAGCTCCTCTCAAATTTCCTACGCCTGCGACGGATAGGGACCGAACTGTCTCACGACGTTCTGAACCCAGCTCGCGTACCACTTTAATGGGCGAACAGCCCAACCCTTGGGACCTACTACAGCCCCAGGATGTGATGAGCCGACATCGAGGTGCCAAACCTCCCCGTCGATGTGGACTCTTGGGGGAGATCAGCCTGTTATCCCCAGGGTAGCTTTTATCCGTTGAGCGATGGCCCTTCCACTCGGTACCACCGGATCACTAAGCCCGACTTTCGTCCCTGCTCGACCTGTATGTCTTGCAGTCAAGCTCCCTTTTGCCTTTACACTCTTCGCACGATTTCCGACCGTGCTGAGGGAACCTTTGGGCGCCTCCGTTACTCTTTAGGAGGCGACCGCCCCAGTCAAACTGCCCGCCAAGCAGTGTCCCAGACGAGGATTCACTCGTCGTGGTTAGAACTCAAACAATACAAGGGTGGTATCCCAACGGCGGCTCCAACGAGACTGACGTCCCATCTTCTTAGCCTCCCACCTATCCTGTACATGTATTGCCTAAATTCAATGCTAAGCTACAGTAAAGCTCCATGGGGTCTTTCCGTCCTGTCGCAGGTACCCGGCATCTTCACCGGGACTACAATTTCACCGAGTCTGTTGTTGAGACAGTGCCCAAATCGTTACGCCTTTCGTGCGGGTCGGAACTTACCCGACAAGGAATTTCGCTACCTTAGGACCGTTATAGTTACGGCCGCCGTTTACTGGGGCTTAAGTTCACTGCTTCGATTGCTCTGACAGATCCCCTTAACCTTCCAGCACCGGGCAGGCGTCAGCCCCTATACTTCACCTTGCGGTTTTGCAGAGACCTATGTTTTTGGTAAACAGTCGCTTGGGCCTATTCTCTGCGGCCTGATTTCTCAGGCACCCCTTCTCCCGAAGTTACGGGGTAATTTTGCCGAGTTCCTTAACAACAGTTCTCTCGCTGGCCTTAGGATTCTCTCCTCACCCACCTGTGTCGGTTTGCGGTACGGGCACCTTGATCTAACTAGAGGCTTTTCCTGACAGCGTGAAATCGCAGACTTCGTTACTTAATTTCACTCCCCGTCACGCCTTGGCATTGTACCTGTGGATTTGCCTGCAGGTACTGCCTTGACGCTTGGACGCGCATAACCAACAGCGCGCTTCTGCTATCCTTCTGTGTCACCCCATTGCTCAAACGATCTTTGGTGGTACGGGAATCTACACCCGTTGTCCATCACCTACGCCTTTCGGCCTCGGCTTAGGCCCCGACTAACCCTGAGAGGACGAACCTTCCTCAGGAAACCTTGGGTTTTCGGCCTGGGGGATTCTCACCCCCATCTCGCTACTCATGCCAACATTCTCACTCGTATACTGTCCACTGCTCCTTACGGTACAGCTTCAGCCTGTATACGACGCTCTCCTACCACTCTCCTTACGGAGAATCCGTAGCTTCGGTAATATGTTTGAGCCCCGGTAATTTTCGGCGCGGGACCACTCGACCAGTGAGCTATTACGCACTCTTTAAATGAGTGGCTGCTTCTAAGCCAACATCCTGGTTGTCTGTGCAATCCCACATCCTTTTCCACTTAACATATATTTTGGGACCTTAGCTGACGGTCTGGGCTGTTACCCTCTTGACCATGGACCTTATCACCCATAGTCTGACTGCCGAGTATGATGTACGGGCATTCGGAGTTTGATAGTCTTCGGTAACCCAAAGGGCCCCTAGGACATTCAGTGCTCTACCTCCCGCAATCTTAACCTCGACGCTAGCCCTAAAGCTATTTCGGAGAGAACCAGCTATCTCCAGGCTCGATTGGAATTTCACCGCTATCCACAGTTCATCCCCGCACTTTTCAACGTGCGTGGGTTCGGTCCTCCATTTCCGATTAAGGAAACTTCAACCTGACCATGGATAGGTCGCCTGGTTTCGGGTCTGCAGCATTGAACTTTCGCCCTGTTAAGACTCGCTTTCGCTACGGCTTCGGACCAGAAGTCCTTAACCTTGCTCAATACCGCAACTCGTTGGCCCGTTCTACAAAAAGTACGCAGTCACACATTAACGTGCTCCTACAGCTTGTAAGCATAAGGTTTCAGGTTCTATTTCACTCCCCTCCCGGGGTTCTTTTCACCTTTCCCTCACGGTACTATTCTCTATCGGTCGCCAGGTAGTATTTAGCCTTAGGGGGTGGTCCCCCTATCTTCCCACAAGGTTTCACGTGTCTCGTGGTACTCTGGATACACCTGGAAGTCTTCTCATTTCGTTTACGGGGCTGTTACCCTCTGCGGCGGCTCTTTCCAAAGCTCTTCTACTATGATACCTCTATTCCATGATGGTGTCCAAAACCCCTGACCGGAAAACCGATCAGGTTTAGGCTGTTCCCCTTTCGCTCGCCGCTACTTAGGGAATCGAGTTTTCTTTCTTTTCCTCCGGGTACTTAGATGTTTCAGTTCTCCGGGTTCCCCTCACTGCACTATGTATTCATGCAGAGATATACAGGCATTACCCTGTATGAGTTTCCTCATTCGGAAATCTTCGGATCGAAGGTTGCTTGCACCTCCCCGAAGCTTATCGCAGCTTACCACGTCCTTCATCGGCTCCTGGCGCCAAGGCATCCACCTTACGCTCTTAATAACTTGACCTATTCGGCTTCACATTTACTGCAAACTCCTTTGTTGTGTTCTTTCACTCATTCACTCACGTACGTCAGTACGCTCGCTCAGTCGCTCAATCCACGCCTCGGATTTCTTGTAAATCTTTCGCCTGTTTATTTAATCGGCTTTCGCCGTCTTTAAATCTATTGATGATTTTGCAATCAACTTAAGAATTGTTGTTAAAAATAATAGATATTTTTAACTGTTTTGTTTTTTTCTCGATGAAATTACAGTTTGTGTTACCTTCGACGGATTTCAGACCTACATAACTTTATCAACTTTTAGGGTGATTAGTATATTTGTATTTCTTTCTTCGTCTTTGCGTATCATCTGTAATTTATATTCTGGAATTAAAAGATGTGTTTCTTTTAATTGGTATGCAGTTTTCAAGGTACATTTTTGAGTTTTTCATCAAAAAAAATGATGAACCCTCAAGACTAAACAGCAGAATAGTTTCTCCCTAGAAAGGAGGTGATCCAGCCGCACCTTCCGATACGGCTACCTTGTTACGACTTCACCCCAGTCATTGGTTTTGCCTTAGGCAACTTCCCCCTTACGGTTGGATAGTTGACTTTGGGCCCCCCCAACTCCCGTGGTGTGACGGGCGGTGTGTACAAGACCCGGGAACGCATTCACCGCAGCATTCTGATCTGCGATTACTAGTAACTCCAGCTTCATGCAGGCGAGTTTCAGCCTGCAATCCGAACTTAGACTGTCTTTATGGGATTAGCTCCACCTCGCGGCTTGGCAACCCTTTGTAACAGCCATTGTAGCACGTGTGTAGCCCTAAGCATAAGGGGCATGATGATTTGACGTCATCCCCACCTTCCTCCGAGTTATCCTCGGCAGTCTCTCTAGAGTGCCCAGCCAAGCTGCTGGCAACTAAAGACAAGGGTTGCGCTCGTTGCGGGACTTAACCCAACATCTCACGACACGAGCTGACGACAACCATGCACCACCTGTCACCTCTGCTCCGAAGAGGGGCCCCGATTAAGGGGCTTTCAGAGGGATGTCAAGCTTAGGTAAGGTTCTTCGCGTTGCTTCGAATTAAACCACATGCTCCGCTACTTGTGCGGGTCCCCGTCAATTCCTTTGAGTTTCACTCTTGCGAGCGTACTTCCCAGGCGGAGTACTTAATGTGTTAACTGCGGCACCGACCCTTAGGGCCGACACCTAGTACTCATCGTTTACGGCGTGGACTACCAGGGTATCTAATCCTGTTTGCTCCCCACGCTTTCGTGCCTCAGTGTCAGTATCAGTCCAGAAAGCCGCCTTCGCCACTGGTGTTCCTCCTAATATCTACGCATTTCACCGCTACACTAGGAATTCCGCTTTCCTCTCCTGAACTCAAGCCCGACAGTTTCAAGGGCTTACAACGGTTGAGCCGTTGCCTTTGACCCCTGACTTGTCAGGCCACCTACGCACCCTTTACGCCCAGTAATTCCGGATAACGCTTGCCCCCTACGTATTACCGCGGCTGCTGGCACGTAGTTAGCCGGGGCTTCCTCCTAAGGTACCGTCATTATCTTCCCTTAGGACAGAGTTTTACGACCCGAAGGCCTTCATCACTCACGCGGCGTTGCTGCATCAGGCTTGCGCCCATTGTGCAATATTCCCCACTGCTGCCTCCCGTAGGAGTCTGGACCGTGTCTCAGTTCCAGTGTGGCCGATCACCCTCTCAGGTCGGCTACTGATCGTCGCCTTGGTAGGCTTTTACCCCACCAACAAGCTAATCAGACGCAGGCTCATCCTTGTCCGCATGACTTTGATACAGCCCCGATGCCGGGTCTGTATTTCATCCGGTATTAGCACACCTTTCGATGTGTTATCCCGGTGACAAGGGCAGATTACCCACGCGTTACGCACCCGTCCGCCGCTAACTTATTATTCAACACTCAAGGCTCTATCCCCGTCAGGGGCTGTGTAAGCACTTTTGGCGAATGCGAATTTCTTCTACCCTTAAAAACCAGGGTTGAAATTCACAATTACGCTGGCGCTTTTTATATAAAGCTCTCAGTGTTGAATAATAAGTCCGCTCGACTTGCATGTGTTAAGCACGCCGCCAGCGTTCATCCTGAGCCAGGATCAAACTCTTAAATTTAATGGTTTGACTGGCCGGATTAAACATCCGACATATCTATTTTGTTATCTCAATAAATTGAAATTACGGTTTGTTTCTTTTTTTGATGATCACCCGAAGGCTCTCATCTAAATGGTTTGTATATTCTGCTGTTTAGTTTTCAAGGTTCATTCTGTATCGTCTGTTGCTGTTGTTGTCTGCCGCTGTCTGTGTTGCTTTGTTTTGGCGACTTTCTTAGTATACTTCGATACCGAAAAAAAGTCAAGCACTATTTTGATTTATTTCAGTATATTTTTTTAGTGTACTTCTGTTTTATACCCTGAAAACGCATTCCCAAACATAAATTCTAAAAAATATGTCTGGGACGCGCTCTTTTTTGTCTGTAATTTTCGCCTTTTATTTCTTGCTCTCAAGATATCTTTTTTTGTATTTGAGTGCCGCATATTCCGAAACCTTTGAATATGTGCTCAGGTTGAAAAGGCTGCCTGTAACGCCTACAATAGGCAATCCCTGTATGAATTTTGCAAAAAGCATATTGTCTGAGAGTATCTTTGCGGTATCCTTTATCTCCTTCTCAAGATCGCCGTGCCAGTGTTTTTTTCTTATGTCATCCGCCCACCTGTCGACTTCATGGTTCTTAAGGTATTTATCTTCGTCTTCGCAAAGGGCTGCCTGTATGAGCTTGAGAATATACATTCTTTCCTGAGGACTGTCATATTCGTAGCCATAGCTCGTTGCGGTCTCGTATATTCCCTTGAGCATCACAGATATGAACACAGGTATATCCGGGATTCCTATTCCGAGCAGCCCGAGTCCCGCGCCTTCTGCAAAGGACAGACCTTTTCCAACTATCCTGCTGTTCCTGGATATCCTGTCCATATTTTTCATGTACTTTCTGACAGCCATCCTGTGCTTGTTTGCATCCACGGCAAAATCGTTTATCTCGTGCTCAAAGGCCGTTCTGTCTTTTGAATATGTTTTTTCGATTACTCCGGTTCCTTTTTCGAGTACCAGCCTGAATGCCTTTTCAAATGCATTTTCGAGCGTATCCCTCAGATTCTGAGGAATTTTGTCTTCGAGTCTTTCCGATATGCTGTCGATGTTTTTCTGCACAAAACCTGATGATTTTTTCTGAAGCATTTTATGCTCCTTCTTATCCAGCTTCGCAATCTGCCTGTTTATGAATCTGCTCATACAAAACCCTCCTTTGACTCTCAAGCTTATTCTGATATTCCTGAAAGAAGATTTTTTGCAAGTATCGTAGTGGTCACGCTTCCTACTCCTCCCGGAACAGGACTGATGGCCCCTGCCACTTTCTCTGCACTTTCAAAATCCGCGTCACCGCAGAGCTTTCCGTCTTCATCTGTATTTATGCCCACATCTATTAAGGTCGCGCCTTCTCTGATGTAGGATCCATCTATCATCTTTGCCCTGCCCATAGCAGATATGACTATGTCTGCTTCTCTGACTGTTTCTCTCAGGTCAGCTGTCTTTGAGTGACATATGGTGACTGTGGCATTTTCATTGAGAAGAAGCAGTGCTACCGGCTTTCCTATAACACTTGACCTTCCCAGAACTGCGACTTTCTTTCCTGTCATCTCTATGTCATAATACCTGAGCATCTCTATTACTGCCTGAGGAGTGCATGGAGTCTTAAGGCCCTCTGAAGGCTCGAATATTCCCGCGAGAGTCGCCGGATTCATGCAGTCGACGTCTTTTTCAGGAGATATCATCTGGGTTATCTTTTTCTCGTCAAGATGTGCAGGGAGCGGCCTCAGCATGAGTATGCCATGGACTTCTTCGTCACTGTTTTTTTCTTTCATGACTTCTTCGAGTTCTTCCTGAGTGCACGATGCATTGAGTATCACCCTGTCTGCTTCTATGCCTGTTGCGGTCATCTTCTTTACTGCGCCAGTCTCATAGGCTATGTCGTCACTTCTTTCGCCCACCCTTATTATACACAGCTTTGGAATAATGCCTTTCTTCCTCAGCTCATGCGCTTTCTCGCTGAGAGCTGCCTGCATGGAATCTGCTACCGGTTTTCCTTTGAGGATTCTTGCGCTCATATCTGCACCTCTTCCTTTCCGGGAGCTTTTTCAAGCTTCTTTATCCTTCGCTCGAGCTCTGGTCTCGCAATCCATATTTCTTTTCCGCAGGTCTCGCACTTCATCCTTATGTCCATTCCTACTCTAGTAAGCTCAAAGGTATTGCCGCCACATGGATGATTTTTCCTTGTAGTGACTCTGTCGCCAAGGTCAAGCTTCATTGGTTTGTACATACTGCCTCCCTATCTTCCTTCATATACCATTTCAAGGGTATTGTCTCCCACCTTGAATATCCCAAGTATCTTCAGGTCTTCTTTTTCCACTATCTCCACAAGCTTTTCCAGTTCTACTTCCTCCATCAGCTTTATGCTCATCCCGCAGCTGTTGCTTATGGCTCTGGGCGTAGGTATCGTAAGCGCCTTGAGGTTTTTCTCTTTTACTTTCATTTCCATCATCATTGCGTGATGGGTCGATTTAAAGCTTATCAGATACATATCTTATGTTTTCCATTTCTGTATATTTTATTTGCCGGCATTCCTTGCGGCATCGGTCTCTATCTTCGTTCTGTATACCTGCTCAAGCATATCAGGTATAGGAAGGAAGTATGGGCATTTAGGCAGGCAGGCGCCGCATCTTATACAGGCGAGCTCTCCGTCCTTCTCTATATGAGATGCCATATATCTTCCGTATCCCCACTCGGCGAGATTGTATCTCTTCATGTATCTTGCCGAAAGGAATGCCAGAGGTATGTCTATTCCCTGTGGGCATGGCTTGCAGTATCCGCAGCGTCTGCAGAAGTTTCCCGTGAGCTCCTTCTTGATCTCTTCTATCCTTAGGCTCTCCTGCTCGTTGAATTCATGGTTTTCTGCCTCAAGTACGGCTTTTGCGGACTCTACGTTCTGCCTTACTTCTTCTATGTCTCCCATCCCCGGTATCACTATGTCCGTAAATGTCTTGTCCAGTATATACCTTACTGCAAGCTCCGGATCCTCTATGGCTCCACCTGCAAGCGGCTTCATTATTATTGTACCCATGCCTTTTTCGTGAGCTTTTGTAAGAAGCTCCGTTCCCTGGGATTCCACTATGTTGAATGGAAACTGTATGCTCGCAAAGAACTCGGTTCCCATCTCCACTATTTTTTCAAGACTTTCGAGTGTATGCGTCGTTATTCCTATATGCCTTATCTTTCCCTGCTCTCTGGCTTCTGAAAGCGCCCTGTATGCTCCGTCTTCTGACATAACCTTTTCAATCTCTGCAAACTGCACATTGTGTATCTGATAAAGGTCTATGTGATCCGTCTGAAGCTCGCTCAGGCTTTTTTCGATATCCGTTTTCATTCCCTCATAGTCTCTGGACATGGATTTAGTTGCAAGATAAAAGCTGTCTCTCATGCCTTTTATGGCTTCTCCTATATAGGTCTCGCTCTGGCCGTATGCCCTTGCCGTATCCAGAAAATTTATTCCCGATTCTCTTATGAAGGCCAGCAGCTCATTTGCTCCCTGCTGATCTATCCTCTGTATCGGGATTCCTCCAAATCCAAGCCTGTTTACCTTCATCCCGGTATTTCCGAATTCTATCATCGTCTTCTCCTTAAGCAATCAACTCTTTAAGTACTATAATATTATCCTGTCTGAAGTGGACATGAGCGAATCAACCACGTCATACATGTTTCCTGTAACTCCTACCTTAAGCTGATCTGCCAGATCATAGTAGTTGAGACAGGTTCCGCAGCTATATATCTTAGTGCCTGCTTCTTCAAGCTTTTTAAGATGCACTACTGTTTCTTCGTTTATCGTGGACAGCTTTATCGCCGAATTCAGAAGCACTACCTTCTCAGGGTATGGCTTTGTTTCTGTGACAGTATAAAGGAAGCCTTTCATCAGCACCTTCCCGAGTTCGTCATTTCCATCTCCCAGGAATTCGTTCTTTATCATGAGAACCCTGCCCGCTGTAATCGAATCTCCTGCATCTATGTCGCAGGCCGCCACATATTCCTGACCGTCAGTTTCCACGGCAAGCGCTGCTTCTCTTCTTATCGTAACCGTTATTATGCTTCCCTCTTCTGACACATCGCATCTGTATCCCTTGCTCGCTGCCAGCCTCTTTAGATTCTCTCTTGCTGAAGTGTTGTCTACTATGACTTCAAATTCTGTGATTTCAGGGTTCTTGAATGCCTTCTGTGTCTCAAGCACCGGTTTTGGGCATGCCATCCCTTTAAGATCCAATGTCGTTTTCATACTCTCTCCTATTCTCCTTCGAAATCTCTAAAAAACAAGGTTAACATAATCTAATATCCTGCTTTCCATCTGCCACCTGTAGAAACCTTCCGGATTCACTATGTTCATGACTCCTGAAAGCAGCATCATAACTATTATTGTATATATAGAAGCCTTTACAAATCCAAATGCCGCTCCGAGAATCTTTGCTTCGCTTCCGGATTTCCAGAAGCTGCCCACGATGAGCGCCCTTGCAATGAGGCTTGCTATTATCATGAGTATCAGGAACACGGCCACCCTGTCAAAGCTTGCATCCTGAGAAATGGTAAGTATGAAGTCAGCTATGAGGTTTCCTTCGCTTCCTTCAAAGGTCTTGCTTATAAATCCGAGAACGCTTTTGTTTACATCCGCTGACATCTCGATGTACTTCTCTTGTCTTATCAGAAGGGGCATGAGAAATCTGTATCCAAGGCCTGCCCCGCCAAATATCATTACCCACTTTACTGTATCATAGAGCATGCGCCTGAACCCGAGCCTGAACCCTCTGTATATCTGAGTCAGTGCATATATGCCAAATGCAATGTCCAAACTGTTCAACGTCTTCTCTCCAATCTAATATCAAAATTACTGCACTATCCTGTTCATCAGCCTGATCTCGCCCTTCATTACAACGCCCAGATGATTTCCGACATGTATTACCTTTTCTATCGGTTTGGGGAATTTGAGCTGAGTCTGGGAGTTCTTTATATAGTCCCTGCTGTAGAAAATCATCTCTCCATCCAGCCAGGTTATGCCTTCAAAGTCACTCTGGAAATACTTTTCATCCGCTATGGTCCCATCGGGGTTTATGACCGTGAGCTTGTTTCTCCTGTCCAGAGCATAGATTTTGTCCTCGTGAAGCTGTACCGATATGAAAGGTATCGCAGAGCTTATGCGAAACATCTCTTCGTTGGTGTTCTTTTTCATCATTATAAGGTTGTTTATGTCGACGAGCATATACCTGTCCTTCATGTCCAGCTGATCTATTACTATGGCGTCCTTTATCTCCGAAGAATATATAAGATTGCCTTCTGAAGAATAATGATACATGTTGCTCGTAAGAGACGGTGCCATGCGGTATACCCCATGTACCGTGAACTGGTTCTGGTCGTTCACCATCACCTTCGTTATGCTTACCTTCGGGAAGTTGAGATCCGCTATCTGTTTTCCTTCACTGCTGAAAAACACAGTCCCCTCGACGCCAACCTCTGTCCTGTAGTATACGGCGATTGCTCCGTTTTTCCCTGCGACTATCTTCTGAGGTATGTTCGAAAGTTGCACATTGTTTTTGAATTCTCCCTTTGAGGAAATGAAATACAGCGTCTTTTCCACCTTGTCCAGAAGATATATGTTTTTGTCCGATACCTCCAGAGTCCAGCTGTCAAGAGCAAGGTTAACATTGAAGATTTCCTCGCCCGAAAGCTTGAGCAGCCTGAGGTTTGAAGAATCATATATTAGTATGTCCTGACCAAACGGGATGACCTCCATGCCCTGCGAGTAGTTCCAGGTCATCTGGTATTCTTCCCTCGGTCTCTGCTGCTGACGATAATCCTTCATCTTCCTTATGTTGTAGGGGTTGAATATGAGTGCTGCAAAGATGAGAATCACGGCGAGGATGATCTTTGCCCTGTTGAATATCTTCTGACGCCTTTCTTTTTTCAGCTCCAGCTCCTGTTTTTTTCGCTCCCGCTCTGCCTGCAGCTCCTGCTGCTTCAGAAACTCTTCCAGAACGCTGTCTATCTTTTCCTTATCCATCTGAACCTCTTTATTCCTGCGCGAGCTCTCTTACGGCCTGTATCACGCTCTCTATATCATTATCCGTTGTAAAGCTTGATACGCTTATCCTTACCATTCCCTGCTCGAGAGTGCCCATCCTTGTGTGTGCAAGAGGAGCGCAGTGCTTGCCGCCTCTTGTCGCTATATCATATTCACTGCTGAGAAGATGCGTTATCTCCTGAGAATCCCTGTTTCTTATGTTTATAGCTACCGCTCCCGCTCTTTTTGAAGCATTTCTTGTGCCAAAAAGTGTAACTCCGTCTATAGATGAAAGCTCCCTTATCAGCCTTGCTATGTGGCTTTGCTGCTTCTCTCTGAGCTTTTCGATGCCATTTTCCCTGATATATGACACTCCGGCCCTTAGCCCTGCTATTCCTGCGGCATTGAGGGTTCCGGTCTCGAGCATGTCCGGCATGAAATCCGGCTGTTCAAGGGATTCGGATATGCTTCCTGTCCCTCCGCGATAGACCGGTCTGAGCTTTATATGCTCATTCACGCACAGGAATCCTGTTCCCGTCGGGCCATAGAGGCATTTGTGCCCTGCACCCGCGAGCAGGTCTATCCCCATCTCCGTCATATCTATATCCGCAAAGCCAGCCGTCTGAGCCGCATCCACAAGAAGGGCTATCCTGTTGCCTGTTCTGCTCTCGTTTTCTTTTCTTATCATGTCCGCTATCTCTTCAATGTCGTTTATGCTCCCCGTGAGATTGCTCGCATGGGTAACTGCCACGAGTGAGGTCTCCCAGTTTATGGCCTTTTGAATGTCCTTCGCATGCACAAATCCCTCATCATCGCTGTCCACTATCGTAAGGGTTATAAAACCCTCTTCTTCAAGGAAGTGCAGCGGCCTGAGCACCGAGTTGTGCTCCATGCATGATGTTACCACATGGTCTCCCTGGCTCAGATATCCGTTTATTGCCATATTGAGCGCCTCTGATGCATTTTTCGTAAACACTGTCTGCATGGGGTTTTGAACTCCAAGGAGCTCAGAAAGCTCCATCCTTGCCATCAGTATCTCCCTGTTTGTCTCCTGAGCCATCTTATGACCGCTCCTGCCCGGATTTGCGCAGGTATTTCTCATGAATCCCGAGATAGCCTCAATCACTGATTCCGGTTTCGGAAAGGTTGTCGCTGAGTTATCCAAATATATCATGACATTTCTCCTTTTCTGAGGCGTCAGCTGTTTTATCTGAACGTCTCGAGCAATTTTTCAATTATATCTCCAAGCTGTGACCCGCTGTGATAGCTGATGCACAGTGTCCCGCTTTTTTCGCTTCCCTTTGTGTATACCTTTGTTCCCAGGCTGTCTTCGAGCTCCACCAGAGCGCTTTCAAGAAATATGTCCTTCTTCTGCCTCAGATCTCTGCTCTGTTTTTCAGCTTCCCTTACGGAAAGCTTTTCGTTTATTATCTTCTCCAGCAGCCTCTGCTTTTCACGTTCTTCCTTTATCCCGGCAAGCACCCTGGCATGGGCATCCGATATTCTCTCGTCTATCAGGGCTTTCTGGATATCAGGACTCAGACTGAGAAGTCTCAGGCTGTTTGCGATGTAGGGCCTGCTTTTTGACAGTATCTCGGCAACCTGTTCCTGAGTATACTTCTTTTCTTCCATGATGCGCTTTATGGCACTTGCTTCCTCTATCTTGTTCAGGTCCCTTCTCTGAAGGTTTTCTATGAGCGCGATCTCCGATTTGTCCTCGCGGCTCCTCACAAGAGCCTTTATGGTCTTCATACCGGCGATGACACTGGATCTGTATCTTCTCTCACCCGCAATTATAGTGTATTTATCCTGGCTTTCATCCCTCGTTACTATTATGGGCTGAAGCAGGCCGTATTTCTTTATCGAGTCCGCCAGCTCACAGAGCTCGCTTTTGTCAAAGTGCTTTCTTGGCTGGGCTTCATCCCTTATTATGTCTTCAAGGGCTATCTCTGTTATCTGGTTCATCTTAGATCAGCGGCTCCTTGCTTGGCTTTCCGGCTTTTCTCGGATACGCCTTGTCTGTCTTTCCATTCTTTCTTATTATTACTACCTTATGGCTCAGCTCGCTGTGCGGTATCTCCACATCCACGACCTCTATTATCTCAGACTTCAGCACCTTCAGCGCTCTTTCGCTCAGCTTTATCTCATCCTCCACGGCTGGGCCCTTGAGGCATACGAAATATCCTCCGACCTTTACGTATGGGATGCAGTATTCAAGAAGCGCAGGCAGCTGAGCAACTGCCCTGGATACTGCCATGTCATAGGCTTCCCTGTGGTCTTCCATCCTCGCGCCTTCCTCGGCTCTCTGGTGAAGGCAAAGCGTATCTTCAAGCTCAAGGGATTCACATACCTCCTGAAGGAACTTTATTCTTTTGTTGAGGGAATCGAGCAGAGTGAGATGAAGATCTCTTCTGAATATCTTCATCGGAAGCGAAGGAAATCCTGCGCCTGTCCCTACGTCTATTATGCTCGCTCCTTCCGGAAGCTCCACCTTCTTTTTTGCCATCTCCATTGCCCTGAATGCCGAAAGTGAATCCAGGAAATGCTTTATATATACTTCTTTTTCATCTGTTATAGCGGTAAGGTTCGTGTGCGAATTGTATTCGAGGAGCCTGTCCTTATAGAGCGCAAAGTCCATGCACAGCTCTCTTGCGATCTTGTCGTTTTCCCTTGCAAGAAGTCCCAGCTTCTCAAGGCCGCTTATCAGTATCTCGTCGAGCACTTCCTGATCATATCTTATGATTTCCTTAGCTTCTTTCATCTGTGCCTCTCTTTCTCTTACAGGATATCAGTCCTGCGGATGGTAGCTTTCCATGGTAGGTTCGTTTTCTCTGTTATATGCCTGAAGGTATACGAGGAGCACCGATATGTCTGCCGGCGAAACTCCTGATATCCTGCTTGCCTGCCCTATGTTCAGCGGCTTTATGGCCTCGAGCTTCTGCTTTGCCTCGAGTCTGAGGCCGTCTATTGCTGAAAAATCCATGTCCCTTGGGATCATTCTCTTTTCAAGCTTTCGGTATGACTCAACCTGCTGTACCTGCTTCTTTATATACCCGTCATATTTGAGCTGGACCTCGCACTGTTCAGTTACCTGCCAGTTGAGGCTTCCATCGTACTTCCCGAGCTTTTTCAGTATCTCATAGTTTATCTCAGGCCTCTTTATGAAGTCTGCCAGGGAAATGGTGTTGTTGAGCGGCGATGCGCCGATTTCCTCAAGCAGCCCCCTTGCCTCCGAAGGCTTTATCTTCTCTTCTTCGAGCCTTTTCATCTCTTTTTCTATCTCATATTTCTTCTCAAGGAATCTCGAGTATCTCTCATCATCCACGAGACCTATATCTCTTCCTGTCTGAGTCAGCCTGAGGTCTGCATTGTCCTGCCTCAGAAGCAGGCGGTACTCTGACCTTGAGGTCATCATCCTGTATGGCTCATTGGTCCCCTTTGTGACGAGATCGTCTATCAGAACTCCTATATATGCGGTAGCCCTGTCGAATATAATGGGGTCCATGCCGTCAAGCTTTCTCACGGCGTTTATTCCTGCCATGAGCCCCTGAGCCGCTGCCTCCTCATAGCCGCTGGTGCCATTGAACTGCCCCGCGCTGAAGAGATTTTCTACCGACATCACCTCAAGCGAAGGCATAAGGTGAAGCGGATCTATGCAGTCGTACTCTATGGCGTATGCGGGCCTCATGAGCTTTGCATTTTCAAGTCCTGTAACGCTGTGATATATCTCAAGCTGTATCTCATATGGAAGCGAGGTCGAAAAGCCCTGGATATAGTATTCCTTAGTATCTCTTCCTTCCGGCTCCACGAAGAACTGGTGGCTCTGCTTTTCAGAAAATCTGACTACCTTGTCCTCTATCGATGGGCAGTACCTTGGACCTGTGCTCTCTATCATGCCGCCATATACTGCCGAGCGGCTGAGGTTTTCTCTTATTATGTCATGGGTCCTCGTAGTGGTCCTTGTGAGATAGCATGGAACCTGATCCATCTCCTCTACCTTTTCCGTCATGAATGAAAATGGCACTATGTCATCATCTCCGTGCTGTATCTCCATTTTGCTGAAATCTATGGAATCTCCATGGACTCTGGCCGGAGTTCCTGTCTTGAACTTTCTCAGCGGAAGTCCAAGCTCAAGCAGGCTGTCGCTGAGGTACGGCGCATTTGGCTGTCCTATAGGGCCTGACGGGAAATTGACTTCTCCCATATAAATCCTTCCGTTGAGGAATACTCCTGTACAGAGTATGACTGCATCGGCCAGGTACTGGCAGAACTGCTTCGTCCTTACTCCCTTTACCTTGCTATTCTCATGTATAAGCGAGACCGCCTCATCCATCACGAGATCCAGATTTGGAGTGTTCTCCATGACCTTCTTCATCTCGACGTGGTATCTGACCTTGTCCGCCTGAGCTCTTACCGACTGAACCGCCGGTCCTTTTGAGGCATTGAGGGTCCTCGACTGTATGAATGTCCTGTCTATATTCCTACCCATTTCTCCGCCAAGAGCATCAATCTCCCTTACGAGCTGGCTCTTTCCTGTTCCGCCTATAGCCGGATTGCACGGCATGTGCGCTATGGTGTCAAGTGACAGAGTTATCATCAGGGTCTTTTTTCCCATCCTCGCACTCGCAAGCGCGGCTTCGCAGCCTGCGTGACCTGCTCCGACAACTATAATGTCATATTTTTCTGCATCAAAATACATTTTTCCTCCAAAATTCTATCTGTAAATAAATCGATTTTTTAATCAGTACTGCATCCGAAATATAGCTGTGAAGCTTTATTTCCCTATGCAGAAGTTTGCAAATATGGTATCCAGAAGGGTTTCTGACGTGGTATCTCCTGTTATCTCTCCGAGATAGTCCCATATATTCTTGAAATCCGTCTCTATTATGTCCAGCGGAAGCTCTGCAGAAAGCGACTCAAGCGCATCCTCGCAAGCCTTTGCCGCTCTTTCGAGGGCATTCTTGTGGCGGACGTTGTTTATCATGTAATCATTGTCCGCAGTGAGTCCCTGCCCCTCTACCATATGTTTTATCATGGCCTTGAGCTCATCTATCCCCTGATTGTTTATCACAGAGGCATGGATTATGCTGCCTGTCTCAAGGTGCTGCCTGACGGTCTCTTCGTCGAGCCTGCTCTCAAGGTCCTGCTTGTTTATTATGACTATGAGCTTCTTGTCCTTAGCGATGTCTATTATGTCAATGTCCTCGCGGTCGAGCTCTCTTGAGCGGTCGAGCATCAGGATCACTAGGTCCGCGTTTTCGATGGACTCCTTTGAGCGCTCAACCCCTATCTTCTCTACCACGTCATCGGTGGATCTTATTCCCGCCGTGTCCACGAGCCTTATCGGTATCCCGTCAAGAGTAAGGTATTCTTCTATTATGTCTCTTGTAGTGCCTGCTATGTCAGTCACTATTGCCCTGTTTTCCTTCAGTATGCCGTTGAGAAGTGAGGATTTGCCCACGTTCGGCTTTCCTATGATTACCGTCCTGAGGCCGTCCCTGTATATCTTTCCTGCCTCAAAGCTCTGAACCATCCGCTCTATCTCCTGTAGGTGATTCTGCGTGCTCTCTATGAGCTCCGCGTAGGTAACCTCCGGCTCGTCTTCTTCGGGGAAATCCACGGCTACGGTTATCCTCGCAAGGTCTGCCGTGACTGCGTGTCTTATCTCGGAGAGCTTTCCTGAAAGCTTTCCTTCAAGCTGCCGCTGGGATAGCTCATGGCTCTTTCCGGTCTTTGCAGTTATTATATCCATTACCGCTTCCGCCTGGGACAGGTCTATCCTGCCGTTCAGAAACGCTCTCTTTGTATATTCTCCTCTTTCAGCAAGCCTCGCCCCGTTTTTCAGGACAAGCTCAAGCGTCTTTCTCAGGCTCAGGTAACCACCGTGACAGTTTATCTCGACCACATCTTCTCTCGTATATGTGTACGGTGCCTTCATGTATACGCACAGCACCTCGTCTACGGTCTTTTTCTGAGAGGCATCTGATCTATCTACTATATGCCCGAGCGTCATGTATCTTACCTTTTCTTCAAGCCTTACTCCTGGCCTTGCGGGCTCGAATATGCGGTTAACGCACTCGAGCGCATTCCTGCCGCTCACCCTGATTATGCCTACTCCGGCTTCTCCCGGTGCAGTCACAATGGCGGCAATCGTATCATCTATATACATCTTGTTCTCCTGTTCTTTCAAAAGCCGTTACTTTAAAGGCCCAGATCTTCTGCTATCTCCTGCATCGCGTTGAGCGAAATCTCAGCAAACTCGGCGAATGGGATCCCGGTCTTTTCGATCGCCATCATGGCCTCCCTGTTTGCTCCTGCGGCAAATCTGGTTTCCTTCATCCTCTTTATTATCGATTTTACCTTCACGCTGCCTATCTTTTTATCTGGATATACAAGCGCTATGGCATTTATGAATCCAGTTATAGGATCTCCCGCGTACATCGCTATCTCAAATTTCGTCTCCGGCTTCTTTCCATTCTCCGGATTGTGCGCCAGTATTGCATTGTAAATATCTTCGTTACCGAAATTGTGTTCCTTCAGTATCTCTATGCTCTTTGGCCCATGCGTGGACATGTCGTTTCGCCAGTCGCAGCAGTCCTCGTCAAGATCGTGAAGAAGCCCTGCCACTGCCCACATCTGCTCGTCTCCCGGAGATAGCCTCGTCGCAAGCGCCCGCATCACGGCCTCTGTAGCAAGTGAATGTATCTTTATGTGCGGAGTGGAAACATATTTTTCAAGAAGCTCAAACGCCTTTTCTCTGTCCATATTAACCGTAGTATCCATATCGGGTTCTCCTTTTATATTAATTTTATAGTTTTAAAGTCATGTTCTGTCGTTACCCTTCATTATATCATCTTTGATTCATGATTTCCATATCTGAGCATTTTCTGAAGGCAATATTCTGATATAATATATCTGTATGGGATTGTTTTGTTTTTATTATAGCCGGAGAATCAGATATGCAGATTGAAATAAAAGGCAGAGAAGTTGTATTTAATGTCGAATATTCAAAGAGAAAGAAGCTGAGCCTGGATATAACGCCGGAAGGATATGTCACGGTAAAGGCTCCTCCAAAGACGCAGGCGAGCGATATAACAGATTTCGTGATATCCAATTCAAGTGAAATCCTGAAAGTGCTTGAGAAGCTTGAAAACAGGAGATATATATCCAGGGAGAAGCGCTATGAGGGCGAAGAAACCTTTCTGTATCTCGGGTATGCATGCAGCCTCTCTGAGATAATAGGAGAGATCCCGGATTCGGATGAGAAAGCTCAGGAGATGATTAAGAAGTTTTATGTATCAAAGACAGGCGAAATAGTTAAAAAAAGAGTCAGGCATTTCGAAGGCATCATCGGCGTAAAGTCAAAGAGCGTGTCTATCGTGGATTCCCCCGCCACCTGGGGAACCTGCAATTCACTCAGAGAGCTCACTTTCAATTACCGCCTTTCCATGGCTCCGCAGGAAGTGATAGATTACGTGATAATCCATGAGCTCTGCCACATACTCCACCTCAACCACGACAGGTCCTTCTGGCGAAAAGTAGGCGCATATGATCCGCAGTACCAGGAGCATCAGGAGTACCTCGCAAGATTCGGACCTTTCATGAGCATATGATAATCAAAAAACAGATGCTCATAAAAATTTCCTGCTGTTTTAACGCTTTAATATAGATTTTATTTAAAAAGTGTGGCATTATATTGTTATCAGCTATTTATCCAAAGGAGGAAATTAAAATGGAAAAAGTAAATATCGACTGGAAAAATCTTGGGTTCAGCTATCTTAAAACAGACTTCAGATATGTTTCAAGATATAAGGATGGCAAATGGGACGACGGAGCTCTTGTTGAAGACAACAGATTATACATAGAAGAATGTGCTACGGCGCTTCACTATGGTCAGCAGTCTTTTGAAGGCCTTAAGGCTTACACGACAAAAGAAGGCAAGGTTCAGCTTTTCAGACCTGATCAGAATGCAAAGAGAATGAACAACAGTGCAGACAGACTGCTTATGCCTCAGGTTCCTGTTGAGAAATTCATAGATGCCTGCGTTCAGGTAGTCAAGGCAAACATGAAGTGGGTTCCGCCATACGGCACAGGAGCTACACTTTACCTGAGACCGATGCTCATCGGAGTTGGAGAGAACATAGGAGTAAAACCTGCTCCTGAATATATATTCGCAGTATTCTGCATGCCGGTTGGAGCTTACTTCAAGGGTGGAATGACTCCTGTAAACTTTATCACATCTGAATTCGACAGAGCTGCTCCACACGGAACAGGCGCGGCAAAGGTTGGAGGAAACTATGCAGGAAGCCTTTATCCTCATCAGCTTGCTGTTAACAGTGGTTTTGCAGACTGTATCTACCTTGACCCTGCGACTCACACAAAAATAGAAGAAGTAGGCGCTGCAAACTTCTTTGGAATAACAAAGGACAACAAGTTCGTTACTCCATTCTCACCATCTATACTTCCAAGTATAACTAAATATTCACTTATGCATGTTGCAAAGGAATATCTTGGAATGGAAGTTGAAGAAAGAGACGTCCTCATAGACAATCTTGACGAGTTCGCAGAGGCGGGCGCATGTGGTACTGCAGCTGTTATATCTCCGATAGGCGGAATCTCTCACAACGGCAAGATGCACGTATTCCACAGCGAGACAGAGGTTGGCCCTGTTACTAAGAAGCTTTATGAGACGCTTACAGGAATCCAGTTTGGAGAAGTAGAAGCTCCAGAGGGCTGGATAGTTGTTTGTGAATAATATTCAGCATATGTAAATATAATATCCAGAGCACCTTCATCCAATGGAGGTGCTTTTTTTAAAATTGTTCATAATTGTTGTTGACAAGCGTACATAAATTTGGTAAAGTTTGATGGCATGCATTTTTTGCATTATTAAAAATTATATTATTATTCGGAGGTATCATGAACGAAAGTAAGGTTAAGATAGTTGTAGCTGACCCTTCGGCTATCGGACTTTTTGGACTCGCAATGGTTACACTTGTTGCGTCTTCTCAGAAACTGGGTCTCACATCTGGGGTATCACTTGTTATCCCATGGGCAATATTTTTAGGAGCTGCTGCTCAGCTTGTTGCCTGCATAAATGATTTCAAGCATAACAACCACTTTGGCGCTACTGCTTTTGGAGCATACGCATTCTTCTGGTTCGCTATGGCAATGTCATGGATGATCCAGAACGGAGTTTTTGGAGAAACACTTGCAGCTGCTGCAGATCCAAAGCAGTTCGGATTCGCATTTTTAGGTTATCTGATATTTACGCTCTTCATGACTATCGGAGCGATGGAAACTAACAAGGTACTGTTCTTCATCTTCGTACTGATAGATTTCCTCTTCCTCGGACTTGCGCTTTCAAACCTTGGAATAGCGGAGCACGCAATGCACAGCCTTGCAGCTTACTCTGAGCTTCTTATAGCTATCCTTTCTTTCTACGGATGCGGCGCAAACGTGCTTAACAACCACTTTGGAAAAACTTTCCTTCCAGTTGGAAAGCCGTTCGGAATATTTAAATAAAATAATGATCTTTCAATAAGACAGATAAATCCCTGCTAAAAGCGTTATGCTTTCAGCAGGGATTTATGCATTATCATAAATAATTATGACATAGACTATCCTTTAATATATTCCATGATCTGCTTCTTGAGCTGTATGAATTCCTCAGTCATGGCAAACTCCGCACCTCTGTCCCTGCCTCCTGCGACACTGAATTCTCTCGTTATATGCCCGACAGGCCCCTCCATTATATATATCCTGTCCGACAGCAGCAGCGCTTCATCAATATCATGCGTTATGAAGAAGGTTGTGGTCCCGTGAAGATCAGACACCTTTCTGTACCACTTGTGCATAGCTGATTTCGTGATGGAATCAAGCGCGCTGAAGGGCTCATCCAGGAGCATCACATTGTCCGAATACAGATATGATCTCAGAAATGCAGCCCTCTGACGCATCCCTCCCGAAAGCTGGACAGGATACTTGTGCTCTGCCCCATCGAGTCCGAACTCCTGTATATATTCCGTTGCCGTCCTTCTGGCCTCTGATTTGCTCACGCCCTTTATCCTGAGTGGAATGCTGACATTATCTATTATGGTCAGAAAAGGCAGAAGCAGGTCTTTCTGCTGCATGTAGCTTATCTTTCCCGGTATTCCAGTCACGTCATTTCCATCAAGGCTCACTTTCCCGCTGTCAGGATTTTCAAGCCCCGACATTATGTTGAAAAGCGTCGTCTTTCCTATACCACTTTCACCAAGCAGGGACACCAGCTCTCCTTTTTCAAGCCTGACCGTCACATTATCCAGTATGGGCTCTCCGTCATAGGATTTATATATATTTTCCGCTTCAAAAAAAGCCATGTCTGCGCTCCATTTCTTTTTGCAAAATACGGCAGCTGCCGATGCTTTCTACTGAGGAAGGTACTCGTTTGTAAAGCCTTCATTTCCAAGCTCTCTTGGAATCAGGCCCTGCTCGAACATCCAGCCATAGAATGCGCTCCATCTTTCTTCGTCAATCGCTCCCCAGGCTGATTTTTCACCCATATACTGCTGAGCGAGATACTCCTGACTTTTTTTAACAAGGTCCGGTGAAAGCTCAGGCACATGCTTTACCAGTATTTCAGCTGCCTGAGAAGGGTTCTGCGCAGCGAATTCATATCCCTTTGCCGTAGCGCTCATGAATGCCTTTGCCGTATCCGGATCAGAATCCAGGAAGTCGTTGCTGGCAACTATTACCGGAGTATAGAAATCAAGCACAGGAGACTGGTTTGCAAAAGGAATATAGTTGTACTCTATCCCCGCAAGCTCTGCCATCATAACGTCCCATCCTTCATATACCCATACGGCGTCTACATCTGTCTGCATGAGCGAAAGCGCATCTGATCCAGGGTGAGGCACCATGTTCAGCTTCTCATAATCTGCGCCTGCATCAGTCATTACCTGCTTTATGATTGCCTTTTCCGATGGCATGTCCCAGGTAGCATATGTCTTTCCTTCAAGCTTGTCAAAGCTGTCTATTCCTTTGTCCTTCATGGAGATTATTCCCGAAGTATTGTGATCCAGTACCGCTGCGACTGCAGTAACCGGAACAGGCTGCTCCGCTGTGAGCGCTACTGCCAGGGATTCCTGAAAATCCACGCCAAACTGCGCATGCCCTGTACCTACTGCAGCAAGCGCTCCGTCTTCCGGAGGCTGTATTATCTCCACCTCAAGTCCTGCTTCTTGATAATATCCGTTCTCAATGGCTGCATATACCCCTGTATGGTTCGTGTTCGGGGTCCAGTCGAGCACGAATGTAACCTTTTTAAGCTCTGCTGCGTCTGAAGCTCCTCCGTCCGAGTCTCCTCCCGAGCATGCTCCGAGTGCAATCACCATTGAAGCCGCAAGCGCTGCGCTTGCAAGTTTTTTCCAGAATTTCATGTCATTTTCTCCTTGTCCTGTTATCAGTTGTATTATAACTGTCCGTTATTTTTATCTTATCTGTCTCGTTTATAATCAGTCTCCCTGCTCCGATTTCTCCCTGATGCTCTTCCATGGCATGCTTTTTTTCTGTATCATGTCCACCAGCTTGATCAGTATCAGGCTCAGTATGCTTATGAATATTATTACCGCAAACATCCTGTCGAACGCATAGGACTTTCTCACACGGGTCATGTATACGCCAAGCCCGCCATTTCCACCTAGCCACTCCGCTATTACCGCGCCAACTATCGAATATGAAACCGCGAGCCTGAGTCCTGAAAAGAAGCTTTCCATAGCCGAGGGCAGCTTTACCCACAGGAGTATCTTTAGCCTTCCTGCCCCCATGGACCTGAAAAGCCTTATTATATCCTCATCCACGGACATAAGCCCTCCAAGGGTGCTCACCGTCATAGGAAAGAAGCACGTGATGAATATGAGCACTATCTTTGGCGCCATGCCATAGCCCATCCAGAGCACAAGAAGCGGAGCCATTGCTATCGCAGGCACTGTCTGCGTTATTATTACCGCAGGATACAGCGTCTTTCTGATAAACTCCGACTCATTCATAGCAACTGCGAGCAGAAGGGCAAAGATGATGCTCAGAAAAAGCCCTGCAAAAGCCTCCGTGAGAGATATTGCCGCGTGATCCATCAGCAGAGATGCGTCCCTGAAAAGAGCGATTGCCACGCTTTCTGGTGAAGGAAGCATGAATCCCGGCACCAGCTCAAATCGGCATACCAGATGCCATATGAGCACTATCACCGCCATGAAGACAATCGAATGGATGTTATTCGTGATGCTTCTTAACTTTTTTGTCAATTGACCACACCCCCGCCTCGGGATTGAAGGCTATCTTTACATATGACATAACGCTCGGAGCACCCTCGCGTATGCATATTATCTGGCACTGCTTCACTATCTCCATAAGCTTTTCAAAATCACCTTCTACCGTGGTCTCAAAAGGTCCCACATAAGTGTTGAGTCCGGTGGACTTTATATATTCGATCACCTTGTCCACTACCTCTATCACCTTTTCTCCCTCGACTGCAGGAAGTACCTGTATTGCAATACTTGCTTCCGGTTGTTTCATACTGTTCTCCATTTCATTTATTTATAAATAAAAAATACGCAAGCTGAGCCTGCGCAGAAAAAATTTCTCAATTTATTTTTCCTACGCCAGCATTACCTGGATCAGGTCTAAGGTCAGGAGTGCGCTAACTCCTATCTCAGCCGATTTCGCATCAGCTCCCTGTATTATATCGATATACTCTGATTGTAGCACTCATGAAGGCTTTGGTCAATGCCTGTTGTCCATGCGGCATAAATTAATTTCCATTTTTTAATAATCGGGTTTGATTTCTGCCGATAATATGATAGAATATCTATTTGTTACCATATTAAAAACACGGAATGAATGACATGATTTGAAATTCGTTAATTATATATTTGAAATGTCCTATATAAAGGAAGGTTTGCAATCAATGAAAAAAATATTGTATTTTCTTATGATCATATTAACTATGAGCCTCTCACTTGCAGGATGCAGCAAGGATGATGCCGCTACCGAAAATCAGGTGTCTGAAGATGCCGCTTCAGAGGATGCCATCTCCGGAGAGACCGCTCCCGAGGATACTGCTTCAGAGGATGCCGCGCAGGTCGATACCTCAAAGCTGCTCTCAAATCCATACGTAGAGCTTCTTAAGAGCGGAAGATACGTCCTAAAGTTCAGGGGAGTTGTGGATCTGGATCCTGAGGACATATTCTCAGACGTGACCATTGCAAGAGAAGGCGAAAATTCACTTTGGATAATCCAGGCGGAAGGCTCAAAAAGTCACATAATAACCAGGGGCGATACCGCTTTCATGGTCGACGATGAATCCCGCAGCTACATCACCGGAACAATGTCCAACATGGAAACCAGCATGATAAACGGAGAATCTCTGGAGTTCAGTTCCGAGGGTGAGGAGATAATAGACGGAAGGACCATGAAATACGAAGAATACAGCTATGACATAGGCAAGCTGAAGTTCTTTTTTGACACTGAAGATGACAAAAAACTCCATGCTGTCCTCAATACCAATCCAGTAGAAACGGTAATGATGGAAATCACGGAGTTCTCCGAAAATGTCACTCCTGACATGTTTGAAATCCCCGAGGGCTACAGCGGAATTTAGCAGACAAGCGCCTACTTTAGTATGTCCCCGAGCTCTCTTATGTCAGAAATCCTGAAGTCAGCATCTTCAAGCTCATGCGGCTCCCCATAGCCATAGTTGCAGCCTATGGACAGGAGATGGTGTTTCTTCGCTATCTCCATGTCCTGGAAACGGTCCCCGGCAACGGTATAGACCGCCGGGTGCTCAGAAATTATATGGCTGAATATCTCATGCTTTGGTGCAAAGTCATACTGCTGGGTACAGTAAAACCCGTCAAAATATCTGTCCAGATGAAAAGCCTGTATGTGCGCGTTCATATAGCTGGTCTTGCAGTTGCTTAGAAATATCAGCCTGTAGCCTCTGTTCTTAAGCAGCTCCAGGGTCTCAAGGCTGCCTTCGTAGAGCCTTGCCTTTCCGCCTGCCGTGAGCTCGAGCATTGCCTCTCCTATCAGGGCGCTGCAGTGCTGCACCGTATCTTCATCCAGTCCCGGCATGAACTCATTCCACATGTCCCTGCTGCTGTACCCGAGCCACCTTCCTATCTCGATGTCGCTCCATTCTCTCTGAGGCGCATGCCCTTTGGCTGCCAGATATTCGTAGGCTCTTCTAAATGCCGGTGAATATATCCTTATGCTCTCATGCAGGGTGCCGTCATAATCAAAAATCACGCCCTTCATTTTACTGCTCTATTTTCCTTATCAGGTTTACCATCTCGATTGCTCCCATGGCACAGTCATATCCTTTGTTTCCCGCTTTTGTTCCCGCTCTTTCTATAGCCTGCTCGATGTTTTCCGTAGTCAGTATCCCGAACATAACCGGTATGTCCGCTCCAAGAGACACGCTTGCGATCCCCTTTGTAACCTCGCTGCATACATAGTCATAGTGGGTGGTAGCCCCTCTTATTACGGCCCCAAGGCATATGACTGCATCATACTTTCCTGACTTTGCCATCTTCGAAGCTATCAGCGGAATCTCAAATGCGCCCGGTACCCATGCTATCTCTATGTCCTCTTCCCTGACGTCATGACGCACAAGCCCGTCGGTTGCGCCTGATATGAGCTTTGAAACTATGAATTCATTGAACCTCGCCGCAACTATCCCTACCTTTATTCCTCTTGATACCAGATTTCCTTCGTATGTTTTCATGTTTTCTCTCCTTTAGATTTAATTTAATATTAAAAATGCATCATGTGTCCCATCTTGTCCTGCTTGGTCTTGAGATAGAAATGGTCGTGCTCCGTAGCTTCCATCTGGATAGGCACTCTCTCTGTTATCTCTATCCCAAATTCGGAAAGCCCATCGATCTTCTTCGGATTGTTTGTCAGCAGATTCAGCTTCTTTATGCCGAGGTCCCTCAGTATCTGAGCTCCTATATAGTATTCTCTGAGGTCTTCCTCAAAGCCGAGTGCAAGGTTTGCTTCGACCGTGTCCAGGCCAGTGTCCTGAAGCGCATAGGCCTTAAGCTTGTTTATGAGGCCTATGCCCCTGCCTTCCTGCCTCATGTAGAGCATCACGCCTCTGCCCTCTTTCTCGATCTGTGCCATAGCCGCATCAAACTGCTGGCCACAGTCACATCTGAGAGATCCGAAGCAGTCTCCCGTGAGACACTCGGAATGAACCCTGCAAAGCACAGGCTCACCATCTGTAATATCTCCCTTTACGAGCGCCACGTGGTGCTCGCCGTTTAGCCTGTTTATATACCCTATCGCCCTGAATTCTCCGTGGATAAGTGGCATTTTGGTCTCTACCACCCTCTCCACAAGGTTGTCAAACCGCTTTCTGTAATCCTGAAGCGCCTTTATCGTTATGAACTTGAACCCAAACCTCTGAGCAAGCTCCATGAGCTCCGGAGTCCTCATCATGGTGCCGTCCTCTCTCATTATCTCGCAGCAGAGCCCGCATGGCTTTAGGCCTGCCATCTTCATAAGGTCCACAGTCGCCTCTGTATGTCCGTTTCGTGCAAGCACTCCGTTATCCTTCGCTATAAGAGGGAACATATGGCCAGGCCTCCTGAAATCCTCCGGCTTTGCCCCGTCTTCAAGTATCTTGAGGGCTGTGACCGATCTTTCTGCTGCGGATATTCCTGTAGTAGTGTCCACGTGATCCACCGATACAGTGAATGCAGTTTCATGATTGTCTGTGTTTCTTGTGACCATCTGATGAAAATCAAGCCTGTCTGCAAGCTCTCTGCTCATAGGCATGCATATGAGTCCTTTTCCATGGATAGCCATGAAGTTTATGTTCTCCGTGGTGGCAAATTCGCCTGCGCATATGAAGTCTCCCTCATTTTCTCTGTCCTCATCGTCTGTCACTACTATTATCTTTCCCTGTCTGAGATCCTCAAGCGCCTCTTCTATAGTGTTGAATTTAAACATCTCTTATCCTCCCTTTATTTAAAATCCTGACTTCATGAGAAATTCTGCAGTGATCCTGCTCTCGCTTTTATTTTCCTCTGAAGCCGTGCCTTTTACCTTTGCGTATCCTGAAAATCGCTCTATATATTTTCCCAGGACATCATTTTCTATATTTACGGTGTCTCCTGCTTTCTTTTCGAGAAGCGTCGTTTCTTTTCCTGTGTGAGGGATTACCGATACCGAGAACCTTCCCGGGCTCTCCTGCGCCACCGTAAGGCTTATGCCGTCTATGGCTACAGAGCCTTTTTCGATTATATATCTCGATATCTTCTCCGTTGTGCTTATGGTTATCCATACGGCATTCTCGTCTTCTTTCATGGATTCTATGGTTCCGGTTCCGTCTATGTGGCCGCTGACTATGTGCCCTCCAAACCTTCCATTTGCGGGCATCGCCCTCTCAAGGTTGACTCTGCTCCCCTGCCTGAGCATCCCCAGGGAGCTCCTCGATATGGTCTCGCTCATCACGTCTGCCGTGAATATATTCGAGCTCATGTGCGACACCGTGAGGCATACTCCATTTACCGCTACGCTGTCTCCCAGCCTGAGGTCGTCAAATATTCTCTTTCCTTCAATCCACAGCCTCGATGACCTTGCGCCTCTTTCGATCCTGACTATCCTTCCTGTCTCTTCGATTATTCCTGTAAACATCTTTCCACCTCATATTCCAGCAGTATGTCCTCATCCATAATCGTGATCTTCCTGTTCTTCATCATGTATGCCATCTCAGGGCTGAATACCCCGATACCTCCGACAGGCCCTTTGGCGTTCTCTCCCCCAAATATCTTTGGCGCGATATATGCCTGCACGCTGCTTACGATTCCAGACTCCAGCGCCGCCGCATTGAGCGTGGATCCACCCTCCAGCAGTATGCTGTCTATCTTCTCTTCTCCCAGCTTCTTCATCAGCATGTTCAGATCAAGATGCCCATCGCGCTCTTTTACTCTTATTACCCTGCATCCAGCGTTTTCAAGGTTTTCAATCCTTAATCTGTCTTTGGTACAGGTTGCCACTATGGTACGTATCCTGTCTGTATTCCTGAACACCTTCGCATCAAGAGGAATCCTGAGCCTGCTGTCACATATTATCCTGATGGGGTCTCTTCCTCCCTCTATCCTGCAGGTAAGCTCAGGATCATCTGCAAGCACAGTGCCCGAGCCCGTCATTATGGCCGTCAGCATGTTCCTTGTCCTGTGAACGTTCTCTCTGGAAACCTCTCCGCTTATCCACCTCGATCTGCCGCTCGAGGTTGCTGTCTTTCCATCGAGAGTCATTGCGTATTTCATGACCACATATGGAGTTCCTGTCCTTATGTAGTGAAAGAATATCCGGTTCAGCGCCTCGCATTCACTTTCGAGCTCTGATATTTCAACGCTTATACCACTTTCTCTGAGAATCTCCATTCCTCTGCCAGCAACAAGCGGATTAGGATCCTTTGCCCCCACGACTACCCTCGATATGCCGCTCCTTATTAAAGCCTCTGTGCAGGGCGGGGTCTTTCCATGATGGCAGCAGGGCTCAAGCGTTACATACATGGTGGCCCCCTCGGGAGATCTGTCTGCGGATCTGAGAGCATTTATCTCTGCATGAGGCCCGCCGTATTCTTCATGATATCCCTGACCTATGATTTCTCCGTCCTTTACTATGACGGCGCCTACCATCGGGTTGGGACTCACCCTGTTTCCGCCTTTAAGTGCCAGCTCCATGGCGAGTCTCATGTAGTTTTCTCTCATAATCCGCTCTCCTTTTTCTTACCAAATAAAAAACCCTGAATATTTAAAATATTCAGGGCTCAAAAATCTGCATAAAAATAAAAAATCTCTGAAATGCGGTTACATTCCAGAGCTCATTTTTTACATGCTGTAAATACAGGAAATGATTCCTGTAAATGTCTTCTTTCATCCAGACTCTACTGTCGGTACTTGAATTGCACAAGTTCAGCCAATTAAGGCTCGCGGACTTTACCGCCGGTCGGGAATTTCACCCTGCCCTGAAGATTCATTATTCAATTTTCTTAAGGATATCATGTCTTTACACCCATGTCAATTATTTTTTCACAAAGATGATTTCTGAAATTATTGACAGTTCCCACGCTATGGTGCTATCATAGTAAAACAACTTTTTTATAAGACCCCAGTTATCCACAAAGAAAGGAATCGAATGTGTATATGATCAAAAACAGAAAAAGCCTCATGTTCCAGATACCGCTGAAAATCGCGGGAATAGTCACAGCCGTAATGCTCGTTATCTGCATCGCGCTGAACATACTTCTCAACAGCATTATTTCAGGAGATGTAAAGAGCGAGATAAGCTATATCTCAAAACACAACGCCAACATTGCCCAGGCCTACCTGGAAAATCTTCAGACTACCTCAAAGGCCCTCGCAATGGAGGTCAACAGGTACCGGTCACTTGATAAGGAATCTGCAGAAAGGATGCTGAAGAATTCCCTTACCGAAATCCTCAAGGATGACAGGATTTTTTCCGCCTACTATGCGTTTGAGCCGGACAGGTTCTTTGAAGATACTCCTCAGGGGCTCTCATACTATGCATTTCGCGACGGCGCTGATGTAGTAATGGATGTGTATAACGACTATGAAACATATTCACCCGCAGATTACTATGCTCCTGCAAGAGACACTCTCTCAACGCACATAACAGAGCCTTACTCATACGAGCTTTCCACAGGTGAGACCGTATGGCTTATAACTCTAAGCAATCCCATCCTCGATGCAAACGGAAATTTCATAGGAGTTGCCAACTGCGACATACTCACAGACGCTATAAGCGGACTTGAATACGACAGAGGCGACTACGAAACAGCCTACAGCTATATGCTCACCAACGGAGCAAGCTATATCGCCCACTCGGCAGACCCTTCCATGGTAGGTACAGTATATGAGTCAGCCGGCGAAAATGATTTCGTGCTGAATGCCTCAAAAAATGGAGAATTCATAATAAGCGAGGGCGACCGCTCCATAGACGGCAGCGGGAAGACCTTCGTAGTGCATTCCCCCGTGAAGATAAGCGGCTTTGACAAATCATGGTCGAGCGTATTCGTAGTGGACCAGAGTGAAGCCCTGGCGCCGGTGAGAAACGTAACTCTAATCGTTATCGCAATAGCGATTGCAGGCGTCCTGATACTTGCTCTTATGGCACTTGCGATACTCAAGAAATCTCTTTCTCCTCTGAATGATGTCATAGACATGGCGGAGCAGATGGGAAAAGGAAATCTGAATACAAAGCTCGATGAATCAAAGATTCCTGAGGACGAGCTCGGAGATCTCATGAGGATATTCACATCCACATCGGAGAGCCTGCATGGATATATAAGCGACATATCATATATACTCGAAAACATTGCCTCAGGAAATCTCCAGCTCGAAGTAGATCGTGAATACGAAGGCGATTTCCAGAAAATAAAGGATTCCCTCAACAACATAATCTACTCTCTGAATGAAGTACTTGCCGAGATGCAGCAGGCATCAGGTCAAGTCTCATTAAGCTCAGATCAGGTTTCGAGCGCATCCCAGTCTCTGGCTCAGGGAGCTGCCGAGCAGGCAAGCTCAGTCGAGGAGCTCTCAGCGACGATAGAGGATATCTCAGACAAGGTAAATAAAAATGCCATAAACGCCGAAAACGTGAGCAGGCAGGCAGCTGAGATGGGAACCGAGATGGAAAGCAGCAACTCCCAGATGCAGAACCTGCTCGAAGCGATGAAGGCCATCGACAGCAAGTCAAATGAGATCTCCCTTATAGTCAAGACCATCGAAGACATTACCTTCCAGACCAACATCCTCGCGCTCAACGCCGCAGTAGAGGCCGCAAGAGCAGGAAGCGCCGGAAAAGGCTTTGCCGTCGTAGCGGATGAAGTAAGGAATCTCGCGGGCAAGAGCGCCGAGGCGGCAAGAAATATCTCAGAGCTCATAGAATCTTCAGTGGAGCTGATAAAAGATGGATCTGCGATGGCCGTAAAGACCGCAGACTCAGTTTCAAAGGTTTCTTCTGATTCCCTGTCCATAGTAGAGAAAATAGATCTCATATCAGACTCGCTCCAGCAGGAATCAGTTGCCATATCTCAGATAACGACGGGCATGGATCAGATATCCGCAGTTGTACAGACAAACTCGGCTACAGCCGAGGAAAGCGCCGCAGCAAGCGAAGAGCTGTTCGGACAGTCTCAGATCCTGGACAATCTGATCGGCAAGTTCAGAATAAAATAACTCACTTCAGTAAAAACGTAAAAGCAGTACCTCCGGTTCATTCAGAGGTACTGCTTTTTTTGTATGCTTCAAATATTCTTATTCAGGTTTCAATCATTCTTATTAAAAATCGCTTTTTATCCTGAAGGTACCTACGAGCTCTCTAAGCGTCTGCGCCTGAGCTGCAAGCTCCTCGCTGGCCGCAGCGCTCTCTTCTGCAGTCGCTGACGTGCTCAGGACGACAGATGATATCTGCTCTACTCCTGAGGTTATCTTTTCTGCTTCCTGCGCCTGAAGCGAAGAGGCATCCGCTATCCTAGTGATTTCTCTGCCTACCGATTCTGTCTTCTCAACTACGAGCTCCAGCGCCGAGGCAGTCTGACTTATCACCGATCTTCCTGCGGAGATGGCCTCCATTGAGCCTTCTATAAGCTCTGTGGTTTCCCGGGCGGCAAGCGCCGATTTCTGGGCAAGGTTTCTTACCTCGTCCGCCACTACCGCAAATCCCTTTCCTGCTGCGCCCGCACGCGCTGCTTCTATGGCGGCGTTGAGCGCCAGTATGTTCGTCTAGAATGCTATGTCATCTATAGTCTTTATTATCTTTCCTATCTCGTCCGACTTCTGAGTGATCACTTCCATCGCTTCCACTATTTCATTCATCTTCTGATTGCTCTCATTCACGGCTTTTCCGGTCTCCATGCTCAGTCGGCTTGCTGCTTCTGCATTTCTGCTGTTCTCAGAAATCCTTTCCGTTATCTCTGAAAGGCTTGAAGAAAGATCCTCAACAGATGAGGCCTGCTCTGTAGATCCCTGGCTCAGGCTCTGCGCTCCAGCCGCTACCTGGTCCGATCCTCCAGCCACCTGATCCGCTGCTGTACCTATCTGCGAAAGCGTAGAGCTTAGCGATTCAGATATGTTTATGAGGGCATCCTTTATCTTTGCAAACTCACCGCTGTAATCCTGAGTGAGGGCAAAGTCGAGATTTCCCGATGCCACGTCATCAAGAATAAGCGTGATTTCTTCTATATATGCCACATACTGGCTCAGCCTGTCGGTGGTTTTTCTCACTCCGTCTGCTATAAGGCCGACTTCGTCATTTGTCCTTACGTCTATGCTGACATCAAGCTCCCCGTCTGCAATTCTTTCCACCCCTTCAGCAAGTCGCTTCATAGGATTTATTATGCTCTTTGCGATAAGGTATATTATCAGTGCGATTGCAAGGGCTCCGGCAACAAGTATTATACCTGCTCTTGTGTTAAGTCCCTTTACTATTTTTCCGTACTCCTCGTCAGGAAGACCTGTAAGCACCATCCACCCTGTATCTCCTACAGGCTGAGTTACTCCATATACATCGATTCCCTCGAACTCATAGCTTATTCCACTGCTCTCCCCGGATTTTACTGCAGTCAGGGCTGCTTCTGATATATCCATCTCATCGACAGACTTATCCAGCATTTCCGAGTCCGGATGATAGATTATCCTTCCGTCATCGGAGCACAGTATGAAGAATCCTGTTTCTCCCAGCTTATATGTCTTGAAGTTTTCTCCGAGGGTATCAAGAAGAAGATCTATCCCTGCAAATCCCACCACGTTCCTGGTGCCCGGCTCAAAGACAGGGGATACGAGGCTCACTATGGTCTTGCCTGTAGATGTATCTGCATAAGGCGGAACAAGCAGTGTTGCTCCGAGGTCCTTTACCTTGTACCACGGCCTGCTGGTAACGTCCCACTCGGCCTTTGCCACAAATCCATCATTCTGGATATACTGACTTGTGTCTGCATCCGCGTACCATGTAAACAGCACGTTTTCGGTATCAAGAGATGCCGAATCCTTCATTTCGCTCAATATTTGCTGATACTGAGGCATTTCAGAAATTCTGTCAGTCGGGTCTTTTACCTTTGTAAATACCTCTGCCACATATGTATTTGCCGCCATCTGCTCTGAGATCATCCTGTATTTTTAGAAAAACGCCTCTGTGTCCTTTGCGGCCATAAGCGAATTGTCCCCCACCTGCTGACTGCTCAGCTTGTTCAGCTCGCCGCCCGCCTCTCTCAGTAGCACCGCCTGCATTATCGTAAGCGTTATTATCACAGGCACCAGAATCATTACTATCATTTTGAAAAAGATACTGCTCTTCTGTCTCTTCAATTTCATCCTCCTCTTATCTTGTTATGATTTTATCTTAGTCCCCTCATTATACATTAACACTTATATGCTATTCAATATCAAATTTTGTATTTTGCATTTTTTCTGTATATATTATGCATTTTGCAGGATTTGCTTCACGGTTTCATCTGTCTTTTTTTGCACACACACTTTGTGTTACAGATTAAACTGCTTTAATTACAATATTTTTTATAATACACCTCATTGTTTTAAAATTTTATCTTTATTTGTATCTTGAAGGATGGTATAATGTTTACTGTCATAATGAAGTATTATAAAAATATTATTTAAAGGAGATTTTTATGGAATTATTAAACAGTATCATTGGTACTATCAATGACTTTATGTACGGCTACATCCTTGTTGGCCTTCTGGTTATAGTTGGTATCTACTTTACATTGAGAACAGGGTTTGTTCAGTTCAGACTGCTTCCTGACGGGATAAAACAGATAATGGAGAAAAATGACAACAAGTCGGCAGTATCCTCTTTTCAGGCCCTAATGATATCTACCGCATCGCGTGTCGGCGTTGGAAACATCGCCGGAGTAGCTACGGCAATTTCTGCCGGAGGTCCCGGAGCAGTATTCTGGATGTGGCTCATCGCAGTTCTGGGATCTGCATCTGCATTTGTTGAAAGCACTCTGGCTCAGGTTTACAAAGTAAAGCATGGCGAAGAGTTCCGCGGAGGCCCTTCATATTACATTCAGAAAGCCCTGGGACAGAGATGGCTTGGAATAATTTTTTCTATCTCTCTGATTGCATGCTTTGCCTATGGATTCAACTCCCTTCAGGCTAACAACATAGTCTCGGCCTTCTCATATTATTTCGGCGGAGAATTCCCGAGCATTGCAATTCCGGCTGCTATAGGTCTTGCACTTTCCGCTCTCACAGGTTTTATAATATTCAAAGGCCAGAAGTATATCGCGTTTATATCTTCGATAATGGTTCCCGTGATGGCTATATTCTATATGGCGCTCGGACTTTTCATAATCGTAAAAAACATCGGAATACTGCCAGCTACTATTGCGAATATATTTGTAAGCGCATTCGATTTTGAAAGCTTCTCCGGCGGCCTTATGGGTTCTGCAGTTCTATGGGGAATCAAGCGTGGTCTTTTCTCAAATGAGGCTGGTATGGGTAGCGCCCCAAATGCTGCGGCGTCTGCACAGGTTTCTCACCCTGCAAAACAGGGACTCGTTCAGCTGATATCAGTATTCATCGATACGCTTCTTATATGCAGCACCTCTGCCTTCATAATCCTCCTTTCAGGGGTAGATTACACGGCGCTCAAGGCTATGCCACTCGTTCAGCAGGCTGTGTCTTCTCAGGTAGGAGAATGGGGAATCACCTTCATAACGATTTCAGTTTTCTTCTTCGCATTCAGCTCGATAATAGGAAACTACTATTACACAGAGTCAAATGTAATGTTCATACAGAACAGGCCGGACGGATCGCTTACGCTTTTCAGGATAACCTGCGTAATAGCGGTATTCCTCGGAAGCATCGCCGGATACGACCTTGTATGGAACATTGCGGACGTGCTTATGGGAATAATGGCCCTGATAAACATAACTGCCATACTTCTCCTTGGAAATACGGCATTCCTGGTTCTCAAGGACTATACTGATCAGAAAAAGGCAGGAAAGGACCCGGTTTTCTCTGCAAAGGCTCTTGGAATAAAAAATACGGATGTATGGTAATCTGATTACATTAAAATCATAGTGCGTCGATGCTGGGCGCACCCAAAAAGCCTCATGAAGAAATATTCATGGGGCTTTTCAATTTATGGATCAGATCCGTATTATCATAATTTCTATTCAAAAGTTCCTTTGACTATGACCTCTCTGCCTCTCACCATTATCCTTCCTTTTGCGATTACCGTATCTATGTCAAAAGTATCCGCATCCACAAGCACTATGTCTGCATCAAAGCCTTCGATCAGGCTTCCCTTGCCTCTCAGCTTGTATACGGATGCCGGATTGGATGTCACGGTCATAATCGCAGCCTCAACTGGCACCTTGTCTACCAGTATCGCATCCTGGACTTCCTTGTAAAGCGAAGTGACCTTTCCCACGCTTATTCCTGTCACTCTTCCCTGCGAGTCGAACTCAGGAAGAGATCCCTGGCCATCAGATGACATCGTTACGTTTTCCATCGGAACACCCTCTTCAATCATTATCTTGAGAGCAGATGAGCACTTAACCTCTCCCTCCTCGATGAATCCCGGGATGCTGCTCGTAGTGAGATCTATTATCCCTCCGTTTTTCGCATACTCCATGCCTTTTTCGAACAGAAACTCATTTCTGTTCATATGCGTAGGCACGATGTTCTTTACAGGTATCTCCGTGTTTTCGACTACCTGCTCCAGAATATCCATCATCCTCGGAGAATCTCCTATATGAAAATTGACGGTCCCTGCTTTTTTACTAAGCATTCCGCCGATTCTTGCCTCTGATATTATCCTCGTTATGTCTTCAAATGAAGGCTGAGATGATCTGTGATCCGAAATTGCAATCTCTCCTACGCCTATAATCTTGTCTATGAAAACTATATCATCCGTTACAGACCCTGTAAGAGTCCTCACGGGTACCTGATAAGACCCTGTATTTACAAAGGTCGTGATCCCCTCTTCCTCAAGCGCCCTCGCCTTTGCAAGCAGATTTGCCATGCTCCTTGTACTTCCGTCCGTCCCAAGAGTACCAATGACGGTTGTAACTCCTCCGCGAGTGATGTCGCTCAGCATTATTTCAGGAGTCCTCGTGCTGAATCCGCCTTCGCCGCCTCCACCTGCTATGTGCACATGTGAATCTATGAATCCGGGAAACATTATCTTTCCCGTGGCATCTATCTCTGTATATTCCACAGATCCACCTATCTCAATAACCTCACCGATTCTGCAGATCCTGTCTGCTGTAAGCAGTACATCCCGTCTGCCGATGTGTCTTGGGGCATAAACCTCTGCATTTTTAATCAGCGTTATCATAATAAACACCTCCATGAAAATAAAATAATTTACTGACTATCTACATATATCTGAATTGTCAGTTTTTTCAGATTCCTGATTATATACTACCACAGATAGTTTTACTAGACAAGAATACATAACCTCTACAGCTTTTTCACAATGAAAAAACACCTGTGCCACACAAGTGTTTTTCAGGAAAAATCCATCTTAAAATATCGCCTTATGCATTTTCCCTCCCTGAATCATTGGGTAAGAATATAACAGTAGGAAACATAAAAAACAAATGACGTTTTTGAGATGAGATGGTATTATATTATATGATTTTATATGATTTAGTTTAATTTTAAAGGGGGTATCCAAATGAAAGGAAATTTCAAGAAGAAACTGCTTACAGCCATCTCGCTGTGCATATTTTTACCAGGTCTTCTTGCTGCCCACGCAGCGCCAAATGCAATTAAAGTAACCATTAATGACAGCTATGTTAAGTTTGACCAGCCGCCAATGATGATAAATGGACGGGTCATGGTTCCGCTGAGGGCAATCTTTGAGGGTCTTGGCGCCAACGTAAGCTATAACTCAGCAAACAAGACAATCACCGGAGAAAAAGATGGAACAATTGTCAGATTGGCTCTTAAATCTGCAACTGCCTATATCAACGGCAAAAGCGTAACTCTGGACGTACCTGCAAATGCTATAAATGGTCGGGTTCTGGTGCCTACCAGGTTTATTGCCGAAAGCCTTGGGGCAAATGTGGACTGGAAAAGTTCACAAAAACTTGTAGCTGTAAAAACAGATACAACAGATGCCATGGATACTGGCAATATTCCTGGCATAGTAGACCTGATTTCAGCCAGCAGCAATACCAAAAAGATCAGCAATACAGATATTGATAACGAAATAATTTATACAGCCGGAAAAAATGGAGAGGACTCACTTTATGTCGCAATACCAGCGGGAGCATTAAGACAGTCAAGTACCCTCACAATAAAACCAACTCTACCAAGTGGCTTGAATCCGGCAATTGTTACGCCCTTGCTTTCATATGATGTCACCATAGCAGAGCAAAGCCAGTTTTCTAAAAAACTGATCATTGAATTCCCTTACAAAAAAAGTTTACTTAACCCTGACTATGCGGACAGGGACCAACTTCTTGCAGCCTACTATGATACAACCGACAGAGAATGGAAGCTGATACCATATGAAGTTGACCCATCCACCATGGTTGTAAGAGTAAAAACTGATCATCTGACAGAAATAATGGTTGCCAGAACAAACCCTGAGATCCATAATGTATCCACACAAGCCAGTGCCCAAAAAGTCCTGGCGGAGGCGGCATCAGGCAAGGCTCCGCAAATACCGGATCTGCATGCCTATGACGCTGTTTACCAGACAAAACACTTTACTGTAAAATTCAATATACAGGAAGAAAAAGATATGACGGCAAAAGGATTTACCTATATTGACTGGGCATATGACGAAAGTCAGTATCCAAAAGTTGAATACGGAAAGAATTTCTACCTTCAATACAACAACGACCAGATGTCACCGGCTCTAATAAAAAATGTATTAGGCCTTGACGAAGCACAAACCAGCGCACTTCTTCCAAGAAGAATAAAAGAGTTTGCTATGATCGCAGAAGCCGTATACAGTAAATATGAGCAAAGCTTCCGACCAATATCAGACCCTATTACCATCAGGATTATTCCAGAGGGAAGTCCAAAGGTTACTAAGTATCAAAATCACATGGAGCTTTCGCTTGATCATATAGACAGACCTGCCGATGTATGGGTTACTGTTGGCCATGAAGTATTTCATATGGTACAGAGAATGTATGCCAATCCATTGGATATGGCTAAAAACGAATGGCTGATGGAGGCCACGGCTGAGTATGCCGGCTATAAACTGGCTCCTCCATCCCCTATGCCAATTTCCGGAAGAACTGCTAACATGGAATACTTCAGAACTAAACTCGGAACAGTAGAAAGCCTGCTGTGGTCAAGAGGAAGCCACGAGTATAAGAGTTCCAAATTTATAGAATATCTGGTGAAAAACCACGGATTAAACCTTTCAGATATGTTTAATCATTACAGCAATCAAATTATGGTAAATGATTTCCAGTTCCTGGAAGACTATATGAAGACAAAGAAGCCTGGTTTCATCCTCGGCAAGGCCTATCTGGATTTTGCCGGCTATATGATGTTTGACAGTGCCGGGGATTTATCGACTACAGATATGTATGCAGAATCCTATAAACTTTCTTTTAACGGTGGCCGGATATACAGAGATCTCAGCCTTTTCGATTCTTATGTGCCAAATATCAGCGCAGTCAGAATAGAAATACCAGACAAAGAAAAAAGAATGGTAATTGTAAAAGCTGAATCTCCAGACCTGGGACTGGGAGTAAATGCATACCTTCTAAAGTCCAATAGCAAGTCAGCTTACATTAAGCCTATCTTGGAGCTGGCAAGCGAAAAGGAAAAATTTACAACTGTAGAAGTAGAAAAAGGAGACATCATCTACTTTGTGGCTGGAAACTCAGCATTAAATGACCCTAATGCAACAAAATACACCATGAAGGGCAGAGTGTCTGTAGAAGATTCTGCCATAAGCGTAAAGAGAGAATACTCCAATATCACCAGAACAACTAAAACTGTAAAGCTTACAGCAGAGGGCAAGAGCCTGGAAAACCCTGCTAGCTTCGATTTTAAATGGACAATCTCTTCTGACAAGGGTACTGTTATAAATCTAAATGATCCAAAATCCGCGTCCTTCAGCGGAGCCTCCATGACAGTAAATCTTATCCACGAAAATCCAGTGGAAGTAATGGATACCAGTGACTTAAACGGCTCAACAAATCCATTTGGAGGCAGTGATCCTTTTGATGTTATTATCAAAAATATCGATGACGGAACCAACTACACCATAGGATTAAAAATAACAGATAAAAACACTGGATCCGAAATCTACTCAACCACCATTTTTGAAACAGTAGGACTTAAGTCACCACTTATAAGCGTCGGCAACCCTTGATGCTCTGATCGAGTTCAAGAAACTTATTTGCCGTCAATATAAAAGTACTGACGTCCCAAGAAATTATATTATCCTTTTCCGGTACCTGTCGATATTATCATATTAGAATTTAAAATCAGAACTGGAAGTGGAGAAATTTAAAAAAATGAAATCAATCAAGCAAATTTTGATATTGTCATTTACTCTACTGCTCCTAAGCGTCTCGGCAGCCAACCTGATCATCGGGCTGATCAGTGCAAACAACAGCATCAATATCACACCTAGATTCTACGTGCAAAGTATCCCAATAGTCCTTTAAGCAAGCATTTATAATGATTAGGCCAAAACCGGTCTTTCACCCATTGGGTGAAAGGAAATAACAGCAGAAAGACCCTATTTATATGTTTTTTGCCTTGCTCATTTGGTAAGAATATAGCAATAGAAACGTTGCGAAGGAGATGGCCTATGATTAATAAAATTGATTTTAATGCTAAGAATCTAACATCAAATGCAGGACTTTTCCTTCTGTTAGAGAATGCAAAAGAAAATGCCATTTTTGAGATGATTGAAAATGATCTCGTCTTTGAAAGTGACTCTGTGAACAAAATCAAAATGAATCATATTAAGACCATGCTCTGTGGCCATTTTATAGGTATCGATAAGCTCGAACGTTTGAAGCTCTTAAAAAATGACCCTCTCGTACATGAATTTGATATTTCCGTAAAAGAACCTGAAACAGTCTCAAGATTCTTAGGAAAATTCAACTTCAAGACAACACAAATGTTTAGAGAAATAAACTTCAAAGTATTCAAGAAACTACTTTTGAAAAGTAAACTGACATCCATCACGATTGATATTGATAGCAGTGTTATAAACGTAGAAGGCCATCAAGAAGGCGCTACCAAAGGGTACAATCCTAAAAAGCTCGGCAATAGATGCTACAATATTCAGTTTGCATTTTGCGACGAATTAAAAGCATACGTCACTGGATTTGTTAGAAGTGGCAATACTTATACTGCAAATGGTGCTGCTGAACTGATTAAAGAAATCGTAGCCACCCTAAAAACTGACGACTTAGAAATCTTTTTTCGAATGGACAGTGGTTACTTTGATGAAGAAATCATCGAAACAATCGAGTCTCTTGGCTGCAACTACTTAATCAAAGCTAAAGTTTACTCAACGCTTGCATCACAGGTAGCAGATTCATCCATTCTATTCGTTAAGGGTGCGGAAGGTAGAGAAACTACAGAATTGTTTACAAAATTAGATAAGTGGGAGAAAAGCAGACGGTTTGTCGTATCTCGTGTACTGAAGCCAGAAAAAGAGAGAGCACAGTTATGCCTGCTAGAAGGTTCTGAGTACGAGTATTTCTTCTTTGTGACCAATACAAAACTACTGTCAGAAGCGGTGGTTATCTTATATGAAAAGCGTGGGAACGCTGAGAATTATATCAAAGAAGCTAAATACGACATGGCAGTGGGCCACCTTCTGCTAAAATCATTTTGGGCAAATGAAGCGGTCTTTCAAATGATGATGTTATCATACAATCTGTTTCTGTTATTTAAGTTTGACTACCTTGCCGTGTCTGAATACAGACAGCAAATCAAAACATTCCGTTTGAAATACGTGTTTCTTGCTGCCAAAATTATTAAAACGGCTAGGTCTGTCATTATGAAATTGTCTGAAAAATATCCTTATAAGGAAGTGTATGAAAAATGTTTATGTTGAGTTTTGAAAAGAATGTCCTTAATATTTCAGGTCTAATGTTGCTTCAATAAGGGGCTTATTAAGCGCTTTCAAAATCAAGTGCTCTAAGAATATTAGAAATGATTTTGTTGAAAGGGGGGTGCTATAAATGTTAAAATGTAGAAGCAACTACTTGGATTCCTCCTAAAATACATGAGGATAGCGAATTTAGATGCATTTTTAAAATTGGCGTGGAATTTAGAAATAGTAATCACTGATGAGGTAGAAGAATTAGTAACTCACAATATTTTCTACACTGCTATCACAAGAGCAAGAGAAAAATTAAAGATTTACTGGACTCCAGAAGTCGAAGAAAAGGTAATCAACAGAATCAAACCACGAGATATAAGCAAGGATGTTGAACTTTTGAAAAATTATTTGACGCCATTTTTTTAAGGAGAGACTTATGAAAAATACTGCTGAAATTATTTCTTTATTATTCTTTTTAGGTGCTTTGTTGCCTCCTTTTTGGGGGCTGTACATGATCCGATTAGATTCTAAATTGATAATTAATCGAATCTTTCTACTTTCGAGTCTTGCATTAAGTGTTTGGTTGCTAGGCTTTGCCATGGCCAATTCACAAAGTACTGTTGAGGTGGCTTTACTATGGAGGCGCTTTGCGGCAATTGGCTGGACGTCAATCTTTAGTTTAATTTTGCATTTCTTTCTTTTAGTAACTGATGATTCGCGGGAAAGTACATTTTGTAAATTTCGACCGCTCCTGTATATTCCATCACTCATTTTAATGTTTGTCTTTTCTTTTTCAAACAAGATGTCAGCCGTTCAATATAATCTGATTAAAGTAGATACTGGCTGGATAAACAGTGTTGTAAATAACACTTGGGATTATCTTTACTATCTTTTTTATGGGGTTTATTTGGCGGCAAGTATTTTCATCGTTTGGAAATGGAAAAATCGATTAAAAGATAAAGGAAGAATTCGACAAGCGAAACTCCTTTTAAATGCCATCTTTTTTGCGACTATATTGGGAACGTTAACAGACTTAATCATCCCGTCTTATACAACGGATTCCCTCCCACAATTAGCGCCTTTGTTTGCTCTATTTCCTGTCTGGGCCATGTACTATTCTGTACGATACCATGATATCTTAAATATGGACCCGATAAAAAAAGAAGAAAGTATTTTGTCAAACAACCAACAAGCAGAAGTGTTTCGAAAACTTGCAATCGGCCTTTTCTTAGGGGGCCTTGTAATTTTCACCTTACTGTTTTTTTTAAATCAATCTAGCATTGCTGGAGATTTAACCAATTCCTTGCTTAGAAGCAGTGCCATCCTTGGTCTAGGAATTATTAGTCTTGGGGTTCAAAAAATCACTGATGATTGGTTAAGAGAAAACTTGACCCTTGTTATTTTAGTCGCAAGTATTCCAATTGTTCTGTTCCAATTTATCAACACTTCAACGACTACTATCTGGGCTTATTCGTTTCTGATTTTAATGGGGTCTCTTTTATTTGATAAACGCTTTCTGCTTCTTTCAACAACGATTATTGCCATTATTACTCAGCTATTAATTTGGATCATAAAAGGCGAATCATATGTCTTTGTTGGTAAATATGATTATATTTTAAGAATCCTCTTTTTAATTACCGCCTTCATTTTAGGCTCCTATGTAAATAAAGTCTATATCGCTAAAGTAAGAGAAAACAGGGAGCAAATTACCTTTTTAGAGCTTGTTTCTGCTATTACTTATGATTTTCTTACTTTTAACGAAGAAAACTCAGGAGAAAAAATACAGCATCTCTTAAAAAAAACCGGGGAGTTTTTTGATGTTGATCGCATTTATTTGTTTACCATTAGCCATGCAAATTCTACGATGACCTATTCAAATGAGTGGTGTAAAATGGGGATTGATCCTGAAATCGGAACAATTACTGAAGTCCCCTTGAATACTTTTTCTTGGTGGGTTGAACAAATGAAAAGTAATCATTTAGTCAAAATTGAAGATGTTAATCTAATGCCCGATGAAGCAATGGCCGAACAAAAACAGCTTGAAAGACAAGGAGTCAAGTCGTTAATCGCTGTGCCGATTATAGAAAACGACAAAATCTATGCATTTATTGGAGTCGATTCCGTAAAAGAATATAAAGATTGGTCAGACAAAGAAATTGAATTACTGAAGATCCTAGCGAATATTTTAGCGAATGTTCTGACTCCAATACAAATCGATAAGAAAACAAAATTTATGGCCTATAACGATGCCTTAACAATGCTTCCTAACCGTTTTCTTTTTATCGATCGAGTCAACCAAGCGATTCCCTTGTCTCAGCGAACAGGGAAAATGTTTGCCATATTTTTTATTGATTTAGATGGTTTTAAATCCGTCAATGATACTTTGGGCCATGAGGGGGGCGACATTCTATTGCAACAAGTTGCTCAAAAATTGGAAAGGACCCTCCGTCAAACTGATACGGTGGCTCGCTTTGGTGGCGACGAATTTTTGATTATGATTAATAATATCGATGATTCAAAGACAATTGAACAAATTGCCGATAAAATTATTAATGTTTTCGCCGAAGAATTTCTAGTCCAGAATCAACATTTCATTGTAACAGCCAGTGCAGGAATTGCTATCTATCCAAATGACGGTGAAAATTCAGAGACTTTAATCCGAAATGCAGATCTGGCGATGTATCAAGCTAAAATCCAAGGGAAAAATCAGTATGTTTTCTGTACTGAAGAAATGAAAGAGAATGATTTAACGACTCAAAAGTTGTCAGCTGATCTCAGTATGGCTTTAGCTCGGGAAGAGTTCATCCTTCACTATCAGCCTCAAGTTGATCTTTTGACTAATGAAATATCTGGAGTGGAAGCACTGATTCGCTGGATGCATCCTACAAGAGGATTAATCTCACCTGAAATCTTTATTCCATTAGCTGAAAAAAATAATTTGATTGATAGTATCGGAGAATGGGTCCTACAAGAGGCTACTCGACAGAATAAAAAATGGCAAGATATGGGACTTCCCCCAATTAATGTCGCAGTGAACCTCTCGGCAGCACAAATTAGAAATCTGAGTATTGCAGAAAAAATTAAGAAAATCACGAAGGATACAGGACTCGATCCAAAATATATTGAATTAGAGGTTACAGAGAGTATAGCAATTGATGGCGGTGATGTTGTTCTTGACATTTTAAACGAAATTCAACAGACTGGAGCCTCGATTACTATCGATGATTTCGGTACAGGGTACTCTTCGCTTAGTCGATTAAAACAGCTTCCAGTGGATCGACTGAAGATTGATATGCAGTTTATCCAGGCCATTGAAACGAGTGTAAAAGACCAGGCGATTATTAGAACAATTATTGCTTTAGCAAAAAGTTTAGATCTTACTGTTGTGGCTGAAGGAGTGGAAACAGCGGAACAACTTGCTTTTTTAGAGAAGGAACAATGTGATACAGTACAAGGATACTACTTTTATAAACCGATGGTTGCCGAAGAAATCAAAGGGATCCTTCAAACTCTCCGTTAGTAAATTACTTGATATAATAACTAAGCAAACAAAATAAAAATCCCCTAATTCCATATTTCTGGAATTAGGGGATTTTTTTCATTCGGAGCAATCTTTTAAGCTCTTTTGGCTAGTAGTTATATTTCAAACACAACTCTGTTTTTACCTCACAGTCAAGGACGATATGAAGTCAATCGGGACTACCGCAGAAATTGCTATTCAGGCCTCTATGGAAAAATATAAGGTCATGGTTTCAAGTATCGCATCGCAGTCATTCATAGGAGACCCAAACCTTACACCAGAAGAGATCATAAAAAATCTGGAGAGACTGAGAGATCAGTATGGCTTTGAATCGCTTATGATAGCAGATGCAAACGGTATTGCCATCAGTACAGATCCTACCAAGAATGGTGAGAGCATTGCAGAGTATGATGCCTTCAAACGTGCAATGGCCGGCGAGTTTCTAATGAGCAGCCCTACCATGGATGTAAATGGCGAACTTAATGTATTTGCAAATACCAAGGTAAACAATATACATGGCTATCAGGGAATCGTAAGCGCAACAATTGACGAACAGGTATACAGCAACATAATCAAGGACATCGTTGTAAACAAATCCGGAAATATATTCATCATAAACAGCGAAGGCACCATGATTGCGAACATGAGACCTGAACTTGTTGCTGAACAGGCAAACTTTATCGAAAACGCAAAAACCGACAAGGCTTATGAATCAGCTGCTGCCATATACTCCGAGATGACAGCCGGTAAAAGCGGAACAGGAAAATACACGTTTAACGGAAGCGAAAGAATATGCTACTACAGCCCTATAGCAGGAACTGATGGCTGGTCATACGGCGTCGTTGCACCAGTAAAGGAAATGACTTCATCCCTTATATACACTGTATATGGATTGAGCATTTCGAGTCTTGTATTCCTGCTTATAGGCTTATTTGTTGCTTACCGAGTAGCCTCTGGCATTGCCAACCCGGTTCGCGACATGAGTGATCGCATACAGCTTCTTTCAGAGGGAGATCTGACTTCTGATATAAGTGTTATCGACAGAAAGGACGAGATCGGAACCCTGAATCAGTCCCTTATAAATACAGTCAACTTTCTGCGTGAATACATTACAGAAATATCAGCCGTTCTTGGAAAAATATCAAACGGCGAACTGAATGTAGAGATTGAAAAAGAGTACATCGGAGACTTTGTTTCAATAAAGGATTCTATGGAAAAAATAGCAGCTTCACTGACAGATACTATGATTGAGATAAAAAACAGCTCAGATCAGGTTGCCATCGGCTCAGATCAGGTTTCAAGCGGCGCTCAGGCACTGTCTCAGGGCGCAACCGAGCAGGCAAGCTCAATAGAGCAGCTCTCTGCTTCCATAATCGAAATCTCAGATCAGGTCAGGAGCAATGCGGTAAATGCAAACAATGCAACTTCACTGGTAGAATCAGTAGGCAAAGAAATCGACCGCAGCAATATCCACATGCAGGAAATGATAAGAGCCATTTCTGAAATAAGCGACAAGTCTGCGCAGATTGGAAGGATCATCAAAACTATTGATGACATTGCATTCCAGACAAACATACTCGCGCTAAATGCCGCAGTAGAGGCCGCACGTGCAGGAGCTGCCGGCAAAGGCTTTGCAGTCGTTGCAGACGAAGTAAGAAATCTCGCAGGCAAGAGCGCTCAGGCTGCCAGCGAAACAACTGAGCTTATAGAAAGCTCTATCTCCGCCGTGTTAAACGGAACCAGGATAGCCGATGAAACCGCAGAATCATTGTCTTCAGTCGTGACAGGAGCCAGCAAGATAACCTCATTGATGCAGGATATATCAAAAGCATCAAATGAACAGGCAAACTCCATAGGCCAGGTAACTCAGGGAATAGAGCAGATATCAGGCGTTGTTCAGACAAATTCAGCTACTGCCGAAGAAAGTGCTGCTGCAAGCGAAGAGCTCAGCGCACAGGCACAGCTCCTTAACTCGCTTGTAAGCAAATTCAAGATGAGACATTAATATACTGAAAAAACAAAATATGCTCCCCTTGAGGCAGACAGTTCAAATCACAGGAACTGACTGCTCCATGGAGGAGCATATTATTTTACGATCATGCCCTTCTGAGTATCCTTAGATCTCCATCCGCGCTTACTATTTCAAATTTCGATCCGGCTTTCTTATATATTCCATAATTCGATTTCGACACAAGCGGAAATTCACATTCAAAAGTTCCCCCTGATATATTGTATTCCAGTTCAAATCCCTCGTTCTCGGGTATCTGCAGCGTGACATCTCCCGTATCAGTGCTTATTTCAATATCATCAGGGACAGAGCCAAGCACAAGACCTACGTCTCCTTTATCAGAAGATACCACAAGCTTGTCCTCGTGAGCCGCAGAAACATTTACGTCTGCTTCATGAGTTATAACCTTTATGAGATCTATATTCTCACTTACATCCTTTGGAATCCTCAGCTTAAGAGTCTTGCTTCCAGGATTTTTGAGATTGTGCTCAGAGCTTCTGCCACTGTATCTTATGATCAGCTTTCCGTTTTTTGAAAGGTATCTCATGCGGTCTATGTCAGGAAGCTCCTCGTCATAAACTTCATCAATGACTATGTCTTCTCCATCATATTCGGATATCTCCACCTCTCCCCAGGACCATATTACGTCTATCTGCCTTACATTCCCATAAGGGATTTTTGCTCCTCCTGTTGAGTACTCCTTAATCTCTCCAAAAAACGTGTATGGATCAGCACTCGATGTCCCCAGCTTGAAAAATCCGTTCCCTCTGTCCCATACCGAAAAGGCTGCTCCCGCAACTACGACTGCGACTAAGGCCCTCGTCATCCATACTCTTTTTAACTTCATCAGTCACCACCCATCTTTATTTTCTATATATTCGAATTATTCTATAACATTAATTATACTACAACTCCGGAAAAATGTGTTAATATTTATACAATTGAACCGGATTTTTTGTCCGAGTATTTTAGTGAAATTTTATTAATTAACTGGAACTAAATTTACATAAGTGTTACAATTAAGAATATATTTATACATTCAAATAAAAAAGAGGAGTTACATAATCATGTTCTTTAAGAAAAAGGATTCACCTGTATCAAAAGAAAGTACTTACTTAAGCAGCGAAAATGCTCCTAAAAAAGTATCTGTCTCAGAAAAAAACAGAGATGCGCTTCAGGAGCTCAACCGTTCAAAAATGCTATTCAGGCTTACAAGCCAGGTGGAAGAGACAGCGGTTGTCGCAGACGGGCTGATTGCCTCTACAAAGGGAATCAACCAATCCATCGAGAAGCAGATGGAGATAATCGAGAATGTAGTCGACGAGATCACAAGCTACTTCTCGCTTGCCGAAGAGGTTTTCACAAGCATAGAAAGCTCAAAGGAGATAGCTGAAAAAACAGCTGAAAACGCAAACGAAGGTACAAATGCCGTTGGGAATGTCCTTGTGTCCATGGACGAGATTGAAGATGTGGTGAACGAGGTAAGGAGATCCGTTAACGAGCTGTTCGAAAAGTCAAAGAACATAGACGATCTTCTGAACATAATAAAAGACATCGCCACAAGTACAAATCTGCTTTCTCTGAACGCAGCCATAGAAGCAGCTCACGCCGGAGCAGCTGGAAGGGGATTCGCAGTAGTGGCCGGAGAAGTCAAGAGACTGGCCGACCGCAGCATGGAATCAGTCTCACACATAGACAATATACTGAATGAAATAAAGCAAAGCATAGGAAAGACTTCAGACCTCATGCTTTCAGCAATCGACAGAGTAAACGATGGAAAACAGACTTCAGAGGCTACAAAGCAGGTCTTTGAAAGCATAATAGATTCTGCCAGAGAGAATCTGAGCGTATCTGCCGAAATAAGCACGGCAATATCAAGACAGACAGATTCCCTCGAGTCTGTGATATATTCTACGCAGCAGATGAGCCATGGCTTTGCTCAGCTCATAAAGACCGTCGAGCTCACGATACTGAACACCGAGCTCACAAGCACCGCACTGAGCAGGCTGAATGATATCTCCGGCTCCATACAGGGCTCTCAGAAGACCATATCCTCAAAGGACATCAGCAGCGAAATCTCTGATGCTCTTGTGCTTAGATGCTGCGAGCCTTACGGTCTATCCTCAGAAGACCCTATGACCAGCTCAGACCTGGTGGATTCAAGTACTTTCTATAATATTCACGGCACGCTCATAAATATAGACACCAAAGGCAAGGTTTCTCCGGGAATCGCAAAATTCTGGCACGTCCACGAGGATCAGCTCACATGGGAATTCCAGATAAGAAAAGGAATCCGTTTCCACAACGGGGATGTGCTTACCGCAGAAGACGTGAAATTCTCATATGAGAGACTCCTCAGCAAGGCTCTGAACGCAAATTCAGCATGGATACTGATGGATATAGAAGGAGCAGAGGAGTATCACAAAGGCCAGGCCGGATCAGTGTCAGGCATAAAGGTTATAAATCCCCATACTCTCACTATAAAACTAAATACACCATACACAGGATTCCTTCTCAACCTCGGACAGCCTGCATCCTCAGTTATCTCAATGCGCGCATTTGAAAAGGACCGCCGCATAACAGGCTGCGGACCATATCGACTGGCAAAGAATGCCTCTGACGAGATGCTGCTGGAAGGCTTTGATGACTGTTACTCAGGCGCTCCATATATACCAAAGGTTAAGATATCGCTGGGCGATGAAAACAGAGTCCAGAGAGTCATAAGCGGTGAACTTGACTTTGTGAGGATAGAGGACGGCCAGACCTACCAGGCGGCAAAAAAGGCAAACCTGGAAATACAGTACATGGATATGCTGTCAGTATATTATCTAGGCTTCAACTTCAGGTCAAATCATCCTGCTGTTCACTCAAAGCTTATAAGACAGGCTGTCAACATGGCCATAAACAAGGAAAGAATAGTGAACGAGGTGCTTATGAACTATGGTTCTGCAGCTGCGTCTCCACTTCCTCCTTCAATGCTTGAGGGAAGCCATATCTCGCCATATCCGCACAATCTTCAGAGAGCAAAGGAACTCATAAGAGCCAGCGGCATAAACAACCTCACCCTTGAGCTATATACGAGAGATGACGGCTCAGGCGGCCTCTTCAAGAGAACAGAGAAGCTCGTTGTCGAAGATCTCAAAGCAGCGGGATTTAACATAAACCTTCACAGTATACCTTCCGCGGAGTTCATAAGGACCAACGCATACCAGAAATCGGACATATTTATATCAAGATGGACTGCGGACACAGGAGATCAGGACAACTTCCTGAGACCAAACTTCACTGAGGACAGCAATGACAACTTCTCATCCTACTTCAATCCGGAAGTTATACAGCTTCTCGAGGATGCAAAACAGATGGTGAATCCGACAAAGAGGGCAAAGATGTACTGCGAGCTCGCTGAAATAATCCACGAGGATGCCCCATGGGCATTCCTGTTCCACCCGAAAAATGGAATCGCATATCAGAAGAATATCGGCGGCGCCAATCTTAATGCCATATCCGTAATCAGATATGACCAGTTCTTCATGAAAAGCATTTAGAAAACACTTAATAAAAAATTAATTCCAGGCTATATGCCTTAGGGGGCTGTCGGAGAATGAAGTTTTTTGACCCCCAAACTTTAATAATTAAGAATCCTAGATTATTCAACATCTACAAAAACGTAGAACACAGAATAATTTAGGATTTTTTTTGTTTAATTCAATATTTATTGTATGACAAAAAAGCCACTTGATAGTTTCTCATGACTTATAAAAATCCGATAGGATTAAGCTATTTTTGCTTCATAGGTCTTAATTATTTCTTTTGAGAAGCGATAATACTTATTTAAATTTCTGCCTATAGCATACAAAAAGAACTCTTTATGTACTTTTTCAGATGTCCGGTGATTAAATCTTCTAAAATTATCATTTTCTTTGATGTCTCAAAAATGACCTTCGGTCTGAATGGAACGTATCTGACGATACAAGATACCTTTTTCACTTTGTACATTATTATTGGACTCTGTATTTAAGGTTTCCCAAAGCAGATTTATCTTCATAACTTTGTTTTTGTGGATATCTTTTTCTTCGTTGTATTTATACAAACAGTGTGGCTTAAACTCGCATCCGCTGCAATCTTTGCATTTGAAGTTTTATGTATGAATCTATGTTATTGTTTTTAAGGTAAACTAAGTTAGCTTCACTGGAATAACCACTATCGGCCGTCACTTCCTGCGGAAAATTATTAAAATGAGCTTTATGTTTTTCAATTACAGGAATAAGTGTATTGTAATCCGTTCGGTCATTGCTTATATAAGTATGGATAATAAACTCATACTTCGCACTTCAAAAAGTGCCTATGAACCTTGAAAATTCAATAATATTTGACAAATAAAAAGCATGAAAGCTCCGTTTTTGGTATAATTGAGTTATCAGAAACAATAAATCAAAACCGGAGGTTCATGCTATGAAAATAATAACACAAAAATACGAAATTGATAATACAGTTTCTTCAAGAATATCAAGTTTTTTTAAGACTTACAGGGTAGGTTCCATACTGAAAGCTTCCAATGGCTGTAAATCCAAGGGGATTGCTTCAGTAGCTATTTTTCAGTACATCTTTTCTCTTGTCTTCTTCAACAGAAGCATGTACATGGAGATGATGTCCGAAAAGCGTGTAAATAGCTTCGCTAAGGATTCCGTATATCGATTTGTAAAATCAGCCAATATAAACTGGTTTCGCTTTACGACAATGCTTTCGTCCAGGATTGTAAGCACAACTATCGAGAAACTTACTGATGAAGACCGCATAAATGTTCTAATCGTTGATGATACTATGTTTGAAAGAAACAAGTCTAAGAATGTTGAACTTCTTTCAAAAGTATTCGATCATACAAATTCAAAATTCAGAAGAGGCTTTCGCCTGCTCACGCTAGGCTGGTCTGACGGCAATACATTTCTTCCCGTAAACAGCTGCCTGCTTTCTTCTGAAAATATGAAGAACAGATTCAATGAAGCTGAAAAACTGGACAAGAGAACCTCAGGTCACAAGAGAAGAGTTCTTGCTCAGACAAAAGCTCCACTTGTAATGCTTGAGCTGATTAAAGAAGCAATTCAGTATGAAATCCCTGCAAAGCATGTACTTTTTGATACATGGTTCTGCTCACCATCATCCCTGACTTCAATTAAAAGCATGGGACTTGACTCCATAGCAATGACCAAAAAGACACCCAAAATGCATTATCAATACAATGGTGAGATGCTTCCGGTCACTGAGATATACAAACAGAATCGCAAACGCAGGGGGCTTTCAAAGTACCTGCTTTCAGTGGATGTCAATGTAGTCAAAGGCGCAGCCTCGATTCCGGCAAAGGTTGTATTTGTAAGGAACCGAAATAAGAAGAAAGACTATCTTGCAATCATTTCTACAGACATAACCCTGGATGAAAACGAAATACCCACTTATTTACAGTAGGCCTAGCAATGTTATACTCTTTAACAACTTCATTTATGTTTTTTCAACTATTTATAAGTTCTACAATTTGCTTTTTAAATTCTTCATTATACCTTTTATTTGTATTAGACATGATAAACCTCCAAATTAATTTAATTTATTTTATCATGTCCGAGTATTTTCTGTCTAAATTAGTGTAACCTATCCACCAACTATGTTGGACGAACCGTCGGAAAGCGAGTGGAAGCCATCTGCTGTCATGCTGGCACTGTTTATCATACTTCCTATGACTATCTTAAGTACAGCAACAAACAAGTTAGCAAATAGTATTTTTCAGAGTATTTCCTTTACCTTTTTGAATTTTTCCATATTCCCTAGAACAACTCCTTTTACGCAAAATAAAAAATCCACAAGACAATAAAACCTTAAAAATTGTCCCATGGATTTAAGCCCACTGCTTCGTTCAAAGCCCGACTGCATACAGCACAGCTGCACCGTACTCAATATGATATTATACGCTGCCGCTTATGTCAACACTTTAATGGCATTTATCCTCGCATCTGTCGCACATGCTCAGCTTGTCTTCGGTGCTTCCCATTCCAAAAATTACTGCCACAGTCTTGATGGGGTGGAGCTGGAAATATGGGCTAATTGTTATGCCCCTTATTTCATCCTCTAGCGCTTCAAATATTATTTTCTGGTTCGATATTTCAAAATCCTTCTGTGACGGGAAGAGCTGCGCTGATATTTTCAAGGGCGCAGCCTCAGTGGCTATAGCCTCCCTAATCTGGCGGTTAATATCGTCAAGAGCAACTACACCTATCTTGTCGAGTATCATAGCCCTTATCATCTCGCTGCAGCTTGAGTGTTCCTGTATCCTTTTTTCTATCCTGTATCCTATTGTATAAAGCACCAGATACAATTCTGATGAGCCCTGAAGCCCCTGTACCACGTATTCGCTCTCAATTAAATAAATTCCACCAAAGCGTGTTTCAGAGCCTTTAATAGAATCTATCTTGAAACGTTTGACAAACACCTTAGCTTCGAAAAGCTCGGCAGCCCCAGCTATTTCCTCATCAATTTTTTTCAGGATTATCGGAGGGCACGGCTTGCTAGCATAGCCCAGGAATTTCTTCACCTGCTCCTTGTCAAGACTGATGCTTTCAATGTTCAATCGCATCACTACACCTCTATGCTGTCGAGCTCTCTATAAAACATTCTGCCGGCCCTTATGGCAGCTTGGAGATTTTCAATCGGCGTATCGTTCATGCAGTTGCAGCCGAAAGCGCACATGTAGTTGTCGTATTTCCTCATCTTCTTGAGCAGTCTTACCGTCTCAATTCTTATGGTATCCGCATCCGAATTGAAAAGAAGCTCTAGTGGATCAAGATTTCCAAGCAGCACTATGTTTGGAGGTATTCGCTTCATTACCTCCTCATAGTTCATTATCTGGTCGAGGCTGAGAGCGTCTATGTTGCATTTGAGCATGAGATCCAGCAGGAAATTGGTGTCTCCGCATATATGAAGCGCTTTCCAGCAGTCGAGCTCTCCGTATATCCTGTTGAGATTGGGAACCACAAGCCTTTCGAATCTCTTGGGACCCAGTGTGACCGTGGCCGGTTCGGCTATGGATATGTATTTTGCGCCGGCCTTATTCACGGCTATGGCATAGCGTCTTACGGTTTCTGTGGTAAAATCCAGAAGCCTGTTTACATAGTCAGGGTTTATGATTACACTTCTTAGAAGATGTGTGGCCCCCGCCAGCTGTACAGCCAGTGTGAATGGCCCCTGTATAGACACGAAGAGCGGCTTGTCAATATTTTTGGCTATCAGTTCCAGACTTTTGAGATTTACTGGCATCCTGCCTGACTTGTAGGGGTCGGGGACTTCAAAACGCAGGAGTGATTCCATGTCCACTATGGGATGGCTCAGCACGCTGGGGAAGTCATAATCGGGCTTAATCAGGTCCAAGCCCAGCGTCTCGCAGAATATTGCGCCATCGCACAGCGAATATATGAAGTCGGTTTCAAAGGTCTCGTTCATCTTTCTTGCAAGCTCAAGTTGCTTGTTTGGATCAGTGTAAACATCGTAGGCCTTGTAACCCTTTAAAAAGAGGCCGTTTGTACCCATGTCCGGCAGAAAAAAACTTCTATCCTCGCTGTTTATATACTCAAACAGAGTCATCTATATTCCCTCCTTTAGTAGCCTTTGAAGCAGCTTTACTGTATTAGGCGCATTCGAAGCGTAGCCATCAGCGTTTATTTCAACAGAGTAATTCTGTGTGACGCTACCGCCGCCTATTATGACATAGGGCTTATCAGCCGAATCCATGGAGCCGAGCCTGTCTATCAGTTTCTTCATCTCGCCCCTTGTGGTGGTCATCATTGAGGAGAGCCCTATAACCTGAGCCCCCTCGGCCTCTGCCGCCTTTATTATTTCATCAACTGATTTGTTGACTCCGAAATCTATGACGTCATACCCTGCAGCCTCAAGCATTATCTTGACTATGTTTTTGCCTATCTCGTGAGTGTCGCCCGCTACGACGGCAAGCAGTATCCTGCCCTTGCTCTCGCTGTTTAAGCTGCCGTACTCTTCAAGCGCCTTCAGACCCTTGTTTAGCGTGTCGGCACACACTATTATTTCAGGTATGTCGTACCTCTTGCTTTCAAAAAATTCTATAGCCCTCACCATACCGTCGTTTAGGCCTTTTTCGTATATATCCTGCAGCTGCATATGCTCTGATTCTATTGCCTGCTTAATTAATTGACCAATGCTCTCCTCGTCCATGTTGAGTATGCAGTCTGAAATTCGTTTTAAAATATCCATGCTTATTCCTCCATTGCAAAATTTCTGCCTAGGCTATATGAGGTGTCTTTTAATCAATTTGTTCCTTAGCTCCATATAGTCCTTATAGCTAAGCGAGTAGTCCAGCCTGACGCTTCTTTCAGGCACAAACTCCATTTCAGCCTTGCTGCCAAGGAAAGGCTCCATTTCCCGCAGGATTTCAGCCTTTGAAAGCCCCTTTTTCTCCAGCTCCTTGAATATTCCAAAGTCCTGTATGCCAAACAGGAAGTTTTTCTCCCTCACAGAGCCCATGGGCTTCAAATCCTTGCCCGGATATACAAAGAACATGTCCCCGGCGTTCCATTTCGGATACTTGTACCTGACATCCTTGAGAGGGTCTGCAGGCCATATGGCATAGGCCCACCTTAGGAAGCCGTCGAAATCCCAATAATATGTGAACCAGCCCTTGAGCCTGCTTTCGATGAGAGGAGACTTTATGAAAATATTCAAATCCTCTGGAAAGCAGCATGAAAACCATGTGAATCTTCCGCCCCTGCTTTCCAGTTTCTCCTTTGTTGAATGTAGATTGTCGATATTGTTCACTAGCTCGCATGTGTTTAGCGATAGGCTCTGTATGTTGTCGCCGTATTTTTCGAAGAAATGCTGGTCATGTATGGCGCATTTGAATCTGACCTGGAGCTCCGGCGCCGCCGATTCTATGAGCTCCAAAGTCTCCATGAAAAGCTCCACGTTGTTAGGCTCATCGCTCATAACAAGGCTCTTGTCCCACAGCCCTCTCTGGGCCAGATGCCTGAAAATCTGTGAAAGATATTCTCTGAATTCGGCCTTAGACCTTATGAAATCAAAGCGCCCAGTGTCCTCATTATAGCAGACTACCCTCATGGGGTCCCTTAGGTCGCCTATTGGGCTGCCAAAGGAATAGGCGTCCCAGTTGCCTATTATTCCGAATATGTTTATCTCCTCTTTAATGCCGTGGCTAAAGCATATGTCTATATACCTGTCCATAGCGACAAAATCGCAGACTATCCTGCCGTTTTTTCTGCTTACTTTTACTATGTTGAATTCAAAGAGGTTCGAGGCGTTTTCCTCAAACTGGTAGCATCGTTGGCCGGCCCAGGGATAGTCAGTCACAATAAGGTCCACCACCCTCTGGCCAAGCTCGGAAAGCTCATTGATGTAGTTGTCTATAATCTGAAAATGCTCCTCCGAGAAATATTCCACGTCATAGGCTCTTGCCCAGCTGCAGGGATGCTGCCAGAGATCGAGATAGAATTCGCCTTCCTTCACAGGCTGCAGGGTATAGTCAATAACCTTTATATCAACTATTTTGCTTGCTACTGGCTCTTCCCTTTCATAGCCCTTTGAATAATAGGCCCTTACTTCAAGCTCCATAACAGCTTTGTCAAATCCCGAGGGTATCCTGCCGCCTACCCATACCATCTGGTAACCGTCCTCTATATACACCGACCTTTGCTTGAGCATAGGATCTGCTACTATGCTTCCATCGTCTATTTGCACATACCCGAGAAAATTCATATCGAGCTCTGTCTCTGCCCCGGATATCTCAAAACGCACCTTGTCATTAAGCCCCTTCCAATGTATGTCTCTTGACCTTCCCAGAGTGCAAAGGAAAGGCCTGTCTCCCTTTATGAGTAGCTGAAATCCGAAGAGCTCTTCCTTTACTACTTCCATAGTCTTGGTTTCCACAGACAGGAGCTCTTCAGAGCCCTTAACATGCTTGCATGATGAATCAAAAATTTTCAAATCCAGGTTCATGCTATCTCTCCTTTCCCATCAGCCCATTACCGTGGCTGCTGCTATGAGCTTTACTATATAAGCTATACTATAAGCTATGAAATTTCTAAAGCCCTATCCTCTGTTTGCTTTCCTTGTCGAAGCAATGTATTTTTTTTCATTGAAGCTTATATTCATGGCCATACCAAGCTCCGAAGGCGTCTCCCGACCAACCTTTGCAGCCACGTTGTCGGCTCCGACCTTGAGGTAAACATACTTTTCACTTCCCATGTTTTCTACGGCATCTACAGTGGCGTCGATAATATGGCTTTTCACGTCTCCTCCGACAAAAACGTCCTCCGGCCTAATACCTACTACCACCGTCTTGCCTCCATACGATTTTTCCTTTAGCGGTTTGGCGATATCATCACCCGGCTTTATACTCAGGCCTTCCCTTTCAAGGTACAATCCGCTTTCGTTCTCCCTCACCTCAAGATCTATGAAATTCATCTGAGGAATTCCTATGAAGCTTGCCACAAAAAGGTTTTGGGGTTTTTCATACAGCTCCTGAGGGGATGCGAATTGCTGAATCACGCCGTCCTTCAACAAGACTATCTTGTCGGCCATTGTCATGGCCTCCGTCTGATCATGTGTTACGTATATGAACGTCGTTCTAAGCCTTTTGTGGAGCTTGACTATTTCCGCCCTGGTTTGAACCCGCAGCTTTGCGTCCAAGTTCGACAAAGGCTCGTCCATGAGGAATACCTTGGGATTTCTAACTATGGCTCTTCCCAATGCCACTCTCTGTCTTTGGCCGCCCGAAAGGGCCTTCGGCTTTCTGTCAAGCAGCTCCTGTATGCCCAGTATGCCTGCGGCGTTTTTTACCCTCTCGTCTATTTTATCCTTAGGCACCTTTCTCATCTTAAGACCGAAGGCCATGTTTTTGTATACGCTCATGTGCGGATATAGGGCGTAGTTTTGGAATACCATGGCAATATCCCTGTCCTTGGGCTTCGCGTCGTTGACAAGCTTGCCGTCTATATATAGCTCGCCTTCGGTTATGTCCTCAAGGCCCGCGATCATCCTAAGCATTGTGGACTTACCGCAGCCTGATGGACCTATGAATATGATGAACTCTTCATTTTTTATTTCAAGGTTGAAATCGGAAATGGCCCGTACGCCGCCCGGATATACTTTTCCCATACTCTTGAATGTTATATTAGCCATACTGACACTCCCTTTCTCTATAATAAAGAATCAAGTTGCTAATTGGGCATGCTTCAATTTAGTCAGGCTGTGCCTACTCCTTTACTCCGCCTGCAGCCAGACCCTTAACAATATACTTTTGTATTGCAAGGAACAAAACTAAAACGGGCACTACTGAAATCAACGAGGCCGCCATCATCTTGTGCCAGTATGTCTCAAAGAGCGACTTGTAGGATGTGAGCTCCAATGAAATTGTTCTCATCTCTGTTTGTGTTATGAAGGAGTTTGCAAATATTAGATCGTTCCATGTTACAATGAACGCGAACAGTCCAGAGGTTATCAAGCCCGGCGCCAGTACAGGCATAAGCACTTTTATTAACGCCTGGGTCCTTGTGCAGCCGTCGAGCATGGCCGCCTCATCAAGACTCGGAGATATTCCATCCAGATAGCCATAAAGCAGCCATACCGTCATGGGCAGCGAAAATGCCGTGTTGGGTATTATGAGCGACAGGTAGGTGTTTAAAAGTCCCATATCTCTTACTACGCCGTACATGGGACCTATTAGAATTACAGCGGAAAACATCTGGGTTATTATGACACCAAACAGAAAAATCTTCTTGCCTGCAAACTTGAACCTGGAAGCGCTGTAGGCGGCAAAAAGTCCCAGAACTGTGCATAGGAGCATGGTGCTTATAGATACTATGAGGCTGTTTGTAAAGGCGGTCCTTATATTACCATCCCCACTCCACACCTCGCTGAAATTCTCCCACCTAATCACATCCGGAACCCATGTAGGTGGCCACTTTGTAACCTCCGCGTAGGACTTAAGGGAGGTTGACACCATTATGAAGAAGGGAGCTATCATAAGGCCTATTACGATTGTAACTATTAAAGTGTTTATGATTTTGAATATCGAAGCTCTAGTTTTTCCCATGGCCTATTCTCCGTCCCTGTGTATTTGCTTCCAGTAGAATATGCTCAGCACAGTCAATACGGCAAATACCGTCACTGAAAGCGTGGCGCTCATTCCAAGGTCGTATTTGCCGAATATCTCCTTGTAAATCCTTATCATCATTGTCTCCGTGCCGCCCATAGGTCCTCCTCCCGTCAGAACGTATATCACGTTGAAGGAATTGAAAGTCCAGATAGTCGTAAGCGTAAGGGCGATAAGCAGGACCTTCTTCATGCCGGGCAACGTTATGTGCGTGAATCTCTGGAGAGAGCTGGCGCCGTCAACCCTTGCCGCCTCATAGAGCGAATCCGGAATAGCGCTTAGCCCCGACAGAAATATCATGGTCACAAGAGGTATTCCTATCCAGGCGTCTACTACAGAGGCCGACAGGAAGGCTAGCCTCGGGCTGGATAGCCAGTATATGGCGTCACCGATTACGCCCAGCTTTTGCAGATAGTAATTAAGATACCCATACTGGCCGTCAAGTATCCACGCCCAGAGTGTCGCCACAACAACCTGGGGTATAGCCCATGGAATAAGCACAAGGAATCTGTAAATTTTTTTGAAATAGATCTCTCCGTTAAGCAAAAGTGCCATAACAAATCCGATACCCATCTTAAGTCCTACAGTCAGCGCCGTCCATTTTATCGTAAGTATAAGCGTATTGTAGAATTTTGGGTTTGTAAGTACGGTTATGTAATTGTCTAATCCTACAAAAGCGCTCTTACCCCCAATCAGGGACACGTCCTGAAAAGAGTACTTAAATGTCAAGAGCAGCGGGTAGCCGTAGACTAGTGCCATAAATAAGATTACAGGCACTATAAGAGCATACGGAGTCGCCTGCTTTCTTTTCAACTCAGTTATCATAGCTGCCTTACAACTCCTTTATCGTTTTATCATAAGAATGTAGCTGAAATCAGCTACATTCTTGTTATAGTATTTATTTTGCTGTGAGCTCCTGCTCCGCGCTTTTTAGAGCGTCTTCAGCTGTGGCGTTTCCAGTAAGCACCTTCTGAACCGCTGTAATAAACTGCTCGTTGAAAGTGTCCCAAACCGGAACCTGTGGCTCCGCCACACCGTATTGTATCATTTCCTTGAATGGCTTAAGGAAATCGCTGCTATATCTTTCTTCCTTTTCTTCCTCTACTAGTATAGGGAAGAAGCCTATTGCCTCATCATATGCGTTCTGGTATTCGAATTTGCCCATGTGCTCTATAAGCTTCCATGCAAGCTCCTTGTTCTTGCTTTGTGAAGATAGTGAGAATGAGTCTGTAACAAGTGTCTCAGCCATTTTTGTACCTGCAGGAAGCATAGCCACGCCGTAAGGAGCCTTGTCGGCACTCTCATCAAGCGTTTTTTGTTCCCATGGTCCTGATATGAACATTGCAAGGTCTCCGTTTTGGAACATAGGGGCCTGGCTTGACCTTGATGTTGAAACTGGATCAGGTATTAGCTTAGCATCATTGAATTTCTTTAAGAAATTAAGTGTTGCAATATTTTCAGCTGTAGCCAACTTTATGTTGCCCTCAGCGTCTGTAGCCGAGCCGCCATTTTGATATATGAAGTTGAAAAGCTCGTCCGTTCCTGAAGTGATGTCTGTAGGTATTGCAAAGCCGTACATCTCAGGATGCTCCTGCTTTACCTTTTCAGCTGCCGCATAAAGCTCGTCCCAGGTAGTAGGAGGAGTCTGTATGAGGTCAGTTCTGTAGTAAAGAGCCCTTGATGAGAACGCCAGAGGGATTCCGTATTGCGTTCCGCTTATATTTGCAGTAGCCAGCACAGGCTTTACACGGCCGGCCTTGAATTCGTCAGTCATGTACTGGTCCAGCTTTTCTATTGCGCCCATCTCGGCAAACTGTCTGAGCGATCTTGAGCCTGTTATCATTACGTCAGGAGCCTCGCCTGCCTGTATAAGTGAGACTATTTTGCTGTTTGCCTCGTCCCAGCCTGCAGGAATTACCTCAACATCCACGCCTTGGTTTTCCTTTTCAAAGTCGTTTATGCCTGCATCGTAAAGACCCTTCCACAGCTCATCCTCGTAACCAGGAATGAATATTTTAATTACCTGCTTTTCGCCTGACGCCTCTTCTGTTTTCTTTCCTGTGCAGCCCACCATTGAGCCCGCTACAAAAGCTACAAGCAGGAGTATTAGCGCTGAATAAATGCCCTTGAATTTCTTTTTCATAATAGATTATTGCCTCCTTTTACAATTAAAAGCATACATTTAACTATACACTTTTTGTCCTATGTGTTTTTGAACCCTTTTTATAATTATAGGCACTCCAAACTATATAGTCAACATTAATTTAATATTTCTATAATGACACATTAATTTAATATTTCTATAATGAAGCATTATTTTATTGATAATCTTTATACATACACCTAATAATATTCACCCTGAATTATTCATGACAACGACAAAATTATTCTCTCAAAGCGCATGTAATAAAGCCTACTTTTTGGTAGGCACAATTTCCATAATGTCCCCAAAATCACAATCAAGCACTCGGCAGATCTTAACGAGCACTTCCATGGAAACATATTCGTTATTCGAAAGTTTAGTGAGGGTGTTTGGACTGATTCCTGTGGCTAGGCGAAGATCCGTTTTTTTCATGCTTTTATCGATCAGAAGTTTAAAGAGTTTGTTGTAGCTGACACCCATAAATTCACACCTCGTTTATAAGGATTACAATACATTGCCTATCTATTCGATTATATCACGATGAATTTCCAAATGGCAGAAAAATATATAGATATTTGCGAATTCCTCTTTGAAAATCGTTTTTTCTATATAGGATTAGGATTTTAGGTGTGAATATACCCGGATCTTTGACACTTTATCCCATTAGAATATGCTCCAAAGCCTTGCAACAGGCTTATTTTTTTGTCAAATTTTAAAAATAATTATTGAGGAATTTGTGGCAATGTGTTATAATATAGTATATATGGAGGTGTAAATATGAAACTTACTATTTCTAAATCTAAAAATGCTTCGTCCTTATACGTCACAAAATCTATTTATGTTAACGGGGTTCATACCTCCAAGATTGTTGAAAAACTTGGTACTTATGCAGACCTTGAGAAAAAACTCAACGGTGAGGACCCTATCGAATGGGCTAAGGCTTATGTTGCTGAGCTTACAAGAAAAGAAAAAGAAGAAAAAAGAGAAGTTATGGTCAGGTATTCTCCTGCGAAGCAGATTGCCAAGGATGAACAAAAAACATTCAATGGCGGATATCTGTTCCTGCAGCAGATATACCACCAGTTGGGTCTTTCAAAGATATCAAAGGTAATCTCAGAAAAATACAAATTTACATACAACCTGGATTCGGTTCTTTCAAGACTTGTTTACAGCAGGATTATCTTTCCTGCTTCTAAACTCGCTACATGCGAGCAATCGAAGTTATTCATGGAACAGCCTGAATTTGAGCTTCAGCATCTCTACAGGTCTCTGGAAGTACTCGCCAAAGAGTCAGATTACATACAGTCTGAGCTTTACAAGAACAGCCTCAAAATCTGCGACAGAAACAATGGGATCCTTTACTATGACTGCACCAACTATTTCTTCGAAACAGAGCAGGAAGATGGCTTAAGGCAATATGGCGTTTCGAAGGAGCACAGGCCTAATCCGATTGTCCAGATGGGACTGTTTATGGATGGGGATGGTTTCCCGCTTGCATTTTGCATAAACAAAGGTAACACTAATGAACAGGTTACGTTGAAACCACTGGAGAAAAAGATAATATCTGACTTTGGTCTTTCAAGATTTGTAGTATGTACTGATGCCGGGCTGGCTTCTGTTGCTAATCGCAAGTTCAACGACATACAGGACCGGGCATTCATAACTACTCAGTCTATCAAGAAACTGAAGGCATCTCTCAGGGAATGGGCTCTGGATCCTACGGGATGGAAAATGAGTGGTTCAGATGTTCTTTATGATTTAACGGAGTTAAATGAGGACAGTAACTTGGACCTCACATTCTACAAAGAAAGATGGATCAAGGAGAAAGACCTGGAACAAAAACTGATTGTGACATTCTCTACCAAATATCAGAAGTATCAGCAGAGCATCAGGAATCGTCAGATAGAACGCGCACAGAAAGTAATTGATACAAACTCTGGAAAACTGAAGAAGTGTAATTCAAATGATTACAAGAGATTCATATCCAAGTCTCATTGCACCGAAAATGGTGAGGTAGCCGAAAATGAAAGCTACTCCATTGATACTGATTTGATTGCCGGCGAAGCCGCTTACGATGGATTCTATGCGGTTTGCACAAACCTCGATGACGATGCTTCCGCAATCATCAAGGTAAATCAGAGAAGATGGGAGATTGAAGAATCCTTCCGGATCATGAAGTCTGAGTTCAAGGCTAGACCGGTATATCTGCAGCGTGATGACAGAATAGAGGCACACTTCACTACCTGCTTCATTTCACTCATGATATACAGAATTCTTGAAAAGAAGTTGGGCGAAAAATATACATGTCACGACATAGTGACAGGACTGAGAGACATGAATTTCTTTGAAATCACTGGTGAAGGCTACCTTCCAACATATACAAGAACAGATTTAACTGATGATCTTCACGATGCATTTGGATTCAGAACAGATTATCAGATAGTAAATACAAAACAAATGAAAAAAATTTTCAAAGATACAAAAAAATAAAAAACATTACTCACTTTTCAAAAAACAAGAAAACCTGTAAATCGTTGATATTGCTTCGATTCACAGGTTTTTATTCCATTAAAGTGTCAAAGATGAGATTATACTACAACTCCGGGAAAATGTGTTAATATTTATACATTCAAATAAAAAAGAGGGAGTTACATAATCATGTTCTTTAAGAAAAAGGATTCACCTGTATCAAAAGAAAGTACTTACTTAAGCAGCGAAAATGCTCCTAAAAAAGTATCTGTCTCAGAAAAAAACAGAGATGCGCTTCAGGAGCTCAACCGTTCAAAAATGCTATTCAGGCTTACAAGCCAGGTGGAAGAGACAGCGGTTGTCGCAGACGGGCTGATTGCCTCTACAAAGGGAATCAACCAATCCATCGAGAAGCAGATGGATATAATAGAAAATGTAGTTGACGAGATCACAAGCTATTCGTCTCTTGCCGAAGAGGTTTTCACAAGCATAGAAAGCTCAAAGGAGATAGCTGAAAAAACAGCTGAAAACGCAAACGAAGGTACAAATGCCGTTGGGAATGTCCTTGTGTCCATGGACGAGATTGAAGATGTGGTGAACGAGGTAAGGAGATCCGTTAACGAGCTGTTCGAAAAGTCAAAGAACATAGACGATCTTCTGAACATAATAAAAGACATCGCCACAAGTACAAATCTGCTTTCTCTGAACGCAGCCATAGAAGCAGCTCACGCCGGAGCAGCTGGAAGGGGATTCGCAGTAGTGGCCGGAGAAGTCAAGAGACTGGCCGACCGCAGCATGGAATCAGTCTCACACATAGACAATATACTGAATGAAATAAAGCAAAGCATAGGAAAGACTTCAGACCTCATGCTTTCAGCAATCGACAGAGTAAACGATGGAAAACAGACTTCAGAGGCTACAAAGCAGGTCTTTGAAAGCATAATAGATTCTGCCAGAGAGAATCTGAGCGTATCTGCCGAAATAAGCACGGCAATATCAAGACAGACAGATTCCCTCGAGTCTGTGATATATTCTACGCAGCAGATGAGCCATGGCTTTGCTCAGCTCATAAAGACCGTCGAGCTCACGATACTGAACACCGAGCTCACAAGCACCGCACTGAGCAGGCTGAATGATATCTCCGGCTCCATACAGGGCTCTCAGAAGACCATATCCTCAAAGGACATCAGCAGCGAAATCTCTGATGCTCTTGTGCTTAGATGCTGCGAGCCTTACGGTCTATCCTCAGAAGACCCTATGACCAGCTCAGACCTGGTGGATTCAAGTACTTTCTATAATATTCACGGCACGCTCATAAATATAGACACCAAAGGCAAGGTTTCTCCGGGAATCGCAAAATTCTGGCACGTCCACGAGGATCAGCTCACATGGGAATTCCAGATAAGAAAAGGAATCCGTTTCCACAACGGGGATGTGCTTACCGCAGAAGACGTGAAATTCTCATATGAGAGACTCCTCAGCAAGGCTCTGAACGCAAATTCAGCATGGATACTGATGGATATAGAAGGAGCAGAGGAGTATCACAAAGGCCAGGCCGGATCAGTGTCAGGCATAAAGGTTATAAATCCCCATACTCTCACTATAAAACTAAATACACCATACACAGGATTCCTTCTCAACCTCGGACAGCCTGCATCCTCAGTTATCTCAATGCGCGCATTTGAAAAGGACCGCCGCATAACAGGCTGCGGACCATATCGACTGGCAAAGAATGCCTCTGACGAGATGCTGCTGGAAGGCTTTGATGACTGTTACTCAGGCGCTCCATATATACCAAAGGTTAAGATATCGCTGGGCGATGAAAACAGAGTCCAGAGAGTCATAAGCGGTGAACTTGACTTTGTGAGGATAGAGGACGGCCAGACCTACCAGGCGGCAAAAAAGGCAAACCTGGAAATACAGTACATGGATATGCTGTCAGTATATTATCTAGGCTTCAACTTCAGGTCAAATCATCCTGCTGTTCACTCAAAGCTTATAAGACAGGCTGTCAATATGGCCATAAACAAGGAAAAAATAGTGAACGAGGTGCTTATGAACTATGGTTCTGCAGCTGCGTCTCCGCTTCCTCCTTCAATGCTTGAGGGAAGCCATATCTCGCCATATCCGCACAATCTTCAGAGAGCAAAGGAGCTCATAAGAGCCAGCGGCATAAACAACCTCACCCTAGAGCTATATACGAGAGATGACGGCTCAGGCGGCCTATTCAAGAGAACAGAGAAGCTAGTTGTAGAGGATCTCAAGGCAGCGGGATTTAACATAAACCTTCACAGTATACCTTCCGCGGAGTTCATAAGGACCAACGCATACCAGAAATCGGACATATTCATATCAAGATGGACGGCGGACACAGGAGATCAGGACAACTTCCTGAGACCAAACTTCACAGAAGACAGCAACGACAACTTCTCATCCTACTTCAATCCGGAAGTTATACAGCTTCTCGAGGATGCAAAACAGATGGTGAATCCGACAAAGAGGGCAAAGATGTACTGCGAGCTCGCTGAAATAATCCACGAGGATGCCCCATGGGCATTCCTGTTCCACCCGAAAAATGGAATCGCATATCAGAAGAATATCGGCGGCGCCAATCTTAATGCCATATCCGTAATCAGATATGACCAGTTCTTCATGAAAAGCATTTAGAAAACACTTAATAAAAAATTAATTCCAGGCTATATGCCTTAGGGGGCTGTCGGAGAATGAAGTTTTTTGACCCCCAAACTTTAATAATTAAGAATCCTAGATTATTCAACATCTACAAAAACGTAGAACACAGAATAATTTAGGATTTTTTTTGTTTAATTCAATATTTATTGTATGACAAAAAAGCCACTTGATAGTTTCTCATGACTTATAAAAATCCGATAGGATTAAGCTATTTTTGCTTCATAGGTCTTAATTATTTCTTTTGAGAAGCGATAATACTTATTTAAATTTCTGCCTATAGCATACAAAAAGAACTCTTTATGTACTTTTTCAGATGTCCGGTGATTAAATCTTCTAAAATTATCATTTTCTTTGATGTCTCAAAAATGACCTTCGGTCTGAATGGAACGTATCTGACGATACAAGATACCTTTTTCACTTTGTACATTATTATTGGACTCTGTATTTAAGGTTTCCCAAAGCAGATTTATCTTCATAACTTTGTTTTTGTGGATATCTTTTTCTTCGTTGTATTTATACAAACAGTGTGGCTTAAACTCGCATCCGCTGCAATCTTTGCATTTGAAGTTTTATGTATGAATCTATGTTATTGTTTTTAAGGTAAACTAAGTTAGCTTCACTGGAATAACCACTGTCGGCCGTCACTTCCTGCGGAAAATTATTAAGATAAGCTTTATGTTTTTCAAGTACAGGAATAAGTGTATTGTAATCCGTTCGGTCATTGCTTATGTAAGTATGGATAATAAAGTAATTCTCAACTGCAATTTGAACGTTGTATGCTGGTTTTAACTGTCCGTTTTGCATATGATCATCTTTCATACGCATAAAGGTTGCTTCTATATCTGTTTTTGAATAGCTATTTCTATCAGTTCCCATAAGCTTGAAATGTTCTTTATATTTCAATAGTCTCGTTGAAGCTTCTTCAATTGCCTCATAGAGTTTTTGCAGCTCGCTTTTTTTATTTCTCTTTCCATGAACAAAGAGAATTTTTTCTGCGTCAGCAATGCGACTTAAGTTTGCTTGAAGCTCAATTAATTTCAATGGACATATATTGCCGATTTCAATGATTGAGTTGTTTGAAATCTTTTCCAGATTTAATGATTTTCGCTTTCTATTTTTAGCAATAATATCCTTAACTTTATCAATTCCTTCCACAACAAACATGGTTTCTAAAGGTAAGTTATAGGCTTTGTGATAATTTTGAGATTCCAGAAACTGATTATATCTTAGGTACAGCTTATCAATATTATCCAGAAGACCTGCTAAATGATAATTTACAGTTCCTCTCCATACAAATGTATATCTATTTCATTTGCTTCAATTTTAGTGCCATCAATAAATAGGGTTATAGCCTTTTCTTCCCTTGTTTGAGTATCTAACCAGCAGCTAGAAAAATCGAAATCCTCCAATATATTTATTAGGGTATAGACTGGATCGTCAGCAGATAAACCTAAATTGTAAAAATTAAAATTAATAACCTGTTGTCCTTTTTCAAAAAATCGGTTATAATATTGTTTCATGAGTAGTTATATTTTATAATATAACGGAAAAAGATGGCAATATTATTTTGTCATCTTTTTTTTGTGTTTTTTTGCATTAAAAAAAGCGAGCTAGTCGCTTTTTCTTTGGGGGCTATTTCCCGACAGCCCCTTATGTTTTTAACTTAAAATCTATATATTCAGAAGCTTCTGCGCCATCATGAAGTAAAATATCAATGCAAATGCATCCACGAGCGTAGTTATCAAAGGAGCTGCCATTATCGCAGGATCTGCCCTTATCAGCTTTGCCAGCATTGGAAGCATGCATCCTGCCGCCTTTGATATGATTACTGTGACAAAAAGGCTCAGGGTTACTGTAAAAGCAATTACTTCATCCCCCGGATACATAATCAGGAGCCTTGCGAAGTTCACCAGGGACAGTATGCTGCCTGTGATTATGCTGACTCTGAGTTCCTTCCAAAGAACCTTTCCCGCATCCCTGAGTTTTATCTCAGAAAGCGCCATACCCCTTATGATAAGTGTCGAGCTCTGAGATCCTGCATTGCCTCCCGTATCAGTAAGCATTGGTATGAAGGTCACGAGGAGCGGGAATGCAGCAAATGCATGCTCGTATTTTTGAAGCACCGTTCCCGTAATCATGGCAGATATCATGAGCACCAGCAGCCACATGATCCTGTTCTTTGCCAGAGAGAACACGCTTGTCTTGAGATAGGGCTTTTCAGATGGCCTCATAGCTGCCATTATCTCAAAGTCCTCAGTAGCCTCCTCATTTATTACATCCAGTACATCATCTACGGTAACTATCCCTACGATTCTTCTTTCATTATCAGCTACCGGAAGCGATAAAAATCCATATTTCGAGAACAGCGCGGCAACCTCTTCGCGGTCATCATCAGTACTGACGTAAATAACGTCCTCTTCCATTATTTCCCCAAGCAGCACTTGCGGGTCCGAAAGTATCATGGTCTTTATGGATACAACCCCTTCGAGCCTCCTGCTGTCATCTGTGACATAGCACGTATATATGGTCTCCATGTCGCGCGCGTTTTCTCTTACCTTTTCAAATGCGCTGTCTACCGTCATGTTTTTCCTCAGGTGTATGAACTCAGACGTCATTATGCTGCCGGCGCTGTTTTCTCCATACATCAGATACTGATTTATGATATTTCGGGTATCAGCCTTTGCGTTTTTGAGTACCCTCTTGACCACGTACGCGGGAAGCTCCTCCAGAAGGTCTACCGCATCATCCACGAAGAGATCCTCAATTATCTCCGTAAGCTCTGTGTCTGTAGCAGATTTAATTATGTGCTCCTGGGTATCCAGCTCCAAATATGCAAATACCTCCGAGGATATATCCTTGGGGAGCATACGAAATACCAATGTCATCTTCTCGATTTCCAGCGTCTCGAGAAACTCTGAGATGTCTACCTCATTCATCTCTATGAGAAGCTCTCTTAGTTCAACAAATTTATTTTTTTCTGTAAGTTCATACAGCTCTGCATTTCTTTTTTCCATTTTTTTCCTCCTTTTAAAGAAGTACAAAAACAGGAAAACCGCCTTCAGATAAGTCTGAAAACGGCCGAAACTGCATGATCATGCATATTCAGGGCTAAGCTTGCATGCCCCGGGGCTCATTGAATGAACCGTCTGCAGAACATGATGATTCTGTTGATTCCGTTTTCATACTGTTTATGTCGCTGTGACTGTACACTCATTTACCTCCTTCATATGTTCAGTATCTTCTGTGCCATCGTGAAATAGAACACAAGCGCGAATACGTCTACAAGAGTCGTTATTATTGGTGCTGCCATTATCGCCGGGTCTGCATTCACGAGCCTCGCAAGCATGGGCAGGATGCATCCTGTAACCTTGGCTATTATAACTGTTGCGAAAAGGCTCAGTGCCACCACAAAAGCCAGCAGTGCATTGTCCGGATACATCATCAGCAGCCTCGCATAGTTTACTGCAGAAAGCGCGAATCCCACGAGCACGCTCACCCTTATTTCCTTCCAGATTACTCTTCCTATATCCTTCATGGATATCTCAGAGAGAGCCATACCCCTTATTATGAGGGTTGAGCTCTGAGATCCCGCGTTTCCTCCGGTTCCCGTAAGCATGGGAATGAAGGTCACAAGGAGCGGAAATGCCGCAAATGCGCTCTCAAATTTTTCAAGCACTTTCCCCGTGAGCATCGCAGATATCATGAGCACCAGCAGCCACATGATCCTGTTCTTTGCGAGCGAGAATACTCCCGTCCTCAGATACGGCTTTTCTGATGGCCTCATAGCCGCCATTATCTCAAAGTCCTCAGTTGCTTCTTCGTTGATTACGTCCACGGCGTCGTCTACTGTGACTATACCTACGAGCCTTCTTTCATGATCTACCACCGGAAGTGAAAGAAGCCCGTACTTTGAAAACAATGCTGCAACTTCTTCACGGTCATCATCCGTGCTCACGGAGATGACATCATCTTCCATTATTTCCTCAAGAAGTACATTGGGATCTGAAAGGATCATGCTTTTTATAGATACCACGCCTTCCAGACGCCTTCCCTCGTCGGTCACATAACAGGTGTATATGGTCTCCATGTCTCGCGCGGTCTTTCTTACCTTTTCGAACGCGTCATCCACTGTCATGTTTTTCCTCAGATGTATGAATTCGGCCGTCATTATGCTGCCGGCGCTGTTTTCTTCATACCTGAGAAACTGATTTATCAGATTTCGGGTCTCGCTTTTTGCATTTTTAAGTACCCTCTTGACTACGTACGCAGGTAGCTCCTCCAGAAGGTCAACCGCGTCGTCTACGAAAAGATCCTCTATTATCTCAGAAAGCTCGCTGTCCGTTACCGAGTTTATTATGTGCTCCTGAGTGTCTGATTCCAGGAATGCGAATACTTCCGAGGATATCTCCTTGGGCAGCATTCGAAATACTACTGTCATCTTCTCAATTTCAAGAGTCTCGAGAAACTCCGATATATCTACCTCATTCATCTCTATGAGGATCTCTCTGAGTTCAATGAATCTCTTTTTTTCTATAAGTTCATATAGTTCTGCATTTCTATTTTCCATTTTATCCTCCTTAAAAGAAGTACAAAAACAGGAAAAACCGCTTTCAGATTTTTCTGAAAACGGCCGAAACTGCATGTCCTTGCAACTATGGGGTGCAGGTGCTCCGCCCCGGAGGCTCATTAAATGAACCGTCTGCAGAATATGATGTTTCTATTGTTTCCGTTTTCATACTACGACTGTGACTGTCCACGTCTTTACCTCCTTAATTGCAATTTTTATGAATTAATTTTAATTTCAATTTCAGGTTTTCACCAACTATTAATTATACCGTAAACTGATATGAATTTCAAGTTTCATAAAAAAAAGAAAATCAGAGCTTTTGCCCTGATTCTCAAAAAATCATTGATCCAGTTTAGTATCTTTCTCAGGCTTGCATTCATGGCCTGCATCCTCACGCCATTCGCAGGTCTCATCGTCATCCTCAAGCTCTACTTCTGCTTCGCTTCCGTCTTCAAATATCTCGTCAAGATCATCAAGCTTATCTTCTACAGCTTTTTTTTTGATTTTGATCTTGTCCTTTATGTCATCCTTCATTTCCTTCAGGTCCTCTGACATCTCTTTTCCTGCTTTTTTAAGGTCTTCTACCTTCTCTTCCTTCACCTTGTTTATGTTTGTGACTTTTCCTTCAGAATCCACTACCTTTACGGTAACCTTATTTATCACAGTGGCTCCAAGTCCGATTACTGCGATCACAGGAGCTATAACAGCGCCTATCACTCCAACGGTAACCGGAATGCTGAGCACTACTTCTCCGTCATTCTCAACTATTATCCTGCTTACGTTTCCTTTTCTGATGTATTCCTTAAGCGTAGCAATTATTTCAGAGCCCTTGCCTTCCTTATCCTGCTTTCCGTCCTGTCCTGACTGTATAAGGATTATTGCTTCGACAACGTCACCATTGCATGCGTTAAGCGCATCTCTTGCTTCTTCGAATGTTACACCTGTTCTCTCAACGATTTTGTCTATCTTTTCCAAAGTTACCATAAAATCTCCTCCTTGTTTATATATAATATGTTTTATCTGCTTCTGGCTGGCATTGAACCAAAAAGAACGTCATTTGTGAATGCGAATTTTTCGATTGCCTCAAGCTCCATAGCTATATGGTGCATGTTGCGGTTGTCCTGTGGCTCCATTATCTCCGATATCTCCGCTCCCTGGGTCTTCTTGATGTATACGTAATGCTTCCAGAGCCTGTTTTTTATCTTCTCCAGAGTGGAAGGCTTTTTCATGAGCGTCGTGACGAATGCCTTGAGCTCATCTGCAAGCTCAGGGCTGAACTCGCTGTTTGCAATCCGGTTTCCCATGACCCTGGACTCTTTTTCATCGAGCTCCTGACAGAGGAATTTTACATTGTGCCAGAAATTATAAAGGTCATTCTTGTTTGTTATTTCCTGACTTTTTGCCCATACATAGGCATACAGCCTTCTCTTGTAATCCCATCTCCTGACAGGGCTTGCAAGAGAGAGTGCCGGTATAAGGAATATATCCTCATCAAGAAGCATAGCTCCAAATACTCCGGGCGGTTTCCCTGCCCTGTTGTTCTTGAGAGTCGTGCGCTCTATTCCGCAGGTAGGGCTGCCGTCCATGTATATGAATGCATCCACCTCTGACCTCCTGAGGATATCCATGCAGAGATTGCTGGCAAACAATATGTCTTCAGTCACATCATCTCCATCCCTCGCCACTATTTTAGCACGGCCTTCGATGACATCTCTGCCGCTTTCTCCCTGTATCCTTATCTGACTTCTTGGCGTTCCCATTCCCGACATTACCTCCGGGCATACAGGACACCATATGAAATTGGACATATCCCTTCCAAATTCAGATACGAGATCCCAGCCTTTTCTGTTGTATCTTGTCTTTGACCCGTATGCACAGGCGCTTATGCCCACGCGTATCTTTCTATGCAGTATGTTATCCATATTACCTCCATCTGGTCATAATCCGATATCTGATAATATTTATACCCTTATTTCCAGGTTTCTTAACAAGGAATACATCATAAAAAAAATTAATCTATTAAATATCTTATTTCACGGTATCGAATTCTATTATAACTTTGAACTGGTCTCCATCGAGAATGACTCTGAAGTCTCCGTTGCAGGCACTCGTAAAGCTCCTCGCTATCGAAAGCCCCAGCCCGCTTCCTTCTGTAGCCCTGCTCCTGTCGCCTCTGGTGAATCTCTCTGTTATCTCCGTTTCCGAAAAATCAAGCTCATAGGCTGAAGTGTTCTTTATTTCCGCTATGGCTCTGCCGTCCTTCTCCTTCAGCGTGACGAATATCCTGGTATTCTCAAGGGAATATTTGAGCGCATTATCAATTATGTTCTGAAATACCCGATACAGCTTCTTTCCATCTCCTGTTATCATTACAGGCTTTTCCGGGAGTGTCTGTCTTATGCTTCTCCCGCTTGCTTCTATCGCATCTGACATATCAGCAAGCGTCTGCTCCATGAGCTTTTTCATGTCCAGCTTCTCCATCTCAAGCTCAGCATTTCCGCTCGTGCTTTTTGAAAGGTCGAACAGATCGGATATTATGTTCTTGAGCCTCTCGGATTTTTTCTTTATCACGGCAACGTAGTCTCTGGCTTCATCGGGCAGATTATCCGTACCTTCGAGAAGGTCCACATATCCTATTATGGATGTGAGAGGGGTCTTTAGGTCATGCGATACATTTGTGATAAGCTCCGACTTCATCTTCTCTGCCTTCACCGCTCCCTGCACTGCCTTGTCAAAGCCTTCCGCTATGTTGTTTATGTCATCTATGACCTCACTGAGCTCTCTGCATGATGCAAACGAGATCTTGTGTCCAAGGTTTCCGTTTCTTATCTCTCTTACTCCCCTTGCCATCTCTGAAAAATCCTTTATCTCCTTTGCTGCGGGCCTCAGCAGATAAAAGACTATCACCGGATAGGTCAGTATCGCCCACAGCGGTCCCATGGCTGCGCTCAGCGCAAGGTTTACAAGCAGAACCGTCATTACAAGCACTATCCACCTGAAATGCCTCTTCGCCAGCTTTTCGCCCATAAGGCTGTTGATCGCAGTCCTCATATTCATGGCTCTTCTCCTGAAAAACTTCAGGACTGTCCTGAATAGAGATTTCATCCATGCAAGGCTCCTGAAGACGAGCGTGTATCTAAGAATTTCCTTTCTTTTGATCCGCTTGGCGAAGTTTGTCACAAAATATATGTTGTACAGCACAAACAGCGCCGAAAGAAGCCAGAGCAGAGTGACTATGACCTCAGCATTTGCCGATTCGTCTATTATGTTCTTATACAGCACTATAAATCCCGCTCCAAAGCCAAGCTCTGCAAAAAAGGTTATTACAAGAAATATGTCAAAGTAAACCCTGTCATAAAGACGGATAATTACCTCATCGCCCTTTTTGCCCTGTCCTGCAAAGATCATAAGCCACAGCGCTCCTGCAAGTATCGCTCCTATCCCGGCAACAGTGCTGTAGAATATGATGCGGCCTTCCGGAGAATCCGGGCTCATATCATATCCCTGTTCAGCCAGTATCTGCTTTGGTACCGCAACCTTTATCATAACATCTTTGTAGGCGCCATTTTCCATATAGCTCTGGCCGAACTCATTTACTATATACCTGCTCTCTAAATTGCTTTGCTGCGATATCTCGGGAATTATCCCATCCTGAAGCACTGTCCTGCCATCTGAAGTGACCAGGTACCTGTACCCCTTCTTGAGGTAATCGTCAAGCCGGCCCTGCATGCTCGCTCTTGCTTCGTCATCAGGATAATAGTTCCAGCCATCCTCAGAATTCTTCTCTGAGAATTTGAGTGGCCCTATCATATCTGCTATTTCCTGCGTGTCATAATATACTTTTGAGTTATAATAGCTATCTCCCTCGATGAAGACTGCAACGCTTTCAAGGCTTCCCGGATTTGAAATGTTCAAAGTTATCGCTGACATTCCTGCTATTATAAATAGTACTGCTATGAATTTAAAAAATCCGTTATATAAATTTATTCTCGATTTTGTATCCAATTCCCCACACCACCTTAAGATATTCAGGCTCCTTTGTATTTATCTCTATCTTTTCACGGATTCTTCTTATATGGACCATCACGGTATTCTCCACCGCATATGCTTCTTCATTCCAGACTCTTTCGTAGATCTCCTCTGCAGGAAACACCCTGCCAGGATTTTCCATTAGGAGCTTGAGGATTTTGTACTCCGTGGCCGTGAGCTTTTCCTCCTTGCCGTCCACAGTTATGGTCTTCGAGCTCTTATCAAGCTCGAGGCCGCCCACAGTTATCATGTCAGCGTGTCCTGAAGACATATCCTGAAGCCGCCCTGAGCTTCCAAGATAAAGATATCTCCTAAGCTGGGATTTTACCCTCGCCACCAGCTCCATGGGATTATATGGCTTGGACACATAATCATCTGCGCCCATGCTCAGCCCCAGCACCTTGTCGCTGTCTTCGGTCTTTGCCGAGAGTATTATTATGGGAATATTCTTCTTCTCCCTTATCTTCATGGTTGCAGAAAGCCCGTCAAGTCTTGGCATCATGATATCCAGTATTATGAGGTCCACATGGCTGGAGGCTATCGTCTCAAGCGCCTGCATTCCGTCATTTGCCGTAAGGGTTATGTATCCTTCTTTTTCAAGGATCTTGGCTACGGAATCTGCAATCTCCCTGTCATCATCCACCACCAGTATCGTGGCCTCTCCTGATTTCGCATCTGCTGTTTCTCTGTTCAATTTGCTTCTCCTTTCGTTTGATTTTCCACATGGTCTTTTCCGTGAATGAGATAAGCCTGTGAACATTATTCTAAATGCAAATTCTTACATGACTATGCATATTTTTCTTACATTTTTCTTAATTTTTCAATATGGAACTAATTCATCTCTCTCTAATATAGTATACTGAATCTTCATCAATAAGCAATGGTTGAATTCGTGCATACTATGGTGATATAATAAAAATATAACAAGACTAAGACACAGAGAGGTGTAAAGTGAGAGAATTATTAGAGAACATGGTCGAAGAAAGCAGGAAGTTTACAGTACAGGGAAAGCTCGCAGACTACATACCCGAGCTCGTTAAATACAACAGGGACGACCTGGGAATATACCTTATAAGGAATGACGGGAAAGAATTTTATGCAGGTGACTTTGACAGGCTCTTTACAATACAGAGCGTATGCAAGCCCCTTATACTGCTGCTTGCGCTGATTGACAACGGAGAGGATTTCATAAGAGAGAGGATCGGCGTCGAATCGACAGGAAAGCCCTTCAATGCCATAATGGACTTCTCGCAGGTTGAGGACCTGAGGGAGCACATAAATCCCATGGTTAATATAGGTGCAATCGCCATGTGCTCCATTATACAGGGAAAAGACAGGGATGAAAAATTCCAGAGGCTTCTGGACCTTACGAAAAAGCTTTCAGGGAATGAGAGCATAGGAATAAATCAGGATGTGTTCGAATCTGAGAAAAAAACCGGTGACAGGAACCGGGCTCTCGCATACCTTCTGAAGAGCTACGGCATGATAAATGAAGACGTTGAAGATGTGCTTGACGTATATTTCAAGGCCTGCTCAATAGAGATAACCTGCAAGGACCTCGCAAACATAGCTTTCGTGCTTTCAAACAACGGAAGAGCAAAAGGCACAGACGAAAAGATAGTTTCCAAGAAATATACGAGGTTTGTAAATGCGATCCTGATGACCTGTGGCATGTATGACGGCGCAGGGGATTTTGCCATAAGAGTAGGAATGCCCGCAAAGAGCGGCGTAGGCGGCGGCATACTCTCTGTGGCTCCAAGCATCATGGGAATAGGCATATATGGACCGGCGCTCGATTCAAAGGGAAACAGCGTGGCCGGAATAAAACTTCTTGAAAAGCTGAGCAGCTCGCTTTACCTCAGCGTTTTCTAGCATAATTTAAAAAAAGCAAGTGCAGAGACCTTATTAAGGACCTGCACTTGCTCGTTTTCGTATTAAGTTTTTGTTCCCATAAATTTTATTTACCAGCTTGAGCCGCCTCCGCCTCCGGAGCCGCCTCCTGAAAAGCCTCCGCCTATGCTTCCGCCGGAGCTCGATGTGCTCTGCGGTTTTGGCGTGCTCATCACGGAATTGAAGCTGTTCATACTGTTACTGATAGCGTTTGCAAACAATATCGTGTTAAAGGTCCCGCCGTATCCATCCGTCCTGTACCAGTCAGGAGGCTGAGTAATTATAGATTCAAAATTCTTTGCCCATCTGTCGGTAACTCCAAGCACCATAGCATAAGGAAGCGTGCTGTAGAAATAATGGGGATTTTCTTCGACAAGCATGTTTATCCTGTCCTTTTCAGCTGTCTGAAGGAACTCTCTGAATCCGAGCATCCTGCCGTAAAATTCGTTTCCGGTCTCTGTCCTCCCATCACACATGGAAGCCATTGCCCCAAGAGCCGCCGAACCTGCAAGAGCAAGTGCCAGAGGTATAGCGCTGTTTTGAGTATTGCTTAGATAAAGCGCCAGAGCCCAGGCCATGAGGCTTAATGCTGTGAGCATTATCAGCCCTGCAAAATATCCGAATTTCTTTTCCCTGTATCTGTTGCGACTGATGAAATATATCAGCATCCATACCGGGAACATTGCCCCAACCGAAGACATGAAAGCCAGTACGGCAGTTATCCCAAAAGTATCTGCAAACGCCGTGTTTATTGCCGGTATGAATCCGAGAAACGCAGTCAAAATCGACAGCAGCATCAGTGTGAATGAGATAAGGAGGTTTATCCTCTTATATACTCTCCTGTCAGGATCATCCTGCCATGATGACCTTACCATTTCCTTCACTGCATTCATGACCTTATAAAACTTATACTCGAGCTCTTCCGTAGTAACCCTGGTTCCGTCTCCGAATTCATCGAACAGAGATTCGAACATGGTTTTTTCATATGATTTTGCATCTGCACTTATATCTGAGAGCTTGTGGAGCGTAAATGTCTTTTTGGAAGACAGCAGCTTCTTCTCCGTATGCTCCTCGATCTCAATATAGCCCCTGTCTGCCCAGTATATGATCAGCGATGTTATATCCATAGGGTCTACCGAATTGTCTATTATAAACCCTGCGTCCGCAGGTGTAACACCTTCCGGAGCGTAGAACTCCACCGTCTGAACAAACGGCTTGCTCCTTCCCTTCCTGAACCAGAAAAAAGCTCCAAGCGCAGTGATGGCAGGCAGTATTGCCATATAGTACTTCTGCACTATATCTGCAGGAGTTGTTTTTTTGTGAGCCTCGCTGAAATAGCCTTCCTCAAGCGGAAGCGCTACTGTAAGAGCCTCATATGGCTCAAGCTTTGTGCTGAGTTTTCCTGTTATTATATTTCCATCAACGCTGTATTTTACAGCCTCACTGTCCTTGCTTCCCTCAGTGCCATAGGTGAAGTTGAGCTTTTCACTGTCAAATGCTGACGGCATCTCGATCCTGAACTTTACATTATCTATAAAGCAGTCCCACTGAGTACCGATAAGGTTGAAATAAAGCTCGTCCATGTCATCGAGATAGTCATAGCCAATCTCATATTCATACAGTATAGTGTATTTTTGCTTCTGAGCTGCAAAGGTATCCGCATCTCCTATCTTTATATTGAGATTTCCACCTTCTCTGTAGGTTTCAAAATTATGCCCGGGAACGCTGACAGATTTTACCTCTGCCCGCTTTCCTCCATTTGTCTTCAGGGGAATGCTCCTTATTATGCCGTGTCTCTGCTCGCTGAAATCCACCTCGAGGACTTCGGTTATACTGTAACTGTTGTCCAAATTGGCCTTCATGTCAATGTCATATGACGATATGTTAAAGGCCTCGAGCGCAAGCACGCTTTGCGGGATCAGCGCCAGCAAAAGTGAAATAATCATTAAAGATAATTTTTTCAAATTATGTCCTCCCGTCTGATAAATTTAAATACAGACTCCCGAAAAATCCCGGCAGTTAAAACTGTACCTTCACATTTTCCCTCTCAGCCTCTTCAGCCTCAAAGAATGGATATTTCTTGAATCCTGCCATATTTGCGACAATATTTGACGGGAACATCTCGATCTTGGTATTGAGCGCCCTTACAGCGCCATTGTAGTATTTTCTTGCCTGCGATATCTCATTTTCTATCGAAGACAGCTGATTCTGAAGATTGAGAAAGCTAGTGTCCGCCTTGAGATCAGGATAGCTTTCAGAAACAGCGAAAAGGCTCTTGAGCGTTCCAGAGAGCATATTCTCATTCTGGACTCTCTCATCGATGCTCTGAGATCCCATGGCCATTGTTCTTGCACTGATTACTTTTTCGAGAGTTTCCTTCTCATGGATCGCATAGTGCTTTACAGTCTCAACCAGGTTCGGAATAAGATCATAACGCTTTTTAAGATACACGTCCATCGTAGAGAAAGCTTCATCCGTCTGATTTCTGAGCCTTACAAATGTATTGTAATAAGCTATGGACATTACTGCGGCAATTACCACCAGCGCCAGAATTATCATAAGTGCTCCACCCATAATATTACCTCCTTGTGTGTAAAAAAATAAAATAAAATTAATAATCTACCATCTCGAATTCAGATATTCATAGGTTTCCCTCTCAGTTCTGAGAATCTGCTCTATGTCAGGATTTTCGATGACCTTATGCGCCTTCATGCTGTCTTCAATCATGGCTGTTATGTCAAGAAAACCTATTTCCCTGTTAAGGAATCTGCTTACCGCAAGCTCATTTGCAGCATTGTAAACAGTGGTCATTGATCCTCCGGTTTTCAGCGCCTCAAATGCGAGCGCCAGGCCTCTGAAGTTCTCAAAATCAGGCTCCTCAAAGGTTATCTGCTTAAGTGCCCCAAAATCCAGCCTTTCTCCAGGCAGCGGTCTTCTGTGAGGATAATATATCGCATACTGTATCGGAAGCCTCATGTCAGGCGTGCCAAGCTGCGCCATTATGCCGCCATCCACGAACTCGACCATTGAATGTATAACGCTCTGCGGCTGAACTATCACCTTTATATCCTCTGCATCAAGGCCAAAAAGCCATTTTGCCTCGATTACCTCGAGCCCCTTGTTGACCATGGTAGCCGAATCTATGGTTATCTTTCTTCCCATGGACCAGTTTGGATGCTTTAGCGCATCCTCAAGCCTTACATCCTTCATCTGTTCTCTGGTCCTTCCTCTGAAGGGACCTCCGGATGCGGTTATTATTATCCTGCTTACCTCTCTCTGATCCTCGCCCGTCAGGCACTGAAGTATGGCGCTGTGCTCGCTGTCCACCGGAAGTATCCTTACGTTCTTTTCTTTTGCAAGCGGCATTATTATGTGCCCTGCCGTTACGAGGGTCTCCTTGTTTGCCAGAGCTATGTCCTTACCCGCGTTTATCGCCGCTACGGTAGGCCTGAGCCCCATCATTCCGACCACAGCCGTAACGACAGTATCCGCAGATGGATGCTGCGCCGCCTCAATGAGTCCGTCCATTCCCCAGAGGACCTTTACTCCGGTTCCTTCCAGTTTTTTTCTGAGTTTTTCAGCATCCTTTTTCTCCGCAACGCTCACCACTTCAGGCGAAAACTCCCTTGCCTGCTGCTCCAGGAGCTCTATGTTTGAGCCTGCAGAAAGCGCCACTACCCTTATATCCTCATTATTCCTCACAACATCGAGAGTCTGAGTACCGATTGACCCCGTAGACCCTAATACCGCTATATTTTTCATCTTCATATCATTTTCCTTCTCATTCTGATTAATTGTTTTCTTATCGTTTATATTATCACATACAGATTATACGCTTAATTTAATCAATCTACAACTGTTGAAATTGATTCAGACATAATGATAACACTATGATACCCAAATTGAGCCCTGAATAATTTTTTTTGATGAATTGTATTAACTATTGATATTTGCTGTCGATATTTATAACTGTAAAGAAAAAACGTTTAACGTGTTAGAATGTGAAAGGGATTTTTATGAAAAAAATTGGGAGTTTTGGGAGTATAAAGAAAAAAAGAACTGAAGGCAGCTCAGATACGAGTATCCGAAAAAGGATCACGAGTGCTATAACCGCAATAATAATCACTCTCAGCCTCGTGCTGGGTGCGCTTTCGGCATACCTTACATATGCATCTACACTGGAGGCTCTCGAGGTGTCCATGAAGGAAACCGCAAAGCTTGCATCAAAGGAGATTTCTGTACAGCTCCAGTCCTACAGGGACATAGCCCACGAGATAGGCTCCATTGCAAAACTGTCCAGTCCGGACATATCCAAGGAAGAAAAACAGAGAATAATCGACAGCCGCCTGTCTTCATATGGATTTATAAGGGGAAATATAATCCTTGAAAACGGCATAAGCATATTCGATGGAAACGACTACTCAGACAGAGAATATTATAAGGCTTCGATAAATGGGGATACCTTTGTTTCAGAGCCTCTGATAAGCAAGGTGACCGGAAAGCTTACAACCATAGTCTCGGCTCCTCTGTGGAAGAATGGATTTGCAGGCAGCGAGGTAGTGGGAATAATCTATCTTGTCCCAGATGAGAATTTTCTCAACGATGCCATGGGCGAGATAAAGATAGGAGATACAGGCTCTGCATATATGCTGAACAAGGAAGGGCTTACTATAGCCAGCACCAATCCGGAGAATGTGTGCGTGGAAAACACCATCCAGGCTTCTCAGACAGACAAATCACTTGAGAAACTCGCAGAAATAGAAAAACAGATGATAAAAGGCTACAATGGATTTGGGAAATATACCTATGCCGGAAAAACCGAGCTCAGCGGATATGCCCCTATTGCAGACACCGACGGCTGGAGCATAGGCGTAAATACCAAGCAGAGCGAATTCATGGGAGGAGTATACAAGGCCCTTATGTATGTGCTTATAAGCGTAGCGATTTTTGTGACCGCCGGCATAATTGTCGCGAGGAGATTTGCCGATTCGATTGCCCTTCCTGTCATGGAATGCGCAAAAAGGCTAAAGCTGCTTTCAGAAGGAGACCTGTCTTCGCCTGTACCGGAAACATCTGCAAAGGATGAGACAGGAGAGCTCCTGAGGGATCTTAAGACGACCGTTGAGACTCTGAATTCATCTATATCTGAAGTAGCCTTCAACCTTACGGAGATGGCGTCTGGAAACCTTACCGTAAGGATGTCCGGGCAATATATGGGTGATTTTGAGCCTCTTTCAAGGTCTGTGGTCACTATAAACGCCAACCTGAATGAAGTCATCGGAGAGCTTGCTATGAGCGCCGACCAGGTTTCAAACGGATCCGATCAGGTTTCTGCAGGAGCCCAGACACTAGCTCAGGGCGCAACGGAGCAGTCCAGCTCAGTAGAAGAAATCGTGGCTTCTGTCGAAGAAGTGACCTCGCTCATAAAGAAGAGCTCCGCAAATGCCTCCGATGCAAGCAGCAAGGCCGAAGAGGTGGGAAGAGATGTCGAGAGCTGCAACAACGAGATGCAGAGAATGATGAAGGCCATGGAAGATATAAGCATGAGCTCAAATGAAATAGGAAAGATAATAAAAACCATAGAAGACATAGCGTTCCAGACAAACATACTGGCGCTCAATGCGGCCGTAGAGGCAGCAAGAGCAGGAAGCGCAGGCAAGGGCTTCGCAGTAGTTGCAGACGAAGTAAGAAACCTTGCAACCAAAAGTGCCGAGGCCGCAAAAAACACCACCGCGCTGATCGAGAGCTCCATATCCGCAGTCGAGAACGGAAGCGGCATTGCGGACAGAACTGCAGAAATAATGCAGTCAGTGACTGAACACACAAAAATGATAGTTCAGGCAATACATGAGATATCCTCAGATTCTGAAGATCAGTCAGATGCCGTAGTCCAGCTGCAGCAGGGCATAGATCAGATAGCCTCAGTAGTTCACAGCAACTCCGCAACGGCGGAGCAGAGCGCTGCGGCAAGCGAAGAGCTTTCAGCTCAGGCGGATGCGCTCAAGTCTCTCGTTTCGAGATTCGTGCTTTCTGAGCAGTATTAACCTGACCTCAGTATTCAGCCTTACAGACAGAAACAACCCCTTAAAGAGACTTTTTAAAGCTCTTTAAGGGGTTGTTTTTACTTAAGGGAATACACATATATCCCTGATTCTGTATCTATTTGTTTTAATATAAGATCTCTTTTTACGAGATAGTCTATATGAGACATGGTCTCGCCCATGGCAAACCACTTCTGATTGTCAGGAAAGCTGTCCCAGGATCTGCCCCTCAGGTTCCACTTCATCCTCTGTGCTATCTCATATGCATTCAGAGGTCTTTCGCTTTCTCTGAGGACCTCAGCCGTATCATGCAGCCTTATCCTGTGGTGCTCCAGTATCTCTTCTGCGCGCTCTCTCAGATTTCCTCTACTGTCTCTGTGCGCCGCCAGTGTTATTTCCACGTCGAGATTTTTTATCATTTCGAGGCTTTGCATGTAATCTCCAAGAGAATCATCCACACCTGTCCACGAGGTTATGTTAGGTGTTATGTCAAACAGCACGTGGTCTCCGGAAAACAGGATTTTATTCTTCGGAAGATACAGGCACATGTGCCCTGGAGTGTGTCCGGGGGTGAGAATGCAGGCAAACTCCGTCTCTCCAAGCTTTATAACATCTCTATCCTGCAGTGTTACTGCCTTAAATAGCCTGTCAGGCCTGTATTTCTTCGCCTGATTGCTGCTTTTGAGCCTTTCCACTATATCCATCGGAAAACCTTCTTCTACATAGACTGATTCAATGCCCTCCCAGGTAGCATCCTCAAAATCCCCGACAAGGTAGCTGTAGTCTTTCTCGCTCATGAATATCCTGCTGTGCTCCCCGGCAATTCTACCCACTGTACCGCAGTGGTCTCCGTGAAAATGAGTTATGAAGAAGTCCGTGTCCTCAATATCTATACCCAGCTCATCAAGTCCCTCTGTCAAGGCTCTGTAGCATTCTTCTCTGTTGAATCCGGTGTCTATTACGAGGTTTCTTTCTTCTGTCATAATTACATATGAATTGAGGCTGCGAAGGGGATTCTCCGGAAGAGGTACAAGTACCCTGTATATCTTCGGGTTGTCAAAAATCTTTTCTACCACGTTTCCTCCGATTCTACATCATGTCAGCAAGCTTTGGAAGATTCTCTCCATCCACTCTGTAAACAGTCCACTCATCCATAGGCTTTGCTCCCATCTGGAGATAAAAATCTATGGAGCTCTTGTTCCAGTCGAGGCACCACCAGTCAAGCCTCTCACATCCTCTTTCCACGGCTATCCTTCCAAGACATGAAAGCAGTGTCTTTCCGAGTCCTTTTCCCCTGAATGCCGGATCCACATAAAGATCCTCAAGATAGAGATTGGCTTTTCCCAGGAAGGTAGAGAAGTTGTGGAAAAACAGCGCAAATCCCGCAGGCTCTCCCTTGTATTCTCCTATTATAACCTCTGCCTGCTTTTTGACAAAAAGCGATTCCATCAGGATCTCCTCTGTCGCCACTACCTCGTGGAGCAGCTCCTCATAGTCAGCAAGCTCCTTTATGAATTTAAGTATAAGCCCAACATCTGATTCCTGCGCAAATCTTATCCTGAAATCTTCTACACCTGTTTCATAATATCTGTTCATATCTTTCTCCTCTGTCTTTTATATTTTTACTGCCACCAGTATGCAACTCCCACACTGCCCGGCCCCACATGAGTGCCTATGACAGGCCCTATGGATTCTACCATCACTTCGATGCCGAGATTTCGTGATATCTCATCTGCCAGCCTTATGCCTTCTTCCTCACAGTTTATATGATGAACTGCCACCTCTTTTACCCTTAGACCCGCTGCATCTTCATAGAGCTTCTGAAGTATTGCATCCACAGCTTTTCGCTTTGTCCTGGCCTTTGAGAAGACCTTTGTTTCTCCATCCTTAACCGTAAGCACAGGCCTTATGCTCAGAATCTGTCCTGCAAGCGCAGCAGCCCCGCCTATCCTTCCGCCTTTTCTCAGATACTCGAGAGTCTGCGGAGTAAAAAGGAATCTGCTGTTATGTATTACATGCTCAGCTCTGCTCACGGCTTCATCGATACCTGCGCCATCGCTCGCTGCCCTTGCCGCCTCAATCGCTGCAAACCCGAGCTGCATGGAATTGGTCCTTGAATCCAGTATTTCTATCCTCGCATCCGGATATATCTCAAGAAGATAATTTCTTACCGTCCCGGCCGTCGAGTACGTCCCGCTCATTTTTGATGAGAGAAATATCCCCAGCACCTGATCTCCCGACTTCAGGAACTTTTCAAAGCTCTGCCTTATCTCATCTATGCCCGGCTGAGCAGATTTGGGAAATATGCCGGTTTTCTTCATCTCTTCATAGAACCGTTCGTTGCTCCAGTCCAGCTCTCTTCTGATCTCTTCGCTCATGAATACGCTGAGCGAAAGCACCTCAATGCCGTATTTCTCCGCAATATGCTTCGGAATATACGAAGTGCTGTCTGTTACTATCTTTACTGCCATCTGTACCTCCCTGCATACAAACCCCTGTATATAATTATACTCCAAATCCAAAATAAAAAAAGAGGCCGCTTTTTGAAAAATTTGTCAAGCCATATTTCAACAAAAAATTTACAATAACAATTTAAGGGTATATAGAAATTAAACCGTTATATAGAAAAAAGGGAGGTGCTCTATTGAAAAATATTATTGAAACCCGAATCAGGGAGTTCATAGATAACCATGTAAAAACTGAGAACCTTGAAGGAATCTGGCAGGAGCCCCTGTTCGCATATGCTTCGGCATACGATCCAATGTTTCTGGATCTCAGGGAGACAGTCTCACCTACTCATTCAATGCCATCTGATTTCATGGAACACCCCAGAACCGTGATTACATACTTTCTTCCATTTAATGAGTATGTGGCAGAAAGTAATTCCTACGGAGAATACAGCTCCGTAGAATGGGGAAAGGCATATGTGGAAACAAACAGGCTGATAGAGCTTATAAACGCCGAGATCCAGGCATTCATGAAGGAAAAGGGATTTAAATCCACGCTCATTCCTCCTACAAACAATTTTGACCCTGAAAAACTCATAAGCGACTGGTCCCAGCGGCACGTGGCATTCATAGCAGGGCTTGGAAAATTCGGGCTACATCGCATGCTGATAACAGAAAAAGGCTGCTGCGGAAGGATAGGTAGCATAGTCACTAATATGTATCTGGAGCCTACAACAAGGCCGTCAGGAGAATACTGCCTTAACAAGCACAATGGGACATGCACCATGTGCGTTAAGAAATGCGTGAATGAGGCACTTTTTGAAAATGAGGCTTCATTTGACAGAAACAGATGCCATGACATGTGCCTGAAGAATGGCGAAAAGCTTAAAGAAGTAGGCACAGCGGACGTATGCGGAAAATGTCTTTCTGTAGTCCCATGTTCATATATAAATCCAGTTTCAATGCTTTAGAAAAGGAGGTTATGTAATGAGTATCGCACTTAACAGTGAGAACTTTGCAGCTGAAGTTCTCGAGAGCAAGATGCCCGTATTCGTTTATTTTTATGCATCCTGGTGAGGCGCATGCGCATCGCAGACCCCGATAATAGACGAGCTGGTATTTGACAGCGTAGGCAAGGTAAAGATAGCAAAGCTTATGGTAGACGACGGCAAGGACATTGCCAGAAAATACAGAGTCATGTCTATCCCTACGATGATACTGTTCGAAAACGGGAACGAAGCAAAAAGGCTGGTTGGCCTTCATCAGAAATCTCAGCTCAAGGAAGAGCTCGGGCTGTAAAAAAATTCAATTCTGTCAATCAATAAAAATAATAAATTGACAGAAATAATAAATCCATCTGAAACTTTGCATTTGACCAGAATCTGGCTCTGCAAAATCATCAGATGGATTTTTTTATTCAATTCTATTTATTTTTCTCCAAAAAGACACTCTGTTATCTTATAGAAATCCTCATCGCGCTTCCTTATTACTTCCTTGTCTCTTCCATCTGAGTAGTCATAGAAGCCTTTCCCGCTCTTTACGCCATAGTTTCCTTCCCTTACAAGATCCGCAAGTATCGAAGATACCTCCTTCGTGTCGCTCAGGTCCTCAAACAGATATGATGATATGTTGTAGAAGGTATCAAGGCCTCCAAGATCGGCTATCTCAAGCGGTCCAAGGCATGCATATCTTATGCCCAGCGCATATTTGAATACATTGTCGATATCCTCCTTGCTTGCGATTCCCTCTTCAATTATATGCATCGCTTCACGCAGCACCGCGAACTGGAACCTGTTGAGCACAAATCCCGGAGCATCCTTGTTTATCATGATAGGCTGCTTTCCTATGAGCTTTGAGATGTCGTAGACAAGCTGAGAGGTCTCCTTCGCAGTCCTGTCCCCATTTATTACCTCAATGAGTGGGATTATGTGCGGTGGATTTATCCAGTGCATTCCGCAGAAGCGCTCAGGATTTTTTACAGACTCCGCTATCTTTGTTATTGAAAGCCCTGAAGTGTTTGTAGTAAGTACAGCACTCTGCGGCGCCATATCTGAAACCTCTGACCAGAAGCTGTGCTTTACATCCATGTTCTCTACGATTGCCTCAACCACGAAATCCGCTTCCCTGAAACAATCTTTTCCACATGTGAAGCTTATGTTTCCCATTATTCTTTCAGAATCTTCCTTTGTGAATACCCCTTTATCCACAGATGCGCTCTGGTTTATGTTGATAAGATTCCTGCTCCTGTCCAGAAATTCATCCTTCAGGTCGTAAAGCGTAACCTTGTACCCGCTCTGTGCAAAAGTCTGTGCCATTGATGAGCCCATGACTCCAGCTCCTGCGATAACTACATTTTTTATGTTTTTAATCTCCATAAGAAACATTTCCCTTCTTTTTGCTGAAATTATCATTCTATCTATTTTATCATACAATCAGAGATTATTTCTACACCACTCCCATAGATCCCAGTATTATGATCGCGATAACGGAGATGGTAGGTATTATGACTGTACACATTCCAATATCTATATATGACTGCTTGTGCGTCATTCCTGTGATTCCAAGAAGAGTTATTACCGCACCGTTGTGAGGAAGAGTGTCCAGTCCTCCGCATGCTATTGATGCTACCCTGTGAAGTACCTGTGGATTAAGTCCGATCTGTTTTGCAGTTTCAAGGAAAGTATCCCCAAGCGTCGCAAGTGCTATGCTCAGTCCTCCCGATGCAGATCCGGTTATTCCGGCAAGCACAGAAACTGAAATCGCCTCAGAAACGAGAGGATTGCTTGATATCCCCAGAAGGAACATCTTAACTAGATGAACTTCGCTATGTCCAGGCCTTTGCCCGGATCATTGGCGTCAAGGAGGATGTCGCGCTGGAATACGCTCAGAGAAAGGGCATCGGCGCTTTGGTGGAGAATGCCACCCAGCTATTGAGTACGCCAGTCCAGCGGGAAAAGCACCAGGCCTTTCTGGATCTTTATCGAATGAGCAGCGGCATCAACACGAAAAACCCGGTCATCAATTCACCGGATACGGCAGCGGACTTTTTTTGCTCGGTGATGGATCAGGTCCATGACAAGGAATCCTTTGTCGTGGCCTTCCTCAATACCAAGAACAGCGTCATCGATCACGAGGTCGTATCCCTGGGGACCATCAACAGCTCCATCGTCCATCCCAGGGAAGTCTTCCGCAATGCCATCGTCAACAAGGCTAATGCGGTGATCCTTTGTCACAACCACCCATCCGGCGATCTGACACCAAGCTCCGAAGATCTTACCGTGACAAAAAGGCTGAAGGAAACGGGCAATCTTCTAGGCATCCAGGTGCTGGATCACCTGATCATCAATGGGATCAATCAGCAGGATCATTACTCATTCCAAGCCCACGGTGTGTTGGAAGAATCCACTGCTTATGGCCAAAAGCAAGCTGTCAGGGAATCGTCGGCTCAGGCGGTACCCGGAAAAAACATCAAGGATGGGCTTATGGAAATCACGGATAAGCTGGAGCAAGGCATCCGTGATTTTTTCAGTGGTGAAAAATATCAGGACTACCTGCGCACCATGTCGAGGTTCCATCATTACTCCCTGAACAATACGATCCTGATCGCCATGCAAAAGCCGGATGCCACACTGGTGGCGGGATACAACCGCTGGCAGGATCAGTTTCAGCGCAATGTACTGAAGGGTGAAAAAGGTATCCGCATCATTGCCCCGGCCCCTGTCAAAACCAAAAAGGAAGTTGAAAAGCTTGATCCTGTTTCGCAGAAACCCTTGCGGGATGTCACTGGCAAGACACTGACGGAAGAAGTGGAGATCAAGATCCCCAGGTTTCGGGTCGTCTCTGTCTTTGATGTCTCCCAGACGGACGGGAAGCCCCTGCCCCAACTGGCAGGTACCCTGACCGGTGATGTTAAGCAATATGATGTCTTCATGGAGGCTCTGAAGCGATCCTCCCCGGTTCCCATATCCTTCGAAGCCATGCCTGCCAGTACCGACGGTTATTTCAGCCAGGGCAGACAAAAAATCGCCATTCGGGATGACATGAGCGAGATTCAGACAGTCTCTGCGGCCATCCATGAGATCGCTCACGCAAAGCTTCATAATCAGCAGCCTGAAAAGGTTCAAGATCACGGAGAAACTGGCAAAGCACCGGAAAAGCCCAAAGATCGGAGAACCGAAGAAGTGGAGGCAGAAAGTGTTTCCTTTGCAGTATTTGCCTATTATGGCATCGCCACCGACGAGAATAGTTTTGGCTATATTGCTGCCTGGAGTAAGGACAAGGATCTGCCCGAGCTGAAGGCTTCTCTTGAAACCATCAGCAAGACCTCAGCCGAGCTCATCGAGGACATCGACCGCCATTTCAAGGAAATCACCCAGGAGCGCGGGATTTCTGCAGCAGACATAGAAAAGCAAAACGAAAAGACGGGGACTGATGATAATCCATCTCCTCGCCTGCAGGAGGTGGAATTCCTCACAGGTCCGGATGACACCTACGCCATCTATCAACTGAGAAACGACGAGAATCTGCGAAACCATCAATTCGAGAGCCTGCATCACCTGCAGAAGCTCGGTCTGACTGTAGATTATAAGAATTATGATCTGACCTATATCGGACAATTTGAGGCGGCTGCAGACACCAATGGGACACTGAATGGCATCTACGAAAAATTCAATGAGGACCGGCCAAAAGACTTCACCGGGCATAGTCTTTCTATGAGCGATGTCATCGTCCTGAAGCAAAATGGCAAGAATACGGCTCATTATGTGGATGCCATCGGCTTCAAGGAAGTACCGGAGTTCATCAAGCCCATCAATCCCTTGCGGAGCATTGAGGATACGGTGGAGCAAAATGACAATCAATTCGATGGACTTATCAATAACGTTCCTACCAAAGATGTGGATAAAACCAGAGAGGCTGCCGAAGGCCATGAAGAGAAAAAGCCCCAGAAGGAATCCGTAAAGCAGCGGCTGAAAAAGTCTTCTGAGAAACCGGAGATCAGCAAAACGCTGCCTCACAAAACTGCCAAAATGGAGAGATGAAGATGGATAGATTCAGTATTGAAGAGCTTAACCTCATGTGTATTTATGATACCGGCACCCGGGCTGGACTGATGGCAGGGCTTGAAAAAATCGCCCTGGAGCTTGCCCCTGAAGACGAAGAGCTCTCCGAGCTTATCCAAAGTGCTTTGAAGAAGCTGACGGCCATGAGTGATCAGGAATATGGAGAGTTGATCCTGGTTCCCGACTATAAGGAAGAAGACGACTAAGCGGAGCATCTGTTGCAGAAGGGTGGTGAGCACTTGAGGAGGTGATGATTTGGCAAACAGGAAGCGTCAGATCCCCATTATTATCATGGTCAACGAGCGTGAAAAAGCGCTGATCGAAGAAAAGATGCGCCAGCTGGGGACAAAAAACATGGGGGCCTACATCAGAAAGATGGCTATTGACGGCTATGTGGTCCGGCTGGACCTCTCCGATATTTCTGAACTGGTATCGCTCCTTCGAAGAAGCAGCAACAACCTGAATCAATATGCCAAGCGGGCTCATGAGACCGGACGCATCTATGAGGCTGATATTGAGGATATCCAGAGCAGCCTAAAGAGTGTATGGGAAAAGGCGGATCAGATCATGACCCGCCTTTCCACCATTGACTAAAATTTTTTATCGACAACATGGACGACATTTGGATTCCTTGCTACGATCAGAGTAGAAGATAATTTGGTTGAATGGAGGTGTGCAGCATGAGATTTCTCATCAAGCTGTTCTTATTCCCAATCACACTTGCCTTGACGATCCTTGTTGCAGCCTGCCGTTTGCTGTGTCAGCTGTCTACCATGGTGCTGGGGATCGTGGCTTTTGTCTGCTTTGCCATTGCACTGGGAACCATGGTCCTGCTTCAGGATTTCCCGGAAGGCCTGAGATTGATGGGCCTGGCCTGGCTGATCAGTCCCTTCGGACTGCCGCTGATCGCAGTATTCCTGGTTGAACTGCTTGGCGTATTCAATGATTCTCTGAAAGCGATTTGAGAAATAAGATAGCATGATCCTGTGACAGGCGCGGTGGAGCAATCTGCTGCGCCTTTTTCTTTTGGAAGGAGGTGTCCGCTGTGGCAACCACGAGATTAATCCCCATGCACGTCATCAAAGGTCAGACCGTGGCCCACACGGTACATGAACGCCTATCCTATGCCATCAATCCTGAAAAAACAAATAGCCGACAGCTCGTCAAAGCCTATGGCTGCGAACCGGAAACCGCTGCGGGAGAGATGCTGCTTTGTAAGAAAGAATATGAGACCTACATTGGACGCAGTGAAGAGAAGAAAAGCGACATCGTGCTCTATCAGATCAGGCAGTCCTTTAAACCAGGAGAAATTACACCTGAAAAAGCTCAGGAAATTGGATATGAATTGGCCATGAGCTTCACCAAGGGCAAGTATCAATTCGTTGTCGCCACACATACCGATCATGCCCATATCCACAATCACATTATTTTTAATTCCACATCCATCGACCATACACAGAAATTCAGAAATTTTCTTGGCTCCAGTAAAGCGATTCAGAAAATCAGCGACAAACTTTGCCTTGAAAATGGTCTCTCGATTATCGAAGTTCCAACGCTGGGACCGTCCCATTATGGCAAGTGGTTGGGCGACAAAAAACCGCTATCCTGGCAAGAAAAGCTGCGACAAACCATCGATGCCGTCATGGCACAAAAGCCTACTAATTTTGACACTTTCCTGAAGCTAATGGCGGAGAATGGCTATGAAGTGAAGCAGGGGCAGCATCTGGCTTTCAGAGCCAGCGGCCAGCAAAAATTCACAAGATTGCGATCTTTGGGTGAAGGATATTATGAGGATAAGCTAAGATCTGCGATACTCGGAAAAACTGTCCAAACGCCAAAAGCCAAAAAACTTTATCGAAAAAATCCAGACAAAATTAATCTCCTGGTGGATATTCAGGCCAAGCTTCAGGCAGGAAAAGGTCCTGGCTACGAGCGTTGGGCGAAAGTCTTTAACCTGAAACAGATGGCTCAGACCATCAATTTTCTGACGGAAAACAACATCACCGACTATGAAACCCTGGTTGAAAAAACAAAAGCTGCGACGGATCGTTACCACGAGCTGTCACAGCAGATCAAGGAAATTGAAAAACGTATGTATGAAATTACTGAGCTGAAGAAACATATCATCAACTATGCGAAGACAAGGGATATATTTACGGCGTATCGACAATCCGGATATTCCGAAAAATTTTTCGAAGCAAATCTAGAAGACATTCTACTTCATAATTCTGCGAAAAAAGCATTTAACTCGTTATCTAATGTCAAAGTTCCTAGCTTCAGAACATTGCAACTGGACTACAATCAATGTCTAAACAGGAGGAAAGCTTTAAATTCAAAATACAAGTCAATGAAATCCGAACTTCAAGCATGTCTCGTCGCAAAAGAAAACATTGATAGTATATTGAAGCCGATCAAAATTATCAGTGAGGTATCGCAAAGTAGATGATATTTAGATGCCCTTTTAAGACTCGAACCGAGCTCTTATTAAATTTGATGATATTGCTTGCTTTACAACGCGTTTAATGTGTCTAACATTTGTAAGATCAGTTGCTTTAGAAATAAGCCATGCCTCAACACCAGCTTCATCAACAATATTTTTTTCTTCTGATGTCAATAGACCTACTTGCTCTCTAAATTCTCTAATGATAATAATAATTTTGTCACTTGTTGAAAGATCTTCAAATTTAATTATGTCATCGAATCGTGCATATATAGGTTCACCCAAAACGGTCTTAATTTCATGCTCAGATTTAAAATTTGAAGTGCAAACAATAATTGAATGTTGCAGATTAACCCTGTAATTTTTATCTTCAAAAATACCCTCATCGAACATTTGGTAAAATGCACTGTAAAATATGGGGTTTGGTTTATCGAATTCATCGAAAAGAATTATATTTGATTCTCTATCAAGAAGATCTCTTGCGAGCGATCCCTGGTTATGTTTTGCTCCAAAAACATAGTCTGCAAATTCATTGCTTTGATACATCGAGAATTGTTTTCGCAGCAATTGTTCATTTATTACTTTACTAAGGTATTTTGCTGTTTCGGTTTTACCGACACCAGAAGGTCCATAAAACATTAAAACGACTGGCTTAGTCTGCCGACCTGCGGCTAGTGAATATAGGCTTCCGACGAGCTGCTTTTTTACAGCATTTTGACCAATAATATTCTCATCAAAATCGTGATAAATAGTTTTTAAGTGATCATTCGAAATGTTAGCATATTTATGTTCGAGAATCTGGTAGTCTCTACCTGCTTTTGATAATTGATCAGTGATATACTGAGGTGGATTCTGAAAGTACATTTCCTTTATGCTAAACTCTGACAAAAAAGATAAAATACTTTGAATACCTGTTTCACTGATACCGGAGTAATCTTCTGAGTTTGCAACAAGACACGCAACATGTTTTTTATAGGTCTTTTTCGTTTTTTCTTGACCAGGAACTATTACTGAAACAGCTTTATGAGCTTGATCGCTTAAAACAGCCAGTTCAATTATTGAGGTGTGTTTTTTCTTGGGTGGCAGTATCTTTTTAAATTCATTTTTGGGGCCATAGAATATTTTGATCATTTGCATATACCTGCCAATAATACATCATAAACCTGCAATTTCTCAGATTCTTTTTTATCACCCGTCATTTCATAACCACTTAATTCACTCGTCTTCTGTGAAAACTCATTTTCCATTTTAAGTTCATCTTCATCAACTGAGCCAACCAAAATCGCGTGATAAACCAATTTCATTTTTACAAGATCGGCAATTGAATAGTTGTTTCTAAATGCCTTTATATTGAATCGAAGTACACAGCGCTCGCTGTCTTTTTCTGCAACCATTTCATAATATCCACGCCCTTGCTCAAGTGCTTGATCCATCATTGCAATATTTAATTTAATATCTGAACCTACATCAACTTTACCTTCAGTCATTGTCATAAATGGAGTCAAGATTTTATAATATGAGAAAGATTCTGGATAGGGCTTAATTGAATAATTCGTAAATTGTGTTATAAGATCATCATTTTCGTGTACAAGATCCAAGTAATCAGTAAGCATAGTGCTCGTGATTACATGGCTTAGAACATTCTGCCCTTCACGGCCAACACTAAATTCACTGCCAACTCCAACTTGTGCCTTGAAGAAATTGAAGAAGGGGATTTTTGCTTCGGCCCGTGCTTCAGCATCAGCAGCAAGTTTAGTTGCTTTTGTGACAATCTCTTCTGAAGTTGATTGTAGTTTGCCACCACTGGTAATGTATATTAAATCTGTTGCTGATGGCTCATCAAAATATATTATTTTTACAAATTTGATCTTGCTTATTTCATCCAAGTAAACACCTTCTTTCAATATACTAGCCTTAACAATTGTTCCATAAGGGTTTGGGAGATTTCCCAAAGGCATGTTAAAAATCAACATTGATTTTTAATAATCGCAAGTGTATAAACACTTGCATTGCTTGCCAATAATGTACTGTTGTTGACCAAATATCTGTTACCGTAATTAATCTAGTGAGCAAACATTTTCAGCTCCAAATAAGGCTTTCGCCCTTTCAATAATCTTAGGAGTAGGATTGGGATAATAGACAACAAGATTATTCATTGCTCTGGAACAACATACATAGAAAATTCTTTCTGTTCTTTGTATTACAGACTCTTTATTAGGCGTTTGTTCAAAATAATAATTGAAGTTATAATTGTTCCATCTGCCATTGTCCATTATGACAAGTACATTATCAAACTCGGCACCCTTAATCCCATGTTGAGTCGAATATGGTGAAAATTCATTATAATATTTGAAATATGCGAGGACTTGCGAAGCAGGTAGTAACTTGATTTTTTCGTATGTTTCCGAATGGTTTTTAAGAAACTCAATAAAGCCATCGTCCTTACGAACAAAACGCTCTATGTCAAATGTCTCAACTAGTTGTTCTATGTTTATATCAAGATTTGCATGTATGCGAGATAACGCTTCGCTTATACGTCTTTTATCAGCGGTATTTTTTATTTTACATTGCATTTCACTGATAACATATGCAAAATCTTTTTTGCCATAGTAGAATAAAATTCCACCAATTCTTAGAAGATGCCGAGCTAATCGATCAGGTTCATTTCCGATAAGACGGTCGTTGTTTGAATAAGCGGCTAACAGTTCCGCAAACCCTAATCGAGTCGCGCTTAATCTATGGGTTAAAAATAACACCCGTGTTTCTTCAAAATTCTCAAAATCCCATCCAGAAGCGAAATTGCTTGTTTTGAAAGACTGCAAGTCAAATTCATTGTTTGAATAGACAAATGTAGTACTCCCCAATTTATTAGCAATAACACCTTCCGTTGTCCTTTTTGCAGGTTCTTGTTGAATATCAAAACGTATGCGGTTGAGCATGTTTATCACATTTACAGCGCAGCGATAGTTGTCCTCTTTTACTACTTCGTATACATCACCATTATCTATATATGACTGAATATTTCCGACACCTGAATCATAAATGGACTGCATTTTGTCGCCAAAAAAGCCAACACATAATCGGTTATTTGCAGCTACTTTAATATGCGTTAGGAATATCTCAATCACAGCACGTTGAGTGTCCTGATATTCATCTATGAAAATATAATCATACTTATCACATAGAATTTTTGCTAATAGAGGGTATGTGGCAAACATATAGTTTGCGATTTTCAACAAATCATCATGAGAAATAATCCCATGCTCGAGGTCGCGAAAGTTTTGATATTCAATATTATTAAACGTCTGCTCATTGATTATAATCTCACCTGAGTAGACTAATCCGCTACCTTTATTCTCTTTTTCTGCAGATATAAGATTTAGCACGCTGCTTTTTAAGTTTTTTTGATACTCTTTAATTTCATCCCACAAAAAATCGTGAATAGTAGAAACACGAAGTTTTGAATATGGAGAGCGCTCCTTTATTTCATCTGCTGCCACATTGGTATATGTTATACAAGCTACATGTGCTTTGGGGTTACTTTGCATGACATGATGAAGTGTTTGTATCAATGTGTAAGTTTTGCCACTCCCTGCACCACCGCTTAACAAGAAATTCTTTTTATCATCAAGGCAGGAATTGATTTTTTCCATTACTGTGCCAACCATTCCAAACCCTCCCTTATGTACAACGGAGTTGTCCATTTTTCATTTTCTTTTCCGCCATATAGAAGAACATCTAAAGCGAATGAAGTTTTACTATCAATGCACATTTCAGCAATTTCATAGAAATCTGGAGGTGAATCGTCTAATCCGCCGAGGTTCTTTAAACTTGTAAAAATATTTTTATGATCTATGATAAATTGCAAGTTGTTACAGATAAACGCATCCTCAAAACTGCGTGCTTGATACCCATTCTCTTCTTTTTGAAAAAGGAGGCGTAAATTTCCATTTTCTTTAAGATTCCAAGAACCGGTATTATTGTCATAAGTCAATGTCATGGGTGAATTACATAACGGTACAATATCTTGCAAATTAGAAAGATGAGTAAAATGCTTAATTGAAGCATTTGTTGTGGTCGTTCCTTCTAAAAATCTACATTTTACAGGTCTCCCGTTTTCACCCGGTTTTGCACAATCAAGATCCGTTATGATTAGTGTTTTAATACCTAAAAAGCCAAGGAATGTTGCAAAAATATGAGAGTAAGCGCCTACTTCGATCACCGATATATTTTGTGATAGAAGAGGATCGTGATTCTCAGCCTCTGGGTTCTGTGCGGCAAATTCATCGGCTTTTTTCATCATTGCATATATCAACATTCTTTCGGTATCGCCTTCAATTAGAATGGCTTTATCTGCAAAGAACAGCTCTGCACGATTTAATGTTACATATTGCTTGACAAATCTATATGCACGTTCTTGCTCTTCTTTAGTAGGAACATCCTCAGAGGTAACCATTTTTGAAAAAAGAGTCTTTAAACTACGTGATTTAACGCTTGTACTGGATTGCCTTAAAAAATATTTTATATCTTCAAAGTCACATTGAGATACGATGTGCGATGAATGGGTGCTGATTATTGTTTGCAACGAAAAATCTTTACCCGCTGCTAAACAATGCTGCGTGAGAATCTTCTTAATATTCTTGATGAATATGTATTGCATCTGTGGGTGAGTATGCGCCTCTGGTTCTTCGATGAATAAGAAATTTAGAGGGGCCGGGTTTTCGTCAGGTTTTCCTTTCTTTGATAACTGGTCGAGTTTGATTCGTATGTTGAAAATGATAGCAAAAAGATTCAAGTACCCCAAGCCGTTATAGTCTTCTGGCAAAAGGGTATCTTCATGCTTGTACTTCACAGTTGTATTATCCTGAAATATCTTCTTTTCACTTAAAGTTGAAATGATTGATAATTCTGCTTCCTGGGGATTGTAAGACATTGCAGCAATTTCTTTCACAACAGGAAGAAAAAGTTCTTGATAAATTCCGGTTAAACTTTCATCTGTTTCGCAAAGCTTTTTCTGTAACTCTGGAAATTCCGCTTCAGAGGCGACACTGGAATTGTAGTATCTTCCAGCGAGAAATGAAAGTGATCGGCTATGTCCCTGTTCATTATCAACATCTCTTTTTGCACCAATTATCTGCATCGAAATAATAGAATTTACAATATCGCTGTTAATAATCTTGAAATTTGTTTCATTGCCGAATTCAAGCGCTTTAATTCGTACAGTAAAATACCTATTCATGTTGTTTCTTAGATAATATTCAAAATCACGGTCTATACCTTTAGCCTTGTATTCGATATAGTCGCCAGCAAGTTTTAGATATTTTTCATAAACTAAAACATATTCGAAATTCACAACAAGATAATGCATATCATTATCTAAATCTAAAAGTAGCGCAGAAGCGCTGCCAAGGTTATCGGTATCGTTATACGAGATATAAAGTTTCAACGATAACTGCGGTTCAACGTATTCTTCAGGAGAGTTATTGCTGCTTTCACAGGCAAGAATATCCTTCTGTGTCTTAATATTGAAGTCATCAAATGTAAATTCAGGTTTATTTTCAGAGAGAAACTTTTGAAGAATTGACAGGAATGATGTTTTCCCCGAATTGTTTTTTCCAATAACTAGTGTAAGAAGATCCTCGAAATCGATATCCAATTCCTTTAGCATTCTAAAATTTCTGATTTGCGCTGATTCTAGTTTCATACACACCATCCTCTCATATTTTAATGCATCACATTTTCACCTTGAAGCGATACTAGAAAATGAGTCCGCCGATATTTCAGGTTACCTGTAGTATCACGTGAGTCTTTGTTACCATCCCATCAACAACTGCTTTAACTTCTCATCGTGATCCAGAACGAATGTACTAGCTTCCCAATCTTCTGTAGCAGGTATCTTTGTCTCGTACTTAATGGTGAATGGATTCTGATCCGGGACACTATCAATACGCTCTTTTGCTTCTTCAATATTATCTAGAGCAACGTCAATCCAAACATCCTCTAAGGTGTCCGGAATTTGTCCGAACATATCCTTAATGTTTTTTAGCCTGGCGGACAAGACTGTGTGGACCTTATCTTCAACAGAGTCTTTATATCGCATGTTGAAAATCTTGACCTTCGGGGCAACTTGGCCAATACGCTGAATACGACCTTTTCTTTGCTCAAGCCTTGTGGGATTCCAAGGTAAGTCAAGGTTGATCAAAGTACTGAGTGTTTGGAGGTTTAATCCTTCACTCGCTGCATCAGTCCCGACGAGGATCTTAACTTCATGGTTTTTTACTTTGGCCTTGATACTGTCTTTTGAGTCTTTGCGAAAAGTACCGTTGAGAAAATATCCGGATTTATCTCCGCCTGCATAGAGTCCAATCACATCATCGGATAGATCTTTCGAAAGTTTTTCAGCCACGAAATAAGCGCTATCATAGTATTGAGAGAATATAATACAGCCGCTATCCTTCCAGGGCTTATCACTTTCATCAATACCATTTCTTAGAATATCGAGGACCTTGATATACTTAGGATCGTTATCATGATTAAGGGAAAGCATTTTTACAAGTTCGCGAAGACATTCGGTTTCAGCATCCGTTAGATTCTTTACCTCGCTGACACTTTCTTCAAAATCATCGTCTTCCTCAAAAATTACATCAAATTCATCCTGCAATATTTCTTTTCCAGCCTCTGTCCAGGCAAGCATTTTCTTCGCTGTATTATCACCAGCGATAATCGTGCTTCCAATACGCTTCAAAATAAGAGTTGACATAAAGCCGCCCGCCTTGACGCGGGATGAAAGCAAGGTGCAAAATTCCTGTGCCTTTGAGTAGGCTTGCCTCAAATATCCCTCGAGGGGGATTGCGCCATCGTCGCCCTCGCCATACAGTTCGACCAGAATTTTTTTAAGGTAAGTCTCACCGCTGGCTGGATTGATTGTATTTTCAAGAAAATCCCTTGTTCGCCTCACGATGTGGCGAATAAATGGATTGTAATTTGCTATAAATTCATCCGTTGTATATAAAGTCCGGATGCTATCCTTCTTCGACCCCGATAGGGACGCGTAATAATCAGCTGGCAAGACATATGTTTTATTGGAAATATCAAGCCTGTCTCGAATTCGATTTACTCTATCTTGAGCTGATGGAGTTTTGGTAGGGAGGGGATTTCGAATGATATCCCACATTGTGATTTCGCTCTCTGGATAAGGCTCTTTCCCGCAAACCATATCAAGCATCAGCTGAGGCTTCTTGTGCCATTCGCTGTACATGTCACCCATAACCTTGAAAGTAGGAAGACTTAATGCATTTATCAGATCAAAGGCTTCAATAGGATTAATCTGCACAGGAGTAGCTGTTGCCAAGAGCAGACTCTTGGTTCTAAAAGTGATGTTATTCAAGAACTGCAATAAGTAATTTGGATCTGCCTTATGCTTGTTAGGATCTTTGGTTGGATTTCGACGTCGTGCCCGGTGCGCTTCATCGAGAATGACACATTCAAAATCTTTCTGAGTAAGCAAGTCAGCCGCTTCTGTTTTTCTTGACACAAGGCCTTGTGAGATGATACCTACTCGTCTTGGGCATTTAAGTATGGATCTTACACTATCAGCTTGATAGAAATAACCATTTTCATCTTGCCAACCTGAACCGGTCCAAACAGCACTAGGCATGTCCAACAGTGTCTTCATTTCGTCCTGCCACTGCCATACAAGCGTTTTGGGCACAATAATCAAGACTGGCTTATCTCCATAGAGAGCCATTAATTTTGCTGACATGGCGAGCTGCAGAGTCTTTCCCAGACCGACTTGGTCAGCGAGAAGATACCGAGCACCGCCATCCTTTTTGTGTTCTCTGAAAGCAAGCTCGACAAAGTATTTTTGGTGTTCCCAAAGACCAAATTCTTTTCGATAAACCGGTTCTTCAACTGCAGCTGAAGGGACCACTTCATCGGAATTTTCTCTCCAGTCTTTCAGGCCGATAACGATACGCTTTGAAATTCTGTTGAGGTCGTTGACAATAAAATCTGCCAGGTTCACTGCATATTGACTATTCCAGAAATAATCAAATTCATCTTGAACCCATTTTACAGATTCCTCTGAATCATCTTCCCACAGCATTTCGTAATTTAGTGTATAGGCGCTCTTGGTTTCATTGATACTCCCGAGAAAAGAGGTTTTAGAGCCATCTTTATAAGTGATTACTCCTGCCTTTCCGTGCATGAGACCAAAGATTTGGTCAGGAATCACTCGGATTTCAAGCTTTCCATTGCTCAGCAAACGATAAAGAGAAGAAAGCCGGATACTGCTTTCAGGTGAAGTATATTTTTCTTCTGGAGAGAATTCGCACCATTCCTGTTTCATTTTTTGGGCATAGTTAGCCACTGCAATATCTTCCGGCAGAAGTCCGGAATTACAAATAACCCGGACTTTACCTTCCACATTTTCAATGCTTTCTCCAGCAACTTCAAGAATGGAGGAGCAAAAATAACCGGCGATCCTGTCGTAAGATACTGCATTATTCAGTTTTTCAATCAAAAACTGTTTGTCTAGTTTATGTCTCCTTGAAGAATAGCGATTCATAGACTATTCCCCCTTTAAATGCTGTCGTTGGTAACAAGTGAATGTAACAAATCAGCCATTGTTGCGCTTTGCTCCCAGTGCGGAGTCATATTATCAATATCTTTGGTATCTTTGATGAAGCTGAGAAGTTGCTTGATCATGTCGCGTTTGTCCCAATAATTCGGCAACTCGTTCTTAATATAGCCGAGTGCTCTTGATGGATTTTCATCTTCCTTTATTCCTGTGTAAATTCCCATAAATACTACCCGGAGTATGGATTTTTCAAAATCAGGTACTTCATTTATTGTCCTACCTGCCATCTCAACAGGAGTTTTGAGCCTTGCAGTATTGGCCTTTTCGCTCGCCATCATCTGGCTATATCCACCGATGTTGAATCCTCGTGCAAATTCCTGATAGGTACTAATCTGGTAGTTACCATGTTTTTCGCTTTCGAGACCTTTTATATAGAATTTTTCAGCGTTTGATAGATCTTTCCACAGATAGCTCTCAAAATCTAGAGGAATGACACAGTCATAGGCTATTTTTTTAGCAGCTTCAATTATTTTTACAATGCTGCTTTGAGTGGGATTATTTATGGCCAAATTTAATTCGTAATCAAGATCTAGATCTTCGATAGTCTTAAATGATGTCAATACTTTAAGGGAAGCCGCATAGGCAGCAAGAACAAAGTCCGGATCGGAAAAGTTTGGCTCTTCTTTGTTTTCGAGTTCCAACATGCTTGTGATTTGGTTTCTCACTTCAGCTCGGATATCAGAGTTGATTTCATCTAGGAAGGCCATGTCATCTCCAGTTTGTTTGCGTAAAACTAAAAGAACGGTTCCTTTGACGTAATTACCATCTTTCAGACCTGAAGCATCAGTTTCAGTTGCAATATTCCAAGCCGCCGTAACACGAAGGCCTGATTTCCACATGATTAAAGCAAGTTGAGCCCAAACAGCAGGATCACTATGTGTGAACATGACCACCTGCATGCCATCGTCGGGCATGTGGCTTGCCAAATTTGAATATATTTCTATCATTGTATGGGAGAAATGATCATCACCTCGTACAGCAAGAATTCGCTTAGAATCCGAATACCACTGAGGGAAGGCTCCTATTAATAATTTTTTATCCCAAGCAAGAAAAAATTCCGATAATTCATGGTAATTTACTGCATCAGCATATGGCGGATCAGTAATCCAAAGATGACATGTTGAAGTGACAGATCGAGCATCATTTAGGGTTACTGTTCCTTGTTTATTAATCGGATATTGTTCAGAAATCCTAAACCATAATGTGCTCAACATACTTAAACTGCGAACACCATAATTCATCATTGTGTTAAATGCCTGATTATAAAATGTTTGTTCAGTTTTATCGCAATTAGGATTCCATCGACATAATTTTGAGCCAAAATCAGCACATTTATTAATACCTAGTATTCCAACTGCTTTAAGCAATACAGAAGGTTCATTCATTACTTGCTTTACAAAAAGGCTGAGCAATAAAAGTTGTCTTGCACTAAATATATGATTCCAGTGCGTCCAACCGCGTTCCTTAAACAATCGTTCAGTTTCTATACCGCTTTCTATAGCCATGCCGGGTACTAAGCCCTGTTCCTGCCAACTAACTATATTTTCCGCAACAATTTTTCTAACCTTGGTTTCATTAGCCAAATCACGCTCGTTTGGTGCTCGATAATATCGGCTTCCGTCTAAACTTTCATAACGAATTGCATACAGGCGTTCACGATAAATATCTGAATTTCTTGGTTCAAAATCATTCTTTTCCCACTGTCGAAGTCCATAAATCGTATTTCCTTTTTCGTCATTTCGGTCTTTACGAAGAACAGGAATTGGTGTTGTCTTTCCGCAGTTAGGACAGACTAAACCCTTCGAAGTGACCGTACCATTTGATGCTTCTTTCATTTCTTTAGTATTAACATTCGAATGTATTGTGATGTTGTATCGATTTCCATCAGGAACAAGTTTAGCTACAACCTTTCCAGCGCGGATTCCAACTACTAATGAAGGTAATAAAGGGACTACTGTTCCGCACTCTGGACAAGAAGTTTCTGTACAATAAAGATATGATAGTGCCCTATCTCCTTTCTCATTATGTTCAATGCCGAGTTCGCAAATTTCTTTATCAACTATCTTATACACTCTATTCTGGAAATCATTAATTTCCTTTAATTCTTTTTGATTTGCGCCAGAGATATTAATACTGGCCCATGTTAGTAATCCGGCTATTGGATTCAAGTCGGAACCATAAGTATCAAAGCCCATACGGGCAGCCTCAAAAGGTATTGAGCCACCTCCACAAAAACAATCGCCAACAGTTATTTGTCGACCATATCTCAGTATAGAAAGTTGTTCTACCAACTCATTTAACGTTTTGGCGCTAGTTCCAAAATAATGATTAATTGCATTCCAGCTATCCTTACGAATGGTCGAAAGTTGTTCTGGCCGAACACAATATTTCAGTTTATCGTCATAACCGAATGTCTTGAATAACCGCTTCTCGATATCATTTTTATCTTGTCCAGTTCGAATCTTAACTTTAACTCCATCTACTTCAAACCACTCATTTAGAAACTGTCTAAAATGCTTGTTGCCCTGGGCAATCTCGTAAAGTTCTTTTGCCGACAAAGATTTTTGTTTTCGATCTATTAGTCCGTCATTATCCATAGATAATATTTTAAGAAAAATATCCATATCAGCCTTAGGATTATCACTGCAGGGCATAAGACAACCTAAAATTGCAGCTCTGACTAGAATTAATGGCTTTCGCCCCCACCATTTACCGAGGCCTGTAATAGTTTGACCTTGAGATGATTTTCGCTCTTTATAACTTTCCTTACTTAACTTACTTACAGGAAATTGCTTTTCTATAAATGACATCTGATTGTCCAATGTTATTCTCCTCCCATCAAATCAGTAAATAATGAAATCTGATTTGATTCATCTACTGGATTTTCACATAGCGCATAACGCAAAGCCATGCGCCATCCGCGTTTATCATTGATCTTTCCAGTGCTTGCATTTGTCATGGTGTATAGCCACCAGCGTTCTTCAGGCTGGAGACCCTTCCAATTGCGAATAGCAGTTGGAATTCCAGCCGGATCGTTATTTTCAACTCCCCAAAGCAAGACCATTAATTCTTTCCCAAATAGTTTTTCTACAGGTGTTTCTCCAACTATAAATCTGCTTGTCGGCTTTTTGTCGGCCTTCAGCCTTGCATTGAACTCAGCTGCAACATCGTTTGAAAGCTTTGACCATTTATATCGTGACATCCTGAGTTTCAGGATGTCCTTACTGTTTATTTTTTGTTCGTCTATATCCCAATGAAAGCGCTCGTAAATCTCAACTTCTGCAGTTGCCTCTTTGGGAACAACCACATAGAAGTGATTCTCGCTTTCCTTTGGATCATATCCAAATCCATAATAAGTGTTGCTCATTGTATGATTTCCCCACTCTTAATAAGATTGTTTAGATCAAATTTGTTCATATCAAGCCATTGCGTGAATAACTCGCCCGTCAAGAACATCAGCTCTTTATAACCAAAGTCAACAATTACTTCGGTTTCCTTAAAGCTGGTATCTCGAACAAGATCTATCAACGATTGAAGATCTCCTGCCCAATATGGAACACTTGCATTGAACTCAATATAATGATCCGTATTTGTTTTATTATAAATTTCTGCTGTAGCCCCCTTAATGAGGACCCCATCAAGTTTCGAGAGAAGAGCCAGCTCTTTATAACTCGCTTCAGTATCTCCCATTTGTTTTTTATTGTGATAGCGGTAGGCGAGCGCCTTGCTCTTATCAATCGTTTTAGCCGGTTTGGTACCGCCGCCTTTTGTGACGTAGATACTCTTTTCCTCAAGCAATCTATCCTTGTAATAAACAGCGACTCTTACGTATTTGCTGTCTTGTGGAAGGACAAATTCATCGTTATAGATGCCACCATTTTCTTTAGGTTCGCTACCGTCAGTTGTATATTTCACAACATACTTTGGATTAGTGATCAGCGTCATTACATCGCCATTCGGTGTATTCCTTTGCCCATATTTAATTGGAACACTACCTGTGAACTCAACGACATCACCGGTTTTTCTTTCCCCTGTTGGATCAATACAGACGAAGCGAATAGCTGGTTCTGCGGTCACTAAAACCTGATCCATTACTTCTTTAGATGCGGAAGTAGGATCACTGCCGATGTCGTAATAGACCTTGCCGCCGATGCCTCGGATTTTCAAGGTAAATTCCTGGGTCTTTTCATCATATGATGTCTGCTCTACAACAACAGAGGTCGGGTCCTTCTCAAAAGGCCCCTTTACCAGATAACCATTAATTTCTCTCCATTTGTCTTTTTTAATGCAATCCAGTCTCAGGCTTTCAAGCTGGTCCGGATGATACCATTGCCAAGCCACTGTCGTTGCAGCTCTCTCTTTTATTTGGGAGAAGGGCAGTTCTTTGATGGTAAACAGTCTAGCTTCGCACTTCTTGCGAAGGTTCTCCAAGAACTGGTCATCCTTTGAGAAGGCCTCGTATTTAGAACTATCAGTCAATCAGCTTATGATCTGTTCTTCACCGTTAAACTTATTTTCTTTGAATTCAAGTTTAAATTCTGCAAGCTCAATTCCATTCTTGGTTGGATAATATAGCGCAACAAACGTCTCCCTGATTGTTGAGAACAGGGCTTGAATGGCTTTATCAAGTTGAGCTTCAGCTTCTTTATATTGCTGATCAGACGCGGGAACGCCTTCGTTTGCCATGTTGTCAACGATTTGCTGGATAGCTTTGAGTTTCTTTGAATTGCCATATAGCTTTTCCATCATGTTTCGCTGTCCGGAAAGGAACATGACTCTATTCTTAAGTGAAATATTGTCATGGAACTTCTTCAGCTCAGGATGCAGCTCACTGCCGGGATATGGCTCATAAATGACCAGAGAAATCTTATTCTGATCAAGATCGATTTCATCGATTGCAGGGAGCACATACAGCATTTCATAGCAGACTTTTAGCTTGGGACTGAAGTTCTGTTCCAATATTCGCTTAAGTTCCTTTTTTGCATTCTCATTAGTATAACTGTCAACAAGGGTATTCATCTCGGCAACCATATTCTTTGTGTTCTGGAAATACAGCCTGCCACGATTGTCTTGCTTCATATACCAGCAAAGAGTCTTCAATTCTTCCAGGCTGGATTTGATCTCGTTAATATCTGTATTTGGCGCACTCAAATAGCCGAATATTTCCGATTCGGTGAGTCCGAGTAGTCCATGATTTGCCGTAGATAAGGAAGACACGAGGAGAAGCTTTGCAATATCCTGTGTAACGCCGTTGTTCTCAGGCTTTTCTATATCGATTACTTCTGCAATGGACTTGCCATCTTGTGCAATATCATGATTGATTGCTTCTTCTAGAGAGGGCTTGATCTGCCGGATATGACTAAGCATTTTTTGCTCATTCAAATCAAAGTCAAAAACGTTAATCAAATAGCTCTCTTTAGCCATGCCGCTTTCATAGAATTGACGGACAATCTGGCGCATCAATTTAATCAAGCCGCGCGTTTGTTGGAAATTTTGGTTTTCCTTGAAACGGGCATAAAGATCTTTGATTGACGGATGGAATGGATAGGAGTCCTTGATGCCTTTAAAAACCGTTTCTGGAGTGTAGTTTGTGAAACCGAGTTTCTTGCTTTTTTCAACACTTGTCTTATACGCAATAGCAACGTCATTTATATTCAATGAGTATTCAAAGCCACTGACATCTTCAAACAGACGTTTCTGCAAAATGTGGTATATCTCATCGCTGTTAAGAGCCACAGGCGTTACTTCGATTGCTATTCGGTTCGCTTCGGCTTCAAGTTCACGGAAGCTTGACTGCAATAATTCGCTGCCTGACTCATATGCCGCTTTAAGATCAGAGAAAACCAGGCATACATTCGCCAACTGTTCCTTACCTAAAGCTGTGAAAAGGTTTGAGAGCGCAGTCATGGTGACTTTGCTAAGGTCAGAGTTGCCCACCATAATTGACTTAGCATTTTCCAAATACGGAGGTAGTTCATCCAGCAAGATGAGTGTTTTTTGACCCTTGAGCAGTTCAACCCATGACTTTTCACCAGGTGCCTTAAGAGGGGAATAATAGTCCTTGAAGAACTCCTTCTTTCCGAGTTGCTCAGCGATGCTACCCCAAATCCCCAAATCAGCATTTTCTCTGCCAGAGAATGAAACAACTCGGATATCTCCGATTCCTGCATATGTAGGTCCGAGAAGATTTTCCCTTATCTCTGGATTCTGAGCCAACAGAGCAAGGGCTAACATGCTATGAGTTTTACCGCCACCCATTGCCTGTGTTAGCTTAATGACGCCGGTATCAGATTCTCCTTTAAAGCGAGCAAATGCAGTATCAAATAAAACTGTCATTCCTTGGGTTTGGAAGTTTTCTCCGAAGAATTTATTCGCATCAATTCTGTTTTCTGCAAGATCGGTGAGGTTTAGCACATCCTCCCTGGCAGTATCAGAAAATACATTTTCTCTTGGTTTTAGCATTTCATTGATTGTACGCATCGTTTTCATCCTCTCAAAATTATTCGATATTAGTTGAAGCAATTTTGCCAAATATATTCACGAGTAATTATCAAGACATCTTGGCTTTAGTGATTGTCAATTAAAATATTTAAGATGAAGACTTGTATTCATCTTCATTGGTTTCTAAATCTGAAGATTTACTGTCAATAATCTCCATCATGTCGCAAATATCGCATTTCAAAGCCTGACAAATTTTAATAATGACCTCCGTGTTGATATTCTCATTTCGCCCGAGTTTTGCAATTGTAGAAGGGCTAATACCTGCCATCTGTCTAAGGTCTTTTTTCTTCAAGTCTCGGTCGATTAGGAGCTTCCAAAGTTTTTTATAGCTAATAATCATTGCCCTTCACCTCTATTAGGATTGATATCACAAATTCATACATATGTTAATTATAACCAACCCTCTTTGACATAGCAATAATAAGTTTGCGAAATCGTAATATTAGTATGGTAAGAAGTATTTTTATAATAAAAAAGCCGATCAGATGTTGGTCTGTCGGCGATATCAATTATGATGAAATTGTTTATTTTCGTTCCACAAACCATCTGCCAAGGTTTGTCCCGCTGATATTTGGACTTCGCTCAAAGAAAAGATAACTCTGATAACCATTGATTTGGACTGTATAACGGTCACCTTGACCACCAGCTTTCAGCGCTGCTGCAGGACGAACATCCAGGATTTTTTCGATGGAATATTCACGGCCATCTTCCCAGCGGAGGCGTCTTGGGAACAGATTCCCGTCTTCAGAGAATGAAGCGATGACGGCAACATAGACTTTAGCCTTTGAAGTCACATGTCCTCACCCCGATCCGACAGGTGTTTAAGGAAATTGCTGTTCGACTGGATCGGAGATTCGATCAGCCAGCCCTTGCGCTTGAGTATCCGAAATTTGAAGTCAAGCAGTTCAGGAGGTACTTCCAATTCCTTGGCAACTGAGAAGAAGAAGGTGTCCTCACTAAGGAGTTCTGTGACCTCATCATCTTCCAGCAGGTATTCCGCAGCAAACAGATTGGCTTCATATTCCATCTGGGAGGATGTATCATACAATGCAAAATCATGGAAAGCCCTCATCTTTGCTGCTTCATGATGAAGGACAGCATGACCGATTTCATGGGCCAAGATAATCCGTTGGATTGGTTCCGGCAAGTCGCTGTTGATGGTGATGTGCTTTTTTCTTGATTGTCGCAGAAAAAACCCTTTGCACGATTTATCTGTACAGCCAAGTGGCATTACTAGAACGATGATCCCCATGGCTTCAGCCAGCTTCCAAGGATCTGGCTCATCATATTTTCGCATTATGCGGGATACTTCCCGGCAAATTATCTCTATCGACATGTAATCACCTTCAAATGATATAAAATCAAATACTCATCCCGCTAACAATCCCTCACTATCATTAAATCAAAGTGTCGGTACAAAAATACGGACAGTGAACGATAAAATGGTCAAATGGCTGAAAACAAAGAACGAGAAAATTTTAATCCGTTTCCTTTTTTCGGCCATAGGTTTTCCGGGCTTCTTCCTTACACTTCAGATAAGCCTTCATGACGGCCTCAAAGAAAGCATCCTTGGCTTCCTGATCCAGGGCTCCGCCAGCAAATAGTGCTACGTTCTGCTCAAGGAGAACATCCATTTCCTTAGCTGCCTTGGGTCCCAGCCGTTCCCGAGCTTCCTCAATGTAGGGAGCTTTTTCTATGCCGTATTTTGGGTCTGTGATCTCATCATTGAGCAGATAGTCTACGGATACCTGGAAGGCTGCAGCCAGTTTTCTAGCGATATTTCCACGAGGCTTGGTGTCCGTTGTTTCGTATGCAGCAATAGAACGTTTTGAAACGCCGACAAGCTCACCCAGTTGCTGCTGATTGAGCTTCAATTCCTCCCGAGCTTCTTTGATCTTCTCTGAGAAAGTTTTCATTTCCTTGCCTCCCGTAATGAATATAACTTCAACAACTTCATTTTTTTATTGACTATTCTTCATTAGCCTGTTAATATTAAGCTGCAAGATGAAGTTATCTTCATTATACCTTCGCAAACTTCATCTGTCAACGAAGAAGTTATAGAAACCCTTGGAAGGAGTGGCTTTTTATGAGTAAGGACCTTGCAGTACTCCATAGTGGTCTGAACATCGATTATCGGCTTCGAGTCCATGACCTGAAAGCCAATGGCGTCCAAATCACAGTGAAGGACAATACCCTATCCTATCGTCAATATCAGATGCAGTTGCCCATGGCGACCCAACGCCCCATGGAGATCGCTTCAGCGGCACGGCATCTGTTTGAAAATAACTACGACTGGCATACATTTGTGCGGGCAGTAACTGTTCGCGCCATCAACCTCGAACCCAAATTCATGCCACAGCAGCTGATGCTCTTTGATGATGCTGCCAGACGGGCCAGGCTGGAACAACTGGATGATACCATCGAGATCATACGAGGTCGCTTTGGGAAATGGTCGATCTATTCAGCCTCCCTGTTAGGCAGTATGAAAGCATCTGGAGACAGCAGTCATGAGGTCATCATGCCCGGCATCATGTACGCCTAGTACAGGAGGGATACCCAATGAGAACCGTCCAGATCAAATGTAATCGAGAAAGAAGACTCTTTGACACCATAGAAGGCTCAAAACTGAAGATTCTGATCAAATGCAGTAATACGAAGGTCTGCCCCTACAAGTCTGACTGTCTGAGAACCACCGAGATCGTCCTTGGAGCAGAGAAAGAAGCCTTTGACGAATTCTACAAAGCCATCAATTGTCCCCACTGTGGGAAGCGACTTTTCGATGTCACCACAGACAGCGTAGGGATTGTCACTATTAAATGTGAGATGTGCGGAAAGGTCGCGACCATTCCTGTCATTGCAGACCAGGGATGAACTCATTATCTGATTATGGAGCACCGGCGCACTTATCGAAGTAGCGACCACCGCACAAGCAGACAATGAACAACTGAATATCAATCGATACCGAGCACCGGAGCCGATTCACTGAGCTACCACCGCCGGATGATTACTCAATTGAGAGGATCATCCGGCCTTTTTTATTCAGTAATCAGCTTTTTGGCAGTGCATCACCAATGACAGGCTCCCCGCCAAAAGGAGCCTGTCATGTTTGTTTACAGCCAAATGAATAACGCTGGCTGTCTCGTCTCACTGAGATGCCGCAGTCCACCGCCTCCTTCTTGTTCGCCGCTAACAAGCCAACAACGAGAAGAAGAATAAAATTGAAAAAGATAAATCTGCGGGATGTATACCCGTTTTATGAGAATGACTGTTTTGTTATGGTCGATGACGAAATTGCTGAGATCTTCGAAGAATCCAAGCGAAAAGAGCTCAATTATCGGAGAAAGGTTTATTGGAACAAGGCCCATTATTCACTGGACCGAGATGACGGGATCGAGCATGAAGCAATTTTTGTCTCCATGTCACCCTATGAGATCTATGAGCGGAAGATGACGAAGCAGGAGCTGCATGCTGCCATCGCCAAACTGCCGGACATCCAGGCCAAACGAATCTATGCCTACTACTTTCTGGAGATGAGCAAGACTGAGATTGCCCAAGCAGAAGGCGTCAGTGTTATGGCTGTCTGCAAGTCCATTAGCCAAGGACTAAAGACTTTAGAAAAAGAATTGAAAAATTTTGAGGAATAGGGTTTATAAATACACTTCAAATCTCATGGCTTATGAGAGGGACTTTTATCTTCTCATAAAATCGATCTTTGACAACTTCATATAGGAGAACCGGATACCTTTGGTGCATGAGCCGCAAGGACAAGCCAGGCAGCAGGTACGCTATGACCTTCGTTTCACGAAGAGAGCGACAAATACCCTTGCTGCTGGTCGATCTTGGCAGATCGGCTGGCCATGACCTTGTGCATCAGATAATGATACTTCCGTATAGTCACAGTCCGAGCGTGATCAAACCGTCGCAGGCAATGAGTACGGCCCGCCATCAGAATGGAGGGAGGTGAAAGTCCTATGAGAGCGTATGCCAGCGCTTGTCCGGTCCATCCAAAGAACCATAATCAAATACAGCAGCCGCACCTGGTAATCCCGCCACATGAGCGGAACCATTGATTCAGGTGCGGCTGTTTCTTATTAAATGAAGGGAGGTTTTTGCATGAGCACAAATTTATCCAGTAAAGACGCCTATAGCCTCATGCTCAAAGATTATCCCGACGTCATGAATATTGATAAAATGTGTGAAATCCTTGGTGTCAGCACCAAGACGGGTTATAAGCTCCTGAAAAACGGTGACGTGACCTTTATAAAAATTGGGCGTAACTATAGAATCCCAAAAGCACACATCATATCGTATCTCAGAGTCGGAAATGAACAGCCGTCCATTTGAACCTCCACAACATTGCACGAAGCAACTTGCCTATGATACGTTCTATGTGTCAACGGCAGGTAATCGGAGCTACAAACAAGGAGGTTTTTATAATGGTAGCAGGACACCTGCAAGAAAAGAAAGGCTATTTCTACATGGTACTTACTTACAAAGACCATGAAGGAAAGCGCAAGAGCAAATGGATTTCTACGAAGTTGCCCGTAAAAGGAAATAAGAAACGGGCACAGGAAATGCTCCGGGAAACCCGGAAGACCTTCGAACCGGATATACCGGTTTCGATGGAGGACATGCTTTTCGATGAATTTTTGGGGCATTGGCTTGAGATAGCAAAAAATACGATTCAGCTTACTACCTACGCAAGCTATGCAAGCATGTGCAAATCACCTATTGTTCCATATTTCAAAGACAAAAAGATCAAACTTGTTGATCTCAAACCCAAGGATATTCAGGATTTCTATACCCTCCAATTGAAACGGGTGAAGGCCAGCACTGTGATTCATTATCACACCATTATCCATAGGTCTTTGAAATATGCGATGAAGCTCGATGTGATTCCCGTTAATCCGGCCAGCAAGATCGAGCGTCCAAGACAGGAACGGTTCATCGGCAGCTTCTATGATAAAAATGAAGTAAATCAGTTATTTGAAGTGGCCAGAGGAACGAAACTTGAGATTCCTATATTGCTTGGGGCTTTCTATGGGCTGAGAAGAAGCGAAGCGGTCGGTCTTAAATGGAGTGCCATTGATTTTAATAACAACACACTCATTGTCAGGCACACCGTCACATCCTTCAGCATTGATGGTAAAGAGATGATCTATGCATCGGATTCAACCAAGAACAAATCCAGTATGAGAACTTTGCCATTGGTGCCAGCTTTTAAGGAGAAACTTCTGGCTGCCAAAGCACAACAAGAAAGCAACCGCAAGCTTTGCGGTAGATCCTATAGCAAGGACTTTCTTGATTATATCTGTGTCAACGAGTTGGGCGTCAGAATTCGCCCAAACTATGTTACAACAGCGTTTCCCAAGCTGCTGGAGGAGCATGGTTTAAGAAAGATTCGCTTCCATGACCTTAGGCACAGCTGTGCCAGTCTTTTACTGGCAAATAATGTGCCGATGAAGCAGATCCAGGATTGGTTAGGTCATAGTGATTTTGCAACTACCGCAAATATTTACGCTCATTTGGACTTCAACTCAAAACTGGTATCAGCACAAGCAATGGTTGATGGACTTAATTTTGTCATCGAACCAAAGCTAGAAATCCAGAAGGACGAGTTCGCTGTGATTCCAGATCGATCGGGAGGAGAGAATAAACCAAACACTTCTGCACACACATAAAAAAGCGGCTTCCCTCAGAAACTGAGGAAAACCGCGGGTTTTCTGGCGGAGGGTTAGGGATTCGAACCCTAGGTCGGCTCATCACCGACACGAAATTTCGAGTTTCGCACCTTCGACCTCTCGGACAACCCTCCAATATTTATCTTCAACATCAGGTCTCAGATATCCCTCGGAAAAAGGAGAGAACTGATGAAGAGAACAACGGTATTAAATTTTCGGACTTGTCTTTCGAAAACAAGTCAAATCAATGGTATAGGCTTCTATGTTAACACATAGATACGACGCTTTCGAGCCTCAGATACTCCATGGTCCTGTCTGATATGTTCTTTTTCTCCATATCTTCCTTAGCGGTGAATTTGTCGACGAGAAATTCGGAGAGCTCAGGGATATCATCCTTTCTCTCCCGCAAAGGAGGAACCTTTATCGTGATTACGTTCAGCCTGTAATATAAATCCGACCTGAAATGTCCGCCCGCAACCATTTCCTCGAGGTTCCTGTTTGTGGCTGCAACGATCCTCACATCCACAGGCTCCCTCACGCTTGAGCCTACCTTCTGTATCTCTCTGTCCTGAAGGAACCTGAGTATCTTGACCTGCATGGACATCGGGAGATCTCCAATCTCGTCAAGAAATATAGTTCCCTGATCTGCCGCCTGAAAAAGACCTATCTTGCCGCCCTTCTTCGCTCCGGTGAAGGCGCCTTCCTCATATCCGAAAAGCTCTGATTCCATGAGCTCCTCCGGTATTGAGCCGCAGTTTATGCATATGAAGGGCTTGCTGCTTCTCTTGCTTGCGCTGTGCACTGCATGGGCAAAGAGCTCCTTTCCCGTGCCGCTTTCTCCAAGTATGAGTACGTTTGAGTTTGTCTTTGCCACTATTTTTATGCTGTTTTTGAGCTGCCTCATGTTCCTGCTGCTTCCTATTATGCTCTCCACGCTGTATTTTGCGGAGTTGAGCTTGAGAAACCTGCTCTTGTACAGATTCAGCTCCGTCTTCATCCGGTTTATCTTCTCATAGAGCTTCTTTAGATCATCCACGTCTTTAAACAGCACTCTTCCAAATGCTCCCACGGTCCTGCCATCCTTCTTTATGGGAATACGGGTAGCTATCATGTTTTTGCCGTTTATCCTCTGAGTCGATTCGATGTCTGCAACTCCTGTCTCGATTACATCAAGGAGCCTTGTGTTTTCAATAATCTCACTTACGTTTTTGCCAAGTGCATATTCTCTTTTCACTCCAAGGAAATCAGAATATGCATCGCTTATCTCTTCTATTATCCCTTTTTCATTGACTATCACGACAAGCTCATTTGTAGAATGTATTATAGAGTCTAAAAACCAGGTTGAGCTTCTGCTTCCTTCTGTTTTTATATAGCTTTCCATCCATACCTCTTCTTATCTTTCCAGAATCTGTACTCCAATTCCAACAAGCCCCGGTCCCGTATGGACTCCAAGCGCCGGACTTATCTGTCCCTCAAATACATTCTTGTATTTAGAAAGCTTTGACAGCAGCTTTTCCTTAACCTTTTCAGCATCCTCTGCTGCACCGCCATGCACTACTGCAAGGTTGTAAAGCTTTCCTTTTGAAGCATATTCTGTTGCAATATCAATCATCTTGTCGAGCGATCGCTTTCTGCCGCTTATCTTTGCCACATTGTAGTAGATTCCCTCTTCATTGCATGAGATTATCGGCTTTAGATTAAGCGCCGTACCCAGCATCGAAGATACCAGCCCTATCCTTCCGCCTTTCTGAAGATATTCAAGCGTCGATATGCAGAAGAATATCTTTGAATCAGGCACGTCTTCATTCACTGTCTTTACTAGAGTCTCAAAATCCATTCCCTGACTTATATATTCCGCCGCTCTTATAGCTACCATGCCGCCTGCTATCCCTATGTTCTTTGTGTCCACGATCTGTACATCAAGTCCTTCATAATCCTTGGCTACGAGGGATATCATGTTGTATGTTCCACTCAGTCCGCTGGATAACGTAACCGCAAGTACATTTTCATAGCCGTCTGATTTTATCCTGTCCAGAATTGATATTGCTTCAGCTGCTCCTGGAAGAGATGTCTTTGGTATCTCGACTGAAAGGTTGCTGTAAACTTCTTCAGCCTGTATATCTACTCCATCTGAGTACTCTCTGTCTTTGTAAATTATCTTGAGTGGAAGAGAATATATGCCGTACTCCTTAATTACCGAAGAAGGTACATCTATCCCACTGTCTACGAGTAATGCCGTCTTTTGTTTCATAAAAGCCCCTTTCAAATCTTACCAAATCAAATATATGTATCATGTTCCACTTTACATCTTACATCGTTTTTGTGATTCTTTCAAGTAATTATAAAAACCATCTATTGCACATATCTCAAATTATGAAATATCATATTACGAAAAATGAACAGAAGCTCCAGTATTTTAAATATAACCGAAGATCCTGTTCATATTAAATTAATCCCTTATATACTAATGACTCTCTATTTTTTCATCTGACTTACATGATCCTTAAATTTTTCAAACGTTTCCTTGCTTAATACATGCTCTATCTTGCAGGCATCTTCTGCCGCAGTCTGACTGTCCACTCCGAGCATCTCGAGGAATTCACTTATCAGCTGATGACGCTCATATATCTGCTCTGCGACTTGTCTGCCTTTTTCAGTAAGGGTTATCAGCCGGCTCTCATCCATCTGGATGTACCCCTTGCTGCTCAGCTGTTTCATCGCATTGCTTATGCTTGGCTTGGAAAAGTTTAATTCCGTCGCTATGTCTATGGATCTTACATATCCATTTCTTTTCTGAAGCACAAGTATGGTCTCCAGATAATTCTCTGCCGATTCATGAATCTTCATATAATACCATCTCCTTTATTACCTGTATTTTAACAGATATGCCCTGCTTTAGCAAGATGGAGCGTGTCATGATAAAAAGCTTTTAATCCTGTCCGTCAGAACGAATATCCAAGACCTGCTCACATCGCTTTTTGATACAAGCTCTGCCTGATGCACTATCTTGTCTTTGCCATATACATAAATCGTCCCGATCTTCTGACCCTCTTTTATCGGAAGCTCCATATCCTCAAAAACAGCTTCTGTGGAATAATCCTGTTCTTCAAAATTTCCATAAATTATCAGATCTTCTGCTAGCACGCCTTTTACCTTCCTGAAGCTCCCGTTTATCTTTATGCTGCCTGCCTCCTGATTTTTTTCCATCAGGGTAAGATACCTGAAATCTCCAAATCCGTAATCCATCATCTTTGCAGTATCCCTGAAATTGCCATCCTTCTCCTGAGCTCCCAGGGTAACACTCAGCAGCCTTGTTCCGTCCACCTGCGCCGTTCCTACAAAGCAGTAGCCTGACTCCGGTCCCATCCATCCTGTCTTCATGCCGTCAATTCCTTTATATTCTCCGAGGAGCCTGTTGGTGCTCTCAAGCTTTATCCTTCTGACCGGCATGTCCGGGCCTTTATATATTATTATGTCCTTCTCTTTCAGGGACGAATATTTGAGGATATCTCCTTCTTCTATAAGCTCAAGCGCTATCTGCGCTATATCCAGAGCAGTTGAATAGTGCCTGCTGCTCAGCGTCAGACCGTTGCATGAAACGAAATTCGTGTTCTTCAGCCCCATTTCATCTGCTTTTATGTTCATCAGTTTTACAAATTCGTCCTCGCTCCCTGCAAGATATTCCGCAAGGGCTACGCTCGCGTTGTTTGCCGAATTGATAACTATCGCACTTATCAGAGAATCCAGCGTCAGCATCTCTTCTTTAAAGACCTTTATTCTGGCTCCCTTTATTTTCGCCGCATTTTCAGATATGCTTACAAAGGTGTCCATCGGGATATTTTTTTCATTTATAATGTCAAAGGCTGTCGCCACTGTCATTATTTTGGTAACAGAAGCCGGCAGCCTTCTTTTATCTTCATTTTCTCTGTATATTATCTGATTGTGCCTTGTTTCCATCAGCAGAGTGCTGCTGCCCTCCAGATTTAAATCCGGCTGAGCAAAAGCATCAAAAGTGAAGCCGTTTAAAATTATCATCAGTGCCGCAAGTACGGCAGTATATTTTTTCATAACAAAATACCTGTTCCTTCTGTTTTTATTCTGTAAGTATCCAAATTCGTCTTATATCACTTTACTTCTTTAAATCATCTTACTATCTCGAGCTTAAATTGTCAAAAAAAACATCATATTGTATAAGCATATTGCTTTTTTGAATTGTTCATGTACCTTGCCGAAAGTTCTGAAAACGGCGAGACATCTCATATCGGCGATCTGGAGCCTACCTAGGATGACTATGAAATGACATAGGAAGGCGAGCCTTACACCGGAAACAAGATTGAAAAATACGGGGACCCGTTTCAAGGATAGCAGCTGCTTCCAGCCAGGTCGCAGGAAAGAACCTTCACATCGAGCCTGTCAAGGTGAAAAGAAGAGATGAGATAGGACTTCTCGCCCATTCCTTCAATCAGATGACAGATACAATAAGGTCCATGACCTCGAACATAAAATCCGCTTCATCCGGGCTTGAAGCTGCATCATCCGTGATAAACATGTCCATATAAGAATTAAGCACTGCAAGCTCCGAGATATCAGAAAATACACAGCAGCTTTCGGCTCAGGCATCACTTCAGTCTCTTGAGAGCAGCAGCACCTGTGAAATGACGGATATGCTTTCACATAAGATCGACAGCGTTACGGACAAGCTGAACCTTACTCTTGAAAAATCAAGGCTTATGAAGGAAAAGAACATACAAGAAAATCTCAGCTTATCGAGTCGATCCTTAAATCCATAGACCATATAGCAAGGCAGACCAACATACTCTCTGTCAACGCATCCATAGAGGCTTCAAGAGCCGGGGAACACGGAAGAGGCTTTGCGGTAGTAGCGACCCAGGTAAAGAGCCTCGCAATGGAATCTTCGGATTCGACTAACAAGATCCAGGAAATAGTTGATGGCCTTATGCTCAACATGTCCGAAGTGGAGAAGGAGCTCCGTAGACAGCATCATAGAGAACATACAGGTGATACAAGGCGACATAACCGAGGAACAGTGCGTTTCCATGAAGGAGATTGCAGACTCCATAGCAAACCTCGAGGATATGGTCAGCTCGCTTGCATCTCTAGTTAATGAATACAGCCTTTAGGCTCTGAAATGGACTTAAGTGAAAATTTATTTTTATTGTTTTTTACACGGCGTTTTATTTTCAGATAATCGTTTTCACGCTTTTTTATTGATTTGAAATATTCCAAAAATTTAAAAAAGTCCGTTGACAAACTGAAATTTTGAATATATAATCTATCACAAGCTAAAAAACAATAAAAAAAGGTTGTGAATGGGTAAAGTAACTGACTGAGTTTTCAGAGAGCTGCCGTGTGGTGCGAGGCAGCAGCGTAAATCAGTGAAGCTCCCCCAGGAACCGTCCGCTGAGGCCTTGGTGCTTAGGCTGGAACGTATCCCCACGTTACAGGGGCAGGATATTTCGGCTCTTTGAGCCCAGTATCTGATAAAAGTGCGGCAGTAATCTGCCGAATCTGGGTGGTACCGCGGACAGCTATAGCTCTTCGTCCCTTTTATGGGATGGAGGGCTTTTTTTATTGTAAAAAATCAAAACACATATAAGCAGAATCATATAAAATTTCTGCAGGAGGAGGAACACATGAGCAGATCAATCAAAATATTTGACACTACGCTGAGAGATGGAGAACAGTCACCAGGGTGCAGCATGAATCTTAAGGAAAAAATAGAGGTAGCCAGACAGCTCGAGGCGATGAAAGTCGATGTAATCGAAGCCGGATTTGCGATTGCTTCTCCTGGAGATCTCGCATCCATAAAAGCAATAGCAGCTGAGATAAAGGACTCGACGATATGCAGCCTTGCCAGGACCGCAAAGGGAGACATCGATGCCGCATTTGAGGCAATAAGAAATGCCGCATCGCCAAGGATCCACACCTTCATAGCGACATCCCCTGTGCATATGGAGCATAAGCTTAAGATGACTCCGGATGAAGTCGTAGAAAGAGCCGTTGCAATGGTATCCTACGCAAAGAAGTACGTCTCCGACATAGAATTTTCGGCAGAAGACGCATGCCGGAGCGATCTTGACTTCCTGGTCAGGATAATCTCACAGGTGATAAAGGCCGGGGCAACGACGATAAACATCCCGGATACTGTAGGCTACATCACGCCTTCCGAGATGTTCAATATAATATCTCACATTAAAAACAACGTTCCTGGAATCGAGAATGTGTCGCTTTCGACTCACTGCCACAATGACCTTGGAATGGCTGTTGCAAATTCACTTGCCGCAGTAGCTGCCGGGGCGGACCAGATCGAGTGTACGATAAACGGAATCGGAGAAAGAGCAGGAAACACTTCTCTTGAAGAAGTCGTCATGGCGATAAAGACCAGAAAAGACATATATAATGCAGATACGAATATCGACACTCACGCGATATACCGTGCGAGCCGCCTCATCCAGACAATAACGGGAGTGCCTGTTGCCCCTACCAAAGCCATCGTAGGCGCAAATGCATTTGCCCACGAATCTGGAATCCATCAGCACGGAATGCTTTCAAACAGGACGACCTACGAGATCATGACCCCGGAATCCGTGGGAATCCCGGCAACCACCATGGTGCTTGGAAAACACTCTGGAAGACATGCATTTGAAGACAGAATAAATGCGCTTGGCTACAGCCTTTCCAAAGAAGACCTTGACGAGGCTTTCAAAAAATTCAAGGTGCTTGCTGACAAGAAGAAGCTCATAAAGGACAGAGACATAGAGAGCATAATCCTCAAGGACACTGAAACAGAAGACAGAAAGCTCGAGCTTGAGAGCTTTGTTATAAATACCGGAAACGACATCACCTCAACCTCTGTGATCAAGCTGAAGGTGAACGGAAAGACAGTGGAAAAGGTATCTACGGGAGACGGTCCCGTGAACGCATCCTACAAATCCATAAACAAGATCTCCGGACTTGCCATAGAGCTTGTAGATTACTCGCTTCATGCGCTTACTGACGGAGAAGATGCTCAGGCCGAGGCAGTCGTCAAGATAAGAATAGGCGAAAGCGAGGATGTCATAACAGGAAGAGGCGTATCCACAGACATCGTGGAGGCCAGCATAAAGGCATACGTGAATGGAATCAACAAATACTACGCAGCATAACTGAAAGGATATATAAACATGGGAATGACAATGACTCAAAAAATACTTGCATATCATGCAGGGCTTGAAAATGTTACGGCGGGGCAGCTTATCGAAGCTAAGCTCGACCTCACGCTTGCAAACGACATCACCGGTCCGGTATCAATCGCAGAGATGCAAAAAGCCGGCTTTGAAAATGTATTCGACAGGGAAAAAGTATGCCTCGTGATGGATCACTTCGTTCCGAACAAGGACATCAAATCCGCTGAGCAGTGCAAGATCTGCAGGGACTTCTCGACCGAGCAGGGCATCGTGAACTTCTTCGACGTAGGCGAGATGGGCATCGAGCATGCCCTTCTCCCGGAAAAAGGACTTACCGCTCCTGGAGAGCTCATAATCGGAGCCGATTCGCACACATGCACCTATGGCGCGCTCGGGGCATTCTCGACAGGAGTAGGAAGCACAGACCTCGCTGCAGGAATGGCTACAGGAAAAGCCTGGTTCAAGGTTCCTTCCGCTATAAAATTCAACCTCACAGGAAAGCTCGGCAAATGGGTGTCCGGAAAAGATGTCATCCTTCATATAATAGGAAAGATTGGCGTTGACGGCGCGCTTTACAAATCCATGGAGTTCACAGGAGAAGGCGTGAGCACGCTGTCCATAGATGACCGTTTCGCGATCTGCAACATGGCCATAGAGGCCGGAGCCAAAAACGGGATATTCCCGGTCGATGCGACCACTCTCGCATATGTAAAAGGCAGGGTAAAAAGAGAATTCATCATATTCAGAGCAGATGAAGATGCGCACTACGACGAGGTTATCGACATAGATCTGAGCGCGCTCAGACCTACGGTTGCCTTCCCTCACCTTCCTGAAAACACAAGGCCGATTGATGAGGCAAAGGGAGTAGAGATCCACCAGTCCATAATCGGGTCGTGCACAAACGGCAGGATCGAAGACATGAGGACAGCTGCAGAGATACTGAAAGGAAGAAAAGTATCAAAGAATGTGCGTACCATAATAATCCCTGCGACTCAGGCGATATATCTACAGGCACTGAGGGAAGGCCTCATAGAGATCTTCATAGAGGCCGGCGCAGTAGTATCAACGCCTACATGCGGGCCATGCCTTGGAGGCTATATGGGAATACTTGCCCACGGCGAAAGATCCATCGCAACCACCAACAGGAACTTCGTAGGAAGAATGGGCCATGTCACCTCAGAGGTTTATCTTTCAAACCCTGCAGTGGCAGCGGCTTCGGCAATAACAGGAAAAATCACCGACCCCGCAGACATCATGTAATCAGATATTATGTAAAAGGAGACAGATATGACAGTAAGAGGCAATGTATTCAAATATGGAGACAACGTGGACACCGACGTAATAATACCCGCAAGACACCTTACGACCTCAGATCCTGCAGAGCTCGCAAAGTACTGCATGGAAGACATAGACAGCGATTTTGCAAAGGATGTAAGACCCGGGGACATCATCGTGGCCGCCAGGAACTTCGGATGCGGCTCATCCAGGGAGCATGCTCCCATCGCGATAAAAGGAAGCGGCATCTCGTGTGTCATCGCATCGAGCTTCGCGAGGATCTTCTACAGGAACGCCATAAATACAGGGCTCCCTATAATGGAATGTGCCCCTGCGGCAGAAGCTGCCGAAAAAGGAGATGTCCTTGAGATCGATTTTGAGACAGGAATAATAAAGAACATAACTAAAAATGAAGAATATCGGTCCGCAGCCTTTCCTGAATTCATCCAGAGGATAATATCTGCAGGCGGGCTGCTCAATTCCCTGAAATAGATTTAGCGTCTGAAAAGGATCAAAGGAGAAGAAGATGAAATTTAAGATAGCCGTGATAAAGGGAGATGGGATTGGTCCGGAGATAGTGGATCAGGCCATCAGAGTAATCAAAAAAATAGAAGAAAAATACAGCCACACTTTTGAGCTCAGCTTCTGCCTGGCCGGAGGAAATGCCATAGATGCTACGGGAAACACTCTGCCAGGAGAGACTGTGGAGACATGCCGGGCTTCTGACAGTATCCTGCTTGGCGCCGTGGGCGGTCCGAAATGGGACTCCATGCCCAGCGGCAACAGGCCTGAAAATGCGCTTCTTGGACTGAGATCGGAGCTTGACCTGTTCGCCAACATAAGGCCGGCCATAATGTACGATGCGCTTTCTGATGCCTGCCCTATCAAAAAAGAATTCATAGAGGGCGGCTTTGACATAGTGATCGTAAGAGAGCTGACAGGAGACGTATATTTTGGCGAAAAAGGAAGAAAAGAGTCTGGCGGAGTAACCACAGGATATGACATTATGAACTACAGCGAAAAGGAAGTCGAAAGGATAGGCAGAAGAGCCTTTGAAATGGCCATGAAGCGCTCAAAAAAGCTCTGCTCCGTAGACAAGGCCAACGTGCTTGAGACCTCCAGGGTATGGAGAGAGACCATGCACCGCCTGAGGGATGAATATCCTGAGGTGGAGTACAGCGACATGTACGTCGACAATGCCGCCATGCAGCTTGTCAGAAATCCAGGGCAGTTTGACGTCATAGTTACAGGAAATCTTTTTGGAGACATCCTCTCTGACGAGGCCAGCATGATAACCGGATCCATAGGCATGCTCCCTTCTGCCAGCCTGAACGAGACCGGATTTGGAATGTATGAGCCAATCCACGGCTCTGCACCCGACATCGCAGGCAAAGGAATCGCAAATCCTATTGCCACCATACTCTCCGCTGCGATGATGATGAGATACTCCCTTAATCTTCCCCATGAAGCCGATGCGATTGAAAATGCAGTCAAAAAAGTCCTGGACACAGGGTGGCGCACCGCAGACATCGGAAAAGAATATATATCGACTTCAGAGATGACAGACAGAATTCTTTCCTATATTTAGAAGGATTAGCCTGCCTGGGAGTATTTGCCCCTTCCTGGTATGATCGCGCCGCATGGCGCCTTGAATAAGACCGGAGCCATTAGTGGGTGCGTCTTAGGGATTTACGATAACAAGTAAGTTTTGAGCGACAGCCCTCAAGCGGTGGCAAAAAGAAAGACCAGTCATGTACAATGTTTGCATGACTGGTCTTTTGTTATGGCTATATTACGCTGCTGGATAAGTAGAATAGACAAATTCATAGATCTTCCTGCGGTATTCATTTAAAAGGCTATCATCATAACTTTCGGGCAGTTCGCTCCAAAGGGTATCTCGTATGATGACATCCACTGCAGCTTGTGTCTCCTCTTTTTCTGTCCAATGATCCAACTCACTGATTTTTCCTTTTATTCGCTCTAATAAAACTTTTGCAAGTTTTTTAATTTTTTTAATCTCTACAGATGTGAGTGAATCTTTAAGGAGCAAATCATACATTGCCAATTCTTCATCGTTATTAAAGCCTTCCCGTACATATCTTTTTTCCTCTTCGTCCAAGTCGTTAACGAAGTTGGTTAGATCAATAAATGTTTTTTCAATAGCCGCTTTATCTTGTTCCGCATTGTACTCCTGTATGATTGTCTGATAGCGTTCATAATAGTTGATACGCATAGGATTGCGTCTCATCATATTATCCAGTCTGTCATTTATCAGTTCTTCCAAATCCTTCATTAGAAGATTTTTATTCTTTACAAGAGCAAATTCCTGCTGCAAACGTTCAAAATCAATGTGACTAATGTCGAAGCGGCGGCTTTCTGTCAAGTAATTCGCACCGTCCTCACTTACACGGTCCGCAGGATTGATAACGGTAATATATTCACTGACAATATCATGCAGTTGAATCATTAAGTCAGTATTATCCGAATGCTTCCGTTTCTCTTGCATTTGATCATAAACAGCACTGATTGCATTTTTATACGCCCGTTCGTGGTCGGATACTTCTTGCTTCTCAACATATTTGAATAGTTTGAATAACTCTCTTGCCATTACTTCAAATCTCTTTTTTACATCTTCTGAAACGCACATAGCATTGGCACCGGATTGTACTAATGCCAGTTTTTCAAAATCGACCGCTTGCACTAATTTTGATAAATTAAAGCCTTGTTGCTCCATGAAGCCTGCAATCTCTGCAAGAAGCTTGTAGATACGACTTAGCAATTCCGTTTTATCCGGTGCCGGATCGGATGGGCCTGTGCCTCCCTTGGTATTTGTATAATCAGCCAATGCTTTTCTCAATGCTTTTACAACACCTACATAATCAACAATTAAACCATTAATTTTCCCCTCATAAACACGATTTGCCCGAGCGATTGTTTGCATAAGTGTATGTGCCTTTAGTGGCTTATCCAAATAAATAGTGGAAAGGCATTTCACGTCAAAACCAGTTAACCACATGGCACATACAAACACAACTCGAAATGGGTTGTCGGGGTCTTTGAATTCTTTATCCATTTCACGCTTTTCCATTTTTGTGCGATGGGGTTTAATATCTAATCCCCATTTTTCAAATGTAGCTAATTCATTTTGCTCCTGACTAATGATAACGGCCATTTCCGTTTTTTTCATCCATTCAAGTTTTCGGCTAACTTCCATATACTCTTGCTGCGTAGCGCCGGAGAGAGAATCTTCTATTTCCTTAATTTTAAGAATCCAATATTCTTGCACTAAGTTATACATTCGAACCGCAGTTACTTTATTGATACAAACAAACATAGATTTACCTGTTGTCCACAATTCAGAACAGTGCTCAACAAAGTCTTTCGCAATCGTATCCAGACGTTTTTTGCTGGTGAGGACATGAATGTCCTTCGCTAATTCTTGCTCCAGTTTGGCTTGCTGATTGACATTAAGATCCGCCTGTTCAATTGCGTCCAGCAGTTTATCGTTGATTTCAGGATTTTCAATACCCAATAAGTCCGCTCTGTTTTCATAATACAAGGGTACTGTCGCACCATCATCAACTGCCCGTTTGAAATCATAAATGGAGACATAACCACCGAATGTTCTCTCTGTTATGTTATCATAAGCAAACAGTGGCGTTCCTGTAAAGCCGATGCGGGACGCTGTCGGCAGAAGGATACACATATTATCTGCAAATATTCCGTTTTGGGTTCGGTGCGCTTCATCCGACAATACAATAATGTCATGATCAGGGATTATTGGCGGTTCATCCGGTTTATTGAATTTATGTATCAACGTAAAGATAAAGCTCGGATTGCCTTTTAACTTTTTAATTAAGTCATCTCCACTAGTAGCAATATATTGTTCCGCCTTTGTGCTTCCAAGACATCCGCAAGCCTCAAAAGTGTCGCTGATTTGCTTATTCAACTCATCCCGATCTGTCAGAATAACAAACGTCGGAGATCCTGTAAATTTACGGCGTATTTTTTGTGCAAGAAATACCATGGAATAGCTTTTTCCGCTTCCCTGTGTATGCCAGAATACACCAAGCTTACCGTTGTTCAGCTTACGGTTTTGATAGGATTCCACAGCCTCATTGACCCCGAGAAACTGATGGTTTCGTGCCATAATTTTAGCTGTTGTTCCACCTGATGTATCATATAGGATGAAGTTTTCAAGTAGATCCATAAAATTTGTCTTATCGCAAATACCTCTAAGCATGGTGTCTAAATCAACTGTGCCGGTTTCATCCTCATTCAGACGCTTCCATTCGTTGAAAAACTCATATTTACTGCCCAAAGTACCCACCTTTGATTCAACACCGTTACTGAACATCACAAAAGCATTGAAATGAAACAGATGGGGAACCGTGTCCAGATAATCAGCATAGTTACAGGTGTATGCATCCTGCACATCCACATTCTGCTTTTTCAACTCCACAAACAACAACGGTATTCCGTTGACAAAGCCAACAATATCTGTCCGGCGCCGATATAGATCACCATGAATTTTCATTTCCTTTACAGCGAGAAAATAGTTTTTTTCCGGCTCTGAGAAATTGAACACCCTAACCTTTCTGTCTTCTTGCTCGCCGCTTGGATTTTTGACCTTAATTGGTATTCCATCTCGAAGCATTGAATACTTATCGCGGTTAATTTGCATAAGGATACTGGAAGAGGAATAATCAAGAAAGGTTTTGATTGCGGAATCACAGTGTTCTTCTGTCAGCCAGTCGTTATTTTCAAAAAGCGCTGCCCGAAGATAGCGGGTTAGTACGATTTCTTTATAACTCTTTCGTCCGAAAGTTCCATTCTCGCCGAGATCTTCCTTATTATAAGCAAATTGAACATCCCACCCCAAAGTATCTTGAAGTAGGTTTCCAGCACTGTTTTGCACTAATATGTTTTCAGAATATTCCCAGCTCATTTGGGATACCTCCTAACTAATCGAATTATATATGTCCAGTTTTAATTCCTCATCGGTTTCATATGTGCCATCCATAATTGAAGCCATTATTCGATGCAATAAGTCCTTATCAATTTTACCTGCAGCAACCTGATAACTGATATTCTCTGTGATCTCAAAAAACCGTTTGGCAACTGCCATATAACCGTTCAGCAATAAAAAGTAAGCCGAAAGGGTAATTGCCAAACGTTTATTTCCATCTTCAAAACAATGAAACTCACAGGTGCAGAAAAACAAATGTGTCAGTTTATCCACAAACGTAGGATAGTAATCATCATTTTGGATATTTTGCAAAACACTGTCCAATCTTCCTAAGTCAAAGTGCCCCAATGCACCGCCTCCACTATATTGAACAGTCTTTTGATGTGTGGATACTGCTTGTTCAAGCGAGAAATAAATTATACTGTCCATTTATTCACGCTCCTTTAAGCGCTTCAAAACGGCCTGATTTTCTTCCATTAGACGTTCAAGCTCATCGCCTGCCGCACCAAGAAACTTTTCATATTCTTCTTTATCTAAGGGTTGAATATATTCTGATAACTGGTAATGAAACGCATCTCTGAGTGCCATATCTCGGCTTGCCATCTTGATCCTTCCACGGTGAATTAAGGGTTTCCATAATGCCATTTTTTCAAATTTCTCAAATAAAGCCTCGACTTCTTTACATGATAGCAAGCGATCTCTTTTTTCATACTCTTCCTTAATAGCATCTGCTAATCCGCATTCATAAGCTGCGATAATATCTAAAATTTCACTATAAAAAGTATCTCGTACTTTGTCGCTGGCTTTTAAATCAAGTATCTTTTTATATTCTTTGGCTTTTTCTTTGAATATACTGACATAAATAAGGTCAGTGAAATGTGCATACTTAAACCGATCGTCAACCACATAATGCTTCAAAGCATCGGTAAATTGCCGCCGATAATTATCTTCCTGTAGAGAAGCAGAAATATAATCTTTATCTCGCTGATTAATGTATTTAGTCGCTCCACCGGTCTTTTTGTTAATCAAATCAATCACAATGTCCAGCATCATTTGACGTAAAATTCTAGCTTTTTCACTTTCAGAGAGAAGCATGGCAAGATTTAGAAAAGCGCGAAAATTAAATACGCCCAGCACTGTAATTTTGGTAGGGACATTAATGTCCTTACCAAAATTCTCTTTCATTGCTTTTAGAAAATCTTTAAGTTGCTTGCCTTTTAATACTCTATAACCATTTTTTGTCAATTCATCATTGTACTGCTCTATATATCTACCAATGGTGCGGATATCAACCTCGAAGAGTTCAGAGGCCATTTCACGAGTAAACGTGATTTCTCCATCCCAGAGAATTCCTTTAAAATTTGATTTATTTTGAATCTCAACTATCGCGAGTTCGTTGTTCAAAATATTTTGTCTGTCTATATGTGAACTTGTTAAATCTTTTGGCATCTAAATATTCCCCCTCTCATAAGGCTACACCTCGATTTCTCCACTCATTAACTTAGGGAGCAGTTTATCACGAGCCTCAATTAATTGTTCATTTTGTTTGCTAATATTTAAGATATAATCAAATATTGGCTCAGCAAACACATTGAACTTTTTGATTACTGTTTCATCTGGAAACAATAGTTTTATATTCTCAAATTTTGTTTTATTCACATTTGTCATTGTGGCACCATTACTGCCGACACCTTCAAGTAATGATTTTATTTCTTTCATTACAAAGAACAAATAATATAAGTTATCTTCGTCATTCAATACAATAGAATTTATCTGTTGGTTAGTTTGACATCTATCAAAAGCTATACATACAAGCCCTACGGTTGCGATACAAGAAACCATAATACTTTTTGGTGGCAAATATTTATTCTTTTGTATATCGGCACCTTTTTTAGACAACTTTATTTCTGTTTTTAAAGAATAAACCACACCATGCATATCTGGTATCTTTACAAATGGGATATCATTACCGTAATTATCAGTTTTAGCGGTAGATGGAGTTTTCCCTGTAATAACCTTACCCATGTCCTTAACAGTAGCAATTTCCCACCCCTGCGGCACCCCGTCTACTATTTTCGTGGTCTCGTGGCCGGGGAAGCGAAGATGAACAAACCACTCTTTATAAAGCCGCATTGCCGCTTCTTCCAACAGCTTGATTTGCTTTTGGTTATTTTCGATCAAATCGTCATAGGCAGAGAGGATGTCAGTTATTTTTTTCATTATAAAGCAATCTTGAACAGGTATTTGTAAATTACGAAGCTGAGTTAAAGAGACAAATTGCTGACTTGAACCTTTTTGATTGCCAAACAACTGTCCTCTACCGTCAGGACTACAAAGATAGTAATATAGCCATTTAGCTTTTTGCTCATCTCCACACTTGAACAAAGCAACATTTTTAATAGCATAATTAGGTTGCTCTTTAACAATGGCCGCTTCACCTATAGTACCAATCATGGACATCAAAATATCCCATTGCTCTACCAAACTTCGCTCGTTAATTTTGTAAAAGTCTCTTTCTGATATAAAATAGCCCTCTTCAGAATTTATTTGACCATTTTTAATATGCTTAGAAGTTACCAATCGGTAACCGGAATTTGTTTGTTTTGGAGTATCATGTGTACCATCACGTACCGAATCACAAAATTCTGAAGCTAATATGTAACTATTTGTTATCATAACCCTAACCCCTCGAAATTCGCCGAAATGGTATCCATTAATTGGTTTGACTCTGCCTGCAAAGCCACCAACTCCTTATGGATTTCTGCCATTCTTTCCTCAAAGTTTTCGTCATCTTCCTTTACAGGGGCAACGCCCACATAGGCACCCGGGGTCAAGCTCCAGTTTTTTTCTTCAATTTCATCAATGGTTGCCAGTTTACAGAGTCCGAGAATATCTTCATATGTACCCTCGCCAAATTTATCCGTGAGCCATTTGGCTTCTTTAATCACTGTGCGGCAAGCTTTGATTTGTGAAACTACTTCCTCTATACGGGCAGAAGCTGCCTTTTTGAAGCGCTCCCAAGTGGTTGCGGTTTCGTCTATGGATTTTGCCAGTTCTTTTGCCTCGTCCTTTTCTAAACTATCACCATACTCAATAAAGGCTTTTAGGGATGAATTAAGTTCTGCGGTATAATGCTTTAGCATCTCGTTTAAAGGTATCAGCTGATTAATATGCTCCACATGGAGGATGGTATCAGCTACTTGCTGACGCAATGCCATAAGCTTCTCACCATAACCGTTTAATAATACCGATAGTGCCTCGAATTGCGTATCTAATTCATAACAGTCACCTATGATTTGAGCACGATAATCCATCAGCAACTTTTCATACTTATCTACTTCTCCCCGATAGAGCCAGACGATGGCATTTAGATTTTTCATCTGCCATTCGCTCCACTCGTTAAGAGTGCGGTCTACAACAGTGTAATAATTACGTGCATCTATAAAAAGCACTTTATCCTTAAGCTCTCCTTTTTTACCTTTGTCGAAAAACCAAAGAGAACAAGGGAGCGAAACCTTATAAAAAAAGTTGTTTGCCACAGATATCATACAATCAACATGGCCGGTTTGAATAAGCTGCTTCCTGATTTCTCGCTCTTTATTTCCGCTGTCCGTTGCAGACGCTGCCATAACAAAGCCGGCACGACCCATATCATTTAGATAGGCATAAAAATATGAAATCCAAAGATAGTTGGCATTGGAGACTTCTTTTTTTGCATTTACACCCGGTAAACCAAAGGGCAAACGCCCGGCATTTTGCGTAGATTCCGACTTCACCTTGTCAACATTAAAGGGTGGATTGGCCATGACATAATCACAGCAGCCTTCCAAATTATGGGCATCGTGATAAAAGCTGTTTGCTTCATCACCGGATTTTATTTTTGCGTTTAACCCGTGTACAGCCATGTTCATGATACAGAGCTTGGCGTTAAACTCTACTTTTTCCTGTCCAAAAAACGTCATAGCCGAATTTGCGTTAACTCCCTCGGCATTGACAAAATCACTGGAAGATACAAACATTCCTCCACTTCCGCAAGCTGGATCGAGCAAAGTTCCGTGTGTAGGCTCAATAATGTTGACAATCATTTTAACCAGAGATTTGGGCGTAAAGAAAACGCCATCATCTGATGCAATAGCAGAGGCAAATTTATTGAGAAAGTACTCATATATCCGCCCAAGGATGTCATCGTTGATTTCGTTAAGAGCACTATTATTAAAGATACGTAGCAATTCTTTCAAAAGATCATTTCTGAAAGAAGTATATGTTTTTGGCAGTATACCTTTTAATTGTGCACTTTCCCCTTCAATAAGTTCCATTGCTTCATTAACAGCTTTGCCGGAATCAGCATCGTCCGGCAGATTCAACAGATAATCATATCTTGCTTTCTCCGGCAGAAAGATGGCACTTTTTTGTTTAAAGTCGCTGGCCTCAACTGGAAGCACACGCCCATTTCGCATAGGGCGGTCTTTTAGTATTTCTGTTTCGACATATTTGAAACGACTGTATGCATAACGCAAAAAGATTAAGCCGAGAACCGGCATACAATATTCTTGAGAACTCAGTTTCGAGCCTTGTCGTAAAAGGTCTGCAGATTCCCAAAGTTCAGACTCAAGTTTTCTGATGTTTATCATATAATTATCACCTTGCATGAAGGATTCATGCTTTTTCCTCTCTTTTCATTTCCAAAATATCGCATATATCGCAATCCAACGCAGCACATATTTTTTGGAGTATTTCCGTATTTACATTTTCATTTCTGCCAAGCTTGGTGATTGTTGCCGAGCTGACACCAGCAAGACTTTGAAGGTCTTTCTTCTTCATATTTTTATCAATCAACATTTTCCATAATTTGTTGTAATAAATCGCCACTTTTGCACCTCCTGCAAAATATCCTCAATTACAAAATATATCCAATATTATATCATCAAATCATGGCAATAACAATAAAAATATTTAATATCGCAGGAATTTTGATTTAATTTCTCGGTTTATCTGCTTTTCTTCGACATCCGTAACTTTACGGGTGTCATTTTTGTTTTCTGAAGGTTCGAGAGAATTCGATTTTTCGCATGTAGGTAAAAGACAAAAAGTTTTTCCAAAATCGTCAGATTTACTCTTTCCCCATGGCTACAAAGTAGGGACAAAAATATTTTTCTAAAAAGTCGTTCAAGTTTGCGATAACTGTCCTGTGAATAGTGAGGGGGTTAAATATTTCGGCTATTAGTAGAGGAAAGAAAATCTCCCTCTGAACATATCATCTGTCCTTTGAATAGCAGAGCGGCAGAAATACCTAAGGAGGAACAACAAAATGAATTTTAACAACATTCCCCAGTATGTCAAAGACAATGCCGAGTTCTGCTGCTGGCGGTACGAGACCGTAAATAACAAACAAACCAAGGTTCCATATAACCCAAGGACAGGGATCAGAGCCAGCGTATCTGAGCCTTCAACCTTTACTGATTTTACTACTGCTGTTGCAGCATCTTCGAACTACAGCGGTATCGGAATCCGTGTATCAAATGGCATTATAGGCATCGACCTTGACCATTGCATCAAAGACGGCACAACACTGCCGTGGGCACTTGCCATTGTTCAGAAGTTCCCACAAACATATATCGAAATTAGCCCAAGCGGTACAGGCTTGCGTATTCTTTGCTTAGCTTCGGATGGATACACATACGATACAGAAATTTACTACATCAAGCGAGGTAATATCGAAGTCTATGTTCCCAATGTCACCACACGCTTTGTGACCGTCACAGGCAATGTGTATCAAAACGGCGATGTCATTGAATGTGCAGAAGCCTTGCAATGGCTGCTCGACACCCACATGAAACGCCCTACTCCAAAAGTGTCTGCGGAAATCATGGAGAGAGAAAGTTACTTATCCGATGAGAGCGTACTGGATAAGGCTTTGACCGCCAAGAACGGCGAGAAGTTCAAAAAACTGTGGGAGGGAGAAATAACAGGATACCCCTCACAGAGCGAAGCAGATCAGGCACTCTGTTCTATTCTCGCTTTCTATTGTAATGGAAATTATGAGCAGATAGACAGACTGTTTCGGCAGTCCAGTTTGATGCGTGACAAGTGGGATAGCCGCCGTGGCGGTGATACCTACGGCAGTATCACCATTCAAAATGCCGTCAGTGGTATGACAAATTTCTATACACCTATCATTCGAAACAGTGCCATCGAGGACTTTGATGAACAGATGCCACGGCTTGAGGAAATGAAACTAGAGAACACAAGCCAGTATCCCTGGACAGATATTGGTGCAGGCAGACTGTTTGCAGACTTCCATAAAGACACCCTCCGCTATGTGCCGGAACGCAGGATGTGGTTCTGCTACGAGGATGGCATTTGGAGATCGGATGTCGGGAATCTGAAAGCGATGAAGCGATGTATGGACTTGGCAGACCTTCTGTATATGTACGCTCTGAATATCAAGGATGAGCATAAGCGGAAAGGTTATATAGACCACATTAAAAAATGGCAGTCCCACGGCTACCGCGTGAATATCCTCAAGGATGCACAGGTACACCATCCCATATCCGTTAAGGAGTTCGATGCTGATTCTTACGCTTTCAACTGCAAAAACGGCACCTTGCATATGGACACAGGCACCTTTTCCGAGCATTGCAGCGAGGACAAGCTGACAAAGATAACACCTGTGAAATTCGAACCGGGTATTCGCTGTAAGCGTTGGGATTCATTCATCTATGAAATCACAAGCGGTGATGCAGAGAGAGCCCGGTTCTTACAGAAAATCCTCGGCTACGGTTTGACGGGAGATACCCGGCATGAATACATGACCATCCTCTACGGTGCCAGCACCCGGAATGGCAAAGGAACGCTGTGCGAAAGCGTGTTGAAGGTGTTCGGTAGCTACGGCTGTTCATCTAAGCCGGAAACCATCGCTATGAAGAACAGCACCAACAGTTCTCAGCCAAGCGAGGACATTGCAAGGCTTGCCGGAGTGCGCTTTGTAAATATCCCGGAGCCGGGTAAAGGCTTGGTACTCAATGCTGCGCAGGTGAAGAGCATGACGGGTAACGACACCATAAACGCAAGGTTTCTGCATGAAAATAGCTTTGATTTCAAACCTCAGTTCAAACTTTACATCAACACAAACTACCTGCCTGTTATCAATGATATGACGATATTCACCAGTGGGCGTATCATCATTGTTCCCTTTGAACGTCATTTTGAGGAAGCCGAGCAAGACCGAACGTTGAAGGACGAATTTGCTAAACCGGAAGTGCAATCCGCAATCCTAAACTGGTTGCTTGATGGCTATCGTATGCTAAACGCAGATGGTCTTGCATTGCCACAATCGGTAAAGAACGCCACTGCCCAGTATCACCATGACAGCGATAAAATCCAGCTTTTTGTTGAGGATTGTATGGAACAGGACGGAACTGCTGAAGAGCGCACTTCTACCGTATACGAAAGATACAGATGTTGGTGCGGCGAAAATGGTCAATATCCTGAAAGCATGAAGAATTTCAAGCAAAGTCTTGCTGCCGTTGCCGATGTCAAACGAAAGCGTCCACGCACCGGCGGTGAGAAAACCACAATGGTTATCGGCTACAAGCTGATATCTGAATTCTTAACATAAACACATGGGGCATTATGTGGCAATTAAATATGGTTATTTCAAAAATCAATATCTCTATAGAGGATTATATATATTTCCTGCCACAGCTTGCCCCACTGTGAACATGAAAGGCGGTGGTGCGTATGTGCTGATAAACCCTAACCCAGCTATCCCTTATTAAAAACCAGAGGAGGAAAAGAAGATGAAGCAATTCAGAATTATCGGCATGATGGATGCCTACAGCGAGATCACAAAACAAAGTAGTCCATCGGATTTTGGCGATGACCTCTATGATGGTGTCTCGCTGTACCGCCGCAAGGATATGAAACCGGTAGTGCTTTTCGTGAGCAAAAACGCTGAACCTGCTCAGTGGAAAGTTTTAGACGGAGCATCCGAGTTTTACTTCTGCTCATATACAGAAGCTACAAACTTCTGCAAGATGCGCGGATACATCTTCATGAAGGGAGGAAAACAGCATGAATCTGATTGATCTACTTTATGGCAGAAATCACAGCAGTTCCAAAGGCAAAATCCATCTTCGCAGCCGAACCAGTGAACCCGTGACTGTAACAAAGGAAATTCGCTATACCGTCACTGACGGGCAGTCTAATGTCCATGTCAACGGCTACGATGACCTATCAGAATACTGCCGTTATGCCGGATACACTTATCATTCCGGCAAAGCAGTATAAACTCACATCAAAATTTAAGGAGGAAAATATTATGAATTATACTGAAAGATTACTTTATACCGGCTCGCCAGAATATGACAAGCATTTCTGGAATGCCATGCGCGGCAGTGAGAGCAGTTATGCCGGACTCTCAAAAGGCAGTACTGAAACCGGCACTTATCAATTGCCGAATAGTGCCAGTAATAAGTACATGGCTGCTCTTGAAAAAGAAAGCCTGTTCCGCAATATCGGCACTTTCATCAAAGCCTATGGCTCTGGCCACCGTATTTTCGCCAAGGACAGCACTGACTTTGCCCAGTGGGTGGCGGAAGGTGAAGCCATCCCTATTTACGATGGGATTGATGATTTCACCATCAACACTGTGGATAGCTGGAAACTGGCTGCTTTCGTAAAAATGGACGAATCTTTTATACATGATGCCAGCTTCGATATTGAAAACTACCTGATTAACCGCTTTGCTAAGAACTTCGGGAGAGCTGAGGACAATGCCTTTATCAATGGCACCGGCATTCAAATGCCCACAGGGATCTTAAGCGATACCAATGGAGCAGATGTGGGCATTACTACCGCTCAAATCACCTACGATAATGTAATAGGTTTGTACTTTTCTGTAAAGCCGAAGTATCGTAAAAACGTCGCATGGCTTATGAACGATGAAACCGCTCTGGCTCTGCGCACATTGAAGGACAGTGCCGGGAACTATCTCTGGAGAGACAGCGATGATACTATCCTCGGTAAAAAGGTTATTATCTCCGAATATATGCCAAATACAGAAGTTGGCAGTAAGCCGATTGCCTTTGGAGATTTTAGCTACTACTGGGTTATTGGCAGAAGTCCGGTCAGTATCAAGACGCTTTCAGAGAAGTTTGCACTGAATGACCAGATTGGCTACCTTGCTTTTGAGTTCCTTGATGGAAAGCTTATCCGCCAGGATGCCATTAAAGTGTTGCAGATAGCTCTGTAAGCGGGCAATTAACAGTGAAAGTGTCTGAAAGTATGCATTAGGGCACTTTCACCACCCCTTTGGGGCTATTCCCCCGTTTGAATCTGCGTTTTTTCACACGAAGCCCCACACCGCTGTCCGATAATTTTTCACCCAGAGATGTGACCGCCCCCACCGGGTAGAAAGGAGATACGTAAATATGGCAGAATGCAAGACCACCCCTGTTCCTCATATCACAAAAACCATGATAGACGGAACGCTGTATATCGTTGAGGCAAAGGTCAGCGAGAACGCAAAGGAAACAGCTTATGATAAGGTGAAACGACTGATTCTAAGCAATTTAAAGTTATCCGAGTGTTCAAAGATTTCCTAAGAATATTACTCGACTTACCCGCAGTAGTACGGTAATATAACATCCGCTTGAGGGTTGTCGGAAAGGAGGAAAAAATGAATAGACAACCCAACACTACTGCGATGAATGAGAGCAAAATAACGGCGCTCTACTGTAGGCTCTCCCGTGACGATGAGTTACAAGGAGACAGCAACAGTATCATCAATCAGAAAGCAATACTCAAGAAATACGCTGATGACAACGGTTTCCCGAATACACAGTTCTTTGTGGATGATGGTTACAGCGGTACGAACTTTGACCGCCCAGATTTTCAACACATGGTCACTGAGGTGGACGCGGGCAATGTCGGAACCATAATCGTAAAGGATATGAGCCGTCTTGGAAGAGATTATCTGAAGGTAGGCTACTACACTGAGATAGCTTTCCCTGAAGCTGATGTTCGCTTCATTGCCATCAATAACGGTGTAGACAGTGCCAGTCAGCAGGATAGCGATTTTACACCATTCCTCAATATCATCAACGAATGGTACGCAAAGGATACGAGCAAGAAAATTCGAGCCGTGTTTAAGGCAAAAGGTCAATCAGGCAAACCACTCTGTACCAATCCTCCCTACGGTTATATAAAAGACCCGGAGGATAAGACACATTGGATTGTGGATGAGGAAGCAGCCGTCGTAGTTAAAGAAATATTCCACCTTTGCATAAGCGGTCTCGGACCCACCAAGATTGCTAACGAGTTGGAAAAACGGAAAATTGAAAATCCTGTTGCTTATGGTAAAAGAAAAGGCATCGCAGTTCCTGCAAAGCAAGCCTACGATGACCCGTATATATGGAGGGATTCCACAATTGCCCGGATGTTGTCAAGGCAAGAATACCTTGGACATACAGTGAATTTCAAAACGCGTCGTAAGTCCTATAAGCAGAAAAAGAAGATAAAGAATGACCCATCCGAATGGCAAGTTTTCGAGAATACGCATGAATCCATAATAGATGAGGAAACATTCAATATCGTGCAGAAAATCCGTGATGGCAGGCGCAGACTTTCCCCGATGGGCGAGATGGGCATTCTCTCCGGCATGATGTTTTGTGCTGATTGCGGAAACAAGCTGTACCAAGTGCGAGGGCGTGGTTGGGAGCATGATAAAGAATACTTTGTCTGTGCAACCTACCGCAAGAAAAAAGGCGGCTGCAGTTCTCATCAAATACGGAATATAGTTGTAGAGCAACTTTTATTACATCATTTACAACAGGTTACCACCTTCGCAAGGGAGCATGAGGATGAATTTATCAGGCTTGTGACAGACACCTCGGAGCGAGAACTTGAGCGGGAACTAAAAGATAGCCGCAAGGAATACGAACAGGCAAAGACACGTTTTGATGCTCTCGACAACATCATCCAAAAGCTCTATGAGGACAATGTGGTAGGCAAAATTTCCGATGAGCGTTTTATGAAGTTGACTGCTACCTATGAAACCGAACAGGCACAGCTACAAAACCGTGTTACAGAACTACAGCAATTCCTTGAAAGCACAAAAGAAAAATCCCTCAATGCTGAACACTTCCTGTCACTGGTGCAGAAGTACACAGACATCAAGGAATTGGATGCGGAGATAATACGGCAGTTTATTGAGAAAATCATTGTCTACAAGGCAGAGATAGTCAACGGTCACAGGAAACAGCATATTAAAGTGATTTTCAACTGTATCGGAGCAGTGGAACTTCCGAAGCCTCAAGAAAAAACGGCATAGCCGATATTTAAACCGACTATGCCGAATTTTTTAAGGGATTAAATCCCTTAGATGCGCCGCCGTTAGCCCGGTCTTTTTTTCGACCCAAAACAGCCTTCTTTTTTCTTTCAGTTCCCTTTTCCAGCATATCTGACCATATTTAAATATGATGCCTGAGCCTGGCTGCATATCAATAAATCCGGAAAGGAGAAAGAGATGGAAGACTTTATATTTCAGATGAGCAATTTCGGATTTCCTATAGCCGTAAGCATGTATGTGCTGATGAGGCTTGAAAGCAAGATGGACAGCCTCACTGAATCCATAAACGAGCTTACGCTTACGATCGAGAAAAATATCATAAAATCTTGACTTTTCATCGGTATTTGGTAAAATTATAATCAGGAGTTGGCACTCGTCGTCAAAGAGTGCTAATAAAACGTGAATATATTATGAAAAGGAGATATTTTTATGCAGACCAGACAATTTCAGGCAGAATCCAGAAGGCTTCTGGATTTGATGATCAACTCAATCTATACCCACAAGGAGATATTCCTCAGAGAGCTCATCTCCAACGCAAGCGATGCCATAGACAAGAACTACTACAGGATACTGACCTCTGAAAACGTGACCTTCGACAAGAATGATTTCTATATAAACATATCCATAGACAAGGATGCGCGTACCCTCACGATAGAGGATACCGGAATCGGAATGAATATGGAGGACATGGAAGAAAACCTCGGTACTATAGCAAAAAGCGGCTCGCTCGCATTCAAGCAGCAGATGTCCCAGACCGATTCTGAATCAAAGGACGAGATCGACATAATAGGACAGTTCGGGGTAGGCTTCTACTCTGCCTTCATGGTGTCAGACAGAGTTACGGTGATAAGCCGCAAGGCCGGTGAAGAAAAGGCCTTCAAATGGGTTTCAGAAGGCGCTGACGGCTACACCATAGAGGAATGTGAAAGAGAGCACGAGGGAACCACAATAATCCTTGAGATAAAGCACAATGCGGATGAGACCGACTATGACCAGTACCTTCAGGACTACAGGATCAGGAGCCTCGTGAAAAAATACTCCGACTTCATCAAGTACCCGGTGAAGATGGGCGAAGAAACGATAAACAGCATGGTTCCGCTATGGAAAAAGAACAAGTCTGAGATAACCGATGAGGATTACGAGAATTTCTACAACGAAAAGCACTTCGGCTTCGATAAGCCGCTAAAATCGATATACTACAGCGTGGACGGGGCTTCGAGCTTCACATCTATCCTTTATATACCGGGCAGAGCGCCGTTTGACTTCTATTCCAAGGATTTCGAGAGAGGTCTGGAGCTTTACTCCAATAATGTAATGATCATGCAGAAATGCCAGGACCTGCTTCCTGAGTACTTTGGCTTTGTTCAGGGTGTAGTGGATTCGCAGGATCTGTCGCTCAACATATCAAGAGAGCTGCTTCAGCACGACAGACAGCTTCAGTTCATATCCAAGAAGATTAAGGAAAAGATAAAGAAAGAACTGCTCTCGATGCAGAAGGATGAAAGAGAAAAATATGTAAAATTCTTCGAAGCCTTCGGAAGGACGCTCAAGTTCGGACTCTACAGCGAGTACGGAATGAACAAAGACATGCTCCAGGACCTTATAATGTTCTATTCCTCAACTGAAAAAGAGCTCGTGACGCTTAAGGAATATGTAGAAAGAATGAATGAGGACCAAAAATATATCTACTACGCTACAGGAGAGACTGTTGACAAAATAGCCAAGCTGCCTCAGCTCGAGGTTTTTGCAGACAAGGGCTATGAGGTGCTCTTCTTCACTTACGAGGTGGATGAATTCGCAATAAAGATGCTTGGAACATACAGCGAGAAGGAATTCAAATCCATTTCAAGCGGCGACCTGGATCTTGAAGCAAAGGATGACGAATCACAGGAGGACAGTCCGGAATCAGACGAAAATAAGGAGCTGTTTGATTTCATAGCGGAGTCCCTCGGTGGAAAGATAAAGTCCGCAAAAGCATCCAAAAAACTAAAGACCCACCCGGTATGTCTCTCAAGCGAGGGCGAGCTCTCCATAGAGATGGAAAAGGTGCTCAGCATGATGCCGGACGGCGCAGGTGCAAAGGCCGAAAAAATCCTCGAGATAAATACCTCACACAGGATATTCGAAACGCTCAAGGATGCATTCGCAAATGACAGAGAAAAGGCTGAAAAGATTGCAAGAGTGCTTTACAACCAGGCACTCCTGATAGAAGGACTTTCAGTGGAGGACCCTGTGGAATATGCAAATGATGTCTGCAGCCTCATGATGTAAAAAAATATGACCCGGATTTTTTTCAGGAAGTTTGATCCTGAAAAAGTTCGGGTCATCTGCTTTTTCTGTATTACACTGTAACTGATTTTTATGTATCCCGGTCCATTCATAATTCCGGCAGCCTTAAATCTATCTGTATTCCATGGGATTCTGCTGCGAGCTGTTCCACTGACTGAATCCTTCGCTGTAATTCTCAACAAGGAAAACCGGCAGGCACTCCTGAAAATTCTCCGAAAGCTCCATGCTCTCAAGCTTCTCCATCTCCGTCCAGAAAACTCTTCCTTCTCTTGCATTCTGAGACAGCTTTCCGCTGTAATCGCTCGTCCTGTAAAGAAATGCCAGGTATCTTTCATTGCTGTCCGTATTGCACCAGTGGATAACTCCGCAGTGCTTCAGATTCTTCACCTCAAGCCCAGTTTCTTCCCTTACCTCTCTTACTGCAGAATCTACTATGCTCTCTCCCTGTTCAACGTGACCCCCCGGAAAAGTAATCCCCTCAGGACTTTTTGTCCTTTCCTGAACCAGCACTCTGTTTGATTCTCTGTCCACAATCATCACCATATTTGTCAGTTCTACTTTCGCCATCACATCTTCTCCTTTTAATATCGCACTTTATTTAATCTTATCAAAAACTCTCAATAAAGTCACTACAAAACTGCTACTTTTGATAATCCCTCATATTGTGTTATACTATCATTGAAATATTAACCATATTTGAAATTTTTATATTACAGGGAATTATACATATGAACACTTTATATTCTGATTCAATCTATCTCATGAGCATCTTCATGAACATGATCCTGTCAGGCATAATACTGATTACGCTGACGCCCCTTGCGTATTCCTTAAAGGATACTGTTGCTGCAATGATATCTGCAACAGTATCCACAATGGTACTGATGAATGGCATGCTTTACTACATGGAATTTCCACTTCTCGAAGAGCTGCTTTGGCTAATCTCTGCTTTTTCGCTCTACATAACAGGCTATCTTCTGTCATCGGTAAGAGGATTCCGATTCACTTTTGTATTTCTGACTACGTATGTACTCAACCGGTTTGCGGCATTTATAACAGGCGGAGCGACATCGGCTCTCTCTGGCGGATATGCTGCTTATATCGCTGTACAGACTCTTATAATAGTCGCTTTCTTGCTTATACTGAAGACATATATAAAAAAGCCGTTCACCGACATGATTTATGAAATCCAGGAAAACTGGGGGACGCTGTGCATACTTCCCTTTCTCTTCAATATAGCACTTTTCAGGTTCAATGCCTTTTCGCTCCACTTTGACAGTGACATGCTTCATATAAGGATTAACCTTCTCCTGTTTCTTCTGTGCTTTATCATATATTACGTAATATATCTTTATTTCAGGGACATATCTTCGACCCTGCTGCTCCAGAAGGACGCGGAGATGCTCGAGCTTCAGAAGGAATATCAGAAAAAGGAATACATGGACGTGCTCAGTCGCCTTGATTCACTGCGGATATACCGGCACGACATGCGCCATCATCTTAATATGATAAGCTTGATGATCTCTTCAGGAGATGTCGATATGGCAAAAAAATACATCGAAGACCTTAACTGCAGATTTTCAGAACAAAATAATCATGAGGTGAAATGACAGTAATGGATCAGCTCTTAAATACAGTATCTCTTTTTACAGGAATAACTTATTTTTCAATAATAACATTTCTGGCAACTCCGCTTAGATACAGCGTCAGAAAGTCTTTGATTATAACGATTTTTTCAATTTTAATTAATTTTATTTTAAATATGTACTTCGTTTTGAGGTTTAATGTTGGGCTTCCTCACAGGATTTTCCTGCTGACCATCCCCGCCGTAATGTTCCTGTATCAGGACATGATTTCTTCGGAATCTGGCTACAGGCAGATATTCATCTTTTTCACTTCCTGGTGGATAAACCTCATGCTCATATTCTTTACCTCTGTTTCGAGAGTGCTGGCTCAGGGAGACAGCGTCTATCTTCTTATGGAGTTCTATACCTTCATGCTGATATGCAGTTTTGTGTTGTTCTTCTTTCGAAAATCATTTTTTGACATCATACACAGAATAGACAGAGGCTGGGCAAAATTTGCGACTATACCAGCATCATTCTGCATAATACTATTCCTGATTCACTCTCAGCCATTCAGCCCCAACTTTGATAACGACTATATACTTGTTAGCATACTGATATTTGCTATGGCGGTCTCTGTCTATAAAGTCATAAACGTGTATTTTCTTAATGCCTGCAGATACCAGGACAAGACCAAGGCAAACGAGATACTTCGTATTCACACCGAGTTTCAGAAAAAATCAGTAGACTCCATAAATCAGAAGCTCCGCGATCTTGAGGATTTTCGAAATCAGACCGTATCCATGTTCCAGGATATCTATGAGGCAATTTCTAAAAACGATGCCGAAAGATCCATCTATCACATAGCTGAAATTGGAGATACTATAAAAGCGTATGAATTTGAATATTTCTGTGAGAATTATGTACTGAACACCATACTTTCAAAGTACATACACAAGGCTCGGGAAGAGAATATCGATGTATCGGTAAGGGTTTCTGTACCTGAGTCTGTAAACATAGATGTTATTGAGCTCTGCCTTGTATTCTCAAATGCGATTGAAAATGCGATAAATGCATCTTTAAAAATCAAAAATGTCCAGGATAGAAAAATAAGCGTGCTTGCCAGCATGGCTGATGACAGGATATGCATCAGGATCATAAACCGCTTTGAAGGAAAGGTCCATATAATAAATGGCCTGCCTTATTCAGGCAGGCACAATCATGGCATAGGAACCAGGAGCATGATGTCGATAGCGGAAAAATACGGAGGCTTCTGCTGCTTTGAGGCTAAAGATAATGTATTCACACTCAATATGGTGCTCTGATCATTAACGCCTCTGTATTTCCTGGAGCGCCTCCAGTATCTGAGATGGAGTTTTCCTCTGGATTTCAGTAACTCCAATATCCTTCAGTACAATAAAGCTTATATATCCCTCTGAATCCATCTTCTTATCGCTCATGACAGATTCCGCTATGTCTGCAGATGAGAACGGAGTTTCTTCAGGCAGTCCGAATTCTCTAAGGAGTGAGGTAAGCATCGAGAGGAGCTCCTCCTTGTTTTCGCCTGAGAACATCTTTATGGCATATACCATTCCCGCAGCCACTGCCTGTCCATGCGTGTAGCCTTCATATCCGGAGAGCTTTTCAATTGCATGGCCTATGGTATGTCCAAAATTCAGCACATTCCTGATGCCCTTCTGATCAAGCTCATCTTTCTCTACGATATCAGCCTTTGCCCTTATGCATCTTATTATTATTTCAGTGAGGATACCTGAGCTTTTTTGTGCTGAGCCTCCCTCTGATATGAAATCCTGTATAAGGGGCATGAGTTCAGGATCACAGGCAATCGCATATTTTATGACTTCTGCCATGCCGTCTGCAAAATCTTCCTCGCTGAGGCTGTTCAGCAGGAGAGGATCTGCAATCACAAGATCTGGCTGATAGAAGGTCCCGACCAGGTTCTTTCCCTGAGCAAGATTGAGACCGCACTTTCCTCCTACAGATGAGTCTACCTGAGAAAGCAGCGTAGATGGTATCTGGCATAGCCTTATTCCTCTCATATATGTTGCTGCTGCAAACCCGGATATATCTCCTACGACTCCTCCTCCAAGAGCTATTATCAGATCATCTTTCGTTATCTGCGCTTCGGCAAGGCTGTCATATATGTCTGCAATCGTGCTCAGGCTCTTGCTGGCTTCTCCCGGCGGAATGACCGAGTAGCTTATCTCAAAATCAGGATATGCGATGTTTTCCTCATCAAATTCATACTCGGCCTCAGATTCACCATCTCCATATATACCATCAGCCGGTGCATATGCTATGTCTGCAAAATCTCCTATAAGTGTTTCCAGATACAGGCCTTCGACATTTTCGTCTGTTATTATATGCACTCTGTTCATCCTGAACTTCTCCATGCATATCTGCGCTGCCTGCCTGAAAATTCCCCGCTCTGCATATATCTCAGATTTCCTTACTGTTCCCTGTGTAGATAGCTCTATCATTCTTTTCTCCTTTATAATTCATTGAAATAAATTTAATTTTGATATATAATGTCTTTTATAACTGCTTCAATTCATTATATTACAATAATTGAAGTTTATAAATACAACAATTGCGAAATACATCAAAATTCAAGGAGGTAAAAGTATTGAAAAGCATCAAAACCAAGATTCTCACCATAATCGGAGGAATCATACTCGTTGCCATGCTCGTTACAGGAGGCTTTGTGATCAACAAGATCGACAAGGTAATAATGAGCAGCGAGAACTCCATCGCAAAGGTCTCTACCAATAATATCGTAGGAGATGTCAACAATTATTTTACGAAGTACATATCAATGGTTCAGAAGGCCGCAAGGGATGAGAACGTAATAAGAATTCTCTCTTCTGGAGTAGACAGGACCGAATTTACAAAGTCGCCATACTACGGCAGCACCCACTCGATGCTGGCAGCCTCTACTGCCACTGACAGCGAAAACATACTGTCCCTTTTCCTTGCCAGCTCAAAAGCAAACCTGGCGTTTGACGGAGGAGACTGGGTTGGAGACGAGAGCTTTGACCTTTCAGAGAAAAGCTACTAGTTTACGGATCAGGCCGACATAGATGCCGGATATATAATAACAGAGCCTTATCAGGACGTCGACACGGGCTCCATGGTGCTCACTATCTCAGCCCCGGTATACGATGGCTCCGAGATAGTCGGAGTAGCTGCCGTAGATATACAGATATCTGTGGTTAACGGCATGGTAACAGATGCTGAGAGCTCATATGAATCCGGTCATCAGATGCTGGTTTCCTCGCAGGGAACCGTGCTTGCACACAAGGATGAAGCCCTTGTCCTTAAGCCGGTGACTGAGATAGGATTCAGCCAGAACATGATAGACGAGATAAGCAGCCTCAGCGGAGAGGTGATTCATTTCAATGACGGAACAGAGGATTCGTATGGAATCGTCGGCGAAGAGAGTTATACCGGATGGAAGATAATCTCAATCGTCCCGGAAAAGGAATACACTCATGTAATCGACTCCACCCGAAACTATCTGGTTACATTCTATGCTTTCTGTCTCCTTCTTATTTTTGCAGCGCTCTTAATGACATCCCGAAGCATAGTGGCGCCTCTAAGAAGGCTGACTGAGATAACAAACGAGATTGCCGCAGGAAATCTCAACATAGAGATAGATGTATCGTCAGATGATGAGGTCGGACACCTTGCAAATTCATTGAAATCTCTCACATCAAGGCTTGTGAACTATATAGACTATATAGAGGAAATCTCATCCGCGCTCGATGATCTGGGCAACGGAAAGCTCGACATATCGCTTCAGCATTCATATGACGGAGAGTTTGCCGTGATAAAGGAATCTCTTCTCAAGACTTCATCAAACTTCAGCCATCTTATAGGCGAAATTGCACAGATATCGTCTCAGGTAGCAAGCGGGGCCGATCAGGTCGCTGGAGGATCGCAACTCCTTGCTCAGGGAACTACGGAGCAGGCAAGCTCAATAGAGCAGCTGGCAGCTACCATAAACGAAATCTCTGACCATGTTAACAAGAACGCACAGCATGCAGTAAATGCCGCTCAGTACGTAAAGACTGTAGGAGATGCAGCCAACATGAGCAATGAGAAGATGGTCGAGATGATAGAAGCTATAGAAGAAATAGACCTTAAATCATCTGAGATAGGAAAAATCATAAAGACCATAGAGGACATAGCATTCCAGACAAACATACTCGCGCTCAATGCAGCCGTAGAGGCAGCAAGAGCAGGAAGCGCAGGCAAGGGCTTCGCAGTAGTTGCAGACGAAGTAAGAAACCTTGCCACTAAATCTTCAGAGGCTGCAAAGAACACAACCGCTCTCATCGAAGATTCGCTCCGCGCAGTTAAAAATGGTACTGCTCTGGCGTCAGAGACAGGAACAGTACTTGAAGAAGTTATAGAGGGCGTTAACAAGACAGTATCGCTGATAGACCAGATTTCAGAGGCATCAAGAACTCAGGCTGATTCACTTTCAGAGACTCTCGAGGGCCTTGATCAGATAAGCACTGTGGTTCACACGAACTCCGCGACTGCAGAGGAAAGCTCTGCGGCAAGCGAAGAGCTCTCCAGCCAGTCAGAGATTCTGAAAGACCTTACCTCAAGATTTACTTTTTAGTACCATATCGGGAATTTACTATGATATCAGGAAGCTTATACTTTAAATTGCTGTAAAATTATAGAGGTGGACATGACGTCCACCTCTTTCTCTTGCTTTAAATATAAGATATTGTATAAATCTACAATCTTGTATAAATCTACAATCTTGTATAAATCTTTAATTCCTTACTTTTTTCTGATCTGTACTGCTTTGCTGCCTTTATAAAGCTCCTGAATAAAGGATGTGCCTTGTTAGGCCTCGACTTGAACTCGGGATGATACTTCACTCCCACAAAGAATCTGTTTGATGCCGTCTCTACTGCCTCTACGAGATTTCCATCAGGAGAGGTACCTGAGAAAACCATGCCCCCTTCGGTGAATTCATCTCTGTAAACATTATTGAATTCATATCTGTGCCTGTGCCTCTCCGAGATCTCGTTCGAGAAGTATGCATCTGCAAGCCTTGTATTTTGCATTACAATGCAGGGGTAAGCTCCCAGCCTCATGGTTCCTCCCTTTGATATCTCTCCGCTCTGGTCAGGCATAAAGTCGATTACCGGATGCTCTGTATCTCTGTCAAACTCTGCAGAGTTTGCAGTCTTTAGGCCAAGCACATTCCTTGCAAACTCTATCACTGCAATCTGCATTCCCAGACATATACCAAAATATGGTATGTCATTTTCTCTTGCGTAACTGCAGGCAAGTATCTTTCCTTCTACTCCCCTGTCTCCGAATCCGCCTGGCACAAGTATGCCATCCAGGTCTCCCAGCATTCTTTCCAGCCTTGATTCCTGATTTTCCTCCAGAGAATCCATTAAGCTGCTCTCAGGCATCATAAGCTCCTCTGCCTCTATCCATTTTATGTCTACTTTTGCGTCATTTTCAAATCCTGCATGCCTGAGCGCTTCTGCAACTGAAAGATAGGCATCATGAAGGCTTACGTATTTTCCTACTATCCCAATGCAGACCTCATCCGCTGCCCTGCTTCTTCTTTCGCACATCGCCTTCCACTGCGACATGTCTGCTTCCCCTGGATATATTCCCAGCTCTCTGCATACTATGCTCGAAAATTTCTGCTCCTCAAGCATCAGCGGAGCCTCATAAAGGTCCGGAAGCGTTATATTCTCTATGACGCAGTCAGGCTTTACATTGCAGAACAGAGATATCTTCTGCCTTATTCCTTCTCCTATGCTCTCATCGCTTCTCGTTACGATTATGTCCGGACTCAGTCCAAGCGATCTCATTTCTCTTACTGAGTGCTGAACCGGCTTTGACTTGTGCTCAGATGAGCTCTTAAGATACGGCACGAGCGCCACGTGTATGAAAAGGCAGTTTTCCCTTCCCTTTTCTATCGCTACCTGCCTTATCGCTTCAAGAAATGGCTGGCTCTCGATGTCTCCGACAGTCCCTCCGATTTCAGTTATAAGCACATCGGCCTGCTTCGTGGAAGATGCATTATATATGAACTGCTTTATCTCTCCAGTTATATGCGGTATGACCTGAACCGTCTCTCCAAGATAGTCTCCTCTTCTTTCTCTGCTGAGAACGTTCCAGTACACCTTTCCTGTAGTGAGGTTTGAAAATTCGTTGAGGTCCTCGTCTATGAACCTCTCATAATGTCCCAGGTCGAGGTCAGTCTCTGCGCCGTCTTCGGTCACAAAAACCTCTCCATGCTGATACGGGCTCATAGTTCCCGGATCGATGTTTATATATGGGTCCAGCTTCTGCGCTGCCACCTTAAGGCCCCTTGCTTTCAAAAGCCTTCCAAGTGAAGCCGCCGTTATTCCTTTTCCCAGTCCGGATACAACTCCGCCTGTTACAAATACGTATTTAGTCACTATCTGTCTCCTTATCAGTTTTCATACATGCTGAGTATCGTGTTTGCCACTTCTCTTCTGGTGATTCTCATATCCATGGCCTGTTTTTCAATATATCTGTGTGCCTGTGGCTCACTCATCCCAAGATACTGGATCAGCGCATGCTTGGCCCTGTCAATCAGCCTTATCTCGTCTATCTTCTCCCTCAGCCTCAGGTTTTCATCCTGAAAGCCCTGTATTCTCTTTCTTGTAGCCGTAAGCATCTTCATCGACTGAAGCAGTACCTGCCTTGAAAGCGGCTTTGGTATTACGAATGCTCCAAATTTTCCGGTCCTGTGCTCTACCTGGTCCACGAGCTCACTCTTTACTATAAGTGCTACTGCGCTGCTGCTCATCCTGCTGATTTCTTCCGCGAGATCTATCCCAAATTCATCAGAAAGAGGACAGTTTATAAGAACTATCCCCACATTGTCTTCTCTTATCTTCATTCTGGCCTCGGCCGAGCTTTTTGCTGTTATCATGCTGGAATATGGGGTCGACTTTAAGATGCTGCCAAGCATTTCTTCTCCCATGGATGCACTTGATACGATCATTATCTTCTCCAACATGATTACCTCTCAGTCTTTTAATCCTTTCTTTTTATGACAGTGTCTACAAATTTGTCCACAGTGCTTTCCGGAAGCACTGATCTGACAAAGCTGCTTTTTCGCATTGTTTCGACCGCTTCATAGAGATTTCCGGGAAGCACCCTGAGGCCTTCTCTTGCTTCGGCATTCTCGAACAGGTTTTCGTCTACCGGCTCTGGAAGCAAGGCTTTTTCTCTTATTCCTTCAAGCCCTGCATAGATGAGCAGCGCGAATGCTATATATGGATTGCATGTGCTGTCCGGAGAACGAAGCTCCATTCTCGCATATTCGCCTCCCTGCGCAGGAATCCGTATAAGCTGCGACCTGTTCTGATGGGACCAGCTGATATATTTGGGAGCCTCGAATGACCCAAATCTCTCATATGAATTGTGGCTCGGATTCAGAAAGGCCGTTATCTCCTCCACTCTGCACAGTATCCCTGCTATAAAGCTCTCTGCATCGTTTCTGTATTGGCTTTCTTCACTGAATATGTTGCCGCCGTCCCTGAAGAGCGACATATTTATGTGAAATCCGCTCCCGCTGACATTTGGGATCGGCTTTGGCGTAAAGCTGGCGTGAAGCCCGTTCCTCCCGGCTACCATTTCTACTACTGATCTGAAGGTTATGAGGCTGTCTGCCGTCTCCAGCGCATCGGCATATCTGAAATCTATCTCATTCTGACCTGGGCCCTGCTCATGATGCGATGATACCGGCTTTATCTCAAATTCCTCAAGCGTAAGACATATCTCTCTTCTTACATGCTCTCCCCTGTCTCTTGGAGGTATGTCCATGTAACCGGCGCTGTCATGAGGAATCGTCGTAGGCTCTCCATGCTCATCCAGCTTGAACAGATAGAACTCAGTTTCTGCTCCGATCTTTACTTCATATCCCATCTGAGTTGCTTCTCTGGTGGCCGCCTCAAGGATTTTTCTTGAATCTCCCTCATAAGGCCTGCCATCCGGGTATCTGATATTGCAGTACATCCTGAGAGCTCTTCCTCCACCGGGGCTCCAAGGGAGCACCGAAATAGTCGAAGCATCCGGAAAAAGAAAAAGATCCGACTCATTCACATTCATGAAACCCTTTACAGCAGATGCATCAAAAGAAATCCCGTACTTAAATGCCCTTGGCAGCTCATCTGCCATTATCGCCATATTTTTTTCTGTCCCGAATATGTCACAGAAGGCAAGGCGCACAAATTTTATATCATTCTCCTCTGCAAACTGCAGAACCTCATTAATGGTAGTATCCATGGCTTTTCCTTTCTAAAAAAGGCGTCCATCAAATCTGCCGGCAACCTGGTTTACCTGCACATCTGATGAACGCCTTTGTTCTTTCAAAAATTATATAATAATCAGAGGCTTCATGTCAACATAAATCATGATGATTTTTAAATTTTTTGAAAAAACAGTTGACAAAATATTCTGTATGCCATTATAATCTTTAGCATCAGCAATGGCGCTGCGGTTATTACCCGCGGCGTCTTTTTTTATACAGAAAAGGAGAAAATCATGAGCAAAGTTTATATCAGCCCCTCATACCAGCCTGCGCTCGGCCTGTATGAAACCCAGACTGCAATAGGAATACTTAAGAGAGAATTTGAGACAAGGCTTGCAGCTTCCCTAAATCTGAAGCGCGTTTCTGCTCCGCTTTTCGTAGACCCGCTTACCGGATTAAATGACAACCTTAACGGCACTGAGAGGGCGGTAAGATTTGACATAAAGGAAACCGGCACTGATGCAGAGGTAGTGCACTCGCTTGCAAAATGGAAGCGCATGGCGCTTCACAGCTACGGATTTGAAAGCGGCGAGGGACTCTACACAGACATGAATGCCATAAGGCGCGATGAAGAGATGGACAACACTCACTCCATATATGTAGATCAGTGGGACTGGGAGAAGGTAATATCCCCAGCTGAAAGAAACCGCTGCTATCTGATGGATACGGTAAAAAAGATCGTAGACTCAGCCGTAAATACCCACAATGTGCTGAAGAAGCAGTTCCCTCAGCTCGAGACTGAGCTCTCAAAGGATGTAAGCTTTGTTACATCTCAGGAGCTTGAAGACATGTACCCTGAGCTCTCGCCAAAGGAAAGAGAGAACGAGTTTCTCAGAGATCACAGGACTGCATTCATAATGAACATAGGAGATCTCCTCAGATCAGGCGAGCGGCACGACGGAAGAGCTCCTGACTACGATGACTGGAGCCTCAACGGGGATATACTTTTCTGGAACGAGACCCTCCAGTGCGCATTCGAGATATCCTCCATGGGAATAAGAGTTGATTCAAAGGCTATGGACTACCAGCTTTCAAAATCACTCTGCGATGACAGGAGGACACTGAAGTTTCATTCCATGGTTATAGACGAAGTCCTTCCTCTGACTATGGGTGGAGGAATCGGACAGTCGAGGCTCTCCATGCTGCTTCTTGAAAAGCTCCATATAGGAGAAGTACAGTCCTCGATATGGGATGAGGATACCCTCGACATCTGCAGCAAATCAGGCATTCCGCTTTTATAGATATTTGCTTACGAAAGGAGAAAAAGTGAAGAATATACCCGAACTGTTTGCAAGCATGGTGCTTGACAGCAAGACTCTCAAAAGCAGGCTCCCAGGAGATGTATATAGCACCTTCATGAAAACTGCTGAGGAAAACAGCCCTCTCAGCCTGGAGACTGCCAATCACGTCGCCAATGCCATGAAGGAATGGGCCATAGAAAAGGGCGCCACTCATTATACTCACTGGTTTCAGCCCATGACAGGCATAACTGCCGGAAAGCACGAAAGCTTTATCATGCCGTCAGAAAACAATGAGATAGTGATGGAATTTTCAGGAAAGGAGCTTATAAAGGGAGAACCTGACGCATCCAGCTTTCCGTCAGGAGGCCTCAGGGCCACCTTCGAGGCAAGAGGCTATACGTCCTGGGATCCTGCTTCTCCCGTATTCATAATGGATTCTACGCTGTACATCCCTACCGTATTCTGCTCATACAGCGGAGAGGTGCTCGACAAGAAGACCCCGCTGCTGAAATCCCTTGAGGCCCTTAACATACAGGCCCTGAGGGTGCTTTCTCTAATGGGTCATGGTGATGTCAGAAAGGTTTCAGCTACCCTTGGCGCTGAGCAGGAATATTTTCTCATCGACAGGGAGGTCTTCAGGAAGAGGAAAGACCTGATGCTTTGCGGCAGGACCCTCTTTGGATCAAAGCCGCCCAAGGGACAGGAAATGGAAGACCACTATTTCGGAAGCATAAAGCCTAGAGTATCCGAGTTCATGAAAGAGCTCGACACCGAGCTGTGGAAGCTCGGAATATACGCAAAGACAAGGCACAACGAAGTAGCTCCTTCTCAGCACGAGCTTGCCCCTGTATTTACCGAATCAAACCTGGCTGTCGACCACAATCAGCTTACAATGGAAATGATGAAGAAAACAGCAGAAAAACACTCTCTTGCCTGCCTTCTTCATGAAAAGCCCTTTGCTGGAATAAACGGAAGCGGCAAGCACAATAACTGGTCGCTTTGTACAGACACCGGGCTAAATCTTCTTGAGCCTGGTCCATGCCCTGAAAACAACATGGTATTTCTTGTAATGCTCTCATGCTTCATAAAGGCAGTCGACCGTCACGCAGACCTCCTGAGAGCTTCTGTCTCAGGTGCCGGAAATGACCACCGCCTTGGAGGGCACGAGGCTCCTCCTGCTATAGTTTCGATATTCCTCGTAGATGAGCTTTCTTCGATCCTGGATTCGATAGAAGGCGGATCAGAATTCATAAGAGGAGAGCTCAGCATGTTCCGCTCCGGCGCGGGAAGCCTGGCCGACTTCAAAAAGGATACCTCGGACAGAAACAGGACCTCTCCTATTGCATTTACCGGAAACAAGTTTGAATTCAGGATGCCTGGCTCCAGCTTTTCACTCTCCGGCCCTAACATAATACTCAATACAGCAATGGCTGACTCTCTCAGGGAATTTGCCGACAGGCTTGAATCCTTACTCTCCGGCTGCGGCATGGATAATCTTCACAGGGTCGTCACGGAAATACTGAGAGAAGACATTAGAAACCACAAGAGGATAATATTCAACGGAAACGGATACTCAAGGCAGTGGGAGCAGGAAGCTAGCGATCGTGGACTCGAAAACATAAGGTCTTCCGCAGATGCATTTCGAAAGCTCTGCACCGAAAAGAGCCTTTCCCTTTTCTCTGTTCACGGCGTATTCACTCGGGAGGAAGCCGAATCAAGGTGCCGGGTGATGCTTGATAATTACTGCAAGGTAATATCCATAGAGGCGCTTACAATGCTTGACATAGTTAGAAAGGATATCCTTCCTTCTGCGATAGCATACACGCAGACTCTCATAAACTATCACAGCGGACTGGCTGAATTTACTGCTACTTCGGAGAGGATTCCATCCCACTCTCTGATTTCAAGGCTTTCATCTCTTGCAAACTCCCTCATCAGACGCTCTGACGAGCTTGAGTCTATGCTTACACGCTCAAGAAACATTTTAGATCTTCAGGAAGCTGCAAGATACATGGGAGAGGATGTCACCTCTGCCATGAACCTTCTCCGGACGTCAGCAGACGAGATAGAGATGCTGCTGCCTTCAGAGCTCATGCCATACCCTTCGTACAGCGAGCTTCTTTTTTCTATATAAATTTTTACTAACAGGTTTTTCATGACACGTTTTTTCTAATACTGTTTTCAGGGCAATCTAAAAGGGTGGACGTGACGTCCACCCTTCTTCTTTTAAATATTAGCTCACTTTGCTGAAATTTTTATTATATTATCTTTTCTTAAGCACTGGTGACACTTTTTTGTATATCAGTATGGTAACTATGCTCACTACTATACCCTTGAATATGTTGAATGGAACTATTCCATAAAGTACAAGCGATGGAAGGTCATGAATAAGCGGTGTTATAGCGCTTCCCATTGCTATTATAGCCTCTACCGGCATTATCTTTGAATAGAAAGGAAGAAGCACGAAAAGATTGAAGAATCCCCCTGCTACCGTCATTGCTGCAGTTCCTGCGAGGCATCCTATTATAGCGCCTTTCTTGTTGTGATGAAGCTTGTAGAAATAGCTTGCTGCAAATACATACGAAGCTCCTACTATGAAGTTTCCAAGCTCCCCAACGCCTCCTGTAGACGTCTTTGTGATGAAGTGTATCAGATTCTTTATAAGCTGTATAAGGACTCCGGCTATCGGAGATATTGCAAATCCGCCTATCAGTGCAGGTATGTCTGAAAAGTCAAGCTTAAGGAATGCGGGAAATATCGGAATAGGGAATTCCAGGAACATTATGATGTATGCGATAGCAGAAAGCATACCTATTTTTACTACTGATTTCGTTTCCATTCTGGCACCTTTTTTCAATTCAATTCTGTTTTCCATTTTTATTCTCTCCTTAATTATTAAAATTTATATTATATTTTAATAATGTCCGAGGGTATGATATTTGAGCAAAAAAAACCCAGGTGGAATCACCTGGGGCTAATTGTCTTTATCAGTCATTAACATCAATATATTCATATAATGAATAAATCGATATCACAGCACTGCTAACAATCTTCTCTCATCCAGACTTTACTGTCGGTACTTGAATTTCACAAGTTCAGCCATTTACGGCTCGCGGACTTTACCGCCGGTAGGGAATCTCACCCTGCCCCGAAGACATATTACAACTTAATTATATTACATGTATTCATATTTGTAAATACCCTAATTATCATTCATTTCTGAGACTCTCAAGCGCGCTCAGGTTCATGGCTCTCTTTGCAGGAAGATATCCCGCAAGGACTCCTATTCCTGTAGAGAATGCCAGAGTGGAAAGCGCAAGCCAGACAGGTATTATGGATATTGATGATCCTCCCATTCCCATGGATGCTCCAAATGCAGCTCCGAGGAATGTGTTGAGTATATAGGAGAGGCCATAGCTCAGAATCAGGCCTATTATGCCTCCGAGAAATCCTATGAAGGCTGCCTCGAACAGGAACAGATACTTGATGTCTCTTATATTTGCGCCTATTACCTTCATTATCCCTATTTCCTTTGTTCTCTCATATATAGACATTATCATAGTGTTAGATATTCCAAGTGCCGCAACAAGCATGGATACTGCTCCTATCCCTCCAAGGACCGCCTGTATCATGCCGGAGGTCTTTTTCATTTCATCGAGCATGTCGTTGAGGCTGAAGCTCTGGAGTCCCATGTCCTTGATGCTCGTGGAGATCGATTTTACCATGTCTATGTCTTCCACATATACCTTGGCATTCGTGTACTCCTTTTTCTTGCTCTGATAGTTCCCCTGAGCCTTTGCAGTCTCTTCATTTATTTTTTTCACGGTCTCTATGTTCATATATGCGGTATAGCTGGTATCATCGTTCTCGTTTTCCAGTATTCCTATTCCCTGAGCGTCATAGATGATGTAGTCGACCTTTTCTCCGCCCGAGTTGTCGCTCTTGTATCTTTCTCCATAGTTCTGATCAGCCGTGAGCTTGAGCCTGTTTGAGATGACGTCTACAGGAGGCTCTCCTGATTCGCTGTATCCTCCCGTGCTTGAATATGGATTGTAGAACCACATTGGCACGTTTCTTCCAAACAGTATCGCATATTTATCGTTTCCAGCCAGATTTCTTCCTTCCCTGAGTTCATATCCGAATTTCTCGAACACTTCAGGATCTACGCCTGTTATGCTTACTCCGGCAACATATTTTCCTATCCCTATCTTCATATAGGCTGTCTCTATGGGCGTTATCGCCGTAACTCCATCAAGCTTTGCTATATCTGCTATGGCCTTGTCATCGAGCTTTGCCTGCTTCTGCTGTCCGCTCGAGTCCATAACCATTCCCCCGCCTGAATATATGTCTATCGTATGGAGGTTCCCAAAGCTCTTTATCTGTTCTTCAAAGCTCGAGCTGAGACCTATTCCAAGCGATACCATAACCGTAATGGCGCAGGTTCCGATAATTACTCCCATTATTGCCAGGATGCTCCTGGTCTTTCTTCTGAGAAGGTTCTTTATCCCCATCGTCATAAGGTCTGCGAAATTCATATTATCACCGCCTTATATTTCTATGTCGAGGCTGTCATCCATCTTTTTCTTCCTGCGTTTCTTGAAGATAACAAATGCTGCTATTGCTGCAACAACTGCTGCTCCGATTATATATCTGGTATATGGGCTGCCTGCTCCCTCCGCAGGCATCTCTCCGCCATCAGGAACTTCAACAGCCGGCATTTCCTGAGCCGTGAAGCTGAAAGGCCTTTCTATGCGAGTTTCTTCTCCAGCCGCGTTTTCAAAGGTAAATACGACATTCCCCTCTACCGGTCCTGCCTGAACTGGTATTATGCTCAGGTCATAGTACTCATTCTTTCCAGCCTCAAAATTTCCCACAAAGGTTGCCGGTGACTGAGAAAACTCTATGTTGCTTCCTTCGGCTGTAACTCTGAGGTTTGAAAGTGCTGTTTTTCCCATATTGTAGTACTGAACTGTAACTGAGCTCTGCTGGCCTGCATACAGCTCTGCCGGCGGTACTATGTCATCTATAACGAGCCTGAGGTCCTGTACCAGAGGTATGGATATCGTGTCCTTTGCGCTTATCTGATTTCCGTCCTTGTCCTCATATGTCATGTCCACCGATATGGAGACTGTCTTCTGAGGCGAATCCGGCTTGCTTGTAAGGGTTATGGTCTGTGTAGAGGTTCCCCCTGGAGCTATGGAATCTATATAGAACGAGTTGCTTGAATTCACAGGTATGAATATGCCTTCCTCTGCGCTGAGCGAAACCTTTATGTTTCTTATGCTCTGGCTGGAGTTGGTATTCCTTAGAGTTATTCCGAGATTGAACGGATGGTTTGCCTCAACGGCTCTCGCACCGTAATCATAGTTTGTTATCATCAGCTGAGGCACGGTTTTGGTGCTTGTGTCCCCCTTGACGTATATCCCTGTATACTGGCTTATGGCCTTTGGTTCTTTGTCTGAGGTCTCAACGGTTATCTTTATTGGGTAGTTCTTTGCCTCCGTGTTTGAAGCGGAGAACATCGTCACGCTGTAGCTCTTTGATTCTCCCGGTGCAAAGGTTGATACGAATATGTTCTTCGTCTTGTTCACTACAGGAGCTGTAGGCTCTACTGTCACCTTGATGTTCTTGAGCTCGCCTGCTCCCGTATTTGATACTCGAAACTCTACCTTGAAGTCTTTTCCCGGTGCAATCTCCTGAGGGCATTTCACGTTTCCTATCTCCAGGCTGTCTGCATCCGATGGACCGCCTATTACCGTTATATATTCTGTTTTTGTGAATACCGCTTCTTTGCCGTTCGGGTCATTTCCCTTTACTGTAAATGTGAATGGAATGTTTCCTCCGCTGTGGGTGTCTTCAATATATATTGGAAATACCGCTGTCTTTTCTGAATTGCTCATTGATATGGATCCAAGCCTCAGCTCTGTAGGAGAATCCTTGAGGCTCATGCCTTCGCCCAGCGCTCCTATTGATGCAGTAACATCAAGAAGCGGCGAATTTCCTCTGTTTGTAATGACAAGGCTGATTTCATTTGTCTTCCCGCTCACGAGTGCTCCGCCTGAGGGCTTTACTGTCAAAGCCATCTGAGGATTGTAATTTATGTCAGGATCCGGCTCTATAACTTCATTTACGGTCGCAAGATAGATGCTAGCATCTGTGCTTCCTATTACGCCGCTCGCATCCGTAACCGTTACCGGCATCATGTATACCTTCTCGAGCTTGAGCCCTGTGACATTTATGACCCACTGAGCGGTCTTCTTGACTCCCGGGTCTATGTCTCCTACGGTAACCTCCTCGTCGCTGTAGGGTGAATATGTAAGCTCCCCTACTCCAATCTTTGCCTTTACTCCTCTTAATGTCTCACTTGTGGTGTTTTTTATTTCTACTATGACAGTGGCTTTTGTGTCTCCCTCCGAGGCAACTGAGCCCTTTGTCTGTTTTACGCTTACCTTCGTGTCTGCATATGCGACCGTGCTGATTCCTGTCGTCATAGCTATCACTAGCGTAAGTATCATGGATAATATTCTTTTTTTCATGATGTTTCCTTTCAAATAGTTTTACAGTGTTTTTTCTGATTCTCAGTTTTCAAGCTTTTTAATGTCTCCAAGGACTTCATCCGTCTGAGGTATCCTTATGTTCTGATTTTCTTCTACGCTCAGAATATTTCCATCCTGTATGGTGACTATGCGGTCCGCATACTCCGCTATGGTCTTGTCATGGCTTACTATGATAAGTGTCTGATCGTTGGCTCTTACTTTGTCCAGCATTATCTTCATTATTATCTCGGTAGTCCTGGTATCGAGGTTTCCCGTAGGCTCATCTGCAAATATTATCTTGGGCTCGACTACGAGCGCCCTTGCGATTCCTACCCTCTGCTGCTGTCCTCCACTCATCTGGCTTGGCTTTCTTTCTTCATAGCCTTTCAGCCCGACCTCCTGAATCGCCCTGAGAGATCTCCTTATTCTTTCCTTTTTCTCCATGCCTCTAAGTATAAGAGGATATGAGACATTCTCAAGCGTTGTCAGCATCGGCAGCAGATTGTATGCCTGAAATATGAAACCTATGTTCTTCTGCCTGAACATGGTCACCTGCTCCTCATTGAGTCTGTGAAGAGGAACCCCTCCAATAAGTATCTCCCCTTTTGTGGGCTTTTCGAGTCCTGCCACCATGTTCAGAAACGTAGATTTCCCGGATCCTGATTTTCCGAGAAAGCATACTACTTCTCCTTTAAATATATCAAGGCTTATGTCATCAAGAGCAACAACTCTCTCGTCTCCCATCCTGTATACTTTTCTTACATGCTTTACTTCTATAAGCGGTTTATCTATGCCGATCCCCTCCTTCCGGTGATGAAGCAATCTATAGGAATATACAGAAATAATTATACAGCATATATATTATTATTTATTTACAAAAATATTAAGTTTGTCAGATATTTATCCATTATGAGATCTCATAACCATAAAGCTATGACTGTGGCAAATTTAAGGCATTTTTATTTAAAATACGACTGACATACTTATTTTATGGGTAATATATAGATAAGGAAAACTCATGGTCAGTATTTTTTCTGAATCGAGGTGATTTATATGCAAATTACAGATAAAACTATCCAAATAGTAGACATTTCAGAAAATATAGATCAGGAATTCGTAAAGATCCTCAGAGACAAAGGTTTTTCAGTGGATATTTTCAAAAGTCCTGACGAATTTCTCGATGAATTCAGCAAAAACAATTCCGGCTTCATCATAATCAATGTCAAAGAATCAGATATGAAGATCTTCAATCTCTGCTCTATAATAAGAATGAGAAGCACAGTTCCTGTAATGATACTGTCTGAAAGCTCTGTTGAGAACGATCTTGTCACTGCAATCAATATGGGCTGCGATGAGTACATCGCAAAGCCTGTATCCTCTATGGAGCTGCTTGCCAGGGTGTCCTCTATACTGAGAAGGATCGAGTATGAAAACCAGAAAAGCGGAGAATGTATCTACAGCTTTGGAGATATAGTCATAAATCTCAGACGTCACGAGGTTTTGTCCGGCTCTGAAATCCTTCATCTGACGAACAAGGAATTCGAGGTCCTTCTATATCTCATAGACCACAGCGACAGGGTTGCTGGACGAAGCGAGATGCTCAGCAATATCTGGGGATTCTCCTCAGATCTCATAGAGACAAGGGCAATAGATGACTGTATAAAGCGCCTCAGGAAAAAACTCGCTGATTCCAGTTCGAATGTAAAAATAGAGACCGTCAGAGGGCACGGTTTCAGGATAAGTATCTCATGATTTAGAAAAACACTGCCATTCCGGCTACACGGAGGCAGTGTTTCTATTTGATGAAGCTATTTGAATATCCTTATCTTTCCGCTGTCGTTGAGATTCTTGAGGATTATTATCACAACTGGCATTACGAATAGCCCCAGCACTCCAAAGATCTTGACTCCGGCGAACATGCATATAAGCATTACAACCGGATGAAGCCCTACCTGGCCTCCAACGACCTTTGGCTCAATTATATTCCTGACTACAAGAACTATGACATATAATACGATGAGCCCGATGGCAAATACGAATCTTCCTTTTATAAGCTGAACGAGCGCCCACGGAAAGATTGCGCCTCCTACTCCAAGCACCGGTATTATGTCAAGGACAGCTATGATGGCTGCTATTGTAAATGCCTTGTCCACTCCGAGTATCAGAAATCCTATGCTCAGCTCCATAAAGGTTATCCCGATTATTATTCCATAAGCCTTGCAGAACTTGAGGAGCGTCTGAAGCGTGTACGTCTTTATGTCCAGAAGAAGATGCGATGCCTTTTCAGGCAGTTGCCTTTTCAGGAATTTTGATATCAGATCGTAGTCTATTGCAAAATAGAAAGAGGAAATAATCGAAAATATGAGCTTTACGAAAAACGAAGGCACCGAGGAAAGCATGTTAGTTATTATGCCTACCACTCCGGAGGATATGGAGGATATTACATTTCCAAGCGAAGTCGAAAAGCTTGTTATTATGTCATTGAGACCCTGCATTATGCTTGGATCCAACCTGCTGAACCAGTATACTATGAACTCAAATCCAGTGTATATAGAAGGCTCTATGCTGCTTTTGTATATATCCGGAAGCTTTGAAAAAACATCTCGTATGCTCACAAACAGCTTTACTGAAATAAATCCGATCAGCACTCCCATAGTTGCATAGAATACAAGTATCACGAGCGCTGAGAGGAGCTTTCTGTTTATCCTGATCTTTTTTTCCAGCTTCCTTATCAGCGGCTTGAGCATGCTCGCTATTATGAATCCTATGATGAACGGCATCATCCACTCTATGCTGTATCTGAATGCAAAGACTGCTATCGCCGTGATGATCGCATAATAGAGAACATTAATTATGAATGAGCGTTTTTTTTCTATATCATCATGTTTTTTACTGCCATCGCTTATATCCATCTGATACCTCTTTTTAATAACATACTCTAGAAAATATTCCTTCCTGTATGAACGTTTATGAGCTCATATTCCTGGATGCCCATTCCAATTTCTTCGGCATAGTCAATTATGAGTGATCCGTCCACTCCCGTATGGGCTTCTTTGAATACGTCTTTTCCAGCTGACTTTATTATAAGATCGAGGCAGGCTCTCTCAAGAGCTACCGGATCCGTGCTCGCAAGCACTCCGATGTCATTTGCGAGCGGCCTTCCCGACCAGCCTGCACAGTCGCAGAGCGGAGTTATGTTCATGACAAAGGTTATGTATCCCGTCTTGCCCTTCTTGTTGGATACTGCCCCATAAGCGAATTCTGCCATCTTCTCAAGAAACACGTTGCTGTCCGTAGCCCACTGGTCTGATATGGCTCTTACAGGACATACCACTATGCACTCTCCGCAGCCATAGCATACCTCGCTGTCTATAACAGCCTTCTTTTCAACCATAGATATGGCTTTTGTCTGACATATGGATACGCATCTTCTGCATCCGATACACGTCTGCGGGTCTACCTGAGGCTTTATGTCAGAGTGCTGCATCTGCTTTCCCGGAGCCGTAGCGCATCCCATGGCAAGGTTCTTCATTACTCCCCCGAAACCTGCCATCTCATGTCCCTTGAAGTGGGATATGACTATCATTGAGTCCGAATTGTAGATTTCTCCGCCAATCTTTACTTCCTTGAAATGCTTCTTGTTTATCTCTACCGTTTCAGAGTTCCTGCTGTACATTCCGTCTGCTATTATTATCGGCGCTCCTACCACTGAGTATGCGAATCCATTTTCTATGGCAGTCTGTATATGATCCACGCAGTTTGTCCTTGATCCGGAGTAGAGAGTATTTGTGTCAGTTAGGAACGGCTTTCCTCCGGCTTCTTTTATTTTGTCCACTATCTGTCTTACATTTACCGGATTAAGGAAGGTCACGTTTCCTTTTTCTCCGAAATGAAGCTTTACGGCTACCTGATCATTCTCAGATATGATTTCTCCAAAACCGGCCTTGTCGAACAGCTTTCTAAGACTCGCTGCCATGTTGTTGTTTTTTGAAGTCGCATAAAGATCACTGAAATATACCTTTGATTTTTCCATATTGTCTCCCGCCTTATCATGTATAATTAATTTTAAGTTAAAATTACTTCATGTTTTTATATCTCGTGAATACGTATTTTACCTCTTTTATACCCCACTGCATGTCTTCAAATTCAGAATTGAGAAGATCAACTATTTCAAGGTACTCTTTTCCGGAATTCTTAAGATTAATTATCCTGTCTATGTGATCCTGATTGTATTTCTTCTTCCTTCCGGCCCCTCTTTCATTCTTTACAGGCAACTTCTTTGTCTTGTCCATGATTTCGATATATTTCTCAAGGCTCCTGTTTACTTCTTCCAGCCTCGCATTTTCCTTTTCAAGACTTTCATATGATTCGAGAAGCCTGTCCACATGTTTTTGAAGCTCTGAAAACTTGCTCTCTATCCTGAGCGTCACATCCTTCTGAAGCCTCAGCTCTTCTTCATATCTTCTTTTTTCAGTCTCGCTATCCTCTGCAAGCTGGTTGTATTTTTCTACAAGCAGGTTGTGTTTTTCTACCACGTCCTGAGAAAAGCCGTTTATCTCGTTGTATTTTTCTACAAGTGTATTGTAATTTTCTATTATATTCTTGTTTTCTATATGGCTCAGTTTTTTGCTTTCTTTCTTTCTTCCCAAGTCTTTTACAAAATCCATTTCTCCTCCATAATTACTGAAATATTATATGAGCGCTATGCTCACAGAGATACTCCCCTATTCCTGTATCTCTTCTTGAATATTTTCCATGATAGTCACTTCCACCTGTAAGAATGAGTCCGTGCTGCAGAGCTTTTTCTGTTATCAGCTTTCTGTACTTTTCACTGTTGGATGCATGATTGAGCTCGAGGCCGTCAAGTCCTTCTCTGACAAGCTCATCCACAATATACAGGTTGTCCTGCTGACCGGGATGCGCTATTACTGCGTATCCTCCCGAATCCTTTACCGCCCTGACAGCTTTCCTTATGTCAATGTATTCCATCTTTATCTCGCACCTTCCGCCATTTCTGAAGAGCGTTTCATTTATTTCAGGAAACATGCTTTCTGTCTGGCCGGTCCTGTAAAGAACATCGAATATGTGCTGCTTGAATATATATCCGCCTGAAAAGTCATAAAGCTGGTCATAGCTTATATCATATCCTATGGCCGTCAGCTCACTGATCTGCCTCGCGGCTTTCTCGTTTCTCTGCTCTATCATGACATCGCAGAGCCTGTTTATTATTTCTTCATCCTTTATGTTATATCCGAGGAGATGTATCCTCTTTCCTGCGTCTTTGTCTATCGCTGATATTTCTATGGATTTAACTGTACTTATGCCTGCCTCAGCTGCCTTATACCTTATTTCTTCATATCCCCTGAATGTATCATGGTCCGTTGCGACCATATGCGTAAGATTCTTCTGCACGCAGGCTGCTACTATGGAATCTACGTCATCATACCCGTCAGAATTTCTGGTGTGTATATGACAGTCTGCCCTGAATGTTTCTTTATTCACTTATTTTTTTCCTTCTTAATTCTCAGATTCCTGAAAAATCTGCTCAATATATATGAACAGGCTCTGCTTTCCTCTATTATGAGCATGTTTGAGCCTGGTATAAGTTCTTCGGCTATCACAGGTATTCTGCTTATGGCTCCTCCCCTGACAGGGTCGAGCGCTCCAATGTGGATATTTTCTATCCTTGCATGAAGTATGGCTCCCGTGCACATTATGCAGGGCTCGAGGGTTATATATATGTTGCTCCCCGTGAGCCTCCAGCTTCCTGAATTTCGGCATGCCTGCTCTATTGCTATTATTTCGGCATGCCCCGTTGCCAGCTTTGACTTTTCCACAAGATTGTGGCCTCTTCCGATTATCTCGCCGTCTTTTTCTATTACGCATCCAACCGGTACTTCTCCCAGTTTATAAGCCTTCAGCGCTTCTGAAAAAGCCGCTCTCATATATTTATTCATGATTTCCTTTTTTCACATTTGTGTATAAAATTGCAACTTATCCACATTATCCACAGATTATTTTAGCAACCTGTGGATAACATTGAGGTTATGATTTCTGAGATCTCAGATACGCAAGTATGAAAGGCATTATGTTTCCATCCATAACGCTCGTGACGTTTCCAGACTCTTCTCCTGTCCTGTGATCTTTTACGAGAGTGTATGGCTGGAATACATATGATCTTATCTGACTTCCCCAGCCTATCTGAGAGTATTCTCCCTGAAGATCCTCTATCCTTTCCTTGTGCTCCTGTTTTTTAAGCTCTATGAGCTTTGCCATTAGCATCTTCATTGATACGTCCTTGTTTATCAGCTGTGATCTCTCATTCTGACACTGAACCACTATTCCTGTGGGAAGATGGGTTATCCTTACTGCAGAATCAGTCTTGTTCACATGCTGACCTCCGGCGCCTCCGGACCTGTATGTGTCTATCTTGAGGTCTGAAGGGTTTATGTCTATCTTTACCGTGTCATCCAGCTCTGGTATTACATCCACTGACGCAAATGAGGTATGCCTCTTTCCCGAAGAGTCAAACGGGGACATGCGCACCAGGCGGTGAACGCCTTTTTCTGATTTCAGGAAGCCGTATGCGTTCTTTCCTGAAATCCTGAGGGTCACAGATTTTATTCCTGCCTCCGGATCCTGATTGTAGTCGAGCTCCTTTACACTGAATCTCATTTCCTGAGCAAACCTCGTATACATCCTGAGCAGCATCTTTGCCCAGTCCTGTGCATCGAGGCCTCCGCTTCCTGCATGTATCGAGAGTATGGCATTGTTGGCATCATACTCCTGATCCAGCATGGTTTCAAGCTTCAGCTCCTCGATTTTCCCATGTATGGTCTCGATCTCTTTTTCAAGCTCTTTTTCCATCGACTCATCTTCCTGGGCCATCTCAAAAAGCACCTCGAGGTCAAGGACGCCTGTTTCGGCATCCCTGTAATCCTCAAGTATATCTTCTATCTCCTTGTTCCTCTTTACCTGCTTCTGGCTGTTTTCAAGATCCTCCCAGAAACTCTGGTCCTGCATCTGATTGTCAATAATCTCTTTTTCTGTGATAAGGCCATCTATGTCAAAGAGACACCCTGATCTCGCTAAGAGATTCCTGTATTTTTTCCATCTTCAGTTTATGTTCCGCATAGTTGAGCATGTTCTACTGATCCTTTCCACAGCATTTTTTGTATTTCTTTCCGCTTCCGCACGGGCACTCTTCATTTCTTCCTACTACCTTTTCGGTCTTTTTAGGTGCAGCTGCCTTTTCTTCAAGCGAATTTTCAAATCCTTCCTGAACCTTTTCAAGATCTACCACTGCCTTTCTCTGGATCTGCACAGGCTTTTCTTCCTGTTTCTGGATCTGGAAGCTCATAAGATATCTTACAGTTTCTTCCTTGATGCTCTCTGTCATAGCATCAAACATGTCAAAGCCTTCTATCTGATATGCTCTTACAGGGTCTTCCTGTCCTATTGCTCTAAGTCCCATTCCCTGTCTAAGCTGATCCATTGAATCTATGTGGTCCATCCATTTTGAATCTACTACCTGAAGGAGTATTACTCTTTCAAGCTCCCTGAACTCTTCTTCCGGAAGCATGGATTCCTTCATCTCGTATATCCTGCGGGCCATGTCTTTTATGAGACTCTTCATCTTTGAATTGTCTATCTTAGAGATTTCTTCCTCTATGTTTATGTCCGCTGCAAACTGCTGCTGGATTTTCTCCTTGAGTCCCTTTATATCCCATTCTTCCTGATATGTTTTCTCAGGGCAGAATTTATCTACGATTGCATCGGCAAGCGAGTCTATCATCTCCATTATCTCAGGCTTGATATTCTCACCCTCGAGCACTCTCTTTCTCTCTGCGTATATTATCTCTCTCTGCTTGTTCATTACGTCGTCATACTGGAGAACGCTCTTTCTTATGGAGAAGTTCTTTCCTTCGACCTTCTTCTGAGCGCTTTCTATGGATTTTGAAAGCATCTTGTGCTCTATTGCGTCGTCTTCTTCCATTCCAAGCTTTTCTACCATTCCCTGGATCCTCTCGCTTCCGAAAAGCCTCATGAGCTCATCCTCAAGTGAAATGAAGAATCTTGTGGTTCCCGGGTCACCCTGTCTTCCGGCACGTCCTCTCAGCTGATTGTCTATACGTCTTGACTCATGTCTTTCTGTACCGAGTATGAAAAGTCCTCCTGCTTCCTTGACTTTTTCCTGCTCTTCCTTGAGCTCCAGTTTTTTCTGAGCCAGTATTTCCTGATACAGCTTTCTTGCCTCTATTATCTCTTCGTCATCTGTTGCGCTGAACCCGCTCGACTCCGCTATTAGATGATCCTCGTATCCGCGCTTCTTCATTTCTTTTACGGTCATTATCTCCGGATTTCCTCCAAGGATTATGTCCGTTCCTCTTCCGGCCATATTGGTAGCTATAGTTACTGCTCCAAATCTTCCGGCCTGAGCAACTATCTCCGCTTCCTTTTCATGGTTCTTCGCATTGAGGACTTCATGCCTTACGCCTCTTCTTTTGAGCATGTCAGACAGCATCTCTGAGGTCTCTATGGAGATCGTTCCTATAAGAATCGGCTGTCCTGTCTTGTGAACCTCAACCACCTGCTCCACTACTGCCTTGAACTTGGCTTCTACATTCTTGTATACCGCATCGTCAAGGTCTTTTCTCTGAGTCGGCTTGTTTGTAGGTATCTGGACTACATCCATCTTGTATATGGATCTGAATTCATCTTCCTCTGTCTTTGCAGTTCCAGTCATACCGGAAAGCTTTTTGTACATCCTGAAATAGTTCTGGAATGTTATTGTAGCGAGAGTCTTGGATTCTCTCTGTATCTTAAGGCCTTCCTTTGCCTCTATGGCCTGATGAAGCCCTTCTGAATATCTTCTTCCGAACATGAGTCTTCCGGTGAATTCGTCAACTATGACGATTTCTCCATCTTTTATTACATAGTCCACATCAAGCTTCATGAGCGTATTCGCCCTCAGCGCCTGTCCTATATGATGGTATATTTCTATATTTGCTATATCCGTCATACTGTCTACACCAAAGAACTTCTCCGCTTTCTTTAATCCTTCATCTGTAAGTGAAGAAGCATTGTCCTTCTCATTTACCGTATAATCTTCTTCTGGCTTGAGAAGCTGAATAAAGCTGTTTGCAGTCGTATAGAGTGAAGTCGACTTGTCTCCTGCGCCTGATATTATCAGCGGAGTTCTTGCCTCGTCCACAAGTATTGAATCGACCTCGTCCACTATTGCATAATTAAGCGGTCTCTGCACTCTCTGATTCTGGAATATGACCATATTGTCTCTCAGATAGTCAAAGCCATACTCATTGTTGGTTCCGTATGTTATATCTGCGTTATACGCAGCTCTTCTCTGCTCATTGCTTATTCCGTGAACAATTACTCCTGTGGTAAGCCCCATGAAATTGTAGAGCTTGCTCATCCATTCACAGTCCCTCTTTGCAAGGTAGTCATTGACAGTGACTACATGAACTCCTTTTCCCTCAAGGGCGTTCAGATATACCGCAAGTGTAGCCACGAGAGTCTTTCCTTCTCCTGTTCTCATCTCAGCGATCCTTCCGCTGTTCAGGACCATACCTCCCATGAGCTGAACATCATAATGCCTCATGCCCAGAGATCTCTTTGCTCCCTCTCTGCATGCTGCAAAAGCTTCTTCAAGGATATCATCTACTGTCTCTCCGTTTTGGAGCCTTTTCTTGAACTCGGGCGTCATGGCCTTCAGCTCGGTGTCTGTCATGGCCTCAAATCTGCTTTCCAGTGCGTTTATCTTCTGAGCCCTGGCCTCAAGCTTCTTAATCTCTCTTTTTGATAGCATGTTGTCTAATAATCCCAAAATCTTTACCTCTTTTCTATATTATGAATTTGATATTGCTCTTTACAGTGACTGGTCAGGAGGATATCCTCCTGACCGGTTTATCGCTAATTGAAATTTATAATTAATTTTATCACACTTTTATCATTTTTTCTCGCTTTTTTACAGTATTTTTGCATTTTATTAATAATTACCAAATGTTTCACGTGAAACATATGACCCCTTTTTGATTTCGACAGCTCTCTGTGTTATAATTACAACATACACGTCAAAGGTATAAGGTAAAAGCAATATTTTTGTTAAATCATTCATTAGTTAAAAGAAATGGAGAATTTACTATGAAAGAAGCTGTAATCCCCAAACCTGTCGTCGTCCCGTGCGATGATCCTGTACTTAAAAACCCCTACTGGAAATGCCTTTTAAAATTTTTATTGGCCTCCGGTCTTGGGATCACCATATTTTTCGTCCCCATAAAAGGAAGACTTCTCTTCGAAGTAATATACAAGGATTTCTTCCTAAACATGGTTCTTGGAAATATGGTACAACCACTTATAACTCTTTGTCCTGTGATAATGCTTTCCGGGTACATATACTCAAATCACATCTGCAGGGGCGATAATGCCGTCAAAAGATTTTTTGAGGAAGATACTAAATTTCACTTCGTGCTGTACCTTCTTGGATCGATATTTGCCATCATGTATTATTTCCAGTTTGGTTGGGAATTTGCATACAGTGAAAAAACCGGAGGTGTGATGATTGGGGAAACTCTCAATTTTACCATAAGTATAGTTCCGGTTGCAGGCGCAGTACTTCCTCTTCTGGCAGGGTATGGACTCCTTGAAGCCATCGGTGCATTTCTTGAACCCTTTATGAGACCTGTTTTCAAGGTACCGGGAAAGAGTGCACTTGATACTATAGCCTCGATAGTCGGCGCTGCCGTAGTAGGAATAATGTTTACCGCATCTCTTTATAAAGAAAAGCATTATACAGTTAAAGAAGCTTTTTTTATCTCATCTAGTTTCAGCCTTAATTCCGTTGGCTATTGTGCGTTCCTTATAGGCTATGTTGGGCTTCTGGACGATTTTGGTCTCATATTCCTGCTTTACTGCATTGTCACTTATGCAGTAGCTGCAATAGTATGCCGCATACCACCTATATCAAAGTACCCTGATATTTATTCAGACGGTTCTGTTCAAACCACAGAGATGAGAAAAGAAAACCTTCATTTAAATCCTGCTCAGATAAAAAAAGGATTCAATGATGCTCTTGTAAAGGCCGACAATGCACCAGGACTTCTGCCTGAAATGGCAAGAGGATTTATGGATGGCTGCCTGATAACTCTCAGAGTAATTCCTATGGTAATAACGATTGGAATCCTCGGGCTTGCAGTAAGCGAATTTACCCCTATAATAAAACTTCTGAGCATTCCATTCACACCATTCATATCAATGCTTGGAATTCCTGATGCCTCAATTGCAACACAGGCCATACTTGTAGGCGGAATTGATCTTTTCCTTCCATCTATACTTGTTTCCGGATCTCAATATGCTGCAACGAGATTTTTCGTTCTCATGGTATCACTTGTTCAGGTGCTTTATATCACAGAGACCATGCTCCCTATAATATTCTTCGGTATACCGGCAAAACTGAAAGATATACTTTCTCTCTGGGTTGTAAGAACACTTGTGGCTATACCTGTTGTAGCAGTACTTACACATATACTTTATCTGTAATATTCTTGCCTTTGACGTTAATAACAGCCAGGACAATATTTCATTTTGCCTTGGCTGTTATTTAAATTCAGCTCTAATTTTAATAGTTCTGATTCATCATTATAAATCTTCCTTCTACTTTAATTATTCCCTCATCCTGCATCTTTGAAAGTTCCCTGCTCATTGCGCTCCTGTCCGTGCTCAGATAGTCAGCAAGATCAGTCTTGCTGAATGACAGCCTTATCCTTCCTGTTTTTCCCTGAAGCTTCATCTCCATCATGAAATATGCCATCAGCTTCTCTCTTATGGTTCTTTTTGAGAGTATGTCTATCTTCCTGCTGAGCTCTGTGTTCTTTACCGCTATTATCTTCATCATGTTCGCCATCAGCCTTGAATGAAAACTGCATGTACTCGCACACATATTCATCATCTTCCTGTATTCTATGAACATTATCTTGGAATTTTCCTGTGAAACTACCCTGACCGGACTCTCAATCATTCCCGCAGCCTCAAAAGTTTCAGCAAAAAGCTGATTTTTTCCAGGCTCTGCAATTATATTAATGTTACCAAACATGTCTGACCTGCTTATCTGAACGCTGCCACTTAGTATTATACCTATTCCCGGCAGTTTACCATCCTCTCTGATGACTGTTTCCTTTTTTTCATATTCTCTCACATGTGCATTAAGGCATGACAGTATTTTTTCTGTATCCTGCGGACTTATTCCTTCAAACAGCCTGTTTTTCATGAGCAAGGGAATGTATTCTCTGTAGCTTATTTCCATATCAGTACCTCCCCATTATTTTTGGTAGTGTAAAGTTTTACACCCCTATTTTATTTAATATTGCTATATATTCAAAGGTTTTCACTGTTTTTTAAATAAAAAAACAATGACCCCCCATTTTCTGATATAATTTGAGTTACCACACAACAAATAAAACAGAAAGGCAAGGGTGCCATTGTTATGTCTCAAATTATAACTCATTTACTACATGTAATTCAATACCAAAATCAACAAATTCGATTTTTAGTACTATTTATTTCAAAATATATTCCATTAGGTAAGTGGGCGCATGACGATACCCACTCACCAAAATATCAAAAATTCAAGACAGACCAACTTCCAATAATCCAGCCATTCATCAAACAGGACTGGCAGTTTCTTCTGTCATACTACGAATCGAAATATCAGAAGAAGATAAAACCAGTTCAGCGCAGGAACGGAAGAACCATACCAGAAGAAATATCATGTCCAGTATGCAATGCTCCGCATCACTATATTTACGATAACAACGGAGACAACGGCCAGTACCAGTGCAAGATATGCAGCCAGACATTTTCCACCGGAAAAAGAGTTACCAAACCATTAAAACTCAAATGCCCTCATTGCAGTCACAGCCTTGTCCCTAAAAGAGACAGGACCTTTTTTAGCATACATAAATGCACCAATCAAAAGTGCAAGTACTATCTCAACAACCTGAAAAAAGTAGATCCGGAAAACCTAGATAAAAAAGAAAAATACAAATACAAACTCCATTACATCTACCGGGAATTCACCGTAGATTTCTTTGAGATGGATTTAAAATCCCTTCCAAAGAACTCATCCTCACTGAAGTTTAGAAAACAAAACGCACATATCATGTCCCTGTGCCTTACATTTCATGTTAATCTTGGACTCTCATTACGAAAAACAGCCCAGGCCCTTGAAGATCTTTACGGAATAAGGATCTCCCACACAATGGTATCCAACTACTGCAGAACAGCTGCGCTTTTAATCAAGCCATTCATAGATAGCTACCCTTACGAAAAATCAGAAACATTTATCGCAGATGAAACCTACATAAAAGTAAGAGGAATCAAAGGATACATCTGGTTTATCATGGATGCAGCTTCAAAATCAGTGATAGGCTACCAGGTCTCATCAGGCAGAAGCGTAGGCCCATGCATACTGGCCATGAAAAAAGCCTTCAGCGGAATCCACAAACTAACAGACAAATTCAAGTTCATAGCAGACGGGTACAGTGCCTATCCACTCGCCGCACAGCAGTTTTCCCTTCAGGAAACCCCCCTGGAATTTGACATAACACAGGTCATTGGGCTTGCAAACGATGATGCAGTATCAAAAGAATACAGACCATACAAGCAAGTCATAGAGCGATTAAACAGAACCTTCAAAGAAACATACAGATGCACCTGCGGCTACGACAATTTTGACGGTGCAAATTACTCAGTGTCACTGTGGGTAGCCTACTACAACTTTCTGAGAAGACACTCCAGATTTAACAATCAGGTATTAAATACACACGAAATGCTTGATAAAGCAGAAAATATGCCCGGAAAATGGCAGCTGCTGATCTATCTGGGGCAACAAAGCATACTGAAAATGCAGGAAGACGCCAGAGAGAATCAAGCCATTTGACCATCAAAATCAATACATTGATTTTGGCTTGCCCTTGAAATTGAGAAAAATAATTCAGGTTAATACTTATTATACTGTGAAAATGACTGAAAGTCTTGTAAACGCATATATTTATATTCCAAAAAACAAAATCCAAGCAGATATGCTTGGACTTTGTCTACAACTTGAAAGCCACCTTTTCAGGTGGCTTTAATTTATTTTTTAACTTTATAACCCGCCAACTCAATAGCAACTTCTGATATTATTTTCAAAGGATCTATAAACTTATCTCCAAAATCATGAATGTTATTTGCTACTGACAATTCAGTGCATCCTAGTATGAAAAATTCAGCTCCTTTTGACTTTAAATTTTCGATCGCTTCGTTGAAGTCAGAAATGCATCCATTTCTTCCTTCTTTAATATCATATATGAATTTCATATTTTTTTCCTGATACTCTATATCGGGTATGATAATATCTATATCTGCTCTGGCTCCAATGCTGTTATATATATTTGTTTTAATTGTTCCTGTCGTTGCCAGCAGACCAACTTTTTGTATGCCTCTTTCAACTATGTTTTTTACAGTTTCTTCAATTAAATGAACCATGCTTACGCCTGCTCCATCTTTGATCTCCTTATAAAAATAATGAGCCGTATTACAAGGCATAATTATGAAATCGGCACCAGCCTCTTTTAGTTTTAAAGCGGATTCTATCAAATGTTTTCTGGGATCTGTTCCTTTCCCGATTATATAGGCAGTCCTGTCAGGTATTGAAGTATTATTATCTATTATTATTCTAATATTTTCCTGATCACTTTTTGCATCCGTCATCTTGACGATATTATCAAAAAGTGCAACTGAAGCAGCAGGCCCCATGCCAGCAAGTATTCCAATGATCTTTTTCATATTTATCCTTACATATTTATTCAAACGGGAATTGTACAATGAGTTTGCTGTCATCCATCATCACTTTACCCCTGGAAATAAAAGTATCAATCTGATTTTGGTTGTTCAGCATAAGTATATCTGCATCAAAATTTTCCTTTATCTGTCCTTTGGTTTTTTCAAGTCTTAATGCTTTGGCAATGTTGGTGGTTACATAAGGCAGAGCTTCGTCAAATGAAAAATTTTCATTTTCCACCATATTTATTAGGCATTCAAATGTTGATTTAACTGACGATACTCCTATCTCCAACAGAGTACCTTCTTTATCATAATTAGACCAGCTGCCGTATCCGTCAGAACTAAAAGTGATTCTTTCTTGTGGAACTCCAGCGATAATCGATTCTCTGATCGCCCCTGATGGTGATAATCTGTCTCCTATTCCACAGGTATAGTCTACATATCCTCCCATTTTTGCAAATTCAAAAGACTGCTTTAGCAGCGTTTCATTTCTGTTCAAGTGAGTTGGTCTGAACACAAAAATCGGAATTTCAGTATTATCTAACACATCAAATATAGGCTTAAGACCCTCTTTTCCATTTCCTACATGCAGCGTAACTATTCCTGCTTTGCCGCTGAACATCCCGGCAACTTTTGTATCAGATGAAACTCTTGCAATTTCATCAACTGTAGGACTTGCACTTCTATGATCAGATATTGCTAGCTTGGTTCCTATTATTTCATCAATAAATGTTATATCTTTCTTTACATCACCCGTTAAGGTAACAGTTGGATATTCATATGAACCCGTAAGCGCAAAACAAGTAAGGCCAAGCTCGTTGATAGCTTTTGCTTTTGAAACGAGATTTTCTATACTCCTGGTAGTGCCATCGGTTCCAAGAAGCCCTACTACAGTCGTAAGTCCAGCTTCAACCAATTCTCTGATTTTAAGTTCAGGCACCCTGGTCGTATATCCACCTTCTCCTCCTCCACCGGTGATATGAATATGCTGATCAATAAGTCCTGGAATGATTATTTTATCCGTGCCATCAATAATTCTAACCAAGTCTTCAGAGATCAATATTTCATCAGCGATTTTTTCGATTTTTTCTCCACATATAAGAACATCCTTTGTTCCTAAATCTGCCGGATTATATACCCTTGCATTTTTTATCAATATCATAATATTACCTCATTTTTTGTATAGTCAATTGTCTTTTGTAATCGTATTACTTATAACTGCGTTCGTTTGACTCCTCTGATTTATCCAATTTTGCAATTCCTATTCCTGTATAGGCAAGAATTATTGCAAATACTATCCCCATGTAGTTAAGCACTGCCCATGGTAAATATTCAAGTGTTGCAACACCAAGTGTTGATGCCATATATGCTCCTGCTGCAGACCAAGGTATAAGTGGTACCAAAACAGTTCCTGAATCTTCAAGCGTTCTTGATAGATTCTTTGCATGCAACCCTTTTTCCTTGTAAGCGTCTTTAAACAATTCTCCTGGTATAATAATTGAAAGATAAGAACTTCCTGTAATAAAAGCCACTGTGAAACAAGATCCGATAGTTGTAAGTATTAGTCCTGAAGTTGTTTTTATTTTTGTCATCATAGCATGAAGAACAACCTCTAACATTCCTGATTTGCTCATTATACCTGCAAATCCCATAGCACAAAATATCAATACCGTAGTTCCTGTTACAGAAACAACGCCACCTCTGTTAATGAGTTTTGTAACTTCAAAAGCAGCTTCGCCTTCAAAACCCGTCATGCTAACATTAAAGCCCTGAACAATTGAAGTAAAACCATCTTTAAATGTAAATCCCTGTACGAGCACTCCTAGTAAAACTGAAAATAAACTTGTACCCAGCATCGTTGGAATTGTAGGCCACTTCTTCAATGAGCCTGTGATTATCAAAATTACAGGGAGCAGCAATATTAGATTCCAGCTGAACATGCCATCAAGCTGAGAAAGCAGAACTGTAACGGATTCAGGGGTAGTCAAATTTCCAGTAGTACCAAAACCAACTGCCGTGTATACAATGAGGGATACTATCATAGCTGGCACTGTCGTATAAAGCATGTGCTTAATATGCTCATAGAGCTCAGAACCTGCAGCGATTGGCGCTAAATTCGTAGTATCTGACAAAGGGGAGATTTTATCTCCAAAATACGAACCAGCCACTACAGCACCGGCCGTAGCTGGCAGAGATACCCCAAGTCCTCCTGCAATGCCCATAATCGCAACTCCCACTGTACCTGCAGACCCCCATGAAGTACCGGTAACGGTAGAAACTATAGCTGTTATTATAAAAGCAGTAACCAATAAAAATTTAGGATTCACAATCTGCACCCCATAATATATTATCATTGGCACAGTCCCGCTAAACATCCAAGATCCTATAAGAAAGCCTACGCTCCAAAGAATTAATGTTGCAGGAAGCGCTTTTGCTATCTTCTCTACTATGGATTCTTGCATTTCAGCCCAAGTCATCCCATGCTTCCAGGCAATTATACCTGCTATGAATGCAATCAGAATCAAAATCGGTTCTGTCCTAAGCCCAAATTTACCATAACCTATAGCTAGTAATAATATCATTACTATCAGTGGAACCAGCGACCATCCCAAACTAGGTTTACGAATTTTACTTTGTAATTCTTGTTTCATTTTAACATCCTCCTGAAATTATATTTTTCAATGACATGTATTTGCAAAATCAATGCCAAATTACAAGAATTTTGAAAATTTTATCAATTCTATTTGAAAATCCCATAATTGCAATGCATTTGCTAAAGATATATTTCAAAGACAATACCGAACCGACATATTAAATTATTTTTAGAGAAAGAACACTGGGCTTTCATCAGCCCAGTGTGAGTATTTTTTATCCCAGCAATTCTAATTCCACGTTTCCATATTTATATATGCAGATAAGATATCTTTGCCTTTCAGAGTAATACATGCACCTTTATTTTTTACAATTTCAATATATCCTTCTTCTTTGCATTTATCCATTATGCCTCTAATCTTCCCCTCTGTAATGCCTGTTATCTCTGAAATCAATCGTCTTCCAATATAGTTTTGCGAATTTAACGCTTTGATTATCAGAAATTGATTATAATCAATAATATTCTTTCTGACAACACTATTTAGAATGTATTCTGGCAGATCTTCAATCTGAATCTTTTTGCCGCTGTATATGACCAGCAAATATTCCGAAAGATTTTGAAGCTCACGAACATTTCCTTTCCAAGGATGTGCAACCAATAAATCTATTACTTCAAGACTTAAAACGGATTCTAAGCAATCTTCCTCTAATATCGAATCCAAAAATTTCTTCAACACAAAAATTATATCCTCTTTCCTCTTCCTCAGCGGTATCGTTGTAATAGGCAGTACATTAAGTCTAAAGAAAAGATCTTCTCTGAATTCTCCAGTACTCATGCTTTTAACCAAGTTTTTGTTAGTCGCTGCAAGTATTCTTACATCTATAGGTATTTCGTGGGCACTCCCTATCCTCCTTATCCTTTTTTCTTGTATAACTCTAAGAAGTATTGTTTGGATATATTTTGGAGCATCCCCGATTTCATCTATAAATACCGTCCCGCCTTTTGCTTTTTCAAATATACCGATTTTGCCATTCTTGTCAGCCCCCGTAAAAGAACCCGGTTCATATCCAAAAAGTTCGCTTTCAAGGAGATTTTCAGATATTGCGGTTATGTTTATCGGAATAAACGGCTTCCCTTTCCTGAATGAGTTTCTATGTATTGCCTGGGCCAAAATTTCTTTTCCTGTGCCATTTTCTCCCTGGATAAGAATATTCGACTCCGTTTTTGCAAACATTTTTGCCTTTTCCAGCATTTTCAAATTCTTTTCATCAACCGTCATATAATCCGAAAAATCATAAAGATATTTATTAAATTCCTCCTTATATAATAAATTTAATTCCAGATCTTTATTTTTTACTGTACGTATATCCTCAAACATCAACAGGAATCTTTTTATATCTCTTTCTTCCATGTGACTGTTGCTTATTAAATATTTGATTCCCTCAACGTCAATCAGGGACGGTTCGCTTAAAAACTCGATGTCTTTCTTTATCCTCAATAAACTTAGTACGTTTTTTCCGATTAAATCCTTTGATTTCTTCCCAATCATATTTTCAAATTTTGAGTTTACCCACAGAATATCGCCATTTTCATTTGCAGATACCAACCCCAAATCCACGTTGTTTATTATCATCTTCAATGACATTTCTGATTCCTTGAGGAGTTGACGGCTTTTCTCGATTGATTTTGTAACACTCACAATATCCTTTATATATTTAACCGTAAGTTCTTCCTTAAAAGAAAATTCCAAATCCAGAACCTTGACAATCTCATGTATGCTCCTGATGCTTATAATTCTCGAGCCTATTTCAACAACTTCTTTTATATAGCTTGGAACCAACTTCTCTTCACCTGGAGTTATTGCAATATCCAAGTGACGGTATTCATTATAGTCACATCCAGGATAATATGGAATAAAATTGATGTGATTTATTCCAAGCTCTTTTAATTGTTCTATGGCTTCATAAGCAGAACGTTTTGAATCATTTACAAACAACACATCCCTGCCTTCTTCGATCTTTATTATTTCCCCAAGATTTTTATGATCTATGACTCTGTCTGTAATCAAAAAATCACACCTTATATTAAATTTTTTAATCAGCTGCTGATATGTTAATTTGCTACTTGCAATAATTAAATCGTAATAATCCACATCCTTAAAATTCGATACTGTGCATTTATCTATTTCAACATATTTACCAATTAATCCAAACAACTGGTTATAAAGTGTATCAGAAGTCGTTTCACCATATGTTACAATCAGTATTTTTTTCATTTAATTTCTCCTCAAATTTTGCATTATAAGATTCACTTTCTAAAGTATCAAAAATGCAAGAATATGTCAAAGAGAATAATCCTATTTTTTTGAAAGCTTTAAAAATTCGGCTTTAAAAATTCTAATATTTCAAAAACACTTAGGCGTCTCATCCAATAAATACGATGAGACGCCTAAGTATTAGTATCTAACTCATACTTCGCACTTCAAAAAGTGCCTATGAACCTTGAAAATTCAATAATATTTGACAAATAAAAAGCATGAAAGCCCCGTTTTTGGTATAATTGAGTTATCAGAAACAATAAATCAAAACCGGAGGTTCATGCTATGAAAATAATAACACAAAAATACGAAATTGATAATACTGTTTCTTCAAAGATATCAAGTTTTTTTAAGGTTTACAGGGTGGGCTCAATACTAAAAGCTTCTAATGGATGTAAATCAAAAGGCATTGCTGCAGTAGCAATTTTTCAGTACATCTTTTCTCTTGTATTCTTCAACAGAAGCATGTACATGGAGATGATGTCCGAAAAGCGTTTAAACAGCTTCGCTAAAGATGCTGTATACCGATTTATAAAATCAGCCAACATAAACTGGCTTCGCTTTACGACAATGCTTTCGTCCAGGATTGTAAACACAACTATCAAGAAACTTACTGATGAAGAACGAATAAATGTTCTTATCATTGATGACACTATGTTTGAAAGAAACAAGTACAAGAATGTTGAACTTCTTTCAAAAGTATTTGATCATGCAAATTCAAAATTCAGAAGAGGCTTCCGCCTGCTCACGCTAGGCTGGTCTGAAGGCAATACATTTCTTCCTGTAAACAGCTGCCTGCTTTCTTCTGAAAATATGAAAAACAGATTCAATGAAGCTGAAGAGCTGGACAAGAGGACCGCAGGTCACAAGAGAAGAGTTCTTGCTCAGACAAAGGCTACACTTGTGATGCTTGAACTGATTAAAGAAGCAATTCATTATGGAATCCCTGCAAAGCATGTGCTTTTTGATACATGGTTCTGTTCGCCGTCATCCCTGGATGAAAATGAAATCATCAGAATATATGGCAAAAGATGGGACATAGAAGTATTTTTCAAGATCTGCAAGTCATATCTGAAACTGACTAAAGAATGCCGATCTTTGTCTTATGATGCAATGACAGCTCATGTAGCTGTTGTATTTACAAGGTATATGATGCTTGCTGTTGAAAACAGGACATCTTCCGATAAACGAACTCTTGGTGAACTGTTCTATCTGATAGCAGATGAAATGGCTGACATAAACTGGAGGCAGGCATTTCAAATGCTTATGAATGCATTTTTATCAACTTTAGCAGATAAGCTTTCGCTTACATCAAGTCAGCTGGAGCAATTTATGGATTCTTTCTTTGAGGCACTTCCTTCATCAACGAAAAAGTGTCTTGGTTTGTGTATCTAAGATAGTTGATTCATGTCAAATATTGAATTTTCAAGGTTCATAGAATAATATTCATGTGCGAAGTATGAGTATCTAAATTATTAATGGTCTATTCTGTTATCAACTTAACCTCAACCGGTATGGATTTTTCAACCATCTCTCCAGCCATCAATTTTATAGCCGTTTCAACCGCTGTGATACCCATTTTTTCTGGCTGTTGTGCTACAGTTGCCGCCATTTTGACTTCTTTTACAGCTGCCACTGCATCATCAGTCGCATCAAATCCTACAATTTTAATATCCTTGCCTGAAGCACTTATTGTTTCTGCTGCTCCCAATGTCATTTCATCATTGTGTGCAAAAACACCCTTTAAATCACCTGAAGCCTGTAAAATATTCTCCATAACATCCAACCCCTCTGCACGATTGAAGTTAGCAGTCTGACTTGCAACAACATCTAAATCCTTATCTGCCACCTCATGAAAACCTTCTCCTCTGTCAATAATCGCAGATGCTCCTGGAACACCCTGAAGTTCAGCTACTTCAGCACCTTTTCCAACCAGCTCAAGCAAATATTCTGTTGCCATTTTTGCACCCGCTACATTGTCTGATGCAATCTTACAATCTACTTCTACGCCATTTACTACACGGTCAACCGCAATCACCTTGATTCCCGCATCTATTGCGTCTTTCACTACCGGCGCAGCTGCATCTGAATCAACCGGATTTATTATTAAAACACTTATGTTTGTTGATATTAAGTCTTCTACATCACTTGTCTGTTTGGCTGCGTCATCACCCGCATCCAGCACTATAAGATCTACGCCATTTTCTTCTGCAGTAGCCTTTGCCCCATCTACCAGAGTTACGAAGAATGGGTTATTTAGCGTAGATACTGAAAATCCCACACTACCGCTTGTTTCCATATCTGATCTATCTGTCCCGTCATTGCTGCTGCATGCACTCATCGCCGCTGTCATTGTTAACGTTAATGCGACTGATACAATTCTTTTTAGTTTCATATTCCTTCTCCTCTTACACTGATCCTATATTTTATAATTGCATCGGTCGTATTTCTGATCTTAAAAAATTCAAGACAAATTTTATTTTTTGTTGCATATGCAACATTATTTTTGTTATTATTATTGTATCATACATATAAAGGATTACAATTATAAATCTTCAAAATCATATACAGATGAAAATAATATATTAATCTATTCAAAAAGTGGACGTGACGTCCACCTTGTAATTCAGGAGGATAAAATGATAAGAAAAGTTATAAAGATCAACGAAGAGAAATGTGTAGGATGCGGACTTTGTGCGAACGCATGCCACGAGGGCGCTATCGCAATAGTTGACGGAAAGGCAAAACTCCTAAGGGATGATTACTGTGACGGGCTTGGAAACTGCCTTCCTGTATGTCCTACGAATGCTATTTCATTCGAGGAGAGAGAGGCCGCTGAATATAACAGAGAAGTGGCTCCAAAGAGGGTCGCTGCCAAAGAAGCTCCAAAATCACCTTCAGCTCACGGAGAAGGGTGCGGATGCGCAGGATCTCAGGCGAAGGCCATATCAAGATCAGCTATTCTTTCAGGACCAAAGAGTTCATCAGCAGCTCCGGTTTCCACTGCTACAGCCATGTCTTCTGCAGAATCTCAGCTGAGACAGTGGCCGGTTCAGATAAAGCTGGTTCCTGTAAACGCTCCATACTTTGAAAATGCAAATCTTCTCATAGCTGCTGACTGCACTGCCTATGCATACGGAGATTTCCATAACAAGTTCGTAAAGAACAGAATAACCGTAATAGGATGCCCAAAGCTTGACGAAGGAGACTATACAGAAAAGCTTGCTGCCATAATAAGAGAGAACAACATAAAGAGCGTTACCATAGTGAGAATGGAAGTTCCATGCTGCGGAGGCATCGAGAGGGCTGCTGTGAATGCACTTAAGGAAAGCGGAAAGTTCATCCCCTGGCAGATATATACGATATCTACTGATGGAAGAATTCTTGAAGACTAAACAATACTTTGAATGCCCTTATCTGCAAAGTTGCAGTAAGGGCATTTTTTTATTCTAAAGGAGCCTGAAATATGTTACAATATAAATGAAGTTAAATCCAATTATTTAAGTATTAGGGAGTTTTTATGAAAAACATAGTAAATATAAATCTGACAAACAGTGATCTTACAGAAGCCAGCGAGCTTATCGAAAGAAACAAAGACCTTTTCAAACCAAATAACGACATGATGATAGTGCTTTCAAATGATTCTGAAATTCTTGTAATGCCAAGAAAAGACAAGATCATACTCCAGACAAAGGCATCTCTTGAATTCTAACTGTTGCAATCCTGTGTAACAGTTTTTATTTTATAGAAAGGTGGTTGAGCAGATTGAATATACTGATTGCCGGAGGATGCGGATATATAGGAAGCCATACTGCTGCAGAGCTTATAAGCAGAGGCCATGACATTGTCATATGTGACAACCTTGTAAGGGGAAGTGTTGATGCTCCAGATGCAATAGCTGAAATCACAGGAAAAAAATTCTGCTTCTACAGGGTCGATATCTCTGATACAGACAGCCTGTGCGCTGTGTTCGAAAAACATCGCTTTGATGCAGTGATTCATTTTGCAGGCTTGAAATCCGTATCAGAATCAGTGAGAATGCCTCTTTCTTATTACAGAAGCAATGTATGCGCCACCGTTTCTCTACTGGAAGTCATGGAAAGATATAATGTAAGAAAAATCATATTCAGTTCATCCGCATCAGTATATGGAAAAAATGATATAATGCCTCTAACAGAAGCCTTCACAAAGAATCCTTCGAACCCGTACGCCAGGAGCAAATCCATGATAGAAGACATAATCCTGGATCTCTGCAGCTCGGATGACAGGTGGAGTGCTGTAATGCTGAGGTATTTCAATCCAGTTGGAGCTCACAGCAGCCTGCTTATCGGAGAAGATCCCAAAATACCGTCCGACAATATAATGCCTCACATAATAAAGACCGCACTTGGAGAAAAGAGCTGCCTCGATATATTCGGCACTGACTATGACACAGAGGACGGAACCGGAGTAAGAGACTATATACACATATCAGACCTTGCAAAAGGCCATGTATGCGCTCTGGAGAGGCTTTTCACGAGCAGTGGATATGAAGCATTCAACCTTGGAACCGGTAAAGGGTGCTCAGTGCTTGAGCTTGTAAGGATGTTTGAGGAAAGCACAGGCATTAAAATCCCTGTAAAGCTTTCGCCAAGGCGCCCGGGAGACGTGAGCGTATGCTACGCTGACACCTCTCTTGCAGAAAAAGTACTTGGATGGAAGGCAGAAGAAAGCCTGGAAGACATGTGCAGGAGCTCCCTCAGCTATGCTGCTCAGGAATTAAGGAAAACAGATCAAAATTGATTCAGAATCAGGATGGATACAGATGAAGATACTGAACATTACGGCTCAAAAGCCATTTTCAACCGGAAGCGGGGTTTATCTCAGCGAGCTCATGAAGGCTTTTGACAAAATGGGCCACTCCCAGGCTCTTGTATGCGGAATAAGCAGCCACAGCGAATCAGAGCTGCTTTGCCAGATAAGTGGCGAGGCTTATCCTGTAATTTACAATTCAGATGAAATACCATATGAAATACCTGGCATGAGCGACGAGATGCCATACTCAAGCATCAGATACAGAGACATGAGCGAAAGAGATTATGAGATATTCAAAAAAGTATGGCTGGATAAGATATCTTCTGCCGTAAGCTCCTTTGAGCCTGACCTCATAATATGCCACCATCTCTACCTTCTGACCGGTATAACTGCAGAATACTTCAGCCAGTACAGAGTAGTAGGCGTATGCCATGGTACATGCCTGCGTCAGCTGAAAAGCCATGATTTCTACAATGACCGTACTTTAGAGTCTCTCAGAAAGCTCGACAGAATATACGCCCTTCACGATTCTCAAAGGAGCGAGATAATAGACCTTCTCGGAAGAGACATCTCTGAAAAGCTTGAGATAATAGGAACCGGGTACAACCCTGAGATATTCACGGTAAGAGAATCGCATGAAGCCATGGCCTCTACTGAAAATGATGTCCTCAGGATAATATACGCTGGAAAGATATCAAGAAAAAAAGGGCTGCTTCAACTCATACATGCCCTTTCAGATACAGATCCTCAGCACATGGGGTTTAAATCCATAAGGCTGAGCCTTGCAGGAGGAAGCGGAAGCAACGAAGACATGCTGCTGATAAGCCAGGCCGCTGAGGAATGCCCTCATAAAGTAGAATTTTTGGGCATCCTGAATCACAGGCAGCTCGCTGAAGAATTCAGCAGATCTGATATATTCGTACTTCCTTCATTCTACGAAGGCCTGCCTCTCGTAGTAATCGAAGCCCTGGCATGTGGACTTCCGGCTGTAACGACTGACACCCCAGGTCTGAGATTATGGATAGAAAGCAATCTCAGAGATTCACCGGTTGAATATGTAAGACTACCTGTGATGAAGGATGTGGATGAGCCTGTTGAAAGTGAGATTCCCGATTTTGAAGCACGGCTTTCAAGTGCCATAAAAAAAGCCGTGACAGAGAATGTCACGGGCAGGGATAAAAAACACAGGATTGACCTGAGCCGTTTTACATGGACTCATGTTGCAAGAAAAATAATAAAAGAGCCTTTTTAGGCTCTTTTTTTTAACCATTTTCAACCATCATATATTCCTCAGTTATTTCAGGAAGGCAGCCTCCTGCTTTTATAACCTCAACAAGCTCTGAAATATTTTTAACTCTTTTTGGAAATCTTGTGGCATATTTTCCAAGCTTTGCCGTTATATGAGCATCGCTTGCCCCGAAAGGCACAAGGTCCAGTTCATTGCAGTACTCCATGGCAAGTGCGTTTGCCTCATCTGATGTGCTTCCGTTAAATACCTCTATTCCTGCGAGTCCTTTTACCTTCTTCAGGTTCTCTCCAAGTCCTCTGTTGTTATTCCTGAAAGGATGGGCCGCTATGCATACCCCGCCTCTCTCATTTACATAATTTATGAATTCCTGAGCAGGAAGCTGTTCCTCGTCAGGCAGACGGTCTATTCCAAATGCCAGTATATCTCCTTCTCTCGTAAGGTACTCTGCACCTACGAAAACAGGAAATCCTGTCTTTTTTGAGTACAGCTCGGCATATTCTCTGAGCCCCATGCTCTCATGATCCGTTATACATACTCCGTCAAGACCTATCTGACGCGCCTGCTCCACTATTTCCTCAAGGGACATGAAGCTGTCGGAGGAATTTCTCATCTCATGAACATGCATATCTATAAGCATAACATCTCCTTTTCTGTAAATCATATCTGTAAGTATATTTTATTCTTTTATCAGGATATTTTCCAATCGATAATAATGATATGTATTATAGATTTTGTTTATAGATGGCTTGCAGAAAGTTATATGCAAAAAAAACAGAGTCCAGTCAGATAACTGAACTCTGTTTTTGCCTGAAATTTATTTCTCGTCTGGACACCATGAAATCAGAATTGGATGTATATATCTTAAACCCCCCAGTTTAATCGAATTATATCTATGCCCCATATATGATATCTTTTCATGTATGTTCCTTTAAAGAAAATATTTAAACTTAATGTAAGTTTAACATTCTTAATCCTGTTTTTAAACCATTTTATGAAATCGGCAGACTTAATTGTGAAATCAGCATTATGTTTAAAAAAAGCAGCTCTCTTATTCAGAGAAGCTGCTTGGAAACTACTATAATTCTACAGTTTTCTTATAGTCCTCCTTGAGTTTTGAGAGGATCTTTTTTTCTATCCTTGAAATGGTCATCTGAGAAAGGTCAAGCTCCCTGGCTATTGCAACCTGAGTCTTGCCCTTGTAAAATCTCCCAATAAGTATCTTTTTTTCCACGTCATTTAATTTTTCAATGAATCTTTCTATAAAATCCCTGTTTTCTATATTGCTGAAATTCTCATCTTCTTTTCCAAGAATCTCTATGAAGCTCATTTCAGAATCTCTGTCCTTGTTTTCCTTAAGGAGATCGAGACTCCTTATTGAAAACAGCTGCGAAGCTTCTATCGCTTCCATTACTTCCTCTGATGTGCAGTTAAGGTAATTGGCGATATCCTCTACTTTAGGTACCGAGCCCATTTCCTGCTCCAGTTTATTTCTTGTCTCATTTATCTTCATTGAAAGCTCTTGCGTCTTTCTTGGAACTTTTATAGCCCACCCTTTATCCCGGAAATGTCTTTTTATCTCTCCGATTATTGTCGGTGTGGCAAAACTTGAAAACTCGAAACCCTTGCTGACGTCAAATCTTTCGACAGCAAGAATAAGTGCCAGAGAAGCTACCTGGAATATATCCTCGAATTCTATTCCTCTTCCTACGTATTTTTTTGCCAGAAGTTCTGCAATATATAAATTTCTGTTGACAATTTCATTTCTGATTTCCCGACATTTATCTTTTTCGTAAGCATCAAACAACTCCCTGGTACTAAGGTCTGAATATTTCTCGTCTTTAAAAAGTTCCATATTTTTCTTTACAGAACCATTATACAATTATTCATCTCTCCCTATAATTTTCTTCATATAAATTATTGTACCGTTTTCCTCCTGAGACACTACCTCAACATCATCCATAAGTGTCTTTATTATATATATTCCCAGTCCTCCGCAAGACCTGTTCTCGTCAAAAAGAGGCTCTTTTATCTGAGAAGGATTGCAGCCTGCTCCCTCATCTTCTACCTGTACCTCTATAAAATCCTCCCCCGATGAAAAATAAAGGTCAAAAGTATCTACGTTCGAATATTTTATCACATTTGTGCATGCCTCTGAAACTGCAATCTTTACATCCTCTATCTCTTCGATATTGAAGCCTATTTGATTTGCTATGGAGGAAGCCGTCATTCTGATCACAGATATCAATTTAGGATCCGTAGGCAACGTCATTTTTATAATATTTTTCTGACTGTGGTTTATCATGAATTTTCTCCTCCCAGATTGAACATTTCTTCCATGCATGTTATTTTAAAAATCTTCCTCACGTTTACTCTTGTATTTATTATTGTTACCTTCCTGTTTCTTGCCTTCTGATCCTTATAGAGCTTTACGAGAGTTCCCAGCCCTGTTGAGTCTATGAATTTTACATTCTCCATATCTATAAGTATATCTTTATCTTCCTTAAGCATCTCTTCCAGCTTAGGCTCAAGCACTTCTATGGTATTGAGGTCAATCTCTCCGGATATCGTGAGCCTGCTGCACTCATCATCCATATCTGCGCTCGCTTCAATGAATTTGCTCATATCTAATGTTTTTCTCCTTCTTCTGATTCTTCTTTATAAGCATTTTTGTTCCTTACTGCCTTTGCTACCTCGGTAGCTATGGAAACCACGGATGTCACCTTTGCCGCATTGTTAGTTATGGTGTCTATATTTTCCGTTATCGCAGCTGAGTGATCTATTATGCTCTCTATCTCACCCTTTTTTTCAAGGCTTATCCTTGTAACGCTTTTAAGCGTCATCCCTGCATCCCTGAGCATCATTCCTGCGCATATGCAGAGTATGAGGACCCCTATTCCTCCCAAAAGAATTCCAACTTCCCAAATCATAGCCACTCTCCCTCGATAATTGTTTAGGGTAATCAAATATCCTGATCTTCTGTGTCAAATTCCTTTTCATAATAGTCAGGAGTGTCATATCTGATTATTTCATCCTTTTTAACTGCTTTGTCAACTGCTTCCCTGATAGTCTCGATGTATTCTTCCTTGTTTTCGATTATATCAACAGCCTTTTCTCTGAGCTGTTCAGCAACTTCTGTAATATCTTCTCTCAGCTCAGATCCTGGTTTATTGGCAAGCAGCATTCCTGCAGCTACTCCAATTGAGGTTCCAAGTACAAATGCGCCAATTTTGGAATCTGATCTGACTTTTTTGTTTTTTGACATATGTCACCTCCATAATTTATCCAATCCGAAATAATATACCCCAGATATTAGCTGAATAAACTCATTTATATATAATTTTTTATTTTTAATTAATTTCAAATTAATTAAAAATGCTCTGATTTATCATTTTAATGAATCAGAGCATTTCTGGCTGTTTGAGCTTATTCTTCTTCTTCTCCGTTTGATTCAATTCTCTCGAATGAAACTATTTTGGAATCTATTGACTTCATAAGCTTGACTCCCTTTGTGACTCTGTTGAGCTTAGGTATCTGGCTTACTTCCATCCTTATCATAGTTCCATCTGAGTTTATGATCATTATCTGATCGTCTTCGGCAACGAGCCTTGCTCCTGCTATCTGACCTGTCTGATCGGATATGTTGTAAGTCTTTACGCCCTTGCCGCCTCTTGACTGTATCTTGTATTCTCCAATGCAGGTACGCTTTCCGTATCCATTCTCGGTTATTACGAGCAGGCACTTGTCATCTTCAACTACTTCCATCGAAATGATGCCGTCAGTATCAGAAATATCCATTGCTTTTACTCCCATGGTATTTCTTCCTGTCTGCCTTATCTGAGATTCTTCAAAAGCTATGGCTTTTCCCTCTGTCGTGGTCACGATTATCTGCTCATCGCCTTTGGTTATCCTTGCGCTTATAAGCTCATCCCCGTCCTTTAGGGTTATTGCTATAAGGCCGTTTCTCTGGCTCTTTCTGAACTGGGAAAGCTCAGTCTTCTTGATTATGCCTTTCTTTGTGCACATTACGATATTCTCGTTGTCTGCAGAATCCTTTATTGCGATGATTGAATTTATTTTCTCATCCTTTTCTATAGGTATGAGGTTTATGATATTGGTTCCCTTTGCAGTCCTTGAGCTCTGAGGTATCTTGTATGCAGGTATCCTGTACATCCTTCCCATGTTTGTAAGGAAGATAACCTTTGCATGGTTGCTGGTTATGAGCATCTTTTCTGCAAAGTCCTCTTCTCTTGTGGTCATGGAAGCTATGCCCTTTCCTCCCCTTTTCTGGGATTTATAGGTGTCTACCGGCATCCTCTTGACATATCCGAAATGAGTAAGAGTTATCGCAACTTCTTCATCGTCTATCATATCTATATCTTCTATGTCATCTTCCTGGTCAAGTATCTCTGTTCTTCTGGCATCGCCGTACTTTTCCTTTACCTCGAGGATCTCTGTCTTTATTATCCCAAGAAGCACGTTTCTGTCTTCGAGCACAGTCTTGTAGTAGGTAATCCTCTCGCTTAGGAATCTGTATTCTTCCTCAAGTTTTTCCTTTTCCAGTCCCTGAAGCCTTCTCAATCTCATATCCAGAATTGCCTGAGCCTGAACCTCTGTAAGGTCGAATCTCTCTATAAGCTTTTCCTGAGCATCTTCGTATGCGCTTCTTATTATTGCGATTACCTCATCTATATTGTCTATTGCTATGAGGAGTCCTTCTATTATGTGAGCTCTGTTGAGCGCTTTGTTCAGTTCGAATTTCGTACGTCTTGTTACCACTTCTTCCTGATGGTTCAGATAGTATCTCAGCATCTGGTCAAGGCTAAGTACTTTTGGCTCTCCATTTACTATAGCAAGCATTATTATCGAGAATGTCTGCTGAAGCTGAGAGTATTTGTAGAGGTTGTTAAGAAGAACATGGGCATTTACATCTTTTCTTGTCTCTATTACTATTCTTATACCTTTTCTGTTACTCTCGTCTCTAAGATCCGTTATTCCTTCGACTCTTTTTTCCTTAACCAGGTCTGCAATCTTTTCGACCAGCTTAGCCTTGTTTACCTGATAAGGTATCTCGGTAACTACTATCTGGCTCTTTCCATTACTCATCTCTTCGATTTCAGCCTTGGCTCTCTGAGTGACTTTTCCTCTTCCTGTCCTGTATGCCTGATTCATGAGCGTTTTTCCATATATCATGGCTCCTGTAGGAAAATCCGGTCCTTTAACGTGCTTCATAAGGTCTTCTACCGTTGCTTCATCATTGTCTATGAGCTCTACAACGGCATCCACTACCTCAGAAAGGTTGTGCGGAGGTATGGACGTAGCCATCCCTACTGCTATCCCGTTTGAGCCGTTTACCAGAAGGTTTGGGTATCTTGCAGGAAGCACTGTAGGCTCCTTTAGTCTTTCATCAAAGTTTGGCATGAAATCCACGGTATCTTTTTCAAGATCCTTTAACATCTCACCCGCCATCCTTGTCATCTTTGCCTCTGTGTAACGCATCGCTGCCGCAGAGTCTCCGTCTATCGAACCGAAGTTACCCTGTCCGTCAACGAGAGGGTATCTCATTGAGAATTTCTGCGCCATCTTTACCATGGCCTCATAAACCGCCAAGTCTCCATGTGGATGGTACTTACCAAGAACGTCTCCGACTACTGTCGCAGATTTCCTGTAAGGCTTGTCGGGAGTAAGTCCCTGCTCCGACATTGAGAATAGTATTCTCCTGTGAACCGGCTTGAGGCCGTCTCTTACGTCAGGAAGCGCTCTTCCTACTATTACGCTCATGGAGTAATCTATATAGGATTTCTCCATTTCATCTTTTATGTCTATATCTATGGTTTTATCAAACTGATTCGTTTCCATTTCTGCTCCTTTATTCGTGGCTTTGAAAGAATGTTATATATCAAGGTTTTTTACGTATTTTGCATTTTCCTGAATGAAGTTCTTTCTCGGCTCTACCTTGTCTCCCATAAGCATCGTAAAAGTCTCATCGGCTGCTGAAGCATCTTCTATGGTAACCTTCAGGAGTGTCCTGAACTGAGGATCCATAGTAGTATCCCACAGCTGCTCTGCGTTCATCTCTCCAAGACCTTTGTATCTCTGGATCGTAGGATTGCTTCCTCTTCCGAATTCATCAAGGTACTGGTTAAGCTCCTTGTCATTGTATGCATATCTTGCCTTCTGGCCTTTTCTTACCTGATAAAGAGGAGGCTGAGCTATATATACAAATCCTTTTTCTATGAGCTGCTTCATATACCTGAACATGAATGTAAGCAGAAGCGTCCTTATGTGAGCACCGTCTACGTCGGCGTCGGTCATTATTACTATCTTGTGATATCTCAGCCTGTTTTCATCAAATTCATCGCCAATTCCGCATCCGAATGCGGTTATCATGTTTCTGATCTCATCTGATGAAAGTATCCTGTCAAGCCTTGATTTTTCGACGTTGAGTATCTTTCCTCTGAGCGGAAGTATTGCCTGGGTCTTTCTGTCTCTTCCCTCTTTCGCACTTCCTCCCGCAGAGTCTCCCTCGACTATATATATCTCAGATTTAGAAGGATCTTTTTCACTGCAGTCTGCAAGCTTTCCAGGAAGCGATGTAGACTCAAGCACTGACTTTCTTCTTGTGAGCTCTCTTGCTTTCTTGGCAGCTTCTCTGGCTCTCTGAGAACGCAGCGACTTGTCTATTATTATCCTTGCTGTCTGAGGATTTTCCTCAAGAAATGCCTCAAAGGTCTCGAATGTCACAGAGTCTACTATCTGCCTTACCGGAGGGTTTCCAAGCTTTGTCTTTGTCTGGCCTTCGTACTGAGGATCTTCAAGCTTTACAGATATTATAGCCGTAAGGCCTTCTCTTACGTCTTCTCCCGTGAGCGTATCATCCTTGTCCTTTATGAATTTTGCCTTCTTTGCATATTCATTTATGGCTCTCGTGAGCGCAGACTTGAATCCGGTAAGGTGCATTCCGCCTTCTATAGTGTTTATATTGTTTGCAAAGCTGTATATGTTCTCTATATACACGTCGGTATACTGCATAGCTACTTCTACTGTATATGTGTCGACTTTTTTCTCAAAATATATTATCTCATCATGTATTGGATCCTTGCTCTTGTTGAGGTATTTAACAAACTCAATTATTCCACCTGTATAATAGAACAGCTTGCTTTTTTCCTGTCCTTCCCTCTTATCCTCAAGTGTTATAGATATTCCCCTGTTGAGGAACGCAAGCTCTCTCAGCCTGTATTCAAGCGTCTCATATTTATACAATACTTCTTCGAATATCTCCGCATCCGGCATGAAATGTATCATTGTTCCTGTGCAGTCTGACTCTCCTACGACCTGTATGCCTCCGCAGGCTATTCCTTTTGAGAATTCCTGTCTGTATATCTTTCCGTCACGCTTTATCTCGGCAACGAATTCAGTCGAAAGCGCATTTACTACCGATACACCAACTCCGTGAAGCCCTCCTGATACCTTGTATCCTCCGGCTCCAAACTTTCCGCCTGCATGAAGCACCGTAAGCACTGTCTCAAGCGTAGTCTTTCCGGTCTTTGGGTGTATCTCTACCGGTATTCCTCTTCCGTCATCTGTTACTGTTATGGAGTTGTCCTTTTCTATTGCTACGTAGATGTTCTGACAGTGGCCTGCGAGAGCTTCGTCTATCGCATTGTCAACTACCTCATATACAAGGTGATGAAGCCCCTTTGGTCCTGTGGAACCGATGTACATTCCCGGTCTTTTCCTTACCGGCTCAAGACCTTCAAGTACCTGAATCTGATCTGCGCCATAGTCCTTTGTGACTTTATTGTCTTCTTCAAAGCTGTGGTGCTCTTCATTAATCAAATCTTTTTCACTCATGATATTTACTCCTAATTTTTATATTGAAAACACAAATGTCAGTATTTTTCTATACTGCCGCTTTTTACCCTGTATTTAGTATTGTCTATTTCTATGTCCATCTCCTCTGCGACCGTTACAAATGTCTGGGTCTCTCGAAATGTCTCAAGAAGCATATGCTGGCGTTTGGGGTCGAGCTCGCTGAATATGTCATCAAGCAGCACCACGGGATATTCTCCCCTTATGTTCTTTATAAGCTCTATCTCTGAAAGCTTGAGAGATATTGCTGCGCTTCTCTTTTGTCCCTGTGAGCCATAGCTCCTGAGATCTATTCCGTTAATTCTGATGTCAAGATCATCTCTGTGCACTCCTGAAGAAGTGGTTTTTCTGAAAATATCTTTTTCACGGCTTTCTCTGAGAATGCTCATGTATTCCGCTTCGCTGCCTGCATTAACGTTTTTTTCATATCCTATCTCAAGAATCTCTTTCCCTGATGATATGCTGAGATGATTCTTGCGCGCTATTTCCCTTATTTCATTTATGAACTCTTCACGATAGCACATTATCCGGTATCCTGATTCTGCAAGCGCCGAATCATATACATCTATGAGGAGCCTGTCTGCAGCTGGATTCTTGAGAAGATTGTTTCTCTGAAGAAGGTTTTTGTGATATACACTGAGCAGCTGATAGTATTTGGGCCTTATCTGAGAGATCTCCCTGTCTATGAACGAGCGTCTTTCTCTTGGGCCCTCCTTTACGAGCCGGAGGTCCTCCGGAGAGAATATGACTACATTTATTATCCCAAGAAGCTGATTTAGCCTGTCTACAGGTACTCCATTTATCTTTATGGCCTTCTTGCCTGACTTGCTTATCCTGTATTCTATCTTGAATTCCCTGCCCATGCTCTCAACCCTTGATTTTATATATCCTGTCTCATGACCGAGATTTATCATTTCCCTGTCCTTTGCAGTACGAAACGACCTCCCTATTGAAAGCAGGTATATTGCTTCGATAATGTTAGTCTTTCCTTCTCCGTTATCTCCGTGTATTATATTTATCCCATTTTCAAACTCTATGTGCTGACTCTCGTAGTTCCTGAATCTGTAAAGCTCCAGTTCTCTGATAAGCATAAGTTTACCCTGTCCAGTCCTTCGTTCTATAGAATCTGAAACTTTCTTCCTTCAGCTTCTATCATATCTCCGCTCCTGAGTTTTTTTCCTCTCTGAGTTTCGACTGCACCGTTAACCTTAACGTCCTCAGATATTATCATTATCTTTGCCTGTCCTCCGCTTGCTGCTATGTTGACCATCTTAAGAAACTGGTCCAGCTTTATGAATTCTGTGTCTATCTTTATCTTTTCCATAATTATTCCTCTTTTCGGTTATATTAATACCTTATATATTATAACATATTTTTTTCAGGATATGTTCATTTTATGTAAATATATATTAATATTTGATGATTTTTAATATAAAAAAACCACGTTATGTACTAATCGTGGTTTTATATCTTTTTCAGCTGATTTTAAGTTTTCTGTATATTTTTTGCCCTGTGAATCTATATCCTTACAGGAAGAAGCAGATATGTGTAGTTCTCGTCTGTTTCAGGATTTATTATGCATGGGCTGAGCTTGGTGTTGAAGTTCATGTATACATATTCCTCATCCAGGTTCTTTAGACAGTCAAGGAAATATTTTATGTTGAATGCAATCTCAATATCCTTGCCTTCCTGCTCTACTGGTATGTCTTCCTCGAGATCACCTATCTCGGCATTCTTTGCATTTACCCTTATGTTGTCCTCTGCTATGGTAAGCTTTACTAGATTGTTGTTTGATACCAGCATGGCTCTTTCAAGAGATGATATGAATTCGCTGTTGTTTATCTTTATCCTGGTCATGAATTCCTTTGGAATTATCTGCCTGTAGTTAAGGAATTCTCCCTCGAGCACTCTCGAGTTTATTATTGTGTCATCCACTGAGAATGAAACGCTTCTTTCATCAAACATTATCCTGAAATTGCAGTTTTCATTTGATGAGAGCCTCGTTACCTCCTGAAGGGTCTTTACTGGCACTACTACCTTTTTTTCTTCGAGGTTTAAATTTGAAGGTATCCTCTTTATAGCCAGCCTGAAGCCATCTATCGCTACCATGCTTATCGAGCCTGCGTCTATTTCTATGAGCTCTCCGGTAAGCACTCCCTTTGTTTCATCCTGTGAGGCTGCAAAGTGGGTCTTTCTCACCATGTCTGAAAAAAGCTTCATGTCTATCTTCTCATATCTTTCATCCTCAAACTCTTCCACCTGAGGAAAATTCGTGTTTATCATCGATTTTATGTTGAATTTCGTCTTTTTTGTAGAAATTTTAACAATATTGCTGTCATTCACCGATATTGTTATTTTTTCGTCAGGCAGCTTTCTTATTATGTCAGAAAGTATCTTTCCTTCTATTATGGCCGTTCCATTTTCAGTAACATCTGCTTCAACCCTTGTTTTTATGCCTATTTCAAGATTGTTTGAAACCATGGTTATATGATCGTCTTCAGCTTCTATATAGATTCCTTTGAGGATTTCCATAATATTCTTGCTCGATATTCCTTTAAGTGCAATTGAAAGTGCATTCTGGAACTGTTTCTGTTCAATAGAAAATTTCATGTTTTTCTCCCTCAAAATATATATAATAATGTAAATATTATTAACAGTAGTAGTAGTAGGGCCTGTGAATTTGTGGATAAGCGGTCCATTCAATTCCGGAGCAGCATTTACCGCTGGTAATAAGTCTGTGGATAAAAAATGCTTTTTTCATGCCTTTCTGTTGATAGAATTTCCTGAAAAAACTGCTTTATCTAGTTGTTTTTTATGTCATTTATGATGTTTTCTATCTTATCCTTAAGATCTTTGTTCTTCTTTATGTCATTGCTGATTTTCTCGTGCGCATGCATTACCGTAGTATGGTCTTTTCCGCCAAAGCTCTCTCCTATTTTAGGAAGAGAAAGATCTGTGAGCTCACGGCTGAGGTACATTGCTACCTGCCTCGGGAAGGCTATCTCTCTTGTCCTCTTCTTTAGATTGAAGTCTGAAATCTTGATGTTGTAGTACTGAGAGACTTTCTCTTTAATGAGGTCTACATTTATTTCCTTGTTTACCTTGCCGCTTATTATATCCTTTAGCGCTTCGCATGCCAGCTCATATGTTATCTCTTTGTTTGCAAGATCAGCATATGCGAATATCCTTACCAGGGCACCCTCGAGTTCTCTTATGTTGGACTTGATGTTTTTTGCTATATGGATAGTTACTTCGTCAGGAACGTGCTTGTTCTCTTCCTGAGCCTTCTTTCTAAGTATGGCAATCCTGGTTTCATAGTCCGGTGACTGTATGTCAGCTATAAGGCCCATTTCAAATCTTGACCTTAGTCTGTCTTCAAGCGTAGGGATCTCCTTTGGAGGCCTGTCGCTCGAGATTATTATCTGTTTGCTTGCGTTGTGCAGCGCATTGAAGGTATGGAAGAATTCCTCCTGTGTACTTTCCTTTCCTGCTATGAACTGTATGTCGTCCACCAGGAGCACATCGACATTTCGGTATTTATTTCTGAAAGCCTCATTCTTATCATCCTTGATCGAGTTTATAAGCTCATTTGTGAAATTCTCGGACGAAAGGTAAAGGACCTTCGCATTCGAATTCTGGTTCAGTATATAATGACCAATGGCGTGCATAAGGTGAGTCTTTCCAAGGCCTACGCCACCATATATGAATAATGGATTGTATGCTTTTGCAGGAGATTCAGCAACTGCGACACATGCAGCATGGGCAAATCTGTTGCTGTTGCCTATTACGAAGCTGTCAAAGGTATTCTTTGGATTAAGGTTGCTGCTTATCAGCTTTTCCTTCTGCACCTCGTTCTTGTTTGCTGCAGGTATTTCCTCCAGAGAAGTTATTACTGTGATGTTTATTGATTTTCCTGCTATGTCCTGGGCAAGAGATTCCAGCTTCTGTCTGTGATTGTTATCTATGACTTCCTTTATAAATGGAAGCTTCGTAAATAATATCAGCTCAGTCTCTCTGAGCGTCACAGGCTCGAGCTTGCTGAAAAAGGAATCAAAGAAAGTCTCTGACACTGTGGCCTTGAGCCTCTCTATTATTTTCTCCCAAAGTGTATAAGCATCCATTATTATCCTCCGTATATAATATTAACAACTTATCAACAAAAAATGTGGATAAGTCATAAAACAATTATAACAAATTTTTCCTGTTAAGTAAAACAGAATAAACAAAATAAATTATAAATTTGCTGTGGATTATTTCAATGCTCAAAAATAAAATAAAATTTACTAACAGACTGTTGATAAATTTATGAGGACAAATATCAGAATAAATTTGTTGATTTTTTAAGAAAAATCTTATATTTCACACAGAATTTATAATTGTCAAAAAGTTTATCCACAAAGTTATCAACAGTTGTGGATAAGACGGAAAAAAGATATCAACACATACTGGAAAAAAATGTGAAAAAGTCTCATAAAAATAACATCAGAAAAATAATCAGCTTTTATCAACAGTCTGTTATTAACTTATCCATAGGATCAAATACTGTATCAGCGGTTCTTTGTAAGAATTTTTATCAAAAAACGGCCCGTACACTACCAAGAAAAGCTTGACATAGTCGGCTTTAGAATATATAATATTTTTTATGATATGCGTAAATAGAGGTAGTCTCTATAAATAGAAGATGTACAATCAGGAAAGGCGGGTGGAAAAAATGAAAAGAACTTATCAACCGAAGAAAAGACAGAGAAAGAAAGAGCACGGATTCAGAAAGAGAATGAGCTCATCAAACGGTAAAAACGTTATAAGAAGAAGAAGAGCAAAAGGAAGAAAAAGACTAACTGCATAATATAAGGGCCGCGGGATGTTGTGGCCTTTTTTGTTATATATTTAGTCAGAGGTATAAAATGAACTTTTCAAGACTAAAAAAGGATTCTGACTTTAAGCGTGTATATAATAAAGGAAAATCTTATGGATGCAAGAATTTAGTTCTGTATTACTTGCCTAATGGAACGGATGAATTCAGAGTCGGTTTTTCGATTTCCAAAAAGGTTGGAAAAGCCGTAGTAAGAAACAGGATTAGAAGATATCTCAAGGAGAGTCTGAAATTTTATGAGCCGCAGGGAAAAGGCCTGGACATTATATTCATAGGAAGGGTAGCAGCCAGCGAATCTGATTTTCATGATGTAAGAAAATCTGCAGGATATCTGTTTAAGAAAACAGGTTTAAAGATATATGAAAAAAATATTAAAAAAAGTACTGATCTATAGCATAGAGTTCTATCAGAAATTCATATCTCCTCTCAAAAGGGTCCCTACATGCAGGTTCTATCCTACATGTTCAAGTTATGCCCTCGAAGCTGTTCAAAAGCATGGACCATACAAGGGAGGATACATGGCATTAAGACGCATATTGAAATGTCATCCATTTCACGATGGAGGATATGATCCTGTTCCATAACGTAACAATATAGACAAGGAGGAAGATTTGTCTACAATACTAGGTTTGTTATTAAAGTTCATTTATCAGGTAGTCGGCCATTACGGTCTTGCTATCATCGTATTCACTGTAGTAGTAAAGATGTGTCTGCTGCCGCTTACTGCAGCTCAGAACAGATCTATGGCTTCAATGCAGGAAATACAGCCAAAGATGGATGAAATAAAAAAGAAATATCCCGACAACAAGGATAAACAAAACCAGCTCATCATGGAGTTATACCAGAAGCACAAGGTAAATCCGATGATGGGATGTCTGCCAATTCTTATACAGTTTCCAATACTTATAGGATTGTTTAATGTACTTCGTGAACCGGTAAAATATGTATTCACAACAGAAGCAGCTTATGCAGCAGCAGATACAGGATTCCTATGGATCAAATCGATGGCAACGCCGGACGTCATAACTCTTGCGGGTATATCAATACCATTCATTCTTCCTATACTGGCTGCCATAACTACATTCTTTGAGTCATATATGATGCAGAAGGGCCAGCCAAAAAATCCGACTACATCCGTTATGCTGTATATGATGCCAGTACTGATACTTGTATGGGGGGTAAGCTTCCCTGCCGGACTTTCACTGTATTGGGCAGTATCAAATATATTCTCTATAATACAAAGAAGAGTTACCGCATACAGGAAGAATAATAAAGAGACAGCTAAAGGTGGCTCTAAGGGGGCTAAATAATGAATTATGTAGAAGCAGTTGGAAAAACAAGAGAAGAAGCAGTTGAGAAAGCTCTTAAGGAGCTTGGAGCAAAGCTTGAAGATGTAACAATCGACGTAGAAGAGCAGAAATCCAAAGGACTGTTTGGATTTTTGGCGAAAAAGGAAGTAAGGGTAAAAGTTACTCTTAAAGAAGCTGAAAAAGCAAGTGATGACCTTGAGGATTTCAGTTTCGCATCAAAAGGATTTTCGCTTGATGAAGACACAAGAGAAGATATAAAGGTTTCAAAAGAAACGGAAATAGACGAAAATTCTAAGGAAACAGCAAAAAAGTTTTTAGAAGATATATTCAGCACACTTGCAATTGATGCCAGCATAGACATCAGCGAGAAAGACGGATGCCTTTGCATAAGCGTTGAGGGAGATGATGCGTCAAGGCTTATAGGAAGAAGAGGAGAATCTCTGGATTCGCTTCAGATGCTTCTCGGACTTGCAGTGAACAGAGACAGAGATAAATATGTCAAAGTACTTCTGGATATCGAAAACTACAGAGCCAAGAGAGAGGAATCACTCATAAAATATGCCAACAAGATGGCAAGGCAGGCGGCAAAGCAGCGAAGAGTAATCAAGCTTGAGCCGATGAATCCATATGAGAGAAGAATAATCCACTCGGCGCTGCAGTCAGACAGATATGTTAAGACATACAGTGAAGGAAAAGATCCTTACAGAAAAATAGTAATAGAACCAAAATACAAATAAAATTGATTAAGGAATAACTGAAGTATCTTGCTTTGGTTATTCCTTTGATTTTATCAGGAGAAAATATATGACTTCAGAAACAGGTTTGACAGATAAAAACATTCAGAAAAAACACGTGAGCCCTATGGAAAGCGAAAAAATTTCCAGGCTTCTTATAAAATTTGCAATCCCGAGTGTGGTATCCATGGTGGTAAATGCACTTTACAATATAGTCGACCAGATATTCATAGGGCAGGGAGTAGGGTATCTTGGAAATGCAGCCACCAATGTGGCTTTTCCGCTCGTAACCATAACCATGGCAGTGTCGCTCATGACCGGAAATGGAGCGGCGGCCCTCTACAGCCTCAGGCTGGGAGCAAAGGACAGGCAGAGCGCATCGGACACGGTCGGCAGCGCTGTAGGCATAATGATAGTTACGGGAATGCTCCTGCTTATATCAGGACTGATGTTCTTCAGGCCGTTGCTGAGCCTTTTCGGCGCTACGGATGCCGTAATGCCTTATGCAGTTGAATATACCCGGATAATAATCATAGGACTTCCCTTCATGGTTGTGAGCACGGGGCTCAATGCCCTCATAAGAGCTGACGGAAGCCCAAAATACTCTATGTATTCGATGCTGGCAGGAGCCGCAATAAATATAGTCCTGGATCCGCTTTTTATATTCGTATTCGACATGGGAGTAGCCGGAGCAGCTGTGGCAACCATAATTGGACAGTTTGCCTCAATGCTTTTGAGCCTCAGGTACCTGAGTATGTTCAAAAATGTGATAATAAAAAGGGAGATATTCAGGATAAAGAAAGATGTAGCGAAAAAGATATTCTCTTTTGGAGCATCGAGCTTTGTCACTCAGATGTCCATAACGCTCGTGCAGATAACGATAAACAACACCATAAGGCATTTTGGAGCCATGTCTGTCTATGGGACGGATATACCGCTTTCTGTCATAGGAATAGTAATGAAGGTGAACATGGTTGTGACCTCGGTTATACTTGGAATAGCTATAGGCTCACAGCCTATATGGGGATACAATTATGGAGCAGGAAGATTTGACAGGGTAAGGAAGACATACAGGATATCCATAATGTCAGCTTCGGTATTCTCGATCACCGGATTTCTGGTATTTCAGATATTCACGCCACAGGTCGTAGGAATTTTTGGATCAGAGAGCCAGCTGTATAATGAGTTTGCGGTAATGGCATTTAGAATCTTCCTTTCTGGAATATTCGTGCTTGGTTTTCAGATAACCTCAGCTATATATTTTCAGGCCGTCGGGAAACCGCTCAAGTCGGCATTCCTGTCTCTTCTGAGACAGGCTCTGCTGCTTGCACCGCTTGCGTTCATACTTCCATCAATATATGGGCTTGAAGGTCTGCTCTATGCGGGACCTGTAGCGGACATAACATCATCTGTGGTTACGGCCGGCTTCATACTGTATGAAATGAGGAAGATGAAGAGAATGGATAAGGTTATAGAATAGCATTTAATTAATATAAGCTTGCAGATAAAAATACCAGGGCACTTTTGTGTGTGCCCTGGTATTTTTGTCATGATATCAGCTCTACCGTAAACCCATCTGTAGCTTCCCCGTCAGCAGACAGCATGGTTATTCTCACATCTTCTCTTACGAACTTGAATTTCGAATCTCCGTCATTTTCAAAACCATGCTCATAGAGGACATCAGCGCCTTCAGTGCACTTTATTCCAACAGGAATTGAATAGACTGTGCATTCAGGACTGCGGGAGGTAATCCGTTTTACGCACATAGCATCGATATCTATTCCGAGATTTATGTCAGGATCAGAATATGCATACTCATAACCTATTATGCAGGGACTCTTCTCAAAATCCTCTCCGAGCAGCTCTAGGACGGCTTTCTCGTCCATTCCAAGCTGTATATCAGAAATGCCTATATTGCTGTTTACTTCTTCTGCGGTTTCAGAGAGCTCAGGTGCTGAGCCGCATCCATTGAGAAATAGCATGCACAGCATAAGTACGAATGCCAGTGAAAGAAGGCTCAGCTTATTTTTCCGCTTCATATCCAGCGTTCTCCCAGGCCACTATACCTCCTGGACATCTGTATACATTGTTATATCCGAGTTCCTTGGCAATGACTGCTCCGACGTCGCTTCTTTCGCATGCAACAAATCCGCAGTACACAACTACAGGAACATCCTTGTCATCTCCAAGCAGCGCAGTAAAGGCCTCTCTCTGCTCTGCAGTTACATCAGCCATTCCTGTTTTTGGAAGTTCTGCATTTAGAGCTCCAGGAATACGTCCCTTTGCGTAGCTGTCTGCAGGCATGGTGTCAATTATTATCATCTCCTTGCCCTCAGTAACCCAGGCATTCAGCTCTTCTGTGCCTATAAGCTCATATCCTCCATTTTGCACTGTATCAACAAGTTTCATGGAAGCCTGCTCTATGGCAACTTCATTTCCGTCTACAGAAGTTCCTACAGAGTTAAGTGCAGAAGAACTGCCATCTCCGCCGCTGCATCCAGCTAAAACAGCAGCAGATATGACAAATACCATAGATAGTGTTAGTAGTCTTTTCATTAGTATATCCTCCCTTATTCATATAAAATATCCAAATAGATTATAACATGAAAATAATTGATGAATTAATAGAAAAATCCAATGGATTCAATAAGAAGATTCTATCTGAAAATTTTTATGGTAGAGTAAAAGTTTATATGTTTTAAGGATAAACATTTAAAATTGAAATAAACTGAAAAATAAAACGATTCAATAAACTCAGTATAAATATAATGATGTCATGAGTAAGTATATCCCTGAAAAATTTTTTCAAAGAAGAAAGGGTGTATTAAATGAATGAAATAAAAAAAGAAGAGCTCTACGACCTGCTTGCCAGCCTCATTAGGATACCAAGTCCATATTTTGAAGAAGAGAAGATAATGGAGTATGCCTTTGAATGGCTGAGAGACAGAAATGTTCCTGCCCGGATACACAGGTATCACGAAAAAGAGATAACTGACTTTAAAGGCATGAATGTAATCGGAGAGATAGACAGCAAAAAAGAAGGGCCGGTGATTTATTTCAACGGACATCTGGACAGCGTAAGACTGTGCAGCGGATGGACGGTTCCACCATATGATGCCATGATTAAGGATGGAAACATGTATGGCCTCGGAGCGCTCGACATGAAGAGCGGGTGCGCGGTTATAATGCAGGTGCTTGCTGAATTCGTAAAAAATATATCTGATTTCAGAGGAAAGATAATATATCATCTTGTTTCTGATGAGGAAGGTCCTTTTGGGCTGGGTACTACATATCTTATTAACGACAGAAAAATAGATACAGCTGATTTTGCGATAATAACGGAACCGAGTGCAGGATTTGCTGGAGTGGAGTCTCCATCTCTGTCTCTTGGAGCAAGAGGTGGATACAATTACAAAGTAAAGCTTTACGGCAAGTCATCTCACGCAGCAGCACCAGAGCTTGGAGTGAATGCGCTCCTGGATGCTGCAAAACTAGCATGCGAGCTTGAGAAGACTGATATGAAGAAGGACGACCGGCTCACAAGAGGCTCACACTGCCTGATAAGCATGAGCGGAGGAGGCCAGGCATGCAGTGTCCCTGATCATGCTGAAATAGAGATCTTCAGGCACACGGTAAGAGGCGAGAACATAGAAACCATAAAGGAAGAGATAAAACTGGCAGCTCAGAGAGCAGAGCTTTCGAGCTCATTCGAGATAGAGCTCAGGAGTTCCCCTGCAGAAGGCTTTGACGGCGGATTTGATCCTTATGTCATTGATGAAGACAATGAATATCTTGCTATCCTGAGAGCATCAATAAAAAGGGTATGCGACAGAGATGCCAGCATAACCTATTTCAGGAGCATAGGCGACTTCAACCATATAGGTGGAAAGCTCGGGATACCTGCTGTTATATTCGGGCCGGAAGGAAAGAACTATCACGCGGCCGATGAATATGTAAAGCTCGAGTCTGTATGGGAGAGCGCTCAGAGCATATATGATTTTCTTGTGAGCACGCTTTCGGTAAAGTAAGTATTGATGTGATGAACATTTGATAATTTATTCGATTTTTTAAACAGGAGGAGAACTAAATGAAGATGTCAAGGAGCAAGAGGATAGAAGAAATCGCGGTAACGCTTACAGAGCAGCTGAGCATAGCCGAGACGGCCGGAGAGATAGATGCGGCAGACAAGATGCATGAGATATTCTCAGAGATGGCGTATTACAGAGACAATCCCCAGGACCTCAGATTCATAGATGTGCCAGGAGACAAGCTCGGCAGGAAGAGCGTGATGGCGCTGATGAGAGGGAAAAAATCAGACAGCAGAAAAACCGTAGTAATGATAGGCCACATAGATACTGTAGGAACCTCAGACTATGGCTCTCTCAAAGAATATGCGCACAGGCCATATGAGCTCACAGAAAAATTCAGGGAGATAGAGCTGCCTGAAGAGGTAAGAAAAGATCTTGAGTCAGGAGAGTATCTGTTTGGAAGAGGGCTCTTTGACATGAAGACGGGAGATGCCATACTAATGGCAATCATGGAGGAAATCTCTGAGGACATAGAGAATTTTTCAGGAAACCTAATATTCTGCGGAGTATGCGATGAGGAGGCAAACAGCGGCGGGATGCTGTCATGCGTTCCTGAGCTCGTAAAGCTTCAGGAAGATGAAGGCTTTGAATATACGGCGCTTCTTGATACAGATTACATGACATCCGAGTATGAGGGAGACGAGAACAAGTATGTTTATATAGGTACGGTAGGAAAGCTGATGCCTTCATTCTTCATAGTAGGTAAGGAGACTCACGTAGGAGAGTCGTTCAAAGGTCTTGATCCAAACCAGATTTCGGCAGCCATCGTAAACAGGGTAAACCTGAATGTGGAGTACTGCGACGTAGCTGAGGGAGAGGTTTCGCTTCCTCCGATAACTCTCAAGAACAAGGACCTCAAGCCGGAGTATTCATGTCAGATCGCAAAGACTGCCTATCTGTATTTCAACTATGCCACACATACATCGACTCCTGATGAGGTAATGCTCAAGATGAAAAAAGCGGCGCTTGATTCATTCCAGTCTGTAATCGACAGCCTGAACAGCCAGTACGAAGCTTACTGCACAATGGCTTCAAGAGATCACAAAAAGCTTCCATGGGAAGCCAGAGTATTCTCATATGAGGAGCTGTACAACCTCGTAAAGCAGGAGCTGGGAGAGGAGCTTGACGAAAAGCTCAGCTCTTATATTGATACGCTTATTGAGAAAGAGGAATTTGACACGAGAGACAAGACCATGAAGATAGTGGAATTCGTACACAGCCTCTGGTCAGACAGAAATCCGGCAGTAATAGTATACTTCACTCCTCCATATTATCCTCACGTGTATGTTGAAGGAAAGACGGAGAAGGAAAAGAAGCTCCTTGAAGCGGTTGCAGATGCTGTAGAAAATACAGAGACAGACTACAAGCTCGTATACAAGAAATTCTTCCCTTATATATCAGACCTCAGCTATGGCTCGGCTCCAAAGGATCCTGTAATAATCGCGGGCATAAAGAATAACATGCCTGGATTCGGAAGGACGTACGACATACCGCTTGAGGACATGCAAAAGCTCGACCTTCCAGTGCTTGACATAGGAAGCTTCGGAAAGGACGCTCACAAATTTACTGAGAGAATAGAAAAGCGATATTCGTTTGAAGTAGCTCCGGAGCTTGTAGAAAGAACTATAAAGAACCTGCTTAAATAAGCAAATAAGATGGTTTCGCCCTTTGATAGGCGAAACCTCTTTTGTATTTCACGAAAACATTCACAAACATGAATAAATGTGAGATAATTTAGAAAACATGAATAAAGAGATGGTGAACTCAATGGAAAATAATATATTGCTTTATAATGGAAACTTCTGGAGATTTGGAAGCAAAGCCTATGATTGGATAGGAATAACAAATGGAATAATAACGGATGCCGGATATGGGGACAGCTATGTGAGCAGCATGGATTCATATTCGGAAAAAGAAGACATCTCAGGAAGGCTTGTGCTTCCTGGTTTTTATGACTGCCATGCGCATTTCGTCCAGACAGCCACAAAATATATAAGCCTTGATCTGATAGGATGCCGAAGCTACAATGACATAAGGGATAAGATAGAAGAATGGATAGACAAGAATCCAAGGACTACAATAATAAGGGCTTTCGGACTCGAAGTATCAAACCTTGAAGAAGGCTGCTATCCGACAAGAAAGATACTCGACGGATTCACTAAGGATTATGCCATATGGATAAACAGCAGGGATTTCCACTGCAGCATACTGAACACTAGGGCATTTCATGAGCTCAAGGTTCCGCTTGCGATGGAAGGGGTTGAGTATGATGACAATTCAAGCCCCAGCGGGAGGATATATGGAAAGGCAAATGCACTTACAAGGAAGAAGATAATACAGAGCTACAGCCCGTCGGACAGATACAAGTCCATAGTCGAGCTTTCCCAGAGGATCATAAAGAAGGGAGTCACCAGCATACATGTCATGGAAGGCGGCTTTGAATTCTACGAAAATGATGCAAGGGATATGAACAGATATAAGGATCAGCTTCCTGTAGACATAAACCTGTTTTACAGCACCATGGATTTTGAGAAGGTCGAAGAGATGGGACTGGAATGGATAGGAGGAGATGTATACCTCGATGGATCATTTACTTCCAAAAGTGCTGCGATATATGAAAAATATAATGACCATGAAGGAAACGGAGAGCTGTATTTCACTCAGGACGAAATAAACGAATTCATACTTAAGAGCTATGAAAAGAATCTCAATACGACCATGCACGCCGTAGGAGACAGGGCTCTTGAATGCCTTATAACCGCACACGAGCATGCTTCTTCGATATATCCCGTCAGCAGCCTGAGGCACAGGGTAGAACATGCGGAGCTGGCCTCTGATTCCCAGATAGAAAGAGCTTCGAGGATTGGGCTCATATTCTCGATGCAGCCGGCATATGAATACATGTTCGGAGGACCCGGAAAGATGTATGAAAGAAGGCTTGGAAAAAGATACAGAGAGACGAATCAGTTCAGAAAGCTAACAGACATGGGCATAGTAATATGTGGAGGCTCTGACAGCGACCTTACCCCGATCGATCCTGTACTTGGAATACATGCGGCGGTCAATCATCCGGTTGAGGAAAACAGGGTGAGCGTAGAGGAGGCAGTAAAATTCTTTACGATCAATGCCGCCTTTTCAGTAAAGGAAGAAAAGCGCAAGGGGAGCATAGAGATAGGAAAGCTGGCAGATCTTGTGATACTGGATCGGGATATATTCAGCATTGCGCCCGAGGAGATAATTTCTGCAGAGATTTCAGCTACGATAAAAAACGGATTCGTAGTATACAGAAATTTTTAGGAGGGAGGAAAAAATGGGTACACTTAACATCAGAATGATGGGGAGCTTCTCGATTAATAACGACCGGGAAGATCTTTTTTCAAAACTGAGCTCCAAGTCGGCGGCAATAATTGCGCTTCTTGTATGCAACGAGAACCGCAAGATGGCCCGAGACAAGCTTGCATCAGTACTCTGGGCGGACAGTTTTGAGACGGCGAACTACAATCTCAGATATAATCTGTGGAACATAAAAAAAGTCATTCCATGTGACGATTCAGGAAATGAATTCATAATAAGCACCAAGGACTACTGCTGCATAAATCCGGACTACAGCTTTGAATGCGATCTCATGGCACTGGAAGGAATAGACCTGAAGGAAGGCGAAAAGGAAGATCAGCAGTTGATAGATAAGCTTATATTTGCCAGAAAAAATCTGAAGGGTGATTTTCTCGACCAGTTCTATATAAAGGACAGTGACGACTTTAATGAATGGGTACTGTTTCAGAGGGCCAGATATCAGAAGAAGCACATACAGTCTCTCAATCTTCTCCTTGATTATTATACAAGAGAAGGCATATATGAAGATGCAACGGAGATACTTGAGGACATACTGAGGGTAAACCCATATGACGAGGAGGCCTGCTACAGGCTCATGAAGCTTCATATAGAAAAAAACGAGAGGCATCTCGCCATCATGCAGTACAGGAAGTGCTACAATACGCTCAGGCAGGAGCTCAATATATCGCCGCAGAAGAAGATCAAGGATCTTTACATGACTCTCGTGGACAGTGAGGAAAGCTCAGACAAGCTCCGAAGAGAAAATGTGGTAATAAAAGTAAACGAATATGCAGATCCGGGCTGCGACTATATACTCATGAGCGAGCTTTCAGAAAAGCTGCTTGAGATATCGAGGAGAAATCAGGTGAGCGGAGCCTGCAAGAGATACTGGATGGATATATCTGAAATACAGCCGAGGGTACTTGACTACATAGAGATGGATTACAAGATAACTACAATAAAGGACATAAGGCTTTATAATTCGCTTAAGAACATTCTTTCATATCTTTCAGATGAAAAGAACATACAGATACTTGTGTCAAACAATGAAAAGATAGATTACAAATCAAGGCAGTTCCTCGGGATACTGGAGAGCAGCAATGTAGCATCAGTAAAATATATATAGGGACCATCAGGAAGGTTTAAAATTCGTTTAAATAAAAAAAAATCAAATACATTAAATTCAGAAAATTGCTTTTATTCCATATTATTCAAACATTACAAAAACTGGAAATGCATATAATGTAATTAGATATTATTTATCTTATATTAAAACAGGAGGTTATGTTATGAATGCATTTTTTGATTTGGTCATAGGTTTTTCAAACTGGCTCTGGGGAAACCCGATGCTGATCCTGCTCGCAGGTGGAGGTCTGTTTCTTACGTTCAGGCTGGGATTTTTTCAGTTCAGATATCTTGGATACATATTCAAACAGACTTTTGGAAAGATGTTCCAGAAGCCTGAGGACAAGGATGCAATATCCCCGTTTCAGGCAGCAACGGCAGCGCTTGCATCTACAATAGGAGCCTCTAATATAGTTGGGGTTCCGGTAGCGATTGCTTTTGGTGGTCCGGGAGCTGTATTCTGGATGTGGGTGATAGCACTTATAGGTTCGGCATCAAAATTCTCTGAAATAGTCCTTGGTATAAAATACAGAGAGAAAAATGAAGCAGGTGAATACGCAGGAGGTCCTACCTACTATCTTGCAAAAGGCTTCAAGAACAAGAAGATTGGTAAATTCCTTGGAATGTGGTTTGCGTTCTTCCTTATGATAGAGCTCATACCCTCAATAGCGACTCAGGCGGTTTCAGCTGTACAGACAGCAGGAACTATAGGTATTCCTCCTATGGTTACCGGAGTAGGAATGGCCCTGATAGTATTCATAGTAGTATTTGGCGGAATTAAGAGAATAACTCAGGTAACTGAGAAGCTGGTTCCTATAATGGCTCTTCTTTATATTGCAGGAGCACTTGTTATAATAGTTGCAAACATAACACATCTTCCGGGTGTAATTGCCCTTATATTCAAGAGCGCATTCACACCTGTAGCGGCAACAGGAGGTTTCGCGGGTTCTACGGTGGCACTTGCGCTCAGATGGGGAGCTGCGAGAGGAACATATTCAAACGAGGCTGGAATGGGTACAGCACCTATAGCCCACGCAACGGCAGAGACAGATCACCCTGTTCGTCAGGCTTTCTGGGGAATATTTGAGATAACTGTAGATACGCTTATGGTATGTTCAGTAACAGCATTCGTGGTTCTCATAACTGGAATGTGGGAGACAGTACCTTCAGCGGAGGCGGCTTCGATACCTGCCCTTGCATTTGGAAAGATGTTCGGACCTGCAGGAGGAATAATCGTAACAGTTTCGATACTTCTGTTCGTGCTTTCAACAGTAATAGTTCTCGTGTTTTACGGAGAAAAACAGGCAGAATTCCTGTTTGGATATAAATTTGCAAAGGCATGGAAATATGTATATGTAGTATCCATACTTCTTGGAGTATTCGGAGGAATAGAGTTCCTTTACCAGTTCCTTGACTTCTTCCTTGCAATGATAATACTTCCGAACATGCTTGCACTTATAGTCATGAGCAAGGAAGTAGTAGAGCTTAAGAATGAGTTCTTCACAAGCGAAAAATATTATCTTAAGGACATAAAGAAAAAGGCACAGTAAGCTGAATAAAGATTTAAACCACCTCAAATATGAAGACAGGCCACGGAAGTTAAAAGCCAGGGCCTGTTTTTATCTTGTTAGAATAAAATTACATAAAAAAGGGTATATGTTGCAAAATATGGATATATATACTGTAATAACGTCAATGATAAAATAAGTATTATCAGGGGGTATGCAGGTGAAAAAAAGGGATATTCTTGCAGAAATGGAAAAATTAAGGGGAAATCAGGACTACTGCATAGAGCTGTGTGATGCCATATTCAACATGCCTCAGGCGGAGTGCATAGAAATACTGGGAGAGCTTGTCGACTTTGCAAGAAACAGCAGGCTCGATTTTGCATATCCCTGGTTTCTGTACAAGATGGGGTGTTCGTTTTACAGCTGTTCAGAGATTGAGAGGGCTATAGACCTTCTTGAGGAGGCATGCAGGATATTTGAGTCAGAAGATGATGCAAGAGGGATGCTTAATGCATCTGTTGCACTCATTTCTGTCTATTCATGCTGCTTTAATTTTGAAAAGGCGATTGAGACAAGCATAAGGTCCATGGAGCTGGCTGCTGAGATAAATGACTACGAGGCCCTCAGCGTGCTCAAGGCTGACCTGGTCGCCATGTATATAGACATGGAGGATTATGAGCAGGCAAGATACCTCTCCCAGGAAATAGAGAGGATGTCATATATAGGAAGCATCAGCAATGACTTCATAATAAACCTTAATCGGGCCATATGCGAGATGAAGCTTGGAGATCTGGCTGAAGCGCAGAAATATATTGAAAGAGCGGATGTCCTCCTGAGTGACAGAAATATATCGCTCAGGTATATGCTTCTTCAGGAAAAGGCAAATCTCATGAAGTTAAGAGGACTTTATCAGGAGGCGGGCTTCACATATGAAGAGTCAGCATACCTTGCTGAAAAATATGGATTCACCTCAGGTCTTGCAGAGGTGCTTCTTGACTGGATGGATATGGACATGATGAGAGGACGTCATGAATCAGCTGTGAAAAAGGCGGATCAGGTTATGTCACTCATTGAAGATGACTGCAACTGCAGGCTTAAGAGAAAGCTATACAGCCAGATGAGCGCTCTGTTCAAGGCAAGGGGAGATTCTGAGATGGCGCTTTTCTATCTTGAGAAATATATGGAAACTGAGAAGATGATATCAGAGGCGCTCAAGTCTCCAAGCATGAAGGAGCTTGAAATAAAGAGGGCATCGGACAGGGCCAGCACATATATGGCTCTTTCGAGACAGAAGGACAGGATTTACGAGTCGCTCGGAAGAATAATGTCAAACCTGAATGAGGACGGAATATTTGCGGTGATTGCAGAAGAGATACAGGATATATGCAGCCCGGATATAATCCAGATAGTCAGCTATGACGAATCTGTCGCGGACTATGAATACAAGATCTCTGTCGAAAAGGGAAGAAGGCTCAAGGTAGACAATCTTCCTGTGGAAAGCAACACTTTTTCAGGCTACTGCATAAGAAACGACAGAGAGATATTCATAAGAGATATGGAAAATGAGCACAGCAGATATATAAACAACTTTGGAGAATATATAGAAGATGTGAGAAAGCTCCAGACAGGGATTGAAACTGAAGTCTCCGTTGAAATTCCAAATTCAGCCATATTCGTTCCCGTCAGATTTCATGGGAAGGTAACAGGCGTAATAAGCATACAGTCATTCTCAAAGGACGCATTCTCGCTTGAGGACCTGAGCACTCTCAAAGTACTTGCTGAGTACTCAGGCATAGCGCTCAACAATGCGCTGAGCTACAAAAAGCTCGAGCATAGCGCAAATCATGATTTCCTCACAAGCCTTCTCACCAGAAGCAGCATACTGAAGACTGGAAAGGAAATGTATGAGTGCCAGGAGAAAAAAAGATCAGATGACGGAATGTGCATACTCCTGATAGACATAGATGACTTTAAGCTCGTAAACGACAGCTATGGACACACAGTAGGCGACATAGTACTCAGAAAGGTAGCAGATATAATCAGATATTCCGTAAGATCAGATGACAAGGCAGGCAGATACGGAGGCGAAGAATTCATAGTTCTCATGAACGATGCGAGAAGAGAAGTGGCGCTTGAGGCTGCAGAGAGGATAAGAAGAAACATAGAGGATGATTCAATGACCATAGTAAAGCCTGGAGTCGAGCTGAGCGTCACTGTCAGCATAGGAGTGTCAGGTACCCGCTCTGGAGAAAAGACGGTCGATCAGCTGATAGAAGAAGCAGATGAGGCTCTCTACAGAGCCAAGGCAGAAGGAAAGAATAGAGTGTCAGAGTATTATAAGGACAATGAATAAAAAAAGACCACAGAGCCTTGAATGGCGCTGTGGTCTGATTTGTTTTAAGCATTACCATCGTATATTGAGTTTTCAGCAAGGAAAGCTATTATATCATCAGAAGTCTTTATCTTAAGCGCATCCCTGGACATGATCTGCATTTTCTCATAAGAGAGCCCGGAAATGAGCTTTCGTGCCTTGAGCATAGATCCTGCGCTCATAGAGAACTCATCCAGCCCCATTCCAAGGTAAAGCGGTATGAGTCGGCTGTCTGCGGCAGCTTCTCCACACATTCCGCACCATATTCCGTTGTCGTGGGCTGCGTCGATCACATTTTTTATGAGCCTCAGCACCGCTGGATTGAACGGATTGTAGAGTCCGGATATTTTTTCGTTCATTCGGTCAACCGCACAGGTATACTGGATAAGGTCGTTGGTTCCTATGCTGAAGAAGTCGACTTCGTCTGCGATCAGGTCTGCGGCTATTGCAGCAGAGGGAATCTCTACCATTATTCCCTTTTGCAGCTCATTTGAATAGCTTATACCCTCCGCATCAAGCTCACGCTTGCATTCCTCGAGAATCAGATTTGCGGCTCTTACCTCCTCGACGCTGGATATCATTGGATACATTATTCGAAGCTTTCCATATATGCTGGCCCGCAGAAGCGCCCTGAGCTGTACCTTGAATATCTCGGGCCTGTCCAGGAATATCCTCATTGCGCGATAGCCAAGAAAAGGATTTGTCTCCTCCGGGATTGAAAGGTATGGAAGGTTCTTGTCCCCGCCTATATCGAGCGTACGTATTATCACGGGTCTTTCTCCCATGGTTTCAAGTACTATCCTGTATGCCTGAAACTGCTCTTCCTCCGTTGGCATGGACGGCCTGTCCATGTAAAGGAATTCGGTTCGATAAAGCCCTATGCCCTCCGCCCCGTATTCATTAGCTCTTAGAGCATCGGAAGGATTTCCTATGTTTGCGCATATCTCAACCTTCCTGCCGTCTGAAGATACTGAATGCCTGTCCCTGAATACAGACAGAAGCTCTTTTTCCTTCTGAAGCTTTACGGCCTTCATGGAGTAAATATCTATGATTTCATCATCCGGACTTATCAGGACTGTGCCTTCTGAGCCGTCAAAGCAGACTCTGTCTCCATGCTGCACGGATGAGGTTATGTTTCCAAGGCCCAGTATTGCAGGGATCTCAAGCGATCTTGCCATTATTGCCGCATGAGATGTCCTTCCTCCTATATCTGTCAGGAATCCAAGCACCATGTCTTTTTTCATCTGAGCCGTATCTGAAGGGGTTATATCATGTGCAACTATTATTACCGGTTCTTTTATGGATCTGAGGGAATGGATTTCTCTTCCCAGCATGTTCATTATGAGTCTGTAGCCTATGTCGGTTATGTCTTCGGATCGTTCCTTCATGTAGTCATTTTTCATTCCCCGGAACATATCAGCAAAAAACCTGAGGGTCTCATCAGCTGCAGATACAGCGTCCTGTTTTCCGGTCTCTATTTTGAGGCGAATTGCATCTATGAGCTCAGTATCTTCAAGAATCATGATGTGAGAATCAAGAATAAGGCTCACATTTTCATCAGATTCAGACTGAATGGCCTTAAGCTGAGATATGGATTTTTTGAGAGCATTATCAAGAATCCCCAGCTGAGAGCTGATTTCGGACTCCGGAATAACGGTTCTCATTATAACGGGGATTTCCTTTTTAAGAAGAAGTACCCGGCCAATTGCAATTCCATCCGAAGCGGCGATACCTTTTAGCATATATAGTCTCCTTAATTTTACAACTTTGTTGAAACCTGTTTATTCTTATTTTAATGTATAAGTAATATTAAAACAATGCCTTTTGCTGAAAAAATGGAGCCAGAAAGCTTAATATTACTGAGATGCGAGGAGTAAACGATTTCCTGATTTGACAATAAATTTTGCCAGGGATATAATATAAAAGTCAATGATGAATCAAAAATAAAACAGATGGAGGAAACATGAAAGGTTATGGAAAAAGAATACTGGCGATCATGCTTGCAGCATCTGCAGCCGTCAGTGGTATTTTTGGGATTGATGCAGGTCCTGCATATGCACAGGAAAAATTAGAGACTCAGGATACGGTCATGCCTGTGAGCTATGAGGAGTATGATGTCGCAGTTTTTGGAAGCGACCCTGAAGGAGTTGCGGCAGCAGCCAGTGCGGCAAAAAACGGGCTGAGGACGCTGCTCGTGGATTTTGAAAGAGAAGCAGCGGGAGGGCTCTATACCCTCGGTTGGCTCAATATGATAGACTTCAACTATGCTCCCGACAACGAGAACAGCGTATTTGACACGAGATTTTATCCGGAGAATTATCTCAACCACGGGATATTCGACAGATTCTACAAGCTCACCGGAAAGCGGAAGGCATTTGATGTAAATCAGGCTCAGAGAGCATTTGAGACAATTCTTTCTGAGAGCGGTGCAGAGGTGCTGTTCATAGACGACAGCTCATTCGACTACAGCTATGACAGCAGTTCAAGAATCTCAGAGATTACGCTCGGCAAAGATACAGATCCTTTAAACATTAGGGCGAAGGTAGTGATCGACTGCACTCCGACTGCTGAAATAGCGATGAAAGCAGGAGCAAGGTTCCTTGAGGGAAAGGAAGACATGGGATTCAAGAATCAGTATCAGGCGACGACTCTGGTATTCAAGATAGATGGGATCGACTGGAACAGCGTAAGAGACCATCTCAAGTACGACGGAGATCCCAAGACCGGTGCAAATGGGACCAGTGCCTGGGGTTATGAGGAGATGTTCAATTGCCCCGTAGACAATCCAAAGATGCAGATGAGAGGACTCAACCTGGGGCTTCAGGATGACGGAACGGTTCTTGTAAATGCATTTCAGATATTTGACATGAATCCTTATGACAAGGCGGCAGATGAGCAGATAAGGCTTGAAGCCAGGGAAAGGATACTTAAGGACGTGATTCCGTACATGAGGGAGAACCTCACAGGATTTGAAAATGCAGAGCTTGTGGATGTAGCTCCTGAGTTCTATTTCAGGGAGACAAGGCATCTGGTTGCTAAGGATACTCTTACATCGGAGGCAGTATTCGATAACGTGTTTCCAAAGAACTTCATTGCCTCAGGAAGCTACCCTATAGACATACAGGCAAAGAAGAAGGGGGATTCCGGAACCATACTTTCAGGCACGAGGCCATATGGAATAACGGCAGGAATGATGATACCGCAGGATGTGGACGGGATATTCGTTGCGAGCAAGTGTGCAGGGTTTGATTCAGTGGCCTTTGGAAGCGCAAGGACGGTTCCGGTGCTCATGGGAATGGGCGAGGCTGCCGGAGTTATGTCAAAGGTAATAATAGAAAATTCCATATCTGTTTCGGAGATGGCTGAAAATGACAAGCTGCTCCTTCAGACAAGAAACATGCTCTTTGATCAGGGGGTGAGGCTGGTAGCTTATCAGAACAGCAATCCCATAGAAGAAAGCTATGCAAAGGAGCAGATAAGATACATGAGAAGCAGGGCGCTTCTGAGCATGAATTATGACAATGACTACAGGCTGGACGAGAGAGCTTCTTACCAGATGCTTGACAGCATGCTTTACCTTATCGAGAACAATTCAAAAAGCAGGATCGACAGGAGCCTGATTTCAGATATGGAGGAGGGCTCATATGTAGAGCTTGAGGACATGATTGCCGTAGCAGGCAAGGCTATGAAAAGAAACTTCAGCTCACTGGAAGGACTCAAAAATTCGTATGTAATAAGCGAATCCGCATACAGGGAAATAATGGATAAAGATGAATTCACAAATGAAGATATGTACTGTATAATGGCTGGAATTGTCAGAAGAGCAGTATGATAAAAAAATACCGCGGCGGAATTTTCCTGCAGCGGTATTTTCAAACTCATTATTAAATTATTATTCTTGGCATTATTACTGTTTTTAGAAAATTCTACTCAGCTTTCACCGCGTTTTCAAGAAGAAAATCCAGTACCTTGTCATACAGGGCCTGTTTTCTTATGAGGTCCTTGCCATACTGAGATATGAGCTCTTCAGAAGATTCAAATCCAAATGATCTTGTATATCTTTCTACAGATGCATCGTACTCATCATCGCTTACTTCCAGATTTTCTGCCTTTGCTATTGCAAGCATTACGAGCTCCTCTGATACTGTTGACTCAGCTCGGCTTTTTGCATCTGCCTGGAACTGTTCAGGAGTCATCTGAAGATATGTGCTCAGGAATTCGTCAACGGTTATTCCGTACTGCGCCGCAGTCTGCTCTATATCCTTGTTCATTGCCTCTATATATTCATTTGTCTGATCCTGAGGGTATTTAAGGACTTCTGATGATGAGACTACCATCTCAAGCAGGGTAAGCTTGTCTGCATAGTCTGCTTCAGACTGAAGCGAAGCCTTTACATCAGCTCTGTATTCTTCAACCGTCTCAAAATCTGAATTCTCCTTAACGAATTCTTCATTGAAATCGGGAACGATCTTTTCGCTTATTGAGTTTACCTTTACCTTGAATACCACTGCCTTGCCTGCGAGCTCGGCGCTGCCATATTCTTCGGGGAAGGTTATGTCAAGGTCTACGCTCTCTCCGACATTTACGCCTATGAGCTGTGATTCAAAGCCCGGTATGAATGTTCCGGAGCCGATACTGAGGTCATATCCTGTAGCCGTGCCGCCTTCAAATGCAGTCCCGTCAAGAAGTCCTTCATAGTCTATGTTTGCAATGTCGCCATCTTTAATCGGTCTGTCAGTGATCTCATTAAAAGTCGCATTTTCGCTCATTATCCTGGATATCTCGTATTCAACCTCTTCGTCTGTGACTTCTACTGCGACTGGGGTATATTCAAGAGCCTTGTAGTTTCCAAGCTTTATATATTCATCGATGTTCTTTACTGTCGCACTGTCAGTAGAACCGGCGCATCCTGAAAGAAGCATAAGCGATGCAAGGGTTGCTGCCAGAAACTTTGGTTTACTTTTTTTCATTTTTAATCCTTTCCTGTTACAAAATATAATGTTATTTACCATGGGACACCATAATACTATGATTTTAACACACAAGTGTGGAAAATGAAAAGGATTTACCGCTTCAGATCTCTTCTTCGAGCAATATTCCAGTGAATATATCGATTACCTCAGGGTCAAACTGAAGGCCGGCGTTCTTCTTCAGCTCCATTATGGCCGAATCTGTGGAGAGGCTCTTTTTGTAAGGGAGATTTCCGGTCATTGCAGTATAAGCATCAAGCACTGCCAGTATCCTTGAAAGAAGCGGAATCTCATGTCCCTTCTGCTTTCTCGGATATCCGTTTCCGTCCCATCGCTCATGATGGGAGAGGACGTATATGGCGATTGATGAATACTCTTCCTGCGATTTCATTATCTGATATCCAGCCTCGGCGTGTCTCTGTACGAGATCATATTCCTCGAGGGAAAGGTCTGAGGGCCTGTTAAGGAGCCTTGGAGGGATTATTATCTTGCCGATATCATGGTAATAGGATATGGTCTCAAGCGTCGATATCTGATCCTTTGAGAGTCCCATGGCAGATCCTATCCTGGCTGCGAGCTTTTTCATTCTTTCGCTCTGATCCTGCTCATAGCTGTATTTTTCGAAAAGATTGACTGTAATCAGCTCAAAAGTCTTCCTTCTCATCCGCTTGCCTGTGTTTATCTTATCGCTGTACATATTGTTTTCGGCGATTTTTATTATCTCGTCTATATTCTGGTCTGGAGACGTCTTGGTTGCATATCCTGCAGCTACTGATATAACTATGGATTTAAGGTTTTCTTTGTCTGCTGAGCCTGTTATCCGGTCCATTATGAGCTTTGCCTGTACAGCATCGGTCTTTGGAAGTATTACTGAAAACTCGTCTCCTCCAAGCCTTGCCACTATATCATCGTTGCGGCACTCTTTTTTCATTATCCCGGCGACTTTTTTGAGGAGCAGGTCGCCTGTCTCATGTCCAAATGCATCGTTTGTGAGCTTGAGGCCATTCACGTCAATCATAATGACTGATAAAGGGAGGTTTCTGAGGGTGTCGAGCCTGAGGAGTTCCTCTTCAAAGAATCTTCTGTTGTACAGGTCTGTGAGATGATCGTGAAAGCTCAGGTATTCTGCCTGCTTCTGTATGTTGCGCTCGCTGGTTACATCCCTTATTATGACTACTGCGCCCTTTGTAGCATTTTTCTTGTTTCTGACTGCAGAGATGCTGTACTGGACAGGTATCTGCAGACCGTCTCTGTGTACGAGAAGAACATCATCTGATATCTTCTCTGTGATTCCGGTCTTTATGACTCGTTCTACGGTAGTGCTGCATGGCATCGCAGAGCCTTCGTGCATGAAATTGAGAACCTCAGATACTGGTTTACCCTGGGCTTCTCTGTATGAGATTCCAGAGAGTTTTTCTGCGGCTTCATTCATCAGTACTATGTTCTGTTCATTGTCGACAGATAGGACGCCGTCTGCAATGGATAGCAGAGTGGTCCTGAATATCTCCTTCTTGATGTATACTGAATCCTCTATTTCCTTTCGGAGCATCAGTGAGAGCAGCAGCTGTCCGAAGTTCTGAAGCAGGTTCTGCTCGAGTTTGGAGTAGTGATATGAGTTCTTTATGGAGTTGAATCCTGCAAATCCATAGAGCCTGTTGTCATATGTCACGGGGACGGCTATAAGGCTTTTTATCTCATGAAGCCGAAGATGCTTTCTTTCCTCGATGTATCTCAGCTCGGACTCGTCATTCACGAAAAGCGTGTTGCCGCTTATATGGCACTGCACCCATTCAGGAATAAGGTCAAGCGATATGTCTGAGAGCCTTTCTATCCTGGGCTCTGTTCCTTCAGAGCACCATTCGTATATGTTTGAGCATGAATTTCTTTCAAAATCATATCTGAATATATACACCCGGTCCGCTCCTGTGGCATTTCCCATTTTTTCAAGGGAATCTGCTATTGCATATTCGATATCCTCGGTCTTTACGTTTACGAACTCCTTCGATATTTCATAAAGCAGGTCCTGTATCTTGCTCTGCTTGCTCAGATTTTCAGTTATATCTGTAAAAAATGTCACGAAATAGTTTTTTTCAGGGGAATAGGTGTTTACCGTATACCATCTCCCGAGTACGCCTGAATACTGCTGGAACTCCTCTTCGCCTCCGTTAAGGGCGATGTTGCCGTAAAATGATATCCAGTCAAAGGCCTCACTCTTTATATAAGGCAGGATTTCACTTATTTTTTTTCCTTTAATGTCAGTCACGCTCAGGCCGGTGAATTTTTCAAAGGCAGCATTGGCCTCTATGAAAATATAATCACATGGCTCTCCATCTGAGTTGCATATTATCTCGTGAAGAGCATATCCGACCGGTGATTTATCGATTAGACTTCTGTATGAAATATTCAGCATAAGATCATCTCCTGTAAATATGAAGTATAGTAAGCTCAGTATATCAGCTTTTAATGAGTCCTGCAAATTTGGCGGCTTCCATTACAGCGACAGGTACGAGTGCCATGATTACAGACATATAGTAAAGATATGGAGAAAGCACATTAAGGCCGAAGAATACTCTCAAAGGAGTGAAGACCACCATCGCCATGAGCAGTACAGAAATCGATGATGCTATGTTGAGATGTCTGCTGCTGAATACTCCTATCCTGAAAAGTGACTTTTCAGACCTGATATTGTAAGCCTGGGTTATCTGACACAGTGCGAGCACCAGAAATGCCATGGTCCGCCCGGAAGCTATGTCTCCTGTAATCTCTGATGCATACCAGAATGCAGACAGAGTTAGAGCTGCAAACATTGTGCCCTGAAGCAGCACCCGTATAGAGGTGGATACCGTGAAAAAACCTTCATCCGTCGGCCTTGGAGGCCTTTTCATTATGTCAGGATCAGTCTTTTCCATTCCAAGTGCAATTGCCGGAAAGCTGTCGGTAACAAGATTTATCCATAAGAGCTGAGTTGAAAGAAGAGGACTTGTTCTCCATAGAAGCATCGCAATGAACACGGACAGTATCTCACCTGTGTTGGTTCCGATAAGAAACATGACTGCTTTCTTTATATTTTCATAAATCCCTCTGCCTTCCCTGACAGCCTCCACTATAGTTGCAAAATTGTCGTCTGTGAGTATTATGTCTGAGGCTTCCTTTGCCACATCTGTGCCGGTTATGCCCATCGCACACCCTATGTCTGCGGCTTTGAGCGCAGGAGCATCATTTACGCCGTCTCCGGTCATGGAAACTACCGCGCCTCTTCTCTGCCATGCCCTTACTATGCGGATCTTGTCTTTTGGGGACACACGTGCATATACGGATATTTCTGATATCGCAGAGTCCAGCTGCTCCTCTGACATCGACTCAAGCTGGGCGCCTGTAAGCGTGATGTCTGAATCACTTAGTATCCCCAGCTCACGCGCTATTGCCGAAGCAGTAGATGCGTGGTCACCGGTTATCATGACCGGCTTTATCCCTGCGCCTCTGCAGGTTTCAACAGCTGATGCAGCCTCAGGCCTCGGAGGGTCAGTCATTCCTATAAGTCCGAGGAATGTCAGATCGTTTTCAATTTTTTCAATTTCCGGACCGGAAGGAAGCGATTCTATTTCTCTGTAAGCCACGGCAATTACTCTCAGCGCATCGCTTGTCATCAGGTCATTCATTCCAGAAGAAATTCCATCATGTTCGTTAATGCACCTTTTTATAAGGCTGTCATATGCACCTTTAACTATGACAGTGTTCTTTCCTGATATGAGGTTTATGGTGGACATAAGCTTTCTGTCAGAGTCAAATGGAATCTCAGCAAGCCTTGGATTTGTTATATCGATCTCATTTTTTGAGATACCCTTGCTGAAAGCCGCGGCAGTAATAGCAGTTTCAGTCGGATCTCCTATATGATCTGCTGAATCACCATTTTCGACTATGGCGGAGTTGCAGCACAGGGACGCAAGAAAAAGAAGCCTCCTCAGCTCTTCGCTGTCGTCTGAGCTGATTTCCTTCAGAGAATCCGAGCCTGATATGAATGCAGTCACTGCAGTCATCTTATTCTGAGTAAGCGTTCCGGTCTTGTCGGAGCATATGACAGATGCGCTCCCCAGAGTCTCTACCGCGGGAAGATGCCGTACTATGGCATTATGCCTGACCATCTTCTGTACCCCGATAGAGAGCACTACAGTCACTATGGCAGGAAGGCCTTCGGGTATAGCGGACACTGCAAGTGATACGGATATCATGAATATATCGGTGACAGGAATTCCGTCTGAGAGTCCGGTTATGAATATTATTACGCAGGCAGCTATCGCAATCATGCCAAGATATTTCCCCAGCTGCGAAAGCCTCTTCTGAAGCGGAGTCAGAGTGTCATCCTCGGCTGACAGCAGGTCAGCTATCTTTCCGATTTCAGTATCCATTCCCGTAGATACAACCACAGCTCTTGCAGTTCCGCTGGTTATGCTGCACCCTGAAAAAACCATGTTGTGCATGTCAGATGCTCCGGCGCTTTCTGATGGAATGAAGTCTGTATCCTTGTCTGAAGGTACCGATTCGCCTGTAAGCGCGGATTCATCGGACCTCAGCGAAGAAGCATGTATGAGCCTGGCGTCTGCAGGCACTATGTCACCTGCCTCAAGCAGTATTATGTCGCCGGGTACAAGCAGAGATGAGTCTGATATCATCTGTGAAGCATTCCTTATTACCCTTGCATTTTTTGAAGAAAGACTCTTCAGTGCAGCCAGTGCTTTTTCGGCGCGGCCTTCCTGAATGACTCCGGTAAGCGCGTTGAGCAGAACTATCGTTATTATGAGAACAGGTTCAAAAAAACCTGAAGTATCGTGCTCCTTAAGAGAGACGGCAAAGGATATGGCTGCAGCAACCAGGAGTATGATTATCATAATATCCCTGAACTGAGCGGCAAATCTTGCGACGGCAGATCTGCTTTTCTTCTCCTTAAGGACATTTTTTCCATATCTTTCAAGTCTCTCCTGAGAAGAGAGATCACTGAGACCTTTGTCAGGATCGGTATCGAGCTCTTTGTAAAGCTGCTCCAGAGAAATAATATGCTTTATCAAACCATGCCTCCTTTCTTTAACTTATTAATACAATTGATTTATACCCTTTTTGTTATCCTTGAACACCTTCGAGAACACACAAAAAAAGAGCTGCTCCGGATAAAATCAGTATGATTTTTCTAAAGCGCTCTCTAAAAACGGGTATATTTAATTTTTCGCTGCCAGTTTTTCTGCTGCCTTCTTTTTCTTAAGCTCAGCTTTTTTTCTTTCTACTTTTTCGATCGCTGCTCTGTCCGCTTCACGAAGACGTTCAAGTTCTTTTTCTATCCGCTCTCTGGAAAGCTCTTTATGTAGCTCATCCAGTTTTCCTGACACATATTTCTGAGTCGAAGAGTCACACATCTTGAGATAGCTTTCAAAGGCTTCAGGATATGAAAACTTCTTTTCACCTATATCTTCACTGAATTCAACCTTTATCATGTTGTCTGAGCTTGAAGTTATTCTGCCGATTCCAAATTTAGAATGCTGCACCTGTTCATCTATGAGATTCATGGTTTCACCTCCTTATTCTGCAAAGCATATAAAAAAGTGCCCCTTCAGCCGTAAAGTGCTGAAAAAACACTGTGTTGTCTATACTCCCGCATACTGTCCATATAAACAGTATATCATATAATTCAGAAAAATGGCAGTTTAAAAAAATAAAGGCTGCAGATGCTGGCCTGCAGCCTTGAGTAAAGCTTAAGCATAGGTCTTGATTGAAGAAAAAACCCTGTATATTATAAGTGAAACAAATGTGTTTGCAACAGCAGTAGGAAGTACAACAGTTATAAAGAGGGCAGAGAACGGAGCAGGAAGCCCGAACATCAGAAGCGCCGAGCCAAGGAACAGGACTCCGCTCACTATAGTGCCCGCCAGGCTAAGGATTCCTGTAAATATATGTCTGCCTCTTGCTGAAGCAAATGCTGAGGAAAACAGCTGAATCATAACATAGATGAATATTGCAGATAATACCTTATCTATGACTGATGGAAGCTGTCCACCGGGAAAGCCGGTAGTCATAGCTGCGATTATACCTGCTACGAAACCAGTAACTACAGTGTTTTTAAGATCCGGATTTATTATGATTGCTATGAACATGCATGCGAGCATGAAGTCGGGCTTTATTCCAAAAAACAGTGGAGGCGTAACGGCGTGAAGAACAAAACCGATACCGAGAAGTACTGCTGACAGAACGAGATTTCTTGTTGTGAAGTTTGAATTTTTCATGATAGATATCCTTTCTTCGCTTCCTGCGAAATAAATAAATTTTAAAATTTGTAGATTCAGAAATAAGCAGGAAAACAAAAAAACCGCCAAACGTACATATTTCCTCCATACATAAGGAGCAAATGTAACATTCGCGGTGCCATCCTTTTTAACGCCTTACCTTTTATATCATTACCGGATTCTCCGGCTCGTCCTGTGAATCAAAAAACCCCAACTCAAAGAATTGGGGTATGCAGGTCGAAAAGATATGTAAAGCATTATCTTATTTCAGGTACTAACATACCCTACCTCTGTAACGTGAGGAACACGTCCATGGCTAATAATCATAAAGACTTTCGCCGGGAATCTCATAGACCCATTCACTTAAACTACACTGCCAGGTTTCACCAACCCCCGGCTCTCTGCAAGCTTGATTCAAGTTACTTACTTCTAATCAACGACTTTTATATTGATTTGTAACAATATTAACGCTAAAATGATAATATGTCAATACCTTTTGGAGGAAAAATATGAAAATTCTAAACAGAGAGGAAATGCAGCAGGCGGACAGACATACTATAGAACATGTAGGCATACCCGGATATGCGCTAATGGAATGTGCGGCTCAGGCTATGCTTGAAGAGACAGAAAAATACATAGCAGATACATTCGGATTAGAAAGAGAAAAAGCCGGACCTGGCATCATAAAGCCTTCAGTAACTGTGCTGTGCGGAAGCGGAAACAACGGGGGAGACGGCCTGGTTCTGGCAAGAAGGCTCGAAGTAAGAGGCATAAAGACTTCCTCATGGCTGTGCAGACCATCAGGAAACCTCAAAGATGAAGCACTGAAGGCCTACGCGGCATTTATCCGGGCGGGATTCGTACTGAATGAGCTGAATCAGGACAATGCACAGGAATTAAACAATATAATAGAAGGCTCAGATTATATAATAGATGCACTTCTGGGCACAGGTACGAGAGGAGCAGTATCAGATTCATTCAGGCACATAATAGAAGCAGTAAACAGATCCAGGGCCAGGGTGATATCTCTCGACATACCAAGTGGGAGCGATCCGGACATTGCAGACATTATATGCACTATAAGGGCAGACATAACCCTTACAGTCCAGTTTCCAAAGACAGGAGCATATCTGCATCCGGGAGCCCAGAACTACGGAAAGCTGATAACCGTAGATGCAGGGATAATCCATCAGGAGAACGAACACTCTCCTCTGAGATACCTCTGGGACGAGAAGATGCATAAGGAACATAGTGAAGCATTTTCTCACTCTCTTGCGGATGATCATAAGGGAAAAAACGGAAGAGCCTTAATAATAGGAGGATCCAGGAACATGACGGGAGCACCTATAATGACGGCCATGGCGTGCGCGCGTTCCGGTGCAGGACTGATATCCGTTGCGACTACAGAAAGAGGAAGGGCGTCGGCACAGATACTTATTCCAGAAGCAATGTATACTGAGTGCGAAGAGTCAGATGGATTTATCAGGCATGTCCTTACCCCGGAAGATTCTGATATCATAGCTGTGGGCATGGGGCTTGGCAGAAAAGAAGTATCAGAAAATATCATCAGCGAGCTTCTGGATTCAGAGCACAACATCCTTATAGACGGAGACGGACTCAGGTTCCTGAAGGACATGATACAAAAACTTGAAGGAAGAAAAGGGATAACCATTCTGACTCCGCACCCTGGGGAAATGGCAACGCTGTGCTCACAGACGCAGGAGTATATAAGGAACAAAAGATTTGAAGCAGCGAGGGAGCTGTCAACCAGATATGGCATATATGTAGTATTAAAAGGACCTTACACAATAACAAGCTGCCCTGATGGCACACAGTATGTAAACAGCAGCGGAAACCAGGGTCTGGCAAAAGGAGGATCAGGAGATATACTCTCAGGCATGATAGCAGGACGCATGGCAGGAATCATGAAGAAAAAGGCTATATACAAGGAAGAAAGACGAGAATATCATGTCGAAATATCCGAAAGCATTATAGGGAGGCATATAGCAGATGCAGTATATCTGCATGGCAGAGCGGCAGATATCATTACAGGAAGAGGAAGGAGCATCACAGGCATGCTTCCTACAGATATACTCGCAGAAATATGATTGGAGCAATATTTTTTAAAACAATTTCAAAGGGCATCGTTCGGGAAAAAGCAGAATGATGCTCTTTTTTGAAGCTGAGAATACTTAAAAAGCTTACTTTATCAATACAAACCGAATTATTTTTATTGTATACAAAATAATATTCAAATATGAAAAATAGGACGGATAAAAATCCAAAAATTAATGTTGACTTTTCCTGAGTAAATTAGTATACTAAGAAAGTCGCCAAAACAAAGCAACATAAAACAGCGGCAGAAACAACAGCAACAGACGATACAGAATGAACCTTGAAAACTAAACAGCAGAATATACAAACCATTTAGATGAGAGCCTTCGGGTGATCATCAAAAAAGTAATAACCGTAATTTCATTTATGAGATAACGAAAAAAGATATGTCGGATGTTTAATCCGGCCAGTCAAACCATTAAATTTAAGAGTTTGATCCTGGCTCAGGATGAACGCTGGCGGCGTGCTTAACACATGCAAGTCGAGCGGAGCTCAAATGCGGATCCCCTTCGGGGGTGAAACATCTGAGCTTAGCGGCGGACGGGTGCGTAACGCGTGGGTAATCTGCCCTTGTCACCGGGATAACACATCGAAAGGTGTGCTAATACCGGATGAAATACAGACCTGGCATCGGGACTGTATCAAAGTCATGCGGACAAGGATGAGCCTGCGTCTGATTAGCTTGTTGGTGGGGTAAAAGCCTACCAAGGCGACGATCAGTAGCCGACCTGAGAGGGTGATCGGCCACACTGGAACTGAGACACGGTCCAGACTCCTACGGGAGGCAGCAGTGGGGAATATTGCACAATGGGCGCAAGCCTGATGCAGCAACGCCGCGTGAGTGATGAAGGCCTTCGGGTCGTAAAACTCTGTCCTAAGGGAAGATAATGACGGTACCTTAGGAGGAAGCCCCGGCTAACTACGTGCCAGCAGCCGCGGTAATACGTAGGGGGCAAGCGTTATCCGGAATTACTGGGCGTAAAGGGTGCGTAGGTGGCCTGACAAGTCAGGGGTCAAAGGCAACGGCTCAACCGTTGTAAGCCCTTGAAACTGTCGGGCTTGAGTTCAGGAGAGGAAAGCGGAATTCCTAGTGTAGCGGTGAAATGCGTAGATATTAGGAGGAACACCAGTGGCGAAGGCGGCTTTCTGGACTGATACTGACACTGAGGCACGAAAGCGTGGGGAGCAAACAGGATTAGATACCCTGGTAGTCCACGCCGTAAACGATGAGTACTAGGTGTCGGCCCTAAGGGTCGGTGCCGCAGTTAACACATTAAGTACTCCGCCTGGGAAGTACGCTCGCAAGAGTGAAACTCAAAGGAATTGACGGGGACCCGCACAAGTAGCGGAGCATGTGGTTTAATTCGAAGCAACGCGAAGAACCTTACCTAAGCTTGACATCCCTCTGAAAGCCCCTTAATCGGGGCCCCTCTTCGGAGCAGAGGTGACAGGTGGTGCATGGTTGTCGTCAGCTCGTGTCGTGAGATGTTGGGTTAAGTCCCGCAACGAGCGCAACCCTTGTCTTTAGTTGCCAGCAGCTTGGCTGGGCACTCTAGAGAGACTGCCGAGGATAACTCGGAGGAAGGTGGGGATGACGTCAAATCATCATGCCCCTTATGCTTAGGGCTACACACGTGCTACAATGGCTGTTACAAAGGGTTGCCAAGCCGCGAGGTGGAGCTAATCCCATAAAGACAGTCTAAGTTCGGATTGCAGGCTGAAACTCGCCTGCATGAAGCTGGAGTTACTAGTAATCGCAGATCAGAATGCTGCGGTGAATGCGTTCCCGGGTCTTGTACACACCGCCCGTCACACCACGGGAGTTGGGGGGGCCCAAAGTCAACTATCCAACCGTAAGGGGGAAGTTGCCTAAGGCAAAACCAATGACTGGGGTGAAGTCGTAACAAGGTAGCCGTATCGGAAGGTGCGGCTGGATCACCTCCTTTCTAGGGAGAAACTATTCTGCTGTTTAGTCTTGAGGGTTCATCATTTTTTTTGATGAAAAACTCAAAAATGTACCTTGAAAACTGCATACCAATTAAAAGAAACACATCTTTTAATTCCAGAATATAAATTACAGATGATACGCAAAGACGAAGAAAGAAATACAAATATACTAATCACCCTAAAAGTTGATAAAGTTATGTAGGTCTGAAATCCGTCGAAGGTAACACAAACTGTAATTTCATCGAGAAAAAAACAAAACAGTTAAAAATATCTATTATTTTTAACAACAATTCTTAAGTTGATTGCAAAATCATCAATAGATTTAAAGACGGCGAAAGCCGAGAGCGGGTGAGAGTCCCATAAAGAGAAACCAAAATTTGCATAGCAAATATTGATTTATATAGGTCAAGTTATTAAGAGCGTAAGGTGGATGCCTTGGCGCCAGGAGCCGATGAAGGACGTGGTAAGCTGCGATAAGCTTCGGGGAGGTGCAAGCAACCTTCGATCCGAAGATTTCCGAATGAGGAAACTCATACAGGGTAATGCCTGTATATCTCTGCATGAATACATAGTGCAGTGAGGGGAACCCGGAGAACTGAAACATCTAAGTACCCGGAGGAAAAGAAAGAAAACTCGATTCCCTAAGTAGCGGCGAGCGAAAGGGGAACAGCCTAAACCTGATCGGTTTTCCGGTCAGGGGTTTTGGACACCATCATGGAATAGAGGTATCATAGTAGAAGAGCTTTGGAAAGAGCCGCCGCAGAGGGTAACAGCCCCGTAAACGAAATGAGAAGACTTCCAGGTGTATCCAGAGTACCACGAGACACGTGAAACCTTGTGGGAAGATAGGGGGACCACCCCCTAAGGCTAAATACTACCTGGCGACCGATAGAGAATAGTACCGTGAGGGAAAGGTGAAAAGAACCCCGGGAGGGGAGTGAAATAGAACCTGAAACCTTATGCTTACAAGCTGTAGGAGCACGTTAATGTGTGACTGCGTACTTTTTGTAGAACGGGCCAACGAGTTGCGGTATTGAGCAAGGTTAAGGACTTCTGGTCCGAAGCCGTAGCGAAAGCGAGTCTTAACAGGGCGAAAGTTCAATGCTGCAGACCCGAAACCAGGCGACCTATCCATGGTCAGGTTGAAGTTTCCTTAATCGGAAATGGAGGACCGAACCCACGCACGTTGAAAAGTGCGGGGATGAACTGTGGATAGCGGTGAAATTCCAATCGAGCCTGGAGATAGCTGGTTCTCTCCGAAATAGCTTTAGGGCTAGCGTCGAGGTTAAGATTGCGGGAGGTAGAGCACTGAATGTCCTAGGGGCCCTTTGGGTTACCGAAGACTATCAAACTCCGAATGCCCGTACATCATACTCGGCAGTCAGACTATGGGTGATAAGGTCCATGGTCAAGAGGGTAACAGCCCAGACCGTCAGCTAAGGTCCCAAAATATATGTTAAGTGGAAAAGGATGTGGGATTGCACAGACAACCAGGATGTTGGCTTAGAAGCAGCCACTCATTTAAAGAGTGCGTAATAGCTCACTGGTCGAGTGGTCCCGCGCCGAAAATTACCGGGGCTCAAACATATTACCGAAGCTACGGATTCTCCGTAAGGAGAGTGGTAGGAGAGCGTCGTATACAGGCTGAAGCTGTACCGTAAGGAGCAGTGGACAGTATACGAGTGAGAATGTTGGCATGAGTAGCGAGATGGGGGTGAGAATCCCCCAGGCCGAAAACCCAAGGTTTCCTGAGGAAGGTTCGTCCTCTCAGGGTTAGTCGGGGCCTAAGCCGAGGCCGAAAGGCGTAGGTGATGGACAACGGGTGTAGATTCCCGTACCACCAAAGATCGTTTGAGCAATGGGGTGACACAGAAGGATAGCAGAAGCGCGCTGTTGGTTATGCGCGTCCAAGCGTCAAGGCAGTACCTGCAGGCAAATCCACAGGTACAATGCCAAGGCGTGACGGGGAGTGAAATTAAGTAACGAAGTCTGCGATTTCACGCTGTCAGGAAAAGCCTCTAGTTAGATCAAGGTGCCCGTACCGCAAACCGACACAGGTGGGTGAGGAGAGAATCCTAAGGCCAGCGAGAGAACTGTTGTTAAGGAACTCGGCAAAATTACCCCGTAACTTCGGGAGAAGGGGTGCCTGAGAAATCAGGCCGCAGAGAATAGGCCCAAGCGACTGTTTACCAAAAACATAGGTCTCTGCAAAACCGCAAGGTGAAGTATAGGGGCTGACGCCTGCCCGGTGCTGGAAGGTTAAGGGGATCTGTCAGAGCAATCGAAGCAGTGAACTTAAGCCCCAGTAAACGGCGGCCGTAACTATAACGGTCCTAAGGTAGCGAAATTCCTTGTCGGGTAAGTTCCGACCCGCACGAAAGGCGTAACGATTTGGGCACTGTCTCAACAACAGACTCGGTGAAATTGTAGTCCCGGTGAAGATGCCGGGTACCTGCGACAGGACGGAAAGACCCCATGGAGCTTTACTGTAGCTTAGCATTGAATTTAGGCAATACATGTACAGGATAGGTGGGAGGCTAAGAAGATGGGACGTCAGTCTCGTTGGAGCCGCCGTTGGGATACCACCCTTGTATTGTTTGAGTTCTAACCACGACGAGTGAATCCTCGTCTGGGACACTGCTTGGCGGGCAGTTTGACTGGGGCGGTCGCCTCCTAAAGAGTAACGGAGGCGCCCAAAGGTTCCCTCAGCACGGTCGGAAATCGTGCGAAGAGTGTAAAGGCAAAAGGGAGCTTGACTGCAAGACATACAGGTCGAGCAGGGACGAAAGTCGGGCTTAGTGATCCGGTGGTACCGAGTGGAAGGGCCATCGCTCAACGGATAAAAGCTACCCTGGGGATAACAGGCTGATCTCCCCCAAGAGTCCACATCGACGGGGAGGTTTGGCACCTCGATGTCGGCTCATCACATCCTGGGGCTGTAGTAGGTCCCAAGGGTTGGGCTGTTCGCCCATTAAAGTGGTACGCGAGCTGGGTTCAGAACGTCGTGAGACAGTTCGGTCCCTATCCGTCGCAGGCGTAGGAAATTTGAGAGGAGCTGACCTTAGTACGAGAGGACCGGGTTGGACGCACCTCTGGTGCACCAGTTGTCACGCCAGTGGCACAGCTGGATAGCTATGTGCGGAATGGATAAGTGCTGAAGGCATCTAAGCACGAAGCCACCCTTAAGATAAGATTTCCCATCCGTAAGGAGTAAGATCCCATGAAGACTACGTGGTTGATAGGCTCAAGGTGGAAGTGCAGTAATGCATGCAGCTTATGAGTACTAATAGATCGAGGACTTGACCAAAATTTACCTGGAAGAAAAAAGAAGCGAAGCTTAAATTGGCATGCAGTTTTGATGGTACATCCATCTAAGAATATGGTTGCAATAGAGTAGGAGATACACCTGTTCCCATTCCGAACACAGAAGTTAAGCCCTGCATCGCTGATAATACTTGGAGGGCAGCCTCCCGGGAAAGTAGGACGCAGCCAATTTAAAAAAGCACTTGAGCTTTTTTCAGCCCAAGTGCTTTTTATTGTATGGCCCCTTGGTCAAGCGGTCAAGACACCGCCCTTTCACGGCGGTAACAGGGGTTCGATTCCCCTAGGGGTCACCAAATTCCAGGGATCATAGCTCAGCTGGGAGAGCACCTGCCTTACAAGCAGGGGGTCACAGGTTCGAGCCCTGTTGGTCCCACCATAAAACAAAATAGCTGCGGGTGTAGCTCAGTGGTAGAGCCCCGGCCTTCCAAGCCGGTTGCGAGGGTTCGATCCCCTTCACCCGCTCCAGATGACCCATTAGCTCAGTCGGCAGAGCACCTGACTTTTAATCAGGGTGTCCCGCGTTCGAGTCGCGGATGGGTCACCAATTTTAAAAAAGCTATTGACAAATACTGCTAAACGTAGTATACTAATAAAGTCGCCAAAACAAGGCGGTAAACAACATGAACCTTGAAAACTAAACAGCAGAATATACAAACCATTTAGATGAGAGCCTTCGGGTGATCATCAAAAAAAGAAACAAACCGTAATTTCAATTTATTGAGATAACAAAATAGATATGTCGGATGTTTAATCCGGCCAGTCAAACCATTAAATTTAAGAGTTTGATCCTGGCTCAGGATGAACGCTGGCGGCGTGCTTAACACATGCAAGTCGAGCGGAGCTCAAATGCGGATCCCCTTCGGGGGTGAAACATCTGAGCTTAGCGGCGGACGGGTGCGTAACGCGTGGGTAATCTGCCCTTGTCACCGGGATAACACATCGAAAGGTGTGCTAATACCGGATGAAATACAGACCTGGCATCGGGACTGTATCAAAGTCATGCGGACAAGGATGAGCCTGCGTCTGATTAGCTTGTTGGTGGGGTAAAAGCCTACCAAGGCGACGATCAGTAGCCGACCTGAGAGGGTGATCGGCCACACTGGAACTGAGACACGGTCCAGACTCCTACGGGAGGCAGCAGTGGGGAATATTGCACAATGGGCGCAAGCCTGATGCAGCAACGCCGCGTGAGTGATGAAGGCCTTCGGGTCGTAAAACTCTGTCCTAAGGGAAGATAATGACGGTACCTTAGGAGGAAGCCCCGGCTAACTACGTGCCAGCAGCCGCGGTAATACGTAGGGGGCAAGCGTTATCCGGAATTACTGGGCGTAAAGGGTGCGTAGGTGGCCTGACAAGTCAGGGGTCAAAGGCAACGGCTCAACCGTTGTAAGCCCTTGAAACTGTCGGGCTTGAGTTCAGGAGAGGAAAGCGGAATTCCTAGTGTAGCGGTGAAATGCGTAGATATTAGGAGGAACACCAGTGGCGAAGGCGGCTTTCTGGACTGATACTGACACTGAGGCACGAAAGCGTGGGGAGCAAACAGGATTAGATACCCTGGTAGTCCACGCCGTAAACGATGAGTACTAGGTGTCGGCCCTAAGGGTCGGTGCCGCAGTTAACACATTAAGTACTCCGCCTGGGAAGTACGCTCGCAAGAGTGAAACTCAAAGGAATTGACGGGGACCCGCACAAGTAGCGGAGCATGTGGTTTAATTCGAAGCAACGCGAAGAACCTTACCTAAGCTTGACATCCCTCTGAAAGCCCCTTAATCGGGGCCCCTCTTCGGAGCAGAGGTGACAGGTGGTGCATGGTTGTCGTCAGCTCGTGTCGTGAGATGTTGGGTTAAGTCCCGCAACGAGCGCAACCCTTGTCTTTAGTTGCCAGCAGCTTGGCTGGGCACTCTAGAGAGACTGCCGAGGATAACTCGGAGGAAGGTGGGGATGACGTCAAATCATCATGCCCCTTATGCTTAGGGCTACACACGTGCTACAATGGCTGTTACAAAGGGTTGCCAAGCCGCGAGGTGGAGCTAATCCCATAAAGACAGTCTAAGTTCGGATTGCAGGCTGAAACTCGCCTGCATGAAGCTGGAGTTACTAGTAATCGCAGATCAGAATGCTGCGGTGAATGCGTTCCCGGGTCTTGTACACACCGCCCGTCACACCACGGGAGTTGGGGGGGCCCAAAGTCAACTATCCAACCGTAAGGGGGAAGTTGCCTAAGGCAAAACCAATGACTGGGGTGAAGTCGTAACAAGGTAGCCGTATCGGAAGGTGCGGCTGGATCACCTCCTTTCTAGGGAGAAACTATTCTGCTGTTTAGTCTTGAGGGTTCATCATTTTTTTTGATGAAAAACTCAAAAATGTACCTTGAAAACTGCATACCAATTAAAAGAAACACATCTTTTAATTCCAGAATATAAATTACAGATGATACGCAAAGACGAAGAAAGAAATACAAATATACTAATCACCCTAAAAGTTGATAAAGTTATGTAGGTCTGAAATCCGTCGAAGGTAACACAAACTGTAATTTCATCGAGAAAAAAACAAAACAGTTAAAAATATCTATTATTTTTAACAACAATTCTTAAGTTGATTGCAAAATCATCAATAGATTTAAAGACGGCGAAAGCCGAGAGCGGGTGAGAGTCCCATAAAGAGAAACCAAAATTTGCATAGCAAATATTGATTTATATAGGTCAAGTTATTAAGAGCGTAAGGTGGATGCCTTGGCGCCAGGAGCCGATGAAGGACGTGGTAAGCTGCGATAAGCTTCGGGGAGGTGCAAGCAACCTTCGATCCGAAGATTTCCGAATGAGGAAACTCATACAGGGTAATGCCTGTATATCTCTGCATGAATACATAGTGCAGTGAGGGGAACCCGGAGAACTGAAACATCTAAGTACCCGGAGGAAAAGAAAGAAAACTCGATTCCCTAAGTAGCGGCGAGCGAAAGGGGAACAGCCTAAACCTGATCGGTTTTCCGGTCAGGGGTTTTGGACACCATCATGGAATAGAGGTATCATAGTAGAAGAGCTTTGGAAAGAGCCGCCGCAGAGGGTAACAGCCCCGTAAACGAAATGAGAAGACTTCCAGGTGTATCCAGAGTACCACGAGACACGTGAAACCTTGTGGGAAGATAGGGGGACCACCCCCTAAGGCTAAATACTACCTGGCGACCGATAGAGAATAGTACCGTGAGGGAAAGGTGAAAAGAACCCCGGGAGGGGAGTGAAATAGAACCTGAAACCTTATGCTTACAAGCTGTAGGAGCACGTTAATGTGTGACTGCGTACTTTTTGTAGAACGGGCCAACGAGTTGCGGTATTGAGCAAGGTTAAGGACTTCTGGTCCGAAGCCGTAGCGAAAGCGAGTCTTAACAGGGCGAAAGTTCAATGCTGCAGACCCGAAACCAGGCGACCTATCCATGGTCAGGTTGAAGTTTCCTTAATCGGAAATGGAGGACCGAACCCACGCACGTTGAAAAGTGCGGGGATGAACTGTGGATAGCGGTGAAATTCCAATCGAGCCTGGAGATAGCTGGTTCTCTCCGAAATAGCTTTAGGGCTAGCGTCGAGGTTAAGATTGCGGGAGGTAGAGCACTGAATGTCCTAGGGGCCCTTTGGGTTACCGAAGACTATCAAACTCCGAATGCCCGTACATCATACTCGGCAGTCAGACTATGGGTGATAAGGTCCATGGTCAAGAGGGTAACAGCCCAGACCGTCAGCTAAGGTCCCAAAATATATGTTAAGTGGAAAAGGATGTGGGATTGCACAGACAACCAGGATGTTGGCTTAGAAGCAGCCACTCATTTAAAGAGTGCGTAATAGCTCACTGGTCGAGTGGTCCCGCGCCGAAAATTACCGGGGCTCAAACATATTACCGAAGCTACGGATTCTCCGTAAGGAGAGTGGTAGGAGAGCGTCGTATACAGGCTGAAGCTGTACCGTAAGGAGCAGTGGACAGTATACGAGTGAGAATGTTGGCATGAGTAGCGAGATGGGGGTGAGAATCCCCCAGGCCGAAAACCCAAGGTTTCCTGAGGAAGGTTCGTCCTCTCAGGGTTAGTCGGGGCCTAAGCCGAGGCCGAAAGGCGTAGGTGATGGACAACGGGTGTAGATTCCCGTACCACCAAAGATCGTTTGAGCAATGGGGTGACACAGAAGGATAGCAGAAGCGCGCTGTTGGTTATGCGCGTCCAAGCGTCAAGGCAGTACCTGCAGGCAAATCCACAGGTACAATGCCAAGGCGTGACGGGGAGTGAAATTAAGTAACGAAGTCTGCGATTTCACGCTGTCAGGAAAAGCCTCTAGTTAGATCAAGGTGCCCGTACCGCAAACCGACACAGGTGGGTGAGGAGAGAATCCTAAGGCCAGCGAGAGAACTGTTGTTAAGGAACTCGGCAAAATTACCCCGTAACTTCGGGAGAAGGGGTGCCTGAGAAATCAGGCCGCAGAGAATAGGCCCAAGCGACTGTTTACCAAAAACATAGGTCTCTGCAAAACCGCAAGGTGAAGTATAGGGGCTGACGCCTGCCCGGTGCTGGAAGGTTAAGGGGATCTGTCAGAGCAATCGAAGCAGTGAACTTAAGCCCCAGTAAACGGCGGCCGTAACTATAACGGTCCTAAGGTAGCGAAATTCCTTGTCGGGTAAGTTCCGACCCGCACGAAAGGCGTAACGATTTGGGCACTGTCTCAACAACAGACTCGGTGAAATTGTAGTCCCGGTGAAGATGCCGGGTACCTGCGACAGGACGGAAAGACCCCATGGAGCTTTACTGTAGCTTAGCATTGAATTTAGGCAATACATGTACAGGATAGGTGGGAGGCTAAGAAGATGGGACGTCAGTCTCGTTGGAGCCGCCGTTGGGATACCACCCTTGTATTGTTTGAGTTCTAACCACGACGAGTGAATCCTCGTCTGGGACACTGCTTGGCGGGCAGTTTGACTGGGGCGGTCGCCTCCTAAAGAGTAACGGAGGCGCCCAAAGGTTCCCTCAGCACGGTCGGAAATCGTGCGAAGAGTGTAAAGGCAAAAGGGAGCTTGACTGCAAGACATACAGGTCGAGCAGGGACGAAAGTCGGGCTTAGTGATCCGGTGGTACCGAGTGGAAGGGCCATCGCTCAACGGATAAAAGCTACCCTGGGGATAACAGGCTGATCTCCCCCAAGAGTCCACATCGACGGGGAGGTTTGGCACCTCGATGTCGGCTCATCACATCCTGGGGCTGTAGTAGGTCCCAAGGGTTGGGCTGTTCGCCCATTAAAGTGGTACGCGAGCTGGGTTCAGAACGTCGTGAGACAGTTCGGTCCCTATCCGTCGCAGGCGTAGGAAATTTGAGAGGAGCTGACCTTAGTACGAGAGGACCGGGTTGGACGCACCTCTGGTGCACCAGTTGTCACGCCAGTGGCACAGCTGGATAGCTATGTGCGGAATGGATAAGTGCTGAAGGCATCTAAGCACGAAGCCACCCTTAAGATAAGATTTCCCATCCGTAAGGAGTAAGATCCCATGAAGACTACGTGGTTGATAGGCTCAAGGTGGAAGTGCAGTAATGCATGCAGCTTATGAGTACTAATAGATCGAGGACTTGACCAAAATTTACCTGGAAGAAAAAAGAAGCGAAGCTTTAGATTGGCATGCAGTTTTGATGGTACATCCATCCAAATTAATATGGTTGCAATAGAGTAGGAGATACACCTGTTCCCATTCCGAACACAGAAGTTAAGCCCTGCATCGCTGATAATACTTGGAGGGCAGCCTCCTGGGAAAGTAGGACGCAGCCAATTGAAAAAATCACTTGAGAATATCTCAGGTGATTTTTTTTGTGAACAAATATTGCGGATACATAAGCTATATGAATTTCATCTGTCTCACATCAAACATTCCTTTTGGAGTTATCCTTATTTCAGGAATTACAGGAAGACTTATAAATGAGAGCGTAATAAAAGGATCGATGCTTCTGGATACACCCATGGAATGCGCTATTGAGATCATTTCTTTAAGAGTTTCATTTACTTCATCGAATGGGGCCTCGCTCATCAGTCCCATTACAGGAAGGGGAAGCGTTTTTATTACCCTTCCGCAGGATACGATTGTAAATCCGCCCATTTCCTTCTGCAGCTCGAGCACGGCTATGAGCATGTCGCTGTTGTTGTCTCCTATTACGGAAATATTGTGCGAATCGTGAGACACGCTGGATGCGATTGCACCCCCGGATATTCCAAATCCTTTGACAACGCCCATTCCTATGAGTCCGGTATTTTTGTGTCTTTCAATGATTGCAATCTTGTTGAAAATAGGATCAGGAATGAAAAATCCATTTCTCTTTGGCAGATATTCATCGCTCCTGAGCGTGGTTATCTGATTGTCCATAAGGTTTATAACGGCCTTCTTTGAATCATCCATTGGCATGGAAAAGCTGCTCTTGAATATATTTGAGATATCCACTGTATTCTTGAGAGGATGGTTGCTGCTCAGGCTCGGACTGCTCCATTCGAAATCCTTTATGTTTTTGCCGAGGTGATAGACATCTGATATTACAAATTCTTCAAAGTTGTTGAATATGACGAGGTCTGCCTGATATCCCGGGGCTATTGCCCCAAGGTGCCTTAGTCCGTAACACCGTGCGGTGTTTATAGTGGCCATCTTAATAGCGGCTACGGGCTCTATTCCAAGCTGGATGGCTCTTTTTACGGAGTAGCTTATGTGGCCCTCGTTCTTTATCTCTTCGATGTGCTTGTCATCTGTGCAGAATGAGAAGTTGTCAGTCGGGATCCTGTTTTCGACTATGCCGTTTACTATGGCGTCCAGATTTTTTGCAGCACTGCCTTCCCTTATATGGACATGCATGCCTCTGCTGACCTCCTTGAGCGCATATTCAAAGGTTGTGGCTTCGTGATCGGTAGCCACCCCAGATATCATATAGGCATCAAGGTCGCTGTCAGAAAGATCCGGAGCATGGCCGTCTATTACCATGTCGCTGAACATGCAGATCTTCTTCATCATGTTTTTGCTGCCACTTATTACGGAGGGGTAGTCCATGACCTCTCCCAGCCCCAGAATTCTGGGATTATCAACATATTTTTTCATGTCTTCCGGACCGAATATGCATCCGTTGTTTTCAAATTCAAGAGATGGAACACAGGAGGGAAGCATTACGAACACATTCGCAGGAACATTTTCAGTCTGTGAGAGAATATAGTCTATGCCATCGCTGCCTTTTACGTTTGCAGCCTCATGAGGATCCTCTATGAATGAAGTAGTCCCCCATGAAATCACGTTTCGTATGAGCTCTGCGGGAGTCACAAGCGTAGACTCCATGTGAAGATGCGCGTCAAAGAATCCTGGAGATACATATTTTCCCTCAAGATCTATTTCTTTAGTTCCTTCAAAGCTTCCTGTGCCTGTGATCATGCCATCACATATGGCTATGTCGCACGTCTCTATCTTATCAGTGAACACATTGATTACCCGTCCGTTCTTGAGCACGAGGTCCGGCTTTTTCCTGCCGGCTGCGACCGAAGTCATCTTTCTGTATCTGTTTACATTCATATTATGCTCCTTATTTATGTGAAAAGGTATTGAAATATCCTGGGACATATGATATACTAAGAAAGTAATATGGTTACAATAGAGTAGGAGATACACCTGTTCCCATTCCGAACACAGAAGTTAAGCCCTGCATCGCTGATAATACTTGGAGGGCAGCCTCCCGGGAAAGTAGGACGTAGCCAATTCGAAACACCTGAGCATTTATGCCGGGTGTTTTTTTGTGCCCGGATTTCCCGGTGGGCATGATCATATTATCCGACCGCCGCTGCGAGTTCCTCGATGGATCTGCCGTCTACATACATTCCGGAAACAACACCAGTGCCATTCCAGATACGAACCGTAACATATGCGCTCTCAAAATTCTGGTTGAGGATGGTCTCGGCATTAAGCGATATATCCTCGGAAAGAAAATAGCTGTCAAACGGTGACGTATAGAAATATGAGCCATCATAGTAGTTTCTCATGAAGGTCTTGAGATAAGGCACACCCTCCGGCTTTTCAAGAAAAGCCTCATCAAGTACATAAAAGCCCTCGCTGTCCTCTACAAGAGTCACATAGCAGACCCTGCTCTGCGCATAGCCGATATCCTCAGAAGTACGTACTTTCGAGGTATCTATCGTGAACATTATATATTTTCCGCGCACAGGATCGTAGGGATCATATCCCTGTATCTTTATATTATAAGGATCTCCGAGTCTCAGAGCCATTTCAGACTTGAGCCCTGTAAATATTATGGCAATAAGGGCCACAGCGCTGAAGGCCGCCATGAGAGCAAGTTTCTTTTTCTTATCTGTCATTTCCTGCACCTCTCTTCTTCTTTCTGCTGAAAACATAATTAAATATCAGAAAAGCTGCGCCAAGGCATATGAAAAGTATTCCTCTTGCAAGGAAGCTGATGTCGATATCAAAGAACCATTTTGATATTATAGCCAGTATCAGTATAAGTCCCATGTTTGCACGTGTTATGCTGGCATCGCTTCTGAGCAGAAGCCTTGAGCCGTTTACGAATATACTTACGGCGACAGCGAAGAAGGCCAGATTGAATGACCATACAACCGCGTTCTCTATATTAATGGAGTAAGCCATGGTGCTGTATATTATGCTTACAAATGGAATCACAAGAAAAGCTGCATATCTTATGAACTCTGCGTTGCCGATCCGGAGGTTCATGTAGAAAATCGCCGCACATGAAGCTACAAGAAAGAGAAGCACAAGCATAGACTGTGTATCATAGCTGTACGCAAAGTTGTATCTCCATCTGAAATTGAAGGTCAGTATGAAGAAAGCGGCAAAAATGAGGAGCAGCGAAAGCGCATAAGGAAATGAGAAGCGCTCAGATCTCAGTATGAATATTCCCGCGATAATGAGACCGTAAACAAGAAGTCCCTCAGGAAAATATGAACTCTGATTAGTAGATGATATCATGCATGCAAAGCCGTATATCACAGCGAAGGTGTTTATCCATGAGCCTTCAAACTTTCTCTTTTCCCTGTCCAGCAGAGAGCTGTATGGTATTATGAGAAGAATCATCGCAATAGCCTTGGCAAGAGACACGTACATATACTCTACAGGAGATGCGATAACGAATATTGCGCTCAGGAATATATAGATTATGGCAGCAATAGATGAATCCAGAAGATATACAAAGGGCAGAGATATGAGTGCGGAAACAAGGAATATGCTCTGAGCCGGCTGTACGCTGTGATAGGTTTGTCCTATCAGCCCAAGTCCGGCAATTACAGAGATCGGTATGAAGACTCCGACAGCCTCGTGTGTCCATTTTGGCCTGTCCTTTATGACGATGATGAATGCGGCAGTCATTCCGGCAATAAATGGCATCACTGAAATAACGAGTCTCAGAGGTCTTGAAAACTCAGACCAGTTCCTCGCGAGCAGGAGTATTATCCCGAGTCCTACGAGCGCACTTCCTATTACAGCAAGCACTACAGGGAGTATCTCTGTTTTTTCTGAAGGCATATCTCCGTAAAAGCCTTCTATCGCAAGCTTCTGATCAGATGATATGAGGTTTTTGTCCACCCAGGCATCCATCTGAGATTCCAGCCATTTCAGATATTTGTTCGAAACGTCCATAAAATACCCTCCTTTCATTTTGTTTGGGTAGTATATATATAACCATTAATTCAAAATAAAATAGAAATCCCGAGACTTTTTTTTTACTTACATGGGTAAATATATAACAGAAGCATATCTGGTTTTAAGGATTAAGGAGGGCAACATGGCTGCATGGATGAAGATGTATCTTATATCGACAGGTATATTCCTGTGTATAGATGCAATATGGCTTGGATTCATAGCAAGGGGCATCTATGCGAAATACCTGGGATATATAATGGCAAAGAATATAGTATGGTGGGCGGCAGGAGTGTTTTACCTGATTTTTATGGCGGGGCTTCTGTTTTTCGTTATAGAGCCATCTGTAAGAACACAGAGCATAAGATATGCTCTGGCAGCGGGGGCATTTTTTGGATTTGTCGCATATGCGACCTATGATCTCACAAATCTTGCTACGATAGAGGGCTGGCCGCTTTTCGTTACGGTCATAGACCTTATCTGGGGAGCTTTTGTGGCATCATCTACTTCAGTGCTGAGCTATATGCTGATAAACAGGTTCATGTAAAATATATTATTCAACGGGGAGGATATTATGGGAACTGAATTCATGAATGGGACGGATTTTTACAGGCTCTTTGCATCGGGAGCGGAGCTTGTCATAAGGAACAAGGAAAAGCTCAACAGGATAAATGTATTTCCTGTGGCTGACGGAGATACAGGAAGCAATCTGGAGGCTACCATGAGGAGCGCCATAGAGTTTGCCAGCGTAGGTCCTTCATTTGCACAGACCGCGCTTTCCATGGCAGAGGCGATAGTGTCAGGAGCCAGGGGAAACTCAGGAATAATATTCGCGCAGTATGTCATGGGGCTGGCTGAGGAGTCGGGAGACATGGACAGGCTTCATGTAAGCGACTTCATAAACATAAACGCATCATCGGCAAGAAAGCTCTACAGCGCGGTTTCAAGGCCGGTAGAGGGCACCATGCTGACGGTCATAAGGTCATGGAGCGAATACCTCGAGAAAAACAGAGAAGAAATCAGGACATTTGAGGACCTTTATGAAAAGTCTATAGATACTGCATATTCAGCTCTCAAGGCTACCACAGGGCAGCTCGAGGTCCTTAAAAAACACAATCTCGTAGATTCAGGCGGCAGCGGCTTCGTATACTTCCTTGAGGGGATAAAGAATGCGCTCCACAGCATAAGCCAGGACGAATCCGGAAATAATAATGAAAATCATGAATCGGTTCAGATGGAAAGCCTTATGAAGAATCTTCCTGCAGATTTCGACCAGCATGAAGAAAGCAGCATATACAGATACTGCTGCGAATGCCTCATCACAGGGACGATCTCCCAAAGCCAGGATATAAGAGAAGCGCTTGAAAAGCATGGAGACAGCGTGATATGCATCTCATAAACAGGATTGAAGAGAAAAATAAAAGTATTGCTCTGGTTACAGATTCGATAGCAGATATACCAGATGAAATAATAGACAAATATGACATACATGTAATCCCGCTAAGCATACAGTCCGCAGAATCGACATATATAGACAGAATTGGAATATCAAGGCAGAAGATATATGAGGAGATGAGAAAGAAGGAGAGCTACCCTACAAGCAGCATGCCAAATGACATTCAGGTGATGGAAAAGCTTGAGCTGCTCAGCAGGCATTACGGATACATAATAGCAGTAACCGTATCCTCAAGGCTAAGTGGAGTATATGATGCATTCCAGAAATCTGCGGTAAAGCTCAGGGAAAAGGGATTTCAGATAAAGGTGGTAGACAGCAGGCTCAACTCTGCGGCTCAGGGACTTCTGGTCATGAGGATCGCGCAGCTGATCAAAGAAGGACGGGATTTTGACTCAGTGGTTGACGCTGCAAGATCCATATCTGAGAAAACCGAGATATATGTGGCACTCAGTACCCTCAAAAATGTAAGCAGGAGCGGAAGAGTTCCAAAAAAGACAGCTTCAATCGGAGCGGCTCTTGGGCTGAAGGCCATGATATCCCTTGACAGTGAGGGAAATGGAACCGTACCCTTCGTATCGCTCAGCAGATTATCTCTTCTTGACAAGATGTACCATCTGATCCGCGAAAAAGCAAGAGAAGGAGAGATAAGGGACTACGCAGTTTCATATTCAGGAGATTACAGAAAGGCATCAGATTTTGTAGAGAAGCTGGAACAGATAACAGGAAAGCCGCCTGCGTATGTATGTGAGATATCATCGGTTACGGCGCTTCATGTAGGCGAAGGCGCAGTTGCAGTTTCAATAACCGGATAGAAGGGAGAGATCCTTATGAGGATTTATATTATCGTACAGGCTGTAATGCTTGTCATGCTTTATTTCTTTATATTTTTCATTGCCGGTACGATCAAAAAGAACAATTCCATCGTAGACATAGGCTGGGGGCTGGGGTTTGTTATAACCGCCTGGTTCACGCTCTTTATCAGCAGGAGCTTTTTTGTATCCAATATAATAATAACTCTCGCAGTCACGATATGGGGCATGAGGCTGTTTATCCATATCATGAGGAGGAATCTCGGAAAAGGAGAGGACTTCAGATATGCTGCATGGAGAAAGGAGTGGGGCAAATGGGTAATCCCGAGAGCCTTCCTTCAGGTATATATGCTTCAGGGACTTTTCATGCTCACGGTAGCAAGTCCATTCATACTCCTGAACAGCATGGAGTCATCTGAGTTTACATGGATAACGGCTCTGGGAGCTGTGATATGGATGATCGGATTCTTCTTTGAAAGCGTGGGGGACTATCAGCTGGAGCAGTTCAAGAAAAATCCCGCAAACAAGGGGACCATACTGAGGACAGGGCTGTGGAAATATTCACGCCATCCAAACTACTTTGGAGAATCCACCATGTGGTGGGGGATCGGACTTGCGGCATTTGGGTCAGGAGCGGGCGCGGCAGCTTTTATAAGCCCTTTTGTAATAACGTTCCTTCTGCTTTTCGTATCAGGCGTGCCTATGCTTGAAAAGAGCTTTGAAAAAAGGCCCGGATATCAGTCATACAAGGAGGTAACATCAGTTTTCATACCGCTTCCGCCCAAAAAGCGCAAGTACGAAATATGAGGATTTCACAAACTGATTTTCATTCAAAAAATATTACTTTAATTAAAATTTATTTGTAGTATAATATGGTATGAATAACAAATAATCAGCAGATACATGCAGCTTGCATGTATCTTTGACGGCTAAGAGAAAAGCAGATAGGAAGCATCATGGAGATTTTATTAGGCATAGACATAGGATCTACAACGGTTAAAGTAGTACTTCTCAGAGGTACGGAAATTATCTACAGAAAATACGACAGGCATTATTCAAAAGTAAGAGAAAAGACAGCTGAAATGCTCCTCGAGATGGGAAAGTTCGAGGAGCTTTCAGATATACTGAAACAGGGAGGGATAAAGGTTTCGGTAACAGGCTCGGCTGGACTTGGACTTGCAAAGGCAAGCGGGCTTGATTTTGTACAGGAAGTATTTGCGACAAGGCAGGCAGTAGGAGTACTGGTCCCCGCAGCTGACGTGGTAATAGAGCTTGGAGGCGAAGATGCCAAGATAATATTCCTCACAGGGCTTATGGAGGAGAGGATGAACGGTACCTGTGCAGGCGGCACGGGCGCTTTCATAGACCAGATGTCAGTTCTGCTCAACGTTACGGGAGAGGAGCTTGACATTCTCTCGGAGAACTCGGAGAGGATATACTCGATTGCTTCCAGGTGTGGAGTATTCGCAAAGACGGATATTCAGACCATACTCAACCAGGGAGCAAGAAAAGAAGATATAGCCATGAGCATATTTCAGGCAGTTGTGGATCAGACACTGTCAGGACTTGCGCAGGGAAGAGATATAGAAGGAGACGTGCTTTTCCTTGGAGGCCCGCTTCATTTTTACAAAGGGCTTCAGAAAAGATTCATAGATACGCTGGGTCTCAGCCCGGAGCACGCCCATTTCCCGGAAGTCGGACCATATGCCATAGCGGCAGGAGCGGCCTATCACAGCAGGAAAAACAGAGAGGCATACAGCTTCGATGAGATAATAGACAGGACCTGCAGAACAAGAGAAATAGCAGCAAACACTAAGTATCTCTCTCAGCTGTTCAAGGATATGGAGGAATATCGTGAATTCGTAGAGAGACATTCGAAAAACACTCTGGAGACAGCAGAGGCCATATTCTATAAGGGAAAGGCGTATCTGGGAATAGACTGCGGAAGCACTACCACGAAAATAGTGCTGATAAGCGAGGATAACAGGATACTGTATCAGTATTACAGCTCAAACAAGGGAAATCCCGTACAGATAGTGAGACATCAGCTTGAAGAGATATACGATCTGTGCGAGGACAGGATAACTATAGAAAGCTCCGGAGTTACCGGATATGGAGAAGATCTCATCAAAAATGCGTTTGGTATAAATCATGGGACCGTAGAAACGGTAGCCCATTACATGGCAGCAAGGCACTTCTGCCCTGAGGTCGACTTCATAATAGACATCGGCGGTCAGGACATGAAATGCTTCAAGATAAAAAACGGGCGCGTAGACAATATAATGCTCAACGAAGCCTGTTCATCAGGATGCGGCTCTTTCGTAGAGACCTTTGCAAAATCCATGGGACATACGGTAGAGGATTTCTGCAGCATGGGAGTCGTATCAAAACAGCCGATAGACCTCGGCTCAAGGTGCACGGTATTCATGAATTCATCAGTAAAGCAGGCTCAGAAGGAAGGTGCATCCATGGAGGATATATCGGCAGGACTCTCCATGAGCGTAGTAAAGAATGCCCTTTACAAGGTAATAAGGATAAACAGCGCAGATGAGCTCGGAGAAAACATCGTAGTGCAGGGAGGCACATTCCTGAATGATGCCATCCTGAGGAGCTTTGAAAAGGAGATAGGAAGAAATGTCATAAGGCCTTCCATATCGGGGCTTATGGGGGCATTTGGAGTAGCCCTGTATGCCAGAGAGAGGTCAGCATCAAATAAGGCCGAAAAGATGATAAGCAGAAGTGAGCTGATGACCTTCAGCCACACAGTAAAGCACGCGAAGTGCGGACTCTGCACGAACAACTGCAATCTCAACATAAATACTTTTGAAAACGGAGGAAAGTATATATCCGGAAACCGCTGCGAAAAACCGCTTGGAAGGGTAGCGGGCAGAGAAATACCGGATATGTATCAGTTCAAGCTCGACAAGCTGAGAGCCCTTAAAAAAAGCGCGGAAGAAAAAAATCAGTCGCTTAGAGAAGACTCCCCAAGAATAGGGATACCACTCGTGCTGAACATGGTAGAGCAGTTGCCTCTTTGGAATGAATTTTTCAGCTCGCTGGGATTCAAAGTGATCATCTCAGACATATCAAACCGCGAGATCTACAGAAAAGGCCAGAATTCAATACCTTCAGATACAGTATGCTATCCGGCGAAGCTTGTTCACGGACATATTGAAACCCTTATTGAAAAAGGCTGTGATGCGATTTTTTATCCATGCATGACCTACAATGTGGATGAAAAAAAAGGAGACAACTGCTATAACTGCCCTGTAGTTGCATATTATCCGGAGCTGATAGAGGCCAACCAGAAGAACCTCAGGAATACGAGGCTTATAAAGCCGTATCTGGAGCTTAACAGCAGGATAAAGCTGAAGACCCAGCTTCTCAGGGAGCTGAAGGAGTTCAGGGGAGTCAGCAGAATGAGGATATCCAGAGCCATGGAGTCCGCATTCAGGGCTCAGAAGAAATACGAAGACGAAGTATATGAGGAGGGCCTCAGATATATTGAATATGCTGACAAAAACGGGCTTACGATAGCGGTTCTATCCGGAAGGCCATATCACATAGATCCTGAGATAAACCACGGTATAAACCAGCTCATAGCATCCTGCAACATGACAGTGATAACCGAGGACGTGGCAGCCAGGCTGGCAGAGGTGCCACAGGTAAATGTGCTCAATCAGTGGACCTATCATTCAAGGATGTATGCAAGCGCAGAGTATGTAAAAAACAAGCAGAACGCACAGCTAATTCAGCTGGTTTCATTCGGATGCGGCATAGATTCAATAACCTCCGATGAGATAAGATCCATAGTTGAGGAAAGCGGAAAAATATATACACAGCTCAAGATAGATGAGATTAACAATCTGGGCGCTGCCAGGATAAGGATAAGAAGCCTTAAGGCAGCAATTGACAGATAGAGGGAGTAACGGACATGAAGCTTGAAAAGGTTGAATTTACCCAGGAAATGAAAAAAGACTATACTATACTGGTTCCAAACATGCTTCCCATACACTTCAAGCTGATAATATCGATACTGAAGAATTATGGATACAACATGGAGCTGCTCGAGACCAGCGGTCCCTCGATAGCACAGACAGGGCTCAGGCACGTACACAACGACACCTGTTATCCGGCAATACTCGTAATAGGTCAGCTCATAGATGCGATAGAAAACGGAGGATATGACAAAGACAGGATTGCCCTTATGATAAGCCAGACAGGCGGAGGCTGCAGAGCCTCAAATTATATCCATCTTCTCAGGAAGGCGCTGAACAAGGCAGGCTATGGCCACATACCGGTAATTTCGCTCAACTTTTCAGGGACGGAGAAATCCTCAGGATTTCATCTTTCACTGAAAGTAATACAGCAGCTAGCATACGGAGTGCTTCTCGGGGACCTCATAATGGCCCTTTATAATCAGAGCATACCATATGAAGTAAACAAAGGGAGCTGTGACAGCCAGGTAGACGAGATAGTGGCAAAGATATCGGATCACTTTCGCGGAAGGACGGTAATAAGGTACAGCGAAATAAGAGCGATCGCAGAGGACATAGTAAAAAGATTCAGCTCCATAGAGAGACAGGGGCCGCAGAAAAAGAGAGTAGGCATAGTCGGAGAGATATATGTGAAATTCTCACCTCTTGGAAACAACGAACTTGAGAAATTCCTTCTCAGCGAAGATGCAGAACCTGTTGTTCCGGGACTTATGGATTTCTGCCTCTATGTAGTGTATAATAGTATAGTGGACTACAGACTCTATGGGCGCAAAGCTCTGGGAGCATTCAATTCAAGGATAATATACAGATATATACTCTCAAAGCAGAAGGACATCAGAGAAATCATCAGGAAAAACAGCAGCTTTTCAGCTCTGCACAATTTCGAAGAAGGCCGAAAGCTCGTTACCAGGGTAATAAGCCTCGGAGTAAAGATGGGAGAAGGCTGGCTCCTTCCTGCAGAGATAATAGGAATGGTGGCGCACGGCGTCAACAACGTCATATGCACACAGCCGTTTGGATGCCTTCCAAACCATATTGCAGGCAAGGGAATGATAAGAAAGATAAGAGAGATATATCCAAAAGCAAACATAGTATCGGTCGACTATGATCCGAGCGCGTCCAGGGTAAATCAGGAAAACCGGATTAAACTTATGCTTTCAGATGCTGAATAAACAGCTGTCAATGGCAGGCTGCTATTTTATTGAAAGAAGGAAGGGGTAACGTGACAATAAAGGAAATTGCGGATTTAGCGGGGGTATCGATTGCAACCGTGTCCCTGGCCCTCAATAACAAGGGGAATGTGAAGAAAGAGACCAGGGAGCACATACTCGAGATTGCGAGAAAAAGCGGATATATAAAAAGAAAGCAGGAAGGGAAAAAGAACATCCTGCTGATAAAATACGTAAGCAGCGGGATATCCATAGAAAAAAACGGTGACTTTATAGCGAAGATAATAGACGCCATAGAAGTCACTGCAAGCGATCATGAATACAACATAAACATCAAGAATATACAGGCAAGGGACTGGCATGAGAGCATATACCAGATAGATAAGGATGAGTTCTCAGGAGTCATATTCCTTTCAACCGAAGCGGATGAAAAGCTTGGAGAGCAGATAAAGAGCCTCAGCATACCGGTGGTTGCAGTAGACAATGTATTCGGGACAGTAGACCTCAACGCAGTGAGCATAGACAATGCGGGGGGGATATATGATGCAGTGAAATATGTTAAAGACAAAGGACATACAGACATCGGCTATATACACAGCAGCGTCAAATTCACAAATATAATGAACCGTAAAGAAGGATATCGAAGAGCGCTTTCTGCACTCGGACTCAAATATGATCCTGCAAACACCATAGAAGTAATGCCAACCCTTGACGGAGCCTACGAAGACATGGTAAAGCTCCTGCACAAAGGCATAAAGCTGCCTTCTGTCTATATAGCAGGAAACGATACCCTTGCTATAGGCGTCATAAAGGCACTCAGGGAAAATGGATACAGCGTGCCTGAGGACATATCCGTAATAGGTTTTGACGACATACCTTTCTGCACGATGATGGACAGCCCTCTCACTACAATGTGCGTAAATAAGAAAAGCCTTGGCGAAAGAGCTGTGAGGCTTCTTGTCGAAAGCATAGAGGGGATAAACGAAGATACAGTGAAGATTCTCATAAGACCAAAGCTCATAGAAAGAAACAGCATTAAACAAATGTAAAATATTTAGTAAAAATTTTAATAAAACTTTAATAGATACCAGGTCGGTCACGCAGCAACGTGAAGGCCTGGTTTTTTCTTTTCGTTTATTAAACTTTAGTTAAACTTAATCTGAAATTCACCAAAAAATACTGAGTTTTGTATACAAATATGACAAATATACAAGATAAAAGACTCATAAAAGCGCTTATTCAGGTTAATATAGTAACACATATATTAATTTTTGACATAAATTATAAAGCTGAAGATATTGAAATCACAAATAACGTGCATATTGATAAAAACTTAATAAAAAGTTTTAATAAAAAAACGTTTGCATTTTATTAAAAATATGATATTATTCTTATAAGAAAATGTGAAAACACAAAAATATAAAATTGAAAAGTAGATGGTAAATATGTCGATAACTATCAAAGAAATTGCAGAAAAGGCAGGAGTCTCAAAAGCCACTGTTTCGCTGGCTCTCAATAACAAGGGCGCAGTAAGCGAAAAGACAAGGGAACTCATATGGGACATAGCAAATTCAAACGGATACAACAAGAAGAGCTATACGATCAAAAAGAATATCCTGTTCATAAAATACATAGGCAATGGAGCAGCGATAGAGCACAATGGCGACTTTGTGGCAAGAGTCGTAGATGCGATAGAATTTGCAAGCAGAGAGCTCAAATACAGCCTCACTATAAAGAATATAGAAGTGGGCGAATTTGAAAGAGAAATCAAATATATAGACTTTGACAGCTTTGAAGGAGTTATAATACTGGCTACGGAGCTTGAATCGGACAAAGGCGAGATCATAAGGACCATTCCGGTTCCAACTGTCGCAGTTGACAACATGTTCGAGGATCATGACGTGGACTGCGTGGTAATGGACAATTACGGAGGCATATTCTCAGCAGTAAGATATCTGTACGAGCTTGGACACAGGGACATAGGATACATAGACAGCCATATAAGATTTCCAAACTTCGAACAGAGAAGCATCGGCTACGAAAGAGCAATAAGAAAGCTCGGAATGGAGTACAGCGAGGAAAACATAAAGTTCGTACAGCCAAATCTCGAGGGAGCATACTGCGACATGATCACGGAGCTCGAATCGGGAAAAAGAATACCTTCCGCATATGTTGCGGCAAACGATACCATAGCCATAGGAGCCATAAAGGCGCTCAGAGAAAAAGGCTATGAGGTCCCTGAGGATGTATCAGTAGTGGGATTTGACAACATACCATTTGGAAGAGTCCTCGAAAAGAGTCTCACGACAATGCATGTGGACAAGGAGCAGCTTGGAGAGCTTGCAGTAAAAGCTCTGAACAACAAGATAAAGAATAAGGAAAAAGGCTGCATAAAAATGGTTACAAGAACAAAGCTTACAGTAAGAGAGAGTACCTGCCCTCCAAAGGCAGAACAGCGTTAATAACTGCGATGGCTAACGGGAGTGTTTTATCTGCCTTCGTATTTATTATAAATCACACAAAAATCTAATATTACATACCAGGAGGATACTTATGGTAAAGAATGTAAAAGCAAAGAGAATACTGTCACTGCTTACGGTGGCAACACTTTCAGCATCACTTCTTGCAGGATGCGGATCATCAAATGAAAGTGCAGAAGGCGAGTCTACAGAAACAGCAACATCTGGAAAGATAGCGGTAATAAGAAACCTTCCTTCAGATGACCATACAAAGCAGTTCCTTGAGGGAGCTACTTCAGAAGGACAGGCACTTGGGTATCAGGTTGACACTTTCATCTCAAACGGAGACGATGCAAAGTTCCAGGAGCTTGTAGCACAGCAGATTCAAAAAGGATATGACGGAATTATCATATCACACGGAAAGGCAGAATATTCAACAGACATGATTCAGCCAGCACTTGATGCAGGAATGAAGGTAGTAACTTTTGATACAGCATTCAAAGATGGAACTATTCCTGAGGGAGTAACTTCAACAGCTCAGGACGATGAGGCGCTTGCAAGACTTTCACTTGATGAAATAGTTGCAGCATCACCTAACAAGCCTGCAAAAGTTCTTAAGATATGGTTTGGACCTGGAATCCCTCCACTTGACAGCCGTGAAGTAGTATACAAAGAGTACGAAGCAGCTGGAAAGATCGTTACGCTTGAAAACGTAGGACCTTCAACTCTTGACGATGTTCAGGGAGAAGTTTCAAACAGAGTAGGCGCAGTACTTCCAAAATACCCAGCCGGCACAGTTGATGCTATGTGGGGATCATGGGACGAAATGGCAAAAGGTGGATACAAAGCCCTTAAAGAAGCAGGAAGAACTGATATAAACCTTGTTTCAATAGACGTTTCAAACCAGGACATCAACCTTATGATGGAAGAGGGAAGCGTATGGTCAGCAACAGCAGCAGTAGACCCTAAGCTTATAGGAATAGTTAACATGAGACTTCTTGCTAAAAAGCTTCACGACGAAGAGACACCACAGACTTACAACCTTGAAGCACACCTTATAAAGAAAGATCAGCTTAGCGCAGACACAACAATGAACACACTTGCTGATGCAGTTCCTGGATGGGGACAGTCTGATGCATTCAACGAGCCTTGGATGGATGAACTTAGAGCAGCAAACGCGAAATAACAGCAATTTACTTTAATTATTGAATATATTTAGGATAGAGAAGTATACACTCCACTTCTCTATTCTTAAATATGGATAAATTAGTTTTTTAAAATGGGATGGATGTGAGACGATGAAACAGACAAAGCGTATAAAGCTACAAATGCAGGATATATCTATAGAGTTTCCTGGAGTAAAAGCCCTTTCAAACGTCGATTTTGAAATGGAAAGTGGAACAATTCATGCACTCATAGGAGCAAATGGTGCAGGAAAATCTACCCTGATGAAGGTACTGTCAGGAGTAAATTCACACTATGAAGGCAAGATATTCATAGATGGAAAAGAGGAAGAGATTCGCTCTCCAAAAGCAGCAAAAAGCAAGGGTATAGAGATAGTGTATCAGGAAGTCGATACTGCGCTCATACCATACCTCAGCGTTGCAGAAAATATAATGCTGAACAGCACAGTTAACAACATGGGCAAGAAACAGATGGTCAACTGGAAGGAAATACATACAAGAGCAGAGGCTATTCTGAAAAAACTCAATATTTCTATGAATATAAAAGATCTGGTAAGCGATCTTTCGCTTGCGCAGAAACAGATGGTTCTTATAGCAAGAGCCGTGGTAGAAGAATGCAGGTTCCTCGTGCTTGACGAGCCGACAGCGCCTCTGAGCAACACTGAGACAAAGGAGCTTTTCAGGATAGTAAGAGATCTTGCTCAGAATGAAAACGTTGGAATAATCTTCATATCGCACAGACTTAACGAGCTTTTCGAGATCTGTGAGAACATAACGATAATGAAAGACGGCACAGTAGTTGCCAACAAGCCTATTGACAATAATCTTACGCCAAAGCAGGTAGTAGAAATGATGCTTGGCAGAAAGTTCGATGATAGATATCCAAAGAAAGAGATTGAAATTGGAGAAGTCCTCCTTGAAGTAGACGGCCTTCATGAAAAAGAAGGAACCGTAAAGAACGTAAGCTTCAATGTAAGAAAAGGCGAGATAATAGGAATCTCCGGACTGGTTGGAGCCGGAAAGACAGAGCTTTGCAAGACCCTGTTTGGAGCTATGAAGCAGAGCCAGGGAGAAGTAAGGCTGAGCGGAAAGCCTCTTAAGATCACAAACCCTTTCAGCGCCGTAAAGCAGGGACTCGCGCTTGTACCTGAAGAGAGAAGAAAAGAAGGAATACTCGTAGAAGATCCGGTTTATGCAAACCTTTCAGCTACATCGCTTGACAAATATTCCAAAAAATTCAGCTTCATTGACAAGAATGCAGAAAAAGCGGCAGCAAAGGAAATCATTGCAGATCTTGGAATAAAAACTCCTTCAGAGAATCAGCTTGTAAAGCTTCTCTCAGGAGGAAATCAGCAGAAGGTTGCCGTTGGAAAATGGCTGATCTCTGACGCAGACATATATATCCTGGACGAGCCTACAAAGGGAGTAGACGTAGGAGCAAAGCAGGACATATTCGAGCTCATAGGACGCCTTGCAGAGATGGGCAAGGGCATAATATATGCTTCGTGCGAATTTGGAGAGATCCTTGGTATAGCTGACAGAACATATGTGATGTATGACGGAGAAATCGTAAAAGAACTTGAAATCGCAAATACAAATGAAGAAGAACTTCTTTATTATTCAACAGGAGGACGTTAGTAATGGAATCGACTATAAAGGTTGAGAAATCAGAAAATAAAAAGAACAAGAACTCAATCATAGAGTTCATAAGCAAGTGGGGAACGGTTATAACGATCGTGTTCCTGATAGCGCTGTTTGGAGCGCTCATGCCGACAACATTCCTTACGATTAGCAACATGACTACAATACTCAGAGGAATATCGATAGTTACGGTAATAGCAATAGGGGTTACCATATCCCTTACAGTAAACGGATTCGACCTTTCAGTTGGATCTACGGCTACCTTTGCGACATCGCTCGTAATGACGATGTTCGTATGGTATGGCATGTCCACATTCACTTCGATAGGACTTGCGCTTCTCGTGGCACTTGTAGTAGCGGCAGTGAACTCATTCCTTATAGTAAAGCTCGGAGTGCCTGATATGCTTGCGACTCTTGCATCCATGTTCATATTCCAGGGAGTTGCGATGACATACTCAGGTGGAGGCTCTGTTTCTCAGAACATGGCAAGACTTGACGGAACTATAACTACAGGAAAGGTTCCGGAGCTCTTCTCAAAAATAGGACAGGCACCGTGGATAATACTCATAATGCTTGTAATAGTGCTTCTTGTACACATATTCCTTACTTACACAAAGCACGGAAGATACATGTATGCAGTAGGTGGAAACCTTGAGGCAGCAAGACTTTCAGGTATACCGGTAGAAAAATACCGCGCACTTGCATACTTCCTTTCAACGCTTTTCGCATCAATGGGTGGTATCCTGATAGCGGCAAGGGTTGGATCAGCACAGATAAACGCAGGAGCAGGATATCTTATGCCTGCAGTTGCAGCAGCATATATAGGATTCTCATTCGCAGGCTCAGGAAAGGCCAACGCGATAGGAACACTTGTAGGAGCGCTTCTTGTAGGTATCCTTGAGAACGGACTCGTAATGATGTCAGTTCCATACTACTCACTTGATATAGTAAAGGGAGCAGTTCTTGCAATAGCACTTGCAAGTACGTACTTCAGAAAGAAGAATTAGCGAAGCTTTAATATAATAAATACATTTATGAAAGGATCAGAAACCATGTCAAAATTTGAAACTTATTTTTTAATGAATGACCAGGACGTAATAGAATATGTAAAGGAAAAGCTTGATATTTTTCCTGCAGATGCAGTGCTCACTTCAAAGGAGATCGGAGACGGAAACCTCAACTATGTTTTCAGAGTTAAGGAAGAGTCAACAGGAAAATCAGTGATAGTAAAGCAGGCAGGCGGAGAAGCAAGAATATCTGCAGACATAAAGCTTTCAACAGACAGAACCAGAATCGAGGCAGAAATACTTAAGAAGCAGGGCGAGCTTGCACCAGGGCTTGTACCTGAGGTATATCTTTATGACGCAGTTATGTGTTCATGCACCATGGAAGACCTTTTCGACTATACTATAATGAGAACAGCGCTGATGAACCATGAGAAATTCCCTCATTTTGCAGATCAGATATCGACATTCATGGTAAATACGCTTCTTGGAACTACAGATGTATGCGTAGAGCACAAGGCAAAGAAGGACGATGTCAAAAACTACATCAACCCTGAGCTTTGCGAGATTTCAGAAGATCTCGTATATACAGAGCCATTCAACAATATCGGAAACAGAAACAATGTATTCCCTCCGGTAGGAGACTTCGTTCAGAAGGAGCTTTATGAAGACACAGCGCTTCACCTTGAAGCAGCAAAATGCAAGTTTGAATTCATGAACAATGCGCAGTCGCTTATACACGGAGATCTTCATACAGGCTCTATATTCATAAACGACCACTCAACAAAGATATTCGATCCTGAGTTCGCATTCTACGGACCAATGGGATATGACATAGGAAACGTAGTGGCAAACATGTTCTTTGCATGGAACAACGGAACCTTCACAATAGAAGATGAAGCAGAAAAAGCAGACTTCACGGGCTGGGTAGAGCAGTCAGTGGAAGACACGATAGATCTTTTCATAGAGAAATACGGCAGATACTATGACGAGAACGTAAAAGACCACATGGCAAAGACTCCTGGATTCAAGGAGTGGTATCTTGACACAATACTCAGAGACACGGCAGCAGTAGCAGGTCTTGAGCTTGTAAGAAGAATAGTAGGGCTTGCAAACGTTAAGGACATAACGACTATAGCCGATGAAAGCAAAAGAGCTGCAGCAGAAAAAATCTGCATACTTACAGCTAAAAACTTCATAATGAACCGCGACAGCTTCAAGACAGGAAAAGACTTCACAGGAGCGCTAAAAGACGCAGTAGCAAAGGTAACCGTATAATATTAAAGACAGGGAGACAGCAACATGGAACAGAAAAACATACTCAACTATGAAACCGTAGCACTTGACAGCGAAAAAGGCGAGCTTGTCATCATAAACCAGACAAAGCTTCCTTATGATATTGAGATTCTGAGACTGAACACTCAGAAACAGATCTGGGATGCAATATACAGACTGGAAGTAAGAGGAGCTCCGGCAATAGGGATAGCAGGCGCTATAGGAGCATACCTTGCGGCAAAGGACATAAAGGCAGAAGACTTTGATACATTCTACAGCGAATTCGTAAAGGCAAAGGACTACCTGGATTCATCAAGACCTACGGCAGTAAATCTTTCATGGGCACTTAACAGAATGGAAAAAGTCGTTCTGGACAACAAGGACAAATCAGTAGCAGAGATAGTAGAGCTTCTTCACAAGGAAGCAGTTGAAATAAAAGAAGAAGACATCTGGGTATGCAAGACTATCGGAGAATACGGCCTTTCACTCGTAAAGCCGGGAGACGGACTTCTTACGCACTGCAACGCAGGCCAGCTGGCTACTTCAAAATATGGAACAGCTACAGCAGCTATGTACCTCGGACACGAAAAAGGCTACAACTTCAGAGTGTTTGCAGACGAGACAAGACCGCTTCTTCAAGGAGCAAGACTTACTGCATTCGAGCTCCACTCAGCAGGAATAGACGTAACGCTCATCTGTGACAACATGGCATCAAGCGTAATGAAAAAAGGCTGGATAGACGCGGTATTCGTAGGCTGTGACAGAGTAGCAGCAAACGGAGACACAGCAAACAAGATAGGAACATCAGGCGTAGGAATACTTGCCAAATACTACGGAGTTCCAATGTACATCTGTGCCCCTACTTCGACTATAGACATGAACTGCCAGACAGGAAAAGACATACACATAGAGGAAAGACCGGCAGAGGAGATCACAGAAATGTGGTACAAGGAAAGAATGGCACCAGACGGCGTAAAGACATTCAACCCGGCATTCGACGTTACAGATCACGAGTGCATCGCCGGAATAATAACAGAATACGGAATAGCTTACCCTCCATTTGAAGAATCACTTAAGGCGATCTTTGAGAAGAAAGCACAGGCACAGGCAAAATAATTTAATATACAGTTTACTGAAACTCTCAGACTAAGGAGGGGAAAATTTGATGACAGGATACAACAGCTTTAAATATTTATCAGACTATGAAGCCAAAAAGCAGATAATCGCAATAGGAAAAAGAATGTACGACAAGGGCTTTGTGGCTTCAAACGACGGAAATATAAGCTGCAGAGTAGGTCCAAACACAATCTGGACCACACCTACGGGGGTGTCAAAGGGATTCATGACACCGGACATGCTCGTAAAGATGAACTTCGACGGAAAAGTGCTCATGGGAAAACTCAAGCCATCCTCAGAAGTAAAGATGCACCTTCGCGTATACAATGAGAATCCGGACGTAATGGCCGTAACACATGCGCATCCGCCGGTAGCGACATCGTTTGCGATAGCAGGCATAAGCCTTGACAGAGCTATACTTCCCGAAGCGGTAGTAAACCTTGGATCAGTACCGATAGCGCACTACGCGACACCGGGAAGCCAGGATGTTCCAGACTCGATAGCCCCATACTGCAACACACACAACGCAGTGCTTCTTGCAAACCACGGAGCGCTCTCATGGGGAAAAGACCTCACAGAGGCATACCACAGACTTGAATCACTTGAGTACTATGCAACCGTGCTCATGTACACAGGAAGAATAATAGGAAGAGCAAACGAGCTCAGCTGCAGCCAGGTAAACGAGCTGATCGACATAAGAGAAAAGCTTGGAATAACATCAGGCGGCACGCCACCATGTTCACTTAAAGAAACAAATACCACAGACGTTGTGAAGACAGATAAACCACTCACAGCCTATCAGGCTTCAGGATGCTCAGTATCATCCGCAGGCACAGAAAAAGAAGCCATTATAAGAGAGCTGACACAGAAGATAACACAGCAGGTATTGGAAAGTCTAAAGAGGTAACATCATGGAAATAGGACAAAAAGATATAGAGCTGATAGTACAGCAGGTTCTGAAAAACGTAGTGAGCCAGGCAGCTCAGGCAGAAGCTCCAGCGGCCCCAGCCTCAGCAGGCCCGCAGGTAAAGACATACAGGCCGGGCGTTCCGGTTCAGGAGTTCAGCATGAAATCACCATATGCACCGACATCAGCCGCCGCTCAGACAGTTCAGGGAGACTACGGTGTATTTGATACGATGGATCAGGCCGTAGAGGCAGCATACCTTGCGCAGAAGGCATATCAGGCAGGATTTCAGCTAAGAGACAGAGAAAGACTCATAAAAAGCATCAGAGAGACAGGCATAAAAAACGCAGAAAAACTGGCGAGAATGTCAGTGGATGAAACCGGACTTGGAAGATATGAGGACAAGATACTTAAGAACATGCTCGTGCTCGAAAGAACTCCAGGTACTGAATGCCTTGCTACACAGGCAATATCAGGAGATGACGGACTTACTATAGTAGAACACTCGCCATATGGAGTAATAGGAGCCATAACGCCTGTCACAAACCCGACAGAGACGATCATAAACAACGTGATCTCTATGCTGTCAGGCGGAAACAGCGTAGTGTTCAACGTGCATCCAAGCGCAAAGGAAGTCTGCAGATTTGCCGTTCAGATGATAAACAGAGCGATAGAAGAAGCAGGCGGACCAAGAAACCTCGCTACCATGGTAAAAAACCCTACGCTTGAGACAGTTTCTGAGCTCAGCAAGAACGATAAGGTAATGATGCTGGTAGGAACAGGTGGAATGCCGATGGTGCGTTCACTGCTTCAGTCAGGAAAGAAAGTAATAGGAGCAGGAGCAGGAAACCCTCCGGTAATAGTAGACGAGACAGCCGACATAAAGAGAGCGGCAAAGGAGATCTTCAAGGGAGCTTCATTTGACAACAATATACTCTGCCTTGCAGAAAAGGAAGTATTCGTAATCGAGAGCGTCGCTACAGACCTTGTCTACAACATGATCCAGGAAGGCGCATTCCTTCTTAACGAGTCACAGCTGGAGAAAATAATGAATCTCGTGCTCACATATGACGAGACTCCAAAAGGAAGAGAGTATCACACAAGCAAGAACTGGGTAGGAAAAGACGCAGGAAAAATGCTTGATGCGATAGGAGTGCAGGGAAAGAGCGACTGCAGGCTTCTCATATGTGAAGTCGGCCCGGATCATCCATTTGTACTGCTTGAGCAGCTGATGCCGGTACTTCCGATAGTAAAATGCAGAAACCTTGACGAAGCCATAAAATATGCAATGATCGCAGAGCACGGAAACAGACACACTGCATCCATGTTCTCACAAAGCATCAACAACCTTACACGCTTCGCAAGAGAAGTAGAGACCACGATATTTGTAAAGAACGGAGCCACGCTTGCAGGAGTTGGATTCGGCGGAGAAGGACACACTACGATGACAATCGCAGGTCCGACAGGCGAAGGAATAACGAATGCCGTGTCATTCACTAGACAGAGAAGATGCGCGCTCAGCGAAGGCGGCTTCAGGATAATATAGAAAAGCAGGTGTAATCATGGCAATGGGATTTTTAGAAGTTGCGGGATATGGTACAGCCCTGTATGCAATGGACAAGGCGTGCAAGGCTACGGATATAAGAATTCTTGGCATTGATACCATCAATCCCAAGGACTCCAGTGCCAACATACCCCTCACAGTACAGGTGAAATTCGAAGGCAGCGTCTCAGACGTAAAGATAGCGACTCAGACAGCTCACGAGGCGGCGCTCAGATTCAACACAGAACAGGAAATAATAACAAGTGTAATTGACAATCCATATGAGGGAACATCTCAACTGGGAAAAATTACCAAGGTGAAAATAAACGGATAACCATCAGATGGAGGTAGTAATATGGCGGCAATAGGAATGATAGAAACAAGAGGCCTTACAGCATCTATAGAAGCGGCAGACGCAATGCTCAAATCTGCAGACGTAGAGCTTGTAGGAACAGAGAAAATCGGATCTGGCCTTATTACAGTGATAGTAAAAGGGGAAGTTGGAGCAGTAAAGGCGGCTACAGAAGCTGGTGCCGAAGCGGCATCAAGACTCGGAGAACTGGTAAGCGTACACGTTATAGCCAGACCTCACGATGACACTGCAAAAATATTTCCAGGAATGAAATAAAGAATAATGAATAAAAAAAATTTCAGTGCAATAGGAGTAGTAGAGATCAACTTCTTCACAAATGCCCTTATCGCCCTTGACGAAATGCTCAAGGCATCAGACGTTCACCTCGTATCATGCGAAAAAAAGCTTGGAGGCAGGATGGTGACGATAATAGTAGGTGGAGACACATCCTCGGTAAATGCGGCCATAGAAGCGGTATATGCTACAGGAGGAAGGATAGGAGAGAATAATATCAAAGTAGCCGTTGCGATATCAAATCCCCATCCGGAGATAAAAAGACTGCTCAACCTTGCAGAAGATAAACAGGATAATAAGGCTCAGAACATCAGCGCTGAGCCAGCACAAAGCGTTAAGGCAGAAGACTCAGCTGACCAGGCCGAAAAATCTGCTGATGAGGCACCGGCAGCAGAGCCGCCTCAGGAAGCGCAGGATAATGTTAAACAAACCAATCAAACTCAGAAACCAAAAACCAGGAGGACGAAATCATGAAAGCAGTAGGAATGATCGAAACAAGAGGACTAGTAGCATCAATCGAAGCAGCAGACGCAATGCTTAAATCAGCAGAGGTAGAATTAGTAGGAACAGAGAAAATAGGTTCAGGCCTTGTTACAGTAATAGTACAGGGAGATGTTGGAGCAGTAAAGGCAGCTACAGAGAGCGGAGCCGAAGCAGCATCAAGACTTGGCGAAGTAGTATCAGTACACGTTATCCCAAGACCACACGCAGACATCAATTCAATCCTGCCAATGATCAAGTAAATAAAGACTGTAGAAAACTGACTTTGTTTATTTGCAGAGTTAGTTTTCTTTCTTAATATGCACAGAGCTTGAAGGAAGGGGTAATATGAACACACAAAACCTCATAGATCAGATAACAGAGCTTGTACTTGCCGAAATAACAAAGATGAAGAGTGCAGAAAAGCTCATACCGGTGGGGATATCAGCAAGACATGTACACCTCACCCAGCAGGAAGTGGAAATACTTTTCGGAAAAGGACACCAGCTTACATTTCTCAAGCCCCTCAGCCAGCCGGGACAGTTTGCAGCGCAGGAGACAGTTAGCCTTACAGGACCAAGAGGAACCATCGACAAGGTGAGGATACTGGGACCCGTACGTTCAGGCTTTCAGGCAGAGCTTTCGCTTTCAGATGCAAGGACTCTGGGCATAAAGCCTCCGATAAGAGAATCGGGAGACCTCTCAGGAACTCCGGGGCTCAAGGTAAAAGGACCAGCAGGAGAGCTTGATGCGCCTCAGGGAGCAATAATAGCAGAGAGGCATGCTCACATGTCAGAGCAAGAGGCTGCGGCATTTGAAATAAAGGACGGAGACTATATAAAAGTTTATGTCGAAGGCCGAAGCGGCGGAGTAATGGACAGAGTAAAGGTCAGAGTAAAGAGCAGTTATGCGCTTGACCTTCACATAGACACAGACAATGCAAACGCATTCGCGCTCGAGCAGGGCCAGATGCTGAGATTCGAGAAAATAGAAAAATAAAAAAACGGGCTAAGGAGTGATGAACATGATTTTAGGAAAAGTAGTTGGGACAGTTGTATCTACAAGGAAATGTCAGAATCTCGTGGGATATAAGCTATTGACGATAAGACCACTTTATGGAAACCGAGACGAAATATTTGTTGCAGCAGACAAGCTTGGAGCCGGAATCGGCGAATGCGTGCTGATCACGACTGATAATACCACACAACACGCCCTTGACAGTGCAGCTCCTGTTGATGCCCTTGTTGTCGGAATCGTCGATTCGATACCACAGATAGAAGAATAATCTTTAAGGGGGATGAACAAATGAAGAAGATAAAGATACTGGCGGTACAGGACCCCGCAGTAAGCGTATACGTAGACAGCAGGCTGGACCTGCTCAGAAAGTTCCCCAAAAAAGACGTTGAAGCAGAATTCGACATAGTGTCATGGGACGATTATTTCGAGACCATGATGAAATCATTTCAGGGAAATGCAGACTACGATATCGTAATGGTAGCAGGGCATCTCTGGCTGAGAGATTTCGTAGAAAAAGGATACCTGCAGGAAATAAGCTATGATTTCGAGGACATACTTCCAGTCATAGCCAGAGAAATGCAGTATAAGGGAAAGACATATCTGTCACCATCATTCTGTGACGGACACATGATAGCATACAGAAAAAGCGCGGTAGAAAAGGCGGCAGGAAAGCTTCCTGGAGAGATAATGACTGCGGATGAATTTGTCGATATCGCCGAAAAATTACATAAGGCAGGATATCAGAATCCGATCGCCCTCAAGGCCGCAAAGTCAGAGATACTGCTTGATGCGCTGCCATACCTGAGAAGCGGCGGAAAAGACGTATACACTCAGACCGAATCAGGAATAAGCTGCAATATCGCAGAGCTTGAAAATGAACTTGAAAAATATGTATCTCTCAGAAAATTTGCGCCAGAGGACACTCATACCTATGGAAATGATGACATAAGAGAGATACTTTCAGATAAAAAAGCCATGATGGCGACCACATGGAGCGGCCAGCTTGGCGTAGTAATGAAAGACTGTAAGGAAAAGGAAGATATAGGATTTTCGACATTTGACACAGCGTGGAACGTAACCTGGTCATTCGCGATAACGGGAGTAAGCAAAAACAAGGAAGAAGCACAGGAACTCCTTGAATACCTGAGATCCCCGGAAATCGACGCCATGGCAGGAGAATGCTCGGGAGCGCCTGTAAGAAAATCCAATTATGAAAAGGGTGCGGACATATACCCATGGTACAGAGTCCAGCTCAGAATGATAGAAGAATACGCAGAGCCCTTCCCGCCGCTTGCTGAGGCAGGAGATATGAACGGTGTGCTTTATGACGCGATATACAGCGCATTCACAGGTGAAAAGAGCGTAAGGCAGGCCATTGACGAAGCACAGGCAAAGGCAGATTCCATTCAGGAAAGGAGCCAGATTTGAAGGTAGCAGTTATAGGAGGAGTAGCGGCAGGAATGTCAGCTGCCTCAAAGATAAAGAGGATGGACCCACAGGCAGAGGTAACAGTATACGAAAAGGGCGGATACCTTTCGTATGGAGCGTGCGGGCTTCCATATTATGTAGGCGGATTCAACGACGACTACACCAAAATGATAGCAAGGACCAGAGAGCAGTTTGAAAAGACAGGAATAAAGACTCATCTGCATCATGAAGTCCTAAAGGTAATACCATCAGAAAAACAGCTCCTCGTGAGAAACCACGAGACAGGAGACATATTCATAGACAGCTATGACAAGCTTATGATATCTACGGGAGCCTCAGCAGTAAAGCCGCCTATAGAAGGAATAGACAGAAAAGGCGTATATCAGCTCAAGACGCTTGAGGACGGCCTTCGCCTGAAGGAAATAGCAGCAGACCCTCAGATCAGAAATGTAGTCGTAGTAGGCGGAGGATATATAGGAATCGAGTCAGTAGACGCATTCCTTCACCTTGGAAAGAACGTAACCTGCGTAGAATTCGCAGACAGGATACTCATGCCGTTTGACAGAGAGATATCCGCGCTTGCAGAAAAAGAGCTCATTTCAAAGGGAGTAAGCCTCAGGACATCAGAAAAAGTAGTTTCGATACAGGGAGGTCAGAGCGTAAGCAGCGTAGTCACAGACAAGGGGCAGTATCCGGCGGATCTCGTAGTGCTCTCGATAGGAGTACGTCCGGCAACAGAATTCCTCAGAGACACAGGCATACAGATGGCCCCAAACGGAGCACTCATAGTAGACCGCGAGATGAGGACCTCGATAGCCGACATATGGGCAGCAGGCGACTGCAGCCTCGTGTATCACAAAGGCCTGAAGGAAAATGCATTCCTCGCCCTTGGAACAGTAGCCAACAAATGCGGAAGAATAGCCGGTGAGAACATCATGGGCAAGCATATAAAATTCACAGGAGCGCTCGGATCTGCAGCGATAAAGGTATGCGACCTCGAGATGGGACGTACGGGACTTGGCGAGGCAGAAGCCCAGAGACAGGCAATAGACTACAGAACAGTCATAGTAGAGGCCATGGACCATCCGGCGTATTATCCGGACCCGACGCCGATAACCATAAAGCTCATATACGAAGCAGGCACAAGAAGGCTCCTTGGAGCGCAGACAGCCGGAATAAAAGGCGCGGTTATGAGAGTAGACGTATTCGCAGTTGCAATACACAACAACATGACCACAGACGAGCTTGGAATGACAGACCTCGTATACGCACCTCCTTTCGCGGGAGTGTGGGATGCAGTCCACATAGCAGCAAACGCAGCAAAATAGAACTTAAGAGGAGGGATTTTATTGAACAAGCTGATGAACATCTCTGACGCAGTAAAGCTGATCAGAGACGGGGACACGCTTGGCGTGGGAGGAAACGTGCTCCACAGAGCGCCGATGGCCCTCATAAGAGAAACAGTCAGACAGGGCAGAAGAGACCTTAAGGTAGTGAAGACAGCCGGAGCCATGGACGTAGACATGCTGTGTTTTGGTGGATGCGTAAAAAGCGTAGATGCAGGCTTTATAAGCTATGAGACCGAGTTCTCACTTGCAGACCACTACAGAAGAGCCGTACAGGGCGGAACCGTGAAGGCGAATGAACACGCATGCTATACCGTTATGAGCGCGCTCAGAGCAGCTGTATACGGGATACCGTTCATGCCTGTAAAAGGACTGATGGTGAGTGATCTGATAGATGCGAATGACTATTTCACGCGCATGGCAGATCCGTTTTCGGGAGAGATGATAACCGTAGTAAAGGCCATAGCGCCTGACGTCACCATAATACATGTACAGGAAGCAGATATCAGAGGAAATTCACTCATATACGGACCAAAATTCGATGACGTGCTCCTGGCAAAGGCATCAAAAAAGATAATAGTTTCAGCAGAGAAGATAGTTGATACCTCAAAGTTTCAGGCAGATACAAAACTGCATACCTCATCCCAGAAGGTAGACATACCGGGATTCATGGTTTCCGCAGTAGTGCACGCTCCAGGAGGAGCGGCGCCATGCTCATGCCAGGGCTATTATGATATAGACAGAGACCACATAAAGGCATTCAAGGCCATGAAGGACGCTCAGGAGCTTAGCAGCTACCTGGATGCTCAGAAGATAAAGGATTACAGATAAGGAGGGAATCAGTGAACAACACATCCGAAAACAGCGTGCAGTCAGCAAGAAGCTGCGACATAATGGTATGCGCGATGGCAAGACTCATAAAAGATGGAGATACTGTGTTTCACGGAGTTTCCTCGCACATGCCTATGATAGCGGTGCTGCTTGCAAAAGCGCTCCATGCACCGGACGCAGTGCATCTTAACATCCCGGGAGGAGTAGACCCATATCCGGCAGAGCTCCAGAAATATACCAGCGCAGGAACCGCGCTTACAGATACGAGCGTAGCGGATTTTCCGCTTTCAGACGTATTCGACCTTTCAATGAGAGGTGGGCTCGATGTCGCATTCCTCAGCGGAATCCAGTTCGATAACGCCGGAAACGTAAACGCATCCGTAATAGGAGACTATAACAAGCCAAAAGTAAGGATGCCAGGCGGAGCAGGAAGCGCAGTGCTCATACCGACAGCAAAAAGAGCCATAATATGGAGAACTAAGCATGACGTAAGGACATTCGTAAAAAAGGTGGACTTCGTGACCACCCAGGGAAACATAGACAGGATAGTTACCCCTTTATGCATATTCAGAATGTATGACGGAGAGCTCATACTAGACAGCATACATCCTACATCAAGCATAGAAGAAGTAGCAAGCAATACAGGCTTTGACATAAGATATATAGACATAAGCTATACTCCGCTCCCAACAAAGCAGGAGATGGACATGCTCGCAAAGATAGACCCGCATGATTACAGAAACATGGAATTCGGACAAAAATGAGGTGAAAAACATGCATAATCCCTGCAGAGTCAACATGATATCTACCAATTTCTTCGGGGCAGGAGCCATAGAGCTTCTCCAGGGAGAAATAATGAAAAAAGGCTTCAGAAAAGCGCTTGTTATAACAGACAGCTTTCTCTTTGAAAGCAAAGTTGCAGACCAGATATGCACAGAGCTTGCGGGCGCAGGAGTACACAGCTTCATATACTACGGAGTAAAGCCAAACCCCACGGTTGAGATAGTAAACGAGGCCCTCAGCGTCGCAGCAGACATAAAGCCGGACTTTATAGTGGCGCTTGGAGGAGGATCAGCGATAGATACCTGTAAGGCGGTCGGCATAGTACTGGCAAACGGAGGAAGAGTCGAGGATTACGAAGGCGTGAACAAGTCATCCGAGAAATCGCTTCCGGTAGTCGCGGTAAATACTACGGCAGGAACAGGCTCAGAGGTGACGACCTTCTATGTAATAACAGATGAAAAAAGACATTCCAAGATGGTTATGGTAGACACCAACTGCAGTGTCTGGATAGCCATAAATGACACGAACCTGATGAAATCCATGCCGCAGAGCCTTACGGCAGCTACAGGGATGGATGCAATGACCCATGCAATAGAGGCAGTACTTTCAAACGAGGCGACTCCTTTCACAGACAAGGATGCACTCTGGGCGATAACCGCCATAAAAGAGCATCTCCCGCGCGCCGTGAAAAACGGAGACGACATGAACTCAAGAGAGATGATGGCCTATGCTCAGTACAGCGCAGGGCTCGCATTCTCAAATGCAGGGCTTGGAATGGTCCATGCCATGGCGCATTCCCTCGGAGGCTTCTATAATCTTCCACATGGAGTATGCAATGCCGTGCTCCTTCCACATGTCATGGAGTTCAATGCCGGAGATGAAAAGACTCACTATGACTTCAAAAAGATATACGGCGCGCTTGAGCTTAAGGGAGCCTCATACAGTTCCCGTGCAGCAGTAGCGCAGACCATAAATGAAATAAAAAAGCTTTCACACGAAGTCGGCATACCAGCAAGCCTCAGCGATCTCGGAGTAAGAGAAGAAGACTTCAGAGCGCTTGCAGAGCTTGCGCTGCAGGACACCTGCATGCCGTCAAATCCTGTAAAGCCAACCATAGATCAGATAATCGATGTATATAGAAAAGCGTGGAAAAAACGCTGAAGAAACAGCCCCCCGATGATGAAAAGCCGTAAAGGAAATGAATATTCCCCAAGCCTTTCGTCTGTGAATATATAAAAAGAATGAGTCGGCATACCCCTGCCGGCTCATTCTTTTTATGTTATTTCTTAAATTTGTCAATATCTTCGATTTCCTCGAGAATCTCCTCGACGTCATCTTCCTTCTCCTCTTCAACTTTTTCCAGCCACTCTTCAAAATCCTTCTTCATCTCTTCCCTGGTCTTGTTGTATTTAACCGCAAGTTTGTCGATCATCTCTTCCTGATTTTCCCTTATTTCGAGCATGGAGTCAAGCTCATCGCTGCCAAGCTCTTTCCATTTTTTCTTAAAAGCAGCCTTGAATTCTTCAAATTTTTCTTCCATATTAAGTTTTGCCATAACAGAGCACCTGCCTTTACATAAATGATAAAAAACAACACTACCATAGATATTATACCAAAGTAAGAGTAAAATTAAACTTATATGAGATATGAAACTTTTTTGCATTCTCATGCGTCTAATATATGAAAAGACAAAACGGATATCCAATTAAAACAAAAAGGCAGGAAAACAAAATGAACTCAGATGTAAGAAAAAATCTGGAAGAATATATTCTATCAGCAAGAGAAAAACACTACAGGATCGCCTGGAGCCATGTCAGAAACAGAGAAGATGCCCTCGACATAATCCAGGAAAGCATATACAGGGCGCTCAGCTACAGAGGCGACCTAAATCCGCAGCATATGGAGACCTGGTTCTGCACAGTGCTCATAAACACCGCGAGAGACCATCTCAGAAAAAACTCAAGGATTACAGTGATGGAAGAACAGGAACTGACCAGGGAAATCGAAAAGACAGTCGAGACTCCATCTCAGAGCAGTTTTGAGGACAGAGAAATCCTCAGCAGCGCCCTCGAAAAGCTCTCAGAGCAGGAACGAGAGATAATAATCCTCAGGTATTTTGAAAACATGGAGCTGAGCGAGGTGGCAGAGATAACCAGCAGGAAGCTCAGCACGGTAAAAAGCACTCTGTACAGATCCCTGAGAAAGCTTAAAGCGATAATAGAGTAGAGCCGTGGCCAGGCTTTTATATAGGATAAGGAGATAAAAATGAAAAGCAGCAAGCTTAGAGACAATATCGAAGATATGATAATAGAATATGAGAACATAGAGATCCCTCAGGAGCTGGAAATGACGGTAATAAGCGCCATCGAAGGCTCCAGAGCCGAAAGTCATAAGGAGAGTATAATCATGAATAAAAACAGGAAAATAAGAGGAATAAAAAACATCGCAGGTATTGCAGCGGCAGCAGCGCTGCTGTTCACAGGCGCAGTAAACATCAGCCCCGCATTTGCAGACTCAGTGGCGGAGATACCGCTGATAGGAAGCCTCGTAAGAGTAATAAATTTCAGTCAGCAAAGCTATGACGAAGGCACATACAATGCGGAAATCCAGACTCCGATAATAGAAGGCATGGAGAATGAAGAGCTTCAGAAATCGCTCAACAGCAGATATATAGATGAGAATAAGGAGCTCTTTGAGCAGTTCGAAAAGGAAGTGGCTCAGATGGAGGAATTTGCAGACGGTGGACATCTGGGAGTAGACTCCGGATTCGTTATAAAGACAGACAATGACCAGATACTTTCCATAGGAAGATATGTAGTAAACACAGTGGGTTCGTCCTCGACTCAGTTCAGATATGACACTATAGACAAGAAGAACGAGGTTATGATAACCCTCCCGAGCCTCTTCAGGGATGAAAGCTATATCGATGTCATAAGCAGTAATATAAAGGAGCAGATGAAGCAGCAGATGAAAGAGGATGAAAACAGGACATACTGGCTCAAGGGAGAGACCGAGATAATGGGAGATGAGGGATTTGAAAAGATAGCTGCAGATCAGCAGTTCTATATAAACGAAGATTCAAAGCTCGTGATCTCATTCGACAAGTATGAAGTAGCTCCGGGATACATGGGTGTTATCGAATTTGTCATCCCGACTGAGAAAATCCAGGAAATACTCGCAGGAAATCTTTATATAAGATAGACAATTATGATACAATACCGTTCTAAAATAGGGCATTGTATGATATAATCATAAATGAGAAATTAAACATATTTAGATTGGAGAACAAATGAGCAAGACAGGAAATGATTTAACACAGGGTAACGTTGTAAGGCAGCTTATAACATTTGCTCTTCCATTTATGATTTCAAATATCGTACAGTCGCTTTATAATGTCGCAGACATGCTTATAGTAGGCCGTTTTGGCGGGGCGGTAGGTATTTCGGCGGTAAACATAGGCGGTCAGGTAACATTCATAATAACCAATATAGTGATAGGCCTCAGCGTAGGAGGTACGGTCGTAATAGGCCAGTACATGGGCTCGAGGGACAGAAAATCAGCAGTAGAATCGATAAGCACCATGATGATTTCGCTGCTCGCAGCCGCAGTAGTCATAACCGTGGCGATGATGATCCTCGCGACCCCTATCCTCAATCTCATACAGACACCACCAGAGGCATTTGCACAGGCGAGAGAATATCTTCAGATAACCGTGCTTGGATCCGTATTCATCTTCGGGTACAACGCACTGAGCGCTATAATGAGAGGCCTGGGAGACAGCAGGAGGCCACTTTACTTTGTTACCATAGCATGCGTAGTAAATATAGTACTTGATCTGATACTGGTAGGATACTTTGGAATGGGCGCAAGAGGTGCAGCCATAGCGACGATAGTATCACAGGCGGCAAGCATGGTGCTGTGCATACTGTATCTTCAGAATACGGACTTCATGTTCGATTTCAGGCTCAAATCCTTCAAATTCCACGCAGACAAGTTCAGGATGCTTATGAAGGTCGGCATACCTACATCTATACAGAACGTAGCGGTAAACATATCCTTCCTTGTTATGACAGGGCTTGTTAACAGCTTTGGAGTAAAGGCATCAGCAGCTCTCGGAGTAATATCCAAATACAACTCCTTCGCGATACTTCCCGCAATAGCAGTGGGATCATCCGTGTCAGCAATGGTAGCTCAGAATATAGGAGCAGGAGAGATAAAAAGAGCACAGCATACTATGTACATTGGAATAGCTGTGGCGCTTGGAATATCTCTTCCAATATTCACAATAACCCAGATGTTTCCGGAGCAGATAATAGCGGTATTTGACAACGATCCTGAAATGATAAAGGCAGGAGTCACATACCTTAACACATTATCGCTTGATTATATAATAGTGCCGTTGATTTTCTGTATAAACGGACTGATAACAGGAGCAGGACACACCACGTTCGCATCTATAACAGGGATAATGTCAGCGCTTCTTCTCAGAGTGCCGGCAGCCTATATATTCGGGCTTACGTTTGACTGGGGTCTCATGGGCATAGGACTTGCAGCACCAGTGGCAAGCCTGGGTTCCACAGCGCTCGCTACGGCATATTATCTTAGCGGAAAATGGAAAATCAGCACAGTAATCAAAAAATCATAAGCTTAGAGGTTCTATATGATAAACATAGCAATATGTGATGACAGCGCGAAGGACAGAGAAAACATAAGAAGATATGTATCCGGATACTTTGAAAGCAATCCGCACAATTATAATGCCTCAGAATTTGAAAAGGGCGAAGATCTTCTCGCGGAATACATGGATGAGCTGAGAGGCTTTGATATCATATTCATGGACATATTCATGAGCGGAGAAAACGGCATTCAGATCTCAAAAAAGATCAGGCAGTACTCCGAAAAAGTAAAGATAATATTCATGAGCACATCACCGGAATTTGCGCTCGAAAGCTATGATGTATTTGCTTTCGGGTATCTTCTCAAGCCATTGGATCATGAAAATCTCAGGACGCTTCTGGACAAATATATAAAAGAAGTAGAGGCAAACGAAAAGAGCCTGACCATAAACATCAAGGGAAGGATACACAACATAAGCTATGCAGACATAGTGTATCTCGAGAGCAAGAACACGGCGGTAATAATACACACGCTGGACAAAGAAAGGTACAAGATATACGACAAGCTCGACAACATAGAGCTGAGGCTCGAAAACAGGAGATTCCTGAGATGCCATCAGAGCTATATCGTGAACATGGACCACGTAAGCTCAGTAGATACTGAATTCAGGACAAAGACCGACGACAGAGTCCTCATAAGAAAGAGGAGCCTCAGAGAGATCCGGGAAAAATACTACAAGTACATTCTCGACAAGATGGAATGGTAAACATACAAAAATGCAGGAATATCTGTTCGAATACAGAAATAATTCCTGCTTTTTTTATTTTTATTTAAAAATGTGTTGACACGGCGCTTGAATTTTGGTATTATTCTAAAAAGTGAATAAATAAAAACTTTGATGGAGAAAAGTAAACAGCTGATTTATTATCCAGGGAAGAACTGCCACTGACTGAAAGCAGTTCCATAGTAAACGCTCTTGAAGTTCGCTCCTGAGTTTCCAGGCCGAAATTGCAGTAAGCCCGGACGGGATTCTACCGTTACATGGATAAGACATCAGGCCATGCCTCGTGTCCGAAAGAGCTGAGTTAGTATATAACTAATTAGGGTGGTACCGCGAAATTAATACCTTCGTCCCTTTGTGGGATGGAGGTTTTTTTATACTCAAAAATAAGGAGGAAACAAAAATGTACTGGAATGAATATTACGAATGTATGGATCACAGCGAGCTAGAAAAGATACAGCTCGAGAGGCTCAAGGCCACTCTCGAGAGAGTGTATTACAATGTAAAGCCATACAGAGAGCTGATGCAGAAGGAAAACCTGAGACCCGAAGACATCAATACACTGGAGGATCTCAAAAAGCTGCCCTTTATGAAAAAACAGTTTCTCAGAGATAACTATCCATACGGGCTTTTTGCGACTCCAATGGAAGAAGTAGTGAGGATCCATTCATCCTCAGGAACCTCAGGAAAGCCTACAGTAGTGGGATACACGAGAAACGACATAAACAACTGGTCAGAGATGGTAGCAAGGAGTTTCACCATGGCAGGCGTAAAAAAGCATGACATAATCCACAACTCATACGGCTACGGGCTCTTCACGGGAGGGATGGGGATACACTATGGAGCAGAAAAACTCGGCGCATCCATAGTCCCTGTATCAGGAGGAAATACAAAGCGCCAGGTGATGCTGATGAACGACTATCAGTGCTCGGTGCTCGCATGCACACCTTCCTATGCCCTCTATCTCGCAGAAGAGATGAGCAAAGAAGGCCTCACCGCAGAAAGCTCAAAGCTGAAATATGGAATATTCGGAGCAGAGCCATGGTCAGAGAATATGAGGAGCGAGATAGAGCATAAGCTTGGAATCACAGCGCTTGACATATACGGAATGAGCGAGCTCATGGGACCGGGAGTAGCAATGGAATGTACAGAGAAAAACGGCCTGCACGTAGCTGAGGACCATTTTATAATAGAGACTATAGACCCAAATACCGGTGAAGTCCTTCCATACGGTGAAGAGGGCGAGATAGTATTCACATCCCTCACAAAAGAAGCCTTCCCGATAATAAGATACAGGACAGGCGACATCAGCCGCATATATACCGAAAAATGCGCATGCGGAAGGACCCATTACAGGCTCGCAAGGATAGAAGGAAGAAGCGATGACATGCTCATAATAAGAGGAGTCAACGTATATCCATCCCAGATAGAGCATGAACTTCTTTCCGTAGAAGGCATAGAGCCCCATTATCAGCTCGTTGTCAGCAAGCAGGGAGTGCTTGATACCCTGGAGGTACAGGTTGAAGTCTCACAGAGGATTTCATCAGGAGATGCAAACAGCCTTTCCTCGCTTTCGAACCACATACGCAAAAAGCTCGAGAGCTCGCTTGGGATATCAGTCTTCGTGAGCCTCATGGAATCAGGAACGATAGCAAGGAGCGAAGGCAAGGCAAACCGCATAATCAGAAAAGTAAGCTGAAAAACCAATTAAAAAGGAGAAAACATATGAACACTATAGCAAGAAATATCGTAGAAATGATCGACCAGATGACGCCAGAGCAGCAGATGATGATTTATGATGCAGTAAGGGATATGGTGGCAGATCCTAACCAGAGCCCTGAAGAAAAGGAGATAAAGAGCAAGTACAGCCTCGACTGCCTGGACTGCTGGTAGGATTACAATAATCTGAAGGGGCTACTTATTACCAATCAGGCTCAGTATTTTCTCGATCGACCCCGCCGGATCTTCCTCCATGAAATCTACGAAAGGGATTGCGAGATCGTGTTCCTTCATGAGATTTGAAAACTCATTCATGAATACGCCGGGAGAGGGCTCAAGGCGTGAAGAGTCAAGCTGAAGCTGCACAGTATCTATGCAGAGCTCTCCGCCGTAGCTGGAGTTTGAAAAAGACCCTGAATAGCCGCAGCTGGGGCTTCCGTAGACAGATATCACCGCAGCGATCCTGTATCCGTTTTTGAGATAGTCTTCTACTTCCTGAATGAGTGGAATCAGCATCTTCCTGCACTGAGACCTGAAATGAGGATTGTCAAACTGCTCCCTCGACTGGCCCCAGCGCCTGTTTCCATAGACCCTGTTCTCAGGGCATGGAAGCTGGATTATGCCATAGCCGTTTTCGAAGATTACATTCAGGAGGTCCTGCTCACATGCGGGCCTCGGGCTGAAACCGGAAACCTTTGAATTTGTGTTGCACAGACAGTGCGAGATCAGCACCATCTTCTTGTTTCTTATATCCATGAAATACCTCTCTTTTACAATAAATATATATCTGTAATCTGTATAAATCAGTTAATAAGATATTAGCATATATGAAGGGCTTCGTCATGTACTGGTTCATTTGATTTATCTATAATCGTGATTTGATAATTCAATTAGACTGTGCAGTCTGTACATGTTAATATTACAGAGGATACAGCAATTATAAAGGAGAGAAAAAATGAAAACGACAAAGACGCAGATGCTCACCCTGAGCGCACTCGCAGTAGTTATAAACATCGTGCTTGGAATGACAGTCTCAGGACTCAAGATTCCGCTGCTTTTCCTTGATACACTTGGAACGATAGTAATCGCTGCAATTTTTGGACCGGCATACGGAATGATGGTGGGTTTTGTTACAAACTTCATGACATCAGTAATAGGAGGAAGCTTCTCAAGCCTTCCGTTCGCACTCGTAAGTATAGCGATTGCACTCATAGTGGGACTTATCGCAAAGAAATACAAAAAATTCGACTACAAGATCGCACTGATAACAGGACTCATAATCTCAGTAGTAGCTCCACTGATAGGAACACCTATAAGCGTGCTTCTTTTCGGAGGACTCACAGGAGGCGGAACAGACCTAATGGTAGCGGCGCTTCTGGCGAGTGGAGAAAAAATATTTGCAGCATCCTTCATCACAAGGATCGCATCCAACCTCGTTGACAAGATACTCAGCTGCCTGATAGCAGCATTTGTGATAGATAAATATCTGAAAAAGAGATCCACAATACTTGAATAGTCACAAGTATCCTCATATGATAAAGCCGCAGTCATCCATAAGTGACCTGCGGCTGTTTTTTTGTTATAATGGTATAAACAAAGGAGGTCAAAAATGTCGAAAAAAGAAATATCGGAAGAAAGAAAAGCACTCTATTACGGTGGGATGGTTGTTTCGGGTATTGGACTGTTACTGTTTCTGTCCGCCTTTTTAAGCTTCATGAATCCGGCTTCAATGCTTATGGGAAGCTCTCCGGGCTCATTCATTATGAGGCCTTTCATAGGGATCATAATGATAGCGGCCGGCGGATTCATGCGGACCGTTGCCGTGCGTGGAGTTGCGGGCTCTGGAATGGTGCTTGATCCCAAAAAGGCAAGAGAGGACCTCAGTCCCTGGAGTTCTATGGCAGGCGGAATCATAAAGGATGCGCTCGATGAGACGGATTTAGTTTCAGAAAAGGAAAAAGAAGTTATAAAGATAAGATGCACAGCCTGCTCAGCGCTCAATGACGAGGATGCGACTTTCTGCAAGAAGTGCGGAAAAAAGATATAGACAATAAAAATGCTCCCTCTGCAGGAAACAGGATTTTAGATCCAACTGTTTCTCCAGCATGGGAGCATTTTTTATATTATACAGATGTTAATCTACCCGAAGCGTACTGAATTTTTTATCATAATATCTTATATAGTCCTCTTCTATTTTGAAATCATTATCCGCAGTTTTCCTGAACAGAAGCTGTCCCTTGTCTGAAAATTCAAAGCTACTGCCGTCTCCAGACTTAGCAGTATAGGTCATAATATAATCATAAGCAACAGTGTCATCCTCGGTTTTAGCTGATTTAAGTTCTATTTTCAGATTTTCAACAGAAACGATATTATTGTTTCTAAAGAATCTGAGGCGGGCGCTGTAGATATTATTATTCAAAAAACTCTCATAGCCGCTTTCGGTGAAATACTGCTTATAGTTTTCATCCAGATAAAGGTACATTTCAGCTGCTTTTTCTTCAAGCGCCTGTTCGCCAGAGCCGCTTATATCTATGGCGCCGATATCTATATGAAGGAGCTTCTCCAGATATTCTGAGGACATTTCAGACAGACCGGCATACGGACTTGACGCACATGAAGACAGCACAATCAAAAAAGACGTAAAAACGATTATAACTGAGATTCTACGTCAGTACTTTATAAACCACCCTCAAAGCATTGATAAATATACGTTCCTTCAAAATTCAGCTTTCACCCATTGGGTGAAAGAAAAATGCTCAAAAATGTGTTGAATTATCAGCTTTTATGAGTCGATATATGGTACAATAATAGTAACAAAAGCAGAAAAAGGGGTTTAAATTATGATTAATAAAATTGATTTCACAGCTAAGAATCTAACATCAAATGCAGGTCTTTTTCTTCTCCTTGAGAACGCAAAAAGTAATGAGATTTTTGATCTAGTTGAAGATGACCTCGTATTTGATAATGACTCCACAAATAAAATCAAGATGAATCATATAAAGACGATGATCTGTGGTCACTTTATTGGTATAGACAAGCTAGAACGTCTAAAGCTCCTTCAAAATGATCCACTCGTTAATGAATTTGATATTTCCGTAAAAGAACCTGAAACAGTGTCACGATTTTTAGGAAACTTCACCTTTAAGACAACACAAATGTTTAGAGACATTAATTTTAAAGTCTTTAAAAAACTGCTCACTAAAAGTAAATTGACATCCATTACGATTGATATTGATAGTAGTGTAATCAACGTAGAAGGTCATCAAGAAGGTGCATCAAAAGGATATAATCCCAAGAAACTAGGAAACCGATGCTACAATATCCAGTTTGCATTTTGCGACGAATTAAAAGCCTACGTCACCGGATTTGTAAGAAGTGGCAATACTTACACAGCTAACGGTGCATCTGAAATGATCAAAGAAATAGTAGCCAACATCAAAACAGATGATTTAGAGATTTTATTTCGAATGGATAGTGGCTACTTTGATGAAAAAATTATTGAAACGATAGAATCTCTTGGTTGCAAATATTTAATTAAAGCCAAAAGTTATTCTACGCTTGCATCCCAAGCAACGAATTCATCGGTTGTATTCGTTAAAGGTGAAGAAGGCAGAGAAACTACAGAACTGTTTACAAAATTAGATAACTGGGAGAAAGACAGAAGGTTTGTTGTGTCTCGGGTACTGAAACCAGAAAAAGAAAGAGCACAAATATCACTTTTAGAAGTCTCTGAGTACGAATACTTTTTCTTTGTGACAAACACTACATTGCTTTCTGAAAAAGTAGTTATATCCTATGAAAAACGTGGCAATGCTGAGAACTATATTAAAGAAGCCAAATACGACATGGCGGTGGGTCATCTTTTACTTAAATCATTTTGGGCAAATGAAGCGGTGTTTCAAATGATGATGCTTTCATATAACCTGTTTTTGTTGTTCAAGATTGATTCCTTAGAGCCTTCAGAATACAGACAGCAAATAAAGACCTTTCGTTTGAAGTATGTATTTCTTGCAGCCAAAATCATTAAAACCGCAAGAACTGTAATTATGAATTTGTCAGAAAACTATCCGTACAAGGAAGTGTATGAAAAATGTCTGGTATAATAAATATATCATCTTGAAAATCGAGTGTTGCTCTGTGGATAACTTGCAGGGTTTAATAAGTATCTTTACTCAAAAGTTGCAATCAATAATTTATTGAAAAAGATTGAAAGGTGGTGGTAAATAATGTTACAATGTGGGAGTATCAGTTTAAATTCTTCGTGAAATAGTGTTCTTTTAAGCTAATAAAAAATGCACGTGGAATTTAGGTAAGTATCTATTTAAAAGGAGTTAATAAATATGCGGCAAGGTATTCTTAAATAAACTGTCAATTTGATAGTGGGAACAAATAATTGGATGTCCTTTTTTAGGAGGGCTTAGTTTTTTGTACCCAGTTTAAGAATACCTTTATCATGTGATTCTAAAGTATCCGGAGAATATCTGTATGCTTTGTATGCCTATGGTTATGCATAAAAATCCCAGTGATAAGAGTATTTATCACTGGGATTTTTATGCCCTTTTGGGCTTTTGAATGGAGGAAAATCACATGAAAATTATTAATATTGGAGTTTTAGCTCATGTTGATGCGGGAAAAACTACCTTAACAGAAAGCTTATTATATAACAGTGGAGCGATTACAGAATTAGGAAGCGTGGACAGAGGTACAACGAAAACGGATAATACGCTTTTAGAACGTCAGAGAGGAATTACAATTCAGACGGCGATAACCTCTTTTCAGTGGAAAAATACTAAGATGAACATCATAGACACGCCAGGACATATGGATTTTTTAGCAGAAGTATATCGTTCATTATCAGTATTAGATGGGGCAATTCTACTGATTTCTGCAAAAGATGGCGTACAAGCACAAACTCGTATATTGTTTCATGCACTTAGGAAAATAGGTATTCCCACAATCTTTTTTATCAATAAGATTGACCAAAATGGAATTGATTTATCAACGGTTTATCAGGATATTAAAGAGAAACTTTCTGCGGAAATTGTAATCAAACAGAAGGTAGAACTGCATCCTAATATGCGTGTAATGAACTTTACCGAATCTGAACAATGGGATATGGTAATAGAAGGAAATGATTACCTTTTGGAGAAATATACGTCTGGGAAATTATTGGAAGCATTAGAACTCGAACAAGAGGAAAGCATAAGATTTCATAATTGTTCCCTGTTCCCTGTTTATCACGGAAGTGCAAAAAACAATATAGGGATTGATAACCTTATAGAAGTGATTACGAATAAATTTTATTCATCAACACATCGAGGTCAGTCTGAACTTTGCGGAAAAGTTTTCAAAATTGAGTATTCGGAAAAAAGACAGCGTCTTGCATATATACGTCTTTATAGTGGCGTACTGCATTTGCGAGATTCGGTTAGAATATCGGAAAAGGAAAAAATAAAAATTACAGAAATGTATACTTCAATAAATGGTGAATTATGTAAAATTGATAAGGCTTATTCCGGGGAAATTGTTATTTTGCAGAATGAGTTTTTGAAGTTAAATAGTGTTCTTGGAGATACAAAGCTATTGCCACAGAGAGAGAGAATTGAAAATCCCCTCCCTCTGCTGCAAACGACTGTTGAACCGAGCAAACCTCAACAAAGGGAAATGTTACTTGATGCACTTTTAGAAATCTCCGACAGTGACCCGCTTCTGCGATATTATGTGGATTCTGCGACACATGAAATCATACTTTCTTTCTTAGGGAAAGTACAAATGGAAGTGACTTGTGCTCTGCTGCAAGAAAAGTATCATGTGGAGATAGAAATAAAAGAGCCTACAGTCATTTATATGGAAAGACCGTTAAAAAAAGCAGAGTATACCATTCACATCGAAGTTCCACCGAATCCTTTCTGGGCTTCCATTGGTCTATCTGTAGCACAGCTTCCATTAGGGAGCGGAGTACAGTATGAGAGCTCGGTTTCTCTTGGATACTTAAATCAATCGTTTCAAAATGCAGTTATGGAGGGGATACGCTATGGCTGTGAACAAGGATTGTATGGTTGGAATGTGACGGACTGTAAAATCTGTTTTAAGTATGGCTTATACTATAGCCCTGTTAGTACCCCAGCAGATTTTCGGATGCTTGCTCCTATTGTATTGGAACAAGTCTTAAAAAAAGCTGGAACAGAATTGTTAGAGCCATATCTTAGTTTTAAAATTTATGCGCCACAGGAATATCTTTCACGAGCATACAACGATGCTCCTAAATATTGTGCGAACATCGTAGACACTCAATTGAAAAATAATGAGGTCATTCTTAGTGGAGAAATCCCTGCTCGGTGTATTCAAGAATATCGTAGTGATTTAACTTTCTTTACAAATGGACGTAGTGTTTGTTTAACAGAGTTAAAAGGGTACCATGTTACTACCGGTGAACCTGTTTGCCAGCCCCGTCGTCCAAATAGTCGGATAGATAAAGTACGATATATGTTCAATAAAATAACTTAGTGTATTTTATGTTGTTATATAAATATGGTTTCTTGTTAAATAAGATGAAATATTCTTTAATAAAGATTTGAATTAAAGTGTAAAGGAGGAGATAGTTATTATAAACTACAAGTGGATATTGTGTCCTGTATGTGGAAATAAAACACGATTAAAGATAAGGGAAGATACTGAATTAAAAAAATTCCCCCTCTATTGTCCGAAATGCAGACAAGAAAATTTAATTGAAATAAAGCAGTTCAAAGTAACTGTGATTACAGAGCCAGACGCAAAGACGCAGAGCCGATAAAATGAGATTAATACAATCTCATTTTATCGGCTCTTTCCGTTATGTATGGATTCTTTTAATTAGTCTTCGATGTTTCTTGCTTCGTTGATACCGCTGGCTAAAGATTCCATTAAGGATAGTTCTTTGTCTGTAAAGCTATCCATGTATTTCTCTATCTGTAATCGTCGGGTGCTTTTTACCAAGTTATTAGCAGGTAAGAAAAATTCATCAACGGAAACATGAAGTAACGATACAAGGTCATAAAGAACTTGTATGCTGGGGTGTTGCCCCTTATTTTCAATATTAGTTAAGTAACGTGGGTCAATTTCAATCAATGCTCCCACTTGTTCACGAGTTAAACCTCGTTTCAATCGAGCTTCTTTAATGGCTAAACCAAAGGCTCTAAAATCATATTTATCTTCTTTTTTACGCATAGTAGACCACCTCTATACATTTTACTGTTCCTATTGAATTAGAAACAGGTATAGAAAAACATGTTATATAGTTTATAGGTTCATATTTAATAAAAAGCACTACTAAACGCCAATAAAAAAAACCGTTATATGGTAGTGCTATTTATGCTGTTAAAATATTGTATCTTACTTCCAAATGGCGGTTTGTTGGAGGTCAAAGTCGCCATGAAGTATATCACATACAATCAAGTTCCCCACATTGAGTATTTATCAAAAAAAGTCGTCTATCTGCAATAGATAAGTACGTCCACCAATGTGGTTTTATAAATCATATAGATAGAAAAATAAAAGCATGTAAACAGAGAAATCAATTATAAGATATGATTTTCTCATTAATCTGTCCTCCATGCAGTCTAAGCCTGATTAACCGTTTCTTTATATCTCAGGCTTTTAAAAATGCAGCTGAGTATATAATAAGAAAAGAAAATGACCGTAAATATTTCCCTGTTTGAAAATCCTGATAGCTGAGCTATGTACCTTCCTGCAAGCACTGCGATTATGCCAGTGTACATATCGAATTTTCCAGGATGTTCAAGCTGCCTGAAAAAATATTCAAGTCTGGCATTCTTCCATCTTGATTCATTCCGATTCACCAGCGGTTTCATAGCATACAAAGCTGCGACTGCAGCCAGTGCAATCGGTATGGCAATCTTGTCGCTCAGAATAGAAAATAGAGGGTTAAGTATTAGCAGAAACAGCACTGCGGAAAGCATTATCAGATCATTGGCCTTGTTCATGACACAAACTCCTTTCAATTATACAAAATAACTGTACTGACTACAAACGCTTGGTTAAAACCCCAAAGGGCATAATAAAACCTCCGATATAATGTTGGCTGGCAAGGAATTTAAGGTGTGTAAGCCATGCCTGATGAGCAAGAACATAATCACTTCTTGGCCTGAACCACACACTCATCAGGAACAAACCCAGCCCAAACTGAATTACAAAAATTATCAGGCTTAGTATAATTTGATTATTCCTGTTTTGAACATTTTTCACAGACATATGTGTAAAAATCAGTAATGTGAAACTCAGGATATATAACGGAGCAACTTTTGATATTGGCGCCATTTCATCTTTAATGTATATTGACAGAAAGAACATATACAATGATACACTCACAAAACTAATAATAATAAGCTGACGCAGACTTAGATTTTTCATACTTATCTTCGATTTCCAGGACAAGCGCATTAAAAGAATACCTCCTAATCTACTTTTCTGATCCTCATTATAAACGGTGAAAGCATCAGAATACATATACCCGTTCCTGTTATTATATACTCAATCTTTACCGCATCCCCGAGCGGCCCGAACAGCAGCATTCCAAGAGGCATAACGGCGGATATTATTATCTGCACGAATGAAAACACACGTCCCAGCATATGCTCCTCGACATTTTCCTGGATAAGCACAGTCTCTGCCGTAGCAAACAGGGGCATGAATATTCCTGAGATGAACATTATGACAAGATAAACCCATATGTTTCCTGCAAATCCTATCATCATGAAAGTTATCCCAAATCCCACGGAGCTGAGCGTCATGGTTGCCAGCTTGTTCTTGAATCCTCCCCATACAGAAATTATTATCCCGCCAAGTATAGAGCCCGAAGTCCACACGATTTCATTTGCCGTGAGCTTCCACACTTCAGGCCCAAAGCTTCTCTCCACCATTATAGGTGACAGAAACGCTGCCGGAGTCACGAGAAAGAAGAACAGCATGTAGAAGACAAGCAGATCTCGAATCATCGGATTGTTCTTTATATATTCAAATCCTTCCCTCATGAAAGCAAGGGTCGAAGCCTCTTCACCTTCAGCTGAGTCATCCTTTTCGCGCATGTTCTCATACTTGAGAAGCGCCATTATAAGCACGGCGGCAAAAGCTGTAAACACATCTACATAAAGCGCTGCAGCGAATCCCATGGTTCCAAGCAGTGCCCCGCCGGCCGCAGGAGAAGCTATGAGAAGCACGGACGTAAGCGAAGAGTTTATGCCGTTTACCCTCGTCAGCTTGTCCTCTGGAACCAGCTGCGGAAGGATTGCGCTCACCGCAGGAAGCTGTATTCCCGTACCTATCGACCTTATGGCATTTACCAGGAAAATCATGCCCAGGCTGTAGCTGCCTCTTGCGAGAAATATCGCGAGAAAAAGGCTGGCCAGCGCAGACATCGTGTCGGATAGCATTATTATGACCTTGCGGTTGTATCTGTCCGCCCAGACTCCGGCAAACAGAGATATGAAAATCTGCGGCAGGAATGACGTTATTATCGAAAGCGTCATCACCTTTGCAGAAGAAGTCTCAAGCGTTATGTGCCAGATTATGGCATAGCTTACTATCGAAGACCCGAAAATAGAGAACATCTGGCTTACGAGAAAAATGGCCGTCTTCTGCTTCCAGGTTTCTGATTCATAGTTAAAAAATCTGCTCATATATTTCTTCCTTTACTATTTTTTTCCAGTATAACCTGAAAAAACCACCCGTACAATCATTTTGCAAAAACGCTTTGACTTTTAAGCGGAAGAAAGGCATAATTATAATGTGTAGAGAATTATCGTTGTGATATAATTTTTGAAATTTTAAATAAATAGTGGGGTCGTATATGGACAAGAACAGAGTAGGAAATATAAAACGAGAGTTTGATATAATTGTTCGGAAGGAAGAAGATTCTGATGTTGAATTCTGGTTTGCAAGAGAATTGATGACTCTGTTGGGTTACGGTAGATGGGAAAACTTTGAAAATGCTGTCACTCGCTCAATGGTTTCATGTGAAACCTCTGGTATTGAAGTAACAGACCATTTTCGTGAGGTCACGAAAATGGTTCAGCTGGGAAGCGGATCAAAAAGAAGAATAAAGGATTATATGTTGACAAGATATGCTTGTTATCTGATTGCGATGAATGGAGATCCAAAGAAAGAAGAAATTGCATTTGCCCAAAGCTATTTTGCAGTACAGTCAAGAAAACAGGAAATAATTGAAGAAAGAATAACGTATATTGAGCGAATGGAAGCGCGGGGTAGGCTAAAAGAATCGGAGAAAAGATTATCACAGAATATTTATGAAAGAGGCGTAGATGACTCGGGATTCGGGCGAATACGTGCAAAAGGAGACAGTGCATTATTTGGTGGAAACAGCACTCAGGAAATGAAAAACAAATTCAATATAAAAGAGCATCGCCCATTGGCTGATTTTTTACCTACACTGACTATTGCCGCTAAGAATCTTGCCACTGAGATGACAAATTATAATGTTGAAGAGAAAGATTTGCAGGGAGAGGCCCCTATTACAGATGAACATGTTCAAAATAATAAAACTGTTCGTAATATGCTGGGGGAAAGGGGTATTAAACCAGAAGAGCTCCCGCCATCTGAAGATATAAAAAAATTAGAAAGACGAGTAAGAACACAGGAGAAAAAAATTGCTTCTCAATCGGGTAAACTACCTGGAAATTATGATGAAGAATGACCCATAAAACTCGTATCGCTCACAAATCAAAAAATACAATATAAAAGAAAGAGGGATGACATGAACTATCAGGAAGTAATCGCAAACGCAAAAAAGAACATAGGACCACACTGCAAAGTCTGTCCACAGTGCAATGGAGTAGCCTGCAAGGGCGTAATACCAGGACCTGGAGGAAAGGCAAGCGGAATAGGATTCATAAGAAACTTTCAGGCCTTCAAGGATGTCGCGCTCAACATGGATACACTGCATGATGTAACAGATCCGGATATTTCAATAGAGCTTTTTGGAAAGAAATTCGACCTCCCGGTATTTGCAGCCCCAGTAGGCGCAGTTCAGCTTCACTACAGCGACCTGTATGATGACCTCAGATACTCTGAAATCATAGTAAAAGGAAGCAAGAATGCAGGAAGCGTAGGATTCACAGGTGACGGAGTAGATCCAAGGGTATTTGACGGCACAGCCGATTCCATAAGAGAATGCGGCGGACACGGAATCCCTACTATCAAGCCGTGGAGCAGAGATGAGGTAATCGAAAAGATAAGGACATCAGAGGCAGCCGGAGCCATGGCCGTAGCTATGGACGTTGACGCAGCCGGCCTTGCAATACTTGCAGCACAGGGAAAACCAGTATATCCGGTATCAGAAGAAGTGCTTCGCCAGATAATATCCTCAACGGAGCTTCCATTCATAGTAAAGGGAATAATGACGGCAGAGGCAGCGGTAAAGGCAGCTGATGCAGGCGCATATGCGATAATCGTATCAAACCACGGAGGAAGAGTGCTCGATGACACTATGTCAACTCTCAGCGTGCTTCCTGAGATAGTAAGCGCAGTAAAGGGAAGGATGAAGATATTCATAGACGGCGGAGTGAGGACAGGCCTGGATGTATTCAAGGCAATCGCTCTTGGAGCAGACGCAGTGCTCATGGCGAGACCATTCGTGACCGCAGTATACGGTGGCGCAGAAGAAGGCGTGGAGCTTCTCTACAGACAGATTGGCTCAGATCTCAAGAACGCGATGCTGATGACAGGCTGCGCAGATCTTTCATCCATAAGCGAGAAGCACGTAAGGAAAGCATAGAAAATTCAAAAAATAAGGCATCAGACCCTATTGACAAATCTTTGACAATAACATAAAATAATAATAATCGACCCAGATTATTATTTTTACGCTGAAAAAATGCTCTTCCAGAAGGCAAAGGAAATCCTGACCCTGATGGAACAGCACTGCTTTCGGCAATACATAAGATGATTTCTGGCAAAACTCAATACCTATAATCTTTCTGATAGCCTAAGGGGTAACAGCCTGGGATAAAGTTGATTTTACAGAGTACAGCTGCAGAGATCCGTCTGCCTGTTAATTATATCTGCTTATCGACACATCAGAAATGATGTGTTTTTTATTTCACAAAATAGAAAACATATGAATATAGAAACAGGAAACATATAAATCTTAAAATCGGAGGAAAAATGGATACAAGAATCGCAGTGGTGAGCATAATAGTAGAAGACATGGAGAGCAGCGTCCCTACAAACGAGCTGCTTCACGAATTCTCACAGTACATAGTAGGAAGGATGGGGATTCCATACAGGCAGAGAGGCATCAGCATAATATCAGTAGTAGTGGACGCACCTCAGAATGTGATCAGCAGCCTTTCGGGAAAACTGGGAATGATAGATGGAATAAGCGTAAAGGTAACCGTATCAAAGACACCATAAAACAGCGCTGCAAGACAGGAGGCAGGATGAATAGAAACATTATAGACCAGATGACTGAAGGCTATGTACCCGATCGCGAAGAGCTGACAGAGCTCCTTAAGGGAGGCTCCGATGAATATCTCTTTGAAAAGGCAAACGAGCTCACGATGAGAGTAAAAGGAAAAAAAGTAGATATCAGAGCCATACTCGAATTCTCGAGCTACTGCAGATGCAGGTGCATATACTGCGGGCTCAGAGCGGACAACACAAATGCTCAGCGCTACAGGCTTTCAGCGGATGACATAGTAAACACGACCCTGGAGGCAGCGCAGGCGGGCTACAGGACGATAGTGCTTCAGTCAGGAGAAGACCCGTTCTACACACAGGAAATGATCTGCGACATAGTAAGAAGGATAAAGGCCGGCTCCGACATAGCAATCACGCTCAGCATAGGCGAGAGGCCATACAGCGAGCTCAGCGCGATGAGAGAAGCGGGCGCAGACCGTTTCCTGCTCAAGCACGAGACCTCAGATCCAGAGCTTTATGAGCATATCCACAAAGGAGATCATCTCAGCGACCGCACTGGCTGCCAGAAAAACCTCAAGACCCTGGGCTACGAGACCGGAGGCGGATTCATGATAGGGCTTCCGGGACAGACGCTCGACACCATAGCAGGAGACCTGCTTCTCATAAGAGAGATAGGGTGCGAGATGGCAGGGATTGGGCCGTTCATATCCCACGAACAGACCCCGCTCGCAGGAGAGAAAAACGGAGATCCGCTTCTTACGAGAAGGACCGTCGCACTGGCAAGGCTGCTGCTTCCATCGGCAAACCTTCCGGCCACCACGTCGCTTGGAGTAATTGACAGATCTCAGCTCGACCTCATATTCTCAAATGGGGCCAATGTAATAATGCGAAAGGTGACCCCGTGGAGCGAGAGGACCAAATATGAGATATATCCGACGAATTTCGGAGAAGAAAAAGACATACTTACCGCAAGAAAAGAACTCGAACAATATATAGAATCGCTCGACAGGATTCCCGTTTAGAAAAGGAGAACTAATATGTACAATTCAAGATCAATGAAAGCAACTGAATTCATCAGCCATGATGAGATACTCAGCACATTAGAATATGCAAAGCAGAACAGCTCAAACAGAGAGCTCATAGACTCGATACTCGAAAAAGCCGCAAATTACGAAGGTCTTGACTACAGAGAGGTGGCAGTTCTCCTCAGGGCTCAGGACAGTGAGACTGTAGCAAAGATACATGCTACTGCGGCAAAAATAAAGGAGCATATATATGGCAACAGGATCGTAATGTTCGCGCCGCTGTATCTTTCGAATTACTGCGTAAATGAGTGCAGATACTGCGGATACCACAATTCCAACTGTGAGATGACAAGAAAAAAACTAACTCAGGAGGAAATAGAAAAAGAAGTCATAGCCCTTCAGGACATGGGCCACAAGCGTCTTGCGCTGGAGCTGGGAGAGGACCCTGTAAACAGCTCGCTCGAGTACCTGCTTGAGAGCATAAAGACCATATATTCCATAAAGCATGACAACGGAGAGATCAGGAGAGTAAACGTAAACATCGCCGCTACCAGCGTAGAAGATTACAGAAAGCTGAAAGAAGCAGGAATCGGAACCTACATCCTTTTCCAGGAGACCTACAACAGGGACACCTATGAATACATGCATCCAAAAGGACCAAAGCACAACTACGCATACCATACAGAAGCTATGGACAGAGCGATGGAGGCTGGGCTCGATGACGTAGGAATAGGAGTACTGCTTGGACTCCATGATGACTACCATTATGACGCAGTAGGCATGATGCTTCACGTAAAGCACCTTGAGGACACCTTCGGCGTTGGCCCTCACACTATGAGCTTCCCGAGGATAAGAGCGGCAAGCGAAGTGGAGCTTTCCCAGTACAGCGGCATAACGGACGAAAAATTCTACAACCTGGTAGCGATATTCAGGCTTGCGGTGCCATACACAGGCATAATAATATCCACAAGAGAGACCATGGAGAGCAGAGCAGACCTTCTGAAGCTCGGAGTTTCACAGCTTAGCGGAGGCTCATGCACAGGCGTAGGCGGATATGACGAGATGGCAAAGCTCGAAAAAGTAAACACGTCACAGTTTGACGTAGAAGACCACAGGACTCTTGATGAGATAACCCTCGATCTTGCAAAGAACGGCTACATCCCGAGCTTCTGCACCGCATGCTACAGAGAAGGCAGGACCGGAGACAGATTTATGGCCCTGGCCAAAGTTGGCCAGATAGGAAATGTCTGTCAGCCAAACGCCCTTATGACGCTTCAGGAATACCTGATGGACTACGCTTCGCCGGAGACGAAGGAAATTGGAGAAAAAGTCATCAGAGAGCAGGCGGCAAAGATACCAAATCCGGAGATGAAAGAGAAGACAGCTCAGTGGCTCGAGAGGATAAGAAACGGAGAAAGAGACTTCAGAGTATAATATGAAGTTGAATATATTTTTACAGGAGGAGACATGGCAGTAAACGAACTGAACAATACCCCGAATGCGCTGAGGCTTCACATAGCGATATTCGGACGAAGAAACAGCGGCAAGTCCTCGCTCATAAATGCGATCTCAAATCAGAAGACCGCGCTCGTGAGCGATGTGGCCGGGACCACCACAGACCCCGTATACAGGCCTATAGAGATACATCCCCTTGGCCCCTGCGTGCTCATAGACACGGCAGGCTTTGACGATGAGGGAGACCTGGGGCTCATGAGAGTCGAAAAGACCAGAGAGGTCATCTCAAAGACAGACCTTGCAGTCATGACAGTAGTAGCAGGCCAGAAGGACTTTTCAGAAGAAATCGAGTGGATGGGATATCTCGAAGAAAAAAAGATACCTGTCCTGCTTACGATAAACAAGCTGGATACAGTAACTGCGCCGCCCGATCCAGCCGCCCATAGTTCAGACCTTCCGGAAATGCTTGCCAATCTTCCGGCGGTAATGGTGAGCGCAAGAGAAGGCATTAATATAGAAGGCTTCAGGCAGAAGCTCATAGAAATAGCCCCTTCAGAATATGAGCTGGATTCCATAACGGGCCATCTCATAAAAGACGGAGATCATGTGCTGCTTGTCGCGCCACAGGATATACAGGCCCCAAAGGGAAGGCTCATACTTCCTCAGATACAGACCATCAGAGACCTGCTCGACCACAAGGCTCTGGTATCAGTGGTCACCACGGACAAACTGGAGGAGAGCCTTGCGCTTTACAAAAATCCGCCAAAGCTTATAATAACCGATTCGCAGGTATTCAGATATGTAAAGGACCGATGCCCGAAAGAGTCTATGCTAACATCATTCTCAGTACTGATGGCAAGATACAAGGGCGACATAGACGAATTCGTAAGAGGAGCCTCTGCCATAGACAGCCTCAGCGAGGACAGCCACATACTGATACTCGAGGCCTGCAGCCACAATCCGCTTGATGGAGACATAGGAAGGATAAAGATTCCGGGGATGCTGAAAAAGAGATTCGGAGAAAATATAAGCTTCACGTGGAAAAGCGGAAATGACATACCGGAAAACGTCTCAGGCTTTGATCTTGTCATCCACTGCGGCGGCTGCATGCTCAACCGCAAAAACGTAATATCAAGGATAAAAAGATGCACGGACCAGCAGGTTCCGGTCACGAACTACGGAGTTTTTATAGCTCACATGAGTGGGATACTCCCAGATGTGGTATATTAAATAATATAACCATAAAAAGAGCCGTATTTGCTCAACATCCGGGAGGCCGCAATTATGAAAGCTGTATCTAGATCCAAAGAATTTCATTCATCATACAATAAATTGATTTCACTGCTCATGATAATCATTATATCGTCAGCATTTATTTCAGGTTGCGCCCTGCTTCCTGTAAAAGATTCGGTGCAGGACTTTACAAAGGGATATCTGGGCAGGGTACTAAGCGAGAGCCTTGAAAAGTCAGGCGAAGATTTCCCGGGAGAGGGAGATCAGGCAGAGCCGGCGCTTCAGAAGTATCTTGAAAATGAATTTGGAAAATACTTCACAGAATCAGGCCTTGAAAAATTCGAAACTGAGGGAGTATTTGCGAGAAGGCTCGAGTATTTCAGGGAAAATGACACAAAGAAGATACTCAACGTGATAATTTCGGTGAGCCTCAGCGAGGGAAGCAATGAAGATGAGGAAAAGGCATCATACGATTACAACATAGAATATTATGCGATAGACTCAAAAAACGGCTCCCACAAAGTTACCGAGAGCGGAGTGATTGAGATAATAAAGGAGCGCAAGGGAAAATATATCATAGACTCAGACACTCTGAACAGGGAGTAAGAAATACGAAATACGGGATCAATTGATCCCGTATTTTTTTGATCAGCCCTTAAAACATTTGCCAACGCTGTCGATATTAATGATATAATGATAAATAGTTATTTTGAAACTTACGAAAACGATATGGAAACAGGTGCGGAATGTTCAAGAACAGTTCAATTAGAAAAAAGCTCATAGCCGGAATAATACTTGGAGGGATAATCCCCAGCCTCATAGGAGGAATGTACATCGTATACAGCTCACGCCAGTGGATGTATAAAAACAACATAGAAAGCAACAAGATAATGCTCATGCAGATGGCTGAATATGTAGACGAAGCCATACTCAAAAATATGGAGGACCTCGGAAGCACGGTATCGGCAGACAGCCGGCTGAAGACTGCAGAGGGAAGCCTCAGGAATTACACGGATTTTTCACCTCAGATACTCACTCAGGAACCTTCACAGAAGGAAAAAGAGATATATGAACTCTTTAAGAATATAAAGGAAAATAATACCAAAATATCCTTCATTTCATACGGGACTTCAGACGGCGGATATGTAGAATACCCGGAGTTCAATCCACAGGAGTCATATGACCCGAGAGAGCGGGACTGGTACAAAAACGCCCTGGAGAGAGAAGGAACCGCTGTTTCCGAGCCATACATAACCAGTGTAAGCAAAGAAGCAGTAGTCAGCATAGACAAAAAGGTAGTAAGCGAAGGAAAGACTGTAGGAGTACTTAGCATAACCATAAACATACAGGACTTCATGAAGAACATAAGCATGATAAGGTACGGCGAAACCGGATATATAAGCATACTCAGCCAGAACGATGTATTCATAAACTCTCCTGGAAACCCCTCATGGCTCATGAAAAAAGCATCAGATGTGCTGCCTCAGGCATACGGGGAAATAAAGGATATGGATGGAGAGTTCTTTGAGAGCGATTTCAAAGGCGATGGAGGATATGTCACAAAAGTAATGAACAGATACGAGTCTCCATACAGTGGCTGGAATTACGTATCAGTGATAGACAAGAGCGAGATAATGGAAGAATCAATGAGGTGGAGCAGCTTCCTCGTGCTCACCCTGACATCCGTGCTCCTCATGATAGTATGGATAATAATACTGATCTCAGGATATATAACAAGGCCAATACTTAACATATCAAGAATGATCAACAAGATGTCTGCATTCGATTTTGAAGACTATGAAGAGCGCAGCCTTGAGGAGTTCAATATAAGGAATGACGAAATAGGCGAAATATCAAGGGCCATGAGCTCAATGCAGAAGAACTTCACAGAACTAAGAAACAATATCGATGACATGGATCTGCAGATCAAGAACCTGGACATACAGGAAGGCCGCCTCGAACGGCTCAAAATGTCAGAGGGAAATCCATTTTCGGGAATCTCAGACTCGGTAAACGATCTTCTTGAAAGAGTAAACAGCTATGTAGACCGCATACAGGCTCAGAAAAAGCACATAGAATTCCTTGCGCACAATGACTCGATGACAAACCTTCCAAACAGAAGCAGATTCAACAAAAAGCTTACCGAAGTAATAGAATCAGGAGCAAGCGGCGGAGTAATACTAATAGACATAGACAACTTCAAGGGAATAAACGACTCCATGGGACACATATACGGAGACAAGGTAATCAGGACAGTTGCAGAAAAAATAAGCGAGATTTCAGGGCCGTCAGTATTCGTATCGAGGTTCGGAGGAGATGAATTCCTGATACTCCATGAATTCGAAGACGACATGCACGAGCTTGTGAGCTATGTACTGAATATCTTTGTTGCAATGGACAACGAATTTGAGATCGACGGCAACAGGATGAAGATAGAGATAAGCGCCGGAATATCAGTATTCCCAAAAGACAGCACCGACCTTGACGAACTTATCATGTATGCAGACCTGGCGATGTACTCGGTGAAAAGCGGAGGCAAGAACAACTACGCATTCTTCGACAGCTCCATGGCAGAGCATCTCAAAAGAAACATGGAAGTAAAGAAAATCCTCAATGATGCAATAGAAGAAGACGCCTTCAAGATACTCTATCAGCCACAGGTGGATCTGAGCACAGGCCTTATATCAGGGTTTGAGGCCCTCGTAAGACTGAGAGACCACAACATATCCCCGGGAGAATTCATCCCGGTAGCCGAAGAGAACGGACTCATAGGACAGATAGGCAGAGTCGTGACTAGGATGGTCGTTGAGCAGATGGGTCAGTGGAACAAAACCGGGCTTGAGCCAAAGCCTGTAGCAATAAACTTTTCAGCAGTCCAGATACATGATACCGGATACAGGAACTTCCTCATGAGCCTTCTCAGGGAGAACGAGGTGAGCCCTGAAATGATAACGATAGAGATAACCGAAGGAATATTCCTCGAGCACAGAGACACAACGGTACATCTTCTGAATGACCTTAGATCTAAGGGCATAAAGATAGCCATAGACGACTTTGGAACAGGATTCTCATCACTGAGCTACCTGACCTTCCTGCCGATAGACTGCATCAAGTTTGACCGAATGCTGAGCCTCAAGTTCCTTGAAGTAGAAGACATCAGCGTAATGGAGAGCCTTATAGCATTATCGCACGGACTAAACCTCGAAGTAGTTGCAGAAGGAATAGAAGAAATAGATCAGGTCAAAAAGCTCAAGGACGGTAAGTGCGATATAATACAGGGATATTATTTCAGCAGACCTCTGGAGGCAAAAGACGCAGAAGCTATGTACAACCATAGATACGAAGTGTAAAAATAATATATTTAACAAAGCAGAAAAACGCCTCCAGTATCCTTAAGATACCGGAGGTGTTTTTGTTAATTAAATCGCACTGTCAGCATCATCTGCTGTAGTAAATCACAGAGTGAATGGAGCACAGCGAAGAAAAGGGATTTAAATATGCATGATCCCTGTCGGCACTGAACTTTATCGAATCTCCTGCGCTCAGGTGGTACAGCTGGCCTTCAATATCCAGATTGAGCTCACCGCAGCATACATAGATGTACTCCTCAACTCCACTTCCATGAGCCTCAGACCTGTGTATGCAGCCTGGTTCAAGGTCAACAATAAGAACCTCAAAATTCTTTCTGGGATCATACTTGAATGTTGGATATATTGTGTATCCTTCGTTTGGATCGGCAATGTGCTGCAGATCCTCCTTCTTTATTATCACGAGTTCCTCTGATTTTTCTTCAAAAAGCGAGGTAGAAGATATATGGAGCCCATTGGCTATCTTCCAGAGCGTAGATACCGAAGGGTTTGTCTCCCCACGCTCAATCTGACCTATCATACCCTTGCTGACACCGGTCATCTCAGCGACCTTGTCCAGACTCAGCCCCATGCTTCTTCGGTATCTGTTGAGATTGCTGCCGATTATCCTGTTGATATTATCCAAATTAACCCCCACTCCTTTATGTAATATATTGTTCCATAAATATTATATATAGATACTGTTTAATAATTTTATCACAAATATTAACACTGCTCAATACATGATTTTTACGGATATTGACAAAAAAATGTCCGTAATTAAGCTGGAATAAAAAATGTTGTACAGTGTACAAACACATGTTATAATATACAACGTTATTAGTACATGATAATGTACATAAAAGATAATATATTAGACATCATGAAGGAGAATTATTTATGGAAGCAACCGTATCGAAAGGAAGAAGCGCACAAGCTTCAGTTCAGGCTTCAGGCGAACTCAAAAAGACACTGGGTCTTGTACCTGCGCTGGCAATAGTTGTCGGAATGGTAATAGGATCAGGAGTATTTTTCAAGCCAACAGCGGTATTTACAGCAACAGGAGCTCCAGGACTCGGACTTATAGCATGGATCATAGGTGGAATTATAACTATTTGTGGAGGACTTACTGTAGCAGAAATATCAGCGGCAATACCAAAGACAGGTGGAATGCTGACTTATCTTGAAATGACATATGGACCGGTATGGGCATATCTCTTAGGATGGGCGCAGACGATAATCTATTTCCCTGCAACAATAGCAGCACAGGCAATAATATTTGCTACTCAGGCAGTATCACTGCTTGCAATCTCAGATTCACTGATAACACCAATAGCAATCGCAGCAATGCTTTTCCTCATATTCATGAATATACTGGGATCAAAGACAGGCGGAATCATACAGACTCTTGCGACAATAGGAAAGCTCGTACCGCTTTTTGGAATCATAGCAGTAGGACTTATGCATGACGGCGGAGGAGTAGTAAGACTCGTGCCGATAACCGTAATGGATCACCCATTCGCAACAAGCCTTGGCTCAGCGCTCATAGGAATAATGTTTGCATATGACGGCTGGATAAACGTAGGAGCCATAGCAGGCGAGATGAAAAACCCGGGCAAGGACCTTCCAAAGGCAATCGTAGGAGGACTTTCACTCGTTATGGGAGTATACCTTCTAATAAACGTGGCATATCTATTCGCAATGACAGCACCAGAGCTTGGAGCAACACCTACGCCAGCGGCAGATGTAGCAAATATACTCTTTGGAGCAGGCGGCGGAAAGCTAATAACAATAGGAATACTCGTATCCATATTCGGAGCGCTTAACGGATACATCATGACAGGAATGAGAATCCCATACGCGATGGCAGCAGAAAACAAGCTTCCGTTCAGCGAGTTCTTTTCAAAGCTTCACCCGAAATTTGGAACACCTGTAAACGGAGGAATCCTGCTTGCAGCAATATCAGTAATAATGATATTCTCAGGAAAATTCGATCAGCTTACAGACCTCGTAATGTTCGTAATCTGGATATTCTACACGATGACATTCGTATCAGTATTCATACTGAGAAAGACACATCCAGACCTTCACAGACCTTACAAAGTGCCTCTGTATCCATTCGTGCCAATAGTAGGAATACTCGGAGGAGCATATATAGTAATAAACACTATATTCACGCAGCCAATGAATGCAGGAATAGGTCTTGTGATAACACTTACAGGACTTCCTGTATACTATGCAAGAAAGAGCAAGTTCAAGAATTAAGATCAAATAATAAAATAATTAAGAAGCGATAATATACAGAAAAGGCTCTCGATTCAGTAATAATCTGAACTGAGAGCCTTTTTCGAATATCTGCGAAAATAAGCTATTGCTGATAAAAGCAGCTGTTGCTATATATTGTTTCTGTCCATGCTTTTTGGAATGAGCATTCCAACAGCCGCTCCGACAAGCGCAGGAATCAGCCATCCAAGGCCGAGGCTGTACAGCGGAAGGCTGTTTTCATAAAAACCTACCACCGAATCAAGCACAGATACGGACGCGCCGGGAATGCTCCTTACAAGAGCGCTGTAGCCATCAAAAAAGCTCACCCCGAAAGTCAGGATCATTGCAGATGCAAATACAGAGGACCTGCCCGCAAAAAGCGGAGAAGCCAGAGCAAGTACTATAAGCACTATGGCAAGCGGATAAAGCAGCATAAGCACCGGAACCGCGAACTGGATGATGTTGTTCAGCCCGAAATTGGCGATAACAAAAGAAACTGCGCAGAGTATCGTAACAAACTGCCTGTAGCCGGTTTTCGGGAACATGTCATGAAAAAACTCGCTGCACGAAGTCACAAGCCCTATGCTAGTCTTGAGACAGGCAAGTACAATGATAGCAGCCAGGAGCAGCGCCCCGTAAGGCCCGAAATAATGACTGGCAACAGCTGCAAATATAAGTCCTCCGTTTTCATGAGTCCCCACAGAAGATATGCTCGAAGCTCCTATATAAGTAATAAGTCCGTACAGGAGCATCATCAGAGACATCGCAAATACTCCGGATTTCAGAGTAGTCATGGCAATATCCGCAGGACTTTCGATTCCCTGCCTCTTTATGGCCTGAATCACCACTATTCCAAATGCCAGCGAAGCCAGCGCATCCATGGTATTATAGCCTTCCTTGAACCCCGTTATGAAAGCCAGCTCAGTATAATCGCCAGATGGAGCGCCAAGGCTTCCCATAGGATTCACTATGCTGGTCACTATAAGAATCAGCAGAAACGCAAGAAACGCCGGAGTCAGGTACTTTCCTATATAGTCGAGTATTTTTGCCGGATTCAGCGAAAAATAATATACCAGAAGGAAGAACAGAAGGCTGAACACTCCAAGATAAAGGCGAAGCTGATCAGGAGCGATATAAGGCTCAAATCCCACTACAAAAGGAACCGTCGCAGTCCTTGGAATGGCAAACAGCGGACCTATCGTAAGATAAAGCGCCACAGAAAACAGGCTTCCAAAAATCGGATGGACCCTTGATGCAAGCTGGCGAAGACCGCTGCTGCCCGTCATTCCTATGGCGAGTATGCCCAGGAACGGCAGCCCTATCGCAGTTGTTACAAAACCGATAAGCGCCGGCCAGAAATTAGTCCCGGCCAGCTGACCCATCTGGATTGGAAAAATTAGATTTCCTGCCCCAAAGAACATCCCAAAAAGCATGGTCCCCGTGACAGCGTAAACAGAAAATTGTATTTTTTCTTTCAAAACAAAAACTCCTTTCAAAACAAACTTCGACTATTGTAACATTTTTTAAAGGAGTTTTCCATAGTTTATTTTTTCAATCAATACAGTTTAAGCTCTTCAGTCAGCCTGCATTCCCTGATGAGCTCCAGCATTGCCATTACAAGCCCGGCTGCAAGGAGAATATGGCCAAGTCCCGCAATGCCTGAGATAGCAGCCTCCGGGAAAGCACCATAATAGCTGCCGAGCACCTCTGACATTCCGTGGATAAGCATCATCACAATGCTCAGGAACAGACCACTTACCCAAATATATACAGGTCTTCGGATTCTCTGGACAAAATCCTCATTCTGACTGAGCCTTATTATTCCATAAAGAAGCAGAAGGCTTATAAATCCGAGTACCAGGGTATGCACATGTACCTTCCCAAGATAGGTAGGCCCCACAAATCCGTACATCCGGGTAAATTCCCTGTAAAATACTCCCCCGGCAAGACCAAGGACAAGGCTTGCAAAGGAAAGCTCAAGAATGCTCGCGAGGCGGAATTCTCTTATATAGTATCTGAAGCCTGCAACAACGAGCAGAAGATAAGCAACAGTCTTAGGAATCATAAGCGCACCCACAACAGGTATAAATCTAGCCCAGAGAACCACAGGGGCATAGAATATGAAGCTGAAGAATATAAGCATTCCCATATGCTTAAGGCCGTCAGTTTCCCTGTCCCTCCAGGACCATATTATAAGAAGCATGCCAAGCACGGCAAAAGGAATATTTCTCATAATTGCGAACGTATAATTTCCAGGCATTACTCCCCAGCCATTCTGCGGAAGAAGCGTAAGTGCTATGCGAAGTCCGACAAGCAGATATACTGCAATATTCTTCGAAGCAGTGCCTTTTCCAGTCTGCATCCTGTAGTAAAAATAATACAGCAGGTAGAAGACCGTCATGGTAATCGAAGTTACAAACTCGCCCCAGGAAAGCGCCGCAGCATTTGCAGCAAAGCCGCCCTCGCTCAGATGAGATACGACGCGCGGTATGAGATGAAACGCATCTCCGGCGCCAAGCAGCACGCCCATTAGTCCAAAGAGCTTTGCACCCTTTTCCTCAAGCAGCAGCATGCGGATTCCAAGCCCGATCACGAGGATCAGATAGCTTAAATCAAAAATAGATTCAAACAGAGCCATAATACTATTCTCCCTTCTTCTCAGTCATCAATTTAAGGCCATTTTCGATATAGCCTGCATGACATTTGTAATTATCAATGAATATATCCTTATTCCAGTTTTCTGCGAACAGCCTTCTTATGAGGTCATGTATGACCGCCCTTATAAAATGCATCATCTCTCTGACATCCCTGTCACCATCCGGATTGAGCCCCGATTCAACATTAATTCTCTGCGAAGTTCCATTTCGATCACGGAATCTTTTCCACTGAATATCCAGATCCTCTGTCCAGAACAAAAAGCGGTTCCTGTAAAGTGCAAACCTGTCCTCCCTGAAAAGCTCTACAGAGAGCGCATCCCCAAAAAGCTCAAGCGACCTGAAAAAATCCCTGTCATTTTCACGAAGAAGCCTCAGAAAAAGCTCATGCGTCTCCACCGTCTCCCTCTCAAGTACAGTAAAATAACTCTCCTCAAGATTTTCAAAATACGTGTAAAAACTGCCTCTGGCAATCCCGAGCTCAGTTACGATATCCTTAACGCTGGCTTCATGAACAGGATGCCTTTCAAATTCCTTTTTGACCGCCTGGAGCACAAGCTCCTGTTTCCATTCAGGAAGATTATGAAAAGTTTCTTTTGGCATAGCAGACCTCATTTCTATTATCTCAACTCAAAATGACACAGTGTCATTATAGTACTATTATATACCATATTGACACTGTGTCAATATGTTTTTTATCTGTAAATATATATAATTACAGTTGCCGCCATGAAAAAAACCGTAAGCACAGGTATTACAATCTCTATCCTGTTTCTGGTCTCACGATAACGGCAAAATCCAAGGTATCCCTGACATAAAAGCATTATTCCAAGCGTCGCCTGCCATGCAGCCGGACTTATGCTGTAAAACTTTCCCAGAACAAATACAAGCAGATATGCAAACGCAGAAATACTGCTTATGATTTCAGCTATCCTCTTCATTTCCCCACCCCTCCATGCACAAAACACGAAATTATCAATCTCACGCTCATGATGTGAGTATAGCATCAATATTGACAAAACTCAAATGAAGGATACTGTTTAAATATTTTTTAAATATGATATTAATATTTCGAACTTCAAAAATAGCATCATATGATAAAACAACTCTTGATGAACTGTTCTATCTGATAGTAGATGAAATAGATTGTATGGATTATTTCAAATTCTTATTATGTACGTTTATCAAGTTTAATTATTAAGCCTTCCCTTAATATAAAATCAACTAAAACAATTTATAGATTTTTTATTTATATAATTCATTAGTCAACGAAAAATGTCTTTGTTTCTATATCTAAGATAGTTAATTCATGCCAAGCATTGAATTTTAAATGTTCATAAGATAAATTATTCATTTGCGAATTATATTGAATTATTAAGGATGATTTCAAAATCAACTTTTATTGACAATGCTTGAAGGTAAGGATACAATATTATCATAATTATTCTGTTAATTTCATGAAAACTTAAATTTAAGATTTGACAATTTGGAATTTGAAAAAACCAATAATAGAATTTAATTTCTATTAAGTATACGGTTTTGATTGTGAACATAAATACGAAATAAAAATAACAAGAATGGGGCAATGAAATGTTTAATGTAAAGCGTAAAGAAAAAATTTTGTCGGGAGAGACATTTATAGATTTATTTTGTGGAATAGGTGGATTCCACTTGGCATTATCTTCATATGGTGCCAAGTGTGTTTTTTCATCAGAAATAGATACTGCTGCATGCAATGTATATGAAAGAAATTTTGGGATGCGACCGTTAGGAGATATAAGAAAGATACAGAGTAATCAAATTCCAGAACATGATATTCTATGTGCTGGCTTTCCATGCCAAGCATTTAGTATATCAGGTAAAAAAGATGGATTTAATAATCCTAATGGAAAATTATTTTTTGAAGTAATCAGAATAGCTAAATTTCATAAGCCAAAGATGATAATCCTTGAAAATGTAAGAAATCTTGAAACCCATAATGATGGCAAAACTTTAAATAGAATTATAGAAGAATTGGATAAAATCGGATATAGGAGTTTCAGTAAACTATTGAATGCAACGAATTTCGGGGTACCCCAAGCAAGAAAGCGAATATACATAGTTGCGTTTAGAAACGATTTAAACATTTCAAATTTTACTTTCCCGGAGAAAAAAGGCAATGAAAAATCCTTAGAAGATGTTTTAATAGAACCAAGCGATCCCAAATACATAATAAAAAGGGAGTATGAAATCAACTTGAATGTTGAGACAAATAATCCACCCAAAAACCAATTACTTAGAATTGGTAAAATTGGAAAGGGAAGGCAGGGAGAAAGGATATATTCAATAAAGGGGCAAGCAATTACACTCTCATCTCAAGGTGGGGGACTGGGTGGGAAAACAGGAATGTACTACATAAATGGTAAAGTAAGAAAGCTGTCACCAAGAGAATGTGCACGACTTATGGGATTCCCGGACAGATTCAAAATAAGTGAAGTTGATTCAGTCTGTTATAAGCAATTTGGAAATAGTGTTGTTGTCAATGTATTACAAGAAATATTAGCTTATGCCTCGAAACTTATTATAATAAAAGGAGATTGAAATGGATAATGTATCATTTGAATTAACGTATGCGGCATTAAAAATGTTTGGAAAGCAGCTGTATTCTAATGTTGGCTCGGCAATATCTGAACTAGTTGCAAATGGTATAGATGCTGAAGCAAATGACATATATGTATCAATAAATATTAATGATAAGAAAAATGCAATGGTTGAGATATTTGATAATGGAAAAGGTATGTCAAAGAAGGATATAAAAGATTATTACATAAAAATTGGATATAACAAACGTTCAAAACAGGGGTCAGGGAAAAATAGTATGCTAGGTAGGAAAGGCATTGGAAAACTTGCAGCACTTTATCTATCTGATTGTTTCACAATAGCTACAAAACAATCAAATGAGGTTCCTACAATTTGGAATCTTGATGTTTCAAATATGAAAGAAGACCAAAATCCTCAGTTAATTCAAAAGGATACATATATACCTTCTGATCTGACATGCTACGAAAAATTTATGGAATCTTCAAGAGGAACCCTTATTTTTTTACAAAATGTGAATTTTGAAAGAATGGGAGCAAATGCATTTAATTCACTAGAAAGAAAATTGTCTAATTTTTTTATATATGATGCAATAAATACCAAAATTTGGATTAATATTTTTGAATCTTTAGAAGAAAAAGGGGAATTCAAACTAGTCGAGAAAAGAATTGCATTTAAGAATATGTCGTTTATTTACACGGATAATACTGTTCCGTTTGAAGAGTTATCAGATTCTACATTTAAAATAAGATATAAGGACAAGCTTGGAAATGACAAAATTCATGAAGAAAAAACGATAGTAGAATCATTTAGGACGATTCTTGGAGATGATGTAGAAGGATTATTAAGTGATAGGCCATATAAGTTGAAAGGTTGGGTAGGGATACACAGCTCTATTGATAAGGAAACTGCTTCTGAAAATGATTCTAGATTTATAAAAAATCAATTTTATAATCCAAATCAATTAAGAGTATATGTGAGAAACAAAATGGGGATGTCAAATATGCTAGAGCATCTGGGGATAGCTAGAGCATTTGCTAACTACATTGAAGGGGAAATTGTGTTTGATATTTTAGACGACGACGATTTAGAAGATATTGCAACAGCAGGTAGACAAGATTTTGACAATCAAGATGATAGGTTTATAAAACTTAAAGATATGATGGTTAAGATTGGGAATTCATTGGTTGCAAAAAGGCAGTTATTAGCTGAAAGAATTAATGAAGAAAAAATGAAAAACGATATGCAAATATCTACTAATGCTAAAGCTATATTTTCTAAAGAAATTCATGATGAAATCGAATCAATATCAGAGTTTAATCAACACGCAAAGATTGCATTAGAAACCATTATTACAAATAAGATAGAAGGTGATGCAAAAATTGAAGTAAAAGCCAAATACACTATATTCTTATCTCATGCAAGTAAGGACAAAATGATTTCTGATTGTATATACAATTATTTGAGATATTTAGGATTTAATGGAGACTTAAGTAGCGATAATTGTGAAATATTCTACTCTTCCAGTGGGTTGGATACTGATAATCTAGAACCACTTTCGAAAGTTATTAGGGATTCAATAATTTCTAAGAATAATGATATCCTATTTCTTACATCGAAGAATTTCAATAAGAGTCCGTTCTGTCTTTTTGAAGGTGGAGCTGCATGGGCAACACGTTCAATTGGAGAGTTTAAAGTTTTATCTTTAAATTATAATGATATTCCTACCTTCCTAACAAATGGGAAAAGTGAAGTTTCTCTGGGGATAGAAAAAGAAGATGATTTTAAATTGGATAGCATAAAATATAATCACTTAGTCGTAATAATTAATCGACTTATAAATCATCTGAATAAGAATAGAGAAGCAATATGTGCTATGAAGGTATCAACATTAAAGAGTATTAATTTTCCAGACAAAGTTCAACTTAGAAAAGATAATAAAACAGAAGCGGATTTTATGGACCGTAATTTATTAGATTATTGGAACACATATGTTGAAGCAAATGCTGCTGAGTATATTAAAGACAATATGATTAAATAAGATAGTACATCAAAGTTAGATTTTTCAAATACTAAAGCAGAAGAACGATTTAAACGGAAATATCTAATTTTGTAAACTTTTTATTTTGTTAGATTAATTGGGGCTTGAATAAAGCAACGGCGAGTTCTTAAGTTTTTCATGACTTTGATTGTTACTTCAAAAAGATGAATATTTTAAATATTTCTTTCGAATAAAAATTACCTATTAACAATAAGGGAACTGAAGCTGATACAAGGCTGTTTTGTGTAGGTCGAAATAGATGGAAGTAAATTTGCATAATCCATGGTACTTAGGCAAGTGCTCTAATATGAAGTATTGCTGAATCATATAAATCAAATAATCTCAGCCATTGTTACTCTTTCGAATATTTATTTGGTGAAATTCCTAAGCAAATATATGACAAGGCTTTGAGCTTTATGGATAAGCCGCTTCCATGTCTTCAGAAATTCCAAAGGAGTTTAAGATTACAATTGAAATAAATTAATCCATGCCGCCAAATTTGGCGGTTTGATTTAAAAGCAGTACTAATAGTCTATTGCTTAATATACTTAATCAAATGTTATTAAATAAATTTCTATAATAAACAAGAATGGGTGGATATATTGAATGACTATAAAAATGTTTCTATTGAACGTCATATCATAATGAGTCACATCAAAGGCAAAGACACCAGTATCGAGCTAATCCTAAGGAAAGCTTTATGGAAAAGAGGATATAGATATAGGAAAAATTATAAACTGCTTCCAGGAACACCTGATATAGTATTTTTAAAACAAAAAATAGCTATATTTTGTGACAGTGAGTTTTTTCATGGAAAAGATTGGGAAATGTTGAGAAGCAAGCTTGAAAAGGGAAATAATCCAGACTATTGGATTAATAAGATAGAAACTAATAGGAAAAGGGACATGGAGATAGATAAACGGCTAGAGTCTGATGGATGGAAGGTAATTCACTTTTGGGGGAAAGACATAATAAATAAAACTGAAGAGTGCATAAAGATAATAGAAGAGTGTATAGTTAAAAGGGGCGTATAATGATATTTAACATAGATGATATATATGACAGATCAAATCCTATAAGTATTGAAGAATATGCTCAGGGCATGATTGGAAAGACTTTTGGTCAGATATGTAAGGATTATGAAAAAAATCATAATCTAGAGGAGTTCCTATTAAAAGAATCTATTGAATCTAACGTGGAACATGGAGATAAAAGACGAAAAGGGGGACTTGGCGAACTTGTAGAAGAGAAATTTTTTTATTACAAAGCCAATAATGATTCCAATCCTGACTTTGATGAAGCAGGAGTGGAGTTAAAAGTCACGCCGTATAGGATTAATAAAAATGGAAGCTTGTCTGCAAAAGAAAGACTCATAATTACAATGATAGATTATTTCAAAGTCATAGATGAGGTTTTTGAAGAAAGCCACCTATGGAAAAAAGCGAATTTGATACTTCTTGTTTACTATTTATTTCAGCAGGAAATAGAAAATCGGTTAGATTATGAGATAAGCTATGTGAGGCTATTTACTCCCCCTGCAGAGGATATTGAGATAATCAAACAAGACTTTGAGATGATTGTAGAGAAAATAAGGAATGGGGAGGCTCATGAGCTTTCTGAAGGAGATACATTATATTTAGGTGCTGCGCCAAAGGCATCAACATCAAAAGTCAGGAGGCATCAGCCATTTAGTGATATTTTAGCAAAGCCAAGAGCATTTGCATTTAAGAATTCATACATGACATATATCCTTAATAATTTTATTGTTCCTGGAAAAGGTACCTATGAGCCTATCTTGAAAGGAAAGACAGACAAGCCATTCGAGACATATGTAAAGGAAAAGATACAAGAATATAGTGGTTATACGGTTCAAATGTTATGTGAACTGTTTGGAGTTGAATATGAAAGAAGGCCTAAGAATCTAGAGGCGATGATAGCATATCGGATTTTAGGGATAAGAGGCAATCAAGCAGCAGAGTTTGTAAAGGCTAATATAGTTGTTAAGACTATAAGATTAGGTAAGAACAATAAAATAAAAGAAAGCATGTCTTTCCCGACTTTCAAATTCAAAGATATAATTAAGGAAACGTGGGAAACTTCAACTTTTGGTTCGTATCTCAATGAAACTAGATTTTTATTCATAGTTTACAAGTTTGATGAAGATGAGAATCTACGCCTTAAGGGATGCCAGTTCTGGCATATACCATACAAAGATCTTGAGCAGGTAAGGACAGTGTGGGAAAGGACTATTTATGTAATAAATCAAGGCTTGGAAGTAGTCAACAGGAATGGTAAGAACTATAATAATTTTCCTTCAGCGTCAGAGAATCCAGTATGTCATGTGCGTCCACATGCTAGAAATGCCAATGACACGTATGACTTGCCAGACGGAAGGAAGTACCCAAAGCAGTGTTTTTGGCTCAATAACAATTATATTTTATCTCAAATAGAAGCTGGTTTTCTTGATTAGGAGGAATTTTGGCCGGATATATTATGACTCTAGATAGTATAGAATCATTGGAAAAATGCATACATACAGGTACTTATAGTACGAAAATAAATAGTCCTAAAAGAGTTTGGAATAGGCAACAAGAAGGCACTTTTGCAGATTATCTAAGCATGAAAGAAGGAGACCATATATATTTCTTTGTACAGAGAAAAATATATGGGATTGGAAAATTAGTAAATATCGGAAAAGATTGCAAATACCTAAACTATGTTGGAGCGGATGAGCCTTATGATTACACAGATCATGAGATATCGAACAGAGATCCGTTGCTTTCTTATGGAAATAATACAAATAGATGTTTTTGCATATTTGAGCCATCACCGCATTTTTTTAATTTAGGAATTGATATGGATGATGTTCTTGGTAGTGATCCAGATAGTTTTAGAATTCTTAGGGCATTATGGAAGCTATCATTTATCAAAGTAGATGATCGAGAGGACAAGGCCCTATTAAATATCATATTAAAAAGGAATGAAGATTATATTTATAGTGGAAATAACACGTTCAATTATGATAAATGTGAGCATACTAATATAGGCAAAAAAAATCTAGAATATTATCAACTTAATTCTTATAGATTTTTGAAATCGTGCAAGAATGGGAAGAAAATAAACCACGAGATGGCTATAGAAGCAGCAATTTGCGAGATGTTAGTCGTGGATAATGATTCTTTATTTGGAAAGTGGGACTATATTTCTCATCAAGTTATAGCTTCACCATTTAAGGCTATAGATTATATGGACAAGATGGACATATTTGGTTATAAATTCATTGAAGGTTACGACACTATTTCAAAATATATCGTTATTGAAATAAAAAAGGACGGGGCTATTTTAGACGTGATTGACCAAGTGATGAAGTACGTAGATTGGGTACAATCTGAATATGCGCATGGTGACTATTCTATGATTCAGGCTTTTGTAATTGCTGAAAGCTTTCCTGGAGATGTTATTAAAAAAAGAGATGATGAGTGTATTAGATATTTTACGAAAGGTCATAGGCCAACTATTCCTTGTATGTGGAATTCAGTCAGATTAATCAGATATGAGTATTTGGATAACCGATTGACGTTTGAAGAAATATAAAGCGGAAAGTTAAATAGCTTTCCGCTCGTTCTTAAAATCTATTGATTCTGTCTCTTTTTCGAAAATATGATTCAAGGTATGCCCCATTTTAGTTATGAGACCTACTACAAGAGCATTTCCCATGCAGAAATATCTTTGCCTATCAGTCATGCCTGTGTTTGTCCAGTCTGGGTCAAATCCTTGTATCTTCTCAGCTTCTGTAGGCGTAATATGCCTATAGCGTTTTGTATATGGGTCTTCTATTACATGTGTGCTTCTATTTGATGAAGCCTCGCTGGTCAACATGGTTCTTGCAGGCTTGTCAATAGGGTCAGGGAAAGAAATCGGTCCTTCCGAGAATATATAATTATGGCCAGTCTTGCTAGTTCTTTCGATTTTCTTAGATCCTTTAAGATATTCCCACTTACTAAGGTCCTCTCCGATGTAATATTTCTCATCAGCGTCAGGAACAATTATGGCGCTTAAAGGGGTAGGGGGTACATATATAGGAGTCGTATCGCAGGTGTATATATTTCCTTTACTCATAAATCCTGAATTACCGAACTTAAATGAAAAATTGTCTGTCATGTCGGCCAAGTCCTCATAAGGAATAGATGTGTCGTGGATTTTTTCTATCGTTTCCACAGGGAAGGTTTTTGCAAAGAAACCGGAATGGTTTATAATATTTTCTGGAGTAAAACTGACGATATTATCAGAGTAGGAAGTACTGTTCTTATAGGCGAATATGAATATTCTTCTTCTTCTCTGCGCGAAACCGTATTCGGCTGCATTTATTATTCTCCATTCGACACTGTAGTCTAGTTTGTTGAAACAAGACAGCATGATTCCGAAATCTCGACCTCTTTGTGTGGTAGGAGATTTTATTAATCTATCCACGTTTTCTAATAGAACAAATCTAGGCTCTTTTGCTTCTATTATATCTCTTATATCCCACCATAAGACGCCCTTTTTTCCATTTATACCAGATGCTCCTGTCCTTGCGACTGAGTAATCTTGACATGGAAAACCACCGACTAATAGATTGTGATTAGGTATGGTTTCTTTTGATATTTTGGAGATATCCTCATTGACATGGTTTGGTGTATTTCCAAAGTGAGAGCAGTAGCAATCGAATGCAAATTGATTTTTTTTCCCGGGCTCCCATTGATTAGCCCAAACGGTTGTCCAATCAAGGGATGATTTTTCAAGACCAACACGGAACCCGCCGACACCGGCAAATAGCTCACAAACTGTCTTTTTTATCATTTAGATGCCTCCTTTCTTGATTATAAATGATTGATGAATATAAATTATTCTATAAAATTGGATATGGACTGTAACGAATTATATACGTTTAGTCTATCTTATATATTTTAACATTTTGAATCATATCTGTAAAGATCAAATATCTATAATATAGGAAAATTTTTAAATTTAATAATCCCTATTTAAATGGACAATAATTACCATTAATTTGATATAATGAATTTAATCATTGTAGAAGTGTATTAATTATTTCAATAAGGAGGTATATGTGCTTTCAAGAAATGGAGTCAAATGGAATAGATCAGAGACGATTTTGGCACTTGAATTATACTGTATCACACCTTTTAATAAGATATCCAATAACAATACAGAAATAATAGGACTTGCTAATCTATTAGGGCGTACAGTAGGTTCTGTAATTCTTAAGATGTTCAATCTGGCTCATAATGATCCAGAGTTACAAAAGAGAAACATAAAGGCCATGGCTAATGGGAGCAAGCTAGATAAAGAGATATGGGATGAGTTCTGGAACAATTGGGAGGAATTGGCTTTTCAAGCAGAAACAATAAAATCTGATATGAGGAGTACAGAATTAAGTAAATTTATCGAATCTGAAGCAGTTTTAGAATATCCGGAAGGACTATACATAGATAATATAGTGAAGACTAGGATTGGACAAGAATTCTTTAGAGCATCTGTACTAAGCGCATATTCTAACCGATGCTGCATTACAGGGATAATGATGCCTGAATTATTGATTGCTAGTCATATAAAGCCATGGAAGGTGAGCGATGTTAAGACTGAAAGAACAAACCCGAAAAACGGGCTTTGCCTAAATGCATTGCATGATAAAGCTTTTGATAGAGGTCTTATAACTTTAGATAAGAATTATAATATAGTATTATCTCATAAAGCCGAATCTATGAAAATGGATACTGAAACTAAAGCTTGGTTTATGTCTTATTCTGACGAAAAGATTAATCTTCCGGAAAAATTTTTGCCGGGAAAGGAATTTATAGAATACCATAATGATATAGTATTTTTAAGATAAAAATACATACTGATATTACTTATTTGAATTTGCATGTGCTGGCTTCAAAGAAGGAATTGTAATTAGAAAGGTCTGGTGATAATTTGAGCTGCATATTCTGCAAAATGGAGAAAGAGAAGATCATAATTGAGAGCGAAGCGGCCTATGCCGTATTTGACATCTTTCCTGTCAGTCAGGGACACATGCTAATAATACCAAAGAAGCACATCAGGGATTATTTTGAGGCCGGCCAGCAGGAAAAGCAGGAGCTCTGGGAGCTTGTTGACAGGTGCAAGGAATATCTTGACGAAAAGTACCAGCCTGATGCCTACAATGTGGGGATAAACTGTGGAGAAGATGCTGGGCAGACGGTGATGCATCTTCACATACACCTCATCCCAAGGTACAAGGGAGACCTGATAAATCCGAGGGGCGGAGTAAGAGGCGTCATACCTGACAAGAGAATATATTGATTTGAGGAGGAACTATGAGCAGTCATACAGCAAAAACAGATTTCAGCGAATATTCGCAGCAGGCACTTGAGCAGCTTAAAAAGGGAGCATTCCTGACAGTAAAGAGCGGGGATGAGACAAACACGATGACGATAGGGTGGGGAGCCATAAGCTACATCTGGAACAAACCCATATTCATGGTAGCGGTGAGGTATTCGAGGCATACATACAGTCTTATAGAAAAATCGAGGGAATTCACAGTGAGCATGCCTCTTGAAAAGGATCTTCGAAAGGCGCTTGCCTTCTGCGGAAGCCGGTCTGGAAGGGATGTAAACAAGTTTGAGGAGTGCGGCCTCAGCCTGGCAGATTCGAGGTCTTTGTCGACACCGGTCATAGGGGACTGCGAGCTCCATTATGAGTGCAGGGTAGTGTATCAGCAGGCCATGGAGCCCTTTGCGCTTGATCCTGAGATAAGAAGCCATATGTACGGCAATAACAATGATTTCCATGTGCTTTACTATGGGGAGATACTGGAAAGCTACAGGAATTAGAATACAAAAGTTCTTGATATGGAAAGGAAGTGAACTAATATGTCGGGACTTCAAAACAAAATTGTGATACAAGAAATAAAAGAGATTTTAACGGAAGCTAGAGAAAAAGTTGCGCGAACTGTTAATAATGAGTTGTTGTTAGCTTATTGGAATATAGGAAGAATAATTGTAGAAAGTGAACAAGCAGGCTCAGAGAAGGCTGAATATGGAAGGCAGTTGTTAAAGTCATTATCTAAAGAGCTCACAAGAGAGCTTGGAAAAGGTTTCTCGGTTTCAAATCTTCAATACATGAGGAGGTTTTATCTCGAATATGAGAATCAACAGACACTGTCTGTTAAATTGAGTTGGTCTCATTATTGCGAGCTTTTAAATGTATCGGATCGGAATGCAAGAATGTTTTATCAAAAAGAATCGATTAACGCTAACTGGTCTGTACGTGAATTGAAAAGACAGATTAATACATCTTTATTTGAGAGACTTTTACTCTCTAATGGAGATGTTAATAAGGAAAAGGTACTATCTCTTGCAAAGCAAGGTGCTATTTATGCTAAACCGAATGATATATTAAAAGATCCCTATGTATTTGAGTTCTTAGGTATTCCAGAAAACAAACCAATGCTTGAGAAAGATTTGGAAAAGGCCCTAATTGTAAAAATAGAAAAGTTTCTTCTTGAGCTGGGGCGAGGTTTTATGTTCGTAGGCTCGCAGCAGAGAATTACTTTGGGAAATACACATTATTATGTAGACATGGTGTTCTATAATAAAATACTGAAAGCATATGTTTTAATAGATTTAAAGATGGGGAGTCTTAAACCTGAAAATATTGGACAAATGAATATGTATGTGAATTATTATGCTAATGAGGTAAATGATGAAGGTGACGATAAACCTATAGGTATAATTCTTTGTGCGGACACGTCGGAAGTAGTAGCTGAGTACGCTCTCGGTGGACTTGAAAATCAAATTTTCGCATCTAAATATGTTTACTATATTCCGAATAAAGAAGAGCTTATTCAGCAAGTACAGTCGGTTATAAATGATATTGGGGAAATACAAGAATCATCAAATATAAAAAATAATTAATCTGGAGGACAGACATATGTATAACACAAGTTTGCAGCGAGAGGAAATCGAGAGGGTATATGGCAGGATAAGCCCTTTTGAACTCAAGGACAAGTTAATAAATCTTGCGGAGGATTCAAGAAGAGGAAGCGCGCATTCACTGCTGGATGCGGGCAGAGGAAATCCAAACTGGATAGCGGCGACGCCAAGGGAAGCATTTTTCACCTTCGGGCAGTTTGCGGTTTCTGAAAGCAGAAGAGTCTGGGATGAAGGGGATCTGGCGGGGATGCCAAGGAAGGAAGGCATCGCGGTGCGCTTCAGGGATTATGTGAAAAACCATCCTGATGCGCCAGGGATAGAGCTGCTCTGGAAGATGATTAATTACGGGGTGACGGTCAAGTGCTTCAATGCGGATGACTGGATATATGAGCTCGTTGACGGGATAATCGGGGACAACTACCCTTTCCCGGACAGGATTCTCCGTCATGTGGAGCTCGTCGTAAATGACTACCTGATTCAGGAGCTGTGCTATAATGAGCCTCTTGAAGGCAGGTTCAATACGTTTGCGGTGGAAGGCGCTACTGCGGGGATGTGCTACATATTCGATTCCCTCATAGCAAACAACATATTGTCAAAGGGTGACAAGATAGCTCTTATGTCACCTATATTCACTCCATATCTAGAGATCCCGCATCTTCCGAGGTACAACTTCGAGGTAATAAATATATGCGCAGACGAGGTGGACGAGGAGGGAAGGCATACCTGGCAGTATCCGCAGAGCGAGATAGACAAGCTTAAGGATAAGTCCATAAAGGCTCTGTTTGTGGTAAACCCAAACAATCCGCCTTCGGTTGCGATGAGGCCTGAGAGCGTGAGGCAGCTCAAGCATGTGGTTGAGAATTTCAATCCGGATCTCATGATAATCTCGGATGATGTATACAGCACCTTTGTGGATGATTTTACTTCGATAATGGCAGATCTGCCATACAACACGATAGGTGTCTACTCATATTCAAAGTATTTCGGGGTTACTGGATGGCGCCTCGGGACGATAGCGCTCTATGAGGACAATGTATTCGACAAGCTGATCAGGGAGCAGGATGAGGACAGGAAGCAGAGGGCGAGGAAGCGATACGCAGGGCTTTCGACTGATCCGGACAGCATTCTTTTCATAGACCGTATAGTTGCGGACAGCCGCCAGGTTGCGCTCAACCATACGGCGGGGCTCTCTACCCCTCAGCAGGTACAGATGGCGTTCTTCTCGCTGTTTGCGATAGTGGACAAGGACGACAGATACAAGAAGCTGACGAATGATATATGCCGAAGACGCAAGAAGCTTCTGTTTGACGGTCTGGGTATTGAGATAAAGGAAGATCCATATGATGCAGCTTACTATACCCAGTTTGACCTTCTCGAATGGGCCAACAGGAACTACAATGACGAGTTTGCAGCGTATCTTCAGCAGAACTACAAGCCGGTGGACATCCTGATACAGCTGGCGGAGCAGTCTTCGATAGTCCTGCTCGACGGCAGCGGATTCAATGCGCCGGAGTGGTCTATAAGGATATCTCTTGCGAATCTGCGTGATGAATTATATTCAAAGATTGGCGAAAATCTCCTGAACGTGCTGGAGACCTATGCGACAAGGTGGAGAGAGAGCAAGCTGAAAGCAGAAAAATAAAATATATAATGTGATATTCACATGCAAAAACAACCCCTTTCCGGAATTGAATCTGGATTGGGGTTGTTTGATTTTTTATCAGATTACTTCTTATGATCATCCATATATCCGCGGTCAATAAGCTCTCTGTCGAGTTCAATCAGCTGCTGGAGCGTTTGAGTACTTGCGGCATATTCGCGGATATCCCTGCCAGCTATGGAGTCGGCCCATTCGCGGTCGCTTATGAACTCAAGCTCACGTTCTCCGTCTGTAATCACGGCGCTGATTTTCCCTGCATTGTCAACGAGTGACAGAAGTAGCAGGGCGTTTTTCCTGAAAAGGCCTGAAGCCGTAGAATCCGGGGTGTCATATTTGTCAATTGATCCTTCTGTAAGGCGATAGTATATGCTGATTCCATATGGCCGGATAGACGTCTGCAGTTTGATATGGTCATATTTAAGACCATCCGGCACAGGAAGCAGGTACACAAGTCTGCCGACAGCGGAACTGTTTCCGACATATTCTGTCTTTGCGTTCCACAAGCCTGCAGCATCATATTGCGGCAGAGCTTCTGTTTTTGAGGCATAGAGATCTGAAATGGCACTGCTGTTCCTGTCATCTATTCTGTAAATCCCGATGTAAGGCTGTTCGATGTAGCTGTTTTTGCCGTCATTGTATAAATAGAACCTTTGCGAAGTCGAACCGACCATGTCTAGCTGCAAAAAGCTTTCTACATCTGGATAGTCGTTTACTGAATCACGAAGGGTTTTGCGGGTGTTTTTAAGGGCATGGACAATGAGCTCTATATCAGCCTTATCAGATATATTAATGGCTTGGGAGCTTATTCCCCCGTCAATCTGCTGGATATTTATGCTGGATATGCTGTCATCAGGCGCAAGCATGACAGGCTCACTTTTTGGATCTGCAAGCAGTCCGGCTCCGATGATCAGAATTACTGTAAGCGAAACACCGATTACCCAGAATGCGGGTTTTTTGTAATTCAGCACATTCCTGATTCTTTCTCTGGTGTCCCCTTCACCAAAGGCAAGCGGTGAGGCTGCTGAAGGTCTTTTTCCTGTCGAGATTGACAGCAGCGAGGCGGAATAGTCTTTTTTTATGCCGCTGCCGAGCTGGCGGATGACTGATTCGTCACAGGACATCTCGATATCTCTGCTGCTGAAAGAGAATGCGGCCCATACAAGCGGATTGAACCAGTGCAGGCACAGAGCTGTGAAGCTTAGCAGTCTTGTTATATGGTCAAATCGCCTTATGTGAGTCTGTTCGTGGAGGAGTATGTATCTGAGCTCTTCATCTTCAAGGTTGCATGGCAGATATATTTTCGGATGGAAGACGCCGATGACGAAGGCGGTATCTATTTTGTCTGAAACAAATATATTTTCCTCATGGAGCGTCGAATCTCTCAGGCGCTTCTGAAGACGTGCCAGTGAGAAGAGGCTGTATGCAATCAGTATCGCAATGCCGGTAATCCAGAGCAGGCTTCCTGTATAAATCCAGATCTGAAGAGGATTTACGCTGGCATATGGGGCAGATGCGGGGAGCAGGGAATTTACGGAATTGTTGATGTATGCAACCCCGGTATCTATCTGTGGAGCCTGCATATATGCAATATCGGGTGATATGGGATTTGTCCTCACAGGCAGAAGGCTGTACATGCTCTCGAATGAAAACGGGCAGATGAGCCTGAACAGGACAACTGACCACAGGGCGCAGGTAAATGCCCGGGGGACTTTTTTCAAAAACAGTCTCGCTGCCAGAACAAAAACTATTACCAGGCTTGCTGTAAAGCTCATGTTCAGGACCTGAAGAAACATCTTTTCCATCATTGGTGCACCTCCCTGTGATCATCGATCAGCTTCTGGATTTCTTTTATTTCTTTTTCACTGAGTTTTTTTCTTCGGGTAAAGGCTGCCAGAAACCGTGGGAGCGATCCGTCAAATGTTTCAGTCAGAAACTGCTCGCCCTGAGCGGCTCCGAATTCACTTTTGGACATAAGCGAGGTTACCGCGCCGCTGTCATTTTGAAATATTTCTCTTTCACAGAGACGCTTGAGCATGGTATATGTTGTAGTCCGCTTCCATGAGAATGCTTTTTCGCACAGCTCTGTGAGCGCACGGGAGCTTATGGGTTCATTTTCCCATATGAGGTCTGCGAATTTCTGCTCCATCTCACCAAGCTTGTATTTTTCCATATAAAAACCTCCTGTCGAATGTTATTAGACTGAAAACAGTCTAACACGATTAGACAGGAGTGTCAATATGCAGATTCATATGATTCAGGGAGGAAAAAACAACCCCTTTCCGGAATTTAAATCTGGATTGGGGTTGTCTTCTATTACTCCTCGTCTTTATCGGGACGAAGGCTGAAATCGACTTTATTCTTTTTCATGATATCCTCAAGCTCGGATACGTATATGTCGTCCATGTGCACGATGAATGCGTCCGGGTCTATGGGGATACTTTTTTTGTCCATCTGTTTTATGCTCCATATATACAGGATGTCGAGTGCCGGGATTACTTCTTTTCCAAGAGGCGTCAGCACATATTCTACCTTGAGAGGTATCGTGTTGTACTGTATGCGCTCAACGAGGCCGTCTTCTGCCAGCTCTCTCAGCTGATGGCTGAACACCTTTTCTGATATGGGAAGGGTCCTCAGCGTATGGTTGAATCTGATGCTGCCGTATGTATGTATGTGATGGAGTATGGTCATTTTCCATTTTCCGCCGATGCAGTGCGTTATGTAATGATATGGATTGACTGGATTATTGAAATCTTCCTGGTTCAAATAAGCGCCTCCTGTTTCTTCTATTATAGTGTTTTTATTATACCATATTTTGGGCCCGGATTCAAATTGATTGTGGCTGCCGGAAACCTGTGCGGAGGGTCTATATTTTTTCTGGATAAAAAATTTTTAAAATTTTTCAGATTGTTAATTTGATAACTTTAGGGCATTGAAGATGATTGAAACATCGTAAATACTGCAATTACAGCGAAGTTACAAAAAGGTTAGTGCTTACCAATAGGTTACTGGCTTACAAAATTGTTCGTATTGCGGTATTTTTGGGCGGAGTTTATACTATTTTTAACAAAGAAAACGTTGTGCATAAATTTAAAGAATCTACATAGTATGATGTATTTTTGAAAGGAGAAAAGATGATTAAGAGAACTTTGGCAGATCTGAAGCCTTATGATGCGCCGAATCATTTCAAGATGACGGCAATGAGGATCCATGGAAAGGAAGAGACTGGAGCTGAGAATTTCTGGGTAGGTATTTCTACATTCCTTCCAGGAGGAGGAGCTGAGTATGCATATGAGGACAATCCTCTTGAGAAGGTATACTACATGCTTGAAGGTGAGATGACCGTGACTGACAAGGAAGGCGCTAAATATGTGCTTCAGGCAGGAGACTCGATGTCATTCCCGCCAAATGAGGGAAGACACCTTATAAATGAGAGCAACAAGGCAGCGAGCATGCTGGTTATAATAAACTATCCGAAATAGGCAGAATCAGGCAGGGGAAATTTGACCGGGGGGTAAATTTTCAGATATATGGGTAGTGTAAAGTTCGTTATGAAAAAGCGATTTAAAAGGATTGCCAGATTTTGTATCCGATCTTTAAAATATAATGATGTGCGAAGCACCTGAATTCGGTTTTTTTTGCACAACAAAAGGATCTTAACCACCCTTGAATTTTCAAAAAATAATGCTGTTTCTCTTTTGTGTGGGATTGGATTTTTAGTTTAGCATCATTTTTCTCAATTTCAAGGGCAAGCCAAAATCAATGTATTGATTTTGATGGTCAACTGGCTTGATTCTCTTTGGCTTCTTCCTGCATTTTCAGTATGCTTTGTTGCCCAAGGTAGATTAGCAGCTGCCATTTTCCGGGCATGTTTTCTGCTTTATCAAGCATTTCGTGTGTATTTAATACCTGATTGTTAAATCTGGAGTGTCTTCTCAGAAAGTTGTAGTAGGCTACCCACAGTGACACGGAGTAATTTGCTCCTTCAAAATTGTCGTAGCCGCAGGTGCATCTGTATGTTTCTTTGAAGGTTCTGTTTAATCTCTCTACTACTTGCTTGTATGGTCTGTATTCTTTTGATACTGCATCATCGTTTGCAAGCCCAATGACCTGTGTGATGTCAAATTCCAGGGGGTTTTCCTGAAGGGAAAACTGCTGTGCGGCGAGTGGATAGGCACTGTACCCGTCTGCTATGAACTTGAAGTTGTCTGTTACTTTGTGGATTCCTCTGAAGGCTTTTCTCATGGCCAGTATGCATGGGCCTACGCTTCTGCTTGCTGATACCTGGTAGCCTATCACTGATTTTGAAGCGGCATCCATGATAAACCAGATGTATCCTTTGATGCCTCGTACTTTTATGTAGGTTTCATCGGCGATAAATGTTTCTGATTTTTCGTAAGGGTAGCTATCTATGAATGGCTTGATTAAAAGCGCAGCTGTTCTGCAGTAGTTGGATACCATTGTGTGGGAGATCCTTATTCCGTAAAGATCTTCAAGGGCCTGGGCTGTTTTTCGTAATGAGAGTCCAAGATTAACATGAAATGTAAGGCACAGGGACATGATATGTGCGTTTTGTTTTCTAAACTTCAGTGAGGATGAGTTCTTTGGAAGGGATTTTAAATCCATCTCAAAGAAATCTACGGTGAATTCCCGGTAGATGTAATGGAGTTTGTATTTGTATTTTTCTTTTTTATCTAGGTTTTCCGGATCTACTTTTTTCAGGTTGTTGAGATAGTACTTGCACTTTTGATTGGTGCATTTATGTATGCTAAAAAAGGTCCTGTCTCTTTTAGGGACAAGGCTGTGACTGCAATGAGGGCATTTGAGTTTTAATGGTTTGGTAACTCTTTTTCCGGTGGAAAATGTCTGGCTGCATATCTTGCACTGGTACTGGCCGTTGTCTCCGTTGTTATCGTAAATATAGTGATGCGGAGCATTGCATACTGGACATGATATTTCTTCTGGTATGGTTCTTCCGTTCCTGCGCTGAACTGGTTTTATCTTCTTCTGATATTTCGATTCGTAGTATGACAGAAGAAACTGCCAGTCCTGTTTGATGAATGGCTGGATTATTGGAAGTTGGTCTGTCTTGAATTTTTGATATTTTGGTGAGTGGGTATCGTCATGCGCCCACTGACCTAATGGAATATATTTTGAAATAAATAGTACTAAAAATCGAATTTGTTGATTTTGGTATTGAATTACATGTAGTAAATGAGTTATAATTTGAGACATAACAATGGCACCCTTGCCTTTCTGTTTTATTTGTTGTGTGGTAACTCAAATTATATCAGAAAATGGGGGGTCATTGTTTTTTTATTTAAAAAACAGTGAAAACCTTTGAATATACAGCAATATTAAATAAAATAGGGGTGTAAAACTTTACACTACCGATATATGAACAGGAGAAATAAGATGAGAATAGAGAGAGAATTTGTACAGAACATGTTTGACATAAGCGGAAAGGTAGCTATAGTTACCGGAGCTGCAGGAGCGCTTGGAAGCGCGGTTGCAGGCGGATACGGATTTGCGGGAGCAAAGGTTATGCTTACAGGAAGAGGAGAGAGCAAGCTCAAGGCTCTTTATGAGGAAATGACGGCTCAAGGAATCGACTGTGCTTACTCAGTTGGAGATCCTGTGAATGAGGAAGACGTAAAGAAGGTAGTTGAAGCTACTGTGGAGAAATTTGGAAGAGTGGATGTACTTGTTACTGCTGCCGGATTCAATGCGCCAAAGCCTATCCTTGAGCAGTCTGTTGAGGAGTGGGAAAAAATCATGGATGCCAATGTAAAGGGCACATGGCTTTTTGCAAAATATGCTGGAGAGCAGATGGTAAAGCAGGGCGAAGGCGGAAAAGTAATTCTGGTTTCTTCTGCAAGGAGCAAGGCTGGAATGAAGGGTTATACTGGATACTGCACAGCAAAGGCTGGAATCGACCTTATGGCTCAGTCGCTTGCATGTGAGTGGGGACAATATGGAATCAATGTAAACACTATAAACCCTACAGTTTTCAGAAGTGAGCTTACTGAGTGGATGTTCCATGATGATACTGCAAAGACAAAGTTCCTTACTCGTCTGCCAATCGGAAGACTTGGAGAGCCAAGTGATTTTGCGGGAGCCTGCATATTCCTTGCCTCTGATGCGAGCAACTTCATAACTGGAGCAAATCTTGCGACTGACGGCGGATACTGGGCAAACTAAGGCCTTGATGGAGGAAATATGATAATAAAAAATGTAACTGTAATCGGAGCAGGGATGATGGGAAATGCCCTTGCGATGGTATTTGCGATGTCTCCGGATCTTAATGTTACGCTGAGGACAAGAACTCTTAAAGATGACAGATATGACCCTATAATAGCACATCTGGACATCATGGTAAGCCGTGATGTAATAACTGGAGTACAAAAAGAAGAGGTTCTTTCGAGGATAACATTTGAGACGGATTTAAAAAAGGCTACAGAGAACGCTGACTTTATAATTGAATGCGCACCTGAGGTAATGGAAACCAAGCAGGATCTGTTCGCCGAAATAGAGAATTACTGCAGAAAAGATGCTATCCTGGCAACCAACACATCTGTAATGAGTCCTACAGAAATTGCCGCAAAATGTGTTAACAGAGAAAGGGTTGTCGGAGCACACTTCTGGAATCCGGGACATCTTATTCCTCTTGTAGAGGTCATAAAGTCGGATTATACGAGCGATGAGGTGGTTGAACTTACCATGGATGTCCTCAGAAAGGCTGGTAAAAAGCCGGTACTCTGCAAGAAGGACGTTCCAGGCTTTATCGCGAACAGGATGCAGCATGCTCTATGGAGAGAGGCTATATCCATCGTTGAAAACGGCATAGCGGATGCCGCTACTGTGGATGAGGCTGTGAAATACAGCTTTGGACTGAGACTGCCTCAGCTTGGACCTATGGAAAATGCTGACATGGTAGGAACAGACCTTACATTCAACATCCATGACTATATACTGAAGGACCTCGAGTCATCAAAGGAGCCTTCACCGCTGCTCAGGGAGCTCAGAGACGCTGGAAAGCTTGGATTCAAGACTGGAAGCGGTTTTCAGGAGTGGACATCGGAGAGCATAAAGAAATCGAAGCAGGAGCTTACAGAGTATCTGATAGACATGCTTTATTAGAAAATCAAATGTAAACTGTAAAAATTAAAATTTAAATTATCAGGAGGATATTAAAATGGGAAAGAAAGTATTTGTTGATTTAACACATCCGTTCAGCGCTGACATACCAAGATGGCCATATTTCGTAAAGCCGGTTATCGATTCAATGCATTCACTTGCAAAAGGTGGAGTACTTACTCAGAGAATAGACTGCGTTCAGCATACAGGAACACACTGCGATGCACCGCGTCACGTAATGGAGTATGAATTTGACGGAAGACGTGCTCGTTACACTCATGAAATGCCTGTAGATGCTTACACAGGTGATGCAGTTTGTCTTGAGATAAACGTTGAAAAATGGGGACTTATAACTGGTGAGCACCTTGATGATGCTTGCAAAAGAGCAAACATAAAGCCTGAAGAGCTTGAGGGAATGGTTGTATGCCTTAACACAGGAATGCACCGCAAGTTCGATGACTCTAAGGATTACTACCACTATTCATGCGGAACAGGCGTGGATGCTGGAAAGTGGTTTGTAAAGCACAAGGTAAAATGCGTGGCTATGGACATGCAGGCGCTTGACCACCCTCTTCACACTGCAATGGGCAACAACGGAGCAACAAGACTTAACCTTCTTGGAGCATCAGGAAGACCTATAACAGAGGAATACAAGGAGAAGTTTGGCGAAGAGGCATATGCTGAGTTTGACAAGGACGAGTACATCAGAATCCACGGCCAGGAAGCTTATGACGCAAAGTTTGGCGACCTTGAAGAAATAGGATGCTGGGGAACATGGGAGCCATGCCACAAGCAGATGCTTGGACACGGAATAGTAGGAGTTGAGAACCTTGGTGGAGATCTTGACAAGGTTTCTGGAAAGAGATTCAGATTCAACTGCTTCCCGATCAGATGGTTCATGGGAGACGGATCTATGGTAAGATGCGTTGCTGAGATAGATGAAGACGAGCTTAATGACGTGCCGGACAGGACTTACACTTACGGCGGACTGTAAGATATAAGCAAAAGATTATAATTGAAATCAGTTTTTTATACAGCATTTGCCCTGTGAAAATATTCGCAGGGCAAGTGCCAACTTTAAAATTAAAAGGAAAAGGAGCTAATTTTATGCCAAAAAAGGATAATTCGCAGTCTCTCGTTAAATTCAGCAAGTCGAGCTGGGGAGTGATAATATACTGTGCGGCGATGTTCTGGTTTTATGTTGGAATGGTCAATGACGGAAGCAACATTGTAGCGCCTGCGTTTGCAGCAAAGTCAGGGGTAGAGTATTCAACCGTGCTCAGCATGGGAACTGTTGCAGGGCTTGTAGGATTCATATTTTTTATCATATTCGGAAAGATCAACCAGAAGATAGGATCAAGATACACATCGGCGATATGCATGATAATAGCAGGACTTTCATACATAGGAGTGGGACTTTCGAACAGCCTTGTATTATATACTGTATGTCTTTGCCTTGTTACAGGTTCATCCATGTCAGGCGGATACATAGCCGGAGGTACGCTTGTTGCAAAATGGTTCCCTAAGAAAAAGGGCATCGTAATGGGTTATACGACTATGGGCCACAACCTTGCGTCTGCGTTCTATGTACCGCTTATAAGTACTACTGTAGGAGCATGGGGACTTGCGCAGGGAGTAATGATACCGGCCATTGGAGTAATGATACTTGGCGGAATCGGAGCTGTATTCATAAGAAATGACCCTAGAGAAAAAGGTCAGTATCCGGACGATGTAAACAAAAGACAGTATGAAGAAGAATATTTTACAGGGGATTCAGACGCAGATGGAGGCTGGACTACAGCAAAGCTGCTTAAGACAAAGGAACTGTGGCTGGCCGCAGGAACGACAGGTATTTATCAGCTGGTTACTGTAGGAATAATGACTCAGCTTGTCGTAAGGAATATGAGCTTTGGATTCACTCAGGCTCAGGCAGTAAGCATTATGACCATACTTGCCTGCATCGGAGTAGTGGGATCGTGGGGATTTGGAGCAATCGATCAGAAATGGGGAACAAAAAAATCCATGCTGATATTCGGGGTATGGTATGCAGTAGCGCTCGCGTGCAACGTTACTGAGTTCATGCCGCTTGTATACGTTTCGATATTCATGATAGGAATGGCAATCGGAGGTTCTGCAAACTTTACGACGTCGCTTCCGGCAGCGATATTCGGACGTCATGGATTTGAGAAGGTGAACAGCGTAATATTCCCTATCCAGGGGCTTATAACTGCAATGAACTTTGCGCTGAGCGGAGCATCACTTGCGCTCACAGGAAGTCTCAGAGGCGGATATATAGTTAACATAGTGCTTATACTTGTCAACATAGCGCTTATATCGATAGTTGATGAGCATAAATACAACAAAGACTTCCATACGGAAGAAATCAAATCAGGAGAGGTGCTTGAAAATGTCAATTAAAAAAACCATAATAACAGTTGCGCCAACAGGTGCATGGCCAAAAAAGGAAAACAATCCTAACATACCGATGACTCCAAAGGAAATCGCTGAGGATGTATACGCATGCTGGAAGGCAGGAGCGGCAATATGCCACCTTCACATGAGAGACGATGAAGGAAACGGAACGATGGATACTGCAAAATTCAGAGAGACAGTAAACCTTATCCGTGCTTACGAGGACTGCGACATAATAATCAACTGCACTACTTCAGGAGACCTTAATGCGACAGATGAGACAAGACAGGCTCACCTGAAGGAGCTGAAACCGGAAATGGCATCATACGACTGCGGCTCAATGAACTGGATGCACAGCGGGCTTTTCATAAACCATCCAAAATTCCTGGAAGAGCTTGGAACCACGATGCAGGAATCAGGAGTAAAGCCTGAGATAGAGATATTTGATGCAGGAATGATCTACAACTCGCTTTACTATCTTAAAAAAGGCTTCCTTAAGGCGCCGTGCCACTACCAGCTTGTGCTTGGAGCTGCAGGCGGATCTACAGCTACAATCGAGAACCTTGTTTACCTCAAGGGACTTATCCCTGAAGGCTCTACATGGGGAGCGCTTGGAATCGGAAACGGACACGTGCCGATAATGCTTGCTACTGTAGCCATGGGCGGACACCTGAGAGTAGGAATGGAAGACAATGTGTACTTTGCAGCAGGACAGCTTGCTGAGTCAAACGCTCAGCTTGTTACAAGAGCGGCTGACATAGTAAGGATTGCAGGAAACAAGGTGGCAACACCTGCAGAGGCAAGAGAGATACTTGGACTCTAATAGAAGAAACAAAAATGGGGCTGTCGGGAAATAACCCCCAAAGAAAAAAGCGACTAGTTCGCTTTTTTTAATGCAAAAAAAAAAGATGACAAAATAATATTGCCATCTCTTTCCGTTATATTATAAAATATAACTACTCATGAAACAATATTATAACCAATTTTTTGAAAAAGGACAACAGGTTATTAATTTTAATTTTTACAATTTAGGTTTATCTGCTGACGATCCAGTCTATACCCTAATAAATATATTGGAGGATTTCGATTTTTCTAGCTTGCTGGCTAGATACTCAAACAAGGGAAGAAAAGGCTATAACCCTATTATGTTATTTGCAGTATTGCTTTACGCAAATATGAGAGGAATTAGAGCTGTTGACCGCATTGTAGAACTTTGCGAAAGAGATATAGCCTTTATTTGGCTGACAAAAGGCGAAAAGCCTCAAAGAGATACTTTCTATGCTTTCTTAAATGAAAAATTAACAAAGGAAATACTCGAAGATCTTCATTACCAGTTCATACGAATATTAGAAAAGAAGGGACTCGTTACTTTAAAAACCCTATTTATAGACGGCACTAAAATTGAAGCAAATGCAAATAGATATACATTTGTATGGAGAGGAACTGTAAATTATCATTTAGCAGGTCTTCTGGATACGGTTGATAGGCTGTACCTAAGATATAATCAGTTTCTGGAATCTCAAAATTATCACAAAGCCTATAACTTACCTTTAGAAACCATGTTTGTTGTGGAAGGAATTGATAAAGTTAAGGATATTATTGCTAGAAATAGAAAGCGAAAATCATTAAATCTGGAAAAGATTTCAAACAACTCAATCATTGAAATTGGGAATATATGTCCATTGAAATTAATTGAGCTTCAAGCAAACTTAAGTCGCATTGCTGACGCAGAAAAAATTCTCTTTGTTCATGGAAAGAGAAATAAAAAAAGCGAGCTGCAAAAACTCTATGAGGCAATTGAAGAAGCTTCAACAAGACTATTGAAATATAAAGAACATTTCAAGCTTATGGGAACTGATAGAAATAGTTATTCAAAAACAGATATAGAAGCAACCTTTATGCGTATGAAAGATGATCATATGCAAAATGGACAGTTGAAACCAGCATACAACGTTCAAATTGCAGTTGAAAACTATTTTATTATCCATACTTACATCAGCAATGACAGAACGGACTATAATACACTTATTCCTGTACTTGAAAAACATAAAAAGTATCTTAAAAAATTTCCGCAGGAAGTAACAGCCGATAGTGGTTATTCCAGTGAAGCTAACTTAGTTTACCTTAAAAACAATAACATAGATTCATACATAAAACTTCAAATGCATGAAAAGATGAAAACCAGGGCGTACAAGAACGATCCCGGCAAGTTTTATAATATGGAAAAAATAATTACAGAAAACGGTGTTCATTTCATATGTAAAGATGGACGGAAACTTCAATATGAACGCTCTGAATACAGAAACCATAATGGTTACAGAAGTAATTTCGAAGTCTACGCTTGCAAAGATTGTAGCGGATGCGAGTTTAAGCCACACTGTTTGTATAAATACAACGAAGAAAAAGATATCCACAAAAACAAAGTTATGAAGATAAATCTGCTTTGGGAAACCTTAAAGACAGAGTCCAATAATAATGTACAAAGTGAAAAAGGTATCTTGTATCGTCAGATACGTTCCATTCAGACCGAAGGTCATTTTGGAGACATCAAAGAAAATGATAATTTTAGAAGATTTAATCACCGGACATCTGAAAAAGTACATAAAGAGTTCTTTTTGTATGCTATAGGCAGAAATTTAAATAAGTATTATCGCTTCTCAAAAGAAATAATTAAGACATATGAAGCAAAAATAGCTTAATCCTATCGGATTTTTATAAGTCATGAGCAAATATCACATGGCTTTTTTTGCCATACAATAAATATTAAAATTGAACAAAAAAATCCCAGATTATTCGATTCTCTACATTCTTGTAGATGTTGAATAATCTGGGATTTTTAATTATTAGAGCTTATGAGCCAAAAAACGTTATTCTCCGACAGCCCCATTTTTGTTTTTCCTTGATTATCAACAAAGATATTTTTCAGGTAATTGTAATCAAACATATTATCCCTCCGTTCTATTAACAAATACTACACATTCATCTTTGTGTGTGTAGGGTTTGTTAAGTACAGTTTATCATGTTTTCAAATTCAATATAAAAAGCACCTGATTGACCATTTCAGTTATACTGATCCGGCCTGTCGGGTGCTTTTTTGTGTCCGTATTCTTTTTAAAGCACGTCTAAAACTGCATAATCCATGCTCCAGTGCGTTTCCTTGAGGAAAGTTTCCAGCGCTCTGGCGTCCCTGTATTCGAAAAGCTCTATTATTTTAGTATGCTGGGCATTTGTCTCGTTGAATATCTCGTTCAGCCTGTCGCTGTCACTGTCAGAGTAGCCTCTTTTTATGAACCTCAGCTTCAGCTGCTCCAGCATTATGATGAGCTGTTTGTTGCTGCATTTTCTAAGATATACATTGTGAAACTCTATCTGGAGCCTGTAGTATCTTTCAAAATCCTGAGCTTCGATGGCATCCTTCATCTCGGACTGAAGCTTTCTCATCTGATCCAGATCTGTTTTGGTTATATCAGCAAGAGCCAGTGTGGCTGCCATGGCATCCAGATGTCCTATGAGCTGATACAGGTCCTTTGCCTCTTCGAGGATAAGGGGCTTTACCCTGAAGCCTCGTCGCGGCTCTGCATCCAGAAGTCCCTCTGCCGCAAGCTGTATAAGGGCCTCTCTTACAGGGGTCCTGCTTACATTAAGCTTATCTGAAAGGTGCTGCTCGTTTATCTTGTCTCCAGGCCTCAGACTGCCATCCTTTATACTTTCTGAAATATATTCATATACATGATCCTTCAGGCTCATATAGTTCATCCTGTTCACCGTCCCTTAAATTATTATTATATTAACAATATTGTATACTAAATACAGAAATAAAAAAAGCATTAATTTTTTTAAAAAAAGGTATTGAATATTCAGAATAATCGTGCTAATATAGTGAAAACGACGTATATTGTATACAATATACAAATATAGTTTATATCAACTTATATAAAATTACAAGGAGGAAAAGAAATGAGATATGGTTGTCAGTCGATGGTGGGAAAGATAGACACTATTATAATCAAGCATCCGGAGGAAGCGTTTATAAGCCAGGAGAATCTGGATCAGAAATGGAAGCCGTTTAATTATGTTTCCTGTCCTGATTATGAAAAGAGCCTCAAGGAGTACAGCAGATTCGAAGAAATAATCCAGGAGCATGTGGAGAATGTCCATTACCTTCCAAAGGATGATAACACCGGGCTTGATTCTACATATGCACATGATACATGCAAGATCACATCCAAGGGCGCGATAATGTTTACCGTGGGCAAAGAACTGAGAAGAGGAGAGACAGGAGCCACAAGGAAGTTTCTTGAGGGCATAGGGGTTCCTATCCTGGGAGAGATAAGCGGCGAAGGAACCATGGAAGGCGGAGATGTGGTCTGGCTGGATGAAAAGACTGTGGCTGTCGGCAGAGGTTACAGGACCAACTATGAAGGAATCAGGCAGTTCAGAGAGCTGACAAAGGACGTAGTGGATGAATTCATAGTGGTGGAGCTTCCTCACGGGGATGGACCGGATGAATGTCTGCATCTCATGTCTGTGATAAGCATGGTGGACCATGATCTGGCTGTAGTATATTCAAAGCTCATGCCTGTGTCATTCAGGGACCTGCTTACTGAAAGAGGAATAGAGCTTATAGAGGTGGACGACGTAGAGTATGCGAACCTTGGATCCAACGTGCTGGCGCTTGCACCAAGAGTATGCGTTATGCCTGCCGGAAATCCTAAAACAAGAGAAAAGCTCGAAAAAGCCGGAGCAAAGGTATATGAGTACGAAGGCCACGACATCTCGTTCAAGGGAACGGGCGGACCTACATGCCTTACCCTGCCGGTAACAAGACTGTAGAGAGATATCAGGAATATCAGGACTATATAAAATAACAAAGTAAATAATACAAATCATATAAAAACAGGAGGAACTGTCATGTTTAAGAATGTAATAGTAAGAAGACCGGGAAAATCAATGGTGAATGGAATCGGGCCAGGAACTTATGGGCCAGTGGATCATGAAAATGCGCTCAGGCAGCATGATGCCTACGTGGAGGCACTTAAGAAGACTGGGGTAAATGTAACATATGTGGAATCACTCGAGGAGTATCCGGATTCATGCTTTGTTGAAGACACTGCAGTGCTTACAAGAAACTGTGCAATCATCTGCAATCCGGGGGCGCCTTCAAGAAACGGGGAGCAGGTTTCGATCCATGAAGCGGTAAAGAAGTTCTATGACAACATAGAGGAAATAAAATTCCCTGGAACAGTTGACGGTGGAGATGTTATGATGGTGGGAGATCATTTCTATGTGGGTATCTCTGCAAGAACTAATGAAGAGGGAGCAAGACAGTTCATCGATTTCCTTAGAAAATATGATCTTGATGGAACGGCAGTGCCGCTTAATGAGATGCTTCATCTTAAGACTGGCCTGGCTTATCTTGAAAACAACAATCTTCTAATAGCAGGAGAATTCATAGAAAGCCCATACTTTAAAGATTTCAACAAGGTAATAATCCCGGAGGATGAAGGATATGCGGCAAACTGCATCTGGATGAATGACCATGTGCTTGTGCCGATGGGTTATCCAAAGGTTAAGAAATCGGTAGAGGAACTGGGATACAAGGTGATAGAAGTAGATACATCAGAATACAAAAAACTTGACGGAGGACTGAGCTGTCTGTCTCTTAGATTTTAGAAATTGTGCCTGTGAGGAGGAAATCCAATGTTTATAGAATTTCTTGAAATACTTGTATGGGATTATCTTTGGGGTGTGCCTCTTGTAGCAGTTGTACTGACTGCAGGGGTTCTGTTTACGGTAAGATCGGGATTTTTTCAGTTCAGATATCTGGGATATTCGCTGAAGAATGCCTGGAAAAAATTGTTTGAAAAAAATACGGATGACGGAAGCGATGGCGTAATCTCGCCTCTGGAAGCGATGAGCATAGCGCTTGGGACTACCATCGGTGTCGGAAATATAGGCGGAGTCGCTACGGCAATAGCAGTTGGAGGTCCGGGTGCGATATTCTGGATGTGGGTTGCCGGGCTTCTGGGACAGATTATTAAGATGGCTGAGATAACTCTGGCAGTGCATTACAGATCGAGAAACAAAGACGGCTCTGCATATGGTGGGCCTAACTACTACATGCAGAAAGGTATTGGCAAGCAGAAAGGGATGAAGAAAATATTCAAGATCCTGAGCGCAATCTTCGCCTTCGGATTCATGGTAGGTTTTTTCATAAATATCCAGATATACACAGTTTCTGAGGCTATAGGAAATACGTTTGACATAAGCCTTATAACAGTAGGTGTTGTATATACCATATTGCTTTACCTTCTTATTGCCGGTGGAGTCCCTTCTCTTGGAAAGACAGCTGCAAAGCTTGTTCCATTCATGATCCTTTTCTATTTGGGCGGAGGACTCTTCATTATACTTAAACACGCTGATCAGCTTCCTCATGCATTTGCGCTGATATTTGGGAACGCATTTACCGGAACGGCTGCAGCAGGCGGATTTGCAGGAGCGGCATTCTCCCAGGCTATAAAGATGGGTATGGCGAGATCTGTATTCAGCAACGAGGCCGGCTGGGGATCTGCTCCGATGATACATGCTTCGGCGAAGGTGGATCATCCAGTTAAGCAGGGGATACTTGGAGTTTTCGAGGTTTTTGTAGATACAATCATTGTATGTACGATGACTGCGCTTGTAATAATAGTTACCGGACAGTGGACTTCGGGTCTTGACGGAGCAACGCTTACGCTCTCAGCCTTTGAAGTAGGCATGGGCAAGCCGGCCAGGATAATAATGGCGGTAGGGGTATTCCTGTTCGGGATAACCACATCATCAGGGATATATGCTCAGATGGAGGTTGTAGTAAGATATCTCATAGGAGATAACAAGAGGAAGGATATCATACTTAGCCTTTACAAATGGCTGTATCCGATCCCAAGCCTTGCGCTTGTATTGATCGCGGTGTACTATCAGTTCCCTGGAACTGCAGTATGGCTGTTCTCGGATGCCTCTACAGCGCTTCCTATATTTGCCAATGTCGTGGCGCTTGTTATACTTTCTCCGAAATTCATAGAGCTGCTTAAGGACTACAAGGCCAGATACATGGGAATAGGCAAGGTGGATCCGAATTTCAGGATATTCTATGAAGACAGTGATGGTAATTCTGAATATGAAGAAAGCGTGAATTGAAATAAAATTGAATAACTGAATCGAAAATACCTTCTGTTTGATATGGAAGGTATTTTCAAAGCCTCTGTTTTAAAATGTGTTTAACTCTTCAAAATTAAACAAATTAAATTCAGAAAATTGTTTTTATTCATCTTCGTTCAAACACAACAAAAACATCAAAAGCATATAATGGAGTCAGATATAATTTGAATTTGACAGACGCATCAAACAAGGAGGAAGAAATGGATCTTAAAAAACTTATAGAAGAGAATCTGAGGGATTATGTGGGTACAAGAACTCACACTGGAAGCTCTATGGAAAACAATAATGTGGAGTTTTTCACCAGATGGTTTGAAAAGGTGGATTATTTCAAGAATAACCCGGAAAACTGTGGATTTCACGAAATAGAGGGAGACCACCTGGACAGAAAGGTTCCATGGGGACTCTTCAAGGGAAGCGGAAGAGATACGATAATCCTGATTCATCATACTGACACTGTGGATACGGATGACTACAGTACAAATCAGGAGCTGGCATACAGGCCTTTCGATATCACTGAAAAATACAAAGAGGGAAACATAGACCTGGATAAGCATGTAAAAAAAGACCTGGATAGCGGAAAGTGGCTGTTTGGAAGAGGCGTTGCCGATATGAAGGGTGGGGCTGCGATTCACCTGTCTCTACTTGAACAGTACACAAAGGAGGAGGATTTCAAGGGGAATCTTCTTCTTCTCGGACTGCCTGATGAAGAGAATCTTTCTGCTGGTATGAGGGGTGCAGTTTCACTTCTGGAAAAGCTTAAGGAAAATCACGACCTCAACTATATCCTTATGCTTAACGTTGAGCCTCATGAGAGAGACACCGAGCAGGTAGCGACTGTCTATGACGGATCTGTAGGAAAGCTTATGCCGGTCGTATATGTAAGAGGAAAGCTTGCGCACGTAGGACAGGTATTCAGAGGATTCAACCCTATAAACCTGCTTTCTGAGATAGTGAGAAAGACAGAGCTCAACCCGGACTTCATAGAGACTGTTGGAAACACGACCACTCCGCCTCCTACATGGCTTTACATGAAGGATAAAAAGGAAGTATATGACGTTTCTCTTCCGATAGCTGCGGCAGGCTATATGAGCATACTGACTCTGGACAAGCCGCCAAAGGAGATATTTGACAGGCTCCATGAGCTGAGCACACAGGCATTTGAAGAAGTTATCGCAGATGTCAACAGAAGCTACAGCAGATATCAGGAGATGTCGGGCAAGAAGCTTGATGAGCTGACCTGGAAGCCTAACGTAAAGCTTTACGGAGACCTCTATAAGGAAGCCGTTAGAGATTCAGGAGAAGCATTCACCTCTGCTATGGAAGTGCTCATGCAGGAGATAAAGAGCAGCTTCAACAAAGGGGAGCTGTCAATAATTGACGGGGCATACAGGATAATTGAGAAGACCCTGGAGTTCGTAAATGATCTTTCACCGGTAGTCGTGCTGGCTCTGGCGCCGCCATATTATCCGAATACCAACAATAAGATGGTAGCTGACAAGTGTGCGGAAATAAACAGAGCGGTTGAGAGCCTCGTTGACTTTGCAAAGAAGGAATGGAATCAGGAATACTTTGTACAGAATTACTTTACGGGAATATCGGACCTCAGCTATGCTATGTTTGAGGCTGACAGCGAGAACATAGACTATATAGAGGAAAACATGATGATGTGGAAGCATGTATACTATATCCCTCTGGACAAGATAAAACAGCTTTCTGTGCCTGTCCTCAACGTCGGGCCATGGGGCAAGGATTTCCATAAGTACACAGAAAGAGTATATATGGAAGACCTTTTCGAGAGGACTCCTGTGCTTATAGACAGAGTGATAAGGGAGCTTCTGGGATAGTCTTGTGAAATATATGGAATATTATGAAATATATGATATAATATAGAAAATATATCCGAAAGTTATACTATGCCTCAAACGGTGGAATTTATTTTGCGTCGTTATCCAGTACGCGAGATTGAAGGCTATAAGGAGGGTGAAGTTATAATGACTTTAGCAATAGTTTATGGACTGATCAGCGGTTCTACTCTCATAATAGGAGCGCTGATGGGGGTATTTATCAAAATACCTCAAAAAACCAACGGTGCTATCATGGCTTTTGCTTCAGGAGTGCTTATATCAGCCCTGACGATTGATCTTATGTATAATGCCTATCGCCTGGGGGGATTATATAACGTTTCGGCAGGATTTATCCTTGGCACGATAATATACGTATCCGGTGACTACCTGATTGACTATATGGGAGGTCATTTTCGTAAAAGAAAGCATGGTGTAATCCATGAAAAGAAAAGCTACAACAGTACTGATGTGAAAAAAGGTTCGGGATACGCAATTTTTCTTGGTGCAATTTTAGATGGTATACCTGAGTCTTTAGCTATCGGGATTGATTTGGCTAATGGAAAGGGATTAGGGTTAAGCATGATGATTGCTGTCTTTCTAAGCAATTTTCCTGAAGGCATATCAGGTGCCAATGGAATGAAAGCTGAAGGCAAGACAAACCGATATATTATCTTTGTTTGGGCCTGCACACTTGCGGTCACAGTTTTTGCTGTTGTTTTGGGATATATATTTTCTGGGAAGGCATCTGACAACAATATAGCTGTTATGTACGCCATAGCTGCAGGAGGGATTTTGTCTATGATTGCCGATACAATGATGCCTGAAGCCTATGAAGAAGGTGGAAGAGCTGTAGCACTTATAACGGCCCTGGGTTTTCTCCTGGCTTTCATTGTAAGTGAAGTGGCCTGAATAAATTGAAACAGACTGTACTTAGGGATTAACCCTTCAGTACAGTCTGTTTTTTTGTGGTTATTCGTATTTCGTGAATGCATCCTTAAGGATATAATATGATGGTTTGAGTCTTTCGTGATAAGTCGGCATATCCCAGGTTTCCCATGTGAAAGGCTTCATCTCGACTCTGGATGATGAGCCTTCGCTGGACGCGGAGTCTTCGACTGCCGCTCCTATGCTCATTTCTCCTGCTGGAATTTTCTTTATTCCGTGTCTGTATAAATCTGCCATTATTTCTCTTCTGCCTGGGTTCATGACGTTAAGGAGCTGCCATGGAATCCTCATCTCAACCTTTCCGTCTTTGTATATGAAGTCGCTCATTGAGTTGAAATCACTCGATTCCGGATTGGCATTTCCGAATTTCAGAAGTCCGGTCTCATATGAGCTGAAAGGCAGCACTTTCCTGTCCTGAGGAAGGTAGAGCTCCTTGTTGAGCGCCAGGTTGATACTGTTGAACAGGCCGGTGTTCCTCTGGGTGAAAAGCGGATTCTGAGGTATCATCTTAAGCCTGTATCCATAGAAGTAGTAGAAGGAATCATAATATGCATCGACCTTTATCCTTGATTCTTCTTTTCCGTTTATTTCGATAACGAAGTCGGCCTGGCTGCTGAAAGTCATGTCGTAATCAAGCGGCCTGTCATTTCCCTGTCCTTCGATGGTGTCTATCGGTATTATAAGCTTGTCTGATTCGAAATCGAAATCCGGAGCATCAGCCATGAGGTAGAGATATTTTTCATCCGATCTGCTGTAGAGCTTTATATCCTCAGTCTCTGCTAATGGAGCGGCATCCGTCCACTCGGAGAAATCTCCGTCAACATAGGATACACTCTTTTCTTCGCCAGGGTCAAATGCCATGATTCCGAACTGCTGCTCGTTTGTCTGAGGATTGGACCAGTAAGGTCTTGAGTCTGGATCATCAAAATCCATGGTGTTCCAGGTCCGCTTGAACCATTCATCCTGCCATGTGAACACGAGGCCTCCCATGTAGCCCTCTGAATATATGTCGCTGAGCATCTCAGCAAGTATTCGGCCCTGCTCGCTCTCGTCGTGGTTACCCTGATGGTAGCCCATGGTGATGTTCTCGTGAGCCATTCCTCTTGATGCAGGTACTCCGAACTCTGCAACAAGAACCGGCATGGTGTGCTGGCTCATGAGGTCTCTGAGATAGGCCCTGTATGAGTTTATCTTTCCTGTCTCGTCCCTGAAAGTCGCATATTCGCGCTGATAGTTCATGAAATCAGGATAGTACGGATATATGTGATATGAGGCGAACACTCCAGGCTCAAAGCTGTCTGTGGCTTTTATATGCTCTATGTTCACGACCGCTCTGTCTTCGTCAAGCGAAGGCTCATTGCTGTGCTCAAGCATGTCTGTCGTAGGCCAGTTTGAATAGCTCACCGGCCTCTGAGCGTCATATTTCTGGGTTTCATATGCTATAAGGCTGTCTCCGACTTCGCAGAGGAAGGCTTCAAAAGGAGATGCGTCCTCTGTATGGAGATACTTGCCGCTGTAGCTGCTTTTTTCAGGATTGTTCGTGTTGGTTCCTTCGACAAAGTCCGGGTACCATTCTATCCCGAGGATCCAGCCTATCGTATACTCTGAGACATCGCTTGTGTAGGTTCCGCTCGCAAATCCTGGTTTTTCAGGAAGGGTAATGTTTCCGTGGAGCACGTCCACCAGATCTCTGCCGTCCTTTATGAAGTCGTTCATTATCTTTGAATCCTGTGCATATGCGTCAAGCAGGTGATCGATGTCTTCCTCTCTTACCCATACGCCCTGCAGCAGGTAGATCGGATTGTCGCTGGTCTTGTTGAAGAGATGCAGCGCGTCATAGAAATCCGGGGTAAGTGTGGTATATACTCTTATAGTATTTGCGCCCATCTCTGAAATGTATTTCAGCCATCTCAGGTATTCGCCTTTTGTAATGGCAAGCTCTCCCGGGAATGCTCCGGGCTTTCCGGCTCCGAGGTTCACGCCTTTTATGAATTTCTTCTCCCAGCTGCCGTCTACATTGACAAGGAAGTCGCTGCCCTCCACTTTTGAAGGATAAGGAAGCCCTTCCTCTGAAGGTATTTCGCCTGAAGCGGCTCTTGCGCTTACGTCCTCTATGATCTCTGACATAAGAGGTACATAGCAGTTCCAGTAAAAATATTCCGGCTTGTCTTTGTAGTATTTCGATGTCATCTGCTTTATCCTGTGAAGACCGTCATACCTGTAGAACTCGCTGCCGCTCTGCATGTCTGCAAAATCTCCGGCAAAGTAGTAGGATTGATACTGCCTGTTGACCTTATGGACTGCGGCAGGAAATGAAATTGGGATCCCGTTTTCGCTGAGCAGTTTTTTTCCATCTTCTGTAAGATCGGCTTCGTAATCTGCAAGGATTTCCGTACCGGGCTCGGGATTTATTACTTCGAACCACATCTTGAAGGTAGAATCGTTTTCTATGGAGTACTCCTCCCTGAATTCTTCCCTGAATTTTATGGAATATCCGGTTTTTTCGTAATGCTTTTCTTTTTCGAGAACGACTATCTGCCCTTCATCTGATATGAATACGAACCCGTGTCCGCTGAAATTCCATTCTCTGCCTTCCTGGGATTCATACTGCTCAACTATTGCGTCCGGGATTTCTACATATTTTCTGAGGTCGTCAAATTGCCTTCCTCTCCATCCGGACCATTCAAGCGAGAATATGGACTCAAGTATCTTCTTGTTATCCTCATTGGTAGGGGAGGAGGCGATGTTGAATTCTCCTACTATGGTATTTCCTCCGCCAAGGTTTTTTTCTATTATGCGGATTTCGCTTTCATCAAGCCCTCCGTAGATATTTCTGTTTTCACTGTCATATGCCTCGGAGGTCGTGAGGTCATCCTGATATACGCCGTAGGTATCGGTAAGGTATATCATGTCTGGAGTCTCGACGGTATTCGGGATCTCTCTTATCTCAAAGGTATTTTTTTCGAGCGGGAAGTAGCCATAGTAGTCTTTTGCGCTGTCGAAGTATTCTCCGGTCTTTTCGTTTACTATCTTCCTGTAATCGAGTACCCATGTGAGCGCCTTGTGCTCTCTGTAGTCAGGTCTCGGTACGGTCTTGTCTATTATCCAGACATTGAGCTCTGAGGCTTGCAGCTGGCTCCAGTCGTAAGCTGGCCTTAGTATGAAAAAGGCAGGTACCAGTATCACTGCAATCATAAGGATGTTCAAAAGTATATATACTGTTTTTTTCATAGTCCCGTTAATTTGCTCTGGCAAATCCCTTTCTCTCTAATTTTTCCCAGCTCTCAGATTTCGCGATGAGCCTTATATAGGCGGTTGTCCTCCAGAGGCTTATGAGCTGTCTTGGCCCAAAGTTCTCAAATATTGACAGCAGCACCAGTATGGACATTTCTCTGAGGTTGAAGTATTTGGTCTCGTTTTCGGCAATGAGTATCGAAGAAAGCGAGATGAGCACTCCCATCAGTATAGTCACTATGAACAGCATTATCATTATCTGCGTGTTCAGCAGCCCGAGAAAGAGCGCGAGAACTATCATTATATATCCCTGGATCTCAAACACGGGGCCGATGACTTCGAATATAAGGAAGTAGGGCATCGACACGAGCCCGGTTATCCTGTGTTTAGGATTGAAGATCATCTTCTTGTGGAAGAACAGCACATCGATGAGCCCGTTATGCCACCTTATCCGTTGCTTCTTAAGGAAGTCATATTCCTCCGGGACCTCAGTCCAGCAGTTGGCATTGAAGGCATATGCGATTTTGTACTTCTGATTGAGTTCTTCCATGTGGCGCCTTATCCTGACCACGAGCTCCATGTCCTCTCCGACGGTGTCCTTGGCATAGCGGCCGCTGCTTGTGAGATAGCCTCCCACATTCTGAACTCTCTCTTTTCTGAAGAGCCCGAATGCCCCGGAGATTATCAGAAGCCCGTTTATGTTCGCCCAGCCGAGCCTTCCTGTCATGAAGGCCCTTATATATTCTACTGTCTGTATTCTTGCAATAAAGTTCTTTGGTATGGCTATGTTTGTAAGGGTTCCGTGATCTATGGTGCAGCCGTTTGCTGCGAATATGTTTCCGCCAAGGGCAGGGGTCTCTACTCCCATGTCGAGCTCCAGCGATGCAAGCTTGAGCAGGGACTCATCCTCAAGCAGAGAATCTGAGTCGATGCAGCAGAAATACTCCTTGTTTGAGATGTTTATCCCGACATTCAGGGAATCGGCCTTTCCGCCGTTTTTCTTGTCTACTACTATGAGATTTGGCATGGAGCTGTTCATATATACTCCGCGGACCTCTTTTGTATTTATCTTGCTGTCGATTATATAGTCTACCCTATTGAGGTTGAAGCGCTGTATGACCGTATCCAGGGTGCTGTCTCTGGAGCCGTCGTTTACTACTATCAGCTCATACTCCGGGTATTTGAGGTTGAGCAGCGAGTTGATGCTCTCTACTATAGTCTTTTCCTCGTTATAGGCCGGTGCGATTATGGATATAGAGGGCAGCATGTTCTTCTTGAACATCATGGTCTTGGTTTTTATGTTCCACAGCCTTGCCTGCTTCTTCATGTTGTTTGAAGACAGCAGCATTAGCATCAGGTATACGGCGTTTATCGCTATTGAATAATACACAAGATATATGTTAAAATCTATGACATATGTCTTGGCCTGCCTGTACAGCGAGGTAGTAAACAGGTCGCTGTAATGCCGGATGATGTATACAGCAGGCACTATAGAAAGTATCAGGATGAGGGTGAATACAAGGCTCCACAGCTTTTTGGGGTCTCTTTTGAATTCAACCTCTGCCTTTTTCTCCTCGTATTTTTCAAGGCCCAGCTTTGCCAGTATTCTCTGGTCGAGATACCTTGAGCAGTCGGTCCTTAGGAGCTCGTTGTTACTGACCGGTTCCTTGATTATGGAAAGGATCTCGTTTTCTATATCCAGATTCCTGTTGTGGTTGAGAAAATCTATTATCCTTGCATTTTTATGGCTGTTTGCGATGTCTCTTATCAGGTTACGGTTTGACTGATCCCTGTAGAGGTCCATTTTTATGAAGAAATATTCTACCCTGTTTGCAAGGATTTCGATATATCTTTTTCTGAGGATTTCATTTTTTTCAGAGTTATATTTCCTTAGCAGCAGGTAGAAGTATTCGGGGTGAGAATCTATATATTCTCCGACAAGCACGGTCATGAACTGAGCAAGCTCGTCGTCCTCAAGAAGCGCCATCAGTCTTGAGAAGACATTACTGTCCTTTGACTTGGCCATCGCTCTTATTGAATTCTTTTTTATCTCAAGGTCCTGGTTTTCGAGGAATTTTGGATTGTCAAGCTCTTCAGGATAGTATCTGGAGACTATGGCCGATGCGGTCTGCTTGAGCTTCTGGTTGTAAAGACGTCCGTTTATGCTGACATGCAGTATCTTGAATCTTCGGCAGCCGTAGAACGGACTGACCTCTCCCTTATATCTGCAGAGTCTGTTTCCGGCTGCGTTCGAGGTACGGCCGTGTATGCATTTTCCGCAGCAGCGAACGAGGCTGTCCATCTTTGCGTATTTTTCTCTGGTCTGGGGATACTCTTCTTCGTTAAGAAAATTTATAAGGAATTGCTTAGTGTTTTCTGACGGATATTCCAGGGAAAAGTCTATTATGAGCTCCTTTATTTCAGACTCATTTCTGCCCAGCAGGGTTTCAAGATAATCATCAAAATCTTTTCCAAAATCGGCGATTATAGAGTTTACCTTTTTTCTGTACCATCTGTGTGAATTTATGAGAGAGGACACCAGGACAGGCAGTGAATCTCTGTTTCTGATGTCTCCGAGCGAGTTTGCCATATAGATCTTGACGTGAAAAAGTTTTTCTTTTTCAAGGGCTTTTTCAAGTGCGAGTCTCGCAGTTTCTGTCTTGTGAGAGCCAAGCTTTACGCTTGCTTCGACTCTGTCTATCCAGAAAATCGAATTGAGTTTTCTGATGTATTTTCTTTCGGTCTTTATAAATTTCTCCGAACTTATTATCTTATCCTCTGTCGAGGTATTTACTCTAAGAGAGTCGTTAAGGCTGAAGAAGTCATCAAGCGATTTTCTGGTCTGACTGTCTTCATTTTCACTGACAAAGGAGTCAGCAAAAAGATTGTTTGAAGAATCGGTTTTTTCGTCGTTTATGAGCTTTTTAAGCCGGTTTGCAAATAACTTCATGATTACTACGATATCGATTATGACGAATATCATACCAATCAGAATAACTGTTTCAAGACTCAGATTCATATTTTATCCCCTTTTAAAGTCAGATAAACTATCCCAAAGAGTTCTTTGAGGATATAAGGTTTTTTAAGATAACTGCATATCCCAAGACTTATCGCTCTTGAGACAGTGTCTTCTGTCTTCAGGTGAGATGTAAGTATGAAGGGAATGCTTTTTGTGGCCGAATTTTTAAGCACTTTTTCTCTCACGAGGAATATGTCGCTTTTCTGAAGCATCACCTCAGATATAACTATGTCAGGCCTTTTATCATTTATTATTTCAAGGAGCTCTTCGCCGTCATGGGCTACGTGGACTTCAAAGTCTTCGTTTTCGAAATACCTCTTCAGGACCTCCATGTGTATCCTGTCCGTGTCGGCCATGGCTATCCTGAATTTAGTCCTGAGATCTTCCTTCACATCAGCGCTTGAATATACTCTGTTTATGCCGGAAATCCTCGCGGTCTGCACTCTCTTGAACGCATTGTTGTTAAGGAAGCTCTTGAGGTCGATTTTGTGATGATTCTCATCATATGCCTCGGTTGATGCGACCCCGAGGCTTATAGTTGTCCTGTCTATGAATACATTGGATTTTGACACGGAATTTCTGAGCTTTTCGGCTATCTCTACGGCTTTTTTCTCATCTGAATCCTCGAGATATACGGCAAAGTAGCTTCCCTCGAGCCTGAAGGCCACTCCGTCTTCATCAAGCACATTCTTTATTATATAAGCCACGTTCTTCATTATAACGTTAAGCTCGTCGTATCCGTATTTAAGTATCATGGAATCTGTGTTGTCCAGAGAGATTATTATGAGAGAGCTTACTCCCTTTTCATGGCTCAGATCCGCCAGATAGCTGTTGTAGAATTCCTTGTTGTACAGCCTCGTCACAGGGCACAGGGTCATCTTCTCCTGTGAGCTTTTCAGATTGGACTGAAACACGGAGGGCTTTTCAACTGAATATTCCTGGCAGAGCCTTTCGATAAGAGGCTCTATGATGATGAGCCAGTGGAGTCCCTTTTTAGCAAGTATCATCTGAAAAAACAGCTCCCAGAGTTCTTCGCCTCTGTAATTGTAGTCGGCAACCTCAAAGCTCTTTTCATCTACCTTCATGTCGAGATCTGCTATAGCCTCCATAAGCTGAGAAGCTCCAAAAATAGAAGCATATCTCCGGAGCACGAGGCTGAGCAGGTGGCTGATCTTTCCTGCTTCTCCAAGGTCGCCGCTTACGCTCTGCATATATGTTCCACAGTCGAGGTCTTTGAGAGCGGTGATGTGCTTTTCTATATTATCTTTTATTACGCAGCCGTGCTGTGGTGCTATCATGTCTATATCCATGGTGAGGAATATCCTCATGACGGAGCTCAGGATCTCATTTGACGGCATGTAGTGTTCGTGGAATGCCTTCATCGATTCGATGTAATTTTCATCTGCAAACAGTGACCACGGCGTGAGGATTCCCCCAAAAAGGTCGCTCGAGAACAGAACCTTTGTAAGAGGATCATAGGTCGCGATTGCCCCTGCAAAGTGAAGATATGGCGTAGGGATGAACCTCAGCTCTCTTCCTGACTTGAATCTGAATGTGAAGTCATTCTGGTCTGCAAACCAGTATTCAGATTTTATGCCATAGTAATTTGAAAGCAGATGAGTCCTCCAGTGAGTTATTATCCTGAAATCAGCTCCTTTTGCCTCAAACAGGGGAACGCTTGAGCAAAGGTCCGGATCCTCGTGGTGCAGGATCACATATTTTAATTTCTCAAGAGGTATTAAATCCGTGACATTCTTGAATACATATTCAAAATCCAGCACTGACCCTGGATCTATAAGTGCAGCTTCGTCTCCATCTATTATCAGGTAGGGATTGCACTGCAGACCTTCGTACTGAAGATCGGCTCCTACCCAGTATATATCTTTTTTCAATTCCATAGCTCTGAATTCCTTTCAAAAAACGGGTATGATTTCATGTTTATTTCCTGTCAATTATATAGCAAATTTTAATTATTGACAAGCTAAACAAAGGGGTAATATATAAGGAAGCTTTGCAGGTGCATGCAAAATATGCTGAGTTTGCAAGAAAACACTTGCAATTCTAACAATGTAAGCGTACAATATACAAAAGGACATATTTACTCGATTATAAAAAACAAAAACGCAATTATAGATACACTGGCCAGTAAATTATGTTATAACCCCAAAAATATTTTTGAAAAAACCAGGAGGTAATGTTGATGGAAATGATGAAGGCTTTGGTAAAAAAACTGCCTGAAAAGGGACTGTGGCTTGAAGATGTTGTAAAACCGGTAGTACAGGAAGGCGAAGTACTTATAAAAATGCACAAGACTGCAATATGCGGAACTGACGTGCATATATACAACTGGGATGAGTGGTCACAGGCGACAATACCTGTACCAATGACAGTAGGACACGAGTTCGTTGGAGAAATCGTTGAAATCGGACCGGGAGTAAAAGACCTTAAGGTTGGAGATATAGTATCTGGAGAAGGACACATAGTATGCGGAAAATGCAGAAACTGTCTTGCTGGAAAGAGACACCTTTGCAAGGACACTCAGGGAGTTGGAGTTAACAGAACTGGAATATTCGCTGAGTATGCTACAATACCAGCTGCAAACGTATGGCTTTGCGATACAAGCATACCTGAAGAGATCCTGAGCATATTCGATCCATTCGGTAACGCTACTCACACTGCGCTTTCATATGACCTTGTTGGAGAAGACGTTCTTATAACAGGAATGGGACCTATAGGAATAATGGCTGTTGCAATAGCAAGACATGCAGGAGCAAGACATATAGTTGTAACTGACGTAAATGAATACAGATTAAACCTTGCGCTTAAGATGGGTGCAAGCAAAGCAGTAAACGTATCTAAGGAAAAAGTTGAAGATGCGATGAAAGAGCTTGGAATGAAAGAGGGATTTGACGTAGGTCTTGAGATGTCAGGAAACGGCGCTGCGTTCAACTCTATGATAGACAACATGATTCACGGTGGAAAGATAGCTATGCTTGGAATCCAGGGACCTGGAACACACATAGACTGGAACAAGGTTGTATTCAGCGGACTATTCATCAAGGGAATCTACGGAAGAGAAATGTTCGAGACATGGTACAAGATGCAGTCAATGCTTCAGTCAGGACTTGACCTTTCACCAATAGTTACTCATCAGTTCCACTATACTGAGTTTGAAAAAGGCTTTGAAGCAATGATCTCAGGAAATTCTGGTAAAGTCGTTCTTAACTGGATATAGTTAACTGAAAACAGGAGGAATTAAATGTACAAATCAGCAGTAGAAATATACAAGGCTCAGCTTCAGGAGATCAAGGATGCAGGTCTCTGGAAAGATGAGAGAATAATAACTACACCTCAGAAGAGTGTCATAGACACTACTATGGCTCACAATGTTATAAACATGTGCGCAAACAACTACCTTGGACTTTCAAACAACGCAGAAATAATCCAGGCAGCAAAGGACAGCTATGACAAGTGGGGATTCGGGCTTTCTTCAGTTCGTTTCATCTGCGGAACTCAGGGAATCCACAAGGAGCTTGAGCAGAAAATATCTGATTTCCTTGGAATGGAAGACACAATACTTTACTCTTCATGCTTTGATGCAAACGGAGGCCTTTTCGAGACTATAACTACAGAAAATGACGCTATAATCTCAGATGAGCTTAACCATGCTTCTATCATAGACGGAGTAAGACTTTCAAAAGCGAAGAGATACAGATACAAGAACAACAACATGGCAGATCTTGAGGCTCAGCTCAAGCAGGCAGATGCTGACGGAGCAAGAATGAAGCTTATAGCTACTGACGGAGTTTTCTCAATGGACGGAATAATAGCTGACCTTGACAAAATCTGTGACCTTGCAGACAAGTACAATGCGCTTGTTATGGTTGACGATTCACATGCTGTAGGTTTTGTTGGAAAGACTGGAAGAGGAACTCACGAATACAGAAACTGTATGGACAGAGTTGACATAATAACAGGAACTCTTGGAAAAGCTCTTGGCGGAGCGAGCGGCGGATACACTTCAGGAAGAAAAGAGATAATCGATCTTCTAAGACAGCGTTCAAGACCGTACCTTTTCTCAAACACGCTTGCACCTGCAATAGCTGGAGCTACAATAAAGGTTCTTGACATGCTTATGAGCAGCACAGAGCTGAGAGACAAGGTTGAGGCCAACACAAAATACTTCAGAGAAGAAATTAAGAAGATTGGTCTTGATGTAATAGAATCAGAGCATCCTATATGCCCTGTAATGCTTGGAGACGCAGTTCTTGCTCAGAAATTCGCTGAGAAGATGCTTGAAAAAGGCGTTTATGTTGTAGGATTCTTCTTCCCGGTTGTTCCAAAAGGAAAAGCGAGAATAAGAACTCAGATATCAGCTGGCCACTCAAGAGAAGATCTTGACAGAGCGCTTAAGGCATTCAAAGAGACTAAAGAAGAATTAGGACTGTAAAAGAATCAGAGTCAATAAAATATAAGACAGATATTAATAACAGAATATAACGGAAGGCAGGTTGAGGATTGATTCCCTAACCTGTTTTTTTGTTGTTGGAAATATTCTTGAAATTACCATATAAAAACACCTGAAGGATTATAAAGCTATAAATAATCCATTCAGGTGTTTCTAAGTTTAATATGTCTTGAAGACGAACATCTGGAACTGAGGAATGTTCAGGTCTGATGCTGTATCCTCATCGAAGAAGAAAACGGAGATATGAGGCAGTCCTCCGTAGATGCCGTCAAATTCGTAATCCCTGTCTGAGTCGTAGCTGCTCCACGGCATATTGCTTTCGCCGTCCAGTGCCCATCCTGGAAGTGCTGTGAGAGTTTTGTGATATTGCTCGAATTCCTGATGCGTCATGCCTTCAATACGAATCGTAGTGACCTCGTCTCCAAAGCCGTTGACTTCGTTTTTCAGCTCGGTTATCTTCCCGCCTGTCTGAGGCGCAGGAAGAGTTACTCCGTAAAAATCGCCCGGCCAGCCAGAAACAGCTCCAGAATCGCCTGATGGAGGTGCAGCAGAACCTTCGTTTTCTCTTTCCTTGAGCGCGTTCTCCCATTCCTCCAGATCTTCTTCCGGAATGGCTTCGAGCCCGTTTTCGTCTGTATTCCTGTAAAGCTCAGGGTTCTGATATATTGCGGCCATCTGTGATGCAAGGGCATCAAGACGCGATATCATTAGCTCCTGATCCGGCTTCCATCCATTGAGGATGTCAGAAAGTGCCTTAACCGTATCATTCTCAGGCAGTACATATCCGGCTGCCTCCAGAGCCGCTTTTGCGCCTGACTCAAAAATCTGGCCGCTCAGCTCTATTGTGTTGTTTGAAAGCCCTTCAACTTTTATTCCTACTATCTTATCCTCATAAAACAGATCCACAAGCGAATCGGTGATGTAGACCATAGCTTCAGTGGTATCCTTGGCTGTATTTCCTATGCCTGACGGATTAAGCGTCACAAGGCCTATGACAGAAGAGACAGGGCCCATCTTTTCCTTGATGTCTCCAAAGACCGTTGAGACCTGATTGCCATCGCCAAGGATTATGGTGCTGCCGGTATCTGCTACATCCACGATGCAGTCGACTCCGCCAACAAGAAGGCCTGCTCCCTCAAGCAGAGCCACGCTGCCGCCACCGGTTGCCACCATTGATATTCCCAGAAGGCCTACCTTGCTCGCAGTCTTGGTCGCTTGTGCAGCCTTGGTCAGCTTATCCCAGAAGGCTGCGTCCTCCATGGCCTGACCGTGTATTATTGCCTGAGCAAGCTCTATCTGCTTATATGCTGATTTCGCATCTGTACCCAGCTGACGGGCAAGCTGCTGATAGCGCTTCGCGCCCCTCAGGGCATCGTACTGCTTTGTCAGGTTTTCCGCCCAGACCTTAGGGTCAGGATTTCCGGGAGAACCTTCAGCATAAGCGACTAACGGAATTCCAAGAGATGAAGCTTTCGGGGAAGCACCTTGCTCCTTCGGCAGCATTACTGATGAGGTCTTGGTTATTGAATACTCTTCCAGAACTTCGATCGCCTGTGCGGATATATCATCTGCTACATAAGCCGCAAGCCCTGCAGCCTCCCATGCCTGAGTAGCATCATCCAGCATTTCCTGGATCTCATTCATGGACATGGACTTAAGATCGGCTGAAGCAAATGCTTCTGTCGCAAGCCTTGCGTAGATGTACTGTCTAAGAGCTACGGCAGTGGCCTCGCTTGCTGTCTTAGCAGCGAGCGGTTCTGCGTTTCGGATTGCCGTTACCGGAGCGATTTCGCTCCTGTCAAGCAGCCCAGGCAGGAATCCGAGAGCCAGGGCGGCTGCGACAATAAGTGCCAGAACGGCGCGGATACCTTTTTTTCCTGATTTTGTCGTTCCTTTAGATTTTGCTGTTCCTTTAGATTTTGTCGGTTCAGCCGGTTTCTCATGTATTTCTTCCCGATTAGGTGCCGGCTTTGTTTCCGGCTCGGGTATCGACTCCTTCACGGGCGCCGGTGTTGGCGCTTGGGCAGCTGCGGCGGGAGTTTTATCAACTGGTTTAACTGTCGGTGCCGTGTCTGGTGTCACCGCCGGCGCCACATCTGTCGCAGTCCCGCAGGAGCGGCAGAATCTTGCACCGGGATTGAGCGGCGAGCCGCAGTTTCCACAGAAATTTGCCATTTGCGTTCCTCCTTCTATTTAAGCAGCGGGCAGTTGCAGCGCCAGCACACATCATCGGTTATCTGGCACAGCGTAGCGCATGCATTGCAGAATATTATGCTGTCCTGCGACTTATCATATTTTTCATATGAGTTAAGCCCTGCGTGATGCCTTACAAGATCGCCAACCTTATAATAGTCAAAAACCGTCGTGTCATCCTCGGCCGTGAGATTATGGATCTTGCCGCGGCGTTCTTCGCGGATTATGACGGTGTACTCTGTGTAATGATGGATATAATAATCGTTGTCGCCGCTGCCGGTGCTCTGGCGGCGATTCTTCTTTCTGACGGTTTTTTCAACCACGACGCCGTCCCAGGTCTTGCTCCTTTTTCTTGAAATGATGCTGTAGAGAGCAATCAGCAGAAACATTCCTCCTATGCCAAGGCCTATGTAGAGCGCCTCCGGGTTGTCCATCTCAGGACTGGTTTCTCCGTAGATGTAAAATCCTGCAACAGCTGCTACGGCAAGTATCAGTGAGAAAAGCGATGACCAGCGGCTAGTGTTTTTGAGATAACGGGCAAATGCCGGATCATTTATTCGATTTGAGTAACCTCCTTTTACTCCTGTGGCAGCCGGCGCAGGCGGCTTAGGTTCAGGCGGTTTCGATTCAGGTTGCTTCGCTTCAGCAGCATTCTGGTTTTCCGGCACAGGATTTATCTTTATTTCCGGCGCAGGAGCTATCTTTACTCCGCAGTTTGTGCAGAAGCGGGTGCTCTCGGGTAGAAATACCCCACAATTTTCACAGTACATATTTATCCCCCTTATATTGATTTTTAGTAAGACAATAATATCACAGAGGCCCTTATATTTCAATTCATATAGGTTTATTTAGTTAGCATTTTTCTAAAATAGCTTTACTGAAGGAAACTTTTTCATTCGAGGGGTATAAAAAAGGGGTATAAAGAGGATGAGCAAGAAGGCATTTTACAGGAGGTAATATCATGGAAGAATTCAAATATTGGAGCATGACATCAGAAGAGGTGCTTGAATACATGAAATCTGACAGGCAGGGCTTGTCGCAGGCGGAGGCATCGGAAAGGATAAAGAAATACGGGGAGAATGTGATAAGGAAGAAAAAGCAGGTTACGCAGTTCATGCTTTTTGCAAACCAGTTCAGAAACCCTATTGTAGTAATCCTTATAATTGCGACGCTGATTTCAGGGATAACTGGCGACTGGACCGATGCGTTCATAATATTCCTTATAGTGCTGGCGAGCGCCGTTCTCAGCTTTACTCAGGAGTACAGTGCCGGGAATGCCATAGAGGCTCTTCGGAGCAAGGTGCAGGCAAGGGCTGTCGCAGTGCGTGATGGAAAAGAGGTTGAGATATTTTCAAGAAATGCAGTTCCAGGGGACATCATAAGGCTGTCTGCGGGTAGCCTCATACCTGCGGATGCAAGGGTAATTGAATGCGAGGATTTTTTTGTTACGCAGTCGATACTTACAGGTGAGTCGCTTCCTGTTGAGAAATCATCTGCAGCATGTGATGAGGACGCAAGCATTGAGGAAAGAGTCAACTGCCTGTATATGGGAACCAATGTGCACAGCGGGAGCGCTACGGCGGTGATAATTTCGACAGGAGAGGATACACAGTTTGGAAATATAGCGAAGACGCTCTCGCTCAGGCCTCCGGAGACGGAATTCGAGAGAGGCGTAAGGCATTTTGGGTATTTTCTCACTCAGCTGATGCTGATCCTTACGCTGGCTGTCTTTGCGGTCAACGTTATCCTGAGCAAGCCTGCGGTTGAATCGCTTCTGTTCTCCGTAGCGCTGGCGGTGGGTATAACGCCGCAGCTGCTTCCTGCGATAATAAGCATAACGCTTTCGAAGGGCTCCAGGGTCATGGCGGAGGAAGGCGTTATAGTGAGGCGGCTAACCGCTATAGAAAACTTTGGCAGCATGGACATTCTCTGTACGGATAAGACGGGTACTCTCACAGAGGGTATAATAAGGCTGGGTGGGGCATGTGACACCTATGGAGAAAAGTCTGACGAGGTATTTCGATTAGCCTATATAAACGCCAGTCTTCAGACGGGAATGGAGAACTCTCTTGACAAAGCCATAAGCGAGGCGGGAAATCCTTCCGTAAGCAGGGCCATCAGAAGGGGCGAGATTCCTTTTGACTTCACGAGGGAAAGGCTGAGCGTAATCGCGGAGGAGGATGGAGAGCTTAATCTCATAACGAAGGGGGCACTCAGCAGCGTGCTGGATGTATGCTCATATATTCAGGATGATGGCGAGATAATATCAAAGAATGAAGCCGGAATGAAAAGGATCGAGAGGCTTTACGAATCATGGAGCGGCAATGGCATAAGGGCGCTTGGAGTAGCTGTGAGAAAGGTGGAGCCAAAGGGAAAATACTATGTGGACGATGAGAAGGACATGGTATTCATTGGATTCCTGCTCATGTTCGACCATCCAAAGGAAGGAATACTGGAGACGGTGTCCGACCTGAGAAACAACGGGGTCAGTCTTAAGGTAATAACCGGAGACAACCGCCTCATAGCGGTCCATACTATGGAGAGCGTGGGGCTTGAGGTAACAGGCGTGATAACAGGAAGAGAGCTCATGAAGCTCAGCGAGGAATCTCTCTGGAACAGGATCGAGAGTGTGAATGTGTTTGCAGAGGTGGACCCTAACCAGAAGGAAAGGATAATCCTTGCGCTCAAGAAGAATCATCATGTAGTTGGATACATGGGAGATGGAATAAACGACGTGCCGGCGCTCCACGCTGCAGATGTAAGTTTATCTGTGGATAATGCAGTGGACGTTGCGAGGGAGTCTGCGGATTTCGTGCTTATAGAAAAAAGCCTCAGTTCGCTGAACCGGGGCATTGAGCTTGGGCGGACTACTTTCAGCAATACGCTCAAATATATAATGGTAACGACCAGCGCCAATTTCGGAAATATGTTCAGCATGGCAGGGATGTCGATATTCCTTCCTTTCCTTCCTCTGCTTCCCAAACAGATACTGCTCATAAACTTTCTTACGGATTTTCCGGCCATAACGGTAGCGGGAGACAGAGTGGATGCTGAAATATTAACAAGGCCTCGAAGATGGGACATACGCCAGATAATGAGATTCATGTTTGTCTTCGGTATAATAAGCTCTGTCTTTGACTATATAACATTTGGAGTGCTGTTTGCAGGATTCAGAGTGAGCCCGGAGATATTCAGGAGCAGCTGGTTCATATTCTCGGTAATCACGGAGCTGCTGATACTGATGGTCATGCGTACCCAGAAGCCGTTCTTCATGAGCAGGCCCTCTCCTGCACTCCTTTATTCATCTGTAGCGGTAGGATTGCTCACCGTTATGCTTCCATATACTCCGATAAGACAGGTCCTTGACATAAATGCTCCGGGACCGGTAATAGTAATGAGCCTGATTGCAATTTCTGCAGCATATATAGTCACCACAGAAATTGCAAAGCATTTCTTCTACAGGCATGAAAAATGATTTCTTGCGATGTCCACGCTCTCGCGGGCATCCTTTACATAGTAGTCAGCGCCAGTGAAGTCGGCGTACTCGGGATTGAGGACCGCTCCTCCGACCATGATTTTGCAGTCCAGACCGGCCTCTCTTATTGCAGAAATGGTGTCCTTCATGTTCTTCACAGTGGTGGTCATGAGTGCGCTCAGGCCCACAAGGGACACGTCGTGTTCTTTTATGGCTGAGACAATGGTCTGTGCCGGCACGTCGCGGCCGAGATCAATGACGTCATAGCCGTAGTTCTCAAGGAGCATTTTTGCTATGTTTTTGCCTATGTCATGGATATCTCCGTGTACCGTGGCGACTATTATCTTCTTTTTGCCTGAGATGCCTTCGAAATCTGATCCGGAAGAGGCTCCGTCTCCGGCAGCTTCAGAATTGCTGAATTGAGCCTCATGGCTCTTTATTATCTCAAAGCAGGCCTTAACGGCTTCTGCTGACTGCATGAGCTGCGGAAGGAATATCTTTCCCTTCTCAAACCGTTCGCCGACTGTATCGAGCGCCGGTATGAAATGGCTGTTTATTATATCAAGGGGAGCAAGCTCTTTAAGCATCCGGGCTGTCTTTTCGGGAGCTTCGAGCTTTCTGCCCTGTATTATCATGTCCATGAGGCTCAGGCCTGAGTCCTGGGATTCCAGGTTGTCTGATGAATTTTGAGCTGCTGTGCCTGCCACGCCGTCGGGTGCAGCTGCTGTACCTGTTATCGCGAGCTCGCCTGAATAGTTAGCGATATAATTTGCTGAGTCTTTGTCCTGACAGTTGAATACCCTGAATATGTCTATGGCTCTCATCATGTCTTCGGAGAGTGGGTTGAGTATAGGGGCATCAAGTCCGGCTCCGAGGGCTGCACTCAGGAATGCGCTGTTGAGGAGCGCTCTGTTTGGCAGCCCGAAGGATACATTGCTCACTCCGAGAACAGTTTTCACTCCCAGTCTTGACTTCACGAGTTTTATTGCATGGAGGGTATCAAGCACCGCTTCCTGCTGCGCTGAGGCCGTGAGGGTAAGGCAGTCAATCAGTATGTCTTCTCTTGGGATGTTGTAAACTGCTGCGGTTTCCACTATGCGTTTGGCCACCTCATATCTGTCCTCCGCACTTTGAGGGATTCCGGTCTCATCAAGAGTGAGGCCAACTACTACGGCGCCATATTTTTTTGCTATAGGGAATATCATGGCCATGTTTTCTTTTGTGCCGTTCACGGAGTTGATTATCGGTCTTCCGTTGCACGCCCTTATGCCTGCTTCTATAGCCTTTGGGTCGGAGCTGTCTATCTGAAGCGGAAGCGAGGTCACGCTCTGCACTTCCTTTACGACGCGCGCAATGACAGCGGCTTCATCTATCTCAGGAAGCCCCGTGTTTATGTCGAGTACATCGGCTCCCTTTTCCACCTGATCGATTGCCTCACCGATTATATATTCCATGTCGCCGTTTCTGAGAGCTTCCTTCAGCCTTTTTTTTCCAGTAGGATTTATACGCTCGCCTATCACGGTGACCACTCCATCAAGGATGACCGTCCTTGTAGATGAAGTTACTGCAGTAACGGGCTTTATTATTCTTTCAAATGGTTCTGAGGCATCTGCGATTTTTCGAAGCTCCTTTATGAACTCAGGACTGGTCCCGCAGCACCCGCCTATTATCCCTGCGCCTTTTGCGACCATTTCGGATACTATGTCTGCAAAGCCTTCAGGAGATATGTCATACACTGTTTCGCCTTCTCTTATCTTGGGAAGTCCGGCGTTTGCCTGTACCATAACAGGTACTCTTGAATATTCGAGTATCTGCTCTACGACTGGCATGAGCTCCTCGGGTCCCATGGAGCAGTTTACGCCGAGGGCATCTGCGCCCAGGCTCTGCAGGGTAATGGTTCCTGTCAGGGGATCCGTTCCCGTGAATGTTCTTCCGTCCTCCTGGTAGGTCATGGTGGCAAATACAGGGAGGTCTGTGTTTTCCTTTGCTGCGAGTATGGCAGCCTTCATTTCGTAAAGATCGGACATAGTCTCTATGAGTATGAGGTCTGCACCGGCTTTTTCTCCGGCGATCATCTGCCTTTTAAAAAGCTCGTAGGCCTTATCGAAGCTGAGGGTCCCCATTGGCTCGAGCAGCTGTCCGGTTGGCCCTATGTCAAGGGCGGTGTATCTTGCACCGGATTTTTTTGCAAGGCTTACTCCGGCGTTTACGATTTCTTCTACTGAGTATCCTGAGTCCTGGAGCTTGAGTTCGCACGCCTGAAATGTGTTGGTCGTTATTATGTCTGCGCCGGCAGCTACATATTCTCTGTGTATTTCAAGCACTGTTTCGGGATGGGTAATGCTGAGGCACTCGGGAAGGTCTCCTGCCTGGAGGCCTTTTTTCTGAAGCATCGTGCCCATTGCTCCGTCAAATACTATTATGTTACTCTTCAGATATTCTCTTACGTCCACAGTATCTACCTTCTTTCTTTAGTATGCAGTGATCCCTGAACTGGCATATATCACATGCGCCGGAGCTCAGGCTGCCTGATTCTTCAATCTTGTTTTTATCCGTGAGGCCTATTATTGCTGTGACTGATTTTCGGGGAAGCATTATACAGCTTTCTGTACAGGTAAGCCCGATCCTTCTTTCTGCATCAAGATATCTAAGGATTTCCTTCTGATGCGATATGCTCAGGTCTCCATATCCCGGGCTGAAGCGGGGAAGCGTAAGTAGGCCTTCTGACTGTATCTGGCTGCGAATTTCTTCTTCTGCCGCATCGCATACTTTTTCGATGTATTCGCTTCCGCAGGCATCAAAAATAAGTCCGGAGGTGACTGACCTGGACTGGATGGCTTTCATGCCGGCATCAAATGATGTTCCCAGAGTGGCTGCTATGAAAGCGACCTTTTCAGCGCCGCTGAGATGGCGGGCAAGGTCTTTTCCTCTGAGCACGAGAGCTGAGCCGGGGATTGAGACATCATCGTCTGAGATTATCAGGCTGCTGATCTTCCAGCAGTACCTTGGCTTTGATATGTCTCTGCATTTTTTTATGTTCTCATCGATAAGAGCCGAAAGCTCTGCATCTATTTCCTGGTCCTTATATCCAAGATAACGCAGCACTTCGGCCCTGTCAATACTTATGGATCCGTTCAATTTTATCTCTCCTGGAATAATGAGTCGAACTGCGCCTTGCACTGCATTGCGATTTCCGGCTTGTTCATTGAATAGATGTGTATGTTTCTGTGACCGTTTCTTATGAGATTCTCCATCTGTCTGCAGGTATAATCTATACCGGCTTTTTTGAGGTCCTCAGGGCTGTTTTCGTACTTGTGCAGTATCCTGATTATATCAGAAGGAAGACTTACGCCGCACTGGAATATCATTCTCTGTATCTGAGATTTCCCGAGGATAGGCATCAGGCCTGCAACGATAGGCTTTGTTATGCCTCGGCTTGTTGCCTGCTCCATGAACCTGAAGAAGGTTCCGTTTTCAAAGAAAAGCTGTGATACGAAAAAGTCTGCGCCGGCCTGCTGCTTTTCATACAGGTGGTCATAGTTTCTGCTGATGCTGTCGCACTCTATATGTCCCTCCGGATAGCATGCGGCTCCGATGCTGAAGTCTCCGGTTTCTTTTATGAATTCTATGAGATCCCTTGCGTATCTGAAATCACCGTGGTCTTTTTCGCAAAATCCCTCCGGGATATCGCCCCTGAGAGCCATTATGTTCTCGATGCCGCTGTTTTTCATTTCACTTAGAATGGAGCTGATCTGAGGTTTCGTCGCCCCTATGCACGTGAGGTGTGCCATCGGCTCTGTGCCAAGCTCGTTTTTTATATGTGAAGCGATTTCGATGGTCTTTGAATTGTTGCCGTGCCCTCCTGCTCCGTAAGTGACGCTTATGAAGCCGGGTTTCTGCTTAGCCATGCCTGAGAGTACGTCTGTTACTGTCTCAACGGAGCTTTCCTGCTTTGGAGGAAATACCTCGAATGAGATTACTGGTCTTTTTATTTCATATAGTTTTTTTATGTGCAATTAAATCACTCCTGTCTTTGATAAATTCTTAAAAGTATATCAGATTATTCAGAAAAAAGCAATAGTTATTTTATTATCAATTATGTGTTTTTCTTTTTAAATCAAAAAAAGAAAGTGCAATCTGTAAAAGATTGCACTTTCCGGGAAATGGAATGAGCATATTTGCTATTCTATTTTCCTGATCTTGTCTGTCTGTAGCTTTCAAGCGATACATAAAGCAGGTTTTTTGCTGCAGCTACCTGGCTTTCCATTGTCTGCGTAGATATCTGCGTGTTTTCAAAAGCGGTCTGAGATATGAATCCCCTCTCAAAGAGGGTTTTCTGTACAGCTTCTGTATTTTGAGCAAGTCTCAGCTTTTCCTGAGATATCTTTAGGGATTTGTACGAATTCATAAGAGAATCGTACTGCCTTGTAAAGCTTGATGAAACGCTGTCTTTTGCGGTCTGAAGGGCGGCCTGCGCGGAGTCTTCTTCATATTCGCTGTAGTCCGTGCTCCTGCTTTTGACATCATATGATATCTGGGCTGATTTTATGGTCGCGCTCGTATTCATGAGATTTTTCAGGTCTTCTTCAAAATTGAGGTTTTCTATCTTTTCAAGCTCTGTATCTGATATCTCGACGGATTCAAGCTCAAGCGTGGTACGCTTGTCTGCGCCGAGCAGGGCTCTGAGCTCTGCCAGGCTTGATGCGGCTGCCGCAGACTGTGAGCTGAGGTTTATGTCTGACTCTCCGGCGGAGTTTACGATTGCATCATAGGCATTTTTTGAGATATAGCCTCGTTTGAGCTTTTCTGCGGCAATCTCGAGGCTTCTCTGGGTCTGAGTATTTTTTGAGCTACTTACTGTGAGCATTTCCTGGTCGGCAAGGCAGTTTACAAAGAGCTGCTTTGCTCTCTGAATCTGCTGGCTTATCTGCTGGTCCATGGTGGCGTTTGCAAGATCGGCTGTGAGGTCCAGCTGATTTCGAGAGGAGCTCAGCGAGCTTATCTGGCCGTAAAGCGTGGATATGCGGGCGCTGTTGTCTACCGGCTTTCCCTGATCGTCTTTCTGTGAGTTAAGGCGGTCTATTTCATCGTTCAGGTCGCTTATGGTATCTTCAAGGTCATCATATTTTTTCTCGTAGGTCCAGGTGTCATTCTTTATCTTCTTTATCACTGGCGAACGCTCAAGCATTATTCTTTCGATGTTTTCGAGGCTGAGCGTAAGCACTGGTCCTGACACTGCAGGCTTTTCAGCTGCAGGTTTTTCGGTGGTCTGCGCTGAGGCGACTGTGCCTGAAAGCATTATTGTGATAATCAGTGAGGAGACTGCGGTTTTCAGTATGTTTCTTTTCATGTCTTCCTCCTAGTTTCCAACGCTGAGGATGCGGAATTTTCCATTTTCGGTGACTTTGTCTGCACCTTCAACTACCACGCTGTCATCTACGCTCAGGCCTGTGACTGTGATGTATCTGTTTTTTTCCTGTCCTGTAACTATTTCTTTCTTTACAAGGGAGCCATCAGCAACGGTATACACGAATTTGGTTCCGTTTTCTTCAAGCACGGATTCTGAAGGTATCAGGATCTCGCTGTCAGCATTTTTCTGTATAAGCTTTGCGCTTGCAAGCATTCCGTCCTTGAGTGAGCCGTCTTCGTTTGCAATGCTGATCTTAACGCTGTAAAGTCCTGTTGCGGGGTCTGCCCCTGGTGATGCTGCGGCTATGTTTCCTGTCACCGTCTGCCCTGTAGCAGAAACGAGAACTTCTGCAGATATATTTTCTTTTCCGGAGAAAATTTCATCTATATATGCATCGGAAACTTTTATCGTCATTTCCATGTTCTTTGGATTTATTACGCTCATTGCAGGGGTTTGAGATGATACCATGTCTCCGATTTTTATGCTGTTTGAAGCTATGTGGCCGTCTATAGGAGCCTTTATCACGGTATCATTCACATTTTTCTGTGCAAGGTCAAATGCTGCCTGGGCGCTTTCTACCTGAGCTTTGGCTACCTTTGCATTTTCGGGATTCACGCTTTCTGTTGTCAGGCTGTAGTTTTCCTTTGCGGCATCGAGTGCGGTCCTGGCATTTTTGAGCCTGCTGTCTGCGCTGTTCATTGAGGACTGTGCCTGTGATTTTGCATTTTCAAGCTGGGCTGAGGCTGTATCAAGGGTGTTCTTTGCAGTGTCCAGATTGTACTGGCTTTCTTCTCCGGATTCTGCCAGAAATGAGATTCTCTCGTAATTCGAAAGGGCATTATCATATGCAGCCTGGGCTGGCATTATGAGGGAGCTGCTTTCAAACTGCGCCTTTGTGCTGTCATAAAGAGTCTGAGCGTCTCTAAGCTCGTTTTCGGCGCGCTCAAGAGCCTGCTTTGCCTGTGTTTCAGCCTGAGGATTTGCCGCGCTTACGATCTTTGAGTAGTTTGCGCCTGCAGAATTGAGGCTGGCCTTTGCCTGCCTGAGCTGGAGCTGAGCTGTCGTATCATCTATTGTGAAAAGGACATCGCCTTTTTTTACCTGGCTTCCTATATCAACCTTTACAGAGGTAACCTTTCCAGATGCTGAAGGGATTATCATCATGGATTCTGATGAGTTTATCTTTCCGTCGTAGGAAACGGCTTCGAGGCTTGAGCTGGTCTTTACTCTGGCAACGGTGATGCTGGTTTCTGCGGATGCGCATCCTGCGAGGACGCTCATTGAAAGTACCGCGCAGAGGGCGGCAGAGATTGTTTTTTTCATTATGTTTTCCTCCTGGCTAGTTTAAGTGAATTTTGACATCGCAGTTCATTCCAAATACCATTGGAAGCTTGTCCGGATTTTCAATTGTCACCTTCACGGGAATGAGCTGGGTTACCTTGGTGTATGTTCCGCTTGTAGAGAAGGAGGACAGCCCTGATGAAAAATAGGTCTGAGTCGCGCTGTCGATTTCACTTACAGTACCGCTGAATTTCCTGTTTCCGTAGGCGTCTATCTTCACATCTACTTTCTGTCCTACGGCTATCTTCATTATGTCGGTCTCTTCTATGTTTACGCCGATGTACATGTTGTCTGTGTCTGCTATCACTGCGAGGGTGGTCTGAGGCGTTACGCTCTGGCCGACGCTGTAATCTGATTTAACTACGGTTCCGTCCGCAGGCGAGAATATTCCAGGGAGTACTTCCTGTCTTCCAAGCATCTCTCCCTGTGAGACCATATCTCCGGTTGCCACGTTCCACTCAAGCAGTTTTCCTGAAGATATCGCGTTTACGGTGTACATTTTGGCTGTGACCTTTGCGTTGTCTGTGCTGAAGGTGTTTGCGGAGCTTACTGCGAACATTATGGCTATGCACAGGGCTACTGCGATTGCTGAGACGAGTGGATAGAATACTTTTTTTGGAATCTTGAGAAGCAGCCTGCGAAGCTTTATTCTCTTTTTGCCTGGGGTCTTTTTGCCTGGGGTCTTTACGTCTGGATTTTTTGCATCTGGATTTTTATTTTCATTATTTTCCATGTTTTTATACACTCCTATTCTTCTTCTGATGTTGCGCCTGTGAACTGGCTGTTGTAGAGGCCGCTGTAGAAGCCCTGTCTTTCAAGCAGCTCGTAGTGATTTCCCTGCTCTATGATGTCTCCGTCCTTCATTACGAGGATCAGGTCGGCATCTCTTATAGTGGAAAGCCTGTGAGCTATTACAAAGCTTGTACGGCTCGCCATCAGGTTGTCCATGGCTTTTTGAATGAGCACTTCTGTACGGGTGTCTACGGAGCTTGTAGCTTCGTCTAGTATGAGGATCTTAGGGTCTGAAAGGAAGGTACGCGCTATTGTAAGCAGCTGCTTCTGTCCCTGTGATATGTTGCTGGCTTCTTCGTTGAGCATCATTGAATATCCTCCCGGGAGCGCCTTTATGAAATCGTGACAGTGGGCGGATTTTGAGGCCTCTTTTACTTGCTCGTCTGTCGCGCCGAATGAACCGTATTTTATGTTGTCCATTATAGAGGCATTGTACAGCCATGTATCCTGGAGCACCATTCCAAACATGTCCCTCAGGTCTTTTCTTGTGAAATCCTTTATGCTGTGGCCGTCTATGATTATGTCTCCTGAGTTTACGTCATAGAATCTCATCAGCAGCTTTATGATAGTTGATTTTCCTGCTCCGGTAGGGCCTACTATGGCTATTCTCTGGCCTGGTTTTACGTCGCAGCTGAAATCGTTCACTATTATCTTGTCCTCGTTGTATCCGAATCTCACGTTTTTGAATTCCACATGGCCTTCTACTTTTTCAGGCACGGCCGGATTTTCGGGATCTGGAACTTCTTCTTCTTCTTCAAGGAACTCAAATACACGCTCTGCAGCGGCTGCGGTGGACTGGAGTGTATTGGATATGGTGGCCATCTGCGCGATAGGCTGGTTGAAGCTTCGCACATACTGTATGAAGGCCTGTACGTCTCCTACCTCGATTACCTTCTTTACTGCGAGGTATCCTCCGAGTATGCATACGGCTACATATCCGAGGTTTCCTACAAAGTTCATCAGAGGCATCATCAGCCCTGAAAGAAACTGTGACTTCCATGCGGATTCGTAAAGCTTTTCGTTCATCTCCCTGAAGATGGTCTTGGCTTCTTCCTCACCGTTGAATACCTGGACTACATTATGTCCGGAGTAGTTTTCCTCTATATGACCGTTTATGCTGCCAAGGTACTCCTGCTGGGTCCTGAAGTGCTTCTGCGACATCTTTACGATCCTCATTATGAGAACTCCGGATACCGGAAGTATCATAAGCGAGGTAAGTGTAAGTGAAAAGCTTATGGAGAGCATCATTATGATTACTCCTGTTACCGTTGCTACTGAGGTGACTATCTGTCCGAGACTCTGGTTGAGGGTCTGGGCTATAGTGTCTACATCGTTTGTGACTCTTGAGAGGACTTCTCCGTGGGTACGTGTATCATAGTACCTGAGCGGGAGCCGGTTCATCTTCTGGGAGATGTCTCTTCTGAGCTTGTAGGTAACCTTCATCGATATCCCGGACATTATATATCCCTGAAGATATGCAAATCCGGAAGATACTACATAGAGTGCCATCATTATGAGGCACATTCTGTTGATATAATCAAAATCTGTAAGCAGGCCGGTTCCCATCATGTAGGCCATGAGACCTTCAAAGAGCTTGGTAGTTACCTTTCCAAGAAGCTTTGGTCCTACTATCGAGAATATGGATGAGAATGCTGCAAATATAAGAACTATTACTATCTTTGCCTGATACTCTTCGATATATTCTAGGAGCTTGAGCATGGTAGCTTTGAAGTTTTTGGCTTTTGCGCCGCCAGCTCCCATTGCGCCCATGGGACCTCCTCCCATAGGACCTCCGCCCATGGGGCCTTTCTGAGGGGCTTTGCTGTTTTCTTTACTCATTTAGCTCCTCCTTGCTCAGCTGTGACAGAGCTATCTCCCGGTAGACCTCACAGCTCTTCATAAGCTGCTCGTGCGTGCCTTTTCCGGCGATTTTGCCGGCTTCAAGCACTACAATCTGTTCGGCGTCCATTATGGTGCTTATACGCTGAGCAATGAGAAGCACTGTGCTTCCTCCGGTCTCTTTTCTAAGCGACGCTCTCAGAGCAGAATCTGTCTTGAAGTCAAGGGCTGAAAAACTGTCATCAAATATATATATCTGTGGTTTCTTCACGAGTGCCCGCGCTATCGAAAGCCTCTGCTTCTGACCGCCTGACACGTTTGATCCGCCCTGTGCAATAGGGGTTTCAAAGCCTTCCGGCCTTGATTCTATGAATTCCATGGCCTGAGCTATCTGCGCGCCGGACAGGATTTCTTCGTCTGTAGCGTTCTTGTCTGCATACCTGAGGTTGGAATCTATTGTCCCTGAAAAAAGCACTGCCTTCTGAGGTACGTAGCCAAGCTGGCTTCGGAGGGAGTGGAGCTCCATGTCCCTTATATCCGTACCGTCTATGGTTATGCTTCCTTCTGTAACGTCATAGAATCTTGGCACAAGATTGGCTATGGTGGATTTTCCGCTTCCTGTAGAGCCTATGAATGCGGTTGTCTCCCCTGGCTTTGCAGTGAAGTCTATGTCATGCAGCACGTCTTCTTCTGCTCCCGGATAACGAAAGCTCACGTGGTCGAATCTCAGAACTCCCTCTGATGATGAAAATGGAAGCGCATCGGGCCTGTTTTTTATCTGAGGATCTGATTCGAGCACATCGGCTATACGAACTGCCGACACTGAGGCTCTTGGTATCATTATGAACATCATGGACATCATGAGGAAGGCCATGATTATCTGCATAACATACTGCATATATGCCATCATCTGACCGACATCGATCTTGAACGCAGACACCTGATAAGAGCCGACCCATACTATAAGTACGGTTATGAGGTTCATCAGGAGCATCATCAGAGGCATCATCGCAGCCATTGTGCGGTTTACAAAAAGGTTGGTGTCAGTAAGGGTCTTGTTCTCCTTGTCAAATCTGGCTTCCTCGAAATCCTGAGTGTTGAAGGCTCTTGTAACAAGCAGCCCTGAGAGATTTTCTCGTACCACCTGATTGAGCCTGTCAACAAGGGTCTGTATTACCTTGAATCTTGGAAGAGCCAGGCTGAAAAGCGTAGCGATTATCCCTACGAGCACCACTATCGCGAGTGCTATTATCCACGACATGGAAGCACTGTTGTTTACTGCATGAATGATTCCGCCTATACCCATTATAGGGGCGTAAAATATCATTCTTATCATCATTATCACAAGCGTCTGCACCTGAGTCACATCGTTGGTAGTCCTTGTAATAAGCGAGGATGTGGAGAATCTGTCAAATTCTACGTTTGAAAAGCTTTCTACTTTTTCAAACAGGTCGATCCTAAGCTGCTGTCCTATGCCGGCTCCTACCCTGGATGCCAGATAGCCAACCGCTATGCTGAGCATTCCTCCGGTAAGAGATATCAGTATCATCCTGAACCCTATGCCTATTATTGTACCGGTATCTCCGGTTGCAATGCCTTCATTTACTATGTCTGACATATAATCAGGCAGGGCGAGGTCGCACATTGCCTGGCCAAACAGCAGCATGACCGCAGCCAGTATGAGCCAGAAATATGGCTCGGCGTATCTTAATAATCTTGTCATTCTGTCACCTCTCGAATAAAATCTATTATTTATAGTACTACGGTTATACAAAGTTGTCAATCGGAATATAAAAAAACTACATACGGGCCATAAAACTGTTGACACGGTAATAAATAATGTATAATATAAAAGTAGAGATACAAACTCAATGTCCATCAGGTGGGCATTTTTTATATAAAGGGGGCTTTTTGATGAAGCAGGAAAATGAGACCAAAAAGAGAATACGCTCGACCGCTCTGCGCCTTTTTGAGGAGAAATCCTTTGAAGAGGTCACAATTAACGAGATATGCAAGGAGAGCGGGATAACAAAGCATACCTTCTACTATTATTTCAAATCGAAGGATGACCTGCTGGACAAATTCTACAAGATGCCATGCGGCCTTTCGATGGAAGAGTTCGGGATGATATTCTCGATGGATTCCTATGTGGAGCAGCTGTGGATGATAAACAAGAAGCTGATAGATTTCGTACAGGAAAAGGGCCTGGAGATAGTAAAGCAGATAATGATCAAGAACCTCAGCGATGATCAGGGAACCTTCGCCATAGACACAAGCGAAATCAAGGATATGATAAAGCTGATGGTAAGCATAATAGACAAGGGAAAGCAGAGCGGCCAGATAAAAAGCCAGATTGACAGCAAGGATCTTGTAAGGATGTTTCACCAGTTCTTTCACTCAACAATGTTTGTATGGGCTACAAGAAATGGAGACTTTGATTTTGAAAATTATCTGAGGTATCACTTTGAGGTACTTTATCAGGTGGAAGACAGCCAGCGAAAGGCAAGGACGCTGGGAATCGAGGAATTATGAAGCTGCCGGAAAGCGCGAGATATATAATAGACAAGCTGCATGAAGCGGGATATGAGGCTTATATAGTCGGGGGATGCGTAAGAGACTTCCTCATGGGTGAGGATCCACATGACTGGGATATGACAACGAGCGCCAGGCCGGAGGATGTAAAGCGAATATTTTCTGATTTCAATATAATAGATACAGGAATAAAACATGGGACCGTGACGCTGATGATGGAATCTGAGCCTTTTGAGATAACCACGTACAGGACAGACGGAAGCTATGTCAACAGCAGAAGGCCACAGAGCGTGACCTTTGTGGCCAGCCTCAGAGAGGACCTCAGACGCAGGGATTTCACTATAAATGCCATGGCCTGGAATCATACAGGCGGCCTCATGGATTATTTTGGAGGAAGGGAAGACCTTGAATCAGGTATCATAAGATGCGTGGGAAATCCCGATGAGAGGCTTTCTGAAGATGCACTGAGGATACTGAGAGCACTGAGATTCGCTTCTGAAAAGGATTTTAGGATAGAGCCGGATACATACATGGCCATGTGCAGGAATGTCAGTCTGCTCAGAAATATTTCCGCAGAAAGGATAGCAGTTGAGCTCAGCCGCACTCTTATGGGAAAAGGCGTATTCAGCGCCCTCATGAACTATCCGGAGCCGCTTTTTGAGGTGATACCTGAGCTGAGAGCAGCCTTTGGATTCAAACAGAACAATCCACATCATATCTATGATGTATATGAGCATACAGTAAGGAGCATTGCAAATGCCGATGCTGACCTTGAGATAAGGCTTGCGCTTCTTTTCCATGATGCAGGAAAGCCGCTGTGCTACAGCGAGAAGGAAGGAATAGGGCATTTCTACGGCCACGACAGGATAAGCGCAGATATTGCAGAGAAGGTTCTCAGGAGGCTGAAATATGACTCCGCCACTGTCAGTAATGCAGTCAGGCTCGTCGAAAACCACAGCCTGGAGCTTATTTCTTCAGAGAAAATAGTCAGGCGAAGGCTTTCAAAATTTGGAGAGGTCTTTTTCAGAAAGCTCCTGAGGATGAAGCTCGCTGACTCTTCGGCTACTTCCCCTGACACTCTGGGAGAAAGGCTGCGTGCGATTGAAGAAACTGAAAGAATAATAGATAAGATAATAGAGGAAAATCTGTGTTTTTCTGTAAAGAGCCTCGCCATAGACGGAAATGATCTCATAAGGATGGGAATACCACAGGGAAAGCTCATAGGGAGCATTCTTGCTGAGGTTCTCGAAATGGTCATTGATGGAGAGCTCGAGAATGACAGAGAGAAAATACTTGAATTTACAGAGAGGAAATATATAGTTATATGAAGAAGAAAGATTTTATACTGACGCTCCTTGTAGTTGTAATCTGGGGTGCTAATTTTACCGTGATAAAACTTGGGCTTGGCGGAGTGCCTTCGATGCTGCTGGTATCCCTAAGATATCTGTCTGTGCTTCCGGCGCTGTTTTTCGTAAAAAAACCGGAGCTCGACTGGAAATATGGACTGGCTTATGGATTTTCTGTTGGAGTGCTCCAGTTCTCATGCCTTTTTTACGCAATGGAAATCGGAATGCCGGCAGGGCTTTCATCGATAATACTTCAGTCGGCGGCATTCATGACACCGCTTCTGGCAGCGGCATTTCTGAGAGAAAAAGTAAAGCCCAACCAGATAGCAGGACTTGTGGTTGCAGCCGGAGGGCTCTATCTGATTGGGGTGAGTGCAGGAGAAGGCGGCTCATCTTCGATTCCGCTTCCAGCGCTGATGCTTACCCTGGCAGCGGCATTCTTCTGGGCCATATCCAACATAATTCTCAAATTCGCTTCAAACAAGCTTGAAAAAGAAGGCAAGAAGCTCGACATGGTAGGAGTAGTGATCTGGACGAGCATTGTTCCGCCGATTCCGCTTTTCATTATGTCGCTCATAAAGGACTCGCCTCAGGTGGTCTTCAGCACGCTCATGAATCTGAGCCCGATGTCGATATTCGCGATACTCTACCTGGCAATCGGAGCCACTATATTCGGATATGGGGCATGGAATGTGCTTCTTGGAAAGTATGAGGCATCAAAGATATCCCCGCTTTCACTCATGGTTCCCGTGACAGGGCTGATAACGGCAAGGCTGATACTTGGAGAAGTCATGACTCCGATGCAGTGGGCAGGCGGACTTGTTATAATCGCAGGGCTCGTAATTGCAAATATTAATTTCAAAAGGCAGAAAGCATAGAATATATCCGGCAATCCTGAAAAGGGTTGCTTTTTTGATTGAAAAGAGTCATTGAAAAGAAATTTAGACAGATAAAGCAAAAAATAATCGGATTTGATGTTTTTTAAATTTTTACTTGGGTAAAATATAGTCAGCAAACGAATGCTAAGGGATACAAAGGGGGAAATATGGGGAGAAGATTAAATCAAAGATCTCTTAGAAGCAGCACGCTGACATTTTTTGCGATGATTTTTCTCATACTTACTGCTTCAGCGTATATACTGCTTAATACGGTCATGATTGGCAGTATAAATCAGCTTGAAGAAAAGAATATCGCAGACAATATAGAGAGAGCTGTAAATGCAATCGAGCAGCAGGAATCGTCTATTGCATCGATAACCAAGGACTGGGCGGCGTGGAATGATACATATGAATTTGTTCAGGATCGCAACCAGAAATATCTGGACAGCAACATATATGAGGACGTTTTTGTAAATCTCAATCTTGACGTTATGGCAATTGTCGGAAGGTCAGGAGAATATATATTCGCCACAGGGATTGACAGAGGGAATTTTGAATTCATTCCTGTAACTGAAGATTTGGCAAAAGCACTTAATCTGGCCGGGATTCTTTACAATGCTGACCCTGATTTTGTAGTGAGTGGAATAATAAAGCTTCCTGAGGGAATACTTCAGATAGCATCTCATCCAGTTCTCAGGAACGACCTCAGCGGTCCTGTTATGGGTAACATGATATTTGGCAAATTTCTTGACGAGAAATGCGTACAGGATTTTTCTGATATGCTGAGGCTGGAGATGTCTATTGAGAAAACAGCGGATGAATACGGCGGTCAGGAATTTGATTTTAACAATGAAATAAATACAGTGAATGGAATTGATGTTAAAGTTAAGTTTTCTGGAGAGGACAGGCTTGAGGCTCGTACAGTTTTAAAGGACATAAACGGAGATGAGACAGCCGAGCTTGAGATAGAAATGACGAGAGAAGTCAGAATGACAGGGAAAAAAGGCATTGAAAGCATGCTGTATTCACTTGTCGCAGCAGGACTTACATTCATAATTATATTGTGGCTTTTTCTTGAAAAAAATGTAATTTCAAGAATCCTGAATCTGAGCAGAGATGTTGTAAGAGCCGGAGACGGTAATTTTTCAAATGCAAGTTTCAGCCATGAAAAAAAGAACGATGAAATCTCAACTTTATCTGAAGAAATCCGCCGTATGCTTGAAAGGCGAAAATCGGCTGAGGAGGAGCTGAAAAATGCGAAAGATGAGCTTGAAGCAAAGATAAAGATACAGGACGAAATGATGAAGCTGGCATACCATGACCATCTTACAGGGCTTCCAAATAAACTCATGCTAACTGACAGGCTAAGGCAGGCGATATCTCTGGCCAGGAGGACTCAAAAATATCTTGGAGTTATATTCATTGACCTCGATGAGTTCAAGACGATAAATGACACCTTGGGGCACGACCAGGGAGATGAGCTCCTGAGAGAAGTTGCAGACAGGATATCGGGCAAAATGAGGGAAGAAGACACCGTATGCAGAGCGGGTGGAGACGAGTTCATAATACTTGTTCAAAATCTCCTGGATCCGGAAGATCTTTCCAAAGTAGCAGAAAAGATTAAGGATTGCTTCAGTGAAAGCTACAGGCTGAAAGGACAGGATTTCAATATAAAGGCCAGTGTTGGACTTGCCAGATATCCTTCGGACGGAGAAGACATAGATACACTTATAAGAAATGCAGACATAGATATGTACAAAGCTAAGGAAAAGAACAGGCAAAGGCGCCTGAAAAGTGATATACATGGATAAAACGCCTCTGAGTTTTCTGAATAATCTTGACATTTAAAAATCAGGGGGATATAATTAAATATATAAATTGTTTGAATAATTATTGTCCGACAAATCACGGCAATCCCAACCGGGGTTGCCTTTTTTAGCATATGGAGGCATAAATGGAGTATTTTTCACAGGCATTCGGGGAAGCGGTAAGGCTTCTCTTGTCAATGGATCCGGAGCTCTATTCAATAATAGGGCTTTCTCTGGGGGTCACGTTCAGCGCACTGATACTTGCGGCTGTTGCAGGTATTCCGCTTGGAGTATTTATAGCACTCAGGCGTTTTCCGGCAAAATCTGTAGTCGTAAATATAATAAACACTCTCATGAGCATACCGCCGGTAGTGGTGGGACTCATAGTATACATACTCCTTTCAAATCAGACAGGCCTCGTAGGAGAGCGGCGTCTTCTCTTTACTCCCTTCGCGATGGTGCTTGCTCAGTTTATGCTCGCAGTTCCGCTGATGGCAGGCCTTACATACAATGCTCTCAAAAATGTGGACCCGCTTATAGCGAAATCTGCCAGAAGCCTTGGCGCAAAGCCTTCTCAGGTGGCTACCGCAATGGTAAAGGAAGCCAGGTTCAGCATATATACATCATTCATAGTTGTGTTCGGAAGACTCATCGCAGAAGTGGGAGCGGTGATGATGGTAGGTGGAAACATAAGATATAACACAAGGGTAATGACTACGGCCATAGCCATGAACAAGGGCATGGGCGAGTTTCAGCTTGCACTTGCACTCGGGGTGATTCTTCTGATGATATCATTCCTGATTAACGGGATAATCGAAATAATAAGAAACTACGGGAGAATATAGATGACAGTTCTGAGGATTGATAAGCTTAAAAAAATCTACGGCTCTGCGTCTGTCGTGGATATTCCATATCTGGAGATAAAAAGAGGAAAGATAACTGCGGTAATAGGTCCAAGCGGATCAGGAAAAAGCACCCTGCTTTCGATGATAAACGGGCAGGATAATCCTTCTGAAGGATACATAGAATTTGCAGGGCAGACGGCATCGTCATCCTTGAGTTATCCGCTTTCTGCAAGAAGGAAGATGGCCATGGTGTTTCAGAAACCCGTGATGTTCAATTCTAGCGTCTATGCGAACATAGCGTATGGGCTTGAGGTAAGAAGAAAAGATCTTTCGCTTGATAAGAGATACATATCGGAAAAGGTGGTCATGGCGGCAAAGCTCACGGGGCTTGAGTCAAAGCTCAGGCAGAAGGCAGTCACGCTTTCCGGGGGAGAGGCGGGAAGGGTATCTGTCGCAAGGGCTATAGTTACAGAGCCGGAGCTTCTGCTTCTCGATGAGCCTACTGCAAGTCTTGACCCGCAGAACATATCCGTAATAGAAGACATGATAAGAGAGGCAAACCGCAGCTATGGCACGAGCGTCATAATAGTCACGCATAATATGTTTCAGGCAAGAAGGATAGCGGATGAGGTGATATTTCTCCTTGATGGAAAAGTAGTAGAGCATGGAAAAACTGAAGATGTATTTGAAAATCCTTCTGATCCAAGGACAAGGCAGTTTGTTTCGGGGGAAATGATCTGCTGATGGATGAAATATATGTTAACATTTTCCGGGTTTATTATCATGAAAGGGGAACAAAATGAAGAAAAGCAGAAAAACCGTAAGCGTACTGCTGACGATTCTGATGTCGCTTGCGTGCATCAATTTCGCATTCGCAGATTCGACTTACACAGTAAAGTATGGGGACACTCTGGGAAAGATAGCTCTGAAATATGGAGTTACATACCAGGAGATAGCAAAAGTCAACAAGATTGCCAATGTCAACAGGATAACAGTAGGACAGAAGCTCGTAATACCTTCAAAGACTGCAGCGACTGCCGTAAAGCAGACAGCTGCTACAAAGGTCGATACTACAGGAGTTAAAGGCACAAAGCTGAGAATAGCGACTACCACAAGTACAAACGATACAGGCCTTCTTGATGTCCTTGTACCTGCGTTTGACAAGAAATACGGAACAAAGACTGACTGGGTATCTGTAGGATCAGGTGAAGCCATGGAAATAGGCAAGCGAGGCGATGCGGACGTGCTTCTCGTTCACTCTCCTGCAGCGGAAAAGACATTCATAAGTGAAGGCCATGGAATAAACAGACAGGATGTAATGTACAATTATTACTATATTGTCGGTCCAAAGGCTGACCCTGCAAAGGTAAAAGGCCTCAAATCTGCATCAGACGCTCTCAAGGCTGTTGCGCAGAGTAAGTCTACATTCCTTTCAAGAGCTGACAAATCAGGAACTCATTCAAAAGAGCTTACCATATGGAAGGCTGCAGGACTTGCTCCGACTGGTGCAAGTGACAAGTGGTACAAAGAAGCAGGGCTTGGAATGGGAGACCTTCTGACAATGGCAAATGAGACAAAGGGATACACGCTCGTAGACAGCGGAACCTGGGGAGCAATGAAGGACAAGCTTCCAAACCTTGAGATAATGGTTCAGGGAGACAAGATACTATTCAATCCATATGGAGTAATCACAGTAAATCCGACAAAACACACAGGAACTAACGCAAAAGCTGCAAAAGCATTTACGGAGTTCATAACATCAGATGAAGGTCAGAAAATAATAGGAGATTTCGTAAACAAAAATGGACAGAAGCTGTTCATCCCTGATGCGAAGTAAGACTACTGCCACGGCTCATATGCCGTGGCAGTTTTTTGTTTTTTTAGCCTGATATATTTGTTTTTTCCTTAAAATAGTTGTTTACTCATCGTGATTATTAATATATAATTAATAATACTGTCCAGAAAGAAATGAAAATAGGGAAAATATAAAAAACGCATTAAATTTATGTAAAGAATGCTGTATTTTCTTGAATCTGAGCGATAAAAATAGTATAATATATAGGATAATACAAAAAACTATTAAAGAATTTATTAAAAATATATTTAAAAAATTTAAATTTTTCCAAAACCCTCGCACCATACCCGGAAGGATCCGGGTTTTCAAAAATCACTTCAGGATAAGATCATATCAATAAAATCATCATACAAGAACATTACAGGGAAAGACAACAAAACTTAATATTTTTATATATTTATGACGTAAACAAGAAGAAAGGAAAGGAATGATAGATACTATGTCAGAAGATTTGCTATATGATAAAAAGGATATTGTTCCGGATGACAGCGGACTGATGAAGAGAAAAGGAATTGAGCCATACAGAAACGTAGTTATATCTGACGAAAACGGAAACGAGCTCTTGGAGGCGTATCTTGACTACGTTGGATCAAAAATAATCGTTATACAGCTGCTTTCAATATGGGATGCAAAAAAACTTGAGGGGAAGTCTCTTTTATACTTTAAATCTCTCGAAAAGTATGACCAGGTTTACAGGGGAACTATTGAATATATTGATGGAAATGCAGTATTCTTCTCGGATTTTGAGAATATATGCGACGAGCTCAAAAACGATCTCAAGGTAGATTATATGCGCAAGGCTCAGATTACAGTAACGGATGAGGAGACCGGTGATAAGACCAGCATGCCGGTAGTAATAAAGGATGTAAGTGGCGGAGGCGCATGCTTCATGACTCAGGAATCTCTGAGAGTCGGAGAAATCGTAGAGGTAGTATATGACTTTACTCGGGACCCGCTTCTTGTAAAGCTTCAGATAATCAGGAAGGAAAATCACATAAATGATGTTAATTATCACTATGGATGCAGGATGCTGCCGCTCAACATGGTACAGGAAAGCATGATAAAGCAGGCCATATTCAGGATAGATATAGAGAACAAGCGTGGGAAATCAAAGTTTGAGGAAGATACGGAAGAGTATTTTGAAGAAAATCTCGAAGGAGAAACAATATGAACAAGCTTTTTGGAAATTCGATAAACATCGCACAGAAATCCCTTGATTATCTTTGGAAGAAGCAGAGCGTAATTACTGACAACATTGCAAATCAGGATACCCCTGGGTATAAATCAAGATACGTTACATTTGAGGACGAGCTGAGGAGCAATCTGGCAAAAGCAGCTCAGACAGATGAAAAGGATTATGTAAAAGCGGTAGAAAATACTGATTTCAGGATAAATACTACTGAGAACGAGAGTGCAAGGATGGATGGAAACAACGTGAATCCGGATGCGGAATATGTAGAGCTTGCAAGGACCACTATTCAGTATCAGTACGCAATAAGAGCCGTTTCAGATGAGTTTGCAAGGCTTCGAAGCGCAATAAAAGGACAATAGGGACAATAAAAGGACAACAACAAGGTACACTATAGCAATCATATCAATTATACTGTTTAAAAAGACGGAGGACTCATGTTTATAAATCAGATGCAGAGAATAAATTCGATTTCAGAGCTGGGACAGATTGCAAAGCCTCAGAATCAGGGTGCGGCTGCACAGGATGGCGCAAACGGCAGCGTATTTCGAGATGTACTGGAAAGCGCAGTCAACAATGTAAATCAAACAGATGCTGAAGTGATGAATCAGCAGTATCTTCTGGCAACGGGGCAGTCCGATGACATACATAATATGACGATAGCATCGACAAAGGCTCAGCTTGCTGTAGATTTTATGGTTCAGCTCAGAAACAGAGCAATGGATTCGTACAGTGAAATAATGAGGATCAACATATAGCCAGACTAATACAGTAAGGGGAATTCAAAATTGAAGGACAAGATCAAAATTTATATAGACAAGGCCAGAGCAATGCTCTCGAAGCTGAGCAGCAGGACAAAAAAACTGGCAATAATAACCATATCGGCAATCCTCATATTTTCTGTGGCAGCAGCAATTCTTCTGAACAGCAGAGGGTATGAAGTGCTTTTCACAGGCCTCAATGAGCAGGAAGCCAGTGAGATAATAGGAAAGCTGCAGGAGTCAGCTATAGATTACAAATACGAAAACGACGGCACCATACTCGTACCTGCAGATCAGGAACAGAAGCTAAAGGCGCAGCTCGTTTATGAAGGCTACCCTAAAAGCGGATTCACCTACAACGTATTCAAGGACAATATAGATCTTATGACAACCGATTTCGAGAAGAACAACTACAAGCTTTTCGAGCTTCAGGACAGGATAGGATCAACTATATCTCTTTTTGATGGAGTTAAAGATGCAAAGGTAACGATAGCGCTGGGCGAGGACAGGAAATATGTTCTGGACAGCAAAAATGCTACAGATACCAGTGCATCTGTTGTTGTTATAATGAAAGATGGAGGATCCCCTACTGCGGAGCAGGTAAAGGGTATCCAGAGACTTGTCTCAAAGAGCATACCGCAGCTTGACATAGAAAACGTGGCGGTGCTCGACGGTGAAGGAAACGACGTTTCAGTAGCGCCGAGCCTGCAGAGTGATCTCAATCAGCTCAGGGCTGATTTTGAGAGGCAGCTGGAGAATTCTGTAAAGTCAAAGGTAGCCAATGTTCTGGCACCATTTTATGGCGAAGAAAACGTAAAGGTTTCCGTAAAAGCTCAGATAGACATGAACAAGAAAATACGTGAAACCATAAACTACTTCCAGCCGGACCCTGCAGATCAGACTCAGACTGCTCCTGGGGCAGCAGCTGAAGGAGAAGAAGGAAATGCCCAGGGCGAAGCAGGCACAGACGCAGCTGGTGAGATAAAAAGAGGAATCCCTTCAAGAGAATCCATAAATCAGGAGGTCATCCGTGACGGCGAGGCAACAGGCGGAGTGCCTGGAACAGAGACCAACTCAGACATTCCGATATATGGGCAGCTTGAGCTCAATGGAAACGAGACCCAGATAATAAACCAGAACGAGATAGACTATCTGGTAGATCAGATAAAGGAACAGACCCAGATAGATGCAGGCATGATAGAAGACCTTACTGTATCGGTGTCCATAAATACCAGAAACAATGGAACCTCGGTTACAGAGGAAGAGCTTATCAAGCTTGTAGGAAACGCATCAGGAATAGCACCTGAAAAGAGGACAGACAAGATCTCAATCGTGAGAGGCGAGTTCTATGATCCGGATGCAGGACTGGGTGAAGGACTTACACCAGATAACCAGAAACAGATATATATAATAGCAGCGGCAGCGCTCGCAATTCTAATAGCGCTAATAGTGACACTGCTTCTTCTGAGAAGAAAGAAAAAGAAATCAAAGCTTTCAGAGAAACAGATATCAAAAGAAGATGCACCGGCAGTAGAGAGGCTTATCCAGGTAATGGAGGTGCCAAAAGGCCCGGGCATGGAAGACATAAGAGACAACCTCATAAACATAAAGAACGAGAAGAGCCTTGAGCTCAGAGGAAACATCAGAGAGTTTGCAGAGGACAATCCTGAAATATCCGCACAGCTGTTGAAATCATGGTTAAAAGGTGGCGATAACAATGAATAATACAAAACTGACGAATCAGCAGAAGGCCGCCGCAGTGATTGTATCGCTCGGCGTAGACAAAGCCTCCCAAATATACAAATATCTCTCCGAAGATGACATAGAGCAGCTGACCATTGCAATAGCGCAGCTGGGATATGTTTCAGTGGAAGATACGGAAGAAGTGCTGGATGACTTCTACAAAATGTGCCTTACCCAGAAAGTAGTTACAGAAGGTGGCATGGAATATGCGAAGACAGTGCTCGAAAAAGCATTTGACGAAAGCACGGCTCACGCACTTCTTGAAAAAGTATCAAAGAGCCTCAAGGTCAAGGCCTTCGATTTTCTGAGGCGAACAGACATCAAGAGTCTTTTCTCCGTGCTTCAGCATGAGAGGCCTCAGATAATAGCCATAGTGCTTTCATACGTAGACTCCTCAAAGGCGGCAAGCGTTATCGCGGCGCTTCCTGAGGACAAGCGGGTGGCGGTAGTAGAGAAGATAGCAAAGATGGACAGCGCATCTCCTGAAGCCATAAAGATAGTAGAGGCGCAGATGAAGAACAAGTTCGCAACCGTATCGACTACAGACTTTGCGAAGATAGGTGGAATAGACTATATCGCCGAGGTAATGAACAACATGGACAGAAGCAACGAGAAATACATCTTCGACGAGATGGGCAAAAAAGACATGGAGCTTACCGAAACAATCAAGAAAAAAATGTTCGTATTCGAAGACATCGCGGCAATGGATGGAAGAGCGATACAGATATTTGTCAGAGAGTGCGATATCAAAGACCTCGTACTTGCAATCAAGGGAACCAATGAAACCGTTGCAAATCTCATATTTGCAAACATGTCAGCGAGAATGGCTGAAAACATCAAAGATGAGCTTGAGATTACAACCAATGTACGTCTGAAAGAAGTAGAAGAAGCTCAGCAGAGGATAGTATCCGTAATAAGGAAGCTTGATGAAGAAGGAGCTATTGTACTTTCTAAGGGAGGAAAGGATGATATAATTGTATAGTTCAGACAACATATTTGAGATTCTCGTGGATTTCGAAAAGGAAGAACGCCTCAGAAAAGAGTATGAAGAGGCCGTTGCAGCCCGCGATTCAGGAAATCCCGAAAGCAGCTCATTAGTAATGGATGTTGAAAAATACAGAGAAGAAAAGATTCAGCTTATGAAGGAGCTTGAAGAGACCAGAGAGGCTGTAAGACGCCTGCTCGAAGACTCCCGTATTGAGGCAGAACAGATAAAGAATCAGGCCAGGGACGAAGGCCGCGAAATAGGCGAAAGAGAAGGTTACGAAAAAGGTTATATTGACGGCTATGAAAAAGCGCAGCAGGAAGTTGAAAAGACTCTTAAAAAAGAAGCAGATGAACTCCTTCTTGAGCTGAGAGACCTTATTGCATCCGTAGAGCAGAAAAAAAGAGAGATGCTCGAGCAGTACAAGGATGATCTGAGAGACATCGCCATATCAATAGCCGAAAAGATCATCAGAGTAAGCCTCAAAAGCAGCGGCGACATAATAAAAAGAATGATAATATCAGCGACTGAAGGCATAATGTCCAAAGAATGGGTAAAGATATACATTTCCAGATGCGATGCCGAAATGGCGGTAAACGGAGATTCCATGCTAATAAATTCGATATCCTACGTCTCAGACCACATAAAGATAATAGTCATGGAAAACGAAGCCCCAGGAACATGTATATTAGAGTTCCCAGACAAGGTAATAGACGCAAGCACCAACACACAGATAGAGAACATAAAGGAAATAATCAGCAGCTCCCGAATTTAGAAGCAGGTGAAAAAAGTGTTCAAAAGCATACCAAAGCTTATCGCAAAGTCAGAGACTGTAAGCCATATAGGCAAGATAGAAAACATCGTAGGAATGACCATAGAAGCCACAGGCGGAAACGCAAGCATAGGCGACATAGGCATGATATACAGCGAAAACAGAAATCAGCATATACCGGCAGAGGTAGTCGGCTTCAAGGATGACAGGATACTGCTCATGCCATACGAAGACATCGGAGGAATAGCCGCCGGGAGCTTCATAAGAAACACAAAAAACAGGCTCAAGATACCTGTGGGGAACAATCTTACAGGACAGATCCTCGATGCCATGGGAAAGCCGATAGACCAGACAAAGCTTTTTGAGCCGGAAGCATACTATTATGCAGACAGCAAATACACAAATCCACTCACGAGGCCGCCGATACATGAAAAACTCCAGTTCGGAGTAAAAGCCATAGACTCCATGCTGACAATAGGAAAAGGCCAGAGAGTAGGTATATTTGCAGGAAGTGGAGTAGGAAAGAGTACCCTGCTCGGAATGATAGCCAAAAATGTAAAGGCAGACATAAACGTGATCGCCCTCGTAGGCGAGAGGGGCCGTGAGGTAAGAGAATTCATCGAAAAAGACCTCGGCGAGGAAGGCCTCAAAAGATCGGTACTCGTGGTAGCAACCTCAGATCAGCCGGCCATGCTCAGACTAAAGTGTCCTCTGGTAGCCACGACGATCGCAGAGTATTTCAAGGATCAGGGAAAGGACGTCCTCCTGATGATGGACTCCCTCACGAGATTCGCGATGGCGCAGCGAGAGGTAGGGCTTGCCATAGGAGAACCTCCGATAGCAAGAGGATACACCCCTTCGATATATGCAGAGCTTCCAAAGCTTCTCGAACGAAGCGGTAATTTTGAAAAAGGCTCCATAACAGGAGTCTACACTGTCCTCGTAGAAGGGGATGACACGAATGAACCTATAGCGGACATGGTAAGAGGCATACTCGACGGCCATATAGTACTCAGCCGGAGACTCGCAAACGAGAACCATTTTCCCGCGATAGACGTAAATGCCAGCATCTCAAGACTTATGTCCACCATAGCAGATCCGGAGCATCAGAAACTGGCATCAAGCCTGAGAGACATACTGAGCGTATACGAAAAGAACCTCGACCTTATTTCGATTGGAGCATACAAGTCAGGGACAAACCCGAGACTCGACTATGCCATATCCAAAATAGACAAGGTGAATGATTTTCTCAAGCAGGGCATATATGAGAGCTTTGCTTTTGAAGACACGATTGCCAGACTGAGAGAAATACTAGCCTGACAGTAAGTGAGAACAGATAAGGAGATAATGATCTGGTGAAAAAATTTACATTTGGACTGGACACTGTACTCGACTATAAGAATCAGGTGCTATCAAATCTTCAGATGGAGCACGGGAAGATAATAGCGGAGATGAACCATCAGGAAAACATCATGAAGGACCTGAAAGACAGATACGAAAAACTCAGAATCGAATTCAACGATAAAAAGCTTTATGGAATGACCATAATGGAAGCAAGGACATTTCAGCTTTATCTGAGCCAGATTGAAAATCAGATAAAAGTTCAGGAAAAAAAGCTTGAAGAGGTAAAGAAGAGAGAAGAGAAAAAGAGAAGAGAGGTCGTAGAATCAAAGACAGAGTCTGCGGCCATAGAAAAACTCAGGGAAAAGAAAAAGACGCAGTATGACGCAAAAGTAAAGAAAAGCGATGAGCTCTTTATAGAAGAGTTCGTATCAAACTCAGCAAGCACCATTGAAAGGAGGTGAGAAAGATGAACACGAAAAGCATAGACATGATGGCACGCGCATTCAGTGCAGCAGCAAAAAACGGCGCAGCAAAAAAGGCAGAGAAAAGCGAATTCAGAGACATAATGAACAGCAGCGCAGCCGGCTCAAAGGCAAATCCGGAGAGCATAAAGCAGGACAGGCCTGAAAACAGCACAAAGCCCCAGGAAACAGGCAGCGATCAGCCGTCAGCGGAGGTACCTTCAAAAGGCCAGGATGCAGTTCAGGCAGATATTGCGGCAGCAGCAAGCCTTATGGCAGCCATGAGCATTCAGGCAAAGCCGGAAATCCAGACAGTATCAGTAGAAGATGGAAAGATAAGCATAGCCGTGATGGGAAATGAAATCGCCAAGCCGGAAACTCAGGCATCTCAGACGATTCAGGGCGTCGCAGCGCAGGCAGAAAAACTTCAGGCAGATTCAGCAAAACCAGCAGAGAGCATTTTACAGAAAATGATGCCAGCATCAGAAGAAAGCCAGGCAAGAAATACAGCGCCACAGATTCAAAAAACTGCAGCAGAAGCTTCTCAGCCAGCTGAGCAGCAGGATCAGGACATCAGATTGAATCAGGGCATGAAGCATTCAGCTGAAGCCGATGCAAAGCCGGAAATCCAGGTTACAGAAAAGAAATCAGAAAGCGATTCAGAATCTTCAGATTCAAATCTGAACAATGAACTGTCAGCAATGAACAGGGTCCAGAAAAGCGATCAGCCGGAGATAATCAAGGTCAAGGTTGGAGACATGCAGAAGGCAGGCTCAGCCGAATTCACAAAAGCAGTAGCCGAGAATATCGAGATCATGAAAAACGGCGCAGACTCATATGAGATCCAGCTCGATCCTGAAAATCTCGGAAAGATCAAGGTGAGCATCAGCTTTGAGCAGGGACAGACAAATATATCCCTTACATGCACAAATGCCAGGACAGCAGGGCTTCTTTCAGAAAACGCATCCATGCTGGCACAGATAATCCAGGAAAACAATGGAACCTCAGCATCAGTAAACGTGCAGGATGAAAGCGGATACCTGAGCCAGGAAAAAGGCGAAAATCAGAATCAGCAAAGTCATCAGCAGAGACAGAATCAGAGCAGCGACGAAAATCAGGAATTTTCAGACCAGATAAAGCTTGGACTCTGGGAAATAGAGAACTTGAAGAGGCAGTATCAGATGTCTCAGATAAGTTAAAGGAGAATATAAAATGGCAGATATAGGAGCTATAAGCGCCCAGCAGATAATAGCAGGCCAGACACAAAAGAGCAAGTCGAACACAAAGACCACGCTTGACATGAATGACTTTCTTTCACTTATAGTAAAGCAGCTTCAGAATCAGGACATGACCAACCCTATGGACGATGCAGCCATGATGAACCAGATGGTACAGATGGCAACGATAAACGCAATGAGCACGCTTACCGAGGCATCAGTAACGAGCTACTCAGCATCACTTGTAGGAAAAGAAGTCACGATAGGAGAAAGAGTCGGCGGAGCAGTAAACGAAATATCAGGAACCGTTACAGGAACAGCAGTATATGGCGGCCAGCAGGTAATATTCGTAAACAACAAGAGCTACTACCTTACAGATATCATGGCAGTAGGGAAATTGCCGGCAAAGGAAGAAACAGTTCCAGAAGAAAAGCCAGCAGAAGAACCAGTGACAGAAGCAGCAGCAACAGAAGAAGTAACAGGTACGGAAACCAAGGTTGAAACAGAGTAAGGATACTCAAAAAATGGGAGTGATTATAATTGATAAAAAATGTAAACAGTTCCAATCCCGTAAATGACAGACATATTAACGAAAGACTCAACTATGTAAACAGAGGAAATGACTTTGGAAAGATCCTCAGAGATCAGATAAAGGAAAGCTCGGAGCTCAGATTCTCAAAGCATGCTCAGGAAAGAGCCGCTGAAAGAGGAATAGATGTGACACCGGCTCTCATGGACGATCTTCAGAGCGCAGTAGACAAGGCCAGGGAAAAAGGCGCAAGAGAGCTTGCGATAATAGGCCAGAGCGAGGCATTCATAGTAAATGTTACAAACGGAGTCGTAGTTACCACGATGTCATCACTCGAGATGAAGAACAATATATTTACCAATATTGACAGTGCTGTAATAATATAGGCTGGACCGCAAGGAGGCCCACTGAAGCTGTCCGAATGACAGCTCAGCATGCAGTGCACAGGATGAAAGGAAATAAATAATGATTAAATCAATGTTTTCAGGAGTATCCGGGCTAAGAGCCCATCAGTCAAAGATGGACGTAATAGGTAACAATATAGCAAACGTAAACACATTTGGATACAAGGCAGGAAGAGCGACCTTCAAGGAGTCTATATATCAGACAGTAAGAGGATCAAGTGACGGAACAGATACCTTCGGAGGAAGCAACCCTTCTCAGGTTGGATACGGATCTCAGATAGGCTCGATAGACCTCATGTTCTCGTCGGGAAGCTACGCGCCTACAGACAGCCCTACAGACTGCATGATAGACGGAAACGGATTCTTCCTTGTAGGAACAAAGGATTTGGCTGGAACAGATGGTCTTATAGCTGGCCAAGGAGATGGAACACCATCTGATATAAATGCGCTTACTCTCACAAGAGTGGGGGACTTCAGGTTTGACGGAGACGGATACCTGGTGGATTCAAACAGCAATGTAGTATATGGTTTTGTACCTGAGGCAGATATAAATGATCCCATAGTATCTGCAGATGCTGCTGCAGTTCTAAAACCAATAAGGATTCCGGACAAGGACGGTTCTACGGATCATGCTTCAACTGAAGAGAGAATGAATATCAACAGCATAAGAATAGATGACAAAGGTAATGTAATAGGAATCAATGCAGCGGATAACAAACCAATTACGATAGCTAAGATTGGAGTAGCAAACGTTGCAAATCCGAACGCGCTTGAAAAATCTCAGGGACCATACTATAAGATAGTGTCAAACGCGGGTAATGCAGTAGCTTTTGGTGCTGGAGATGGTGGAACGGGAATGCTGATGTCAAACGGACTTGAGATGGCAAACGTGGACCTTGCAAAGGAGTTCTCGGAGATGATAACTACTCAGAGAGGGTTCCAGGCAAACACAAGGATAATAACAGTATCAGATGAGATGCTCCAGGAACTCATATCAATGAAGAGATAAGAATAATGAAGAAATAAAGCAATGAAAAGCCGGGAGGATAAGTACTCCCGGCAAATGATATAATAAAAAACCTATAGAAAAACAAAAATATTTTATGTACATAAACCGGTCCTTATAATAGAATATAAAGGAGATTGCCATGATAAAACTGACAAAGCTCAACAACGAAGAATTCGTAATCAACTGCTCGCAGATAATGACTATAGATATAATACCCGAATCTAAGATAACTCTCATGAACAAGGAACACTTCATAGTGAAGGAGAGCGTAGATGATATAATCAGAAAAACGATTGAATATAACAGGATGATCAGAGATTTCAGTCACAGCAGCATTAAATAGCAGAAAGTAGTTTTGACCACGTTAAATTTTGGAGGAATGATATGGATTTTACAATGTTTATTGGAATTATACTGGCAACAGCCTTAATGATCTATGGTATGGGAATTCCGAACCTGGGCAACTTCTTTGATGTCCAGAGTATAGTTATAGTTCTTATTGGTACTCTGGCCACGCTTTTCTCAGGATATGGCATAAAGGCATTCAAGCAGGTACCAAAGCACATAAAGCTCATAATGGCAAAGGACAAGTTCAATGCGCAGGACTGCATAGCCCAGATAGTAGAGATGGCTCAGATAGCCAGGAAAAAAGGCCTGCTTGCCCTTGAGGAGGAATCCAAGAAGATTGAAGATCCATTTTTCAAACAGAGTCTCATACTGATCGTTGACGTGCCAGATGCATCAAGAATAAAAGAAATGCTTGAGAACGAGCTGCTTTATCTTGACGAAAGGCATGCAAAGTCGGTAAACTTTTATGAAACAGGAGAAGCACTTGCGCCCGCATTCGGTATGATAGGAACCCTGATAGGACTTGTAAACATGCTCAAGAGCATGTCCATGGACTCAGGAGGCAGCAGCGACATCGGACAGAACATGTCTGTAGCGCTTATAACGACTCTTTACGGAGTTATAATGGCCAACATAATGTTCGGTCCTATAGTAAGAAGGCTCAAGCAGCGCCATGATGAGGAGATACTTTACAAGAACATAATAATTGAAGGCGTGCTTGCGATACAGGCTGGAGACAACCCGAAATTCCTTAATGAGAAGCTTACATCATATCTTGCGCATCATGAGAGAGCTGATGGAAGCGGAGGAGAAGAAGGCGCAGAAAAAGCTCCTAAGGGGAAAAAAGGTAAGAAATCAAAGGAATAGGGGGAACATGATTTGAAGAAAAAACACAGACCACCTGAAGAAACCGGCAAGTGGCTTACCACATATTCTGATACCATAACCCTCCTTATGTGCTTTTTTGTACTCCTGTACTCAATAAGCTCTGTGGATGCAGCAAAGTGGGAGATAGTGGTAAGGAGCTTCAATCCTAACGCAACAGCAACCTCTCAGATAGTTACAGATCAGACTGAAACTGCAGGAGATTATGATGTTGAGGGAGCTACAGAGCCGGCAATAGTAGATGATTTCGATGAACTCTACTATGCACTCAAAAAAGAGGTAGAAGAGCAGCAGCTTCAGTCAGATGTAGAGATAACCAAGGGTGATGGATTCACTTTCATCACATTCAGGAATAATATATTTTTTGATGGAGACAGCTATATCCTCAAGGAAAACGGCAAGCAGGTGCTTGACAGCCTTGCGAGGATAATCAAGGGGTCTGCAAAAACAATAGGAGAGGTCCAGGTGCTGGGACATACCTCTCAGGCAAGGCCAAACGAACAGAATGATGTAAGGTTTGACCGTTTTCTTGCGTCAAACAGGGCAACAGAGGTGCTGACATATATACAGATGAAGGATGTAATAGAGCCGTCAAAGCTCGTAGCAAGCTCATTTGGACAGTTCAGGCCGGTAAGCCCTTTTGACACCACGGAGAACCGGGCCAAAAACAGGAGAGTAGAAATAGTAATAACGAAAAATGACGCAGTGACAAGAGCGCTGGATGAATATTATGCAGAGGTATACGAATAAAGGGAAAGGGAGGTGAGAATCAGATGTCAGAAGTATTATCTCAAAGCCAGATAGACCTGATATTAAACTCCATGAGAGATGGAGGAGACAGCGCGCAGCAGGCTCAGGAGCCTGAAGCAAAAAAAGAAGAGCAGGGATATAAGAAATATGATTTTTACAGCCCTAAGAAATTCACCAGAGACAAGCTCAAGCTCATAAACAACATATATGAAAATTATTCCAGGATACTTGCGACAAAAGTAAACAACCTTTTCCGGAGTTCAGGAGAATTTGAGGTCCTCGGGGTCGAAGAACAGCGGTATTATGAATTCAGCAATGCCGTAAACGACAATGACATCCTGTCGTTTGTCGACTTGGAGATGAAGAATACCAAAAAAGGAGCGCCACTCCTCATGCATGTCAACAACAGGCTTATGCTGAGCATGATAGACCGTATACTTGGCGGCGAAGGTGATGAAATGGAAATTGGAACGGACTACAAATACACCGATGTCGAGATTTCCCTTTATGACCATATAGTGTCAAAAATCACTCCAAGCATGAGAGAGGCATGGGCAAACTATGTAGATGGTCATTTCAACTACATGTACTCCAGGATGAACCAGAATGTGGGTCAGGTGATAGGGATGGACGAGACTGTCGTCATAGTCATTATAAGCGCGACAATAGGATCAACAGAAGGAAAATTCACGCTCTGTATTCCCGGGACGCTTCTCTCTCTGATATTCGAGGTACATGAAAACGAAAACCTCAAAAAACGGGGCGACAATGACAGCAACGAGGATGAAATCATACTGGAGAATGTAAAAACATCCGAGATGGAGATAAAGGTAAAATTTGGTTCCGGAGAGATGAAGATGCGCGATGCCTACTCACTCAGGGTAGGAGACACGATAAATCTCGGAAGGCCAAAAGATTCAGATGTCTACATGTACGTGGATGATAACCTCTGGTTTACAGGCTCCCTCGGAGTCCACAAGAAAAACGTGGCAGTCAAGGTAAAGGATATAAAACAATAACACAGTTATAAAGTAAAAATATAAAATAAAATTAAAAATTAACTTAAAAATCAACTTAAAGAAGATAAGGAAGGTAGAAAAAATGGCTAAAGTATTGTTGGTAGATGACGCAGCATTCATGAGAATGGTAGTTAAGGACACTCTTACGAAAAATGGATTTACAGATCTTTATGAGGCAGCAGACGGAGTTGAGGCTGTAGAAAAGTACAAAGAAGTTCAGCCGGATCTTGTAATAATGGATATCACTATGCCAAACATGGATGGACTTGAGGCACTCAAGACAATAAAATCCCAGTATCCTGATGCAAAGATAATAATGTGTTCAGCGATGGGACAGGAAGCGATGGTTGTCGAGGCTATAAAATCAGGAGCAAAGGACTTCATAGTAAAACCTTTCAAGCCAGACAGAATACTCAAGGCAGTTCAGCAGATACTTGGATAACAGCACCCTGTTAAGTTAAGGAGGAATGTATGTCTTTTTTAAGCTCCATGAACATAAGTGCTTCCGGTCTGACTGCCCAGAAACAGAGGCTGGACATAATAGCGGAGAACATAGCTAACATAAATACTACAAGGACAGAAGGCGGAGGAGCATACCAGAGAAAAATGGTGGTATTTCAGCCGATAGAGCAGCAGGATTTCAGGAGCGTGCTCAGCAGGACTGCGAAGGAAAACACTCAGAAGGGCGGAGTACAGATAACCCAGGTCGTAGAAGATGAAAGAGAATTCAAGGCAGTATATGACCCGGAGCACCCGGATGCGGACGCAGACGGATACGTAATGATGCCTAATGTGGACCTCATAAAGGAAACTGTAGACAGTATGTCTGCAACAAGATCCTATGATGCAAACATCACTGCTTTTAATGCGATCAAGATGATGGCGACCAAAGCATTAGAAATAGGAAGATAGTCTTAAAGACATTTGAACGCAGAAATATTAAAAGCAGGAGGGCAAGATGAGTAATGAAAATTTAAATCCTATAGAGATAGATGCAATAGGAGAAATTATAAACATAAGCCTGGGAGCCTCCGCGACAGCAGTAGCGACAATGCTTGACAGGAGGGTCGATATAACGACTCCGAATGTAAAGGTTGTCACGTTCGAGGAATTTGAATTCAAGAGACTCGAACCGGCTATAGGGGTTGAAATAACCTATACTCACGGACTCTCAGGAAATAACGTCATGATCATCAAGAAAATGGATGTCAAGACTATAGTAGGGCTTCTGATGGGAAGCGAAATCCCGGATGAAGAGTTTGAGATGAACGAGCTCTATGTCAGCGCCATATGCGAGGTAATGAACCAGATGATGGGAGCCTCAGCGACAGCGATGTCAGAGTTCATCGGAGAAACAGTAAACATAACGACTCCAACGTCATTTGAGATAGAAAACTCAGATCAGTTCAAAGCAAAATACTTTGAACCGAATAACAATTTTGTAAGCATAGAATTCAGCCTTTCCATAGAGGGCTCAATAAAGTGCGAATTTGTAAATCTGATGCCGATACCTCTAGTGAAGATGCTGGTTTCGAGGATGATCCCGGATCAGTCTCTCCTTCAGGAGGCAGAGGTTTCACAGCTGGTTCAGGAAGCAGCACCGGCAGCGCCGCAGATGGAAACTCCGCCTGCAGCTGTGCAGCCACAGGAACCAGCACCGCAGCCTCAGTATGAGCAGCCAGCCGCACCACAGGCAACGCCAGCCGCTCCGCAGTACGAGCAGCCAGCTCAGCCTCAATACGCAGCCCCACAGGCGCCACCAGCTCAGCCTCAGTATGAGCAGCCAGTCGCACCTCCTACGCCTGCAGCAACTGTTCCAAACAGGGTAATAGATGTAAAGCCTATACCTGCAGAGTCTTTTTCAGGGAAAGACGCATTGAGAGAAGCACCAAAGGACAATCTGGAGCTTCTTATGGATGTGCCGCTGGAAATATCTGTAGAGATAGGCCGCACAAGAAAGCTGGTCAAGGAAATCGTAGAGTTCACTCAGGGCTCGCTGATAGTTCTCGACAAGCTCGCAGGAGATCAGGTTGAAATCTATGCAAATGAACGATGCATAGCAAGAGGGGACGTAGTTGTAGTAAATGACAACTTTGGAGTAAGGATTACAGAGATAGTTAAATAGAAGGAAGTGAATGATATTTTAGGAGAAACCTCATCCATGCTGGTTACCCTTCTGATGCTGGCGGCAATACTGTACCTCGCGTACAGGGTCAGCAAATATGTAGGCACGGTCGCAGTCAGGCAGAGCCAGTCAAGATATATTAAAGTCGCAGACATGATGTCTCTCGGACAGGATAAAGCGATAGCGGTAACTCAGGTGGGCGGCAGGATATTTCTTGTCGGCATAACCTCCGGAGGCATGACAAACATTGCAGAGCTTTCCCCTGAGGATCTTATAGAGCTTGAGCTCCAGACTCTGGAAATGTCTGACATGAAAGAGAAATTTGCGGATATAATGAAAAAAGTAAAGAACAGGAAAGAATAGACATTGAGGTATTGTAAATGGGACAGGCACTTATAAATATTAATGGAGACGGAGCACAGACACTGGAAATACTGATGCTTATGACAACAGTATCTCTGCTTCCTTCGATTCTGATAATGATGACCTCATTTACCAGAATAATAATCATACTATCTTTTCTCAGAAATGCCATGGGAGTGCAGCAGCTGCCTCCAAACATGGTGCTCATAGGCATATCAATCTTTCTTACCATGTTCATAATGTCACCGGTGATAGATGATATAAATCAGAATGCCTATACCCCCTACAAAAGTCAGCAGATAACGCAGGAGCAGGCAATAGAGAGGGCGCAGGTGCCTCTGAGGGAGTTCATGCTCAGGCAGACAGAAACCGGCACGCTGAACATGTACGCAGAATTTGCAGGGCAGGAGCTCAGTGAAAACGTATCAGAGATCCCTATGAAGATAGTGGTACCAGCATTCATGACGACAGAGCTCAAACGAGCTTTCGTGATAGGCTTTCTGCTCTTCATACCGTTCATGCTGATAGATCTTATTGTTGCCAGCACTCTGATGTCAATGGGTATGATGATGCTTCCGCCGGCGATGATATCGCTGCCGTTCAAGATACTTCTGTTCATAACCATAGACGGATGGAACCTGCTGTTCAGCACTATAATCAAGGGTTTTAACTGATAAGGGAGGCAAAGGATGACAAATTCAGAAGCACTCATGCTGATGCAGTCAGCGCTGATAGTTGCTACAAAGCTTTCGGCTCCGATACTTCTAATAAGCATGGCAGTGGGGGTAGTCATATCTATAATACAGGCTGCCACACAGATACACGAGCAGACGATAACATTCGTTCCAAAGCTTATTCTCATATCGCTCATACTGCTGCTTACAGGAGGAACCATGCTTGAGATGATGCAGGACTTCTGCTATGAGATTTTTGAGATGATGCTCAGATAGAGATGATGTTTTGGATCGGGAGGAAATATGATAAATCAGGAACAGCTAATGCTGTGGACGCTCATACTCACGAGATGCACAGGAGTCATACTCCTCAATCCCATACTGGGAAGAAGGAATCTTCCGGGCATAGTGAGAGCAGGCTTCATAATGGCTCTTACGCTGCTGGTATTCAATTTTCAGCCACAGCAGATAATAGAGGCATCTGGATTTGCAGAGTATGCTCTCCTTCTGATAAAGGAACTGGCGGTCGGATTCATACTCGGGTATATAGTCCAGCTGTTCACATATATACCGATATATGCGGGGGGAATAATTGACTACCAGATGGGACTTTCGATGGCGACCATATATGACGCTCAGAGCAACTCATCTATTCCGATTACGGGAACGGTATTCAATACACTGTTCATACTCATATTCTTTGCAGCAGACGGGCATCTCGCACTGCTGAGGATATTTATGGAGTCAGGACTGGCAGTGCCTTATGGGCAGATTGCCTTCAGCCCGGACATGACAGTCTATATCCTAAGTATATTCACGGCATGCACTACCCTGGCTATACAGCTTGCATTTCCTATAATGGCGATAGAGTTCTTTGCGGAGGTGGGAGTAGGCATACTGATGAAGGCGATACCGCAGATAAACGTGTTTATAGTAAACATTCAGGCAAAGATACTCATAGGAATGATAGTCCTCGTGTTCATGTTCTCGCCTATGGGAGATTTCATAAACAACACTCTCGTGATGATGACAGATGCGCTCAGAAACGTTATAAACCTTATGTAATAAAGGATGTGAGATTTTGGCAGGCGAAAAGACCGAAAAAGCCACCCCCAAGAGGCGGAAGGACGAACGCAAGAAGGGTAATGTATTCGTCAGCAAGGATGTGACAGCGCTCATATCCATACTGACCGTATTCTACTCAGTAAAGCTTCTGTTTCCGGGAATGTACAGAGAGCTCAAGGCATTCATGCTGCTTTATCTTGACTATGCGTCTACAAAGACGGACATAACAGGCTCCCTGCTTTCTCAGATAGCGGTGGGATCTATGATAACATTTGCAAGAGCTGCGATACCTCTCATACTCATTGCGATGATGACAGGAGTTATAGTGACGCTTGCCCAGACAAGGCTTATGTTCTCGACAGAGAGCCTTATGCCAAAGTTCAGCAGGCTTAATCCTCTTGAAGGAATAAAAAAGATAATCTCGCTCAAGAGCACCGTGGAAGTGATCAAGGGCACTATAAAGATAAGTGTGCTGTTATACATACTGTATAACTTCATCAGAAGCAGATTTACAGATCTGAGCAGGACCATGACCATGGGAATAGCATCCTCCTCCGTATTCATGCTCGAATCGGTCATACAGATGGTATTCAACATAAGCATAGCCTTTGCGGCGATTTCAGCGCTTGATTATGCATACCAGTGGTGGGACTATGAACGCCAGATCAAGATGTCAAAGCATGACATCAAGGAAGAATTCAAGCAGATGGAGGGTAATCCTCAGATTAAAGGAAAGATCAAGGAAATACAGAGAAAAATGGCAATGTCGCGTATGATGCAGGCAGTACCTTCAGCGGACGTTGTAATAAAAAACCCGACGCACTTCGCAGTAGCGCTCAAATATGATATCGAAAAAGACGGAGCTCCGATGCTTGTAGCAAAAGGGCAGGACGAGCTGGCACTGAGGATAATAAAGACGGCAGAGCAGAGCAATGTTCCGGTAATCGAAAACAAGCCGCTTGCCAGAAGCATATTCAGCCAGACTCAGCTTAATCAGGAGATACCTCAGGAGCATTATGCCGAGATAGCGGAGATACTCGTATACATCTACAAGCTCAACAATAAGGAGCTTAAGCTGTAAAAGCGCAAGGGTGATCAGATGGAAAGCAGGGGGAGCCTCATAAACAGGGAGAGCCCCATAACATAGAAAGCAGTGGAGAAAATAACGGAATGAAAACACTTTTAAACAATGCTGTATCTCTTTTTGTAGTCGTCATAGTACTGCTTCTCATAATACCGCTAAGTCCTTTTGTACTGGACGTGATGTTCATAATGAATATAGCGATATCGCTTGTAATACTTATGATAAGCATGAACATATCCGAATCGCTGGAATTTTCGATATTCCCGTCGCTTCTTCTCATAACGACGCTCTTCAGGCTTGGACTTAACATATCGTCCACGAGGCTGATACTTACAAAGCAGGGAGAGGCAGGAGCTGTAATAAAGGCCTTTGGAACCTTCGTGCTCCAGGGAAACGTAGTAGTCGGAGTACTTATATTTATTATTATAGTTCTCGTTCAGTTCATAGTAATCACAAAGGGAGCTGAAAGGGTCGCAGAGGTAGCGGCGAGATTCACGCTCGATGCGATGCCTGGAAAGCAGATGGCCATAGACGCAGACCTGAGCTCAGGACTCATAAACGAGCAGGAAGCAAAGGACAGAAGATATAAGATACAGAAAGAGGCAGATTTTTATGGAGCCATGGACGGAGCCACCAAGATAGTAAAGGGTGACGCAATCATGTCCATAATAATAACTCTCATAAACTTCATAGCCGGAACGATAATAGGAATAGTCCAGTCAAACATGGCATTTGGCGAAGTACTTCAGATGTATTCTATAGCAACCATAGGAGACGGCCTGGTATCACAGATACCGGCGCTTCTTATATCAGTTTCCACAGGTATGATAGTAACAAGGGCAGTATCAGAGGGCAGCCTGAACACAGACGTCACAAAACAGTTCCTCGCTCAGCCGCATGCGCTCATGGTTACGGGCGGACTGCTGGCAGCACTTGCAGTAGTGCCGGGGATGCCTCATATCCAGCTCGCACTTATCGCAGCGATGCTTCTGGCACTGGGATATAACAGCTCAAACGCCATAAAGAAGAACCGGCTTGCACTCGAGATGGCAGGCGCCGAAGAAGTCCTGTCGGTAGCAGAGGCAGAGGACGAAACGGATTACTACAAGGATGTAAACAACATATATCAGCTCCTCAGCGTCGAACCGATAGAGATGGAATTTGGCTACAGCCTGATACCTCTCGTGGACGAGGAAAGCGGAGGAAACCTCATAAACAGGATAGTGATATTCAGGAGGCAGTATGCACAGGAGATGGGCTTCGTAGTCCCTTCCATAAGGCTGAGGGACAGCTCCAGCATAAGCACCAACCAGTACACTATAAAGATAAAGGGAGAGGAAATCGCCAAGGGCGAGCTTCTCGTGGATTACTATCTTGCCCTCGAGCCTTCAACGCCTTCGGGTGAGGTAGACGGAATAGAGACGATAGAGCCGGCGTATGGAATCCCGAGCAAGTGGATCACCGCCGACAAGAAGGAGCTTGCAGAGATTTACGGCTACACCGTTATAGACCCGCTCTCAGTGATGCTCACACATCTTTCAGAGACCGTGAAGAGACATGCGCATGAGCTCCTTGGAAGAGCCGAAGTAATGCAGATCGTAGAGAACACTAAGCAGCAGATACCGGAGCTCGTAGAAGAAGCATTCCCTAACATAATAAGCTACGCCAACTTCCAGAAGATACTTGCGAATCTGCTGAAGGAAGGCGTCCCTATAAAAGACACAGGCACGATACTCGAAAGCATAATAGACACATCCGCAACTACAAGAGACATAGATACGATAACAGAAAACATCAGGATAGCGCTCAAGCGTACTATAACAAGGAGATTCTGCGAAAGTGGACAGCTTAGAGTGATAACGCTCGATGCAGAGCTTGAAAAGACTATAGTAAACAGCCTCACAAGGAGCGAACAGGGAATATATCTGGCGCTCAACCCGGATACGATGCAGAGCCTCATAGTTCAGCTTGCAGAGTACATGAAGACCTTCAGCGATCTTTCACAGAGACCCGTCATACTCACAAGCCACGTCATACGAGTATATTTCTACAGGCTTATTGAACAATTTTATCCAAATATCTATGTACTGTCCTTCAACGAGATTGCAAACAACGTGCAGATCCAGTCTATAGGAAACATCAGTGCATGATGATTTGTTATTAATCAGGAGTAGATGATGACTTTTATCAGAGAATTGGAATCAAAGACAAGTGAAGAGCTGCTTTCGGATTACAGACACAGCAAGGATCACATGATAAAGCAGGAAATAGTCATGCGCTATGTGCCCATGGTAAGGGTCATAGCCCTGAGCATGAAGGAAGTATACTCCGGATTCGCTCAGACAGATGACATAGTGAACGAGGGAGTCATAGCCCTCATGAAATCCATCGACAAATATGATCCTGAGAAAAACGTAAAATTCGATACCTATATAAACAAGCGTATCAAGGGCCTCATCATAGACATGGCCAGAAAGCAGGACTGGGTTCCACGAAGCATCAGAAAGTCAGCAAAGGAGCTGAGTGAAGCCGTAAACGAGCTTTACACAGAACTGGGAAGAATGCCCGGGGATGAAGAGATAGCAGAGCACATGAACCTGACGATAGAGCAGTACCGCGAAAAAGTATCAAAGAGCAATTT